>CP058703.1:0-4262704 GCA_013414665.1 Cyclobacteriaceae bacterium
GAAGCATCAGGTTGGCCTCCGCCTCATCGTCAAACACCTTAATGTCCATACCAAACAATTTGCGATACCACGTAAACGCTTCATGTACATCGGGTATTCCAANTTCAACTTGTTGTATTCCTGCAATAATAGGGTTCATAGCTTCCAATATATCCGCTCTAAAGTAATAGATAATTCCTAATTTCAAGAGATTATTTACAAGAGAGGCTACACACCTAACAAGACAATGAACAATAGATGCAGTTCATTATTGTTTGACCCCGGTATTACTATGTTATTGGAATTCCTTTTTATTCAACGGCTTGTAATTTTCTGAAACTGCAAANAATAAAATTCTGAATGGTATGGAATGGCGTCTTATGGTCAACGGTTATACACTTAATTTNTTCAANAAACATTTTCAGCCGGTCGGTCATTGTGGATTCTGAGTATTGTTTAACTTCTATTCCACTACACTTTTTAGGCCCTTGTTCTGAAAATGTGCCAATTACCAAAACACCGGTTGGGTTAATGTTTTGCTTAGCCGTTTCCAGGTAGTTTGAAATTTCTTGTTCATCTGTCAAAAAGTGAAATACGGCCCGGTCGTGCCAAAAGTCGTATTNTTCGGTTGGCTTAAAGGTTGCAGCATCTGCCACTATCCATTTTATACTTTTTGAGCGATTGCCAAGGCGTTGCTTCGCCCTTTCAAGGGATGCTGCTGAAATATCAAGAATAGTTATGTCAGTATAACCCATGTCAAGTAAGTGATCAACAAACAGGCAATCCCCACCACCAATATCAATGATTTTAGCTTGGGTCGAGATATTAAACTGTTTTAGAAATTCCAGAGAAGTTGTTGGTGTTGGTTGGTACCAACTGAAGTCTGTCAGAACCTTTGTCTGGTAGATGGTTTCCCAATGTTTTTTTCTGTCAAAGTGCTCCATATTTAAGTTTTTACTATCGTTGGTTATTTTGGATGTTAAACCGGGTCCACATCAAATACCAGTTTCACATTTCTAAACTCTTTTAATTGTTGCAGGTTTATCGCTGTGTGAAGTATTACCTGCTTAATAGCAGGTAGCTTGCCGTGGTCGCGTCTGATTTTAAGCAAGGCTTGCATTAAGAACTCATTGCGGATTTTGGAAATCATAGGCTCGCCCGGCCCCATAATTTTTATATCGGGCAGTTCTTTGCGTAAAACATTTACTAATTGTGTAGCGGCTGTGTTTACAATTTNTTTGTCGGTGTGTTTCAATGTAATTTCAATTAAGCGGCTAAAAGGAGGATAAAGATGTGCCTGGCGGTCGTGCAACTGATCGTTTATAAAACCCGCTACGTTATTGGTTGTTACATAGCGAAAGAGTGGATGCCGGGNGTTCGCAGTTTGCAAAATTACAGTGCCTTGTTTTCCTCTGCGGCCCGCGCGTCCGCTAACCTGCATAATTAATTGGAAGGCGCGTTCATAACTGCGAAAGTCGGGGAAGTGCATCATCCGGTCGGTGTCAAACACACCTACCAGGCTTACACGGTCAAAGTCTAACCCTTTCGTTACCATCTGCGTACCCACCAAAATTTGTGTTTCTCCTTTTTCAAAGGCGTCAATGATCGTTTCATAACCTGTGCGCGTGCGGGTTGTATCCAGGTCCATTCGTTGCACCTGGGCATTTGGAAAATGAAACTTTAATTCTTCTTCTAACTTTTCAGTTCCATATCCCAGCGTAAGAATCCGCTTTGAACTACAGGTAGGACATTGGGGAGGCAGGTCTTCGCGATACCCGCAGTAATGACAAATGAGGGCATGGCGATATTGGTGATATGTAAGACTTACCGAACAGTTAATGCGCGGNNGTACCCACTGGCAATCTTCGCACTGCACCAGGGGCGAGTAACCCCTGCGGTTCTGAAAAAGAATAACCTGCTCTTGTTTTTCGAGCGTTTCGCCAATGGCTTTTAACAGGGTGTTGGTAAATTCTCCTTTAATGGTTTNTTGCTTACGCGCTTCCTGTAAATCGGCAAACACAACGGCAGGCAGTTGTGCATCGCCAAATCGTTGGTGGAGATTAACCAATTCGTAGCGGCCCTGTGTGGCATGATACACCGATTCGGCCGAAGGCGTGGCGCTGCCTAATAAAATTTTAGCATGATGAATTTGCCCCATCATTAATGCCACATCGCGGGCGTGGTAGCGGGGAGCAGGGTCTTGTTGTTTGTACGATGCATCGTGTTCTTCATCAACAATAATTAGCCCGAGGTTATCGAAGGGTAAAAAAACGGAAGAGCGCACACCAGCTACAAACCGAAACTTACCACGAAGTACTCCATTCCATACTTCTACGCGTTCGTTATCTGAAAAGCGCGAGTGATAGACACCCATTTCGCTGCCAAACATTTTTTNTAAACGCTGTACAATCTGCGTGGTAAGCGCAATCTCCGGCAACAAAAGCAAAACCTGCGAGCCGCCCTCCAACGCTTTGCGCACCAAGTCGATATAAATTTCTGTTTTGCCACTGCCGGTTACACCGTGTAGCAAGGCAATACCTTGTTTTTCAAATGCGGCCAACACCTGGTTGCGCGCTGCTTCCTGAGCTTCACTCAGCAATATCGGGGGCTGGTGTGTTAAGTCCTCAAAACCAAAACGGGGAACAATCACTTCAAACTCTTCCAGTATTTTTTGTTTGATGAGTGTTGCCAGCGATGATTCGGAGATATCGCTTTTCAAAANAGTTGTTTTGCTTATGCCGGATTCATTCAGGTGTGGTTGATTAAACACAGGCACCTCTTGCAGGTATTTTAATACCACCGCTTCCTGTTTGTCTTTCGAAGCAAGCTTTTCGAATAATTCTTCTAATTTCTTTTTGTCAGTAAACGCACCATGCAGGCGAATGCGTTTTTCTGTTTTCGGTTTGAATTTTTCCTTTACTTCTTCAAACAGGATAACTGCATCCTTCGCTGTTAATGATTTAAGGATGTGATAAATGGATTTGGTTGCCAATAGTTTGGCAGCTTCGGTATAGGTTAAGGTGCCGGCTTTAAGCCGATCCAGAAGCAGCCGCTCTTNTTCCGAGAAATCAAAGTATGTATCGTCCAAAGAAAAACCCGGACGCAGTTGAATCATCGACTCGCTTGAAAGTTTTAGCCCCGAGGGGAGGGCAGCCTGCAGTACTTCACCGGNGGTACACAGGTAATACTGTGCCATCCATTCATACAATTTAAACTGAGCATCGTTTATAATTTCTGTTTCATCTAATAATTCAAGAATCAGCTTGGCTTCATATTCCCGGGGTGGCTGTTGGTGCAGGTGGGAGACCAGGCCCGTAAGAANTTNTTTCTGTCCGAAAGGTACGATTACCCGTTGCCCACGCCTTATTAAATTATTTAATGAGGCAGGTACGCGGTAAGTAAAAAGTTTAGGTATAGGTATGGGCAGCAGAATTTCTGCAAAGATGGTGGTGGGCTCCTCAAACAATTCTGCCATGTGTAAAAATAATGGAAATCGGCAAGTCTATTCTTTCTTGCGGACATTAATCATTTCGGTAAGTTTCTGGTGTGCCCATTCCAGGTTCGCATCCTGAAATGGGGTAACAATTGTAATCTTGTTAAACCTGAAATCATCTTCTCCTTTGCTGCTTATCCTTCCGAATACGATGTTGTCAATCAACAGGATCAACTCAATGTTTGAAAGAGATTGTACGGCATTCCGGAGTTTTCAAGCCCTGCCGCGGTAACGGTTATTGATACATGGCTTGTATAGGTTTTGGAATCATGTACAATATCGCTTACAGCTACAAACTCCGCGCTGGTAATTAGCGGTATTTCCGGAATTAAAAATTTTTCACGATTTGTGCGGTTAAAGACCGTGCGGCCATACCCTTTGCTTTGCTCTTCTTTGCTACATGAATGGTGGCGAAAATGCCGGTGGTATGTTCCTGCGCGTGGCAGGAAGGAACACCGAGGGCTACCACCAGGAAGAGCACCACAAATCGGCAGGTTGTCATTCCAACAAGGTTAACAAAAAAGAAAAGGATAGCCAACATTAACCCTATAATAAAGGTGGTTAGCCTCAAATGAGTGGCAAACGGATCATAAACGCTGTGGTTTCGTTGATGTTGACCGGTTACTTCATGCACACGATGCATTGAGCATACCGGCATGCACGCACCTGGAGTTTGAGGCACTTGCAAGCCACCCAATTTTGTTGGTAGTAAGCCAGTTTTGAGCTAACTATGTCGCAGATTTTATGCGTATTAGTTTAGCCGATGAAAAAATTTATTCCTTATCTAATCCTGCTTGGATTTTTGTTGTTGCCCTGCTGGTGAAGAATTGGCGCGAACAACAACGACCAGAAGTTTCAACCGAAGACGCTTCAGGGCAAAGACAAACTTCGGGTCGGATTAGCCTGGATGTTTTTCGCGATGCCGATGCCGAATACTTTTTACCAAACATGCCCGCTGCCGCATGGAGTGCCGGAACATCACCCAAAAAGTANNAAAGGAAATTGTGCGCAAGGCTAATGTGAATTATAACAAAAGCGACTTACAAGCCTCCGGTGGTGCGAAGTATGCGCTGGAGGGATACACCTCAAAAGACCGGCAACATATTCGGGTAATTGTTGCGCCCAGNAAAAAACACCTTTCTATTGTTACCGTCATCGACCTGGATAAAGATTGGGAATGCCCGAGTTGTAAGTAATTGGGTTGCTGTTTGCTTGTTTCTGAAAGCCGGTCAGTAGTTTACCAATTCTTAAAAAACTGATACTTCTGAAATAACCGGGCAGGCTTTTGCATCCTGAATTGTAATGCGAACCGCATCCGCCTCCATACCATTCAGTTTTAATATTCGCTTGTAGCCAATGGTGGTGCCTTCTGCCACGGGTTGCCACGTTTGGTTAGTCCGTATTTCAACCGAAAACTTTTTGATGCGTTGCCCTAACCGGATGTATTCCTGCAATGAAATGAAATTTAATTTTTGCGATTNCCCTAAATCAATTTCTATTGTGCCGGTTGTAATTTCATCATCGGTAGTCCAATAGGTTTGTGGATTGTTGTCTGTCAGATTGTTGCCACTGTATTGTTTATCCTTTCCGCGGAAAGCGCTAACCTGTACGGGTTTATTCATAGCCAGGTTATTTTTATATGTGGAGTCGAGCATGGCACGAAAGCCCATTAACGAAGTGGAATCTTNTTCATGCACACGTCCGCGCCTGTCGGGTGGAATGTTGAGCAATAGGGTAGAACCTCTTCCCACGGAAGTGAGGTAGATATCAAAAAGTTGCTGGGGTGTTTTTACAAGGGTATCTTCTTCGGCATGATAAAACCAACCTTTGCGGATGGACACATCTACTTCGGCCGGAATCCAATGGGTGCCATTTTCACCTCNGGTGTTCAGCAACTTTTCGATTCCAGCCTTGCCGGCATACAAGGTATCCGGAGTAATGGTATTCCAGTTGGTTTCACCGGCAATGCCGCGCTCGTTACCTACCCAGCGCACACCGGGGCCGGCATCGCTGAAGAAAAGAATTTCAGGCTCCAGCTCGCGCACTAAGTTTAATGTGCCTGGCCAATCATAATAGGTTGCACCGGGTATGTTGCGCCTTTCGCGTTTGCCTCCGTAATAACCATCGCCACCATTGGCGCCATCAAACCACATTTCGAATACGGGACCGTAGGTAGTAAACAACTCATTCAACTGGTTTCGGTAATAGTCGATATACGCGGGTGTGCCATAGTCGGCATGGTTGCGATCCCACGGAGAAAGATAAACACCAAATTTCAGTTCATACTNTTTGCAGGCCCGCATTACATCGCGCACTACATCGCCCTGGCCATCGCGCCACGGACTATTTTTAACAGAGTGTTCCGTGTATTTACTGGGCCACAAGCAAAAACCATCGTGGTGTTTGCACGTAAGGATTACCCCTTTAAATCCGGCTTGCTTAAAAATTTGTACCCATTGATCGGCATTGTAATCGGTTGGATTGAAGATGGCCGGGCTCTCATCGCCATAGCCCCATTCTTTTCCTGTAAAGGTGTTGGTTGTAAAATGAACGAACGCATTTAATTCCATTTCATGCCAGGCCAACTGATTGGCGGCAGGAATGGGAAGGAGTGGTGCAGGTGGTGGTGTTTCTTTTGGAGAACAGGCAATTATAATTAAAACCAGAAATGTAGTGTATAGCTGTTTCACAGGTTTATCTTTTTGGGTTCTGTCGGCAGTCAAAAATTTTACTGATATAAACAATGTTTTGACTTATGCGAAAAATAATAAGGTAATCTTTGAATACCAGTTTTTGATAGGATAGATCCGGTCTTTTGTCGCTTAAATATCTTGTGCCTCCGGGAATCAGCCGTTTCAAAATTCCAACCTTTTCAATAATTTTTGGATTAGCTCAAATGCCCTTTCTTCTCCGATTACATCAATATTAAACTCGTAGATGGTTTGGAGATCATTTTTACTTTGACTCGTCCAGATTATTTCTTTCTCCAAGTTGTAATTTCTTTTTCAGATCATGCTGTTGTATGGTTCTTCCATTTGCAATATCTGATTCAGCCTGCTCTAATAATTCATCCAATTCCAATTTACTAATCGGGACACCATCAATAGTTTTGATTACAGGCTCAACCTGGGCACTTAATAAGGTATGAATGGCTTTCAGTACCTCTTGATCATTAACTTGATCAATTATCTGATGTAACTTTAACTGTAATTCTGACGTGCTCATTTAACAAATATATTATAAACTAAGGATTTGTTCAATAGCCTTTTGAATGTCGGTTACCGGCAACTGACACGTTTTATTCCGGCAAACATAAATCAATGTGCCGCTTTTTGGAAGGCGATTTTCCAATAAAGGTAAGTCGCTTTCAACGGTACTACCGGCTGTAATAGTAAATGGCAGATAATGCTGGTGTAATGCCGCTCGCAGGGCCAGGGCATCGCTCCCTGCAATAACCACTTCTACAGGTTCATGAATTAATTCGCTCAATAATACCGCCCAATGACAGGTGTAAACGGGTTCGGATGTAATTAAATGCAACAACTTCGAGGTCATGGTGCGGGCCTGCGTTTTCCAGGCTTCCTGATCGAGTAATACGCCCAACTGAAAGAGGTTACGCGCCATTACAGAATTTGATGCGGGTATTACATTATCGAAGATTTCTTTCTTGCGGGCAATCAAGGCTTCGGATGTATCAGCAGAATAAAAGAAAAATCCTTCCGATGCATCGGTAAAATGATGTATTACATACGCGCACCAGATTTTCGCTTTGTGCAACCAGCCTTCATTAAAAGTTACCTGGTAAAGGGATGTGTAAGCCTGAATTAAGAAGGCATAATCTTCCAGGAAACCTTCCGTTTCCGATCGTTTATCCTTCCAATGGCGATACACCTTGTCTTGTATCAGATAATCTTCCAGAAAAGTTAGGGTGCCCAATGCAAGTTTTAAAANATATTCATCCTGAAACGCGTTATAACAATCTACCAAACCCTGAATGGTCATCGCATTCCAACCGGTAAGTATTTTATCATCCAACCCTGGCCGAATGCGTTTGCTTCGTTCTGCGAGTAACTTCGATTTTAACTTTTTGATTTCATCCGGTTCTATACCGGNGGTATGAGGGTCGCGTCTTAAAATATTACGACCATGTTCCCAATTGCCTTCGGCCGTAGCCTGGTAGTGGTTCATGATCTTTTCATCATCCACCCCTAATACAGCGTGCAACTCAGTTTCAGTCCACGTGTAAAATTTTCCTTCCACACCTTCGCTGTCGGCATCCAGGGCGGTGTAAAAACCTCCTGCCGGGTGCATCATTTCGCGTGTTAACCACCCTACTGTTGCATACACTACCTCTTTAAAAATTGGGTTGGGGGCACAACGATATGCTTCCGCATAAAGCGAAAGCAGTTGGGCATTGTCGTATAACATTTNTTCAAAGTGTGGGGCAAACCACTCGCCATCTACAGAGTAGCGGGCAAAGCCTCCGCCCAGTTGATCATAAATTCCACCCAATGCCAGTTGCCGGATGGTGTGGGTAACCATTTCCAGTGCTTGGTTGTTTTGCGTAGCCGCATGATACCGTAACAGGAACAGCCAAATGGACGGCATGATAAACTTGGGCGCTTTTTCAATACCACCCCACTGCGCATCATATCGCTTCATCAGAAGATGAAACATCGAATCTAACTGCGTTTNTTCAAAATCAATGTGGGTTGGCTGTGCAAATCGTTTCAGATCGCTGGTTTGTAAATGTTGGGCCAGGTCTTCAGCGGATTCATCAATTTCTTTGCGCTTGATTTTGTAGGTATGATGAATTTGTTTCAGTACCTGCATCCAGGATGGAGGTGGAAAATAAGTTCCGCCATAAAACGGTTTTTGTTCTGGCGTTAAGAACACATTGAGTGGCCAGCCGCCATTTTGTTGCATGGCTTGCACGGCTTCCATGTAAACCTGATCGATATCCGGCCGCTCTTCCCGATCAACCTTAATGCACACAAAATGTTCGTTCATGAAGGCAGCAATTTCGGTGTTCTCGAAACTTTCGCGCTCCATCACATGGCACCAATGGCAGCTCGAATAACCAATGCTTACCAGAATTGGTTTGTCTTCTGTTTTGGCTTTGTTTAATGATTCAGTATTCCACTCGTGCCAGTCAACCGGATTGTGCGCATGCTGCAACAGGTAAGGCGAAGTGGCGTGTATCAATCGGTTGGGCATCGTTATATCAATTGGGCGCGTACGGTTGCTATTTCGGTAGCTACGGGTACCTGGTGTTGTATCGATTCTAATTTTCGCAGCGTTTCTTTTAAAAATGCCTGGTGCGAGGGAGAGGCAACCTGAAATGGTTTATGTGCCAGTGCTTTTTGTATTTCGTTCAGCGTGTGAATCAGGTTTATGGTTTCTGGTTTAAAGTAGCGGTCGCTGAATTTTTGGTTGATGTAATCGCGTGCTTCTGCGGAGGGATGAATTTTATCCCGTTCATAAAACCGGTAGTCGCGCAAATCATCCATCATGATTTCGTAGGCGGGAAAATATGCAGCCCGGTTTTGCTGTTGCAGGTGATGGCAGGCTAACCGCAAAACCGATTTGCTTACCTGGTTTAGTTCGAAGGTATCTTTCAGATGGCGCACCGGGCTTACGGTGCAGATTACCCGAAGGCCTGGCCGGACGGTGTTTAGTTTTCGTTNGAGTGCATGAAAGGACGCTTCGATTTCAGAAGTTGATAAAAGTCTTTTTGTAAACCGATTGGCCTGCACTTTGTGGCAGTTAGTCACCAATTGGTTGCCTGCTTTCAGTTCGTACACCCAGGCGGTGCCGTAAGTCAGAATAAGTACATCGACCTGATGCAGAAACGCGTTTACTTTTGCTTGTGTTTGATGCAAGGTAGTTATCAGTTCTTCTTTTGATGCTGCCACAAACTGCGAGTGCCACGCATGGTGTAACCAAAATCCATTGCGTTCGGTAAACAGGGCAGGATCTATAAATTCGTTCAGCGAGTTTTCAATCAGTTGGTGAATGGAGATAGGATTGTAAGTTGTTCCAAAGGGATTGCTGAGAACCTGGAATTTGTTGTTCGTTAACCATTGGCCAAACTGATCGGCAAAGCAGGAACCAACCGTAAGTATTTTATGATCCGGATTAATTGGTAATGCAGGTGAACAATTTATTTCGGTTCGGAATGAATTCATTCTTTTTTGAATAGTTTTAAGATTCAGTTTGAAAGTTACTACGTTACTTTAAACTGCGTACAAAATGCCTTTGATTTATGAACAAAAATATTGCTACCCTGCACCGGATAGCCTCTAANAAATCACGCCTCATTATCGGGCTGATGTCGGGCACCTCGTTAGACGGATTGGATGTGGCGTTGTGTCAAATTAGCAATAGCGGAATACAGACAAAGGTTATATTAAAGGAATTTCACACCTGGCCCTATCAGCCACTTTTTAAGGATAGAATTCTGGCAGTTTTTGCCAAACCGATAATTGATTTTCAAAAGCTAACCGAATTGAATGCTGAAATCGGGAGCGCCCATGCCGAACTGGTTTTGAAGGCATTNAAAAAATGGAAAGTTAAACCACACCAGGTTGATGCCATTGCTTCGCACGGACAAACTGTTTTTCATGCGCCTAAATTTTTATATCCGCAAGCTACCCGCAATGCAACCTTACAAATTGGCGATGGCGATCATATCGCTGTTAAAACGGGTATTGTTACCCTAAGTGATTTCCGGCANAAACATGTTGCAGCCGGAGGCGAAGGGGCTCCGCTGGCCGTCTATGGCGATTACCTGTTGTTTGCNAAAAAAGGTACTAACCGAATTTTATTGAATGTAGGCGGTATTGGTAATTTCACCTGGTTGCCGGCAACCGCCAAACCCACTCATGTTTTGGTAACCGATACNGGGCCGGGTAATACGTTAATTGATCAAGTCGTAAGGTTTTACTTGCCAGGACAATCTTTTGACCGGGATGCACGGGTAGCAGGTAAGGGCAAGCCCGATCAGGCATTGTTATCAGCGTTAAAATCACATTCCTTTTTCAATCAAAGATTTCCCAAAACAATTGGGCCTGAGTTGTTCAATTTAGATTATGTAAGAGCANNGGCTCAGGAAAAGAGCATTACACAGGAATTACCGTTACCGGATTTGCTGGCAACACTTACGTATTTCACNTCGGTAACTATGGCCGAGGCAATCACCCGGGTGATTGGCAANAAGAAGATTGAATTATTTTTAAGCGGAGGCGGAGCACACAATCCATTAATGATGCGAGCACTGAAAGAATTATTGCCTCAGACAATCCATGTGAACAGAACGGATGTATTGGGAATACCAGGCGATGCCAAAGAGGCTGTTTTGTTTGCCGTATTAGCAAATGAAGCATTGGCAGGAGGTGCACTGGATTTCGGCAAACGATCTAAAACCCCTTCCGTTTCGATGGGAAAGATCTCATTCGGATTTTAGTACCAGATCATGAAGATATGATACCCTGAAGATTTTGCAGTAAATGCTGATACCTTGCAGATAGAAATAATGAAACCAGAAAGCTATGCCAGATTTTATAAAGATAACGGAACAACCATCGCATTATCGTCACCTCGAGAGGATGTCGGTGCAAGAGATTTTAACCAACATTAACAAGGAGGATAAAACCGTACCGCTTGCTGTTGAAAACGCGATTCCACAAATTGAACAGTTAGTACAAATAATTACAGATAGGATGATGGCCGGTGGGCGATTGTTTTATGTAGGAGCCGGAACAAGCGGCCGGTTAGGAGTGGTGGATGCCAGCGAATGTCCGCCAACGTATGGTGTGCCTTACGGGTTGGTAATTGGATTGATTGCCGGTGGAGCAAAAGCAATAACCCAGGCTGTTGAATTTGCGGAAGACAGTTTGGAACAAGGGTGGAGCGATTTGCAGGCGCATCAGGTAAGTTCGCAGGATGTCGTAGTGGGTATTGCCGCCAGTGGCCGAACCCCTTATGTAATTGGCGCACTTAANAAATGTCGTGAAAACGGAATAATAACAGGCAGTATTTCCTGTAATCCCGGGGCACCGGTAAGCCACGAAGCCGATTACCCGATTGAAGTGGTAGTGGGGCCTGAGTTTGTTACGGGTAGCACTCGTATGAAAAGCGGCACCGCCCAAAAACTGGTGCTGAATATGATTTCTACCGCTGTTATGATTCGGCTGGGCAGGGTAGAGGATAATAAAATGGTGAATATGCAGCTCACAAACGAAAAACTGGTTGATCGGGGCGTGAAGATGGTAATGGCTAACACCGGTATTGGTAAACTGTTATTGCAACACGGCTCNGCGGTGGATGCATGGTTAAAAAAATAGTTCAACACTGGTTTCAACCTGAAACCATTCTAATTTTGACACACATTACTTTTCTAAAATCTGTTACTGTTCCAACCCAGATTTTTAAAACCTCCGACCTTNNTCATGTTGCCAACGAAATAGCCACGCTGCCAGACTGCGTGTTGGGTCTGGCTAANACGCCTACCCGNGTGTATGCCGAGTTGGTAAAGCTGCACAAGCAAGGCCTCAGTTTTAAAAATGTAATCACCTTTAATCTGGACGAATATTATCCGATTGAACCCACTTCGCTGCAGAGCTATGTGCGGTTTATGAACGAACACCTGTTCGATTCAATCGATATTCCGAAAGCCAATATTAATATTCCGGATGGCACGCTTGCTAAAGATAAGGTAGCGGAGTTTTGCAGGCAGTACGATGCCAAAATCGATTCGCTGGGCGGAATTGATTTGCAGATTTTAGGTATTGGTCGCACCGGTCATATTGGTTTTAACGAACCCGGTTCGTCCGAGAAATCACCTACCCGGATGATTACCCTCGATCAGGTAACACGCATAGATGCAGCCAGCGATTTTTTTGGTGAAGAAAATGTTCCGCGCAAAGCCATTACGATGGGGGTTGGTTCTATTCTGAAATCCAAGCGCATCATCATGATGGCCTGGGGCGAAGGCAAAGCACCTATCGTTCAAAAGGCAGTAGAAGGTCCGGTTACCGATCAGATACCTTCCACCTTCTTACAGAATCATCCCAATACACAGGTTATACTGGATGATGCAGCTTCCTCTAAACTCACCCGCATTAAAACACCCTGGTTGGTGGATAGTGTGGATTGGAATGACAAACTCATTCAAAAAGCAGTGGTGTGGTTGGGATTATTATTAAAGAAACCCGTGCTTAAGCTTACCAACCACGATTACATGGAGCACGGTATGGGCGATATCATTACCGAATATGGTTCGGCCTACCAGGTAAATATCAAAATCTTTAATGCATTACAACACACCATTACCGGTTGGNNCGGAGGTAAACCCAATGCCGATGATTCGCATCGTCCTGAACGCGCCACACCATTTCCGAAACGCGCCATTATCTTCAGCCCACACCCCGATGATGATGTGATTTCCATGGGTGGAACATTTATAAGGTTAGTAGATCAGGGACATGAAGTACATGTGGCCTATCAAACATCCGGTAACATTGCGGTGTTTGATGATGATGCCATCCGGTTTGCCGACTTTGTGCGCGATTTCAACCACTCCTTTGGCTTAAGCAAAGCCGATGGCGAGAAGTTTTACGANAAAATTGTACGCGACATCAAAGAAAAGAAACCCGGTGCCGTAGATAGCCCGGAGGTAATGAAGATAAAAGGACTGATACGCAGGGGCGAGGCCAAAGCCGGTTGCCGTTATACGGGCATTCCGGATACGCAGGCACACTTNTTAGATATGCCNTTTTATGAAACCGGAACGGTAAAGAANAAACCGATCGGAGAAAAAGATATCCAGATTATTGTTGATTTGATTGAAGAGATAAAGCCGCATCAGATTTATGCTGCGGGTGATCTTTCCGATCCACACGGTACACACCGNGTTTGTCTGGCAGCCATCTTCCAGGCAGTGGATCGACTTAAAAACAAAGACTACATGAAAGATTGCTATGTGTGGTTATACCGCGGTGCCTGGCAGGAGTGGGATATCGATCAGATAGAAATGGCCGTGCCGCTTAGCCCCGATGAGTTATTGCGCAAGCGCAAAGCTATTTTTAANACATCAATCACAAAAAGACAGTGCAGTATTTCCGGGTAGCGATAAACGCGAGTTCTGGGTACGGGCCGAAGATCGTAATCATGCCACTGCCGAAGCTTATAATTTATTAGGCTTAGCCGAGTACGAAGCGATTGAAGCGTTTGTAAGATATCATTTTTAATAGTTGCTGTTTTCGGGTCGCGGGTTCCTAGCTGCCTGAAGCCAGTGACGAGTAACCAACCACTCGTATGCACTTTGTATCCTGGAATGTAAACGGAATCAGGGCCATCATAAAGAAAGAGTTTGTTGCCAGTGTGCGCGCCATGGCTCCGGATGTAATGGGTTTGCAGGAAACGAAAGCGGCTAAAGAAGAAACACTTTCTACCCTTGAGTTATTGCCGGAGTATAAAGTATATGCAAACGCATCGAAGGCACGCAAGGGGTATTCGGGCACGGCCATCTTAACCAAGACCGAACCGCTGGATGTTACCTACGATATGGGTATTGATGTGCACGATCAGGAAGGGCGCGTTATTGCGGCTGAGTTCCCGACTTATTTTTTNATTACCGTTTATACGCCCAATGCAGGCGAGGGGTTAGCCCGNCTTGATTACCGGCAAACCTGGGATCACGCTTTTCGTGAATATGTAATGTGGTTAAACCGGAGAAAGCCCGTAATTGTGTGTGGCGATTTTAATGTTGCCCATAAGCCCCTCGACCTGGCGCATCCAAAAGCCAACTACAACAAATCGGCTGGTTATACGCAACAAGAGATTGATGGATTTGATCGTTTGTTAAATGCCGGGCTGGTAGATACGTTCAGGTACTTTTATCCTGAAGAAGTGAAATACTCGTACTGGAATTTTGTAACCAATGGCCGCGCTAAAAATGTGGGCTGGCGCATCGATCATTTCCTGGTACCACAGGATATCATGCCTCGGGTAAAGGATTCATTTATCTATAATGAATTCTATGGGTCGGATCATTGCCCGGTAGGGTTGAAGATGGAGATTTGAGTTGGGCAGGCTGAAAGATCGGGAATACCGATCACAATTCGCTAATCGGCAATTAACGAATACGCTCAATCTGAGCCCCTAATTTTCTTAACCTTTCTTCAATATCCTGATACCNCCGGTCGATCTGTTCTACATTTGAAATTTCGCTTTCGCCTTGCGCAGAGAGGGCTGCGATTAACAACGCAACACCGGCCCGTATATCAGGCGATGACATCTTAATACCACGCAAGGGATTTTTACGGTCAAGCCCGATTACGGTGGCGCGGTGCGGATCGTTGAGAATGATCTGCGCACCCATGTCAATCAGTTTATCCACAAAGAACAACCGGCTCTCAAACATCTTTTGATGAATGAGTACAGTGCCCTTTGCCTGGATGGCAACCACCAGCACAATGCTGATCAAATCAGGTGTGAAGCCTGGCCACGGGGCATCTGCAACAGTAAGAATCGATCCATCAATGAACGTTTCAATTTCATAGCGGTCCTGCTGCGGAATATGAATATCATCCCCGCGAAATTCCATCTTAATTCCCAGGCGTCTGAAAATTTCAGGAATGATGCCCAGCATATCAATGCAGCAATTCTTAATCGTGATTTCAGATTGTGTCATGGCAGCAAGCCCGATAAAGCTGCCGATCTCGATCATATCCGGAAGGATCGTGTGCTCGGTACCGTTCAGTTTTTCAACACCTTCAATTGTTAAAAGATTTGAACCAATGCCCCTGATTTTTGCACCCATGCGGTTGAGCATGGAGCACAGTTGTTGCAGGTACGGTTCGCATGCTGCATTGTAAATAGTGGTGGTACCTTTTGCAAAAACTGCGGCCATCACAATGTTGGCTGTTCCGGTTACAGAAGCTTCATCCAGCAACATGTATTTGCCCTGCAGGTGCGAGGCATCGATGTGAAACAGGTTGTCGTTTGCTTCGTATTTAAATCGTGCACCCAGGTTTTGAAACCCGATAAAGTGTGTGTCTAATTTCCTTCTGCCAATTTTATCGCCACCGGGTTTAGGAATGCTTGCTTTTCCGTACCGCGCCAGAATTGGCCCCAACAACATGACTGATCCACGCAACGCAGCAGCTTTCTTACGGTATTCTGGTGTTTCAAGGAAGCCTGTATTGATTGTTGCAGCGGTAAACCGATAAGAACCCTTGCTTAGCTTTTCAACTTTGCAGCCCAGGTCACCAATAAGTTCAATTAACTTATTTACATCCACAATATCCGGAACATTGTGAATGGTTACGGGTTGTGCAGTTAGCAGGGGTGCACATAAAACCTGCAACGCTTCGTTCTTGGCACCTTGTGGAGTGATTTCGCCTTTTAGCTTAACACCGCCTTTAATTTTAAAAGAACTCATTGCTCTCTTCTGCGGTGTTGATGGCGGTTCTTTTGAATGAACGGTTCCGCGAATTGCGGTTGTCACGCTTATCATTTCCTTGCTGCGGCCCTGTACTTTTACGCTGCTCACGATATAGTTTTTCGAAGAGATTCTCTTCACGAACTTTGTCCAGGCTTAAACTTAGTTTTCCTTTGGAAAGAAGGCTGATATCCTTAACAATTACAGAATCATCCAAAGTTTCTTTGTTCCAGGCACCATAGAAGGTTTTCATCAGCTTGCCAATATAGATCGCAGCTTCCTCGCGTTCTTTCGGGTCTTCTTTTTGGTTGCTTCCAAAACCAACCGCTCAATATTTTTCCATAATGGCGAAACCGCACATCATTTTGCGGATATTCCATTTTGCGCGGCTTCTTAAAAGAATTGTGCGGTCAGGTGTCGAAAACGGGTTATTTACATCAAGGTTAAAATCGGCCATGATATAAAGGTCATCCCACATGCGTTGCGGATTTTCCTGGGCCTCTTTGGCAACGGGTGCCAGTTGTTTGATTAATTCGATAAGGGTTGTGGCCATTTGTGTGCGCTTCTCCTTATCGGGTATGGTGCGAATGTAGTTTACCAGCTTTTGTACGTTACGGCCATACTCTTTCAGAATGATGGCTTCGCGCGAAGTGTTGTATTCTCCGATGGTCTTCAATTTTCGTGTATTTTCAATTTGGCAAAACTAAGCAATAAGGTTTTCTNCCCAAAATCGGCAAAATTAATGCGGGCTTTACGTTCAACACCAATTTCTTCCAATTTAGTAACGGTTCCAAAGCCAAATTTGGGGTGCTCCACTTTCATACCCTCTTTTAATGTGCTGGTATCGCTGGGTTTAAAATCGGCCGNGGGCTTGTAGCTGCTGGGTTTGGCTACGGGCTGCGAGCTAACTGTCTTCTTCATGCCGCTCACAAAACTCTTAGCAAAGTTTGGATTGGGCGCCACGGAATCAATACCCCCAAATTTAGTGCTCACCTTGATAAACTTGCTGCTAATATCATCCAGAAAGCGACTGGGTTCGCAGTTCTTCAACCTGCCAAACCGGTAGCGGGTAAGCGCATAGGAGAGGTAGAGTTTTTGGGCCCGCGTAATGGCCACATAAAATAACCTCCGTTCTTCTTCCAGTTCCGAACGGCTGCTTAACATGAGTTGCGAGGGAAACAAATCTTCTTCCATACCCACGATGTACACATTCTTAAACTCAAGTCCCTTGGCCATGTGGATGGTCATGAGTGTTACCTTATCGGGATCCTGATCTTTATCTTCATCCTGGCTGGTGAGCAGCGACACTTCCTGTAAAAAAGCACTCAGGCTTTTATCTTCCTTTTCAGGATCATCCACATACTCCTTTATCGCATTCAATAATTCCTGCACGTTTTCGTAGCGGCTCAAACCTTCCACGGTTTTGTCTTCGTATAGCTCTTTCAATAATCCGCTCGACTTGGCAATTTCGGCAGCCGCTTCGTAGGCATCTTTATTCTGAATTTCGATACCAAACCGCTTAATCTTGGTTACAAAATCTTCAATAGCATAAACCGATCTTCCGCTTCCCAAAAAAGAAGGAATGTTTTCCAGCACTTCCCAAATGGAAATACCATGATCATTGGCAGCCACCATTATTTTATCAACTGTAGTATCGCCAATGCCGCGTTTGGGTAAATTGATAATTCTTCGAAACGAGGCTTCATCTTGCGGATTTAACGAATAGCGTAAGTAGGCCAGCATATCTTTTATCTCCTTGCGTTGATAAAAGGATAGTCCGCCCACTACTTTGTACTTGATATTCATTCTGCGCAGCGCTTCTTCCAGGGCACGGCTCTGGCTGTTGGTTCGATACAGCACGACAAAGTCGCTGAACTTGTATTGGTGTTGCATCTTCTCTTCAAAGATGGAGGAGGCTACTAATTTTCCCTCTTCATTATCCGATACCGCCTTGATCAACTCAATCAGATTACCCTCTTCATTTTCGGTCCATACTTNTTTAGGAAGCTGTGCTTTATTTTTTGCAATTACTGAATTGGCAGCTTCTACAATGGTTTGCGTTGACCGGTAGTTTTGCTCCAGTTTAATGATGCGTGCTTCCGGATAATCTTTCTCGAAGTTGAGGATGTTGGTAATATCTGCCCCGCGAAAGGCATAAATACTTTGGGCATCATCGCCCACCACACAAATGTTTTCGCGAACGGAAGCAAGCTTGCGAATGATGTAGTACTGGCACAGGTTGGTATCCTGAAACTCATCTACCAGCAGGTAATGAAACCGGTGCTGGTATTTATTTAATACTTCTAAATGTTCTTTAAATAATTTGTCGGTGTTAAAAAGCAAATCATCAAAATCCATAGCCCNCGATTTGAAACAACGTAAAGCATAGGCTTTAAAAATATTTCCAATCTCGGGCCGCATGTTGGCGGCATCATCAGCGGCAAAAATGGGATTGGCGAGGTAGTCTTGCCATGAAATTAGCCTGTTCTTGGCTGATGAAATCCGGTTATAAACCGAATTGGCTTTGTATTGGGTTTCATCAAGCCCCATTTCTTTAATAATGCTGCGCAGCAATGACTTGGAGTCATCCGTGTCGTAAATGGTAAAATTATTGGGATAGCCCAAATGGTGTGCCTCGGCACGCAGAATGCGGGCAAATACGGAGTGAAAAGTGCCCATCCACAAGTTGCGGGCATCGCCACCTACCATCTTCTCAATCCGATCGCGCATTTCTTTGGCCGCCTTGTTGGTAAAGGTAAGGGCCATGATGTTGAATGGATCAACATTTTTACTTTGGATAAGATGGGCAATGCGAAATGTGAGCACACGGGTTTTGCCTGAGCCAGCACCCGCTATGATCATCGTAGGCCCTTCCGTATTTAATACCCCTTCGCGTTGTGGTTCATTCAGGGTTTGTAAATAATCACTCATAAAAGTTCGCAATATAGACAGGTGAAGTTCAATGTAGAAATCTTTAAAACGGTACCATGGGTTTCAGTTTTTACTTCGGTTAAAGCAATTATTCCGGAGGGTTGCTAACTCACCTGATTCTTATCGGGTTACTGTTTCTTATACTAAAGGCAATGCTGTTTTTGTTATTTTTCGATTACTCACATATTTTAGTGCATATTTTTATGCGTTGGCAATACTTCCACCTTTCCGGTTTACTGACGATGGCTTTGCTGTAACTGCAGCCGAGCCCTGGATTAAAGANAAAACGCTGGTAATTGCCCAGTATATTCAATCGTATGTAAACCTGCATGCCGGTAAAGGACATGAATTGGTTTTTATAGACTTATTTGCAGGTAATGGTTTGTATTCGCTAGGCGCGCGCAGCGAGTTATTTGCCGCNCCGGCCTTACTTACCTTGTCGCTCGATTTACCGGTTACCCGGTATATTTTCTGTGCAGCCGACCAGGATCAGTTGAACATTCTGAAGATACGGGTGAATAAGTATTTTAGAGGAAAGAATGTACTGCTGCTGAAAGGAAAACCAGAAGAGTTAGTAGCCAGTTTAATGCATTATGTGCCGGTTACTCCACACAAAGCAAGTGTNTTTTGTCTGGCCGATTCATTTTCATTCGACCTGGAATTTGAAACCGTACAAAAGCTGGCTGGCTTGCAAATAAATTTTCTGATTCCCTTCTGCTTTGCTTTGAACGATAAACTGAATTACCGGTTTTACCTGCGCGATGCACGTGCGAAACTTTGCAGTTACTTAACAAAAGAAGGCACCGATATGGTGGATCGCAGCACGGGAAATAACCGGACTTTTTACAAGCGGTTGGTACAACAATATCAAACCAATATGCTGGCCCTGGGGTATAACCTCTCTCTGTCTGCGCATAAAGCCGATTCCGGATTGATGGAATTGCCTGTTTACCAGATCGGATTTTTCTCAAAAGAATTTTCCACGCAATCCATTCGCAATACGGTTGAAGCAGCGGGGCATACCCAGTTTGAGTTGTTTCAGTAACTTTGGGTTCTAATTTCACATAGATGATTCAGGTAGGAGAAATTTTGGTATCGGATGACATTAAGGAGGTTGAGTTTGTCTGCAACCTGGAAAAATGCAAAGGAGCCTGCTGTGTAGAGGGTGATTTGGGTGCGCCCCTGGAAGAAGACGAACTCGAAACTATGAAATCTATTCAGAAGGCTATTGCACCATACCTTACCAAAGAAGGATTAGCTGCCATTAAAGAACAAGGTCCTTATATACTGGATGAAGATGGCGATTACTCCACACCCACTATTGGTGGTAAAGAATGTGCTTATGCGTTGTATGATGATAAAGGGGTTTTGAAATGTGGCATTGAACAAACCTATCTGGACGGCAAAGTTGAATTCCGCAAGCCTATTTCCTGCCATTTGTATCCCATCCGGATAACCAAAAACAAGAAAGGTTTTGAAGCAGTGAATTATCACAAGTGGAGCATTTGTTCTGCAGCCTGCACGCTGGGGCAATCGTTGCAAGTGCCACTTTACAAATTTTTAAAAGAGCCGCTAACCAGAAAATATGGAGCAGCCTGGTATGCAGAGTTGGTAGATAAGATTGAAAGTGTTTAGGCCAACCGCCAATTAGTTCAAATTTGTATTTATAAAAGCATGAAAAAATTATTGTACTGGGTGCCGGACTGGTTGGTAAAACCATTGCCCTTGATCTTGCAACTTCCTTCGATGTTACTTCTGTTGATATTAACGAAGAGGCGTTGCGTGATTTGCAGGCACAAGGCATAAAAACCCAACGCGTAGATTTATCGGATCGTGCTTTACTTGCCCAGGTAATTAAACCGTTCGATCTGGTAGTGGGTGCGGTGCCCGGAGCAATGGGGTTTCAAACTGCCAAAACTATTATTGAGGCAGGTAAAAACATGGTGGATATTTCGTTCTTCCCGGAAGATCCNTTTTTATTAGATGACCTGGCCAANAAAAACAAGGTAACCATTGTTACCGATTGTGGGGTGGCGCCCGGCATGGGCAACATCATTTTAGGATACCACAACCAGCGAATGGAAATAACGGATTACGAATGCCTGGTGGGCGGACTACCCGTGGTGCGTGAGTGGCCCTACGAATACAAAGCCGTGTTTTCGCCTATGGATGTGATTGAAGAGTACATCCGGCCCGCACGGTATGTGCAAAACAAAACAGTGGTTATTAAAGAAGCACTTTCCGATCCGGAACTTGTGCATTTTGATGAAGTAGGAACTCTGGAATCGTGGAATTCAGATGGATTACGATCACTAATTACAACCATGCCGAACATTCCCAACATGATTGAAAAAACCTTACGATANCCGGGCTGCATTGAATACTTGCGTGTGCTGCGCGAAACCGGATTCTTTTCGTATGAAGAAGTAGAAGTGAAAGGAGTGAAAGTACGCCCCATTGATGTTACTGCAAAATTGCTCTTCCCGAAATGGAAATTAAAACCCGGTGAAGAAGAGTTTACCGTAATGCGCATCCGCATCAGCGGCAACGAAAACGAGAAAGCAAAAACCTATCAATACAACCTGCTGGATCGTACCGATAAAAATACCGGCACGTTATCCATGGCTCGAACAACCGGTTATACCTGTACCGCAGCCGCGCATTTGGTAGCTAACAATATGTTTAACCGCAAAGGCATTTGCCCACCCGAATACCTGGGCGAGGAAGAAGAACACTTTCGTTTTATAGTAGGGTATTTAAAAGATAGGAATGTGCAATACCAGGTACGGTCGTAACTCAAAATTATCACCCCGGTTTTTCATTCTGAAGAACTGGCAAACTCGATTAGATTTTATAGTAGGGAAATAGATAGAAAAACTGATCGTTCGCTTTATAGGATAAGTTTTGTAACTTGAAGTGCTAAATTGCTTAGCCATGAGAAATGTACTCCTTGTAATGGTGCATAGCCTTGTTAGTTTTCAGCTATGCTGCCAGGATGAAGGCCCATTGGAACTAAAAGCACGATTTGAAAACGCAAGAAGTTTTGCGGTAACCTTAGGCGGAATTTCGCTTTGGNNATCGAAAGCGGATTATAGCGGAGGGTATTTCGTATCGGCAAGCTACCTCAACCGCCTTAACAGAATTATCACCCTGGGGCCGGCCATTTCTTTTTCCAGGTATGCGTTTGATCCTTCTTCTACCAATTCGTACGAAAAGAAAGGTGTAAAAGGAAACAATGTGTTTCAGGACGTGCTGGATATCTATACTATGTACGTGGTTGCTTTGCGAGGNGGTAACCTAACCCAGTTGTCGGTAGGGCTTGATATAAATCTGAATTTGAAACCATTTAATCCTGATCAAAAAATAAACCTGTGCCTGGTGGTTCATCCGTTTTCGATGGTAAATCATCGTAGTGCAATAACCGCAACCACCGTTACCTGGGTAAGAAATGATCCGAGCGATCCTCCCACATTATGNGAATGGGGAGATGTTTCGAGAGAAGAAGGGCCTCAATCTGTAGGCCGAGGTTTATGGGCTACACAAAAAGAATTTTCGGGCGGCATTCAATCCGGTCTAAAGGTGATGATTGATCTTCCGGACAATTGGAGTTTACACATTCAACCCCAGTTGCGTTACACTTTGCCCATATCACACATTAAGACAGCATCGTTTCAATCTGTAGGAGGCAATGAAAATGCACGCTTTCCCATAGTAAAAGAGCATTTTTCTACCATTAGTATATTAGTTGGAATTAGCCATCATTTTTAAGGTAGTTATGAAAGTATTTCTGGTTTATGTTGTATTGATACTGGCTGGCGGACCGCTACAAGCTCAGTATAAATTTTATCAAACCGGTTTTGAGCAATACAAGCAAGGAAAATACACCGAAGCAATCGCCAATTTTTCGAATTTCTTAAGAAAGTCTTCCCGCGAAAAATCGCTGGATGTAGAGGTGCATTATTTGCGAGGCCTTGCCTACATCAAAACAGATAATTTTAAAACGGCCATTCCTGATTTGCAGGAAAGCATTCGCCTGGGGCACACAAATGCGGGTAATATCTATTGGTTTCTGGCACAGGCAAATGAAAAATCAGGATATTATTTTGATGCAATCAATGCGTATGACCAGGCTATAAAAATACTTCCTGCAGACAAAGAAACGCTGATAAAACTGTATCAGGAGCGGGCTCAGGTNTTTTTAAAAGTTGACAAAAGGCCGCTCGCTTACGCGGATTTGTACAGGGCCTATGAATTGCAGCCATCTAATCAGGATATAAAATCCGAATTGGAGAAATTTAGTAAAGAGGAGGTTGCAGTAATTACACAATCTCAGAATCAGGCCCTTGTGCCCTCTGTAATTCGTGAGGATAAGACGAAACTCCAGGAGTTTTACAAAGATGAAAAACGGTATGCCCTTGTAATAGGAAATGCTCAATATTCCAAAGAAATAGGAGAGTTGCGCAACCCGGTAAATGATGCAATTGACATGGCCAGCGAACTGGAAAAGTCAAATTTTGAAGTGCAACTTTTAACCAATGCCACCTATGGGCAAATGCGGGTTGAACTTCAAAAATTTAAAGATAAGTTAGAGGCGGGCCCGTCCGAAAAAACCGTGGGCCTGTTTTATTTTGCCGGACATGGGCTGCGCCAGGAACAAGAGAACTATTTAGTACCCGTTGATGCAAAAATTGAGTTTGAGGATGATATCTGGCGGTATTGCTTTCCGGTACAGCGCATGGTGCTGGCAAACATGGAGCGATCTAAATCGCGTTTGAACATTGTTATACTGGACGCTTGCCGAAACAACCCGTTTCCATCTATAACCCGGGGCATTGGAAACCAGGGATTGGTGGAGATGGCCAAAGCGAAGGGTTCGTTCATCGCTTTTGCAACAGCTCCCGGTTCGGTTGCTATTGATGGATCTGGCCGCAACGGGTTATATACACAGGAAGTACTTAAAGCCATGCGCATACCCGGGCTTACTATTGAGCAGGTGTTTAAAGAAGTGAGNAAAAATGTGTTGTTATTGTCCGGCAACAGACAAAATACATGGGATAACTCGAATATTGTTGGTGAATTTTACTTCAAATTTTAGCCAACAAAAAACCCTGACTTGCGCCAGGGTTTTTATTAACTCATCCAAATTTTAGCTTATTCAGCTACAACATTTACAGAGATGGTGTGCTTCACTTCTTTGTGGAGGTCAAGCGTAACGGTATAGGTTCCCAATTGCTTAGGTTGTTCTTTAAATTGAATTTTCTTACGATCCACTTCAAAGCCTTTTGTTTTCAGAATCTCAGCAATCTGAACGGCTGTTACCGCTCCGAAAATTTTGCCCGATTCACCCGCCTTGGTTCCAACTTCTATAATAAGCTCGCCAATTTTAGCGGCTAACGCCTCTGCATCTTGCTTAATTTTAGCAGCCTTGTGGGCGGCCTGGCGAATGTTTTCTGCAATCATGCGTTTGTTCGAGTCGTTTGCTAAAATTGCAACTCCTGTTGGGATCAGGTAATTTCTACCATAGCCCGGCTTTACTTTTACAGTATCGTTTTTATAACCGAGTCCTGCTACATCTTGTTTTAATATTACTTCCATGGTGTTACAGGGTTTAGATTATTTCAATGAATCGGCCAGGTAAGGAAGAATGGCAATGTGGCGCGCCCGCTTAACAGCCTGGGCCACTTTGTTCTGAAATTTCCAGTGGTTCCGGTTAACCTGCGAGGAAGGATCTTGCCTTGCTCGTTTATAAACTTCAATAAGAAATCTGGATCCTTGTAATCAATGTACTTGATTCCGTTTTTCTTAAAGCGGCAGTACTTGGGTTTGTTTTCTGCACGCTTAATCGGTTCGTTCATCAGTGTCATGCTGCAACTTCCTCCTTTCTTGTAGTTTGTTTCTTGTTCCGGTTAAATTCGCCTTTGCGCCTGCGTTCGTTGTACGCTACCGCATGCTTGTCCAGCGCAATGGTTAAAAAGCGCATAACCGATTCGTCTCGTCTGTACTCTGTTTCCAAAGTGTTAATCAGGTCAGAAGAAGTTGTCGAAAATTCAATCAGGTTGTAGAAGCCGGTTGACTTATTTTGAATGGCATAAGCCATTTTTTTAAGCCNCCATTTTTCTACGTTAATAACCTCTGCTTTCGCTTTGGTTAAAACCTTCACGAATTTTTCGACAGTATCCTTTGCCTGATCTTCAGACAAAACGGGATTTAAAATGAATACCGTCTCGTAGTTTTTCATGATTTAACTAATTGGTTTTAAAATGGACTGCAAAAGTAGGGAAATAGGGCAAAACGGCCAAACCAGGATTGATTTTACGGGTGGGATGCCGTTTCGATTGCAATTATCTTAAAATCAGATAATTATATGATAAATCGCAAACAAAATCCCACAATACCGGTTGGTAAAGAGCTACTGCCTGGGATTTCTAACGTACCTCAAACCGGGTTGTACCCATCAGGTAGCCATCGGTAAAGATTTCCACCAGGTAATTTCCGGCCGTGTATTCCGAGCCCTTATCGTAAGTAAAGGAAAGTTTCTGACGGGTGTTGTCAAACAAAATTTCCTGGGCCGAGGTAAAGAACTCCTCTTTTCCATTCAGAATAAAAGTACCCGAGCCTTTGGTGGTATCAAAAATCGGTTGCCCGTTCTGATCGGTAACGCGAATGAGAATTTNTTTACCCTCGATCGGAGCTACTTTGTTATCGGCAATGCTAAACTCAACTTTTATCTTTTCGAGTTGCCGTTTGCGGAACGGAGGTTCCTTTTCTTTGCCCTTGTCGTTTACCGAAACAAGCACAATGTTTTCGGCTTTTAACTGCGAGGCAAGCGCCACTTTCGTAGCCAGTTCTTCCTTATTTTTATTTAACCGGTTGAGCGAGTCGCTCAGCACATTTTGTTTGGTCTTAAGGTTTCGGTTTTCAGAATATAATTCCTGATTTAGAGATTTCAGTTTGTCAATTTCCTCATCCTTTATTTTCAAGAGTTGCTCGTAACCTTCCAGGCGATCTTTTAATTCCTTAATGGCTTTGGAATTGCGGCTGTTACTGCGCTTGAGTTCGGCCGTTACTTCGGCTTTTGCCTTTTCAAGTTCGGTAATATCGCCACCTAATTTGGCTATCTCTTCAATTTTCTGATCCAGTTCCAGTTTTACATCGTTTAATCGTTGCATGGTGCTGGCCAGGTCTTCTTCGGTAGTGGCTAACTCGGCTTTTACTTCTACTTTTTCCTGGTAGTCGAGGTAAATTTTTACACTTTGTATCAATACAATTACGCTTAATATCGCAATGATGATGGTTGATTTACCTGATTNTTTAGGTGCCGGAGTTGGAGAAGCGGGTGTGCTCATGCTGCCTGTTGGTTAAATTAATTAACGGTGCAAAGATAGTTTTTATTGATTAACCCGATGGATTAAATCGACCAAACGTAATGTTGCCGGTTAAGAGCCGGATCAAAGAACAAAAGTCCACATCGAAACAAATCCACACTACCATACACCAGCGGATGCCTTCTGATTTCATGCCAGGCCCTGGTCATTTCGGGCGAATAATGGATATCATCCAGCACAATAACACCTTTCATTTGAATTCGTTTTGCCAATAACTCAAAATACCGGATGGTGGGTGCATACCGGTGGTTGGCATCCATTAACGCGAAATCTATTTTGGTTGGATTTTGTATAAAATCCGGCAGGGTTTGATCGATGTTTCCGGTTATGAGGGTGATGTTTTNTTTGTCGAAGTATTCCACATGCGTAAGCGCCACGTGCACCAGGTCTTTATTCCCTTCAAACGTAAACACCCTGCTTTCCGGATGATGAGCCAGGTAAAGGGTGGTTAACCCAACCGATGTTCCCAATTCAACAATCTTTCGGGCTTGCAGGTGCAATACAGTTCGGTGAAACAGTTCGCATAATACTTTTGGACTTGCACTGGTGGCGGCAATTTTTGATAGCGCTCGTTTCCGGTTATTAAAATGGGGTGAGGTTGCCCCCAGGTCTTCCATTTCAATAAAGGTATGGTTGGTAAGCAAGTTGGCTCGAAGGGTTTCCACTTCGGGTAGGCCCGTATATGTTTTAGGTTTAATAACCTTCTCGTAGAAGTCATAGAAAANAGGCGAATGAATAGAGTGTTCATCTACTGTTTCCAGCCAATGATTCAGGTAAGCCCTGGCTCTGAAAANATTCAGCGAAAGCGATTGCTGCAAAAGTACCTTAGTTAAGTCTGATCGGTGCGATCATGGTGAACTCCGGAATGGCAACCCGAAATTTTGCTCCATCCACTACGCGCTCCATCTGGTAGGTGCCGGCCATTTTCCNCAGCCCGGATTTGAGATTACAACCTGAAACATACTGATGGCTTTGTCCGGGTTCTAACACCGGTTGCTGGCCTACTACACCTTCGCCCTCTACTTCGCGGGTTGTAAATCCGGCATCGTGAATGTGCCAGTGCCTGCGTAAAAGTTGAATGGTAAAGTCGCTTTGATTTTCGATGGTGATGCGATACGTAAACACATAGTGATACTGGCTGGGACTGGAGTAAGAAGGCTGATACTCGGTCTCCACAGTAACTTTAATTCCTTGTGTTATTTCAGTTATCATCCGGTCAAAAATATCATTTTTTCTATTTTTCAACCTGCAACCCAATGCAGCTAACCGAAATTTAATTCTTCATGGCTGATGATGTAAAAATGGCCCCTTCCTGGAAAAATCACCTGGGCGGGGAGTTTGAAAAGGATTATTTCCGGCAATTGATTGATTTTGTGCGCAATGAATACAAATCCCACACGGTTTATCCGCCCGGNCGGGAAATTTTCCGGGCGTTTGATTGTGCTGGTTTTGAGGAGGTGCGGGTGGTTATAATCGGGCAAGATCCTTATCACGGGCCNGGGCAGGCCAACGGGTTGTGTTTTTCGGTGCGCGATGGGGTGCCCTTTCCACGTTCGCTCAAAAACATTTTTAAAGAGATACTAACCGATTTAGGTAAACCTATTCCGCAAAGTGGTGATTTGGAGCGGTGGGCCAGGCAAGGGGTATTGTTACTAAATGCAACGCTCACCGTGCGTGCCTCTGCGCCAGGTTCACATCAAAACAAAGGTTGGGAGCAATTTACCGATGCAGTAATTAAATCCATTTCCGATTCTAAAACCAACGTAGTGTTTTTGCTGTGGGGCGCCTATGCCGGGAAGAAAGGAGAAATCATTGACCGCAACAAACACCTGGTGCTCATGTCAGCCCATCCATCACCCTTCTCGGCTGATAGAGGNTTTTTTGGTAACAAACACTTTAGCAAAACAAACGAGTACCTGAAGAGTAAAGGACTGAAGGAGATTGATTGGTAAACTGGCAACTCGTCTCTGGTTTCTGGTCTCTGGTAGCATAGTCGTTAAACTTAAGCGCAATGATGTTCCGTAGGAACAGAAGATCGGTAGTAATAATCTATAATAGGAAATGTAAGTCCCGTAAGGACGAAATATATCTCGTACCTACGGCACTTTAATCAAATTTGAAAATTTGGATTCTACCGATATTTCGCCTCTAACGAGGCTTAAGTTAACGACTATGGTCTCTGGCAGTGCAAACAAACCAGAAGCCGGTAACCAGAAGCCAGCAACTTATTTCACGGGTTTAAAGAATCTCTTCCAACGAATCTTATTTAAGAACGACCCGTGCTTATCGATCGATAACCAGATAAAGAATCCTTTACCCACTACGTGATCTTCCGGCACAAAACCCCAGTAGCGCGAGTCAAGCGAATTATCGCGGTTATCGCCCATCATAAAATAGTAATTCTGATTGAATGTGTATTCGCTAACTTCTTTACCACTAATAATGAGTTTCCCTTCCTTGATTTCGGCATTCTTGTTTAGATCATAATCCACAATGGTAGTTCCGTAAATGGAAAGCGTAGAGTCATTTACCGCAATCGTCATTCCTTCTTTCGGAATAGTAAGCGGCCCGTAGTTGTTGCCCGTCCAGTTGGCAGTGTATTTAGAGAATGGAAAGCGGGGTGCCTCCATAGATTCATAAAACGCTACCGATTTTATATACGGTTGCGACTTTGCCAACTCCTGCGCCTTGGTTAAGTACATGGTGTAATAAACCATGGTTGGTTTTTCCGNGTTGGAGCGCCCCATGTTCGTGTAATCATCCGCATCTAAACCTAACTTTTCAATGTTGCGAACATTAATATCATCTGTAGATTCCACCAAGTATTGAAAGCGAAGACCCTCCGNGTTTTCGAACGGTGTACCATTTACAATTAATTGGCGATTACGAATTTCAAGTACATCTCCGGCAGCACCCACACACCGCTTGATGTAATTTGTTTTTAAATCAACGGGATAGTCAATCCAGGTATTTTTATTGTAGTTGCCATAATTATTTTCTTCAATGCGGGGCACATTAAACACCACCACGTCATTCTGTTTCACGCTGGTAAAACCGGGCAACCGATAGGAGGGTAGCTGAATCCAATCCAGGTAAGAGGGTATTTCAGTAAACCAGATTTTCTGATGGGTAAGAGGTAATTGTAAGGGTGTGCGCGGTGTGCGCGTTCCGTAATGGAATTTACTTACAAACAGGAAGTCGCCCACCAGCATGGAATTTTCCATAGAAGGTGTGGGGATGGTATAAGCCTCCATAATGAGCCAACGGATAAGGGTTGCGGCTACAACAGCAAACAGGATGGCATCCCACCATTCACGCACCGCAGATTTTGGTTNTTTATCGGCTTCTTCTTNTTTCTTAACCCAAAACTTCCAATTCATAACGATCTTATAAAATTAAAACGTGGCAAATAAAACCATTTTTTCGATGCGGGTTCACAACTTCAGAAAATCATCCATTGTAAAAACCCCTTNTTNTCCGGCCAACCATTCGGCTGCCAGCACGGCTCCCAACGCAAAACCTTCGCGGGAGTGGGCAGTATGTGTGATTTCAATATCATCAATAGCGGATTGATAGCTAACCATATGGGTGCCGGGTGCCGGGTCAACCCGAAAGGAATGAATAGCAAGTTGATGGCTGTTGTCCGTTTTGCCTAACTTCCATTCTGTTTTGCGTGTACTGTTTTTAAGGATTCCATTGGCCAGGCTAATAGCCGTACCACTGGGTGCATCTTTCTTTTGTGTGTGATGGGTTTCGTCAATGCGTACCTCGTATTGCGGATAATTTTGCATGATGCGCGCGAGGTATTCATTCAGTTTAAAAANAATGTTTACACCAAGACTAAAGTTAGAAGAAGCCAACAGCGCTCCGTTTTTGTTTTTACAATAGCTTTCTACTTCGGCCTGATGATGGCCCCACCCCGTAGTGCCACACACCACCGGAATACCTTTGTCGAAACAGGTTTTCAAATTTTTTACAACTGCTTCGGGCTGGGTAAACTCAATGGCTACATCAACTTNCCCGGTAAATGAATCAAGGTTGTCGCCTGCATCAATTCTCCCCACAATATTATTGCCGCGCTGAAGCGCAATTGCTTCAATGGTTTTACCCATTTTACCATACCCGATCAATACTATTTTTTTCATGCTAAAATCTGAATGTTAAACTGATGCCGGCCTGTTTGCCGAGCATCATGCTATTTTCAAGCCNGGGTTCCCACTTTACCTGCAGCTTGGGGTTAAGCTGAAATTCTTTTAAGTGGGCATCTACGTGTGCATCTACGATTTGAAGCAGGTACCATACACCTGAAATCAGTACGAAGAAATCACGTTGCCTGCGGCTGATAGTTATTGCCCTGCGAAGCTGACTGGCGCTAAAACCACTGGGACTAAGCCCGGTGCCGCCATCATTCAGTACATCAAAAAGTTCATTTCGATATTTCCGGTGTTGTTCATCCCAAAATACAACTACTACCGTAGTAACAGCAAAGCCCCCATACACCAACGGCATTTTCCAGTACTTCTTGTTATAAAACTGGCCTGCACCCGGCATAATAGCAGAGAATAAAAGCGCCTTGCGCGGATCGAACCGGCTGGCGTACGATTCAATTCTTTCTACGCGTTGGCTGCTCAGTGTAGCCGTATCGGTTTGAGTTTTAATAAGCAGGGTATCCGCTTTGGAGTCCTGTGCAAATGAACCCTGTGCGATTAAAANAAATAAACCAAAAAGTGCAGCCGCACGCATCAGATTTTGAGAATGTCTAAAATTCGGTTGAGATCTTCTACGGAAAGAAATGGAATCCGGATTTCGCCCTTCTTTCCATCGCTCTTCACACTAACTTTCGTGCCAAAGTGCGAGGACAACCGACCTTGTACCTGTACAATTTCTTTGGGTTGCGATGAGGTTGTTGAAGGAGAGGCGGCATTGGGTTTAACTCCGGCCATTACCTGCCGCGCCAGTTCTTCCACTTTCCTTACCGAAAGGTCTTCGGAAATAATTTTGTTGAAGATGAATAACTGGGTACCCGGATCTTCGATGTTGATGATCGCGCGCGCATGCCCCATCGAAATTTTATTATCGCGCAACGCAATCTGAATATCGGGCGGAAGTTTAAGCAACCGTAAGTAGTTGGTTACAGTAGTTCTGTTTTTACCTACGCGTTCGCCCAGTTCTTCCTGCTTTAAGTTACACTCACTGATCAGGCGCTGATAGCTGAGCGAAATTTCTATCGGGTTAAGGTTTTCGCGCTGAATGTTTTCGATCAATGCCATTTCCAGCATCTGCTGGTCGTTGGCTGTGCGGATGTAGGCCGGTATTTGTTTCAGGCCTGCCAGTTTCGATGCCTGAAATCTGCGTTCGCCCGAAATCAATTGGTATTGATTGTGCGATAACCTGCGCACCGTTATGGGTTGAATAATACCATGCACTTTTATCGACTCGGCCAATTCATTCAGGGCAGCCTGGTCAAAATGTTCGCGGGGTTGAAACGGGTTGGTTTCAATAAACTCAACCGGAATTTCGTTGATGGAATCCGTGTTTGGTTTGGTGGCAATAGTATGCGGAACTTCTACTTCCAACCGTTCATCTTCGGNGGTATCGCTTAGCAGCGCACTTAATCCCCGCCCCAGGGCTTTCTTTTTACTCATTTCGCAATTCCGTTTTTATCTAAAACTTCATGGGCCAGGTTCAGGTAACTGATGGCACCTTTACTTTCGGCATCGTGTACGATAGCCGGCAACCCAAAACTGGGCGACTCGCTCAACTTTACATTGCGGGGTATAATGGTTTTAAACGCAATATTCTTGAAATGTGTGCGTACCTCTTCCACTACCTGGTTGCCCAGCGAAGTGCGTGAATCATAAAGCGTAAGCAGAATACCTTCAATCTCCAACCGCGGGTTTAGCCGCGTTTGAATAATCTTAATCGTATTTAACAACTTACCCAACCCCTCCAATGCAAAGTATTCGCATTGCACGGGTATAATCACCGAATCGGCAGCGGTTAACGAGTTGATGGTAATTAATCCCAACGAAGGCGAGCAATCAATGATTATGAAGTCGTATTGATCTTTTACTTTGGCCAGCGCGGCTTTCATTTTCTCTTCCCGATGGTCGATGTTTACCATTTCCACCTCGGCACCCACCAAGTCTATATGAGAAGGCAGAATATCAAGATATTGTAATTCATTTTTAACAATAGCTTCCTGCGGGGGTACGCCATCCACCATACACTCGTAAATACTTTTGGTAACCTCTTTCGGATTAATGCCCAGCCCGGAGGTAGAATTGGCTTGCGGGTCGGCATCTACCAGCAAGGTTTTACACTCCAGCACGGCCAGGCTTGCGGCCAGGTTAATAGCCGAAGTGGTTTTGCCAACACCGCCTTTTGATTCGCAATTGCGATTATTTTACCCATGATTAAAACTTGTGGTTGTTCAGCTAAAAAATAACCCCGACCAAAAAATCGGGGTTACAAATATAGGTTAATGTAGCTGCCAACCAATGTGGCAAAAAACCGAAATTGGCCACAAGGGCTTTTTACTTCTTTTAGAAGCTTTACGCGCTTCCTCGCTGGCTTTCATGGCCTGCTCCAGCTTATTCATAAAACTTGATTTCTTGCCTGTGCTCTCACCAGCCAGGTATTTTTTCTTGTGTTCGTCCATTACGGTTTTAATCTTGTCCTCGTCCACGAAGCGTTTGATAATAGCCTGTTGGGCAAACGTTACTAAGTTAGAAACGAAGTAGTAGAAGCTAAGACCGGCCGAGAACGAGTTGAGTACAAACATGAAAATAACCGGCATGATGTAGCCCATGGTTTTCATAGGGCCCTGCACACTGGTAAGCTGGTTGTTTTGCCAGGTGTAAATAATCGTGGAGGCCGTCATCAGCAGTACAAATAAACTCACGTGGCTTCCATAGAAGGGAATGGTGAACGGCAGATTAATAATGGAATCGTAGGTAGAAAGATCTTCGGCCCAGAGGAAAGGCTTTTGCCGCAGCTCAATGGATACCGGAANAAAGTAGAACATAGCAAAGAGAATGGGCATCTGGAGCAAGAGCGGAATACAGCCGCTAAACGGATTTANCCCGGCTTGCTGATACAACTTCATCTGGTCTTGCTGTGCCTGGGTCATGTTGTCACCATTCTTTTCTTTAATGATGTCCAACTCGGGTTTTAGCAAGCGCATTTTAGCCATTCCCAAATAGGATTTGTAGGAGAGGGGCAACAAGATGAGTTTAACAAAAAGCACCAGCAACACGATGATAATACCATAGTTGCCAATAAAGCCTTCCAGGAATTTAAAGATGGGGATAATGGCATACCGGTTTATCCACGACATAGGAGGCCAGCCCAAATCCAGGTTTTCGCGAAAGCCTTCGGTTANCCNCGGCAGCACTTCGTAGTCGTTAGGGCCAAAATAGTAACTGAATTTTGCCTTGCCGGATAACGCATACTCAACGGGTATGTTAGCCTGCATCGATGCATCCTTCACAACCGTAGAATCGAGCGGATTAGCTGAAATTTTTACTTCTGCACTCGAAAACGCCTGATCGGCAATGATGGCCGAAATAANAAATTTCTGCCGAATGGAAATCCATTTTACGGGGCTTGTTAATTGCTCGGATTCCAGATCGGTAGAAGCCTGCGAGGTATAATCAAAATCGCCATTGGCCAAATACCAGTTCATATTGGTTTTGGCGCGGCTATCGGCTATTGCTTTTTCCTGTACCGGAATCTTGTCGTTCCACTTGTAGGTAAGTTCTTTACCTGTTAACTCAACTCCTTTGGTAATCAATTCATACCCGATAACATAGCCGGTTGGAGGAATAGCATACACGTGTTGGATGTACGCATCGGGCCCTACCGATGCGGTGAGTGTCAGCAGGGTGGTATCGGCCCGGGTTTGCTTGCCGGTCGTATAGTAAAGGTTATATAAATCAATCGCTTTGCCTTGGTACGAAGAAAGCAGCGAAAACGTATTGTTGTTTTTCTGAGCCAGGTAGAGGGGCTTCTGATAATACGTTTTGAAGTTTTTCAGTTCTACATCGTTCAACCGGCCCTTGTTGGAAATTTTTAATCGCAGGTCTGCATTCTCAATGGTGGTTTCAGTTTCAGTTCCATTCATAAAGGAAGCAAGCGAACCATACTGCGTAAGGGTAGCACTGTCTAACCTCGGTTCGCTTGTAATCAACACACTGTCTTTGGGCTGTGGCGTTGTTACAATTGCGGGCGCAGTTGTTTCGGGTTTCTGGGGCTGCGGGGCAAGAAAATTAAAATATACCAGTAGTAATACGGCAATAAGTGTCAATCCAATAGCTGAGTTCCTGTCCATTCTGTATCAAACGTTAACTAACCAATACGTATCATTTTAACTGTTCCGATTACTGAGCGCGGCCTCAATAAATTTTACGAACAGGGNGTGTGGGTTTAGCACGGTACTTTTTAATTCCGGGTGGTATTGTACCCCTACAAACCAGGGATGATCTTTTAATTCAACAATTTCAACCAATCCGGTGTCGGGATTGGTGCCGGCTGCTTTAANGCCGGCTTCTTCCATCTGCTCCAGGTATTTGTTGTTAAACTCGTAACGATGGCGGTGTCTTTCCTGAATGGTGGTATCGCCATAAATCTGGAAGGCCCGCGTACCTTNTTTAATCTTGCAGGCATAGGCCCCCAGGCGCATGGTACCACCTTTGTTGGTGATTTTCTTTTGTTCCTCCATCATGTCGATAACCGGGTGCTTGGTTTTGGGATTCAGCTCCGTAGAACTGGCCTCCAGGTGCAGGACATGGCGGGCAAATTCAACCACTGCACATTGCATACCGAGGCAAATACCCATGAACGGGATTTTATTTTCCCGAACGTATCGGATGGCTTCAATTTTTCCTTCCAGGCCGCGCTCACCAAAACCCGGGGCAACCAATACACCATTCAGCGGACTTAAAATACCGGCAACGGTCTCTTTATTAATCTCTTCCGATGAAATCCACTTTAAATTCACTTTGCAATCGTTCTGCGCACCGGCATGAATAAAGGCTTCGGCAATAGATTTATAGGCATCCGGTAACGAAACATACTTACCCACCAACCCAATTGTAACTTCATTTACCGGATTTTTGAGTTTACCCANAAACACCTTCCATTGTTCCAGATCGGGTTCTTGTTTGGGTGTAACTTTCAACTTGGATAAAACGCGCTCATCCAGTTTTTCTTTTCGCATCAAAAGCGGAACATCGTATATCGTTTCTGCATCGATGGCTTCAATGACCGAGTTCAGATTTACATTGCAGAACAAGGCCAGCTTTTTCCGGATTTCCATAGAAAGCGGGTGCTCGGTTCGGCAAACCAGGATATCGGGTTGAATTCCGTACGAAAGCAATTCTTTTACAGAGTGTTGGGTGGGTTTTGTTTTTAATTCTTTGGCCGCACTAAGGTAGGGGATAAGGGTAAGGTGAATAACCAGGGCATGGTTGGAGCCCAAATCCCACCGCACCTGCCTTACCGCCTCCACAAAAGGCAAGGATTCAATATCACCCACCGAACCACCTATTTCCGTAATAATGAAGTCATACTTCCCGCTGTCGCCTAATTGAAAGATGTTGCGCTTAATCTCATCGGTAATGTGCGGAACCACCTGCACGGTTTTACCCAGGTATTCGCCCCTGCGTTCTTTGGTGATTACGTTATTATATATCCGGCCGGTGGTTACATTGTTGGCCTGGCTGGTGGGTACGTTCAAAANACGTTCGTAGTGGCCCAGGTCCAGGTCGGTTTCGGCCCCGTCATCTGTTACGTAACACTCCCCATGTTCGTAGGGGTTTAGCGTTCCGGGGTCGATATTAATATAGGGATCAAACTTCTGAATGGTTACCGAAAACCNCCGTGCCTGAAGGAGTTTACCCAGCGAAGCGGAGATGATACCCTTTCCAAGCGAAGAAGTTACCCCGGTAACAAAGATGTATTTGGCAGAAGACATGATGCAGACCCCTTAAAAATTTGGTCGCAAAGGTAGGGTATTCTTGTCGCTAACAAACCCGCCAAAATCAATTTTATTTCGTTTTTGAAGAAATTATCGGTAAGTTTGGAAGAAAGTGTATCATTTTTTAAAGGTTACAATTTGAATAATATCAGAATATAAATTCTGAACTTTTCTGTTCCCCTATGAGCCGAAGACCTACCAAACTTTTGCAGTAATCTTTTTCTGATTTTTATTGTTAGCGCACCTGTTTTTGACGTTTCCGCTAAAGATGAAGCGGGGGCTCTTCCAAAGATGCAACAGAATCACCAACATCTTATTCTATTGAAGAGTACGAAGAGTGCATGCCGTTTTCGCCAGCTATTAATTTTACTGCAGGTTCATTGTTTGTAGGGGCTGGAAGAAACTCGGTTTGGGTACGGGCCGCCATAAATGAACCTGGAAACGTATATGTTGCGCTATACACTGCTGATCCTGGGGCATTAACGGGTGCAACCATTCGTACACATGCCATTACCGCTGGGGCACAAATAGCCACGGAAGTTCCGGGTTCCTCCCGGTGGGAACCACCTCCCAGCAACAGCAGTTTACCGCAGCAAATGTACCATCATTCCCATCCTTTCCGGGAACGCCTTATGCAGGTTCAAGATTTACAGGCTTAACATTTGGAACAACGTATCATTATAGAATTGTAGCAAGAGATGCCGGAGGAACCAATTTTTCCCCGATTATTTCAGGGACAATTACAACGGCTGCAGATGTTTGCGGTGCAACCGCTCCTGGAAGTAATCAGTTAGGTTCGTCTGCTACGCTTTGTGGCCCACGTACGGTTCAGTTTAATATGGAGTTTACCGGCATCCCTTACGGAGATCCTTACCAGATAAATTTTCGTTACTTTTTTATACGAAATCAGTGGCTTCACCACCCCAACAATAGTTACGCCTACATTAGCCAATCCAACACAGTTAGATAGGGCACAACAAAGATGGGAAGCCAGTGCTCCATATGTTTATCCTGATAATGGTACTATTTGTGCTTACAATGCCAGAGCGCTTTTGCATTATACTGACCAGGGTTTGTGTGGCGCTGTCTTTCAGGATCAAACTTTCGAGGTCTTCGATGATTTGGCAAACACCAATCTTGGTCAGATTGGTATCTCCCCCTTGCCTACGGGTATTGAAGTTTGCGAAGGGTCTTCAGCAACTGTAAATTTTACCAACACCAGTGTAATTAACTGTGTTGCTCCGGAAGAAACAGAGAAAAAGAATACCTACCAACGCTGGTATCAATACGAGTATGGTACCAACTTCGCTGCAGCAGATTTTATGGACAAGGTGCAGGTGGTTATTCCTGCGGGAACGCCCAATTATCCACCCGGAGCAAACCCATTTTTTCCGGGCGGGGAACCATTACAACATTTGCTTCAGCTTATCGGGGGCCAATTATAATGTTGCCCGCAACCGTGGATGAAACTACCCCTTTACCGCCCTCATTCAATATTAATGTACTCAACACAAATGTGTTTGGGCCTGACAATCGGTTTAGGGTAACGCTTCGTATGTGGAATGTTTGTAACCCTTACGACAACGCCCTGGATGTTCCTTTTGGAACAGGTGGATATGCACCTACTTCTGGAGACATACCAAACGGTGATGCAGACCCAATCACTACCTTTTCCGAAATTATTTTGGTTCAGGAGCCACCTATCCCCACTGCGGTACATCGCAATATTTGCCAGGGAAGTGCGTTGGGTAATTTCCAAATCAGCTATGCAGGGGCCAGTAACTCCGTGCGTTGGTATGATGATAACGCAGGGGTTATTGGTGCGTTAATTGCCACCAGGCCAGCCAACTCAACCACCCTTTCGGCCGCTACTGCTGGAATTACTCCGGTACCTAGTTCTACAACGCCAGGTGTTTATGCGGTTTGGGCGCAATATGAACGGGTTACTACCGGAACCGTTAGTTGCTTTAGTGATCCGGTACGAACAACAATTACCGTAAAGGAAAGCCCTTACCCACACCACCCGCGTTTTCAACTTCAACCGCCCAGGTTTGCCAGGGAGATACCAATGTATTGTTCGAGTTGCCTTCAACTTCTCCCACCCAAACTGTTGGTGGGCCTACTGAGTACGAGTGGGTAGCGACAGATAACTCAAATAACCCGGTAGCCGCAACAGATGTTTTGGTAACACCACAAGGCAACGGGCGTTCTGTTTTAGTCAATTTTCCAGTACCCGGCTCTTATACAACCCGTACCCGAAAAATCCGGGTTCGCAGTGTCTATTCATCAGGCCAAACTTGTCCTTCGCCTTACAGAGAAATCTCGATAACCGTTTTTGGACCATCTCAGGCCTCCACCATTACCCCAACCACTCAAACTATTTGCGATGGGGTGCTGTTACAAATATTGAAGTAACGGGTTTGCGTGGCTCAATACAAGGATGGGAAAAGGCAATTAATGCTGGAGGGTTTGTGGCAGATGGTACCCTGGGTGTGGCTAACCCACTTGTCAATCCACCAGTACCACTCGTTTCAGGTGTTCAGACTACCTACCGATACAGGGCCGTAGTTCAAAACGGAACCTGTGCTCCTGTATATAGTCCGGTGGCTACGGTTGTGGTTAATCCAATACCACCCCAGCCAACCATTTCTCCTTCGGGTGCTACTACCTTTTGCGATGGCGGTTCAGTAACCTTAACCTCCAGCAATGTGGGTGGTTTGGCTGCATCATTCAGATGGTATCGGAATGGTGTTTTTACGGGCACAACCACCTCAAGTATTGTTGTGAATACAACGGCATTGAGTGGCTCTTATACGGTGGAAGCCCTTGGTGTGGCACCCACAGCGTGCCCCAGTCCACTTTCAGACCCCGTTGTGGTAACCATCAACCCCCTGCCTACCGCAACAGTATCGGGTGGGGGCTCTGTGTGTAGTGGCACTCCGGCACCCGATATTGTCTGGACATTCACAGGAACTCCGCCTTTTGATTTTACCATTACTGTAACGCCAGGTGTGCCAATTAATGTAACTGGCCACAACGCAATGACTTATACCATTGTGGCCCCTAACCCTCCGGTTAACACCACCTACACACTCACCTCGCTGGTTGATAATAATAGTTGTCCTGGTACTTCGTTGGGTGGGGCTGCTGCAGTTAATATTCAATCTACACCCTCCAACGGTGGAAAACTTTACGGCTCAACCGGCAGTGTGCGATGATGGCGGTGCCACCAATCCTCCGGATGCCATTCTGGATTTACTTCCAAACTCAACTGAAAACTATGCTATTACCTACAGGTTATTCAGAGTTAGTACAAGTACTTTCCTGCCGGGCTCGATCAATTTTACAGGAAGCTCTACCGGGGCCGGCATAATAAATCTGGCGCCAACATATGCCCAGTTTGGGGCATTTCCAGATGACCCCAAGGTTATCAGGTTGTTATAACAGCCATTCAAAATACCGTAACCTTGTGTGCGGGCGCGGTTCCTATTAACGGCCCCATCTTAATCATTAACCCGAGACCAGCCGCACCTACCGGTCCCGTTGCCAACACCGCCTGTAGTGTAGATCCAACTGGCGCACCAATAAGGGTGGATACCCCGGCAGCCGGCTTTTCAATTGTTTGGTCATCCACGGCCGCACCTACCTTTACGGCTGCATCCGGAACCACGGGAGGCACCCGGGAGATACATTTACACCCACCAGCACTGCGACCGCTACCTACCATGCGTTTACTCAAAATGATGCTACGCTTTGTAGAAGTGCGGGATCCATAGCAGTAAACCATACCCGCGATTTGCTTCCTTCGCCAGCCAATGCCGGCCCTGCTCAACCGTTACTGTGTGGAACCAGTACCACCATGGCTGCCACGGCCGTTGATAACGGAGGCACCGGAACCTGGACGGTGGTAAGTCCTATCGGGCCACCCATCATCATTACCGACCCTACCAGTCCTACCACCACCGTGACCGGCTTGCCTCAGGATGTAGATGGTGGTGCCCCCATTGTAACTACCTTAAGGTGGACAGCGACTAGTGCTCTGGGTGTTTGTCCTCCTTCGTTTGCCGATGTGCAGTTAACCGTTAACCCACGGCCTGTGGTTGCGAACCTTACGCCAATCCTTTGTGAAGATGTGTTTGGAGGCGCTTCTACAGCCAATGTTGACTTAACCACATACGATGTCTCGGTTATGGGTGGTAGTACACCGCCAAATACCGTAGTAGCCTATTACCCCACGGCAGCGGATCGTATTGCAAACACCAACCAGATTGTTGCGCCTATTACTGTTACAAACGGACTTGTTAGATTTACACGGGTTCGTAATACGGTTACCAACTGTATTAATGATGGTACCGTAACCTTTACCGTACGCACGCTGCCGGTGGTAAACAACCATTCGGCCCAGATATGCGAAGACTTTCCTCCAGGCTCGAATCAACGAACCGGCCTCGACCTTCAAACTTTTGAAAATGCAATTACCGGTGGCGCTGCCAACCGCGATGTGGAATGGTACACCGATGCCAGCTTAGGTGCGGCCTTCCTGATTCCTCCCGGTATGGCTGCTGGAGCCGAGCAGAATTATACAATCAATGCCGATGTTACGCTGCATGCCAAGGTAATCGACACCACGTTACCTTCACCACAATGTTTCCGTGCAGCAACCCTTAACCTGGATTACCAGGCCCGGCCTGTTGACAACCAGATTACCGATGGTATTGGTCAGACGTTGGGTGCATCTTATACGATATGTGCCAGTTCAAACCTGGTGTTGTTGCAAATCAATCCCGGCCTGAACCCGGGTTCAACCTACACATGGACGGTACCACCGCCATCCTATGCAGGTGAGTTTGAATTATTATCGTCAACCACAGGGTTCTTTATTATTCTTCGCTTCCCTAATCCGGTTCCGGGTACCGGAACATTGTATCCAACCGGAGTACCTATTTCAGTAAAAGAAACACTAGGCACAGCGCTTTGCGATGGTAATACCATCAGTACAAGAATAATCGTGGAGGGCTCACCTCCGCAGCCAATAATTACCGGACCCAGTTCCGTTTGTTCAAATGAGAATGGGGTAGTATTTAGTGTAAGTAACCCGGTAGCAGGTACGTATAGCTGGTCGCTTCCGGCAGGCGCAACCATTACCTCGCTTCCGGTTACAGCCAGTTCAATTACTGTGCAGATGAGTACTTTTAGTGGCAATGTAACTGTTACCCATGCCAGTGGTACAGGATGTACATCACCAGCTGCAGTACCCTTCCCCGTAACGGTGGTAAACAGACCAACCATTACTTCGGCTCCATCCAGAATTGTGTGCAGCGGAACAAATCTGTCGGTGGCCCACACCATTACCTCAAACATTGTGGGTACCACCTACAACTGGGAGGTTATTAATGTAACGGGCTCGGTCATTGGCGCTATCCTGGGTGATTTGGCCAATGGCGTAACAGATATTAATCAAACATTATTTAATACTTCCGGAGTTAACGCCACCGTAACGTACCGCATTACACCAATAGGCCCGGCACCGGATAATTGNCCCGGTACACCGCAAAACTTTACGGTTACGGTAAACCCGCAGCCGGTTGTGCAGGCAAACCAGGCTAAAACAATTTGTAGTGGTGCAGCGGTGGCTAAAGAAATACTATTAACTCCGGCTAACCTTCCTGCCGGTACGCTCTTTAATTGGCCCGATCCGGATGGTGCCGGGCCTGCTACTGCGGGTGTCAATATCCCGATGGGGGTTGCGGGTACAATCCACATCAACGACATCTTAACCAACCTTACAAATACACCGCTTGTTGTTAATTATGTAATAACCCCTACCAGTGGTGCAGGATGTGTGGGGGCAGCAGAAACAATTGTCATTACTGTTAATCCACAACCGGTAGGGCATACAGATAATACNCCCATCACGTGTAGCGATGTGGCTGCTGGGTATGACCTGGAGGCCAACATTGCCGATACCGGGGCAGGTGGCAACAACTTAATTGCGGGCACTACCTATAGCTGGGTGGCAACCGCTAATGGATTTGTAACCGGAGAAAGTACAACACCTCAAACCGGCAAAATTATTACCGATGTTATAACCAATATTACCAATGCCGATCAGGTGGTTCAATATACCATTACGCCAACCAGCAGTGCAGGGTGCGTAGGAGCGCCCTTCACGGTTGGGATTACGGTACAACCTGAGCCCAGAGGCTTTAATGACGCAAGCCCGCTGATTTGTAGCGATGACGTTGTTAACTATAACCTGGCTTCCAATATTGGTAATACCGGTGCAGGCGGAAATAACTTAGTTACGGGTACCACCTATAGTTGGTTAGCGGCCTCCAATCCAAATGTGAGCGGAGAAAGCACCACACCGCAGGCGGGTTCAGTTATTACCGATGCATTAAACAATATCACCAACAGCAATCAGGTGGTGGTATATACCGTAACTCCTACCAGAAATAGTTGCGTGGGTGATCCATTCACTGTTTCGGTAACAGTGCGGCCGGAACCCCGCGGCTATAACGATGCAACACCGCTTATTTGTAGTGACGCAACCGTTAACTACAACCTGGAATCGAATATTCTGAATACCGGTTTGGGAGGAAACGGGTTGATTAGCGGAACTACCTATGCCTGGGTTGCCGCACCGCATGCCGATGTTACCGGNGAAGGAAGTGGTACTACATCCATCATAACCGATGTATTGAACAACATCACCAACGTGAATCAGGTTGTTGTTTATACCGTTACACCTACCAGTTCAAATAGTTGTGTGGGCGATCCATTTACAGTTTCTGTAACAGTAAGGCCAGAACCTAAGGGTTTTGATGACACCGCTATTATCTGTAGCGATGCATCCGTTAACTATTCTTTAAGTGCCAATATTGCCAACACGGTTGCCGGAGGAAATAACCTGACAGCCGGAACTACGTATAGCTGGTCGGCAGCAGCAAACAGCAATGTATCGGGCGAAAGTACCTCCACCCAAACAGGAGCTACCATTACGGATGTATTAAACAACATTACAAATTCTAATCAGGTTGTAGTTTATACTGTTACNCCCACAAGTTTGGATGGTTGCGTGGGAAATCCATTCAGTGTTTCTGTAACCGTGCAACCCGAACCGAAAGGTTATAACGATGCTACCCCGTTCACGTGTAGTGATGTGGCGTTGGCTTATAACCTGAACACCAACGTAGCCAACATAGGATTAGGAGGCAACAACCTGATTGCAGGCACTACCTACAGTTGGGTAGCTGCCGCCAGCGCTACCGTTTCTGGAGAAAGCACTACACCCCAAACGGGTAACATCATCAACGATGTATTAAACAATGTTACCAATGCTAACCAGGTGGTTGTTTATACGGTTACACCTACCAACAATGGTTGCGTGGGCGATCCATTCACCGTTTCGGTAACCGTGCGTCCGGAACCCCGTGGCTACAACGACTCCAGCCCGGTGGTGTGCAGCGATGCACCGGTCAATTATAACCTTGTTTCCAATATCACCAATACAGGGTTGGGAGGTAATAACCTGGCCATCGGTACCACGTACAGCTGGATTGCAACTGATAATACCTTCGTAACTGGTGAAAGTTTAACGGCTCAATCGGGCAGCACCATATCGGATGTGGTGAATAACGCTACCGCAGTAGATCAGGTGGTTGACTATACCGTAACCCCAACCAGTGGCGATGGTTGTGTGGGCGATCCATTTACGGTTTCCGTAACTATCCGGCCGGAGCCGAGAGGTTTTAATGATCTGGCTACTATTTGTAGTGATGATGCGGTTGCCTATGATTTAGTAGCCAATGTGGCCAATGTGGGTTTGGGTGGCAATAACCTCACTACCGGAACCACGTTTAGTTGGATTGCTGCCAGCAATACAAACGTAAGCGGTGAAAGTCTGTTACCACAAGCAGGTGCTATAATTACCGATGTTCTGAATAACGTAACCAATGCCGACCAGGTGGTGGTTTATACCGTAACACCTACCAACAATAGTTGCGTGGGTAATTCATTTACGGTATCGGTTACGGTGCAACCGGAACCACGCGGTTTCAATGATGCAACTCCATTGATTTGTAGTGATGATAATGTTAACTACGACCTCAGTGCCAACATAGCGAATACTGGTTCGGGCGGAAATAATCTGATTGGCGGAACCACATATAGTTGGGTTGCTACCAGCAATACCAATGTGTCGGGTGAAAGTACAACTCCTCAAAGCGGAAGCGTGATCAATGATGTGCTGAACAACATTACCAATTCCACCCAGGTAGTTGTATATACCATTACCCCAACCAGTGGTGCTGGTTGCGTGGGTAATCCGTTTACGGTTTCAATCAATGTAAGACCTGAACCAAGAGGGTTTGATGACAGCAGCCCGATTGTGTGCAGCGATGTGGCAATGAGCTACGATTTAGTAGCCAACATTTCGAATGTGGGGCTGGGTGGAAACAGCCTGGTGGTGGGAACAACCTATAGTTGGGTTGCCGCAGATAATCCGTTTGTAACAGGCGAGNNTACCTCCGCGCAATCCGGAAGCCTCATTACAAATACCATCACCAATACAACTAATATCAATCAGCCGGTTGTTTATACAGTTACACCAACCAGTATCAATGGTTGCGTGGGCGATCCGTTTACGGTTACTGTTACGGTAAGACCGGAACCTCAGGGCTTTAATGATAATACGCCATTTATTTGCAGCGATCAATCCGTTAATTATGACTTAAGTGCCAATGTGGCCAACACAGTTTCGGGTGGTAATGGCCTGATTACCGGAACAACCTATAGCTGGGTAGCTGCTTCGAACGGAAGTGTAGGNGGTGAAAGTATTATACCTCAGGCAGGGGCATTGATAACCGATGTGCTGAACAATGTAACTAATTCTGACCAGGTGGTGGTTTATACCGTAACACCAACCAACAACAGTTGCGTAGGTAATCCATTTACAGTATCGGTTACAGTAAGACCGGAACCACGCGGCTTTAATGACACTAAAACCATTTGTAGCGATGATAATGTGAGTTATGACCTGGTGCTTAATGTGGGCAATACGGGTATNGGGGGTAATAATCTGATTACGGGTACAACCTTTAGCTGGATAGCCGCAGATAACACCAATGTAACCGGAGAGAGTACCGTTGCACAAAGCGGATCCAACATTACGGATGTTTTAAATAACGTAAGTAATTCGAATCAGGTAGTGGTGTACACGATTACTCCAACGGGTGGCAATACGTGTGTTGGTAATCCGTTTACCTTAACCGTTACAGTTAGACCAGAGCCACGCGGATTTAATGATATTACNCCGGTAGTATGTAGTGATGTAGCCATTAACTACAACCTGGTTAATAACGTTGCCAATACAGGCGCAGGNGGTAATAACCTGGTAACCGGTACCACTTACAGTTGGATTGCAACGGATAATCCTGATGTAACCGGTGAGTCAACCATCATTGCCGGAACAACCTCAACGATAACCGATGTGGTAAACAACGTAACCAATATAGATCAGGTAGTAGTGTACACGGTTACACCTACCAGTTCCGATGGTTGTGTGGGCGATCCGTTTACCGTTTCCGTAACCGTGCGTCCGGAGCCTCGTGGGTTCAACGATCCTTCGCCTTTGGCTTGCAGCGATGTGGCCTTTAACTATGATTTAGCATTAAACATTGCCAACACGGGTGCAGGAGGTAATAACCTGACTGCAGGAACCACCTACAGTTGGGTAGCTGCTGCCAATGCTTTCGTAACAGGTGAGGGTAGTGGAACGGGATCAATCATTACGGATATTATTAATAACGTAACCAACAGTAATCAGGTGGTGGTTTACACCGTAACCCCAACCAATGGTAGTTGTGTGGGTAATCCATTTATTGTATCCGTAACGGTACAGCCTGAGCCACGAGGCTTTAATGACGCTACTCCGGTGGTATGCAGCGATGATTTGGTGGGTTACAACTTAAATGCGAATGTGGCTAATACAGGTTCCGGTGGTAATAACCTGGTAACCGGTACAACCTATTCATGGATTGCCACCGATAATCCCAATGTATCGGGTGAAAGCCTTGTTGCACAATCGGGTGGTACCATTACCGATGCGTTGAATAACATCACCAATACCAATCAGGTGGTGGTGTATTCCGTTACTCCAACCAGTGCCAACAGCTGCGTAGGAAATACCTTCCTGGTGTCAGTAACCGTGCGGCCAGAACCACGCGGATTTGATGATGCGAAAACAATATGCAGCGATGCCAATGTGAATTATAATATCGCTTCCAACATTGCCAATACCGGATTAGGCGGTAATAACCTGCTTATTGGAACTACCTACAGTTGGATTGCGGCTACACATCCGGATGTAAGCGGTGAATCGGATATAACTCCGGGCACATCCGTTACTATTAATGATGTGTTGAATAATGTTACAGACGTAGATCAGGTAGTGGTTTATACGGTTACGGCAACCAGCAACAATGGTTGTGTGGGCGATCCTTTCACCGTTTCGGTAACGGTGCATCCGGAACCGCGCGGATTTAACGATAGCTCACCAACTATCTGTAGCGATGATGTGGTGGGTTATGACTTAAACACAAACATTGCCAATACCGGTTCGGGTGGTAATAACCTGGTAAGCGGAACCACCTATAGCTGGATTGCGGCATCGAATGCGAGTGTGAGTGGTGAAAGCCTTTCTGCACAATCGGGAAATATCATCACCGATGTACTGAATAACGTTACCAATGTAAATCAGATTGTAGTATATACCATTACACCAACCAACAATGGTTGCGTGGGCGATCCGTTTACAGTTTCAATAACCGTTCGTCCGGAGCCAAGAGGGTTCAACGATGTATCGCCCGTTATTTGTAGTAACGCGAACGTGAACTATGTACTTTCGGCAAATATTGCCAATACCGGAGCAGGCGGAAACAACTTAGTTGCAGGTACTGCCTACGAGTGGCAGGCCGCAGATAATACCAATGTAACGGGTGAAACCCTGGTACCTACCAACACCGGAACCATTACCGATGTGCTGAGTAACGTAACTTCAGCTAACCAGGTAGTAGTTTACACCGTTGTACCTACCAGTACAGATGGATGCCAGGGTGATCCGTTTACTGTTTCGGTTACCGTTCGCCCGCAGCCGATCGGAGCAGCCGATACCGATGCGGTATGTAGTGATGAAGCCATCAGTTATAATATCCAGACCAGAAACATCAACCTGTTAGGAAATTCGGTTAACAGCCAATTCACTTACACCGTGGTGTCATCCGATCCGGGCAATGTTTCAATTGCGGGCAAAGACAGGACGGTAGCCAGTGCAGCATCGATTACCGATACCTATACCAACACCACCAGTGCGGATGTTCTGATTACTTATACCATTACACCATTCAGTATTACCGGAAATTGCCAGGGTAATCCATTTGATGTGGTGGTTACTATTCATCCGGAACCACTTGGCCCGGATATGACGATTCAACGTTGCAGCGATGACCCGGTTAATTTCGATTTACAAAATGTGATTAATACGGTGGGTACAGGAAATGCCGTTCCAAGCAAGTTCAGATATACGGTATCTTCGAATAATCCGTTGGCGGTGGCACCGGGGCCAAATCGCAATACGCCAACTCCGGCTCCGATTGCAGATGTGTACACCAATACCACGAATGCCGATGTTGAAATTACCTATACGGTAACACCGGTAAGTCTTGCTAATGATTGCGAAGGTGCATCGTTCACGTTTAAAGTAATAGTACATCCGGAGCCCGTGGGAGCCAATGTGGTTGATCCGGTATGTAGCACCGCGTTGAATTATAATATTCAAACACAAAATATTAATACGTTGGGCAATGCCGTACCGAGTGTGTTTACCTACACGGTGGCTTCTTCTGATCCGGTGGGCGTTCCGCCTGCTGCCGACCGCATAGTAGCAAGTGGTGCACCTATTACAGATTCCTATACCAACTCTACAGGGGTAGATGTAACCGTTACCTACACCATTACACCATTTAGCACTGCACATAATTGTGCCGGAACACCATTTACGTATGCGGTAACGATCAGCTCTAAACCTGTTGGTGCCGATGCAACCAAAGCACCTACCTGTTCGGATGTCTTGTTTAACTTCAATCCGCAGACAGATATCACAAATGGTGTGATTGCAACCTTTACGTGGACCGCTACTTACCAGCCTGGCCTTACCGTAGGTGGAGCAGCACCTCCTGTATCTGGTAGCGGCAACATCAGCGGTACATTAACCAATACATCCAACGTAGTGTTGAATGCGACCTACGTGGTTACGCCAACTGCCGGAACGTGTGTGGGCGATCCATTTACCATTACAGTTCCAATTGATCCGGAACCAGTGGTATCAGGTTCGCTTAATGCGATTGTATGTAGCCAGGCACCTTATAATACCTTAATGGATACCAATGGTGTTTCAATAGGTGCTTCCACCTATGATGTTTCTGCTGTGGTTGATGCGGGCTTAACCGGTACTCCAACCACCGGATCAGGTCTTGCAGCCAATGCGTTGATTAATGATGCCTTCGTAAACGTAGGCGCTATTCCATTAAAAGTTACTTATACCATTACACCGAATGGAACAAATGGATGCGTAGGCGATCCGAAAGTAGTTGAACTCACCGTAAATCCTGAGCCGGTTATTAANCCCGGTTTGGATAATACGGTTTGCAGCCGTGAGGACGCGGGTATCATCCTCAGTACAAATGGTGTTTCCGTGGCTGCTAATTCTTACAGGTTAGTAAGTGTATCGGTGCCCGGAACAATTACAGCCGATCCNCTAAACGTACCCGCAGGAACGGTGGGTAATATCAACCTGATCCGCACCGATAAATACACGAACACAACCAATGCACCTGTTGTAGTAACCTATTCGGTGGTGGGAATTAGTCCTTCCAATTGCGAGGGGCAACCACAAGCCATTAATTTGACAATTGATCCGCAGCCAATCCTCTCACCGGGTACGGCCAATCTGTGTAGCGATGTTCCTTCGGGTATTATTGTTGGACCTGCAGCCGGTTCTACACCCATCACAGATTTTGAGTTAAAGAATATTGTGAAAGCCCCAGCGCTGGTAGCAGGTGGCAGCAATGCAGGTTTAGGAAGTTATGTAGCCAACTTGCCGGGTGGTCAGTCTGATTTTCTGGCAAATGATGTGTTCACCAATACGACCAACGGGCCGTTGTTGGTTACTTACACCGTAGTACCTATTGCCAACGGATGTCGGGGTGCCGACTTTACAGTCGTATTTACTGTTAACCCGGCACCTGCAGTAGAAGATAACCTTAACCGGACGGTATGTTCGGATGAAGCAAGCGGTATTGTCTTTGCCACCGAGATTTCGCCATTGAGTGTTGCGGCTGCTTCGTACAATATCGTATCGATAAGCGCACAGGCCGGTTTGGTAAGAACAGCCGGAAGCGCAGTGGTGCCACGCAATGGAGTTTCGGCAAATGATATTCAGGCTGATCAATTCCAGAACCCTACCAATGATCCATTAACGGTTACTTACGGAGTACAGGCTGTTTCAGGGGCTTCTTGTCTTGGCNNGGTAAGAAATGTGGTATTAACAGTAGAACCTGAAGTAATTGCGGCTCCGGTTAACAATGCACCGGTAATTTGTAGCAACGGTACCACCGATATCGACTTGATTTCACCAACCAATCCTACAGCCGGGGTGATTACCTTTAACTATACAGCGGTTTCATCCGCAGGAGGTTTGGTGAGCGGCTTTGTTCCGGTTTTGAGCAACCTTCCGGAGAACTACAAAATAACGGATGCGCTGGTGAATAATGATGATACACCTGCTACGGTTACCTACTCGATAACCGCAGTAGCCAATGGTGCTAAAAATGGAGGAGGTTGCTCAAGCTTGCCACCGGCAGTTCAGGTTGTGGTAACTGTTGAACCTAAACCAAAACTGGTTGCATCACCGCTTATTCAAACTGTATGCGAAGGGGTAGCTACCAATGTTACTTTAAATAGTGCAACAGTTCCATCAGCAGGTACTACGGAGTTTGAATTATTGAGTACGGTTGCCACNGGGGGTGTAACGGGTATGTCGGCTGTTGGCACGATCTTTACNTCGGGCTCTACCTTAGCTGATGTGCTGGACAACCCAACGACCACATCGCAAACTGTAACCTACACCTTCCGGCCACAAACAGCAGGAGGCCTGGGTTGTCAGGGCGATAATGTAGTGGTAACCATTACCGTTAATCCATTGCCTACGGTGGTGGCCAGCCCGCAGGCCGATATCTGTAGTGGTGAATTCATCAACATCACCCTTACGCCCGATGTGGCCAATACCGTTGCAGTCTGGACTGTATCCGCACCTCCNGGTGTGGCGGGTGCCAGCAATGGAGCGGGTAACCTGATCTTCCAGACATTATTCAACAATAATAGTTCAGCATCTACAGTAACCTATACGGTAACACCACGCGTAAATGGTTGCGATGGTCCGGCTATTGTTATACCTGTTGTGGTTAATCCTAAACCTGTATTAACCCTGCCGCCTCCGGTAACGGTGTGTCATGGAAACACACTTAACGTACCACTGGTAAGCAATGTGGCTGGTACCACTTTTGCGTGGACGGTTGACGATCCAAGCGGATTGGGAGTGCCATTAACCGGTTCGGGTAGTACGATTAACCAGTTATTGAATAATACAACCGGTTCGCAAGCTTCATTAACCTATACCATTACACCAACTGGTCCGGGCAACTGTTTGGGCGATCCTAAGATTCTGATCGTAACCGTTTCTCCGCAAATGGGGGCGCAGTTTGTAAATACAAATTCAAGCATTTGTAAGGGTAGTACAGAATTCCTGATCATTCAGTTGGATGGGCAGGCACCGTTTGATTTTGTGTACAACGATGGTTCTTCCAACATTTCGGTAACCAATGCCGGCAACTTTAAGGTGATACCGGTTACACCAACGGCTACTACCACCTACACACTGGTTTCAGTAGAGGATGCGCTGAACTGTCCGTTTACTCCGGTTGGGCAGAGTGTTACCGTAACGGTAGGAGAAACGGATGCTACGTTTAGTGTGGTTGGCCCAGCTTCTTCGTGCGGTCCGTACACAGCTACCTTCCAGTTTAACCAGGTAGCCGGTACAGAATATACATGGCAATGGTTTGATGGTTCACCGGATGATGTATTCCTGGCAGCATCCACCATTCCAAACAATACCATTACGCATACATTCTCTAACCCGAATCCAAATGCACCGATAACGTATAAAGTGACCTTGCGCACGCAGTTACCGGCTCCGTTCCCGGGTTGCTTTAAGTCTATGCAGCAGAACATTACCATTTTCCCTTCTATTATTACGAATGCGTTCCCGGATAAAACGGATATTTGTAGCGGNGAGAATGTTCAGTTCTTTAACCAGAGTTTTGGTGCAACCACGCATCGTTGGTTCTATCGCGAGCAAGGCACTACAGCAGAAATTGATGTCCGTACAACCCCTACGGTTAACTATAATCTGGTAAATACATCCACTACTAATCCTATTATTTACGAAGTGGTTTATCAGGCTAATAATGGATTCTGTCCTGCAGCCGATGTGGTAATGCCAATAACCGTGTATCGTGATATTGTGGCTGGATTTGATGAAGGTACCGTGCCTCCGTTTATTGGCGGTAATGCAACAGTAAACTTTACCAATACATCCACACCGGTAGATCCTTCACAATTCAGGTATGAATGGAACTTTGGATTGAATGCTACNCCGGCTACAGCCACCGGTGCTGGGCCATTCTCTGTGGATTACAGTACACCGGGTCCTCGTGATATTTCGTTGCGCGTGGTAAATATTGCCGCTGAAACTGCCGGTATGAGTTGCGAAAGTTCATTCAGTAAAACCATTAATATTCAGTTGTTGCCACTTGTTGCTGCGTTTGAGGCTAACCCGGTGAGGGCTTGCTTNCCCGCCAATATTGAAGTAACAGAGAACACCTCAACGGGTGATATTATGGAGTGGCGTGTGGTGGATAGTAACGGTCGCATTGTGGCCACCTCCAGCGCTCCGATGCCGATATTCAGTATCACTTCGCCTGGAGTATATTCTGTGCTTCTTACCACCCGTAACTCTATTACCGGGCAGGTTGCCAATACCCAGCGCGATAATTTTGAGATATTTGACAACCCGCTTGCTTCGTTTGATTTGCGACCAAACGTGGTGTTTGTTCCCAATACTGAGATGACCACCTTTAACTTTAGTATGGGTGCTACAGATTATGCCTGGGATTTTGGTGATGGCGGTACCTCCGATGAAATTGAACCGGTTTATACGTATCGTGTAGAAGGCGTGTATGATGTGCAGTTGGTGGCCATCAACGATCATGGGGGCGGCTTGTTGTGTACCGATACCCTTACCCGTCAGGTAACAGCGAAACAGGGTGGTATTACAAAAGTACCGAATGCCTTTACACCTAACCCGGCCGGACCCGGATCTGGAAGTGGTGGAGGCACAGGTGGTAACGGAACGTTTAACGATGTATTCTTACCGATTGTAAAAGGAGCCGAAGAATTTAATATGCAGATTTTTGATCGCTGGGGTAACCTGATCTTTGAAAGTAACAGCGCCAACATTGGTTGGGATGGTTACGATAAGAACGGACGAGTACTCCCCGCAGGTGTTTATGTGTATAAGTTAACGATCCGATTGTCGGATGGCCAACGATCGACACAGATTGGTGACGTAACAATGATCAAATAAGAAATAGATGCTATAACCAATAAAGCATGAAGAAGATTTTATTGATTGTGTTTGGTTTGATGATAGGAGCAGAGACGTTTGCGCAGGATCCGCAATTCTCGCAATACTATCAGGCACCGCTTTACCTGAATCCGGGGTTTACAGGAATTACACCCCAGCAACGGGTGGCCATTAACCATCGCATTCAATGGCCCAACCTGCCGCAGGCATTTTCAACCTACTCGGCCAGCTATGATATTTTTGTGGATGAACTACGAAGTGGATTTGGAATTCTGGCTACTACCGATAAAATGGGTTCGGCCGGATGGCGTACCACTACCGTGGGATTAAACTATAGTTACAAAGTGCGGCTAACCAACAAAGTGGTGTTTTCACCGGGTTTGTATTTTGGCTATGGCATCAACGGCCTTGACAGAAGCAGGTTGCGATTAGGAGATGGGTTAGAGTATGATGGAATCTCCCTCGATCCGGAATTAAATAAATTGGGCAATCAACAATACTTTGATTTCGGATCGGGCTTTATTATTTATAACCGTAGTTTATGGGTTGGCGCTTCGTTCACACACATGAATACACCCAATGTTTCTATTCTGAATGATGTAAGTCGTATTCCAATGAAAACCACCATACATGGNGGAGCACGCATTACGTTAATGGATGGCCCACGCGAAATGGATCGAGCCTCGTACCTCACACCCTCATTCATTTATAGAAGACAAGGCCCCATCAGCCAATTGGATTTTGGATTGAACTACCATATTGACCCCGTATCGGTTGGGGCCTGGTATCGGGGAAAACCATTTGAGAAAAACGTAATTGGTACGGTAAACCAGGATGCGCTTATTCTTACACTGGGTCTTTACCTGAAAGATTTTGTGGTAGGCTATAGTTACGATTTTTCCATTTCTGAATTATCAACCAGTTCGGGTGGAGCACACGAAATATCCATTGTGTATGAATTTGTGGCCAAGCCCATTAATCGGGGTGTTAAGAAACGCAACCGGCTTATCCCTTGTCCTACCTTTAATACCAAGAAGTCGTTCTGGAGTAATTAAAACCTGGTAACTACTGTTTAACCTGTACAAATGTGATTAGCCGGTTGTAATTGCCGGTTACGGTCAATTTTTAGTTTTTACATCCATTCCAGATGTCGGAATGTATTAAAAGCAGTCTACAGGTGGCTTTAAATGGAATTTATCTGTTTAAGGCATGGTGCGTAAGCTTACTCTTCTTGTATTACTGTTTAATATTTTTATTTCGAAGCCTGCGTTTTCGCAGTGCCCGAATATTCTGGAACCTGGGTTTGCTTTTTTAACCAGTAGCCGGGGTTGCGCGCCCTTTACTGTTAATATTCAAACCCTTTATCTGTCATCTGCGCCAGGCACCCAGTATTTTATTAATTGGGGCGATGGAACGGCCGAAGAAACCTACACGCAGACCAACGCAACAGGCGTAACAATAGCACATACCTATCCCAACACATCCACCAATTGCGGGTATGATGTGGTGATTGATGCAGCAAATGCCTGTAACCCACGCGGCAGTGTGGTGCCCATCAATACCCAGGTTATTGTGTGGACTAACGATGTAATTTCAATTGATCCTGCTGTTTACAGGGTTTGCCAGGGCTATGCAGCCAGTGTACAGTTTACCGATAACAGTTCCTGGAATTGTTTTCCGCGGGCAACGCGCGAGAATAATGAACCACGCTGGATTCAATGGCTGTATGGTACGGGCCCCTTAGGAAACCAGATTCCGGGCATCCAGGTAAATTCAATTACTCCAGGCGGATTTCCTTACCTTAATCCAGCTCCGGCCACTAACCCTATTTACCCGGTGTTAGCGCCTGGTCAGGTAAGCTTACCCATTCAGGTACCGGTTACAACTCCTGCCGATTTAGGCCGCGAGTTTGTGATTACGCTTAAGAACTGGAATCAATGTAACCCGTATGATAATGTGCTCACCGATTTGAACCCCTTTAATCCGGTAAACGGAAACCTGGTGGACGGGGATAATGCACCGCAAGTGACCTCGGCAAGAATTGTAATTGTTCCATCGCCTCAACCGGATTATATAACCCGGCTGGGTGGAAGTGGTGGCCCCATTCAAACTATATTTTGTGTAGGTGATAATATCTACTTTGATAACGAAACACCGAATATTGCCGGTGCCTCGTTTGCCTATACCTGGGAGTTTTACGACAACAATACCGGTGCCGGTGCTCCGTTGGCAACATCAACGAATGGCAACCCCACTTTTGCTTATCCTACCTCGGGCCAAAAACTCATTCGGCTTTCCGTGCGCGATCAAAATGCGGCCGGCAACTGTGTGGCTGTTGTAGAAAAAGTAATCACAATTTCTCCTTCTTTAATTGCTCAAATCCAGGTAACGGATCTAAGCAACAATGTGATTACACCCGATTTTTGCCAGAACGCATTGGCGCCCTTCACAACATTTCAAGTAAGGTTTAACGATGTTTCCGTAGGAAGCATTACACCCACTACCCAATGGCGTTGGGAGTTTTATGATCAAACCAATGTGTTGGTAAGGCAAGAACCTGCTTCCGGGTTTTCGAATGTAGCCCTTGGCCCGTTTGATGAATCGTACCTGAACAGAGGGATTTACAGGGTTCGGTTGATTGTGCGCGATAATGTTACTTCGTGCGAAACGGTGGATGAAGTGCAGGTGCGTGTGTTTGANAAACCGGTTCCCGTATTTACAGCCACACAAGTATGTGCCGGGCAGTTAACCTCGTTTGCCGAAGCATCCACCCTGCAATCGATCAACGGTGAATCCATTGTGCTGCGCGAGTGGGACTTTAATTTTACAGGAACATTCACCAAAGATCCGGCTTTTGATAATCAAACTACGTTTGATCGTGCCCTCGGCCCGGCCGCTACTTACCAGGTTGCGTTGCGTGTTACAACCGACCAAGCTGCGTGTTCAGAAACCTTAATCATTCCGGTAGTGGTTGATCCGCTGCCGGTGGCCACNCTTACACCCGATGTAACTTCCGGGTGTAGTGTACTTACAGTTACTTTTAATAATACAGGTGCAGCTATACAACCCACGGCAATTGGTAGTTATGTGTGGGAAGTAGATGAATTGGGTGGCCTGGGCTTTCAGCCGATTGGTACACAAATACCGACTGACCCAGCCTTCACGCCTTTTTATGTTCATGATTTTGAAAACATAGGATTGGTAAATAAAACGTTCGAAGTGCGCCTGCGTGTAATTACCATTGGTGGCTGCGAAACTATTTCACCCTCTCAAACCATTACCGTCTTTCCAGGTACACGGTCGGGTTTTATTTCTACAAACTACTCGCCATTTAACGATAACTGTTCGCCACAAACCATCAACTTTTCAGTTGATTTGGAAACGCAATCGCTTAACCCTTCTGAGTACCGATGGCAAATCAGTGACAACTCCGGCCTGCTGGATGACATTAGCACAGGAACTACTCCGGCCTTTAGTTACGCATTTGTAAATAACACGCAGGCACTTAAGAATTTTTCAGTACGACTTTTAACTACGTTAGCTACGGGTTGCTTTGGCGATTCCATCCGCACAATCCGGATAAGCCCGGTACCGGTATCACAGTTTTTAATTGATACGCTGGTATTTGATTGTAATATAATGACGGTGCGGCTGGAAGCTGTTCANAAAGGACTTACCAGTTACCATTGGGTAATTGATGAAAATGGAATTCCTATTGTCGATCAAACGTCAGGCGTTGATTTTATTGAGCATACATTTAACAGGCCACCGGCAGCTTCNCCGGCACTTGCTGTTGACTTTCGATTGGATACAGAAAATTTTGCCAACTGTGTAAGCGCGGTTACTTCCCAGGCTATAACGGTGCTTCCCAGAGATAACATCAACGCTGGATTTACAGCATCNCCCATCAGTCAGACATTACCAGCTTCAACGGTTACTATAACCAATACAACCAATCCAGGTCCGTGGACGTATTTGTGGGACTTTGGCGATGGAACAACATCGGTGGCAGCAAATGTTACTTCACACACATACAGTACGTATGGCGTTTATACAATCCGGTTAACGGTTACCAACAACGTGTGTGTTGAAACACAAGCTCAACAGGTTGAGATATTGGCAATACCCCCTCTGGTTGATTTTTCTTATGATCCACCAGAAGGCTGCATGCCCTTAACGGTAAATTTTACAAACCTGTCGCAGTTTGCTGATCCGAATTCTTATTTATGGGATTTTGGCGATGGAGCAACTTCAACTGCTGCCAATCCAACACATACCTATTTTCAACCAGGAGTTTATTCTGTAACGTTATCGGCAACCAATATTACAGGGCAAATTGTAACCGAAAGTAAGGCCGGTATAATTGAAGTGTTTCCATTACCACGGGCCGACTTTGAAGTAAAACCGCTCTTGGTTTATATTCCCGGTGGCATACTGTACACCGATAACAGAAGTTTTGATGCGAGTACATACCTGTGGGATTTTGGTGATGGTACAACCGCCACCGCGTTTGAACCCGATCATTCTTATCAGGATGAAGGGTTGTATACGATAAAACTCACCGCCTTCAACCAATTTAATTGCGCGGATTCAACCAGTCGCGAAAATGCTGTGCGCGTGTTGAAAGGCGGGCAGGTGTTGATTCCAAATGCATTCTCACCAAATCTTTCTGCTACCGGTGGTGGTGGAGGAAATAGTGATGGTACCAACGATATTTTCTTACCTGTAATGAGGGGCGTTACTGAATTTGAGCTGCTGATTTTTAATCGCTGGGGTGAGTTGTTGTTTGAAAGTAAAGANCCCGAACGCGGCTGGGATGGCACCTACCAGGGCCGGTTGTGTCAACAAGATGTTTATATCTACAAAGTGGCAGCTTCCTTTGAAAATGGAGAGCGTGTGGTGCGTGTAGGCGATGTTAATCTGATCCGATGAGAAAAATTCATTTCATATTGATATTTTGTTCGGCCAACCTTCTGGCTCAGGACCCGCAGTTTTCTCAGTATTATGCTGCGCCTTTATATTTAAACCCTGCATTTACCGGAACTTCTGAAGATCACCGGTTTATTGCCAACTACCGCAATCAGTGGCCAAATGCTGCACGTGGTTTTGTAACGTATGCGTTTTCATACGATGTAAACTTAAATCACTACAATAGCGGCATTGGTTTTCTGGCCACGGTTGACCAGGCGGGTACAGCGGGCATGCGGTCCTCGCAATTAAANTTTTTGTACTCCTATAAATGGAATATTTCAAATAAGTGGGTGGTTTCGGCAGGATTAAACTTTGGATATGCTTCGCGTTCAATCGATCTGAACCGATTAATTTTTGGTGATCAACTTCAGTTTGATTCGGATGGTAATGTACCCACGGACGATCAGGCATTATTTAATTTAGGCAATACACATTACTTTGACTTTAATTCAGGTGTTTTGGCTTACAATAAAAATTTCTGGTTTGGTTTTTCGGCCAGTCATTTAAATACGCCCAATCGTTCTTTGATTGATCAGGAAGCAGAGGTGCCATTAAAAACCAGTTTCCATGGAGGAGTCCGTATTCCGCTTTATGGAGGTCCATTCAANAAAGAACATATTTCCGTGCTGGCTCCATCCTTTGTGTATAAGAAACAAGGTCATTTCGATCAGCTCGACTTAGGGCTTCACTTNTTGTATGACCCGATTGTGATGGGCGTGTGGTACCGCGGTATTCCACTGCAACAAAATGTGAGAGATAACATTAGCCAGGATGCCATGGTAGTAGTGCTGGGCTTTCAATTCGAGCGGATTGAGTTGGGTTATAGTTATGATTTTACTGTATCTGAACTTGGCCCTATGTCGGGTGGGGCACATGAAGTAGCTGTAAAATACAAGTTGGAAATGGCTGCGCAGCTAAAGACAAAGCGGAAAGATAAATTTATACCGTGCCCAACCTTCATTAAGAAATAGCCAGCTCATCCCGCGTATATCCCTGGTTGGGTGCCGCTAAAATTGCGCTTATTCTATTACCTTTGACCTCTTTTGAGAGGTTCATGAATTTTAAGGCACACCTTCAATCCGATTCTATATTCGCAGACGTGGCGCAGGCTGCTCAGGATTTGAATATGCCTGCTTTTGTCGTNGGGGGATATGTGCGCGATTTGATCTTAAACCGACCTAACAAGGATATAGACTTTGTTTGCCTTGGTAATGGCATTGCACTGGCTCAAGCCGTGGCTGTGCGGCTAGGCAATTTGCCGGTTGTAGTGTTTAAGAATTTTGGTACAGCCATGATTAAATGGCATGATAGAGAATTGGAATTTGTAGGTGCCCGAAAAGAATCTTACCGAAAGGAATCGCGCAAGCCGATTGTAGAAAATGGAACATTAGAAGAAGACCAGCAACGAAGGGACTTTACCATTAATGCCATGGCCATCAGTTTAAATACTGAAGACTTGGGCGAGTTGATTGACCCTTTTGGAGGNGTTGAAACACCTGGAAGAAAAATTATCAAAACACCGCTCGATGCGGACATAACCTTTTCGGACGATCCCCTGCGTATGATGCGTGCTGTTCGTTTTGCATCGCAACTTTCGTTTGATATTGAACCCGATACCTATGCGGCAATNCGAAAAAATGTGGATCGCCTCCGCATCGTTTCAATGGAACGTATTACCACCGAGTTAAACAAAATTGTGGAATCGAAATTGCCCTCCTATGGTTTCAAATTGCTTTTTCATAGTGGATTGTTGAAGAAGTTNTTTCCGGAGATGGTTGCCCTGCATGGTGTAGAATATCAGGACAACAAGGCGCACAAGGACAATTTCTTTCACACACTCCAGGTGTTGGATAATGTAGCAAAAGTATCGGATGACTTGTGGCTGCGCTGGGCAGCTATTCTACACGATATTGCCAAACCTGCAACCAAGCGTTTCGATAAAGTGGTGGGTTGGACATTTCACGGGCACGAAGATAAGGGCGCCCGCATGGTACCCGGTATCTTTCGCAGGCTTAAGCTGCCCATGAATGAGAAGATGCTGTTTGTTCAAAAACTGGTGCGGTTACATTTACGGCCCATTGCATTGGTTAAGGAGGTGAGCGACTCAGCTATTCGAAGATTGTTATTTGAAGCCGGAGAGGATGCCGATGCCCTGATGCTGCTTTGCCGGGCCGATATCACTTCCAAGAATAATGAAAAGGTGGCCCGCTACCTGAAAAATTTTGAGTCGGTACAACAAAAAATGGCCGACCTGGAAGCACGCGACCACATCCGCCAGTTTCAGCCACCCGTTTCGGGCGATGAGATTATCAAGTTGTTTAACATTCCNCCTGGCCCGATAATTGGAGAAATAAAAGAAGCGATTAAAGAAGCGATCCTGGAAGGAAGCATCCGGAATTCGCGCGAGGAAGCCTATGAATTAATGTTAAAACTGGCGGCCGATCGGGGCTTGTATGTAAATGAAAAATCAAAGAATTAACTTACAACTCAATTAATATTTTAATAATGAAAAAGTTCCTAATCCTGTTTCTGGTAAGTGTTTCACTAAACACCTTTGCGCAAAAGCAACCCNNGCAAAAGCAGAGCAGCCTAAAACTCAACCAAAAACTCAAACCCAACCTCAACCCGAACCCCAGCCAGGCTGGTGTAAGTTCGCTTACCGAACATTTTTATAAAAAGTATGCAACTGCGGTAAAGTGGAATGACTATGAAGTGGCCAAAAGTGCATTGTACGACCTGATTGTGGAGAACCCACAGAACGACTCCCTGATTTTAAGCCTTGCCTATTACTATTATGAAAACCAGCAGCATGTACCCGCGGTGTTGGTATCACAACAATTGCTTGCCCGTAATCCAAAGAATACAGCGGCCCTTGAAATTGCCGCCATCGGATACGAGGCAATGGGTGTAAACGACCGGGCCCTGCAAAGTTATGAGAGCTTATACCTGCTGAGTAACAATATGAACATGTTGTATAAAATGGCCTTTCTTCAATACGAGCTAAAGCGCTACAACGAGGCCATCACGTCTATTGATATTTTGTTAGCAAATACCGAGGTGCAATCAGCAAAGGTCGTGTTCAATGATGTGGAGAATAAACCAAAGGAATACCCCATGCCGGTTGCCTTATGGAACCTGAAAGGGTTGGCTGTATTGGATCATTTGGGCGACAAAGCTGCCGCNAAAAAATTGTTTGATCAGGCGCTGGCTACGGCNCCCGATTTTGTACTGGCCAAACAGAATCTGAACAAAGTGAAGTAGGGGATGCAACCTTTTAGGTTGTCGGTAGGTCATTAGTACCAGTACCGTTTTAATTGGAGGCTCAGGCCATACATATACATAGTGAATTAATAGACCGTTGCCGCCAGGGCGACCGGGAAGCCTTTTACCAACTTTACAGGCTATACAGGCGCAGCATGTATAATGTAGGCTACCGGATTGTAAACAACCCCGAGGAGGCCGAGGATGTGTTGCAAGAGGCTTTTATTAGTGCGTTTCGCAACCTGAATCATTACCGGGCGATTCTACCTTTGGGGCCTGGCTGAAGCGGATTGTAATAAATAAAGCAATTAATTACCTGCAAAGGCGTAAGGCCGACCGAATGCCCGATGACGACCGGTGGGATGTACCCGAGGAGGAGCCGGAAAATAAATTGGATCATTTTCCGTTTTCGGTAGAGCAGGTGCGCGATGCCATAGAAAAACTGCCGGATGGCTATCGATCGGTAATTTCGTTGTATCTTTTGGAAGGCTATGATCATGCCGAGATTGGCGAGATTATGGGGATAACCGAATCCACTTCCAAATCGCAGTTTAACAGGGCAAAAAGAAATTAAGAGACCTTTTGGAGGAAGGTAAAATATGAAAGACTCTTTAAAGGATTTTATTGATAACAACCGGCAGGCATTCGATAATCGGATGCCATCCGAAAAGGTTTGGAAGGAGATTGAATCGAACTTGCCCCGAACGGCCTGGTGGAATAACATTGTTGTATGGCGCGCTGCTGCTATAATCCTGTTTTGTGTTTCAGGCTTCCTGTTATTTACAAACAAACCAGCTGTGCAGGATAAACACCAAACCGCGCAGTTGCAAGGTGAATTTCACAACCTTGAAAAATTTTATGCAGACCAGATTGCTGAAAAAGTAGAATGGATAAGCGATAGCCGCGATGCGTTTGAAGATGATCAGTTTGCCCAGGACTTTGAGAAATTAGATGCGATGTATCAGGTGCTGCTTGAGCAAATGAAAACCAACCCCACCGAGCAGGTTAAAGATGCGTTGGTTTTAAATATGCTGGTTCGGATTGATTTGCTGAATCAACAAATTCAGAAGTTAGAAGAATCAAAACGGGCTGCNCGNGCCGGAAAAGACACAGCGATTTAAAAATCCTCTTCGCTTTTCAGTTCGAACTTATCATGGTTGCTATCCAGCAGTTTGCCGTCTTCACATTTTAATACCCTTGCCGGGAAGCGTTTAATCAACCCGTAGCTGTGGGTAGCCATTAAGATGGCCGTTCCGCTTTTGTTGATCTGCTGAAAGATTTTGAGAATACCTAAGGCTACTTCCGGATCAAGATTTCCGGTGGGTTCATCAGCAATCAGGATCAGGGGTTCATTAATTAATGCGCGGGCAATTACCACCCGTTGTTGTTCGCCACCCGAAAGTTGGTGCGGCATTTNTTTCTCCACCGATCCTAATCCAACCTGCATCAAGACCTCGGCCAACCGGTTTTTCATACGGGCACTGTCGTTCCAACCGGTAGCTTTCATTACAAAGTTTAAGTTCTCGCCCACGGTGCGATCGGGGAATAGTTGAAAGTCCTGAAAGATGATGCCCACCTTACGCCTTAGCATGGGTACCTGGCTGGCTTTGATGTCGCGGATATTAAAACCGGCCACGTTTATATCACCCAAACGAAGCGGTAAATCGGCATATAAGGTTTTTAGCAACGAACTTTTGCCCGAGCCGGTTCGGCCAATTANAAAGGCAAACTCACCTTTGTCAATTTCAAAGCTTATTTCATTGAGCACGGTATTATGCTCCTGAAAAATACTGGCTTCTTTAACACGTACAACCGGATCGGTAGAAAACATAGTTCAATTCAAAATTTTAGATTCAAGATTCAATTTCGAATTTTGAATCTTGAATTCTTACGAGTTAGCTTTTTATGATCGGCTAAAAATTTAGCCAGTCCCGAATCGGTTAACGGGTGGTTGAGCAATGCGGTGATTACACTTAGAGGACACGTTACTACATCGGCCCCGATTTCAGCACACTTAATAACATGCATCGAATGACGAATGCTGGCAGCCAGAATTTCGGTACCAAAGCCATAGTTGTCGTAAATCAACCGAACCTGTGCAATAAACTCCAACCCGTCTTGCGAAATATCATCCAACCGGCCAATGAAAGGCGAGAGGTAACTGGCACCCGCTTTAGCTGCCAGTATGGCCTGGCCGGGAGAAAACACAAGCGTACAGTTGGTACGGATTCCTTCGCTCGAAAATTTCTTAATGGCTTTAATCCCATCCTTGATCATAGGAACTTTTACAACAATCTTATCATCAATTTTTGCCAGTTCTTTACCCTCTTTAATAATTCCTTCAAAATCGGTAGCAATCACTTCAGCGCTCACATTGTTATCTACAATGTTACAGATGGCTTTGTAGTGAGCCATTACTTTTTCTTTTCCGGCAATGCCTTCTTTTGCCATTAACGAGGGGTTGGTGGTTACACCATCCAGCACGCCCAAATCGTAAGCTTCTTTGATTTCGTTGAGGTTTGCCGTGTCGATGAAGAATTTCATGTATGATTGTATTAGGTTAATGGATCCTTAAAATTAGTGGAAATAGAAAATCCACAGGTAAGAAGGGTTAAAAAAGTGGCAAACCGAACATCGCACCGCTACAACCGCCTACCCTTGCTGCCTTCCGGCCCTGGGGGAGTTCAGCAGGAGCCTGGTCGTGCCGATTTGCCGGTGCAAAACTAACAAAATACCTGAATTTGCCAGTGCTTTATTATGAGTGGGGATAAGACTTTGTCAAGGAAAGACGCGATCAAACTACTCCAATAATCCCGACAGGTAAAGGTTAAATTCCATTGGATTTACCTCCACAAATCCATCCAGCTTCAGCTCTTCAAAAATAGCCGCATCAAACTCAAGCGTGCGCATTTCCGCACCTTGCTTGTTTACCCATATTTCGGTTCCTTTAAACTGAATGGGGTTAACCCGCAAAAGAATTTTACCATCGGGCATTTCTTTTAAAGTATTGATGTACAATATTGTTTTCTTTAGCCATTGAGTAAAAGTATGGTAATTCCAGAACGTGTTGAAACTCCGCGCCTGATTTTAACCCGGCTTCAAGGTACCGATGCCGAAGAAATNTTTTATACCTATGCCAGCAAGCCGGAAAGTACNCGGTATGTAAGTTGGCCCACGCATACATCGTTGAAAGACACGCGTGCCTTTCTGCACTATGCGCACAGCGCCTGGGCACAAGGTCTTGATTATTCTTTTGCAGTAAGGCTAAAAGGTTTTAATAGGTTGATTGGGGGTTGTGGNTTTTTGAACGATGCCGGTAAAATTCAGGTTGGTTATGTATTGGGGCCGCTGCATTGGGGTAAAGGCTATGCCACAGAAGCCACCCGCGCGATTGTTCAATTGCTGTTAACCTTACCCGTGCACAGGGTTGGTTCGTTTGTGGATGTTGACAACAAGGCCTCCATTCGGGTTTTGGAAAAGTGTGGATTTCAGGTGGAGGCGGTGGTTAAAGACTGGTGGCGGTTTCCTAACCAGGATAACCGGCTAAAGGATTGTGTACTTTTTACTCTTCCGGTTAATCCACTTCCAACCCGGGATTAATTCAGGATGAGGTGTTGAGTAAGCGGGCAGGTGCCAATGGTTTTTTGAATAAAAGAGTTTCGAAAATTTTGTGGTAAAAGAACCCTTTGCTATACTTGCCGCTCAAATATTCTAATTTTAATGGGAAGAGGAGATAAAAATCAAAGAAAGGCAAGCGAACCATCGGTTCTTTTGGAGTTACCCGTAACCGTAAAAGATTAAAGCCCGCCTGAAGCGAGCTGCTTCCAAAAACAACTGCGGTGGTAGCCGAAGCTAAACCTAAAAACCAAGCCGTAAAAAGCTGAATAAACAATGATGAAGTTTGTACATACTGCATGGTGGTGGCACAAGTCGAAATTCGATTGGTGAGCAGCCCTGCTATGTAAATACAATATTGCCGAAGGCCCGCTGTTCACAGTGGGCCTTCTTATTTTTATAACCCGATAACAATGAAATTTAAAACTTTTACCCGTCAACTATTGGCCGATACCATTACTCCGGTAAATATCTACCTGAAGTTGCGCGATGTTTTTGCAGCCAGTATTTTATTGGAAAGCTCCGATTATCATGGAAATGAAAACAGCTTGTCGTTTATCTGTTGCGAACCCATTGCCACGTTTAAAGCGGCCAACGGAGAAGTGGAAATAACCATGCCCGATGCAGAAACCCGNAAAATGAACCTGGCCAACCAGCACCTGGTTTCTGCATTCGAAACGTTTAAAAACTCTTTTCAGGTGGAAGCAGTGCCAACGCGCTACCCACATGCCGGGTTGTTTGGTTATATCGCCTACAATGCAGTTCAGTATTTTGAAGATATCGCCATACAATCGGCCGGGCCGCAGATTCCGGATATGATATATTCCCTTTACCGGTATGTAATTGTAGTAGATCATTTTCATAACGAAATGACGTTGTTCGAGCATCAGCCGGAATCACATCAAAACGAAAGCACCCTACCGCGCCTGGAGCAATTGATTAACAACAACCGGGTAACCACCTTTTCGTTTAACCGAACGCACAACGAACAATCAAATTATACGGACGAGCAGTTTCTTCAAATCATAAACCAGGGCAAGCAACATTGTTTTCGGGGTGATGTGTTTCAGATTGTACTTTCGCGCAGGTTTATTACCGGATTTAAAGGCGATGAATTTAATGTGTACCGGGCTTTGCGTTCCATTAATCCATCGCCTTACTTGTTCTATTTCGATTATGGAAATTTTAAACTCTTTGGGTCTTCTCCCGAAGCGCAAATTCAGATTAAAAACGGAAAGGCACACATTTACCCGATAGCCGGCACGTTTCGAAGATCCGGCAACGATCAGGAAGATGCCCAACTGGCCGAGCGCCTGTCGTCCGATGAAAAAGAAAATGCCGAACATATCATGCTGGTGGACCTGGCCCGTAATGATATGAGCCGCAATGCAGAGGCGGTGCATGTAGAGGTTTTCAAGGAGATACAATATTACTCGCATGTAATCCACCTGGTATCGAAAGTTACCGGAACCCTGCGGCCCGGGTCATCGGTAGTAAAAATGGCAGCCGATACATTTCCGGCTGGCACGCTTTCNGGGGCTCCCAAACACATGGCGATGAAGCTGATCGATCAATATGAAAACGTGAACCGCAGTTTTTACGGAGGAGCCATTGGNTTTTTAGGATTTGATAATTCGTTTAACCACGCCATTATGATCCGTACNTTNTTAAGCAAAGACAATCAATTGATATACCAGGCGGGCGCGGGTGTGGTTTCAAAATCAAAAGCAGAGAGTGAGTTACAGGAAGTGAACAACAAATTAGAAGCATTGCGAAAGGCTGTATTGCTGGCAGAAAAATATGAGCGACATGAAGATTTTAGTTCTCGATAATTACGATTCTTTTACCTACAACCTGGTGCACATCATTCGGCAGTTGGGCTACACACCGGATGTGTACCGCAATGATAAAATAAGCGTTGAAGCAGTAGCTGCCTATGATAAGATTCTGCTTTCCCCGGGGCCCGGCATTCCCGATGAGGCCGGAATTATGAAAGCATTGATACTTGCGTATGGCCCCACCAAAAGTATTTTAGGAATTTGCCTGGGGCACCAGGGCATTGCCGAGGTGTATGGTGCCTCGCTGTATAATATTCCACAGGTATTACACGGTGTAACTTCAACCACCCTGGTGGAAGACAGCACCGAGTATTTGTTTAGTGATGTAAGCGCTACGTTTCAGGCCACGCATTACCACTCCTGGGCTGTGGAACCGGAGTCGGTAAAGGGTGCAATAAAAATTACCGCCCGCAACGAAGCCGGACTGATAATGGGCTTGCGCCATGTTGAATATGATGTAAAAGGGTTGCAGTTCCATCCGGAATCGATTATGACACCGGAAGGCCCGCGTATGATTGAAAATTGGTTAACACACGCACTTTATGAAACAGATATTAACTGAACTGATCGAACACCGCAGCCTCACCAAAGCTACTGCACACAAAGTATTGGTTGACCTGGCGCAGGGTAAATTCAACCTGAGCCAAACGGCAGCTTTTATGACGGTGTATATGATGCGCAGCATAACGGTAGAGGAGTTGCAGGGCTTTCGCGATGCGATGTTGGACCTTTGCGTGCCGGCCCGGTTCGACCTACCCGTAATGGATGTATGCGGTACCGGTGGCGATGGNAAAAACACAATTAACCTTTCAACTCTTTCATCGTTTGTAGTGGCAGCAGCCGGCCAACCCGTTGCCAAGCATGGTAACTATGGCGTGTCTTCTGCCTGTGGTTCTTCCAATTTGCTGGAGTATTTCGGTTATAAATTCACAAATGACCACGATGAGCTTAAGCGCAGCTTAGATAAAAGCAATATTTGTTTTATGCATGCGCCTTTGTTCCATCCAGCCATGAAGAATGTGGCGCCTATCCGGAAAGAACTGGGCGTGAAAACNTTTTTTAATATGCTGGGCCCTATGGTAAATCCGGCTTTTCCAACCCGGCAGTTGGTGGGTGTGTTTAGTTTGGAACTGGCGCGTCAGTATGGATATTTATATCAGCAAAGCGATAAACATTTTTTGATTCTGCACTCCTTAGACGGATATGATGAAGTTTCACTTACCGGGGCATTCAAATATTTTTATAATGGAGGCGAGCGGCTGGCTCAACCTGCGGATCTGGGTTTACCCAGCGTTACGTATGAAGAAATAAAAGGGGGAGCTACCGTGGAAGAATCGGCCCGGATATTCATGAATGTGTTGGAAAACAAAGGTACCATACCGCAGCAATCGGCAGTAATTGCCAATGCAGCCATGGCCTTGTATTGTGCTGATGAAAAAGGAGGACTTGCAAACGCTGTTTACCGGGCCACGGAGGCGTTGCAATCCGGTAAAGCATTGCTGGCTTTTAAAAGGTTAATGGAGAAGTAATGGATATTCTGGAAGAAATTATTGCAAGTAAGTACAAGGAAGTTGATGAGCGCAAAGCGCAAATTCCTGTAACGGTATTGGAGAAGAGCTCTTACTTTGAAAGACAAACAGTTTCATTGAAGGACCATATTACACGTGCAGATAAAACAGGAATTATTGCTGAGATTAAACGCAAATCACCATCCAAAGGGGTTATCAATGCGGATGTTTCAGTCGGGCGTACTGCTATGGGGTACATACAGGCTGGTGCGTCAGCACTTTCGGTGCTTACCGATTTCACATACTTTGGTGGCAGCAGTCATGATTTAATTGCTGCCCGAAAGGTGAGCGCATGCCCGATTTTGCGAAAAGATTTTACAGTTGATGAATATCAGATTGTTGAAGCCAAATCGATTGGCGCTGATGCTATTTTACTGATCGCGGCAGCACTTGAACCAGCCCGGTTAAAACAACTGGCAATTTTTGCGCATACGTTGTCTTTGGAAGTGTTACTCGAAGTTCATAACCGGGAAGAACTGGAAGCAAACCTGGATGCACCGGCCGATTTAATTGGAGTAAATAACCGTAACCTCAAAACATTTGTAACCGATGTGAATTTGTCGGAACAATTAGCCCCGTTTATTCCAAACGAGTACCTGAAAGTTTCTGAAAGTGGTATTGAGAATCCACACACGATAATCAAATTAAAAAAACAGGGATACCAGGGATTTTTAATGGGACAAAACTTTATGCAGCATAGCCGGCCGGAGCAGGCATGCCAGGAATTTATTGGTACCCTGAGAAAGTTGGAACAAGAGGCTCTATGAAAAGACATCCGAAATAATTTGGAAAATTTGTGGTATGCGCGATTCGCAAAATGTGTGCGCGGTAGCGGAATTGCAACCAAATTACATGGGATTTATATTCTATCAAGATTCTCCCGGTTTGTGGGTAATCAATTTGAGATTCCGGCTAATTTACCAACCAGCATAAAGCGGGTTGGAGTTTTTGTAAATGAAAACCTGGATCAGGTTCAGGCGTTGGTTCAAAAACACCGGTTGGATTTTGTGCAGCTACATGGTGATGAACCGGTAGGCTATGCGGAAGCATTACAAAAATAACCGGTGTAATTAAGGTGTTTCGGGTAGATGAAGATTTTGATTTCAGCGCTACTGCGGAGTTTGAAACAGTTTCAGATTTTTTCTGTTCGATACGAAGGGTAAATATTTTGGTGGGAATGCCATTCGGTTCGATTGGACTTTGTTGCAAAAGTATGGTGGCAATGTTCCGTTCTTTTTAAGTGGCGGTATTTCACCTTCCAACATTCAGGATCTGGAAAATTTCAGTCATCAAAAATTTTATGCGCTCGACATCAACAGTGGGGTAGAGGAACAACCTGCCATTAAAAGTGTTGAGAAGATAAAAAGCGTACTTCAATCATTGGAAAAAATCAGATATAAACAGTAAGGATTATGCGATACGAAGTTGATGAAAAAGGGTATTATGGAAACTTTGGCGGAGCTTACATTCCGGAAATGTTATATCCGAATGTGGAAGAGTTGCGTACGCACTATTTAGAAATTATTCAACAACCGGAATTTCAGAAGGAGTTTCATGAGTTGTTACGTCATTACGTAGGTCGGCCCACACCTCTTTATCACGCTGTCCGTCTCTCTGAAAAATATAAGGCAAACGTTTATCTGAAGCGCGAAGATCTTTGCCATACCGGTGCCCACAAAATCAACAATACGATTGGCCAGATTTTATTGGCGAAGCGATTGGGTAAACAAAAGATCATTGCCGAAACCGGGGCTGGCCAACATGGAGTGGCAACGGCTACGGTGTGTGCGCTGATGGGAATGGAATGTATGGTTTACATGGGGAAGTTAGACATGGAGCGCCAACGCCCCAATGTAGAACGCATGCGCATTTTGGGTACACAGGTGGTGCCGGCCGTATCGGGCAACATGACGTTGAAGGATGCCACCAATGAAGCCATGCGCCATTGGATTAACCACCCAACCGACACGCATTATATAATTGGTTCGGTGGTAGGGCCGCACCCTTACCCGCACATGGTTACCTTGTTTCAATCGGTAATCAGCGAAGAGATCAANAAACAATTACTAAAAGAAATTGGGCAGCCCAATCCTGATTATGTCGTGGCATGTGTGGGCGGGGGTAGCAATGCTGCCGGAGCATTTTATCATTACCTGAATGAAGCGCATGTAAATTTAGTAGGTGTGGAAGCGGCAGGTTTGGGTGTGGATAGTGGCGAGTCTGCAGCCACCACTGCGTTGGGAAAACCGGGAGTGTTGCATGGAAGTAAAACGTTATTGATGCAAACCACCGATGGCCAGGTGATTGAACCTTATTCTATTTCGGCTGGGTTGGATTANCCCGGCATCGGGCCGTTGCATGCACACTTGTTTGAAACCGGCCGGGTACAGTTTGTAAGCGCTACCGATGACGAAGCGATGAATGCCGGTATTGAATTGGCACGCACGGAAGGTATTATTCCTGCCATTGAATCGGCACATGCCATTGCTGCACTTTCAAAATTGGAACTTACCCAGGAAGATGTGGTGGTAGTTAATTTATCAGGAAGAGGCGATAAGGATTTGGAAACCTATATCCGTTGGGGAAATATTAGCCGGCAATAGTATTGCCTGATCGGTTCGTATTTAGATAAAAAATGAAATGAAAAATAGAATTACAGAATTGTTATCCAAAACAAAGAAGCCCGTGCTCTCGGTNTTTTATACGGCCGGCTTTCCGAATCTGGATGATACAGAAAAGATTGCAATTGCCCTGGAAACTGCGGGTGCAGCTATGATTGAAATCGGAATACCGTTTTCTGATCCGGTGGCAGATGGCCCCACTATTCAAATGAGTAATAAGAAGGCACTGGATAATGGAATGACGGTAGCATTGTTATTAAAACAGGTTGCCGGGCTCCGTTCCAAAATAAAAATGCCGATCATTCTAATGGGTTACCTGAATCCGGTAATGCAATATGGCTTTGAAAAGTTCTTTACGGATGCAGCAAACGCGGGAGTAGATGGTTTGATCTTGCCGGATTTGCCATTGGATGAGTTTGAGAAGTTTGAGCCATTAACAACATCGTTGAATTTGAGTGTTTCATTTTTGATTTCACCCACAACAAGCGAAACCCGAATCCGGAAGATTGATGCCATCAGTTCAGGTTTTGTTTATGCGGTTTCTGCATCCAGTACCACGGGTGCCAAAGGAGAATTTACAGATGAACAGCTTGCCTATTTCAACAGGCTCAAATCTTACAATCTGAAAAATCCGTTTTTAATTGGTTTCGGAATTTCAAATTACACTACGTATAGCCAGGCATGTGCGTATGGGGCGGGGGCTATTGTGGGCAGTTCATTTATTCAACAAATAAGCGAAAGCAAAAATCCGGAGGCCGATGTTCATCAATTTGTTGTTTCTCTCACTACATCTAAATGAGTATTGGCTGAAGAGGCGATTCAGAGATAAAAATAGAATTGCAAAAGGATTAACGCTCTTTGTTCTTGCTATTTACGACTTTGATCCAGGCGTAAGCATCTTCAAATTCACTGAAAANATAAAACTCAATCGGATATGCCTGCTTAATTTCTTGTTTTTNTGAATTGTAATCTTGCAAACTATAGTTTTCCGGATTTACGACCACAGCAATCCGCATTAATCCTACTTGCAGGTATTCATCCCGGTACAGTGTACGGGTCTTATTCAACGCTGCTTCGTTTCTGTATGGAACTTTCCTTACATCCGAAATCCAGTTGGGTGTACGGTAGGTCTTAATGAAATCGAGGGAGAGGGCCAGGACCTGCTCGAATTGTTCTGCCGTATGCTCTTNTTGCCAAATAACACATAAGGCATCGATGGAAGCATCGTAATAAATTTTTACAACGTCATTGGTTAATAGCAGTTGTTCGTTGATACCCTCCGTTAGTTTAAATCGGATTGTAAATGTGGAGCCTTTATCAACTTCACTTTTTACTTCAATTTTTCCTCCCAGTGCTTCCGTTTGCTGTTTAACCAGGAATAGTCCCAGCCCTTTTCCTTCAATGTGGGAATGAAACCTCCGATACAAATTAAAAAGTTTGTCGCCAAACCGTTTCAGGTCAATCCCCATTCCATTGTCGGTAATTACCAACTCGATATAATCTAACCCCTTGGTTGAACTTACCTGTATTACACAAACCCTATCGGGATGGCGGTATTTAATGGCATTGCTTAGAAGGTTGTACAGAATGCTATGCACCATGGGGCGTACCGAAANAAATTCCGGTGCCTTCTCAAAGGATGTAATAATTTGAACCTGGTTATCTTCAATATCTTTAGCCAGTTGGGTAAGGATGTTATCCATCAATTCTGGCAACAGGATGGACTGACGAAGCCGGGTAATCCGGTTTCGGGAGTCAATAATGTGACTTAAATCGCGAATGGTTGATTCAAGTGCCTTAACCGATGATTTAAAATGTACAAGCAGAGGTTGATTGGATGGACCTATTTCACTTTCGTTAACTAATGAAAGTAACCCGGTAATGCTGGCTAATGGCCCGCGCAAATTGTGTGAAATGGTATAACTGAATTGCTGCAGGTCGTTGTTATGATTAATTAATTCGGTATTGGTTTCGGTTAATTGTTGGTTTTTGTTAATCAGTTCCCGGTTCAGGTTTAGGTTTTCTTCGTGTAATTGATGGCGTTGCTGCTGAATAACTTTATTGGCCTGTTCTAACTCGTTGCTTTTAAGTTTCAGCGCTTCAATCAGGGTTTCGTTGGCTGCCTCCGATTTTTCGTAACTTCGCTTTAGTAAATAAGTTATCAGNNGGCTATGATAAAAAATGCCGCCAGGGTTATATAATTTAAGAAGTAATAATTCGGTCCGGTAAAACCTTGCTGATAATAGCCTACGCCAAACCAACTATGTATAGAATCGAAAAAACGATGCACAGGAAATTAAAGGCAAGTGCTACTGACCAATAGCGAACTTCCGCCAGCTTAAAAATATAGAAAGGAACAAGGGTAGCCGTTAAGAGCGTTAGCCGGAATTCAAAATACTGGAACTCTTCCAGTTGATAATAATCGAACTTATCAACAACGGAAACCACAATAGAGGCCACACTTATTATCAGCGATAATAAGATGCGTGCTATGGAGTTATAGCCAAGCCGATTCAATAAGAGAGGGAAGAGAAAAAGAAGCGTGAAACCAAAAGCGGATTGAGTGGTGTATATCCATCCAAACGCACTAAACGACAGAATGCAAAGAATTAATGTGAAAGCCGAAATAAGCAGGCTGATGCGATTCGTAAGCATTACCGTTCTGCGTTGCTCAACCGATTGAGAAGGCCTGGTGCCCCATTGACTGATTTGCTCCCAGGTTTTACTATAAAAACGCATCATATTGATATGGAAAAATACCCTGCTTTAGGATGTGATACAAGTTTTTTTGATCCAGCTCCTCATGAAAATATCTATATTGGGAGCGTTTCAAACGGTTGAAGGATGGCCTCTACGGGTACAAAGGATTTGCGAGCAGATTCAATAGATGTAAATCTATTGATGAAAGCGTACCGGTTGATGAAAACAGCAGCGCGAATGGCCCGGTTGTATGATGAACAACGGGATATATGCGCCCGCTATGTACACAGCACTTCGCGGGGGCATGAGGCTATTCAATTGGCCGTGGGCTTGCAACTTACGGCACAGGATTACGCCTCCCTCTATTATCGCGATGAATCCATTCTGCTTGGTATGGGTTTGAAGCCTTATGAATTGATGTTGCAGTTATTGGCTAAAGACCCTGATCCCTTCACGGGAGGCCGCAGCTATTATGGACATCCGGCTTTAAAACGCGAAGGATTTCCTGTTATCCCTCATCAAAGTTCGGCCACCGGTATGCAAGCTATCCCCGCCACCGGCATGGCGCACGGTATTTCGTATCTGGAAACTGCCGGGTTGTTGCAAAGCAATAAGAAACCCTTGGTGTTATGTTCGCTTGGCGATGGATCGGTTACCGAAGGTGAAGTAGCGGAAGCATTTCAAATGGCTGTGCTAAAATCGTTGCCTGTATTTTACCTGGTGCAGGATAATGGGTGGGGTATTTCAGCTACGGGTTCTGAAATGCGGGCCATGAATGCTTTCGAGTATGCAGCCGGTTTTAAAGGAATGCACCGCATGCAGGTAGATGGATCTGATTTTGTTGCCAGTTACAACGCAGTTGAGGAGGCAATCGCGTATGTGCGCAAACATCGGGCCCCTGTGCTATTGCATGCCACATGTCCATTGCTCGGCCACCATACTTCAGGTGTGCGCAAGGAATGGTATCGTGGCGATGACCTGGTTATTCATTCTAAACGTGATCCGATACCTGTGTTAGAGGCACATTTGCGGAAGGCAGGAGTAGATGAAACGGAATTANNAAAACTGGCTGGGGAAGCGGATAATATCGTGTTGGCAGATTTTGAAAAAGCAATGGCAGCAGCCGATCCCAACCCAGAAGATTTTAGTTCGCATGAGTTTGCACCAACAACATTAACAAATGAGACAGGCGTGCGTAANCCCGCCAAAGCCGAAAAGGTTACCATGGTAGATGCTGCGCTGCATGCAATAGATGAAATTCTGAAAAATGAGCGAACTGCCATTTTTTACGGACAGGATGTGGGAGGCAGGCTAGGTGGTGTATTTCGTGAAGCGGCAACACTGGCACAAAAATATGGTGATAATCGGGTCTTTAACACTCCGATTCAGGAAGCTTACATCATTGGATCAACGGCTGGCATGGCCGCAGTTGGGGTAAAGCCCATTGTAGAAATTCAGTTTGCGGATTACATCTGGCCAGGCCTGAATCAATTGGTGGAAGAAATTTCAAAGAGTTGTTACTTATCCAAAGGAAAATTTCCTGTTCAGGCCCTCATACGGGTGCCGATTGGTGCATACGGTGGNGGTGGTCCGTATCATTCCGGAAGTATTGAATCCACACTATTAACCATACGCGGAATAAAAGTGGTTTATCCATCCAATGCAGCGGATATGAAGGGGTTAATGAAGGCAGCCTTTCACGATCCAAACCCGGTAATTATGTTGGAGCACAAGGGATTGTATTGGAGTAAGTTGCCCGGCACGGCCGATGCTAAATGCATTGAACCCGATGAGGCCTATCAAATACCCTTGGGGAAAGCAAACCTTGTGTTGCGCACAGATGAGGCGCTGGTAGCCGAGACACAAACTGCCTTGGTGATTACATACGGAATGGGGGTGTATTGGGCACGCGAGGCGGCTGTTGAATTTCCAGGGCAAGTAGAGATTATGGATTTGCGAACCCTTAACCCAATAGATTGGGATTTGATTGCAGATCGTGTAACGCAACATGGCCGGGTATTGGTACTTACCGAAGAACCAGTTCTTAATTCTTTTGCCGAATCATTGGCTGGCCGAATTTCACAATATTGTTTTACCAGGCTGGATGCGCCTGTTTTGGTTTTAGGTTCAGCTAACCTTCCGGCTGTTCCGCTTAATATGGCTCTTGAAAAGAAGATGTTACCAAATGCCGGTAAAGTTGCTGCGGAGTTAGAAAAGTTGCTGAAGTGGTAGTTAAAACGGATAACCGATACCAATATTAAAGATTACAGGTTCGCGATCCACACCAAAGGGTCCAAAGAATTTCATCCTATTCAACACAAACCGATCGCCTTCCTTCCTGCCCGGATCCAGCACCTTAATACCCAAATCCAAACGCAACACCAGGAAAGTAAAATCAAACCGAAAACCAAAGCCGGTGCCCACGCCCAGTTGCTTATAAAAATTGCCATCCATCCGCGAAGAGCCACTCCAATCGGCCACATTAGAACCTTCGTTTACCAACTGCAATTGCCGGAACGACCACACATTGCCGGCATCTACAAACAATGCCCCGCTTAAAAAGGCAACCAGTTNTTTCCGAAGTTCAATACTACCTTCCAGAAGCACTTCGCCCGGCTTTTCAAAGCTGTAATCAAAAAGACCATCAGCATCCGGGTTATCACTTAAATTGGGTGGTACCGTGCCGATACCCAACCTGCGTGGTAGCCAGGCCCGCACACTGTTGCTGCCTCCGGCAAAGAAATATTTTTCATAAGGCAACACTTTGTTTGCACTATAGGCATATCCGGCTCCCGTATTAAACCGGTAAGCCAGAACAGTATTCTTGTTAATAACCAGGCTTCTGCGCAAGTCAAGATTAAAGCGTACATATTGATAAAGTTCAAGCCCCCTGCGGGTAATATAACCCGGTTCGGCAAAGTTGAACAGGGTGCCTCCGGTTTCAACTTGGGCACGCATAAAGAATGAACTTTNTTCGGTATTGCCATAGTTGTTCGGGTTCCAGGTAATTCCAAAATTATACTGCTTACAAACGAAGGTTTGAATGAGTTNTTTAAGGTTGTTGCCCTGGTTGTTTTGCAAGTCGGTAAGCAATGCATTAAACGTACTGTCTAATCTTGAGCGAATCACGTTCAGGTTTATGGCAGTTAAGGATAGCTGTGTGGTTTGTTTGTTTTGCCAGGTGTAGGTATTGGATACGGTAGTGATGGATCGGGTGTACTCAGGCCGTTCGGTAAACGTAAAACCGGCCAGCAGGCGCGTGCGCGGATTGTATTTAGCCATGCGGGTAGCTGCTTTTTCGCTAAAAGGAAAAAGGAATTGCGGAAAGGAGATGCTGCCATTGGCGCTGGCTTCGGTACTTGTGTAAATATTGGCCCGATCGGTAACGGAAGCTACACCTTCAAAACCATAGCGGCCGTTGAGTTCCAGAATTTCCAAACCTCGAAACAAGTTTCGCATTTTAAAATTGGTACTAAAATAAGGTCCCGGAAATCCTTGGGTAACAGTAANCCCGGCTTCGTTCGACCAGGAGTAGCGATCGAGCGGACTACAAANAATATGACCTGTAAATTTGTTGTTGGTAGAATCGCCACNTGCGTTTACCAGGTCATAGTTTACATTAATAAACTTAAAGATGTCCAGGTTAGCTAACTGCCGCTGGCTGTTAAATGTTGCGCTTCGGCTATACAAGCTGTCTTTATGAATAAAAACCCTGCGCGAAAGAATCTNTTTATTATACTGATTCTTAAAGTAATTGAAGGTAATGTGATTGTATTCTGCCGATGTCCGTTTCAGGGTATCACCGGTATTGACAGCCGCATCGGTTGTAAACAGTACAGAATCAATTTTAAACACCTGGTGGGTATTTCTTCTTGGCGGATTGGCAATATCAATGCGCACGGCTACCTGGCGCTGGCCCCGGTAGGCGGTGTCGATCGCAAACTCCACATACTGACGGGTAAAATTAAAATAGCCCAGGTCTTTAAGTTGAAGGTCAATGCGCTCGCGTTCATTGTTCAGAATATCTTGTTTGTATCGCTCGTTTTTGCGGATAAGGCTTTTGTGCCGGGTTTGCATGATGATTTTGCGAATGCTGGAATCGGCTATCTGGTAAAAGATAGTATCGAAGAAATAGGCTTGCCCCGGATTGATGTGATAGGTTACGTTTACCCGCTTTTTATATTCTTTGATGGTGGACGTGACATGGTTGTTGAAAAAGCCGTTGTTAAAAAGATAATCACCCATTTTTTCTTTTGTAGCTTCAACATTCGCAGAATCAAACACGGCTGCTTGTTCGCCCCATTGCATAAACAAGTTACCCTCTTCAATTTTTTTATTTAATTCATCAAGATGGTTTTGCTTGCGGTATTGATAGTTGGCAATTCGTTTTGCATTTTTAGTGCCGGCAATTTTTTTATCAAACCGGGCTTCTACCTTCTCCTTCTTATCAATAAACTTTTGCTGGTTATAGTGCTTTTCCCCTTCGTGGTGCATCCATACCAGGCTGTTGATAGGTAAACCCAGAAATCTCCGGTTTGTTTTTGTATATATAAATCGGAAAGTGCAGATTTGTTTATCCCTTTTGGGGCTTCAATACTTTGTTTATCAAGTAACTTTTGATTTTCCTGGAGATACCGCGTACCCCGGCAGCTTTCCAGCAGCAGGAGCATCAGGATATACAAAAGTATTTTTAGAACCGCTCACGTATGATTTCAAAGGCTAAAGTTAAGCATCTCAAGGCACTGCAAGTNAANAAATACCGAAAAGAGCAACAATGCTTTGTGGTGGAGGGTACTAAAAGTGTAGTCGAGTTGTTGCACTCTGACTTTGACGTGCTTTGGGTAGCAGCCACCGAATTATTTATTGCCACACATCAAAACCTGCTTAACCACAGGAAGGTAGAATTTGTGGTGGCCACCGCTTCGGAGCTACAGACCGCGGGTTCTTTTCAGACGAACGAGGGTGCCCTGGCAGTTGCCCGAATGAAAGGAAACATAGGGCCACACCTGGGCCAACAGGAACTGGCATTGGTGCTGGACGATATCCGCGATCCGGGCAATCTGGGTACCATAATCCGCACGGCTGATTGGTATGGGATTAAACATATAATTGCTTCGGCAGAGACCGCTGATTTGTACAACGCCAAAGTGCTTTCCTCTACAATGGGCTCGTTCTGCCGCGTACATGTTTTTATACGAACCTGGTCGAGTTCGTTTCGGGTTATTCCGGGCCGGTGTTGGGCGCATGTATGGATGGCCGCGATGTGCACCAGGTAAAACTACCGGCCGGTGGATTGCTGGTAATAGGCAATGAAGCCAACGGTATCCGGATGCGGTTGGAAAATTTGTAACTCAGCGAATTACCATTCCGCGAATAGGAGGGGCCGAGTCCTTAAACGCGGCAATAGCCACGGGCATTCTGCTGGATGTAATTGTGCAATCAAAAATGATTGGCTTCCTTGGGTAGCTTCTTCAGAAATTCTGGCGGCCAGATCTTTTCCCAGGTACTTATCAATTAAATGATGCCCCACGTAAATAAGCGGAGTAAGCAAAATGGCTATCCCGAATTTGTAGAGGTAGTTGGTAATACCAATTGCAATAATTTGTTGATTGGGAAAAACGCCATAGAACGCAATGTAAAGTACGACAAAACTATCCAGCAATTGCGACACAAGGGTGGAACCGGTAGCACGCAACCACAGTTTGTTGGGACCGGTAATTCTTCTGAGTTTTTGAAATATGAATACATCAACCAATTGCCCGATCAGGAATGCAGTAAGCGAACCAATAATGATACGCAAACCTTGTCCCATAATTTTATTAAAAGCAAAATCAATATTAAAGTAATTGCCTGCTGCATCTTTGTTGTTGGCATCTAACCACCAGGATGCGGATGGTAATTCAATGGTAAGAAAAATAACAACAAAGGTGTAGGCAATTAACAGGGCGGTCAGGTAGCTGATGCGCTTAACGCCAGGCTTTCCGAAATATTCGTTTATTAAATCGGAAGTAATAAATACAATTGGCCAGATAACTGCACCCGCAGTTAAATTAAAGTCCATTACAAACCCCAGTATGTTCAGATTGGCAGGCGGAAGTCCCAGGGTAGTTTCTCCTGAAANAATTTTACCTCCGATTATTTCAGCAACGATGGCATTGGTTAGAAATATTCCGGCCAATACCATAAAGAGCATATTCTTTTTCTGTTCAATGGTTTTGCTCATGTGGAAGTGTGTAAGTATTTCCTTCAATGGCTAATGCCGTGTTGGCAAATATACTTTTTGTTTCAATCAGCAAGGGTTCCAGTTCGCGGTAGCGCGCAGAGAAATGGCCGATTAATAATTTGCCGGCATGTACCGCTTGCGCCATGCGGGCAGCATCCAGCGTGGTGCTGTGTTTGGTTTCTATTGCTTTGCTGCGCTCCTCTTCCATAAAGGTAGCTTCATGGTAGAGTAAATCAATATTTTTAATTGATCGATCATTTTTTCATTCCAGGCCGTGTCTGAGCAATAGGCATACGAATAGGAGGGGGCCGGAGGTAATGTAAAGTCTGAATTTCGGTACAGCAATTTTCCAGTCTCATCATACACATCTGACCCGGTTTTTAAAAGCGCCAGGTGCTGCAGTTTCATGGATGGCAATAATTTCTCCTTATCAAGGTTGAAGGGTTTCTGCTTTTCGCGGAACAAAAATCCTGCACAGGGTAGTTTATGCAACAGCGGAATGGTTTCAACACTTACCGCCTCGTTCTCAAAAAGGGTTGTTGGTTGATCGGGGTCGAACAGGTGAAACCGGATCGTGTAGCTTAATGTTGATTTGGAATACTTTAGTTGCAGTAAGATTATTTCATCGAGCCCTTTGGGAGCATGCAGGTACAAATCATTTACCCGCTTTTGCAGATGCATGGAAAACAATAACCCCATCAAACCCAGGTAATGGTCGCCATGCAGGTGGCTGATAAAAATACGGTTAATCTTATGAACAGGTATTTTGTATTTCATCAACTGCATCTGGGCTCCCTCTCCACAATCGATTAAGAAATGTTGATTTTGAATGGTGAGGTATTGCGAGGAAGGAAACCGGCCAAATGCAGGCAGGGCACCGCTTGATCCGAGTATGGTTAATGCAAAACTCAATTATGCTGATAATTTGAAAATGTACAGAAAACCAGATTTTCAAATTGTCAAACCAGCCAACCTTCCGGTTGACTAATCATCTTTCATGTCTTTTTCAATTTCATGCATAAATACCGCATCAATACCTTCTTCCACGGTAGGTAAGATGTTCAGCACGCTATCCAGCTGCGATATTTTTATCAGCTTCAGCGTGTGGTCTGATAATTTAGTGAGCACGAAAATTCCGTTATCTTCCTGAAGAATACGGTTGCCTACCAACAAAGCACTCAGCCCGGATGAATCGGTGTATTTTACTTCCGATAAATCGAGGATAATATTGCGAACTCCTTCTGCATGCAGGGTTACCATTTCTGATTTTAATTGGGGTGCAATGCTGGAATCCAGTTTCTCCTCATTCAGGCGGAGCAGGGTGTATTTTTCTTGCTTGTCGATAGAGTACTTCATACGCGCGTTAGTTGAAGGCTAAAATTAAATTAATTTATTGATTTAACGATACTCTGCTCAATTCGTTCTAAAATGGAATCATAAAGAATGGGGGCTAGTTTTTCGCCCGTAACCTGCCGGTATAATTCCTGGTATCTTTCTGAAATTGATTTTACGATGGCAGGAGTCATTTCCGGAACCTTTTGGCCTTCTTTTCCCTGAAACCCATTTTCGATAAGCCATTGACGCACAAACTCTTTCGAAAGTTGTTTTTGGGGTTCACCGCTTTCCTGCCGCTTCGTATAGCCTTCAGTATAAAAATACCTGGATGAGTCGGGGGTATGCACTTCATCAATCAGGTAAATGGTATTGTTGTGCTTGCCAAATTCGTATTTGGTATCTACCAGAATAAGCCCGCGCGCAGCAGCCANCTCGTAACCTTTGTGGTAAAGTTTTAGTGTGTAATCTTCCAGTTGTTCGTACTCTTTTGAGGTTACCAACCCGCGTTTCAGAATCTCTTCGCGCGAGATATCCTCATCGTGGCCCACTTTGGCTTTGGTAGTAGGTGTAATAATGGGTGCGGGAAGTTTATCGTTTTCTTTCAATCCATCGGGAAGGGCTACCCCGCACAGGGTACGTTTGCCGGCTTTATACTCGCGGGCAGCATGACCGGCCAGGTAGCCGCGCACCACCATCTCTACAGGAAAGGGGTTACACTTAAAACCAATTGTTACATTGGGGTCGGGGGTGCTAATAACCCAGTTGGGTACCAGGTGTTTGGTTGCCTGCAGGTTTTNTGCGGCAATCTGGTTAAGTACACGCCCTTTATCGGGGATAGCTTCCGGAAGAATTACATCAAATGCAGAGATTCGATCGGTAGCTACCATGGCCATGGTATCGCCAAAGTAATATACATCGCGCACCTTGCCCCGGTAAAATCCGGTTTGACCTTTAAAGTTGAAATGGGTTTCTTTGATTGAGCGCATGATCTGGTTTTGGAAGGTGCAAAATAGCGAACCGGCCCCAAACTCACATCACTTAATCTTATTTCTCCTCCATCAAAATTCCGGCCCGGAAGACATAGGTTTTTACCACGTTGCCTTCTTCATCAAATTCTTTCCACTCCTTGTGTTTTTTATTGGCTACGTATTCGCCCTGTTCCATGATTTTACCGGAGGGATAATATTTGGTGTACGTGCCGTGTTGCCGGTTGCCGCGGTACATGCACTCCGACAAAAGTTTACCGTCTTCATAATAATTTTTACCAGCCCGGTTATCAGGTTAAACCGCCAGGTTTCTTCTGTGGCCTTTACGCCATGGAGATGATACAGGGTTCGGGTGCCATGAAGTTGGCCTGCTTCATAATTTTCTTTCAGTTTCAGTGTCTTGCCATCGGCTGCATAAAATACCCAGGTGCCGTGCGGTTTGCCTTCGCGAAAGGATTTTTCGGAAATTAATTTTTCATCGGAGGTGTATTCGCTCAACTTACTATCGCGGCCATTGATGGCGAATTGTTCTTTTGCTTTGAGTTTTCCGTTGGGATAGTAGTCGGTATTGGTACCGGTTTTGTTGCCCGATTTGAACTGATATTTATGGCGAATGGTGCCATCCGGGAAATAACCTATGTTGTTGCCATGCAGGCGTGCATTCATAAAATGCCCCTCCAATAATTTATTACCCTGCTGGTCGTAGTGTAAAAATCGCCAACCTTTTCGCCCTCTTTTATGGTGTACACTAACTCAAGTTGTGCGTTTGGGTAATACAATTTATAAAAGCCGGATATGAAACCATCTCTGTAATTTGTTTCGCTTTCCAATACTCCGGTTTCGTAATAGGTTTTGGTTATGCCATTTGGTTTTTGATTGGCATACATAATTTCCTTTTGCACCTTGCCCGATGCATAATATTCTCTTACCAACCCATCGGGTTTACCTTTACAAAAATACCTTCCTGTTTAATCAGGCCGCTGGGAAAGTATGATTTGATGCTATCTACCAGTTTATTGTTTTGATAAAACGCACGTTGAATGTGGCGCCCGTGTTCGTCATATACTTCAACAGATCCGTGGCGCATGCCATCTTCGTAATCGATTTTGCGAATCAGGGTGCCGTTGGGGTGGTATTCATAAAATGTACCCCAGCGAACACCATTCTTAAAATTACCTTCAATTGAAATTTTACCATTCGGAAAGTACCTGCGGTAGCGCCCTTCCATGGTTTGCCCATCAACAGCCGAAACGGTAATTTCTTCATCAACCTGAAGGTGCATGGGATCGTGGTATGTTTTGATCAGTTTTGTGCAGCCGCAGGTACCGTGCAAAGAAGTCCTATAATCAACACGAAACGAGGCATAGAAACAGGTTGTAAATATCTGAAACGCACAGCCAGGGTATATGTTGTTTTACACGCGCTCAATTACAATGGCCGAAGCACCACCGCCACCATTACAAATTCCGGCTACACCAATCGCGGCATTGTTTTGTTTCAGCACCTGGGCCAGGGTAATGGTAATGCGTGCACCCGATGCACCCAGTGGATGCCCCAGTGCAACCGCACCGCCATTTACATTTACGTTAGAAACATCGAGGCCCAGCTTAATATTATTGGCTATTGCTACGGCCGAAAATGCTTCGTTGATTTCGTAGTAGTCAACGGATTTGGCATCAANCCCGGCAACTTTTAAGGCTTTGGGTATTGCCAGCGAAGGTGTGGTTGTAAACCACATAGGATCTTGCGCGGCATCTGCAAACCCTCTGATTTTTACAATCGGGGTGAGGCCAAGTTCTTTTGCTTTTTCTTTGCTCATCAGAATTACGGCTGCGGCTCCATCGTTAATGGTAGAGGCATTGGCACNTGTTACAGTACCCTCTTTTGTAAATACCGGTTTTAGTCCGGGTATTTTATCGAAGTTTACATTTTTATACTCTTCGTCTTCGGCAAANNAACAGTAACCTCTCCTTTGCGCCGNGTAATTTCTACNCGGAATAACTTCCTCTTTGAATTTGCCGGCTGCCCATGCCGCTGCNNAGCGCTTATACGAATTAATTGCAAATGCATCCTGATCAGCGCGGCTAATGTTCATCTCTTTGGCTGTATTATCGGCACACACCCCCATCGCGCATCGGTTATACACATCGGTAAGGCCATCAAAAGTTAATCCGTCTATAACTTCGCCATTACCATATTTGTATCCATAGCGGGCCTTGGTAAGGTAGTAGGGGATGTTAGACATGCTTTCGGCACCCGCAGCAACCACCACCTCATTTTGTCCCAGCAGGATGGATTGCGCCCCAAGCATAATGGCTTTCATACCGGAAGCACATACTTTGTTAACAAGTGTACAGGGTATTTCATAGCCCAAACCTGCGCCCACAGCAACTTGTGTGGCAGGTGCCTGGCCCAGCGCGGAAGAGATCACATTCCCAANAAATAACTCCTGCACGTACTTTGGGGCCAGATCAATTTNTTGAAGGGCACCCTTAACCGCCAGCGAACCAAGTTGCGTAGCAGATAGCCCGGCAAGTGTTCCGCCAAAGCTTCCAATAGGGGTACGAACAGCGGATACGATATAAACTTCTTTCATATTATTTTAATTTTTCAATGTTTAGTTCCTAATCTTACCAATCGGGCTTGCTTTTATCTTTAGGTTTTGTGGCTTTGCGTTTGTTCTGTTGCAGGTATTGAATCTCCTGATTTTTCATTGCCTCCAGAATCATCTGCGCTTTTTCTTCGCTCATCTCCATTTCTTTCAGCTTGTCTTTTACTGATTGCGGTGTTTCTTTTTATCCTGTTCTTTCTGCTCTTCGCTTTGCTGTTCTTCCTGCTGCTTTTTCTGCTCTCTCTCTCTTTTGCTGATCCTGTTGGTCTTTGCTTTGCTGATCTTTCTTGTTCTGCTGTTCTTTTTGATCCTGTTTATCTTTCTGCTCTTGTTGCTGATCTTTATTTTGATCCTGCTTGTCTTTGTTTTCTTCCTTTTGATTCGGATCGTTTTTCTTTTGTTCTTCTTCTTTCTTTTTCTGCTCTTCCAGTTTCTNTTTCACCAACTCATAATTGTAGCGGGCATCTTCGTTGGTTGGGTCGGCTTTCAATGCTTGTTTAAAACTTGCCAATGCTTCTTCCGGCTTATTTTCGCGATTGGAAAGCACGCCCATTTGCTGATGGGCCACCGAGCGTATTTTTGAATTTTTACTTTGTGTTAACGGCTGATAATGCTGGGCTGTATTGGCGGTATCTTTCGTTTCAAAATAAGCATTGGCCAAATTGAGTTTCACTTCATCTTCGGTTACACCCAGCGAATCAATCAACGTGCGGTACCTGGCAATGGCGGTAGGGAAGTCGCCCTTCAAATAGGCTTCTTTGGCCTGTGCCTTCAGTGCGTTTACCTGCCCAATTTTCCCGGGTCAACCAAAAGGGCCAGTATAATCAACAATCCAAATTTCATTTTATCATCGGATAATCCTGTCTTACTAAACGGTTAAGACGATGCGTTCTGCACGTTTCCAGTCTTAAATTCTTACAGTTCTTACGCTTACCAGTACGTCTGTTGCTAACAAAATTAAAGCTGCCAAAAGAAAGTAAAAATAACGATTTGCAGAAACATCCACCAGCCGTGCATCGCGCATCTGGCCTTCAATTTTATTAATGGCATTGATGAGTCGGTTTACATCATTTCGCGACTCATTGATTTCGAAATACTGGCCATCGGTTTTACTGGCTAAATCCTTCAACGAGGCAGGATTTAATTTAGAAACCACTACATTCCCCTTCGAATCTGTTTTAAATCCTTTTGAAGCGGCAATCTGGCTGCCCTGTTCGGTACCCACCCCAAGCGTAAATAACCGGATGCCTTCATTCTCCACTTTGCGGGCTATGTCATCTGTTTCTTCACCAAAATCCTCTCCATCGCTAATCAAAACAATCACCTTCGACTTCTGGTTTCCGTCAGAACTTTTATCGTCTTTCATTTTTGTGAGAGCCATTTGCAGCGGTGGCCCAAAGTCGGTACCACTGGCAGGCACCAGGTTGGTATTCATGGTTTCAATAANAAGGTTGAGCGCGTTTTGATCGTAGGTTAAAGGACATTGCATAAACGCTTCAGACGAAANAATAACCAGGCCGATGCGGTCGGAATTAAATGCAGCTACAATCTTCTTTAATTCAAACTTGATTTNTTCAAGTCGCGTAGGTTGAATATCGAACGCATCCATCGACTTGGAAAGGTCGATACACATCATGATGTCTTTACCTACCGATTTGATTTCTCTCCTGGAATCGCCAAATGCGGGCCCAAGGATTGAAATAATTACCAGGGCCACAACTACAGAGCGCAGCACTAACTTGAAAATTATCGTGTAGGCAGGAGTGTGCAGCACTTTGCTAATCCGGACGATGCGCCAAATGTAAATGCCATAGGCTATCAGAAATAAAACCAACAGTGTCGCCTCCACCCAACTAAAAGCTCGAATCATGAATCCGGAAATTTGGTTGCAAAATTACTAAATCATACGATTAATGACTTTATGAGTTACCGGAACGGTTAAAGTAAATGAGCTGCTTCCTGATCGAGCATTACCCAGGCGTGCGGAATCTGGTGCACAATACTTACAGGAATCTGTTCGGTGGCCTTACCTTTTAAAGCTTGAGCAAGGATGGCCGCTTTACGCGATCCGCTTGCCATAACAATTGGCAGCCGGGCTTGTTGCAAATGCAAAAGCCCCAGCGTAATACCCTGCGATAGTTCTGTGGCTGTGCTAAAATACTTCTGGCCTACTGTTTTGGTTTCTTCGGCAAGCACACTTACGTGGGCCAGCGATTGGAAAGAGGTGCCGGGTTCGTTCATACCAATATGGCCGTTGGTGCCCACGCCCACCAGCATGATGTCCAGTCCGCCATTTTTGCGGATCATATCATTGATACGCGTGCATTCCTGGTTGATATCGGGTGCCTGTACATTAAAAANATGAATTTTGTCTGGCCGGATGTTCAGGGGCTCAAAGCAATCGCGTTGCAACATCGACAAACACGAGCCTGTGTCAGTCGGGTTAATATTCAGCCACTCATCCAGGCTAAGAAAGGTGCAGTTTGCCAAACTCACTTTGTTTTGTTCAACGGCCAGTTTCAACTGCCGAAAAACACCGATGGGCGTATGCCCCGAGGCAAAGCAAATCAATGCAGAGGGCTTTTGTTTTACATACGCAATAATTAGTTCGGCTGTGTGTGCCGAAAGAAGTTCATAGTTGGGATGGATTTTTAATGCATGTATTTGCCGGTTGAATATATTTTTTTCCAAATGGCAATTTAGAAGAATTGTGTACGTGATTTATTCCTAATTTGATCGCCAATGAAAACAGTTGGCTGGATAGTAAGCATTAGCCTGTTAGGATTGGGGGTAGGTTGTGCAACCAAAGACCAATCGCCTTTAAAGCAGGATAATATGGTGTGGATAAGCGGGGGCGAATTTTTGATGGGCTCGGATAGCAAGTACTCCTACGAACATGAGCGACCAGCACACCCGGTTAAGGTAAATGCCTTTTGGATAGACACGACTGAGGTTACCAACGAACAGTTTAANAAGTTTACCGAGGCTACCCACTATGTAACTGTTGCCGAACGCAAACCCGATTGGGAAGAGTTGAAAAAGCAATTACCCGTGGGTACTCCCAAACCACCCGATAGTATTTTGGTGGCGGGCTCGTTGGTTTTTAACCCACCCACTGGCTATGTTTCGTTGCACGACTACGCGCAATGGTGGCGCTGGACTAAGGGTGCAAACTGGAAAAGCCCCGAAGGTGGAACCAGCGCACTCAATAACCGGTGGGATCATCCGGTAGTTCATGTTGCCTATGAAGATGCGCAGGCGTATTGCACATGGGCCGGCAAACGGTTACCCACCGAGGCCGAATGGGAATTTGCGGCACAAGGAACAACGGTACGCACAATGAATGCTGATGATGGAATTGTAAAGGCGAATTATTTTCAGGGAAGTTTTCCTACCCGTAATTTGGCAGAAGATGGTTTTGAAGGAACTGCACCCGTAGCAAGTTTTGAAGCCAATAGTTTTGGTTTGTATGATATGATTGGTAATGTTTGGGAATGGACCAGCGACCGGTATCACGTTCATTACTATGCCACGCTATCAACCACCGAACCGGCTGACAATCCAACCGGCCCTGAGCAATCGTTCGACCCCAACGAACCAGGCATTTTAAAATATGTTACCAAAGGTGGTTCATTTTTGTGTGCATCCAACTATTGCGCAAACTATCGTACTACTGCCCGGCAAGGTACTGCGTTTGACAGTGGTATGTCGAACGTGGGGTTTAGGTGTGTTAAGGATGATGTGAAATAAAATGTAAAACTTACTGATAAATTAATAACCGTATGATGTTGAAGATTAAATTATCGATGTTGGTTGTTGCAATTTTGGTAGCATCCTTTTCAGAAACAGCAGGGCAGGCACCGCGTTGGACAGAAAAGCAGGCCAACGATTGGTACGCCAAACAAGGATGGATTACAGGTTCCAATTTTCAACCCAGCACCGCCATTAATCAACTTGAAATGTTTCAGAAAGAAACGTTTGATCTGGCTACCATTGATCGTGAATTGGGTTGGGCAGAAAACCTCGGCTTTACAGCCATGCGGGTTTACCTGCATCACCTGTTATGGACAACCGATAAAGAAGGTTTTAAGAAAAGATTAAATGAATACCTCACGGTTTCAACCAAGCACAAGATCAAAACCATTTTTGTTTTCTTTGATGATTGCTGGAACGATACCTATGCGCCTGGTAAACAACCCGAACCTAAACCGGGCATTCACAACAGCGGCTGGGTGCGCGATCCCGGCACAATGATTTATACCCATCCGGACACCATGAACGTGCTGGAGGCTTACGTGAAAGATATACTTACAACCTTTGCCAAAGACGAACGGATATTGTTATGGGATTTATACAACGAACCCGGTAACAGCGGACAGTTTAATAAAAGTATGCCCTTATTGAAAAATGTATTTGCATGGGCACGCCAGGTAAATCCATCCCAACCCGTTTCGGTGGGTGTTTGGCATGGAGGCAAAGAGTTTGCTGCGCTGAATAAATTNTCACTCGAAAACTCTGATGTGATAACCTACCATCAATACCAGTATATCGACCGGCATCGCACGACCATTGATTCGCTGGCCAAACACAATCGTCCGCTTATCTGTACCGAGTATATGGCCCGCACAAACGCAAGTGTATTTCAAACCATCATGCCTATGCTAAAAGANAAAAGGGTAGGTGCAATTAATTGGGGTTTTGTTTCCGGAAAAACAAATACAATCTATGCGTGGAATACGCCCGTGCCTTCAGGTGCCGAACCGGAGTTATGGTTTCATGATATTTTCAGAAAAGATGGAACNCCCTTTAGCAAGGATGAGATCGTGGTAATTAANAAACTTACCGGAAAGACGAAGTAGGCTGGTTGCTGGATTCACTCGGCTTCTTCGGATTACAACATCAGTGCAGCGAATGCAAGCAAAGGATAATCAGTAAACATTTTTCTGCGGTGAAAGTTGTGACTTTGCTAGTTGCACCCTTAATCCGATACAAGGGGTTTCGGTAGTCATTAGGTGATTAACCAATCAACCACAATGCTACAATAGTTGTATTATTGTTCACCAAAGCCAGGACTTAGTTGTATGTTTTCTGGTTAATTGAGTTTACTTTTTCGCTCCAATATTTCGGATAAAGGTATTTTCTTAACCTTGCTTTCAATCCAGGCAGAAAAATCAAATAGCTTGAGTGTTTGTAGTTCATAAACATCGTGATGCAGCGATTCAAATTCCTTTTGAATTTNTTCCCAGGCTTGCTGCCTTTTCAGGATTGATATTGGGAGATTGGGCTTGTTTACGAAATTGATAATTTTCTTTTCTATTTTATATCCTTTTCCGATGGCGTGCATATCTCTTTTTATCGATCGGGTTTCGTATTTGATGAGGTCAAAATCTTTCAATTCATAAAGGATCATCAGGTTAACTAGCCTTATCGTTCGGTAGAGTGGTAAGTTTGAGTAATCTTTGCTGGTGAATATTATTTTACTGAGTGTTTNTTGGGCTTTGCGAAAATCTTTCAGGCCAAAATGAACGAGCGCGAGGTACAAACTTAATTCGGCATTTCGGGCAATACTCAAAAGCTGAGATTTCTTTAAAAGACTTTCGCTGTACTTCTTGATAAGAACATCACAGGAAAAGAAATCACCCCGATCCAGGAAAGGAAATAGTTCGTAGAGGAAGATAAGGCAAGTAACATTTGTATTGAAGTTCAACGAAGGAGTCTTCAGTTNTTTGAGCTGTAGTATGAAGTGGTTCATACCTTCATAGTTTTGAAGGCTTCTTAAACTATCCAGAATTCCTTCTAGCATGAGGACGTAATAAATAGGAGGATCAGACCATAAATGCTTGTTGCCTTCTAATAAATTATTCAATTCATAGAATGAATGGAGTGCAGATTTATAATCACCCACATTAATCAGGTAGTTAGCCTGAAATAGCTGATGAAGTTTATTGATTTCAAAATTCTCCAAATTTGATGAGGCAACTATACTCATCTCGCTTACGACTAAGTCATTCAGTTCGGTTCGTTGCTTTTCAGAACGGGCATTCCCCTTGTAAATCATGCGGTGTCTTAACAGTTCATACAATGCTGATTGCTGATGTATTTTCTGTGTAACACGTAATGTTTCATTCACTTTAAAGTGTTTGTGGAGTANAAGTTTTTCATCAGTCCCTGGGAAATTCAACGACAGAAGATAGTCCAACTCTAAACGAGATGATATAAGTAGGGCTGAGTAGTTTTCAAAAGATACCGCGCTTGCTTTTACCTTATTCAGTAAATCGAAACATTCCTGGTATAGCGATTTTTCAAAGAGAATCCGGGCTTTTAAAATCTTATCGAACAAGGAGTAGTAGCTGTCCTGATCTTTACGCAACTCCAGCATGATGTTTAAGAGAATTTTATACAAGTAGTTGACAGCCGTTTCAAACGTTGCTCCTTTGTGTAGTGCGAGGTACTTTTCCTTGAGGGAGGTGGCTGTTAAACTTTTATCACGCGTGATAAGATTGTAGAGTTTAACATAATTCGGGGTTTNTGAAGTTAGAGAAGCCATTTTAAATGCCTTTTNTTCAGGCTTCGTCATGGAGTTGACAAGGTATACCAGGGCTTCAGATTTAATCATGACGTTGTAAGGTTTCGGTTATCCAGCGAAGGATAATATATTGATATTCAAATTATTAATTTTATAATACCAAAATTGAAATTGCTATAATATGGCATTATTTGAATGATAACAAACGATTGAATTCCATACGTTTGATTATTCACATTTAATTATCAGCCATGATCACACGAAAGTATGTAGGGTTAATCTGCGGAGTCATTGCATTTATTGTGATTTTGGCGTTGCCTGAGCCTGATGGGATGAGCCCGCAAGCGAAAAGCGCAGCGGCAGTGGTGGTGCTCATGAGCATTTGGTGGATAACCGAAGCAATTCCGGTNTTTGCAACAGCCTTCTTGCCGATGGCGCTTTATCCGATGCTCGAAATTTTACCTGCCGGAGAAACAGCGGCAAACTATGGGCACAATTATGTACTGATGATGCTGGGAGGATTNTTTCTCGGTAAAGCAATCGAGACACAAAACCTGCACAAGCGAATTGCCCTGGTGATCATCAATATTTTTGGTGTCAGTCGAAAGCAGATTATTCTCAGTATGATGATTGCTACTGCATTTCTTTCGATGTGGATAGCGAATGTAACGGCAGCGGTAATGATGTTTCCAATTGCCATGTCCATTGTATCGAAGGAAGAACATGATTTACACATTGGAAAAAGTACCTTCGCCACAGCCCTAATGTTGGGAATTGCCTATTCGGCCACGTTGGGAGGCCTGGCCACCTTAATTGGTACCCCAACCAATTTGATACTCATCGGCATTTTAGAGAATCTGTTTCCGGATGCACCACCGATAACGTTNTTTACATGGCTCAAAATCGGGTTACCAGTTGTGCTTGTGTTTCTTCCGGTATTCTGTTATTACCTGATCAAATATTTTAGGGTTGAAGGAAATCTTAGTAAGGACAGCACGATTATCAAAAGTGAGTTAATGGCCTTGGGGAAAACTACTCCTGGTGAGAAAAGAGTGATTTATGTTTGCTTGATAGCCATTTTTGGATGGGTTTTTCGCGAAGATTTGGTATTTGGCAATACTGTAATTAGGGGATGGGGTTCGCTATTAGGCCTGGAATCGTATGTCCATGACAGTACGGTCGCAATGATTGCTTCGTTATTACTTTTTATACTACCTGCAGATAAGGAGAAACGTTTGCTCGACTGGAAGTCAGCAAGCCAGGTGCCCTGGGGTGTGGTAATGATCGTTGGAGGAGGCTATGCCATTGCTAAAGGATTTGAATCAACAGGCCTGGCTGATTGGCTTGGGCATCAGCTTGCGTTTATCAGTTCCTACCCATTCCTGGTTGTGCTGATCATCGTCATAGCTTTTGTTATTGTCTTTACAGAGTTTAATTCGAACACAGCAACGGCAAATATTCTATTGCCGGTGTTGGCCAGTATGGCGGTTGCTGCCAGTATGAATCCATTGTTGCTCATGATCCCGGCTACAGTGGCGGCTTCACTTGGTTTTATGATGCCTGCTGGAACCGGACCTAATACGGTTATCTTCGGAAGTGAACGGGTTACAGTTTCTGATATGGTAAAGTGCGGTGTTTGGCTGAACCTGATTAGTTTGGTATTGCTTACAATTATTCTCTACTTTATAATCATGCCGTGGCTTAATTTTGATCCAGCACTTCCAGCTTGGGCGAAGTAGTGGCTTTGTTGAGAATTAGTTAGCGTGTTTAATAGTAAATTTGATCACATGAATCAGACAGTAGCATCAGCAGGAAATAACGGAGACAAAGACAGGTCTGATTGCCTTGTTACGATTGAGTTGAGCAAGTCGGGCGGACTGAAGATTGACCTTCAAAGCAAAGTTCAGGTATTATATGGTGAGAGTATTGAAGCGCTAAGTAAAGAGGTGTTAAATTTTTTTGATATCCGGCATGCAACATTAACGGTTATCGACAAAGGCGCATTACCTTTTGTACTGGCTGCCAGGATTGAAGCGGCTATTAAGCAAGTTATTTCAACAGAAAAGGAATATTTGCTTGATATGATTTCTGAAAACAGGTATTCAACACAACGGAACAAACCACGAATTTCACGCTTGTATTTACCGGGTAATACGCCAAGCTTAATGCTGAATGCAGGCGTGCATAAACCCGATGGGATTATTCTTGATCTTGAGGATGCAGTTGCAATCACGAAAAAGNNTGAAGCCCGGATATTGGTACGTAATGCCTTGCGCAGTCATGANTTTTTAGGCGTGGAGCGAATGGTGAGAATTAACCAAATACCAATGGGGTTGGATGATTTAGAGTTTGTGGTTCCTCATCATGTAAATGTGGTTCTAATCCCGAAATGTGAAAGCGCAGAGCATATTCAACAGGTAAATGATCGGATTTCGGCAATTAAAAGGAGGAGTGACTTGAAAGATCCAATCTGGCTGATGCCTATTATTGAGAGCGCAATGGGAGTTATGAAGGCGCTTAAAATCGCTCAAGCTGCCGATAATGTTGTTGCCATGGCTATTGGTTTGGAAGATTATACTGCTGATATCGGGGTGAACCGTACGAAAGAAGGAAGAGAATCTTTATTCGCCCGATGTCAGATTATTAATGCCTGTAAAGCTGCCGGAATACAAGCAATTGACTCAGTATTTAGTGATGTTGGAGACATGGATGCTTTAAAAGAAAATGTACTTCAATCCAAGGCATTGGGTTTTGAAGGGATGGGTTGTATTCATCCAAGGCAAATCAAAGTAATTCATGAGAACTTTGCCCCCAATGAAGTTGAGATAGAGAAGGCAAAGAAAATTGTATTGGCATTTGAAGACGCGGCTAAAAAGGGATTGGGCGTAGTTTCACTGGGCACAAAAATGATTGACGCTCCGGTTGTTAAAAGAGCTCAACACACCATTGATAGCTCGATTTCAGTAGGAAAGCTGAATAAGAATTGGAGAAACGAAATTAAAGATTGAACTGGGAATGAGTAATACAGGAAAGATCGTGACAAATGCCATTGGCAGATCAGTTCCAACAGAAGTGAACGGAAAACCCGTGACACCATTCAGAGGTGTTGGTAAGCATAAGCCGGACGGAAGAAAGTTTGGACCCCGTATTTCATCGTGTGTTGATTTCCCGAATGATGGAAATAAACTTGTTTCTTCATTGAAAGAATCTCTGATGAAGGCTGGATTGAGAGATGGCATGACCATTTCTACTCACCACCATTTTAGAAATGGGGATTTGATAGCCGTTCAGATATTTGAAATTGCTGCGGAATTAAAAATCAAAAACTTGGTTTGGTTTCCTTCTGCCTCATTTGAATGTCACGCTCCCTTAATTAAATATTTAGAAGACGGAACAATTCATCACATTGAAGGAAGTATGAATGGACGGCTAGGTCGATTTACTTCTGAGGGTAAAATGAAAGGGGTGGGTGTGCTTCGATCGCATGGAGGCAGGTATCAGGCTGTGCAGGATGGTGAAGTTCAAATTGATATAGCAGTGATTGCAGCGCCTGCTGCAGANTTCTTTGGCAATGCCAATGGAGTGGAGGGATCAGCAGCTTGTGGACTTTTGGGTTTTGCGCTGGCCGATTCTCAGTATGCAGATAAAGTAATTGTTGTTACGGATAACCTCGTTCCATTTCCGTGTATCCCATGGCAAATTCAGGGAAACTATGTTGACTATGTTGTGAAAGTTGATAAAGTCGGAATTCCTGAGAAAATTGTTTCCGGCACAACGGAGATCACAAAAAGCCCCGATCGGTTATTATTAGCGGAAATGACTGCTAAGTTTTGCGAGCAGGCAGGAATCATCCGAGATGGCTTTTCTTTTCAGGCAGGCGCAGGNGGCACAGCACTTTCTATCGGGATTTATTTTGCTGATATGCTCAAAGCAAAAGGAATGAAGGCACGGTTTGCGAGAGGTGGAAGCAATAAGTATTTGGTAAAAATGTTGAATGAAGGACTAGTTGAATACATACTGGACGGACAAACCTTTGATTTAGATGGGGTGAAGTCCATGCGGGAAAACCCCAGGCATGTTAATACAAGCCCTTTTACCAGTTACAATTATCATGGGAAAGGAAACTTTGCCTCCATGCTGGATGTGGTTATTCTTGGCGCAACAGAGGTTGATATAAACTTCAACGCCAATGTAGTTACGCATTCAGATGGTGTCTTGCTTCATGGAATTGGCGGGTGGCAAAACTGCTTGTTTGCGAAATGCACAATCTTACCGGTTCCGCTTTTCAGGGATAGGATCCCGGTTATCCGCGATGAAGTGACAACCGTTTGCGGTCCGGGCGAACTGATTGATGTAATTGTAACGGAACGCGGAATTGCCATTAACCCTCTTCGAAGAGATCTTTTGGATAAAGTGAAAGACAGCGATTTGCCCATCCGAACAATAGAAGCGCTAAAGGCTGAAGCTGAAAAGATTTGTGGAATTCCTGCGAAGCAGAAATTCGATGATGAAATTGTCGCAATCATTAAATGGGTTGATGGAACTGTTATTGACTGCGTGCGAAAAGTAAAATAAATCACTCTATCTACGCCTTTTATACTCGTTTAGCTTTTTTGTGGCGTACAATATTCCTCCTTCATTAAGACGGTATCTGCAATGGATTGTCAACTTTTTTGGCTGGCAAGAATCGTAGCTCAAATATCTGGTTTATAATTGTTAAATATTATCGGATATTAAGTTCGTAACTATTTGATAAACAATAATATATATAGATATCTTATAATTTAAAAGTGTATTATTATCTGAAAAAGATAAATTTTCAATCGAATGAAGGATTACATTTAGATAGTTATTGGTTGAAAAAATATGAGTACTAAAAAAATCATTGTTGTAGGAAGTTGTAATACCGATATGGTTATTAAATCCGATCGACTTCCGATCCCTGGCGAAACTGTAATTGGAGGTACTTTTCTAATGAATGCCGGNGGCAAGGGAGCCAATCAGGCAGTTGCTGCCGCCAGGCAAGGAGGTAGAGTAACCTTCATTTCCAAAACAGGCAACGATGTNTTTGGGAAGCAATCTGTTGAACTGTATAACTCAGAAGGAATTAACACAGATTTTATNTTTTCAGACCCCAAGAATCCGTCCGGTGTAGCGCTAATTATGGTGGATGCCCATGGTGAAAATTGTATTGCAGTGGCTTCCGGGGCCAACGGTAGTTTANNCTCGGCCGATATCGAAAAAGCAAAAGCAGAATTAGAAACAGGCGATTTTGTGCTGATGCAATTGGAAATTCCGATGGAGACGGTTGAGCATGCGGCAGAGGTTGCTTTTAAGAAAGGAATACCGGTAATCCTCAACCCTGCACCTGCACGGGCTTTGTCCGACAAACTTTTTAAGTGTCTTTATTTAGTAACACCTAATGAAACAGAGGCCGAGATACTTTCTGGTATTAAAGTTTTTGATTGGGACAGCGCCCGTAATGCGGCTAATGTAATAAGCGCTAAGGGTGTTCATAATGTTGTAATAACAATGGGATCGATGGGTGCATTTGTGAAGGAAAAAGATCAGTACTATATCGTAGAAGCAACAAAGGTTAAATCTGTTGATACAACTGCGGCAGGAGATTGTTTTAGTGGAACATTGTGTGTCGGAATTTCCGAAGGGAAGTCGTTGTTAGAGGCTGTTAAAACAGCATGCAGGGCTTCGGCTATAACCGTTACGCGAATGGGAGCTCAATCTTCAATTCCGTATCGGAATGAGTTGCCATTACTTGAAAATGAGTTGTCTTTATTGTAGGATGTGTTAATTAGGAGATTATGAAAGCACTCTTTACCAGTTCTTTAAAATGTATCTGTTCCATAGTATGCTTTCTTATAAGTATCGTATGGAATGATGTGTCTGCGCAAACCCCTGTCAGCATCATGGTGGGCGGTGTTGTTCGTGATGCAACTGAAAATGCACTCCCGGGAGTTAATATTTCTGTAAAAGGAACCAAGACGGGAACAATCAGTGACGGAGAAGGTCGCTATATGCTTTCGGTTTCAGAGAATGCAATCTTGGTATTTTCATTTATTGGATTTGAGACCGTTGAAGTTGCAGTGAATGGCAGAGCGAACATAGATGTCGAATTAAAGGAGTCGGAGCAAATGTTGGACGAAGTTGTTGTGATTGGATATGGTACAACAACAAAAAAGGAGATTACAGGCGCGGTTACTTCACTCAAGGAAGAAAACTTCAATAAAGGCTTTTTCAATGATCCAATGGGGTTGGTTCAGGGAAAAGTAGCGGGGTTAACAATTACAAAGCCAAGTGGGGCAGATCCGATGGGAGGTTATCAAATCCTTTTGAGNGGCACCAATACACTGGTAGCAGGCCGCAGCCCCTTAATTATTATTGACGGGGTAATTGGTGCCGATTTGAAGAACATCAATTTCCAGGACGTAGAGTCGTTGGATATTTTAAAAGATGGATCAGCAGCAGCGATTTATGGATCACGCGGAACAAATGGTGTCATCATCATCACAACTAAGTCGGCCCGCCAGGGAAAGAGTTCTTTTGATTATTCGGCACAGTTTTCTACCCAGGTTGCGCCTCGCAGTGTTAAGAATTTATCGGCAGCAGAATTTGAGGATGCTGTCCAAAATTACACATCGGTTGATCCCGACCAGGTTTTGATGGGAAGCGATACCGATTGGTTTGATGAAATCACGCGTGACACCCCAATCAGCTATCAGCAAAACATTGCTCTTTCAGGCGGTACGGAAAAATTCTCACACCGGACATCGTTGACCCACAGCATTGGACAGGGCTTGCTTTCTGACAATGANATCAAAAGATTGCTGTTTAAAACGAACATTAAGCAGAAAATTATTGAAGATAGAATAATGCTCGATTTCAACTTGACAAACAATCTCAGAAACTACAAGCCCGCAAATTATGAGTTGTTTCGTCAAGCATTTATTCAAAATCCGACACAACCGGTTTACGATGATACAAATCCGCTTACCGGTGGTTATTCATACGAGCAAGGATTGGAATATTATAACCCTGTAGCCATGCTCAAAGAGAGGACCCGTGATGGAAAAACAAATGATATTGTTTTGAACTTAAGGACAACTGTAAAAATCGTTGACGACCTAACCTGGGAAAGTTTCATCTCTACGCAAAAGTCGGAGTGGGAGGAAAATTCATATAAAACTCAGTTCTATCCAACGATTTTAGGATTGAATGGTGAGGCAGAAATTGCAAATGGCCGGAATAGCAATTCGCAATTTGAAACCATTCTTAACTATGGAACTTCCTTTGGTAAGCATAACCTTCAGGCAGTAGGCGGATATTCCTATCAGGAGTTTGAGGAGAATAGCTCGTATATCGGGAATTATGACTTTGACACGGATATATTTTTATATAACAACATTGCAGCAGGTTCTTATTTCAGAGAGGGTAAAGGTGAGATGGGTTCGTACAAATCATCTACTACCTTAATTGCATTATTTGGACGGCTGTTGTATAATTTTGACGAAAGATTTTTAGCCTCGGCTTCTTTAAGACGCGAGGGCTCTTCGAAGTTTGGTGATAATAATAAATGGGGCTGGTTTCCGGCAGTTAGCTTTGGTTGGAGAATGGAACAAGAGTCATTCATTCAGAACATTGACTGGATTGAGAATCTGAAATTTAGAGTGGGGTATGGTGTAACAGGTAATCAGGATTTTGCGCCATATCAATCCCTGATATTGTTAGAGCGAGTTGGTAGTTTGTACTACAATCAAGAATGGATAAACTCCTACGGCCCTGGACAGAATCCGAATCCCGATTTAAGGTGGGAAAAGAAGAAAGAGCTTAATGTAGGTGTTGACTTTTCTGTAATCGGTAACAGGCTAAGTGGTAGCCTGGAGTACTACGAGAGAAAGGCAACTGACCTGCTCTGGACATTTCAGGTTTCGGTCCCTCCATATTTGTATAATCAACTATTTACGAATGTTGGTACAATTAGTAACCGNGGAGTTGAGCTAACCCTAAACTCTCAATTAATTAAAGAGAGTAGTTTCCAGTGGAATTCAACACTAACGTTCAGTCATAATAAAAACTTCCTCAAAAAATTNACGGATGATGAATTCACACAAACCTCTTACCCTACAGCATTTATAGGNGGAACAATAGGTGTCTGGACTCAACGCGTACAAGAGGGGGAGGAACTTGGTACNTTTTATGGTCCCATTTGGCTGGGCGTAGATGAAAGTGGCTATGATACATTTAAAAATCAAAACCCAATTGGAGAAGTAGATGAAGATGATTGGGAAAAGATTGGAACCGCAAGTCCGTTTGCAACCCTTGGATGGAGCAATGATTTTTCATATAAGAATTGGAGCTTGAATGTAAACTTCCGCGCAGGCATTGGAGGCAAGGTGTTGAATACCTATCGATTATATTTTGAATCTTGGCAAAATATTGGTCTTCGAAATATCGTTCACACCCAGTATGAAAACCCTGCCTTCAAAGGCGATATTACGTATTCCTCAAAGTATGTGGAGGATGCTACTTTTCTCAAACTTGATAACGTTACACTTAACTACAACTTTAATCTAAAGTCGAAGTATATCTCGAGATTAAGTGTATTTGGTTCTGCCCAAAATGTGTTTTGGTTAACNCGGTATGACGGAATTGATCCTGAAGTGAACTTGTCAGGCCTTGAGCCNGGTATTGATCCGTTGTCCTACTATCCAAGAACGACAACTCTTACAATAGGATTTAATGCATCATTTTAATCGTAAAGAATGAACACTATGCAAAAGCTCATCATAAAAACTACGGTAGCTATGGTAATGGTCTTCTTAACAACTTCATGTTTTGATCTCTCTGAGACGGTGTATTCTGAAATACCAGTGGGTAGTTTTTTCAGAACGGAGAAAGACATCATCGCTTATGCGGGCCGTGCGTATGTAAAATTACAGCCGTTTCCTGAAGAGCAGCGCTTGTGGACGTTGGGCGAGCTTGCTGCCGATGAATTAGTGATTCCAACAAAATATAATGGTGAATGGTATGAACAAGGCCGCTGGGACGATATTCATAAACACCGGGTTCAGCCAAGCAATAAAATTCTTACTAAGTCATGGGATATGGTATTTGAAGGAGTTACCGCATGTAATGAAATATTAACAGTATTGGCTCCCATAGAATTCGAGAATAAGGATCGTGTAATGGCTGAGATAAAAGTACTACGGGCATTTTACTACTACTGGGCAATAGATTACTGGGGAAATATTCCATTTGCGATAACATACGGTGATAAGGAACCCCCTGAGCAGAAGGATCGTCAGTTTGTGTATGATTTTATAATTCAGGAATTAACAGATAACATCGATGCACTACAGGAGTTACCTACACCTGAATATTATGGACGAGTGACGAAGTCGATGGCGTATATGGTGTTGGCAAAAATGTACATGAACGCGCAGGAATGGATCGGAGAAGCTCAGTACGAAGAAGCGTTGGCAGCGTGCGATGAAGTTATAGCATTGGCGGCTTATGAAATTGAAGATGACTACTTTTCAAATTTTGCGGTTCATAATGAAGGCTCAAAAGAAAACATATTTGTAATTCCATTTCATCCGCAACTTACGGATGAACATTTCTATTGGTCGCACCTAACGTTGAATTCAGCCAGTCGGGCCACTTTTAATATGACTGGAATTCCCTGGGACGGTTTTGTTCTTAACCCTGACTTCTTTACCAAGTATTCAGCTTCTGACATTCGAAGAAATTCTTTCCTCTTCGGTCAGCAATATGACATTGACGGTAACCCGATTATCATTGATGGAGAACCTTTTATTTATACACCCACCATTGCAAATTATAATTCACGTGGTGAATGGGAAGGCGCCCGGGTTGCCAAGTACGAATACCAGGAAGAATTGAGTTATGATGTAACAGACATGGAAAATGATTTTGTCATTTTCCGATATGCAGACGTGCTCTATACCAAACTGGAAGCATTGCACCGGTTGGGGAGAACAAGTGAGTTTATTGGAGATACTGATTTACAAAAGATCAGAACAAGAGCAGGCCTTGCTCCTTATACGGTAGGAGATATAACCGATTCGGAATTGCTGGACGAGCTTGGAAGAGAATTTGCGTGGGAAGGGCATAGACGGCAGGATTTAATCCGCTTCGGAGTCTTCGGCCAACCCTGGTTTGGAAAGCCTGCTACCGGTCCAAACGCAAAACTTTTCCCAATTCCTCAAAGTGCATTAAATACAAATCCAAACCTGGTTCAAAACCCAATGTAATGAAGTATAAAATCTTTTTTGTTNNTCTGATCCTTTCAGTACTAAGGGTCCCCGTTAGTGCACAAAGCAAAGCGAAGACAATTTCCATGGGTGAGTTACGTGACAAAATTGCGGGTGCGTGGATTGGCCAAATGATTGGAAATATTTACGGGCTTCCGCACGAAAATAAGTATGTGAGTGCNCCCGGTGATGAATCAAAGTGGCCCTACGGTTATACCAAAAACCTGGATAAGTTAAAGAAGTACAATGGCGCATTCTCGGATGACGATACCGATGTTGAGTATATGTATTTGCTCACCATGGAAAAATTCGGATATGAGCCAACATACGAACAGATGCGTGAAGCCTGGATGTTTCATATCCGTGATCGTGTTTGGCTGGCGAATCGCGGGGCACTTGGGTTGATGCACTTTGGGTATACACCTCCGTTTACGGGAGATAAAAATATCAACCCACATTGGTTTCAAATCGATCCTCAATTGATTAATGAGATATGGGCATATACGGCCCCGGGCATGGTTAAGTATGCTGCACAAAAGTCAGATTGGGCTGCATTGATTACAAGTGATGATTGGGGTGCGGAACCAACAGTACATTATGGAGCCATGTATGCAGCAGCCTTTTTTGAGAAAGATGTAAGAAAACTCATTGACATTGGATTAAAGGAACTTCCTCCTAATGGAAGGTATGCACAAACCATCCGGGATATGATTGCCTTGCATAANAAGTATCCTGATAAATGGCAGGATGCCTGGAAAGAAATGGCTGAGAAGTATTATATCAACGAGCCGAACCTTACCAAGACGATTTGGAACGCAAACTTGAATGGCGCTTGTGGCATCTTAGCCATGCTGTATGGCAATGGAGATTTTCAACGCACACTGGATCTGTCTTGTGCCATGGGCTTTGATGCTGATAATCAGGCAGCAACCGTGGCTGGATTGTTAGGGATCGTTTACGGATTTAAAGGGTTGCCTTCAAATCTATACTTGCCTATTGAAGGTTGGACAAAACCTTTTAACGATACCTACATCAATATCACCCGTCATGAATTGCCCGATGCGAGTATTCAGGATATGATTGACAGAACCCTCGCGGTTACACTTCAATTGATCAAAGCAGAAGGTGGAAAGGTTAGCGGAAGAGCTGGAGATGAAAAAGTGACAATTAATACAGCAGCAACGTTCGATGTTCCGGTAGAATTTTATCTGGGCCCCGCTCCACGGATGGAAGTGAATAAGGCGGTTGAATTCATTTTTTACAGCGATGCTAACAAAAAGTATAATTGGAATTTGGTTGGTGGTGAACTGCCCAGNGGGTTAACTTTTGAAAGGGGAAAGCTTTCAGGAACGCCTGAGGCTCCCGGTACATATAATATTACAGTTCAGTTAGATAATGGAAAGAAATTTCTGAAGAAGAGCTTTGAGTTACTGGTACGTAACGAAAATATAGCGAATACAGCTTCTGCAATATTGTCAAATGTTAACCAGTTGAATGAGGCCGTGATGGACTCTTGCTGGTACACCTTTGGTAAATCCATGTATGCTAAAACGCCCGATGTAATCAGAGATGGAAAATTAAATGGAACGGGTTCGGTTTTCTACAGCCTGGCAGCCAAAGCTAAAATTCCAAAAGTCGACTACTATGGGTATGAATGGAAAGACGATCAGACCATTGATATGCTCGCCTTTCATACGGGAGGTATGGAAGAATTTGGTGGATGGTTCACTTCCTTAAATGTTCAGTACAAAAACGAGGAGGGCAAGTGGGTTCCGGTTGANAAAACTTTGATTAATGCACCATTACCAAAAACAGATATCGTATTCTTTCAGCCTCACTTTGTCGAATATGTAATCAGCTTTACACCAGTCAAAACAAAAGCAATTCGGATAATAGGCGATGCTATGATACAGGATCACTGGAATAAGTACACCAAGGAGGTGTCGGGGTTTACATCCATTACTGAATTGAGTGTTTATAAATCTGAAAAGAAGTAAAATGAGAAGAACGATAGTGAAATTTGTTGGAGTTACAATTTTGTTTGTTTTTGGATGTACATCCAAGCATGCGGATGTGATTGATATTTTATCACAAGGATCTGTACAAATGTCTAAGAATGTGTTGCAGGATAAGATCAAAGGAGGTTGGGCCGGACAAACCATTGGGGTTGTTTACGGAGCGCCCGTTGAGTTTAAGTATAACGGTTCATTGATTGATGAGTATCAGAATATTCCGTGGGATGAACACTACGTAAAATATTGGTGGGATAAAAAACCGGGACTGTTTGACGATATCTATACCGACCTAAACTTTGTGAGAGCCTTTGAAAAGCATGGCATCAACGCAACCTCTGATTCAATTGCTCACCATTGGTCGAATACTGCTTATCACTTAGCCCACGCAAACCAAGCATCGCGGTATAATATTTTGAATGGAATTATGCCTCCCGCTTCCGGTTATTGGAAAAATAATCCGCATGCAGATGATATCGATTTTCAAATTGAAGCAGACTTTATTGGTTTGATGGCTCCCGGTATGGTCAATGCCGCTACCAATATTGCCGATCGTGTAGGGCATATCATGAACAGCGGAGATGGTTGGTATGGTGGCGTTTTTGTATCNGCTCTGTATTCCCTGGCATTTGTTTCAAACGACCCTCAATACATTGTTGAGCAAGCCATTAAAACCGTTCCGGAGAAAACTAAATTTTACAATTGTATTTCAGATGTAATAAGGTGGCATAAGCAATACCCAACTGACTGGAAGCAAACATGGTTTGAAGTTCAGAAGAAATGGAACAAAGACGTTGGTTGCCCGAAGGGAGTTTTTCTAGGATTTAACATTGATGCAAAAATCAACTCCGCATATGTGGCTATTGGTATGCTCTATGGTGGTGGTGACTTTTCTAGATCAATTGATATAGCAGCGCGATGTGGCCAGGATGCGGATTGTAATCCGGCAACAGTGGGAGGAGTTTTAGGTGTGATGTTAGGCTATGANAAAATTCCTCCGTTCTGGCTTAAACCCCTGCAAGAAATTGAGAAAGATAATTTTGAAGGTACAGATGTATCCCTGGAGAAGGCTTATTCGTGGAGCTTTAAACATGCGCTTGAATTGATTGAGCAAGAAAGTGGAAGAACTGAAGGAGATCAGGTTACCATACCGCTCGAAAACCCAAAGGCAGTTGCGTTTGAACAAAATTTTGAGAATACTTTTCCGATCGATAGAAATAAGATCGACAAATCTTTTACAGATGAAATAACCTTTGAGTTCACCGGGAATGGATACCTGTTGTACGGAAATATGGCAAAACGGGCCAAGATTGACGTTGATTATATCGATCGGATTTCGAAGCGAACCTATGGATCAGAACCTCTTGGACTTGCTGAACTGAACGATCCTTATGTTGCAGAAATGCATGTGTATACCGATGGTATTATTACCGATACGTTGCGATTGCCCATGATGAATACAGCACGAAGACTGGAACCCTCCTGGAATTATCAGATGAAGGAAGGAAAACACACGCTTAAGCTCAAATGGATTAATCCGGATGCGGGTTATGAATATCGGATTAACGATTTGATTGTGTATTCAGAACAGGAACCAAAAAGTAATCTTCCTCAGTTAAACAAATAATCATGAAGGGTAGGGTATATATTATTGCTGGAGTGTTAGTAAGTATAATGACCGGTTGCACGAATGATCAACATTTTCCCGTGTCCCTTCCAACGGAATTCTCCATGACAAAGGAGGAATTGAAGGATAAAATCCGTGGCGGATGGGCCGGTCAAACAATCGGCTGCACGTACGGTGGGCCAACCGAATTTAAGTTCAAGGGTACACTGATTCAGGATTATCAACCCATCATCTGGCACGACAACTACATAAAAGAAACATTTGAGATTGANCCCGGGCTTTACGATGATGTGTACATCGATATGACCTTTGTTGAAATCCTGGAAAAGCACGGGCTGGATGCACCTGTTGATTCATTTGCGTTGAGCTTTGCAAAGGATGATTACAAGCTTTGGCATGCCAATCAGGCNACTCGCTATAATATACTGAATGGAATTATGCCGCCTGCTTCCGGTCATTGGATGAATAACCCGCATGCCGATGACATCGATTTTCAAATCGAAGCAGACTTTGCCGGAATGATGACNCCCGGTATGATAAACGCTTCTTCCCGGATTTGTGACAGCATTGGTCACATCATGAATTATGGAGATGGTTGGTACGGAGGAGCGTTTATGTCAGCCATGTATTCTGCAGCATACGTTTCACAAGACATCAATCTTGTCATCGGAGAAGCGTTGAAAGTTATTCCCGCAGAGAGTAAGTTTTATAAAACAATTGCAGATGTAATTGAATGGCACAAACAGTATCCAACCGACTGGAAGAAAACATGGTTCGAGGTTGAGAAAAAGCATTCTTCTGATAAGGGATGTTCAGAAGGTGTATTCAATGCTTTTAATATCGATGCCAGCCTGAATGCAGCCTATGTTGTAATTGGATTGCTTTATGGTGAGAAGGACTTNTTTAAGACCATTGACATCGCCACACGCTGCGGTCAGGATTCAGATTGCAATCCGGCAACGGCAGCCGGAATACTGGGTGTAATGGTTGGGTATAAAAATATTCCTTCCTTTTGGAAGCCGGCTCTCGAACAGGTCGAACATTTGAAATTTCCGTACATGGATATTTCATTGAATAAGATTTATGAGCTCAGTTATAAGCATGCGTTGGAGGTAATTGAGAAAAACGAAGGCACCGTAAGCGATACTGCGGTGTCGATAAAAGTTCAACAACCCGAAACGCTTCGTTTTGAGCAGTCGTATGAGGGATTGTTTCCTGCTTCAGAGTTGCTGATCAGAAAAGATCATCTTGAAGAACCCATTGTGGTAAATTTTACGGGTAATGGGATAGTGGTTTTGGGAAATGTCAGGAGTGTGTGCGGAGTAAGTCAAAGCGACTATGTGGCGTTGCTTGACGTATATATTGACGGAGAAAAAGCTGAGCAGGTGCGGATGCCATTCGATTATATCGTTCGTAAGTACGACATCTATCATAAGTATCTTCTAACGCAAGGCAGCCATAAAATTGAGATTAAATGGGTGAACCAAAACCCGGACTTTAGAATTTACCTGAAGTCGGTTGTCACCTATGGTGACACNCCTGCAAGACTAATAGAACCAGTGAACTAGAATGAAGCGGAGAGGAGTAAGATATTATCTTGTAAAGTATTTTCTAACGATAACCTTCGTTGTTGCGATATTTTCATGCACCGATGATACTCCAACTCAAACGGAAACACCCTTTGTTCGATTGCAAACGAATCATGTCTTGCATAGTTCAATGTTGAATCGTGATATCCGATATGCGGTTTTGCTTCCTGCCGGATACAATGAATCAGAAGAATCGTATCCTGTAGTCTACCTGCTTCATGGTTATGGCGATGATGAGTCTGCCTGGTATAGGAGTGGAAATGTACAGGCTTATGTTGATGCATACATTACCGAAAATGTTCCGATGATTTATGTGATGCCACAGGGATTTAATACGTATTACATAGATCGGTACACAGGTACATATCCATACATGGAAATGTTTGTAGAAGAACTGGTTCCGGAGATAGATGAGAAGTTCCGTACGAAACCTGATAAGACCCAGCGGGCCGTTATGGGATACTCGATGGGAGGTTACGGTGCGCTTATCCTTCCGTCCATGCATCCGGAAGTGTTTACGATCGGAATTCCGCTGAGCATGTCCTTCCGAACCGATAACCAGTATATAGCCGAATCTCAAACTTCATTCGACAACCAATGGGCTCCTAACTTTGGCCCTCATTCAGGCGCTTCCGGAACGTCTCGGTTATCGGAATACTTTAAGGAAAGAAGTCCCTTCCACTTCTTTAACCAACCAAACCTAAGCGAGTATGGTAATCTGAAATTTCTGATCGACTGCGGAGATGACGAAGAGACCCTGTCATTTACCAATGATGATCTCCATAGCTTAATGCGGGAAAAAGGAGTGTACCATGAGTATCGGGTGAGAACCGGAGGACATTCCTTTGACTACTGGAGAAAATCGTACCGTGAAGCATTGCGATTTATAAGCGAGGCTGTTCAAGGAATAAACTATCCCGATGAACCTGCACCGGTTGATGTGGGGGCATTGATTACCAACACCGATTACGAGCAAGCAAGCGTTGCCGGCACCACAATAAATATTATGAAACCACCAGGCTATGAAACAGGATCATTGGAATACCCTGTTCTCTACCTGATTCATGATGCAGATGAAGGGAATTATGAAGAAAATCTTAAGAAGGTATTTTCACTTCTTCGGAATTCTATGGTATCAAACAAACTTGCAAAATCGATTGTTGTAGAGATTGCGGATGGTGTTACAGTTGATAACGGAGTTATTGAAGGAGTTGTTGAGTATGTTGATTTGAATTTCAGAACGAAGGATGTGTCAATGAATAGAGTTATCGTAGCAAATGGATCGGCCGGAGTGAGGTCACTGGTGGCAGTGAAAGATTTAACACTTTTCAGGGATTGCTTTTTGTTCAGCGCTCAATTGCCCGATGATGAGATAACGGTATCTGATCAGGTATTCTACTACCTGGATGTTACTGATTTAGGTGAAAGCTATCAGGGATACAATAGTTTATATTCAAAAATCAGAAGTGAGGAAATTGATTATGAGTATCGCGTGCGGCAGGGAACGCAATCCTATCAGGCATTTTTAAATGGTTTAAGTGAGTCGCTGGCTGTTTTAAAGAAAAGTTTAACAGAGTAGTATGAAGAGACACTCCTTCTCAGTGATTTTTTTCTTACAAGTGCAGTTGCTTTGTGCACAAGGCAATGTCCGCATTTTGGAAGGACTTGCTATGGAAAGCAAAATCCTTGGGCAGGAAGTGAAGTATTCTATTATTCTTCCAGAGAATTATCAAACGAAAAAGGAGCGATATCCGGTAGTTTATTTATTGCATGGTTTGGGCGATAATGAATCTTCCTGGCTTGAGTATGGACGTGCAAGTCAAATTATTGATGGTGCCACTAACCGGGGCGATATTATACCCATGATTTATGTCATGCCACAGGGTTTTCGCAATTATTATGTGAACGACTATACCGGTAAATTTTTATATGAGGATATGTTTATCAAAGAGTTTGTTCCCTTTATTGATAAGCATTACAGAACCATTCCTGATAAGAAGCACCGGGCAACCCTGGGTTATTCGATNGGGGGCTTTGGAGCATTGATTTTACCATTAAGAAATCCGGATGTTTTTACCGTAAGTGTTCCGCTTAGTATTTCAGTGAGAACGGATCAGCAATACATGACCGAAGATGCCTCCGGCTGGGACGACCAGTGGGGGCGTTTGTTTGGTGCGGTTGGAACAACGGGTCAGGACAGAATAACAGATTATTATAAGCAACATTCGCCCTTCCATATTTTTGCCCAAGCTGATTTAAGTCGGTTCAAAGACCTCAAACTCTACATTGATAACGGTGACGATGAGGGTACTTTATGCAGAAGCAATGAGGAACTTCATATTTTGCTTCGTGAAAAAAATCCANNGCACGAATTTCGTGTACGAAATGGAGGGCATGAGTTTTCCTATTGGCGCGAGGCACTTCCCAACGGACTCCGTTTTATAAGCGACTCATTCAATCAAAAGGCTTATCGTGGAGACAGCAAAGAATTGCCAGAGAAACTTTCTTTAGCAAAGGGATACATAAGTAAGATTATTCAAAATGAGAAATACGGCATTTTGTTGCCAGACGAGTATAGCGAAACATTGCGCTACTATCCGGTAATCTATTTTCTTGGAAAGTTCGATCTATCAACCAGGGAGGCAATTGCGGGTACAGTGCAAAACGGCATTTCTTCCGGATGGCTTCCTCCTGTAATTGTTGTCTTTTTAAAAGAAAATGAAACAGAGTTGATAAATTCCATCATCCCTTTGATTGAGAAAGATTATCGGGCGCGCAGTGGATTTCGTTTCCGCGCCTTGATAGGTCTTGAGCAGGGAGGGGAAACGGCCTTACATTATGCATTAATCCCTGAGACGTTTACCGCTTGCACTATTTTTAACTCAGCCATTGATTGTAAATTGATCGAAAAGGCTATCGTTGAGAATAAGAAAGCGATGGCTCGTACCTGGCTATCCATAACAACAACTGACAAGAGCGCAGACTTCCGGTCAAATGGCTGTGCACATATGTTATTACGTGACATGGACATCTATCATGAGTATCGGGTGCAGGAAGGCAACGGAGGTAATGCGTGGTTTTTATCAGAACTAAAGGAGACTTTAAGTTTTACACAACGAAAAATCCATCGATAAACAAATAATAATTTATGTACATCATTCAAAGTTACTCATTGGCAGTTTTTTACNNAGTTGTAACGATGCTGTGTTGGGGTTCGTGGGGAAATACCCAGAAACTTGCCTCAAAGAACTGGCGTTTTGAATTGTTCTATTGGGATTATGTGATTGGCATTGTACTGTTATCGCTCATCCTGGGTTTTACGATGGGAAGCACAGGTGATCAGGGAAGAAGTTTTGTAGACGATATTGGTCAAATCAGTTCGGCTAATTTGTGGAGTGCCATTTTAGGAGGAATTATTTTTAATGCATCCAATATTCTTCTGTCTGCCTCTATATCCATTTCCGGAATGGCAGTTGCGTTTCCNGTTGGGGTTGGTCTGGCGTTAGTACTGGGTGTAATTGTGAATTATGCAAGCACTCCAAAAGGCGANCCGGTTATGCTNTTTGTGGGTGTTGCCTTGGTCATGGTGGCGATCATATTGAATGGAGTTGCGTCCGGCAAAATGTCAGCGGGCAGTAATAAAACCACTTCCAAAGGAATATGGTTAGCGTTAGTTGCAGGCGTCCTCATGTCTTTCTTCTATCGATTCGTAGCCGCAGCCATGGATGTGAACAATTTTGAATCGCCAACACCAGGAATGGCAACGCCTTATGGCGCATTCTTTATNTTTTCTGTCGGTATGCTAATCAGTAATTTTCTTTTCAACACGCTTATCATGGTTCGTCCATTTGTGGGGGAGCCCGTTTCTTACCGAAATTATTTTGGAGGAAGTTTATCAACGCACTTTGTTGGAATTGTTGGTGGCTTAATCTGGGGACTTGGAACCCTCTTAAGTTTCCTTTCTGCAGGAAAAGCAGGAGCAGCCATTTCTTATGGATTGGGGCAAGGTGCAACCATGGTGGCTGCATTTTGGGGCGTATTTATCTGGAAAGAATTTAAGGGTGGAGGCCCGACCATTAACCGATTATTGTCTTTTATGTTTTTGCTTTTTGTGGTAGGACTTATACTGATCATTATTTCTGGAGGAAACTAATGTATGTAAAACTTAAATAATGCTTTGTACTTTTTATTCTAAAATTAATTTAACTACTAAACAATCAAACTATGAAAAAAAGCTAATTCGTTTAAGTATGGCGTTGTTCATGGCTATGGCCGTACTCTCTTGTGGGGATGATGATGGAGGAGGAGCCCCTGTAATCCCACCGGCACTTATTAAATCGCTCTCCATTAACGATGATGGATCTGTTACAACGTGGGAATTTACCTATGATGATGAAGACAGACTTGTTAGTGTTGATGTAGATGAAGATGGTTTTATTTACACCATTGAGTATGATTATTCGGTATCAGGTAAGCTAACCGAAACAGAAATAGTTGGTTCCGATGAATATGAGAGTGTGTTTATCCTGGATAGTGAAGGAAGGATTGTTAAAGCTTTGTGGGATCCTTCGGTTGAGGATGATAATTATGATGGATATGAATATGATGATGATGGGTACATGATCCGAAGATTTTACAAAGAAGATGGAGTTGAAGTAACTACAGAAACTGCTGAGGTGGATGATGAAAACATCACGGTCCATACAAGATTGGATGGAAGCAATGTTGTGCGCACAAAGACTTTTACTTATTTGCCTAGCGCAACAGCCCTTAATGTTAGCAACTTACCGCAGGCCAATTTGAGGAATTCAGAACGAAGAACTGTAAGTGGATTGTATGGTAAAGGAAGCAAGAAATTGGTAGATTTTCTAGAGCTAGACTATCCTGGATTCCCTGATGAGTATGTGAAAAATTCAAATGCATACACTTTTGACGATAACAACCGAGTGTTAACCATAACCCGCACCGGTGTTGATAAGGATGGAAATGATACCGGGTTGAATGAAGTATTCACCTATACTTATTACGAAGAATAAAATTTTGGTTGATAATCAAGCAATCCGGCTAAGGTTAAACTCTTGGCCGGATTTTTCTGCCTATTATACAATCCGGCAAATAATAAAACAATTATGATTAGGGGCAGAAAGGACTACACTTGCCGATATGTGGGTAGATTTCATGGATCTGCCACTATTAACTGGCGAGAATATACCCGTAGTTAAAAAAACCCTTCCAATACAATTGGAAGGGTTTTATTAAGTCGGGGTGGCCAGATTCGAACTGACGACCTCTTGGTCCCAAACCAAGCGCGATACCGGGCTACGCTACACCCCGATCCTAAAAGGAGGCGCGAAGATATAAAAACAATCTCAGCAACCAATTCTTTGTGATCCCAATGGACTCGAACCAGCAACCTGCTGCTTAGAAGGCAGCTGCTCTATCCAGTTGAGCTATGAGACCGAGCGGAGGGGGATTCGAACCCCGGTACGGTTTTACCCGTACGACAGTTTAGCAAACTGCTGGTTTAAGCCTCTCACCCACCTCTCCTGAACCTTTTTCCTAAAAGGAGTGCAAATATAACGTTCAATTGCTCTTGATAAACGCATTTTTTCAATTTTTAATCGGATGGAGCAGGATTTACCTGCGCTAGCTGGATTTAATTAGCGCCCCGGTTAAGGCAGCAAAACCACCCACCAGTCCACCCACCAGCATGGTAAGTACCAACGCATGAAGCGGTAACAATTGGTTTATCTTATCGGTAAGTATTGCCTTTGTCTGCAAATCAATGGAAAGGGCAAAAACACCCCATAAGAGCGCAATGGCCAGAAACCCGGCAACAAAAGATTTCAACCCCTTATTACCAACAACAAAAGCAACACCGGCAGCCCCTACTGCAATGCTCCACCAGGGTAAGAATAATTGAAGACCCAGACATACTACAACAGTGGCTGCTAACTGAACTAAAAATTTCATAGTGCTTTTGGTTTAAGCGTGAGGGTGGCAATACCGGATTTGTATTGATTCGGGTTGGTATTAAATTGAAAGGAGTAATGATTTCCATTTGCCCAGGTAAGGAGCATGTTATTATAAAACGGACTTCCGGGATTGCCCGATTGCCCACCCGGATATACGCCCCATGCCCGCANCCCGGTTTNTTCCAAACTTACCACCATGCGCCAACTGGGGCCATGGGTGCGCGAAGATGCATTCACAATATCATGATTACCCCCATGTTGAACATGGTAACTAAAGGCAGGCAATCCTCTTAATAAATGACCAATAAACGTATCCTTGTAATCCGCCCAACGTGGATCTTTTTTCTTTTCGGTTTTCCATTTCTCAATCGTCTCAACGCCCATTGCAAAAGCCTGTTGAATTACCTCGCGGGCTGTTTCTTNTTCGGGAGTTTCTACTCTGTCAAAAAATAGCAGATCGGGTTTTTCCTTAATTAACCGGATGGTAGTGTAGGTGGTGGGGTTATCTAATTCCACTTTTGAATTCATAATTTCATCCCATATCAATGGAAAGAGCGCATCCCACCAGGCTTCATAATAGGAAGCGCCTTGGGAGTCGGCCGTGTTTTCGTAATCCCAGGCAGAAAGAATTTTGTATGCATTGGCTTGAGCGGGTGTAAACGCGGTGGTGTCCAGGTAACGCATAAATACCGGCAGGCTTTCTTCTGCTTTCAGATTGTAATTATCGAATTGCAGNNGCTCCATCATATCGCGCGGGGTAATTTCTGTCATCTCATTCAACAGCTTGTTGATTCTGCGGTTGCGGTAAGCCTCGTAGCTGGTGGCATTTATATAATAAGGGTAGGTGGAGTCCACCGGGTATTGATTGGCTGAACTGACAAAACCCCGGGCCGGATTTTTGTACATCGCGTTTTGTTCGTTGGGAATAAAGGCCTGCCACTCGGTGCGGGTAAGGGTTCCGTCTAAGATATATTTACCTTCTTCTTTTCTGCGCACCGGGTAGCGTCCCTGGATGCGCATGGCGATATCGCCCCGTACGCTGGCAAAGGCAAAGTTTTGTGCGGGCGATGCGTAGTGATTCAGCGCATCCATGTATTGATCATGATTCTTTGCCCGGTTTAGTTTATAGAATGTGATGATTTCCTCGGAGGGATCGTGCGCAATCCAACGCATGGAAAAATATTTCATTTCGCTATCGCCATGATATGCCTCATCAAACAATACCGGGCCGTGATGGGTAAAGGTGATGGTATCGTAAAAATCGTTGCCACCCTTAATCGTAAATTTCTCTACCACCTGGCGGGCAGGTTTCCAGGTGTTATCGCTTTTGTATTCGCGCTTCGATTTGTCTTTGAATTCAATTTTATACCAATCTACCAGGTCGCGTTGGGCATTCGTTACACCCCAGGCAATGGAATCGTTAAACCCGCTGATGACCGTGGGTGCACCGGGTAACGAGGCGCCCATTACATTTACACCGGGTGCCTGCAGGTGAATTACATACCAGATAGATGGTAATGAAAGGCTTAGGTGCGGATCGTTGCACAGGATGGGGGATCCGGTTTGTGTTTTGGTTCCACTTACCGCCCAATTGTTGCTGCCTACATCGGNGGGCGATTTTTCAAGGGGTTTAACTGCTACCAACTCATCGGGCAATGCCAGGGGCAAGCTATCCAGCGTAATGGGTTTAAAATTCCAGTTACCGGCATTATCCACAATCGGGTCGCCCACGTTTTCATTATCGGGCCATACCAGGTCGAGTATTGGTTTGCCAANAAGTTTTAGCGCATTGGTCATTTCCAGATCTTTATCGCCACTGTTCAGCGTAAGCGCCATATTTTTAAGTAACAACCCGCATTTCAGGGNGCTCCAGTTCTCGGGCCAGTAGTCCAGCAACTTGTATTCAAGAGGTAAGTCTTTATATGTAAGGGACTGAATGTATTGATTTATTCCTTGCGTGTAGCTGTTCACCATGTTAGCCGCAATCGGATTAGCCTCCATAGCTTTCACGGCATTTTCGGCTGCGTAAACCATACCAAGCCTGCGTTGCCTGCGGTCAAAGTCCAGGGCAGCATCGCCAATTAGTTCCGAAATTCTGCCGGCAGCCGCATGGGTTTGGAATTCCATCTGCCACAACCGGTTAGCGGCTGTAACATATCCCTGAGCTAAATGTAAATCATCATCATTTTTAGCAAACACATGTGGAATAAGGAGGCTATCGTAATGGATTATTACCTCCTCGCGTAAACCTGCCAGATTCAATATTTCATCCGGCCTTGACTTCGTTTCGGCATTTTGCCAAAATCCACCGAACGGATCTAAAAATTTACCCAAAGGCGGAATGGGGCTTCCGAAATTCCAACCCCGGTTAAGCACGTAGATCAAGGCTATGGTTACCAACAGCGAAATACTAATCCTGGTAAGTTTCATTTTTTGGCTTGTGTATCAGGTAATGATCTGTAATTCAAATGGAATTGTCAATAATCGAAGTCAATAGTTTTTGCGTAATTTTAGGCCCCTAATTAAGAATTCTCGCATTGCGATGGCAGTAAAAGAAGTGCTGAGTAAGTATTCTAAAGAGCAGATTAAGAAAGCGGCCCAGGTTAAGGCCCTNTTTTTTGATGTGGACGGAGTAATGACCGATGGCGGAATTATTTATGATGAGACGGGCTGCGAAACCAAACGGTTCAATGTGAAGGACGGCTACATTATCAGCCATTTGAANAAAGCCGGTATTCTGGTGGGCATTATTACCGGAAGGGAATCAAAACTGGTTAGCAATCGGGCGGCCGAACTAAAGCTTGACTTTTGCCACCAGGGCATTATGGATAAGTACAGCGTGTTTGAAAAGTTGCTGACGTTCCATAAACTAAAGCGCAAGCAGGTTGCCTACGTTGGTGACGATATAAACGATTTGAAAATACTCCGGAATTGTGGCCTCTCGGCTTGCCCGGCCGATGCGCTGAAGTATGTTCAAACNCGGGTTGATCTGGTTACTGAAGCCCGNGGTGGCGANGGGGTTGTGCGTGAAGTGAGCGACCTGATTCTGGCTTCGCAGGGAATTTTGGATAAGATTTTAAAACCATAATTGAATATAAAAAGTGGATCTGTTTAAAGATAAAGTAGCAATAACGGATAAGATAACCCTGGGTGGCGACCGCCTGGTTTTGTTTGCCGGCCCGTGTGCGGCCGAGAGTTATGATATCTGCATGGAAACCGGTACGCAGGTNAAAAAGATTTGTGAAGAGCTGGGCATCGACTATGTGTTTAAGGCTTCGTATGATAAGGCCAATCGTACCGCTTCGGGTTCATACCGTGGTCCGTCTATGGACATGGGCCTTGAAATTTTATCGATGGTACGAAACGACCTGAAGGTGCCGGTGGTAACCGATGTACATGAGTCGGGCCAATGTGGCGAAGTGGCAGCCGTGGTGGATGTTTTGCAGATACCGGCCTTTCTTTGTCGCCAAACCGATTTATTGGTTGCAGCTGCTAAAACCGGTAAACCGGTTAAAGTAAAGAAGGGCCAGTTTATGGCACCGGAAGATATGCGCTATGCACTGGATAAAGTGCGCGGAGAAGGAAACAACAAGGTGTTTCTGACCGAGCGGGGTTCCAGTTTTGGTTATCACAACCTGGTGGTGGATATGCGCTCGCTTCCCATCATGCGGCAGTATGCCCCGGTGGTTTTTGATGTTACACACAGTATTCAACGGCCCGGTGGGTTAGGNGGTAAAAGTGGTGGCGACCGGCAATTTGCACCCTACCTGGCAAAAGCAGCCGCAGCAGCAGGCGTGGATGGNTTTTTTATTGAAACACATCCCCAACCTGAAAAGGCGCTGAGCGATGGACCCAACATGGTACCCCTGCACGAGATGCGCGAGTTTTTGATTTTAATAAAGCGGTTTTGGGATTTGCACAGAAGGTGGGAGACGATTGACTGAGTATCAATTGACACGGTATTTGGTGGTAATGGGTATCTCTCCATTTTGGTTAAGTATAGATTTACCAACATAACGATGATAAAGTTTACCTAAAAGGTATGTGGCTACACGACTGATGTTTCTTCGTGCGAAAAGAAAATAGAGAAGTTTTTGTAGATTGATTAAAATGGCACAGTGAGAACGAATCGATTTTTGAATCCCATTTACAAAATTGGGTAACCAGATGATTTTTAGTAGGTTTGAAGTTTGACTTATACCATGAATAACAAAACGCTGCTTTTTCCTTTGTTAATTGTCTTGCTTGGATCCTGCGTAACGAACAAAAAGTATGTATATCTCCAAAAGGATGATGTGAACGTGGCCAACCTTCCAAAGGATACAGTGGTAAGGTCATACGATATACAGAATTACGAATACCGGATTCAGCCAGAGGACAATATCTCGGTTAAATTCGAAAGCCTGACACCTCAGGAATATGATATCTTTAACAGGAATATTGTAGGCCAGCAACAAACACAAAACCTAAATCCGATGAATGCCATTTTGATCGGAGACCTGGTTGACCCTAACGGGGAAGTTGCTTATCCGGTTATTGGTAAAGTAAAAGTAGCAGGATTGACTGTGTATGAAGCTCAAACAAAACTGCAAACGTTAGCAAGCCAATACCTGAAATCGCCTGTGGTGAAGGTCAGACTCATAAATTTCAGATTTACGATTTTAGGTGAGGTTAAGCAGGAAGGTACGGTGGTGCTTCCGAACAATCGGGTTGGTTACATAGAAGCCATTGGCTTGGCCGGTGGGCTTACCGATCTGGCGGATAAACGAAACATTAAATTGATCAGGCAAGTGGATGGCAAAGCTGAAGTTCGTTATTTGAATTTGCTGGAAGAAGATTTTATTAACGCACCGGAATACTTTGTTCATCAAAATGATATACTCATTGTTCCGGCCTTGCGGCAACGGCCTTACCAGACTTATTTTGGCAAGAATTTGTCGCTTGTACTGTCCTCCCTTTCTTTATTATTGATAACCATTACGCTTATTAATTCAACAAAATAGTATGGCTGATACTTTTTTGATCAGGAAATAAAAAATCAGCAGGCAGGATTTACACTGGATTATAAACGTGTATTGGCGCGCGGTATTCGGTTTTGGTATGTACTGGTGCTTTCGCTTTTTGTTTGTATAACAATTGCAGTTTACCAAACACGGTATAGCGAACGGGTCTATCCGGTTTCGGCTTCCATCGTAATACGCGAAACCCAGGAAACCGCGGGCGCTGAACTACTGTTTAAAAATTCATTGATCGACCCGTATCGGAATTACCTGAATGAGCCTTATATTATTAAATCATACCCATTAATTGAAAAGATTATCCGCGATTTGAATTTTGATGTTACGTTTTTGCGCGAAGGTTATTTTATGACCACCGATGCCTATAGCTACATTCCGGTTAAAGCCCGGTGGTGTAGGGTGCAAAACGGAGTTACCGGAGAACTTATCTTTAAACTTAAAAATGAAAACCAGTATTCACTGAAAGAACTGACTGAGAATGAGTCTCCGGAAAAACTATTTACGTTAGGAGATTCCATCGAGTTTAACGGGGTCTCGTTGTGCATTTCCAGAATAACTAACCGGGCTATTGAGAATTTTATTGATGTACCCTTTATTTTAAAAATTCAAAATGTTCAGGCACTGGCAGGTGCCTATATTTCCAGGCTCAATGTAGAATGGGCGGAAGAAGGATCGGGGGTAATTAATCTCAGTATTAACGGAACAAACCCCGAAAAGGAAATAGACTTCATGAACGGATTGATTTCGTCTTATGGACAATTAGACCTCGATAAAAAANNTGAAACAGCGCAACGCACCATTGCTTTTATAAAGTCGCAACTATTAGGAATCAGGGACTCATTACGGACCGTAGAGTTTCAATTAGAACGGTTTGGCAACAGCAGCCGGATCAAAGACATGAGTGCAGAAGCACAAAGACTGTTTGCTAAAGTAGAAGCCTTCGAGATCCAGAAGTCGGAATTGATGATCCGAAACAATTATTACCAATACCTGAACGAATACCTGGCNAAAAATGAGTCTAACCTGGACCAGGTAATCCTGCCCTCGGCTGTGGGACTTACCGACCCGGTGATCTCCGGCCTGCTCGGTAAAATAATTGATTTGCAATTGGAGGTTAAACTGCTCCTGGATCCCGAAAAAGGGACCAACCCCTTGGTGAGTGCCAAACTTGACAGGATTCGTGAAATAAAACGCGATGTAAAAGAAGCGCTTGGCACCCTAAAGTCCACAGATGAAATAAAACGTTCCTTTCTGGATAAACAATTGAGTATTGTTGAAGGACAACTAGCCTTGTTACCAGCCTCGGAGCGCCAGGCGATAGGTGTGCAGCGGAATTACTCTTTGTTGGAAAATTTATATGTTTTCCTGATGCAAAAACTATCGGAAGCCAGTATTTCGGAAGCATCAAATACGTCTGATATTATTCCGGTTAACCCACCCATGCGGGGTGCACTTATTTCACCCAAACCTTTGCAAAATTATTTGCTGGGGGCACTGATCGGATTGGTGATTCCAATTGCNCTTTTTATTCTGTTTGAATTGGTAAACAATAAAGTTCAATCCAAAGAAGATATTGAGCGGGTAACAACCATTCCTTTCATTGGAGGGATTGGTCATAATATTGGCAATAGTAATCTAACAGTAAAAGACAAACCAAAATCAGGACTTGCCGAATCATTTCGGGCATTGCGTTCCAATCTGAATTTTTTTACCGGTAATCAGACAAAGAAAGTGTTTATGGTAAGCAGTTCCATTAGTGGTGAGGGTAAAACATTTACCACCATTAACCTGGCAACGGTCTTTGCTCTATCCGGAAAGAAAACGTTGATTGTGGGTGCGGATATGAGGCGACCGAAAATTTTTCAGGATTTTAACCGGAATAATGACTTTGGATTAAGCACCTATTTGTCAGGCATTTCAACCTTTGATGAGGTAATTCAGGCCACTGATATTGATAACCTNTTTTTGGTTAGTGGGGGCCCCGTGCCGCCCAACCCTTCTGAATTGTTGTTAACGAATAAGTTTGAGGAATTTATTAAGAAATCTTTGGAGACATATGACTTTGTGTTGATAGACACACCTCCGCTTGCCCTGGTTACCGATGCCTTTGTGATGTCGAAATTTGTTGATCATACGGTGTTTGTGATGCGTCAGAATTATTCACCCAAAGAGTTTGTGCGCAGTATCAACGAATACTATCAATCCGAAAAAATNAAAAATATAAGTATCCTGCTCAATGATATTTATAAGTCCGGACTGGGATATGGTTATGGCCAGAGTTACTCCTATCAATATGGGCATGGGTACGGATATTATGGTGGCCATGGAGGTTATTATGCGGATGATGAGGAAAAGGAAACGTTATTTGGGCGATTATTTAAGAAATAACAGCGTCAGCTTGTTGTTAAGGAGCGGTGAAAAACTTCTTTCAAATAGTTATATCAAAGGGGTGTCATCGGGTTATCTTCTGATGCTGGTAAATAACCTTATCGGCCTTTGGTTAATTCCGTTTTCCTTAAAATACCTTACACGCGAAGAGTTTAGTCTTTACTACATCGCTACTGATCTCATGCTGTGGTTGGGCCTTGTAAATGTGGGCACTTCCAGCGTTTTTGTAACCCGNGTAGCACAGGTGTTGGGCAAAGGAGGTGATGCCTCAAAAAATGAAATAGTTGCTTTGATAAATACGGCCTTNTTTGTTCAATGCTTCTTCGCAATTCTTGTTTGTATTCTGGGAGTGATTGCCAGNTTTTTTCTTCCCTTTCTATTGAATATCCCGCAATATACAAACGAATTTCAGGTAACCTTTCTGGTACTAAGTCTGTCAGTCGGTTGTACGTTGGTTGGCCAGGTTTTTTCAGGGTTGCTGGTGGCAGGTAAACAAATCCATATTGATAATCTCATCCAGTTGCTCTTGATTATNCCCCGGATTGGCCTTACTGTCATACTTTTACAGGCTGGGTACGGTATTCTGGCGCTTGCTCTTGTTGGCTTATTTGTTTCGGTACTGGGTATTTTGGTTCCTTATTTTCGGGTTATGAGGAGATTGCCCCACCTTCGTTTCACCTTTCATTTTTTCGAACGCAGACTGATCCATGATTTCTTCGGCAATGGTGTCTGGTTTTCAATTGGTGGTATTGCCGGTATTTTAATTCTGAACATGGACCGATTTGTAATTGGTAATTTTGTTGGATTGGCCCTGGTCTCAAACTTTATCATTACGCAAAAACTTTATAGCATTGCCAATAAAGTTGTGAGTCAGGTAGTTAATGTGTCAAGACCTTATCTGGCAAGCTTGTTTGGAAGGGGTGAAGTGGAAATTTTACAAAACACTTACTTTGCACTACTCACACTAACTATTCTTTTATCATCATTGATGGGGGTTAGTATTTATGTTGTTAATAAATGTTTTATTTCCATTTGGGTAGGTGATCAGTTTTATGCTGGAGATGATGTTAATATATTTTTAGTATTGAATTTTATTCTTCAAGTGTCGGTTTTGCCGAATAGAGTATTGCTAGCATCTACTCTTTATAAGACTAAGTTTCATGCTCTTTTGAGATTGGCTGAGGGCCTTGTTAATGTAATTTTATCTATAATTCTTTCAAAGAATTATGGGATAGCAGGCGTAGTGGCTGGAAGTGTTGTGAGTACAATAATTTTTTCAAANCTTTTTTTAAANTTATTTAGTACGAAATTTTTCAAATTGAATAATCTAATCGTTAAGCCAACTTTGTATATACCATATCTTTCGGTTTTGGCACCTTTAAACTTTTTTTATTGTTTCGATATAATTTTATTGTTGATCTTATTTTATTCGTTATTCTTATTACAATACTTATAATAATGTTTTATTACCTGAAGAGTAAAAAGCACCCATATAATATTCTATATGATAGATTTATTAAGAAAATTTTATAGGCAAAGAAGAGCTCAAATACATTATAAAAAGTTGAAAGAACAATGTATTATGGGTGAAGGGTTTTGTATGTCTCCATTATATGTCAATCATCTCTTGCAATTGTTAAATGTTAAAATAAAGAATCTAACAGGGGATGTTAATAAAATAGTATTTGGTGCAAATTGTAATGTTTCGCTAAATATTTTTGAANNTAAAAAGGGTTCTATAGTTATTGGTGATTTTGTATATATCAATCATGGTTGCAGATTTCGGATCGATCATGATTTGGTTATTGGATCAAATTGTATGTTCGGCCCAAATGTTACTCTTTGGGATACAAATAATCATCCTTTATCCGCTAAGGAGAGATTTAAACAGACGCAGCTTATTCCTACCGTTAAGTCCTTGAATAGTTATGAAGCTGAGGGTGGAAATATTACTGTTGGTAGTAATGTTTGGATTGGTATGGATGCTTTAATTTTAGGTGGTGTATCTATTGGTGATGGTTCAATTGTATCTGCGAGAAGTGTTGTTACAAGTGATGTGCCAGCAATGTCTATTGTAGGTGGGATACCTGCTCGAGTTATTGGTAAGGTTCCTTGTTAATTTTTAATTGTATATTTTAATGAAGTTGGGGTCTCCATTAGGGGTGTATATTAGGCGAAGATGTATTATTTGTGGTACTTCAGAATTTGTGTTATTATCTTCTCGGATGAGAAGAGGCCCACAGCTACAGACGGTTATATGTAAAAATTGTAGCTTGGTTTATACCAATCCAATGCCATCTGAAGAAGTATATTATTCATTTTATGAAAAAGATTACGAGCGGTATTATGGAAAGAGCACAGCCAGCAAACCAAATACGACTGTGGAGCCACCTGTTTTTTCGGTTCTTCAAAAATATATCAATATTCCTTCTGCAGTATATCTGGAAGTAGGNGCCGGCAGGGGCTTAACGTTATTTCATGCCAATCGGTTATTCAGAAAGGCTATGGGTGTAGAACCCTCGTTGCAATTTGCAAAGCTATTAAAGGAGAATTATGGTTTGCAGGTTACCGTTGGAACGGTAGAGAAGTTTGTTACGGATTTTAAGGAAAAAGTGGATGTTATCGGAATGTTTCATGTGCTGGAACATATCTATGACCCGTGTGCCAGCCTGATACAAATGCGCGATGTAATGAAGGAGAATGGTTTGTTGGTAATTGAAGTACCTAATATCTTAAAGCCATTTCGAAACCTTGATTCCTACTTTCTTCGGTTCGTACACCCTTTTAATTTCTCCCCAACGTCATTACGAAATTTATTGGTAAAGTGTGGTTTTGAGGTGCTGTATGTTGAAACAGGAGGAGACGATTGGCGCGCCCCACAGAATATTACTATGATTGCCCGGAAGGTTGCATTTAAAGCGGACATCGTGCTGTCTGAACCAGGAGAATACTTAAAGGTTATACACATATTAGATGCTTATCGGGTATGGTTTAACAACTCGCTGCGCTATAAGTGGATGTTATTTAACCTTACCAGAAAGCCATTAAAGTACTTTCGTAAAATAAAGTATAAACTCAATAAGTTATTGAATGGATAACAAACCTGTTTATGGTGTAAACGGATTACAGGTTCACAAATATTAATATTTTAGTATTCTAACAACCTCCATTGATGTACATAGCTTTATGCTTATTTCGTGATCAGTTTAGCCACGTCAGGCCAATCGAACAAGCGTTGGCTGATAAAGTGAAGTTTGTCTATGCAAACCGATGGGAGGCAGATGAAATCGAAAAACTAAACCCACATATTATAATTGGCATTAATGAACATCATACCGAGATTGCCGAGTGCTATTCATTAGCCCAAAATAAAGGGATTCCTACTCTTACGTTACAGGACGGCATACTGGAGTGGCGGCATATGTTTGAAAACCCTTTATTTGATGGGCGTACAGGTCCACCATTACACGCACCGGTTTTGGCAGATAAAATAGCCTGTATTGGCTTAACCAGTGCTATGCTTATTGGTAACCTGGGCAACTGGCCTAAGGTGGAACTGACCGGAATGCCTAAACTGGATATATTACAGCACACAGGCAGCAAATTTTTTAATAGTCGTAATGGTAAAGATGCAAAAACAATCCTGGTACTAACGAGTTCTAAGCCCTGGTTTAACGATGCACAACGAGACACCGTTTTGCGCGAAATGAGTGATCTTAAAAATCTACTGAATCAAAAGCGTAATATCCGAACCATATGGCGTGTTACTAAAGACTTGCCAGAGTTTTTAGGAATTCAAAATACCTATACTGANAAAAGTACCAACGAGCTTAGTTCGTTGATAATGGAAAGTGACGCTGTAATAACAACCATCAGCACCACAATATTAGAATCACAATTGATGGAAAAGCCTACTGCTTTGCTTGATTATTTTAATACACCCAATTTTGTGGGTACGCGATGGGCCATCAGGCACCCCGCACAGGCAGAGCAGGTTCTGCAAGAAATGCTTCAACCTTCGGCAAATGATAAGCGGATTCAGGATNNTATTTTCTTTCTCAGAATCTTGTCAGAGGCGNNGGGGCCGGCTGCTCACCGGGTCGCTGACTTGGTGATACGGATGATTGAATTCAAACAATCTTATCCTCAAGCATCACTTCCCTCAAATCTTTTGCAGCAATCTTTTATTTCGTCTGATTTAAGTAGTNNTCGGCTGGGGCATTTGTAGTTGGGAACGCCCCCTAATCAGGAACAAGTAAACTTAGATAAAGAAATTATTGCCAGGTTGAAATATAAGAATCAACAGCTAACCGATAAGTTAGAAGAACAAACCCTGATCGGTTTGTTGCGAAAGGCTGTTAGTAGTATCAGAAAAAAATAAACGAAAATAAATTATGGAAGTATCTCTTATTACAGGCGGTGCCGGCTTCATTGGGTCTCACGTGGCAAAACATTGCCTCCTTTTAGGGCATAAGGTTGTTGTGTTGGATGACTTAAGTGGCGGATTTGCAGATCACATTCCTCAAGGTGTTGAATTTGTACAGGGATCTATTACCGATCACATGTTGGTAAACCGGCTTTTTAACGAATTCAAATTTACCTATGTGTATCATTTGGCTGCCTATGCTGCGGAGGGGTTGTCGCATTTTATTCGAAGATTTAATTACAATAATAATTTAATCGGATCAATTAATTTGATTAATGAGTCGGTGAAGAGTAATGTGAAGTGTTTTGTTTTTACATCATCCATTGCCGTTTATGGTGCAAATCAATTACCGATGACCGAGGACCTGGTGCCACAACCTGAAGATCCGTATGGAATTGCAAAATATGCTATTGAAATGGACTTAAAGGCATTTCACCACATGTTCGGTCTTAACCATATTATATTTCGGCCACACAATGTTTATGGAGAAAACCAGAATATTGGTGACAAATATCGTAATGTGATAGGAATATTTATGAACCAGGTAATGCAAGGTAAATCATTGACTATTTTTGGAGATGGACTACAAACCCGGGCGTTCAGCTACATCGATGATGTTGCACCTTATATTGCTAAATCTGTTACGATGGAAGCTGCTTACAACCAGGTATTTAATGTAGGCGCAGACACACCTTACACTGTTAAGGATCTGGCAACCATCGTTCTGAAAGAGTTTGGAGTTAATGCGGATATCAGACATTTGGAAGCCAGAATGGAGGTAGTTCATGCACATTCTGATCATAAAAAGATAAAAAGTGTATTTGGCGAAAAACCAGCAATTAGTTTGCAGGAAGGAATTAAAAGAATGGCAAAATGGGCAAAAGGAGTGGGCGCGCGAAAGAGTATTGAATTTGATAATATTGAAATTGAAAAGAATTTGCCACAGGGTTGGAATAAATAGATGAAGAAAAGATTATTATTTCTGCCGGGTTCGTACACATCACCTGCTGCCCGGTTCAGGGTTTGGCAATTTGTGAAACCCTTACAAGATCGAGGGTATGAAGTAAAGGTAAGAGTTCCGTTTCCTGACCGTTTGATGGAATANCCCTCCCGGTATCAGTCTTTGTTTAANAAAATTCCAAATCGATTTCATCAGATGATGAGGTTGTTCTCCTCGTTGTGGATGTTGCGTGATGTCTGGAGGTTTGATACGGTTATTGCGAACAGGGATATTAATCCGGAACGTTGGACCTTATTTTTAGAACGCATAATTGTTAAGGCAGGAGTTCGTTTGGTTTTTGATTTTGATGATGCTATTTACCTGGGAGGACGTGATCAAAAACTTCAGAAAATAATGCATTGGTGTTATGCGGTAACACCCGGAAATCCTACGCTGGAAAAATATGCTGTTCAGTATAGTAATAATGTAATTATCGTACCCACGGTGATCGATACAGAGTATTATAAGCCTGTTCAGGTAAGGGCTCAAGGAAAGCTCAGAATTGGATGGTCGGGATCAGCCTCCACGAACAAATATTGCCTNCCCTTAGTGAAGGATGTTATAGAGAAATTAAGTAAGGAGGTTGATTTTGATTTTATTGTAATTTCGAATGAGGATCCGAAGTTACAGTGGTCAGGAGTTCAGAGTACTTTTATCAAATGGGATGAGGAATCGGAAGTAGAGCAACTGCAATATCTGGATATTGGATTAATGCCTCTTCGGGATAATGAGTTTGAGAAAGGAAAATGCGGCCTTAAAGCTATTCAATATATGGGGGTTGGTATTCCAATTGTAGTATCGAAGGTGGGTGTAAATGCTGATATTGTTAAGCATGGCGTTAGCGGATTTCACTGCACTACTGAGGAAGATTGGATCAATACCTTAAAAAGTTTGGCAAATGATGAGGGGCTGCGTAAACGGATAGGATCAGCGGGGAGGCAGAATGTGGAGGAGTTATATTCCATTCACTTTGCTATTAAAAAATGGGAACAGATTTTAATGTAAATAGGCTATAAAAAATGAATGCCATAAGTAATGTCACATCCTGGAAGAAGATGATTACTGAGATGACAGAAAAGTCAAAACAGTTATGGCCCCTTCTTAAGACTGATTATGGATATAAATATACAGTTAACGATGATGCTGAAAAGCAACCTGCAGGCTCTTCTTTATGGCACATGGTCAGCAGTGATGAGAAGGACAATACAGGGTAGTGTTATTTCGGAGGCCGATAAAGAATTTATACGAAAAAGACTTTTACAAGATCGCTTGGCGGACGGAACTTTTTCAGAGGGATATAATCGGGCAAGGGATTTCGAAGGTTGATTTTGTTAAACTTGTATGTCGGGTTATACATAGAGCAGACAATCAAGATTCGTTGATTTTTGCCGTAGGGAAGAAACACAGACTTAAGAGAATTGCGTTATCAAAGGGTATTAAGTAATGTTATTGCGAATAATGATTTTGCAACAGCCCAGATTTTTGGTAAAAAATTTGGTTTCTAAGAAACTTATTACCATTATAGCGGCATTTGTTCGAACTGTTGTTAAGTCTGTGGCTTTTCGCATTCTCGGAAAATGTAGGAATTCTATTAATGACTTTTAGAATATGGTGCTTAGTCCATTTGGATGTATTTTCTCTTTCTTCCAATTGTAATTTTAGGTGGCTACAATACTTTCAATAGTTACAAATGACATTTTCCATTGCAATAACAACCTATAATCGTCCAGTTAATTTAGCAAAGCTGGTAAGTCAAATTGAGAGTTGTACTCGAATTCCAGACCAAATATTAGTTGTTGACTCCTCAGAACAGCCAGATGCTGTTATATCTGCCAATAAGGTAGTAACTTATATAAGATCAAGTCATAAAAATCAACCGTATCAGCGCTATCTAGCGTACTTGTGCTGTAGGACTGAGATTATTATNTTTTTGGATGATGATTTAGAGATTACGGATTTTACTGTTTTTGATGTCATGTTATCACGTTTTCAAATAACAGGTGCATCGGGTATTTCGGTAGGGTTTGAGCATCATAACGCTATTACAAGGCAGAGCGAATTTTCGGTAAACGAGAAATCAAGGGTCTTTAAAATAATTAATTTTCTATCGGGAGTACCTGTCATGAAGCCTGGGAAAATATACATGGCAGGTCTGGCCGGTCCACGCCCAAAAGAAGAAGCGGCAGTTGAATATTTCAATGGAGCGGTTATGGGGTTTTATAAGGCTGATTTGAGCCATTTGTTTGATCCCGTGTTGTTTAGTTTGTTTGAGCAAAGGTTGGGCATGGGAGAAGATAAAATTATTAGCATGACCTTAGGGCTTAAAAAGAGAATTTGGTTTGTGCCGAAGGCTTTTTTNATTCATCCGCCTTCACCCAGTAACTATTTTCTGGACCACACTACTTTTCAACGCAAGGTAATGTATTCAAGGTTGTTGGTGTCGCTGCGCTATGCTGCAAGTAAAGGGTATCCCAAGGGGTTGGCTTTTCTTCACTATTATTATTTTGCAGGTTGGCGTTTACTAATAGCTTTGTTCCGAAACCTGATAAAACCTGGTCCTCAAAATAGAGATTTGACAAAAGGAATTTATGAGGGGATAATGCTTACATTTACACTTCCTTTTAGAGCAGAGAAGATTACACCAGAAATTAACTGGCAAAGAGATGCAGAGAATGATGTCGCTGACTAACCCTAATCGGATTCAGTTACGTGTAGATAAAATATTGTTCTGGTATGCCTACTTCATGGCTTTCCCCGCAATTTTATTTGTTCAAAATGTATCGGTTTTTCTTTTTCCTTTCTTACTCTTCAGTCTGCGTACATTAACGGGTAATTTTTTGTCGTTCGTTACTTTNGTTCAGGTTGTAGCCATTGGTTTTGGTATCGGAGCAATTGTTTCGGTAGTGAATATACCCAACAGCATGCCTGCTAAAAGTTTAGCTCATGCTCTGGAGGTACTTCCTAATTATTTGTATTGGGTGTTGCTCATTTTGGCATTTACAACCCACAAGAATTGGATTAAATTGGAGGTGGTGTATGAGGCATTTTTCTGGGGTGTGTTGTCATCGGTTGTGTATTATTTTGTTATTCAACAGACTGGACTGGTTTCGTTACCGATCTTTAAAAATTTATCGCAGAATACTTTCGCATTTTTGTTGATTAGCTTCACACCCATGGTGGTATGGTACAGTTTGTATCGGTATGGATTCTGGGTAGCAATTGTAATATGGGGAGGTTTGGTGATTTGTGGCTTTCTCTCGGGTAGCCGGTCGGGTTCGTTACTGACTTTATCAGGGGGTNNAATTACGATGTTACTCAACCGAAAGAATTCTCTGGGTACATACGCCTTTGCCGTTGTCGGATATTTTGTTATGATCTTCTTAATTGATAACCCTACGTTAAAGAAGGCTGTTTTTAGTTTGAACGAACGAACCTATGATTTGATTTATAACCGGGAAAAAACACTGGAAGAAGACCGGTCGTACCTGGTGCGCCTGGCTCAGATTGAGAAAGCCTTATTAATTTATGAAAAGTATCCATGGAGTGGAATAGGATTGAATAATTTTGGAAAATATCGGGTTAAATTACCTGGCAATTTTGAAGGAGCTAAATATGTAGTTCATAAGAAAAGTATCGATGCAAAAAGTGCACACAATTCCTATATAGGATTTTTAGCCGAGGGTGGTTTGCTGTTGTTAATACCTTTTGTTCTTTTGTTGCTCTACTGCATCCTCTGGTTTTTTAGAAATTTATCAAAACTGTCTCCAGAATACAAACCAATTTTTATCGGGATTTTTCACATGAGCATCCACTTGTATTTTATTTATGCCATCGTGAATGTGTTTGCCTGGTTTCTGATTGCATTAGGGTGCTGGGTAATTGTAAAACATAAGTCATGATACTGGGATTTCATTACCACATACCGGCATGTGAGAAGAATGGTAAAATAGTTACGTCAGGATTCCTGGGTGTTTTTCTGGATAGCCTTGCTACCAATGTTTCTGAGTTGGTTTGTTTTATGCACAGCCCGGTTCCTGGCGAAGAGTTTTTAATGGATTACACCTTAAGAGGAAAGAACATTCGGTTGGTGTCTATGGGGCCTCATAATTCAGTACCCCAAAGGCTATTCAACTCCCGGAAAATAATGGCAGGCATTGCTGCCGACCTGGCTAGGATTGACCTGTTATTAATCCGGTGCCCCACACCCTTATTGCCGTCCTTATCCAGGGTAAAGAAGGTNAAAAAGGCATACTTAATTGTGGGCGATTATCAGAAAAGCGCNAAAGGACCTCCGGCAACCCCTTTTAGAAAATTTGCTATACAGGGGTGGGCATACCTTAATAAATGGCAGCAGAACCGCTATNNTAAAAATGCTTTGGTATTTGTAAACAGTGGGTTGATTTATGAAGAACTGAAGGATTCTGTCAAAAATCTTCACCTGGTGCGTACCACCACCCTTCAGGCATCCGATTTCTTTTCTCGGGAAGACACCTGCCAGTCAAAGACAATTAACCTGCTGTACACCGGCAGGCTTGATCTGTCGAAAGGGCTTGCAGAAATGATTGAAGCATTAAACCAGATTCGTTTGGCGGGCGTAGATGCCCAACTTCACTTTGTAGGTTGGGAAGATAAGAATACAACAGAAGTAACGGATTTGCTGCGAAACAGAGCGATCGCCCTGGGATTAGAAAGCAATGTTTTCTTCCATGGTAAAAAGCAGGTTGGCGCAGAATTGAATACCTTTTACCGGATGGCTGATATTTATATTATAGGCTCGAAAGTAAACGAAGGTTTCCCAAGAACAATATGGGAAGCTTTTGCCAACTCCGTTCCGGTTATTGCCAGTGCGGTCGGTTCAATACCACTCTTTCTGCGAAATGAAGTTGATGTACTATTGATTAACCCAGGCAGTGTTGAGGAAATGGCAAAGACAATTCTTCGGTTAATAAAGAATAAGGATTTAAGGATGATATTGATTAAGCATGGTTACCAGGTAGCAGCTTCAAATACATTAGAAATGCAAACGGAAATTGTGTGCAAAACAATTGAGAAATATTTAACTAACACAACCGATGGATAAAATATTTCGAATCTTAAGATACGATTGGCCCTTGCATCTTGTTCTATTGCTGACAAACACTTTACCCGACAATGTTTTATTTATGCGGTTGAGAGGTTTTTTATTAAGACCTTTTTTAAAAAGTGTGGGCATAATTTTCGGGTAGCCAGAGGAATTATCGGTAGAGCACTGCGATTCATTAAAGATTTTCCTGGTATATATCAACTTTATCGTTGGCAAACAGAGCGTTCGTTTGTTTTGGGCAAGCTTACGTCAGAAAATGTTTTTAAGCAAATTTATGATGATAACAAATGGAATAATGACGAGTCAGTTTCTGGCATTGGTTCCATGAGAGTTCATACGAAGTTATTGATCGAGCAACTTCCNGGTTTTCTGTAGAAAAGAAAATTTGATATAAAAATATTTTTAGATGCACCATGTGGCGATTTTAATTGGATGCAACTTGTAGCCTTTGATAAGGAAGTAAAGTATGTNGGGGGAGATATTGTACCGATGTTAATACAAAAGAATACCCAGAGCTTTGCAAGTGAAAGACATACATTTATTCAGTTAGATATTTTGAAAGATAAGCTGATATCGGCCGATGTTATTTTCGTGCGCCATTGTTTGGTTCATTTGTGTTATGCAGATATTAGATTGTTTCTCCAGAATTTAGCAAAGTCTGACATAAAGTATCTTTTGACGACATCGTTCCCGCTGACCAAGAACAATTACGACATCACTACTGGCGACTGGCGCGCCATTAATTTACAGCGTAAGCCCTTCTGTTTTCCAGCACCCTTAGCAGTAATCAATGAGCGAACTACTGAGAATAAATTTCAGTATTTTGATAAGAGCTTGAACTTATACAAAGTTAGTGACTTGCTGTCGTTAGAGTTTATTAAACCCAAGTAATCCACAATATTGCATGGAGACACAACCATTGACGGTTCTCTTTATTGGAAATTTCTTGTCCCAATCACGTGGTTCCCAATCCATATCAGAGGTTATTGCAGACAGAATTCAGAGTGATGAAATAAAGGTTTTTAAAGCATCACAATCCGAAAATAGATTTATACGGCTGGGGCAGATCCTTTTATGCGCATTACTGAAAAGTTATTCGATTTTACACATTGATGTCTTTAGTGGTAATTCTTTTTTGTTTGCAAGCATGGCTGCTTTCATCGGAAAGGTTAGNAAAAAAAGGGTTTTGTTAACGCTTCATGGAGGGGCATTGCCTGAGTATTACCAGGGAAGAGAAAAGATTTTTCAGAGGCTTTTTAATAAGGCGTATGTTCAAAGTCCATCTCGTTTTATTATTGATTTTTTTGAAAAGCAGGGATTTACGGTGGCCTATTGTCCAAATCCGGTAGAATTNAAAAATTTTCCATATAAACGAACCCAGGTACGGCCTTTCAGTTTATTATGGGTAAGAGCTTTTTCTGAAATCTATAACCCCCAAGTTGCAATCCATGTATTACAGAAAGTCAGACAAAATTTTCCGGAGGCAACATTAACGATGGTTGGTCCTGATAGAGGATTGATGAAAGATGTTGAAGCATTAATTAAACAAATCAATCTTGACGGTAAGGTTACGATAACCNNGCCAGTGAGAAACGATCAATTGCATACATATTATCAATCTCATGCTGTCTATCTTAACACTACATCCTATGAGAGTTTTGGAGTGGCGGTGGTAGAAGCAAATGGTTGTGGTGTGCCGGTGGTATCCTTTCGGGTGGGCGAGATACCTTATTTGTGGGCAGATGAGAAGAATATGCTATTGTGCGATGTGATGGATGTTGAGGCGATGGCAAAGCAGGTTAAGCGCATTTTTAATGATGCTGAATTGAGTCATCAACTATCAGTGCGGGCCCGTGAACGAGTGGAAGAGTTTGCATGGGAAAAGATAGAAAAACGGTGGTTTAAATTGTTGAAGGATAATGACAAGGCATTTCTCAATAAAGCCTGAACAGGTACAAACCAGTCAAGTCTGCTTTGAAATGGATTAGTTTGTGGATCACAAAAATTGATATTTTGCGGAATGATAGCTTTTGACACGATACTTACCTGGCAGGGTTTTCCGATGAAGGAAGCCAGGGCACAATTGACCAGGTTTTATGCAATGGATAGAGTTGATCAAAAACGGTGGATTGACAAACAACGGCAGAGTATATTGGATTTTCATTTTCAATACAATCCTCTTTATCAAAGAATTACCAAACGAAGTTTACCTAAGAACTGGAATGATCTGCCCATCCTTNNCAAAAAAGATTTACAGGCTCCGATTGACCAACTGCTTTCCGAGGGGTACACCCCTTCAAAAGTTTATATCTCGAATACTTCTGGATCTTCCGCATCNCGTTTTTTTGCCAAAGATAAGTTTACTCATGCCCTTACGTGGATGTTTATTCTTCATCACTATGAGTTGTCGGGTATCCGACAAGGTGATTTGCAAGCGCGATTTTATGGCATCCCGTTAGATAGGATTTCATATGCAAAAGAGAAAGTAAAGGATNNTTTTATGCATCGAGTTCGTTTTCCGGTTTTTGATCTGGGGGATGAAATGCTTGANAAAATTTTGCTACAATTCCAGAAAACAAAAATTCAATACGTGTACGGATATACGAATTCAATTTTACTNTTTTCAGAATTTTTAATCAAAAGGAAAGTAAAATTGGTTGATGTATGCCCCACCTTAAAACGTTGCTTAGTAACTTCCGAAGTTTGCAGGGAAGAGGATAAACGAATAGTTGAGGAAGCCCTGGGTGTGCCAGTTATCCGTGAGTATGGAGCTTCTGAACTGGATGTTATTGCCATCGAGAATATAGAAGGCCGTTGGGGTCTGAATGAGGCAAATTTGTTTATTGAAGTTTTGTCAGACGACAACCAGGTGTTGCCGTTAGGAGAGTCAGGAAGGCTGGTGATTACATCGCTAAATAACAAAGCGATGCCTTTTATACGCTATGATATTGGTGATATTGGCGTGATAGAAGAAGATGAACATGGGTTAGTACTCAAAACATTATCCGGAAGAGTAAACGATACCATAGTCTTGCCGAGCGGNAAAAAGTCGCCTGGACTGACTTTTTATTACGTATCTCGAAGTATTTTGGAATCAAGGGGTGTCTTGAAAGAGTTTATCATCCGCCAAACCTCGCTAGATAGTTTTGAGTTTGATATTGTGAGCGACAGACCCTTAACTGCAGAAGAAATTGTTGATATTCAAAAGAAGATGGATGTTTATCTTGAACCTGGATTACAATTGAAAATCAATCGGGTTGANAAAATAATACGTCCGGCTTCGGGAAAGATCAAGCACTTTTATTCCGAGTTAGATAAATGAAGCTGGTAATCCTTACACAGTACTTTCAACCAGAAATGGGGGCTCCTCAAAACCGGCTATTTGACATGGCCAGCGGACTGATTAAATCTGGTTGGGAAGTAAGTGTGGTAACTGCTATGCCAAACTATCCAACGGGTAAAATTTTTGGGTCGTACCGGGGCAAACTATCGCACGTTGAACAGATTGAAGGTGTAGAAGTAATGCGTTATTGGTTGTATCCGTCAAACAGCCGGAAAATATTTCCCAGGATTATTAACATGGTATCATTTTCCTGTACCAGCTTGTTTTCTNNGTTTTTATATTCGATCAAAAAGCCATTCTACCTTCTGGTGGAAAGCCCTCCGTTAACCCTGGCATTTTCAGGTTGGCTGCTGGCTGCATTATCTGGAGCAAAGCTGATCTTAAATGTTTCAGATTTATGGCCGTTGTCAGCCAGGGAATTAGGAGCCATAAAAGACGGAATTATTTATCGCATGCTGGTGAGGTTGGAGCATTTTTTATATCGGAGAGCATTTATCTGTTCCGGCCAATCGCAGGAAATTATTGATCATATTTCCGTTAATACTCCGCACAAAGTTTATTTGTTAAGAAATGGGGTAGATACAAAGCGATTTGATAAAGCAGCATATGATCCTCAAAGAAGATATCAACTGGTGTATGCAGGCTTATTAGGCGTAGCACAAGGTATTCTGTCTATATGTAAGAATATTGATTTTACTGAGTTGAATGTGGAGTTTCATATTTATGGCACAGGTTCTGANAAAATTGAGATAGAAGATTTTCTACGAGAAAATCCATCCCGTGGAATTTTCTATCATGGTACTTTAAAACGGGATGAAATGCCAACGATGTTGGGTTCTTATGGTGGGGCACTTATTCCTTTGATTAAAAATATTTATGGTGCCGTTCCTTCCAAAATATATGAGGCAATGGCAGCAGGATTGCCAATTATNTTTTCAGGTGAGGGTGAGGGGGCCAAAATTATCAATAACACAAATGCGGGGTGGGTGATTAGGCCCGGAGATTGGGTTGAATTGAGAAAAGGCCTCCAGGCTTTCAGAGATAAACAAGATATGGAGTATGTTAAAATGCGCGAACGAAATCAGCATACCGCTAAAAATTTTTTGATCGAAACGAACAGATTTATACGTTTAGTTCTTTTCTGAAAAGTAAAATTAATGGACATGATAAGACCAGCGAATAGGGATAATATCAGAGAAATAGCGGAATGTCATCGGGCAGCCTTTCCCGGATCATTTTCATCTGCTTTGGGGTTAGCTTATGTTAAAAAATGCTCGAGTGGTATGTTGAAGACGAATCGGCATTTCTTTTATTTCTGCGGGAAGAGAATAAATGTATTGGGTACTGCGGTGGGATGGTGAGGTCAAAGCCAGGAATGGGGTCTGCTTCAAGCATGGCTCAATATAGTTTTAATCAGGCTATTCTTTCGATTTTAGTTAGACCCTGGTTGATCTTTCATCGTGAATTGAGGGCAAAGTATATTTTTGTACTAAGAAACATTTGGCATAAGATTGTTGGCACACGGAGAGAAAAGCGTATGGTGACTGAGAGTGCCAAAACTGAACCCTATGTTGCTTTGGTAGTAATTGGTGTACGTAGTGAACTGCAGGGAAAAGGTTACGGTTCACAGTTACTGAAGGCTTTTGAAAATAAAGTCATTGACCTGGGTTATACAAAAATGTTGCTCACCGTGATTTCGGACAACAAAAAAGCAATAAAGGCATACGAGCGGAATGGCTGGGTGATTACTCAAATTAGAGGAAAGTCAACCTCAATGGAGAAAGTTGTGAAAACGTAGTGGATGAATGCTTGATATCTTATCATAAATGCGTAAATGGCTGCGATGCACTAAAAAGATGAAGTTGACAGTACGAACAAACAATGAGCAAGCCATTCGGTCGTACCTGCGCAATGGCTGGAAGACCACTAAAGTTGAAGGCCCTCAACCAGTATGGAGAAGCAATTGAATTGATTTCTTAATTTTGCCCCAACTTTTTAGATGAAAATCCCTTTTTCTCCTCCTTACATAGATGATAACGAGGTGCGCAAATTGTTTGAGTCTTATTTTTGGTTATGAGTTAATGAATTGACATGCTTGAGCAATTCCGTTTTTTAATCAGAGATTATAGTCGAATCTGCGGTAGAAAGAGAGGTAGATTCTTGTACATGTGGATGAGCCGATCGGCTGTAGGTGTTTTTGTATCGGGTTGAGCGCGGAATGTATTTGATGATTGGAGGTGCGTGGCCACTGTTTCGCATTTTATTTATACCAATTTTAAATGTCATGTATGCCTATGCTAATTGTGAGATTAATTACCATGCCTCCATTGGCCCAGGAATACTCGTGCTGCATTCTTCGCCCGGAATTTGTTATTTCTGGCAAGTCTGTAATAGGAAAAATCTGACGTTAGTGGGAGGCAATATAATCGGATCAAGACCCAGGACTTTACAAAACGGTCTGGCAATTGGCGATAATTGTAGTTTGGGTGCAAATGCAGTTGTGTTGGGGCCTGTTACACTGGGAAACAATGTTCAGGTCGGGGCTTGCGCCTTAGTAATCCATAATTTTGGTGATGATTGTGCCGTGGTTGGAAATCCGGCTAAGATTCTCATGAAGTCTAAAAGTAGTAACGAATGAAAATCCCTTTTTCTCCTCCCTACATAGACGATGACGTAAAGCGCGAAGTGCTGGAAACACTGGAGAGTGGCTGGATCACTTCCGGGCCGCGGGTGCTGGCACTCGANAAACTGGTGGCCGANAAAATTGGCATCGGGTATGCCGCGTGTTGCAACTCGGCTACTTCCGGATTGTTGCTCATGCTGCATTGGTATGGCATTGGCCCCGGTGATGAAGTGATTATTCCGGCCTACACCTATGCCGCCACAGCACTCGTGGTGATGCACGCGGGCGCCACACCGGTAATGGCCGATGTGAAGGAAGATTTTAATATGGATGTGAATGAAGTTCGCAAGAAGATTACTTCCAAAACCAAAGCCATTATACCCGTTGATATTGCCGGCTGGCCGTGCGACTATGAAAGTATCTTTCAATTGGTGAACGAACCGGAGGTTAAAAATAAGTTTCAGGCAACGAATGATCATCAGCAGAAACTCGGCAGACTATTAATCCTGTCGGATGCGGCCCATTCTATTGGAGCCACGTACAAACAAAAGCCGGTAGGGCAATGGGGCGATTTTGTGGTTTTTTCCTTTCATGCGGTAAAGAATGTAACCACAGCCGAGGGCGGTGCGATTTGTATTAACCTGCCGCAACCGGCTTTTGATCATGCGGAAGTTTATCGAACATTAAAGTTGTGGTCGTTGAATGGCCAAACGAAAGATGCACTTTCGAAAACCAACGGGGCAGGGTGGAAGTACGACATAGTGTATCCGGGCTTTAAAATGAATATGCCTGATATCTGTGCAGCCATCGGACTTGCCCAGTTCCGAAAATACGGATCGCATATTTTACCCGAACGGCAACGGGTTTTTAATACTTACACCAGACAATTCGCTGCATTTGACTGGGCGCAACTTCCGCCACAGGATACTGCGGATAAAACTTCTTCCTGCCACTTATATGCGCTTCGGATAAACGGAATTACCGAGGCACAGCGCGACAAAATGATTGAACGGATTACAGCCACAGGTGTATCCGTCAATGTGCATTTTCAACCGTTACCCATGCTCACCCTCTTTCGCGACCGCGGCTATCGCATAGCCGAATACCCGGCTGCCTACAATTCTTATTCGCGCGAGATCTCCCTCCCTATCTATCCTGAACTGGATGACCAGAAAATTGCATTCATTGTGAACGCAGTCGTTGAAAGTTATCAAGCAGTTCATGGCTAAGCGGATCATTGATTTCCTGATTTCATTCACTGGGTTGGTACTACTCTTTCCNTTNTTTTTGGTAATCGGTATTTGGATTAAACTGGATTCGGCTGGGCCTGTTTTTTATTTGCAGGAAAGGGTAGGGAAGAATAGGCGACTCTTTAAACTCTTTAAGTTCCGCACCATGCATATACATGCTGATAAGCTAACGGCTATTACGGTGGGTGCGCGCGATCCACGTATTACAAAATTTGGATATTACTTACGAAAGTATAAAGTGGATGAACTGCCCCANCTCATCAATGTGTTGAATGGAACCATGAGCCTGGTAGGGCCACGACCCGAGTTGGAGAAATTTGTGAAACTGTATAATGAGGAGCAACTCAAAGTAATCAGCGTGAAGCCAGGTATTACCGATTACGCCTCCATTGAATTCAGAAACGAAAATGAAATGCTGGAGGGCAAAGCGGACCCGATTGATTTTTACATTCGCGAAATCATGCCGGTCAAGCTAGAGTTGAACCTGCGGTATATTGAAGATCACTCNCTATGGATTGATCTGAAGATCATCTTGAATACCATTTTTCTGATTATCTTCAAAAATAACCGGGCCATGAATAGGGCATATAGGCAATATGGCAAGCGAATAGGCGATATAATCGTCTCCACCTTATTGTTGATTGGTCTCTCCTGGCTACTTCTCATTATCCTCATCGCGTACACGATCTCATTCCAGTTTCCCATCCTTTTTATACAACAACGGATCGGTAAAAACGGAGTGCCTTTTGGATGTTCAAATTCAGAACGCTGAAGAATTCGGATGCTTCCCTGCAGGAAAGAAGATTTGCCCTGGGCGATTGCTTGCGGTTTACGAATGCGGATGAACTACCGCAACTTTTAAATGTTCTGAAAGGAGAAATGTCATTGGTTGGTCCGCGGCCGTTGCCTGTGGATTATTTAAATCTGTTTTCGGTTGAACAGAATAACCGGCATTCGGTGCTGCCAGGTATTACGGGTTTAGCGCAGGTGAGCGGTAAGAATAACCTTTCCTGGGATGAAAATTCAGATTTGATCTTGAATATGTAAATAAGGTCTCATTTGCTTTAGACATCAAAATCCTGATCAAAACACTTATTTTAGCGTTAAGTTTTAAAAAGGACACCTCACTTACCGAGGAAAAATTTACCGGATGAGTTTAAAGAATATTGCTATTGTCGGGGCGGGAGGACTGGGTAAGGAAGTTGCCGTACTCCTGCATCATATCAACCAACAGGAATTGACTTGGAACGTGGTGGGTTTTTATGATGATTCGCATCCGGTCGGNAANAAAATTGCTACGCATTTGGTAGTTGGCAAGATTGCTGAATTAAATAAGGTGGATTATCCGCTTTATGTAATTATTGCAATCGGAGATCCATCAATAAAAGCTGGCGTAGTGGCTAAAATCAACAACCAGCACATCCAGTACCCGGTTTTGATTCATCCGGCTTCAACAATCGGTTTGAATGTTCAATTTGGGGCTGGATCGATTATCACTGCCGGTTGTCATTTAACGATCGATATTCGGGTTGGTGAACACGTACTGATTAACTTAAACTCGACCATTGGTCATGATGTAACGATTGGTGATTATTCATCTATCATGCCCGGTGTTCATTTGTCAGGGTTTGTTCAGGTAGGGAAAGAAGTAATGGTGGGTACGGGGGCATCGGTTCTGCAAGGAATAAACGTGGGCGATTGTGTTAAAATTGGGGCTGGTGCGTTAGTAACAACGCAGGTTAAAACAAACACAACGGTAATTGGAATTCCGGCACGCGAAAAGCCATGAACGAAACGAAAGGCGCATTACGATTCCTGGCAATTTTTTTAGGGCTGTATTTCAGCCTGAATATTCTTTATGGTATCTGGATCACTTCCTATGCAAATCAGGCAGATCCGGTAACAAAAACAATCACCAAACAAACCTCCCGCCTTCTGAATTTACTTGGAGAAAAAACAACTACCCACCCAGCCGATGATAAACCCAGTATAGGCATTCTGAAAAACGANAAAAAGATAATCGGTGTGTATGAAGGTTGTAACAGTTTAAATGTAATGATTGTGTTTGTGGCATTTGTGGCGGCATTTAAAGGCAGGCCGAAACAAGTTGCCTGGTTTGTGCCGCTTGGATTAGTGATTATTTATTTGGCAAACCTGGTTCGTGTTGGGTTGCTGTACTTCGTGGCTGCTTACTGGTCTCACTACTTCTATTATTTCCATAAATATTTATTTACAGCCATCATCTATCTGATTGTTTTTGTGCTTTGGTTGTGGTGGATGAGGCTGACCCACGGAATAACCATTAAGTCCTTGTTGGGCAAATCCGGGAAATGAAAAAGTATATTCAAATAGCGATAGCGATTGGAGGCTTGCTTTTGGTTTTCCTTTTTCAAAAGGTTAGTTATGCAGCGTGGTGGAATGCGGTAGTGCCTTCGGTTGTTGCTGTTGAAAGTGCTAACCTGGTTTTTATCATCAATAAAACCATACGCCTTATACTCAACGATGCCTTGTGCATGCTACTCATCTGGGGTTTGTTCGAAAACAGGAGTTATTTACGGATTGCGCTATACCTGTTTTTGACAGAATTATTTTTAGTGTTGCCGCTTTATTTTTTTCAAACTAAGCCTGGAAGGGCCTACCGAACTTTCTTCTCCGCTACTTTCTCAGGTGCATCGCATGGTGGTTAACCCGCTTTTGATGGTGCTCCTGATCGCAGGATTTATCTACCAACGATCTGTTCGCGCGCATTCTTAACTGAATCCGAAAAGATGTAATTTTGAATTCAGCTTAAGCATGATTCGTATCCCGCTCTCGTACAATTCCATTAACACCAATGCCCTGTGTTCAATTCTTGAACAATATCAGGGTGTGCATCATAACCGGATTATTGAGGATTTTGAAAATCAATTGGCAAAGGAAGTGGGGGCTGCTTATGCAGTTGCTGTAAACTCAGGAACAGCGGCCATCCACCTGGCTCTTTTGGTACTTGGGGTTAAGCCCAACGACCTGGTTATTGCTCCTACGTTTACCTATGTAGCTACTATCAATCCAATATTTTACGTGGGTGCAAATCCGGTACTTATTGATTCTGAGCAAGACACATGGAACATGCATCCCGAATTGCTTGAAAAGGCGTTGGAAGAACTTTCGAACCTNAAAAAATTACCCAAAGCGATTGTAATTGTGCATACGTATGGCACTCCGGCCTCAATAACCGAAATATTGAAAATGGCAGACCGCTTTGGAGTACCCGTTATTGAGGATGCAGCTGAATCCCTTGGTGCCACCTATAAGGGCAAGTCGGTAGGAACTTTTGGAAAAATGGGAATATTCTCCTTCAACAATAACAAATCGGTAACCGGGTTTGGAGGTGGAGCTATTGTTACCAATAATGAAGAGCTTGCGAAGAGGGTGCGGTTNTTGGCATCGCAGGCTCGCGAAAATTTTCCATACTATGAGCATCAAAAGGTGGGCTTTAACTACAGCATGAATCCGTTGGCCGCAGCCTACACGATGTCACAACTACTTGATTTAAAAAAGTTTACAAATAAGAGAAAGGATATTTTTAAGCACTACCGGCAACTATTTCCACCTGATTTTAGCGCCCAGCGGGAGATTGCTGATGTAAGGTCAAGCCGTTGGTTATCCACATTTTTACTTCCTGAAGGTAATGATGGGGTTAGCGTGGTTTCCAGGTTAAAACAAGTGGGGATCGAAACCCGTCCGTTATGGAAGCCAATGCACCGGCAGCCCCTTTGCTGCGATTGTAAAGCCTATTTAAACGGATTTTCGGATGATTTCTTCCAGAGAGGGATATGTTTGCCATCTGGTAACGATTTAGATACGAAAACGCAGGATGAGGTTTTTTTGTCCNNTATCGGACTTGTTGTGAGGGGTTACTAGTTGTAGCTATTTTTGTATTTAAGGCGTAATAAATAACTGTAAATCTGCATTTTTCATTACTTTTGCAGTACTTACTATACCCGTGTAGCTATGATTAGATCATTACTTTTTGCTTCATGTATTCTGCTGGGTTTCAGTTCCAGCGCACAGATTCTTTCAAACGGAAGCGGTGGTGGAAACTGGAGTGATCCCGGAACCTGGGCAGGTGGAGTTGTTCCGGATTTTAATTCTGGTTCGATCACCATTCTGGCGGGTGACGTGGTTAACCTAGATGCCAATTACACCATTGATCAGACTACCGTACAGGCAGGTGGAACTTTAGTTGTTGACCCAACGATTGTTCTAACGATAGTAAATGGTGCCGGGGTGGATTTTACAATGAATGGCAACCTGACGGTACAGGGTGAGTTGGTTCTAAGTAATACGGCAACGCATGCAGGGATGACGGCCCTCAATACAAATTTTTCGGCCGGTTCGGTATATCGACATTTATACACTACAGCCCAGGGAATAATTCCACTTGCCACCTGGGATCAGGCATCTACAATCAGCATTGAAGGTTATACCTCTGGTAAAACCATTACGGTTGCCTCAAACTTTAATCAAAGCTTTGGTGATTTCGTCTGGAACTGTACTTCGCAATCAGGAACCATCAGCCTGGCCGGAATCTTAACTTCTGTAAGGAATCTTACGGTCCAGAATACAAATGGACAGATTTTTAGGCTATCGACAAATGAAGACCCGGTAATTACTGTTGATGGGGATTTATCCATTCAAGGCAATTCGCGGCTGGAAATCTCCACCACGGGCGCAAACACAGAAGTAAATATCTCTGGGGATTTCTTAGTAACGACCACGGCAGGAACTTCCCGTCTAAAAACTTCGGGCACACTATGCACGGTTAATGTTGGAGGTAATTTTTCAATGAATGCCCCGGGTGGAACACTTTCCCTTTCAGGAGGGGCAGGTGATGGAGTTTTAAACATTGCGGGTGATTTTGAATTGAATGCAGGAACGCTGACCGAGTCTGGTGCAGGGGTTGGTATAGTTAATTTANNGTGGGGAGACCAAACTCATGGTTTTATTAACGTAGGTAGTATTACGGGTGGAATAGCCTACAATATTCCAGTAAATGAAATAGTAACAGTTGATGGGGAATCTATCATTCAGGGTACCGGTGGAAGTGCAATTACGGTTGATGGAACACTCATTGTTGAATCTGAAAATACTACCGGGGCAATCATTACCGGAACGGGTGCCGGTGCAGGAAACCTGAGGGTAACTACCAGAACATTTAATGCTGGATCAACGCTTATTTACCAGGGTTCAGGGGCTCAGGTTATTGGGAATGGGCAACCTTCCAATTCTGGAATGACAACAATTATCAACAATGCGGCTGGTGTTTCTCTGAACAACACCAGTTCAGCCACGGTTACCATTGATGGTGATCTGAATATTTCCAATGGCAATCTGATTGTGGAACTGGATAACCTCGTGCTNGGGGGTATGGTGTCGGTAACAGGAGGCGATATTAATTTCACCACTACAACCACAATTCGTAGTCTAACCTCCAACGGAACTATTGACCTGAATGGTGGTAATCTAAACGTGGTAAGTGGCACGGCAAATGCCAACCTGGTAATTAATGGAGATATATCGGGGAGTGGTGCCATTAGCTTTTCGGGTGCCAATAGTAATCTAACCTTTGGCGGAACGGGTGATCTGTCAGTAGATTTTCCCGTAACAGCCATTACCACGCTTGAAAATGTTACCGTAAATCGCCCAAGCGGTTCCATCGTCTTTCCACAGGAGTTAACCATCACGAACCTGCTTTCGATGACGGATGGTACCCTGGTAATGAATGCTCCATTAAATGCCAGCAATGACATTACCATGAACGGAGGCAGCCTGGTAATGGGTGGTACACTAACTGTTAACGATGATCTGAATATGGCTACTGGTGCATCTTTGTACTTTGAAGGCCAAACGGTTGAGTTGAGGAGTCAATATAACAATACACTTTCTGGTGGGTTATTTTATGCGGATGGGGGATCAACTTTAAATATTCTAAATACGGGTGCACTCGGAACAATTGAATTCAGCCCAACAGCCAATACCCTGGGAAATTTCTATATTGATCGGGGTACAGGTGGTACCCTGGTTACCCTTAATTCAACCTTAAATATTGAAACTTCTTTTACCCTGCAAAATGGCGATTTTCTGAATACCTCCGGNTTGTCATTTTCCAGTGGTGCAACACTCACCCGAAATAATCTGGGAGCCTTTAGCACAGGTAGTGTGGCACCAACAGGAGGTCCTTATATTTTGGATTATACAGGAGCAAGTTTGACTACCGGGGCAGAAGCAAGTGGAAATATATCCGCACTAAACTCAAACACAACAGGTACAGTTACCTTGGCAGGAAACATGGCTGTAATAAACGATATTACGGTTAATTCAGGAACGTTTAACTGTGGCGATAATCAGGTAACCACCTCAGGCTTAACTATCCTTAGTACATTTACCGCACCGAGTTCGCTGGGCCTGTTATCCATATCAGGCGATTTAATAAATAACGGAACCTATAACCGCAACGGGGGTACGGTTGTCTTTACCGGTAACTCTTCTATTTTAGGTACCGTTAATCCATCATTTAATAATATTACGATTAGTGGAATATTAACTCCACCAGCCACGTTAAACCTGCATGGGGCATTTACCAACAATGGGGTATTTAATAATAGCGGTGTCGGAGAAGTTGCATTCTTAGGTACACCTGCAGTATCTCAGGTTATTAGTGGATCTACCGTTACAAACTTTGCGGACATTACAGTTTCCAATACTTCGGCAGCACCGGATGTGATTATTGAGAGCAATCAAAACCTGTCAGGTATTTTGACATTGAATAGTAATGCTACCCTTGATGCCGATGGTGCTTCGGATAACAGAATTTTAACCTTACTTTCCACCTCGGACGACCCCACCCAGGATGCTTCTATAGCCAGTTTAGCGGGTGTAGCCAACGTTCTTGGAAATGTGACGGTTCAAAGATACATGTCTATTGANGGGGCTAACAGCGGAAGGATTTACAGGTATATTTCCTCTCCCGTTCAAAATGCACCGGTTTCTCAAATTCAAAATTTCATTCCGGTAACCGGCTCCTTTACGGGAACCAGTACGTGTACTGGATGTGGCACAAACCAATCAATGTTTTCATATGATGAAAGTGTGATAACCGATACAAACAGCAGTGGTTCCAATGATGCGAATGACGGATATGTTGATTTTCCGGATGCAGTAAATTCAGAGACGCTGACTCCTGGAAGAGGATATGCACTGTTTGTGAGAGCAAATGTTCCTCCGGTGTCAACTTCGGGTTCGGCCCTTTGGGAAGTAAGAGGTCCGATTAACCGNGGAACCGTATCCTTTAATGGATTTGTTTCATTCACCTCTTCCGGAAATGTGGCCAATGATGGCTGGAACCTGGTAGGTAATCCGTATCCATCCACGATCGATTGGGACGCTGCCACCGGATGGACCCGAACCAATGTAACCAACGCAATCTACTTTGCCGATAACGGTCAGGTTTCACCGGTTTATGCCACGTATGTGGGTGGTGTAGGAACCAATGGTGGATCGCGTTATATCCCTATGGGACAAGCATTTTTCATCAAGAGCAATGGGGGTACCATTAACTTTCAGGCAAATGAAAATGTAAAGGTAGCAGGAACACAAACCACTTTTTTCAGAGAAGGTGGGGTGAGTGATATGATTCGGGTAACGCTGAAGAAAGAGAATCAACGGGATGAAACCGTGATCCGGTTTAGTGCAGATGCGACTGATGGGTACGATGAAAATTTGGATGCATACAAATTACAAAATGCCATATTCAATCTTGCCTCCATATCCGGAGCAAATAAATTTGCAATTAATGCCGTTCCGGCTGGTTCCTGTAACTCAACCTTGCAACTAAATATTTCCAATGCAACCCCAGGAAACTACCAGATCATGCTAAGCGACCTGCAATCATTCAGCTTAACTCCACAGGTTTCGTTGTTGGATAACTTTACCGGAACAACAACAGCTATCTCCAATGAAGGGTCCTACAATTTTACTATAACCTCCGATCCGGCTTCCAGTGGAAACCGGTTTAGTTTGATTATTGGACAGCCGCAACCTGACTTAAATGTCCAAGTTGATGCCTTGTCCAGTGTATGCACCGAGAATCCTTACGCTATAAACCTGCTTAATGCGGAATCGGGAGTTAGTTATTACGCAGTTGTTAATGGTGTAACAGTATCGGATGTTGTAATGGGTGCTGGTGGTGACGTTGTATTAAATGTGCCAGCCGGTAAATTTGGACCTGGAGAAAATATAGTTTCAATATATGCTAAGCGTTCAGCATGTGCGGCCCTTCCGTTAACCAGTACCATTCACTTAACGGTAGATGGTAAATATGAAATTCAATCTGTTACTGATGGAGTTTCATGTAACCCCGGACAGGTAACACTGAAGGCCACGGGGGCACCAGCAAATGGTTTTTACCGGTGGTACGATTCAGAAAATGCAACAGAAGCCCTGGCCGAAACGGGTGAAGGAACATTGATTACTCCAGTGTTAGACAAAACGAAAACATACTATGTATCTGCTGTAAACTCGCTTGGATGCGAGGGTGGCCGAATGCAGGTAAAGGCTACTGTTGAAAACTTTACAGAGGCCGAGATATCAGAAACCGCTTATGGTGTACTAACTTCAAATTACACTTCCGGAAATAAATGGTATTTCAATAATGAATTGATATCGGGTGCAAATGGCCAGTCCATCTCCATTGATCAATCAGGATTGTATCGTGTGGAGGTGGCAATAGGTAATTGCATAGCCAGCGATGAGTTTGAGTTTGTTGTAACCGGTGTGGAACGTAACGTGCAGGAAGTCATTTATTATCCGAACCCAATTGTCAACGATAAGTTATTTGTAACAGTTGATGGATTAAATTTGAAGCGTATCGAGATTATTTCAAATACAGGAAGCCCGGTTGGTCAGGTTGCAGTAAAAGCAACGGATACAGTTGTTGAATTGGATTTTGAAGGCAAGCCAACTGGTCTTTATTTAATTAAGTTGAGTAATACCCGAAATACAGTGTCCACTTTCAAGATTATCAAACAATGAAACTGAATTATCTGATTATTAGACTCCTTCTTAGCACAGTATTGATTACGGGGATAATTTTTGCTTCAAACGCCCAGCCAGGTGATCCATCTGGAGATCCGGATGTTCCCATTACCGGAATTGAAATCCTGCTGGCCATAGGGGGTGGACTGGGAGTCAGGAAAATTTTTGCTATGAGAAAAAGGCACGAATAGTACGTGAAAAGCCTTCCCGCATTTCTAAGAAAGTTAAAGATTTTACCCCGTTGGGTTATTGTTCTTATTGACACGGGTTTTTACTCNTTCTCTACGCTTATTGGTTATCTCCTTAGGTTTAATTTCTCAACCAATGACTTGATTAATAATCAATTTCATTTCGGGGTGGTGATCTATGGAGTTTGTGGATTTCTTGCAATCATTGCCACCGGTAGCCATCGGGGTATCATTCGCTACACCGGATTGCAGGATGGGGTTCGCATATTTTTCATGTTACTGCTCAATGTAGGACTTGTTTCGGCAATAAACCTGCTCACGTATATTTCCAACGGAAGTTTTATTATTCCGTTCTCCGTAATCTTCATCAGCCTGTTGTCGTCTTTTCTGTTTCTGTTCAACTACAGGTTATTAGTCAAATATATCTTTGCTTATTACCGAAATGCGATCATCCAGAAATCCAGAGTTTTAATTTTTGGTACCGGACAAACCGGTATCATTACCCGTCATGTGATCGATTCAACTCCCCGAATGCAGATTGTAGGTTTCCTGGAGGATAATCCCAATAAAATTGGAAAAGTACTGGATGGATCAAAAATCTTTGATGGACGTGGCGATAATCTGGATTATTGTTTTGATGAACTAAATATTGATGAACTGGTTATTACTGTGCGCGACATCTCGCTGGAGCGTAAGAATGAATTAGTAGATGCCTGTATCCGGAACCAGGTAAAGGTTAGAACCGTACCTCCGGTTGAAAAGTGGGTAGGCGGTGAACTGAGTATTAATCAGATTCGGGAGGTAAACATTGAAGAACTGCTGGGGCGCGAGATCATTCAGTTAAATAATTCGGCCATTGCATTGGATTTGAAGGGCAAGCGTGTATGTATTACCGGAGCAATNGGTTCAATAGGGAGTGAACTGGTGCGGCAGGTGGCAGCCTATGGTCCTGAGCGTATAATATTAATTGATCAGGCCGAATCTCCTCTTTATGAAATTGAACGGGAGATAAAAGTAAAATTTTCCGGACGGGTGATTCCTTACCTTGCCGACATCACAAACCAAAGCAGGATAGCTTCAATTTTTGAAGAGAACAAACCTGAAATTATTTATCATGCTGCTGCCTACAAGCATGTTCCACTCATGGAAGGGAACCCCAGCGAAGCCATTCATTGCAATATTTTAGGCACTAAGAACCTGGCTGACCTTGCTATTTTGTACAAGGTTAAAAAATTTGTGATGGTTTCAACAGATAAGGCGGTTAATCCTACCAATGTAATGGGGTGCTCCAAGCGCATTGCGGAGGTTTATGTTCAATCGCTAAACGAGAAACTAAATAAGGAAGGCAACCACTCCATTGCGTTTGTAACAACCCGGTTTGGAAATGTGTTGGGATCAAATGGTTCTGTAATTCCTTTGTTTAAAAAGCAGATACAGGATGGTGGGCCGGTAACCGTAACGCACCCTGAGGTAACGCGCNNTTTTATGACCATACCGGAGGCTTGCCAACTGGTATTGGAAGCCGGAACTATGGGTAANGGGGGTGAAATTTTCATATTTGATATGGGAAAGCCAGTCAAAATAACAGACCTGGCTAAAAAGATGATTTTGCTTTCAGGCATGCAACCTGGTAAGGATATAGAGATTGTCTATACAGGATTACGGGAGGGTGAGAAATTATACGAAGAGTTGCTAAATAAGTCGGAAGACACGATACCCACCCACCACGAGAAGATTTTGATTGGTAAGGTAGAGGCTCATTCTTATGAGGATATTAATCGCTACATCGAACTGTTTTTCGATTTGATCAACGACAAGAATGAGTTGAAGATGGTTGCTTTGATGAAGGAGTTGATCCCTGAGTTCAGAAGCAACTACTCCCGGTATGAAGTCCTTGACAAGGATTGAGGACCGATTACCTCTTTAAACCGCCCCGCTTGTTATAACGATAAGAGGCGCTGCGTTTTTGCTGTACATCCTTCCGTTACCATTATCCTGTATATCTATCGGCAGGTAATACTCCATTTTAACATTAAACATCATGTAGCCGTCTTCGCGGGAAGGATTTCNCCTTTGAAGTCCCTCAATGCTGGGAGGCACAAGTTCATAACGTACAGAAAGACTTCTTGCTAAGTCTGAACTTAAAGAAGATTGCACAGGATACACAGTACTTACATCGTCCAGGTAATCTGTAAAAGTTTTACGATAGCTACCTTCGAAGGCAATATTCATATTAGGTCCAAACTTTAACCTAACACCTACACCAAATGGGATAACAGGGGTAATTCTGCTATATTTTACTCCCTCCGTTTGAAGCGGTTGGAGGGCGTGCCAGGTTCCGTTTAGCTCCGCTTTAGGATTAAAATAAAGTAAACCTACACCACCAAATCCATAAACATTGAAATAAGGACGTCTGTAGTAGCGATTTCCATTTGGAAAAAGATTAATCATGCCCACCGCATTGAATTCTACATTTCGTGATCTAAAGGAAAGATTACGCTGTTGCCTTTCGTGATCATTAGCATCCGCATCCGATCCTTCCAGCGCGAACCAATTTATTTCGGATCTTAAGCTTATCTGGGGAGTCAGGTAGTACTGTAACCCGGCATTCACGTTTAACTTTGCGTCAAAGTAATCTCCGGGGTTTGCCAATTCCCCGAAATAGGTAGAGGTTCCGGTACCCACAACGGCAATCAGAGATCTGTTTTTGCGGATTGCATAAAAACTTTGGGCAATAGCAGACTCGGCTATGGCAACCAAAACAATCAAAACCAATAGTTTTCGCATATCAACTACCTTTAAACCACGAATTTATGCTTTTTATTCAAACAGGAAACCTATTAAGCCAGCACTTCTTTGATTTTCTGAGCGGCATCTTTCAATAAAATGGCCGAAAATACCTTCAGGCCAGACTCCTGAATGATTTTAGCCCCCTCTTCGGCATTGGTACCCTGAAGCCTTACAATAATAGGAACCGGAATGTTACCCACCTTTTTATAAGCTTCCACCACACCATTTGCCACCCGGTCGCATCGAACAATGCCCCCGAAAATATTGATCAAAATTGCTCTTACATTCGGATCTTTTAAGATGATGCGAAATCCGGCTTCTACCGTTTCAGCATTTGCTCCACNCCCTACATCCAGGAAATTGGCGGGCTCGCCACCCGATAATTTGATAATATCCATGGTGGCCATGGCAAGGCCAGCACCATTCACCATGCATCCCACATTGCCATCCAGTTTAACATAGTTAAGCCCTGATTTTCCTGCCTCCACTTCTAAAGGATCTTCTTCTGAAATATCACGCAGCTCTTCCAGGTCTTTGTGGCGGAACAGGGCGTTATCGTCCAGGTTAACTTTACCATCAACGGCCAAAATTTTACTGTCGGAGGTTTTTAAGACGGGGTTTATTTCAAACATGGAAGCATCCAGCCCGATATAGGCAGCATATAATGCATTAATAAACTTAACCATCTCTTTGTAGGCATTACCCTCCAGGCCAAGTTTAAAGGCAATTTTACGTGCCTGAAAAGGCTGCAACCCAATGGTGGGGTCAATCCATTCCTTTACAATTTNTTCAGGATGGGTCTCAGCCACTTCTTCAATATTCATTCCTCCCTCGGTGGAAGCCATAATAACTGGCTTGCTGGTGGCCCTATCCAGCAGAATGCTCATGTAATATTCTTTTGGTTCGGATTCGCCCGGATAATAGACATCTTCAGCAATCAAAACCTTATTTACTTTCTTTCCCGATGGCCCGGTTTGAATGGTAACCAGCGTACCTCCTAAAATAGCCTTCGATTTTTCAAAAACTTCGTCCACACTTTTAGCCAGAACAACCCCACGCGATCCGGTTTCTTTAATAGTACCCTTACCGCGGCCACCGGCATGAATCTGGGATTTTACCACGAACCACTTTGAGCCGGTTTCTGCACCAAGTTCCTTCGCTGCAGCCACCGCTTTGTCGGNGGTATCGGCCACAATACCACGTTGTACTGCAACTCCAAATTTTTTAAGAATGTCTTTAGCCTGATATTCGTGGATGTTCATAAAAATAAGTTTTGGAGGCAAGCTACTTTTTTAAACCTTTAATTCAACAAATAAAACGCAATGTTAAAAGCTGAGGGTGTACGAAAAACCTATGGTGGTGGAGGTTTTGAAGGGTGTGGATGTGGTAATCCACAAAGGGGAGGTGGTGAGTATTGTAGGATCGTCCGGGGCGGGTAAGAGCACCCTGTTGCACATTCTTGGAACGCTTGATGTGCCGGATGATGGAAAGGTGTGGTTGGATGACCAGGATGTATTCTTACAATCCCGGCTAATCTGGCGGCTTTCAGGAATACCCGGCTGGGTTTTGTATTTCAGTTTCATAACCTGTTGCCCGAGTTTACAGCCGTTGAAAATATAATGATACCGGCATTGATTGCACGCAGGGATGAGCGGGAAGCGAAACAACAGGCAATGAAATTACTGGATACGCTCGCCATCCGTGCGCGTGCTGAACATAAACCATCTCAACTTTCGGGAGGCGAACAACAACGCGTGGCGGTTGCAAGAGCGTTGATGAATAATCCTGCGCTCGTTTTTGCCGATGAACCCAGTGGTAACCTGGATTCAAAAATGCAAAAGAACTGCACGAGTTTTTTTCGCTTGCGCGATGAGTTGGGGCAAACCTTTGTGATTGTAACACACAACCAGGAATTTGCCGCTATGACCGACCGCAGGTTGGAAATTAAAGATGGAAGGATGGTTTAGTGGTGATATTGAAAGGTCTCTTCTGCTTCCATTACTTCTGCATGTCCCTTTGCGTTGATACCGGTAAGTACAACGGTTTTGGTTTCGTTAATGAGTAAAGGATCAAACTTTGCTGCTACCCGAATATAATTTTCGGTAAAGCCGTGCATCCAGCCATCTTCTACATCATTCTCAAAAAGTACCCGAAAGGTTTTACCCAGATTTTCTCCATAGAAAAATCTCCGCTTTTTATCGGACAGGGTGTGCAACATGCGCGAACGTTCGTTGCGCGTTTTCATGGGCACCACATCGGGCAATTGTGCGGCAATCGTATTTTCTCTTTCAGAATAGGTAAATACATGCAGATAAGAAATATCAAGCTCATTTAGAAACTGGTAGGTTTNCAAAAAAAGCGCATCGGTTTCTCCCGGAAAGCCAACAATTACATCAACCCCAATGCAACAGGTTGGCATGGTGGATTTTATTTNTTCAACCCGGCTGGTGTAAAGCTCGCGCTGGTAGCGCCTGCGCATGGCTTTTAAAATTGTATTGGACCCCGATTGCAGCGGTACATGAAAGTGCGGAACAAATTTTTTGGAGGCTGCTACAAATTCAATGATCTCATCGGTAAGCAGGTTTGGTTCAATGGAAGAGATGCGGAACCGTTCAATTCCTTCTACATCATCCAACGATCTGATTAAATCAATAAACCGGTCTTTCCGTTCACCTTCCCGCAACCCAAAGTCGCCTGTATTTACACCGGTAAGCACAATCTCTTTAACACCCGATGCAGCTATTTTTTNGCCTGATCNGATGATGTTTGGAATGGTGTCGCTGCGGCTAAACCCTCTTGCCAAGGGTATGGTGCAAAATGTACATGAATAATCGCAACCATCCTGCACTTTCAAAAACGTTCGGGTTCGATCGTGCAGTGAGTAAGAGGTATTAAACGTTGTAGCAACTTCAATATCAGAAGCTAAAATTTTTGGAGATTGCGGCCGCACAAATCCATCAAGCAGTTCTACTAATCTGAACTTTTCAGCAGCTCCTAACACAGCATCCACACCGGGTATTTCTGAAATTTCTTTTGGCTTTAGCTGTGCATAGCAGCCAATGATCGCGATGTATGCATCGGGAGAAATATGGCGGGCTTCGCGTACTACTTTACGGCATTTCTTATCGGCATTTTCAGTTACCGAGCAGGTGTTGATAATGAAAATATCAGGATGCTCTGTAAATTCTACTTTGCGGTAGCCCGCATCTTCCATTTTGCGCGAAATGGTTGATGTTTCTGAGTAGTTGAGTTTGCAGCCCAGCGTATAAAATGCTACTTTCTTCATATTTTGTGCAAAGATAATGGTTCGGGCCGGCTATTGATATTACCAAAATGAAGTTATTGACATTCAATAGGATAGTGCTCTTTTACTCACTTTCCACATTTCCTTTTCTGCCCTGTTGATTTTTGTTCCTTCCCTGGAGTTGGGTTTTATTACCACGGTTTACCGAAGGTATCTGCTGCCNGGGCCTTTCTTTACGGAAGACCGGATTGAGGCATCCTACGCGTGTCTTGTCTCCATTAAACAAGGAGGTGTTTGGTCACCTGCCTTTGAGCCGGCTTTAGATAATTACCATGACTTTACAGACGGGGTAAACATTAAAAATATGTACCAATCGCGCTTTGACCGCCATGTGTATTATCAATACCTGAGAAGTATCAGCAAAGATTCTGGAAATCATAATCACCTCAGGCAACTCATGCGCTACTATCAGGATAAGTATGTTCCNAAAAATGCAGACTCGGTCAGGTTTCTGTTTTTAAAAAAGGATGTAACCAAGTTCAGGATAGCCACCGACACGCTTTATACTGTGATTTATCCATGTCATTATTAAAAGGGCAGATCAGGTTGTACAGGAATCTTTTAGGAAGGATTCGTTTTGGAAAATAGTCTTTTGCAAATCCCTGTACTCTTTTTACTCCTGAAAATATTTTATAGTTGGTTTTTGGTGAAGGATCTGATGGTCTATGCTCCGGTTAGCCCGGCCAATAGCTGGAGTAAACTATTATTTGCACCGCTTCTCATATTGCCACATTATCCAAATGCCTTCTGGATATGCTTTGTATTGCTTTTAGTAACAGCGCTGGCCATCAGACTAAATTACATAACCGCATTTTTGATTTTCTGGTTTTCTATATCCTATTCCCGGTTACTCTTTCCGGTATTGAATGGTTCTGATTTGGTGCTTAATTTATTCTTAATGATCGGTGTGCTGATTCCGGTTTCGCCCTCATGGAAGGGGCTGGCCAGGGATTACCAGATTTATCTTTCACACTACGCAGTACTTTTAATACGTGTGGAGCTTGCGTTAATCTATTTTCTTTCAGGGTTTGATAAATTGATTACCGAAGCGTGGCAAAACGGAGCAGCTATATTTTCAGTGGTGAACCTTGATTTTTTGTTAACCCGGTTTTTAGTATTTCATTGGATAAGTGGCAACTGGTTACCATAGCCTGGGCTGTTATTGTTTTTGAGTTAGCCTTTTCGGTTTTAATTTGGTTTTCTGCATTTCGAAAACACCTGTTGATACTGGGCGTGTTATTTCATTTGGGAATTGTTGTATTTATGGGCCTGGTTGATTTTGGGTTATTGATGATAATTTCATACACCATTTTTTTCCCTTAAAGGAGAATCGTGATATATCGCCAGAAAAATCTTTGGTATAGAAAACTACTTTTTACCTGGCTGTGAAAAGATATCAGGATAGCTCCGAAGCAATTTTTGAATCCGGGCATCTAAGTGGTGGCTCACATTAGCAAACTCTGTTTTGGATTTTAACACCGCATTTACGCTTATATAGAACTTAATTTTAGGTTCAGTACCAGAAGGCCGTACCGAAATTTTGCTGCCATCTTCGGTATAAAACTGCAATACATCCGATTTTGGCAAGGTGAGTACTGATTCCTTTCCGGTTTTAAGATTTTTTCAATTCCTGTTTTGTAATCCTGAATNTTGAATCACCGGGCTACCTGCAAATTCCAAAGGTGGTGCGTTGCGGAGTCTTTGCATCATGTCTTTTATTTCCTGTTCGCCCGAAGCACCTTTTCGCACTACATTAATAAGCCCCTCTTTGTAATAGCCATAGTCCACATACATTTGAATAAGCCAATCATAAAGCGTGTAGCCTTCATCTTTTGCGGCAGCAGCCAGCGCAGCAAAGAACGCACAGGCAGAAACAGCGTCTTTGTCGCGCACAAAATCGCCCACCATGTAACCATAACTTTCTTCACCGGCAGCGATAAATGNTTNTTTGCCATCCATCTGGCTCATTAACTCTGCGATGTATTTAAAACCAGTAAGCGTATTGTAGCAGTCTATTTGAAAACGGGCCGCAATCACATCAACAAGCTCGGTAGTTACAATGGTTTTGGCGATGTATCCATTTTTACGTTCGGCTTCGGGCAGGTTTTTCATAATAAACCACATCATTAAACTAAATGCCTGGTTGCCATTTAATAAAAAGAAATCTCCGTGATTGTCTTTCAAACCGATGCCTACCCGGTCGGTGTCAGGGTCGGTAGCCATTACCAGTTCCGCATTTATCGCTTTTGCTTTTTCAAGGGCCATTTGCATGGCTGATTGTTCTTCCGGGTTTGGTGAGTGAACAGTGGGAAAATCACCATCGGGTGTTTGTTGTTCTTTAATGATGGTCAGATTTTCGAAACCCAGTCGTTTCAAACATTCGGGCACCATGGTAATACCGGCCCCGTGTATGCTGGAGTAAACCAGTGCAATGTTGCGTTGATTCTTAATACTTTCCTTGCGGGGAATGCGATCGGCCAGAGTTTTGTAATATGCATCTTCCACTTCGGCAGATATGGTTTTGATAAGGCTTTTGTTTGCACTAAACTTAATATTCTCAAATCCACCAATGGCATTAACCTCGGCAATTACATTTTTATCATGCGGAGGCACCAGTTGGGCTCCGCCTTGCCAATAGGCTTTGTACCCATTGTATTCTTTCGGATTATGTGAGGCTGTAATCACTACACCCGACTGGCATTTTAAGTATCGGATAGCAAAAGAAAGCAGGGNGGTAGGGCGTAGTTCTGAAAACAAACAGACTTCAATTCCGTTTGCTGAAAACACATCGGCTGTTACCTGCGCAAACGCAGAACTGTTGTTTCGGCTATCGTAGGCTATCGCTACCTTAATTTTTCCCGAAAAGGATTNTTTCAAATAGTTGGCAAGCCCCTGGGTTGCTGCACCCACGGTGTAGCGATTCATGCAGTTGGAGCCAACACCCATGATACCACGCAGGCCTCCGGTACCAAATTCAAGGTCTTTATAAAAACTATCAATTAAGCGTTTAGGATTATCCTGGGTAAGCAGATTTCGGATTTCAGATTTTGTAGTGTCATCAATGGCTTTACTTTCAAGCCAGGCATGGGCGCGCTGGGTAGCAAGATTTAATAAATCACTCATGGTATTTATGCCAGGTTTATAACTTTCTATGAAAATGTCCGTTTACCGGAACAAATATAAAATCTATTGTCTCATGAAAATGAAAATTATTGTAGCTACTATGCTTAGCGTACTCTCTACTTTTGCGATGGCACAGGAGTTTAAAGTAGTAACGGTTGTTGAATCGATTGTTCCTGCAGGTGTGGGCCGTTCGCGGATGATTGAGGAAAAACAAGGAATTGACCACAAGGCACTTACCACCGAGCGTACCGATGGAGGCAAGAGTGATCAATCTGATGTTAAGCGATCGGATATTAAGATTGATGCCTTTAGCGAAACCAAACTTCTGAATTTCTATAGTATTGCCGGTATAAATTTCCAGAACATTGCTTCGAATGATGCAGTAATTACATCCAAGATTAATGATATGGTAAAGGAGGGATGGAACCTGGTATTTGTTTCCAGCGCGGTAGAAAGCGATGCCGGTAAAAGTGATGGGGTTGGTATTTTTATAACACGGCTTTATTTCAAAAGATAACTAACCGGGAAATCCGGTACGAGTAACTAAACTATGAGATTGCTGCATTAACAGCAGTCTCATAGTTTTTTGAATTAAAGGTTTCCGCGGAGGCCTTGTTCAAGTTCAATGGCTTCAAACAAGGCTTTGAAGTTTCCTTTGCCAAACGACTTGGCACCATTCCGTTCTATTATTTCAAAGAAGAGGGTGGGTCGATCCTGAATCGGTTTCGTAAAAATCTGAAGCAGGTATCCTTCTTCGTCACGATCGATAAGAATATTCAGTTNTTNTAGTGCCTCAAGATCTTCGTTGATGTGCCCCACGCGATCCAGCACGTCATTATAATATACATCGGGCACTCTTAGAAACTCAACACCTCTTCGTCTTAATTCACTTACCGTGTGGATAATATCATCGGTTGCAATGGCAATGTGTTGTACCCCTGCACCTTTATAAAAATCGAGGTATTCTTCAATTTGTGATTTCTTTTTGCCAGCGGCCGGTTCGTTGATCGGAAATTTGATATACCCATTGCCATTGGAAACCACTTTAGACATGAGGGCACTGTATTCCGTAGAGATGTCTTTGTCATCAAAAGTTATCAGCAGATTGAAGCCCATAACTTTTTCATAGAATTCGACCCAGTGATTCATTTTACCCAACTCTACATTTCCAACGCAATGATCTACATACTTTAGACCAATGGCTTCGGGTTTCCAGTTGGTTTTTACTGGTTGATAGCCGGGCAGGAATGCACCCTTATAATTTTTCCTTTCCACAAATGTGTGAAGGGTATCGCCATAGGTATGAATGGAAGAAATTACCACCGCTCCGTTTTCGTCTTTTAATGTAACAGGAGNCGCAGCCGGTGCGCCACCCCGCGCTACTGTTTCGCGAAATGATTTTTCGGCATCGTCCACCCAAAGGGCCAGTACCTTTACACCATCTCCATGTTTGGCAACGTGTTGCGCAATGGGCGTATCGGGTTGAAGGCTGGTAGTTACTACAAACCGGATTTTACCCTGGGTAAGTACATAGGAGGCTCTGTCGCGAATACCTGTTTCCGGTCCTGCGTAAGCAGTTAACTCAAAGCCCATGCAGTGTTGGTAAAACAAGGCTGTTTGCTTGGCATTACCCACATAAAACTCAATATGGTCGGTACCAAGGATGGGTAGAAAGTCCTGATTCATAGGTGCTTTTATTGATAATATTCAAAATTAATCAATTGGCCAGTTTTAATTTAGGCTCCGTTTCCATAATCTTGATAAAATTTTTGATACGGATGGATGTAAAGGAACTGGACAAAGCCATACAGGAAATAGCGAAACGCAGAAATGCACTTTCCAAAATTAACTACAACAATCCCAAGTATGACGACCTGGAAGAGGAGTTGCATGACCTGGAAGATGCTTTGCAAGTAAAATTTGGCGAATACCTGGAAGAAGTATTGCAAGATGTGCACGACAAATATTGCCCGGATACCGATGTGTTATATCCCATCGCGTATTTAGCCAAAACCTATTCTATTACCAGCCAAAATGAATATACCGTAACCAATAAAGAAGGTGTATTTGTAGAGGTGGACTCTATTCCNGGTAAAGATACCCGCCTGGTAATTGTACCGAATCCATTGCGGGTAATTCTCAATGTAGGTGCAAACCAGCAACAGGTGGTTTGGACTGTAAAATAGATGCGCGCTGTCTAATAGCCGAGTTTGCTCCTTANCCGGGCTAATACCGATCGGGCAATTTCGCGGGCCTTGGCTTCGCTCTGCTCCAACTTTCTGTTAAGTTCCGGCAGATTGTTCATGAAGTAATTAAACACTTCACGTTCCTTCGAATATTTTTCCAGAATCAGCGAAAGTAATTCCTGTTTGGCATGGCCGTAACCAAAATTACCGGCCAGGTATTTTTGTCGCAACGCTTCGGTTTGTGGCGGTGTGGCTACGAGTTTATAAATCGCAAATACATTGTCGGTATCCGGATTTTNTGGTTCTTCCAGCGGGGTGCTATCCGTTACAATTGACATAATTTGTTTTTTCAATTCCTTTTCAGGAAGAAAAATATCAATGATGTTGTTGTAAGACTTGCTCATTTNTTGTCCATCGGTTCCGGGAATAGTCATAACCGATTCTTCAATGCGGGCTTCGGGAATTACAAACGTTTCGCCATATAGATTATTGAATACGCTGGCTATATCGCGTGCCATTTCCAAATGCTGGCGTTGATCTTTACCAACCGGAACAAAATCTGCATTATATAAAATAATGTCGGCTGTCATTAGTACCGGGTACGTAAAAAGCCCGGCATTTACATCGGCCAACCGATCGGCCTTATCCTTAAAAGAGTGCGCATTGGCAAGCATAGGAAAGGGCGTAAAGCAGTTGAGGTACCAGGTTAGCTCGCACACTTCGGCAATCTGGCTTTGCCGATACAGCAGGTTTTNTTCCACATTAAAACCAANAGCAAGCCAGGNCATTGCTACTGCCTGCACATTGGCTATTCGGGTTTTAGCATCTTTAATGGTTGTTAAAGAATGCAAATCGGCAATGAAAAAGAATGATTCGTTGCCGGGTTGTTGCGATAGTTTAATAGCCGGAATAATAGCCCCAAGTAAATTACCTAAGTGGGGCCGGCCGCTGCTTTGTATGCCTGTAAGAATTCGTGCCATAATTGATTGCAAATAAAGCCAAGAATTAGGAATTGCAGGGGTTGCTGTTAATTATTTGCACGAAGCAGGTTTTGGTGTTGTACAATATTTAGTTTTGTGCCATGAAATACATTGTGCCTTTTCNTTTTTGCTGATGCCGGGTTGGGTGGCAGGACAATTAAATGAACCTGTTTTCTTTAAATCGAAGACACACGATTTTGGTGAAGTGGTGGAGGCCGCTGGTGCGGTGGATTACGAGTTTACATTTAGTAACCTGGCCAACCGCCCCATGCGGATTTTGAATGTGCAGGCTTCGTGCGGTTGTACCACACCGGGCTGGACGAAAGAAACAATTCCGGCTTCGGGTTCGGGTTTTATTAAAGTTAGTTTCGATCCCAAAGGTAAACCCGGCTATTTCAACAAAACCCTTACCATCACCACCGATATTGATAAAAACCCCATTGTACTAACTATTAAAGGAAATGTAGTTGATAAAAAATCGGATGGCGGAGATTTGAAAGTGGCCTTAGGAAATATTCGTTTAAAAAGTAGCTCGCTTTCCCTTGGAAAAGTTTATGTGAATAAACCGGCCATTACGCAGGAGTTTAAAATTCAGAATGCAGGCAGCCAGCCGGTAACTATTAAAAGAGCTGTTACGCCAACGTACATGAAGATAGACGCNCCCCTTACCATACCAGCCGGGGCGGTGGTAGATTTGAAGCTAAGCTATGATGCCAAACAACTTAACCGGTATGGTTTCATAGCCGATCGGATTGAGTTGATTACCGATGAACCCGATTCAGTAAAGTTGCTTTCTGTGTATGCTACTGCAGAAGAGTTNTTTCCAACACTTACTGTGGCCGAGCTTACAAAAGCACCTCAATTGATTGCGTCAAATTATGCGCTAGATTTTGGCAGAGTACCTGCAGGAACAAAAAGCGAACTCTCCACATCGGTTCAAAACAAAGGTAAGCAACCATTAGTTGTGCGCGAGATACAACCCAACTGTACGTGCGTAACGGCTGTGTTGGATAAAGCTACCTTGCAACCGGGAGAAACGACCACCTTAAAGATTGTACTCGATACGAAGGGGCGTGCAGGTACACAGAATAAATCCATCACGATTTATTCAACAGACCCGCGCAACCCGGTACAGCGCGTTACCATTAGCGGGTTTATTGAACCGTAGCAGGTTAGCGATGCCTTAACTAAAGGCGGGTATTCCGGTAATGTGATTTCCTAAAATCAGCAGGTGAATATCGTGTGTACCTTCGTACGTTATTACCGATTCCAGGTTCATCATGTGGCGCATAATCGGGTACTCACCGGTAATGCCCATTCCTCCATGTATCTGGCGTGCTTCGCGGGCAACCTCCAGTGCAATCCGAATGTTATCGCGCTTGGCTAAGGAGATTTGCGCGGTAGTTGCTTTTCCTTCGTTCATCAACATACCCAGCCTCCAGTTAATCAATTGTGCTTTTGTAATTTCTGTAAGCATTTCAGAAAGTTNTTTCTGAACCAGTTGAAACGATGCAATGGGTTTACCAAATTGAATGCGTTCTTTCGCATACCTTCTGGCTGAATCGTAACAATCCATGGCGGCACCAATCGCACCCCAGGCAATGCCATAGCGTGCCGAATCAAGACACATCATGGGGGCACCCAATCCGTTTTNTCCAGGCAACAGGTTTTCTTTCGGAACTTTTACATTATCAAAAACCAACTCTCCGGTAGCGCTTGCACGAAGACTCCACTTGCCGTGGGTTTCAGGGGTGGTGAAGCCTGGCATACCCCGCTCTACAATTAACCCATGAATGCGGCCCGCTTCGTTCTTGGCCCACACCACAGCCACATCCGCTTTGGGTGCGTTGGAGATCCACATCTTGGCACCATTCAGCAGGTAGTGATCGCCCATATCTTTGAAGTTGGTAACCATACCCGATGGATTGGAGCCGTGATCGGGTTCGGTTAATCCAAAACAACCTAACCATTCACCACTGGCAAGCTTGGGTAAATATTNTTTGCGTTGCTCTTCGCTACCGAATTTATAAATAGGATACATGACCAGCGAACCTTGCACCGAGGCGGTGGAGCGCATGCCTGAATCGCCCCGCTCAATTTCCTGCATAAGAATTCCATACGAAATATAATCCAGTCCGCCACCGCCATATTGTTGTGGAATAGTAGGACCAAAAGCCCCCATGTCGCCAAACTTTTNTACGATCTCGTATGGAAAGTGGGCGCGTTGAGCCCAATCTTCGATGTAGGGTGAAATCTCGCGTTTTACAAAGTCGCGGATGGAGCTTCGTACCAATTTATGTTCATCGGTCAGTAAATCGTCAACCGCATAAAAATCCGGTTGTTCATAAACATCTTGCTTCGTGCTTTTATGCGTTTTTGTTTCGGTGGCTTTTGCTGACATAGTTTTGGTTATTCTGTATGAATGGCCAAATTTACGCAAGTATTAATAATTCCTATGGACAAATCTTCAATGGATCCGGGTCTGACCGAGCTTCTTAANAAACTACAACAAAAGTACGCGGTCATGGGCCAGGATTTATCCTCTTATCTGGACGGGCTGCTGCATGCCGACTACCTTACTTATTGGGATTATATTCATCTGGATACATTGTTGAGTTTACAAAATCCCAAAACCCGGTTTCCCGATGAGAAGGTCTTCATCGGGTATCATCAGATTACCGAACTGTATTTTAACCTGGCATTGTGGGAGTTGGAACAAATTGCAGCCCATAAAAACCTGGACGAAAAATTNTTTACAGAGCGGGTAACCCGGGTGGTCCGGTATTTTCAGTTATTGGAAAGTTCTTTTACGGTAATGGTGGACGGCATGGAGAAAGAACAGTTTCTGAAATTTCGAATGTCGTTGCTGCCGGCATCCGGATTTCAATCGGCCCAATACCGGCTAATTGAAATCTGTTGCACCGATATGATTAACCTGGTGAGNCCCGGTATGCGCGAGTCCTTACACGAATACAGCGACCTGGAACAACAAATCGAGCACCTGTACTGGCGTAGTGGTGCAACAGAACTTGCTTCGGGCAANAAGACCCTTACCCTTCAGCAGTTTGAAGAAAAATACCTGAAGCTGTTTAATGAAACCGGAATGCGTTTTAGAAATAAAAATCTGCGCAAACTTTACCTGCAGCATTTTCCCGATTCAGAAGCCGTGAAGTTGTTACTAAGGCAACTGGATGAATTAGCAAATGTATTGTGGCCATTGGCTCATTTAAAATCGGCAGGCCGCTACTTACAACGCGATCCTGAAAACATAAAAGCTACCGGTGGAACCAATTGGCAAAAATACCTGCCCCCGCGTTTTCAGCGCATTCAATTNTTTCCTGAGTTATGGGAAGCCTCCGAAAATGAAGAGTGGGGCAAAGCAGGTGTACTGAAAGCATTTGCCCGGTAGCCTGTGATGGGAATTTGTTAAATTTGGTTTACCACTTACAATTCAAAAGTATTCAGGGTGCCATGCGCTGTGTTGTGATGATATTTTTGATTTTGCCGGCTTGGGCGGCCGCCCAGGTAAAGCGGTATACTTATCACGATGCTGANAAAACAGTTACCAAAGAAATCTATTACGTAAAAGACACCATTCGAAACATATTGCATGGGCGCTACATTTCTTATTTTCTGAATGGAAACATCGAGTCGAAGGGCCAGTTTGTAAACAATGAAACATCGGGTGTGTGGGAGTTTTATTATGAAACGGGTCACATTAAGATGCGGGGCATTTTAAGACAAAATTCTAATTATGGATTGTGGGAATATTTTTATGAGAATGGCCAGAAAAGCATGGAAGGAAATATTAACAACCGCCAGCGCGAAGGCCAATGGAAGATTTACTACGAGAGTGGCGATCTGAAAGAAGCTGGAAACTATACCAACAACAACCGAACCGGATTGTGGCGAACCTATTTTCAGGATGGAGCGTTACGGGGCGAGATTGAATACATCGATGATCATGGCCGGTACACCGAGTATTATCATTCCGGAAAAGTATTGGCCGAGGGCCCTAAAGCGGGCGTGAAGCACGTAGGCCATTGGCGTTACTTTACCGAAGCCGGAACCCTTGAGAGTGAGGGGGAATATGTGGAGGGAAACGCCAAGGCACCTGGAAATATTATTATGCATCGGGAAAAGTTTCGGCAGCAGGTGATTACCTGAGCGATGAGCCGGCCGGTATCTGGAATTATTACTTTGAAGACGGAACGGTTAGCGCTACCGGTGCATATAAAGGGGGTAAGAAAATGGATACTGGAATGCGTATGCGCCGGAGGTAAAAAGCGCAGCGAGATAAATTATGTTTCCGGTAGTGGAGAGTACCGGGAGTTTTATCCATCCGGAAAGTTGAAGGTGAAGGGTAAAATTGAAAACGAGAAGAACCACGGTTTGTGGAGTTATTATACAGAAGACGGCAACCTGGAAGGGGAGTGCGAGTATGTGGCAGGTACCGGAACCTATAAGGGATACTATGCCTCGGGCTCCCTTCAAACCAAAGGTACCATCGAAAATGAGTTGCGCGTGGGCACGTGGGAGTTGTATGAAGAGGATGGTAAGTTATCGGGTTATTACAAACCTGTGTATGAAAACAATATATTGGTAAATGCAGGTGGTATTAAGAGTGCATCAGAAAACAAGAAAGAATCGCGCAGAGGCTTTACCTATTTTAATCCGCGTTATCCGGAATACAGAAGTGTAATAATGCAAGGTAATCCGGCCTTTACATTTGTAGGGCAATTGCCTATGGCAGTTGAATTTTACAATGAAGAGCGGCTGGGTCATGAATTTGAATTTGTGGCTATTCGCGATCCNTTTTTTACAGCCGATAGAAATGTGCCCCGAAACAAAGTGTTTGATCGGGGATATACCATTGCCGTAAAGCAAAAGTTTTATAACCCCATGAAAACCGGTATGTGGTACTTTGCCCACGAAGTGCGGTTTACCAACATGGGATATTTTGCCAATACGGATTTTCCGCTCATTCCCGGAACAACCTTTACGGCCAGCGCTTCGGAACAACGTGCCGAGTATGGTGTGTTGATTGGAATACGACTAATGAAACGGAATAATGACGATGGCTTTACCATAGATGCTTTTACCGGTTATGGATTTGGATACCGNGGGTTTGATGTGGAACCCCGGTTTGAAAATATNTTTTCGCAGGTTAATCAGAATAAGTTTTCGCATGCGTTTCGTGTTGGAGTTTCATTTGGCTACTCGCAATCATTTGGCGGAAGAAGGTAATACAGCCATTGAAAATTAAGAATTGACCATTTGGAGCCAGGCGGTTACCTTTGCCCCATTGAAGGGGTAACTTCCTTTCCACCTGTATGAGTCAGATTGTTGAGTTGCTACTTACTCCACAGGAGGCATTTGACGAACATGCCTTTTATGCTTCGCTCTATAAAAAACTATCGCTGCCGGTTGATGTAAAAATTATACCGATCAAGCGCTCCATCGATGCCCGCGGTAAAAACGTGGTAGTGCGGGTTCAGGTTGAAATTGCCGGCACACGGGATGCCGGCTTGTTAAAAAACAAAATTGAATACAAAAATGTGGCGAATGCACCCCACGTAATAATTGTGGGAGCGGGTCCGGCCGGATTGTTTGCAGCATTGCGCCTGATTGAGGCCGGNGTAAAACCAATTGTGTTGGAGCGTGGTAAAGACGTACAGGCCCGCAGGCGCGACCTGGCCGCTATCAATAAACACCAAACGGTTAACCCGGAGTCGAATTATTGCTTTGGCGAAGGTGGTGCTGGTACCTATTCCGATGGTAAACTTTATACGCGTTCAAAAAAACGCGGAGATATTAACCGCATTCTTGAAATCCTGGTAACCCATGGTGCGTCTGAAGAAATTTTATATGATGCCCATCCGCACATTGGCACTAACAAATTACCCAGGCTGGTTTCCGCCTTGCGCGAAAGAATAATTGAAAATGGGGGCGAGGTGCATTTCAATACAAGAGTAACCGACTTGCTTTTGCAGGATGATGAAGTACAGGGCGTGGTATTGGCATCCGGAGANAAAATAAAAGGCGATGGTGTTATTTTGGCAACGGGTCACTCCGCACGGGATATTTATGAATTACTGCATCGCAANAAGATATTAATAGAAGCCAAGCCCTTTGCCCTGGGCGTTCGGGTGGAACATCAGCAAAGGCTGATCGACCAGATTCAATACCATTGCAAGACCGACCGGGGCTTGTATCTTCCGGCCTCCTCGTATGCGTTGGTACACCAGGCGCAAATACATGGAAAGGAGAGAGGTGTGTTTTCGTTTTGCATGTGCCCCGGTGGTTTTATTGTGCCAGCCGCCACCGCACCGGGCGAAGTAGTTGTAAATGGTATGAGCCCATCAAGAAGGGATTCCGAATTTGCTAACTCAGGTATTGTTGTGGCTGTTGAGGTAAACGACTTTAAAGATTTTGAAAAATACGGCCCGTTGGCAGGTATGTACTTTCAGGCATGGGTTGANAAAAAGGCGTGTGCCCTGGCGGGAGGAACGCAAGCGGCNCCCGCACAGAAATTAGTTGATTTTATAAATGGTAAAGTTTCCGAAAACTTGTTAAACACATCCTATCAGCCNGGGTTGGCCTCCGTTGATTTGCGAGAAGTATTGCCACCTTTTATTTATGACGGGTTGAAACAGGGATTTAAAGCCTTTGGNAAAAAAATGAAAGGCTACCTTACCAACGAGGCCCAGGTAGTAGGCGTGGAAAGCCGGACATCCGCTCCTGTGCGCATTCCGCGCGATAAAGAAACATTGGAACATATTCAGGTNAAAAAATTGTTTCCCTGTGCAGAAGGTGCCGGTTATGCCGGTGGCATTGTTTCAGCGGCTATGGATGGCGAACGCTGTGCCGAAGCTGTAATTAAAATGTATGTAAAGAAATGAAGAAGACAGTTATTATTGGTGCAACCACTAATCCCAGCCGGTATGCCTACCTGGCAGCCGAAATGTTAACAGAGTACAAACATGAAATTGTACCGGTGGGTATTAAGCCTGGCATAGTATTCGGAAAAGAAATTCTGCATATTCAATCGCAACCTAAGATTGCGGAGGTGGATACAATAACCCTTTATATCGGGCCGCAACACCAGCCCGAACATTACCAGTACCTGTTAAGCCTGAAACCGAAGCGTGTTATTTTTAATCCGGGTACCGAAAATCCCGAATTTGAAAAGATGGTAGAAGCAACCGGTGCGGAAGCCTGGCATGCCTGTACGTTGGTGTTGTTGCGAAGCGGGCAGTATTAACAGGTAACAGCGTATATTTTTGATCGGATTATAAAAAGATGAGCATACCAGAAAAAACCGGCTGATTCATTTCGAACAATAATTCTATAAATCCGTATCGTGATTAAGATCGATCCTACTACCTTAAAACAGATTTCTCCTTCCATAAAAAATTAAAACGTAACCTTCGTATGTTAAACACAAATACATTATGGTTTGAAGTAGCGCTGGTGAGTTTTATTACCGCGCTTGGAAGCATCTTTTGGGGCATTTTGAAGTTGGAACGCCCCGGTGGCGAAGGGTGCTGAAATTATTGTTTTTCATTTGTATTACGGTGATAATTTCTGCAACGGCTGGCCGCGTTTGGGCAATGTCTTTTTAGGAGTTACTCTTCTGGGGTGCTTTACATTCATCTCGTCTGGTTGCCGGGCAAGGGCATTAACGGCTGGACCGGAGAGCCGCGCGAAAAATACTATGAACTGAGAAAATGGAAGAATCCACCCAGGTATTAAAAGGATGTGTGAGCGCATCCGCTCACAAGTTGCTTTCCGTTTTTAACTTTACTTTAAGAGTCTGCATCCCTGGGGATGATGTATTTTGTTTCTTACCAATCCATATTTGTTTAGCTTTAAGACTAAGATTTAAAAATAATATGGCCTACAGAAGTACCGAATGGTTTGGTAAGAAAGATAAAATGGGTTTCATCTACCGAAGCTGGATGAAGAACCAGGGATTTCCGGAAGATCTTTTTGATGGCCGGCCGGTAATTGGTATTTGTAACACCTGGTCTGAACTTACACCCTGCAATGCACACCTGCGCGAAATTGCCGAGTGGGTGAAGCGTGGAGTTTATGAAGCCGGTGGATTCCCATTAGAGTTCCCCATCATGTCGCTGGGTGAAACCTTGTTGAAGCCCACAGCCATGTTATTCAGAAACTTAGCCAGCATGGATGCTGAAGAATCCATTCGTGGCAACCCGATTGATGGTGTGGTGCTGCTTACAGGTTGCGATAAAACAACTCCTTCAACCTTAATGGGTGCAGCCAGTGTTGATTTACCTACCCTGGTAGTGCCTGGTGGCCCGATGCTAAATGGAAAGTATCAAGGCAAGGACATAGGTTCCGGTACATCCGTATGGAAATTTACTGATGATTTGAAAACGGGAAAGATCACCTACGATGAATTTTCCAATGCCGAAAGTTGTATGTCGCGCAGCCCGGGTCATTGCATGACGATGGGCACAGCTTCTACCATGGCCTGTATGGTTGAATCGTTGGGAATGACGTTGCCGGGCGCTGCGGCTATTCCCGCTGTTGATTCGCGCAAGAAAGTACTGGCACAACTTTCCGGAAGAAGGATTGTTGAAATGGTNAAAGAAGATTTGAAGATTTCNAAAATACTTACGCGCAAAGCTTTTGAAAATGCCATAAAAGTAAATGCAGCGGTAGGAGGTTCCTCCAACTTTATTATCCATCTCACCGCCATTGCGGGCCGCGTAGGCGTTCCGTTAGAGCTGGAAGATTTTGACAAACTTGGAAGTAAAATTCCATTGTTGCTAAACCTGATGCCTTCCGGAAAGTTTTTGATGGAAGATTTTTACTATGCAGGTGGTTTGCCGGTAATCATCAGCCAACTACAAAATCAGTTGCACATGGATGTTATTACTGTAAATGGTAAAACGCATGGCGAAAACATAAAAGGACGCGATACCTGCTACAACCAGGAAGTGATTGCAGATTACCATGCGCCCATTATACCGGAAGCGGGAATTGTGGTATTAAAGGGCAATCTTGCTTTGAATGGTGCTGTAATAAAGCCTTCGGCAGCAACACCCGAGTTAATGAAACACAAAGGCCGCGCAGTGGTATTTGAAAATATCGAAGACTACCACAACCGGGTGGACGATCCGGACCTGGATGTGGATGAAACGTGTGTATTGGTTCTGAAAATGGTGGGGCCGGTGGGTTACCCCGGTATGCCCGAAGTGGGTAATATGACGCTTCCNAAAAAACTTCTGGATAAAGGCGTTACGGATATGGTGCGCATTTCGGATGGGCGTATGAGTGGCACTGCGTACGGAACCGTTGTGTTACATGTTTCGCCTGAGTCGGCCATTGGTGGTAATCTTGCACTGGTGCAAAATGGCGATTTGATTGAACTGGATGTGGTCGCTAAGCGCATACACCTCGATGTATCGGAAGAAGAACTTGCCAAACGGAAGAAGAACTGGAAGCAACCCGAGCCGGCATCAAACCGAGGTTATGTAAACCTGTATGTAAATCATGTGCAACAATCGGATAAAGGGGCCGACCTCGATTTTCTGGTGGGCAAATCCGGATCAAACGTTACCCGCGATTCACATTAAAGTTATCCGTTATAGGATGGAGGTGTACTTCTTTCTATACTCCAGCGGACTGTAGTGGGTAACCGCTTTGAATTGCCGGTTGAAATTAGACAGCGTATTGAATCCACTCTCGTAACACACCTGCGAAACGTTCATCGTTTGATTGGTGAGCAATTTGCAACTGTGGCCCACCCGTACTTCCGTTAAAAAATCAGAAAAGGTTTTGTTGGCATGGATTCGAAAATACCGGCTGAATGCACTGGGGCTCATGCTGGCAATACCGGCCACTTCTTCAAGCGTAATTTNTTCACGAAAATTTTTTGTTACGTATGCATACACCCGATTCATGCGGTCGGTTTCCTTTTCTTTCATGGAGTTGGTGTAACCTTCGGTAGCCAATAATTTGTAGTCGGTTGAGTTGGCAACCACGTTCAATAAATTTAGCAAGGTAAGTACCTGATCAAAATCGGTTGCCTGCAATACCTGGTGCATCAGGTTAACTATCCGTTGGTGAGTTTCGCCTGATAACTCCATGCCACGCTGGGCCAACTGAAATAATTGGTTCAGTTTATACATCTCCTTCTTTTGCAACAGGTCTTTGCCTAAAAAATTTTCAGGAAAATAAATCACAATTCCTTCCGTCATCAACGTGGAATTATCCGAAAAATATTCATGATCACTCTGCCAGAGGTGTGGCAGGTTAGGCCCCGTAAAAACAAGATCGCCTTTTTTAAAGGGCGCTACATGATCGCCAATAAACCGCGTACCGGTTCCATTCAAAACCAGAAAGANGCGATACTCCGGATGAAAGTGCCAGTTAGGATCAAAGTGCGGAGCCAACAAATGCCGCACTTCAAAAGCGCGGTTTTCCGATATGGGCGATTTTTGCAACGCTGCCTTCATATACTGGTATTTATTTGCTCAGCTTCTGGGCTAATGACCTGTATTTATGTTAAAATATAGTCAATATTGGTTAAAAAAGCAAACGTTTGCAGATTAGTTGATAGAATTTTAGGTGATCAAATCCTAAACCATGCGCTTACCACTCCTGTTCATCATTCTGCTTGCTGCCTTTGCCTCCTGCAATCAATCACCCAAAAGCATTCGCAACGATTCTGGTAAAATTGAAATCCTGTTTCTGGGGCACAACAGCGAGCATCACAACTCGGCACAGGTGCTTCCTTTACTTGCATCTCAGCTTTCGCTGGATGGCATCAGNTTTACCTATACCAGCAATCCGGATGATTTGAATACTGAAAACCTGGATAAGTACGATGCGTTGATGATCTATGCCAACCACGACAGCATTACCGCATCGCAGGAAACTGCGTTGCTTTCATTTGTTGAGAAGGGAAAAGGTTTTATTCCTGTGCATTGTGCCAGCNNCTGGTGTTTTCGTAATTCTCAAAAATATGTTGACTTGGTTGGCGGGCAGTTCGCAACACACAAGACCGATACCTTCACTACCCAAATTATTCAGCCTGCCCATGCTATTACACAAGGATTAAAACCTTTTTCTACCTGGGATGAAACCTATGTGCATGCAAAACTGGCAAGCGATATTCATGTATTGATGGAGCGTGTAGAGGGCGATCATCACGAACCGTGGACATGGGTAAAAGAATTTGGTAAGGGAAGAGTNTTTTATACGGCTTATGGCCACGATGAAAAAACGTGGGGCAACCCCGGCTTTCATGAATTGATGAAGCAGGGAATTTTGTGGGTAGTAGGTGATGTTGCCAAACAAAAATGGGAAACATATAGCAAGCAACTTCCCACGTTGGTCTATCGCGATGCGGAAGGAATTCCGAATTACGAAAAGAGAAACCCCGGGCCCCGGTATCAGGACCCCCTCACACCCGAAGAATCGGCCAGGCTTATTCAGGTGCCTGTTGGTTTCGATCTGGAGTTGTTTGCAGCTGAACCCAACATCATCAACCCGATTGCTATGGAATGGGATGAGAAAGGAAGGCTTTGGGTTATTGAAACCGTTGATTATCCCAACACCGTGTTGGAAGATAAAAGCGAAGGCGATGATCGCATTAAAATTTGTGAAGATACCGATGGCGATGGTAAGGCAGATAAGTTTACTGTATTTGCTGACAAGCTCAACATTCCTACCAGCCTGGTGTTTGCGAATGGCGGAGTAATTGTATCGCAGGCACCCCAGTTTTTGTTTTTGAAAGATACCGATGGCGATGATAAAGCCGATGTACGCAAAACCATTATCGATGGCTGGGGAGTATTCGATACCCACGCGGGGCCCTCAAACCTGAAGTATGGTATGGACAATCAGATTTGGGGATCGGTTGGCTACTCTGGCTTTGAAGGAACAATTGCCGGTGTGAACCGAAATTTCGAGCAGGGCTTTTACCGGTTTAAACCCGATGTTTCCAGTTTTGAATATATGACCACTACCAGCAATAATACGTGGGGTTTGGGCTTTACCGAAAACAACGATGTGTTTGGATCAACGGCTAACAATACGCACAGTGTATTTATGGGCATTCCCAACCAGGCTTTACGCGATGTAGGAGGCATTCAGATAAATGGTAGTGCCAAGATTGATGGACACTATGCCATGCACACTATTACCGATAAAGTACGGCAGGTCGATGTGTTTGGTGGTTTTACAGCAGCAGCCGGCCATAACTTTTATACTGCCAGAAATTATCCGGAAGCATTCTGGAATAAAGTTGCATTTGTTTGCGAACCAACCGGGCACCTCGTGCACATTGCGAAAATAGAAAAGCAGGGAGCCGGTTTTATAGAAAAAGATGGCTGGAACTTATTTGCCGGTGCTGACGAATGGGTTGCACCTGTTGATGCAAAAGTTGGCCCCGATGGTGCCGTGTGGGTTTTAGATTGGTATAACTTTATTATTCAGCACAATCCAACACCTACACCTGAACGCGGTGGCTTTAAAGGAGAAAACGGAAAAGGTAATGCCTATGAAAATCCGTTGCGCGATAAATCGCACGGGCGGGTATGGCGGGTGGTAAACCGGCAGGCNAAAAAAGTAAAGCCCCTTATGCTGGATAAAGAAAATCCAAATCAACTGATAAAAGAACTGGAAAATGATAACATGTTCTGGCGGTTAACTGCGCAACGTTTATTGGTAGAGCGCGGAAATCCGGATGTGATATCGAAGTTAATTGATTTAGCGGGTAATCAGGATGTAAATGAGTTTGGCGATAATTATGCAGTTCTTCACGCCCTCTGGACGATTGATGGACTTGGCGCTATCAGTAAAGATGATAAGGCAGCCGCGGCCGTAGANAAAGCATTAATGCATCCGGCAGCGGGTGTAAGAAAAGCTGCTATTCAGATTCTTTCAAAATCCGGATGGTCTGAAGAAATTATAACCCAATACAATTTATTAAATGATCAAGACCCCAACACACGCCTGGCTGCCATTATTTCCTTAATGGAGCTTGCGCCATCCGAAACGTTAGGTGCCGCCCTTTACCAAATCAGCACAGAAGAAAATGTAAAGAACGATGAGTGGTTATCCAAAGCAGTGTATGCCGTGGCCCATCAACATCGCAAAGGATTTTTAAATAAATTTCTGGCAGCAAACCCGGATTACGATAAGCAGAAAGCCGGNGAATTAAAACGTGAGTTGCCTTCCGTGAACGATAATGCCTGGAAGGAAATGAAACTTCCACAATACATGGAAGCAGCAGGCCTGAATATCGATGGGTTGGTATGGTTCAGAAAAGCCGTTGAACTTCCGGCATCGGCAGCAGGGAAGAAGGGAATCCTCTCGTTGGGTAACATAGACGATTCGGACATTACCTACATCAACGGAATAAAAGTAGGTAGCATGGAGCGGAGATATAACGATAAGCGCGTGTACGAAATTCCGGCTGGTGTTTTGAAAGCTGGNAAAAATAGTATCGCCATCCGCGTGGAAGATACAGGTGGTGGAGGTGGTGTGCCGGGTAAACCCGAAGAATTATTTCTACAAACCGGTGGTACAAAAATTTCGCTTGCCGGAAACTGGAAATATGATGTTGAATTGGAATATGGTTCGCGAAGAAGCATGTTTGAAGGAACTACCATTGGTAAGCTGTTTGCCGATAACAATGCAGGCAAGGATCCGGTAGTTACCACATCAGCTACGGGCGCACAGGTTATCAAACTGGGTGTAATCAAAAACGAAATGAAGTACGACCTGAAAGAATTTACGGTAGAAGCCGGCAAGCCGGTTGAAATCGTTTTTGAAAATCTTGACTTCATGCAACATAACCTGGTAATTGGTCAGATTGGTTCGCTCGAAACAATTGGCAATGCAGCCGATAAACTGGCAAGCGATCCGCAAGGCGCAGAAAAACATTATGTGCCTCAACTGGCCGAGGTTCTCTACTCAACCAAATTAGTTAACCCCCAGCAAACAGAAACGTTGAAGTTTGTTGCTCCCGCTAAAACGGGCGATTATCCTTATGTGTGTACATTTCCCGGNCACTGGTCTATTATGAATGGGGTAATGAAAGTTGTTCCCGCCAAGGCACTTTAAAATACTTTATGAGATTAGATGTAAAATTTGGTGTAAGCACCTGGTTGTGGACCTCACCNCTTACCACCGAAACCATTGGATTGTTTCCAAAAATTAAATCCATGGGTTTCGATGCGGTTGAAATTCCGGTGGAGTATCCTGAAATGATTGATACACAAAAAGTAAAGGCTGCTTTGCATCAACATGGTTTGCAGGCAATTGTATGTGGAGCTTTTGGCCCAACACGCGATTTAACTCACGATGATCCAACTGTGCACGAAACCTGCTTTCAATACATTATTCAATGTCTTGATTTCTGTAACGAGTGGGATGCAAAGTTTTTAGCCGGGCCCATGTATTCGGCAGTAGGTAAGGCCCGCATGGTATCGCCCGAACAGCGTAAAATTGAATGGGATCGGGCCGTAACTAATCTTCACAAAGTATGTAAGCTTGCACAAGAGCGCAACTTGGAAATTGCCCTGGAGCCACTCAACCGGTTTGAGTCGGACATGGTTAACACGGCCGCAGATGTAGGGCGGTTGGTAACCGATGTAAATCATCCGGCTGCTAAAGTTATGTTAGATGGATTTCACATGGCTATAGAAGAAAGTAATCTTGAATCGGCCATCACTTCCGTAGGACAGAAACTCATTCATTTGCAGGTATCCGAAAATTACAGAGGCACACCNGGAACGGGGCAAACATCCTGGCACCCACTCAGGCAAGGATTACGTAACATTGGTTATAAAGGTGTAATCTCGATCGAAAGTTTTACACCCGAAATAAAAGAATTAGCCGGGGCCGTGTGCATCTGGAANAACCTGGCTCCTTCGCAAGATGCGTTTGCACAGAATGGTTTACAGTTTTTNAAAAAATTATTAAACGATTAAGTTATGAGCAAAACAATTAATGTAGCTATTGTGGGATTAGGCTTTGGAGCCGAATTTATTCCAATCTACCAAAAATACCCGGGTGCAAAGTTGGTAGCGATCTGCCAGCGTAATAAATCCAAATTAGATGAAATTGGAGATGCATTTGGTATTGAAAAGCGCTACACTGATTACGATCAGTTATTGAAAGACCCGGACATTCACGCAGTACATATCAATACACCTATTCCTGATCACGGTATTCAATCCATCAAAGCATTGAAAGCCGGCAAGCATGTGGCGTGTACTGTGCCCATGGCAACAACCGTGGCGGAATGTGAAGAGATCGTGCGCCTCACCAAAGAGAAAAAGCTTACATACATGATGATGGAAACCGTGGTGTATGCGCGTGAGTTTCTGTACATGAAAGAACTTTATGAAAAAGGAGAGTTGGGAAAGGTACAATTTATTAAAGCCAGTCACCAGCAAGATATGGATGGTTGGCCGAACTATTGGCCNGGGCTTCCGCCAATGTATTATGCCACACATTGTGTGGGGCCGGTACTGGGGTTGTTAAGAAAAGAAGCTGAATATGTTTCTTGTTTCGGATCAGGTACCATTCGGCCGGAACTGATAGAACATTACAACTCACCGTATGCCGTAGAAACTACCCACATAAAATTNAAAGACTCCGATTTGAGCGCGCATGTGTATAGGTCGTTGTTTGATGTGGCGCGTCAATATCGGGAAAGTTTTGAAGTATATGGATCCAAGAAATCGGTAGAGTGGCCATTGATTGAAGGCAAACCATTGGTGGTACATACTGCTAAAAAGCCTGAGCATGAGATTCCGGAAGAAATAGTGTGCCCGGATTTTGCTAAATTATTACCTGAACCTATTCAACGATTCACTACCAAGGGAGTGTATGATGCCGATGATCATCAGCATTTATCTTTTATACAGGGTGCAGGTCATGGCGGTTCGCATCCGCACTTAGTGCATGAGTTTGTAAGCGCATTGCAGCAAGGAAGACAACCCTATCCAAATGCTTCACAATCGGCCAACATTACGTGCGTGGGTATCCTGGCGCATGAGTCGGCCCAACAAGGTGGTAAAGTTATTCCGTTGCCGGAGTTTACGTTTTCGAAGTAAGGGGATCTGCTTCGTTCACGTCATTGCGATGCGCTCATTCAAGGGGAAATCTTTATTCGCCAAATGTTCGCTAACGTTTGTGTTTATGACGGCTTGGGAATAGGAGTGCTTGTTAAATGCGAAGCATGACAAGCACGACCTTAGTCAAATCGTCCACCGTTGTGACACTAAATTAAGAAAACGATTTACAATTTTACTCTAAAACCCCAAGCTGGCATAAACACGTTGTTGGCGGGCGTTTAGTATTCAATCATCTTTTGAAATCCTTCTCTGAAAGAATCTTTATATAAAAACCTTTCTTAATAAGTTCTTCTACTTTCCTATGTTTTGAACTTTTCTCGTAGCCAGCAAGTCGATTCGTGTCCTGTGTCCCAACTACAAGCAAAGTCGTTTCTTTTGTCACCGAGTTTGTTACGTTGCACCCAACACCTGCTGCTAATTTCGCGGCTTCTCCTCTTGTCATGAACAATGTCCCAGTGAATACAATATTTTCTCCGTAAAATGCACCTTCGGGATTTCCTCTAATTTTTGACCAGAATAAATTGGGTTAATCGGCTTGCTAATTCTATCAAACCAGTCAGCTAACTCTACACTTTTAGTTTGCAAGCTTCTTGAATTATTTTCCCTGCAACAATTGCATCTTCAAGTGCATCATGATGGTCAAATGTGATTCTAAGGTGTTCAGCGATATTTGCTAAACCAAATCCACGATAAGCAAATTCTTCCCATGTCCGTCTTGCAACCTTTGCTGAGTCGAGCCACTTAGGTGTCAGTACAGTCAGGCCATATTTCTCACAAGCTCTACTAATTGCCACTCTGTCAAATGGCATGTGATGAACAGTAATTTTATTTGATAGTCTATTTTGCAATTCGGAATAGATTTGGTCAAAAGTCGGTGATTTTTGAACGTCAGACTCTTTTATTCCGTGAATTGAAGTATTGAAAGGGTCAAAATAGTCGTCAGGATTTATTAAGGAACTCCATTTATTAATTAAATGCCCATTCTCAAATTCGGCAACTCCTATTTGGCAAATGCTTGAGTAGTCTGCATTGGCCGTTTCAACGTCAACAGCAACAAAGTTCATTCTTTACCTATTTTTTTCAACTTGTCTTTGAAATGCTGTTTGGAGCATACACAATTTGCCCAACTCTTCATCCTCACAATTATCAATGTCTCGCCTTTTAATTAAGTAGTCCAAAAAGTCAACGAAGTCTTCGCAGTCAATTAGTCGGCTTGCTTGTTCGTTAACCAGCGGTTGAATTCTTATAAATCTTCATGCTTGTTCTTTGTCCTTTGTTCCTTTTATTATTGAATTAATCAGATTAGTCCAAGCGTCAACGTGCTTTTTAAATCTAATCTCTACCAAACTGTCGGTATTTATTTTAGTCGTCTTAGTCAGCCGTCTCTTAAAACGATTTGGGATGTCAATCTCGTCCGCGAACTTGATTGTCAGTTGTTCTGCTGTCCTTGTTATTTGTAAGTCCATACTTATTACTAAATGACCGCCAACGTTTGTGTTTATGACGGCTTGGGAATAGGAGTGCTTGTTAAATGCGAAGCATGACAAGCACGACCTTAGTCAAATCGTCCACCGTTGTGACACTAAATTAAGAAAACGATTTACAATTTTACTCTAAAACCCCAAGCTGGCATAAACACGTTGTTGGCGGGCGTTTAGTATTCAATCATCTTTTTGAAATCCTTCTCTGAAAGAATCTTTATATAAAAACCTTTCTTAATAAGTTCTTCTACTTTCCTATGTTTTGAACTTTTCTCGTAGCCAGCAAGTCGATTCGTGTCCTGTGTCCCAACTACAAGCAAAGTCGTTTCTTTTGTCACCGAGTTTGTTACGTTGCACCCAACACCTGCTGCTAATTTCGCGGCTTCTCCTCTTGTCATGAACAATGTCCCAGTGAATACAATATTTTCTCCGTAAAATGCACCTTCGGGATTTCCCTCTAATTTTTGACCAGAATAAATTGGGTTAATCGGCTTGCTAATTCTATCAAACCAGTCAGCTAACTCTACACTTTTTAGTTTGCAAGCTTCTTGAATTATTTTCCCTGCAACAATTGCATCTTCAAGTGCATCATGATGGTCAAATGTGATTCTAAGGTGTTCAGCGATATTTGCTAAACCAAATCCACGATAAGCAAATTCTTCCCATGTCCGTCTTGCAACCTTTGCTGAGTCGAGCCACTTAGGTGTCAGTACAGTCAGGCCATATTTCTCACAAGCTCTACTAATTGCCACTCTGTCAAATGGCATGTGATGAACAGTAATTTTATTTGATAGTCTATTTTGCAATTCGGAATAGATTTGGTCAAAAGTCGGTGATTTTTGAACGTCAGACTCTTTTATTCCGTGAATTGAAGTATTGAAAGGGTCAAAATAGTCGTCAGGATTTATTAAGGAACTCCATTTATTAATTAAATGCCCATTCTCAAATTCGGCAACTCCTATTTGGCAAATGCTTGAGTAGTCTGCATTGGCCGTTTCAACGTCAACAGCAACAAAGTTCATTCTTTACCTATTTTTTTCAACTTGTCTTTGAAATGCTGTTTGGAGCATACACAATTTGCCCAACTCTTCATCCTCACAATTATCAATGTCTCGCCTTTTAATTAAGTAGTCCAAAAGTCAACGAAGTCTTCGCAGTCAATTAGTCGGCTTGCTTGTTCGTTAACCAGCGGTTGAATTCTTATAAATCTTCATGCTTGTTCTTTGTCCTTTGTTCCTTTTATTATTGAATTAATCAGATTAGTCCAAGCGTCAACGTGCTTTTTAAATCTAATCTCTACCAAACTGTCGGTATTTATTTTAGTCGTCTTAGTCAGCCGTCTCTTAAAACGATTTGGGATGTCAATCTCGTCCGCGAACTTGATTGTCAGTTGTTCTGCTGTCCTTGTTATTTGTAAGTCCATACTTATTACTAAATGACCGCCAACGTTTATGTATGTGACGTTGCTGGATTTTGAAAACTAAACTGTCCCATACAACAAACGTTATTTAAAAACTAAAACTACAAACTTAAACCGAGCCCAGCAATGGCACATACATTTTGTGTGTGCCCAGCATGGCACAACTGTTTTCCAGACGGGAAAATAGTTTGATTATCCCAAGGGTGCAAGTCCCTGATGTGCGAATCCTAAAAGCACATAGCAAGCTGCAAGGTTGTAAGGAGTGATCCTTGAACTGAAGGAAGCAGGACTGCAAAAGTCTGTACTGAAGAACATGAACCACATACAGAGGCATGCCACTTCGGGTGAGTGAGCACATCATCACGAAGCCTGTTGGTGCAAAAGAGGTGGTATGTAGATGTGGCAGAGATAGACGGAAGGATAAGTGTCTTACCTGGGAGGTCTCCTGATGTCGTGTACATCAAGGAGAAGTCAGCAGACGCCATAGTAGTTGATAGGAACGAGCCCCGCTATATGGGGAGGACTCACACATCAATGAAGGGCAGAACGTTAAGTTGTTCCAAATGCTGTAAGGAGTAACCATTATATAGTTATAGCCTTACGATAAGCGGAACAAGAGAAACAAAGAGTAGTATAAAAGAAGATGATTGAGAGGGTTATTAGCAGAAAGAACATGCACAAAGCATATCGTCAGGTCGTGTCGAACGGAGGTTCGGCAGGCGTAGATGGTATGACAGTCACAGCATTGCGTCAACACTTGAATAAAAACAGAGACGCGATAGCGACCGCGGTATGTAACGGACGCTACTTACCGCAATCCATCTTAGGGGTAGCGATACCCAAAGAGAATGGCAAGACCCGACTGCTGGGAATTCCCACGGTAACCGACCGCATGTTACAACAAGCGGTCAGTCAGGTTATCGCGCCAAAATTCGAGACAGAGTTCACAGCAAACAGCTACGGCTTCCGTCCCAATCGTAATGCGCATCAGGCGGTGCAACAAGCCCATCAAAACATCCATGCAGGATATGTTCACATTGTTGACATAGACCTAAAGAACTTCTTCGATGAAGTAGATCATGTGATCTTGCTGGAACTTGTGTACAGCAAAGTGAAATGCCCGTTGACGTTACGCCTTATCCGTAAATGGCTACGCGCCCCGATAAAGATTGACGGGCGATTAGTCAAACGGAGAAAAGGCGTTCCACAGGGCAGCCCGTTGAGCCCGCTGCTGTCCAACATCTTACTCCACGAGTTAGATAAAGAATTGGAAAAACAAGGGCACCGGTATGTGCGGTATGCCGATGACTTTAGTGTTTATACGAAAAGTAGAAACACAGCCCGCAAAGTTGGCAACAGCATTTTTCTGTTTTTGAAAACAAGTTGAAGCTGTCCATAAACCGGGAAAAGAGCGGCATACGCAAACCTGTTCAATTCAACATACTGGGTTATCAGTTTGTGCCCACGTATGAAAAAGGCGTCAAAGGCAAATACCAACTGGTGGTTGCAGACAAGAGTTGGGCGAAGCTAAAGCGCAGCTTAAAACACATCACGAAGAAAACGGCAGCCCGTACGTTCGATGAGCGCATCACCAACCTGAAAGAGATTCACCGGGTTGGATCAACTATTTCCGCATGGGAAATATACAGAGCAAACTCAAAGAACTCGACAGTTGGGTGCGCCATAGACTAAGGTACTGCATTTGGGCAGACTGGAAGAAAGCCGACCGGAGGAAGAAAAACTTCATTCGGCTCGGAGTTAATGCCCGACAGGCGTATGCGTGGAGCAGAACACGAATGGGAGGATGGGCAGTAGCCCAAAGCCCCATTATGCGAACCACCATTACACTGCAACGCCTTGCAAAACGAGGGTACGAATCTATGCTTACCTACTACTCCACAGTAGCTCCACAACTTAATGAACCGCTGTATACGAGGCCCGTACGTACAGTGGTGTGAGAGGCGCACCTCGTCAGTTACAACTGGCGAGGCCGCCTACTCGATTGTGCACAGTGCCGCCTGGTCCACTCTTTAAACCAGTTCACCAAAAACTGGCATGTGGTCGCTTATCTTTAACCATTTCTCAGGCTGTCCAATAGTCAGATATTTCAGTCGGCTCGAAAAGGTCTCGCTTCCGAAGATATAGTCTATATGGTACGGTTTGTTCAAATTTCGTTGTAAGTATAAAGTCGGTGTTGTTTCTTTTCCATGTTCTTCCTTTTTGTCCAAGTGGTAGAAGCTCTCAATTTTTAATTCTCTTAGTTCCCTAACAACGTCACTATGATTCCATGTTCTTAAGGGTTTGTCCCAAATTGAATTGCTGTTAAAGTCCCCGGTTAGTATGCAACTCTCAAACTTGTGTTTATTCAATTGCAAGTATTTCCAAAATTGTCCAATGTACTGAAAGTCCGATGTGTCACCATGGCACCACACAGCAATTAAATTAAAGCTCTCATTTACTCTGCATGAAATGAAATACTTAAGTCCGCCTGAATTCCAGTCGTTCTTACTCAATTTGACTTTATTGTCCGCGAAAATTGCAAGTCCTTTGTTATGATTTTCTCCAAACCAAATATAATTGGTCGCCCAATTTTTGTATTTATTGTCTTTGCTCGTCTCAGGATTCTCGCATTCTTGAATTACCAATATGTCAGCCGAGAATTCTTTTAACAAGTCAAGTTTGTTTCGAAAGGCTCCGTTACAATTCCAAGTCAATATTTTCATTGTCGTCTTTTCGTGGAGTCACTTTCTTGGCGGCATTGTGCACAACGTTTTGTGTTTATTCAGTGCCGGGTATAGGAGGGCTTGGCAAATGAGGAACGAATGCCAAGCCCGACTTACGCGTTACTGTCAGCCGTGGGTAGATAAAGTTAAGAAACAAATTTTAAATTTTACACTTGATCCCGGCATTGAATAAACACGTTGTTGGCGCCATGTGCCTTCTGTCCCACACTATTCAGTAAGTCTATTATTTGTCAACCGTTAATTTGCTGTCAACTTTTGTAACAATAATAAAGTTTTTTGAAGGGTGGCAAAAGAAACTCTGTCAACTTGGGATTGCCAGCCACACTCTTTAGCAAGCTTAGAATGTGCGTTGATTGAGCGGCTTGCTAATGTGTGTGGCGGTCTACGGAGCAATGTCTTCAAACCTTAGTTGTACAACCTTATGATGCCTTAATGAATGCACTATCTATTTGGGTTATAATTGACTTTCTTTTTCCTCAAAGCCAGGTCACTTGTCTGGAAGCCTATGCGCACCTGAAACCTTTGTGGGTAAATATGATTTTGTGTCTGGTTGTTTAAGTTGTATAATGCTGTCATTGTCATGTACAACTTTGGGTGAATCAGAAATCTTCGACCTGCTCCAATAAAGTAGTTTGCATTCCATTTATCCTTTTCCTCAACTGAATTTCCTGAAACACCTGTTACTTCTCCTTCCAAATAAGCATACCATGACTTCAAAATATCATAGTTCACAAATGTTTTGAGTGCTGTATTTTTGGCGTGACATACCAACTATGTTTGATTGAATCCGAAAATGTCACACGGTAATTTATACCTGCACCAACAAAGAATCGAGAGGTGAACTTGTAACCTATTTGTGGTGAAAGGTCAAGCGATAAAGGTTTCGTGCTGATTACGTTAAAAGTTCCACCAATTACCAATCGCTCAAACAACGACTTTCCCTCCATTGAGGTGCGTCTCGTTGCATCATCCAGATTGTTCGAGTTGGAGAACATTCTGTACTTTGATAGTAATTTGCTTGCCTTTTGACTTGCTGCTTCAAGCTTCTCAGGATTCTTAGCAAAATAGTCCAGCGCTTTTTCAGCGACCTTATCCTTACCAGTTTGAATAAGGCTGTCTTTATTTTGATACAGGTCAAACTTGTCTTTATACTGCATTACTTCATCATTTAGTGCAGCTAACTTATTGGCATTATTGGTTATGTACCCAGAGCCTACTTTTTCAGCCAGTTGTTTTTCTGCAATCTTGGCTGAGTAATCAAGCAGTTCTTTAGGGTTTTTAAAAACACCCTTTATCGAATCAATGCCGGGAATTTTTTCGGAGAGTTCTTGCCAGTTCAGGGAGTCTGGATGCTCACTGTATTGTTGTTCCAGGATATCGAAGTTTGGGTTTTTCCGTATCTTGACTAACGTAAGATTTTTAACGTTTTCCCGCGCAATCGCCCTCAGACTATCGCTTTTCGTTGTGTCATTCAAAATTGCAGTCCAGTTGTTTAGGTGGCCATTAATGCTATCATATGAATTAGATTCAAGAGTGATTCCTTTTTGGAAAGCTTTCTTTCTAATCTCTCTTGCCTTTGCGTTGCCTGCATAACACTATCCCATGATTTTCTTTCCTTCCTATCCAATTGCTTAACGTGTTTTGCACTGTCCTTTGAATAATACTGATAGAATTTCTTCATCCGATGATGACCTGATTCAATTTTGGAGAGTTTCTTTTGATGGATAGGAGAAAGGTTGACATTAAATGACTGGGCAAAACCTGACATAGTAAAAATTAAAAGTACTATTGTGACATTAGTTCTCCGCATAACATTAGAAGTTTAAATGTAAACCCATACTTACACTTTTTGGAACATGGATAGGCCTGACGTTTCTTCTATATCTGTGCCTGATCCACCAAGCTTTATCAGATTGCGACCACTTACCGAAAGAATTGCACCTTGTGATACCTTACCCGCAAATAGCATCTTGGGGAGTCTTATCCCTATAGAGATATCGCGAATCTTGGTAAAGGAGGTGGCAGTAAAGCCTGTGTTACTGTCGTAGCCAGTATAGTTATTTACCGATTCAATCAGCGCAGTCAGCACGATAGATTTAAATTTTAATTGATTAAACCATCCGGCCCGTAAAAATGGTTTACTCATGGCTCCCTCGCTATTTCTTTCGTAAAATTTGGATCCTGTCCGGGAAAGTACTAAGCCTGTTTCAAAAGGAAGTGAGGTTTTGTTTATTGGTTTAAACCGGATATCTGCTTCCCACCCTGTATTCAAGTATTTCTCTATGGCAAGAATTACAAACTCTGGCAATGTATAGCTTTCCTGGTTTTGAAAGTAATTTACAGTAACCAACAAGTGAGAGTCAAAAACCAGCATCCAAGCCTATTTCAAAATTTTTACTTCGTATGGGTTCTGCTTATTGATGGGAAGGGAATAGTAATCCGTATTCAAAACAGGATAGTTATTGAATGCCACAACGGTATGTTCACCCAAACTAGTCCTGACTTTTCCAAAATTCATTACTGATTTACCCATTAGTTTACTAAAGAGAAAAGAGGAAGAAATAGAATAGGCAGTCGCTTGATCTCCATCATTATTGTCCTGATTATGCGTCCCACTTTTATAGTGAGAGGATATTACGAAAACATCCTGATAACTAACGGATGCCTGTGCGATAAAAGCTGGATTTTTATCTTTCCATGTTGCCTTGTTCTCTAATTCTCCTAATGGAGGACCATAACGCGATTGATATTGCTCACTATCTTGTCGAGCATATTGAAGACCAGTAAATGCGGAAAGTGAGAGATTTTTGCTTACCTGCTTAGAGCCCGTAAGGAAAAACTGGCTAGTTTACGGGAATTAGTGGTTGCTGTTGACAGCCCCCAATCAGTGCCTGTTCTTTCTGTATTCGAATTATAATGACTAAGCGTGAGTTGTGATGTTACAGCAAGCCAGTTGGTAAACTTATACCGGGCTATAAGATTGCCATTCGTGAAAAAATCAGAGGCCGTTTCATTTGTATCAGTAGTGCCCGGTCGGCCCGAAGCCGGGACAGTATCGTCAAACCGGCTATACCTGCCATTCACGAACATGCGTACATCAAACTTCTCGCTGGTTACAAGTCCTGTATTCAATTTCAGATTGTGGATATACGGCTCACCATGCGATTGAAAAATTTCTTTTGAAGCGTATATGAGACCCGCGTATCAACGGCTCCAAAATCCTGGCTGTAGGCAATCGCATTAGCGATATACCATTCACCATTTTTGTCGGGTTGTCCAGCGGGTGCATTGGGTACTTCATCCCAACCTCTCGTTGCGTACGCACTGAATTCAAAAGAGGTTCCACGACACCTTCACCTGTTTTACTGGTTAACACGAAGGCTCCGCTATTTACTCCACCCAGAAAATTCAGGGCATTGGTGTTGCTGAATGCAGAGATAGACGAAAAATCAAAGGTGTTCAGGTTAAGGTAATTGCCAATATTATTGTTGAAGGGAATGCCATCAATAATGAGCAGCGCATCGTCCACAAATGGAAAAGGCCCTGTGCGCAGACCGGATGCATTGGCAGAAGGTGCATACGAGGGAGTAGTAAGCCCCGGAATTTGCCCACGCAAGACATTAAAAATATTCACACCCGAAGAAAACCGGAGTATATCCGCATCTTCAATTTTTTGACGTAACTACCTGAAGACCTGATCTCCTGTTCAAAGTAAGGAGTTACTGCGATTGATTTATGCTGAGTGCTATCGGGTAACGCTACGCGTATAGAATCTTGAGTATAAGATAAAGTTGAGAAGGTTACGATTAAGGCAGTTATCAGGAGGGGAATTTTCATAGCTTATCAACGCATGTAGCTGCCGCATTACGGTTTAATATTGATGTATTGTGTTTTGCCGGGTAAAAATGGTGGGTTTCCGTTTACCCATTCTTCTACTTCCAAAATTTTACTTGTTAGCCGGAAGATTTTAAAATCGACATCGGGAGGCGTACAAGGTGGTTCACCAACAGGCTGCACACAAGTGCCAAATCCGGTCAAATCAAGTATGTTGCCATCACCAAAAGTCCATGTACCTTCCTTCGTACTGGAAGTTGTGCCGCTTAGTGAAAAATAAACATCCTCGCGCGCGTATGTGCCATCGTCATTAAATGTTAAGGTAGTGCTTTTTGCACCGGATTATCCTTGTACTCATATTGCCAGATACCAAGGGTGAGTTGGGAATTGTCAATCTTTATTTCGTCATCCGCGCAGGAGGCTAGCAACACAATTGCTGCTACGCAACAGCGAATTTTTATCAAGGCCTGGCTATGTGATGGGGTGTATAGTTCATATTCAAAAATTTATGGCACTACTGTTTCATATAGATAAGTATTTGTGTCGATCTGTTCAATGATAAAGTCTTTATTGAAGTTATCATTGTTGACAAATAATATCCCCAGTTCAGCATCTGGGTGTTTGTTTTTGATTGTTGAGTAGTTTATCGAAAAAATGTGCCGTATTTGTTGCCATTTATGCAGTAGTATCCACTTTGTACAAACTTTCTAATTAGCAGTCTAAAAGAATCCTCCTTCACTAAATCGTCTAAAAATTCATCGTATCGATTTTCATCACTGTCCTGATTTTCATTTTCCAATTTTGACAACAATACTCCTACGTCATCAAAATAATAAGTTATCCTTCTCTCTGGACTCTCATCAAACATGACAAGAATACGATCATTAAGATTTCGCATATACCAACCTTTAAAAGTGATTTTGTTGTCGACTAATTTATAAAGCTCTAATAATTCAGTCGTTATCTCTCGGTTATTTATATAGTGCGTTAATGCTTTCTGTTTTTATCGCACCCCGCAGAAACGAGAGCAATGATAAAGTATGTAACAAGTATCCCTTTCATATTTTTTGCTTTTACTCTTTATTGACTTGAGGTTTTTATTTTGGAGGAGTAACACTGATCAAACCATAAGTTGACCACCAAAATTGATTTTGAGTGATGTTTAGGCTTTTTCGCTCCATAATCCCAAAAATTTACATTGTACGAATTGTTGTTTGTTCCAATTTTATTCAATTGAATGTAGTGAGTGGCTGACCAATTTTTCCACCAAGCATTGTTCTTAAAAAGGTCAGAGTTCACGTAAAGGAATACATCATTCCCTCGGCTTAACTCAGTTTGAGCTAAGCCGCCTTTATTGAGATTAGCCCAGCCTAAGTCTCCGCCATAGGTATTAACATTATAGCCAAAATCTCCCATCATTCTTTTGAATTCACCAAGGGTAGTACTCGCCCATGTGTTACTCGCATCGCCTGGATCGTACTGCATATTATTTGTAGCCTTATTAAAATAACCCTTATAATGATCCGATAAAGTCAGGAACATCATTTGATTTGCAGCATTGCCAGCAAGGCCAGAGTATTTTAAGTTACCCGCGTCTTTTCTCACAGACTCAGATGGGCTAAATGTAACAGTGGTACCGCCTGCATCATATGTTCCGGTTCCCGTTTTATATAAGTCGGTCATTAGTTTGACATATCCAGTTGGATCATTTTGAGCAACATATTTGTTACAGGCTGCATTGCCGCAAAACCAAGAATTTACCCCTTGATTAATTGAAGATGGATCGCTAATGTTTGCCTCTAAAGAAGCAAGAAATGATTCAGGACTAATATTTGGCCATAATTTACTCTCAGATAAGTCATTTTTGTATTGGTTAAGTAAAGACTGAGCATCAGCAAGAGATGAAGTTGGCTCTAAACCCTCTAATTCTACCATCGCTATGACCTGATTACCACTAAATGCGTATGTGGACCAGTACGGGTACTTAACAGCCAACGGATCAACCGCCCCAAACCTGCCAATGGCCGGGTCGTGCATGCGCCACTTAAACTGGTACCAGCCTAAGTCCAAGTCTTTCTGCAACTCTTGGCCCTGGAACAGATAACGATTGCGCAGTTCAGGTTCGAAGTTGCCAGGTGAAGTTTCCTTCAGCCGGTCGGCCTGGTATTGATTAAATGATAACCCAAAGGGATAATAGTCAGATGCCTGAAGTACCTGTAGCGTAATATTATTTTTCATGTACAATGTAAGTTTCATCGAAGTATACACTGGCGGCCGCGCTCACGTTGCTCTCGTTGGCCACATATATGTACAAGAAGCCGTTTTGCGTGGCCGTGAACGAACGGCTCAGTTTTTCAAAGGCGTTGTAGGCGCTGTTGGTTATGGCCTGTCCGCCTGCATTTACAAACTGGTAGCTGCTGTTAAAGAATAGCCACACTAAGTAAGCCTTGGGCACCGTAGTGCTGCTGCCCATACCGGCAGAGACACCGGGTAGGTTGCTGTTAAAAGACTGGTAGAGCGTGGCCGTTTCCCCGCGTTTACAATACCAAAAGGTGTTGTAAATGCGGCAAGCAGTGTGGCAGCCGTAACCACCGAATTGCTTCCTGTAACCTGGTTGTATTTGGCATAAGTCTCCATATATACTTTATCGCCCGTGCTTACAGCCAGCATTTTGGCCGGCCCAACCGGGCTGTAACCGCTATAGCCATTGGTTCGAGCGGATTTATCGGGAACAACCACAACATCAGAGGATGGGGTGTAGTTGAATGCAGGATTGGTATGTCGGGTGGTGGCAATATTTTTGAATGACGCCTCTTCTTGTTGAGCTAACGTTGAGCTACCGCCCGGACTTTCCATGGTGGCACGGTAGGTCAATGTTTCTTTAAGCGGGCCATACACGATACGTACATTGCCCTGATGGTCTTTATGGAAATATTCGTAATCAAATACGGTGTTATTCTTTACTGCCCTGCCTTCTTTTGTAATGAAAAATGAAAGTGAGCCGTTATCGTATTGCATACCGCCCACATAGTCCGTTTTCCAAACCTGCGCCCCGTTAATACGCACCAGTTGGCTGAGTTTGTTGCCGGTGGCATCGTAGGTGTATTCAATTTTATCAACCTGTCCGCCCGGCCGGGTAAACTGTACTTCCTTAACGAGGTTCAGGTGATTATAAAGAATGTTTGAAATGCTTTTGTTGTGGTCAAACTTCAGGTTGCCGTTTCTATCGTATAGGTACTCTTCTATAATGCTGGCACCGGCAGGCTTAAAGCCTAATGATGCATTGCCGGTATCGTTCATATCAATAAGCCGGTTACTGTGCTTGTTGTTAAGACGGTAGCCATACTTAAGCTGGTCAATCGTGCCTTTCGAGTTTTGCACTTTGCCAAATCGGGTTAGGGCAATTTGAGGGTTGCCGCTGCCATCCGTTACTTTTATGTTTCCGTTTTTATCATAGCCATGTATTATTTCGTCAAACATGCCGGACTCGCCAGTCCAGGCCGGATTAAACCATGTTTGGGCATTCCTGGCATAATGTGCTTNTTTCAAGCGGCTTAATAGATCGTAATCAAATACATAAATACGCTCTTCCGGTGTGCCCTGCTTTGTATCTGTTTTCCATTTAATCGCAGAAATATTTCCATCATACAAACTTTTCTGTAGCTGAGTGTCTCCGGATGCGCCTACATTGACTGGGTTTTGAACATAGTATTGTAGCTCCATGCCAAAGAGGTCGTTGGTATCGTCATTAGCCCAATTTTGGGTGAAAGATGTATTGTTGATATGCGTTAACCAACCTTTAATGTTATAACGGTAGTCAATTGATTGCAGGAAAGTAGCGCCATTATCTGTTGAATGAATATTTTTCTCAATCAACTGGCCCAATTCATTGTACCTGTGAGATGCCATTAACACCTCCGGCTGACTATTGACCTGGTGGTGTGTGGTAAGCAAGCGGCCGGCATGGTCGTATGTATAGCGGTTTTGAATAGTAAGGTTAGCATGTGCATTGTACAGTTGTTCTTTCAATACATTTCCGACAAAGTCGAATTGCGTAGTGGTTCGTAAAGTTCCACCCAAATGGTTTTCTGTAATTACTTGTATGGGCCTATATTTTTNGTCGTAATGTGTTACCGAGTTTAGCCATTTTGTCTGACCTAAAATCCTGATTTTGGAGCCGGTGGCCTGACCTTTAACTGACGTAAGTAACTCATTGCTTTGGGGATACCCGCTTACATTGACAAAACTGTAGCTATTACTTTCAGCATCCCAGCCCGTGTAAGTAAGAAAAGCATAATTGTCATAGTATGAGACGGTAAGCAGGTTGCTTTCACTTATCCCGGAGGTCGGGAAAGTAGCGGTTAACGAGTAGCCCGTAGAATTGTTTACTTCTGTTTCAAACCGGGAGTTTGAAGAGGCAGCTGTGGTGCGAAGTGTGGATAATGCGGTAGAGGTTACGTACAGCCCGGTGATAACAGGGCGATTGAAGCGGTCGTACTTGGTAAACGTATACTCATTGCGGGTTCGCTGTTCCGGGTCTTGTGTTAGCACAAACCGATTCCAGCGATCAAATACCGTGTAAAACCAACCCTCACTACCTTCAGCGCAGCCCGGTATACGTTTGGCTATTTGCCTTTGCTCATCGTCATATTGATATTGGAACGCCCAGCGATCTAAAAATGATTGCTTCTCAACTGCTGATGCACCATCAAATTCTGTTGTAAGACGAGCTACGCCCTCCGGTTGGATAACGAACATTAATAATCCCGCAGGCGAATAAATGTAGTGAGTATCGAACCATTCGGTTCCGTTACCAACCCGGCTCATCACGGTTTGGCCACGGGAGTTGCTATATGCTTTGGTGATTTTACCTTCTTCATCTGTGGTTTCCTGTACTATTACAGTGTTTTGCAAGTGAAAGCCATTTCTTTCCGGCAAGCCTGATGTAAAATCATTCCATAACGGTACTTCGCTTGCAGCATTCAATTTCGTAACGGCAGCAGTTTTCTTAGGTATCGTATTCCAATGGTCATCTCTGGGGCCTACGACTTCGATGACACGGTTAAGGGGTGAGGGTTCGAAGAAGTTGTTTTTGTAGGCACCTATGGTAGTGGCGGCAACTGCCGTTGGTGGTTCTGCATAATAATTGAATTGCGCTGTGGTAGCAGAACTTCTGAATTTTCCCTTTACCTCCGTCAGATTTGTATAGGGCAAATACTCTTTAAGTTGTCTGCCAAATGGATCGTATTCAAAAGGCAATATTACATCTCCTTGCAAGGGGCTTGCCTGCGCTGATACTGTTTGAATTACTCTTCCTAACCCGTCAAAATATTGATAGGTGGTGCTTTTTGTGTTACCGGNTAGAGTGGAAACCTGATGTTCTTGCGTTATGCCGGCAGTACGCACGTTTTCAATACGCACAAAGTTTTNTTCAGGCGATGGGGGTTGATTAGATTGAGCAACACTTATTTCATTGAGAAATAAAACTGCAATTTGAAGTAAATAGAATTTTCTCATGCTCTTTTATTTTATAAACTCAAATTCTTGTTAATACTGCGAGCAAATTGGATTGCTGGCATAATTCGTTAATGTAAAATAGACCGAAAAAGGAGTACCACACGCATTATAACCTGTGCAACGCACTTCCCAGGTTCCCGTTATCGTGGGGTCTCCAAAACCAGGTGGTGCGGAAACGGATGAACTTGATACTGGGCCAGTTTGGGTGCTCATTTGATTCCACGAACCACCATTAAAACTGTACTCCCAAACAACGTTGAAAGCATCACCGAGCAGCTTACCTGTATTTCGAAAGGTAGCCATTAGGGTAGTGGATTGCGAAGGTGGGTTTAGTGTACAAATATCATAGCTTGAAGGGCCATCAATTGACCCCACAACACTTCCAATGGGTCTGTAGATTACTATAGACGTCTGTAGTTGAAGGGGCGAGTACTCAGGATTTTCTTTGTTTAGTGTAATCGTAAACGTACCGGCCTGTGAATACGTGTGATTTATACTTGTTGCAGTAGTTGACTGATTGTTTCCGTCACCAAGGTTCCAATTATAAGTAGTTTGACCAAACTCTGGATTTTCATAGCTTGACAGAGAAATAATCTGTGTAGGCAATGGGCAACCAGATTTATTGATAACATGGTTGGAAAAGCCCTCAATCTCATTTTGATAATGATAACGGTAACGTGCAGTAATCTGGTTATCATGATCGCTTTCCAGTTTTATTCGGTTGAACCTATCATAACTATATTTGCTGTTTCTTGAATTAGGATCAGTAGCCTGAGTAACTCCAACCAACGGCTTGTGGACGTAAGCGGTTTGATGCTGGTAAGTTCCCGCATTCTGAATCAAGGATGTCAACAATGAACTACTATAACCCCAGGTATAGGTTCGTTGAATACCGTCTTCTCCGGTTTCTGTTAATGGATTGCCGAAAGTATCGTAGGAATCGATGCTGCCCACGCGTTTAAAATTTGTTCCATTTGTCCACGAAAACTATTGCTTCCATTTATGGTTGACCATGGATAAGTTGTAAAGCTGTTTCCAATACCCGCTTTCAGCTTATAGTTTTCCCATAAAAACTTTTCCGGTGTAAAACTCTTTGAATTTGGATAAAGATGCACCAAGCAAATACTTAACAGTTGTACCTCCATTAGATTTCTCAAGGTAGCTCATTGATTCAATAGGTACACTTTCGATCTTCTTAGACTTTAGCAACGAGATGCTAATGGCATCAGAACCTGTTGGTGAGCCTGTAAATATGTAGTCATTAGGAAATTTTGTTTCGGTTATTGATTTTTCTCCGGTAGGCAGGGTAATAGANNGACTTTTCGGGCGAGCAGATCGGAAACCGGGTTGATTCCCGGGACGGTAATAGTGATAGTGAGTGATGGTAATTGCACTCTTGGTCTCATTTCCGGGATCGGCCTGATCGTACAGCTTACTTTCTACATTATCAAGGTAAACCCAGTCAGTTTTATAGTGATAGAAGGNCAGCTGTAAATATGGGGAATCCATCAAATACGTATTTCCCGGTTTTAGCCCGTAAACTACTTTTGGAATATAGCCTGAAGGGTTGACGTTGTAGTTGTAGGTATCGGATTTTAGGGTTTGACCTGCTTGATTCTTAACCGTGACCTTCTTTAAGAGACCACGCTGATAATCGACATTATTCTTAGGGGCGTAAGGGAAGCAATCACAGGTATTTAACTGAAGAGCAGTTCCATTGCTGGAATTGTAAACATCATAGCGGAGATAGTCAGTATTAGGGTTACTTCCAGGATGGGAGAATTCAAATATTTCTTTCCCTAACCCGGTACGTACTCTTTCAACCGACCCATAACCAACAAAACCACCTTTGGTTTTATTGAGCGATTGGTTAACAGGCACAGAACTTGAGTAAATGGAATTTCTCGTTGCGCCACCGTTTATGGTCTTAGTTGGAAAAATATTTGAAAACTTTGCACCAAAACCAGTTGGTTGCGGATTGCTATACACATAATTAATGTCTTCCGATGATGAAATATTTTTATCTGGAAAATATGAAATTTTAGAAACTCTGAGCCCTTGATTATGCCCGTACTCAATAGAAACTTTAGAACCATTTCGATTAAAGATACTCTTGAGTACCCCAGCCTTTGCTTTTTCAGTAACACTACTATGATTTGTTCCGGTTGGTCGCATATAGAGTGCTTGGTTCACTGTATAGAGCGAAGCAAATACAACCGGCAAGGGTACGGAGGTTTGCCAGCTATCCAAATAATTCATGTTTCGCAGGGTATGTCCTGCAAAATTGTTATTATAATAGCCATAATAGTCTTGCTTTGCAGAAAGCCGGGCAGGAAGTATGTAATCCATATTGTATTCAAAAGAAACAAGATCCCTCGTAGTACCACCAAAAAGGTTTCCGTGATACCCGAGAGAAACATCCTGTAGTGNATCAGCTGTCATCATAGCCAACCAGTCTCCTTCGAATGGTACAGCCCAATATATATAGTTCCAATAGTTATTACTGGTTCCACTGTTCCCCATAAATTCATGCGGATAAGAAATTGCTCCATTTGCTCTAAGTACCTTGAACTCATAGCGATATTGTTCTTCTTCCGAAATGGATAGGTCGTAATTGAAGTTATATGTTTNTGATCCACTCATTACTTGAATTTAATATAGTTATTGATTCCAATCGCTTTGCACCAACCAAATCGGGTCTTGCTACAGTGTTTTGAAAGGTTACCCTTTCGCCTGATGCCGCTGTAATCGAAAGGAGTTTTTGCTGTTTATTGTTGACTTAGACGTTGTAATTGTAAAGCGCTGTCCTTGATACTTGTGTCCGGTTGCGCTTATGGCGGGAGGAACATCGTTATAGTAGTCTGTGCCAAATATATTTGCCTCTCCATTATTATATACATCAAGGTTCAACTGGGAGACATCATGGGTTTTGCCCGTGAGGTATTTAATGTCTTCATTTTTATATTCAAGGTTTATAAAATCTCCATTTGGAGATTCGACTTTCGTCAAATACCAGCTTGAAGTAAATGTCTGCTTGTTCTCTACCTGGTCTATTCCATAGTTAGCCACGCCATTGTCTAATAGTAAGGCTGGTATTGTAGCAAATAGATTGAGGTAAGTTGGGGGCGTTGTTCCTGTGTACCAGCTGTTTCCTGAAAAGTAATAGGCAAGTTGAAACCATTTTGAATACAGCGAGTATTTTGTGACTTCTATTGCTGTCATTTGAGTTTTTGACGTTGGGTTTACGTTACCAAAAGTGTACTTAATACCCCGGTCATCGGTTATTTGAAAGGAAGTAATCATAGAGACACCAGCCTCATTTGACGCGTACAAATTGTTTGTGATGATCTTAGTGATAAGTAAATTCTGATGTGGTACTATTTGAATAGCGCCATTTTTATCGAAAACAAACTTTCCTGAATAACGATCGAAATTGAAATAAAACTCATCTGGCTCCGTATCCCACACTTTTGGATTCGATCCTAACGACACATAATCTCCTGTTCTGTTCGAAAATTCTACAATTCTCTTACGATCATCAACCGACCTGCTGGCTGAAATGAAATAATCTTTGTCTGCATAGTCCCCTACACTGGCATCTAAAAACCTTTTGCAGCAACATTCGCCTGATTGCCCCCACCAAGCTGAATGGTGTATGGNCCCATCAAATTCATCAGGAAGTCCGCGCATAACTCTTCCGACTACGCCTCCTGCATTTATCTGCCAACCAAGTCCTACATCGCTGGCCAAATCGTCTACTTTTACTCCATCTGTTGAGTACTGTACAGAAATTGGAATTTCCAATTCGCGTGATTTCACTACATGTAGTGGAATTGTATAATTAAGTCGACCCGTATACAGATCAACGTCTGCTTTGCCATCGTTTAAAGCATTCCAGGTGTTGGGCGATGGTAGTACTACATGTGATCCACCCGTTGTTAGTGATTGTGCCCTGATTGTAAATGAACAAGTGAGTGTTAAGCCTGCTACCAAGAGCAGGGTAACCTGTAGGAAATTAGTTTTCATCTTTCTTTCCGTTTGATGTATGAATTTTCGTCCACGATCCTTCGGGAGTTTTAATTAGGAGAATGGTGTGTGTAGGCTGAATTTTAATCGAATCATTTTTATTAACCGTTATGCTATAACTTGGATTAATATTTAATCGCTTTGGCATTTGGTATTCGTTATTTGTACTATGTACAAGCTTAACAGAATCTGATCTGACTACAGATACTTGATTGTTTCCGTTTGTTTTAATTGGAGGAAGTTTATCTCTAAAAGTTATCGTGTAAGAATTATCATCCGATTTACCAGTTGAGTTGCTTTGCGCTTGCAAATTAGTCTGAGTGAAGATGATGGTGAGAAATGTCAGATAAGTAATAAGTCGGTTCTTGGAAGTCATAGTTTTTGATTTAAGATGTTATCAGGTTCAATTTAATTTGCAAGTGTGTGGCAATAGCGTGCGCATTAGCTTGTGCGGTAGCAGCTATTGACACACTCTTGCATAGAGTTAATTGCGCGGAGGGAAAAACTTTATTATTGCTCTCATAAAAGACAGATTTATCTGATCCAAAGTCGACTTGGTCGTTTGGTTGGTATAAATAATCAGCTGAATCTCAATTTTAAATTGAGTTTTATTGAACAATCTAAAACTTCATTTTTCTAAAAATGGCACCTATGTAATATATCTGGTGTCCTTTGAAAATTCAGGTTTTCATTAAGGCATTGGCGCCAACGTTTGAGTTTATGCAGTGCGGGGATTAGGAGGGCTTAGCAATGAAGCGCAGCGGAATGCTAAGACCGACCTGCTCCGAAACTGTCCCACGTTACTGAACGAAATTAAGAAATTGCTCTTAATACTTACACTTAACCCCGCATTGCATAAACTTTTGTTGGCAGCTGCCGCTTTAGTCCGTCTTTAAATCGAGAAACCTAATGTCAAACTCTTTTTCCANAAACTCAATCGTCTTAGGTTGGCCCTGCAAAGATGCCTTTATCAACTGTGATGAAAATAGTCCACCGTTTTTACTCCATTTTGCTTCTTCTCTGTCCACGGCTCTTTTCCAGTCAACCTTTACTAAATATTCTGATTTATCATTGTCGTGGTTGTCAATGATGAATGGCTCCACCAGTTTTAACTCTTTTACAGATTTTCCTTTATATCTAAAGTCGTCAACCTTTACCGCTTTTTCTTTAACAACTCCAATTCCAACGAAGCCGTATCTTTNTAAATATGCTACAACTACGTCACCTGGTTCTAAGCTTCTTATTGGGTCGCTAAATTGTTTCCCTTGTCCAGCGGTCATGAACCCATATTTTTTACAGTCGTCCCAATGTCGGTGTGGTCCTTCTCCAACGTTCACGTAATAAATTTCATTTCTAAAGTCGAACCCTTGTAGTTCTCTGTAAATCGTGTTGTGAGGTCGGAATTTGTCCGCGAAATGTCCCGTTGACTTGTTGGTCAAAGTTTTTCCCAGTTTCCAAATCAAAGTCTTTTCAATTAAGAAAGCTTCTTTCTCAGTCAAGTCTCTTACAATAACTCTAATGATTGGTTTTAGTCCAGCGTTTTTAATCTCTCTTATTCTTTTCGCTTTCTCGGAGTCACTCTCGTCATTTAGGTGTGCGTCTTTACGATTTCCTTTCCCTTTACCGTAATAAAACTCCTCAAAGTTTCTCGGGTCAATGTAAACGTAAACGTAGTAGTCGTTTTTGTCGGTCATTAGTAGTCTGTACTTTTTTAGGCGGTTGCTGCCAACGTTTGGCTATTTGCAGTTGCGGGCATAGGAGGCTTTAAAAATGGAGCGCAGCGAAATGTTAAAGCCGACCTGCTGTAAAATTGTCCCCGTGACCGAACTACATTGTGACACATAAACTTTAATTTAACACCAAACCCCGCAATTGCAAATAGCTGCTGTGTGTGCCCAGCATGGCACAACTGTTTTCCAGACGGGAAAATAGTTTGATTATCCCAAGGGTGCAAGTCCCTGATGTGCGAATCCTAAAAGCACATAGCAAGCTGCAAGGTTGTAAGGAGTGATCCTTGAACTGAAGGAAGCAGGACTGCAAAAGTCTGTACTGAAGAACATGAACCACATACAGAGGCATGCCACTTCGGGTGAGTGAGCACATCATCACGAAGCCTGTTGGTGCAAAAGAGGTGGTATGTAGATGTGGCAGAGATAGACGGAAGGATAAGTGTCTTACCTGGGGAGGTCTCCTGATGTCGTGTACATCAAGGAGAAGTCAGCAGACGCCATAGTAGTTGATAGGAACGAGCCCCGCTATATGGGGAGGACTCACACATCAATGAAGGGCAGAACGTTAAGTTGTTCCAAATGCTGTAAGGAGTAACCATTATATAGTTATAGCCTTACGATAAGCGGAACAAGAGAAACAAAGAGTAGTATAAAAGAAGATGATTGAGAGGGTTATTAGCAGAAAGAACATGCACAAAGCATATCGTCAGGTCGTGTCGAACGGAGGTTCGGCAGGCGTAGATGGTATGACAGTCACAGCATTGCGTCAACACTTGAATAAAAACAGAGACGCGATAGCGACCGCGGTATGTAACGGACGCTACTTACCGCAATCCATCTTAGGGGTAGCGATACCCAAAGAGAATGGCAAGACCCGACTGCTGGGAATTCCCACGGTAACCGACCGCATGTTACAACAAGCGGTCAGTCAGGTTATCGCGCCAAAATTCGAGACAGAGTTCACAGCAAACAGCTACGGCTTCCGTCCCAATCGTAATGCGCATCAGGCGGTGCAACAAGCCCATCAAAACATCCATGCAGGATATGTTCACATTGTTGACATAGACCTAAAGAACTTCTTCGATGAAGTAGATCATGTGATCTTGCTGGAACTTGTGTACAGCAAAGTGAAATGCCCGTTGACGTTACGCCTTATCCGTAAATGGCTACGCGCCCCGATAAAGATTGACGGGCGATTAGTCAAACGGAGAAAAGGCGTTCCACAGGGCAGCCCGTTGAGCCCGCTGCTGTCCAACATCTTACTCCACGAGTTAGATAAAGAATTGGAAAAACAAGGGCACCGGTATGTGCGGTATGCCGATGACTTTAGTGTTTATACGAAAAGTAGAAACACAGCCCGCAAAGTTGGCAACAGCATTTTTCTGTTTTTGAAAACAAGTTGAAGCTGTCCATAAACCGGAAAAGAGCGGCATACGCAAACCTGTTCAATTCAACATACTGGGTTATCAGTTTGTGCCCACGTATGAAAAAGGCGTCAAAGGCAAATACCAACTGGTGGTTGCAGACAAGAGTTGGGCGAAGCTAAAGCGCAGCTTAAAACACATCACGAAGAAAACGGCAGCCCGTACGTTCGATGAGCGCATCACCAACCTGAAAGAGATTCACCGGGGTTGGATCAACTATTTCCGCATGGGAAATATACAGAGCAAACTCAAAGAACTCGACAGTTGGTGCGCCATAGACTAAGGTACTGCATTTGGGCAGACTGGAAGAAAGCCGACCGGAGGAAGAAAACTTCATTCGGCTCGGAGTTAATGCCCGACAGGCGTAGCGTGGAGCAGAACACGAATGGGAGGATGGGCAGTAGCCCAAAGCCCCATTATGCGAACCACCATTACACTGCAACGCCTTGCAAAACGAGGGTACGAATCTATGCTTACCTACTACTCCACAGTAGCTCCACAACTTAATGAACCGCTGTATACGAGGCCCGTACGTACAGTGGTGTGAGAGGCGCACCTCGTCAGTTACAACTGGCGAGGCCGCCTACTCGATTAGCGCCTGTGCCATATTCAAGTTCTTTTATCAACCACCATTATATCATAGTCTAAAATGTTTGAAAATATTTTAATTGAAGTCTGCTTGTCTAATGAGTTTCCGTTTTCATTACTTGCTCAACTAAAGATTCATTATCGAAATCACCAGAAATTCCACTAAGTGTTTTTGCTTTCCAATTGTTTCCTGTCCTGTATGCTTCACTTACAACAAAGGAATTGTCAGCAATCATTTTACCAGACGATTGATTTGGTTTATTTATCAGTATTCGACTCTAATCTATTTTTGATTACATATACGTAATAATGTTTGTGGTCTAGGTCATAGAAGACCACTCTTTTAAAATCATAGTCAATGGTTATGTCTCCATGCTCAGTGCTATAAATGCATTGCCTACCCTCATTATCTAATTTTTCATTCAAAAAGTTTCTAATCTTGTAATTGAAGTCCTCTACGTTTTTGAACAAAATGAAATCATTTCTCAATATAATCTGCCCATTCTTGGTACTTTTTATGACATAACTATTTGCAATCAACTCATACTCTTGGATTATGCAAGAGTATTCACCATAATAGTCCTTAAGAATATCACTAAACGCTTTAGTCTCTATACTTCTTTTATTATCGACTTGAGAATTTTTGGAGGAACTCATGATAGAATTATCTTCAAAAGAGCGACTTTGCTTAATAATCTCATTGTATGATCTGTAGTAGTATGATTCAATTTTGCTGAAATTTGAACGTATTGAATTGAACTGGTAATCATCTGCGTAGTCGATTGCTCTAATGCCATTTACATAATCGACAGTCATTTTCCAATACTTACTCCTTATTGAATTCGCGTCATAATTACTGGGTAATGCTTCCTTGCTAAATAGAGTCTTTGCTAATTCACCTAATTGATTTATTCTTTCTTGAATCCAATCCTTTCGTGTGTCATATTTCTTTTGCTTCATCATTCCAACAGCTACCATAACGTCAATTGGGTTTTGTTGGATGTAATCATTAAATTTTGTTATTTGATAGTTCATATTGGCGTCCGAATTTTTCAACGCGTCATTACTCCTTTTAAGGTCAAGGCCAATTGGAACCCACGATTATATCCTTGAGTATAATTCTCTCTGTCCTCATTTAATCTTGGAAGAGGCGCTTCGGGTGTCATGGGATAAAAGCAGTCTACTGTTTTACTGTTATAACAATAGCCCTCTTTGAACCCGATTTCAAAACCTTTGGCGTAGTTTGACTTTAATTGTGCAAAACCGACAATGGAGATTAACGATAGAAATAGGAAAGTATTTGTCACAATTAATTTCATGCATTAATGATTTAATCGATCTTACTACTTACGAGTCCAATAAATTGATGTCTTTTGGGAAGTGAGTATTTTAATTTTTCATAATCAAAATTTATAATTTGTCTATCGCTTTGATTTTTTCCAAAACCACAATTAAGTTGTAGAAATTCATAATATCAGCTTCGATTTTGATTTCAAGTCCAAAAGTAGTCTGAATTACATCATAATTAATTGGAGTTCCATCATTTATGATTACAAAGTCTTTTCCAAAGCTGAATGTGTCATTTGTAACCTCTAAAGTAAATGGTGAAAAGTGAATAAGTTTATCAATTAGTTCAGATGGTGTCATTTGTCCTTATTTTTTGTTTGTGGAACCAAATCTGTCCGAGGGCATTGGCGCTAACGTTTGTGCTTGTGCAGTGCAGGGTATAGGAGCGCTAAAAATGGAGCGCAGCGGAATGTTTAGCGCGACCTACACGTCACTGTCAACCGTGACCAAACGTAATTTGAAAACTAATTTCAAAATAAACACTAAGCCCCTGCATTGTACAAGCATTTTGTTATGCACATGTGCCGCAGTCACAGTTGCCAGCAGCACGGATGCCAAAGCTTTGGATGAGGGTTGCAGTTGCGCGGCTTTGACATTGGTGCTGCGATTCGAAGCTTTACTCTCCACCAATAATAAAATCAATTTGCTAGTAGTTTATCAGAACTAACATTCCGTCCAATCTTTACTCAACCAAAATTTGCTCTTTATAGATTTGGTCGTCAACATAAATATGAATGTAATAAAGTCCGCGTTTAAGTCCTTTTAAATTTAACTTTAGATCGGTGCCAACTAATTGTCCTCACAAACAGACCGACCTTGTTCGTCAATAAGGACTGCTCTGCTTGGTGTCGGAGGTGTATCTTTCAAAGTATCTCCAAACAACATTTTGGCATCGGAAAGGTCCAAAGATGAAACTGTAGATACTGTTAACTCTTGCGATGCAGGATTGGGATATGCAGCAATTGAATAATAGCTAGGACAACCCCAAGTCTTTCTCATAAGATAAAAAGCAGCATTAGGTCCAGTCCCACATACATTTGATGCATTCGCTGTTATAGCAATAGAGGAAACATTTGAATACATTGTGAAGTCTAAATAGTTTGGCGTAACGACAAAGGGGACTCCGCTTTGAACTGTCCAGTTAGCGTTGTTTGTTGTACCCAGGGGTGTAACTTGGAGCCAGTGATTTCCTGGGCAGATATATGTAGGGCCGTAGTAAGAACTACCATCGACCCTCTGATTTGAAATTTGCGGGGTACCAACCCAAATTGTTCTTGAAATTGTTGTTGTATTACAATTACCCTGAATCACGAATGATATTGTAGCGGAACCTGCAAAATTCGAAGCTGCTCTTATCGTTGCTGCTCCACCTGTTCCATTTGTATTTGCACCTCCAGTTGTAGCAAAATAACTCGCAGGCGATACAGCCCATGTAACAGTTGAGTTGACTGGGATAAAACTTAAATTGTATGTAGAGTTTGTAATCGTGCATAATGTATTCGTTCCACCTGTGATTGTTGGTAATGCTTGTTGTATTGCGGCTTGAGCATTTAATCTGCCAAAGCCAAAAGTGTTGTCAAAACCTGCGCTTCCCATATCGGTAGCAGTATTTCTTAAGATATTGGCCAATTGCGCCTCTGTCAAAGTAGGATTGATTGATAGCATAAGTGCCGCAACTCCCGAAACCTGTGGACAGGCGGCCGATGTGCCACCAAATCGGTTGGTGTAATTGCCAGCTTCGAATCCGTTTGCATTCATTCTATCAGTTGTTTCAACGTCTCCTTGTAAATTAACATTACCAGATGGCGCAACTAAATCCATTTGGGTGCCCCTGCTGCTAAAATTCCAAATACTTCCATTCCGGTCGATTGCTCCAACAGTTATTACGCCATCAACATTGGCAGGGAATGTGACTCCGCTAAATTGCTGATGCGAGTTACCAGAAGCAAAAACAACTAAGCTACCCAAACCGCCTCTACCTTGAGTGCGTGCGTTATTAATTGCTTGTATAATTTGCCCAGAGTTTGGAATGAGATTGCCATTAGTAGTATTGAAACCCCAAGAATTGCTTAGTACGTCAGCGGCACCATTATTCCAAGCAAAATTTATTCCTGCTGCTAAATCTTGAGCAGTTTCAAGAAATCTCAATCTTTGTCCTTGCGGAAAATTGAAATCTAAAAACCAATTGTTGAATATATTAATTGGAATAATTTGAGTGCAGGGGGATATGCCCGCAATGCCAACGTTATCTTGGGTTGATGCTATAATACCTGCGCACGATTGCCCGTGACCAATTATGCCCTCCTCGACAGGCGGTGGATTGTTAGTTGGTGCTCCAAAGCCATTTGCGTCTGTTGGAGTGAATCCTGCCACCACTCGTCCATTAAAATCTTCATGCGCTTCTACTCCGTCATCAATAACCGCAACACGGACATTGTTGATACCTCTGCTTAAACCCCATGCTTGCGGTGCGTTAATATCTATATTGTTAGCTTGGTTTAAGTAATATTGTTGAGGAAATCTTGGGTCTGTTGGATTTATTACTTGATTCCTGACTATTTCAAGAAGAAAATCTGGTTCACACCACTCCACCAAACCACTTTCAAATATTTTATTTGCTATTGAGAATACCTGTGTGAGTAAAATAGGTTTTATCGTGACACTCCCGTATTCACTTATTTTCACAACGGNTGATATGTTCTCTATAATGTTCAATGATTGTTTTCGCATCAATATCTTTTTGGGCTGAAAGACAATTTCGCCAGTTGGTATTAATGGAAAGTCGCCATGCTTAAAAANTTGGCAAAACTTCGTAGTCTGCAGATTTGCTTTGTTTCAATTTTATTGAACCTTTTTAACCAAAACTTCTTCTCGATTGCTTATTTGAATGACTTCTGATGAGGGAGAAGTGCTTTTTAGTGCGTTAATGACTGAACTCTTTTTTGATTTTTTGAAATATTATCCAGTCTATTGAGTCTGTGTTTACTATGTACTTTGTCTTATAGCCGTAGAAATATATGTTTGATTGTGACTGTGATGTATCAGGAAACATCAAGAAAGCAATACAGGCTATCAGTGTGACTTTACGCATGGATATTTACTTTTGGTATTAATACTTATTTATCGGTGACTTCTAAGCATTCGTTTAGTGAAACATAGGTGAGGGTGAGTAACGGTATTTCGTAGGTATTATAAACCTCGGTACAGCCAAAGTCTCTTACAAAGTCTTTTTCAAAATCTGTAGCATTTCTATACCTAAAGTAAAATTTTGTTCCATATAGACTGTCAATGTCAGTTGTATTGAACGTAATACTTGATAAAGGAACTTCTATAATATTTTTGTATTCTATGACTGGGTTGTCATTTGGCCCGGGACTCGCTGTATAGATTTTAACATTTTTACCAATCATTCTGTCTCCAAGGACTTCGACCCAGATAGATTTTTTATAGCAATCACTATACATTGCCCTATAAATCGTATCACGGGGTATGAATCCCTCAAAGCATTTAGAAGATAAGTCCTCATTTCTACAACTAATTAGGACTCCAATTGAGACTAAACAAACTACGGTAATTAAGCTACTAATGGTTTTCATAGTCTATATATTTTTAAATGTCTGACACACCTACCAACTGATTAGTTGCTAAGGTAATAAAAATTCTCTCTACTTGGCTCTTTAGCTTGCTTTGGTGTCGCGCGGGAACGTGCGGCAAGCAAAAGTGCCAATGTTCGAAGCACCGAATCTGTCCCGCGGCATTGTGCATAACGTTCGGCTATACGCCCTGAGGTGCGTATATGCCCTTATTGGCATCTAAATTAGCGGCTTGGGCTAAATAATCCAAAGGACTCGTCAGCTTCTCAAATCCACGTTTGGTTACATGGGTATAACGCTCTGTCGTTATACTGCTTTCATGACCTAACAAAGCCTGTATATACCTTAAATCCGTACCGTGCTCCAATAAATGAGTGGCAAAACTGTGGCGCAACGTGTGGGCGCTTACCCTCCTTGTTATTCCGGCAATCTTACAGTACTTGTGAATAAATTTATTTACACTACGCTGAGAGTACGGGTTGCCATCCTGCCCCTCAAACAACCACTCCTTCGGCTCATACAATTCCAGGTAGTGCTTCAGGTAGTGCAGCGTATGCCGGCTCAATAATGTTATCCGGTCCTTACGCCCCTTGCCACTGCGTATGTTTATAACCATACGATGCTCATCCACATCGCGCCAGCGTAAATTCAACAACTCGCTTATTCTTAGCCCGGCCGAGTACAACAAAAACAAAATAGCCCTGTGCTTAATGTTGCTGCTTGCCCGCAACAGCCGTTGCATTTCTTCTTCCGATAGCACCTCCGGTAAAATTTTATCCTTCGCGGGCCGGTCGGTATAGTAGATCGTGCGCTCGCCTTTGTGTAATTGCTCTAAATAAAACTTAATCGCATTAATAGCCGTATTCTGGGTCGAAATAGAAACACGCCTTTCTTCAACCAGGTAAACCATATACGCATCAATGGTATCGCGCGTAATGTCGGTTATGGGTTTTGGATCAATATACGCCAGGAACAGGCGCATCTGGCTCTCGTAATTCTTAATCGTACTTTCGCTATACCGCAGCCGCACCAAACACTCGCGGTATCCCGCAGGCAGCGGTAAAGACTTTGGTAAAGAGCCTCCTTTGCCCTCAAATAACTGGGGCATACAAACCGCTTCTACTTCCGATAATCGCTGGTAAAGTAAATCCAGTGTGGCAGGTGCGTACGCCACGTACCAGCAGCCATGCGTTTTGCTGTACTTCCTTTCGGGAAAATTGCGCACAATCCTGTTGGCTTCCTTGCTTAAATTACGAATGGCAATACAGTACATATCCCGATGCCATAACGGAGTTAGTTCAACCGGCTTCATAAGTGCAATATTGAAAAAGAGAAACCCACTAATCGTATAATAACCGTTTATATTCGTTTATAAACGGATATAATAAGCGGCCCTTAGGTTAAAATATGCCGAAAAAGCCGATCTAAAAGATTATTTACAGCCAGCATCGGGCAAAAAAGAGATCCTCGATTTTTACGAAAACCTCTCCTTAATTTCTGCACTTACCTTTCGGTTGCTAAGCCAACTCTCTCAAATCTACCGGCACCACGCGCGAAATTCCTTTCTCCACCATCGTAATACCGTAAATCACATCGGTGGTTGTCATCGTGCGCTTGTTGTGGGTAACAATTACAAACTGCGAATCCTTGCTGAAGGTACGGATAATGTTATTGAACTTGTCAATGTTGGCATCATCCAAAGGCGCATCCACCTCATCAAAAATACAGAAGGGTGCAGGCTTCAATAAATACATAGAAAAGAGCAGGGCAGTAGCGGTTAACGTTTNTTCTCCACCCGATAGCTGGTTAATCGTTAACGGGCGCTTGCCTTTCGGCTTTGCAATAATGTCAATGTCCGATTCCAGCGGCCTGGCAGGATCAACCAATTTCAAATCGCAATCATCGCCCTCGCTGAAAAGCGAGCGGAACACACGAATAAAATGATCTTTAATCTGCTGAAAAGCCTGCATAAAGGTTTCACTGGCCACCCCTTCAATTTCGTTTATGGTGCTAAACAACGATTCCTTCGCTTTCAGCAAATCATCTTTTTGAGTAATAATAAAATCATTGCGTTGTTTAATCTCCGTGTAGGCCTCCATAGCCATCGGGTTAATCGGCCCCATGTTGTCCAGCTTCTCGCGAATTTTAGACACATCGGCCCGTAGCTTTTCTTCATCAAACAAGGCAAGTTGTTCTGCTTCCTCCGGTGTGGCATTGGCCAGTACACTGTCCAGATCAATGTTGAACTCAACATTTAAACGCTCCTTCACCGAGTTTAGCTGCAGCTTACTTTCATTTAGCTGCGATTGCAGTTCCATTAAAAGCGTATCAATATTCTGGCGCTGGTNGCTGCACTTCCCGCAGGTCTTTCTCAAACTGATCAATCTCTCCGCGGCCCGAATAGTATTCCTTCTCTGCTTCACTCAACCCCTTTTCCATTTCTTCCTTTTCGGCATACATGCTCAGCAGGTCTTCATCATTGCTTTGGGTAGTTTCAATAATGGTGCGGGTTTCTTCTTCGTTTTTCTTCAACTCTTCGGTGTTGGCCGCAATCCGCGTGCTGCTCTGCTCCATCGACTCCTGCTTGAAGCGGATTTCCTGATCTACACTCTTCACCCGGTTTTCCTGCTGGTGGAAAGAAATGTTTTGCTCGTTAAAGGCCGATGACTTCTGGCTCAGCAATTCATTCTGAACAGTCAACTCGGCCGTAATGGTTTTTAGTTTTTCATCCTGCTGCACAAGCTCCAGGTGGGCTTGTTCTGCTTTTGGCGTTAGCTCGGCAATCTCCTGGCTAAGGGTTTCAATTTTTCAATAATATCCTCCTTGCGCAAATCGGCACTGCTTAGCATGTTAGAAAACTGCTCTTGCTTGGTGCGCACCGAAATGTATTCATCATTCACCAGCTTAATGGCGCTCTGTGCTTCTTCAATCTGTTGCTTCAGGGTGTTGTTGCGCAAGCGTTCCAGCTCGCGTTGCCGGTCCACCAGCGAGTGGCGTATGTCTTCTACTTNTTTGGTAAGCTCTTTAATTTCTTTATCAAGCTTCTCTAAGTTCTTTGCACGGCCAATCTTCTTACCTTCAAACAACCCAACCGATCCGCCCGAGAGGCTAAACCTGCGCTTGGTTACTTTGCCGCTTTTGGTAATAAACGTATTTTCATCGGCAGGCAAACTTTTTATATCGCCTTCATATACATACACTTTGTCGAGTATGTAAGCCATTAACTTGCTGTACTTCGGATCGAACTCAATTATTTGCGTAGCCGGAAAGGCATTGGCATACATCTGAATGGGCGCGGGGCTAAACTTCTCGAACGAATCCAGGATAAAGAAATTAGCCTTACCCTTGCTGGCATCGCTCAGAATATTTATGGCTTCGTAAGCTTCTGCTTCGTGCGCTACAATGTAATAGTTCAGAAATGGTTCCAGGTAGTTTTCAATGGCTACCCGATATTCTTCACTTGTAGCCAGAATGTCGGATAGGAGCGGGGCATTCTTAGTCCAGCCCACATTCTTTTTCAAAAATTTAATTGCCTCCGGAAATCCCTCCAGGTTTTCAACCAACGATTTGGTTAACTGAAACTCATTCTGCCGGGCATCCAGTTTACGNNGCCCGTCTCCGTCATCTCTTCGCGAATCATGTCGATGGTTTTTTCCAACGACCCGATGCGCTGCCGCACCTCTTCTTCTTCGTGCTTCAGTTTTTCGAGGTAAGAATTTTTCTGTTGAATCTCTTCTCCCAGAATTACTGTCTTCTTTTCAAACTCAGCAATGCTGGCGCTCTGTTGCGAAGTATCAGACGTGGTGCGTTCCAGTTCCTGTTTAAAAGAAGATATCTGAATCTCTCGAATCTCCAGCGATTTATTCAACTGAAATGATTCTTCCTGCTTGGCACGATAAACCTGCCGCAACGCATCGGCTTCGCCCTGCAATGTATAGGTAGATGCCTTCTGGGTTTCGTAGTCGGTCTTTAACGCNTTCAACCTTATCCGATATCTCCTTCAGTATCTGGTGGGCACTGTCGCGTTCGGTTTCCAAACTCTGTATGCTGAAGCGTGCCCGTTCATTGCTCTTCTTATCCTGGTCAATTTGCTCTTTCAGGTTGTTTACCCGATCGTTCAAAAACGCAACCGNCTCATTCTTAATTTGTTTCTCGCTTTCGTATTGTCTTATTTTAGAAACAAATTCGTTAATCGACTTCTGGCGCGAGGAGAGGGTCTTCTCTTTCAGAATCAAATCGGCTTTTGACTTTTCAATCAACGCCTCCCGTTCAGCCACTTCGGCTGTTAGCCTGGTTTTACGGTCGTTCTCCTGTTCAATTTGCTTTTGTGCCGAAGTAAGGGTGTCTTTCTGTTTGTTCACCACCACCTTGGCCAGGTTAATGCTCTTTTCTTTATAGTCTTCTTTAATTTTATAATACTGTTCGGTTTGCCGGGCCTGTTTCTCTAAGCTCTTCATGTTCTTCTCAATCTCAAAGAGCAAATCCTCTACACGCTCCAGGTCGGCATCGGTATCTTCCAGTTNTTTCAGCGTTTCTTTCTTTCGCTTCTTAAACTTGGAAATTCCGGCAGCTTCTTCAAACAACATTCTGCGCGAGTTATCGCGGTCGTTCAAAATATCATCCACCATGCCCAACTCAATTATGGCATAACTGTTAGAGGCTACCCNCGTATCCAAAAACAAATTGGTAATATCTTTCAGGCGGCAGGCTACCCCATTCAAAAGATATTCGCTTTCGCCCGATCGGTAAAGCCTGCGGGTAATAGTTACCTGCGAGTATTCGGTGGGCAAAATGTTTTTTGTATTGTTGATGGTAAGCGAAACCTCGGCCATCTGCTGCGGGGCACGCTGGCTGGTACCATTAAAGATTACGTTCTCCATCTTCTCAGAACGCAGGGCGCTTGTTTTCTGCTCGCCCAATACCCAACGAATGGAATCAACAACGTTTGATTTACCGCATCCGTTTGGCCCAACAATTCCGGTAATCCCTTCGTCAAAATTGATCACTATTTTATCGGCAAAACTCTTGAAGCCCTTGATCTCCAACTTCGATAACTGCATGAAACCTGTAAGAATTAAGTGGTTGTAAAAAAATAAGATGGCAAAGATAACCGGAGGTTTGGCATTTGGAAAAGGAGCAATGCTCATTTCTTCCACATTTTATACCGTCTGAAAACCAGGTAAAAACACACGTTTTCCAATTATTTCAATACCTTTGAAAATCATGTTCGATAATCTTGAATTCTGGATCTGGCTGGCGGTAATCGTAGTTACCCTTATTGCACGCGCTACCAAAAAGAAAGCAGAACCTAACCAAAACCAACCCGATTTCGATAGCCCCGAAGAATCCAAACCGATTTCGTTTGAAGACCTTCTGCGCGAAATCCAGGCCTCAAAAGCACCTGCTTCAAAACCCATTGAGCCATCNCCCTATAAACCGGTAAGTCAATCGCAACAGGTTGATTATGTGGATTATGATGATGATCTGGAGGAAGAAGAGAAACCCCTGGAGAAAGCATCTTACCAAACCGAAGACGAAATTTACGCCACCTACGAAAAAGCAAAATCAGAGGCATTTAACCGGGCCTCGCTCGAAGAAACAATGCATGTTGAGGACACGGAAGTTACCTACGAAAAGTTTAGNGGGTATAATCGCAATACAAAGCAATCACCAGCCACCGGCCTGGTAAAGGAACTTCGTAACCCAACCTCATTCCGAAAGGCATTTATCCTGAGCGAAATCCTGGCAAAGCGGTTTTAGAAATCCTGATTTTTTTACGAAAACATTACTTACATTAGGTAATGTATTTCTTATCCCTGTGCTTTGCAGGTTAGGATGCGTGTGTCGTGCATCCTGAACGATAAAGTAGTATTGCAAGAACTGTGGGAAACCGCTACCTTGCATTTAATTTTTGCTTGATATGGTTGGTTTTAAATACCTCGCTTGCAGTTTATTTGTTTTTGCTGCATGGTCTCCTTTACGGATCGATAGTAAGCCGCTTGCAGCGGTAAGTCCCTGCGATGAAATACAGGTTACGTACAAAGTGAAGAATACCACCAACAGCCAGGCAAATGGCGAACTCGAATTGAATTTTAAAGACAAGAATCAAACATTTACCAGTTTTCTGTTTTGCGGAGATAGTAAGAACAACCGGTTGGATATTACAGAAACCAAAATTACCGAGCTGAATGCGGGCGATTATACCCTGATCATCAGAAGCAAGGAAGGTTGTACCAAGAACTTAACCATCCGGATTAAATGAAGAGACGTTTACTNCCCCGCTTNTTTTTCCTGATAGTGCTGCTTGGAATTACCGCCCTGGCAAGTGAGGTGTTTGCACAGGCACCCATTGTGGTTTTATCCGACAAGAAAGATGCTTGCCGCGATTTGCTGGACGGAAGTGGTAATCCCGGAACGGATGGCACGCTAGATAATGGCTCCATTAATGTAACAGTAACATCGGGCATTCCGCCCATCAGCCTCTTCATTATCGGGCCAACCAACCTGGTAGGTATTCCGCTTACGCTGGGCGTTCCTTTTACTGCACCTGATTTAAAGCCCGGCNNATATGTTATCGTAGTGCAGGATGGAAACCCTGCCGACTTCAATGGCAATTTTATTATCAATGGCACAACGGATATCAATGCAAGTGTTACANNCGGTTTTCCGGTTAACAGTACCAGTTGCGGTACACCCAACGGCCAAATTTCAATTACCGTAACCGGNGGCACATCAAGTTATTCTTATGCCTGGACAGCCACCAATGGATTTACATCTTCATCCGAAGATATTACCGGCCTTTCTGCTGGTGATTACACCGTAGTAGTTACAGATAACGGAACTAATTGTTCGCAAATCCTCGGCCCCATTACGGTGCTGGAACCACCTCCGCCATCAAATGCAGTATTGAGTTTAACGGGCACAAACCTGGTTTGTGCAGGCGAATCCACCACGCTAAAGGTTGATATTACAGGTGGGGTAGGGCCTTTTACACTTACCGTTACAGGGTTAGGTACCGTAAGCGGTTATACAAGTGGTGCCGATTTTTCGGTTGCCCCGTTAGTGAATACAACCTACACCCTTACCAATGTAACCGATGTAAATGGTTGCCCGGCCAGTGCAGTAAGCGGTTCGGTAAACATAGATGTAAATCCGGTTCCTGCGGCACCCGCAGTTACGTTTACACCAAATACGTATTGCGTAGGCGAAACCATTGTGGCACCAACCATCACCACCCCGGTAGGAGGTAGTACGTACCAATGGTATGACGATGCCGGGTTAACCACACTTTTGGCCACCNNACGACTACTCCTACCAATGCGCAGCTGGGTTTCACCACGGCTGCAGCCACCACCAAAACAGTTTTTGTTACAGAAACAAATAGCTTTAATTGCCCCGGCGGCTACACCGGTAACATTAACCGTTAACCCAACACCGGCTGCCCCGGCAGTAACCTTTACGCCTTCCACCTATTGCGTGGGGGCGGTTATCACACCNCCNGTTATTACCTCTCCGGTAGGNGGAAGCACCTATACCTGGTATAGCGATGTAAGCCTTTCAACCATAATTGCAACTACTGCTACACCCACCAATGCTGCCTTAGGTTTTAGCAGTGCAGCGGCCACAGTGCGTACGGTTTACGTAACAGAAACAAATAGCTTTAATTGCCCGGCCCGGCTACTGCCGTAACGTTAACCGTTAGTGCTGTACCATCGGCACCTGCGGTAACATTTTCACCCAGTTCGTATTGCGTGGGCGATGCCATTGTTCCACCCGTAATAACTGCTCCGGTAGGGGCAGCACCTACCAGTGGTATGATGATGCCGGGTTAACCACCCTGTTAGCCACAACCACCACACCTACCAATGTTCAATTGGGATTTAGCAGTGCCTCAGCCACTACTAAAACGGTGTTTGTTACCGAAACGAACAGCAGCAATTGTACCAGTGTAGCAACAGCCGTTACACTAACCATAAATCCTGAACCTGCCGCACCCGCAATAACCTTTAGCCCATCCAGTTATTGTGTAGGCAATGTAATTACACCACCAGTGGTTAATTCTCCGGTAGGAGGAAGCACCTATACGTGGTACAGCGATGCCGGCCTGACAACCATCCTTACTACCGGTACTAACCCAGGCAATGCCGCGTTAGGTTTCACCAGTATAGCGCCCCTTGTTCGCACCATCTTCGTAACAGAAACAAACGCCAGTGGTTGTGAGGGAGTTGCAACCTCGGTTACCCTAACAGTAAGTGATGTTCCGGTGGCCCCGGGTGTTACATTTACCCCAAGTTCGTTTTGTGTGGGCGAATCGATAACGCCTCCTGTTATTACCACACCGGTGGTGGGCAGTACGTATAGTTGGTTCAACGATGCAGGCCTTACGGTACTACTTACTACCGGTGAAAATCCTACCAACCTGGCATTGGGTTTCAATTCAGTAGCACCGGTAGTCCGCACGGTATATGTAGTAGAAACAAATAGCGGAAACTGCACAGGCCCGGCCACACCGGTTACGTTAACAGTCAATGCTATTCCGGCAGCGCCTTCTATTTCGTTTTCACCTGCAACGTATTGTGTGGGAAAGCCCATTACACCACCCAGTGTTAACGCACCTGTGGGCGGAAGTACCTATACCTGGTATAGCGATGCCAGCCTTACCACTGTATTAACTACCGGAACTGCACCAACCAATGCGGCCCTGGGTTTTAGCAGTGCAACAGCCAATACACGAACAGTTTTCATTACCCAGAAAAGTGCCAGTGGCTGCGAGGGCCCCGCCACCAGCATTACACTTACAGTAAATGCAGTAACACCACCGCCTGCTGTCACATTTACACCCACCACCTATTGTGTGGGGCAAACCATTACACCTCCCTTTATTACCAGCCCGGTTCCGTTTAATACTTATACCTGGTATGCCGATGCAGCGCTTACCACTCCATTAACTACCGGAACCAATCCTTCCAATGCCGCATTGGGTTTTAGCAGTGCAGCACCAGCAGTACAAACAATTTTTATAACCGAAATTAACGGTAGCGGATGCGAAAGTGCACCCTCCAGCATTACATTAATTGTAAATGCAACCCCGCTGCCCGGCCATTACGTTTGCTCCATCTGCATATTGTGTAGGCGATGTACTTACAGCCCCCTTTGTTACCGCTCCGGGAGGAAGCAGCACATACACCTGGTACAGCGATGCCGGGTTAACTACAGCCCTCACCACAGGAACTAACCCAACCCTTGCGCAACTTGGATTTAGTTCGGCCACAGCCGCAACCACCTCCGTATTTGTTACAGAAACCATTAGTGGTTGTGCCAGCGCAGCAACCCAGGTTACGCTTACCGTTAACCCATTACCAACGGCCGCTATTGCGGGAACAATTAGTATTTGTAACGGCCAAAGCACCAACCTTACTTTTACGTTTACCGGAACAGGCCCCTGGAACTATTCCTATTCAGATGGTGTAACCACTTTTCCGGCAGTAGCTGCTGTAAGCCCGGCTAATATTTCGGTTAGCCCCGCATCTACAACAACCTATACGCTTGTTTCTGTATCAGATGCTAACTGTACGGGTACAGTTTCGGCAGCACCGGTTACCATTACGGTAGATGATGCCCCTTCGGTTGCATTGGGGGTTACAGCCTCTATTGGCACAGTGTGTTCAGGCGGAACCAGCGACATTGAAGTAGCAGCTTCTGAAACCGGGGTTAGCTATCAACTAAGAAATAATGCCGACAACAGNCCGGTGGGATCGGCTGTAGCCGGAACCGGTGCCACAATACTATTGCCCACAGGAGCTCTTACGGCTACCACCACTTTTAATGTGTTGGCAACCCGTGGCGTGTGCCCGCCTGCCCAGTTAACCACAACCGTAACGGTAACCGTTGCCGGGGCAATTGATGCAGGATTAACCGTTACTGCCACGGCATCACCAATTTGTGAAGGCACCAGCTCAAGCATTCAGATTACAGCATCAGAATCGGGAGTAACGTATCAATTACGAAATGATGCCGATGATTCCCTGATTGGCGTCCCGGTAGCAGGTACGGGTGGAACCATTACAATTTCAACCGGAGTGCTATCAGCTGCTACTACTTTTAATATTCTGGCTTCGAACGGAACATGTTCAATTGAACTCACTAACCTGGCCACGGTAGCGGTAGATGTAGATCCAGATCCGGCATTACCGGTTACAGGTCCTGCAGCTACGCTTTGTACCGGAGGTGTGGCTTCTATTCTAATAAGCAATTCAGAAGTGGGGGTAAACTATCAACTTCGAAATGATGCCGATGACAGCCTGGTGGGAACACCCGTAGCGGGTACAGGAGGAGTAATAGCACTTTCTACCGGAGCATTAGCCACCACCACTACATTTAATGTNATTGGCCACAGGGGTGTTTGTGCCCCGGTTGAACTTACTACCATAGTTACAGTAACCGTTGCAGGCTCAATTGATTTAACCCTGCCCGTAACGGCCGATCAAACCGTATTCTGTGCGGGTGGTGATACGAATATTAATGTAGCAAATTCTGAAGTAGGGGTAGATTACCAATTGATCAACAATGCTGATGACAGTGCATTATCTGGTGTAGTAGCGGGTACNGGGGGTACCCTGGTTATTTCTACCGGCACATTAACTGCCAGTACGGATGTGAGTGTATTGGCATCGAATGTTTCCTGCACGGCCAAACTCAGTACCGTAGTTTCGTTAACGGTAAATCCTTCGCCTGATTTATCGCTTGGCCTTTCGGCATTAAGCAGCACAATATGTTTTGGAACTTCCACAGCAATTCAGGTAGCTAATTCCGAAGTTGGTGTAAGTTATCAGCTTCGGAATAATAGTGACAATTCAACCATTGGTGCTCCGGTAGCCGGTACCGGTTCAACGCTTAGTTTACCCACTGGTGGCTTAACGGCCAATACCTCGTTCAATGTGTTTGCCAGCATCGGTGCATGTTCAGGGCAGTTAGTGAGTGTGGTTACAATTACGGTATTACCAAGTGGCGATCCGCTGTGTGCACCGGTAAACAATTGCGCTACCGTAGTGATTACCCCAATTGAAACACCGGCCNNACATGTGGTGCCTTGCTACCCGATGGTACGGTAACGTTTGATATTAACCCGGCAGTACCGCTGGTAAATATTATTGGTGTGCGAATAGAAATTAATGGCCCTGTTTCCAGAACCCAGTTCAACAACCCATTGTTTACCGAACTTCCAGCGGGTACCTACACCTACACCATTGCCTATGGCGATGATACCACACCAGCTTGTATTAAAACGGGAACTTTTGATATTCTCCCATCCGGAATTTCTGACCCGGTTAGTTTTGTTGTTGCCACCACCGCGTATGTTTGCCCGGAAGAAGATGGAAGCATCAGCCTAACAGGAATAACCGGCTCGGCTGATACTGATTTTACATTTGAGGTATATCAGGATGGCGATGTGATTCAAACCGGAACCATTACGGCCGATCAGGCAGCAAGTGGTTTGTTTGTGATTTCTGGTTTACCGCTTGGAACCTACCAGGTTCAGATCGCGCAAAACCAGACTGCTGTAAATACCTGTGTGGGATTAATAGCCTCTCCGTTTGTGGAGGCGATTATCGTGGAGCCTGCGGGTGGTTGCGGTCTTTTTGTGCCCAACATCTTTACACCCAACGGAGATAACAGCAATGATACATTCTTTATCCGAAACCTGCCGGCCAACTCCAAATTGGTAATCACCAACCGGTGGGGAAAGCAGGTGTTCTCAAGTAACAATTATCAAAACAATTGGACCGGAGATGACGTAACCGATGGTGTTTATTACTACCAATTAGTAGTAGAAGGCGAACGCTACACAGGTTGGGTAGAAATAATGAGGGGAATTAATTCAAAATTCAAAGTTCAAGATTCAACATGGGGCCAGTCTTAAATTTTGAATTTTGAATTTTGAATTTTGAATCTTGAATCTTGAATTAAATTACCGCTAAAAACTTCATCGTATCTACATTGTCAGCATAATCCCACACTTCGGGTTGTTGGGCTTTGCCAAACGCTACACTGTTTGGGTACCAGCCATTGGCCGATACAATACATTGTAATTTTTCTTGGTGCGATTGAACTTTTAGTTGCAGATCGGCCTGGTCGAGGTAGCGCTCGAAGTACAAAACCGAAATAGGAGATACCAGGTTGGTGTTTTCAGTAAGCAGCACAAACCCCGAATCAAAAANAGGAGTTTGGTTTACCAGTAAAATCGATTTCTGGTAATCGTAGTTGTTGGCGTACTTGTGATGGTGAATGATTTCCTGGTAAGGTTGCCAGGCATCGAGTAAGCGGGTAAGGTTGTAATCTTCCGGAACAAACACCTTGGCGATGTTGCGGCATCCCAATCCAAAATAAGCAAACACATCTTTACCCATTTCAGTTAGTGCCTGACGGGGTTCTTCACCCATAATAATTGCACAAGACGATCTGTTTTTGCGAATAATGTGCGGCCGGGTGCGGAAGTAATATTCAAAATACCGCGATGTGTTATCGCTGCCGGTAGCAATCATTGCTTNCATTGCATTCAACCGGTCTTCCATTTTAATTTTAGTGGCAAACCGAGGCTCAATTTCGATTAGCCAGTTTATCATAACCTCAACCAGCGGGTCTTGCGAACTTACCTTTACCAAAGCCTTGTGGCCGCTTATCAACACACACAACAAATCATGAAAACCCACCAACGGAATGTTTCCGGCCATGGCAATTCCAACCAGTTTTTCGGAGGCAGGGCTCGCATATCGGCTCGTCCACGATTGCAATACTTCTTNTTCAAGAAACAAGGTTGTTCCATCCAAAGCACTTTGTACTGAAGTAGATGTAAACCAAGGGTTGCTCAAACTGGCCCGTTCGTAAAGTTGTTCCCGCCCGGTCTTGTTCAGGGCTTTAATCTGGTTTCCGAGTTCATTAAAGGCGTTAATTCTGGCTGCTAAATCCATGGTTGTTTTTTAAACTTTTAGGAATGTAGTGCTGTTTTGAGTAGTGATGAAGTAACCGTATTTTTGCGGCAAAAGTAGAAAATCTGAACAAACCGCCATGGCGATTAAAATAACAGACGAGTGTATTAATTGTGGTGCCTGTGAGCCGGAATGCCCAAATACTGCTATTTATGAAGGTGGCCGCGAGTGGAATTGGGCCGGAGGTACTGCCCTTACCGAAGTTGAACTGGAGGATGGCTCTAAAGTAGATGCCAAGTCGGCTCAAAACCCTGTTTCGGATGAGTTTTACTACATCGTTTCCGGAAAATGTACAGAATGTACAGGCTTTCATGAAGAGCCGCAGTGTGCGGCTGTTTGCCCTGTGGATTGTTGCGTACCCGATCCAGACATGGTAGAAACCAAAGAAGAATTAACAGCTAANAAGGCCTGGCTGCATAACGAGCAGTTGCAGGCGTAATTAGTTACTGGTTACTCGCTTCCTGGCTGCTTGTAAGCTTAAGTTTACCGATCACTAATTACCACGAAGATCCCTACTGCATCTTACTCCGCTTAATCATATAAGCCTGCAGCACATCAAAATACCCCGTATTAATATCGGCCGAAATAAAATCAATCTTTAACTGGTTGCAACGCATTTTCAGGTTCTGGTGGTATTCGGATAATTGCGTTTCATACCGGTCTTTGATTTCTTGCGGATTGAGGAGTAATTNTTCACCACGCTCCAGATCCACAAACTCATAGGGGCGCTCATCAAACTGAAATGCAAGCTCGGTGGTATGATCAGTAACATGAAACAATACCACTTCGTGTTTGTTGTGTTTCAGGTGTTGCAGGGCTTTGAAAACTTCCTCCTCATTTCCACCATCAAACATATCGCTAAAAATGATCACCAACGATCTGCGGTGGGTCTTCTCGGCAACCTCGTGCAATACTTCTGCTACCCGGGTTCCCTTGCCAGAAGGGGCTTCTGCACGTAATCGCCTTTCCAGCAAAGTAAACAACTTGTCGATGTGTGTGGCGGTTGACTTTACAGGTGTAAATTCTTCAATCTGATCGGCAAACAAACAAAGCCCCACGGCATCGCGCTGGCGCGAAAGTAATTGCGCTAATGCAGAAGCTGAATAAATGCTGAAGTGAAGTTTGGTATGTTTACCCTGTGGGTAGTACATACTCGAAGAACAATCTAAGGCAATAACACAACGCAGGTTGGTTTCTTCTTCGTATTGCTTGGTGTACAGCCGGTCGGTACGGGCAAATACTTTCCAGTCGATGTGGCGGGTGCTTTGGCCTTCGTTGTAAAGGCGGTGTTCGGCAAACTCAACCGAAAAACCGTGGTAGGGTGACTTATGAAGGCCGGTGATAAATCCTTCTACCAATTGTTTGGCTAATAACTCCAAGCTACCGGCCAGCCGAATGTCTTCCACACGCAAATCCACTCCCGAAAATTGTAAAAAATCCGATACTTTCTTTCATTTTCTGCAATTTTAGAATCAAAATCGAGGTTCAGACTTTGCACAGCAGGAATTTCCTATTACCTTCGATTTAACCTAATTACCCTTAAAACCTAACTATAACCTGATTGTGGAAGAGAACAAGACCAATGGAAGAGAAGAGATTTTCTCTGAGAAAGTGAAGGCCGGTAAGCGCACCTACTTNTTTGACGTAAAGTCAACCCGCTCCAACGATTTTTACCTGACCATTACGGAAAGTAANAAACGGTTTAATAAAGATGATGAAGGCTTTACCTATGAGAAACATAAGATTTTTCTGTACAAGGAAGATTTTAATAAGTTTCTGGAAGCTTTGAACAATACCGTTAACCACGTAAAGACTGAGTTAATGNNCGGTGTAGATTTCGATGCATTCGATAACCACCGCGACAAAGAAGAAGTAAATGACAACCCCGCAGTTGATTCTGAACTGAAGTGGGACTAATGCTGAAGAGAATCTTACCCTAAACCTGAATGGCCCCGGCTGCAAAGCCGGGGCTTTTGTTTTGAGGAACCAGGAGTACCTGAAATGAACGGGTTTCTGTTAGTGCTTCGGTTGTTCCTGCAGGATCTTAGCTGTCTTCTCAATGAACTTCATGGCTTCCTGGCATATTTTGATAACACCATCGGCTGTGCGTTTTTCCTGGAGGTAGGGGATACCGGTACCGATTATACTTTGCAAGGCTTCCTGTGCCTGCGGGGCTACTTCATTCAAACGCAACAACTGCCCCGTACCCGTCAGGTAAATCAACTCCTGTTTCCTGCTCAATAAAAGAATAAGACCATAATTATTCTTCGAATCGGTCAGTCCCTGTTGTTCTGCAAAATGCGTGGAATAGTCACCAGGGTTTCTATCCAGGGTGTCGGTAGTTACAATGGCTACATAATTTCCCGTTGTCTGATAATAATACTGTAGCAAGCTGTCCATTTTTTTAGTTCACTGGTTGTAAACAATCTTTCCTGATCAAGCAGCAGTACCTGCTCCTGCGCACTAAGCGAGTGGGTAACTATAAAAGCAACCAGTAGTACTATTATTTTTTCATTCTTAATGGTTATGTCTTTTTATAAAACAACTGTCGGGTAAGCAATAGTTGAAGGTAGTGAAATCAACGCGATTAAAAATTCATCTCTTGCTTCTGGGTTTTGTACCCGGAAATAACCATACAAAATCGCCATTTGGTGGTTTTTATGAAGTCTATTGTAATTTTTCTATTTTTGCCGCGATTTTGGCGCAGACCAGGTCTGGTCAAAACAGTTTAAAAATCAAGTGCTTACGTTACTCTAAACCACCATGGTCGATTTATTTGACAAGCTAAAAATGGAAGCCGGCCCGCTGGCTAAATATTCACACCTGCCCGATGATTATTTCTTCTTTCCGAAACTGGAAGGCGAGATTGGTCCGCGCATGAAATTCAATGGTAAAACCGTATTAAACTGGAGTTTGAACAACTACCTGGGGTTAGCCAACCACCCCGAAGTAAGAAAAGCCGATGCCGATGCGGCTGCCCAATATGGCCTGGCATCGCCAATGGGTGCCCGCATGATGTCGGGTAATTCAGTAAATCACCTGGAGCTTGAAAAACAACTGGCGGCTTTTGTACAAAAGGAAGATGCCATGTTGCTGAATTACGGCTATCAGGGTGTGCTTTCTATTATCGATGCCATTGTAGATCGAAAAGATGTAATTGTATATGACAGCGAGTCGCATGCCTGTATTATTGATGGGGTGCGCCTGCACATGGGTAAGCGTTTTGTGTATCCACACAACAACATGGAGAACCTGGAGAAGCAATTGCAACGTGCAACCAAGTTGGCCAATGAAACCGGNGGTGGTATACTGGTAATTACCGAAGGTGTGTTTGGTATGTCGGGTAATATGGGCGACCTGAAAGGAATTGTAGCACTTAANAAGAAATATAACTTCCGCCTGTTTGTAGATGATGCCCATGGCTTTGGTACTATGGGTGCAACCGGTGCCGGTGTAGGCGAGGAGCAAGGCGTGCAGGATCAGATTGATCTTTACTTCTCTACGTTTGCCAAATCAATGGCCAGTATTGGAGCTTTTGTAGCAGGCGATAAGAAGATTTTGAAATTCTTACGCTATACTGTGCGTTCGCAGATTTATGCCAAGTCGTTACCCATGCCACTGGTAATTGGCGGGTTAAAACGATTGGAGTTGGTGAAGAAACANCCGGAATTAAGGGCCGATCTGAAGAAGATTATGGCCGCCATCAAAACCGGGTTAAAAGATCGTGGGTTCAGCATTAACCCAACCCAAACTCCGCCCACACCGGTATTGTTTAAAGGCGGGGTTGGTGAGGCCGCCAACATGTCGATGGATTTGCGCGAGAATTATGGCATTTTCTGCTCAGTAGTTATCTANCCGGTAGTGCCAAAAGACGTAATTATGTTCCGGATTATCCCCACAGCAGCCCACACCATGGCTGATGTGGAAGAGACCCTGAATGCCTTTTCTGCGCTAAAAACGAAGCTTGACAGTGGTTTTTATAAGCAAGAGGCATTAGTTTCGGTTACTAAAGCTTAAAAAATGGCCTTTTGGCTTGTTTTTAAAGGCTTTTGCTTAAATTAGCCTTACGAATTCAAAAATTTTAACCTCTAAACATCCATAAAATGAAAAAATTTGAAGAACTAAAGACCATCATTGCAGCATTAGAAGGCGATGCAGATAAGTTCTACAATAANGGAAATAGCGCTGCCGGAACCCGTATCCGCAAAGGCATGCAAGACCTGAAAAATGCCGCTCAGGCTATCCGTCAGGAGGTTCAGGAATTGAAGAATAAAGACAAATAAGTAATTCCGTTTAAAAACGACTAACAATAACAAGGCTGAAGAAATTCAGCCTTTGTTTATACCGGTTAGCTTCAATCTTCTTCTTAAGATTATCGGATGCATGAAGTAAAGGTAATCGTACAAAGGGTTTACAAACACCCAGTAAACTTAGCAGGTATTTAATGCCAACCGGATTACCCTCTTCGTACATTGGGCTGTTGATGTTCAGTAATTTGAATTGTTCTTTTTGAGCGGCAGCCAGCTTACCCGCCATGGCAAAGTCTTTCAGTTTTCGGAATATTACCGGGTATGCATTTGCCAGCACCGAGATTACACCCACTCCACCATGGGCATATAGCGCCAGGGTAAACATATCATCGCCCGAAATCAGCATAAAATCTTTGGGTTTCTCTTTTGCTATTTTCATGCACTGCTCCAGGTTGCCCGATGCTTCTTTGATTCCAATAATGTTATGGAGGCGGGCAAGCCGTAAGGTGGTATCGGCCGTTAGGTTAGATGCGGTACGGCCCGGCACATTGTATAGGATTACCGGCACAGGTGATACCCNGGCCACTGCTTTGAAATGCTCGTAAATACCTTCTTGCGAAGGTTTGTTATAATATGGACTTACAGAAAGGATAGCCGCCACTCCGTTCAGATCGGTATCGATAATTTCTTCCAGTACACTTTGTGTATTGTTTCCTCCGATACCATACACTACGGGCAGGTTGCGTGTGTTGTTTTTTAATACAAAATCCAGCACCGCTTTCTTTTCGGTTTTGCTTAATGTAGCCGATTCTCCGGTGGTGCCCATCACCACGAAGTAATCAACGCCCTTGCCTGTATGCGCCAGTAACTTTTNTAATCCCCTGTAATCAATGGCACCGTCTTCATGCATTGGCGTAACAAGTGCTACACCCGTACCCATCAATTTTTCATGTGCTGATAATTTTTGGTTTATGGTTACAGGCAACCGTCAAATTCATCGTAGGAAAATTAAATTTGCACGGCCCCTTTATCGCAATTGTTTGGTATAGTTGTACATGGTTTCAATCAACCCTTTATTGGTTCCGTTTTGCTCTATCATTAACTCAAAGTAAGGATGCCCGGTTTCTGCATAGCGGCCAATGCGGCAATGTGCCTTGCTGCGGGCCAGCAAATTCAGTATTAACGGATGTGGTTGTTTGTCAATGTTAAACAGATAGTCAAACGGGGTTTCAATAAATTTTTCAATCTGTGGTGAAGTGAGGTTGCCCCAGAAGGACAAATGCCCGATAGTGAAAAAGTCGAACTTAAACTCGAAGTTTTCTTNTTNTTCGGGCAGGTATTCCAATACCTGAACCGTTTTTCCTTCCCGCTCCAGTTGCTGTATAAAATCTTTTATGTCCAGGTGCTTTTGTTTGTCTTCAACCGTAAACAGAACCCCTACGGTTACTGCTTGCTTGTAGGATTTGCTGCTGCGCGGGGTCTTGTTTTTCTTTAGCGCACTGTCTGTACGCATCCTCAAAAAGTTCATTTTAAACATGGCCGAAAGCTACTAAAAGTATGTACAATGTTTGTATTGAAAATTTGCATGAGGTTACTTCTTCAGCATAATTTCAAACTCAGATTCAGAGATGATTTGAACCCCAAGTTTCTCGGCCTTTTCGCGTTTGGCAGGTCCCATGTTCTCACCCGCCAGCAGGTAATCCAACTTTCCGGAAACGGATGACAATACTTTGCCACCATGTGCCAGAATAATGTCCTTAAGCTGGTCGCGTTCATAGTGTTGAAATACTCCGCTTATCACAAACGTTTTATTATCTAATACAGCGCTTACCTGGGCTGGTTCTTTCTGGTAGGATTCAACCTGAAGCCCTGCTGAAATTAACCGGTTAACTTCATGCTGGTTATTTATATCATTAAAGTAAGCAACTACACTTTGTGCAATTTNTTCGCCTACTTCCGGTGCTTCTAGCAAGGCTTCGTATGTAGCTTGCCTCAGGTTGGTTATGGTTTTAAAATGTCTGGCAAGTTTTTCTGCTACCGTTTTACCTACATAGCGAATACCCATACCAAACAACACGTTTTCGAAGGGTTGTGCTTTGGAGGCGGCAATGCCATCCAGCATATTTTGTGCTGACTTCTCTTTTACCTTGTCGAGTTTTAATAAATCTGCTTTGGTAAGATCATACAAATCGGCCGGTGATTTTACCAGGCCCAGGTCAAACAGTTGCCGGATGGTTTGTTCACCCAGCGAATCGATATCCATTGCTTTACGCTGTATGAAGTGCTCTACCTTACCTTTTATCTGGGGCGGGCATCCTTTTTCATTCGGGCAATAATGGTTGGCTTCACCTTCATGGCGTATTAACACAGCATGGCACTCGGGGCACCGATCGATATAAACTACTTTTTNTGCACCAGCCCTTCGTTTGGATACATCAACACCTGTTACTTTTGGAATAATCTCACCGCCTTTTTCCACAAACACAAAGTCTCCAAGGTGTAAATCCAGGCGGGCGATTTCATTTGCATTATGAAGCGAAGCACGCTTTACAGTTGTACCCGCCAGAAACACGGGCTCCAGTTCGGCTACCGGGGTTACGGCACCGGTTCTTCCAACCTGATATGTAATGCCATTTAACCGGGTGCTAATGCTTTCTGCTTTGTATTTGTAGGCAATTGCCCACCTTGGACTTTTGGCTGTAAACCCTAATCGCCCTTGTTGTTCCAGGCTGTTTACTTTTATTACCACTCCATCAGTTTCCAGGGGTAATTCGTGGCGTTTTTTCTCCCATGCCTGGATGTAATCCAGCACTTCCTGTATCGATTTGCATTTTTTATAGGTTGGTGAAACATGAAAACCCCACCGTTCAAGTTTGTTTATAGCTTCCGCGTGTGTTTCTACTTTGTTTTCTTCGCCCAGCAGGTAGTATAAATAACAATCTAGTTTTCGCTTAGCTACTTCCGTACTGTCTTGCATTTTTACAGTACCCGAAGCCGTATTTCGCGCGTTGGCATAGGTTTCTTCACCAATATCTTCCCGATCTTTGTTTAGTTGCTTAAATACTTCTTTTGGAAGAAACACTTCGCCTCGCACTTCGAACTTTGCAGGCACATCGTTGGCATTAATGCGAAGCGGCAGTGTACGGATGGTTTTAATATTGGCGGTAACATCATCGCCCCGCACACCATCGCCCCGCGTTACTGCTTTGGTAAGTATCCCGTTTTCATAAATCAAACTGATGGATACTCCATCAAACTTTAATTCACAGAAATATTCATAGGCATCGCCATCCAACCCTTTTGCCACGCGCCCATCAAAGTCGGCTAATTCTTCGGCCGAGTAGGTGTTGCCCAACGAAAGCATCGGATATTGATGCACTACCGAGGCGAACTCTTTGGTAATGGTGCCCCNCACGCGTTGCGTAGGCGAATCGGGCAACCGCAGGGCGGGAAACTCCGCTTCCAGTTTTATCAATTCTTCGAGTAACTGATCAAATTCAAAATCAGAAATTTCTGTTTTGCTTTTGTTGTAGTAAAGATCGTTGTGATACTGGATCTGTTCCGTAAGCTGTTGAATGCGGGTCTTTGCTTGTGCGGAGGTCATGGGTGTTTAAAATCAGTTCACAAATTAATGAAATTGAGAGTTTGGCAGGCAGTAAGAGCCGCAGTTTCTGTACGAAGCCGGTTTGTTCCAAGGCTTACTTTAGCGAATCCATTTTGAAGCGCCAGTTCTAATTCGGTTGGCCGGAAGTCTCCTTCGGGGCCAATTAACACCAGGTAGTGTTGTTTGGGGTGGGCTTGTGTTTTAAGCAGATGCGGGTTGGAGGCATCGACATAACAAATAAATTTTTGATTGGCATTGCCTGAAACAATTTCCGCAAAGGGTTTTATATCATGGAGTAAGGGAAGCCTGAATTGGCCGGATTGTTTCATGGCACTTACGGCAATTTTTAGTAGCCGCTCGCGGTTGATTGTTTTGCGTTCGCTGTTTTGGCACAACATAAAATGAATTTCCTCCACACCAATCTCAACCGCTTTCTCCACCAGCCATTCCATCCGGTCGATGTTTTTGGTTGGCGCGATAGCCAGGGTAATATTAAAAGAGCGGGGTGGGGTGTTACTGGTTTCCTGGATAGTGAAGGTGCATTGGCGCGCATCGGCTGTGGTAACTGATGTTTTGTAATAATTGCCCTTTCCATCGGTTACATGTAACGGATCACCCACCTGCAGGCGCAGTACTTTTACTGCGTGGCGCGATTCATCTTCATCCAGATGGAACACGCCCTCGGAAATGGCCGGCTGGTAAAACAAGTTCAAATCTAGGCGTAGGTTTGTTGCAGCGTGGTAACCAGGTCAACGTATTGTTGCATGGCTTGTTCTTTGCTGGTTCCTTTGCGGGATGCCCAGGCATCAAACTTGGCAATGGCTTTAAAGTCAAATCCACCGGGCCGCTCGCCTGTTACATCGCCTTCGGTAGCTTGTTTGAAGAGTGCGTACAAATCCAGTAACTCTTCGTTAGAAGGGCGTTTGGTTAATTCTTTTGAGCGGACTACAGCCGCATTAAAATCATCGATAAGTGCCATTGGGTTTTATTTTAAAGTAAAGGCCGGATATACATCCAGCCTGTAATAATCTTCAGGTGTTCATTTATCGCTTTCCAATCGGCACGTACTCGCGCAGGTTTTGGCCGGTATAAATCTGGCGCGGGCGGCCAATTGGTTCTTTGTTTTCGCGAAGTTCTTTCCACTGGGCAATCCATCCCGGCAAACGGCCAATGGCAAACATAACCGTAAACATATCAACCGGAATACCAAGTGCCCGATAGATAATTCCGGAATAGAAATCTACATTGGGATAAAGTTTGCGTTCGATAAAGTACGGATCGCGCAAAGCAACTTCTTCCAGTTTCATGGCGATCTCAAGCGTGGGGTCGTTCACGCCCAGTTTCTCCAATACATCATCAGCCGCTTTCTTAATAATTTTAGCACGCGGGTCAAAGTTCTTGTACACGCGGTGGCCAAAGCCCATTAAACGGAATGGATCGTTTTTGTCCTTTGCTTTGGCTATCCACTTGTCGGTATCGCCACCATCTTTCTTAATTTGTTCCAGCATCAGAATAACCTCTTGGTTGGCACCACCATGCAGCGGGCCCCACAACGCATTGATGCCAGCTGAAATGGAAGAATAAATACTGGCTTTGGATGAACCTACAATCCGCACGGTGGATGTGGAACAATTTTGTTCGTGGTCGGCATGCAGAATCAAAAGTTTATCCAGCGCATCGGAAACCACCGNGTCTATTTCATAATGATCTGCCGGCAGAGCAAACATCATCTTTAAAAATCGCGCACAATAGTTTAGGGAATTGTCCGGATAATTTACCGGATGGCCAACTGCATTTTTGTATGCCCAGGCCGCAAACGTGGGCATCTTGGCTAATGAACGGATAATGCTCAGATAAACTAATTCTGAAGACCGGTTAGGGTCTAACGACTCCGGATAAAAAGCGGTTTGTGCACAAANAAGGGAAGCCAGCACCCCCATTGGGTGCGAAGTGGATGGGAAGCCATCTAATANTTNTTTGATGTCTTCATGAACCATGGTATGGTTCTTTATATCGGCTGAAAACTTGTCTAACTGTTCGGAAGTTGGTAATTCTCCAANAATCAGCAGGTAAGAAACTTCCAGAAAGTTAGATTTTGCGGCCAGGTCTTCGATGGAATATCCGCGGTAGCGCAGAATGCCTTTGTCGCCATCTAAAAAGGTAATGGCACTTTTGGTTGCACCTGTATTTTTGTAACCGAAGTCGAGGGTAACAGCCCCGGTTTCTTCCATCAGGTTACTGATGTCGATACCAATTTCACCTTCAGATCCTTCAACAAGCGGGAACTTATATGATTTTCCGTCTAGAATTATTTCTGCATGCTTCGCCATGATATAAAAATTTAAAACTTGAACTCTTAAAGATATGGGGTAGGGTATTTAGAAAAAAATGACTTTTGAAGATTTAGTTATTTCCTAATATCAGTGGCATGCCATCCTTACCACTGCCCACTACTACTACTTTACTGTTGGGCGATTTGGAAAGCTCGAGCGTAGCTTCAATGCCACGCATTTTCAACAACTTATCGGTTAAGCTGTTATTGATGATGTTATTGGCGCGGGCTTCTCCTTCGGCTTGAATTCTTTACGCTCGGCCTCGCTCTTTTCTTTGTCCAGCCGAAACTGATAGGCAAGCGCTTCTTGNTTCTTGTTGCAGTTTGTTTTCAATGGCAATCCGGATTTGTTCGGGTAGCCGGATGGATTTGATTAGAACGGCTGTTGCGTGTACGTTATTGGTGTTTAGAATCTTTTCGGTCTCGCTCTTGATGGCCGTTTCAACCTCGGCCCGTTTGGTCGAGTAAATTTCTTCGGCTGTATAACGGCCCATTACCTGGCGTACCGTTGAGCGTACTTCGGGTATAACAAGAACAGACTCATACTCGCGCGTAAATTGTTCATGGATGTACCCGATTTTCTCAGGAATGGGATAGTATCGAACGGTAATATCAATATGAATCGATAATCCATTCTTGTCCAGCACATCCATATTTTCTTCTGCAGAGGTTTCATTTACCTTATACACATATACATCATTCCAGGGTGCTTTCATGTGGGTGCCGGGGCCTTCTATATGGTCTTTGTCTAAACCTTGCCCGAATGGATAAAACAATACGGCCCGCTCCGTAGCGCTGATGGTGTAGAACAAACTGGATGACAAAGCCAGAATTACGATAAAGGCTATTACGGTAAGGATGATAAAGGGGAGTCTGCGGTTATTCATACGAGTACAATTTGATGATGTTACTTATAAGTAGGGTCGTCTTGGCAAATTACTACAATTCGGGCAAGCCCCTGCAATAACTTTAAAAGAAAAGCCGGGTTCAAATAAAAAAGCCATGCAAGGTGCATAGCTTTTAATAATCTCGAAGATAAAATCAGATAGAAGAGCCCGATCCTTCACCTTCACCACCCGAAGGTTGCGGGGTTGGTGTGGGAGTTGGTGTTGGGGTAACCACCACAGGAGCAGGCGTAGGAACCGGAGTTGGTGCCGGAGCCGGTGCAACTATTTTTTAGGAGCCGACTTTTTAGGAGCCTGGTTTCTTAGCTGCTTTCTTTACTGCTTTCTTCGCTACTTTCTTTGCCTTTTTGGCTACTTTTTAACAGCCTTCTTTGCTTTCTTAGCGGCCTTTCTGGCTACTTTCTTTACGGATTTTTTTGTCGATTTTTTTGCTGCTTTTTTTGGTTTGGCTTTCCTTTCTTAGCAGCCTTCTTCGCTTTCTTTGCCATGAGACTAGGATTTATTTTGGTTGAGTTGGACCGCATTGCGTTTACAATGCTCTCTATAGTAAATGTAGTTACAGATTATTTATGGATGCAATAAGGTGGAATAATTTTTTGCCGCATGTAATAGCGTTGTAAGGTTGGTAACCGAATTAGCTTTTTAATGACTGCCTTTGGGAGGAGTTGTTGGTTGTTACTTTCCGATACAGAAAGTAAGATTTAGTGTTTCGGTATTGTTTTACTTGTTTTTGAAATTTAAGGTACAAATAAGGTACAATACCTTTCAAAAATTCACTTTTGAGGGGCTTCCGTTCAGCACATTTCAGCTTAACAAAGCCCGTTCAATTTCATGGGCTGGTATGCTTTCGGCTCTTTGTATTTGCCGGGTAAGTTTCAAATACTNTTTGGTTGGCTTACCTGCATACTGTTTTTTAATGTGCTNTTTGTAAAGTTGTTCATAAAGCTGATCGGCTCTGTAATNAGCCCCCAGCGCTTTATCTAAATACCTGCGCTTTTTACTTTGGGTTTGCTTTTCGTACATACAACCCCTGAACGCTGAACGGTGGTAAAAATAGGTGTCGGCTAAATATAGCTTTCGGCAACGCTTACCAGTATGCGGACAAACGAAATACCAAACAACCCCTTTGCCTAAATTGGAAGGGGCTGAAACAAGTTGCACCCGGTAATTTATCGGGGCTTCATTGCATTTGTAATCCAGTTCAAGGTAAGGGCTTTCGGGTTCGGTGTTTACCCGTATCGAAATACTGCCTGTTTTATTCCCGTTCCTGCTCCATGTAATTGTACCGCTTTGCCATTGGTTCGGCTTTAAATATCCGTGCTTTGTCAAAAGGGAAATACTAATCGTTTTCAGGTCATCGTATAAAGTCGGGAAAGTGTGAGGCTTTGGCATTTGAAATTTATTTTGAGAAAATGAAACCTAAATCAGTAAGGAACTTGCAATAATACTTGTTTTAATTCCTGTAATCGATTCAGGTAAGGTANAAAGGTTCGTTTGCCTTTGTTCACTTTCACGGTGGCAAAGTGGCTTTCAATGAATAGGGAACAGTTTGTTATCGTACTGTAAGGGTTCAGCTTTACGGGCTGGGTTGGTACTGCAATTCCAGCAAAGTAGTTTTCAAGTTCGGTAATATCCTGTTCCCAGCTTTCAGGCTTTGGCTGTTCCGGCTTACTGAAATAGTAAACGGGTTCGGACCGCTCAAATGGTTTCACCTCAACCAATAATTGATCGGCTGNGGGTGGTCCGGTGGTTTCGGGTCCAGGTAGCGCAAAGGCTTTGAAATCAAACTTTATTAAGTAATCGGCAAGGTCAAGGCCTTGTTTCCTTTCCGCTTCGGTGGCTTTACGTTCCAATAAATCGGAAACGGTAAAATTTGCAAGGTGTGAAAGTTCCTTTGCCTTGCTGCTCCATTTATCAAACCCGTTGAGGTCGGGAAACAGTACAACAGTTCGCCCTTTTAATATGCTGCACTTTTCAGCGTTCAGGTTGGTAAGGCTGCCAACGGCAACCCAAATAAACTGGGGCAAATAAACGCTGGCAATTACAGCCGTTTTTTCGCTTTCAACGATGGCAACGGGGTTTGTTTTATCAATTAGTAAGTGTTCACCAAACAAACATTGCTTTAACTCAAATTCAGGCTGTTTAAGGGCTTTATGTACCCAGTTAATATGGTTGAACGGCTCTTTTACTCTTTTGCCTGTGGTGGGGCTGTAAAGCATTATTTTGCCCGTCCTTACTTTGCCCTGTGTATCTATTTGCCAAAATACCGTTGCACCGTTCCAATGTTTTGAGGTGGCAATAAAATAACGGCTTACCAGTTGGCTGGCAACCTCAACCCCGAACAGGTCAATAAGGTACTTTACAAAGTAGTTTACTTCAAACGCTGTGGGGTTCAGGCTGGCTTTAAATACCTCAACGGGAATAAATGAAACGGGCTTTGGTTGAGGTGTAACAGGTCGGGGCTTGTATGCTTTGGGCTGGGGTGTATCAAATGAAATACCGTTATCCTGAAAATATTGTTTCGGGGTGTAATGGTGTCCGCAATTACTTTCACGGTTGCACCTGCCTACGGTGGGATGTAAATGCTGGCCTGTTTCCGTATCAATGTACCGGGAAAAGGTTTTATCCCTTTGCTGGCAACTGGGGCAACGGTAACGGGTATTCATTCCCTTGTATGGTTCAAGTATGTAACGGTGGTTATTCATTTTCTTAAATTCTATTTTGCACTTTGCACTTGTTGCATTTGTTGCACTTACTGCATTTAGTTCGTGCCATTAGTGCCATAAATGCAAAGTGCATTTGATTAAATACGCTTTTCATATTCGCCCCTGCTTATTCGTGTAAACAATTCCTTTTCATTCAGAAAGTATTTAAAGGTTCGTTCAGCAACTCCAAACCCTTCGGCTATTTGTAAACCTGTTTCGGTTGTAAAAGTGTCCGGCAATGCTTTGTAAAGGGCTTGTTTGTCGGTGGGCAACTTATCCAACGGGCTGGCATTTGATAAAATGGAATTAACCTNTACGGCTGAATTTTTGAAATACTCAACCAGCTTTACAGCTCCCTGCACCGCCTCAATACTTACCGCCTGTTTGTCGCTTTCATTACAGGCATACCGCAGCATTTCAAGTATTAAAGCAAACCGCAAAACGTACATATCCATTTTGCTGAAAATTCCGCTTAACGCTTCGCTTTCGGCTTCATTACTTTGGTCGGTGTTTACTTTCTGCCATTCAAACAAAACCTNTTTGGCTTCGGGTGTGAACTTCAATACTTCGGGGCTGGGGTTGAAAGTGTCATCATTTGTAACCGATAAACTCAATAGGTTTGAAATAATACGTTCCCAGTTTTCAGAAACAACGGGTGGTAAATCTGTTTCGCTCCAGTATTCTTTTTGTATGTTATCGGGAATAACAAAAAGTATTCTATCAATAAACCCGTTTTGTGTCCGGCTATCTTTGGCAAGTTCGTTCAGTATTCCTTTTTGAATAGTTCCGGCAACGGAAATAAACGGCAAGGGAATAAATACGGGTTCGCCTGTTTTACGGTCAATATTGATAGGCTTACCGCTCCATTGGCTTAACCAAAATTCCATTTCGCTGCCTTTGTTGTAACGGTTGAAATTCTTAAACCAACCTGCCACNNCATCTACATAAACCCCGATACCCCGTTTATTAAATTTGTGAACTTCGGCAAGTGCTTCGGNGGTGAAATCAGATAAAAGAAACTTTTGCCAAACGGGTTTTATTGGTTCGTCAATAGCTTGCTGTTCCCTTTCCTTTTNTGATAGGCTTACCGCCTTTTCATATTCCTGCCTTTGTTGTTCGTATTGCCTGTAAGTTCTTTTATCCTGCTCAACTATGGGTTGAAGGGCAAAACTTAACGGGTGGCTTTTGGTTGTTCCGGCACGGGCTACAATAGCAAGGTATAAAACAGCACTTTGTTGAAACCCCTNTTTCACCTCAACGCTGTGGGTATTACCAACGGCAACTGATACAGCGTAAAGCAATGAAGCCCCGATAAAATCAATAGGGAAATTCAAGTTTTCGTTTGTGGCTGTAATTACTTGCTGAACTGGCAACGGGAATACCTCAACCGGGAAACGGTTTGTTTTACGTTCCTGTATTTCATTACCTTTCTGAATTATTCCGTTTGAATGTTCCAGTATTTCGGTGGGTGTAATATTGCTTTCAACCCCGATACCGTATTTATCAAATTCAAAGTTTAGTTTCATAGCTTAACAGTATTTGAAGGTTCAACAATAGCCGGAACAATTCGGGGTTGGTAGTATAAAACCCGGCACGGTGTTTTGATACTTTGCAAAGCCCCTGTTTTAATTGGTGTATGCTGCCTTGCTTTTGCCATTTAGCAACGTAACGGCAAATGTTTGCCCGTAAAATTCCTGTTTCAATAGAAACCATTAACATAGTTGAGGGCTTGCGTTTGAACGCTGCAAATACCCGTTTCATTTGCGCCTCAAAATGGTTATCTTTGCCTTGTCTTTTATGCAAAGAATTACTGGGGTGTTCAATGTCTTAACCATTGTTGCCCCTTTCTTTTTAGATAGGTTTCGGCTTCGCTGGCTGTTTCTGCCAACGTCTTTTNTCTGCCTTGTCTTAACCAGTTATCAATTTCAGATTTTAGAAACCTCAACTNTTTACCGCCTTTGTGTACGGGAATAATACCAGCGTTCACCCAGCCGTAAACGGTCGGTTTTGTGGGTTTGTCCGGGTGGTATTGGCAAAGTTCGTTAAGGTCAAACCAACGGTCGGTTTCGGTTGGTTGTTCTGTTTGTTGAGTGCTTAAAACCTTCTTAATTGAATTTTCAATTAGCGTTTCAAGTTCAGGGGTGTAATCTGTGTTATCGTTACTGCTTGCATAATACTTTGTGTTATTGTTGCACAAAGATTTTATCACAAACAGGGCAAGTATATTTTTCAGTACGTACAATTAAGCGTACAATTTTTGTTTTGGTGGGTTCTTACTATCTAAATGCTTTTGAATTTTATCTTTTGTTGTCTTATCAATGCAAGGCAAAATGAGTTCAGTTAATTCTTTGTAATGCTTTTTGATTTGTTGCCGTTAAAATTTTGTCTTACTCTATCGGTGTATTTCAAACTGTATTTTTCACAAATACGTTTACAATATTTCTCAGGTATTTCATCGTTTTCCTTTTGATTATACCAGCATCATTAATCAAATTACAAAGTAACGCTATTGCTGGGGCAGTGGGCGTTTTCGTTTCAGTTTGTTGAGGTGGTAAGGCTTCGTTTTGTAGTCGCTCATTTGTTGAGGTGTTAAACAAAACACTACCCGGCAAAGTGAATTTAGTTTGCCCTTTTTTAAAGCCCTGTATCGTTTCTGCGATACTGTTTACAGGTATTGCTTTAGTTTCAAATGCTTCAAATTCGTTTTGTTGGGTGTCTTTGAAGTAATCAAACAAGTTCTTTGCTATTACGTCCAAATCATTAAAGAAAATCTGTAAGGATAAAAACGTTTTGTGTGTTTGCATCCTGTATTCAATGTACTGGCTTTTGTGTTTGAATATTTCAGATAAGTCCTTATCGATGAAATTATTTTTTAGTTGGTGTATTTCATTTATAATGCCATTAAAATTGTAAATAGGTGCATTATCAAAATTGCAAAGGTTTAATTCCTTTGCTTTGGCTTTAATTAAGTTAGCAGTATTTTCCTGCAAGGTTTTAAACTTGTTTTCAATTTCTGCCTGAACTTTGTCGTATTGCAGTTTGTCTTTATAGTTCCGTCCTGGCTCTAATTCATTACGTTTGTTATTCAGGGTTTCCAGTTCCATTATTAAACCGTTGTAATGGTTGAAGTTCTCAATATTTGAATGTAGGTATTCAATAAACTGAAACAAGGCTTTTATTTTCTGTGTAATCATTTGTCTTTTATGCTTTAAGTTTTACAAGTCAAGTTTAATTTTGTCGGCTGCTTCACGTTTTAGATTATCTACAATCTTTGCGTATACCTGGGTGGTTTTCAGTTCACGGTGTCCCAGCATTTTTGAAACGGTGTAAATATCCGTTCCCTTTGATAGTTGCAGGGTGGCAAACGTGTGCCTGAAACAATGAAAGGTTATATCCTTTGTTATCCCGGCCGCTCCAATCCATTGGTACAGGTGTTTGTTTTCGTATGCTGAATAAGTAAGCCCCTCAAATACTTTGTCGGCTGGTTCTTTGGGTTCACCCAGTAAGCTGTAAGCCTGTTCGGAAATTGGTAATACCTCAACCCCTTTTTTNNTTTGCTGTGTGAACTGTATTGAATAACCGTTTTCAACGCTGTACTGTANTTGCCCCCAAACAAGGTTTTTAATATCCGAAAACCTCAATCCTGTGAGGGCTGAAAATATGGCTGCACGTTTTAGTAAAGGGTTGTTACATTCTGTTTTTACAAGCCTGTTCAATTCCTCAATAGTTAAAAAGTTTCTGCGGGATTCAGCTTGTTTTATGGGTTCAATTTNTTTATTCAAATCGGTTTGCAAATAGCCGTCTTTATAGGCTTGCTTTAAAGTTGCTTTCAGCTTGTTGAAATAGGAAACGGCTGAATTTTGGGCAAGGGTTACTTTGTTGCTCTTGTTGCTTTTGGTTGTGAGCAAATACTCTTTGAAGTCATTGCAAAACCTTTCGTTGAGGTTGGCAAACTTCAAATTTCCCTTCGTGAATGTTTCAAGGTAATTGTAAGCTGAAACCCAGTTATCATGGTTTGAGGCTTTGCGTTTGTTGGCAAGTGTTTTGAAATACTCAACAAAATTCTTTTCGCCCTGTTCTTTAATCTTTAGTTGTTCCTTTTCGTACCCTGTGTAAATTTCGGGTTTGTTTAAATGGTTTTNCCTTTTCTGCCTTATCTGTTCAGCAAGTCGTAAAGTTTCTTTGTTATGCTGTTTATCAATAGGGGTCTTTGCCTTATCAANAAGGTATAGCCCTANAAATTCCCTTCGGGTTAGTTCGCCTGTTTCCGGGTGTGGAATAGCCGGGTAAAAATCTAAATACAAACTTTGCCTGTTCCCTGAAATTTTCTTTTCTCTTAACTTAACTTTTACTGCCATTGTCTTTTATGCTTTAGTTTTACTTGTTTTCAAATTCACGGTTGGGGTGCAGTAGTTCGGGGTTGCTCAAATAAAAGCTGTTCCAGGTCTGAACGTCTTATTATAGTTCGCTTTCCAGCTTTGCCTGTAATCAGTTCGCCCCGTTCAATCATTCGGTAAACGGTACGTCTGCTTATTCCTACCAGTTTACAGGTTTCCGCAATGCTTAAAAAGGCTTTGGTTTTCAGTTCCTCAATAGGCTGGGATTTAATGCGCTGGGTTTCCCTATTGCTTGCCTCCACCTTTCCGGCTCTTATTTTGGCTTTATAGGCTGCACTATTGCAAGCCTTTGAACAGTATAGGGTAGTGGTGGTTCGGGCTGTGAATTCCTTACCGCAATGCTGGCAAATACGTTGTACCTCAATATTAGAACTCATAACNNAATGCCTTATTGTGCCTTGGTGTGTCTATGTGTGCCATTATGTGCCAAACAAAAGGGGTAACCCCTGAATATTTGTACCTCATGTAATAAGGTACAACTAAGGTACAAAAATTAGCTAAATAAACAGGGAATAAGGCAAAATAAACCAACGGTAAAAATGGCTGTAAATCCTTTAAAACGACACTTTTTATGGGTTTTTAGAACGGTTTTTAGTTGGATTGTTTGGGGTGGTTACTTTCCGATACAAAACTTCGAGAAGATGTTTGCCAGCAGATCTTCACTGGTAATCTCGCCCGTTATCTCACCCAGATGGTGCAGCGATTGCCGGATGTCCATTGCCAGAAAATCGCCAGTAATATCGGTGTTTAAACCATCCAGCACCCTTGCCAGGGCGGCTTGGGTCTCAGTTAGTTTTTGGTAGTGCCGCAAGTTGGTAACCAATACATCGCCTTGCTTTACCGCATCAATCGCAAACTGTTTCAGAATGGCATCTTTGAGTTCTTCCAGGTTTTTACGACTGGCTGCAGCGATGAAGATAAAATTTTGATTTTCAAGTTGTTTTAATAATGAAGCTGGGGCTGTATCCACTTTGTTACCTACTTTAATATAAGGAATGCCCAAAGCTTTTAGGTCCGCTTCTTCTTNTTGGATTTCGGGTACGGTGGTTGCCGATAGATCGAAGAGGTATAAAATCAACGCAGCTTTTTCCATACGTTCGCGTGTTCGCGAAACCCCAATGGCCTCAATCGCATCATTTGTATCGCGCAGGCCGGCTGTATCCATAAAGCGGAAGGCAATGCCCCNCAGTACCATCTCATCTTCAATTACATCGCGGGTGGTTCCGGGTATGTCTGAAACGATAGCTTTCTCTTCATTCAGAAGGGCATTCAGCAAGGTTGATTTTCCGGCATTGGGCTTTCCGGCAATTACTGTGGGAATACCGTTTTTGATCACATTACCCTGGTCGAATGAAGAAATTAGCCGGGTAAGGTACTGTTGAATTTTTTGAACCAGGTTTTTCAGNNGCTCATCGCGCCTGGCAAACTCCACATCTTCTTCACCAAAATCCAGTTCCAGTTCGATCAGCGAGGCAAAGTGAATTAATTCTTCGCGCAAGTGTTTGATCTCTTTCGAAAACCCTCCGCGCATCTGGTTGAGTGCGGCCTGCCGGGCGTTGTCTGTTTCGGCATGAATCAGATCTGCCACCGCTTCGGCCTGGGCCAGATCAAACCGACCATTTAAGAAAGCACGTCTTGTAAATTCGCCCGGTTCGGCTAAGCGTACACCCTTTTGCAAAANAAGTTTAATGATTTCGCGCACAATTACCGGAGATCCGTGACAGGAAATTTCTACTGCATTTTCTTTGGTGAACGAATGCGGGCTTTTGAAAACGGTAACTAAAACTTCATCAAGGATTTTATCGGGATAACCAATAGTTCCCAAATGTACTGTGTGAGTGGGCTGAGCCTCCAGTTTTTTACCGGTAAACACCTGGTCGGTGATTCGAATAGCATCTAAACCAGAAAGCCTGATTACGGCAAGCGCACTGATGCCTTGCGGAGTAGTGAGTGCTATAATGGTATCATCAGATAAAGCATGCATGGTCGAAAGATAAGCCGGTTAGCTTTCGCGCACAATCAGGACGGGTATCTTCACGCGATGACGTACGGTATCTACGGTGGTTCCAAAGATCAAATCTTTAAACCAATTATGACCATGGGCCCCCATCACCAGCAAATCGGCATTAAACCGGGTTACTATTTCGGGGATTATCCGTTTGGGGTTACCAAAACCGATTTTCATATCCACATCATAACCTTGATTGCGTAATTGCAGCAGGTAGTTATTCAATGCCTGGGTATCTTCATCCGATTCATGATCGGCAATCTGGCTTCCATACCACATGGCACCGGCTGTTTCAACCACATGCACCAAAAGGTAGTGTGCATTTTTACCACCTTGCGTAGTGGCACTTTGTATGGCAAGGGTATCCACCGAGCTAAAGTCGATGGTGATGGCAATTTGCTGGTATTTGGTAGCACCAAGATTAATGAGTTGTACCGCGCCACCGTGAGGGGCCCGCGCTTTCTTTTCTTTGCGTTTTCGATCCAGCCAGGGTTTGAATGAAATATAAATAAGCAGGGTTGCGGCAAACACACAAACCGGCAGGGCCGTAATCCACACGATCCAGGCATTTTCTCCTGCTTGCTCGATCCAACCCGTTATTTCATTAATCACCAACTTCACATTCAACGATACAATGGTAATAGCAATTACCCAGGCACNCAATTTTACAATGGGTTTGATGGCAAACACCCCCATCTTTTCTTTATCGCTGGTGAAGTGTATAAGCGGGATAATAGCAAAACCCAATTGCAAGCTTAGTACTACCTGGCTAAACACCAATAATTCTCCGGTGCGGCCCTCTCCGTAAAGCAGTATTACCACATAAGCAGGAATTATGGCGATGAGGCGGGTTATTAGCCTGCGAAGCCACGGTGCAATGCGTAGGTTCAGATATCCTTCCATTACAATTTGCCCGGATAAAGTTCCGGTAATGGTAGAACTTTGGCCGGCCGCAATCAAGGCTACACCAAACATGATAGAAGCCCATTCGTTACCCAGCAGAGGCGATAAAAACTTATAGGCATCCTGAATATCGGAGACTTCGTACATACCCGCCCGGAAAANAGTAGAGGCGGCCAGAATAAGAATGGCAGCATTTACAAAGAAGGCTGCGTTTAGTGCGATGGTGGAGTCAATCAGGTTATATTTAATCGCACTCCAGATTCCTTTTTCACTGGTATCAATTCTTCGGGTTTGTACTAACGAAGAGTGGAGGTAGAGGTTGTGTGGCATTACCGTAGCCCCAATTATTCCAATGGCAATGTACAGTGCGGTATCGTTGGGGATGGAAGGAATAAAACCATTTAGCAATTCACCCATATCGGGCCTGGCCCAAAACATTTCAAGCAGAAAGGAAATTCCGATAGTACCCACCAGCGCAATGATAAAGGCTTCGGTTTTGCGCATGCCGTAACTTTGCAGGATAAGCAGCAACAAGGTATCCAGTACAGTAAGGCTAACACCCCAAATCAGCGGTAAGCCAAACAAAAGTTGTAGCCCGATGGCCATACCTAATACTTCCGCCAGGTCGGTGGCTGCAATGGCAATCTCGGCCAATACCCATAAACAGAAATTTACAACCGGATGATAGGAACTGCGCGAGGCTTGCGCCAGGTCAAGTTGCCGTACGATACCCAGCCGTGCACTAAGGGATTGTAACAGCAATGCCATCAGGTTGGACATTAATAACACCCAGATAAGGGTATATCCAAACTGGCTACCACCGGCAATATCGGTAGCCCAGTTACCCGGATCCATGTACCCTACGCTTACGAGGTAAGCCGGGCCAAGAAAAGCAAAAAGTTTGCGCCAACCTTTGCGTTTGGTAACATCTACCGAAGCATGTACTTCGCTTAGGGATTTTCTATGTTCATGATTTCCGTTTGCCTTCATATCAGCCCACTACTAAAATATTTTGAGAAACTACTTTTGAGATAAATACCCGGTGATCTTCAATCAGAATTTCCATCGATTCATCGTAATCTTCTTTACCCAGTACTTTGATTTTTGTGCCTGGCCTTGCCCCAATCTTATCCAGGTATTTCAGCAGGTTAGAGTCTGAGTCTTTCACGGCCGCAATCTTTCCCTGAAACCCAACCTGTAACTGATCTACCGGAACCAGCGGCTGCACTTTTATTTTTCCTTTGTTATCCGGAATGGGATCACCGTGGGNGTCAACCTTTGGATAGCCCAGAAACTCATCTAATTTTTCAATCAGACGGGGTGAGTTAATATGTTCTAACTGTTCGGCCACCTCGTGTACCTCATCCCATGAAAACCCGAGTTTATCTACCAAAAAGGTTTCCCAAAGCCTGTGTTTGCGAATGATCATCAACGCTTCGCTTTTCCCCTTGCTGGTAATGTTTACACCGTAATATTTCTCGTAGGTGATTACTTCCTTGGTAGATAATTNTTTGATCATATCCGTAACGGAAGCTGCTTTTGTACTCATGGCCTCGGCCAGCTCGTTGGTAAGTACAGCTTTCGAACCTCCTTCAGACAGGTGGTAGATTGCCTTCAGGTAGTTTTCTTCGGTTAGACTAAACATAATTTTTGAGCGATATCCTGCGCAAAGATATATTTTAGATTAGTCTAAAAAAATTTAGACTAAAATTTATTTATCCAGTCAAGAAAACGGGTTTCTTCGGATTGCCAGGTAACATGGCGGGGTTTGGTTGTGTAAAATGGTTTGGAGAGTTGCGCGTTAATCTCCGCTACGTTCGGATTATCAAAATCGACCAGGATGGCGGCCTGACTTTGCTTGCAAAGGGTAATCCAGGTTGGTTCTTGCTGAAGCAGAATCGGGAGTTCACAGGCCAGGTATTCATAAAGTTTGGTAGGCATTTTATTGCGTGTGTGTGGGGCGGGAGGGTAGCAGACTATGCCAAAGTGTGCGGTGCGGATAGCCTCCAGAACCTGCTGGTGCGGTACCAATCGGTCGCCACCGGTAAGTTGAATAAACGTACATCCATTTATGGCCGACCGAATCTTACCCAGCATAGCCGGGATGGCACAATACCCGATAAGTTCCAGGCTCGATTTTGGGTTGAGCTGATGGAGTTTTGAACNAAGGCCTATTGCCCGAAAGANCCCGGTGCTTTCGGCAAGAGTTCCGGTAAATACTATTTTGATTTTGTGGGCAGGTGGATGACGTTGAAAGCCAGCCGGAACGATGGTTTTGTTTTCGATTACGATGCGGTTTTTCCTACCGAAGGGTAACTCCTNTTCGTAACATTNTTCTGCCAGTAACACACCCTGAAACAGGGGAGTGAGCAGCACTTCTTTAAATCTTACAAAGCCTGCCAGCAAGGGCCTGAGTACCCAGAAAAATGCCGGTGTAAATAAGATATTCCNGGCGTAGTTTTCCTGGATATCGTACACAATTTTGCTCCCAAATAAAATTCTGTTTAAAACACCAATGATCAGTAAATCATGGGTATTAACTATCAATATATCAGGTTTTACTTGAANTACATTTTTGAGTACTGCCAGTGGTGCAAGAACACGCCTTAAGCTTAGTCTTTTGAATGGCTTGAGTGGTAACTTTGTGATTAAATCGGTGCTTGTTTGGGAGTGGGATGGATAGCCGATTACGTAAACATCAACGCCTTCAACTTTGGACAATGATGCCCCCAGTTTTTCGTACATGCGGGTGTCATCAACCGGTTTCAAAATTGAGGCAAGGACTATTCTTCGTTTTTCATTTATTGCGGCCGGTTTAAAATTAAGCATAAATGCAACTACAGGAACTAATTGAAAAGGCATGGGCCAACCGCGAATTGTTGAAGACCATCGAAACACAACAAGCGGTGCGCGAGGTGGTGTCGTTGTTGGATAAAGGTACACTGCGGGTGGCCGAGCCTGCCGGTGATGCCTGGAAAGTAAATGAGTGGATNAAAAAAGCGGTTATCCTCTACTTCCCTATCCAGCAAATGGAAGTAATTGAAGTGGGCCCGTTTGAGTTTCATGATAAAATTGCCCTAAAGAAGAACTACAAAGAACTGGGTGTGCGGGTGGTACCGCACGCTATTGCCCGGCACGGTTCCTACCTTAGTAAAGGTGTAATCATGATGCCTTCTTACGTTAACATTGGAGCTTATGTAGATGAAGGTACCATGGTGGATACATGGGCTACGGTGGGTAGTTGTGCCCAGGTTGGCAAGAACGTACACTTGAGTGGTGGTGTTGGTCTTGGTGGAGTATTGGAACCAGTTCAGGCAGCACCGGTAATTATTGAGGACAATGTATTTGTAGGATCGCGCTGCATTGTGGTAGAGGGTGTACGTGTTGGACGTGAGGCTGTTTTAGGTGCTAACGTGGTGCTTACTGCCAGTTCAAAAATAATTGATGTAACAGGGGATAAACCTATTGAATATAAGGGATTTGTGCCACCACAATCGGTCGTTATTCCAGGCACAATTCCAAAACAGTTTCCGGCTGGCGCGTACCAGGTTCCCTGTGCCCTTATTATTGGCAAACGCAAGGAGAGTACCGATAANAAAACCTCACTTAACGATGCCTTGCGCGAAAACAATGTTTCCGTTTAAGTAAGCACCGCTTGCACATTTCTTTTAGCGAGGATTGGTGCTCAAAACTGATTTTTAGTCAACCGATCTCTACTGTAACACGTTGATTTTAAACCTTCTGGGCTCTTGATGCGTCTATGGTATAGCTTTTGTCTTAGTCATTGACAAGGTTTAACTTTATAGCCATGAAATCGCTGTTTAGTAGTGTAGTGCTTATTTTGGTATTGGGTGCCTTTACTATGCCTGGTAATAATGAATTTGTTACCCTTAGGAATACCAGTTTCGGTAAGGGCGAGGTGCTGAGTTATCGCGTAAACTTTGGATTNTTTACTGTAGGTAAAGCATCCACAGTTATTGATAATAAGGTGTTTATGATGAATGGCCGACCCAGTTATAAAGTGGACGCTTTTGGCGAAACCTCGGGTATGGTTTCATGGATAACCAAGGTAAACGATCAATGGGGTGCTTACATTGATACAGCCGCTCTGGTTACCCATGTCTCGTACCGTAAAATCCGTGAGGGCAATTATCGCAAGGAGGAAATGGTAACGTACGATCANCGAAAAAATCAGGCAGAGGTAAAGGTTTTGAACAAGGAAACCAACCTATATGGCAACGCAAAGTATTATCAAACGCCAGACAATGTGCGGGACATGGTGGCGGGTTTTCTATACCTGCGGGTAATCGATTTTAATAAACACAAGAAAGGAGACACGCTTTCTATTTCTGGTTTTTTTGAAGACACGTCCTATAACCTGAAAATTATCTATGCCGGTAAGGATAAGGTAAACACTAAACTCGGCAAGATACCCTGCCATAAACTGGTACCTGTCATGCCCGATAATAAGTTGTTTGATGGCGAAAACTCCGTTACCTGTTGGATTTCGGATGATGGAAACCGAATACCGGTTAAGATACAGGCAAAGATGTTTATTGGCAGTACAGGCATAGAGTTGGTTGGAATTAAAGGCCTGCGAAACCAACTGCGGGTGCTTTATTAAAAGATGCAACCGGACAATTTAAGGTGCAGGTTCTTTGCCAGGGTTTACTAATTTCGTGCTTTACCAAATCTAAATTTTTATGCTTAAGGAATTCAAAGCTTTTGCTATGCGGGGTAATGTGATAGACCTCGCCATCGGGGTAATTATTGGTGGTGCCTTTGGTGCCATTGTAAGCTCACTTATTAATGATGTAATAACTCCACTTGTTTTAAAGCCTGCACTGGATGCAGCCCAACTGAGTAGATTGGAAGATCTTACTGTGCTGGGAGCCGTTAAATATGGTAAGTTTCTGGCTGCTACCATCAATTTTATTCTTATTGCCTTTGTCCTTTTCCTGATTGTTAAGGGAATCAATGCAGCCAAAAAGAAAGAAGAAGCAGCCCGGCCGCGCCTGCGGCACCTCCGGCTGATATTCAATTGTTAACCGAAATAAGAGATTTGCTGAAGAAGTAAGTCTTTATGAATTTTTACCCGTGCCATCGGNNCTTGATCGGTGGCACGGGTAAGTTTATCAAAGCGCTTCTCCATCGAGCGCCATTGCAGCAGCCCAANAGCAAGGAAACCCAATACGGTCCAGATGATGAGTCNCCCGATAATTCGGCTGGGTGTTAACATGTAATCGGAGTTGAAGAAGTACTTGAAAGCTTCTGAGAGTACAAACACGGGCCAGGCAANAANATAATACACCATGCCGGAAGGCGTAATTCCATTTTCCACGCTTCCGCTTTTCAGACCAGAAACGGATAAACCTTTCATCCAGCTCGCTCATTTCTTAAATCGGTCGGCTACTACAAGTTCTTTACTGCCTGCTTTGTATTGGTAGAACCCGCTGCCGCTCTTCACCCCTTTATGGCCCGCTTGCACCATGTTTACCAGCAAGGGACAAGGAGCGTATTTAGGATTGCCAAACCCACTGTACAACACATGCAAAATCGAAAGGCAAACATCTAACCCGATAAAATCTGCTAATTGAAGCGGACCCATGGGGTGGGCCATACCCAACTTCATTACCGTATCGATTTCTTCCACACCAGCAACTCCTTCATACAGAGTGTAAATAGCTTCGTTGATCATGGGCATTAGAATACGATTCGCAACGAAGCCAGGATAATCGTTAACTTCAACGGGTATTTNTTCAAGCTTGCGCGACAGTTCCATCACCTGGCTGGTTACCGCATCGCTGGTGCGGTAACCGCGAATTACTTCTACCAGTTTCATTACCGGTACGGGATTCATAAAGTGCATGCCAATTACGAAATCAGGGCTTTTGGTAACAGAAGCAATTTTGGTAATAGAAATGGAAGAAGTGTTGGAGGCGAGAATGGTGCCCGGGCGCGTACTTTCATCTATCTCTTTAAAAATTTTGAGTTTCAATTCAAGGTTTTCGGTAGCGGCTTCTACTACCAGGTCGGCATCTTTTACACCTTCTTTTAAAANAGTGGTGGTTGTGAGGTTGGCCAATGCTTTTACGGGCTTCATNNCGGTTAGTGTGCCCTTTTCCACCTGGCGGCCCATGTTTTNTTCAATGGTAGCCCATGCTTTCTTCAGGGCTTCTTCCGAAATATCAATCATACTTACAGCGAACCCATATTGAGCAAATACATGGGCTATCCCGTTGCCCATAGTGCCCGAACCAATTACGGCTATATTTTTCATTTCAGACAGGTATATTTAATGTGTGAAGTTAGCGTAAAGATAATGGCTGCCAACAAAAGTCAACGAATCAAAAGTTTATCCACCCGGTATCTTGGATTTTATAAGAATAGCGTGTTGGTGATTTTGGTAGGAGTGGTGGGCTTTATTGTTTGTGCCAACATCATGACTTCAATCCAATCGGGTAGACTTCAGCTAAACAACTGGTTTACTACTGGTTATTTTCTATTCTTTGTTTACCTGTGGATTAGAATGAATCGTAACGTGCACCGGGTTGAGTTTGATGATGAATTTCTGTACGTAATTCAGAAAGGACAGGATATTTTGATCCCGTTGGAAAATATTAAGGAAGTAGATATTAAAACGCTGGGTGGTGTTTATGAAGTGGAATTATTTCAGGCCGAACAGGTAGGTAAAAATTCTACTTTAAGCCTTCGCTCTTATATCCTTTCAACTTTAAAATGAAAGATGAGTTGGTAAATGTGTTACGCAGAAACATTAACCGTGCATACCTGAAGAAACAGGAGGTTCAGCGGAATGCGTTGCATAGTTGATCTCAGCTTAGATATCAATTTGTTTCTTGACTTGGTGGCTATCAAAGACTTTCAATTGTAACTTCCTTTGCTAAGCCCATCGCATTAAAACGCAAAACCAATTGTTGATTTTCGGGGCGTGCGTTGGAGCAAGACCTGCCCGGATCAACATCGTAATAATAAAATTTTTGATTGCGCTTATACAATTCGTTGCGATCGGGCCGGCCCAATAATTTAATAATGTCTTTTTCGGAAAGTCCTTTTAGTTCTTCCAACTGATTAATCAGGTTAGAAATGCTTTGCTCGCGGAAACGCTGGCAACCGTTTTTGTCTTCCTTCCATTGTTCTAAATTAAGAGGCGATAGATCGGGCAGGGGTTTACCACACGCAACTAAAACCACACTAAGAAACAACCACTTTTTCATTCCCGATAGATAAATTGTAAAACCAACCAATTGAAATTAATCCGTAAAGTAAGCCAATTCCATATCCATATACTGGTAGCGCACCAANNAATAAGTCAATACAATCGCAATACCCGTAAATGCAAAAATCCGCAGCCACTCTGCGGTGCGCACCCACGCTTTCTGCTCAAACAACACTCCGCAGTTAACAACCCAAATTGAAATTAGCGTGGCGGCCATAATTTNTTCGCCCATGCTAAACTCTCTCTGTCTGAACAGGAAAAAACCTGTTACACCCAGGCAAATGAGATATTGAAACAACACGTAGTAATTAAGTCGAACCGGGTAGGAGGGATTATACTNTTTATACGCACTGGCATCAATGGTGGGTGCAGGTCTGTACCCACCCATCGACTGGGGCAACCAGCCCGGTTNTTTAAAAAGATATTTGATCTTGTCAGACCAGGAAGGAATCTGTTTCAGTTCGTTTCCCATCTCAGCATAATGGCTGAAGTTGGCCCACACCGCATTCCAACTGTTTAGGGGTTTGGTAATACCATAGGTGGGTCGTTCTTCTTCTGCCTGAAACGTGCCAAACATTTTATCCCAGATAATCAGCGAGCCGGCATGGTTCTTATCAATATACTTTGGGTTGCGGCCATGATGCACGCGGTGGTGCGATGGGGTGTTGAAAATATATTCAAGCCATCCCATCTTATGAATGGTTTCAGTATGAATCCAGAATTGGTATAGCGTATTAAGTGCGGAAACCAAAGCAAAGTCAAGCGTATCAAAACCCAGAAAGGCAATGGGTAAACTGAAACCAAACGTCCAGATAACCTGAAAGCTGCTTTGGCGCAAAGCCACGCTTAGGTTGTACTCTTCGCTTTGATGATGCACCACATGTCCGCCCCAGAAAAGATTTATCTCATGGCTCATGCGGTGCGCCCAGTAATAAGCAAAGTCAATCAACAAAAAGAGCAGCAACCAATACACCCACGTTTNTTCCCATGTAAAAAATGCAAAGTGGGCATACAGCACTTCGTAAACCCCAATGGCAAAAATACGCATAAACAACCCCGATACCTGCGAGGTAATGCCACACTCAGGTTAGCAATTGTGTCGGGCAGGTTGTAAAGTTTCCGGTGCGAAAGCCGTTCCACTACCAGTTCAATCCCGATCAGGATGAAAAAGATTGGAATGGACAGAACGATAGGGTTAAGATTCAAACGGAAACAATTAGTTTTGCGACCAAAGTTAACGAGATGACATTAAAGATTTTAAAGGGCGTGTGGTTCTTTTCGATGTTAGCCCTGCTGGTTATATTNTTNTATGTATATGCAGGCCTTCCCGAAACCGTTACGCTTTGGGATTTTCCACAGCAGATAGCACTTTCCAGAAGCGGGTTGTTTTACGTAGCTATCGTACTTGTTGCCCTGGTCAATGCCATGGTTTACCTTGTGCGGCAGGTGGCAGGTACGCAAACGGGTCTAACCTCATGGTTTTATGGAATGATCGCCACCGTAAATATTTTTCTTATTGCCGTGCTCGGATTTATCCATGTGTTTAACGGGGGCGAGCGCTACGACTACAGCCGCATGGCACCGGCTATTTATGGAAGCATAATCCTGGTAAGTGTTTGGCTTATCAGCTGGCCTGTGATAAAAATATTCCAGAAAATTTCAGCGAAATAATCAATTCGCTTCAGCGGATTCCAGTTATTGATAATCAATAGTTTAGTACTTGACACTTCATTCATTTTTGCAAGTAAGCATTACGTGCTTGTCTTGAAGCGCAATCAAATTTGATGTTACTTAGAACAGATTTGAGATTTAGATAATTTTTTAAATCACTTTCAAATCAGTGTGTTGAGTCAGAATTGAAATTTCTCAGTAGAGATTCTGGTCAATTTTTTAATCTTTGCGCGATTTTAAAAGAGGTTTGCATCATGGCGAAAGAAATGGAGTACAACGAGTCGAGTATTCGCTCGCTCGACTGGCGTGAACACATCCGGCTGCGNCCCGGTATGTACATCGGTAAGTTGGGCGATGGTTCGGCTAAAGACGATGGTATTTATGTGCTGGTAAAAGAAGTGATCGACAACTCGATTGACGAACACATGATGGGATATGGAAAAACCATCGATGTGAAAATTACTGAGCAGAAGGTGGTGGTGCGTGATTATGGCCGCGGCATTCCGTTAGGCAAGGTGGTAGATGTAGTTTCTAAAATCAACACNGGGGCCAAGTACGATTCCGGGGCCTTTCAAAAATCTGTAGGATTAAACGGGGTTGGTACAAAAGCTGTAAATGCGCTCTCCAATTATTTTAAAGTACAGGCTTTTCGCGATGGCAAAACCAAAGTAGCTGAGTTTAAGAAGGGTGTGCTGGTTCACGATGCCAAAGAAGCCAAAACATCTGATAAGAACGGAACCCTGGTTGAGTTTGAGCCAGACAACACCATGTTCAAACACTATCACTTCATTCCCGAATACCTGGATGATCTGATGTGGAACTATGCCTTTCTCAATGCAGGCCTCACCATCAATTATAACGGTCGCAAGTTTTACTCAAAAGATGGCTTGCTCGATTTGTTGAAACAGAAATCGGATGCCGAAGATATCCGGTACCCGATTGTTCACCTGAAAGGCGATGACATTGAAGTGGCGCTTACGCATGGCAGCCAGTATGGCGAGGAATATTATTCGTTTGTAAACGGACAAAACACGACACAAGGTGGAACCCACCTGGCCGCTTTGCGCGAAGGGGTGGTGCGGGGTGTGCGCGATTTTTATAANAAGGATTTTGATGCGGCCGATATCCGGGCCAGTATCATTGCTGCCATCGCGGTTCGTGTGCAGGAACCCGTGTTCGAATCGCAAACCAAAACCAAACTGGGTTCGCTCAACATGGCGCCCGATGGTCCCGCAGTTAAAAACTATGTAGGCGATTTTGTAGCAAAGGAGTTAGAGATTCACCTGCATAAGAATTCGGTAGCAGCGGATGCCTTGTTAAAGCGCATTCTGCAATCGGAACGCGAACGCAAAGAAATAGCCGGTATCAAAAAACTGGCAAACGAACGCGCTAAGAAAGCGAATCTCCACAACAAGAAACTTCGCGATTGTCGTTTCCATTTCGATGATGAGAAAGGAGAGAAGGGGGCCGAATCGATGATCTTTATTACTGAGGGTGATTCCGCTTCGGGTTCCATCACCAAATCACGTAACGTAGAAACGCAAGCGGTATTCAGTTTGCGTGGTAAACCNCTGAATAGTTTTGGCCTCACCAANAAAGTAGTGTATGAGAATGAAGAGTTTAACCTGCTGCAACATGCGCTAAACATTGAAGATGGATTGGATGGCCTGCGCTACAACAAAGTGATAGTAGCCACCGATGCCGATGTGGATGGGATGCACATTCGTTTGTTGCTGATGACGTTCTTTCTGCAATTCTTTCCCGACCTGGTGAAGGCCGGCCATGTGTATATTCTGGAGACGCCCTTGTTCCGCGTTCGAAATAAGAAAGAAACCATCTATTGCTACAGCGAAGAAGAGAAGCAGGCTGCAATTAATAAATTAGGAAGCAAGCCGGAGATTACCCGCTTCAAAGGATTGGGTGAAATTTCGCCTGATGAGTTTGGAAATTTTATTGGTGAAGACATCCGCCTGCAACCGGTAAACATCGATAAGGAAAAACACCTGCANAAAACCCTGGAGTTTTACATGGGCAAAAACACACCCGACCGCCAGGAGTTTATTATCGAAAATCTGCGCATTGAATTGGATGCTGTAGAGGCGAAGGAAGCGGTGGAGAGTGAGGGATGAAAAAAGTAGGCAGTCGGCAGTATGCAGTTGGCAAGTAAGGAATTGATAATTGGCAATTGTTACCCCAAAGGATGAACTTCTAAGTAGTGTGATTGGACAACCAGGAACAAGAGACCAGTAACGAGTAACCAGCAACAAGGAATTAAGCAATGAGTAAAAAGAAAGGAAAATTAGTAAAAGACGAAAATGGAGAAGCTGCCCACGAACTGGAATCGTTAGATGGGTTGTATGAAAATTGGTTTCTGGATTATGCCTCGTATGTAATTCTGGAGCGTGCAGTGCCGCGCATTGAAGACGGCCTTAAGCCGGTGCAGCGAAGGATCATGCACTCGCTGAAAGAGATGGACGATGGCCGCTTCAATAAGGTAGCCAACGTGATTGGTAACACCATGCAATATCACCCACACGGGGATGCTGCTATTGGGGAAGCGATTGTAAACATCGGGCAGAAAGATTTATTGATTGAGACCCAGGGTAACTGGGGCGATGTGCGCACGGGCGATAGTGCGGCTGCACCCCGTTACATTGAAGCACGCCTTTCCAGGTTTGCGTTGGATGTGGTGTATAACGCCCAGACAACCGAATGGCAGCTTTCGTACGATGGGCGCAANAAAGAACCCGTTACGCTTCCGGTTAAGTTTCCGTTGCTATTGGCACAAGGTGTTGAAGGTATTGCGGTGGGCCTTTCTACTAAAATCCTTCCCCACAACTTCTGCGANGTGATTAAGGCTTCCATTGATGTACTGAAAGGAAAGAATCCTAAAATCTTCCCAGACTTTGCAACCGGTGGCATTGCCGATTTTACAGAATACGATCAGGGCTACCGCGGAGGTAAAATTAAAGTGCGGGCCAAGGTGGAGATTGTTGATAANAAAACCTTGGCCATTCGTGAGATCCCATTTGGAACAACCACCAGTTCGCTCATGGATTCCATTGTGAAAGCAAGCGAGAAAGGAAAGATAAAGGTGAAGCAGGTGGTGGATAACACGGCCAAGGATGTTGAAATTCTTGTACACCTGCAATCGGGTATTTCTCCCGAGGTTGCCATTGATGCCTTGTATGCCTTTACAGATTGCGAAATCTCCATCTCGCCCAATGCCTGCGTAATTGTGGACGATAAGCCACAGTTTATGAAAGTGAACGAGATACTGAAAACCAACACCGAACAAACCGTTCAGTTGCTGAAGCAGGAACTCGAAATTAANAAAAGTGAGTTGATGGAGAAGATTCTTTTCTCTTCACTTGANAAAATATTTATTGAGAAGCGCATTTACCGCGACATTGAAAACTGCGAAACGTTTGAAGAGGTAATCACTACAACCGATAAAGGACTTAAACCTTATAANAAACAATTTTATCGGGAAATAACGCGCGAAGATATCCTGCGCTTGCTGGAGATACGCATTAAGCGTATTTCCAAATACGATTCGTTTAAGGCCGATGAATTGCTAAAAGACCTTGAAAACGAACTGAAACAGACTATCCATCATTTAAAGCATCTTACCGAATACGCTATTGCTTACTATCAAAACTTATTGGAGAAGTATGGTAAGGGCCGCGAGCGTAAAACGGAAATCAAGAGCTTCCAATCGGTAGCAGCAACGGAAGTAATTGCCAACAATCAAAAATTGTATGTAAACCGCGAAGATGGTTTTGCAGGGTGGGGTTTGCGCAAAGATGAATTTATTGCCGAATGTTCCGAACTGGACGATATTATCGTAATACGCAAAGATGGTAAAGCGTTGGTAAGTCGTATTGGCGAACGCAAGTTTATGGGTAAAGATATTTTGCACATTGGTGTGTGGAAGAAGGGTGATGAGCGTATGGTGTATAACCTGATTTATAGCGATGGCAAGAGCGGCACCACCTTTGCCAAACGGTTTGCCATGCCGGCCATTATCCGCGATAAGGAATACAATCTTGATCAGGGCAACCCGAACAGTAAAGTACATTACTTAAGCGCCAACCCGAATGGGGAAGCGGAAGTAGTNAGAAGTAAAACTGAGCCAGAGCAGTACCGCCCGTAAAAAGATTTTCGATTTCGATTTTTCTGAGTTGGAAATTAAAGGCCGGGCGCGCGCGGCAATACCATTACCAAATACCCGGTGCGTAAGGTTGATTTCAAAGAAGCAAAGGGTTCTACGCTAAGTGGATTGAAGTTATGGTTCGACCAGGCATCCGGCCGGTTAAATAAAGATGAACGCGGTAAGTATGTAAACAAATTTGATGGCGATGATCAGATTATAGCCATTACAACCAGTGGTAACTATAAAATCACCAATTTTGATATCACCAACCGGTATGAGCCTGAAAAAACAATCCTGGTTGAAAAGTTCAATCCGAAGAAAGTGCTTTCGGCTGTATATTGGGATGGTGAAAGCAAGCAACATTTTGTAAAACGGTTCTTGATAGAAACTAATACGCTAGATAAAGAATTCAATTTTATAAGCGAAGGTATTGGCTCTCGATTGGAGTTTGTAACTACCAGCGAAACNCCCGAAGTTGAAATTGAAGTAGTGAAAGGTAAGAGCAAAGAGAAAGAAACGGAAATCATAAACCTGGAAGACCTGATCGATGTGAAAGGCTGGAAATCAGTAGGGAACAGACTTTCGCAATATAAGGTTACTAAAGTGAAGCCCATTGAAGAACCTGAGGATACAGGGCTGGAAGAAGGCGATGATGATGCTATAAAGGCGACCGCAACCGGAAAGGGTAGCGAGTCGCCNAANAAAAATCAGGTAACGAAGAAGAACCCATCGTTGAAGACGATGGTCAAACCGCACTCTTCGGAAAAGAAAAAGAAAAGCCCGGCCCGCTCGTTAACGGCAAGCCGNCCCAAAACCAAAAGCAAGCCCAAAGAAGCAAAGCAAGCGAGCCTCTTCGGGCCTGTCCGGACGAAAAGCCGGGCGGAGAAGAAAAAAGAAGTGAAGCAGCGTGAAGCAGAGAGTGGTAAAACATTTACTCCGGGCGATTCGATAGAGTTGGATTTGTAGGCGGTGGTTTGTTGCTTGTGGAAAGTTATTGCGGGTCGCCTGACCCGCAATTTTTACCTCGCCCTTGTTGAGTTCTTCTCCAACAAGATTTAGTTTCGTCTATCATCACCCCACCACCGGAAACAACGCTTTTAATTCTCCTATTGGGTAAAAGTTCTTAAAACCCACTTTCCTCGCCAGTATCCTGCCCCCATCGCTTTAACTGATCTACCCATAATTATAGCCTTATGTTGCTTGCTCTTCATCCAGCCCTCAACAGGTGAATCCCCCAGGCAATGCACTCGGCACCACCTCGCTTGAATCTCCATGTGAAATTAGTATTATGAACACCTCTGTAAGGCATGAAGAATGCCCAACTCTGAGCAGATTTTTCCAACTTCTTATCAACTGGAAGTTCTGATAATCCGCGCAAAATTCTTTCCTTATTGATTTTGTCGTAAACTTCTTGTTTGGGTTGACCTAAACAATTGAGGTTTAATGAGCATACGGAAACCAAAGTAATAAACAGCCGGAATCTATTAACGGGAGCAATTAAATCCATGAATCTTACTTTAATTGATCTACTTTTGAACAGTTTAATCTTCTATCCCTTATTGGAGTTCTTTTCCAATAAGATTTAGTTTCTCCTATCATCACCTCAGCACCAGAAACGGGCTTTAATTTCCCATTCCGTAACCACAAACTCTGTAGCTAGAAAGTTATTATGGGTCATCGACCCGCAATTTTTATAGTTTCTTAATCCTTTGAAACCGGGTTAATCATGATGTGTGCCCGGTGCGTGCCGGNGTCCATAATCCAGGGCATACCGGGAGCTTCGGGTTTCGTGGGAAGGCCCGTGCTGGCTGCAGTTGCCCACGGAATGTAAACCACATATCGGAATTTGCCATTGGTAACCTCTCCGGTAGCCGGATCGTAAGATTCAGCGGGAGCGAAGAAAACCTGTAAGTTAGAGGCTTGCCTGGGCATGCTCAACTTTCCGGATTTTGCTTCTGCTTCCCGGGTTTCAAAAATTTCCTGAAAGGTTTTTCCCTGGGCTTTCAACTCACGCCCTCGTGCCATAAACGGTTCCAGATCTTTATGATAGCATGAAACGCTGAACCCTTNTTGATTGGGATCATCAGCCAGGCAAATCAACTCATTCGTTCCTTTCTGCAGAATAATCCATTCGCCTTTCTGAGAATACCCGTACACCTGTGCACCACTTCGTTTTTCTGCGGGTGCCGCCATTAATGCTGTCTTAATCTGAACCTCTGCTGAGGGAATTTGTGCCCACGCGCTGGTTATTACAAGGCTGAGAAGGATGGGGAGGTATTTCATAGTTGGTAAAAATTTTGTGCCAATGTGCGAACTCTTATCAGGTTAAAGATAATCTAAAAAATCCGGACCCCACCCACCTTGTTCGGGTAGATGAAAATGGATGGCCGCTTCTTCAAACCACGGGTTAACTGCAGATCGGCAATGGGGGCGTTCGCTAAATGTTCCCTGCTATTTATTTACCTTGAACCGGATTTATACCTGATCGAATGGCAACAAAAAGTATTATCGGTGTTGATATGGGTGGCACTAAAATACAAGGCGGAGTTGTTTCCGGTAATAAACTTCTTGCCCTGGAAACCCTGCCAACTCCGGCTGGTGATTCAGAACAAGGTGTACTCAACCAACTGATACAACTGATCGAAAAGTTGATAACCCCAAATTGCGAAGGTATAGGAATTGGAGTGCCCAGCGTGGTTGACTCCAAAAATGGAATTGTTTACGATGTGGTTGCAATCCCGTCCTGGAAAGAAGTACACTTGAAGAAAATTCTGGAGCATCATTTCAAAATCCCCGTACGGGTTAACAACGATTCGAATTGTTTTGCACTGGGCGAAAAGTATTTTGGCAAAGGACAAGGCAGGTCAAACTTTGTGGCGGTAACCCTGGGTACGGGAATGGGCTGCGGGATTGTTATCAACAATAAACTATTTGAAGGGGCAAACGCAGGGGCTGGAGAAATCGGATGCATTCCGTTTCGCGAGGGAAGGGTTGAGCAATACACGGCAGGAACATTTTTCAAATCGTTGAACGTGGAGGGTGCTGACCTTTATAAGCGTGCGCTGGCCAATGATCCGCAAGCCCTGGGTATTTTTCATAATTACGGATCAAACTTATCCGAAGCCATCAAGATGATTCTTTATGCCTACGATCCTGAGGTAATAATGCTGGGAGGCTCCATCAGTCAGGCCTATGATTTCTTTATTGGGGCGGTGTGGAAAGGTCTTGACGANTTTTTGTATCCAAAGTCGCTTCTTACACTTAAGATCGAAAAATCCACATTGCAGAACTCGGCCGTATGGGGTGCAGCCGCGTTACTTTATGCTGATTGATTTATCCGGGAAGGGTTGAATCCAGTTTAATATCAAGGATGCCATCACTTACCGGATGTTGAAACACCAGCCGCCAGGCTTGCAAAGCAACGGTGTTGGGAAGATAAGAAACATCGGAGCCATAAAGTGCATCGCCCAGTATCGGGCAACCGGTGCTGGCAAGTTGCGNCCGGATTTGGTGGTATTTGCCGGTATGCAGTTGAATGTTCCAAAGAAAATATCCATCGGGTTGCTCGCTTATTTCGTAATCGAGAATGGCTTTTTCGGCATGCTCCATCTGATGCCTATAGAGTACAGCTTTCTTTTNTTCTTTCCGGTGCCAGTGTTCCAGCCTGCCTTTGGAATGCGCGGGTGCTTTGGATGTTAATGCCCTATAAAATTTCTTTACCCTGCGTTCGGCAAATTGTTCGCTTAGGTTTTTGAGTACTTCACGTTTCTTAGTAAAAAGCACAATGCCACTTACGGCACGATCGAGCCGGTGAAGATGTTGTGCGTAGGGTGNATTGTTTGTTGTTTCTTTAAGATACTCTTTTACATATTGCAACAAACTGGGGTTTTGATTGCGATCGGGTTCAACCATCAAACCTGCGGGCTTGTTAATCGCAAGCATGTAATCGTCTTCAAAAAGTATCCGATTGGTTAGGTTAAACTGCATTTGGTTGGCAAGATACGCGATGAAACGTTATTACTGCACGCCTAAATTTCACTCAACGGCTGCTGATACATTCCAACTAAAACCAATTGATTCTTACCTTACTTTTTCCCTGCTTTGTAGCATGATAAAGAAAATTGTAGTTCTTGCCTTAAGCGTAATGGCTTTTAGTGCAACAGCCCAGGAGATAACCGTAAAAGGCGATGTAGTGGACGCCATCCGTGGAAAGAAACTGAAATCGAAGGTGGTGTATAAGAGTTATCCAACCGGAGGGATTTCCGGAACGATGAATGACAGTACGTATTCTTTTTCAATATTCGGATCAAGTAAATACCAGGTTACGGCTGAGGCAGAAGGCTACATTCCGCGCACAGTAATAGTTGATCCTAAGGAAGCAAAAGGAAATACAATTGTTCGTAACATTGAACTTACCTCTGCAGGCGGTACAATCGTTCTGAATCATTTGATTTTTGCACAGGGCAAAGCTGTAATCGATCCCAAATCATTTCAAGAANNTTTGGATGAGGTTGTGGCTATGCTGAAAGAAAATCCAAAAATGGAAATACAACTGGAAGGCCATACTGATAACCGGGGCAATGCCGAGGCAAACATTAAACTTTCACAGTCNCGGGTGGATGCCGTGAAGAAATACATGGTATCAAAAGGGATAAGTAAAAATCGGGTAATGACCAAAGCCTTTGGTGGCTCTAAACCCATTGCTACGGAAGACACAGAAGAGGCCCGTGCAAAAAACAGACGGGTAGAGATGCGGGTGTTGAAAGAATAATTTGAAATTCAAGATTTCTACCAGGCAGTCAATATACGCTTCAAGAGCCTCAGTTTATTTTTGCAGTTGCAGATAACTTTGGTTTGCGTGCTGTGGTAGCCTGTTCAGCTTCCCAGGCCTGCCATCCCTCCTGCAAGGCAGCAAGCTCTTCTTCCAAACACGGGTTGTTGTACGATTTCGGAATACGAGGTTGTAGGCCGTTAGAAAGATGATAACTACTTAATCCGGCCGTCCACTCAAAATGCCCCGGATCGTACGGGTTGCGCCAGCGTCCGCCCCAACGCAAACCAAGTTGTTCTCCCACAACGCCTATTTTTCTCCAAAGTTTATAATCGTCCCATTGGGCAACTGAGTCAACAATAGGAACTACATCAACAGCCAACCCATATTGGTGCTTGGAATGTCCACCTCCCGAACGGGTATATTNTTTACCCATCGATTTATACTCGTTTTGTTTGGCACGGGTGCGAAAGGTTTCAACCAAAGCCAATTCAATTCCTTTCTCTCTACAGATCGAAATAAGTTGGGCAACCTTTTCCCGGAAGTACGGATGCAGGGCTTCCAGGTCGGCAATCATGGGCAGGCCCCCACGGTCTTTACCAAAAGTGTAATTGGCAACGGTTGACCAGGTTTGCCAGTCTTCCTCGTGGATAATGAGGGACATCTCAACGCGTGGTGCAAGCGATTGAACGAGCTCCGTTACCAGTTGTTGGTGTTCTGATGTATAGGGTACTGATTCCTGAAGTGCCGGCTGTGCCTGGCAAANAAGACTGAACCCCAAAAGACTAAAAAATGGTGCTATCCGAAGCATTTAAAATCAACTAAACCACAAATTTATAAAATATTGCTGACTTACTCTTTATCAGATCGTTAAATAATTATTCTTAGCGAACACCCGATAGCCTGCCCGGGTGGTTTTTATGATGCATCGGGTCAATTTTAATCTGCTTGGGTGGATGTACAACAGCCCGACCCGGAAATTTTATGTGTTGCATATGTTTGCGTACTTTGATCAGAAAACTGTAAGCGAAGCCTTTTTTTTTGGATGGACGAATCAAGACGCAATCAATTGTTGACAGAGCATCTGGCCAACTATATTACCGAACATAAGAAGGCCTTCGTAAACCAGGTGCTGGATAGGCGTACCCGGCATATCACCATGGTGTTGGAAGAAATTTTTCAATCGCAAAATGCCAGTGCGGTAATACGCACCTGCGAATGTATGGGGTTGCAGGATATTCATATTATTGAAAATGAAGTAAAGTATGCGATTAACAGAAGAGTGTTAAAAGGCTCCTATAAGTGGGTTGATCTCATCAAATACCGCACGCGGGAAAACACCGGCACCGCGTTATGCTTTGCCGAACTTAAACGCAAAGGGTACACCATTTTGGTTACCGATCCATCGCCCGATGGTAAATCGATTTACGATATACCAATCAATAACAAGCTGGCTATTGTAATGGGCAACGAATTGCATGGTACTTCAGCCTATGCACTGGCGCATGCCGATGAGAAAGTACACATACCCATGTATGGCTTTACCGAAAGTCTGAATATATCAGTAAGTGCGGCCTTGTGCCTGCAGGCCTTGGTACCCAAAATGCGGCAATCCGAAGTACCCTGGCAACTGTCTGAAGAAGAAAAAGAATTTATTCGCTTGCAGTGGTACCGGAAAATGGTAAGACGTTGCGAAATTATTGAACGCGAATTTCTGAAAGCATTACCAGCTTAATCGCATACTATTTAGTTACGGGATTTCGTTATCTTTGAGGTGGCTTTGATTAATCTGTTATGAAGATTCGCTGGAAGAAGGTTGCCACGATCGCTATTACTGTAATATTCCTCTCTGTTCTTGTTGTGTGGCTCTCCAACTTGTGGGTAGTTATCAGTACGCAAAACCGGGTACTTTCAGACTATCGCCATTTGCCCGATAGTGGTGTGGCATTGGTGTTGGGTACAAGTCATAAATTAATCAGCGGACAGCCTAATCCCTTCTTTCAGAACCGGATAAACACTGCGGCCGAACTATATAAGCAAGGAAAGATTGTTCACTTTATTTTAAGTGGCGACAATCGTACNCGGTATTATAACGAACCGCTCGAAATGCGAAAAGCATTGATCAAACANGGGGTACCCTTGTCGGCCATTACGTTGGATTACGCAGGCCTTCGCACGCTCGACTCTATTGTGCGTTGCAAGGAAATTTTCGGCCAAACAAACATTACGATTATTACGCAGCCGTTTCATAGCTACCGGGCCTTGTTTATCAGCGATTACTACAAGGTGAGCGCGGTTGCCCTGGTAGCCAGTGAGCCAGATGCAGAAACCGCAACCCGTGTGTATGTGCGCGAGTACCTGGCCCGTGCCAAGGCTGTACTGGATTTATATTTGTTAGGCACTACNCCNCGGCATTTGGGCGAAAAAGAACCCATTCATATTTAAAAATTATTATCGTTATAACTTGAATACCTGCGGCCCCCTGCTGCGTATAAATTGCTAATTTTGAAATTCTAAAAATAGCGTGTGGGTAGATTAGATTGGTTAAGAGCATCGCTGATTATGCTTGCGGCCTTGTGGACAAATGTTTTTCCGGCTTATGCCCAGGAAACTGTTGTGCAAGGAAAAGTTACTGATGCAACCTCGGGCGATCCCATTCCCTTTGCAAATGTAGTGTTTAAGGGAACCTCCATCGGTTCCACTACCGATTTTGACGGAAACTTCCTGATTAAAACCCACAACCCAACCGATACATTAGTTGCTTCCTACATCGGGTATAAATCGCGTAGCAAAGTAGTAAATCGGGGTGTTCAGCAAACCATCAACTTTCAATTAGAAGAAGCTATTACCAATCTGCAGGAAGTAATTGTAAAAGCCGGAGAGAACCCCGCTTTCGAAATTCTAAGAAAAGTTGTACGCAACAAAAACAATAACGACAAGCGCAAGCTAACGGCATATGAGTATGATACTTACACTAAGATTGAAATTGATGTAGATAACCTCTCCGATAAATTTCGCGAACGCAAAATGGTGAAGCGCATTACTCAGGTGCTGGATAGTGTGGAACGCATTGCAGGCGAAGATGGTAACCCGATTTTGCCATTATTTATAACAGAAAGTGTTTCAAAAATTTATTACCGCGATAATCCCTCGCTNAAAAAGGAACATATTCTTAAGACCAAAATCAGCGGGGTAGGTGTAGAAGATGGGACTACTGTAACTCAGATGATAGGATCCTCTTTTCAGGAATATAATTTCTATCAAAATTGGTTAAACATTCTCACCAAAGAATTTGTGTCGCCCATTGCCGATGGCTGGCGAATTTATTACGATTATGACTTAACCGATAGTCTTTATATAGGCAATGACTATTGTTACCGCCTGGATTTCTTCCCGCGCAGCCCGCAAGACCTTGCCTTTACCGGAACGATTTGGATTACCAAAAATGATTATGCCTTAAAGCAGATTGATGCTACTATGGGCAAGCAAGCCAATCTGAATTTCATTGATAAAATCCGCATTCAGCAAGAACTGGTCAAAACCGATTTGGGTGCCTGGGTGCCAATCAANAACCGGGTGCTGATTGATGTGGAACAACTTAGCAAAAACAGCCCGGGTATGCTGGCGAAGTTTTACACCAGCAACAAAAACATTGTTACAAACCAGCCCCGTAACCCAGCCTTTTATGAACGCGCAATAGAAATGGCTGAAGATGCCCGGTTAAGCGAAGATAAAAACTGGGATTCGCTACGGCACGAACCGCTTTCAGAAACCGAGCGCAATGTGTACAAAATGATCGACACCCTGCGCAATATTCCCATTGTTAAAACCTATACCGATATCATCAAAGTATTGGTAAACGGATACTATTCTGTTGGTAAAGTGGATGTAGGTCCTTACCTCAGCTTCATTACCTGGAACGACATAGAAGGCTGGCGGGTGCAGGGTGGCTTTAAAACCAACTACCAATTCAGTAAGAAATGGGTCTTTCAAGGACAACTCGCTTATGGTTTTGACGATGAACGAATAAAGTATCTAGCTTCGGTACAACGCATACTTTCAAGGCAACGATGGACCACATTAACCTTTCGGGCCAGGCGCGATTTAGGCCGACTGGGTGTGGATGACGAAAACCTGGCCGACAATCCGATTTTTCTGGCAGCTACCCGATGGGGTTATTTCAGACGAGGGTTTTATTCCGATGAATACCGGGTATCGTTGCAACGTGAAATTTTTAAAGGCTATACACAACGGGTTTCGTTTCGGCATTGGACGTTTGATCCTACCTACTCCTTTGGTTATTTCAAACCTCCGGTTGAAGCAGGAGCACAGATCTTTGATCAATTCAGTACCTCCGAGGTTAGCATCGAATCGCGCTATGCCCGCGATGAAGTTTTTCTGCAGGATGACAACGATCGCATTAGCCTGGGTACAAACAAATGGCCTGTTATTACACTCAAATATACACACGGCTTTAACGGTGTGCTGGGCGGTGATTTCACCTACGATAAACTTCGGTTTAATCTTACAAAACGAATTAAAACCGGNCCGTTGGGTGTTGGCTATGCTACCCTTTCGGGCGAATACGTTTTTAATGCGTTGCCCTATCCATTACTCACCTTGCATTTGGGTAATCAGTCGCCAATTTATTCGTCCATCACCTATAACCTGATGAACTTTGGTGAGTTTGTAAGCGATCGGTATGCATCTCTTCAATACAGGCAGTACCTGGAAGGCTTTTTGCTGAATCGCATTCCCTTGCTGAATAAACTCAAGTGGCGCCTGCTGGCAACCTCCAATGTAGTGATAGGCGGAATGCGCCAATCTAACCGCGATCTGATTTCGCAGTTTTCGCCAACCGGCTCCGAAACCTTAGCGGCTGGTTATTTTAAGAATGGAAAACCCTATATCGAACTGGGCTACGGGGTGGAGAATATCTTCAAGTTTCTCCGGGTAGATTTCGTGCACCGGGTTTCCTACCTCGAAAATGAAAACGCCCGCAAGTTTGGTATTTTGTTTAGTGCCCAATTCCAGCTTTAGGTATTATTCCGGGTTGCTACCTTTAAATTCCTACGTACAACCTCTAACTTCATAACTTCTAACTTCTAACTTTGCACCTTTTAAAAATACAGTGAATGAGCGTAGTTAACATTACCCTGCCCGATGGTTCAGCCCGTCAATACCCCGCAGGCGTTAAAGGAATAGAAATCGCGCAAAGCATTAGCGAGGGTTTAGCCCGCAATGCGCTTTCTATTGAAGTGAATGGCGAAATCTGGGACTTGAGCAGGCCCATCCAAACCGATGCGGCAATAAAAATATTTACGTGGAATGATAAGGGTGGCAAGTATGCATTCTGGCATTCATCCGCACACTTGTTTGCCGAAGCATTGGAAGCCCTGTATCCGGGTGTGAAATTTGGAATTGGCCCGCCCATCGAAAATGGTTTTTATTACGATGTGGATCTGGGCGATCGTCCTTTCGGAGATGAAGAGCTTGCTGCAGTAGAAAAGAAAATGGTAGAACTGGCCAAAGCCAACAATGTATTTGTAAGGCGCGATGTTTCCAAGAAAGAGGCGATTGACTATTTCACCAGAAAGGGAGATGAGTATAAGCTTGAATTGATCGATGGATTAGAAGATGGTTCCATTACATTCTACCAGCAAGGAAATTTTGTTGACTTATGTCGCGGGCCACATATTCCAACCACAGGTCCGATCAAGGCAATCAAACTTTTAAGTGTAGCCGGTGCCTATTGGCGGGGCGATGAGAAGAACAAAATGCTGAAACGCATTTATGGAATCACATTTCCCAAACAGAAAGAGCTGGAAGAATACCTGCATGTATTGGAAGAAGCGAAGAAACGCGACCATCGCAAGTTGGGTAAAGAGCTTGAGTTATTTGCCTTTTCAGATAAGGTGGGGCAGGGCTTACCCTTGTGGTTACCCAAAGGAACCATCTTGCGCGAAAGGCTGGAGCAATTTATGCGCAGGGCACAGATTCGTGCCGGGTACGATCCGGTAGTTACACCACACATTGGGGGTAAGCAATTGTATGTTACATCAGGACATTACGAAAAATATGGGAAGGACTCGTTTCAACCCATCCACACGCCTGACGAAAATGAGGAGTTCCTGCTGAAGCCAATGAACTGCCCGCATCATTGTGAGATTTATAATGTAAAACCACGTTCATATAAAGATTTACCTATTCGCCTGGCAGAGTTCGGAACCGTTTATCGGTACGAGCAAAGTGGCGAACTCCATGGGTTAACCCGTGTGCGTGGATTTACACAAGATGATGCCCATATTTTCTGTCGGCCTGACCAGGTGAAGGAAGAGTTTATTAAGGTAATCGACCTGGTGTTGTTCGTGTTTAAGTCGCTGGGCTTTGAAAACTATACTGCACAAGTATCAAAACGCGACCCCAATAACAAGGTTAAATACATAGGCGAAGACCACCTTTGGGTAAGGGCCGAACGAGAAATACAGGAAGCGGCTGATGAACGCGGTTTGAAGACGGTGGCAGTAGAAGGCGAAGCGGCCTTCTATGGTCCTAAGCTCGACTTTATGGTAAAGGACGCGTTGGGTCGTAGCTGGCAACTGGGCACCATACAGGTTGATTACAATCTGCCCGAACGCTTTGAGTTGGAATACATCGGTTCCGACAACCAGAAACACCGGCCGGTTATGATTCACCGCGCNCCCTTCGGATCGATGGAGCGTTTTGTGGCTGTATTGATTGAGCATTGCGCGGGTAACTTCCCATTGTGGCTTGCACCCGAACAGATTGCCGTATTACCTATTTCCGAGCGCTTCAATGAGTATGGACAGCAGGTTCTGGATTTGTTAAAAGAACGCGACATCCGGGGCTTNTTGGATGACCGGAACGAGAAAATTGGCCGTAAAATCCGCGATGCAGAAGTAACCAAGGTGCCATTTATGCTGTTAGTTGGCGAAAAAGAGGCCGCTGATGGCAAAGTGGCTGTGCGAAAGCATGGATTGGGCGACCAAGGGGTAATGGATTTGAAGGAATTTGTAACCCAGTTTTCTGGTGATTTTGCATTACCTGGCTGATTTCAGGATTTTGATAAACGGAAAAAAGGGCGATATTTGCAGCCTGTTTTTAAAAAGTAAGAATTTAAACCCAACGAGTGGCAGGATTTCCAGGTAGTGACCGGCCGAGGCCTTTTGTAAGAGGCCCACGGAGAGTAGTAGAAGAACCGTATCGTGTTAACGAACGTATTCTTGCTCAGCGAGTAAGAGTAGTAGGTGAAAACATTAAAGTTGATGTGTACCCTACATCTGTTGCGATTAAAATGGCGCAAGAGCAAGGGCTTGATCTGGTAGAGATTTCACCCAATGCAGATCCTCCGGTTTGCAAAATCATTGACTACTCCAAGTTTAAATACGAACAAAAGAANAAACAGAAGGAGATCAAGGCGAATGCTCAGAAAACAATCCTGAAAGAGATTCGATTTGGGCCAAACACCGATGATCACGACTTCAACTTTAAAGTGAAGCATGCCGAGAACTTCCTGAAAGAAGGGGCTAAAGTAAAAGCCTATGTACATTTTGCAGGTCGTTCGATTGTATATAAAGAGCGGGGTGAAATCCTGTTGCTTAAGTTTGCGCAGGCACTGGAAGAATTAGGCAAGGTAGAACAGATGCCTAAACTGGAAGGGAAGCGCATGTATATGATGGTGGCACCAAAAGGAAAGAAGTAAGTTTTAAATAAATAAAGTAGATGCCTAAGTTAAAGACCAAGTCGGGCGCAAAGAAGCGATTTAAAGTTACCGGTACCGGTAAGATTAAACGCAAGCGGGCGTATAAGCGCCACATCCTGACTAANAAAGAAACTAAACAAAAAAGGAGATTGGGTAATGCAGCCACCGTTAAGAAAGTTGACGAAGGCAACGTGAAGCCCATGCTTCCATATCTTGTTTAATCCGTTCAAGTCGGATATGTGTTTAATCCTCTGAAAAACAGGAGGAATGTTTAACCCGGCTATTGGCAACCAAGATTGCGCAAAAAGTGCAACGCCAACGCCAAAAATTAAAATTTTATGCCACGTTCAGTAAACAGTGTAGCATCAAGAGCCAGGCGCAAGCGCGTACTGGAATTGGCCAAAGGGTACTTTGGTCGCAAGAANAATGTATGGACTGTAGCCAAAAATGCAGTTGAAAAAGGGTTGGTATATGCCTACCGCGATCGCAAAGCCAAGAAGCGTGATTTCCGCACATTGTGGATTGCCCGTATCAATGCAGGCGCCCGCCTGCATGGCATGTCTTACTCTGAGTTAATGGGTAAAATCAANAAGGCAGGTATTGACCTGAACCGGAAGGTCTTGGCCGATCTGGCTATGAACCACCCGGCTGCGTTTGAAGCTGTAGTTAAAAAACTGAAATAATTCAGCTTTAATCCGTTTTCAAAGCCATGCATGTAGCATGGCTTTTATTTTTGAACCATGTCCAGATCAAAGAAAATATTTGCAGGCCTGGCAATCGTGTTTGTGGGCTTGCTTTTATACGTGGGCTATGATATCAGCAGACGAACCACTTTTCCAGGCTCCAAACCGCAGCTAAAAGAACGGATGGAAGACCAGTTTTTAAAACCAGATTCTGCTAAAAGTGATTCAACCAATACCGTTCAACGGTAAATCCGGCAATTAATCAGGTTTTTGAACTTTCAATCGGTTCGCAATTTTGCAGGTGTAAACCCTGCTGTACTTTAGCATCAGATTAAAGCCAACTATAGACAAGATTATCCCCGGGGTCCAGGACTTTGGGGGATTTTCTTTTTAGCCCTTCTTATATCGCAGTACCGCATTATGATGCAGCGTAATCGCACTTGATTTGCCCTTTCCTTTTTAGCTTTACGGTTTACTTAAAACAGTTCGTCTCAAGTTGCTGCTTGCATCCATTGTTCTTTATTTGTTGCTCACAGTCCTTATCGGGTATTGGGCTTCGCGCAAGGTTAGCACTTCGGGCGATTTTATGTTGGCAGGCAGAAGTTTGCCTTTATTCCTAAGCTCGTCTGCTTTGTTTGCCACCTGGTTTGGCTCCGAAACAATTTTTGGTGCTTCGTCCGAGTTTTTGAAGGGTGGTTTGTATGCTGTAATTGAAGATCCGTTTGGAGCNGCCTTATGCCTGGTGCTTTTCGGGTTATTCTTTGCCCGCAAGTTGTACAACATGAACTTGCTTACGCTTGGCGANTTTTTTAAGGTACGATTTGGAAAACGTATTGAACTGGTAGCAGGTGTATTTATAGTACCATCGTATGTAGGCTACATCGCAGCACAACTTGTTGCCATGGGATTAATCTTGAGTGTTGTTACCGGAATGGCCGTATGGCAAGGTGTTATTGCTTCCGCAGTAGTGGTAACATTCTATACTTATATTGGTGGTATGTGGGCAATTTCCATTACTGATTTTGTTCAAAGCGTAATTATCATTGTGGGGTTGTTGGTAGTGGCCATATTGCTTTCGGGTAAAGCTGGCGGGGTAGGTACTGTCTTAAACAATGCCCAACCTGGTACTTTTCGTTTTTTTCCACAGGCTTCGGGTACGGAAATTATTACATGGATTGCTGCCTGGTCGGTGCTGGGGCTTGGGTCAATTCCTTCGCAGGATGTTTTCCAACGCGTTATGTCATCCAACTCGGTAAATACTGCAGTACGTTCGTGTTTTATTGCTGCAGGTTTGTATCTAACCGTAGCTATGTTGCCTTTGTTTATCAGTTTGTGCGTGCGGCATTTATACCCTGAGTTTACACAAGGCGATACGCAACTGGCACTACCCAGCATGGTGTTGACCCATGCCACTATGCCGGTTCAAATCTTATTTTTTGGTTCACTTTTATCCGCTATCATGAGTACCACCAGTTCGGCAATTCTGGCACCCGCAGCTATNTTTTCTGAAAACCTGGTGAAACCATTGGCCCGCCATCGGTTTACCGACAAACATTTTCTCGCTATTACACGGTTTGCCGTGTTAGGCTTTGCAGTAATCGCAACGGTGGTAGCCTGCCTGCGCACAAATATTTATGAGTTAGTTGGCGAATCATCTATTCTTAGTCTGGTATCTTTGTTTGCTCCGATGTTGTTGGGCTTATATTGGAAGCGGGCCTCTGCAGCCGGTGCTTTGTTGGCTATGGTTTCCGGAATGGTTACCTGGTTAATCGCGAAACAAATGGAGTTACCCTGGCCAGAGNNCCTGGTTCCGGCCTTGGTGGTAAGTATGATTAGTATGATTACAGGAAGTTTGATTTGGAAAGATAAACCCATAGAAGATGGTAAAGATTGAAATAAACAGATTAAATGATGCTTTCCTGATGGAAGCAGTAAATGAAGCCGGTAATACGGTACGGCTTGACGCATCGACCGATAGCGGAGGTAGCAATCAAGGTATGCGACCGATGCAACTATTGCTGGCAGCACTTGGTGCCTGTGGTTCGTTTGATGTGATTGCTATTTTGAAAAACAAAAGCAAGACTTGAAGGATATAAAGATTATTGTAACGGGTGAACGTGAAAACAAAGTGCCTGCGGTTTATACCGAAGCACACATTCACTTTAAACTTTACGGTACGTTAGATCCTGAGAAAGCAAAACGCGCTGTGGATCTGGCGGTGGAAAAGTATTGCTCAGTAGGGGAAACGATGAAGCCGCTTACAAAAATTACTCACGACTTTGAAATAATTGATCAGGCCTGATGAAGAAGAACTTTGAGACCAATGCAGTACGAACACAAGCCAGCCGTACATCCAACCGCGAGCATTCCGTACCCTTATACCTAACATCCAGCTTTGTATTTGAAGATGCCGAACAGGCACGGGCCCTGTTTGCCGATGAAATTCAAGGCAATATCTACACCCGTTTCTCTAATCCCAACAATAACGAACTGATTGAAAAACTTTGTTTGCTGGAAGGCACCGAAGATGGAATTGCCACAGCATCGGGCATGGCGGCTATGTACAGCAGTATGGCTGCGTTGCTGAAAGCCGGAGATCATGTATTGGCCTCGCGTTCGGTGTTTGGTTCCACACACCAGATTCTAAACACGCTGTTTCCACGGTTCAATATAAGCTATACCTATGCCGACATTGCTGATCCGGCTTCCTGGGAAAGTAAGATACAACCGAACACAAAAATGATTTTTGTGGAAACGCCCTCTAACCCGGCTCTTGATATGATCGATCTGGAATGGTTGGGTAACCTGGCGAACAAACATAATCTTATTTTGAATGTAGATAATTGTTTTGCCACACCGTACCTGCAAAACCCGGCACAATGGGGTGCGCACCTGGTAACGCATTCGGCTACCAAGTTTATTGACGGGCAGGGAAGGGTGATTGCCGGAGCCNNTGTGCTCGGCAAAAAGGAATTGATTAAAGAGGTGCGTTTCTTTGCCAGGCATACGGGGCCTGCATTATCACCATTCAATGCATGGATACTTTCTAAAAGTTTAGAAACGCTGGCGGTAAGAATGGATCGACATTGTGCGCAAGCGCATGAACTTGCAAAATTTCTGGAGCAACATCCGGATGTGGAGCGCGTGAAGTATCCTTTTCTTCAATCGCATCCACAACATGCCTTAGCAAAGAAACAAATGCGGTTGGGTGGNGGTGTAGTTACATTCGAAATAAAAGGTGGCCTGGATCGCGGTCGTAAGTTTTTAAATTCACTTAAAATGTTATCGCACTCGGCCAACCTGGGCGATACCCGAACCATTGCCACCCACCCGGCATCTACTACCCACTCCAAACTTTCTGAAGCCGAGCGGTTGGCGGTTGGTATTACACCCGGNCTCGTGCGCATTTCTGTTGGCCTCGAAACCTACGCTGATATTCAAGCCGATGTGGCGCAGGCGATGGAAGTAAGTAAGTTGTAATAGTCCACAATCACGGATCAATCATCACAAGCTACTAATCGCATTTCTTCCGATTGGCCCTGTGTGATGCGTGCGTTGTGATTTATGAACTGGATTCCGGCTTGAACGCCCCTCAATAAGTCGGCATACTGGTATCAATCTCTTTTGCCCAGGCTAATATTCCGCCTTTCAGGTTATAGAGGTTGGTATAGCCATGATTTTNTTCGAGCCATTGCACCATATTGCCGCTGCGTGCACCACTGCGGCAGTGAATTACAACTTGTTTGTCTTTGGCAATCTTATCTACCGATGTGGGTATATCACCTTGTGGAATTAATTCGCCATTCAAATTGCAGATATCGAACTCATGCGGCTCGCGCACATCGATCAATTGAAAATCTGCCTTGCTATCCAACAATGCTTTTAATTCCTGTACGGTAATTTCTTTCATGATTGATTGGGTTTTAGTTCCACAAAATTCATCATAATCTATTAAACTTTTAATGGATTGCCTGGAATTTCGCTGAGGTACTTTCAACCGATCAAATTCTAAGGTGCCAGAATCTACCAGTAACACTTCCCNCGAAANGGGCCTGGCAAAGCCAGTAATAATCTTTAATGCTTCATTGGCTTGCAGGCAACCAATAATTCCTGTTAGTACACCCAGCACACCACCTGCCTCGCAATTGGGCACCGAACCAACAGCAGGAGGAGCAGGGTAGAAGTCGCGGTAGTTTGGGCCCTGTTCATAATTGAATACCGCCACCTGACCTTCGTAGCGAAACACCGACCCATATACATAAGGAGTGTTTAACAATACGCACGCATCGTTGAGTAAATAACGTGTAGGAAAGTTATCGGTGCAATCCACCACCACATCGGAAGTTTTTAATAAAAGAAGCGCATTGGCAGCGGTTATTTGCTCTTGAACCGGTTCAATGGTTAGCAACGGGTTGATTGCTGTTAATCGTTCGGCTGCAACCCTTGCTTTCGGTTTGCCCACATCGGTTGTTTGAAAAAGTACCTGGCGTTGCAGATTCGATGTACTAACGATGTCGAAATCAATAATTTGTAAATGACCAACACCGGCAGCAGCCAGGTATTGTAACACCGGACATCCAAGGCCTCCGGCACCTACCACACTTACACGCGCAGTTTTTAGCTTTTGCTGGGCAGGTTTACCAAATTGAGGCAATACAAAATGCCGGCTATAGCGATTGCTTTCTTCTGCTGAAAATTGTTCCTGAGGTGCCATTCGCTAAATTTACTACCATAAATCAATAAGATGAGCTATGCGGATTAATTATTCAACAGGAGCAAAATGGGAAGATATTGTGGGATATTGCCGGGCCGTACAAATTGGTAATACAGTTGAGATTTCCGGAACGGTAGCCTTCGATGGTAGCCAGGTAATTGCGAAGGGTGATTTTTACGGACAGACCAAGTACATTATCGAAAAGATTGAAGGTGTATTGAAACAGGCAGGCTTCGATTTAAAGATGTGGTTCGCACCCGCATTTTTGTTACCGACATTTCCAACTGGGAAGCTGTTGCAAAAGCGCATGGCGAATTTTTTAAAGACATAAAACCGGTTACTTCTATGGTGGAGGTAAGTGCCTTAATCGCTCCTGAATACCTGGTGGAGATTGAGGCAAGTGCTGTAAAGATTTCTTAGAATCGACTTAGCGCAAGTTTTGAAACAGTTTCGCCAATAGCCAGTGAGGAGGTGGCTGCAGGCGAAGGGGCGTTGCATACGTTTATCACTCCGGGGTCTTCCAGAATCAGAAAATCATCAACCAAACNCCCGTTGCGATCACACGCCTGTGCCCGCACTCCGGCACCACCTTCCACCAAATCGCCCTCCTGAATTTCGGGCAATAGCTTTTGCAAGGCTTTGGTAAATGCGGCCTTCGAGAATGAACGATACATTTCGCCCATACCCGTGCGCCAGTATTTGGCAGCTACTTTCTGAAACCCGGGCCAGGCTAAACTTTCGGCAAGTTCACTTACGTTGATATTGGATTNTTTATATCCCTCGCGACTGAAGGCCAAAACCGCATTGGGTCCGGCTTCAACTCCTCCCTTAGCCATACGGGTAAAGTGTACACCCAGAAATGGAAAATTAGGATCGGGTACCGGGTAGATCAGGTTCTTCACCAAATACTCTTTCTCCTTTTTTAATTTGTAATACTCCCCACGAAAGGGAATGATTTTTACATTCAGCGCAGGCACCGTCATGCGTGCCACCTTATCGGAATATAGCCCTGCACAGTTGATAACTAATTTGCTGGTATAACTGGATTTTTGTGTAACCACCACGCGTTGTGAGTTGGTATGTTGTACCTCCAGAACTTTTTCATTTACATGGATGGTGCCGCCATTTTNTTGAAATACTTCTCCGTATTTGTTGGTAACCAGGGTATAATCAACAATCCCGGTTTGTGGAACAAAGATTCCGGCAAGCCCGGCAACGTGTGGTTCGTATTCTTTTAGTTCTTGCGCCTGAAGTTNTTTGAGGTTGGTGAGTCCGTTTTGCTGACCGCGATTGTACAGGTTTTCAAGCAGGGGTAATTCGTGCTGCCCGGTGGCAACCACTATTTTTCCACATAGGTCGAAAGGAATTTCATGTGCTTGGCAAAAATCCAACAACAGGTTGTAACCCCTGATGCAGTTGGTTGCCTTCAGGCTTCCGGGCTTGTAATAGAGGCCGCTGTGTATTACTCCGCTGTTGTTGCCGGTTTGATGCCGGGCTAGCGATGATTCCTTTTCCAGAACAATGATTTTAAGATTTGGATTGGCCTTTTGAATTTGCAATGCGGTTGCAAGCCCCACAATACCGCCCCCAATTATGGTAATGTCCACAGAAATTTTTCTGCGAAACTACAGCATTTCAGTCAAACAATTTTGCTTTGTGAAGGAGTCTTACTCTTACCGGTATTTGTTGAAATCAGATACAGTGAAAATACCTGATTCGTTACACATAAGGTATCTGAGCAAAAATGAATCCGTAATAACACAAAAACCCCTTCCGACTGAAGGGGTTTTTGTTACCTAAACCTAAACCTATGAGAAGATTTTATCTGCTCTTTGGTGTTAAAACGGAAGCCGGTATAGAATGTTACATTTGTTAAAAATATTTAACACTTTTTAGTCCTTATTTTTCAGCTTGGAAGCAAACTGCTTGTTGAATTTTTCAACTTTTGGCCGGATAACATACTGACAATAACCCTGGTTCGGGTTAAGGGCATAATAGTTTTGGTGATAGTCTTCAGCCTTATAAAACTCGTTAAAGGCTGTAATTTCCGTTACAATGGGGTTTTTAAATGCCCCCGATTTATCCAGTTGTATTTTGTAGGCTTCGGCTGTTTTTTTCTGTTCTTCGGTATGGTAAAACACTGCGGAACGGTATTGGGTGCCTTCGTCAGCGCCCTGCTTGTTTAAGGTGGTGGGATCGTGCGTATTCCAGAAAATTTCCAACACCTCGGCATAAGTAATTACCTTCGGATCGAACTTAATCTGAACAACCTCTGCATGGCCAGTTAGNNCGGTTGTAACCTCCCGGTACGTAGGATTTTNTACTTTACCACCTGAGTAACCAGATACAACGGATTCAATTCCATTAACCCTTANAAAGAACGCTTCGGTGCACCAAAAGCACCCTGAGCCAAGCGTGGCTGTTTCTAATTCTTTCATTTTATTCTGTGAATTTGTTTGAGCGCTGACTGTTAGTTCCAGCATAACACCCAAGAGTAATGCAATAGCTTTCATAATGCCAATAACTGTGTTTAACCTCAAATAGTTTTAACAATTTATGTTAAAAAGCAGCCTTTGGAGACCAGATTTAATAGTTACTGTAAAAACTGGAAAGTGCATGGCTCAACTTGGTGTCCAGTTCGCGTTTGGTGCGGGTTATCAAAAAATCGCGTTGCATGTACGGTTCTTTGGTGCCACAAAGTTTTCGTGTGGCTTCGGGTATTGCACGAACATCGCCCGAACAAGTTGCCCATCGGTCGCTCCAGCGGGTGTCTGTTACAATATCTGCATTTCTCAAATCAGCCCCGCTGTTGGCATCACGAATGTAAAGCACAATGGAACCTCGTGCAGTTATAACCTTTTCATAGGTTGTCATCTTAGCCGTAATTTTTTCATATACCGGTATTTTCTGACCATTAACTGTCTTCTCACTCACCTTTACACTATCCGTAAAGTTATCGGTGCGATTGCTGGTGGCGGGGCGGCCTTCGTTATAACCATTGATAGAAACTTTTACAAAGTGATCGATGCGGGTGAGGTTAGCATCTTCCGCCTCGCGTGGGGTGTAAAACTTAACAAACTGGTTAACATTCGTTCCGAATACTGCTGGTTCAAAATTCCAGTTGTTATAATTTGCAAAGGTTGGCTCCACAACAACCTTAACGGTAGCATTGAATTTTGCCTGTTCCATCATTTCAATTGATTCGCGATAGCNCGGAGACAGTGAATTTGCATCTACAAACAGGAAGTAGGCCCGTTTGGCATCTTCGCGGGTGTTTTTCAACATAAACTGAATGCCCGCTTCGTACGATTCTTCAGCCGCTTTTCCTTTAACCTCGGTTAGTTCTTTGTATTTGTTAACCGGGTTAGGAATAATTTTAANGGCACCAGGCGAGGTGCGGATCTGTTCATACAATGAATTGATCTGCTCATAACTTTGCACGGCCGTTTTCCACTTAAAGTTTGCATTAGAATTAAGCTGGTTCTGTGCACTTTGTTCCAGGTAATCAATGGCAAACTGATAACTTGTTTTAAGAACTTCTTTGGATTTTTTATGATCAGGATTTTGGCGTAACCGGTTTACAGCCAACGAAACAGCCTGGTAGTAATCGCCTTGTTTTAATGCATTTTTTCCTGAAGTACAGGATTGAAAGGAGGCGGACAGACTAAGCAAAAAAGAATTGCGTAAGAATATTTCATAGGGTAAGCCAACCGCTTTTTAGTAAAACTTTGAAGGGTTGAAGTTAGCTAATAATGCCTGAGGCAACAATAGTGCCGAAGACTCTACATACCAAACAAGTCAATTAGAATATCATCCACCAGCCTGCGCCAGTTACCCCATGAGTGTCCTTCGTTTGTTTCCCTATATTGGTACACACAACTGCTGGCTTTTAAGATATCACCCATCTTACGGCTTTCACTACTGGTATCGTTTATTAACCCGGTAGTCATGGATATTTTAAGTTGCACTTCGGTATTGCCCTCGCATAATTTGTAGATCTGTGGCCTTGTGTAAAAAGAAGGAGATTGAACACCGGCCAAGCCAAACAAATCGGGTCGGGTAAAGGCAAAGTAGGTAGCGGTTAGCCCGCCCATGGAAGTGCCGATTATTGCCCGACTAGTTGCTTCTGCTTTTACAGGATATTGAGCTTGTATTGCAGGAATAAGTTCATTTGCAANAAACTCAAGGTATTGGGAGTTCATGGCCAACTCGGTCATACGCCTGTTGTTAGCCCGGTTCACCGGATCGCGATTGTCAATAAATACGGCTAATACCGGTTTAATTTNTTNTTGATGAATCAGATTGTCAAGCGTAGCAAGCATATTACCCAATTGCGGATGCAGGTATTCGTAACCATCGGTTACATAAGCAACCGGTAACGCACCATATTGTTTGTAGTTGTAGGGTAAATAAACCGAGTAGGTTACCTGGTAGCCCAACGATTTGCTGTGAATGAGTTCATCGCTGATAAGCTGGCCGTGCGGTGTTTCAGATTGAGTAACTGTTAGAAAATCTTCGCGCCACTGGGGCATGCGCAATTCTGAGTTAGGGCTTCCACCGCCTACTCCCGACCATTGTTGAAATTTATTAACAGGATCAATAATCCAGGTAACACCGTCAATCAGAATTTTATAGTCGAGCCGGGCATCGGGCGGAAATTTACATTTCAAATACCAGATATTGGTATTGGTAATTTNTTGGCCTTTGTTGGGAAAATCTTTTACATAGCCCCAGCCATTAAAATCACCCATCCACTCTACCGTAGTTGCGTTGCCGCGATAGAGGAAAAGTACCGAATCGTTTTGCACAAGGGGTATCGAATTCGTGTTGTGAAGATTGCTCCACCACGATTCTAGTTTGGTAGCCTGAATTTCCTTTTGATGGATTACCAGATTCGCATCTGCCCAACTGTTTTGCGAAACAGCCACGAATGGAAAAGCAATTAGTATGATGCCAAACGGTATTTTCATTTCAACGAGTTAACAGGATCATCCTGATCATTTACAAATCGAACACANAAATGCGGCCAGTATCAGGAACACTCCGGCCATAACAATGGCATAAATGGCCTGGGAGTTGTAAAGATATTTCACGATCGGGCCTCCAACAATACCATTCACAATCTGTGGCATCGTGATGAAAANATTAAACACACCCATATAAATACCCATTTTATGTGGTGGAATAGCCCCAGCTAAAATAGCATAAGGCATGGCCAGAATACTGGCCCAGGCCATGCCCACACCTATCATCGCATAAATAAGTAGAACGGGATCATGAATAAAATAAATTGAGATTAATCCGATCCCACCGGCTGTTAATGAAATAGCATGCGTTGTTTTGCGACCCAGTTTTGCAGCAATGGCCGGTAACAAGAGTGCATAAATTGCAGACACTCCATTGTACACGCCAAAAATTATTCCAACCCAATTGGCCGCCTCATTAAACAATACAGAAGAGCGGTCTTCCTGGGGTAGCCCATATACATGCGTGGCTACTGCCGATGTGGTAAACACCCACATAGAAAATAAAGCAAACCAGGAAAAGAATTGCACTAAGCCAAGTTGTTTCATAGTGGCTGGCATACCCGCGAAGTCGGAAATGATTTGACTGATTCCTTTTTTGCCAGATTNTTNTTCGTCTTTCAAGTACTCCTGATCGGGCGGAAACTCTTTGGTTGTAACCACGGTCCATAAAATGGCAATAAGAAATGTAACCGCTCCAATGTAAAACGATAAGGTAACGCTGTAAGGCACACTGCCATCGGTTGTTGATTTTTGAATTCCAANAAATTCGGCAAACACATACGGCAACCACGAGCCTATTACAGCACCAAGTCCAATCAGGCATGTTTGAATGGAGAACCCCAGTGTGCGTTGATCGGTTGGCAGCAGGTCAGCTACCAAAGCGCGAAAGGGTTCCATGGCTACATTGAACGAAGCATCCATAATCATAAGAATGCCGGCACCAATGTAGAGCGGTGGTAATAAACTTGCGAGCATGGCCGAGTTGGGCATCATCATTAAGGCAGCGGCCGCCAATATAGATCCTGCCAGAAAGTAAGGTCTTCTTCTTCCCAACGAGGTCCAGGTTCTGTCACTATAATAACCAATAATCGGTTGAATAATCATACCAGTTAATGGGGCTGCGAGCCAAAACCATGAAAGGTGTTCTACATCGGCTCCAAAGGTGGTTAAAATGCGCGAGGCATTTCCGTTTTGCAAAGCAAACCCAAACTGTATTCCTAAAAACCCGAAACTCATGTTCCAGATTTGCCAGGTAGATAAACGTGGTTTTTGTTGTGTCATTAGTTACTAGTTTTTTACCAATGTATTTCTATTTGCTCATCGGTATAATCTGTTTCGCACCAGCGTATTGTTTCTTCGCCCATCGAGTCGGGTTCATTAATGGGGTCGTATTTTTCTAATGGGGCAAAGAATGAATGCTGGCTTTCGGTAAGTTCAACCTGGTTTCCGTTAATTGTTACTTTATCGGCATTTGATCCGTGTAAAAAAATCTTCAGTTTTTGGTACGATGTTTTAAATGCGCCCGATGCTTTTGCGAAGATAACTTTGTTTTGTGCACCTAAATTTTGAATCAAACGAGTTGCGTATTCACCTTGCTGATATTGAAAGGTCTGCCCATCATCGCTATACAATAAAAACTCGCTCGTATCGGTACCGGTATAAATATGAAGTGCTAATTCGGTAGGGGCAATGCCGGCATGGGCCTGGGGTGGTCGCAAGGGTAATACACTCCCAGCTTTTACAAATACGGGTAGTTTATGAATAGGCGATTCAATAATGGCTTCCTGGTTTCCGTGCCATTGTTTGCCTGTATATAAATCGTACCAGGTTCCTTCGGGGAAATAGATTTTCAATAATTCCTTATTGCTTTCAACCGGTGCCACCAGGATAGAAGGGCCGAATAAATATTGATTGTGATACAATCCATTGTAGATAAGGGGATCGTGCGTATAGTTAATTGCAAGCGAGCGCTGCACCGGCATACCTGTTTGCGAAGCATCATAGAACAGGGAATAGATGTAGGGCATTAGCTGGTAGCGGAACTTGATGTAATTGCGGCAAATGTTTTCCACTTCTTCCCCATAACTCCACGGCTCGCTGTCGCGGGTGTTAATCATGGTATGGGCACGGAAGAAAGNGGAGAAGGAGGCGATGGAAATCCACCGCGCAAAAAGTTTGGTGTTGGCATCACCTACAAAACCTCCGGCATCGTATCCTGCAAAGGCAATTCCGGTTAAGCCCATGCTGTTTACCAGCCGCACGCCCAACAACATGTGTTCATCGTAGCTTACGTTATCGCCTGTCCACACGGCCGCATAGCGTTGCACACCCGAAAAGCCCGAGCGTGTCAGGTTAAACGGACGTTTACCTTGCAATAATTTCTTGGTGCCTTCATACGTGCTGCGGGCCATTTGAAAACCGTAGAGGTTTCTGCCTCTGCGGGTAGTTGCTTTCGAGCCTTCAAAATCAAATTCAAGATTTTCGGGTAACGAATGGCCCCAGGTGGCAATCTCGTTCATGTCGTTCCAGAATCCTTCCACACCAAGCGCTACATACGCTTTAAATTGTTCGGCCCACCAGGTGCGGGTAGCAGGTTTGGTAAAATCCGGAAAGTGACACCAACCCGGCCAAACCTGGCCCTGGTAATTTTCACCATCCGGATATTTTATGAAAACATCTTCTTCAACACCGCTGTCATACGTTTTGTAACCGGGTTCAACTTTTATACCCGGATCGCACATTACCACGACATTAAACCCTTGTTGCTTCAGGTAGTCAATTAATGCTTTTGGATCGGAGAAATTTTTAGAATCCCACGTAAAGATTTTGTACTTGTCCATGTAATGGATATCAAATACAATAGCATCGGCTGGTATATCTTTATCGCGAAAGGTTTTAGCAACAGTCATCACTTCCTTATCGGGATAATAACTGTAGCGACATTGTTGATAACCTATACTCCACATGGGCGGAAGTTCCATGCGTCCCGTAAGGAAGGTGTACTGTTTAATGATCTCGGATATGGAGGAAGCGTGAATGAGATAATAGGTCATTTCTCCGGCATCGGCAGCGAAGGAAGCAAAGCGATTATTGGAAGCACCAAAACTGAAGAAAGTTTTGTAACTGTTATCGAAGAATACGCCATATACCAGTTGATTGTGAATTCCAATGTAAAAAGGAGTAGAGCAATAGAGGGNGTCGGTACCGGAATGGTACCCGTATGCATCGGAGTTCCAGTTTTGATAGGCATGACCTTTGCGATCCAGTCCGCCAGTTTTTTCTCCCAGGCCAATAAAGCGTTCGTTGGGTTGTAATTNTTTGTAGGTAGTTACCTGCTCGCCATTCCAGGCCGTACCAAACGTATCGTCTTCATTAATAACGCGGCCATCTATTGTTTGCAAAGAAAAGCGAACCGGATTTTNTGAAACTACTAATCGCGCAACCGCGGTTGTCAGAATGATGGTAGCATCCGCCTCATCGATTGTAAACGGAGTGACCTGCGGAGTGCCAACTACAGCATAAGAGAAGTCCTCAAATTCGTATTTTGAAATACTGATTTTGAAAATAGAATTGTTGTAAACCGAAACCTGAAAATTTCCGAGTGTGGTAGTGCCGGTAATTCCGGTGCTGGTTCGGGAAAAAGAAACGATCGCTCCAAGGCTTTGGCTTGTGGTTGAGTGAAAGGCGGTCATCGAATATGAGTAAGGGTTAGAAGCCATTAAATTAAAGTATTGGCTACTAACTCTTACACTTCGGTATAAAAAACAGCCTTATTTTTCCTGGCTTGTTTTTTCAACGAGGAGTTTCGGATAACCAGTTTGGTTTTAAGTATTTTGGTTTCCGGTTCGGGCTCAAAATCCTCTTTGTCTTTCATTTCTATCTGGCGAATAAGCAGGCGTGCTGCTTCCTGGCCCATCTCAAAACCGGGCTGATCGATTGAGGTAAGCGAGGGTTCCATCAGTTCGCCAAAGAACCAGTTGCTGAAACCAACCAGGGCTATATCTTGAGGAATTTTTAACCCTTTTTCCTTGATGGCCATCATAGCACCCATGGCCATAGGATCGTTTCCGGCAAAAACAGCATCAGGCAATTGCTTTTGGGTAAGAAGTTTGTTCATACCCCGTTTCCCTTCTTCAAAAGTTCCGGAAGGAACGGTAATAACCAGGCTTTCATCATACTTCAGGCCGCTTTCTTCCAGGGCATCTTTGTACCCACGCAACCGGTCGATGCTGATCATTAGATTGGGCGATCCGTTGAGGTGGGCAATGCGCTTACAGCCCTGTTCGATAAGGTGCATAACGCCCTCTTTGGCACCGGCATAGTCATCTACAATTACTTTGCTGCTAACCGGGCTGTTGTACATGCGATCGTAAAATACGATGGGCATACCCTTCGAAATAATACTTTCAATATGATCGTAGTTGGTTGTTTCGCGGGAGATAGAGATGAGCATTCCATCAACACGGCTATTGAATAAGGCTTTCATGTCCGTAATCTCCCGTTGATACGACTCGTTGGATTGGGCCAGGATAACATTATAGCCTGCTGTATAGGCAACATCTTCAATTCCGCTGATTACCGTAGAGAAGAAAAAGTGAACGATTTCAGGAATGATAACCCCGATGGTATTGGTTTTTTNCTGACGAAGATTGAGGGCAACAATATTAGGTTGGTAATTAAGCTTGTCGGCAAGTTCGTTTACAGCTTTTTNTGTCTGTACGCTAATGTCCGGATGATCTTTAAGCGCCCTTGAAACGGTGGATGGGGAGATACCCAATTCGCGGGCAATGTCTTTAATCGTTACCTGGTTAAATTTCATATAAGATCTTCGTTTTTAATAAAATTTCAAACTTTTTTGTTATCGCAAACGTTTGTGCATTCGTTTCCGCAAAGTTTATTGTATGTTTTTGAATTTTGGTGCGGAAAACAGCTAAAAACACGGTAATATTGGGTAGAATTCAATTTTTCTTAATTCATGCAATTAACAAATTTGATTTCTAAAAGAACCCATAATAAACAACAATTTAAAAACCCTAAAACAATCAAGTATGAGTAAATTGTATCTGTTAGTACGCAGGTGCCTTACGGTTGTGCTGGTTTTCGGAGCTTTAACAAGTTTCGCACAGCAAACAATTACCGGTAAGGTAACCGCTGCCGATGATGGCTCGGGAATTCCGGGAGTGAACATTTTGGAGAAGGGAACCACCAATGGTACGGTAACTGACTTCAATGGTAATTATCAAATTAGCGTGGGAGCCAATGCAACCCTGGTGTTTTCATTTGTTGGATACACTACCCAGGAAGTAAGTGTAGGCGGTCAGAGTGTGGTTAATGTTTCCATGCAATCTGACGTTACGGCTTTGAGCGAGGTGGTAGTGGTTGGTTATGGTAGCCAGGACAANAAAGAAATCACCGGTTCGGTAGTTGCGCTGAATGCAGAGCAGTTTAATAAGGGAAACGTGAATGACCCCGGNCAACTTTTACAAGGAAAGGTTCCAGGGTTAAGCATTTACAACAGAGGAGGTAACCCCAACTCATCTGCTACGTTTCGTTTAAGAGGTATTTCAACTATTGGATCAAACTCTCAGCCCCTGATTGTTATTGATGGAGTTTTGGGTGCATCCCTTGATAACGTTGACCCGAATGACATCGAATCGATAAACGTTCTTAAAGATGGTTCGGCTGCCGCTATTTATGGTAGCCGCGGATCTGCCGGGGTAATTTTGGTTACTACTAAGAGAGGAAATAAAGGCAAATCTACTGTAGATTATAACGGCTATGTGGCAACGGATAATGTTTTCAGAAGACAACCTGTAATGACTGCCAGTGAATACATTGCCGCAGGCGGAAACGACCTGGGAGCAGTTACGGATTGGCAGGATGAGGTAACACAAACCGGGGTTTCAAATGTTCATAACATTGCGATTGCCTCGGGTACACAAAGCACTTCGTTCAGAGCTTCGGTTAACTATAGAAATGTGAATGGCGTGTTAAGAAAGTCAGGTTTTGACCAGGTTAATGTTAGAGCGAACCTTTCTCACTCTGCGTTAAACAATAAATTGAAATTTGATTTTGGGTTCTCTTCTACTGACAGAAGAAGTGACTTTTCATTCAATGAAGCGCTTCGGTATGCGGTGTTGTTTAATCCAACCGCTCCGGTTCGGTTTTCAAATGGCGACTTCTACCAGGCTGTGTTGTTCGATAACTACAATCCGGTAGCTATCTTAGAACAAAATATAAACGAAGGTAAGCGCAAAACAATTAACTACAGCGCACGCGTTGATTATAATCTTGTAGAGAACCTGACATTTACAGTTAACTTTGCGCGCCAATTCGAGAATAATTTTAACGGAACCTACTTTTCAAAGAGTTCGTTTTATGTTGGATTAAACCGGAAGGGATTAGCGAGAAGGTTTGTGTCTGATTCGGACTTCACGCTTTTTGAAGGCTGGGGTACTTANTCAAAAGAATTTGGCAAAGTAAATCTTGATGTAACGGCTGGTTACTCTTTCCAACAGGAAAATTATGAAGATTTATATATTGAAGCAGGTGGATTCCAGAATGATGCGTTGGGTTATAACCAATTGGAGCAAGCCGCAGATTTTACTTTGGGAGGTTCCAGACCAAACGTATCCAGCACTCAAAGCCCTGACAACCGCATCATTGCATTCTTTGGCCGGGCAAACCTTACTTTCGATAAGGGAATCTATTTCAATGCATCAGTAAGACGCGAAGGTTCTTCCAAACTTGGGGTAAATAACCAATGGGGTGTATTCCCTTCATTTGGACTGGGTGTTGACCTGGCAAATTACGTAGAGATACCAAATGTAAATTCGCTGAAGCTTCGTGCAGGTTTTGGCGTTACGGGATCATTACCTAATGAAGCAGGTCTGGCGCAGGATCTATATACGTTCAATAGAAACAATTATACCGTAACCTTTGCAAGAAATGCTAACCCGGATTTGAAATGGGAGCAAAAGGAGGAAACTAATATCGGTGTCGATTTTGGCGTTGGTAGCAAGTTGACTGGATCTGTTGATTTCTTCGTAAGAAATATCAAGGACTTCATTTTAACACGTGACGTGGACGTATCGGTATATGTTTCTGGACGCAGAACAGAGAATGTGGGTGCTTTAAGAACAAAAGGTATTGAGTTAGCATTGAACTATAACTCATTAAATTTTGGTGATGTTAAGTGGAACCCAGGTGTGGTATTGAGTTCTAACTCAACGGAATTAACAGAATTCTTTAACACGCGGTTTGTAACCGGTGAGTTTGGTTCGCCAGGTCAAAATGGAACACCGTTAAACCTGGTTGAGGTTGGAAAGAAACTGGGCACCATTTGGGGCCCTGTATTTGACCGGGTTCAGATTGATGGAATAAATGGTACCGTTGTATTGAAAGATTTAAATGGTGACGGTATTATTAAAGGTGACGCTGGCCAGGCATTATTGGATGACGCAGACTTTAAACAACTTGGTAAGGCATTTCCAACACTGGAATTAGGCTGGACAAACCAATTAAGCTATAAAAATTGGGATATGAACGTGTTTTTCAGAGGTGCTTTTGGCCATAGCCTCATTAACCAGTTCAGAGGATTTTATGAGCCTATCGATCCGGGAGCGATTAACTCTTATAATCGTATTAAAACCGATAAAGCAGTGGCTGGCTTAACCGAAGCAAAGTATAGTTCACTATATGTAGAGAAAGCTGACTTTTTGAAGTTGGATAACATCACGTTAGGGTACAAACTTAATTTACCTAACTCGAACAGTTTCAGAAACATTCGTTTCTACACCACAATTCAAAATGCATTTATGATTACCAACTATACAGGTATCGATCCTGAGCCAGTATTTGGAGATCCGGAGGATAGTAACAATCCACTGGTTACCGGTGTTGACAGAAGAAGCACTTACTTCTTTGCCCGCACTTTTACTTTGGGTGTAAACGTTGGATTTTAACCTGAAAAAGAAGATTTATGAAAAAGATATTAAAATTAGTTAGTGTAGTTACAGCAACGCTGATGTTTGTGGCGTGTACGGATTTGGATGAGGAACTAAAAGGTGATTTTACGACAACCATTCCAACAACGCAGTTTGGTACAACCAATGTAAACAAGGCAACACCCAATGATGGATTGGGAGGTGCGTTTTCTCGTGTGCTTAATGGAACAGCAAACCACGGAAGTTACTTCTCTGTTCAGGAAGTTTCGACAGATGAGGCTGTTATCACGCAAAAGGGTGGCGACTGGTTTGATGGTGGAATTTGGCTTCGCATGCACCGGCATGAATTTGACCCCCAGGTTGGTGGTATAAATGGTGCCTGGGGTGATAGTTATGGAGGTATTACACAATGTAACAACCTATTGGCCAGCACCGATCCGCAGGTTTCCACGCCTGCTGCTAAAGCACAGTTACGTTTTCTCAGGGCTTATTTTTACTGGAGGTTATTGGATGTTTTTGGACGGGTNAAAATTACTACACAACCTTTGGTTGATGTTGCGCAGTCTCCCAGAATTGACGTGTACAACTTTGTTGTGTCTGAATTACTGGCGGCCATTCCAGATTTGCCGGTAGGCAAGCAGGAGTATGGCAGAGCAAACCGGTATGGAGCCTATGCACTTCTTTCCAGAGTTTACCTTAATGCAAAGGTTTATAAAGGACTTGCAAATCATGATGTTGCCGATTTAGATGCCGCCATCGCTGCTGCTGATCAGGTGATTAATTCAGGATTATACTCTTTGGACGCAGAGTACAAGGATGTGTTTGATCCGGATAACGTAGAAGCGTCTGAGCACATTTTTGTTGCTCCTTTTGATGAAAATACAGGAGGCGGATTGAACTTTCCTTACATGACTCTGCATTACCCAAGCCAGTTGACGTATGACCTCAGAGATCAACCCTGGAATGGCTACTCAACCCTGGAAGAGTTCTATAATTCATATGATGCAAATGACAAAAGAAGAGCCCAGAACTTTATTGCCGGTCCTCAATACGATTTAAACGGTACTCCAATTTTGGATTTGGCGTTTGATCCAGACGATGAAGATGGAGCNCCTATTAATTACACTCCTGAAATAAATCAGTTAGCACCAAGTGGATCCAGACAAGCTGGCGCACGATTGGGTAAGTTCAATTTTAAGATCGGACAAATTCCAGATGGCGACAATGACTTTCCGTTGCTTCGACTGGGAGAAGTTCTTTTGAACAAGGCAGAAGCGCTCTATAGNAAAAATGGAGGAACATCAGGCTTAACTGAGATCAACCTGCTGCGCGACCGGGCAGATGCTACTCCTTTAGCCTCGCTTTCAGAAGGTATTATTCTTGCCGAACGTGGCCGGGAATTGTTCCAGGAAGCATTGCGCAGAACCGACCTGATTCGCTTTGGAGCGTGGGGTGATGCCTGGTGGGAAAAGGCTGCTCATAGCGATGCGTATAAAATTCTGATGCCCATTCCTATTGAACAAATTAATGCAACAGCAGGAACGGCATTCCCATTAACCCAAAACCCTGGCTATTAATGGTAATTTAGTTTTGTTATTTTATAGGAAGCGCCTGAAACTCTCAGGCGCTTTTTTATGTTTGAAAGATGAGAAAGCGTGTGTTTGGATTGCTTCTGATGTTAATCTCTATGAGATGTTCAACAGATACCAGCAAACACCTCTTATTCTCAGATATCACCGATGAGTCAGGAGTTAACTTTATCAATAAGCTTGATTTTACACCTGACTTTAATCCTTATACTTATCGTAATTTTTACAACGGAGCCGGGGTTGCCATTGGTGATATAAACAACGATGGCTTATTAGATATTTACCTTACCAGTAATCAGGTTGGAAACAGGTTGTACCTCAATGAGGGAAATTTTAGATTCAAAGACATAACTACACAAGCAGGAGTAAAAGCGGATGGATCGTGGTCAACCGGAGTAACCATGGTGGATATAAACGCAGATGGGTTATTGGATATTTACATATGTAAATCGGGCGCTCCGGATGGCCCCAAAAGACACAATGAGTTATTTATCAATAATGGTGATCTGACTTTCTCTGAAAAGTCGGCAGACTATGGCTTGAACATTACTGGTTTGGCCGTGCAGGCAGCCTTCTTTGATTACGACCGCGATGGCGATTTGGATTGTTACCTGTTGACCAACTCATTTAAATCGATTGGAAACTTCGATCTCGTAAAAGACAGGCGAGCCACTCCTGATCCGGATAATGCCGGAAATAAGTTTTTACGTAACGACAATGGTAAATTTACAGACTTTACCAGGCAAGCCGGAATATACAGCAGCAATATTGGATTTGGATTAGGCATAACTTTGGGCGACTTTACTAGCGATGGCTGGATTGATATTTATATCTCTAACGANTTTTTTGAACGGGACTATCTCTATGTAAATAACAAGAATGGAACATTCAGCGAGGCGCTACCCGATTATTTTGAGTCTATAAGTGCCGGATCGATGGGCGCTGATTTTGCTGATTTGGATGGTGACGGTTATAACGAGTTGATGGTTACCGAAATGTTACCAGATTCATTGGAGCGTAAAAAATCTAAAATTCATTTCGAGAGTTGGGAAAAATATCAGGAAAGTGTAATGAATGGCTATCATTATCAGTTTACCAGAAATACGCTGCAAAAAAGAATGTCGAATGGTAGCTATAAGGAAATTGGCAGAATGGCAGGCGTGGCTGCTACCGAATGGAGTTGNGGGGCGCTTTTACTCGATATGAATAACGATGGCAAGCGTGATATGTTTGTGGCCAACGGGATTTACAAAGATTTACTGGATAGAGACTACTTAAGTTATTCGGTGAGCAGTGAGGCTTCGCGAGAATTACTGGCAGATAGAGAAACCGGCATATTACGATTAATAGAACGAATGCCCTCCTCTCACTTTACAAACTATGCCTTTAAGAATGAAGGAGAACTGAAATTTACAAACCTATCGAAAGAGTGGGGATTTGGCCAGACCATGTACTCCACGGAGCCTGCCTATGGAGATCTTGATAATGATGGCGACTTAGACCTGGTAATCAGTAATATCAATTCACCGGCTAAGCTTTATCGTAATAACACAGATACAACTGCCCTTAAGAGCATCACATTTTCATTNTTTTCCCGAACCAAAAACACACAAATGGTGGGTACTAAAGTTGAGGCATTTGCAAACGGGCAAATTTATTCGGGTGATAATTTTACTGTACGGGGCTATCAAAGTTCCGTTCAGCCGCTTGTTACTTTGGGGATAGGTACGGCCTCACAAATTGATTCGCTGATTATCTATTGGCCCGATGGCACAAAATCAAAAGACTACAACCTGCCGGCAAATAAAAAATATACTTATGAGTTTGAATCTTTGAAGCGAGCAAGGGCAATGGATGATACCCGTAATCTGGTATCGTTTTGTCTTCAACCAACGGAAAGTAACATCAGGCATACGGGCTCCGGATTTTCTGATTTCAGCAGAGATCGGCTGCTGCCAATAATGTACAGCACCGAGATGCCCAAACTGGTAAAAGGGGATGTTAATTCGGATGGCGTGGATGAGATTTATATGGGCGGAGGAAAAGACCAGGCAGGTGTCCTGCTTCAGTTTAAGAATGGTATTACGTACACTCATCCATTTCAACAGAAAGATTTTTCACTTGCCGAAGAAACAAAAGGTGTCTTTTTTGATGTGGATGGAGATAAAGACCTTGATTTTTACTTTGCGACCGGTGGCAGATTTTTCCCAACAATATCCGAGGCNGCAAAAGACAGAATTTTAATAAATGAAGGAAATGGGAAATTCATTGAATCAGATCATCCTTTACCTTTTGCAAATTTTGCAACCAGTGTGGTTATTCCTTTTGATTTTGATAAAGATGGTGACAATGATTTGTTTGTTGCAGAAAGATTTGATCCATTTAGGTATGGAATGGGCGGCAGAGGGTACTTGTTGCAGAACGATGCAGGCCGCTTTAGCGATATAACCGAAAAATATGCCCCCGAACTTCTTCATACAGGAATGATTACGGATGGATTAGTCGTGGACTATGATCGGGATGGCTGGGATGACCTTGTTTTAGTGGGGGATTGGATGCCCATTATGATATTTCAAAANCACAAAAATGCATTTGTGAATGTATCCCATGCGTTGAATTTATCGAATACCGAAGGATGGTGGAATACAATTGAAACCGATGATGTAAATGGCGATGGTATTCCTGATTTTGTTATTGGAAATCATGGTAAAAATAGNTTTTTCAAAGAAGGAGATCGGGTGTATATAAACGATTTTGATGGCAATGGTTCAACTGAGCAGATTTTCTGTACGTCCATAGGAGGTCGATATTATCCAATTCTCGACAGGGATGAGTTATTGGCTCAAATACCGGCATTGAAAAAGAGTTTACTTTTCTACAAGGAGTATAAGTCTAAAACTATTGATGACATTTTTGATGCAGCCACTTTATCAAAGACGATAATACGGGAGGTGAAACTTCTTAGTTCAGTATTATTGCTTTCTGAAGCGAGAGGATATAAAACGGTTATACTGCCTCCGCAGGCACAATATTCGCCCATTCATGCATTATTGTGGCAGGATTTGGATGGCGATATGATTTCAGATTTGATTGTAGGCGGAAATCAATTTCAGGTGAAGCCTCAATTTGGCCGGTATGACGCCTCTGACTGNTTTCTTTTTAAAGGTCGTGTTAATAATAACAAAGATTATACTTTTGGTGCTGGTATTTCGCTGGGTATTAACGGACAAGTTAGAGATATTCAATATCTGGATTTGAATGATGAAAAATTTATTTTATTTGCTAAATATGACGATAACCTTGAAGTCTTTAAAATCTGTAACAATAAGTAGCCTGTTTGTTTTACTGGTTGTACTTGTTTCCTGTACCCAGTCTGACTATACTAAACTTGTTAAGCAAGAGCTGAACCGCGGTGTAAGAGTGGATTCACTTATTTTTGGAATAAATTTTGGCGATACGCGTGATGAATTTTACGGTAAATGCTTTGATCTCAATAAACAGCAACTTATTGATCAGGGCCCCGGGCGGCTACGGTTCAATACCTTTTACGGATTCAGCGGTGCATGAAAAGCCCACGCCCATGCGGCTATTGTTTATACCCGCTTTTGACGAAAAAGATAAAATAAAAGAGATGAATCTTGAATTTAGCTATGTGGGCTGGTCACCCTGGGCTGAGGAATACCAATCGTCAAAACTTATTGAAAAGGTACCTGAAATACTTATGAATTGGTATAAAGGAAATCCGTTTGTAATTGCCAGGGTAGATAACAAAGATGTTCCTGTTAAGCTTGATGGTAACAGGCGTTTTTGGTCTATATCAAAGACGAGCAAAATGTTGTTGTAAAGATCCATGATATACTTCATCCGGCCTATAAGCATTCAATTTCAAAATGATTGAGTTTAAAGATTCACTGCTTACACGAATAATCTTTGTGTGCCTTGCGGGGTTTTGTTTTTCCTGCACTCACAACAAAGAAGAGATCACACTATTTAAATCTCTTAGTGCTGAGTCAACGGGTATAACTTTTCGCAACGATTTATCCTTTAATCAGGAATTCAATATTTATACCTATCGGAATTTTTACAATGGAGGNGGAGTGGGGATTGGCGACTTTAATAATGATGGTTTAATGGATATTTATTTTACATCAAACCAATCATCTAACAAGTTGTACCTCAACAAGGGGAATCTTCAATTTGAGGATATAACGGATAAGGCCGGTGTAAACGGAACTAAATCCTGGTCAACCGGTGTGGCGCTGGCCGATGTGAATGGCGATGGCCTATTGGATATTTATGTATGCAACTCAGGCGATGTAAAAGGTGATGATAAAGAAAATGAGCTCTTTATAAATAATGGTGATTTAACATTTTCGGAAAAAGCGCGCGAATATGGTCTGGCCGACAAAGGTTTTACAACACATGCAGTCTTCTTTGATTACGATCGGGATGGTGATCTGGATCTTTATATTCTAAATAATTCGTACCAGGCTATTGGCTCTTTTAATTTAATGAAGAACGAGCGCCCAAACAGAGATAAGCTGGGTGGCGATAAACTGATGCGAAATGAGGGAGGGCATTTTACGGATGTGAGCGAAGAAGCCGGAATTTATGGAAGTATTATTGGATTTGGGTTGGGTGCTACGGTGGGTGATGTGAATAAAGACGGATGGCCGGATATTTATGTGTCGAACGATTTCTTTGAACGAGACTATTTATACATTAATAATAAAGATGGCTCGTTTAAAGAGTGCCTTACCGAGCAAATGAAGTCGATAAGCGCAGCATCAATGGGAGCCGATATGGCGGATATCAATAATGATGGCTGGCCGGAAATTTTTGTAACGGATATGCTTCCAAATGATTACAAACGATTGAAGACAATTACTACGTTTGAAAACTGGGATCGGTACCAATACAATGTTTCGAATGACTACTATCACCAGTTTAACCGTAATATGCTTCAATTGAATAACAGAAATTCAACGTTTAGCGAAATTGGCAGGTTAGCGGGTGTTGAAGCTACGGATTGGAGTTGGGGAGCGTTAATCTTTGATATGGATAACGATGGCTTAAAAGATATTTTTGTTGCTAATGGTATTTACCAGGATCTTACCAATCAGGATTACTTGCAATACATTTCGAATGATGAAGTAGTTAAATCCATTGTTTCCGGAAACAAGGTTAATTACAAGACCCTGGTTGATCTTATTCCTTCAAACCCCGTACCCAACTTTGCTTTCAAGAATAGTGGAGAATTAGTATTTCTTAATAAATCTGCTGAGTGGGGTTTTGGAACTCCAAACTTTTCTAATGGATCGGCTTACGGAGATCTGGATAATGACGGAGACCTCGATTTAGTAATCAGTCATGTAAATGATGTTGCCTCTGTATATCGAAATGAGAGCAATACGGTATTCCCCAATCATCATTATTTGCAGTTTAATCTGATCGGACAGGANAAAAATAAATACGCGATAGGTACCTCAATTGAAATCCGGCATCAGGGTAAAACCTATTCGGTAGAACAGATACCCAATCGTGGATTCGAATCGTCTGTAGATATGCGTCCATTTGTTGGGCTTGGTACGTTGACGCGCGTAGATTCGATATGGGTTAGATGGCCAAATGGATTGGTAACGGAATTGTATGATATTGCTACCAATCAGGTTTTAACACTCAACCAGGCTGATGCTGTTGANAAAAACGCGGGCAGATCAAAAGTAAGACAACAATTTACGGTTGTAAATACCGGTATTGATTATAAACATCAGGAAAGTGATTTTGTTGATTTTGACAGAGATAAACTGATTTACCACATGCTAAGCACCACCGGCCCTTCGCTTTCGGTGGGCGATGTGAATGCCGATGGGTTAGCGGATATTTACCTGGGTGGTGCCAAAGGACAAAGCGGCTCTTTGTTTATACAATCATCGAATGGTGAATTTAGAAAATCCACACAGCCTGCATTTGAAGCGGATGCCGCATCAGAAGATATAAAGAGCCTTTTCTTTGATGCCGATGGCGATGGAGATATGGATTTATATGTATGCAGTGGCAGCAGCGAATTTACAGAGATTGCGAGTGCATTAACCGATCGGCTTTATTTGAATGATGGAAAGGGGAACTATATCCGATCGCTTCAAGCGCTTCCTGGTGCCAGGTTTCAAAACACTTCTGTAGTAAAGGCGTGCGACTTTGATGCGGATGGAGATACGGATTTGTTTGTTGGAATTCGTGCGCAAGCCCTTCAGTATGGAATGCCTGTTAATGGTTATTTGCTGAAGAATGATGGTAAAGGACGGTTTGAGGATGTTACTGCTTCCATTGCCCCTGAGTTTTTGAAATTAGGAATGATTACAGATGCAGCCTGGGCCGACTTAAATGGTGATCAGCGCCTTGATATTATTATTGTGGGCGATTACATGAATGTAGAAGTCTTCTTAAACCTGAAGGATGGTTTTGTGAGATCAACCAGCCAATTTAATCTTGATAACTCCCATGGCTGGTGGAATACCGTGCTGGCAGAGGATATGGATCAGGATGGTGACTTGGACATACTTGTTGGAAACCATGGTTTAAATTCCAGATTTAGTGCCTCCAGCGATGCCCCGTTAACCTTGTTGGTAAATGATTTTGATAAGAATGGAACAACCGAACAAATTTTATGCTTCAAACTTGATGGAAAAGAATACCCTGTTGCATTGCGGCATGATTTAACAGGCCAAATGCCCGGACTGAAGAAACAATTCTTGAAGTATGAAGATTTTAAGGATAAGTCGGTCGATCAGATTTTCGATAAAAAGGCAATTAGCGAGGCAACCGTTTTGAACGTGACTGAGCTTCGTTCTGGTGTGTTTGTAAACGAAGGTGGTAGGTTTGTTTTTAAGCCATTTCCGGCAGAAGCCCAGCTTTCGCCTGTCTTTTCTATGTATGTGGATGACTTCAATGCGGATGGCAACAAGGATATTTTGCTGGGTGGCAACTTATATGAAGTAAAGCCAGAGGTAGGAAGATACGATGCAAGTTATGGTCAACTGTTATCTGGATTAGGAAATGGAAACTATCACGTTGAATCCACCATCAATTCTGGCTTTTTGGTAGATGGCCAGATTCGGAATATTCAACCTCTGTTTATCGGCAAGGAAAAGCATATCATTGCAGTAAGAAATAACGATAGCCCTGTGATTCTGAAGGTAGAAAAGACCCGTTAGCATGTACAAACATTTTCTCGGTGTGATGATCGTGTTTGTGCTGGCAGGGTGCGAACAACAAACCGAAAATCGGAGTGATATGTTGTTTACAAAAATACCGGGCCGCTTTTCCAATATTACTTTTAATAATACCCTGGAAGAAGATGAACACTTTAATATAATTGAGTATCTGTACTTTTATAATGGAGGCGGGGTTTCCATTGGAGATATAAACAATGATGGGCTTGCGGATATCTACTTCACCAAAAATCAGGGCCACAATGCGCTGTATTTAAACGAAGGTAATTTTAAGTTCAAAGACATTACCCAGGCAGCAGGTGTGCAAGGTACCGGAAACTGGACAACCGGGGTAACAATGGCCGATGTGAATGCCGATGGTTTGTTGGATATCTATGTGTGTGGTGTTGGAAATTATAAACACTTCACAGGCATCAACCAGCTCTTTATAAATAATGGCGATCTTACTTTTACGGAAAGGAGCGCAGAATTTGGATTACACTTCCAGGGATTCTCAACCCAGGCGGCTTTTTTGATTATGATTTAGATGGAGATCTGGATTTGTATTTACTAAACCATTCGGTTCATTCAACACGCTCATACGGCAAAGCAGCGTTGAGGCATCAGGCTGATTCATTGGCGGGTGACAGGCTGTATCAGAACCAGCTGGCCCAAACGGGTGTAACCAGTTTTATAAACGTTACTTCTTCAGCCGGTATTTTATCAAGCCAGATTGGATATGGACTTGGAGTAGGTATTTCCGATTTGAATCGTGATGGATACCCGGACATATACATTTCCAATGATTTTCACGAGAATGATTATTTATACATTAATCAAAAGGATGGAACTTTTAGAGAAACCAGTGCTACAAGTTTAGCACATACAAGCCGATTTAGCATGGGCAACGTAATAGCCGATCTGAATAATGATTTATGGCCCGATATAATAGCCACCGATATGTTACCCCAGGATGAAGCAGTTATTAAAACTTCGGCCGGAGAAGATAGCTACGAGGTGTATCGCTATAAGCTTCAATTTGGATATGGTAAACAAGTATCCAGAAATACACTGCAGCTTAACCGTGGTTTAATTGATTCAACCGGACTTATTTTCTCTGATATTGCCCAGGCGGCAGGAATTGAAGCAACCGATTGGAGTTGGGGACCTTTGGCAGCCGATTTCGATGGAGACGAACGCAAAGATATTTTTATTTCTAACGGAATTGTAAAGCGCCCGAATGATCTGGACTATATCAGTTATTTGAATAGCGATTCTGCCCAGCGTAAGGATGGTATGGATGCCGCAACACTGGTTAAGCAAATGCCGGAAGGCAGGGTAAGCAATTATATTTTCAAGAATGAAGGCGACCTGGTATTTCGAAACAAGNGCTTTTGATTGGGGGCTTGATGAGCCNGGGTTTTCCAATGGTGCTGCCTACGGAGATTTAGACAATGATGGCGACCTGGATTTGGTTATTAATCAGATTAATGGCGAAGCACGGGTGTATAAAAATAATTTAGACCCGGCAAAGTATGTAAAAATAAAGCTGGAGGGATTTCCAAAAGGCAATACGTGGGCCATTGGATCTAAAGTAACAGTACAGTCAGCGTCAACACAAACACAAGAGTTGTTTCCGACTCGCGGTTGGTGTTCCTCTTCCGATTACGCACTGACTTTTGCAGTGCCGTCTGCAAAGCATGACTCCATTCCTATTGCGGTTACCTGGCCCGATGGTGCGCAGCAAGACACTGTCGTGCACAGCGGCCTTGTTACCATATCCTATCGCCCCAANCAAAAGCCGCAGGTAAGCCCACCCGGCAATGGAATTTTAAAACCGTATTCGCTTACTCACATTGCCCATGCAGAAGATGATTTTAATGCGTTTAACCGCGAGCAGTTGATACCACACATGCTAACAACAGAAGGTCCGTCATTCGCGGTAGGAGATATTAATGGAGATAACCTCGATGANTTTTTTATTGGCGGTGCAAAAGGCCAGGCCGGCCGGCTCTTCATACAGAAAACCGATGGGAGTTTTTATAATTTGTTGATAAATGATTTTGAGAAGCACAAGTTTTCAGAAGATGTGGATGCTGCCTTCTTTGATGCCGATGGCGACAGGGATTTGGATTTAATTGTAGTTTCCGGTGGTCATGAAGCAAAAGATGAGCGCGACAGACTTGTGCCAAGACTTTACTTAAACAACGGTGGTGCGTTCAAATACGCAACAAATGCATTTCAGGATATTTTTGTAAATGCATCTTGTGTGAAGGTTTGTGATTACGATTTGGATGGCGATAATGATTTGTTTATTGGCGCATCGGTTATGCCGTTTCTGTATGGTATGAGTCCGGTAAGNTTTTTACTGCGCAATAACGGGAAAGGCACTTTTGAGAGTGTTAAAAACTGGTTGGGCAACAGTGTGTTTAATAATCCAACACGCGTGCGTCCGGGCATGGTTAAAGATGCAGTTTGGACGCATCTTAATGCGGACAACCTNCCTGATTTGATGCTGGTAGGAGAGTGGATGCCGATAACCGTACTCATTCAACAACCCGATCATAGTTTTAAAAACCAGACAACAGAATATGGGTTGAACAACACAAATGGAATGTGGAACACAATTGAGGTAGATGACCTGAACGGAGATGGTAAGCCGGATTTTGTAGTAGGGAACCTGGGGCTGAACTCAAGAATAAGGGCATCAATAACCAAACCCCTGCAAATGTACTTGGGCGATTTTGATTCGAATGGCGGCTCGGATCATATTTTGGTTTATTATAATGGAGAATCAAGTTACCCGTTTCCTTCGCGCGATCAGCTTTTGAAGCAAATTCCATCCTTAAAGAANAAATTCCCTACCTATAAAGCCTATCGCGATGTGCGGTTGGAAGATATAATTACGCCCGTGCAAAAAGGTAATTCGGCATTAATGGAAATTGATGAACTTAAATCGGTCCTGCTCTTATCGGGTGCAGAGTCCTTTCGGGTTGTAGAACTTCCCCGCGATGCCCAATATTTTCCCATTTATGCAATTAGTATTGCTGATATGGATAAGGATAAGAATAAGGATATACTCCTGACCGGAAATTTCAGCGCCACACAACCCGATTTTGGATCGTACGATGCAGGTGTTGGATTGGTGCTTAAAGGCGATGGATTGGGGAACTTTAAGGCGCTTTCACCTTCCGAATCTGGCTTTATAACTTTGGGTGAGGGCCGTTCCATTAAATTCCTGAAAACTAAAACTTCAGAAAAACTGATCTTGGTTGCAAGAAACAATAGTACCGTGCTGGCTTTTAAATAATCCTAAAATCTTGATAAAAATCATGGTGTATCTCCCTACAGAACCTATAAATTGCATCAANAAAATACTAAAAATGAGATTTGTTAAGTTCGTACTATTAGCAAGTTTAGTGCTTTCATGCTCCGGCAACGCAACGGAGTACAAATCTAAAGTTCAGGAACCCGAATTTTTACACCGTACCCTTAAGCAGATTACGGATGTTATTGTTCATGATATNTTTTCGCCAACAGTAGCAAGTCGCATTTATGCATACGCAACTGTGGCCGCCTACGAAGCCGTTATTCACCAGGATAGCAGCTATGTTTCATTAGCAGGTCAGTTGAATGGATTAACAGAAGTACCCAAGCCAAAAGCAGGTTTGGAGTATTGCTTTCCAATAGCTTCCATGCAGGCTATGTTTAAGGTAGGCCGTAACCTGGTATTCTCTGAAGATAAAATGGATGCCTATTACGATCAACTTATGAAAGAGATTGTAGAAACCCAGGTACCGGATGAGGTGTTAGACCGGTCAATCGAATATGGCAATGTAGTAGCCGACCATATTCTTGCCTGGTCATCCAAAGACAACTATAAACAATCACGTTCCTTCCCCAAGTACTCGATTTCCAATGAACCCGGTACGTGGAAACCCACCCCGCCCGCATACATGGATGCGATTGAACCACATTGGAATAAGATACGCCCGTTTGTAATTGATTCGGCTGCTCAATTTGCACCACCACCACCAACGCCTTTTTCTACTGCGAAGGATAGCAAGTTTTACAACGAGGCTTTTGCGGTTTATGACGTGGGCAAGAATCAAACAGCAGAGCAAAGAGAAATTGCNTTTTTCTGGGACTGTAATCCTTTCATGATGAATGTAAAAGGCCATGTGATGTTTGCAACCAANAANATATCGCCCGGAGGGCACTGGATTAACATTACGGCCACAGCGTGCCGTAACTCAAAAGCAAATGTGGTGAAATCGGCCGAAGCGTATGCGCGGGTTGCATTGGTGCTGGCCGATGGATTTATCAGTTGCTGGGATGANAAATACAGGAGTGTATTAATCCGNCCGGAAACCTATATCAATCAATACATTGACGAGAATTGGGTACCCACGCTTCAAACCCCGCCATTTCCGGAATATACCAGCGGGCATAGTGTAATTTCGGCTGCAGCAGCCGATGCGTTAACAGGTGTATTTGGTGAATCATTTGCATTTACAGACTCAACCGAAATTGAATTTGGATTAGCGCCCCGCTCATTTACTTCCTTTAAACATGCTGCAGACGAGGCCGCGATAAGCCGGTTTTATGGAGGAATCCATTACATGCCTGCCTGCGAAATTGGTAAAATAGAAGGGGCTGCTTTAGCAGCGTTTATCAGGAANAAACTGATTACAGAAAAGTAATACGAGATTTACTTCCTGCGATCTGAAACGGATGGCCTGACTATTCGATAGGTGCAGGATTTCCCTTTGTTTAAATTCCATAGATTGTTATAGCTGGTAATCTTCCAGTTGCGGTTTTGAAAAGACGGACGTTCCGGCAACCTCATAAGCTTCCGTTCCATAGTTTGTGTTTTGATTAGAATTTCAAATTGTCGAATTTTCTAAATCACAAATTAACTTACTATGAATCCATATCTCGGAGAATTTTTAGGAACCTTACTGCTTATCTTACTGGGTGAAGGTGTAGTGGCTGGTGTAGTCTTAAAAGGGACAAAAGCAGAAAATGCCGGTTGGCTTACGGTGTGTATTGCCTGGGGGCTTGCGGTTACCCTGGGTATTTATGCGGTGGGCGAGTTTACGGGCGCTCATCTTAATCCGGCTATCACAATAGCATTTGCAGTTATTGGCGAGTTTGACTGGAACCTCGTTGCCGGTTATTGCTTTGCACAAATAGGAGGTGCTTTTTGTGGTGCCGTTTTAGTTTGGATNTTTTATTTGCCCCATTGGAAAACGACAACCGATGCATCTGCCAAACTGGGAGTGTTCTCAACCGCTCCGGCTATCCGCCATAACCTTTCAAACCTGATAAGCGAAATGGTGGCTACTGCAGTGCTTGTTTTTGCAATTTTATTCATTGGTGTGAATGAGTTTACACAAGGTCTTAAACCCCTCATCGTTGGGTTGATCATCGTTTCTATTGGTTTGAGTTTGGGTGGCACTACCGGCTTTGCCATTAACCCTGCCCGGGATTTTGCCCCGCGCATCGCACATGCTATTCTGCCCATTGCAGGTAAAGGTTCTTCAGATTGGAGCTACGCGTGGATTCCGGTAGTGGGGCCAATAGCTGGTGGAATAGTGGGTGCCGTTTTATACCAGTTAATTTTTAAGTAGCTTATGTCAACGAAGAAGTACATAATTGCCTTAGACCAGGGCACAACCAGTTCGCGTGCGGTACTGTTTAATCTGGCAGGCGAGATAAAAGGAATTGCCCAACAAGAGTTTAGACAGATATTTCCAAAACCCGGATGGGTGGAGCACGATCCGGATGAAATCTGGAGTACACAATTGGATGTATTGCAACGGGTAATCGTAGAGAATGCCATAGAAGTTAAGACCATTGCGGCTATTGGCATTACCAACCAACGCGAAACTACTGTTATCTGGAATCGGAAAACCGGGAAACCTGTTTATAACGCTATTGTTTGGCAAGACAAACGCACAGCGCCTATCTGCGAAGACCTCAAACAAAAAAANTTATCGGATTACGTGCGCGACACCACCGGGCTGGTTATTGATTCCTACTTTTCCGGGACAAAAATCAAATGGATACTCGATTCAGTAGAGGGAGCAAGGCAGCAGGCTGAACGGGGAGAACTTGCTTTTGGAACGATTGATTCCTGGCTGATCTGGAATTTGACAAATGGAAAATCGCACATAACGGATTATTCCAACGCATCGCGTACCATGCTCTTCAACATTCGTACGTTGAAATGGGACGAACGGTTACTTAAAGAATTAAACATCCCCAGCGTAATACTTCCGGAAGTAAAACCATCGGCAAATGTATTTGGATCATGGAAAGTAGATAACTATGAAATTCCGATTGCCGGTGTAGCGGGCGATCAGCAAGCGGCATTATTCGGACAGGCTTGCTTTGAACCAGGCATGGCTAAGAATACCTATGGTACAGGTTGTTTTATGTTGATGAATACCGGAACTGCCATTCAACAATCCAAAAATGGTTTAATAACTACGATTGCGTGGGGATTGGATGGGAAAGTTGAATACGCACTGGAGGGTAGTGTGTTTATAGCCGGTGCGGCTGTGCAATGGTTGCGCGATAGTTTGCATTTAATCGATCAATCCAAAGATTCGGAATACTTTGCCGCCAAAGCATTGGGATCGAACGAAGTGTACGTGGTTCCGGCATTTGCAGGGTTAGGTGCTCCGTATTGGGATATGTATGCGCGGGGCGCAATCTTCGGGTTAACCCGCGATACGGGCAAAGATCACATCATCAAAGCTACGCTGGAGTCGCTGGCCTTTCAAACGAAAGACATACTGAACGCCATGCAAGAGGATGCCGGTATAAAACTGGCTAGTTTAAAGGTGGATGGAGGAGCCTGTGCCAACAATATTCTCATGCAGTTTCAGGCCGATATTCTGGGAACAGAAGTAGAACGCCCCGATGTAATTGAATCCACCGCGTTGGGGGCGGCATACCTGGCCGGAATTCAGATTGGTATGTGGAAGAAAGAAGATATTTTGAAAAACCGGAAAATTGAAAAACGATTTGTTCCGGGTATGAGTAACGCACAACGAAATAAACTCTATGAAGGGTGGCAAAAAGCTGTGCAACGCACCATGGGATGGATGAATTCTTGATTCAATAATTCAAAATACATCATTTAATATTCAATAGATCTTCTTAAAACCTTGAATCTTGAATTTTGAATTTTTGAATTTTGAATCTTGAGTTTTGAATCTTGAATCTTAAATAGCCTTGAATAGAGCAAAAATATTTCCAAACTTCAAAGTGAAGTGTTCCACCTATTGGTTATTGGCGGTGGTATTACGGGTGCAGGCATTGCGTTAGATGCCGCTTCCCGTGGATTAAAAACCGCCTTAATTGAGAGAGAAGACTTTGCTTCCGGAACCAGCAGCCGGTCAACCAAATTGATTCATGGTGGATTGCGGTATCTCAAGCAATTGGAATTTGCTTTGGTAAAGGAAGTTGGTAGCGAACGCGCCATTGTTCACAAGCTTGCACCTCATTTAGTAGTTCCTGAAAAGATGTTGCTTCCCCTATATGAAAGGCGCGGACTTGGGTATTGGCTCACCTCCATCGGGTTAAAAATTTACGATTGGCTGGCTGGTGTAAAATCCGAAGACCAACGCAAAATGCTTACGCGTTTACAAACATTAAATCATGAACCTTTACTAAAGAAAGATGATGTAAAAGGCGGAGCTATTTATGCAGAGTACAGGACAGACGATGCCCGGCTCACCATTGAAATCATAAAACGCGCTGCACAAAAAGGTGCCTGCATTGCAAACTATTCTGAACTTACGGAGTTTAACTATACCAACGATAAAATTTCAGGTGCTATGGTGGTGGATCGGGTTGCTGGAGTGACGTTTTCAATCGATGCACAAATAATTGTGAATGCTACAGGCCCCTGGGTGGATGACCTTCGCATCATCAACCAATCGCGCGTGGGCAAGCAATTACATCTTACCAAAGGAGTTCATATTGTAGTACCGTTTCACCGGTTGCCGGTGCGGCAGGCTATTTATTTCGATGTGCCTGATGGCAGAATGATTTTTGCAATTCCGCGGGGGCGTATTACCTATGTGGGTACAACCGATACGGATTATCATGGAGAGAAAGACCTGGTGTTAGCTACCCGCGAAGATGTGAATTATATTTTGCAGGCAGTTAACGAAACATTTCCATCGGTGTTGCTTACCCTGGCCGATGTGGAATCGAGTTGGGCAGGGTTGCGCCCCTTGATACATGAAGAAGGAAAATCGGCTTCGGAATTATCCCGCAAGGATGAGATATTTGAATCACCTACCGGGTTGATCTCCATTGCCGGTGGCAAACTTACCGGCTATCGGAAAATGGCTGAGCGGGTTGTTAACAAAGTAATTGAAGAAAGATTTGATTCTTCTGGATTTAAACACTGCACAACCGAGGCAATGATTTTNACCGGGGGTGATTTTAAAGATTACGCGGATGTAAAAAACTGNGAGGCCGAGTTGGCTGGTAAACTGGGCGCATTGCATCTTAGTGGTAATGAAGCCACTAATCTTGTTCACTTGTATGGCACACAATCGCTGCAGATTGTGAAACACCTGGAAGAACATCAAACCGGTGATCCTGATCTGGATTTGCTTTTAGCCCAGGCCTGGTTTGCCATTCATCACGAAATGGCATTAACCCCTGTTGATTTTGTTAATCGGAGGAGCGGACTTTTATACTTCAATCATCCGAAGATCAGCAAATATGCAGCGCAGGTAGTGCATTATTTTGCAAAGGAGTTTGAATGGAGTGATGAGAAAACAGGTGAGCAGGTGCTGCAGGTGAATAAAGCGTTGGAAGAGGTAATAAGATTTAATTGAGAATGCTGTGAAGAAGGCAATAATATACATACTTACGGTATTAGGAATTTTTACGCTGTTTGGTTTTGAGATAGCCAGTATTTATTACATCATGCCCTTTCCGGGAAGTCAACGGGAGGAATCCATCGACCTGGCTTACTTCCTGGTTAGCCATGCGCAATACTTTCGTATTGCGGGTTTGTGTTTGTTGGCTTACCCGGTGGTTGTATTTGTGATTTCCGGCACCACCAGCCAGCGTGTCATGCTTATTTCCTTGTTCTTATTATACCTGATTGTGTTTTACCAGGTTAACTACCGCATGCGGGCCGATGCCATGTTTAAGCAACCGCGCACTGTCACCTTGTTGAATGTACGTGAGAACAAGGTAGAAAGTGATAAACTGGTGTTAGGAGTTAGTGTAAACGAACAGTTCAGGGCTTACCCCATTGAGATTATCGGCTATCATCACCAGGTGCGCGATACAATTGGCGGAGAACCAGTTATGGTTACGTATTGTACTGTTTGCAGATCGGGCAGAGTTTTCAGGCCCTTGGTAAATAGTGAACCGGAAAATTTCAGGCTGGTAGGGATGGATCATTTTAATGCCATGTTTGAAGATAGCCGGACAAAAAGCTGGTGGCGCCAGGCAAATGGGGAAGCTATAGCCGGGCCGTTGAAAGGCAAAACCCTCCAGGAACTGCCATCCGAACAAATGAGTTTGCGCGCCTGGGTAAATCAACATCCTAATACATTGATACTTCAGCCAGATAGTATCTTTAAAGATGCCTATGCTGTGCTCCATAAATACGATGAAGGAAGCATGGAAAGCAGTCTTGAAAAACGCGACAGTATTTCCTGGCAGGAAAAGTCGTGGGTGGTGGGAATCAGGCATGAAGGAATAGCTAAAGCATACGATTGGAACGATTTACTCCGTGCCCGGGTAATACACGATGTAATCGGTCAAACACCGCTCTTAGTTGCGCTGGAAAGTGACAGCGTCTCGTTCCATGCCTGGAACCGGGACAGCTTACATTTTGAAATTCAAAACAACGAATTGCGAGATGTGCAAACCTCTTCCAGATGGAACTGGCAAGGCAAATGTATCGAAGGACCGCTGCAGGGTTCGCAGTTGAAGTATGTTCAGGCCTACCAGGAGTTCTGGCATTCCTGGGTTATGTTCCATCCAACCACACTTTCGTACAAACCCGTACAGGATTAATCCAAATTATCAAGTGTAAGTACCTGGCGATCATGCTGGCACTTCCCAATCAGGATCAATAAAAATCGTGGATTGTTCGTAATTTTTCTCATGACGTTATTATCTTTCCCAAAGATGAACTGATGGGCTTTGCGCATAAAAAATATTCCTAAATCCTGATTTTATCTATGAATAAGTTATGGGGTATCGATCTGGGTGGTACAAAGGTGGAAGGCGTGGTTCTGAAATCACCGGTGGAACCCAAGGTTCTTTTCCGCGACCGCGTGCCCACCGAAGGCCACAAAGGGTACGAGCATATTTTAGGACAGATAAAGAAAGTTGTAGATATGATGGAGGCCACGCAAGGTTATAAACCGAAGCGAATTGGTATTGCCACCCCTGGCACCATCGATCCTTCAACGGGCTTAATGAAGAATAGTAATTCCACAAGCCTTAATGGTAAACCAATTAAAGGAGACTTAGAGAATTTGTTGGGTGTAGAGTTGGCCATGGCCAATGATGCAAATTGTTTTGCATTAGCCGAAGCCAACATGGGTGTAGCACATGAAAAATACCCGGATGCAAAGGTTGTATTTGGAGTTATTCTCGGCACCGGTGTGGGCGGTGGGGTGGTGGTGGATGGCAAAGTGATAAATGGATTACATGGCATTGGTGGCGAGTGGGGCCATAATTTTCTGGATGCATCGGGTGGTACCTGTTATTGTGGTAAAAGCGGTTGTGTGGAAAAGATATTGGCCGGCCCTGCATTGGAAAAGTATTATGCAAGCATAAGTGGGGTTTCAAAAAGCCTGAAAGAGGTTTATGAAGCGTATAAATCAGGTACCGATCCTTTTGCTACCCAAACCATGGAGCGCCTGCATCATTTCTTTGGCGTTGCGTTGAGTGTGGTGCTCAACATTCTTGACCCAGACGTAGTGGTTATTGGCGGAGGTGTGGGGAACATTGACTCCATTTATACCGAGGGGATAAATTCCCTGCGACAGCATATTTTTAACAACAAACGGTTGGAGACTCCAATTCTAAAACCTAAGTTAGGCGATAGTGCCGGAGTTTTCGGAGCAGCATTTCTGGTTACCTGAACAACGGAGATATTAAATATACCTGATATGAAACGAATTGCAGTAGTTGGCCCGATACCCCGCGATCACATTGTTACCCATACTGGTGATCTGATTCAAAAATGGGGCTGCGTAACACACCCCGTAATTGCATTATCTGTGTTGGCAGGAGANTCACTCGAAATTATTCCGGTGTGCCATGTACGCGCAGTGGATCATGACAATGTAGAAGAAGTTTTTAAGGGCTATAAAGGAATAAATACAAAACACATTACTACGGCAAATGACCAGGGCGATATCATCAGCCTTCGGTTTGTCGATCAGAACAATCGGTTAGAGCGCCAAACCGGATTTATGGATCCGATCTTACCGGCCGATATGACCAACCTGCTGGACTGCGATGCATTTGTGTTTATCCCCATCAGCGATTATGAAATCTCTCTTGAAACCCTTAAGTACCTTAAGAAAAAAAGTAAGGGTAAAATAATCTTTGATGCACACGGTCCAACCACCGCGTGCCTGGTAAATGGAGAGCGCCAGCGCAAATTCTGGATCGATCGCGACCAATGGCTACCGTTTATTGATGTATTGAAGATGAATTTGGAAGAAGCCCATGCCAGTTGGTTTNNAAAAGAATATGAAAGCCAGGATTTTAATGCAGCGGAATTGGACCGCGGGGAAATCCGGACATTTGCAGAACACTGTCTTTCCTTAGGGGTTAAGTGTGTGTATGTAACGCTCGATTCACGCGGCTGTCTTACCTACTTTAAGAAGCGAGGTAAGGTTGTGGAAGAACTTGTTCCGTCCATTAAAGTGGAGAAAGTAATTGATACCACAGGCTGTGGCGATTCTTTTGCCGGTGGTCTTTCTTATGGTTTGGTACAAAGCCCGGGCGATTACATAGGTGCGGCACAATATGCCAATGCCTTTGGTGCATTGCGTACCCAGGGAAAAACATTTGATGTATTTAAGTCGCTGGAAGAAACCAATAATATTATTGCCCGCGGGCATGTTTAGTTACCTAAAATGATTCAAGCTGTAATTTTTGATTTGGATGGCGTACTTGTAGATACAGCCCACTATCATTACATCGCCTGGAAACGATTGGCAAGTGAATTTGGTATTACACTAACCCCGCAACATAACGAGTTGTTGAAAGGAGTAAGCCGGATGCAGTCGCTGGAAATAATATTGTCGCTTGCCAACATCCGGTTGCCTGAACAGGAAATGGAAGCTTTAGCAGACAAGAAAAACAAATGGTTTATGGAGTACATCGAATCCATCCGGCCTGAAGAGATATTTCCAGGCGTTAAAGAAATGTTGGTTGCTTGCCGAATGCAAGGTTTGAAAGTGGCATTGGCGTCAAGCAGCAAAAACGCTCCTCGTGTAATCGAGCTACTGGATATAGCAAACTTGTTCGACACGATGGTGGATGGCACCATGATAACACACACCAAACCCGACCCTGAAATTTTTTACTTGCAGCCAAACGCCTGGGTGTTTCGCCCGATAAGTGCATGGTGTTTGAAGATGCAGCGGCTGGTGTAGATGCAGCTTTGGCAGCTGGAATGAAATGCGTGGGGTGGGCACGCCTGAGCAACTCGGAAAAGCCGATTTTATAGTGAAGCAAACATCCGATTTCGATTTGAACAACTTAAATTAAATGCGAATCTAATTATCGAATAAAAAAACTGGAATACACATGAAAGAATACCTCAAACACCACGAGTGGCATATTATTGAAGAAGGTTTAAATCCGCATTACAATAAAGTGTCAGAAAGTGTTTTTAGTCTGGGCAACGGCCGCATGGGGCAGCGCGCCACTTTTGAAGAAGACTATTCAGGNGAGACCCATCANGGAAGTTACGTGGCCGGTGTCTATTACCCCGATAAAACCCGNGTGGGTTGGTGGAAAAATGGTTACCCCGAATACTTCGCAAAGGTATTAAATGCGCCAAGCTGGATTGAGATTAAAATACGGATTGACGACCAGGTGCTGGATCTGGCTAAATGTAAAGTAGAGTCGTTCAGGCGTGTGCTGGATATGAAACAAGGATTGCTGCAACGCACAGTTACAGCTACACTGGCAGATGGTAAGAAGATAAGCGTTGATTCCAAACGTTTTTGTTCCATGGCTGATGGCGAGGTAGGAGCGATCCGGTATGAAATTAAAGCATTGAATTTTTCTGCACCCGTAACCCTTACACTTCCGGTTGATGCCGATGTGGTGAATAAAGACTCGAACTACGATGANAAATTTTGGGAAGAGGTTTACCGGGAAGCAGAACCCGGTTTAGCATTGGTAACTGCCCAAACCAAGAAAACACACTTTCATGTGTGTACGGCCATGCAATACCGCTTGCAGGTAAATGGAAAAGAAGTGGCTGGAAAAGTAACAGCCAACCAACGCGAAAAGTATGCGGATAATGTAGTGGCAACCGAGCTTACCGAAGGAAACGCACTTACAGTTTATAAATATGCGGTAGTATTATCTTCTGAAAATCATGCGAAAGATAAACTGGCTGCAAATGCAAAGTCAAAATTAGCAACAGCCGTTGCAACAGGTTTTGAAAAATTGTTTGACGCGCACGCAAAAGTTTGGGCTCATAAGTGGGAGGAATGTGATATTACCATTGATGGGGATGTAGCCGCTCAGCAGGGAATCCGGTTTAATATTTTTCAGTTAACCCAAACCTATACCGGTGAGGATGAAAGACTAAACATTGGCCCCAAAGGTTTTACAGGCGAGAAGTATGGCGGAAGCACCTATTGGGATACGGAAGCATACTGCCTGCCTTTCTTTTTAGGCACCGCAGAACCGAACGTGGCGCGAAATTTATTAGTCTATCGGTACAAACATTTGAGCAAGGCCATCGAGAATGCAAAGAAGTTAGGGTTTAAAGATGGTGCTGCATTTTACCCGTTCGTAACCATGAATGGTGAAGAGTGCCACAACGAGTGGGAGATTACCTTCGAAGAAATTCACCGAACCAGTGCCATGGCCTATGCTATGCGCGATTACATCGACTATACAGGCGATAAAAATTATCTGGCAGAATATGGCCTGGAAGTGCTGATTGGAATTGCCAGGTTCTGGTCGCAACGGGTCAACTGGTCGAACGAGAAAAATAAATATGTAATTCTGGGTGTAACCGGCCCGAACGAATACGAAAACAATGTGAACAACAACTGGTACACCAATTACCTGGGTGCGTGGACCCTTCGCTTTACCATGCAGGCAATTGATTTTGTAAAGTCGAACCACCCGCAACGGTATTCCGAAATTGTTTCTAAAACAGCATTTAAGGAATCGGATGAAACTTCGCGATGGAAGGACATTACCGACAAGATGTATTATCCGAAAGACGAGAAGCGCGGTGTAATTCTTCAGCAGGATGGCTTTCTGGATAAGGAGTTGATGAATGTGAAGGATTTACCAGCCAGCGAAAGGCCACTAAACCAAAAGTGGTCGTGGGATAGAATTCTGCGCTCCTGTTTTATTAAACAAGCCGATGTATTGCAGGGTATTTATCTTTTTGAAGACGACTTTGATGTAGCAACCATTAANAAGAATTTTGATTTCTATGAGCCGATGACGGTACATGAGTCATCCTTATCGCCCTGCGTGCACGTAATCCTTGCTAGTAAAATCGGGTATAAAGAGCAGGCATACGAATTTTATCTGCGCACAGCCCGCCTCGACCTGGACGATTATAACAACGACACCGAAGAAGGCTGCCATATAACCTCTATGGCCGGTACATGGATGAGCGTGGTNAAAGGTTTTGGTGGTATGCGTGTGCGCGATGGTAAACTGCATTTTACACCATTCATACCCGAGCAGTGGAAATCCTATTCCTTCCGACTGGAGTTTAGAGGCCGGGTAATTAAAGTTAAGGTAGGGGCAGGAGGAGCGGTTGATACCGTATTAGAACACGGCCAGCCTCTGGAAATAGTGATGAATGGAAAATTAACCACACTAAAATAAACAGCACATGAAAACGAGTTGCTTCCTTACAGGTCTGATACTGTTATCAGTTGTTGCCTATTCTCAAAAGAAACCAGCTGCCGATACGCGTCTGGCAGGGCTTGATACCGAATTGCAAAAGGTGTTGGATACCTGGAAAGCTCCTGGGTTTGCCGTGGCTGTTGTAGAGAAGAATAAAATAATATATGCCAGGGGTTTTGGTTATAGCGATTATGAAAAGAAAATCGCGGTAACGCCTAATACCCTTTTTGCTATTGGCAGTTGCAGCAAGGCGTTTACTTCTGCAATACTGGGTCGGTTGCGCAATGAAGGCAAACTCAAATTTGAAGATAAACCCTCCGAATACGTTTCTGATTTGAAATTNTTTAAGGACGAGATGAATAACACGATTCAGATACGCGATTTAATGAGCCACCGCACCGGCTTACCCCGCCACGATTTTTCGTGGTATCTGTTTCCGTCTGATTCAAAAGACAGTTTAGTACAACGCATTGCGTATCAGGAACCATTTACGGGTGTGCGTGAGCACTGGTACTACAATAATTTCATGTTTCTTACGCAGGGGGTAATAGCAGAGAAGATTACCGGTAAATCGTGGGAGGAAAATGTGCGCGAAAATTTCTTTAAGCCCCTGGGGATGGAGCGCAGCAATCTTTCAATTACGGAAATGCAAAAGGTTTCCGACATAGCGATTGGCTATGATTTGGAAAAAGAAACCACCATTAAAAAGATGGATTATTACCACATTGCCGGAATGGCGCCTGCCGGAAGTATAAACAGCAGTGTAAATGAGATGTCCAATTGGGTTATTACCTGGATAAACGGAGGCAAGTTTAAAGGAAAAGAGATTCTGCCTGCGAGTTACGTAACAGAAGCAATCAGTTCGCAAATGGTTATTGGAGCGGGACTGCCGGATAAATCGAATCCCGACCTACATTTGTCAAACTACGGTTATGGTTGGTTCCTTTCCTCTTACAAAGGTCATTACCGTGTAGAACATGGTGGAAATATTGATGGGTTTTCGGCAAGTACGTCTTTCTTTCCAACCGATAGCGTGGGAATTGTAGTATTGGTAAATCAGAATGGCTCTGGTGTGCCCTCGGTGGTGCGTAATATCATTTCCGATCGCATGCTAAAGGTAAAGGCAACCGATTGGAATAAAGAATTGAAATCAAGAAGGGAGAAAGCATTACAAGACCAGGCTGCGGCAATGAAAGCCCGTACCTCAAATAAGGTAACAGGCACGAAGCCCTCGCATATACTGGCCGAGTTTACAGGCAAGTATTCGCATCCCGGTTATGGCGATTTTACAATTAGCTACGAGCGCGATTCACTCTTTGCCGTGTTTAAGCGGGTAAAGTTATGGTTGGGGCATCACCACTACGATATCTTCAATTCCTATCTGGTTGAAAACGGAAAGCCGGATACAACCGATGCCAACTCCACCCAGTTTCAGTTNTTTACAAGCGAAACAGGCGAGATTGCGAAGGTGGCGTTAAAGCTTGAACCAACCATTTCGGCTATCGAATTTAAGCGTACACCTATAAAAATGGATGTAAGTAAGGACGCACTAGCGCAATATGCGGGCGAGTATGAACTGGCTGGTGTGGTTACAAAATTNTTTGTGAAGGGTACAACCCTTCACCTGATAGTGCCCGGCCAACCGGAATATGAATTGGTGTCCATTGGTAAACACAAATTCATGATAAAGGGATTTGAAGGCTTTAAGATAGAGTTTATCGAAAACAATGGTTCGTTTCCAGAGGTTGTATTTAATCAACCCAANTGGAGTGTTTAAGGGAAACGGAAGTAGCTCCTTCCCAAGCTTCAAATGCACGCAGCTCGGCTGCAGCCGCATTAAATACCCATGCAACAATGGCCATATCATCTGCCAGGCCAATACCGGCAAGCAGATCGGGGATAAGATCGAATGGGTTAATAAAATAAATACAGGCTGCCAGCAAGGCTACTAAGGTGCGCTTCGACTTAAGGGAATAGGCACCGGTTAAACTGGCTTTGATAAAGCGCCCAGCCAGAAACAACTGGTGCTTTAGCTTCAATCGACCCTCTACCGACCAGTCCACCCGGCTGATTTTGGCAGTTAATTCAGCAAGAATACGGGTTATGCGGCCTGGTTTTCCCAGCAGACGGGCAGCCTGTTGAAGGGCGAGTCTAAAGAAACTATTTTCCACGATGCTTAAACGTCATTTAGTGCCAGATAATTTCAAAACCTGGTAAAAATATGATGCTTTTCATTGAATCTGCACAAGAATATTCGCAAATTTCTCATGCTTTTAGTACCTAACCCCATCCAATATGGAAACTTCTGCACGCCATTTTATTGAGACCTGGGACAATTACCTGGTTCTGGGCTCTTATGTTTTATTTGCTATTGCGGTTCTTATCCTGATTTATCATGAAATAAAGCTGATGACCATATCAGATCCTAAAGAACGCTATGACTATGTAAACCAACATGAGATAAAATTTTTCTGGTATGCCATATTAAGTGTTATGGTGGGCCTGGTGCTNTTTGCTACAGCCAAAATAACCCCGCTTATCCCGGTAGATGATTCGGTAAAGTTATATGTCAGTATATTTTTTCTGGCAGGCTCATTTGTGATTTTATATACATTGTTTTCCGGGCTGATCCGGGTTTTATACCCCAGGCTTTTAGAGGGGCGCCTCAGGCGTATTCGCAACAAGCCTCGTAAATCTTCGGCTGGTAATGTGATGCGCAAACTTACGGATGAAGAGGGCTCTGTACACCTGGAGGCTGACCAACTGGAACAACACCAAAGCGAACTGCATTCGGTAGAGTACGATGTTTGGGTTGATGAGAAAACNGGGGAGAAGAAAGTGGAAAAATACATGCCTTACCAGCATGCTGAAAAGTGCGTAGAGTGTGGTTACTACACGATGAAAATTGCCTCCGAAGAAATAGAGAANAAACCCACACAAACCGAAGATGGATTATTGCTGGAACATTACCAATGTAGTTATTGCAAACACCGCGAAGCACGGGAGGTAGTAATTGCTGCACTTTCATCGAATGTAAAGAACCCTGCTTAACAGTTGGTGTTTATGTATTCCTGCAAAGAAGTAGCACCCGGTTATTACTTCTGCATTACATACCGGTAATAAAACCGCGTTCCGTCTTTCAGGTTGCGGTAGAACTTTGAACCCACCACACCGGCAAACTCAGCAAACAATTTTTGCCACTTTGGCGGAACCAGATCCTGTATGCGTTTTTGTTTAGCATCATCTTCCGCTTCGATTGCCAGCACCACGTTGCCGGTTATGTTTTCTTCCTGCTTCATGGTTAACCCACTTTCACTCAATAACTGGTTTAACTCTGCCATATCTGGTGCATACCTAAAATCCACCATTAAAAAATGACCTCCCGGCTTTAATACGCGTTTTACTTCACTCAGAAATTNTTTCACAGAGCCGTATGCATGACATGATTCTACATTAATAACCACATCCACGCTGTTATCAGGTAAAGGAATGGCCTCGGCACTGCCTTGAATAAACTTCAGGTTTGCAACCGAATGAATTTTATTGGCCAGATCAACCGCACGCTGGGCCAGGTCCATTCCGGTGTAGCGGGCTGGCTTGAAATGCGCAGCCAGATAAGCGGCCCCACCACCGCGGCCACTGCCAACCTCCAATACAATCTTGCCGGTTAGCTCGGTCTTTGACCCCAGGTAATGATACATTAACAACGGATAAAGTTGCAGGGGTTTTGGTTCGGGTTGATAGGCAGGTTCACTCGCATGGGGCGAGTACCCATAATTCATAAACTGCCAGTCGTCAGCCGGAATATGTTTTGCCAACCACTCGTAGGTTATTTTAGCATTCAGGCGTTTAAACCACGCAAAGCGTTTAAAGGGCGAGAGCAGCGTTTTGATCATGTGCTTGAATTAACAGGTGAGGGAAGTTACTACAACAAAAGAAAGGCTGTCATACAAAAAGTAAGCAGCCTTTCTATCTATAATTAATTGGTTAAAATATTAAACGGCAACGTTGGTTCGCTTGCGCATCCAGAACAACAAAATGATAANNATAGTATGATTAGAATAACCGGAAAGGTAACCATAGTCCTCAAGGTGTCTTGTCCGGACACCAGGTCTAACTCATCTCCACTTAGACCTGATTCAGCAGCAGTTTTTTTGGCGGTATCAATCCAACTACCAATTATGGGTTGCCAGATAGCGGTAGAGAACATACCAAAGGCCCCAACAACGGACATGCCGAGGGCGCCTGTGGCAGGCATTTTCTCAGCGGTAAAACCAATCATGTTTGGCCAGAAGTAACAAACACCCATTGCAAATAGGATAGCCGCTACGTAGGTCATGGCACCGGTTTGGGTACTGAACAGGAATATTCCAATGGCAGTAAAAACAGCAGAGCCCAATAACACACCGGTTTGGTCGAACTTGTGTACAAACTCACCACCAAAGTAACGACCCACCGCCATCAAGCTGGTTACTAAGGCTAAAATAACCATCGGTTCCTCTCCGCTCTTAGCCATAATGATACGCATCCATTGTTGCGGTCCAAACTCAGAAATAGCGGTAAGGGTCATACAAGCACAAATGAAAATGAAAAGTGGGGTAGCCATGGCTTTCAGGTTGGCCGAAAGTGAACCCGCTTCGCCTTTGGTTTCCGGAAAGGCCTGGCCATAAAACAAGTAGGCGTAGATCAGGGTTGGAATCATGATAATCCAGATCTGCGATTCCCAACCCAATTGCATTTTTGTCATGGCAAATGAGATAAGACTACCCAGTACTATTCCACCCGGAAACCACATGTGGAAACGATTCATCAGGGTATTCATCTGCTTGCCGCTATAGCTGGAGGCAATCAATGGATTGCAGGCCGCTTCGGTACAACCATTGCCCAGACCAATAAACAAGGTGGAAATTAAAAGGCCGGTATAGCCGCCTGAAANAATGGTAAGCAGAATACCAATAGTATGGGCAACAAAAGCAAAATGCATAATTCGCTTGGGGCCGATGGAGCCATAAAAGATTCCACCCAATACCATGGAAATAGGAAACCCGACAAACCACATGGTGTTGATGAAGCCAAGTTGTTCATTGGTAAGGTTAAAGGTTGTACCAAGCTCTGGTAAAATTCCAGCGCGGATACTGAATGAAAATGCGGTTGTAATCAATGCGAAACAACTGGCATAAAACAATCTGATGTTGGGTTTATCGCTCATACGTGTGTGTAGGTTTAATTTTTAGGTTAGGAAATATGTAATGAAAAATGCTTTGTTGCAAACGTTTTATATAAATGGTTATAATTCGAAGACCATACCGTTTCGCCTTAAGGTTACATAAATCCGTTTGTCGAATTTAAATAAGGCCGCTGCCCGGTGCGATACATCCTTCTGTTTCTCTTTACAGTTTATCAGCAACTTCATTTTACCCAGCTTGCGTCTGAAGTTCGATTTATCCAGCCTGGTTTCTAAGATTGCTTCGTATAGTTCTTGCAGTTGCAGCAAGGTGAATTTTGCAGGCAACAGGTTAAACCCAATGGGCTCGTGCCGTACTTTATGCTTCAGGTGGTTGTACCCAAACTCTAAAATCTGATTATGATCATAGATTAACTCCGGAACTTCATGCACATTGAACCACTGGGCATCCGATGCAGTAAACCCAGGAATCAGCGAATAGCTTTCTTCATTTACCAATGCGTAGTAAGCAACCGTTACCACGCGCTTTAGAGGAAAGCGGTTTGGATCGCCAAAGGCCTTCAGTTGCTCCAGATATATGTCGCTAATTCCCGTAAGGGATTTTAGTAATCGCTTGGCCGCGTCATCTACACTTTCGCCATAAGTAATCCAGCCTCCGGGCAGGGCCCATTTTCCGGCACTGATACCCTCGGCATGTTTTACCAAAAGTATGTCCAGCCGGCCATCCTTAAAGCCAAATATCACACAGTCGATAGACAGCGCTTCAATGATCGAATCGGGATGAACCGGATTTTCCATAAAGATTTTGGTGCTAATATATGGTCATTCTGACTATAAGTAAATACTTTTGAGTACAAAACAATCGTATGCAAGGGTATTTATTGGGCCTTGATATAGGCAGTTCTTCCGTAAAGGCCACCTTAGTGGATGTAGGTACCGGCACNCGGGCAACCTCCGCACAGTCGCCAGCCGAGGAAATGGAAATGATAACCTTAAATCCGGGTTGGGCCGAGCAGGATCCAGAAACCTGGTGGCACCATGTAGTAATTTGTATTAAAGAGTGCCTGGCAAAAGCAGGTGCTGCGGGCGATCAGGTTAAAGCCATTGGCATTGCTTACCAAATGCATGGATTGGTTTGTATTGATAAAGCCGGCAACCCGGTGCGGTCTTCCATTATTTGGTGCGATAGCCGGGCTGTAAAGGTGGGTGAAGAAGCTTTTGCAGCGCTTGGTGAAGACTTTTGTCTGAAGCATTTCCTCAACTCACCCGGAAATTTTACTGCCTCCAAACTAAAGTGGATAAAAGAAAACGAACCGGCAGTGTATGATCGTATTTACAAGATCATGCTGCCTGGCGATTACATTGCCTTTAAACTAAGTGGAGAAGCAACAACAACAGATACCGGCTTGTCGGAAGGGATNTTNTGGGATTACCAGGAAGGTACAATTGCAACTGCTTTGTTGAACCAGTATGGTATCGATGCCGGGCTGTTGGCGGATATCAAACCGGTATTTTCTATCCAGGCAGTAATAAATGCGAAAGCCGCTGCGCAAACCGGGTTGAAAGCAGGCACACCAATTTCTTACCGGGCGGGCGATCAGCCCAACAATGCATTTTCATTGAACGTGTTGAACCCGGGCGAAACCGCTGCCACTGCCGGTACATCCGGTGTGATTTACAGTATTACCGAGAATAATACCTTCGATAANAAATCGCGTGTTAACGCATTTCTACATGTAAACAACACGGCCAATCAAAAACGCAACGGCATTTTACTTTGCGTGAACGGTACGGGTATTTTAAACAGCTGGCTGCGCAAGAATATTAAAAGCACGGAAGCAATTTCATACAACCAAATGAATGAGCTGGCTTCGGGCATACGGGTTGGTGCCGATGGCCTGCAGATGCTGCCCTTTGGAAACGGAGCGGAACGCATCCTGGAAAACAAAGTTATCAATGCATCGTGGCATGGGTTGGATTTTAACAGGCACACCCAGGCCCACGTATTTCGGGCAGCGCAGGAAGGAATTGTGTTTGCCCTTCGTTATGGATTCGATATTCTTCAGTCAATGGGGTTACAATCGCAGGTAATTCGGGCAGGCCAGGCCAATATGTTCTTGAGCCCGGTATTTCGCCATGCGTTTGTAAATACCATAGGCGCCCGGTTAGAACTTTACGATACCGATGGAGCCATGGGTGCTGCCCTGGGTGCCGGAGTGGGTGCAGCCTTTTATTCCGATTTCAAACAAGCCTTTACCGGGTTAAAGTTGTTGCACAATGAATTGCCGGATGCGCGGCAGCAAGAACAATACGAAATGGTTTATCAGAAATGGAAAGGCATTTTAGCACAAGAGCTTACCAAATTATAAGTATAGATTAACTCAATAAATTTTAATTGTCATGAAAGTAATCAAAGGAAAACAAGAGTATTTCAAAGGCATTCGTGCCATCCGCTACGAAGGNCCCGAGTCAGACAATCCGCTGGCGTTTAAGTTTTACAATCCCAACAAAAAGATTGGTCGTAAAACCATGCAGGAGCATCTTCGTTTTGCCATTGCCTACTGGCATACCTTCTGCGGAACCGGTGGCGACCCGTTTGGAACGGGCACTAAACAGTTTCCGTGGTTGCAAAATGCTGATCCGATGAAACGCGCCTTTGATAAAATGGATGCTGCGTTTGAATTCATTACCAAGATTGGTGCCCCGTTTTATTGCTTTCATGATTACGACCTGGTGGATGAAGCACCCACATTAGCAGAATCGGAAAAAAGACTTCGTAAAATTGTGGACTATGCCAAACAAAAACAGAAAGACTCAGGTGTAAAATTGCTGTGGGGCACAGCCAACCTGTTTGGTAATCCGCGCTACATGAATGGTGCCGCCACCAACCCCGATTTCCACGTGGTAACCCACGCTGCCGCGCAGGTNAAAAATGCAATTGATGCTACTATTGAACTGGGTGGTTCGGGTTATACCTTCTGGGGTGGAAGAGAAGGTTATATGTCGTTACTGAACACCAACATGAAACGCGAACAGGAACACCTGGCGCGCTTCTTACAAATCTCGCGCGACTACGCCCGCAGACAAGGCTTTAAAGGTGTATTCTATATTGAACCCAAACCCATGGAGCCCAGCAAACATCAATACGATTTTGATGCCGCTACTTGCCTCAACTTNTTGCGCCAGTTCGATCTGATGGATGATTTTAAACTGAACATAGAAGTGAACCACGCTACCTTGGCCAGCCATACCTTCGATCATGAATTGCAGGTAGCAGCCGATGCCAACGCGCTGGGAAGCATTGATGCCAACCGGGGCGATAACCAGAACGGGTGGGACACCGACCAGTTTCCCAACAGCGTATATGAACTAACAGAAGCCATGTTAGTGATTTTGCAGGCCGGTGGCTTTAAAACCGGAGGTGTAAACTTCGATGCCAAAACCCGCAGAAACTCAACCGACCTGATTGATATTTTCTATGCCCACATTGGCGGCATGGATACGTTTGCCAAAGCATTGATTGCCGCACATGCCATTTTGGAAAATGGTGAGTTTGTGCGCATGAAACGCGAACGCTACGCCTCCTTTGACAGAGGTAACGGCAAAAAGTTTGAAAACGGAAACCTTGGCTTGCGCGAGTTGCGGAAACTGGCCCTCAAGAATGGTGAGCCCGCGCAAACAAGTGGAAAACAGGAGTATCTGGAGAACCTGGTAAACAAGTTTATTTAAGCCCATTTAAAAGTATTGCAATCGTTTCCGTTAAATTTAATTCGTTATTTTTCGGCTTATCGTTTTAACCTTGTTTGAATTTAACCAAGCCTAATCGCATGAACAGAAAACTTAGAATGGGAATGGTAGGAGGAGGCAAAGATGCCTTTATCGGATCCATCCACCGCCTGGCCGCCAATATGGACGGACTTATTGAAGTGGTTGCCGGAGCCCTTAGCATTCANCCGGAAGTAGCCAAAGAAAGCGGAAAGATGTTGTTTCTGTCCGAAGACAGAACATACACCTCNTTTGAAGAAATGATTGATAAGGAGAGCAAACTNCCGGCCGATAAGCGGATTGATTTTGTAACTATTGTAACCCCAAACTTCGCACACTTTGCACCGGCCATGCTGGCGTTGGAGAAGGGATTTCACGTGGTAATTGAAAAGCCTATCACGTTTACCATAGATGAGGCCCGTCAGCTNAAAAAGAAAGTTCAGGAAACCGGACTGCTCCTTTGTTTAACACACACGTATTCGGGTTACCCGATGGTGCGCGAAGCACGAGCCATGGTACGCGATGGCATTTTCGGAAAAATCCGTAAAGTGTACGTAGAATATCCACAAGGCTGGCTTAGTAAAATGAGCGAACGCGAAGGCAACGCGCAAGCTGCCTGGCGCACAGACCCCAAGCGCTCGGGTAAAGCCGGTGCTATGGGCGATATTGGAACGCATGCCGCCCACCTGGCCGAGTTTATTACCGGTTTAAAGATCACACACCTGTGTGCCGATCTGAACATTATGGTGCCCGGCCGTGCGNNTTGGATGATGATGGCAACGTGTTGCTCAAGTTTGATAACGGTNGGTGCAGGCGTGTTAATGGCCTCGCAGGTTGCTGCCGGTGAAGAGAATGCATTAAAGATTCGGGTGTATGGTGAGAACGGTGGTTTGGAATGGTCGCAACAAGAACCAAATACGCTATTGGTGAAGTGGCTGGATAAACCCACCCAGATTTACCGTGCCGGTACCAATGGGTTCTTACATCCGGAAGCATTATTTAATACCCGCACTCCGGGCGGCCACCCCGAAGGGTATCTTGAAGCGTTTGCAAACCTCTACCGCAATTTCGCGGTTGCCCTCAGTGCAAAGATTGATGGTACGCAAGTGCCTGCCCATATCGATTTCCCTTCCGTAGATGATGGCATACGTGGAATGGCATTTATTGATAACGTGGTGAAGAGCGGACAGAGCAAAGAAAAATGGACTCCATTTGAAGTTTAAAGTATGAAAACATTAAAAGGCCCCGGAATATTTTTAGCCCAATTTATGGGCGATGAACCTCCATTCAATAACCTGAAGTCGATCTGTAAATGGGTAGCCTCGCTGGGTTATGCAGGAGTGCAAATCCCTACGTGGGATAGCCGCTGTATCGATTTGAANAAAGCAGCCGAGAGTAAAGACTATGCCGATGAACTTCGTGAAACGGTTGAGTCTTGCGGGTTGCAGATAACCGAACTGTCCACACACCTGCAGGGCCAGTTAGTTGCTGTGCATCCCGCTTACGATGTGATGTTCGATGGGTTTGCACCCAAGTCGGTACACGGTAAGCCAAAAGAAAGAACGGCCTGGGCGGTAGAGCAGTTGAAACTGGCAGCCAAAGCCAGCAAGAATTTAGGGTTGAATGCCCACGCAACTTTTTCGGGTGCATTGATGTGGCACACCGTATATCCATGGCCACAACGCCCTGCCGGTTTGGTTGAAGATGGATTTAAAGAACTTGCAAAACGCTGGCTGCCGATTTTGAATGCATTTGATAAAGCAGGGGTGGATGTTTGTTATGAAATCCATCCAGGCGAAGACCTGCACGATGGCATTACGTTCGAGCGTTTCTGGGAAGCTACTGGCAAACATACACGCGCCAATATTCTGTATGATCCCAGCCACTTCGTATTGCAGCAATTAGACTACCTGCAATATATCGACTTCTACCATTCTTTCATTAAGATGTTCCACGTTAAAGATGCCGAGTTTAATGCAACCGGAAAAAGTGGTGTGTATGGAGGGTTTCAGGATTGGGTAAACCGCCCGGGCCGTTTCCGCTCGTTGGGCGATGGCCAGGTAGATTTCAAATCCATCTTCAGTAAACTTGCACAGTATGGTTACAACGGCTGGGCTGTGCTGGAGTGGGAGTGTTGTATTAAACATCTGGAACAAGGCGCAGCCGAAGGCGCGCCATTCATTAAAGATCACATCATTCGGGTAACCGAAAAAGCATTTGACGATTTTGCTTCAACNGGGAAAAATCCTTCGTTAAATAAAAAAGTATTAGGACTGAATTAATCTGTAAACTTTATAAACATCAAACCCTATGAAAATAAAATTTCTCTGTTGTTAATGATACTAATGGTTGTAACATTAACCTACTGTGGCTCTAANAANACAGAAACCCAAACCGAAGATTACGGTGCACCGGTAGAAACCACAACACCGGTTCAAGCGGTGGATGTAATTGCCCAGGGCGATGCACTGGTAAAAGCCAGCGATTGCAAAACCTGCCACCATGCTACCAATAAACTGATCGGGCCATCGCACACCGATGTAGCCAAGAAGTATGAATTTACCGCTGCCAATGTTACTTACCTGGCCAANAAAATTGTAGAAGGAGGTACGGGTGTGTGGGGCGAAATTCCAATGACACCCCATCCTGATCTTTCTCAAATAGATGCCGAGAAAATGGCCCGGTATGTACTCTCGTTGGATGGTGAAACAGAGCATTAAGATGCGGCTAATATTTCTGGTATTTTTAAGCGTGGTGGTGATAACGGCCCATGCCCAACCCAACACGCTTACTGCCAAAGAAAAGAAAGAGGGTTGGCAACTTTTGTTTGATGGAAAAAGCACAAAAGGTTGGCATAACTATAAATCCGAACAGGTAGGTGCTGCCTGGAAGATTTCTGAAGATGCGTTGTTTCTCGATACTTCCAATAAGGAAGAAAAAGGCGGAGACCTGGTAACCGACCAGCAGTTTGAAAATTATGAGTTATACCTNGAGTGGAAAATACAACCTTGCGGAAACAGCGGTGTTATCTTTCATGTACAGGAAGCAGACGAATACAAGTATGTGTGGATGACGGGCCCCGAAATGCAGGTGTTGGATAACGAGTGCCATCCGGATGCAAAAATTATCAAGCACCGGGCAGGCGATTTGTATGATTTGATTTCCTGCTCGAAAGAAACGGTAAAACCTGCGGGCGCTTGGAATGTAGCCAGGCTTATCAGCAATAAAGGTAAAATTGAGTTTTGGCTAAACGGAACCAAAACGGTTGAGTTTACCATGCATACACCCGAATGGGATGCCCTGGTAGGCGCCAGTAAATTTAAGAGCATGCCCGGCTTTGGTAAGTTTTCGAAAGGTCATATTTCCCTGCAAGACCATGGCGATAAAGTTTGGTATCGGAATATTAAGATAAGATCTCTTTAACCAGAGAGGGAGTATATTACCATACGCCAGGCAATGTCTGGCGTTTTGCTTTTAAAGATTTCATTTCCCAGCGGAGTCTCCCGCCTCGGGGACTCTGCGCGAATGAGTGTACCCTTTATATTTTCAAGTATTCTTACTTGTAAGAGAAATGTTAAATTCAGGCCATGAGTGTCCGCAGGGAGATACCCGAATACGATGGTATTTATTTTTATCACCATTACCTGTAGCCAATGGCTTCATTTGTTTGAGCTGTCGAACGAGAGGGCAAGCGGTTGATGTCGTATGGGCTTGTGAGAAGGCTCGAACATGAAGTTCTTGTTAAATTGTCAGCGCTGGAGGATATAGATTTAACTAAGGCGTTGTAGTTTTGAGAAAGCGCAGAGTTCCCGAAACGGGTAACTCTGCTGGGGGATAGATTGATTTGATTTGTCTGACTTAATTATCAGAGTCCAGTATCTTTCTTTTTCTGATTCAAATTCTTCGTTAGAAATTATTCCTTGTTCCTGCAATTGTTTCAATTCTCTTAGCTTGTCAGCGTGCTTTAGAATTGAGTTTTGCTTAAATCCTTCAGGTGTTTTAATTTCTTTTGTTGGAGAGTTAGTTATTACAGCAATATTAAATGCCGTATCGTGCCATGTCTGTTTACACGTAGTCCATAAAACAGCTAGTCCGCTTAATAAAGCTGGAATTACTAGATAAATGACAAATAGGAAATAAAGAAAGGACCTACCAAAACTATCCATAAACGTTGGGGCTTTTCCTGTGTTGAGGTTGATAGTTCGAAGATCGACTATTTTTTTCCCCAAGTACCTCCTGTCGCCTCAAGGATTGGTTGGTATATAAAACAAAATATAAACATACTAAGGGTGGATGCAGCTTCAATTGAATTTGGTGAACTTGAGCCGATGATAATAGCTAATAGAATTCCTATAGCGCTAGTAATTAAAACATCAATAAATCTTGCTAAAAGTCTTTGACCAAATGACGCGAACTTATACGTATTGATTAATTTTTCTTTGTCGACCTTCTTCCTATTTACCACGACAATCACTATTATCAAAGGAATTATGAAAAATATTCCTAGAATAACCCATTCCGCTATTGCTGGCATTCCGAGTCCCAATATTGTTAGTATGCCTGTAGTCATTTCATATCAGGTTAGAGGTTATTAAATAAATTATTCGTAATTGGTTGGTCAAATTAAAGTCTGTCTTTAAGTACTGCCGCTTTATTTAGGCATGAGCCACAACGGTTTGGGTATTGCTGAAGGCGAGGATTTTTAGCACCGCCCTTTAATAAAAATACCAAAGCTCAAATATAGCAAAAGATTCCTTCGCCCATGTTGGAGTTCTTCTCCAACATGCATGTATAAATACTTCCTTTCGCCCATGTTGGAGTTCCCCGCCTTTGCCGGTGAAGAACACTGGCAAGGGCGGGATAACAAAAGGAAGTCACTTATTCGATAGAAATGGACCTTATGCAGGTGTTGGAGGTGAAGGGTTTTCAGCCGGGTTTGCTACGCCTGATGGGTTTGTTGGCTCCTTCAAAAGGAACACTATATTAGTGATGACCAATTCAGATATGCAGTTAAATTTAAAATTGTAATGAACACGGAATGAGTTTGCGATTATTTTTTGTTTTATCAATCTTGAGTTTTGGCCATGTCAATGGGCAAGACTCATTAGCTGTTTTCTCTGTTAAGAATACTTTCTTTTGTAATAGCTATTATCCTATAAGCAAGCTATGGATCCTTAATGATGGATCGGCTTTAGGAGCCAGGAGATTTTCCTTAAAGGAAGGTTCACACATAAAAGATGTTGTTTTTATTGGCCGTGATGGTCTGATAAAGGACTCCCTGTCAATAATGGATGCTTTTAAAAGCCGTGACTATTTTTTCAACAAATTGAATCGATTTCAGTCGAGTCACCCACAAAAGTTTATGTCCATACGGGGAAAATGTTTGTGCCATTACTAGTGAAGGATAATCAGTTGATTTTGGAGGATACAAGTTTAAGACATCAGCGAGCGAAAGTATTAACAAATTTATATCGCAACAACAAAGTGTTATTTGCCGAATATGTTCTTTTCCATAAGGGTCTTTTGATAGGTTATGATCGCGAAAAGTTAAAAGTCAAAAGAATACTATTCTTAACTCAGCACGTAAAGAAGAAGACAACTTTCCAAATTTCTGGATTGTTGATACATCGAAGCCAACATATGAGAAAATCTACATTAATAAGGAGGATCATGAGAGGAATACAAATGCACTTTATTGGGATGTGAAGGATTGGGATCAAACCTGGTCCCGTGTTGATGTGTTCGCGCGTTATGTAAGTGTATTCAATGATAAAATTTATTTCAGTGTTGCTCGGTCAAACAAGTGCTACGTGTATGACTTAAATTCGGGCAAGATTACATTTATTAATTATCCAGCGATTCAAGATGGAGAAAGTTGTCACTACTACTATGACCAAATAACAAGCAATGAGTACGTAATAAAGAGAACAAGGCAAGATAAATTTGCCATTTACCTTTATGATAAGGATTATTCAAAAGTTTATTTGGTGAAAGTTCTGGATTATCGTCCTTTGCCATTGTAGATAATAAAGTGCATTTGATTAAAGAGGTGAAGGAAGATCGAAATCGCTTCCTATGCCATTATCTGGTTCCACTAAAGGAATCCGATGCCGATAAGTTAACCATTCTACAAGAAGTCTCAGTAAAAAATTGATCTATTGCAGGAGTTTAAGCCAGAGAGCCTACTAAGTGAATTAACTTGAAAGCAGCAAAGCCACCTAATCGGGTGGCTTTGTTAATCTAATTCATTTTTATCAATACCCGCCTGTTTAAGAACAGCAAGGAAAGTACCTTTTTTCATATCCTTAACCGTGTATGGGTACAATCACTGTTTTGTTGGTAGTCGGGTTATAATAAAGTTGGTGCGAACCTTTAGAGCGTTTGAAAGTAAAACCGTACTGTTCCAATATTTTGATAAGATGCTTTGGGCTTAGGTTCATACAGTTTTCAGGTTTAAAGAATATTCCAGAGTATTACTGTCATCGGGAACGTCTTCACCTCTTTCCTGCAATTCTTCAATGCAAAGCTCAATTGCTTCTTTTGCCATTGCAATGGCTTCGTCCACATCTTCTCCATAGGTAATACAACCAGGCAAAGCAGGAACAGAAACTGTAAAGCCACCTTCGGTTTCTTTGTGTAAGTGTATTTTGTATGTGTACATATTATTGAGCAATTAAAGTTTGTAAATTATCTTTCATACGCTTATTGGCTAAAGCCAGGTCAATCATTTTAAAAAAAGCCTATTGTTCACCAACAGCCAGCGTATCAATCATTTTTATTTTCTGTGTCAGAGGCAGGTTTACTTCCTGTTCCAAATTATCCGACTTAAAAAACTCGGCTATATCCACTTTAAAAACGGCAGCCAGTTTTTCCAGTGTAGAAATAGACGGCTCTATCTTTCCATTTTTCGATACGGCTGTATTGCCCTTGCGGAACACCCGAATCTGCACATACTTCCTTTGGGAAAGATGCTTAACCTCTCTCAAACGCTTAATGTTTTTAGCCATTAACTCTACTGCCTGTACCAGAGACCATCAAATTATAAAACAAAGTTAATAGAATAGCCACTTTGTTGCAATGAAATGAAATTTTAGTGTACTTCTTAGTTCCCCGGCTTGCAAAAGCGGGTCCCTGTGTATAGTTATTTATAGCACCACCCATCATATATTGTCATTGCGGACAAGCAAACGAGTTTGAATTTGAAATCGTGATGATTAATCGGTGCTTCAATTTTTAATCTTAGAGCCTTGCGCGTTCCGCAATCCCTTAGTTGATGTGGTACGTTGTTGGCCCGCAACGGTTAAAAAGTGCTTTTAATTTTGAAGGAGCAATAATTTGTTGGTCAGCGACCAACAATAACAAAATGGCCTGCGCATCGGTAAAAACTACAAATTAAAATTCAAGGAAAGCGATTTTAATGGGCGGCTATACGGTAGTAGTTATTACTTTTGCTTCCGGCATAACCGCAATACACGGCAGAGGCTGAAACAGGTTGCGGCACTGTGCCTTACTCAACGTAATTTAGTTGCCAATGAAAAAATAGTGATTCTGTTAAGTTGTTGCGCGCTTTTCAACGCGTGTATGCAAGAGCCACCCCGCGTACTGGTGTTTTCANNAAAAAAAGCCTTCCGGCACGAGTCTATCAAAGCCGGAAAGGAAGCGTTGATTAAACTGGGCGCTGAAAAAGGTTTTGGCGTAGATACCACAGAATCTTCCGAGGCATTTACCGAAGATAACCTGAAGAAATACAGGGCTGTAATTTTTCTCAGCACTACGGGCGATGTGTTGGATCAGGCCCAGCAAAATCAATTTATGCGGTTTATCCAGGCCGGNGGCGGCTATGTGGGTATTCATGCCGCTGCAGATACCGAATACGATTGGTGGTGGTATGGCAAACTAGTGGGTGCTTACTTTAAGAGCCATCCTAAAATTCAGGAAGCTACATTTAAGAAAGTAAAACCATTTGGTGAAGATCACCTGCCGGATGAATGGATTCGCACCGATGAATTATACAACTACAAAAACATTTCGGATGCGATTACGGTTTTGTACAACCTGGATGAAACAAGTTACCAGGGTGGTGAGAATGGCGAGAACCATCCCATTGCCTGGTACCAGGAGTATGATGGCGGCCGTTCGTTCTACACCGGGTTAGGCCATACAAACGAATCGTTTACGGAAGCGTTATTCCTGGATCATTTGTACCAGGGTATTAAATATGCCATAGGCGAAAAGAAACCCGACTTCGCCAAAGCAAGTGCCAGGCGCGTGCCGGAAGAAAACCGGTTTACCAAAACCGTGTTGGGCAGCAATTTTGACGAACCCACAGAAATGACCATTCTGCCGGATGGCCGGATCATTTTTATTGAACGCAAAGGAGCCGTTAAATTATACAACCCCCAAACCGATTCAATCAACCTGATCAACACATTTCATGTATTTACAAAACATGAAGATGGTATGTTGGGAATAACCACCGATCCTGAATTTGAGAAAAACAACTGGCTTTACATCTTCTACTCGCATCCCGAAAAATCGGCTAACGTCTTATCGCGCTTTGTATTTGCCAATAACAAAATAGACCAGGCAAGCGAAATACAAATACTGGAAGTAGCAACACAACGCGAAACATGTTGCCATACAGGCGGCTCGCTGGCTTTTGGGCCTGATGGAAATTTGTTTGTATCAACCGGTGATAACACCAGTCCGTTTGAATCGGATGGGTATAGTCCGGCCGATGAGCGTGCCGGTCGTTCACCATTTGATGCGCAAGGTTCATCCTCCAACACCAACGATTTGCGAGGCAAAATTCTGCGCATAAAGCCCCAACCCGATGGTACCTATACCATTCCGGAAGGAAACCTTTTCCCGAAAGATGAAGCCCAAACCCGGCCTGAAATTTATGTGATGGGTAACCGCAACCCGTATCGCATTTCTATTGATAGAAAAACCGGTTTCCTGTATTGGGGCGAAGTGGGTCCTGATGCCGGAAATGATAGTCCCGAGCGTGGCCCCCGTGGTTATGATGAAGTGAACCAGGCCCGCAAAGCCGGTTATTTTGGCTGGCCGTTGTTTATTGGTGGTAACTACCCCTATGCGCGGTATGATTTCGAAAAGAAAATTGCCGGCAACAAACACGATCCGGCTAAGCCCGTTAATTCATCGCCCAACAATACCGGCAAAACCGAATTGCCTTCGGTAAGCCCGCCATTTATCTGGTATCCTTACGATGCCTCGCCCGANTTTCCCTTGATGAAAACCGGTAGCCGCAATGCCATGGCTGGCCCGGTGTATTACGCAGAAGATTTTAAAGGCAAACCCGAAGCTTACCCCGATTATTTTGATGGTAAACTTATTATCTATGATTGGATGCGAAACTGGATTCATTTAGTTACCATGACCAAACAGGGCGACATTTTGGATATAGAACCCTTCGTGCCCAACATGCCGTTCAACAACATCATTGATATGGCGTTTGGTCCAGATGGCAAACTCTACACGTTGGAATATGGTACGCAGTGGTTTAAGCAAAACCTGGATGCCCGCTTATCGCGAATTGATTATAATGGAGGCAACCGCCCGCCACAGGTTGTAGTTAGCGCCAGTAAGATATCCGGTGCAGTACCGTTGGAAGGAACTGTATCTGCCGAAGGTACAACGGATCCGGATGGCGATGCCATATCTTATGAAATGGAATTGAATGGGGTGGTTTCAAAATCGCCCACGCCNCGGTTTAAGGTTGTGTTTGACAAGCCCGGCATTTACAGACCCCGGATAACAGCCATTGATTCCAAAGGGGCCAAAGCAAGAGGCGAAGTTACCATCATTGCCGGCAATGAGCCAGCCACCATTCAAATTGCAATAACCGGTAACACCGATCGGTACCTTCCGGGAGGCTCATTAGAATATGCAGTTACTGTAACCGATAAAGAAGATGGCTCCACAACCGATGGAAAAATTGCAGCCGAACGGGTAAAGATTACGTTGGATTATCATCCTCAGGGTTTTGATATGACAGCCATTGCACAAGGCCATCAGCGGGCCGAGTTGCCCGGTAAAGTAGCAATTGCCGAAAGCGATTGTAAGTCATGTCACCTCATCGATCAGAAGTCAGCCGGGCCCAGCTACCGCGATGTAGCCAAGCGATACGCCAAAGATGTGCGCGCGGTGGAAGTACTGAGTGATAAAATTCTAAATGGTGGCTCCGGTAACTGGGGCGAAGTGGCGATGGCCGCACATCCGCAATTAAGCAAGGAGCAGGCCGGGCAAATGGTAGAATATATTTTATCGCTTGCCAGCGAAGATAAAGTGAAAAGCTTACCCTTACGGGGAAAGTCAGAATTTGCAGCAGTGCCACCTCCGGGGCCGGCAGCCACTTCGGCTTATGTGCTTACCGCCACGTATGAGGATAATGGAGCCAATGGCATGCCTTCTCTTAGTACCACACAGCAGGTTGTATTGAAGGCACCTGTATTAACGGCAACCGATGCGGTACTTACCGGNGGTGCCCGAAAATTAAATGCAGGCGGCATCCAGATAGTTGAAAACATCAGGCACGATAATACAGCCACCTTTGCCGATGTTGATTTTACCGGTGTGGGCTCAATGAACTTTGTAGTGGCAGAAGCAGCCAATATGAAGAGCGGAACCATTGAAGTGTGGCTGGATTCAATAAACGGTACTCAGCTTGGCACCGTAAGTTTTGCCAATGCTCCCAAAATTGAAGTGCAGGCCGGTATAAATATGCGACCATCCGGTATTAGCTTTAAGCCGGTAACCGGCAAGCATAACCTGGTGCTGGTGTTTAAGAACGCAAATGCAGGTGAAGAAGTATTATTTTATTTTAGCCAGGTGACTTTAGGAAAATAATTTTTTTGAATAAACAGGATACGAGTATTCAAAACCTGTGCTATTTGCACCTGCAAAGCAAGCGATTTAGTTAAATGACTGGAAGATAAATTTGTTAAAGGAGTAAAAAGTGAGAGTTGTTATTTTGTTGATAGGGTTGGGTTTAGCAAGTGCAATCCAGGCGCAGGAGATTACAGGTAAAATAGCCGGAAAGATTCAGGATGCCGCAGGCAAGATATTGAGTGGCGCAAATGTTACGGCCTATCAAAACGCGGAAACACCCGTGGCAGGAATAGCAGCCGATGATGCAGGTAAATTTGCGCTTCAACTGGCGCCCGGCCGGTATAAACTAATTGTAAGTTTCACAGGCTTCCAATCCCGCGAAAGCGAATTGCTGGTAATTGCGGGCAAGACAACGAATTTATCTATAACCCTTCAGGAAGTTCCTACCGAGTTAGAAGAAATTGTGGTGAGCCCGGAGCCCGTTAATGGCACTGGTCTTACTTCTGTTTCCATCGANAAAACACTTCGGGTGCCGGCAAACTTTTTCGATCCGGTGCGCATGCTTACATCGTATCCCAGTGTTATTGCTGCAAATGATCAGGCCAACTCCATTGTTGTANNAGGCTATTCGCCCAACTATGTGTTGTGGCGGGTGGAAGGCCTGGATGTAGTTAATCCAAATCATTTAGCCAACGCGGGTACGATGGGAGATAAGCCAACAGCCAATGGCGGTGGGGTAAGTATTTTAAGTGCACAAGTATTGGATCGTACCGATTTTAACTCCGGGTACTTGCCAACCGGGTTGGGCAATGGCCTTGCGGGAATTATGGATATGAAATTAAGAGCCGGTGCTCCTGATAAAATGCAATACACTGCCCAGGCTTCGCTCATTGGGTTGGACCTGGCTGCCGAAGGGCCAATTAACAAACAAAAGGGAAGTTCTTTCCTGGTTAACTATCGCTATTCAACCATTGGTTTGTTAAGCAGCATGGGTGTTGATTTTGGCGATGAAGCCATCAACTTTCAGGATTTAACTTTTAATGTAAACGCTCCGCACAANAAGGGTGGTGCGCTTTCCGTGTTTGGTTTTATGGGAAGCAGTAAAAATATATTTGAAGCAAAACCGGAAGAAGCGTGGGAGCAGGAGAAAGATCGCTACGACATAACTTTTGATGGCTTTACGTATGGTTTAGGTTTAGTAAATCATTTTAAACCGGGTACGTGGAATTTTTCCGTAGGTCTGGCGTACTCCAGCCAACTTCAAAATCGCAATTCACAAAGTGTACTGGTTCCGGTTCCACATGTTTATCGCGAACATTATGATTCCGATAATACCATAGTATCTGGTTTTGTAAAAGCCAACCGGAAGCTGGGTGAGTATGGAAACCTCGAAACCGGAATCCGTTTAAATAATTACTGGCAACAATTGGAATCAGAAACGGTAACCCAGCTTTACCTTGATGTGTTCACTCCTTATATGAAGGGAAGTGTAAATGGATTGCTGATGCAACCTTATGCATCGTTTACTCAGTACGTGGGTACCTGGCAATTGAATGCAGGCTTGCAGTATGCCCGCTTCGGTTATAACAATACAGATTCGTGGGAACCAAAATTGAGCGTGAGCAAAGCGTTTAAGAAAAACACCGTTACCCTGTCAGCCGGAACAACCAGCCAGATGCAGCAAACCCAAAATTATTTAGTGGTAGGAAGTAAGGGTATCGGGTTTACACGCAGCCATCAGGCATTAGCAGAATGGAGAACGCAGTTACCGGGCGAGTTGAAATTAAAAACCTCCACATTCTATCATTGGATTGTGAATGCACCCGTGGTTCGGGATGCACCCTATTATTCTTCCCTTAACCAATGGGATGGTTATATCTGGAACGATACCCTTGTTAGCACAGGCAAAGGCCGTAACTATGGAGTGGAAGCCAGTCTTGAAAAACGGTTTTACAATAACTTGTATTTCATTTTGTCGGGCTCGCGGTATGAAGCGAAGTTCTACAATGGAACAACTTATACTGACAGCCGCTTCAATACGAAATTCACCAGCAGTCTGTTGGTTGGAAAGGAGTGGAACAAGAAAAACCGGTCGTTCGGAATACATGCCCGTTCCCTCTACCTGGGTGGTTTAAGGCAGGCGCTGGTGGATGTGGCCGTTTCGCAGCAGGTGGGTACTACCATTTACAACGAACAGAACGGCTACCTGCGTTTGCCCGATTATTTCAGAACCGATCTTCGCGTAAGCTGGCGCAAAAATAAGCCGGGCTATACCCGTACGCTTTCAATTGATATACAAAACGTTACCAGCCAACAAAATATCGCCTTTACCTATTACGATACCTTCCTGCANAAGGAAACCACAAAATACCAGTTGGGAATAATACCCGTATTGGCTTACCGGGTTGATTTCTGATAAAAATCACCGTTTCAATCGTTTGCAATTCTTTATTTTGAGGTTTTGGCTTACTACCTTTGGGGCATCAAACTTTAATTCCAATGCCAACCATAACGCAAGAAAAGACCAATGCCGTTAATCACGCAGAACTAATTGCCTGGATCGATGAAGTTACCACCTTGTGTAGCCCCGATCATGTGCGCTGGTGCAATGGCTCCAAAGCTGAGTACGATGAATTGTGTAACCTGTTAGTTGATAAGGGTACGTTTATCCGGCTCAACCCTCAGAAACGACCCAATAGCTTTGCCTGCTTTTCTGATCCCAGCGATGTGGCACGCGTGGAAGACCGAACCTTCATTTGCAGCAAGCGCAAGGACGATGCCGGCCCTACCAACAACTGGGTGGATCCAAAACAAATGAAACAAACCTTGTTGCCTTTGCTGCAGGGGTGTATGAAAGGCCGCACCATGTATATCATTCCATTCAGCATGGGACCGGTTGGATCGGACATTGCACAGATTGGTATTGAAATTACCGATTCGGAATACGTGGTGGTAAACATGCACCTGATGACACGCGTAGGTACAAACGTGCTGAATCTGTTGGGTACCGATGGCGAGTTTGTAAAGTGTTTGCATACAGTAGGTGCACCATTAAAGCCAGGCCAGGCCGATGCGAAATGGCCCACCAATGCAACAACCAAATACATTGTGCATTATCCTGAAGAGCGGTCTATCGTTTCATACGGCTCGGGCTATGGCGGCAATGCGTTGCTGGGTAAAAAATGTTTCGCATTGCGCATTGCTTCTGTAATGGGGCGCGATGAAAACTGGCTGGCTGAACACATGCTTTTATTAGGTGTAGAAAGTCCGGATGGTAANAAAGATTATGTAGCCGCTGCCTTTCCCAGCGCGTGTGGTAAAACCAACTTTGCTATGATTATTCCACCCAAAGCATTGAAGGGATGGAAAGTTACTACCGTAGGCGATGACATTGCCTGGATTAAACCGGGTAAAGACGGCAAGCTGTACGCGATCAATCCTGAAGCCGGATATTTTGGTGTTGCACCNGGTACCAACGANAAAACGAATCCGAATGCAGTGGCTACTATTTCGCGCGATACAATTTTCACAAATGTGGCTATTACGGAAGATGGCGATGTGTGGTGGGAGGGCATGACCAAAGAACCACCTAANAATCTTACCGACTGGCGCGGTCAAAAGTGGGATCCTGCATCGGGCAAACCCGCAGCGCACCCCAACAGTAGATTTACTGTTTCGGCTGGCAATAATCCGGTAATCGATCCGGAATGGGAAAACCCGAATGGCGTTCCGGTAAGTGCGTTTGTATTTGGCGGAAGAAGAAGCACTACCATTCCATTGGTGTATCAGTCCAGCAACTGGGCCTATGGTGTTTACTTAGCTTCCACCATGGGTTCCGAAACAACTGCCGCTGCATTTGGCGAAATAGGAAAAGTAAGACGCGATCCGTTTGCCATGCTGCCCTTCTGTGGGTATCACATGGGCGATTATTTTAACCATTGGTTGCAGTTTGGAAGAGGCTTGCCGGCACCGCCCCGCATTTTTGGTGTAAACTGGTTTCGTAAAGATGCAGAAGGAAAATTTATCTGGCCGGGCTTTGGCGATAACATGCGCATTTTGAAATGGATTGTGTTGAAGATACGGGGCGAATCCAATGCCGTAGAAAGCCCGATCGGCTGGATGCCCACCTATGAGGATATTGACTGGGATGGATTGGATTTTACCAACGAGCAGTTTGACAGCATTATGGATATTGACCGCGAGGAATGGAAAGCGGAGTTGTTGCAACATGTAGAGTTGTTTGAAAAGATGTACGACAAACTTCCGAAGGAATTTATCTTTATGAGAGAGTTGCTGCTTTCCAGTTTGTGGCGCTCACCGGTTAAATGGAGATTGGAACCCGAACGGTTTTGATATGGGTGATGAGAATTATTGTTGTTTTCTTTGTTGTTCTCTTTGGTGTCAGGTATTTCTACCTGACACACCTATGAAACTTTGGAAAACGAATCAGCGCGTAGGGTTGTCAAGGTCGGAAGACCTGCCAACAAGAAAACAATTCACACGACAGCAATTACTGATTAGAAAAGGAACATAAATTTGACAACAATGAAACGGGCCGCATTTTTAACTTTTGCATTTGCGACAACTTTTTTTCTTGGGTTCTCATTTAAAGCTATAACGATAAAAACAAATTCAGAGAATAAAATAAAAAGAGTAACAGGTATCGGAGGTATATTCTTCAAATGCAAAGANCCCAAAAAAGTACGAGAGTGGTATCAGACACACCTTGGATTAAATACAAACGAATATGGAAGTGTATTTGAATGGTATCAAGGTGCTGACAGTACNAAAAAAGGATTCACGCAGTGGAGTCCGTTCAACGACAAGACAAAATACTTTGAACCATCCACAAAGGACTTTATGATAAATTACCGAGTTGAGAACTTAGAAAAACTTGTTGAAGAATTNAAAAAAGAAGGCGTTACCATTGTGGACAAAATAGAAACATTTGAATACGGAAAATTTGTCCATATCCTTGACGTGGAAGGAAACAAAATTGAACTTTGGGAACCTAACGACATTGAATTTGAAAAATTAGGTAAACAGATTGGGGCGGAAACAACAAAATAACCAAGTCTTTCTTTTTGGTGTCAGGTATCTTTCTCTTTGGTGTCAGGTATTTCTACCTGACACACCAGTGAAACTATAGCATACGAGTCAACACGTAGAGTTGTCAAGGTCGGAAGACCTGCCAACAGAAAAGTTGTGGGTTATTCAAAAATGGTTTCCATTTTTCCGGAGGCGATGGTTTGGTTAGCAGGCTTACAACTACCAGCATAATCAAAGAGGCAACCAGGGAAGGGATAGCTACATAGTCTGTATCCACAGGCAAAATACCCAACGATGTTTCACTCACTTCCAGTACCTTGTTTATAATGGGCACCGACATACCCGCCAGAATAGACGCCACACCACCTGCGGCCGTAACACGTTTCCAGAAAANACTTGCCAACAATACCGGAGCCAACGAGGCTCCAATCATGGTATAAGAAATGAAGGCCATCTCCAATACAGTTTCAAACTGTGTAACCAATGCATAGGCCAGCAGCCCAAGAATAACAATGCTTAGTTGTTGAATGCGAATTATCTTTTTGGAATCTGTTGATTTGAGAAAATAAGGTTTAAGGATGTCGTTTGTTAAGTTGGTGGAGGTTACCATCAAAAATGTGTTTCCGGTTGAAAGTATGATGGCCACTCCCGCGGCAAACAACATAGAGCCCACCAGAACCGGTACCTGTTCAAACCCAATGCGTAAAATAATTTCTTCCGACATGGCACGGTTAATGGATCCATCGGCCAGAAAGAAACGCGGATCTTTGGCATAGATGGCATATCCCACTACTGCAATGGCACACATTACAAATTCGATAAACACAACGCCCACCAACATACCAATTACCGCCTTGCGTGCCGAGGCTGAGTCTTTTGCTGAAGCAAACTTTTGGTAGATACTGCTTTCGCTCATCAATAACAGGAATGTGGGTAATATTACGCCCACTATCCACCACGCATCGTGCCCTTCAAAAAGAGACAGATATTCCGGTTTTGTGGTTTCAATGGTTTGAACAACGGCATCAACCCCTCCGTGTGCGGAGATGGCAAAGGGTAGTGTAAGGGCCATGGCAATTAACATAACAATGCCATTAAAAATATCAATGGATACAATAGAAACCATGCCTGCCAGGGCAGTAAAGGCAATTACAACCACACACGTAATGAAGGCTCCGGTTTCCAGGCTTATTGCTCCGTTGGAAAGGATAGATATAAACCGACCACCACCTTTAAACTGGTAACCTGCAATAACCAGGTAAGCAACAATGATAGTTACCGTACCGAGAATCCGGGCGGTGTGGTTGTAGCGTTGTTCCAACAGATCAGTTAAGGTGATCTTTGAGATTTTGCGAACCCGTTCAGCAATGAAGTAAATAACCACTATTCCAATCCAGGNCCCGGCCGAGAACCAAAGCTCGCCAAATCCCGAACGAAAACTTAAACCTGCAGTACCGAACAAACTCCCGGAGCCAATCCATGTACATATTAAAGTTCCGACAAGTAAATAGACGGGTACGCCTCTTCCTGCCACGGTGAAATCCTCCTCATTCTTTACCGATTTGCTTTTATAAATGATTACACCAATCAATAAAATAAGATAGGCTATGCTAACAATGGAATAAATCATACACAAGGGATTTGTCGGAAAGATTTAAAAGTAAGGATTTTTTTATAAGTTGACACCTGAAATTACCCTGACTTAACCAAAACTACCTATGAGCAATACCACTAAGTTTAAACCCTACATCGCACCCGAACAAAATGTAGCCGAGTTTACGGTTAAGTCGGTTGTATTTGGTTCGTTGTTTGGCATCTTGTTCGGTTGTTCAACAGTATATCTTGCATTAAAGGCAGGGCTTACCGTATCGGCATCCATACCCATTGCGGTAATTGCCATTACGCTGGGGCGAAAGTTTCTAAAGACAACTATCCTTGAAAACAATATCATTCAAACCACAGGCTCGGCTGGCGAGTCGATTGCGGCCGGTGTGGTGTTTACCTTGCCGGGATTTTTGTTTCTATCGCCCGGTGCTAATGGGGATGCGTTCTTTAACTATTTAACCATTCTGATCTTGGCGGCCTTTGGTGGAATGCTCGGAACATTGATGATGATTCCCCTCAGGCGTTCGTTGATTGTGAAAGAACACGATACGTTGCCATATCCCGAAGGCACAGCGTGTGCATCGGTGTTACAAGCAGGCGANAAAGGGGGAGAATTTGCACGGACCGCATTTTTGGGAATGGGTGTGGCTTTGGTTTATGCTATGTTACAAAAAGTATTTCATGTAATTGCCGAAGCACCAACCTATGTAACAAATCAGGTAAATAAATTTTGGCCATCGGCTACCATCAATGGCGAGATTACCCCCGAATACCTGGGTGTGGGTTACATCATTGGCCCACGCATTGGGGGTGTATTGGTGGCAGGATCGGTACTGGCCTGGTGGGCGATTATCCCTTTGCTTTCAACCCTGGTTTCCTTCGAAAGTGTAGCTGAGCAGTTGGTAGGACTTGGATATTTGTCAGACATTAATACAGCCGGTGGTAAAGGAGGGTGGGATCCGGTAACAAAAACGTTTGCCAATCCTTCCAGCGCTTTATACTTCGCATACATTCGCCAGATCGGTGCCGGAGCCGTTGCTGCGGGTGGTTTTATTACCCTTATGAAAACCATTCCTACTATTATTAGCTCATTCCGNGAAAGCATTGGTTCATTGAAGGAAAAAACCGAATCAGGAGTATCACGCACAGAAAACGACTTGTCATTTAAAGTGGTAATTGTTGGCAGTGTACTATTAATTGCCATTATTGCTTTACTACCCAGCCAGATTATTCCGGGTGATGGCATCCTTCAGAAACTCTTGATTGGTGTGCTGATCATCATCTTCGGGTTTTTCTTTGTTACAGTAGCCAGTCGTATTGTAGGCCTGGTAGGTTCCAGCAACAGCCCCATATCGGGTATGACCATCGCAACGCTGATGGGTACCTGTCTAATCTTCACTTCGGTTGGGTGGAGTGGTCAGTTNTTTGAACCACTGGCCTTGGTAGTAGGGGGCATGATTTGTATTGCGGCTGCCAATGCAGGGGCCACCTCGCAGGATTTGAAGACCGGGTTTATTGTAGGGGCTACACCCCGCTATCAACAACTGGCATTGTTTATTGGTGCAATTGTTTCATCTATTGCAATTGGCTATGTGGTTATTCTGTTAGATACACCTACACCCGATATGCGTGCCATGGGGATTGAGCATGCGATTGGAAGTGAACGTTATTCGGCCCCGCAAGCAACACTCATGGCAACACTTGCTAAAGGTATTTTGTCTTTCAACCTCGACTGGCAATTTGTGATGGTGGGAGTGTTTATTGCTGTAATGATTGAATTGTGTGGCATTAAAGCATTGGCTTTCGCCATTGGGTTGTACCTGCCGCTTTCTACCACCTTACCCATTGCTATTGGCGGTGGTATTAAAGGGTTGGTTGACTGGCGGGCCGAGCGCAGAAAGGAAGCGAAAGCCGATGAAGATTTAGGAAAAGGCAGTTTGTTTGCTACCGGACTTATTGCAGGGGGTGCCTTAGCGGGTGTGGCTGTTGCATTGCTCTCCGTGAATGAGTCGATCTATAAAGGGCTTGCCGGAATTAGTGCCGAACACGGTTTGGTAAATGTACTTAGCCAGAGTGGGTATCACTTTTTAGGTGTGCTCTTCTTTGCTGCTATGGCTTTTATGCTTTACCGGGTAGCGATTAAAAAAGTGAGTAGGTGTCTATCCTGCCCAGTTTTTATTTTTGGTTACTTAGCCAACAGATCGATAATTTCTTTCAATTCATTTACAGCCCTGGTTTCAGACTCTTCCACTTTGCCATCGGCATGAATAATATCGTACATATCGGCATAAATCTTATACCGCTGCGAAAATTTGATATGATCGAAATGGACGAATGAGGCTTTGATGATTTCGTGGTGCAGGGGTTTGTTGATGTTTTTATATTCCTCCACACGTTGATCGTACCGGGCTTTATGATCACCTTCTATCGGGAAGTGCCGGTTCATTTNTTCTAAGATTACGCGCTCCTCATCTGCATGAAGGCGACCATCTGCATACGCGATGTGGATGTACAGGTAAAGTACAAAATCACTGAACGTTTTATGAATTACCATATCAGCATTCGGGTTAATACCTGGATTTAAAGGTAATAAAAAGGCCACGCTTACCGCGCGACCTTTCTTTTAATCTACATGATTTTATTACATCATGCCACCCATGCCGCCACCGTGTGGCATGGCAGGAACTTCTTTTTCTTCCGGAATTTCAGAAACAACAGCTTCTGTGGTTAATAACAAGCCTGCAATGGAGGCTGCATTTTCCAGCGCCAGGCGCGATACCTTGGTAGGATCGATAATACCGGCTGCAAAGAAATCTTCAAACTTGTTATCGCGGGCGTTGTAACCGAAATCTTNTTTGCCTTCGCGTACTTTGTTAACAATTACCGAACCTTCCTGGCCTGCGTTTTCAGCTATCGTTCTCAAAGGAGCCTCAAGGGCCAACCGGATAATATTAACACCTGTTAACTGATCTTCGTTATCGGTAGTTACGTTTTTCAATGCATCAATGGCGCGAATGTATGCTACACCACCACCTGCTACAATGCCCTCTTGTACCGCAGCACGGGTGGCATGCAAGGCATCATCCACACGGTCTTTCTTTTCTTTCATTTCAACTTCGGTAGCGGCACCGATGTAAAGAATTGCCACACCACCCGAAAGTTTAGCTAAACGCTCTTGTAGTTTTTCTTTGTCGTAATCGGAGGTGGTTACTTCAATCTGAGCTTTGATCTGGTTAACACGTGCTGTTATTTCAGATTTTTTACCCGAGCCGTTTACGATGGTCGTGTTGTCTTTATCGATATTCACTTTTTCGGCACGGCCTAAGTAATCCAAAGATGCATCTTCCAGTTTCATACCGGTTTCTTCAGAAATTACTTTACCACCGGTTAGGATTGCAATGTCTTCCAACATGGCTTTTCTTCTGTCGCCAAAGCCAGGAGCTTTAACAGCAGCTACGCGCAATGCCCCGCGAATTTTGTTTACCACCAAAGTAGCCAATGCTTCACCTTCTACCTCTTCGGCAATAATTACAAGGGGCTTGCCGGTTTGTGCAGTTGCTTCCAGTACAGGAAGTAATTCCTTCATGGAAGAAATTTTCTTATCGTAAATCAAAATGTAAGGATGGTCTAAATCAGCCTCCATTTTTTCGGTGTTGGTAACGAAGTAAGGGGAGAGGTAACCGCGATCGAACTGCATACCTTCTACAGTTTTTACTTCTGTTTCTGTTCCTTTGGCTTCCTCAACCGTAATTACACCATCCTTCCCAACTTTATCCATTGCAGTGGCAATCATCTTACCAATTTCAATGTCGTTGTTAGAAGAAATGGTAGCCACTTGCGTGATTTCCTGAGAACCCTTAATGGTTTTAGACTGCTTTGAAAGGTTTTCAACAACCGCCTCAACCGCCTTGTCGATACCGCGCTTCAGGTCCATAGGATTAGCACCGGCAGCCACGTTCTTAATTCCATGTGCATAGATAGCTTGTGCCAATACGGTAGCGGTTGTGGTACCATCACCGGCTGCATCGGCAGTTTTAGAGGCTACTTCTTTTACCAATTGCGCACCCATGTTTTCGATGGGATCTTTCAGGTCGATTTCTTTTGCTACCGAAACACCGTCTTTAGTAACGGTTGGGGCACCAAACTTCTTATCAAGAATTACGTTGCGGCCTTTTGGACCCAGGGTAACTTTAACTGCATCGGCTAATTTATCAACACCCTNTTTAATTCTGTCGCGGGCGTTGGTATCAAAGGTTATTTCTTTTGCCATATTGATTTAAATAGTTAGTTATGAATGAAAAAATTAAATGGTTCCAAAAATGTCGGAATTGCGCATGATGAGGTATTCTTTGCCATCGATGGTAATCTCTGTGCCTGAATACTTGCCATATAGAATCTGATCGCCAACCTTAACAGTAACAGGCTTATCTTTCAGGCCTTCGCCAACCGCTATTACTTTTCCTTTCTGTGGTTTTTCTTTTGCGGTGTCCGGGATGATGATTCCGGAAGCTGTTTTTGTTCTGCGGCCGCTGGTTCTACAAGCACGCGGTCTTCATTAGGTTTAAAGTTGATTTTTGCCATATGGATTAATAAAAATTTAGTTGAACAATTTTAAAATAACTGTCTGCCGCCTTTTTAACGATTTCTGTGCCAGTAGCCGTCTGGTTGGTTTTTGACACTTTTTCCGCTTCAAGGGCAGCAAAGATGAAAAAATTGACAGACTAAACAGTTTGTAACCGCGCAAAATGGCAGTTTGTCACAAAACCCCGTTTTTTCGTATAATTAGGTAGAAAACGGAGCGGTATGGAAAGCTTAAAAGACAATTGGCTAACCGAGGGGATAATTGATTTTGAGTTCAAGCAATATCAATTGCTGGCCTATTTCAAACGGGTAAAAGAATCCTTTACGAGGGTAGAATTGTATCCGTATCTGTCCGACCTGGTTTTTCACTATCGCAACCTGTTGCAGGTAAAGAATACTCATTCGCTCTTGCGCAATTCATTTCCCAAAGAACTTTCACCAGAAGGGTTGAAAAATCTGGAGTTGAACTACAAGCGCATGATTGAAGACGATGCTGTGATGCAGGAGTTGGACGCAATCATGGAATTTGCGTTGCCAAAGTTCAAATCTTCGCTCGATGAAGGGGCGTTTATTTACGATTATGTGGAATCGCGGTGCGAAATTTCTCCGGTGGGACTTACATCATTATATGCAAACGAAGGGTACCTGTTTGTAACTCAGCCTCCTGAAAAGGAAACCTATGTGTACCGCTATCAGATTACCCTNTTTGAACAAAGCACCGAGTTGATGCGGGGTATCCATACCCAATACCTGCTTACCGCGCCACGTAGNTATCAGCAATACGTACGAGCGGTTAAAGCTACGCTGATCAACCAATATTCCGAATTGCCAAACCCTTCTGTTTACCTGATTTTGTCTAAACTTAAATTTCCGCTTGATAAAACCCTGATGCCTGTGGCCAAGCGATTGTTGGTAAAGGAATTGGCGAAAGCGGCCTGAAACAAAAAGCCCCCGATTTCTCGAGGGCTTTGTTTTATTTGGTTGTATCGGCCGGTGCGGCCGGTTGTTCAGTCTGGTTGAGGTTTACACCGCCTCCTTGCTGGCGTGCCCGCTGTAAAATTTCACTCTCGCTGGCTGCATTAGGGGTTGTAAAATTGGTAGCCAAGGCTATTACCATAATGGCAACTGCTAAACCCCAGGTTGTTCGCTCTAAAAAGTCACCGGTCTTCTTTACACCAATTAAATTGCTGGCACCAGAGCCACCAAACTGGTTAGAAAGTCCGCCACCTTTTGAATTTTGGGCCAAAACCACTAAAACTAACAATACAGAGCAGAAAATGGCTAAGCCGATTAATAGGGAATAATACATAACTACTTTTTCAGTTCTTCAATTCGAGCCGCAAAGTAAGCCTTTTNTTNGGGAAACTTCCAAATCAGCTTTTTAAGCACTTCTATGGCTTTGTCTTTCTTTCCTTGTTTCAACAAAATTTCAACCAGGGTTTCAGATACGATATTATCGCCATAAGTAACACTTGGTTCGGAGAGGTCGCTTTTAGTTTGACTTTCGTTAGGCTTTAACTTGGGTATGGTGGGTTGTACCTTAATAAACTGATCAATAATCTCTATTTGCTCCTTTTGTTTTTCGCCTTCAGGTTTGATTTTCTTTTTGTGGTTTTTGATTTCATTCAGTAGCCCTTCATCAGGGTCGCTTCCTTTTATTTTTTNTGATTTAGGTGCTTCTGTGGAAACCGGAATACGTTNTTCCAGGTTCGCTACCATCTTTTCAAACATCGCTTTCTTTTTACGAAGAATTTCGATGTCGTGCATTACTTCCTTGTTTAAGGCATCGCCACTCAGGTTGGTTGGTTGAAACAGTTTTTCTGATTCCAGGCTTTCTTTATCTGTTTGAACCAGGGGTGTTTCGAGTGATTGCACAGGTTCAACCAAAGCAGTTTGTTTTGCGGGCAATTTTACTTCAGCAACCCGGGTTGCTGAAGGGCTGTCATAATAGTTTTAAGCACCGCCCGATCGGTACTGTAAATGGCACTTAAATGCAACTGATGTTCCTTATCGGTAAGGTTATTATCCTGAGCCGCCCGTGCCGCTAACCCATGCAACACCTGGCTGTAAGGAAAGTTGCGCTGCAGGGTAAGAATAGCCAGCGCCTCCTCTTGCGAAAGGGCTGTGTAATTGGTTAAGAGTTGATGAAATGTTTCCTTTTCCACAAATTGGATAAAACCGTGAAAAGTAAATGTAATTGAATTTGCGGCTTATTGCAACCCTTACCAGTTAGCCAGGGTTGCGTTAAAAATGTCGATGTAAATCTGATCCAGAATTTTTCGTTCGAGGCTTTCCTGTACAGAGTTAAAATCTGTACTGCTGGAAAAATCAGCATAGAAGCTAAAAATTCTGTCTTTGAAATTGTTCTTGGGTTCGAGAGTATCTACATAATTTACCCGCACGGCAATGGTAAGTCGGGTAAGGGCAGCTAAATCGGCACTGTTACTGGCTGCGCCTGATACCGGTGCAACCGGAGTAAGTCCATATTGGGTAAGTGTACCTTCCAGTTGAAGTTCGCCATTTTCGCTTACCACTCTCAGACTGGAGTTTTGCTGCAGGTATTCTTTCAACCGGTTGGTAAATGTTTGCCCCAGGTTGGCAGGCCCTAAATCGGTATTATTAAAAAGTCTTCTACCTGAATGGTTTGGGCGTTGGTAGAGGCTCCTGTAAAAGAATATGTGATACATCCCTGAATAAAAGGGAAGGCGGCCAGTAAAACGAGGGCAAAAATCCGGTTACTCTTCAAGCTCGTACTCTTTAATTTTTCGATACAAGGTTCGCTCCGAAATACCCAAATCGCGTGCCGCATATTTGCGTTTGTTGTTGTTTTTACGCAGCGCGCGCATAATCAACTCTTTTTCTTTCTTCACAATAGAAAGCGAATCGTCTTCGGCCTCGTGTGTAATGTCCTGAACTTCTTCTTCTGTTTCGGTTTGGGTTGGGCCGTTTAAATAGGTAACGGGCTCAGTAAGGGGCGCAATGGTTTCATTTATGCCTTCAAACAGATCAGCATGTTCTTTAACCAACTGAGCAGCGTGGGTTGGGTTGTTCGCTCCCTCCAGCANCAATTTTTTCAGGTCGTTCATATCCTTGCGGAGATCGAAAAGGATTTTATACAAAATCTCACGCTCGGAAATATTATCAGGCTCCATGCTNNGATCCTTATACAGTGCAGGTAAACTTGTTTCCTTGGGGATGTAATGTCCAAGCACTTCGCTGGTAATTTCTGTATTGTCTGATGATAAAACAGAAATCTGTTCTACCAGGTTTTNTAGTTGCCTGATGTTGCCCGGAAAGCGGTACTTCAACAAAACACTTTTGGCATCTTCAGTAAGCGAAATGGGTTTTACTTTATACTTTTCGGCAAAATCGGTAGCAAACTTTCTGAATAACAGTTCAACATCTTTTCCACGTTCGCGCAAAGGCGGTACATAAATTGGCACTGTGCTTAACCGATAGTACAAATCTTCGCGAAACTTGCCTTGCTCCACTTTTACTAACAAGTTTACATTGGTAGCGGCTACCACCCGCACATCTGTTTTCTGAACTTTGGATGAGCCAACTTTAATAAACTCACCATTCTCCAACACCCGTAGCAGCCTGGCTTGCGTTCCTAAGGGCATTTCTCCAATCTCATCTAAAAATATGGTTCCGCCATTGGTTACTTCGAAATATCCTTTACGCGATTCGTGTGCTCCGGTAAAGGATCCTTTTTCGTGCCCGAATAATTCCGAATCAATCGTTCCTTCCGGAATAGAACCACAATTGATGGCGATAAACTGGCCATGCTTGCGCGTACTGAGGTGGTGAATGATTTTTGAGAAAGATTCTTTACCGCTTCCACTCTCGCCTGTAATTAATACCGACATATCCGTAGGAGCAACCTGCATGGCTACCCGCACCGCGTTGTTGAGTAAGGGCGAATTGCCAATTACTCCAAACCGTTGCTTTACACTTTGAATATCTGCTTCTGAAATTGCCATCTTATTCCACTATTCGTGCTATCAGGGTGCCTCCTGTACAGCTTTCTATTAAAACATTTATGTACTGGCCTTTGTTTGTATTTTCTGATTTGGCAAACACTGCTACCCGGTTGGCCGAAGTGCGGCCTTGCCAGTGTGCATCACTTCTGCGCGAGTTACCTTCTATAAGTACGCGTTGAATGGTTCCTACATCTTGCTGGTTTCGCAGCAAGGAATGTTCTCGTTGCTTATTTATGATTTCCTCCAGCCTGCGGGTTTTAGTTTCATTCGGAATGTCGTCTGCGTATTTTTTAGCAGCAGGCGTACCAGGCCGCTCTGAATATTGAAACATGTAGGCGTAGTCATACTGTACTTCATCCATCAACGAAAGTGTTTCCTTGTGCTCATCTTCTGTCTCGGTACAAAAGCCGGTAATCATATCGGATGAAATAGCGCATTGAGGCCCCAGAATTTGGCGTATGCGACTTATTTNTTCCAGGTACCATTGGCGGGTATAGCCGCGGTTCATCAGTTCAAGTATTCGTGTGCTACCGCTTTGTACGGGTAAATGAATGTATTTGCAGATATTTTCGTAGCGGGCCATTACCTCAAGCACCTCATCGGTAATATCTTTTGGGTGCGAAGTAGAAAAACGAACACGCAGATCAGGATCAACCAAAGCCACCATTTCCAGCAGGTTGGCAAAATTTACGACCTGATGGATACCTTGTTTCTCTAAACGAGCCTTGTTATTTTCTTCTTCGCTCCATTTGTACGAATCTACATTCTGGCCAAGCAAAGTCACTTCTCTATAACCCCGGCTAAACAAGTCTTTAGCTTCGGCAACAATAGAGTGCGGATCGCGGCTGCGCTCACGACCACGGGTATAAGGTACTACGCAGAAAGAGCACATGTTATCACAACCCCGCATGATGGAGATGAATGCCGTAACTCCATTTGAGTCGAGCCGAACCGGAGTAATATCGGCATACGTTTCTTCGCGCGAGAGGAAGGTGTTCACAGCCTTATCTCCTTCATCTACCTGGGCTACTAATTTGGGTAAATCGCGGTATGCATCGGGGCCGGCTACCAGGTCCACAATCTTTTCTTCTTCCAGAAATTTGGTTTTCAAACGTTCGGCCATACATCCCAAAACCCCTACCAGCATTTCGGGTTTCTNTTNTTTATACGATTGAATTTGTTGCAGCCGGTTACGAACGGTTTGCTCTGCCTTTTCGCGAATGGAGCAGGTGTTGAGAAACACCAGGTCGGCCAGGGCCAGGTCTGAGGTTGTATCAAAACCCTCTTTCTGAAGGATAGATGCTACAATTTCGCTATCCGAAAAATTCATTTGGCAACCATAGCTTTCGATATAGAGTTTGCGGCTTTTACCGGTGCTGGTTTCGGTAGTTACTTTCATGGTTTCGCATGCTTCGCCTGAAACCGGGGNTATTACATCAATATCTTCAATCAGGTTCTTCATTTTTTGACGGATTCGGGGTGCAAATTTAAAACATTTCCAGCTTTAATGACATCTTGGCAGGTAGTTTAAAACATCCTTTAATAGATTAGTTTTGAGGCCATAAGCAGCATATTATGGCAATTATAAGAGCGGTAAGGGGTTTTACACCCCGATTTGGTGCAAACTGTTTTTTGGCAGAAACTGCCGTAGTGGTAGGCGAGGTTTCGATGGGTGATAATTGCACCGTATGGTTTAATGCTATTGTACGGGGCGATGTGCATTCCATTACCATTGGCAACAATACCAATATACAGGATGGCGCAGTTATACATTGCACCTACCAGAAAGCGAAAACTGTAATTGGAAGTAATGTTTCTATTGCGCACAATGCCATTGTGCATGGTTGTACGGTTGAGGATAATGTACTGATTGGTATGGGTGCAATTATTATGGACGATGCCGTTGTTGGTGCAGGTTCGGTTATAGCAGCCGGTGCAGTAGTGTTACCCAAAACAATTGTTGAGCCGGGAAGTATTTATGCCGGAATGCCCGCCAAAAAAGTAAAGAATGTGGGCGATGAAATGAAAGCTGTGATTGAACGCACCGCCCGCAATTACCCCATGTACGCGGAATGGTTTAAAACAAAATAGAAATGGAAATTTCAAAAGATAAGGTGTTGATTGCCCGCATCCGTCAAAAGTTGGGTAATGATTTGTTTATCATCGATGAGGAGGACGAACCAACTGATGAGTGTGTTCACTTTTATTTTCGTACGATGCACAAAGGACAGGATGTAATTTGCGATTGTGTGTTATACACCTTGCGCCTTCATCACGAAAGTGAAATGCATGAAGCGGCCGAGGCCCGNGCTGCTGAAAAATTTGAACAATACCTGACATCAAAAGATGCCGATGCAGCCATGCGCGAAGAAGAAATCGGGATGATGATGGCGGAAATTTTATTGGAACTTGAAGAAGAGGAAGCAATAAAAGTTCAGGAACACCTTGAACTGGATACCGATAATCCGGTGGGCCTGGGGATAGATGCCGGCCTTAATGTACCGGTAATCTCCAATGATGTGATGGCCAGGTTTATTGCGTCATTCCGGGCGGGTACACTCAAACTTGACCCTACGCTTTACAACTTCCAGGTAAGTACCGATTTTGAGTAGATTGAAAATATTGCCCCTGCATACACTGAATTAGGGGGCATTGGCTATATTTGCCGCCCTAACAAAATTATGAACCTCATACCTGGCACTGATTCAGTCCATGATGTGACTAAAAATTACTGACAAATGAAAAACGTTTCTCTTGCCCTTAATGGGATACTGGTAGTGGCTGTTGCCGTCCTGTATTTTCTGCATTTCTCTTCCGGAAGTAAAGCTACCCCGGCAACCGAAAGCACCATTCCTACCGACATAAAAATTGCCTATATCAATTCCGATACGGTTTTAAAATATTATGATTTCTTCAAGTCGAATGTGGAAAAGCTGGAGGCGAANGGGAANAAACTAGATCAGGACCTTCAGAACCGGGCGCAAAGTCTGCAAAATGATATTGCGGCCTATCAACGCAACTATAGCAATATGACAATTGGCCAGGCTAAGGCAATTGAAGAGGACTTGGGTAAGAAGCGTCAAAATCTGGATCTGTATCAGCGTAGCTTAGAACAGGAACTGATGGAAGAGCAAGCCAAAGTGAACGAAGAACTTTACACGAAGGTAACAGATTACCTCAAAGGCTATGCGGAAGGCAAACAACTGCACGTGGTTTTAAAATACAACACCGGCAGTGATTTATTGTATGGTGGCACTACGCTTGATATAACAAAAGATGTAATTGATGGTCTTAACGAACTTTACAAGCAAGAACTTGCCTCCACCAAGTCAAAGGCAGATTCAACCAAGGCAAAAAGAAGTAATCGTAATTCACCACCAACAGAAGCCACGGATGTACAAAGACTTTCGTGGCTTTTTTGCATTGTCTTGTTTTAGTTTTAATTTCAAATCGTGAAAAGAAATGCGTTGGCTTTCTTGGGTGTAAAACCCGAAGAGCAAGGTCAGGTTTGGCTTATGCTGGCTACCGGTTTCTTCATTGGAATCTTTATTGCTACCTATCAGGTAACCGCTGAGTCGCTATTTCTCAACAGATTAAGTGACCAATTGGATAGCGCTTTCCTGGTATCCGGAGTACTGGGTATCGTTTCTACCATTCTATTCACTTTTTTTCAGAACAGGTTAAAGTTTGTAACGCTTACCATCTCCAGCATAGCGCTGATTATTGTTGCCACCTTTTCACTTTATTATTTCTATCATTTTGCCGATGTAGGAATTCAGGACACAACCATGTTTATTATGTATTGCCTGGTGGGCCCCATCACGGCTATACTGCTCTTGTGCTATTGGGGCATTTTTGGCAGGCTGTTTAACTTCAAACAGTCTAAAAGAATAATCGGGTGGATTGATACCGGCCGCCTGATAGCCATCATTCTGGCAAACTTCCTGATCCCGGCAACAGCTGCATTCTTTCCTGATACATCTAATTATCTGATTGTATGTAATGTTAGTATTGTTGGTGCGTTGGGTTGCCTGATTACGATTGCATCAAGATATACGCTTGCCCGTCTTAGTACCGATGTAGCCGTTCGCAAAGAAACCCGCTTCGGAAATCTATTCAAAGACCGTTACATCCGTTTACTTTCAATATTCCTGATTGTGTCCATGGTTACGTTTAGCTTTAACCAATTTACGTTCCAGACATTGCTTAACATCCAGTACCCGGACCAACGCGATCTTACCAATTTTCTGGCCTATTTTAACGGAACCATTTATGCACTCAGTTTGCTGATGCAGTTGTTCATCAATGATAGAATTCTGGGTACTTATGGTATTCGTATTTCTCTATTTGTTTTGCCAATTGTAGTGGCCATTCTTTCGGTAGGGGCTGTTCTTTCGGGCGTGTTNTTTGGGTACGATGCCCAACTTAACCCGCAAACCTATATCTACTTCTTCTTGTTTGTGGCTGTTACCAGGCTATTCAACAGCATGTTGAAAGACTCCCTGGAAAGCCCGATTTACAAACTGTTATTTATTCCGCTGGATAGCAGGTTGCGGTTTAGTATCCAGGCAAAAGTAGAGGGCGTGGTTAATGAGTCGGGTAGGTTTCTTGCCGGNGTGTTCATATTCCTGTTTGCGCTAATACCATTCTTTAAAATCATCTGGTTGCCCATACTTGTACTTGGGTTAATCTTAGCATACTATGGAGTTATTCAGAATTTGTATCAGGAATACAAAGANAAAATCAAATCGATACTGGAATTTTCCGGAGAAGGGCAGGAGCGCCTGGAAGTGGGATATAAACAAATTACCAGCCGCCTGGAATCTAATCTGAAGATGGAGGATTCAGCAAAAGCTGTATTCTCCTTTAAACTGTTGGAAAAGATAGATCCGGGTAAGGCAGGNGGGTGGGTAAATATTCTAATGAAAAATACCCAGGAGACTACAAAAGAATTTGCGCAGCGCAAGATGAACGAACTGAAAGGTCTCTCAGTTTCTGAAAACTATGTAATTCGGTTGGACAAGAATAAAGTATCAAACGACAAGAATATTTTGTCGCGAACTGACCTGGATATGATTTTGAATGGCGGTGGCGATGTTCAGAAAAACCGGATACAACGGTTAGCCCGATCCGTGGATGTGAATGATCGCCATTATTGTGCAGAATTACTGTTACACTCGCAGAATAAAGAAAACATCTCTTTCCTGATTGAATTGCTGAACGACAGTAACTCTAAAGTTAGAAGAGCGGCTATTAAAACTGCCACCAAGAGAAATGATAATGAGGTTATCGCAGCTTTAATTGAAAACCTTGGCCAGCAGGAATATGCCAACGAAGCAATGAATGCATTAGTCCTGGTAGGAGAACCTGCACTTCCTTTGTTAGACAATGCCTTTTACCGGCCGGGTCAAAGTGCTGCGGTTATGTTAAGGTTGGTACAGATAATAGGTATTATCGGTGGCAACCGTGCAAAGGATATGTTGTGGAGTAAAATTGACTATCCGGATAAAGTGGTGGTGTCGCAGGTGTTGTTGGCTTTAGGCGAGTCTGGCTTTAAAGCGGGCATGTCACAAGTTACCCGAATTAAGTATGCTATCGAATCAGACATTGGGGCGATCGCCTGGAACCTGGGTGCGTTATTGGAGGTGGGTGACCGGGATGAAGCACGCGTGGTACGCAAAGCCCTTCACCGCGAAATCCAAAACGACATTGAGCACATCTACATGTTGCTCGCCATGTTGTATGATACCCGATCCATCCAACTGGTGAAAGAAAATATTGATAGCGGCACAGCCGAAGGCGTTACCTATGCCATTGAACTACTGGATGCATTCCTTTCTGAACAATTGAAGATGCGGGTGCTCCCCGTACTGGACGACCTGAGCACAGGCGAAAAAGTAAAGCGGTTGGATATATTCTATCCACGTGTTCCTTTAGATGAGAAATTAGTCCTTAAATTCCTGATAAACAGAGATTTTACGCAGAGCAACCGGTGGACAAAAGCTGCGGTTCTCTATCAGATTGGCGTTCAGAAAATTGCTGAGTTTAACATGGATCTGATTGCCCAGTTGTTCAACCCAGACCAACTCATTTGCGAAACTGCAGCCTGGGCGTTGCACCAGATCAACCCGGAACTTTATACAACCCATACCGGGCGGCTTAGCCAGGAAGTAAAGCGCAAACTGGATAAATCTGTGCTGGACAGAGGCAAACACGCTAACCTGATGTTGTACGATAAAGTCTTGTTNTTTCAGCAAACTGCGTTGTTTGAAGACGTACCTGGGGTAATACTTTCATACCTGGCCGATGCAACACAAACCGTTAATTTGGATACAGGGAACACCCTGGTGATTGATGAAGCCACAAACTTTGATTTTTATGTAATTTTTGAGGGAGAGGTAGCGTATTACGACCGCCATAACAAAATAACAACCTACCAGCCCGGGCAGTTTGTGGGCGAACGAATAACCCACCCCGGTTACCTTAATTCCAATTTACTAAAAGCAGAGCAGAAGGCGGTGCTCCTAAAAATTAATAAGGATCAGTTTTATGAACTGCTGGCAGAGCATATTCGCCTGGCTGATAAGTTTTTGGAATATATCTGAGAATCTTCTAAATTTCACAGATTTTTTTGACTAAGAGGGTTTAAGTATATTTTTAAGCTGGTTGATATTCTCTCATAAATATTCTGATGCCCTCAGATTTTAGTAATTTTCAGTTTAACAAGTCTTACACAGGATGTTGAATTATTCTGTAGAAGTTGGTGATTTGAACGAGCCCTCGCCCGATCCAAATTTTTCGGGAGAGAAGGTGGGTGCTAATCCATTTCCCGGACTTAGACCTTTTACTATTAGTGATAGCCACCTGTTTTTTGGTCGCGAAGGCCATGTGGACGAAATACTCCTTAAACTTTATAAAAACAGATCAGTAACCATCATGGGTTACTCCGGAAGTGGTAAGTCCAGCTTAATGAATTGCGGACTTATTCCTGTGCTTTACGGAGGGTTCATGACGGATACCGGCCCGCGCTGGAAAATCATCTCCATTCGNCCCGGTAATTCGCCAATAGAAAACCTGGCAAAAACTGTTGTAAATTTTTTGATTGATGAAGGGCGCATTGCACCTGAAGATAAACGTATTCATAAAGCTATTATCAACTCGGTATTGCGCAACAGCGACCAGGGCCTGATTGAGCTTTCGCAGTATATTCAGAGTTACTCGCACGAAAATGTTTTCTTTCAGATTGATCAGTTTGAAGAATTATTCAGATTTAAACATGCCAGTACCGAAAATGCAGACGAGGCCCTGGCCTATGTAAACCTGATGTTGAACGCAGTGGCACAACGCAATGTACCCGTGTATGTGGCCATCAACATGCGCTCTGATTTTATTGGGGAGTGTACGGCCTTTCCAGGCTTAGCTCAATTAATAAATACCAGCAATTACCTGGTGCCCCAAATGTCGCGCGAACAAAAGCGCATGGCTATTGAAGGTCCGGTTGCCGTGGGCGGAGGAAGAATTTCAACCCGCCTTGTTAAGCGACTCCTTTCAGATATTGGCGATAACCAGGACCAACTCCCAATATTGCAACATGCCCTCATGCGCACGTGGGACTATTGGGTAGCAAACCGTGAGCCGGGCGAACCGATGGATATCCGGCATTATAATGCGGTTGGCCGGATTGCCCAGGCACTATCCTTGCATGCGAACGAAGCGTATGATGAACTTCCTACGAAGGAGAAACACATTGCCGAAGTATTATTCAAGGCATTAACAGAGAANAATTCAGAAGGCCTTGAAATGCGTAGGCCAGCTGTTATCAGCGATGTAGCTGAGTTGTCCCAATCCACAGACGATCAGGTTATTGCAGTGGTTGAACAATTCCGAAAACCCGGNCGATCTTTACTGATGCCGGGCATGCAGGTGGATTTAAAGCCAACAACACCTGTTGAGCTTTCGCACGAAAGTTTAATGCGTATCTGGACTCGTCTTTCTGCCTGGGTGGAGGAAGAATACGAATCAGCCCAGATGTACAGGCGCGTGTCGGATGCAGCAGCCATGTACCAGATTGGTAAAACCAGTTTGTGGCGCCCACCCGATTTGCAACTGGCACTTAACTGGCAGAAAAAACAAAACCCTACCCGGCAATGGGCACAGCGTTATGATATTGCTTTTGAGCGCGCCATTGTGTTTCTGGATACCAGCCGCATTACTTACGAGGCAGAATTAAACAACCAGGAGATGCTGCAGCGCAGAATGCTGCGCAGGGCACGGGTAACCAACATCATTCTTGGGTTACTTTTATTGATAGCAACGGGATTTTTCGTTTACGGATTCTTTCAAACTATTGAGGCCGAAAGGCAGCGATTGGCAGCCGAGACTTCCGCAGCGGAAGCCAAAACCCAGCGTGATGAAGCTATAAGGTTGCAAGGCATTGCAGAGGAAGCGCTTAAAGAAGTTAAGTTGCGAGGTGAGNNTGTTAGAGGCAAAAATGCGGAACTTGTAAAACTTACAAACGAACTTCAGGTTGCTGTTGATATTGCCGAAAGACAAACTTTATTAGCAGAACGAAATGAAAAATACGCCCTCATTCAGCGCGATAGTGCCCGCTTAGCGCGTGATGAAGCCCGTAAAAACAGGGATACTGCTATTTTTAACTATAACAATGCATTAAGGCAATTAGCACTTAATAAAGCGCAGTCGTTAGCAGCTAAATCAGAAGGTATTGATGATAGTCAATTGGCTGGATTAACTGCTATGCAAGGATACCTTTTCCACACGAAATATGAGGGCAAACAATACGATCCTTATATTTTCAGAGGTCTTTATTATTCCATAGCCAAACTGCAAGGCTATAATTACAATGCACANAAAATGCCGGGTAATTCGCGCAACAGAATGTATGCAGTGGCAGTTACGAACCAAAACTCAACTTACTATGCTACCGGAAACGATGGACGGATTTATAAAGCCGATTACAAAAACCAAACAGAAATACCACAAGTTATTTACGAGAACAAAGGGTTTCCTAATAGGGTATTAGCTTTAAGTAAAGATGATAAGTACCTGGTAAATGCCAGCGACTCCAGTTACCTGGAAATCATAAATCTTGCGACATCATCCAAACCATTGAAAGTGGAAGGTCATACACGTTTGATAACCGACATTAAGTTTATACCTGGTAATTCAGATTTCATTAGTTCTTCGGCCGATAAAACACTTAGACTTACTAATGCTGCAAGTGGTGAAAGCCGTAAGTTGGTTACCCTTCCTTACGAGCTAAAAACAATAGACATTAGCCCGGATGGCAAACAACTGGCTGGTGTTTCCGTAAACGGAAAAGTACTGTTGGTGGATCTGGCCTCGAACAAGTATAGAGAAATCTGGAGTGATGAGAGTATCATTAAACAGGCCGACACTACAAAATCAATAAAGGTTACAAACCGGATTTTATCAATAGCCTGGCATCCACAACGTAATCTGTTGGCGCTGGGTGTCGAGGTATTGAACGAAAAGCAAAACGTAGTACGCGGAACAGTAAAATTACTCGACTTGCGTACCAATCGTGTCAAAGAACTATCAGGCCATAAAGCCGGAATTTCCGATCTTAAATTCAGTCCGGATGGATTGTTGCTGGCCAGTGCCGGTTTAGATAGCAAACTTCAAATGTGGGTAATTGATCACGAAGAAGACCTCCCCATTGTAATGGATAATAACAACGGTTCTGTCTGGGATATTGGCTTTACACCAGACTCGAATTATTTAATAGCTTCATGCAATAATGGCGAAGTGCGCATTTGGCCAACCGATACCCGCATGCTGGCCGAGCAGGTTTGCCCTAAGTTGCAGCGCAACATGACACAGGAAGAATGGGATAGTTACGTGGGTACTGAAAAGGAGTTTCCATATGAGTCAACTTGTAAGAGTTTGTTAATTAAGAAAATCTGATGCGTTGGCGATTCTTATTNTTTTGTCTTGTGATTTGGAAAGCCACCTTTAGTCAGAATGTGGATTGCGAGCAGATTCTTATACAAGCCGATGCTGAATTTAATGCAGGGCGGTATTATGGTATTATATCGCTGCTAAAGCCATGCTTGGAGAAAAACGATTTCACCAATGAACAGCGGGTACGGGCGTACCTGCTTTTAACCCAGGCCTATCTTATTTTGGACGACCCTGCCGGTGCAGAAGATAGTTATCTGAAATTACTGAAAGCCGATCCGGAATATGTAGCCAACCCGGCCCGCGATCCAATAGATGTGTATTACTTAAGCAAGAAATTCACATCCACACCGATTATTACACCACACATCCATGGAGGTTTTAATACTTCACTGCCTCGCATCATTCACGAACTTACCGTAAGTGGTACCGAAATTGATACACGCAGCATACTTAAGTTAGGTGTGCANGGNGGGCTTGGTTTTGATTTTAATCTGACCAATAACATTAGCCTGTGTGCGGAAGGCAACTTTTCAAACAAAGCGTTTAAGCGTAATACCGAAAAAGGGAGTGCAAAATATTTTGGTGGGGATAATCTTTCGACTGTGGAACGACAGAATTGGTTTGACATCCCCATGTACATTAAATATTCTGACGACTCAGGTAAAATCAGACCGTTTGGATATGCGGGGTTTGCTATTAATCTGTTGTTCTCTTCCAGAGGCAACAACTGGGAATACAGAAATGAGTCTTCCTCATTGGGGGTAATAGAAATTACCGGCCGGCCAGAAAATCTTACCTATAAACGAAAATTCTTGAATCGATCGCTGGTGTTTGGGGGTGGCGCAAAGTATAAAATAGGTAAGAANTTTTTGTATGCCGATCTGCGGTACATGCCCGGNTTATCTAATCTTACGAAAGAAGACAAAATCTACTACACCAATGAAGATGCGTTTGATCCATCGGTAGTGAAATATGCCGAAGTGAGTGATTATTTCCGATTGGATAATCTCTCCATCTCCTTTGGATTTATCCGCCCACTGTATAATCCAAGAAAGAAAGCTAAGTCGCCTTTCGATTTCTTGAAACGTAAAAGCGAGACCACAACTACGGCAAAAGAATGAGAAGACTTGTTTTTATTTTGGTAATTGGTTTGATACTGAGTTGCGATACGGAGCGCAATATTCCTTTATTGTCTCAAGATACTTTTCTGAAATTCTATGGGTTAGAAGGCGAACAAACGGGTGTTGACTTTGTGTTAACCGCTGACCAATCCATTGTAATGGTGGGGAACAGTACATGGCCCGGCCGCACACAAATGATTTACGTGGTTAAAGTTGATTTGCTGGGTAATGTAATCTGGGAAAACATGATTGGGCTTTCCGATAAGAACAATACTGTAAAAGATATTGAATTACATGCGGATGGGCGGTTGATAATAGCAGGAGAGACAGAGATGGCTGTGGGGAATAGGGATGTGTTTGTCAAGATTATGAATGATGACGGAGCAGAGTTGGATAGCCTAAGATACGGATTGAGCAGATATGTTGTTGGGGATGAAGAAGTAAGTTCCATTTCGATAATTGCTCAAGGTTTAACACAGCCAGTTGGATTTATTGTTTCAGGGTCTACTACAGACATACCGCTTGACCTATCTAAACCGAATGATGTAAAGGACGGGTTAATTTTACGTCTTACAGATTCACCATTAGGTGTAATTTCTAATCCACTTTGGAGATCAAAGGGGGAAGATGATTCTGAGGATGTGGTGGTCAAAGTAATACAAGAAAACAGCAATACATATTATTGCTTTGGATACACAAATCGTGAAGTAAACATGAGTCGGGATTTTAAATACTGGGTATTTAGCCTTGACGATAATGCTGGCGAGACAAATAATGGTATCGTATTGGGTTCGCCTGCTGAGGACGAAAGATTAAGAACGGTGCTGGATGTAAATACTACCGACCTGTTTGACCGAGGGTTTCTTTTAGGAGGTTTAGCTATAGATGGTTCGGGAATCAAGCGCGGTTTTTGTTAAATTGAAGAGAAATGTTGCTTTCGGTACTCCATCTGCAGAAAATGCTAAACAGGTTTATACTTTTTCCTTTGGGGTAAGTGAAAGCGAGCAAATGAATGGTTATTATAACCTATTTAATAATGACTTTTTGTTCATTGCAACTCAAAACACTAACTCAAATCTTGCTGAAGACTTATCCCTCTTCAAACTCGATCGTGAAATTCAGCCCGTATGGGGCCCCGAGGTTTTTGGTGGCGAATCATTTGATGAAGCCGGGCCGTGCTTCAACTTCCGGATGGAAAAATTATGGTTTTGGGAACCATGACGGTAGGCGGATTAAACGGCCAGAAGAAAATGGCCCTGATGAAATTAAATCCGGAAGGGAAATTATTGCGTTAGGCTCAGATTTCAGCTAAAATGGTTACTTTTACTGAGACTGTATTATTTAGATACTGTAGCTGGCTTTACCTATTCCATGTCCTTAATGCATAGATTTTACGAGGATTTTACTCTCCCAATAAGTCTTATTTTTAAGAATCCATTTCTTAATTCCAGAAAAGTAGCCCTTTCGGTTGCCGCTGGTATAGTCTTACTACTTTCTACTCTTTCAGAGTCCTTTGGCCAGGCAACTTTTCGAACGGTAGCGTCAGGTAACTGGAATTCAGGCGCAGTTTGGTCTATTGTTTCGGGGTCAGATGGTGACGGCATCCCCGATGCAGATGACGATGTAATTATACGAGGCGCATTTACTATAAATGTTAATGTAAATTCCTTTTGCTCTAACCTGCAGATTGGTGGAACCGCATCGGGATCGTTAAACAATGCGGGTACCGTAAACATCAACACCAATATTTCTTTGATCGTTACGAATACGGTAACGGTTGGTGGTTTTGGAAGTAGTTTTCGAACAGGAACTTTAATCTTTGCAAGTGGTGCCGTACTACAAACTCCAGATCTGACTTTTGGAAATGCTGGTGGAACCCCAGGCACTCCAAATGAAATTGACATGGCGGCAGGCGGTATTTTACGGGTAGGGAGTTTTACGGTTAACAGCACCGGTATAACGAATAACTGGACACCAGGAACTGGTACTGTTGTTATGACAACCACCAACACCTTGCCAACTCAGGATATTACATCATTTAATAACCTGACAATTAATGGAGGTACAACAACCTTAGGTGTCAATACTCCAATTGCCGGCACCTTGCGGATAGATGGCGGCACCCTTGCAATGGGGATTAGAAACATCACTACTGTTGCCGCCATTAATATGACTGGCACCAGCATTACCGGTACCGGAACCATTACATTAGCGGGCGACATAACTACCAATGCAAGTGGAACCACCGCATCAATTAATGCCCCCATTGCCCTGGGGGAAGCGATAGAACCTTAACTATTGCTGATGGCGGAGCAAATCCAGACCTTCAGCTTTCTAATGCGATTAGCGGTACAGCAGGATTTCAGAAAAGTGGATCAGGACTCCTACATGTTTTTGGTGCCAATACGTATTCCGGAACAACAACAGTAACGGCAGGTGTTTTACGTGTAGGGTCACCCTCCGGGCTCGGCTCAACCACAGGTGGAACTATCGTTAATTCGGGAGGAGCACTGGATGTTTTTGGGGTGAACTACTCTTCTTCTGAATCGCTGACATTAAATGGTACGGGAATTTCAGGTGGAGGGGCTCTGTTAAACAGTTCAGCCACGGGAGCAACATTTGGTGGATTAATTACACTTGGCAGTTCAGCTACTATTTCGGGTGCTGCCGGTACTATTAATATTTCTAATGCCGGTACTATTACTGGTTCTGGTTTCGATTTAACATTAGATGGTGCAAGCGGAGGAACTCTGGCAAGCGCAATCGGAACAGGCTCAGGGAATGTTATTAAATCCGGCTCCGGCCAATGGATTCTTTCGGGAACAAACACTTTTAGCGGAACATTGTTATTGAATGCGGGTACTGTAAGACTATCCAGTGCAGGTGCGCTCAACACATCCAATACAGTTGAATTTGGTGCCGCCAGTACCGGGGTTCTTCAGTTAAACGGTAACACATACACCATTGCCGGTCTCAACACCAACGCAGTTGTGGGAAGCCCGGTGATTGAGAATATTTCGGGTTCAGCATCTCAACTTACTATCAATACTTCAGGAAATAGTGTTTACGAGGGCGTTATTCGAAATGGCGGTGCTGGAACAACCTCTATTGGTAAAGCAGGTACGGGATCACTCACGCTTAGCGGAAACAACACTTATACCGGATCCACCACATTGTTGGGCGGTACCCTTAACATTAACAGTGCAACTGCCATTGGAACCGGTACTTTTAATATAAACGGTGGAACCATTGATAATACTTCCGCTGGAGCGATTACGCTCTCTACCAATAACCCTCAGAATTGGAATGGGAACTTTTCCTTTTCCGGAACGCAAAATCTTAACCTCGGAACAGGGGCAGTAACGCCAAGTGCAAGCAGGCAGGTAACTGTGAATGCAGGAGAACTTACCGTTGGCGGAGTAATTGGTGGTGGTGCGATTGGTATCACCAAACTTGGAGCGGGAACCTTAACCCTTAGTGCAGCCAACACTTTTTCAAGTGGGTTTACAATCAATGCGGGCCAGGTAAATATCAATCATGCAAATGCACTTGGAAATATAGCGGGGACTTTTACAATCAATGGGGAGCAATCGGAAATACAACAGGTGGTGCCATCACTACGGCAAACTACCCCATGTCGTGGGGTGGCGATTTTGCATTTAACGGAACCCAGAATTTGAATTTGGGAACGGGCACAGTATCGTTTGCCGCCAATCGGCAAGTAACGGTTAACTCAAATACGCTTACAGTAGGAGGGGTAATTAATGCCCCTACTTTTAATCTTACAAAATCAGGTGCCGGGAACTTAAGTCTGGGTTCAAACAACGTCACCCTGAACGGATTAACTATTAATGCAGGTGGCTTCACATCAACAAGTGCAGTTCTTACCTTATCAGGCAATTTTTCAAATGCAGGAACATTCAATCATAATTCAGGTACCGTTCATTTTAATGGTACTGGTGTGCAATCGATAGCCGGAGTTACCTATCACAATTTGATTACATCTGCAGCCGGTCAAAAGAATGCGGCAGGTGCAGTGGTTGTTAGTAACAACTTAACAAACGCTACGATTTTGGACATGGGTGCCAATACCCTTTCGGTATCTGGTACAATCGACAATACAGGTGGTAACATTCGGTTTACAGGCGCAACGAATGGCCTAGCTGTAGCTTCAGGCACGATCACCTATTACGGAGCCTCCCAAACCATCACATCAGGCACCTATAACAACCTGGTAATAAATCAATCATCCGGACAAACCTCTCTGGGTGGCAACGTAACAGTTAATGGAACGCTTACACTGACAAATGGTATTCTCAACCTGGGCGGTTATAATTTAACCCTTGGTCCTTCGGCAACCATTTCTATTGCATCACCCTCTGCCACCAAAATGATAATTGCAAATGGCAGCCAGGTTATCAAAACGTTTGCGGGTACGGGTTCCTTTTTGTTTCCGATTGGAGATAACACAGGAACAACCGAGTATTCGCCAATAACAATAAATGTAACGGCCGGTAGTGGTTTTCCTGCCAATGTGGGTGTAACGGTTGTTGATGCAAAACACCCTAGTAACTCAAGTACAGCCAATTTTTAACACGGTATTGGGAGATTGATCAAACAGGAATCACGGGATGTGTAGCAACCATTTCAGCCACGTATCCGGCCGCAGATATATCCGGTACAGAGGCCAGCATTCATGCGGCACAACTACCCGGTACATTTAATCAAACTACAAACCCCTGGTTAAAGTTTTCCGCACTTTCTGGTAATACACTAACGGCCTCAGGGGCAACCCTTGTGTCTGGAACAAACGCCTTTACAGGAATAAGAGGAGCGGACCCAGTCGCTACAATAACCGGTGGTGGCGTAACAATTTGTGTGGGAAATTCGGTTTCATTAAACACCTCCACCACGGGTGACGGACCTTTTACATTTTCATGGAGCCCTGCCACCGGTTTAAGTGCAACGAATATTGCCAACCCGGTAGCCTCACCAGTTACAACAGAAACCTATACGGTAACTATCAGAGATGGGAATGGAATTGTTGATAGTGATGTGACTACAATTACTGTAAACCCAGCCCCAACCACCCCGAATGTTACCCCAGCCGGACCACTCGTAGTATGCGAGGGATCATCAAGTATTGTATTAACGAGCGATGCGGCCAGCGGTAATCAATGGTATAAAGACGGCAGCCCGATAGGAGGTGCCACCGCCACGACCTTAAACATCACAACCGTACCAGGCAACAGTGGAAGTTATACCGTAATCAGCACGGTGAGCGGCTGTGCTTCGGCTGTGTCGAATGCTGTATCGGTAACGATCGATGCGTTGCCCTTAGTCACCCCGGTAGTCACCCGGCTACGACTACGATCTGCAGCGGCAACACAGTAACAGTCAACATCGCAGGCAGCCAGGCCGGTATTAATTATGAATTGTTTGATGGCGGAACCTCGTTGAGTTCACCGGTAGCAGGCACAGGGGGAGCGATCAATATTACCAGCAGTGCGTTAACAGCCAACACCACAATCACGGTACGAGCCACCAACCCGGTTACTTCTTGTACAACTTTATTGAGCGGCACGAGTGTAGTCACCGTTACCCCGATTCCAACCACCCCGAATGTTACCCCAGCCGGACCACTCGTAGTATGCGAGGGATCATCAAGTATTGTATTAACGAGCGATGCGGCCAGCGGTAACCAATGGTATAAAGACGGCAGCCCGATAGGAGGCGCCACCGCCACGACCTTAAACATCACGACCAACCCATCGAACAGTGGAAGCTATACCGTAATCAGCACGGTGAGCGGCTGTGCTTCGGCTGTGTCGAATGCCGTATCGGTAACGATCGATGCGTTGCCATTAGTAACACCGGTAGTCACTCCGGCTACGACCACGATTTGCAGCGGCAACACAGTAACAGTCAACATCGCAGGCAGCCAGGCCGGTATTAATTATGAATTGTTTGATGGCGGAACCTCGTTGAGTTCACCGGTAGCAGGCACAGGGGGAGCGATCAATATTACCAGCAGTGCGTTAACAGCCAACACCACGATCACGGTACGAGCCACCAACCCGGTTACTTCGTGTACTACGTTATTGAGCGGCACGAGTGTAGTCACCGTTACCCCGATTCCAACCACCCCGAATGTTACCCCGCCGGCCCGGTAGTGGTGTGCGAAGGCAGTGCAGCGATAGTATTAACGAGTGATGCGGCCAGCGGTAACCAATGGTATAAAGACGGCAGCCCGATAGGAGGTGCCATCGCCACGACCTTAAACATCACGACCAACCCATCGAACAGTGGAAGCTATACCGTAATCAGCACGGTGAGCGGCTGTGCTTCGGCTGTGTCGAATGCTGTATCGGTAACGATCGATGCGTTGCCATTAGTAACACCGGTAGTCACTCCGGCTACGACCACGATCTGCAGCGGCAACACAGTAACAGTGAACATCGCAGGCAGCCAGGCCGGTATTAATTATGAATTGTTTGATGGCGGAACCTCATTGAGTTCACCCGTAGCCGGCACAGGGGAGCGATCAATATTACCAGCAGTGCGTTAACAGCCAACACCACGATCACGGTACGAGCCACCAACCCGGTTACTTCGTGCACCACGTTATTGAGCGGCACGAGTGTAGTCACCGTTACCCCGATTCCAACCACCCCGAATGTTACCCCGGCCGGACCACTCGTAGTATGCGAGGGATCATCAAGTATTGTATTAACGAGCGATGCGGCCAGTGGCAACCAATGGTATAAAGACGGCAGCCCGATAGGAGGTGCCACCGCCACGACCTTAAACATCACAACCGTACCAGGCAACAGTGGAAGCTATACCGTAATCAGCACGGTGAGCGGCTGTGCTTCGGCTGTGTCGAATGCTGTATCGGTAACGATCGATGCGTTGCCATTAGTAACACCGGTAGTCACTCCGGCTACGACCACGATCTGCAGCGGCAACACGGTAACAGTGAACATCGCAGGCAGCCAGGCCGGTATTAATTATGAATTGTTTGATGGCGGAACCTCGTTGAGTTCACCGGTAGCAGGCACAGGGGAGCGATCAATATTACCAGCAGTGCGTTAACAGCCAACACCACAATCACGGTACGAGCCACCAACCCGGTTACTTCTTGTACAACTTTATTGAGCGGCACGAGTGTAGTCACCGTTACCCCGATTCCAACCACCCCGAATGTTACCCCAGCCGGACCACTCGTAGTATGCGAGGGATCATCAAGTATTGTATTAACGAGCGATGCGGCCAGCGGTAACCAATGGTATAAAGATGGCAGCCCGATAGGAGGTGCCACCGCCACGACCTTAAACATCACAACCGTACCAGGCAACAGTGGAAGTTATACCGTAATCAGCACGGTGAGCGGCTGTGCTTCGGCTGTGTCGAATGCTGTATCGGTAACGATCGATGCGTTGCCCTTAGTCACCCCGGTAGTCACCCGGCCACGACTACGATCTGCAGTGGCAACACGGTAACAGTGAACATCGCGGGCAGCCAGGCCGGTATTAATTATGAATTGTTTGATGGAGGCACCTCCTTGAGTTCACCGGTAGCAGGCACAGGGGAGCGATCAATATTACCACCAGTGCGTTAACTGCGAATACCACCATTACGGTACGAGCTACCAACCCCACCACTACGTGTACGACCTTACTGAGCGGCACGAGTGTAGTCACCGTTACCCCGATTCCAACCACCCCGAATGTTACCCCGGCCGGACCACTCGTAGTATGTGAGGGATCATCAAGTATTGTATTAACGAGCGATGCGGCCAGTGGCAACCAATGGTATAAAGACGGCAGCCCGATAGGAGGTGCCACCGCCACGACCTTAAACATCACAACCGTACCAGGCAACAGTGGAAGCTATACCGTAATCAGCACGGTGAGCGGCTGTGCTTCGGCTGTATCGAATGCTGTATCGGTAACGATCGATGCGTTGCCCTTAGTCACCCCGGTAGTCACCCGGCTACGACTACGATCTGCAGTGGCAACACGGTAACAGTGAACATCGCGGGCAGCCAGGCCGGTATTAACTATGAATTGTTTGATGGAGGCACCTCGTTGAGTTCACCGGTAGCAGGCACAGGGGAGCGATCAATATTACCAGCAGTGCGTTAACAGCCAACACCACGATCACGGTACGAGCCACCAACCCGGTTACTTCGTGCACCACGTTATTGAGCGGCACGAGTGTAGTCACCGTTACCCCGATTCCAACCACCCCGAATGTTACCCGGCTGGCCCGGTAGTGGTGTGCGAAGGCAGTGCAGCGATAGTATTAACGAGCGATGCGGCCAGCGGTAATCAATGGTATAAAGACGGCAGCCCGATAGGAGGTGCCACCGCCACGACCTTAAACATCACGACCGTACCAGGCAACAGTGGAAGTTATACCGTAATCAGCACGGTGAGCGGCTGTGCTTCAGCTGTGTCGAATGCTGTATCGGTAACGATCGATGCGTTGCCCTTAGTCACCCCGGTAGTCACTCCGGCTACGACTACGATCTGCAGCGGCAACACAGTAACAGTGAACATCGCAGGCAGCCAGGCCGGTATTAATTATGAATTGTTTGATGGAGGCACCTCCTTGAGTTCACCGGTAGCCGGCACAGGGGGAGCGATCAATATTACCACCAGTGCGTTAACAGCCAACACCACGATCACGGTACGAGCCACCAACCCGGTTACTTCGTGCACCACGTTATTGAGCGGCACGAGTGTAGTCACCGTTACCCCGATTCCAACCACCCCGAATGTTACCCGGCTGGCCCGGTAGTGGTGTGCGAAGGCAGTGCAGCGATAGTATTAACGAGCGATGCGGCCAGCGGTAATCAATGGTATAAAGACGGCAGCCCGATAGGAGGTGCCACCGCCACGACCTTAAACATCACGACCGTACCAGGCAACAGTGGAAGTTATACCGTAATCAGCACGGTGAGCGGCTGTGCTTCAGCTGTGTCGAATGCTGTATCGGTAACGATCGATGCGTTGCCCTTAGTCACCCGGTAGTTACCCGGCTACAACTACGATCTGCAGCGGCAACACAGTAACAGTCAACATCGCAGGCAGCCAGGCCGGTATTAATTATGAATTGTTTGATGGCGGAACCTCATTGAGTTCACCGGTAGCCGGCACAGGGGAGCGATCAATATTACCACCAGTGCGTTAACTGCGAATACCACCATTACGGTACGAGCCACCAACCCGGTTACTTCGTGCACCACGTTATTGAGCGGCACCAGTGTAGTAACGGTTACCCCGATTCCAACCACCCCGAATGTTACCCGGCTGGCCCGGTAGTGGTGTGCGAAGGCAGTGCAGCGATAGTATTAACGAGCGATGCGGCCAGCGGTAACCAGTGGTATAAAGACGGCAGCCCGATAGGAGGTGCCACCGCCACGACCTTAAACATCACAACCGTACCAGGCAACAGTGGAAGTTATACCGTAATCAGCACAGTGAGCGGCTGTGCTTCGGCTGTGTCGAATGCCGTATCGGTAACGATCGATGCGTTGCCATTAGTAACACCGGTAGTCACTCCGGCTACGACCACGATTTGCAGCGGCAACACAGTAACAGTCAACATCGCAGGCAGCCAGGCCGGTATTAATTATGAATTGTTTGATGGCGGAACCTCATTGAGTTCACCGGTAGCCGGCACAGGGGGAGCGATCAATATTACCACCAGTGCGTTAACTGCGAATACCACCATTACGGTACGAGCCACCAACCCGGTTACTTCGTGCACCACGTTATTGAGCGGCACCAGTGTAGTAACGGTTACCCCGATTCCAACCACCCCGAATGTTACCCCGGCTGGCCCGGTAGTGGTGTGCGAAGGCAGTGCAGCGATAGTATTAACGAGCGATGCGGCCAGCGGTAACCAGTGGTATAAAGACGGCAGCCCGATAGGAGGTGCCACCGCCACGACCTTAAACATCACAACCGTACCAGGCAACAGTGGAAGTTATACCGTAATCAGCACAGTGAGCGGCTGTGCTTCGGCTGTGTCGAATGCCGTATCCATCACCATCGATGCGTTGCCCTTAGTCACCCCGGTAGTCACTCCGGCTACGACTACGATCTGCAGCGGCAACACGGTAACAGTGAACATCGCAGGCAGCCAGGCCGGTATTAATTATGAATTGTTTGATGGAGGCACCTCGTTGAGTTCACCGGTAGCAGGCACAGGGGGAGCGATCAATATTACCACCAGTGCGTTAACTGCGAATACCACCATTACGGTACGAGCTACCAACCCGATTACTTCGTGCACTACGTTATTGAGCGGCACGAGTGTAGTCACCGTTACCCCGATTCCAACCACCCCGAATGTTACCCGGCCGGCCCGGTAGTAGTATGCGAAGGCAGTGCAGCGATAGTATTAACGAGCGATGCGGCCAGCGGTAACCAGTGGTATAAAGACGGCAGCCCGATAGGAGGTGCCACCGCCACGACCTTAAACATCACAACCGTACCAGGCAACAGTGGAAGTTATACCGTAATCAGCACGGTGAGCGGCTGTGCTTCGGCTGTGTCGAATGCTGTATCGGTAACGATCGATGCGTTGCCCTTAGTCACCCGGTAGTTACCCCGGCTACAACTACGATCTGCAGCGGCAACACAGTAACAGTCAACATCGCAGGCAGCCAGGCCGGTATTAATTATGAATTGTTTGATGGCGGAACCTCATTGAGTTCACCGGTAGCCGGCACAGGGGAGCGATCAATATTACCAGCAGTGCGTTAACAGCCAACACCACGATCACGGTACGAGCCACCAACCCGGTTACTTCGTGTACTACGTTATTGAGCGGCACGAGTGTAGTCACCGTTACCCCGATTCCAACCACCCCGAATGTTACCCCGGCCGGACCACTCGTAGTATGTGAGGGATCATCAAGTGTTGTATTAACGAGCGATGCGGCCAGTGGCAACCAATGGTATAAAGACGGCAGCCCGATAGGAGGTGCCACCGCCACGACCTTAAACATCACAACCGTACCAGGCAACAGCGGTAGCTATACCGTAATCAGCACGGTGAGCGGCTGTGCTTCAGCTGTGTCGAATGCTGCATCGGTAACGATCGATGCGTTGCCCTTAAATTCACCGGGAGTAAGCCCAATAAACACGACTATTTGTAGTGGAAGTTCTGTTACGGTTACCATTGTCGGTACGGAATCAGGAATTAACTATAGACTATTTGACGGAAGTACACCAGTTAGTGCATTTGTTGCTGGAACAGGTGGTTCAATAAATCTCATAAGTTCAGCCTTAACAGCCAGTACAACCTTAACGGTTGAGGCGATGAATGCTATAACGGGTTGCAGCATAATCTTGCCAGGTACAACTGCTGTAACAGTCTCTGCTTCAATTCCAACTCCTGTAATTTCTCCGGTAAGCCCGGTTATTGCGTGTGTTGGCGATCCGACTATAGTATTAACCAGTAGTGCGATAAGCGGCAACCAATGGTATAAAGATGGCGTCCCCATGCCAGGTGAAGTAAACCAAACACTGAATATCTCAACCGGAGTTGTTAATAGTGGAAGTTATACGGTATATGAAATTCAGTCTGGGTGTACGTCTGCTGCTTCATTACCGGTTACCGTTACCATTAATTCAATTGCTAGTCCACCTGTAGCCTCAAATCCAAATCCAATTTGTGTTGGCCAGACAATACCAACCTTAACAGCTTCAGGATCGAATCTCAATTGGTATTCCGATGCAGCACTAACCATGTTGGTTGGTACAGGTAGTCCATTCACACCCTCTGCTTCCGAAGTAGATAACATGACAGCCGGATCGTATCCACTTTATGTAACACAGACCATTGGTTGTGAAAGCGCTGCCACCATAGTTACAGTTGTAGTTAATCCGGTTGTGGCGGCAAATGCCGGTGTTAATACAAATCTTTGTGATGGACAAAACATAATACTGGGGGAAGTCCAGCGGCAACGGGTGGTAGCGGAACATATACGTATAGCTGGACCAGCGTGCCACCGGGTTTCACAAGTACACAATCAAATCCGGTTGTAACACCTGTTTTAGGTTTAACTACCTACGTGTTGCAAGTAACAGATGCATTTGGTTGTACAGATTCTGATCAGATTGATGTAACCGTAAATGAGGTTCCCACTTTTACCGTAACAAATAATACAAATGCAGGCACAGGTCAAATCTGCAGCGGATCGATTATAGATATAAATTTAACAAGCCCTACGATTGGAGCTATTATCACGCTTCAACCAGTTGTCTATGGAGGTTTTGTAACGGGAGGTTTGTATGCGGCAGGTGGAACGTTCGCAAATGGAAATACAATTACTGAAGGCGGTGGGTTAATCAACACATCAAATGCTCCGGTTAGTATTGTTTATACTTTTAGTGTAGCTACACCGGATTGTACCAATCCGGTAACCCAACAGGCAACAATTGTGGTAAATCCTTCACCTGTGCTCAGTATCACCAACAGTACGCCTTCCATTTGTAGTGGGTCTGCTGTAAACGTGTTGCTGAATAGTGCTACCTCCGGTGCAGTGATCCGAATTACATCCGTTAACTATGGTTCCGTTACAGGAGGAACATTGTCTGCCGGCTCAACATTTACACCAGGATCAAGTATTACAGAAAGCTTAATCAACTCTGGAAATACCCGGTAACTGTGCGTTATAACCTTGAAGTGCTGGCAAACGGTTGTACAACCACAGGATTCTTTACAGATGTTATTGTTAATCCGAACCCTACGTTTGTAGCCTCCAATTTTGCTCCTGAAATTTGCCATGGCGACCAAACAAGTATTTTCTTCGGAAGTGCCACAGCAGGACACCAGATTAATGTGGTGAGTGTTTTTATGGTGCCGTAACAGGTGGAACGGTGAATCCAGGGGTTACTACCTTTACGAGTGCAACTCCTTTAGAAGAAGCGCTCTTTAACAATACAAATGCCCCAATCGATGTTGAATATACTTTTAATGTAACAACGCCAGCGACCACTCCAGTATGTCCTATTTCACCGGCTAACCAGATGGTTTCGGTACGTGTTTATCCGAATCCAACCTTTACGGCTACAAATAATTCGGGTGGAGGAACAGGGACAATTTGCAGTGGACAACAATCCAGTGTATTATTAAACACACCCGTTTCAGGTGGACAGATTCGGTTAGCAAATGTTACGTATGGTGCGGTTATTGGATCCTATTCGGCCGGAGCACTGTTTGCCAATGGTCAGTCATTAGCTGAACCCCTTATTAACAATACGGCCAACCCGATTACGGTTGTATATGAATTCGAGGCTATAGTAGGTCTATGCACACCAAGTGCTTCGCAGGTGGTGAATGTGGTTGTTAACCCCACCCCGAATGTAGTTGCCTTACCCGCCAGTCAAACAATCTGCAGCGGATCGAACACCAACATTGCGTTGAGCACAACAAATGGTGTAGCCGGAGCTACGTATAGCTGGACCGTAGTACAGAGTGGCGTAAGCGGAGCGACCTCCGATACAGGCACTACCATCAACCAGACGTTAACAGCAACCGGCTCGGTGGCGGGCACCGCTACCTATACCATCACACCAACGGCAGGCGGTTGTCCGGGTACCCCGATTACGGTAATCGTAACCGTCAATCCGTTACCGGATGTAGTGGCATCACCGAATGCAGAGACGATCTGCAGCGGAGGTACTACGAACATTGCGTTGAGCACAACAAATGGCGTAGCAGGCGCTACATATAGCTGGACTGTAGTACAGAGCAACGTAAGCGGAGCAACGGCAGGCTTTGGCACTACCATCAACCAAACTTTAACGGCCACTACAAGCTCATCAGGTACTGCAACCTATACCATCACACCGGCATCGAACGGATGCAACGGCACCCCGATAGTAGTAGTGGTAACAGTAACCCCAACCCCGGATGTAGTAGCTTTACCCGCCAGTCAAACAATCTGCAGCGGATCGAACACTAACATTGCGTTGAGCACAACAAATGGTGTATCCGGAGCTACATATAGCTGGACCGTAGTACAGAGTGGCGTAAGCGGAGCGACCTCCGATACAGGCACCACCATCAACCAGACGTTAACAGCAACCGGCTCGGTGGCGGGCACCGCTACCTATACCATCACGCCAACGGCAGGCGGTTGTCCGGGTACCCCGATTACGGTAATCGTAACCGTCAATCCGTTACCGGATGTAGTGGCATCACCGAATGCAGAGACGATCTGCAGCGGAGGTACTACGAACATTGCGTTGAGCACAACAAATGGCGTAGCAGGCGCTACGTATAGCTGGACTGTAGTACAGAGCAACGTAAGCGGAGCAACGGCAGGCTTTGGAACAAGCATCAATCAGACCTTAACAGCAACTACAAGCTCATCAGGTACTGCAACCTATACAATCACACCGGCATCGAACGGATGCATCGGCACCCCGATAGTAGTAGTGGTAACGGTAACCCCAACCCCGGATGTAGTAGCTTTACCCGCCAGTCAAACAATCTGCAGCGGATCGAACACCAACATTGCGTTGAGCACAACAAATGGTGTAGCCGGAGCTACGTATAGCTGGACCGTAGTACAAAGCGGAGTAAGCGGAGCGACCTCCGATACAGGCACTACCATCAACCAGACGTTAACAGCAACCGGCTCGGTGGCGGGCACTGCAACCTATACCATCACACCAACGGCAGGCGGTTGTCCGGGTACCCCGATTACGGTAATCGTAACCGTCAATCCGTTACCGGATGTAGTGGCATCACCGAATGCAGAGACGATCTGCAGCGGAGGTACTACGAACATTGCGTTGAGCACAACAAATGGCGTAGCAGGCGCTACGTATAGCTGGACTGTAGTACAGAGCAACGTAAGCGGAGCAACGGCAGGCTTTGGAACAAGCATCAATCAGACCTTAACAGCCACTACAAGCTCATCAGGCACCGCTACCTATACGATCACACCGGCATCGAACGGATGCACCGGCACCCCGATAGTAGTAGTGGTAACGGTAACTCCAACCCCGGATGTAGTAGCTTTACCCGCCAGTCAAACAATCTGCAGCGGATCGAACACCAACATTGCGTTGAGCACAACAAATGGTGTAGCCGGAGCTACGTATAGCTGGACCGTAGTACAGAGTGGCGTAAGCGGAGCGACCTCCGATACAGGCACCACCATCAACCAGACGTTAACAGCAACCGGCTCGGTGGCGGGCACTGCAACCTATACCATCACGCCAACGGCAGGCGGTTGTCCGGGCACCCCGATTACGGTAATCGTAACCGTCAATCCGTTACCGGATGTAGTGGCATCACCGAATGCAGAGACGATCTGCAGCGGAGGTACTACGAACATTGCGTTGAGCACAACAAATGGCGTAGCAGGCGCTACGTATAGCTGGACTGTAGTACAGAGCAACGTAAGTGGAGCAACGGCAGGCTTTGGAACAAGCATCAATCAGACCTTAACAGCCACTACAAGCTCGTCAGGTACTGCAACCTATACAATCACACCGGCATCGAACGGATGCAACGGCACCCCGATAGTAGTAGTGGTAACGGTTAACCCCACCCCGGATGTAGTAGCTTTACCCGCCAGCCAGACAATCTGCAGCGGATCGAACACCAACATTGCGTTGAGCACAACAAATGGTGTAGCCGGAGCTACGTATAGCTGGACCGTAGTACAGAGTGGCGTAAGCGGAGCGACCTCCGATACAGGCACTACCATCAACCAGACGTTAACAGCAACCGGCTCGGTGGCGGGCACTGCAACCTATACCATCACACCAACGGCAGGCGGTTGTCCGGGTACCCCGATTACGGTAATCGTAACCGTCAATCCGTTACCGGATGTAGTGGCATCACCGAATGCAGAGACGATCTGCAGCGGAGGTACTACGAACATTGCGTTGAGCACAACAAATGGCGTAGCAGGCGCTACGTATAGCTGGACTGTAGTACAGAGCAACGTAAGCGGAGCAACGGCAGGCTTTGGAACAAGCATCAATCAGACCTTAACAGCAACTACAAGCTCATCAGGCACCGCTACCTATACAATCACACCGGCATCGAGCGGATGCAACGGCACCCCGATAATAGTAGTGGTAACGGTAACCCCAACCCCGAACGTAGTAGCCTTACCCGCCAGTCAGACAATCTGCAGCGGATCGAACACCAACATTGCGTTGAGCACAACAAATGGTGTAGCCGGAGCTACGTATAGCTGGACCGTAGTACAGAGTGGCGTAAGCGGAGCGACCTCCGATACAGGCACTACCATCAACCAGACGTTAACAGCAACCGGCTCGGTGGCGGGCACCGCTACCTATACCATCACGCCAACGGCAGGCGGTTGTCCGGGTACCCCGATTACGGTAATCGTAACCGTCAATCCGTTGCCGGATGTAGTGGCATCACCGAATGCAGAGACGATCTGCAGCGGAGGTACTACGAACATTGCGTTGAGCACAACAAATGGCGTAGCAGGCGCTACGTATAGCTGGACTGTAGTACAGAGCAACGTAAGCGGAGCAACGGCAGGCTTTGGAACAAGCATCAATCAGACTTTAACGGCCACTACAAGTTCATCAGGCACCGCTACCTATACCATCACACCGGCATCGAACGGATGCAACGGCACCCCGATAGTAGTAGTGGTAACGGTTAACCCCACCCCGGATGTAGTAGCTTTACCCGCCAGCCAGACAATCTGCAGCGGAGCGAACACCAACATTGCGTTGAGCACAACAAATGGTGTAGCCGGAGCTACGTATAGCTGGACCGTAGTACAGAGTGGCGTAAGCGGAGCGACCTCCGATACAGGCACCACCATCAACCAGACGTTAACAGCAACCGGCTCGGTGGCGGGCACCGCTACCTATACCATCACACCAACGGCAGGCGGTTGCCCGGTACCCCGATTACCGTAATCGTAACCGTTAATCCGTTACCGGATGTAGTGGCATCACCGAATGCAGAGACGATCTGCAGCGGAGGTACTACGAACATTGCGTTGAGCACGAGCAATGGTGTAGCAGGCGCTACGTATAGCTGGACTGTAGTACAGAGCAACGTAAGCGGAGCAACGGCAGGCTTTGGAACAAGCATCAATCAGACTTTAACGGCCACTACAAGTTCATCAGGCACCGCTACCTATACCATCACACCGGCATCGAACGGATGCATCGGCACCCCGATAGTAGTAGTGGTAACGGTAACCCCAACCCCGGATGTAGTAGCTTTACCCGCCAGTCAAACAATCTGCAGCGGATCGAACACCAACATTGCGTTGAGCACAACAAATGGTGTAGCCGGAGCTACGTATAGCTGGACCGTAGTACAAAGCGGAGTAAGCGGAGCGACCTCCGATACAGGCACTACCATCAACCAGACGTTAACAGCAACCGGCTCGGTGGCGGGCACTGCAACCTATACCATCACACCAACGGCAGGCGGTTGTCCGGTACCCCGATTACGGTAATCGTAACCGTCAATCCGTTACCGGATGTAGTGGCATCACCGAATGCAGAGACGATCTGCAGCGGAGGTACTACGAACATTGCGTTGAGCACAACAAATGGCGTAGCAGGCGCTACGTATAGCTGGACTGTAGTACAGAGCAACGTAAGCGGAGCAACGGCAGGCTTTGGAACAAGCATCAATCAGACCTTAACAGCAACTACAAGCTCATCAGGCACCGCTACCTATACAATCACACCGGCATCGAGCGGATGCAACGGCACCCCGATAATAGTAGTGGTAACGGTAACCCCAACCCCGAACGTAGTAGCCTTACCCGCCAGTCAGACAATCTGCAGCGGATCGAACACCAACATTGCGTTGAGCACAACAAATGGTGTAGCCGGAGCTACGTATAGCTGGACCGTAGTACAGAGTGGCGTAAGCGGAGCGACCTCCGATACAGGCACTACCATCAACCAGACGTTAACAGCAACCGGCTCGGTGGCGGGCACCGCTACCTATACCATCACGCCAACGGCAGGCGGTTGTCCGGTACCCCGATTACCGTAATCGTAACCGTTAATCCGTTACCGGATGTAGTGGCATCCCCGAATGCAGAGACGATCTGCAGCGGAGGAACTACGAACATTGCGTTAAGCACGAGCAATGGGGTAGCCGGTGCTACGTATAGCTGGACCGTAGTACAGAGCAATGTAAGCGGAGCTACGGCAGGCTTTGGTGCAAGCATCAATCAGACCTTAACAGCAACCACAAGTTCATCAGGTACTGCTACCTATACAATCACACCGGCATCGAACGGATGTAACGGTACCCCGATAGTAGTAGTGGTAACGGTAAACCCCACTCCGGACGTAGTGGCCTTACCGGCCAGTCAGACGATCTGCAGTGGAGCGAACACCAACATCGCGTTGAGTACCACAAATGGTGTAGCCGGAGCTACGTATAGCTGGACCGTAGTACAGAGCGGAGTAAGCGGAGCTACCTCCGACACAGGCACCACAATCAACCAGACGTTAACAGCAACAGGCTCGGTGGCGGGCACAGCTACCTATACCATCACACCAACTGCAGGCGGTTGTCCGGGCACCCCGATTACCGTAATCGTAACCGTTAATCCGTTACCGGATGTAGTGGCATCACCGAATGCAGAGGCGATCTGCAGCGGAGGCACTACCAACATTGCGTTAAGCACGAGCAATGGCGTGGCCGGTGCTACGTATAGCTGGACCGTAGTACAGAGCAATGTAAGCGGAGCTACGGCAGGCTTTGGTGCAAGCATCAATCAAACCTTAACAGCAACCACAAGTTCATCAGGTACTGCTACCTATACAATCACACCGGCATCGAACGGATGCAACGGCACCCCGATAGTAGTAGTGGTAACGGTAAACCCCACTCCGAACGTAGTGGCCTTACCGGCCAGTCAGACGATCTGCAGTGGAGCGAACACCAACATCGCGTTGAGTACCACAAATGGTGTAGCCGGAGCTACGTATAGCTGGACCGTAGTACAGAGCGGAGTAAGCGGAGCTACCTCCGACACAGGCACCACAATCAACCAGACGTTAACAGCAACAGGCTCGGTGGCGGGCACTGCAACCTATACCATCACGCCAACGGCAGGCGGTTGTCCGGGCACCCCGATTACGGTAATCGTAACCGTCAATCCGTTACCGGATGTAGTGGCATCACCGAATGCAGAGACGATCTGCAGCGGAGGTACTACGAACATTGCGTTGAGCACAACAAATGGCGTAGCAGGCGCTACGTATAGCTGGACTGTAGTACAGAGCAACGTAAGTGGAGCAACGGCAGGCTTTGGAACAAGCATCAATCAGACCTTAACAGCCACTACAAGCTCGTCAGGTACTGCAACCTATACAATCACACCGGCATCGAACGGATGCAACGGCACCCCGATAGTAGTAGTGGTAACGGTTAACCCCACCCCGGATGTAGTAGCTTTACCCGCCAGCCAGACAATCTGCAGCGGATCGAACACCAACATTGCGTTGAGCACAACAAATGGTGTAGCCGGAGCTACGTATAGCTGGACCGTAGTACAGAGTGGCGTAAGCGGAGCGACCTCCGATACAGGCACTACCATCAACCAGACGTTAACAGCAACCGGCTCGGTGGCGGGCACTGCAACCTATACCATCACACCAACGGCAGGCGGTTGTCCGGGTACCCCGATTACGGTAATCGTAACCGTCAATCCGTTACCGGATGTAGTGGCATCACCGAATGCAGAGACGATCTGCAGCGGAGGTACTACGAACATTGCGTTGAGCACAACAAATGGCGTAGCAGGCGCTACGTATAGCTGGACTGTAGTACAGAGCAACGTAAGCGGAGCAACGGCAGGCTTTGGAACAAGCATCAATCAGACCTTAACAGCCACTACAAGCTCATCAGGCACCGCTACCTATACGATCACACCGGCATCGAACGGATGCACCGGCACCCCGATAGTAGTAGTGGTAACGGTAACTCCAACCCCGGATGTAGTAGCTTTACCCGCCAGTCAAACAATCTGCAGCGGATCGAACACCAACATTGCGTTGAGCACAACAAATGGTGTAGCCGGAGCTACGTATAGCTGGACCGTAGTACAGAGTGGCGTAAGCGGAGCGACCTCCGATACAGGCACTACCATCAACCAGACGTTAACAGCAACCGGCTCGGTGGCGGGCACCGCTACCTATACCATCACGCCAACGGCAGGCGGTTGTCCGGTACCCCGATTACCGTAATCGTAACCGTTAATCCGTTACCGGATGTAGTGGCATCCCCGAATGCAGAGACGATCTGCAGCGGAGGAACTACCAACATTGCGTTAAGCACGAGCAATGGCGTGGCCGGTGCTACGTATAGCTGGACCGTAGTACAGAGCAACGTAAGCGGAGCTACGGCAGGCTTTGGTACCACAATCAATCAGACCTTAACAGCAACCACAAGTTCATCAGGCACTGCTACCTATACAATCACACCGGCATCGAACGGATGTAACGGTACCCCGATAGTAGTAGTGGTTACGGTAAACCCAACCCCGGACGTAGTGGCCTTACCAGCCAGTCAAACGATCTGCAGCGGAGCGAACACCAACATCGCGTTGAGCACCACAAATGGTGTAGCCGGAGCTACGTATAGCTGGACCGTAGTACAGAGTGGCGTAAGCGGAGCTACCTCCGATACAGGCACCACAATCAACCAGACGTTAACAGCAACAGGCTCGGTGGCGGGCACAGCTACCTATACCATCACACCAACTGCAGGCGGTTGTCCGGGCACCCCGATTACCGTAATCGTAACCGTTAATCCGTTACCGGATGTAGTGGCATCACCGAATGCAGAGGCGATCTGCAGCGGAGGCACTACCAACATTGCGTTAAGCACGAGCAATGGCGTGGCCGGTGCTACGTATAGCTGGACCGTAGTACAGAGCAATGTAAGCGGAGCTACGGCAGGCTTTGGTGCAAGCATCAATCAAACCTTAACAGCAACCACAAGTTCATCAGGTACTGCTACCTATACAATCACACCGGCATCGAACGGATGCAACGGCACCCCGATAGTAGTAGTGGTAACGGTAAACCCCACTCCGAACGTAGTGGCCTTACCGGCCAGTCAGACGATCTGCAGTGGAGCGAACACCAACATCGCGTTGAGTACCACAAATGGTGTAGCCGGAGCTACGTATAGCTGGACCGTAGTACAGAGCGGAGTAAGCGGAGCTACCTCCGACACAGGCACCACAATCAACCAGACGTTAACAGCAACAGGCTCGGTGGCGGGCACAGCTACCTATACCATCACACCAACTGCAGGCGGTTGTCCGGGCACCCCGATTACCGTAATCGTAACCGTTAATCCGTTACCGGATGTAGTGGCATCCCCGAATGCAGAGACGATCTGCAGCGGAGGAACTACGAACATTGCGTTAAGCACGAGCAATGGGGTAGCCGGTGCTACGTATAGCTGGACCGTAGTACAGAGCAATGTAAGCGGAGCTACGGCAGGCTTTGGTGCAAGCATCAATCAGACCTTAACAGCAACCACAAGTTCATCAGGTACTGCTACCTATACAATCACACCGGCATCGAACGGATGTAACGGTACCCCGATAGTAGTAGTGGTAACGGTAAACCCCACTCGGACGTAGTGGCCTTACCGGCCAGTCAGACGATCTGCAGTGGAGCGAACACCAACATCGCGTTGAGTACCACAAATGGTGTAGCCGGAGCTACGTATAGCTGGACCGTAGTACAGAGCGGAGTAAGCGGAGCTACCTCCGACACAGGCACCACAATCAACCAGACGTTAACAGCAACAGGCTCGGTGGCGGGCACAGCTACCTATACCATCACACCAACTGCAGGCGGTTGTCCGGGCACCCCGATTACCGTAATCGTAACCGTTAATCCGTTACCGGATGTAGTGGCATCACCGAATGCAGAGGCGATCTGCAGCGGAGGCACTACCAACATTGCGTTAAGCACGAGCAATGGCGTGGCCGGTGCTACGTATAGCTGGACCGTAGTACAGAGCAATGTAAGCGGAGCTACGGCAGGCTTTGGTGCAAGCATCAATCAAACCTTAACAGCAACCACAAGTTCATCAGGTACTGCTACCTATACAATCACACCGGCATCGAACGGATGCAACGGCACCCCGATAGTAGTAGTGGTAACGGTAAACCCCACTCCGAACGTAGTGGCCTTACCGGCCAGTCAGACGATCTGCAGTGGAGCGAACACCAACATCGCGTTGAGTACCACAAATGGTGTAGCCGGAGCTACGTATAGCTGGACCGTAGTACAAAGCGGAGTAAGCGGAGCTACTTCCGATACAGGCACCACAATCAACCAGACGTTAACAGCAACAGGCTCGGTGGCGGGCACAGCTACCTATACCATCACACCAACTGTAGGCGGTTGCCCAGGCACCCCGATTACCGTAATCGTAACCGTTAATCCGTTACCGGATGTAGTGGCATCACCGAATGCAGAGACGATCTGCAGCGGAGGCACTACGAACATTGCGTTAAGCACGAGCAATGGCGTGGCCGGTGCTACGTATAGCTGGACCGTAGTACAGAGCAACGTAAGCGGAGCTACGGCAGGCTTTGGTACCACAATCAATCAAACCTTAACAGCAACCACAAGTTCATCAGGCACTGCTACCTATACGATCACACCGGCATCGAACGGATGCAATGGCACCCCGATAGTAGTAGTGGTTACGGTGAATCCGGCAAGTGTGGTTACAACCAGTCCATTGACAGCAACCACATGCAGTGGGGCAGGACCGCTTAATTTTACACCGGCATTTACAGTAGCAGGTACAACATTCACCTGGACCACAATTTCAGGAACAATAAATCCGTTAAGTGTTACAGCAAGTGGAACATCCACGATTATAGATAATCCGACCAACACGGGCAGTTCATTTGGAACAGTTACATACACGTTCATTCCTACCAGCCCGGCTGGTTGTGTTGGAACTGCGTTTGATTATGTAGTTACGGTGAATCCCGAGCCTGTTGGTGTGAATGATATCAAATCAATTTGCAGCGATGAATCAATAGGGTATAACCTATTACTGAATTTAGCAACACTGGGTAATAATGTGGGTAGTACATTCAGNTGGGTAGCTACGGATAATGTGAATCCGTTGGTAACTGGCGAAAGTACTGTACCGGTGGCCGGCCCTACCATCACCGATGTACTGGTTAACCAAACCAACACCGATCAACTCGTGGTTTATACGGTTACTCCAACCAGCACCAACGGTTGTGTGGGTGCTGCTTTCCAAATTACGGTAACCGTTAAACCAGAACCTGTGGGTGCTTCTGCAACAGCTCCGGATATCTGCAGTGGATCTTCTGTAGGATATGATCTTCAAAATAATGTTGATGTGTTAGGTAATGCATTAACAGCTAACTTCACGTGGACAGCGGCTTCGCATCCTACTGTGACTGGCGAAACGACTTCGTTGCGATCAGGTTCTATTATAGATGATGTGCTGATTAATAACTCCGGAGTTAACCAGGTGGTGATCTATACGGTTACGCCAACCTCGCAGGCTGGTACTTGTATAGGTAACGCGTTTACTATTCAGGTGAATGTGAATCCGAAAGCCATCTTTACAGCCGGCCCGGATCTGGCTGTTTGCGTGAATCAGAATGACATTGAAATACAGGGCTCTGTTACATTTGCACCATCTACTTATTCCTGGTCGGGTGGAACGGGTACATTTGATGACAATACGCTTGAAAAACCGCGCTACATTTTAAGCGCTGCGGACAAAGCGGTAACCGTACCAACCGTACGTGTGCTTTCACTTACTACGGCTGCTTCTGGTGTGTGTCCTGCGGAAGTAGAGACGATGAATCTTACCCTTAATCCGCTACCAAATGCATCGTTTATTGGATTGCCATTCCCTGCTGTAGCTCCTGAAAATGGACCAGATATTAAATTGAATGCATTTCAGGCGGGTGGATTGTTTACCATAGTGCCGGGTTCAGGTTTAACAGCCACAACGATTGATGGAGGTACGGGTTTTGATCAGGCATTCCTGACTCCGGCCAATGCAACCATTTATGATGGTACTCCGGCTACAATAAACGTAATTACTTATACATTTACGGATGGTAACGGCTGTACGAATTCGACCTCCCAGAATTTACGTATTAACCCGCTTACGGATGTTGATTTTGTAGTGGCTAAGTCAACACCTGATAGTGATGGTAGCTATAGAATATGTGCTGATACGGGAGACCTATTGTTAACTCCAGTACTTCCAGATCCTGTTAATGATCCCGGTATTTCACGGATTTTCGTTAGTTACTCTTCGGATTTAACTGTTATCTTCAATGGTACAGATTATTTAATTCAATCCGACAACGCGCCTTCNGGGGTTTACTTAGTGGAATTTCAGTTTATAAATTCCGCTGGCGTGCCATCTTCAAAGTCTAGGTTCATAAAAGTTCAAGCCAGCCCTGTTGTATCCTTTACGTCAACAGGAACGTGTATTGATAGTCCTACTACGTTTACCAATACATCAACCATTAATGTATCAGACATAAATGTGGGTACGCCAACAATCGATTTGGTGGAATGGAACTTTGGAGATTTCAGTGGTGTAGCCNNGCCGCCTGCCGGAACAATTCCTGCTGGAACAAATGGAGGAAGAACAACCGGAATATATGATAACCCAAGTCATTCTTACGCCAATGCGAGCAGCTATACGGTATCACTCAAAGTAACTACTTCGCAAGGTTGTGCAAGTACCTATACCAGCCCAACTTCGGTAGTTGTAGGAACAATTCCACTTGTTGATTTTGATTATTTCGCAATTTGTAACAACGATAGCACCAAATTCAAGGCGATTATTACCAACCTTGGTTCCAGTACGGTAGCCCAGTATGATTGGAATTTCGATGACGGAGATTTGCTGAGCGGTTTGGGTACGATTTCTCCGCCTGCAAATAGTGGAAGAACCATAGGAACTTACGCTGAACCAATTCATAAATATATCAGCATAGGTTCTTACGATCCTACGCTAACAGTTACTACCAATTTAGGTTGCACCAGCTTACCAAAAACAAGACCAGTTACCATTGTACCGTATGTAACCATAGTAGCTTCTTCCAGCAGTCCGCCAGAGAATTTTGATACTCCAGCCGGTTGGTTTATAGAGAACCTGATTGACCCGGATGACAATACATTTGTGAGTTGGAAACACGGTGTGCCTTCCGGAACAGAAATTAATGCCGGTAACAGCGCAGGCAATGTGTGGTGGAGTGGAAATAATGGAAACACCTATTTTGCGAATGAAAAATCAGTGGTGAACAGTCCTTGCTTTGATTTAGATGCGCTGGAGCGTCCGATGATTGCATTGGATTATTTCTCAGACCTGGAGAATAGCTTAGACGGNGTGGTGCTGCAATATTCAATTGATGGTGGTGCAAACTGGGAGATTGTTGGGCCNGGTATAACTGAACCACGCGATCAGGGTATTAATTGGTTTAATGGAACTGGAATTCCATCCAATCCGGGTAACCAGATTTTGGGGCAGTATGGATGGACAAATAAGCAAAGTGCCTGGAAGAATGCACGTTTCCACCTGGATATGATTCCCAAAGCAGGTCAGGAGCGGAAACAAGTACGCTTCAGGCTTGCCTTGGCAAGTAATGGTACGAATGATCCTAATAAAACCTTTGAAGGCTTTGCCTTTGACAATGTATTTGTAGGGGAGAAGCAGCGCAATGTGTTGGTAGAACATTTTACCACTTCGCAACTTGGAATTAGTGTTACNAGTGATAATTATCTGAATGGTTTATATGATGCGCAACTCCTTGACAGGGGCTTCTCTGACTTTGATCAGATTCAATACCACGTAAACTTTAACGGGGTTGATCAGTTTAACCGCGATAATCCGGAAGATCCTGCGGCCCGTGCCTTGCGTTACCGCGTATCGCAACCACCTTATACCATCATGGATGGCAAATTAGAACCCGGTAAGTTCACAGGAATTTATAATGAAATAAATAAAATTGAAATTGACCGCAGGGCTCTGGTTGATCCGGTATTTGACCTTCAGTTGACCGATTTACCAACAGCAGAAAATACCAAGATGAGTGTACGCTTAACCCTTACTGCGCGGCAAGATTATACCCAACCTGTTTTGATAAACGTGGCCTTGCTGGAGAAAGATGTAAGCGGCTTTAAAAATGTGCTGCGCAAAAATTTATTTACGCCAGCAGGTTTGGTGATTGAACTGCCGTTTACAACAGGGCAGATTGTAAACCGGGAGGCCTTGGATGTGGTGCTGGATGTACCGATCGTAGATCCAAACAACTTAATGCTGGTAGGCTATGTACAGGATTTGCAATCAAATGAAATTTTGCAATCGGTGGTTATGCGCAGCGGTGTAGCACCTAAACAAACCGATCCGATTACNAGTGTGGATGATACTCCGGCTCTGGCCATGCTAAAGTCCATTCAGGTTTTCCCGAACCCGGCCAGCCTTGAGTTTAATTTTGGATTGCCTGCGGATGTAGCTCCGGTACAAGCTGGAAGATTCTGGATCAACGAGGTGTTATTGTGTTGAAGGGAGACTTTGAGGGTGCTATAAACGGAATTCAACCAGTGGATATCTCCGGCTTAGCCAATGCTGTGTACTATGTGGTGATGACATCGCCACAAGGAGCCACAGTGCATAGGAAGTTGGTGGTGGTAAACAGAAACTAAGCCTTCCGAAGCGAGTCGATCACCTGGTTAAGTGCGGTAGAAACTTCCCNGGTTAAGGTAATGGCCGCTTGTGATCCGGGGTTTTCTTTTGCTTCCTGTTCAAGCGAAATGATTTTATCCTTCAAGGTGTGAATGCCCATTAAAGTAATGGTGGGTTTTATTTTATGTACCAGTTTGGCCACTTGTTCCCAGTTTCCCTGTTCAGCATTCAGGTTTATTTCCGCAACGCTACCCGGCATGGAGTTTAGAAATGTACCAATGATTTCGTTTATAAAATCCTGGTTGTTATTCGACATTTTTCGAAGGTAGCTTAAATCAACCAGCGTATGACTTGTAGATACAGCCGAACCATTTTCTTTTTNTGGCATAACCTTTCTTCCAAGGTGTTTATTAAGTGCCGTAAATAAATCCTGTTGGGTAAATGGCTTGGTGATGCAATCATTCATACCAACATCCAGGCATTTCTGATAATCCTGTTTTGTGGCATTGGCAGTAAGGGCAATAATCAGGACGTTTCGATTTTNTGGATCACCTTGCCGGATGGCTTTGGTTGTTTCCAGGCCATCCATAACCGGCATTTGTACATCCATCAAAATAGCATCGAACGAATGGTTCCTGATTTNTTCCAAAGCAACTACACCATTCTCGGCCGTTTCGAAATGGCAGCCCCACATTTTTAAAATACTGCTTGCATACAAACGGTTAATATCATTGTCTTCCACCAACAGAATTGAATGATATTTGAATGGTGTCTTGGTTTTGGGCTGGTATTGCCTCCGGGCCACCGGCTTAGCTTTCTTACCGGCTTTGTAAGGAAGGAAAAACGTAAAGGTTGAACCCTCATTTTCTTTGCTCGAAACTGAAATAGAACCACCCTGTAACTCTACCAGTTGTTTAACAATAGTAAGGCCTAAGCCGGTACCGCCATATTTGCGGGTAACGCTGGCATCGGCCTGGCTAAAACTTTCGAAAATGGTTTGTAGCTTATCTTGCGGAATACCAATTCCTGTATCGGCTATATCAAACCGAAGTTTGTAAAAATCGGCCTTTTGTTTTTGTGCCTGCACATTGATTTTAATAGAGCCGGCATGTGTAAATTTTAAGGCATTACTAATCAGGTTAATCAAAATTTGATTTAGCCGAACCGGATCGCCAACGAAAATCCGGTTAGCTTCTTNTTCTAAAGTATAGGTAAGGTTTATTTTCTTTTCTGTTGCCTGCACGTGAAAAGTATCAATCAGCGAATGCAGCAAGTCATCCAGGTTAAATCCAATTTCTTCTAATTGTAACTTACCCGATTCGATAGAAGCCAGATCAAGAATATCATTAATAATAACCTTAAGGTTATCGGCTGCGCTTTNTATGGCGTTCAGGTATGTTTTCTGCTCTTCGTGCGAAGGGTTCTGACTGAGCAATCCGGCCATGCCGGAAATACCGTTGATGGGTGTGCGTATTTCGTGGCTGATGTTAGCAAGAAATTGTTCTTTCGCTTTTTGAGCGCGCAACAGTTCTTCTGCATCTTTCTTTCGTTGGGTAATATCGCGGCAATCCAATATCAGCCCTTTTATTCCCTCTTNTTTATTCAGATTTACCGAGTTAAACTCGAGGTATTTATAGCTCTTGTTTTTGCACTTAAACTGAAATTCGATGCCTTTGTTATAAGTTTNTCGGGTGCTGATGCTAAATTGTTTTTTGAAATAAGGCAGCACATCAGGCGGTACGTAGTCAAAAAAATTCTTTCCAATCAGGCTGTTGTGGCTGTAGCCCAACGTGGTATGTACGGAATGATTCTGGTACAACACGTTGCCGCTATAATCAACAATAAAGATTATATCCGAACCATCTTCCACTACTGATTTGTAGAACAGACCTTTTCGAACGTAAGTTTGCAGGGTTAATTTCATTTGCGCAGGGTGGGGGATTAAATACCAAGTTCTTCCATCTCTTTCAGGTAGCGGTAAATAGAAGATTTGCCAATGTCTAATATGCGGGCTACCTCCAGCACATTGTTATTGTATTTGTTGAGGTAGTTTCTGATTATCCGGTATGTGTATTCCTGAAGGGTCATTTCCTTCAGCAGGAGTGAATCATCGCGCAACGGAGTTGTAAATGTGATATCCTTTTCTTGAATTTCATTCTCGTTTGCCATTACTGCGGCCAGTTCAATCACGGATTTTAACTCACGCACATTTCCCGNAAACGGATATTGCAGCAGCTTGTCCTGGGCACCGGTTGAGAGTTTAATTTNTTTAAGGTCGTTATCTTTTGCGAACTGATCGAGGAAGTGGCGCGCCAGTAGTAAGACATCTCGTCCGCGTTCGCGCAGGGCGGGTAGGTGAATAGGTAAACCGAGCAAGCGGTAGTAGAGGTCTTCGCGGAAGCGACCTGCACGCACTTCTTCCTGCAGGTTGCGGTGGGTAGCCACGATAACCCGAACATCTAATTTAATAACCTGGTTGCCTCCAATGCGGGTAAGTTCTTTTTCCTGCAATACGCGTAAAAGCTTAGATTGCAAAGAGAGATCCATTTCTCCAATTTCATCTAAGAAAATCGTACCGCCTTCAGCCTCTTCAAACTTTCCGATTCTGCGGCTGGCTGCTCCGGTAAATGCTCCTTTTTCGTGCCCAAAAAGTTCACTTTCAATTAACTCTTTGGGTATGGCGGCAACGTTTACGGCTACCAGCGCCTTATTCTTACGTTTGGAGTTGTAATGAATCGCTTTTGCAATTAATTCTTTACCCGTTCCGGTTTCGCCTGTTACCGAAACTGTAATCTGGGTTTTTACGGCTTTTTCAATCAGGTCGAATACGTTCTTGATGGCCTGGCTGGTGCCAATAATACTTTNTTCAAATTCGTACTTAGTAGTAATCTCGTGTTTTAAGCGGTCTATTTCCCGAATAAGCGAGGTTTTGTTGCGCGCATTTTTTATCGAGTTTAGTATCCGGTCTTTGGCATCTTCGTCTTTTGAAATATAATCAAAGGCCCCGGCTTTCAGTAACTCTACGGCAGTTCCAATTTNTTCCTGGGCAGAAACAATAATTACACTTATGTCGGGGTCAAATTCGCGTATTGATTTTAAAACCTTTTCGCCTTCCATATCGGGTAGCGAATAATCCAGGGTAATAATTGAAGGTCTTTTGTGGAGNNCCTGTGCAATGCACTCTTTTCCAGATGTAANAAACACCGGCTCCAGGTCGGGGTTTAAGCCCATTACATATTTCAAAAACTTGGTGTAGGCTGGGTCGTCCTCAACAACAAATAGGAGCACCTGGTCATTTTCGTACATGCGTAACACTTTATCTTTTAGTTCACACCGGAATGCTATTATTTACGGCTAAAATATTTGAAATTTACTGCAATTCCAGCGCGATAGAAAACATGATTCCGGATTTTGACAAACTTACTTCTGCCGAGATAGAACTGTTGCATAAAGCTCCGGTTTTAGTTTCGATTTTAATAGCCGGGCAGATGGCAAAATTGATAACAAGGAAGTGAAGCGGGCTATTTCACTTACGGAAGAAAAGCAAAAGCGTACCCGCTCGCAACTGATGGAGTTTTATATTGAGGTGGGTACCGACTTCGAAGATAAAATCCGAATTGTGATTCAGTCACTGCCTTCGAAGGTGGATAAACGCACGGCTGAAATAGCAAAAATATTGGAGCAACTTGAGCCTGTTCTTAAAAACTAAGCACCCAAATAGCCTGTGAGTTTTACCAGAGTTTACGGGAAATAGCAACTGAAATAGCGGAATCATCGGGTGGGGTTTTAGGGCTTAAAACCGTAGGCGATGAAGAAGCCTTACTCGTTAACCTGCCCATGATTAAAGACCCGGCCACTTTCTGATATGGCTACGGTCTCGAAGTACTTCAATAGCTCGGTGGTTCCGTTCAGGCTGGTATTTTTCATGTGGTTAGTATTTTCTGTCCAGTTCTATTATCATATTGACCTGGGTTTTCTTGGAATAAAACCACGAACCTTAGAAGGGATTATCGGTATTTTTACGGCACCCATTGTGCATGGCGACTATATTCACTTGTTGTCCAATACATTTCCGTTGTTATTTCTGGGGGCAGTTTTGTATTTCTTTTACGAGCGTATAGGAGGTATTGTGTTTTTCAGGTGTTATTTCATTACAAATATTCTTGTCTGGCTTTTTAGCCCGCGAGTGGCTTACCACATAGGAGCCAGTGGGCTGGTGTACGGGCTTACAGCTTTTTGATTTTTATGGTTTGCTGCGTCAGGATTTCACTTCGTTACTAATCAGCATTGGTATTTTTATGATTTACGGTGGAATATTTTATGGTGTGCTGCCAATTGATCCGTTGGTTTCGTGGGAGTCGCACCTGGCTGGGGTATTGGTAGGTAGTTACACAGCATTTAACTTAGCGCAAAAGCGAAAGTATGGATAGCGGGGCAAAAAGATTCTCGACAAACTGAAATCACGTAAGTATGATCCGGTATATGTACTGCAAGGTGAAGAGCCATATTATATTGATCTGATTTCTAACTATATAGAAGCTAATGTATTAAGTGATTCTGAAAAGAGTTTTAACCAGGTTGTCCTTTATGGCAAAGATGTAACCATCAATAATATACTTACACACGCCAGGCGTTTTCCCATGATGGCCGAGCGCCAGGTGGTGATCGTAAAAGAAGCACAGGAAATTCTTGATCTTAACAAAGAAACCGGGGCCAAACAATTGCTGGATTATTTACAAAACCCGGTACCATCCACACTGCTCGTGTTGTGCCACAAGCATAAAACCATTGATAAGCGAAGGGAGTTGGGAAAGAAGCTTGATAAACTTACGGAAGGAGCCACCTTTAAAAAGCCCAAAGACAGTGAGTTAACAGCTTTTATCATGGAGTATACTTCGGGTAAAGGACTTAATATGGACGACCGTGCCGTGCAGGTACTTGCGGAATATGTGGGCAATGATTTGAACCGACTGGCCAACGAGATTGATAAAATACGGATTAACACAGAATCAGGTCAGGCTATCACAGCCGATCTTGTAATGGCTCAGGTTGGCATTAGCCGGGAATACAATATTTTCGAATTACAGAAGGCGTTGATTCGGAAAGACCGGCTTCAAGCCGCAAAAATTGTAAACTTCTTTGAAGCTAATACGAAAAGGAACCCGGTAATACCCATGGTTGCTTTTCTATATTCNTTNTTTAGTAAAGTTTTAATTGCTTCCACCTCGCCTGATAGGAGCGCCTCGGGTATAGCTACCTTTCTAAACATCAACAGATATTTTGTTGGTGATTATAGTGATACTTTAAGAAACTACTCCCACACTCAAATCATAACAACCCTTTCGCTGCTCAAACAAGCCGATTTAAAACTGAAAGGTGTTGATGCTGGTGATGTAACCGATGGACAGATTTTACGGGAGTTGGTGCTGCGCATGATGTTGTAATGCTTTTATGACCAAGGCGGAACTACGGTGTGCGCAACTGATTTCTTCATCATTTTAAGGAACAGGATGTGGATTTCCATTTAGAATTAGTAGCTTTGAGTCCATGCATTCATGTTTTAATTTTTTTGCATGGGGCTTATTTTTTAAACTGAAGTCTGCAATATTTTTTATTGTGGGCTGTTTTACGAAGAAATCTCTCATGAGAAAACTTTTAGTTTTAGCCGGNGTATGCCTTCTGGCATCGTTGGCCTATTCACAAAATAACTTATCGCAGCAACAAGCTGAGCGACTCTTTAATTCAGGAGTTGACCTCGTTAATCATAACCAATATGGAGCCGCCCGTGAAGTTTTTGGTGAATACCTTGCGGTGGCTGCAGGTACAGATGCCAGGCGAGCGGATGCAGAATACTATAAAGCCTTTTGTTCGCTTAACCTGTATCATTCCGATGCGGAAAAGCAAATAGAATCTTTTATTGCACGTTATCCAACACACCCACGTGCAGGAACAGCCAACTATGATTTAGCTAACTTTTATTATACTGAAAAGAATTACAAGAAAGCAGCTTCCTATTACAGCAAGACTGAGTTTGCGGCATTGGCGCAAGACCAGCAACGAACGGCCCATTTCAGGTGGGGGTATAGTTTATTTAACCAACGGAATTTAAAAGAAGCGTTGGATCAATTCAACTACAATAAATCGTTGGGTGGCGAATATGGCCCTGCATCCAGTTACTATGCCGGTTTTATTGAGTTCAGTCAGGGCGATTATTCCAATGCATTGATTGACCTGAAAAGAGCCGGACAAAACGAAGCGTATAGCAAAATTGTTCCATACCTGATTGCGAACGTTTATTACCAGCAGAAAAGCTATGATGAGTTAATTGCTTACGCGAAAGAAGTGTCGTCTCGCGATGGACTTACCAATAAAGAAGAAATCGCGTTACTTTCTGCTGAAGCTTATTTTAANAAAGCGGACTATAACAACGCCTATACGGGCTATCAGCAATACCTGAACGGCCGCGAAGCAAAAGCCGATAAAGGGGTGTTGTTTCGTGCGGGATACTCGGCCTATACATTAAACGAGAATGAGCCCGCCACTAAATATCTGAAATTGTCATTTGCAGACTCCGACTCGATTGGATTCTACTCTGCCTACTACCTCGGTTCCCTTTACCTGAAGCAGAATCANAAACCCATGGCACAAACCGCGTTTGACATTGCGCGGAAATTTAAGCCCGATCCTAAATTGGTAGAGGAGAGTACCTATCAGTTTGCCAAAGTTTCGTACGATATGGGCCAACCCGACAAGGCAATTACTGAGTTTGAGAAACTGTTAGTTGCATACCCAAACAGTACCCATGCGGAAGAAATTAAAGAGTTGCTGGGGCAGGCCTATGTAAATGCTTCTAATTACAATAAAGCCATTGAATACATTGAGGCCATGAAAACGCGTAGCCCCGCTGTGGATCGTGCTTTTCAAAAAGCTACCCTATTAAAGGGGATGGAATATTTTAATAAGGATGATTATTTCAATGCGGTTCAATTATTTGAGAAGTCGTTACGGTTTCCGGTTGAACCGGATTATGTAGCCGAAGCAAGTTTCTGGAGCGGGGAGGCGTACTCCATTGGAAAAAGATATGATCAGGCAGCAGAGCAATATCAGCACATCATTGCGATGCCGGGCTACACCAATACAGAATTACTTGTAAAAACCCGATATGGGTTAGGATATGCTTACTTCAATACAAAGCAGTATGATCGGGCATTGTTTAATTTTAAAGAGTTTGTAAACAAAGCCCCGCGCAATCAACCTAACCTGGCCGATGGCACCCTTCGGCTGGCCGATTGTTATTATGTTTCTAAATCTTATCCGGATGCGTTGATCAATTACAGAAAAGCCGCTCAACTAAAATCAGCAGATGAGGATTACGCACACTTGCAGGCCGGAGTAGTGCTGGCCACCCTGAGCAAGTATGATGAAGCTGCTACGGAACTGGAAACAGTTATTCGAAATTTCAGTCAATCCAGNTTTTTGGATGAAGCCATGTATGAACGTGCCCAGATTGATTTTGAGCAAGGTAACTATGCAAATGCGGTGGCAGGTTATACTGCTTTAATTCAAGCAAAACCAACTTCTCAATATATTCCCTATGCCTATACACGCAGGGCAGCATCTAACTTTAACCTGAAAGAATATGGCAAAACGGCCAATGATTATATTGCGGTGTTGGAAAATTTTGCCAGCCATCCGGCCAGCAGCGATGTTTTAATTCCTTTGCAGGAAGCCCTCAATTTAAGCGGAAGATCAGGCGAATTTGACAAGTACCTGGCGAGCTATAAAACAGCTCACCCTGATGCAAAGGGTATTGAGTCGGTGGAATACGAAGCTGCNAAAAATTTATACTTCAGCCAGAAGTACCAGCAGGCAATAACTTCACTGGGTAACTACCTGATTTCGTACCCGCAAAGCGCCAATGTTTCGGAAGCTAAGTATTACCAGGCCGAATCGCACTACCGGCTTAAGGAATGGAACAAAGCGCTGAGCATTTATCAGGACGTGGCGCAAGACAAGAANTTTTTGTTTGCCGGAAAAGTGGTTGGTCGCCTGGCCGAACTGGAGTTTAAGCAAGCGAACTATGTAAAGGCAGTTGCAAACTTTCAACAGCTGGTAAAAGTAGCGGCAAACAAAAAGGAACAATATACGGCATGGTCAGGCCTGATGGAATCGCACTACCTGTTGGCGCAATATGATTCGACAGAAAAATACGCCCGGATCATTTTAGAGAAAGGAAACATTAATGCAGGCGCACAAAACAAAGCTTCGCTCTTNTTAGGAAAGGCAGCCATGGCCCGTGGCGATTACGAATTGGCTCAGGATGAATTTTTGAATACCCTTAACTCGGCACAAGATGAGTATGGTGCCGAAGCAAAATACCTGTTGGGCGAAATTCAGTACCTCACCAAACAACATAAACCATGTTATGAAACCCTGGTGAGCCTGAACACAGATTTTGCTGCATACCCGGAGTGGGTGGGAAGATCATTCTTATTGCTTGCCGATAACTATTTAGCGATGGGCGATGCGTTTCAGGCAAAGGGTACGCTGCGTTCGCTCGAAGCCTTTCCGTTGGAGCATATTAAAGGAATGGCCCGCGAAAAATTAAAGAAAATTGAAGCCGATGAGTTGAAAAAGAAAACCGAAGCAAAACCAGACTCACTAGACAATTGATTTTTATGCGAAACATAAGCATTTACATAGTAACATTGTTGATAATTGTATTGGTAGTGCCAACCGTAGCACAACCACCTGAAAAGTGGGGTGAGGGTGAAATTGAGAAAGTAGAGATTCAGATCACCAAAGAGAAGCAGATTACGTTACCCCAGGCTAGTCGTAATTTTGAGAAAATTCCTCCGCGCCCGGCCGAACCCATTAAACCAGAAATTAAATACGATTTTAAAAATCTGAGTTTTAACACGCCCGATTATAACCCCTCCATTCGTCCATTGAGGTTACAGGCCGAGCCCATCTCTAAAATTTATGGAAACTATGTTAGCGCAGCATTGGGTAATTACGCATCTATATTTATTGATGCATACGCAACAACCAAACGCGATAAGAACAAGTTTTATGGATTCAAAGTTTCGCACCTCGGCTTTGGTCGCGGCCCGGTAGATGGAAATAACTCAGCCGGTTCCAACTCGCAGTTGCGTTTGTTTGGGAAAACTTTTAGCAGACAAGTGAGTGCAGGAGGTTTTCTGGATTATGAACGCATCGGAACACACTTTTATGGATATACACCCGGCACCGATATCGATCGCAGCACAATTAAACAAGCGTATAACATTGTTGGATTAGGAGGTGAAATTGAAAACACAAGCACCAGCGAGTTCAATTACAAACTAAAAGGAGGATTTAGTTACCTCGATGATAATTACCAGGCAAGCGAAAGCGAAATAAGCGTTGGATTTTCTGGCGATTATGAAGTATCAAAAACAAGTAAGGCCTTGTTTAGTACCGACTATAACCTGATTACCCGAAAAGATGCGGCCATTGAAGCCAAACCCCGCCATTTGTTACGAATTAAAGGCGCATACCAGTTCTACTTAATGGATGATCTGTTGTTTAGTGCAGGGGCAACCATTGCCTACGAGAATGATACACTCGGGAAGGCCAAAGACGTACACCTGTTTCCTGATTTCAGGGCAAGCTATCCGCTTAGTCCATCAGTTGAAGTATATGCAGTATTTACCGGAGACCTAGACAAGGTATCGTTGCATACCATTGCCCGCGAAAATGCCTGGATCAATGCAAATATTGGTACCTACCACACCAGCCGCACAGCCGAATTTCTGGGCGGAGTGCGCGGAAAACTGGGAAGCAAGGTTTCGTATGGGGGCGGGTTATCCATTGCGAACCTGAAAAACTGGTACTTCTACCGGAATGATAATACCGACCGCTCAAAGTTTACCCTGGAGTTCGATGAAGGAAACACCAAGCGAACCAATTTCTTTGGTGAGTTAAGTTTTGCCCATGCAGAGAAGGCCCGTGTTTCGTTGCGTGGCGATTACTTTGGTTACAGTACGGGTAATTCCCAGGAGGCATGGCATCGCCCCAAATACAGGGTAGGTGTTACTACCGCCTTCAACATTTACGCTAAGTTGTTGTTGAATGTGGACATGATGGCCCANGGGGGTGCCAAGGCGTATGATGTGGATACAACTGTTACCACCACGCTGCCTGCTGCGTTCGACCTGAACGCCAAATTGAGTTATTTGTTTTCGAAGCAGTTCTCCCTATTTGTTAAAGGAAACAACCTGCTTTCGAACGATTATCCGATTTACCTGAACTACCCGGTACGCGGTCTTAACGTAATGGGTGGCTTAACCTGGGTATTTTGATAATAGCTTATTTTAATGAAATTGCGTTAATTTTGTGATAACACCCTGATAAACCAAAATCAAATGGCAAAGCGTAAAGACAAAAACGAATCGGCTAACGACCAGAATAACGAAAACAACCCGGAAGATAACTTCGGATTGCCCGATATTGAATACAAACCATTGGAAACCGAAACAACGGGACAGCCAGAAACGGAGTACGTAGAAGAGCAGAAGGAGGAAACCGTGCGTGAGTCTTACACCTATACACCCCAGGAAGAAACCAAATCGAACGCACCCATCATCATTGGTGTGGTTATCGGGCTGGTTTTAATTGTGGGTGCTTTTCTGATTTATCAATACGTATATAAACCCAAGGCTGAAAAAGAAAAACGCGAGTTAGCCGAGAAGAAGAAGGCCGATGAACTGAAACGGAAAGAAGAGGCAGACCGGATTGCGCGTGAAAAAGAAGAAGAACGTAAGCGGTTGGAAGCAGAAGCGGCCGCAGCAGCCGCTGCCAAGCCTGCAGCAGGCACATTCGAAACGCTTAGCAGCCGCACAGGCCGGTATTATGTAGTGGTAGCCAGTGCGGTAGATGGCGATCTGATAGCAGATTATGCGAAGAAGCTTAGTGCAAAAGGCACCAGTTCCAAAATCATTCCTCCATTTGGCAAGTGGAAGTTTTACAGGTTAACTATTGGCGACTTTGACTCATTCGCATCGGCCCAAGCCAGTGCCGATTCATCTAAGCCAGAGTTTGGCGAAGGTGCCTGGGTGATCAAGTATTAAAATCAGGTTTAACCTGATACTTTTTAATCGTAAGAGAGTTAATATTTTTTAAACGTATGATGATAGCTCAAATTGTAACCGGTGGACCTGAAGCAGCCACTACGGCTGAACAGTCAATATCTATGTGGAGCCTGATTATGGCCGGAGGGCCATTGATGATTCCGTTGGCCATTTGCTCAGTAATTGCCATTTATATTTTTGTAGAGCGGGTTCTTACTGTAAACAAGGCCAACGTAAGTTCAGATGCCTTTATGGGCCGTATTAAAGAACTGGTTTTGAAGGGCGATATTAATGGCGCCAAGATGCTCTGCGCCCAACACGATACACCCGTGGCCCGCATGATTGAAAAGGGAGTAACACGTATTGGCAGTCCGCTTAAAACAATCGAAGCATCCATTGAAAATGTTGGGAAGATTGAAGTCTTTCGGTTAGAGAANAACCTATCGGTATTAGCTACCATAGCCGGTGCTGCCCCGATGATTGGTTTCCTGGGTACCGTAATTGGTATGGTGAGTGCATTTATTGCCATTGCGCAGGAAGAAGGTTCAGTAAGCCCCAAGTTGCTGGCCGATGGTATTTATACAGCCATGGTAACTACGGTAGCAGGATTGGTAGTAGGTATTATCGCCTACCTGGGCTATAACTTTCTGGTTACGCGTGTTTCTAAAGTGATTCACAAGATGGAATATTCGTCCATTGAGTTTATTGACTTGTTGCAGGAACCTCGTTAAGTATGAATTTACAATCGCGAAATAAAGTCGATCCGGCATTCAGCATGGCATCCATGACTGACCTGATCTTNTTGTTGTTGATATTCTTCATGCTTACCTCATCTTTTGTAACACCCTCCGGGTTACCGGTAAACCTGCCTACCAGTATTCAAAGTACTATAGTGGTACAAAAAGTATCCGTTACGGTAACCAAAGACCTTCGGATTTTCGTTAATGATAAGAAGGTTACAAAATCAACACTTGAAGGAGAACTGAAAAGTAAACTCGGTGGCCCCAAAGGTGTTGTAGTACTGCATATTGATGAGAGTGTACCAACCCGCGAAATGGTGTTTGTAGCGGGTGTGGCCACCAAACTGGAGGCCAGAGTTTCAATAGCAACTAAACCGGGTAATTAAATAAAACTTCTAAAGTTATGAACACCCAACAAGAACAGAAAAACAAACGGATTGCCCTGGCGATTTCCATTGGGTTTCATGGCATATTATTAATTGCCTTTGTCTTGTTGATGGCCTGGCGCGCGCCCAATCCACCATTGCCGGAATATGGCATCGAACTTAATTTCGGATTAGACCAACAAGGTGGAGGTGAGGTGCAACCGGAAAAAGCTCCGGGTGTAGAAAAGATACTCCCGATCCACAGGAACAAGCTCAGGAAATTCCGGAAGAAACCACCAAAGAGCCTGAACCCGAAAAAGCGGAAGAACCGATTGTATCGAAGGTGGAAAGCCCGGTAGTAGTGAAGGAAGAAAAGAAGGAGCCTGCCAAAGAACCAGTTAAAGAAAACAAAAGCGAAACGAAACCAAAGGTTACGCCAAAAGAAGAGGTTAAAAAGGTGGAGCCAAAGGAAACCGTAAAAACAGAGTACAAACCTACCGAAACCAAACCTTCTGAAAAGAAAGGCGAGGGTGGCACCAGCCATGGCGATGATCCAGGTAAGGTAGGCGATAAAGGAAATCCTGAAGGAAAGCTTGATAAAAATGCAATGTATGGTCAGCAAGGCGGTGGTGGTGGAGGCAATGGTTTTGGCCTATCCATGACAGGCTGGGCATGGGCTGATGAACCGAAAATACCAGAGCTGCCCGATAACCAGGATGGCCAGATTGTGTTTGAGATTGAGTGTGATGAAAACGGTGAAATTGTTGGCATCACCACCTTGCAACGTGGTCTTAGTGCCCGGGCAGAACAACTGTTGAAAGCCGAGATCATGAAGAATTCACTCATGAAAACATCTGACGGACAAGCACCGGCTCGTTCTAAAGGGCGGGTTGTCTTTATTCTAAAGACTAAATAATAAAGAAACGTAATTAGCAATAGGTTTTCTAAACCTATATCCGAAGAGCCATTTGGCGTTCCTTTTGGCCGTTTAACTTCATTATTGGCAGAATATCATCCTTGTGCTCTATTTTTGGAGTTGGATGTTTATATTGTGTTGATAATGAGTTAATTGTTTCTAATGTCTAAACTCATACTTAAGTATCTGACAGACCTGCAAATAGGGGTTGTCGCAATACTTTACTTTGCTTCTGCCTGGTTAGGTTATGCCCTTGCATTTCCCGGAACCACCGCGCTATCGGTTTGGCCTCCCTCCGGAATGGCCTTTGCACTTTTGGTATTGATGGGGCGCAGGGTATGGCCAGGTATTATGATAGGTGCATTAGCCTCCAACCTGTTGGCCTTTTGGAATATGCAAGGCCTTAGCCAGCAAGCCTTAATTGGTATTTCTGTTTGTATTGCCTTAGGGCAAACTGGCGAAGCGCTGGTGGGCAGAGTTTTGTTAACCCGTTTGATAAAGGACACCTGTCCCTTTAAGCGTACGCACGATACATTTCGTTTCTTGTTTATTTCTATTTTCATGTGCGTGATCGGCTCAGGCACAGCAAGTTTAAGCTTGTGGGCTTCGGGTATAATCAACAGTACAACCATTACAGANTTNTTTATACATGCGTGGATCGGAAACCTGGTAGGCATTCTTCTGTTCACCCCGCTTATTTTGGCTACCGCCAGACTGCGTAATGTAACCTGGAGCACACCCAAACTTTTTGAAGGCGGCATTTGCATGGTAAGCCTGTTGGGTATCTCCATGTTAGTTCGGTACGGATATTTCAATAACACGTTAATCAATTCCCTACCGTATTTATTAATTCCATTCTTGTTGTGGCTTGCTTTTCGGTTTAACCTGGTTGCCGCCATGTCGGTGGCGTTTTGTGCTTCCCTTACGGCAATCTATTTTACCATGCAGCAAGTGGGGCCCTTTGTGCAGTCGCAACCAATGGAGTCGATGCTNTTTTTACAAGTGTTCATAGGGGTGATCAGTATGTCAACCATTGTGTTATCGGCAACGGTATCCGAGCGCACNGGGGTTCAGGAACAACTCAGGAAGTTTAACGCTAACCTGGAATCGATGGTGCAGGAGCGCACGCTGGCGTTGAATGAAGAAATTACCACACGCAAGCGTACCGAGCAAAAGCTTATGCGCACCAACAGTGAGTTGAGTAAGCGCAATGCCGAACTGGATAACTTCGTGTATAGCGTTTCGCATGATTTGCGGGCGCCCATTGCATCGGTTTTGGGGCTTATCAACCTGGCACGTAAGGATGATGATCCGGCTATGAAGAATGAATACCTCAACCGGATTAATCATAGTGCCATGCAGCAAGACGACTTCATACGCGAAATCCTGGATCAATCGCGGAATGCCCGCCTGGAGGTGAAGAAGGAAGAAGTATTNTTTGAACCATTGATTGAGGAAACCTTCAATCAATTGCAATATGCCACTACCTCATCAACCTCGCTTGAGAAAATTGTGAGTATTAAACAGACTGAGGCATTTCACAGCGACCGCTGGCGATTAAAAGTTGTGCTTAATAATATTATTTCGAACGCCATTCGCTACCGAAATGGGCGCGAGCCGGTAGTACGGGTAAATGTGGCCATTAATAAACGAAAGGCCCTGATTGAAGTAGAGGATAATGGTCGTGGAATTGGCAGCGAGCATCTGGGGCGTGTGTTTGATATGTTTTACCGCGCAACGGATGAAAATGCTGGCTCCGGGCTTGGATTATATATCGTTAAGGAAACCCTGGAAAAGCTTCACGGTCAAATCAGAATTGAATCCGAAATAGGAAAAGGCACGCTGGTCCGGCTTGAGATTCCGGAACTTTCCTAACCCTTCAGCCGTCTTTTTATTTTCCTGCTCAACGATATTAGTAACTTAACTACGAAGTGAATCATTTTAGGTAGATTTGCACACTACCTAATTTCCAGATATGATGAAAGCACTATTTCGAGCAACCCTGATCTTTTCATTGGTTGCTCTACTTGTTTCATGTAAAGATACACCACCCACCAACCTGGCTGCTGAAAGCCTCATCCCGAAGCCAGTTTCAGTTACGGCCACCGGCAAAGCATTCGAGTTAACTACATCCACTGTTATGGTGATGGATGATGAATACAAAATGCTGGGTGATTCTATTTCGGCTGCAGCCGGAATTTCATTAAAATTTGAAAAAGAGGGTACTTATAAGTCTGCGATTTATCTGAAGATCGATTCAGCCGTTGCTGAGCTTGGCCGTGAAGGTTACGAACTTACCATAGAACCAGCGAGTATAATCGTTAGAGCAATTGATCGTGCGGGCCTGTTTTATGGTACCCAAACATTACTTCAATTATTAACCCGCCCTCGGGTAGATAATACGTTACAAATACCCACAGGTACCATTCGCGATTTTCCAAATTACAGNTGGCGCGGCTCCATGTTAGATGTATCGCGTCATTTCTTTAGTGTAGCTGATGTAAAGCGGTATATTGATTTGATCAGTCACTACAAGATGAACGTGTTACATCTGCACTTAACCGATGACCAGGGCTGGCGTATTGAAATCAAATCGTGGCCCAACCTGGCCGTGCATGGAGGAACAACCCAGGTTGGTGGTGGTAAGGGCGGTTATTACACACAAGAAGATTATAAATCTATTGTTGCGCATGCAGCCCAGCGAAATGTGGTCATTGTTCCTGAGATTGATATGCCCAGCCACATTAATTCGGCACTGGCTGCGTATGGTTCAATAAATAATCCGGATACCAGATTTCCAAAGGATGGAGCATATGCCGGCCCGGTTGAAACACGTGGAATAATGGATGGCAATAACAAACCTACCGATCTGTACACCGGCATGGATGTGGGGTGGAGTACACTTAGCCTGGCAAGGCCTTCCACTTTGCAGTTTGTGAATGATGTGATCCGCGAGTTAGCTGAAATAACACCCGGCCCTTACTTTCACATTGGTGGCGATGAGGCACACGTAACTAAAAAGGAAGATTACATAAAATTTATTAACCACTTTAGTGAGATCGTTAAGGCCAACAACAAACAAATGATTGGCTGGGAAGAAATATCCCAGGCAAATATCGATGGTAATTCCATTGCGCAGCATTGGGCATCGGAAGAACATGCCAAGGCTGCGGCTGCCAAAGGCGCCAAGATAATTATGTCGCCTTCNAAAAAGGTTTACCTGGATATGCAATACGACTCCACCACACGCATTGGTTTACATTGGGCAGCCTACATCGAAGTGGATGATTGTTACAATTGGGATCCAGCCACACGCGTGCAAGGCATTACCCGCGATAATATTATGGGTATCGAAGCTCCGGTATGGACTGAAACCATTGTGAATATGGCGGATATCGAATACATGGTATTTCCCAGATTGATTGGGGTTGCTGAAATTGGGTGGACACCCACCGAGGCGCGCACCTGGGATGAGTATAAAGTACGGTTAGGGAAACATGCGCCACACCTTCAAAAACTGGGGATTGATTTTTACCGTTCGCCAAAGGTTGAATGGAGCAAGTAAACCTCCTTTAGGCAGGCACCGGATGCAAAAACTTCCAATCTGAAATGAAACCATTTGTTGTACTCGCTTTAATATGTAGTTTACTGCTCAGCAGTTGTTCGATTACTGTAAAAGAAACGTTTGATCAGAAAGTTGATTTCGGTAATTATAAAACTTATTGCTGGATGGCCGGTTGCGAGTTTAAATTTACCGGNCCTGACTATCTAAAGGATAGTTTGCTTCAGGATAAGATTAAACAAGCTATTATGGCAGAACTTGCNAAAAAAGGATTAACCCTTGACCATGATAACCCTGATTTGCTGATAGGGTTTACAATTACTGTAAAGGATGAGCAGGCGATTGTGTATCATCGGGCGGAAGACTCACCAATTTTTATTAAGCCGCTTGATCTGGATAAGGAGGTAATCAACTACCTGAAAGGTTCTTTAATTATTGGCATGGCCGATGCAAAGGCCAGCCAGATGGTTTGGCAGTCACATGTATCGGCATACATGGAATTGAAGCCGGAATTTTCTGAAAGAAACATTCACAAAGGTATTAGGCAGGCACTCAAAAATTATCCACCNAAAAAGAATTTGAACTAAATGATACACATTGAACCCGGTACACCACGCACGCAGGTGTTTGAAATGATGGCTAATTATTTGAAGAAAGAAGGCTTTGCTGTAGCCGATAAAGATTTTAACAGACCCTGGGGAGGNTTNTTTGTTTTAGAAGAAAGTAATGCGCCCGCATTTGCGGCAAAGTATTTTCCGGAGGTAGATTTTAGTACGTTAAAAATTGCAGGTAAACTAAGCCCGAAGATTTTAATTGTAGATTCTAACAGGCGGTTAAGCTGGCAGTATCATTTCAGGCGGGCCGAGATTTGGAAGTTGATAGCCGGAACAGCCGGAGTTGTTAAAAGCGAAACAGATATGGAAGGGCCTGTGCAAAAACTAACCATAGGCGAAATTGTTCGACTACCNAAAGGCCTGCGGCATCGGTTAGTGGGATTAGACGGCTGGGGAATTGTAGCCGAAATATGGCAACATACGGATGCGGCCAATCCTTCGGATGAAAGTGATATTGTAAGGCTGCAAGATGATTTTGGCCGGTAGTGTACACTCATTTATTCAGGTATTAACTTCTGTTTGATAAGGAGTTTCCTTATCAAACAGCCCCGTATTTTTACTACCATTTAAGCAGGTTAATTGAGATTGAACTTTTCGTGAGGATCTTGTTTACGGCAACAATAAATCCCGGGCCTTTTCGACTTAAGCAAAAAGTAGTATGAAATACCTGTTGAAATTGGAAGAAGCCTTTATGTTTGGGCTCGCCATTTACCTGAATTCTTTCTTACCCTTTGCAGGCTGGGTATTCTGGGCGTTGTTTCTGTTGCCGGATATTGGAATGCTTGGATACCTGGTAAATACGCGGGTAGGCGCGGTTACCTATAACTTGTTTCATCATAAAGGAATTGCGATAGCTATTTATTTAACCGGGTACTTTCTTACCATTCATGAGTTAACCCTGGCCGGGCTGGTATTATTTGGTCATAGTTCGTTCGACCGGGTTTTTGGCTACGGGCTGAAGCACCCTGACAATTTTAAGAATACGCACTTGGGTTGGATTGGAAAATAACTACTACCGGTTTCTAGTTTCTGGTAACGTGTAGCACACTACTTCTTCACTTCCTTTGCCCACATATCACGCAAAGTAGAGGTGCGGTTAAAGATCAACTTACCGGTTGTAGCGTCTGTATCCAAACAGAAATAACCCATTCGTAGAAACTGAAAATGTTCTCCTGGTTTTGCATGGGCCAATTCGGGTTCGGCATAAACGGTTGGTAATACCTTCAATGATTCCGNGTTAAGATGTTTTCGGAAGTCATCATCTACGGCTCCCATATCTTCTACATTAAAAAGCCTGTCGTATAACCTTACTTCAATAGGAATAAATGAAGCAGCACTAACCCAATGAATTACTCCTTTTACATGGATGCCCGAAGTATCGTTACCGCTACGGCTTTCCGGAATGTAAGAGCAACGCAGTTCAGTGATTTTTCCATGGGCATCTTTAATAAATTCATCACACTTAATAATGTAAGCACTCTTCAGGCGTACCATCTGGCCGGNGGCCAAACGAAAGTATTNTTTGATGGGTACTTCCATAAAGTCTTCGCGCTCAATATAAATTTCACGTCCAAAGGGCATCTCACGCAGGCTGCCGTTGGGATCTTCCGGATAGTTCTCACTTGTCAGTGTTTCGGTTTTGCCTTCCGGGTAATTGGTAATAACTACCTTTAATGGATCAAATACCACCATTCTGCGTGCAGCTATTTTGTTCAGATGCTCGCGTACACAAAATTCCAGCAAGCTGATATCAATCAGGTTATCGCGTTTGGCCACACCAATCCGATCGCAGAACTCCCGAATGGCTTCGGGTGTATAACCACGCCTGCGCACACCGCACAAGGTAGGCATACGCGGGTCGTCCCATCCGGAAACATGCTTTTCATTTACCAATTGCAGCAACTTGCGTTTGCTCATCATGGTATAGGTCATATTAAGGCGGGCAAATTCATATTGCCGGGATGGGTAGATTTCCAGATTATCGATACACCAATTATACAACTCGCGGTGTGGTACAAATTCAAGGGTACAAATACTGTGTGTAATTTNTTCAATGGAGTCGCTTTGTCCATGGGCAAAATCATACATCGGGTAAATACACCAGGTATCGCCCGTACGATGATGGTGTGCGTGTTTAATTCGGTACAACACTGGGTCGCGCATCAGCATATTGGTGTGCGCCATATCAATTTTAGCACGCAAAACCTTTGAACCATCCGGGTATTTGCCTGCTTTCATGTCGTTAAACAGGGTCAGGTTTTCTTCTACAGAGCGATTGCGAAAGGGGCTGTTGATTCCAGGTTGAGTTGGAGTACCTTTTTGCGCAGCAATTTCTTCGCTGGTGCTGTCATCTACATACGCCAATCCTTNTTTGATTAACACAACGGCAAATTCAAATAATTGCGGAAAGTAATCGGAGGCATATAATTCTTCTGCCCATTGGAAGCCCAACCACTTCACATCACCTTTAATGCCCTCCACGTATTCGGTTTCTTCTGTTACAGGGTTGGTATCGTCAAACCGTAAGTTGGTTTTGCCACCGTATTTCAGGGCCAATCCAAAGTTCAGGCAAATGCTTTTGGCATGGCCCAGGTGCAGGTAGCCATTGGGTTCGGGCGGAAACCGGGTTGCAATGCGGGTATGTTTTCCTGATTTTAAATCGTTCTCGATTATTTCTTCAATAAAATTCAGACTCTTTTCTTCGGCCATGGTTTGCTTAAAAATGTAAAGGTAAACCTCTGCCTGTATTTTGCGAAGGGTAGAAATAGGATTTATCTTTCAGGCTCAGATAAACTTTTATAATCGCCTTTGGGTTATTTACCTGATGAAGGAGCTACATATTAAAAATATGGTTTGCAACCGGTGTATCCTGGTAGTAGGGCAGGAGTTGGAAAAACTTGGGCTTGAACCAGAACGAATTACACTGGGCGAAGTAGTGCTTAAGACCGAACCATCGGATGCGCAGTTATCCAGGTTGGATGTGGTCATCGANAAACTTGGGTTTGAAAGGATTGACGATAGAAAGGCCAGGCTAATTGAGGCTATTAAAAAGCAGGTAATTGAGGAGATTCATTATAAAGACCGGCAAAGCCGGAGATTGAATTGGTCTTCCTGGCTGGCCGATCAACTGCATTATGACTACAGCTACCTGAGTAGTTTATTCTCTTCGGTGGAGGGTATCACACTGGAGCAATATATAATTCATCAGAAAATTGAAAAGGTAAAGGAGTTGCTCTTTTATGATGAACTAACATTAAGCCAGATAGCACACCTGCTGGACTACAGCAGTGTGGCGCACCTATCGGCTCAGTTTAAAAAGGTAACAGGCATGACTCCCACCGAGCTCAANAAGCTGCGTCCCAACCAGGCGGCCCGAAAACCCCTGGATTCGGTATCCTGAAATGTTGTAACATATTTCCGGAATTGTGTAACCAGGGGTAGTTTGGTGATTTGTTCTTTTGCTACGGGTTTTAGGGTAATTCCCATCAAACCACCCGATATCAAAAATTACTACATTTGTAAACCCATGAAAGCCCTTCGCACGATTGTTTCACTTTCTCTTGCTGTATTGGTGCTGGTTGCATCCAGTAGTTTTACGGTAAATATGCATTTGTGCGGGGTAGTTTACAAAGTATGTCGCTAATCGAAAAAGCGGCACCATGCCCCATGGAAGTAAACACTCCGCCCTGCCATAAGACTTTTACCAAGAGGATGGCTTGCTGCGATGACGAGCAGTTTGTTTTTGAAGGTAAAGATTTTAAGGTTCATGAGTCAGCCGGATTCCAACCGGTACAACAGGCCTGGGTTATAGATCTACGCGTGCTAGCGGTTATTATTCCTGCGGCCTCTTCACTGGTTGCACACCATTCACAGTATAAACCACCCTTGCTTCAACACGATATTCCTGTGTTGATTCAATCCTTGCTTATTTAGAGCCAAGTAGTACGACTTAAAACATAAGATCGGTCGATCGTATGTTTGAGTCACTGGAATTCACAGTCGTTTTACGTCTTGTGTCTCACTACTTACGTTTAGTCTATGATTGAAAAATAATTTCCTTTTCGCTTCGAAACCGTTTTCTCGTATTGCTGGTAGCAGCCGGAGCAACTTTCTGGGGTTTTCACTCCGTACAAACGAATAAGATAGATGCCATACCTGATTTATCTGAAAACCAGGTAATCGTTTTTACCGAGTGGATGGGCCGCAGCCCACAAATTATGGAAGACCAGATTACGTATCCGTTGGTTACCAATCTGCAAGGTTTGCCGCAGGTAAAATACGTTCGGGGTAGTTCTATGTTTGGGATGAGTTTTGTGTATGTAATCTTTCAGGATGATACAGATGTTTACTGGGCCCGCGAGCGGGTGCTGGAACGCTTAAATTATGCAACCCGATTATTACCTGACGGGGTTACACCAACCCTGGGCCCTGATGGCACAGGCGTAGGGCATATTCTTTGGTACACCCTGCACGCGCCCGGTATGGATTTGGGCGAGCAACGCGCCATTCAGGATTGGTATGTAAAATTTGCTTTGCAGAACGTGGCGGGTGTAAGTGAGATTGCCAGCTTTGGCGGATTTCAGAAACAATACCAGGTTGCGGTAAACCCCAACAAACTTCAGTATTATAATCTTTCGATACCCGAAGTAGTACAAAGCATTCGCGCCAACAACAACGAAACCGGAGGCCGAAAGTTTGAAATAAACGACATTGGGTATATCATAAAAACAACCGGCTACCTCAGTTCTATTGAGGAAATTGAAAACATAACGGTCAAAACTGTAAATGCAACTCCTGTACGGGTTCGTGATATTGGAACAGTACAAATGACAGGTGAACCCAGGCTTGGCATTTTTGATTTTGACGGAGCGGGCGAGGTAGTTGGTGGAATTGTGGTGATGCGGTATGGTGAGAATGCGGATGAGGTAATTGTCCGCGTGAAAGAAAAAATGGCAGACGTTGCCAAAGGATTTCCGCAGGGGATGTCTTTTAATATTGTTTATGATCGCAGCGAATTAATTCACGAGTCTATCTCATCCATCAAAACAACGCTACTCGAGGAAATGGTGGTGGTGTCGCTGGTGGTGATTCTGTTTTTATTTCACTGGCGTAGTTCGCTCAGCATAATCATTCAGATTCCCATTACCCTTGCTATCAGTTTCATCTTGTTAAATCTGTTCGGAATTACCTCCAACATTATGTCCCTTACAGGGATTGTGCTGGCAATAGGTGTTATTGTGGATAATGGAATTATTATGGCTGAAAATGCCTACCGAAGTTTATCGCTTGCATCGCTTTCTCCCGGTGCCGGGCCGGAGGTAAGGCTTCAGGTTATTGAAAAATCCTCGCAACAGGTTTCGCGGGGTGTTTTTATTCTACGATCATCATCATTACTTCTTTCTTGCCGGTGTTCATGCTTACCGGTCAGGAAGGAAAACTTTTCATCCGCTGGCCTTTACCAAGACATTTATTATGCTGGTAGATGCCATTCTTATTATTACCCTGGCGCCTGTACTTATTTCTTTTTCATGAAAGGAAAGTTTAAGCCGGAAGCCAGTAACCCGTTACCCGAATACTTGAGAAAATTTATGAACCTGTACTCAGGGCCTGTTTAAACTGGCGAAAGACTACACTCGGTGTTAACATCATAGCATTGGCAGTTAGTATTCCGATGTTATTTAGCTTAGGAACGGAGTTTATGCCTCCGCTCGATGAGCAATCTATCTTGTTTATGCCGGTAACCCTTCCGGATGTTTCCAATGAAGAGGTAAAAGAATTCTTCAGGTACAGGATAAAATAATTAAATCGGTGCCAGAGGTTGATAAAGTGTTAGGCAAGGCGGGCCGTGCCAACACAGCTACAGACAACGCACCCATTTCAATGATTGAAACAATCATTGCTCTTAAACCAAAATCGGAATGGCGCGAAGGAATTTCAAAGAAGGACATCATTAATGAATTGGATGCTAAACTTCAAATACCCGGTGTGGTAAACGGCTGGACACAGCCCATCATCAATCGGATTAATATGCTGGCTACCGGCATTCGAACGGATGTGGGTATTAAAGTCTTTGGTCAAAACCTTGATAGTATTTATTCTATTTCGGAACGAGTAAAATCTATTTTGCAGGCAGTGCCGGGTGTAAAGGATTTGTATGTCGATCCGATTACAGGAGGTAAGTATTTAGTTATCGATATCAACCGCGAAGCCTTGGGCCGGTATGGGCTTACAGTTGAGGATGTGAATATGGTTGTAGAGTCGGGATTAGGTGGTGCAACAATCGGACAAACCATTGAAGGCCGGCAGCGTTTTTCAATAAGTGTGCGGTTGGCTCAAAATTTTCGCAGCACGATTTCGCAAATGGAACGAATTCAGATCAAATCGCCAACGATGGGTATGATTCCTTTGCGTGCTGTTGCCACGTTGAGCTATCAGGATGGGCCACCCATGATTGTATCGGATAATGCATTGCTGCGCGGGGCCGTATTATTTAATGTTCGCGACCGCGACCTGGGCTCTACGGTGGAAGAATCAATTGCAAAAGTAAACCAGGAATTGGGTCCATTGCCGAATGGCTATTTCCTGGAATGGAGTGGTCAGTACGAAAACCTGATTCGGGGTAAACAAACATTATTAATTATTCTACCGATTGTTGTGCTGATCATTTTCATTTCACTGTACCTGGCATTCAAATCCGTACGTGAGGCATTCTTAAGTTTGATTACAGTACCCTTTGCATTGATTGGGGGTGCCTACATGGTTTACTTCTATGGTGTAAACTTATCTGTAGCTGTAGCCGTTGGCTTTATTGCTTTGTTTGGAATTGCCGTTGAAACGGGTGTGGTTATGGTCATCTACCTGAATGATGCCATGAAGCAATTGATCCGGTTACGAGGCAACAGCCGGGAAACCATTTCGCTTCAGGAGTTGAAAGAATATGTTGTACACGGTGCGGCTAAACGGTTGCGACCTAAAATCATGACGGTGTGTGTATCACTTTTTGGATTGGTGCCGGTGCTGTGGGCAACCGGAGGGCAGTGATGTTATGCAGCCCATTGTTTTACCAATGATCGGGGTGTACTTACATCGGCCACACATATTTTATTAGTTACACCCCTTATCTTTTTAATGACCAAAGAATATGAGTTACGCAAGTTTGGAAAACTGGAAGGATATGAAAACTGAAAATAANAAATTAGAACAGAAGCGTTCGCGAGCGGCCGTTTCCCTTTTCGGGTTGTTGATTTCAGTATTTGGCATTCTGTCCACAGGGTGGGTGCGGGCGCAATCCCTTAGCCTGGATAGTGTTCTCAGAGTAATTGAGAAGGAAAATCCGATGTTGCATACTTACCGTAACCGTGCGAATGCGATGCATGCGTACGTGTCAGGCTCCAGGAGCATAATGGCACCGGAAGTAGGCGGTGGCTTGTGGATGTTTCCTTATCAAAAACAAGACTATGGCATGATGGAAGATACCCGTCAGGTTATGGTATCGGTCTCGCAAACTTTTACCCATCCTGCCAAGTTGAAGGCCAATCACGAATACATGGCTTCGCGGGCGGATATTGAGCATGCCAACGAGCGTGTACTTTATAACCAACTTCGGGCCCAGGCAAAAGGTGCTTACTACACCTGGATAGTACTTGCGCAGAAAAAGAGGCTGTTGGTTGAGTCTGAGGAAATACTAAACCTAATGCTAAAGGTGGCNCGGGTGCGATATCCTTATAATCAGGAGAAGCTGGCAAATATTTACAAAGCCGAAGGCCGATTGTACGAGATTAAAAATATGCAGTTGATGAACGACAATGGTATAGAACAGCAGCGCAATTTATTGCTGCAGCTGATGAATAGTGCACCGGCTACTAATCTGGAGATCGACACCGTTGTGTCTCCATTTAATCCCGTATTGGTGGATACCACCTTGCTATCCGCAAACAGAAGTGATTTGATGCAGTTAGATCGAACCATTCATTCTATGCGACTAAACCAGGCTTTGGAAAAAGCACAAACCCGCCCGGATTTCAACATCAACTTCAGTCACATGATTTCGGTAGGAAAGGGAATGCCTAACCAGTTCATGTTGTTAGGTATGGTTACCATACCCATCGCACCGTGGTCGTCAAAAATGTATAAAGCCAATACGAGAGCAATGGATTATGAGATTGGTTCGATGAAAACCGAGCGCGTAGCGATAATGAATGAAGTACAAGGCATGACAACCCGGATGCTTTCGGAGATTAGTACCCTTAAGAAGCAATTAGACAATTACGAACAGCGCATTATACCGGCACTTCAAAAGAATTATGAAACGTTAATGCTGGCCTATGAAGAAAACAAGGAAGAACTGCCTATGGTAATTGATGGCTGGGAAGCACTGAATATGACGCGCCTCCAATATCTGGATACTAAACTTAAGTATTACGAAATGATTGTGAGTTATGAGAAAGAAATTGAGAAATAGGATAGTCAGCCGGTTTATTATCTCCTGCTTACTACCTGGAGTATATTTCTTACTGTTAATTGGCTGTTCCGCAAAACAGGAGGCGGGAACTATCGATACCTACACATGCCCCATGCACCCTACGGTAATTTCTGATAANGCAGGAGTTTGCCCCGTATGTAATATGGACTTGGTGCGGAAGGCACGCCCGGGTGAAGAAGTCCACATTACCGAAGACCTTGCGCGTTTGATAAAGCCGCCCAACGAAACAATTGTATCGCAGATTGAAACAGTTAAAGGTGAGTACACACATAAGTCCATCCTATTTGATGTTCCAGGCGTTGTAACTTATGATACGAGGTATGCTTTTACCATTCCGGTTAAAATTGGTGGCAGGTTGGAGAAGGTTTATATCAAGAACAATTTTCAACCTGTNAAAAAGGGAATGAAAGTGGCGGAAATTTATAGCCAGGAGTTGGTAGCTGCCCAGCAGGAATTAATTTATCTTCTGAATCAACCAACCCAGGACGAAACGTTGCTTGCCGATAGTAAATCAAAATTGAGATTGCTGGGGGTAAGCAACGAACAATTAAATGAACTGATCGCATCGCGTAAAGCGCAATATCAGTTTGCTGTATATAGCGATCATGATGGCTACATTATAGCCGAAGCCACAGCAGCACCAATTGCTCCAGCACCCTCATCCATGGGAATGGAGCCAGCGGTTTCACAAACTCCGGTTGTTGCTGATTTTATTCGCGAGGGTAACTATGTAACAGCCGGGCAAACCCTGTTTAAGGTGATTGATACCCGTGCCTTGCGTATTGAATTGAGTACAACACCGGCACAGAGTAAAATGATTAAAGCAGGTGATACGGTGGCCATTCTGGTAAATGGNCAAAGAGATTTACACCGGGTTGATTTTGTACAACCGTTTTACGAAACTAGTCAGGAGTTTGTAACGGTAAGGGTTAATGTACCAAATACTAATCTGAAAATTGGGGAGTTGGTGAAAGCTACGTGGAAGACGAATTCAAATGAGGTAATCTGGATTCCGCGTGAAGCGATTGTTGACCTGGGGCTTGAACGAATTGTGTTTGTAAAAACCCGAAATGCGTTTAAGGCAAAGCCTGTTGAAATTCAACAGTATGCGGATGATCGGGTAGCTGTTCGAGGTATTAGCTCATCGGATGAAATTGCAGCCCATGCGCAGTTTTTGGTAGATAGCGAAGGATTTATAAAAATGCACACTAGGTATGATAGATAAATTGAACATCCAACTAAAGAGAGAATACCTGGCCACCGGATATTTAAAAGTTGTTATGAGCCGAATGTGGATTTTGGTAGTTATGATTTTGATGAGTGTTTCCTGTTCACAAAAAGATGTAGAAACGGATCATAACCATAACGCGCCTGTAACCGAAACAGGATCGATAGCGGACCTGATGTTAACCGATTCGCAAATTGCACTGGCAAATATCCAAATTCAGATAACAGAACTTAAAGATATACAAGAGCCACGCATTATAAATGCACGGGTGGCTCCCAACACTTCNTTTTCAGAAGTAATCAGTAGCCGAGTGGCAGGTAGAATTGAACGCTTATATGTGAAGGAAACCGGCAGGCCGGTAAAACAAGGTCAACCGTTGTACGAAATCTATAGTGAAAGTCTCCTTACCTTACAGGAAGAATATCTATTGGCACAAGCCCAGGCAAAAGAGGTGCGTAACCAAGGCCATTACAAAGCCATCGAAACGGCTGCACGAAAGAAATTGATTTTATATGGACTAACAGAAGTGCAAGTGGATAAATTAGCAACTACAGGTAAGAAAGAGCCGCGCCTTACTTTTGTTGCCNNCCCTTCGGGCATTGTTAAAACTATCGATGCGCAGGAAGGACAATTGATTTCTGAAGGAAGTAAACTTTATGAGATAGAAGATATAGAGAAACTACGGGTTGAGGCTGAACTTTTCGCGAATGAGGCTGACCTGGTAAAAGCAGGTGATAAGCTTAAGGTAAAGGTTGATGGATTTGATGTAATGAATATGGAAGTGAAATTTCTTAACCCCGAATTTAAAGCAGGGCAACAAACCTGGCTTTTGTGGGGTGATGTAAATAATCCAGGTGGACTAAAACCGGGTATGCCGGCACAGGTATGGATTGATCAGTATAAGAATGGAGTTATAACTTTGCCCGTGCAGGCGGTAATCCGCAGCGAAGGTGGAACCCACGTATATATCGAGTCTGATAATAATTCATTTCAACCACGCATGGTGAAAACGGGTATGGAGAATTTTTCGGAGGTAGAAATTCTGGAAGGACTTCAGCCGGGCGAGCGGGTGGTTGTTTCTGGTGCCTACTTGCTTTACAGCGAATATATTTTGAAGTACGGGGTTAACCCGGCTCATACACATAATTCAAAAACTTTAAATCCCTAACTACTTTTGTTTTTAATTTTAAACTCTAAATACATATCTATGAAAACTACGTTTAAATTACTTTCTCTTATTTACCTGTTGGCCTTTGCAGTTTCTTGTTCTGAAAAAGCAGGAAACATCAGAAAGCGATCATGCGGCAATGGAACATGCCTCTACAAGTGAAGCTCCGGCTGAGGCTGCAGCTCCTACTTTTGCAGTACCGGTTGAATTTCAGAAACAGTTGTCAGGAACTTTTTCTGCATACATCTTATTAAAAGATGCTTTTGTTGCTACAGATGCAGCAGCGGTAAATGAAGCTACTGCTAAAACGCAACAGGCACTTGCACAGATGGACATGAAGCTGCTGGAAGGTGCAGCCCATAATGATTGGATGACTTACCAGGCTGAATTGGTAGGTGCGTTGCAGGGTATTCAAGCAACGGATGATATTGAGAAAAAGCGTACAGCTTTTAAGGCAGTTTCAGATGCGCTCTATAAAAGTATCAAAGCTTTTGGGTTGGGTGGCGCAACAGCCTATTATGAATATTGCCCGATGGCATTCAACAATGAAGGCGCTTATTGGCTAAGTGATAACGATGCCATTCGCAATCCTTATTTCGGAGATAAGATGCTGAAGTGTGGTTCGGTTGAAGAAATGCTGAAATGATTCGACTTGTTTTATTTCTGTTGCTCGCACTTGCAGGCTGTGGCCCTGCACCAAAGAAGAGCCAACAGCTTAGACTAAGCGATATCCGGCTGAGCGACCTGAATGGAAAGCCGGTTGATGTATCGCAGTATGAAGGGAAAACAGTGCTTGTTAATTTCTGGGCCACCTGGTGTAAACCCTGCCTGCAGGAAATGCCATCATTAGCTTCAGCCCAGCGTCAATTAAAAGATGAACCCATTGTTTTTTGTTTGCATCCAGCGAAACGCTGGAGCAAATTACCCGATTTAAGAACAAACAAAAGTTTGAATTTAATTACCTGCATCTTGGTAACATGGAGGAATTGAATATTCAGGCTTTACCTACAACGTTTATTTTTAACAATACAGGCGAACTGAAATTCTCAGAGGTCGGGTTTCGTGACTGGACCTCTGCGGAAAGCCAGCAGATAATTGCGAATGTTTTGAATACGTTATGAAGCGATTAATATTACTTACGGTGCTGTTTGCAGCCTGCACATCGAAAGATGCAACAACCCTGGTGCAGGCACCCACAGCAACAGGAAGTGCTGAGCCATTTCTATTTACAGATGAGGAGGGCAAGGTTTACCTTTCATGGGTTGAAAAAGGCGATTCGATAAGCAGCCTGAAGTATTCCCAATGGGATAAAGGCAATTGGACAACACCAATGAAAATTGCTTCTGGAAAAAATTGGTTTGTGAATTGGGCTGATTATCCCATGTTGGCGATTAATAAGAACCAGTTTGTGGCGCATTTCCTGGAGCGCAGCAGTGATGCCCGGTTGGCTTATACCGTGCAACTTACAACTTCGGCCGATGGAAAAACATGGAGTGAACCATTGGTTGTTCATGATGATGGGAAACATGCCGAACATGGTTTTGTTTCTTTGCTTCCTTACGGTGATAATTTTTTGGTGGCGTGGTTAGATGGTCGCAATACAGGAATGGAAGGAATGGAGGATATGGATAGTCACGAAGGAGACCATGGCGCTATGTCGTTGCGTGCGGCAATTATTAATCCCCAGGGTGAGAAGCTGAGAGAATGGGAACTGGATAATAAAACCTGTGATTGTTGCCAAACCATAGCAGCATTAACAAACGATGGCCCGGTCGTGATTTACAGAGATCGATCCGATGAAGAACTTCGGGATATTTCCATTGTTCGGCTGCAACAGGATTCTGTATGGACTAAACCTGCACCCGTCTATGCCGATAACTGGAAAATTGCCGGTTGCCCCGTTAACGGACCGCGGGCCGATGCCATAGACAATACGCTGGCCATTGCATGGTTTACTGCCGCTGATAGCCAACCAACGGTGAAGTTGATCTTTTCGACTGATGGAGGCAAAACGTTTGATAACCCAATTCAGATTAATACCGGTGCAACCATAGGCAGGGTAGATGTGTTGTTGCTTGATGCCACCACGGCCCTTGTTAGTTGGATGGAAGACGCCACGCTGAAATCCATGCGGGTGAGAAGGGATGGCAGCAAAGGTAAGCCCATGCATATCGCATCTACATCAGAAGCACGCTCCGGTGGCTTTCCACAAATGACAAAGGCAGGCGATAAGATTGTGTTTGCCTGGACGGACACCGGGCAAGAGATAATACAAACTGCTTTTGTAGCGATAAGTTCGTTCTAAGTGAGTTGGATTGAAAGAGCTCAGTTATACAATTTCCATTTTAAGGCACACGCGTCCCTCATGGAAATTCAGATTATTCTTTGTAATTAACATCCGCTTTGAGTTCCACCAAACAAATTGGATTATGGACTACCACTTCGCTGGTGGTGGGTAACATGATAGCCTCCGGGCTGTTTATGTTGCCTGCAACATTAGGGTTGTATGGAGGCATTAGCTTAATCGGATGGGTAATTTCGGGTGCAGGTGCCATGTGCCTGGCAATGGTTTTCACNTGGTTAAGCAAACTAAAACCGGTGGCAACAGGTGGGCCTTATGCTTATACCCATGAAGGTGTTGGCGACTTTGCAGCATTTCTGGTAGCCTGGGGTTATTGGATTTCAATCTGGTGTACCAATGCGGCAATTGCTGTAGCGTTTGTAAGTTATCTTACAGCTTTTATTCCGGCCCTTGGCCATAATTCAATGCTATCCGTTGGTACTGGGTTAGGCGCCATCTGGTTTCTTACCTGGATAAACACGCGGGGCATACGGGAGGCCGGCATTGTGCAGGTAATTACAACCGTATTAAAAATCCTGCCGTTGGTATTCATAACGTTGGGAGGTATATTCTTTCTAAACTTCGATCATTTTACACCTTTTAATGTAAGTACTGAGTCGAATCTTTCAGCCATTACCAGTTGCACTACCTTAACCTTATTTGCTTTTTTGGGATTAGAGTGTGCCACTATCCCATCTGGTAAAGTAATGAATCCGGAAGTTACGGTTCCAAAAGCTACTATTTTAGGAACCCTGCTAACCACCATAATTTATGTGAGTAGTACCGTTGTGGTAATGGGGTTAATTCCACCGGATAGTTTGCATCAATCGCAAGCTCCGTTTGCCGATGCAGCCGCTTCGTTATGGGGAGAGTGGGCAAGGTATTTGGTGGCAGGCGGTGCAGTAGTTTCAACATTCGGAGCTTTAAATGGTTGGATTTTGGTGCAAGGACAAATGCCGTTTGCAGCTGCGCGCGATAAACTATTTCCTAAAATCTTCGAGAAAGAAAATAAATATGGTACACCCGCAATGGGTTTAGTTATATCGAGCCTGTTGGTTTCAGTACTTATGAGTATGAATTTCTCNAAAAGCCTGGCCGATACTTATACATTTATTATCCTGCTTTCAACACTTACAGTTTTGATTCCCTATTTGTTTTCCATTATTGCTTTTGTAATGATGGGTGCNAAAAAGAAAATGTTAAATACTACCAAATACGTGGTGTCCGCCCTCGCATTTGTTTATTCTATGTGGGCTGTTATCGGTTCGGGTGAAGAGATTGTGTTCTGGGGTTTTGTGTTACTGATGGCGGGGCTCCCGTTTTATGCATTCATCAAGATAAAGCAAGAACCGTTATAATGATTACCTGTCATTCTGAATTTGGAAAGCTGCAGCGTGTGTTTGTTAAATCGGCAATAGCTGCTTTTGTGAATGAGAATCAGCTTGAAGTGCAATGGCAGCAGTTAAACTTNTTATCGAAACCGGATCTTTCAAAAGCAAAAAGTGAATATCAAACTTTTGAGCAGCTTCTGAAGTCGCGCGGTGCAACGCTTTCCTATTTTCCTGAAAACCGTTCTGTTACGCTTGATTCGATGTATTGCCGCGATGCTTCCATTGCCACCGATTTCGGGATGATATTGTGCAATATGGGCAAACCGGCACGCGTGCCTGAGCCAGCAGCCTGTGAACAAGTTTATAAACAATCAGAAATCCCAATACTGGGTACAATCACTTCGCCCGGAACATTGGAAGGTGGTGATGTAGCCTGGGTGGATAAACGCACCCTGGCCGTTGGGCATACCTATCGCACCAATACAGAAGGCATTCGCCAGTTAAAGCAAATATTGGAACCAAGAGATATCCAGGTATGGGTGGCCGAGATGCCCCATTACAAAGGTCCGGCTGATGTATTTCATTTAATGTCGGTGTTTAGCCCGGTGGATAAAGATCTGGCTGTGGTGTATTCACCCCTTATGCCTATTGCATTTCGAAACGGGTTGTTAGCACGTGGCTTCAACCTGGTAGAGGTACCCGATGAAGAGTGGGATTCGATGGGTTGCAATGTACTGGCTATTGCCCCACGCGAGGTTATCATGGTGCAGGGTAATCCGATAACCAGACAGCGGTTGTTGGATGCAGGTTGTAAGGTACATACATATCCGGGAGTTGAGATAAGTGTGAAAGGAGGGGGTGGACCAACGTGCCTTACCCGGCCAGTGGAACGGAGTGTGGAGTAGGCAACGCAGTAGAATTTATTTGAAAGAAAGAACCGAAAAGTTTTATGGAATCATTTTTGAANTTNTTTGAAACCATGCCTACCTGGCAACGCGCTGCGTGGATAGTGATCTGCCTTACTGTTTGCTGGATATTGGAAGGAAGCTTTCCCTTGTTTCAATTCAATTACAANAAATGGAAGCATGCNGGGGTAAATTTTACCTTTCTGTTCACCACCATGATTATAAACACACTGTTTGGTGTAGCCACGGTAGGGGTTTTTACCTGGATTGCCAGGCATCAGTTTGGATTAACTTACCTGATTGATCTGCCTATATGGGCAGAGCTACTGATATGCTTGCTTATTTTCGAATTGCTGGCTCAATATACTGTGCATTATCTGCTTCACCGGGTAAAATGGATGTGGAAATTTCACATGATACACCATAGCGATACGCATTTAGATGCCACCAGTGGCACACGTCACCATCCGGGCGATTTTGTGATGCGCGAATTGTTTGCGTTGCTGGCGGTGGTAATTACCGGGGCCCCCGCTTCATTCTATTTCTTTTACAGAATTTGCACGGTGTTCTTCACCTACTTCACGCATGCTAACATTTATTTACCAACCTGGCTCGATAAACCCCTGAGCTACATTTTTATTACACCCAACATGCATAAATTTCATCATCATTACGAACGGCCATGGACCGATTCGAATTTTGGTAACATGTTTTCCATTTGGGACCGGTTGTTTGGCACTTTTGTATATGACGATCCAAAGAAAATACGATACGGGTTAGATGTACTGGATGATGCTAAGGATGAAGATATCGGGTATCAATTCCGAATCCCGTTCGATAAGTCAATTAAAACCGATTATTGAAAGAACGCTTCGGATGATCTTGTTTAAATACAACAATATGACTTTGGATTAAGTGCGCCTTGCAATTGGTGCGGCCAGACAACTTTCAGGAATATTAAACGCATCGGTAAGCGGAACGGCATCTTGCCGGATTTCCCAGCACAACTGGTTAATCATTTTACGGATAGCTTTTGTTTTTACACCTTCCATATAACCCTGCTCCAGGTACCAGCCTTTGTTTTTATTTATCTGCCAAAGCGCAAAGAGATCGCACAATCGTTTAAGTACGGCTTTGCATCCTTCGTTTTGAGTTTGTTCAACCTGCTCAATAAATTTTTCAAGAATAACCCGTTCAATAAAAGCAAAACCCGTTTTAACCAGATGATGCTGGCATACGTTAAATGCATCAAAGCTATCCATTCCGCTATCGATATGGCGCTTCAATCGTTTGGCAGCTGATGTGAGAATAGCGCGTTCGCGGTACTTAAAGGCATTGAGGTGAAACTCTGAATCCAACAGATGATTCTCGTCAGTATTGCGTACGGTAATCGGATTCATTTCGGTTATACCGGTTTTTGCTTTATCGGCTACATAGTTCAGAATGGTAAATACATTCATGTTGGCAAATTCCTGCCTGAATTCTGTAAGCCTGCTCTTGGCTACCAGTTGCATCAACACGGTGTTGTCGCCTTCAAAGGTGGTGTAGATATCGGTGTCGTTTTNTAAAATTTCTATACGGTTTTCAGAAAGAAACCCTTTACCTCCGCATGCTTCCCGGCATTCCTGAAGGGTGGCTGTGGTATTCCAGGTTGCAAATGATTTGAGCCCGGCTGCCAGTGCCTCAATTTCCTGCATCTCTTCTTCTTTGCGATTGATGAAACGATTGGTAAGGTATTGCAACGCAAAGTGTAGTGCGTAGGTATTGGCAAGCAGTGGCATTAACCTGCGTTGATGTGTGCGATAGTTGAGTATTGGAACTTCACTTCCGCCTTCGGGCCCGAATTGCCTGCGTTGATCTCCATATCGGATAGCGATGGTAAGTCCTGTTTTTGATGCCGCATTGCCGGACCGCGGAATTCCGATGCGCCCACCCACCAGCGTGCCTAACATGGTAAAAAATCTTCGGTTATCGCTGGAGATAGGGCTTTCGAATTTTCCAGCCTCGTTTACAGAAGCAAACCGATCAAGAATGTTTTCTTTTGGAATGATAACATGGTCAAAAGAGATCACACCATTGTCAACACCATTCAATCCCATTTTTCGGCCGCAGTCTTTAATCTTTACCCCTGAAAGAATTTTCCCTTTCTTATCCCGCAAAGGAACCACAAAAGCGCTAACACCATAATCCACATTGTCAATAATGAGCTTTGCAAATACAGTAGCCATTTGACCATGGCAGGCGGCATTGCCAATAAACTCCTTTTGTGCAAATTCGTTTGGTGTGTGAATGTTAAACGTTTTGGTAGCATGATTGTAGGTAGCAGTTGTTTCAATGCCCTTCACGTTTGAACCATGATTTGTTTCTGTCATTGCAAAACAGCCGGGTAATTCCAGGCTGCCAATGTCTTTCAGATATTTTGTATGATGTTTTTCTGTTCCCAGAAAGTACACACTCATTCCCCATAAGCCAAACTGTACTCCAAACTTTACTACCAGGCTCAGGTCATGATAGCTCAATGTTTCCATAATCGTAAAGTAGGCACGCATATCGCCACCACCTCCAAATATTTTTGGGTAGGCCATAGCGCCATACCNCTGGGCTGCCAGAAACTTGCACCATTGCAATACCTGCTTGCGATACAAATCGAGGTTGCCCGCATCTACATAGGCAAATTCCGGGTCGGATAATAATGTTTTTACTTTGCGGATAATATCGGCCTGATCGCCATCCAGAATTTTTGTTAATTCATTTACATCAAAGTTATGTTGCGTTCCTTGTTGGGAGGTAATTGTATTGTGCCNCCNCTGAAAATTGAAAATTGCTTCGTGACTGATAAATCCAAGCGTAGTTTCAATTTTTGCTAATGACGGTCTGATTTTTTCAAGGGTGTTGCTAATGGTTCCATCGCCTTGCAGGCTCGCTAGTTTTATGCCGAGGTTAACTAGTGTTTCGCGGGTTTTTGAGCCATTAATAATTTGTGTTATGGCCGTTTTCCATGAACTCAATTCTTCAATGGTAGNGGGATGGCCTGGATCGATTTTACTGAGCAGAAACTNTTNTTCCTGTTCATTGATCCAATCTTGTGCGTTAAGAAATCCTTCAAGGGTTGAAACTTCGCTGGGTGTTAGAATTGAATCGGACCAGACGGTGTAAAACAACGGTACAAATACCAACAACGTTGGATTGTTTTTGACCATGGATGAATCAAGCATAACAGATGGATTTGAATGATTCTTCTAAAATAATCAAATTTTAATGAGCCCGAAACGATGCCTTTGGCGAATTAAGCGGGCATTTGCTCATTTTCGGGTGGGTGTGGTTTTCAATTTTAAATAGAATTTCTTATATTTCTTTAACCTTAAATCTACCAACCATGAATTTCAAACCCGAAATCAAGTCTAAAGATGAGCTTAATGCCGGCTTACCTAAGTACGAATCCATTGTAAAGTACATGGTGCAGCAACATAACCTGGTAACGGTACGGCCCGATCAATCCATAAATGAGGTGATTAATATTATGATTGAGAAACGGATTTCCGGGGCTCCGGTACTGGATGAGAACCGGAAGCTGGTAGGTATTATTTCTGAGCGCGATTGCCTGAGAATAATTGTAGATCAGGCCTATCACAATCAGCCACACAGCGAACCAAAGGTAGCTGATTACATGACACGCCATGTAAAAACCATGTCGCCCGAAAATAATGTGGTAGAAGCCGCTACCGAGTTTTTGAATACCCCAATCAGAAGGATGCCTGTTGTTGAGAATGGTATTTTAATCGGTCAGATAAGTCGCATTGATATTCTAAGGGCTGCCAAATCGATTAGTCCTACCACCTGGGGTGGTTGATAGAGTACAAAGCCGGTTTAAGCCGGCTTTTCTTTATATCTCTCCCCGAGTGGTTGTAAAATATTCTACACAACAAACATAGCAGTGGCTGGTACAACATTTTTATCCCGTACATGATTTTTGATTACTTTTAAGCCAGTCATTTTAAAAAAATATGCGCCTGGTTCTGTTTATCTTTATAGGGTTGCTGATTAGTTCATGCAGTAAACCAACGTATTTCCGCTCACTTTCAGATTCAGAGATTTTAGAAATCAAAAAATATAAAAAGCAGTATAAGGCGGATGACAGTTATCGTGTATTGATTATAACCAATCAAGGTAATATGGTAGTAAAGTTGTTTAACGAAACTCCATTACACCGCGATAATTTTATTTCGAAAGTCAAAACCGGTTTTTATGATAGCCTGCTCTTTCATCGTGTAATAAATAATTTTATGATTCAAGGNGGCGATCCTACCAGTAAGAAAGCCTCCGATGGCGATAGATTAGGAGGAGGATCAGCACCAGGAGATCGTATTGCAGCTGAGTTTAGAACCGACAAGGGCATTTATCACAAACGCGGAGCGTTGGCAGCTGCGCGCGATAATAATCCCGAAAAGGCAAGCAGCAACTGCCAGTTTTATATTGTTCAACGCCCTGTCTGGCGTGCCACACAATTAGACAGTACGATTGTTCAACGAAACCTAACCCTGAACGAAGTCCAGAANAAACTTTATACCACGCAGGGTGGTACTCCGCACCTGGATGGTGGTTATACAGTGTTTGGCGAATTGTTAACCGGGTTTGATGTGTTAGATAAAATTGCCGGAACTAAAACCAACGCGGCAGACAGACCCATGGAAAATGTACGAATGAAAATGTTTGTACTTACGGAGCCTAAAATGATAAAGTGAAAAAACTATTCGTGTCAGATCCAATTTATCCCGAAAGGGCATTGGCAGCCGTGCGGATTGTAGTAGGCTTACTGCTGATCTATCATGGCCTTGAAGTTTTTGATCGGGATACGATGCAAAGCTATCTAACCTGGGATACCTTTAAAGGCGGGGCAGGAGAGTTTCTGGTTTATTTGGGTAAGTCGTCTGAATTTATTTCGGGGATACTGATAACAGTTGGATTNTTTACCCGCCTGGGTGGGCTGATTGCTGCCGGCACGATGGGCTACATTACTTTCTTTGTTGGAAGCGGCAGGTTTTGGTATGAAGATCAGCACCCGTTTATGTTTGTACTATTTGGTGTATTATTTTTCTTTACCGGGTCCGGTGCATGGAGTTTGGATCGGTGGCTTGCCCAAGCCAACAAAAGGACAAAGCAAAAATAAGCACAGTGGTTTATAAGGTTTACTATCGGAATATGGAACACTTCAAGTTCAACCGATATCGCAGAATGGACAGGCACCCTAATTCCAACCTTTTAATCGAAGTTGATTTTCTTTCAGTTTAAAGCAAGTAAACAGAATAAATGTGCTAAAATTGAATAAGTTTACTGCACGTTCATATGTTTGAACAAATCAGGTGTAGCTGTTAATGTTACGGGTATTATGAAACTTGGTCTGGGTTTATATCGCAGCGTTTTGAATCGGGATAATTTCAGATTTGCCCGGCAGGCAGGGGCCACCCATATAGTAGCGCAGTTGGTTGACTACGTTAAGGGCGACAACCCATCTCTAACAAAGAATTTTCTTAATGGGTGGGGAGAAACCCGCAATCACGGAAAAATTTGGACATACGATGAACTTCTTAGTCTTAAGAAAGAAATTGAATCGCACGGACTGGTACTGGAAGCAATTGAAAACTTTGACCCATCTCATTGATAGAAGCAGCGCCTCTTGGGACTTTGAATTGCGGGGCGTTACCTTGATTACGATTCCTGCCGGAGGCGATTTCTCAAAACAAGCACAGGTGGACTTGCCTCTTTTTATGGATTTACCAATTGGTAAAGGAACATTTGGAGCGGCTGTTTATGTGAATACTAAAAGGCAGGTGCACCCAAACCAGATGGATATTTGTATGTATATGGTGTGCTGGATCCTGATAAAAAGCTAGTTGTTGCGCGCGTTACACCAACTGATGTAAAAACATTTCGCAATGGCAGTTTTGGAATGGAAGCTCCTGGGATAATGATATTGCGAATGTAAAACCGGTTACGGATCGGGTATCGAACGAACTGAGTATTACCCCGCTAAAAGATGGAAGGTATTTGCTGGTATTTCAGGAAGATGGTATAGGTACACACACGGCTATACGCATAGGCAAAACACCGGTAGGTCCGTTCGGGCCTTTACAGAGAATCTGGAAAGTGCCGGAAATTTCTGAGCCCCTGGAATTATTCCTTACAATGCGAAGGCGCATCCCGTTCTTTCATCCGGAAAGCGACTGCTTATCAGTTATAATACAATTTCATTGGATTACTTCAAAGATATTCTTCGGCATCCGCACATGTACAGGCCGCGTTTTTTCTGGCTGGAGATAACAGACTAAGTGCAGTTTGGTATCTGGATAATCCACCTGACTTCCAGCGTTGGGCTTCTATGGGTGTTTCCGCGAGGGAGGCTATCTCCGGGTATTTTGAAAGAATCCGCTAAAGAACAGAATAGATAATGATCAGCCACATGAAGCCGGTGATCAGCAGGTTTCGCTTAAGGGCTACTTGATTTTTGCGAAGTACAAGCCAGGCAATGCATGCATACATTCCAAGGGCAAACACCACTACCGTCATTGCATTGCCGTTAACAATAACTGCGGTCAGACCAATTATTACAAACAGCAACCACAAAAGGAAATACTTGATCCCGGTAACAATCGCATTGCCCACTCCACGATCTTTGGGCTGTACCAAGTAGATGAGTAGCAGAAATGCCAGGAACCAGATCAACATTTCCTGCAACAGGTGCATCAAAGGCGCTACTATCATAGCCATGATATCAAGATTTTCTTCACCCAGGCTGTTGAAATAGGTTTTATCCATGATCTGGTTGCGCAATGTATTACGTGCAGACTCAGGTAAAGCGGGAATGGAAAGGACGTCTTCATAAGAACGAAACAGGCCGTTTCTTTCCCGGTAGGTTACAATGACTTCCGCATCCTCCTTTGTAAAGCCAGGCAAAGTCAACAAGTCTTCTGATTCAGCCATGTTAATATCAAACGTATAGATTGGAATAGTTAAACCACCATACGGATCCATAACCAGCGCTGGATGTTGATAGTTGCGTACCAGAAACCAGAGGGGAGTGGGGAACTCCATTGAAAATTCTTTCCCTGATAATTCCTTGTACAAGTTCAACAAAACTGGCGCTTCATCCGGAAACTCACGCTGATAGCCAACCATGAAGTCGAGCAGTTGTGCTTTCTCCGATTTTTCATAAGACACATGATGGTGCAATACCTGAAAGTACTTCATGAATAGATTTTCGACCGGTGAAAATGCAACACGTGGATCAACTTGTTGGGTTGTGTCTTCCAGGAAGTTTTTATAGAATGTCGGTTCACGGTAAGAAGTGGGTAACGGTCCTTCGGCCAGGTGTGTGAAAAATGTTGAAACAAACCCTTCTGATGCCATGCATTGTACCTGATTTTTCTTCTTTTGTTTCGGATTTTCAACCCCTGAGTTACGCAATGTGATGGAGTGACGAAGTGTGCGACTGGTAGCTGGGCGGAGAAAGGTTTCTTCGTTGTTGCGTGCAAATACAAATCGTTTATAGTCTTCAAACTGGCTGTACCACACCAACATTGAAACAGCGTAGTAGTCAAGCCGCAGGGGCCAATGGGCATCGTGTATAAAACCTTGTCCCCGTGTATTTACATATTTCTCTACACGCTTCACCTGATCGGCTAATCCTGTTCGAATACTGTCGTTGCGTTCATACAACCGGGCTACGTTTTCCATGGACTCAGCCAAACCTTCGTTAAAAGCAGTGTTGTAATCGGTCATTACACTGAAAAAATGCATGTTCACGTTGAAAGATTGAATGGAGTCTTTTCCCGAACTCAACAACTTGAACATGACGTGCATGAGTTCGTGGGGATAGAGCTGGGTTATGGATTGCAGTTGATTCCACGGAGCACGTAGGTTACCTTCCGTAAGATCTATATAGTGCGCATCGGGCTTGCGAATTTCCAGATCCCCGGTGCGTAGTATAAATCCGGTTTTGGCGTAGCCACCCTGGTGGGTGGTGATGGCTAGATAGGCCGGTTCTGGGTGGATAAGCTTCCNCTGATTAATAAGGTATTGTTGGGCTAGGTCATAAAGCCTTATCGACTGGCCCATGAAGGTATTGTTGATGGCCTGTTGCGTGATCTTGTATATGGTTGCAGTATCTGAAACGGGAACCATGACGGGCAAAGAGCCAATCGTTTCTTCTGTAGACCGCAACAAAACAAAACCAGATTGCCCGGCAGCCCGTTGGAAAGAACCAATAAAAGCTAAAAGCATGAGCAAGCCTCGTGCATAGAAATACCATGTATTCATCAGGTTGCATGACGGAAAGACTGGAAAAAGTTACACACTCCTGGTGAAATTTGATTTTCAAAGCTATTCTTGAGTGGTTTTTAGTATTGTTAACAGCGATGTAACTGTACCTGCAAAAAAATATCATCTTTACGTACCCTGTTCGCCTACAACTCATTTATCTGATGCTTGCGATTCCTTCTCAAATCCATTAAAAAGTACTGCCCGATTATTTAGCACAAGTAAGTTCGTCCGGCCGCAAAATGCCGGTTGCCGTTAATAGAAAAGTTTGTCTGTTATCCCAATCATTTTCGAAATTTCCGGCCAAACGATTACTTCCATGACAAAATACCTGCTTCTCTTGCTGTGTTGTGCGGTAACCGGTGCGTTTGCACAGGACTACCACAATCATGCACAGCTCTCACAAAAACTGAAGAGCCTCGAAACTTCCTCCAATGGCCTTGCCAGGCTTCAATCCATTGCCAAAACTGCCGGTGGCAAAGACATCTGGCTGATGGAAATTGGCAGCGGAGATCGTGCGCAACATCCCGCAGTGGCTGTAGTGGGCGGTGTGGAAGGTTCGCATCTGGCCAGCCAGGAACTGGCACTGGCCTTTGTTGAAAAACTGTTAACAGCCGCCAGGACAGACAGCGTAAAGCAACTGCTGGCATCTACCACCTTNTATGTGTTTCCAAACATGAGCCCCGATGCGGCCGAACAATACTTTGCAAAACTTAAATACGAGCGCAGCGGCAACGCATCGGCAACAGATGACGACCGTGATGGCAAAGTAAACGAAGATGGTTTTGAAGATCTGAATGGCGATGGCCTCATCACGCAAATAAGAGTAGAAGACCCAACCGGAAAGTGGAAGACCCACCTGGCCGATCCACGTATTATGGTATTGGCTAATACTGAAAAAGGAGAGCAGGGCACGCACCTGGTTTTCACCGAAGGTATCAACAATGATAAGGATGCGCATTTTAACGAAGATGGCGAAGGCGGTATCCATTTTAACAAGAGCCTGACTTTCGATCCGCCTTATTTTACTGCCGGTGCCGGTGAACATCCGGTGTCGGAAATTGAAAACCGGGCTTTGCTGGATTTACTTCACGACCGGCCCAACATATACACCGTTGTAACGCTTGGCCCGGCCAACAACCTGGCCGAACCCTGGAAGTACGATCGGTCTAAAACCACAATGCGTGTCATTACAGGCATACTTGAGAACGATGCCAAACAAAATAAAATGGTGAGTGACCTTTACAAGAAATATGTAAACACAAAAGACGCGCCTNNGCGGGCCTCCTTCAAAAGAGATTTTATTCAATGGGCCTACTTTCATTATGCACGCCTTAGCTTTGGCACNCCCGGTTGGTGGGCTCCGAAGTTTGAAATCCCGAAAGATTCCNNGCAGCAGCAAAAATATAAAGTCAATGAAGACAAGAATGCCGATGTTGATTTCATTCGCTGGGCTGAAAAAGAAGGTATGGATGTATTCGTTCCCTGGAANAAAATTACGCACCCTGATTTTCCGGATAAAAATGTAGAAGTGGGAGGATTCAAACCATTTGTTAGAAACAACCCGCCATTTAAACTATTAGACAAAGCAGCGGATGACCACACAAAATTTTTGTTNGCATTGGGTACTGCCCGTCCGGAAATTGATGTAGTTAATGTAAAGAAAGAAGCCCTTGAAAATGGGATTAGCCGCATCACGGTAACTGTTCTTAACAAAGGAAAGTTACCGGTGGTACCACAAATTGCCAACAACAACTATTGGGTAAAACTGGCCCGGGTAGCACTGGGTCTGTCCAAAGATCAAACGCTGGTGGGCGGAAAGGCCATTCACCAAATCAATAACCTGCAGCCTGGCGAGAGCACCGAAGTAAGTTGGCTTGTGAAGGGGAAAGGTGCAGTAACCGTTGAAGCCGGAGCCCCACAAGCGGGAACAAAAAGNATAAACCTCACGCTCTAAACCGATCGCTATGAAAAAGTTTTTATACTTTCTTCTCTCTTATTTGCCGGCATGCTTCAGGCACAGGATGCCAACAGCATATTTCGTGCTGCAGGTTCACCGGAAAATCCGAAAGTGCCCATTGCCTGGAACCGGTACTACACGTACGAAGGTCTTACTGAACTTTGTAAGAAATTGGCAGCCGCCCATCCGGATCTGGTTAAGCTGGGCTCCATTGGCAAGAGTTACCAGGGGCGCGATATGTGGGTGCTTACAATTACCGATTTCAAGAAAGGCAAACCGGAAGAGAAGCCTGCTTTTTACCTGGATGGTAACATACACAGCAACGAAATACAAGGAAGCGAAATGGCGTTGTACACAGCCTGGTACCTGGCCGAAACCTTCAACGATATTTCTTTCATTCGCGAATTGCTGGCCGACCGGGTGTTTTACATTGTGCCCACCATTAACCCCGATGCGCGCAACAACTACATGAAGGCTCCCAATACTCCGCACAGTCCGCGCTCCGGCATGATTGCCGTTGACAACGACCGCGATGGACATCTTAACGAAGATGGATTTGACGACCTCGACAAAGACGGGCACATTACGCAAATGATTCGCAGAAGTCCGACCGGCAGGTTTAANAAAGACCCGTCCGATCCAAGACGCTTAGTGATGGTTGCCACCGATGAAATAGGTGAATATGAAATGCTGGGCAACGAAGGCATCGACACCGATGGCGATGGCCGTGTAAACGAAGATGGAGAAGGATTTTATGATCCGAACAGAGACTGGGGCTGGAAGTGGCAACCTAACCCGATACAGGGAGGTGCTTATAAGTATCCATTCTCGCTGCCGGAAAACAGAAATGTACGCGACTTTGTGATGGCACACCCCAACATTGCCGGAGCACAAAGCTTTCATAATTCAGGAGGTATGATTTTGCGCGGCCCGGGTGCAGAAGAAGATGCAAGTACCTACAATGCCGAAGACTCGCGCATTTACGATGCCATTGGCAAAAAGGAGAGACGCTTATTCGGCTACCGCTATATGATTGTATATAGAGACTTGTATTCTGTCTTTGGAGGCGAACTGGATTGGTTCTATGGCGGGCGGGGTATTTACACCTTCACCAACGAGTTGTTTACACCTTACCTAATGTTTAACAGGAAAGGCAGCGATGACGGATTCTTTGGCCAGGATGAAGCGTACAAATTTAACAATGACCTGCTCTTTGGCGATGCCGTTGTTCCGTGGAAAGGATACAACCACCCGCAATATGGAAAAATCGAAATCGGAGGATTCAAAAGAACNTTTACCCGGGCCGATCCGGGCTTCCTGCTCGAGAGCGATGCTCATCGCAACATGGCATTTTGTATTTACCACGCCTACCACATGCCTAAACTAAGTGTGGAAAGTATTACTGAAAAGAACCTGGGAGGTGGCTTAACGGAAGTTACAGCCGTAATTAAGAACGAGCGCATGATGCCTACGCACTCCAGCCAGGATTTGAAATATAAGATTGAACGGCCGGACTATGTTTCATTAGAAGGTGCCAACGTGATTGCCGGCATGCTGGTGATCAACAATGACCTGAACATTACAGCCGAGCAGAAAAATAATCCAGCCGTACTGGAAGTTGCCAACATACCGGGGTTAGGCAGCACCACTGTGCGATGGATTATTTCATCCTCTAAAGGCTATACCATTAAAGTTGACAGCCGCAAGGGTGGGGTAGTGAGCAAACAGAAATAACATTTGGATTTTCATTTTGTACCGTCAGGTTGAAAAGCCTGGCGGTTTTTGTTGTTCTCATCAAATGAAATTTTTCAGTTAGTGCAGAGTCTCTCCCGGTACTCTGAAATACCTTTCGTAATATTGTATCATGAAGTGGCTACTTCTCAATATTTGTTTCATAATATCGATTAGCCTGCATGGTCAGCCAACCAATTACGATACGTTAGCGGTCCAACAATTACTGGAGCACAGTAAAAAATTGCAATGGGTCAATCCATATCAGTCCCTTGATCGTGCCGATGAAGCATTAGCCTTATCGCGAAATATCAATTACAANAAAGGTATTGCGGAAGCCCTCAACCTGCAAGGGTTTTGCTTCTGGTCATTGGGTGATAATGACCTGGCCATACAGGCTGCGATGTCAGCGATGGAGATTGCTCAGAACGAAAATTACCCGGTTTTGTTGGCTGAGAGTTATTACATACGTGCACGCGCATACATGGACGTTGGTGAAAATGAAAAAGCAAGAGAAACTATCCGCAGCGCTGAGGTTTTAACTGAGAAAAGTCAAAACTGGGAGCCGCTCAGCAGCATCTATAATCTTAAAGGGGTTATTTTATTCATCGAACGCAAGATCGACAGCGCGCATTATTACTATACGGCTGCTTTTGAGATTGGCAAAAGGCATGCGATTGATTCCATCAACTTCCCACGGATAATCTCAAACCTGGGTGAATGCTACTCGGTTGAGAATCCCAATCTTGCATTCTCGTACTTCGGTCAGGCCCTTGCTCTCGCCAGGCAAACGGGCAATCAAATTGCAGAAGCATCGATTACGGATATAATCGGACAGGCTCACCTCCANAAAAACGATCTNAAAAAAGCAGAAGATCACCTGAATGCTTCCCTTCAACTTGCACAAAAGCTCGGACTGCGAAGGGTCATCCGTCATGCCTATGCAGGATTGGTGGACATTAAACTCAAACAAGGAAGGGGAGAAGAAGCCGTTGTTTATTTACGAAACTATTATGCGGTACGCGATAGTTTGCTGAATACCTCNAAAATCCGGCAGATTGTAGAACTGGAAAACGCCCAACAATTACAACTGAAAGAGCAAAACATCAGACTGCTCGAAAGTGAAGCCAAGATTCAGACAATCTGGAAAAACTTCTTGATCGTATTGGTGTTGGCCGTGGTTATTATCTCGATAGGATTGTATCAATTGCAAAAATACCGTTACCGTAAAAACCGGGAAATGCTCGATCTTGAGATTGACTACCTCACGCAACAACACAAGGAAACGACCGAACGCTACCAGGCATTGGTAGTAACAGAAAATGAGGAGACCTCACTTGAATCGTACGACCAGAAACTCCTGCGAAAAGCAATTTCCCTGGTTGAATCAAGCATAGGCGACCCGCAACTTGGCGTTGAGAAGATGGCTGCCGAACTGAATATGAGCCGCACCAGTCTGCACCGGAAAATAAAATCCATCACAGGTTTTCCGCCAAGCGAGTTCATCAGAAGCATACGCATGCGAAAAGCCGCCAGACTAATTCTTAATAAAGTTGATACGGTTACGCAAATTGCCCTTTCGGTAGGGTATGACGACTACTCCCATTTCTCAAAGGCTTTCAANAAACATTTTGGAGTTTCNCCGTCTGGTTATGAAGATCATCATAAAACCCAGCAACAACTGAAGCAGGAAACGATCAACGCCTGAATCCTCGTCTCAAACAGTAGTAAATTCGTTCATGCTGGCCTATTGGCGGTGATTTCTGCCACATGGATACAAGATGTTGGTTAAAAATACCAACCATCCGACACCACCCTGCACCTTTTCTTTGCCGTTTTAATCCACAAAAAGAAAAGAAACCAAAATGGAAAAGAACATGAAATTTATTTCGAAGAGGGAGCGGATTTTTATGGCCCTGGCAGGTATCGTTATTGTTGTGATTATAGTGGCGCAGGTTCTGCACGAAATCAAAGCATTCGAGTAAAAGAAACTCTTACATTTTAAACTGAATAAAAAATGAATCCAAACAAAGCACTATGGGANAAAGGCGATTTTACCCGCATCGCACAAGGCATGAGAACGGGTGGTGAAACCTTGGTTGCCACTTTAGGAATCTCGAAAGGAATGCGGGTTTTAGATCTTGGATGTGGAGATGGAACAACAGCCTTGCCGGCCGCNAAAAGGGCTGCCACTGTTTTGGGTGTTGATATCGCCCGAAACTTGGTAGAAGCCGGCAATGCCCGCGCGAAAAAGAANGGTCTAAACAACCTCTCCTTTCAGGAAGGAGACGCCTGCGATCTCAAAGAAATAAAAGATGATTCCTTCGACAAAGTCGTGAGTATTTTCGGGGCCATGTTTGCACCAAAGCCGTATGAGGTTGCCAAAGAAATGGTTCGGGTCACAAAATCGGGCGGAAAAATTGTGATGGGAAATTGGATCCCGGGCGACCCAACGCTGGTTGCCCAGATTCTTAAAATCACNTCGGCTTATACACCGCCACCACCTTTGGGTTTTGTGAGCCCCATGTTGTGNGGGGTAGAGGAGCAGGTTGTTGACCGTTTTGAAAAAGCAGGGGTGGACAANAAAAATATTTCACTGACGCGCGAGACTTACACTTTTGATTTTGCAGGAACACCAGCCGAATCGGTTAACTTGTTTAGGAACTATTACGGTCCAACCATGAATGCTTTTGAAGCGGCCGAGAAAAATGGAAAGGCCGAGGAATTGCGAAAAGAGCTTGAAGCTTTGTTTACGAAAGAGAACCAAAGCAGATCGGCAACGCAAACCGTAATCCCTGCAACTTACTTAAAAGTTACCATTCAGGTGGATAAGAAAGAAGCCGCAAGGGTGGGGTAATGAGCAAACAGAAATAAGATTTAAATTTTTATTTCGTACCGTCAGGTTGAAAAGCCTGGCGGTTTTTTGTTGTTTGGTTGGGTCCCGATAGGTAGAAAGATTTGCGTTACATAAATCGCGTTGCATTTTTAGGCTATTTGAGTTGGTTGGATCGGGTAAGCATTGAAGTTTGATCTTGTGAAATTTAAGGTATGCACACGGAGGGTTCTAATATAACCTTTCTTAATTCTGCTTATCTTTTCCGGGGCAATTGAATAATAAACGTTGTGCCCTCGCCAGGTTTGCTCTTAATCTCTATTTTTCCGCTCAACCTCTCTACCGATCGTTTTAGAATGTATAAGCCAAGACCAGAGCCTGCGGTTTTATGATTTGCCCTGTAAAACAATTCAAAGATTCTTGCCTGATGTTCATCGGGTATTCCCACACCATTATCTTCCACTTCCAGCAGAATATAGTCAGTTTGTTGCCGGATGGCAATTCGAACAAAGGCGTCTGTTTCGCGCGAGTACTTGATTGAGTTTTCTATCAGGTTTTGCACGATGGCATGCAGCATAATCCACTCTGCTTCGTACTCAATTTCCGAATCCACCTCCTTTATAAACCTCACTTTCGAAAACTTACTTAATCCCTGCAGCGAATTAATGCAGGCATCTACCAGGTTAACAAAGTCAATTTTCTCGTAGGTAAGAGTTGTATTATTTAACCGCGTAAGGTTGATTAACCCGCGAATGATCTGATTTAACCGATCAACCTGCTCGTGTTGCCGGTTAAGATAATCAAGCGCCTGGGNGTCGGTTACCTCAAGTTTTGCCAGGTAGGAGAGTCCAAGCAAAGAGGAAATGGGTCCTCTCAGATCATGTGAGATGCGGTAGAAAAATCCATCGAGTTCGGTATTCTTAGCTTCAATTATTTCGGTTTGTTNTTNTATGGTAACCAGGTTAGCATGAAGTTCAGTATTAGCGCGGATCAAATCTTCTGTACGCTCTTTCACTTNTTTCTCCAACATCTCATTTGTGTTCTGCTGTATTTTAAGAGCCTGAAGTTGAATCTCTTCTTTTTCGAGTTTATATCTTCGGTACCGGTCGCCTAAGGCAAAGGCAATAATGCTTGTTTCCATAGCAGCACCAATCTCCACAAAGTGGGTGGTCCAGAAGTTGAAATCGAAAAAACCACTATTGCGTAGGGTAAGCAGCAGCCCGCCAATCAGGTAAATAGTCCAGGCGGCTATGTAATACGATGCAATAACATTTCCTTTTATACGGCATACAATGCCGGTAGTCATAAACATTATGGTGCAAATTGAAATAAGATTATTCCCAGCAGACGGCACCTCTTTTAACGCAACCAAAAACATGGCTATGACTGAAAGCGGAATCAAGGTGAGCAGCGCATAATACATTCCGCGCGAGTATTTAGGAACTTCCAAAAACCGGATGGTAAAGAAGGTTAGAAGGATGCCGATTACCCCAAGAGAAAGCCTGCCTGTATAGAAATTGATGTGTGGATGTTCCGGCCATAAAAACCTGCCTGCATAACCCGAGGCAGAAGCAAAGATCAAAAATGTGCACACGATGGTGCCCATGTAGAACAGGTAGTTGTTTTGCTTTAAACTGAGATAAATGAAAAAATTGTAGAAAAACATCACCAGTAAAATGCCAAAGAAAATTCCATACCACAGGTCATCGGCACGTGTTTNTTCATGAAACACTTCTTTGTCCATTATATATAACGGGAAAGTTTTCGGACTTAAGCCGGTAATCTGAATGTAAACTTCGGTTGTATGTAAAGAATCGAATGTAAGAGCAAGGGCGTGGTTGGTGTGGGGTATGCTTCTTTGGCTTTGTGGCAGGTAATACCCGCTGCGTGTGTGTTGCCAGCCTGTTTCGGTTCGTTGGTAGTAATCAATATACTCAAGAAATGGAGCCGGAATTTCGAGGTACCAGTGCGCAGCAGACTGTAAACTTGTTGCTTTAATTTTTAACCAAATTGGTTNTTTAAGGTAACCAAAAGTTAAGTAGTTGTTGCTTTTACGAAATGGTAACTTATTTACTTCGTCAAAAGTTAACCTTCCGGTAGAATCGATCAGTATTTCAATTTGTTTATCAACCCGGTAAATGTTGGTGGTATCCGTTAACTCAATCTGCGCCTGCACTTCAGTGTGCGTTGCCAGCAGAAGAGATAACAAAACAAGGATACTGATACGAAGTTGCATTAGGCTACAAGAATAATGAGGTAATAGTTTTTCTTGCCCTTTTGTGCCAACAGGTATTTGTTTTGTANAAGATCGAAGCCAGGTTTGGCCGCAGGATCAGTAAGTTTAATTTTATTAATGCTTACCCCACCGCCCTGAATCATTTTTCGGGCTTCGCCCTTCGATGGAAATATGATGGATTGGGTAAGTTCAGAAAGCAAATCGGTAACTGAGTTTGCCGATTGGTAGTCGGCTTTTGAAATCTTCACCTGGGGCACACCTTCAAATACGGCCAGCAGGGTTTCTTCGTCCAGGCTGGTCAGGTCTTCCGTTACGGAGTTACCAAACAAGATGGAGGATGCCTTTATTGCCTGTTCCAGGTCAGCGGTAGAGTGCACCCGTGCAGTAATATCTTTTGCTAACGCAGTTTGCAGCAGGCGAAGGTGAGGTGCCTTGGCATGTTCAGCAATAAGCAGATCAATCTCAGCCTGGTCTTTAAGTGTAAATATGCGGATGAAGTTGGCAGCATCTTCATCGGAAGTATTGAGCCAATATTGATAGAATTTGTAAGGAGAAGTTTTAGCCGGGTCTAACCACACATTTCCNNCTTCGGTTTTTCCAAACTTGGTACCATCCGCCTTTTTGATCAACTGGGTAGTAAGCGCAAACGCTTCGCCATTGTCTTTTCTGCGGATAAGCTCTGTACCCGTAACAATGTTGCCCCACTGATCCGAACCGCCCATTTGCAGTTTGCAGTTTTTGTTCTTGTACAACCAATAGAAATCGTAGCCCTGCACCAACTGGTAACTAAATTCGGTAAAGGAAAGGCCTGACTCCAGACGCTTTTGAACCGAATCTTTAGCCATCATATAATTGATTGTAATGTGCTTACCCACATCACGGATAAAATCCAGAAAGCGAAATTCCTTAAACCAGTCATAATTGTTAACCATCTCGGCTTCGTTGGCCGATCCGGAGGAAAAATCCAGAAATTTTTCCAACTGCTTCTTAACGCAATGCACATTGTGTGTAAGCACATCCTCCGAAAGGAGATTTCGCTCGGCCGATTTACCGGAAGGATCGCCCACCATTCCCGTTGCACCACCCACCAAAACTACAGGCTTGTGGCCGCAGCGTTGAAAGTGAAGCAGGGTCATGATTTGAACAAGATGGCCGATGTGGAGCGAATCGGCTGTAGGGTCAAACCCAATGTAGCCGGATGCCATCCCTTTATTTAATTCTTCTTCTGTGCCTGGCATAATGTCGTGCAACATGCCCCGCCATTTCAGTTCTTCAACAAAGTTCTTTTTCATTTTTAAAATCAGGCTCCAAATATAAGAGAGCTAAGCCAATGAAAATAATAGAAATTAGTTGAAGGTATAGTTTGCTTATTTATATTATAATTCTATTAATCAGTATTTTATGTAAAGTTGATTGAGTTACAAGAGGAAGGAACTTACCAATATTTGCCTATCAAGTAGTATCATTGAGGTTTAAACTCCGATTTACCTATGCAGCAACCCGACACTTTGAACCTTGTAGCCGAATTTCACAATACCTTTAAACATCCGATTTTAAAGAATCCTGCTATTCCTGACGAAACACGGTGTAAACTCAGGGTTGCCCTGCTGGCAGAAGAACTAAAGGAAATGGAAGTAGCCATTCTGGAGAACGACCTGGTGGGTGTGGCCGATGCCCTGTGCGACCTGCAATATGTATTATCCGGAGCCATACTGGAATTTGGGCTTGGAGAGAAGTTTAAAGCGCTTTTTGAAGAGGTACAGCGATCCAATATGAGTAAAGCGTGTAATACGGAAGCCGAAGCGGTTGCTACTGTGGAGCATTACAAGCAAAAGGATGGTACGGAATGTTATTATAAACAAGCTGGAGAAAAGTGGCTGGTTTACCGCAAGTCAGATAATAAAACCATTAAATCGGTGGGATATTCGCCAGCCAATCTGGAGGTAATCGTAAATAACTGATTACACTACACATAAAACTCAAGCTGAAAAACGGCATCCTGACCACGTAACGGAAGTGGGTGAATAGCCAGAATGGTCATTTCATTATAAGCCTTTATAAATTCCTGCCGGCTAATTCGCAATTTGCTTACCCCTGGCCGAATCTTATGATACTGCATGCGGCCCGAACGATTGGAAGTAGCCGAATACATATAATCGTACTTGATTGGGATAGGAGAGGGGATGTACTTCATGGTAAACTAGCTCATGCATAGGCCTTCTTAAAGTCCTTGTACAACAGATTGTTATGCACAGTATTGTACTGTGCTAACAGCGAATATGCCCAGCCAGGCACATAGTTGAAGCGGTTTTCGTATTCTTCAATCTTGCTGCACAATTCACGCACATAATACCTGATTTGATCCAGGTTACGGCAGTCACCGGGCCGCTCAAAGTTTCTGTTGGCAAAATTCCTGAAGTCTGATTCAAGTTTTTCTTTTCAAATTCGCTCATGGTGTTGTGTATTATTACACAATAATAATACATATAAAACATTATATCCAATATTTTGTGTGCATTTTTTCACATAAATTTTAAAAACCTTCTTTTTGCTTAAAAACCGGGATTTTCAACTTTTCATGATTGACAAACTTTTAGTTAAACTTTCGCACCGGGCTTGTGGGCGGGGTTGTAAAATCACCGTAGGTTTAAAATCAAGGCCTTGATTTATCGTTAATATGTTACCTTTAGAAACTTAATTATTAAACCATTTATGAGTAATGAAGCAGAAGTAGCCTTTGTGCAGGGCTGGTATAATGCTATGGTGGTCGGCAGCATTGTTTTTATAACTGCCGCGTTGTTGGTGTGGCTCTTTTATCAATTGAGAGTATCGTTGATCAGAACCTATAAAGGGAAGTACGATTACATAAATGCGACTGAAATAAAATGGATGAAGTGGGTTTTTGTTTTTATCGGTTTGTCCGTTGCCTGCGTTATTAACCTTTATGGAAAAGATGAAATCGGNGGGCCGGGGTTAGCCTTCTTTGTCAGATTTTTCTTTTCTCTTTCTGGAGCAACCCTTATCGGTTATGTAGCATCGCTTATTCTGGATTATTATTATCCAACCCGGATAAATGCAAAACTTCGTAAGCTCCGTTACACACCGCGCACTTCACAAGCCGGTAATAAGATGAAACTGCTAAGTGAAGATGAAGAAGACGTACACCTGAATGAGGGCATGCAGGCCGAAGAAAACATTTTCTCCATCGATTACGATGTGTGGGTAGATGANAAAACAGAGGAAATAAGAATTGAAAAGTACCAGGGTCATCTGATCTCATTGCAATGCAATAATTGTGGTTTTTATACCATGCGCGTGCAACGGGAAGAGATTGTGGAACGGGCAGAAGATGGCTCTCCAAAGGAGCTACTAAAGCATTACCAATGTTCCTACTGCAAAAACATCCGNGCCACGCAATTTACCATCAGCCGTAAAGAGTCTGAAGATTATAAGCACGTTAAACCGAAATACCGGAAAAGCAGTAAAAACATTGAACTCATTAAACTTGATATACACTCGGCATTAGGAGGCAAAAAGACTTTCGAATTTCAATCAGTAGAAGAAGTTCAAAAGTTCTTAAATGAGTTTGATTTCGATAAAGTTGTCTGAAAAACGGCATCTTGTTTGTTACCCCTTGCGTTAATAACCAGAAAAAACAAATTATGAGCAGAAGTTTTGCTGTTGTGGGAGTACTCCTTGTGTGGGTTGGGCTAGCTGTAGCCCAGGATTCAGAACAATTAAAACCCAAACCGGTTTTTGGAAAAGAGGCACGGGTTATCTCTTACGTTTTGGATAACAACCATTACCGTAAAATTAAACTGAATGATTCTTTATCAGCAGCCATTCTGATTCGGTATATAACCGAACTTGATAATAGTAAAACCTATTTTCTGGCCTCAGATGTTAAATTATTCGACCGGTATAAATATTCGATTGACGATTTAACCCGTAATGAAAACGTAACNCCGGCATTCGAAATTTATAAAGTGTTTGATCAGCGTTACAAAGAGCGTATGGATTATGTACTCACCACGCTGGTTAACCAGAATTTTGATTACTCGATTGATGAGTATTACGAGACCGACCGCGAAAAGGCAACCTGGGCAACCAATAAAGAAGAGCTAAACGAAATCTGGCGCAAGATCATCAAGAGCCAGGCACTCAGTTTGAAACTTGCCGGNAAAAAACCAGATGAGATTACGGAAACACTAAAGACACGCTATCAGCGGTTTGCCAAAACATTTTCACAATTTACTTCAGAAGATGTATTCGGTATTTATATGAATTCAATCACCGAGGCATATGATCCGCATACCAATTACATGTCACCTAAACAATCCGATTTGTTTAAACAGCAAATGAGTTTATCACTGGAAGGAATAGGCGCGCAGCTACAAAGTGAAAATGATTACACAAAAGTTGTCCGGATTTTACCAGGTGGCGATGCCCAGAAATCCGGCAAGGTGAATGAAAATGACCTGATCATAGCGGTGGCACAAGGGAAAGATGGTGAAATGGTAGATGTAGTGGGTTGGCGTTTAGATGATGTAGTGAAGTTGATAAAGGGCCCAAAAGGAACAGTTGTTCGACTCATGATTCTTCCTGCTAAAACCGGGATAAATGGCCCGGCTCAGGAAGTGGTTTTGGTGCGCGATAAGATTAAACTGGAAGATCAGGCTGCCAAAAAAGAAGTTATCAATTACCAACTCAATGGTCGCCAGGCTAAACTGGGTGTTATTTCCTTGCCAAGCTTTTATATGGATTACGAAGCGTATCAAAAGGGAGACCCGAATTACAAAAGCACAACCCGCGATGTAAAACAATTGGTGGGCGAATTAAAAGCAGAAGGTGTTGATGGAATTGTAATGGATCTGAGAAATAACGGNGGTGGATCCTTACCGGAAGCAGTTGACCTGACCGGCTTGTTCATAAAAAATGGTCCGGTTGTGCAAGTNAAAAATTCTTCGAATAAAATTGAGGTTTTAGCGGATAATGACAAGGAGGTNTTTTACAGCGGNCCCCTGGTTGTATTAACCAACCGATTTAGTGCCTCGGCTTCCGAAATTTTTGCGGGTGCCATTCAGGATTACCAGCGGGGTGTCGTTGTGGGTGAGCCGACCTTCGGCAAAGGAACTGTGCAAACGGTTTTAGATCTAAGCCGGTTTATTAATGATAATGAACCGGTAGGGGATTTAAAACTTACCTTTCAGAAATTTTACCGGGTAACCGGAAGCAGTACACAGCATAAAGGAGTTTCGCCTGATATTAGCTTACCTTCTGCCTTTGATGCAGAACATTTTGGTGAAAGCGCAAACCCAAGTGCCTTACCCTGGGATGTAATCCGGGCAGCCAGTTTTCAAAAAACTACCGATGTAAATGAACGTGTGCTGGCTGCATTAAATAAATCCTACCAGGACCGTATGCGATACGATTCCAACCTGAANAAATTAATATCGGAAACGGATGTCCTTAAGAAAAACATAAATGANAACACGCATTTCATTAAATGAGAACAAACGCAGACAGGAAATGGCCGATACGGAAAGGAAAAAAGCGGCTGAGAAATTAGATACTAAAGTAACCTCGAAAGAAGGCCTTCCGGTTGATGAACTACAAAATATGAAAGATGAGTACCTGCGCGAAGGTATCCTGATTCTGGGTGAGTTAGTTACCAAACGGTTTGGTTAATTTCTGTTTGATTTCCTTAGGGTTAGGTAACCGCCTTCAGTAAAGCAGGTAATCCATGAACTGGCGGCCCACTATCATGCTGATGCATTTGCAGTTTATTCATTTTTGGTTTACTAACCATAGCCAGTTTCCTTACCTGAAATTTCTTAAAAAATGGTTTTTATGAGCTACCGAATTCCGGATTGACAAAAGTTGCCTTTAAGAAAACACCAAGGGTAGTACTACAAACTAAAAATTTGTGAAACTGAATTACAGGCTGTGGGTTTAGAGCCCGATTCATTGTAAATTACGCTTTTGGTTTTCTTACATGAGTGAAGAACTTTTAAAAGCGATTGTACAACTCTTCGCCATTGTGGCGAAGGAGCGGATTACAGACGAAGAACGCGCCAACATCAAAGACTTTTTGTCACTTCACCTTAACCAGGAGGGCACCCGCTACTACCTTTCGCTGTTCGATGATTTTTGCAAAACCAACAGGCGTACACTGGAAACCACGTTGAATGTAGATGCAGAAACGATGGAGTTTGTAGATGACTGGTCGCAGATCATGCAAATCTCCAANAAGGTGAACCAGTCGCTCACCATGCAACAGAAAGCGGTACTCGCAGTAAAGATAATTGAACTTTGCTATGCCGATGGTCAGTTATCCGAGCGCCAGAACAACCTGATTTATTACATAGGCGAAGCACTTAAAATTCCACAACGCGATATCAAAGCTATGCGCACGTTTGTGCATGGGCAAGACATTGAAGAGTTATCGTCAAAAAATNNTCTGGTAATTGATGAAGGTTCCGGNGGTGATGATTTTCCAGGACCACGCATTACGGCTAAAGACCTTACGGGTTTGATTGCCATTCTGCGACTGGCCGATATTGAAACTTACCTGATCAAGTACCTGGGTATTACTCCGCTTTACCTGAACAGCGTTCCGCTGAAAAGCCGGAAGATTGATGTGTTCGCAACCGGTAGTGCCATACGCGGTTCCAAAATTGAGCCCATCTATTATTCAGATGTGGTAGGAAAATTTCTNTTTGAAGAAAGTGAAACGGATATCTCCTTTATTGGTGAGCATATCTTCTACCATTTTAAAAGCGGAAAGGCTGGCTTACAAAACATCAACATAGCCGAAACGGGCGGTAAGTTGGTTGGGCTGATGGGCGCAAGCGGATCGGGCAAATCAACTTTGCTGAATGTATTGAATGGCTCGGAAAAACCATCCAGCGGACGCGTACTGATTAATGGCATCGACATACACAAAGAACCTCACAAAGTGGATGGGGTTATTGGTTTTATTCCTCAGGACGATCTGCTTATTGAAGACCTTTCTGTTTTTGAAAATTTGTATTACTCGGCCCAACTTTGTTTTAGAGATTTTACGGATGCCGAGATACGGGAACGTGTAGAAAAAGTATTGATTAACCTGGGGCTTTCAGAAATACGAAATCTAAAGGTAGGCTCACCGTTACATAAAACAATTAGTGGCGGCCAGCGAAAGCGACTGAATATCGGGCTTGAGTTATTACGCGAACCAACAATCTTGTTTGTGGATGAACCCACCTCAGGGCTTTCTTCGCGCGATTCTGAAAATATCATGGATCTGCTGAAAGAATTATCGCTGCGGGGCAAGATGATATTTGTGGTAATCCATCAGCCTTCTTCTGATATTTTTAAAATGTTCGACACCCTCATCATTCTGGATGTGGGCGGATTCCAGATCTATTATGGAAATCCTACCGAATCGGTAAACTATTTTCAGGATATCGTTAATGCGGCCAATAAAATTCCNGGGGCTTGCCCGGAATGCGGGAACATCAATCCCGAACAGGTATTTAATATTATTGAAACACGGGTGGTAAATGAGTTTGGACGATTTACCCATACGCGAAAAGTATCGCCTGGTCAATGGTATCAGTATTTTAAGCAAAAGATAAAAATTCCGAAGGTACAGGAAGTAACCGACCCGCTTCCGGTAGTGCAGAAGATACCATCCTGGACTGCGCAGTTAAAAGTGTTTATAACCCGCGATGTGTTGGCCAAGCTGGCCAACAAGCAATACATTCTTGTAAATCTTTCGCTGGCTCCCATGCTGGCAATATTTATTGCATACTTTGTAAAGTATTACGATGCGATAACAACCGATCATTACAATTTCTATCACAACTCAAACATTCCCGTTTANTTTTTTATGAGTGTGGTGGTTGCCTTATTTGTGGGGCTTATCGTAAGCGCTGAAGAAATTTTCAGGGATCGGAAAATTCTGAAGCGCGAGCGATACCTCAACCTAAGCAGCAGCAGCTACCTGGTTTCTAAGGTTACAATACTTTTCGGATTGTCAGCCATTCAAACCCTCATGTTTATGATGTTAGGCAACTGGATTCTTGAAATTCCGCTGAGCGAACTCAGGTATTGGTTAGTGCTGTTCTCGTGCTCCTGTTTTGCCAACATGCTGGGACTAAATATTTCATCTGCATTCGATTCGGCCGTAACCATTTATATTCTAATTCCGGTGTTGATTATACCCCAGTTGTTGTTAAGCGGTGTCGTTATCAGTTTTGACAGATTTAATCCCAAAGTGGGCACGCCAAACGGAATTCCGGTATTGGGCGANGTGATGGCTTCGCGTTGGGCTTTCGAGGCGCTGATGGTTACACAGTTCAAAGACAATCCGTTTGAAAAACAATTTTACCCATACGATCAGCAGGCTGCGTATGCAAACTACAAGCGGTTGTATTTTATACCAACGCTGGAATCCCGGTTAACTACCGTACTCAACAACCGATCACTTTGGCGCAGTCAAAACGAAAACAATCCAATACGTAAACCGCTTGCATTGTTACAGACCGAAATAGGGTATGAGTTACANAAAATTGGTGCGGATAAGTTTCCGGAGTTAAATCAACTTCAGGTTGGGAAATTTGACTCTACCGTTTATGCAAAGACTGATACATTCCTGAAAATATTAAAACAATACTATGGGTTGAAGCTAAAGAAGGCAAATGAAAAGCAAGACTCTGTCAGAGACCAGATCATCCGCGCATCCGGTAGCGAAGAATCGTACAATTTGCTGCGAATGAAATATACAAATGAAGCCGTTATTGACATGGTGGAAAATTCGACCGATCCCAACCGCATACTGGAATGGCGGGGCGAGTTGATTCAAAAATATTATCCTATCTTNTTTACTGACCACCGCCCGGCACATCCCCTCGATTTTTCATCTAATTTTTATGTACCCACAAAGCCTATGTTTGGTATGGTGTTCGATACCCTGTATTTTAATATAGCGATAATCTGGGTGTTTACTCTCATCTTATATGTAACACTTTATTATCAACTGTTGAAGAAAGCCATCAGCAGCGTTGAAGTGTATATAAAATACCGGAAGAGGGATCGGGATTAAACCAATTTTGTTTTACTTTGGGCCTCAAAATCAAAATTCTTTAAATACATGAAGACTAAATTATTCTTAACGTTTCTCTGGTTAGCTATTTTGGCAGCGTGCGCCAAGAAGGAAGAAGCTCAGGTTAATGAAGATACCGCCTCCACGGAGGTTAATGATTGGGCTGAGTTGGATTCTTTCCACATGATTATGGCCGAAGCATTTCATCCTTTCAAGGACTCTGCTAACCTGGAGCCTGTAAAAACATTGGCCGAGGAATTGGCTTCAGAAGCAGATAAGTGGGCTGCTGCTGCATTACCAGCTAATGTAGATAATGATGAAGTGAAGGGTATGCTGGCTAAACTAAAAACCGACACCCGTTCGCTTGCCGACAAAATTAAAGCAGGTGCCACAAACGAAGAGTTAGGCGCTGATCTTACAACTTTGCACGATAGCTTTCACGGTATTATGGAAGCCTGGAACAAGAGCAAAGGCAAAGAACACAAACACGATCATTAAGCAAATAATAAAAGAGGCTGTCTCAAAAGTCGAAATAAGCGAGTAGGTCATTCCGGCCTTGTGCCGGAATCGCTTTAAGAACCACAGAATCGAGATCGCGGAATAAATCCGCGATGACAGAAACGACTTTTGAGACAACCCCTTTTAATAATACAATTTTATGCCATGTTAAGGGTAGCATGGTCGCCCAAATACGTTTTACCACTTCCGCCCAATCATCGCTTTCCGATGAGCAAATACGAAGTTTTACCTCAGCAGTTATTGCATGAAGGTACACTTCAGGAATCGAATTTGTTTGCTCCGCCACCTCTGGGTACTCCCTACATTCTACAGGCACATGAGCACACCTATTGGCACAGGCTCAGTAACCTTCAGCTTACACCGCAGGAAATAAGGCGAACCGGATTTCCATTGACTCGTGAATTGATTGAGCGCGAAATCAGGATAGCAAACGGAACATTGCTTTGTGCTGAATATGCGTTGCAACATGGCATTGCGATGAATATAGCCGGAGGCACACACCATGCATTTGCCAGCCGGGGCGAAGGTTTTTGCTTACTGAACGACATCGCCATAGCCGCGCTCTATCTGTTAAATCAAAAATTAGTTTCGAAAATTCTGGTTGTTGATCTGGACGTACACCAGGGAAATGGAACAGCGCAAATTTTTAGTAATGATAATCGGGTGTTTACGTTTAGCATGCATGGCGCCAATAATTATCCGCTAATCAAAGAACAATCAGATCTTGATATTGGGTTGAAAGACTTTACAACAGATGATTTTTACCTTAAAACATTGGATACTAATTTGAAAAACCTAATCGACCAGGTTCAACCCGAGTTTATNTTTTACCAGTCGGGTGTGGATATCCTGGCAACGGATAAACTTGGTCGTTTAAGTATTTCCCGCGAGGGATGTAAGCAGCGTGACAAGCTGGTTCTTGAAACCGCCAGACTAAATCATATACCCGTAGTGGCCAGTATGGGTGGTGGATATTCNCCCGATTTCCGGGATATAATAGAGGCCCATGCAAATACCTACCGGCTGGCGCAGGAGATTTTCTTTTAACCGGTAGTTTTATCCTGTTTAAATTAATTTATCTTTCCCTGAAACTCAGGGATTATGGCATCAACCGTTGTTACTAAAGAAGATAAAAGCTCACTTTGGTCAGTTATTACAGCATCATCAGTAGGTACCCTCATTGAATGGTACGACTTCTATATTTTCGGAAGCCTGGCAACTATATTATCGCAGCAATTCTTTCCACACAGCAATCCAACAGCCGCTTTCCTTGCTACGTTAGCCACCTTCGCGGCTGGCTTTGTGGTGCGGCCATTTGGGGCCATTGTATTTGGACGCCTGGGCGATTTAGTAGGTCGTAAATATACCTTTATGGTTACCCTCGTGTTGATGGGAGGTTCTACTTTTGCCATTGGGTTAATTCCGGGCTACGATACCATTGGTATGGCAGCTCCTATACTGGTTTTAATACTCAGGTTATTGCAAGGCCTTGCTTTAGGTGGAGAATATGGTGGAGCCGCAACGTATGTAGCCGAACATGCTCCAGCCAACCGAAGAGGATTTTACACGAGTTTTATTCAAACCACAGCCACGTTGGGTTTGTTTGTTTCTATTGGGGTGATTTTGGCTGTACGGCATTCAGTAGGTGTGGATGAGTTTGCTACCTGGGGCTGGCGTATTCCATTCTTACTATCCGCTTTGTTGGTGGCCGTTTCTATTTATATCCGCATGCGGATGCAGGAGAGCCCGTTATTTAANAAAATAAAAGCCGAAGGAAAGATATCTAAAAACCCTATCAAAGAAAGTTTTGGNAAAAAAGAAAACCTGCGCATGGTATTGATTGCCTTATTCGGAGCGGCTGCCGGACAGGGTGTGGTGTGGTACACCGGCCAATTTTATGCTATGACATTTATCGAGCAGATTTGTAAAGTTGAGTTTGTTCAAACACGCGATATCATTGCAGTTGCATTATTAATTGGCACACCATTTTTTATTGTATTTGGCAGTTGGAGCGACCGGGTAGGGCGCAAGTACATTATGCTGGGCGGCATGTTGCTGGCGGTATTACTCTATCGGCCAATTTATAAAACCATGGTAACCATTACCGATATCAAAACAAAAGTGGAAGTGGAAGGAGCGCGGCTGCTAACCCGAAACAGTACTATTCATGCACCAGGCGATACCACCTTTGTGCATCAAACCAGTAAACTCTATGCTGACAATACCATTCAAAACGAAATNAAAAAGATACGAACGGATGGAAGTGTTCATGAAACAAAAACAGAAACAGTTTTATCCAACCAGGACTTTTGGCTGATGGTAGGCCTCGTGTTTATACAAGTTATNTTTGTTACGATGGTGTATGGCCCCATTGCTGCATTCCTGGTAGAGCTCTTTCCAACCCGCATACGCTATACATCCATGTCGTTGCCTTATCATATTGGCAACGGAATTTTTGGCGGCCTTACACCGTTCATTGCATCGTGGCTATATGAAAGAAGTAAAGACAGCCAGGATATAGGCGATCCGGTTTCCGGTTTATGGTATCCAATTGTTGTAGCCGCAATTTGTTTTGTAGTCGGCATGATATTTCTGAGTAACAAGAAACGCGCAGATGTAATGGAGTAAATGGCTAAGAAGTCGCAGTGGACATTGGTTGGCAAACACAAGTTGGAATTATCCAACCTCGANAAAGTTTTGTTTCCGGATGATGGCGTAACCAAAGCCGAGATCATTGAATACTATTTAAAGATTGCTCCAACATTATTACAACACATTAAAGGTCGGGCGCTTACGCTGATCCGCTTTCCCGATGGAATTACTGGCGAAAACTTCTACCAGAAAAACAGGCCCGAATGGGCACCTGCCTGGTTGGAGTTTGTGAAATTGGGCAAAGAAGAAAAGAAAGATTACATCATTGCTACCGAGCCGGCCTCGTTAGTGTGGTTAGCAAACCTGGCTTCGTTGGAACTGCACCAACTCCACAGCCGAAAGCCGGACTTTGAACATCCTGATTACATGGTGTTCGACCTCGATCCACCCGAAGGTTATGACTTTCCGAAAATAGTTTCGCTGGCATTGGAGCTACGCACCTTCATTGAATCATTTGGTTACACGTGCTTTGTTAAAACAACCGGTGGCAAAGGTATTCACATCTGTTGCCCGCTAGAACCGCGCTGGGATTTTCATACCGTGTTTGAAGCCGCACAAGCTATTGCATTGCCGTTTACCGAACGGTTTCCAAAAGAAACAACGCTTCACATCAAGAAAGATGCACGGAAGGGCCGTGTGTTGATTGATATTTTCAGAATCCGCTCCGGCCAAAGCATTGTATCGCCTTATAGTTTGCGAGGTAGAAATGGTGCGCCTGTATCCATGCCACTTACGTGGGATGAATTGGCACACCTGAAGTCGCCCACCGAGTTTAACATTAACAACGTGGTTAATAAAGTGGTGCGAGATGGCGATGCATGGGANGGNATCGGTGCATTTGCCGTAGATATTCATACCCATCGCAAAACAAGGGTGGTTAAGGAAAAGAAGTTACCGCCCAATCGAAAGCACAAAACACCCGAACAACTTGAATCGTACGAGAAGAAGCGCGACTTCAAGAAAACTCCAGAACCCGAAGCCCGCATTATTGAAGGGAGCGGAACCAGCTTTGTTGTTCATCGGCATCATGCCTCACATCTTCATTATGATTTGAGGTTAGAGCAGGACGGAGTTCTAAAATCGTGGGCAGTGCCGCGTGGGTTGCCGCCCCATCCTGGCGTAAAACGATTGGCAGTACAAACCGAAGATCACCCCATGAAGTATCTTACGTTTGATGGTGAAATCCCGAAAGGACAATACGGAGCCGGTGAGATGTGGATTTATGCCCTGGGTAAATACCAGATTACAAAAGATAANAAAGACGGGTTCTATTTTCGGTTAAGCAGCCGGGAAATAAACGGAGAATACCGCATTTATAAAATCAAAGCAAAAGAGTGGTTGCTGGAGCGTGTAGATACTCCGCAAGTAAATTATTTACAGGATTTAATTGAACCGATGCTTTCGGGCTCGGCCGAAAAACCTCCGGTAAGCAATAGNTTTTTACATGAAGTGAAGTGGGATGGTATTCGTGCACTGATTGCCGTAGAAGATGGCCAGATCAGAATTCGTACGCGCAATCAGAACGATGTGACCAAACAGTTTCCGGAGCTTACGGTAGCGGATAAAGCGTTTCGCGCTACCTGCGGGTTGTTTGATGGCGAAATTGTGTGCCTGGATAAATCCGGCAAAGCCGATTTCAANAAAGTAATTCACCGGTTAATGAGCACTGGCGAAACGACCATTCAAAAAGGAATGAGAAGTAACCCCGTGCATTGTTATGTGTTTGATTGCCTGTACATGGATGGCCGGAGCCTGATTAACGAACCGCTGGAAAAAAGACGCGAATGGTTAAAGGATGCTATTAAGGCGGATACCCCGTATCGCATAAGCGAAGCGGTTGAGGATGGCACCGCGCTTTTTGAAGCCGCGCGCGAATTTGCACTGGAAGGAATTATTTCAAAGGATAAGACAAGTAAATATTATCCGGGCAAACGTTCCGATCAATGGCTGAAAGTAAAAGTGCGGAGCACACGCGAGTGCGTAATTCTGGGTTATAATCCCGGCAAGGGCGACCGGAGTGTAACCTTTGGTGGGTTGCATATTGCCGAACGAAGCGACACAGGTTTTGTGTACAGGGGTAAGGTAGGTACCGGTTTTGACGATGCTACTATTAAAGAAATTTTTAAACAGTTGAAAGCTCTGAAGGAAATTAANAAACCAATTCCGGATAAAGTAATGGATGAAAAAATTACCAGTTGGGTAGAACCACGACTGATAGCTGAAATCAGCTTTTCGATGATTACCAAAGATCAGCAGTTTCGCGAACCTGTTTTTGTTCGGTTACGACCTGATATGGTGAGAAAAACCAGACAACGAAGACCAGGCCCGGTACCTGAACTTCTTAAACACTCGCATAACATCTAAATAAATCCAATATTTGTAACATCATGAACGACCCATCCTTATATTTAAAAAACCTCTGGTACCTGGCCTTCCACNNAGGCTCCTTTCTGAAATCGGGCAAACTGGTTGGTAAACAAATTTGTGGCGAGAAAATAGTTTTCGGGCGCGATAAGCAAGGCAAGCCCTTTGCTTTGCGCGATAACTGTGCCCACCGNGGTGTTCCCTTATCGCAAGGTTGGTTTGAGGATTGCACGCTGCAATGTTGTTATCATGGCTGGAAGTTTGATACCACCGGAACCTGCGTGGAAATTCCGGCATTACCTCCCGACAACACCATTGATATCAGAAAAATTAAAGTGTTTCAGTATCCATGCGAAGAATTGAACGACACCGTGTGGGTTTATATTCCGGANAANAAATTACCCAACCTGGTTCCGAAGGAAGGTCCGCCAAACCTGGTACTACCGGCAGATAAAAAATTTTTACACGTTGAAACGGTAACCATGCCAGCGGATATTGATCACTCGGTTATTGGTTTGATTGACCCATCGCATGTCACATTTGTGCATCAATCATGGTATTGGCGCTCGGCAAAAAAATTAAAAATTAAGGAGAAGAAATTTGAACCTACACCCAAAGGATTTAAGATGGTGCGGCATGCACCCTCTTCCAACTCCAAAGGATATAGCGTACTGAAAGGAGGAACCTCCACCGAAATTACTTTTGAAATACCAGGCATCCGAACAGAACATATTCTGGTAGGAGAGAAGCACCAGATCGTTTCGATTACTGCCCTAACCCCGATCAACGAAAACCAAACAGCGCTAACACACATCTTTTATAGTTCGTTGCCAGCTACCAAATGGTTATGGTGGCCGCTGAAGCGATTGGGAAAACAATTTATCGGGCAAGACCTGGGTGTGTTCAATAAATTGAGTGAAGGCCTCAAATCTAAACCTACACTTATGCTGATTGGTGAGCCTGACATGCAAGCCCGGTGGTACTATGAAATNAAAAGACTTTGGGCGCTTGCACAACAAAATAATCAACCCTTCGAAAACCCGATACAACCTCAAACGTTACATTGGGTAACCTGATTTTATTATGTATGAATTTGCCACCTGTTACGTTTGAGTTGAGAGAACAGTACCTGCTTGTAACAGGACACGGTACACGCAATTCATTAACCGGAATGGTTGATTCTGCCACATTAATAATGAAAATGGCCCGCGAAAGCGGCAGCCGAAAAATGCTTGTGGATTTCCGACAGATTCAAATTAACGTTCGGATTACCGAGGCTTTTAATATTGTGAAGACGTATGAAAAGAAAATGCCCGATTTGCGCACCGTTTTGGTAGCGGCTGTGTTTGAAAGTCAGCACCGTGCCTTCGCCAGCTATTGGCAGGAGGTAAGCAGCAAACGCGGGTTTACTATTAAAGTATTTGAAGATTTTGGTGAAGCAGAAAAATGGTTGTTGAAACAGGATTAATCTGTAAATTAAAATAATCGGACTAAGGGTAATAAGTTAATTGAATGAGTGTACAGATAGAAGCATTTTTATTGGTAGTATCCGTTCTATTCTTTCTCAGCATTCTGGCAGGAAAGGCAAGTTCGCGGTTTGGGGTTCCGGCCTTGCTCTTGTTTTTGGGCGTTGGAATGTTGGGCGGAAGCGATGGATTGGGAATACAATTTGAAAACATTCAGTTTGCAAGCGCTATCGGAACGATTGCGTTGTGCATTATCCTTTTCTCCGGTGGATTAGACACTAAGATATCAGAGATTCGGCCCATCATTGTGCCAGGTGTTATTTTAGCAACTTTTGGTGTATTGCTTACGGCCATTATTACGGGCGTAATTGTCTGGTGGATATTAGGAATGACGATGCCATCCGCAGGCATTGGCCTGTTAACGACTTTGCTGTTAGCTTCAACAATGGCCTCAACAGATTCTGCTTCTGTTTTCTCAATTCTTCGTTCTAANAATCTTCAATTAAAAAACAACCTCCGGCCCATGCTGGAGTTGGAAAGTGGAAGTAACGACCCCATGGCCTTTGTGCTGGTTATAACCATCATAGACCTTATAAAGTTAAATGGTGAACCAAATTACTGGTTTGTTGCCGGCACGCTGCTTTTACAACTGGGCATTGGTGCCATAATGGGTTTTACATCCGGCAAACTGGCAGTAAGAATAATCAATCGCATTAAAATTGGAAACGACTCGTTGTATCCAATCTTAATTTTCACCTTCTGTATTTTTATTTTCTCAGCAACGTATTTCGTAAAGGGCAATGGTTTTCTTGCTGTTTATGTANNGGGGTTGGTTATTGGTAATTCAAAATTTGTTCATAAACGTTCGTGTCTTAATTTTTTTGACGGCCTGGCGTGGATGTCGCAATTGATAATGTTCCTTACCTTAGGGTTGCTTGTGAACCCGCACGAGTTGGTGCCTGTAATTGTTCCGGGTTTGCTGATTAGTTTTTTAATGATATTNTTTTCCCGTCCGCTTACCGTGTTTCTTTGCTTGCTGCCGTTTCAGAAAATATCATTCAAAGACAAAACCTATATTTCGTGGGTTGGGTTGCGGGGAGCCGTACCCATTATCTTTGCCATTTATCCTCTGGTTGAAAATGTTCCGCATGCCAGGCTTATATTTAATATCGTNTTTTTCTGTACGCTGGTTTCGCTTGTGGTGCAAGGAACATCCTTACCGCTATTTGCGCGCTGGCTTAACCTCGCGGAGCGGCCAAGAAAGATTAAGAAAGTAAGAAATTTTGATATTGATTTCTCTAATGATCTGAAATCGGTTACTACTGAAATAGAAGTTACCGANAAAATTCTGGAAGGAGGCAATAAGCTGATGAATTTACCCTTGCCCGACAACACGGTAGTGGTAATGGTAATGCGGGATAACAATTATTTTGTTCCAACCGGACAGACAGTTCTAAAAGANAAAGATAAGATTTTGATTATTACCGATAACCATGAAATCCTGATGGAGACATATAAAAATCTGGGGCTTTAATATGTTCGATGACCAAGTACCGGATACTGGTTTCTGACTTTTCCGTAAATTTTGCATAAACACTATGAAAAAACGTGCATCATTGCTTCTGTTAATTCTTGTATTCTTTGCATGTTCTGATAAGAAACAGGTTTTGAAGCCCCGATACTTAAAAATATTGGTACCTATCGTGTTAGCATAACCACCCCATCGGAAAACGCACAACTCTTTTTCAATCAGGGTGTGATCATGGCCAATGGATTTAATCATGCAGAAGCGGAGCGTTCATTTCGGGAATCGATACGGCAAGATTCAACCTTTGCAATGGGCTATTGGGGCATTGCCTATGTATTGGGGCCCAACTATAATTCAGGAGGAGAAAGCATGGGAGCCATCCGCGATATAAAGAATGCCGTGAAGAAAGCAGTAAGATTCAGCAGCCATGTTTCTCCGTGGGAAAAAGCACTGATCAATGCGATCCAAATTAAATTCCCTGCCGACTCGTTAACTACAAACGATGAAGAATATTCCCGTTCAATGAAATCTGCTTACGCTGATTTCCCGGATAATGATTTTGTGGCCACACTCTATGCGGAGTCAATAATGAATTTGCACGCGTGGGATTTCTACACNAAAAAAGGAGGAGAGCCCCGGCCATGGACGGCTGAATTACTTGAAGTACTGGAGCACGCTATCCGCATCAATCCTACGAATCCACTAGCCAACCACCTTTACCTGCATGCCACAGAAGCGGCACCCGATGTGGAAAGGGCACTCCCAAGCGCTGAAAGATTAAAAACACTTGTTCCTTCGGCCGGGCACCTCGTTCACATGCCTTCTCATATTTATATTAACACGGGTGATTACCACGAAGGCAGCATAGCCAATGAGCGGGCCGTTGTAGCGGATAGCATTTACATAGCCGAGTGCCAATCGCAAGGAGTATATCCACAATTATATTACCCACACAATTATCATTTCTTAGCCGCAACTGCTGCGTTTGAAGGGAATGGTGCAAAGTCTATTGAAGCGGCCTATAAAACCGTAAGTATTTTAGATAAGCGATATTTCAGGGAGGCTGGTTACGAAACTGTTTTGCATTATGCTACAATTCCGATGCATGTATTGGTGAAATTTGAACAATGGGAAAAAATAGTAGCAATGCCCAGGCCCGATGCGGATCTGGCTTACCCGCTTGCAATCTGGCATTATGCACGGGGAATGGCCTATGCAAATTTGAATAAGCCGGATGAAGCACAAATGGAATTAGACGCGCTGAACAAATTAACTCAATCAGAAGAGGTGAAGCGCGTTATTATCTGGTCGATAAACAGGGCAGAAGATGTTTGCAAAATCGCCTCCCTGGTTTTACAAGCCGAGTTAATGACCGGAAAGGGAGAGTATGCCGCTGCTATTAAATTGCTGAAACAAGCTATTGAGCTTGAGGATAACCTAAACTACAATGAACCTCCTGATTGGTTCTTCTCCGTGAGACATCTTTTAGGAAATGTACTCATGCTGTCGGGCGATTATACAGGCGCTGAANNAAAATATAGAGAAGATTTAATGGAATGGCCAAAAAATGGCTTTGCATTAAGTGGTTTATATGAGAGCCTGATGGGGCAGAATAANAAAGGCGAGGCCGAGGGCGTTAAGCAACAATTTGACCTGGCCTGGAAGTATGCCGATTCGGAGTTGAAATACTCCCGGATGGACAAAACAAAGCGCAAAAACCTGACACTAAAAATTGATGAAAATTCGCCTAACACGTTAGTGTATCTGGCCAGCACGGTGTGTTTGACCAAGTGAGCGTTATCCAACGCGAAACAAACCGGTTTGTAACCTTAATTGCCCTTACAAATTGTTCCCTCAACTTTGGGTGGAATGGTAACCCCATGTGTTTTTGCTTTGTGCAGATCACTGCACGCTTCAGCTAATTTTCCCAACCGGTGCCAGGCCTGTGCCCGGTTATAAAAGGCAAGCCCATAGTCGGGGTAATAGGTAATGGCAGTTGTATAATCCTCAATTGCTTCTGCCAAGCGATTGAGTTTTACCATCACATTGCCATGACTGAGCCAACCTTTCTCATAGTCGGGTTTCAATGTTATTACCCGCTTGTAATCCGCTAAGGCACCTGTAAGATCTTTTGCCCGCTCTTTTATTAACCCGCGATTCAGATAATAGTCATAGTTATCGGGTTCCAGTTTGATGGCTTCATTGTAATCGTTTAATGCCGCTGCATAGTTGCCCGTATTTAAACGCATCAAACCGCGTTCGGCATAGGAGTATGGTAATTTTGGATTAGCGGCAATGGCTTCCGTAAGCATTTGCTCAGCTTCTGCGGTTGGTTGATTTCCGCTAAGCAAAGCCAGATTATGGCGGGCCAGGCTATTGGTATTATCCAAACGAAGTACCGTTTCAAAATCAGTTCTTGCCCGGCTGGTGTCACCGGCATGTTGATATGCGAGCCCACGTCCTAAATAAAAATTGTGTTGCCCGGGCGCCAGTAAAATGGCTGAATCAAAATACACCCTGGCCTGTTCATAACTCTTCAGCTTCAATTCAATCTGGCCGAGGTAATCGTAAAACAGGGGGCGTAGGTTGTTGCCGGTCGAGAACGCTCGACTCGCACCCTCATCCCCCTTTGGGTTTGAAAGAAAATGGTGTTCGTTTCACCTCCGGCAGGCAACTTCAGTAAAGCCAGAAAATCTTCTTTTGCTACCGCCCATTGGCCAAATTCAAACCGGCTTACTGCCCGGCTCAACAAAGCTTCCTTGTTCTCAGGGTTACGCTCCAGAAAAATATTGTAGTCGGTAAGTGCACCTTGCTTATCGCCCATGGCTTCGCGTACCTGGGCCCTGCTAAAATAAGCTTGCATAAAGTAAGGCTCCAGGCGTAAGCATTCGTTAAAATGGGCCAGAGCCGTTTTGTAGGAATGTGCGGTGGCTGCAGCTTCACCTTTTTCAAAATAATACTGCGCAGTTCGCCTTTCCTGTGCCAGAAGGGAACCGCTTAGTACAAAAGCAGTTAAACAACAAATACGAATAAAGACCATAACTCAAGTTGAGTAATTATTCGCTCAATTTAAAACTACTTTTATCGAACGGAGGCACCCACAACCTTGCATTTCCGTTTGAGGTATTGATAATCACCGTGCCGGTGCGTATTAGGTTTACCTGTTGATCAGTTTTGAAAAGTCGTTCATATACAATAACTTAGTATCTTGTATTTAATTTTTTAAACTAACTACTTTTATGCGGGCTATCTGGAAAGGACATATTCAATTTTCGCTTGTAACCATTCCGGTGCGGATTTACAATGCGATTGATACCGGGCAAACCATCAGTTTTAATCTGTTAAGCAGAGATGGACACAATCCGGTTAGCTATGAGAAGAAGGATAAAGTTACCGGCCAACCCCTGAAGAATGAAGACATTGTAAAGGGCTATCAATATGAACCCGGCCAGTATGTAATTATCGAGCAGGAAGATTTGAATAAGGTAAAACTCAAAAGCGAAAAGATTATTGAAATGGAGGGCTTTGTGAAAGCAGAAGAAGTGCATCACACCTTATTCGAATCGCCATACTTTGTAGGGCCGGATGGTGATATTGCAGCCAAAACGTATGGCTTGTTGTGCCAGACGTTAAAAGAAAGCGGCAAGGTGGGGGTAGGTAAAGTAGTGCTGCGCGATCGGGAGACNCCCGTATTGATATCACCCCATGAAGGTGGAATTCTGATGTATCGTTTACGCTATCCGAATGAAGTGCGCAACATGAGCGAGGTACCGCAGTTGCTGGAAGTAAAGGCCGATAAGGAACAATTGAAGTTAGCCAAAACACTGGTGGATTCCATGACTACCACTTTCAGCAAAATAAAAATGAAAGACCATTACTTTGATGCGTTGAAGGCAATAATTGATGCGAAGATTGCAGGAAAGGAAATTGTAATGGTGGCAGAAGAAGAACCCGTTGTGGTTGATATTATGACCGCACTGAAGGCCAGCATTGAGGCTGCCAAAAAGAAACCTATGGAAAAAGCCAAGGGCACTACCATGAAGGTGGAGAAGGGTGTGAAGAAAGTAGTGCGTAGAAAAGCGAGTTGAGTTGGATTAAAAGGTGTCTGACGGGATGTTTGATAAGCCTTTAATCCGTCTGACACCTCCAATATTTTGGCTAACTTTGCGCCATGGCCAAAGTAATCCAGTTTCCAGTTCCTAATCCTGAAAAATTTGGGTTTAAGCCGGTTCGGAAAAAGAAGCCCGATTCGGCCAGTCATAAACACGGCCAGTTAGATTTGTTTGGCGAGGCTAAAATTGTAAGCCTCAACAACCTTACCCCTTTCGAAGAAGCGCTGATGCTGGATGAACAAGGTGATAACCGGGCATCGCTCCAATACCAGAAGGCCATTGATGCCGGTGATTCGGTGGCAGATGCCTACTGCAACCTGGGTATAATCGAATCGGGCAAACAAAACTACACCAAAGCAGTTGATTGTTTTACCCGCGCGCTCAAAACCGATCCGCGTCACTTCGAAGCACACTATAACCTTGCAAATGTTTATGCCGAGATTGGCAACCTGGCGCTGGCAAAAATTCATTACCAGGTTTCCATTGAGATTGAACCCACTTTTCCCAACAGTTATTTCAATTTAGGCATTACACTTGCCATGGGCAAAGAGGTTGAAGAAGCCATTCAAAGTTTGCTTACTTACAAAAGCCTTGTGGCCGAAGATCACGTGGCTGAAGAATTGATTGCAAGTTTAAGGGGCTCCTGCGTTAAACCTACAGCATCAGGATGGTTACAANAAACAATATGCTTCGGTAAATCTCGAGCGCTATCTTCAAGAACAAAATTAGAATAGCCGATTTCGCCACCAGGCGCCAACCCCGTTCATGATAGAAGGTATAGCTGCCTCGCAATACAAAATACAGGTTGGTGCTGATGAAAAATAGGGTGAGGATAGTTTCATCTAAATAGAGGCCTAAGCCAAAAAGCCGCACAACCACGGTAAGCACAATCGCATTTATAAATAGATTAAAACTGGCCAGTTCTACTGCAAAGCCAACATGATCCATAAAGAACTTGTTCTTTTTCCAATACAACAGGTTGAGTGGGAGCGAACTGAGTACCACAAAAATCATTACCATTAACTTGGCCAGCGTTGCCGTTTTCAAATTATAAAGCATGGTAAAGCTGTTTATATCCACACCCAGGGTTACCGCTTTAGTGGCTATTATTGTTTTATAGAACTCGCTAAATGGCGACATCAATTGCGTATTCAGCGAGGCATTAAAAAGTTGAATGAGCGGAAAGAAGAAGTAGATTAGGTTAAGCACAAAAAATAACGACATCGGGCTGATGTTCTTCACCCGCTTGCCTGCCGCAAAATCGCGGGCTACTGTGCCCGGCTTTCGAAGCACCTGCCATAAGGTTCGTATAAACTTACTGTCAGAGAAGGTGATTGTAAGCAGAACGGAATTGAAGATGGATTTAAAAGATTTGTCGCCCGGTGTAAGAACTTTCTCTCCGCAAACATTGCAGTAACTTCCAACAAATTCATTGCTGCAACTTTTGCATGTATGGCGGCCATCTTTCATCGCACACAAAAGTAAACCTAATTTGAAACCTGAACCATTGTTTTGCAGGCAGGCGTTTGTCCAACGCACACCTTGCCGGTTAACCCAACTGCTTCAATACTTTTTAGCCCGCGAAACAAATCCGGCTGAGCCAAACGGAAGCTGACTTTCTATGATAGGAATTAGTTCGTTTTTAAGCTCAGGATTCTGGTGGGTAAGATTAGCCAGCACTGTCATGGCAAAGACTTTAATTGCAATAGGTTCGGTACCGGTTAAGAATGTAAAGCAACAATTTGCAACCCGCCCCTGGTACCGCGTTGGAATCTGAACAAACTGAAGCGCACGCAGCAGATTTCGTTTTACCGCCACCGGTAGGGTGGGTTTTTCCAACATCTTAACCAGAGAAGTAAAATGCCGGCTTAAAAGACAGGTTTCTTTTCTACACAATAACTTAGCGGCCAGGCCGCACGCTGGGTTATCCGGTAAGGCCCTTGCATAAATACCGTCATCAGTTCATCAAACTTTTGCTGACTGCTCACATAGGCTATTATTTTATCGCGTTGTGCCTTTGTTTGAGCCTGTGCCAGTAATTCTACCAATTTCATTCTCAATAATTTAGCTTTTAAAATAAAATATAACTAATTGATAATGTGGAATTTTACATAACTTATATTAACTTTAAATTTAATATAAATTGATGGAGTTTATGATGCTCATTTTTGCCATCGCAGCCACCGCATTTTTTCAACTGGGTTTGTGCTTTTTCTGCTTTTACATGAAGCAGTCGCGCACCACCTGATTTGGAGTTTGCACTGCGTTTACAATTTTAATTTTTAACCCTGGCTCACCATGCATCAGGGCTAACTGCGTTATGTTAATTTTGCGGACTTAAATAAAAAGTTCGTGAATTATCTGTCTGCAGAAGGAATTGCCAAGTCGTTTAATGACCGGTGGTTATTTAAAGAGCTAACCCTGGGTATTGCACAAGGTGAAAAACTCGCTTTGGTAGGTGAGAATGGTACAGGTAAGTCAACCTTATTGAAAATACTTACCGGCCAACTTACTGCCGATGCCGGAGTCATTTCCTTTCGTGAGGGAATCAAGTCGGGGTTTCTTACCCAGCAACCTGTAGCCGATGATAAGCTTACTGTGAAGGAAATCATCTTCGACAAGAACAACCTTGTTGCTGCCGCAGTAAATGAATACGAATCGTGTTTGCANCGACCCCATGTTTCGACTGACCGAATGCAGCAGGCACTCGAAAAAATGGAAGCACTCAATGCCTGGGATTACGATGCAAAAGTTCAAACCATAACCGGTAAACTGGGCATTGATAATCTTGATCAGCCTTTTGGCGAACTATCCGGAGGTCAGCGAAAGCGGATTTTCCTGGCACAGATGTTACTGGCCGAACCCGATCTCATCATTATGGACGAGCCCACCAACCACCTGGACCTGGAGGCCATCGAATGGCTGGAAACCTACCTGAGCGGGCAGAACATAACCCTGCTAATGGTTACCCACGATCGGTACTTCCTGGACAACGTGGCCAACCAGATTCTGGAGCTTGACCGAGGTAAACTTTATAGGTATAAAGGCAATTACGCGTACTTNTTAGAGAAGAAGTCTGAAAGAGAGGAGATGCTTAAAACCGAAGTTGCCAAGGCGCGTAACCTACTNAAAAAGGAACTGGAATGGATGCGCAAGCAGCCCAAGGCGCGGGGTACCAAAGCCAAGTACCGGATAGATGCCTTNTACGATTTACAGGAAAAAGCGGCTGTAAACCTGAAGAAAGACAAGCTGGAGTTAGACGTGCAGGAAGCACGGCAAGGCGGTAAAGTGATGGAACTTCACCAGGTAAACAAACGCTTTGGCGAGGCCATAATGGTTGATAACTTTTCGTACATCTTCAAGAANAAAGATCGCATTGGTATTGTTGGCAAGAACGGGGTGGGCAAGTCCACGTTTCTGGATTTGCTTACTGGCAAAACTCAACCCGATAGCGGAGAAATTATTCCNGGTGTAACTACCAGGATCGGGTACTTTACACAAGAAGTGGAAGACCTTAACCCGGCCCACCGTGTAATTGAAGAAGTAAAAGAGATTGCAGAGTTCATTACGCTTGCTGATGGTTCGCAAGTGTCGGCATCCAAATTTTTAGATACGTTTTTGTTTCCACCCGAAAAGCAATACAACTTTATTGAAAAGCTAAGTGGTGGTGAGAAGAAACGATTACAACTTTTGAAAGTGTTGGTACGCAACCCAAACTTTTTAGTGCTGGATGAACCCACCAATGATTTTGATATTGATACATTGAATGTTTTGGAAGAGTTTCTTGAAAAGTTTAATGGATGCCTCGTGTTGGTTTCGCACGATCGGTACTTCATGGATCATCTGGTAGAGCAACTTTTTGTATTTGAAGGTGAGGGTAAAATCAGGCTGTTTAATGGCAACTATTCGGATTACCGGCTATGGGCAGATGGCCAGGCCGATGACGCGGAAGAACAGGTTTCAACAGTTTCTGANACAAAAGCCGGAAACACCCAAAAACGGCTTAATTTTAAAGAAAAGCAGGAATTTGAGCGATTGCCCTCTGAAATTCAGGCTCTAGAAAACCAAAAGGCAGAACTAACCAGCCAAATGAATAGCGGCCACAGCGACCATATAAAATTACTGGAATTGGCCACCCAGATAAAACAAGTAGGTGATGAACTGGACAACAAAACCATGCGGTGGCTGGAATTGTCGGAGTTGGAAAAATCATAAGTCAGGAAGACCTAACAGGTGTTGTTTTGCCGCTCAACCTAAACCTGTATTAAACTACATAATTCGCATTACCTTTGCGTAATAATTACGCCTTGTGAATCACGCACAAACGATAACACTTTATCAACCTTTATTGCACCGGATTGCCTACAATCTTTTGCGTTGTAAAGCCGATGCGGAAGATATTGTGCAGGAAACCTTTACCCGGTGGCTTACAATTGATCAGACCAAAATTGAAAATACAAAGGCTTACCTGATGCGGGCCGTAACCAACAATTGCCTTAACCACCTGGAGGCATTGAAGAAAACCCGTTTTATTAATTGGGAACAGGTAAATGTAAAGGAATGGGTAGGTAAGTTTAAAGAAATAGATATTTCGCACATCGATGTTGAAAAGGAACTATCGGCAGCCTTTAAAGTAATTCAGCATAAACTGGAACCCCTGGAACGCGCCACCTATTTGCTACGCGAAGTGTTTGATTTCGATTATCATGAAATTCAGGAAGTGGTAAACAANAAAGCCGATCATTGCCGGCAGTTGTTCAGCAGGGCAAATAAAAAGCTATCTGCTCAGAAAAGTAAAACACACCTGGAACTTCCGGATACCCATCTTTTGAAAGTTTTAAAAAGCCTGCCACCTGGAAGATGCCCGGAATTCATTCAGCACCTTAAAGCCGACATTGCGCAAGCCCTGGCTGGTAAAAAATAATTTTCACGAATTCTGTCACAAAACCGGGAGGGGCGGTCATACTCATAGCAGGAAATATTTCCTGCCACCCAACATTACCTTTAACCGAAACTTTTACATGAAAGAGATTCTGATTTTTTTGTAGCGCATTGGTACCTCTCCCTGTTTTTTCAAACATTNTTTCTGCACCGGTATGCTTCGCATAAAGCATTTACCATGAACAAATTCACCGAACGGGTGTTNTTTGTGCTTACCTGGATCTTTCAAGGTTCAAATTACCTGAGCCCGTTTGGTTATGGTACCATGCACCGCATGCACCATGCGTTTGCCGATACGGAAGATGATCCCCATTCGCCTATGTATGATGAAACCATCTGGAACATGATGTGGAAAACCAAAACGATCTATTCCGATATAGCCAATGGTCGTGTAGTACCTGATAAACGATTTACCGAGGGAGTGCCTCGTTGGGATGCCTTTGATAAAATTGCCCGCTCATGGCCTTCGCGTATTTTCTGGGGCACTTTGTACATATTGTTTTATGTAAAGTTTGCTACGGTGTGGTGGTTGTGGTTATTACTTCCGATACAGTTTTTAATGAGCCCGATTCATGGCGCAATTATTAACTGGTTTGCACACAAATATGGCTATACCAACTTTGAAGTACGCGATACTTCCAAAAACTTCCTTCCGGTAGATGTGTTGATGATGGGCGAGAGCTACCACAATAACCATCATAAATTTGGTTCCCGGGCAAATTTCGGTGGAATTCGTTGGCACGAGATCGATCCTACCTATTTTATAATTCGTGTTTTAGATAAGATAGGAATAATTCGTTTGGCAAAACANAAAGAAGTCTCGCTCGATCGTGTAAAGCGGGCAGCATAATTAAACGCTGGGGAAATTTCCGGATATTATCCGTACATTTGTACCAACAATTATTAACAAATCATTTAATGAAAGAAGGAACAGTAAAATTCTTTAACGAAACCAAAGGATTCGGTTTTGTAAAAGAAACAGCAACAGGACAAGAGTACTTTGTACACGTGTCAGGATTGGTGGATCAGATTCGTGAAAACGACACGATTACTTTTGAGTTGAAGGAAGGNAAAAAAGGTTTGAATGCAGTGAACGTTCGCGTTACTAACTAATAAACTAATTTTTCAAAGTGAAAACCCCGCCTGCAAGCGGGGTTTTTGTTGTTAAAAGATTTTGCTGCCTCTTTCTTTCCAATTGGATTTATTGTAAAACTTAAATCAGAAAAGAGCTATTGAATACGAATAAAATTGTCAGCACCTGTTCATCCACCTTTTTTAAGATGGCCTGTTAAATCCAACCGCATCTCTTTTAAATGGGAAGATGGAGCGATTGCCTCACAGATACTTATATCCCGAGCCGGTATTGAGAAGTAAAATTTNTTNCATCCGAATCAATAACCCCTGTTCAATCAGTTGGAGCAATGCCGGCAATAAAGCCGCTCCTTCGGGAGAAATCAGGATCCCTTCGGCTGATGAAATTTCTTTCATGGCTGCCTGGATTTCGGGGTCGGATACCGCGATGGCAGTTCCACGAGATTCGCACAGCGTTTGAAGGATTAGTTTTTCAGCAAAAGGATTGGGAACAGCCAGACCATTGGCAAAGGTGGCTTTACCACAATAGTTTTNTGAATGTTCGTGCCTCTGTTCAAAGGAAAGCACAACCGGCATACAGTTTTGGGCTTGCACAGCCACCATCCGTGGCATTTTTTCTGAAACCCAACCCATCGTTTTCATTTCTTGAAATGCTTTCCACATACCAATAAGTCCTGTACCACNCCCGGTAGGGTAGAGGATAACATCGGGCAATACCCAGTTAAACTGCTCGGCTATTTCATAACCCATTGTTTTCTTTCCTTCCAGTCTGTACGGTTCTTTCATGGTGGAAATATCGAAGCAAGGTTGAAGTTGTTTCAGTTGCGCTACTTNTTTAGCGCAATCGCTAATCAAACCATCGACCTCGATAACCTCCGCGCCAAAAACGTNGCATTCCTTTTTGAATGCTACGGGCGTATGACGGGGCATCACAACAATCGCTTTCATTCCCGCCTTTGCGCAGTACGCGCTTAGGGCTCCTCCTGCATTTCCGGCAGTTGGAACAATACAGGTTTCGATCCCAAGCTCCAAAGCTTTTGAAACGGCCATGCTTAGCCCGCGGGCTTTGAAGGACCCGGTTGGGTTAGCCGATTCATCCTTAATGAAAAGATTGCTGAGATGATACCGTTTGGATAATCTTTCTGCTTTCAGTATGGGTGTCCATCCTTCACCCAGGGTAACCTTGTTCCGTTGATCGAGCAAAGGTAACAAGGCAGCATACCGCCACATGGATCGCGTTGTTTGGTCGATGTCATGAATCGTTAACCCCTCAAGGTTATACGTTGTGAGGAGCGGATTTTCGCCACAGTGTTCGCACCGGGCAAATGTATTCACCTCTGTTACCCGAAAGGAGTGTTCGCAGACCGGACATTGCAATTGCAGTACCGGGAGGCTGTTCCTGTTGCCATCATATTACATGAAGGTTTAAATGATGGGCGGAAGGTACCTGCGCTATTATTCTAAATCCAATACTGATTTATTATATATTATAACTTAATGTTATAATGATTTTTTGCCATTTTGATAAAGATGGCATTGAGGCCCCGGTTTTCATCGCCATGCCGTTGAATAAAATAAAACTGGCGGGTAATGGTGAGGCCGTCAATGAAAAGACGTACCAGTTCCCCGCGGGCCAGTTCTTTGGTAACAGCCCTTGCCGGCAAAAACCCAAGGCAGTCATCGGCCAGTAAAANATTTTTTAAAGCTTCTGTTCCCCCTAACCGCATGCTGATCTTCAGGTCAGACATTTTAATTCCCTTTGCGCTCAAAGCAAGTTTCAACACAGCCAGAGTTCCTGNACNCCTCTCGCGCAGGGCGATGGGTATGGCTGGAATATCAGAAAGCTTAAGGGTTGATTTGCGCGCAAGGTCACTTTGTGACGCGCATACAGGCACTACCTCATCGGTAAGGAAAAGTTGACTTTTTACCAGTGAAAGTTTATTCGGCCCTTCAACAATGCCCAGGTCAATTTCGTGGTTGAGCAGCGCTTGCAGTACACTTTCGCTGTTCCTGTTGAACAAACTCAGCCTAGTGTCGGGATATTNTTTACGAAACTTCGAAAGCACAGGTGGCACAATATACAAGGCTACGGTGGTGCTTGCTCCCAGTTTCAGTTCTCCTTTAATTCGTGATGGGTCGCGGTATGTGTTCAGTTCAATCTCCAGGTTTTNTTCAAGTGCTTTGACTTTCTGAAGCGATTCAACTAACATCTTTCCCGCTTCGGTCAAGGCTATGGTACTCCCTCTTCGCTCAAACAGGCTAGCCTTGTACTCCTCTTCTAACTGACGTATATGCTTTGAGATAGCAGGCTGGCTGACGAATAAGGTCTGGCTCGCCTTGGTAAAACTAAGCTGAGAGGCTACTTCGAGAAAGACTTCGTGTTTAAAGGAGAGCATCCGGAAAAAATTGCATCACGAAGGTAGGAATATGTCGTGAACTACTTTTATCAACCCACTAAGAGGCTCAGGATTCACAAAGATTTTACTTCAAAACTGAATTATTCCTACAATATAGGATTTTATCCCAACATAGCGTTGATTGCTATAAGCGATCAAAGCTGTGCTGGTGAGTCCCGTAGAAATATTGAAAGTTGAGTGATACAACTAACCCTTTGCCGTATTTGTTCAAATAAGAACACAAAAACCGTTCAGGCAAAAGCCATCTTGTTGTATTTATTCCGATACTCAATGGGGGATAGCCCGGTAACTTTTTAAACATGGAACGGAAGGCTTTAGTATCGGTATAGCCCACATCAAACATCACCTCGTTAATGTTTTTATGGCTGCTTTCAAAACTGCGCTTGGCGGCTTCAATTTTATATAATGTTATTGCGTTATCCCGATATTCGATCGGGACAAGTTGTTAACATAGCTTTGGCTCCGGGCCTTACCCAATCTTCATAGAAAGTTTTTAGCGCAGGTATCTCAGCACTCAATTTTTCTTCCTCACACCAGGCTGGGGCAGCGGCACTTATTGGCGGGCTTGGGAAGTGGGCGGCATGCGCGCCTGCCTGCCGGTAGGCAGGGCCTGACAATGTGTGCTGATGCTTGGGCTGGCAAAAGCAATAGGGATACCTGCCTGCGTGCTACTTCGGCAGGCAGGGAAGCGGAAAGCCCGAAGAGCGTTAGCAGGGGTGAGGCCGGATCCCGATAGTTACCGGGACGGATAGCCCCTGCCGAAGGCATTGCCCTGATTAAGAATTTGATTGTTGTAATTACTAAAGCGGCTCTAATCCAAACGTAATCCGATTGACTTGCTTTATCAGCTCTTTGAAATACTCAGGCTTAAGTTTGTTGTTGAAGTTTGATGTAGGAATTACTTCTTTCACTTTAAAGAAACTGATTAAGTGCAATCTCGCTTGTGAGTAGGGCACGTTCAATTTCTTGGTAAGCATTTCAGAAGTTATCTCGAACGTGTAAAGGTCTTCTTTGGTATCGGTGGTCATCATTAAACCAATGAATGAACCTTCTTCCTCGATAGCTTCACTGTTGGATAGCACAATAACCGGGTGTGGTTTTACACCTTGCGGAAGATTAAAAGGAACTTCAACAATATCTCGTTGGGAAATCAATGACTCAAGGCGCTTTGCATGGCTTCTTTCGAGGCAGAAGCTAAGGCCTCCAATATTTCTGGCTGAGTAGCGGTACGCGATTGACCGGCAAAGGCTTNTTTCTTCATCTGAATTTCAACATCGTAAAATGATGAAATTACCAGATTGATTTTGGTTTCAATTTCTTTGCTGCCGAGGTATTCTGACTTTTCCAAGCGGGATTTAAAGGTTACCAGAAGTTTTATTGCCTTTTTAACAGAAGGTAAATCGCGCTGTGCGTCTTCCTGAGAATAATCTTTCAGCACTACCAATGCGCCCTGAATATCGGTATAGGCTTCATCCAGCATGTTGTTCAGCGTTTTAAGGTAGCTGTTTAAAATCCGCTCAAGGAAGTTTANTGAACAATGCTTGATGGGGAAAAGCTTTATTTCCCGCTCAAAAAGCTGCTTTGGGTTTCAATGGAGGGTGCGATGGAAATCGTCATGCCTTAATAATCGTAAAAGAACCGTTAAAGGTTCCGAAAAATACAGTTTTCAGGACAGATGACCAACTTGCTATGGGTCAGAAGCTTAGCCAAGCAAGAGTTATATAATGTTCAGGCGTTATGTTAAGTAGCTTAGGCTCCGGGCCTAATCCAATCTTCATAGAAAGTTTTTAGCGCAGGTATCTCAGCACTCAATTTTTCTTCCTCACACCGGGCTGGGGCAGCGGCACTTATTGGCGGGCTTGGGAAGTGGGAGGGATGCGCGGCCTGACAATGTGTGCTGATGCTTGGGTGGAGATTCCGATGTAATTGACCACTTGTATCCGGAGCAAACTGACCAGGGAATCCGGAGCAAACTGACCACCCAAATCCGGACGAAATTGACCACCCTTATCCGGTCAAACTGACCACCCCCGATTGATGTCTTCTTGGCGCCTGTTTTAGTAGGCCAAAATTGTGACGTTGGCGGCTTAACCCCAACGTCCAATGGCCAATAAAACAATAGCGATGATTCAAATCCGTCAGATACTCCGCTTGCACACGCAAGGCAAGAGTAAACTTCAAATCGTGATGCTCACCGGAGTATCCCGCAATACCGTCAAGCGCTACCTGCGCAGGTTTGACGAGGGGCACTACACCTATGAAGCTGTCTGTTCCATGACTGATCATGAACTGGAGATACTCTTTGGTGGTGCCGATAAGCAGAGCAGTTCTAACGCAAAACTTCAGACTTTACAGGGCTTATTCCCCGAACTGAGTAAACAACTCAAACGAAAAGGCATGACTCTTCAAAAGCTCTGGGAACAGTATCATGAACAATATCCAGAGGGTTATCGCAGAAGTCAATTCTGTCTTCACTTCCATCAATACGTGCGCGGAACCAATCCGGTGATGCACCTGGAACATAAAGCAGGTGATAAGACCTACATTGACTTTGCCGGAGACAAGCTTTCGATTGTTAATCCACACACCGGTGAAGAAAGAAAAGTAGAAGTCTTTGCTGCCATCCTGGGATGCAGTCAACTCACGTATGTTGAAGCGGTCAACTCTCAGAAGACAGAAGACCTCATTAACGTAACAGAAAATGCATTTCAATATTTTGGAGGCGTTACGGCCGCCATTGTTCCTGACAACCTGAAGAGTGCAGTAACCAAAAGCAGTAAATATGAACCCCAGATCAATGAAACGTTTGCTGATTTTGCAGAACACTACGGTACAGCCGTAATCCCCGCCAGAGCCTATCGCCCAAGAGATAAATCGTTGGTGGAAGGCATTATAAAAATCATCTACACCAGAATTTACGCGCCCCTCAGACACCGAACCTTCACCAGCCTGGAAGAGCTTAATGCAGCGATACGGATTCTCTTAGAGGAACTTAATAATGCCCATCTAAAAGGACGAGACTATAGTCGTAGACAGCAGTTCGAAGAACTGGAACGTGACGAACTACAATCTCTGCCGGCTTATCGCTATGAGTTTAAAAGACAATTGATGGTGACGGTCATGAAAAATGGGCACGTAGGTCTTAGTGTCGATAAACATTATTACAGCGTGCCCTTTCGTTTCATTGGGAAGAAGGTTAAAATCCTGTACACCTCAACACAGGTAGAAATTTTCTTTCGTTATGAGCGCATAGCCGTACACGCCAGGAACCAACGCAAATACCAGTATACAACGATCAATGAGCACTTAGCTTCTGCTCATCGCTACCTCAGTGATTGGACAGCGGATAAGTTTATTGAACAAGGGAAAGTCATCCATGCTGATGTAGCGGCTTATATCTGTAAAGTCATTGACGGAAAATCCCATCCGGAGCAAGCCTATAAATCCTGTTCGGGTATCTTAAGTTTAGCACGCAAAGTAGGTACTCAACGATTAATCAATGCCTGCCGAAGGGCTAATCAATATGGCATTTATAACTACCCCATCATTGTTCAAATCCTGGACAAGAAACTCGATGTCTTCTCACCGGAGAGCGAACACATTAACGCCATGCCCGACCATGATAACATCCGTGGGGGTGATTACTACCAGTAAATTATTTTTCAACTAACCCAATAGACTATGAACACTGAAACACTTGAAAAAATGAAGAAGATGCGCCTGCTGGGAATGCACCGTGCTTTTCAAACCAGTCTGCAAACACCCCGCCCCGAAAGTCTTACGGTGGATGAGATGATCGCACAGCTTATCGACAGTGAATGGGACGACAGGCATAACCGCTCCATTGACCGGAGTATGAAGCGTGCCCGGTTCCGTTACAACGCTACGTTAGAAAATCTGGACTATGCTCCCGGGCGAGGGATTGATAAAAATCAAATCCATCGTTTTGCTGATGGATCTTTCATTAAGCAAAATGAAAATATCCTCATTACCGGAAGTACCGGTACAGGAAAAAGTTACCTGGCATCAGCACTTGGTCATCATGCTTGCTTAATTGGATTTAAAGTATTGTACATGAATGCTACGCGGTTATTTGCCCAACTGAAGATGGCTAAGGCCGATGGTTCCATACTCAAAGAAATGGCCCGGATTGAAAGACAAGACCTACTTATTATCGATGACTTTGGCATCCAACCCTTTGATCATCCGGCCAGGTTATCCCTGTTAGAACTCATTGAAGACAGGCATGGAAAACGGTCAACCATATTAACTTCTCAATTACCGGTGAAACAATGGCATGATGTAATCGGTGAACAAACCGTTGCTGATGCCGTGCTTGATCGAATCGTACACAACGCTCACAGGGTGGAATTAAAAGGCGAATCGCTTCGGAAAAAATGGAGTAAAAACAGTAGAACAAAACGAAGATTAATTAATTTTAAAACACTGAAACTGGCAGCACAATTTTGACATCAACTACTGGTGGTCAATTTGCTCCGGATACAAGTGGTCAATTATACCGGATTTTGCAGCTTGGGTTGAGTCCTAAGTAAGACATGTTCTATACATTTCAACCAACTGATTAAATGTTGCACGTTGTTCCTCAATAATTGTATTCGAAGTTGAGTAGGGAACTAGTATTTCAATTTCTCGCTCTTTGAATTTAAAACTGCCCTCCAAGATTTTGCCCTTTGACAGTTTAGGGATTGAATAACCATTTTGCAATAGGTAGGTCTCAAATAACCCCAACGCTCCTATAATTTTTGTACGACTAGTTAATATTATTATATCTATTGTTGGGTACTTTTCTAAAATTGAAAATATTTTATTAAAAACGATTGGATAAATATACTCATCCTGTGACCGTCCATTTTTTCGGTAGGCCTTCTCTAGCATATCAGTAATTGCAATTCCTTTTTGTTCTAAAAACAATTTGCGTTCATTTATTGCTTCCTCTCCTTTGTCAAATCTAAAACTGTGATTATAAATTTTTTCCAATACTGGCCAAAATTGATTACCAACGCCAGCATAATAAAATTTAAAAGTATGCTTGTAATTTCTTGGATGAGTAGGGAATGTTCCAATAACTAAAACCTTGCTATTGCTTCTTACAAAAGTTTCGAATGGATGGTCACATACTTCAAAATTGTCAAATTGACCCATATCAATTAAGTCAGAATTAGTTGAACTGATTTAAAAGGAGTTAATACTCTCAACCAATTTTTCTCTGCGATAAGCAAGAAAATCCTGATAGCTACTAAGCTTCCAAAGATTTCTATCTGAGGGTAGGAGATGGTGGCCTAGTATTTCTTCACCCCTGTCCTTAATTACATCCAGCAAATATTTTTCAGGTTCTTTGTTGCTAATGTTTCTATTCGTTCGGCCACCGATGAAAGCGAGGTTAGCGATTTCGTTTATCTCTTTAGGACTAACGCTTTGTCGCTTTAATAATGATTTGGGAAAGATGTGGTGAAATTGAAGTGCATGAATTCTGCCCACCATTTTCTCGCCAATGATAACTCCTGTTGACCAATCTTTTATTCCCTGCTGTTTACCAATAATGAAGAGCATGCTGAAGTAAGGACTTCTCCGGTTCTTACCCTTAATCTCATCAACAGAAGTAAAGAGGTTTTTAACCTGAAGCTTAAGTAAGGCAAGTAACTCATCAAGGCTTTGTGTACGATTCAAAACAGAAATATCGCTATCTAATAATCCTTCACTCGAACCAAGACCATAACGACCTTTCATGTGAGCTACATAAAACCACAACATGATTTTNNTCTCATCATCCTTAGAGAGCTTCTCCTTTTTTGNAATGGCGTAATACGCTATGGGAATGAGTAAAAACGGAGAACCAAGTAAACGCAAATCCTCGATGCGAGCATTACTTTNTAAAAGATTAATAGCAAACCGAAGACCTGACTGAGCCTTCTTCCAGGCGTCTTTAAAAGAGTCTACTGATACACGGTTAACAGTTTTGAATTTACTTTGATTGGTGGCAAAGGCTACTAAAGCTTTTACCAGAATACCTGAGTTTAAGAGATATTCTTCATTGTGTTCAAATTCCTTTGCGAACTTATCCAACTCCTGCATGAAGCCTTTCCACTTCGAAGTAATTTGCGCCAACGCTAAATCTGAACCACGAAGTTTTACGCCCAATGAGTTTACACGGACAAATATTTCAGTGACTTCTTCATAGGTCAACTTCTTATCCAGAATAATCATTCGGTATTGATAATCCTCAATCTTCTTGAGTTTGTGAATGCGCTCTGAATATTTCTCCCAGAGAGGGTTGTCTGAGTTAATCCCCAATGGTTTTAAAAGTTGAGAATCAGATTNTTTAAATACCTCTGCAACTGAAATCCATGTAGGGTCATTTTTCAAGGAACGAGAAGCAACTACAAAAGTGCGTTTGCGTAATTCATCCATGATGTCGCTTTCACCTGCCTCATCATCCTCGTCCTCTAAGTCACCATTATCAATTTCTTCCTCGTCATCCTCGGCAGCTTCTTCGTTTTCTATGGAGGTAACTTCTTCTTCTGATATACCCTCCGGGTGATTTAGGTTAAACAGAATTTCAATAGGTTNTCTTTTGTTCCGCACAGTCACCGGGTTACCCGTAAGTAGGGCGGTAAGACTCGTTAATCGTTGCTGACCATCTAACAATAAGTAGCGGCCTGACTGCTCAATATTTTGTACACCCGAAACCTGAAGACTTCTTTCTTCTGAGGTTGGCTCCGCATCCCAAACTAAAATTGTTCCTGAAGGATACTCTCGATAAAGTGAATCCACCAAGTCCCTGACTTTAACTGCATTCCACACATACCTGCGTTGCATTTCAGGAAGCGCCAACTCTTTAGATAGCACTTTATTTACCAATGACCTTACTGTAATATCTTGATTAGCCATATATCAACTTATTTTCTAAAAATCCTCATAAACCAATTATCTCGTTTCTGATTATCACATTTTTCAAGTAGTTCGTGAATAGTCCATACATCTTCAAACTTTGTATGCTTGTTAAATGATTCTTCAGTTAATGGATGTAGTAGGGGTTGCCCAATTAAATTAGCGCTTATTGCATTTAATCTGTCCACAGGAAGTTCAGCCGGTTTATTACTAGCTCTATTTGCATGCGTATTGTAGTGTTGATTATATGCGTAAATCGTGAAGTATGCCGAAACAATGGATAAGTCAGAATCCGTTTTGATGTTGTTCCTCAGGAATTCACCAACTGTTCCGCGTTTGTGATTGTCTTTAATAGATGAAAGAAGGGTAGAGGTCGTTTTTTCCATAATTGTGCTTTTAAATATAAATGAAATTGACCTGAAATCGCTGTTTTCAATTCAAAGAACACAAATCCTTTGACAGGGCGTGTCACAATCTTAATCGTAACCGGAAGTTATGTTAAGTAACGCTGAGCGCTGGCCCGGCCCAAAGGCGAGGTGGTGTGTGGGCATGTGGGCGGAAGCCCACCCGAACGTAACCGTTCGGTACGGGCGGGCATCTTTGGGCCTTCCTGCCTGTCAGCAGACAGGGATTTTTTGGTACTTTTTGCATCCCAGCCTGCCAACAATTTTAAATTATGGATGGCTGGCAGGAAGGCAAAAAGTACATAACAAAAGTGCGCTTGTCCGACCACTGGCGGAAACACCGCTGTTTAATGCGTAGCGTCAGCGGAGCAAATAGAAATAAATCCTGTGAGCTAATTGCTTCACCAAAATGAATTTGAGAAACTCTCAGAGCATTGGCAAGAAAGCATGTGTATTGCTGGCTTTGGCTTGCGTCAGGATTATGCGCGGCCTGCAATACTTATGCTTTGCGCGCCTGCCAAGCCAACGGCATGGTGGCTGCATTCATGCGCGCCTGCCTGCCAAGCGTTGGCTGGCGCACCGGCAGGCAGGTTGGCAAAAATTTTCTTGCCCAATCTTTATCGCTACATAGACTCGTCCGACTGGCGGCAGCCGGGCGGGCACTCAGGACGTGGTGCGCCTGCCTGCGGCAGGCAGGCGCGGCCTTGAGCGGCTATTTAGCATAACGGCCAATTATATGACTGCGGGTCAGGAACTTAGCCCGGCAAGAGTTATATAATGTTTATGCGTTATGTTAACATAGCTTTGGCATACGGGCTTACCGAAATCTTATTAGAAAGTTTTTTAGCGTTGGCTTTCAATAACTCAATTCTTCATCATCCACCACTGGACTGGAGCAGCGACACTTATTGGGCAGGCTTTGAAGAGTGGGAGGGATGCGTGGCCTGAGCAATGTGTGTTGCTGCTACGCTGGCAAATGCATTAGGGATAGTAGCGGAAAGCCCACAACGCAGGGTAGGGATGTGCGCGGTGGGGTGAGGACTTGTAGCGAATAGCCCGGCCGCAGGCAATGCCCATCAAAAATAAATTGGTTGAATTCCCTTTCAGTAAGGATATAAGTTTTGTTAAGCCTTTTCCGTTTGAATACTTTCATTGAATCTAAGTACGTTTCCAAAAGGGTCGGTTATTTCAAGTTGCAGAGTTTGCCATTTTGTTTGTTCAATGTCTGGCAGCTTCCTTGCCATAGATTTCGCTACAAGCTCTTTATGAAATTCCGGAAGATTTCTGGTTTCAATAAATACGATGGCAGTTTGTGAAAACCGTTTGTTTTCCGAAAGGTGTAAAACCAGCCCATTTCTTGAAATCTGCATGTAAACTGGCTCAGTTGGGCCGAAACGATGTTCCCAGTCAATCTGAAAGCCCAAAANACTAACGTAAAAATTAATTGCTGCTTGATAGCCCGAAATGCCGAACGTGGGAACAGCTTTGAATTCCAAATTAACGGGTGTTGAATTTACCATATACCATACATTTATAACTTGATTCTGTGCGCGTTAAAATTCTCACTGCAATGCCTTAAAGTATTGGCAAACCACGAATTAAAAAAAGCCACGTCTGCAATTTTTCAAATATCCAACCAACGACATTTTTGGGCAGGCTTTGAAAGTGGGAGGAGGCGCGGCCCAACAATGCGAGCTGATGCACCTTCACGATTTTCATTACTTTATACAAATAACCACCTATTGCAGAACCTATTATTAATGCTATTCTATTTCGTAAGCACACGTTTCACGAGAGGTTTTTCTAATTGGTAAAGTGTTCTATGACGGCTTAGTAACGCCTTTTATCAATAACCAAAAAATAAATACAACTTCAGCAATCGAATACACAATTGGAGTAAAATTTACGACCATCAGGTGAAGACCCGGTAACAATAGCATTGATATAAATTCAATAATATAAGCCACTCCTCCAGCTATCACTAAAANGGCAATTATTTTGGGGATAATACCTGAATGATAGATAAGCAATCCGAGAGGTATAAGCCACAATCCCCAGAAAGCTTCCAACAACCCTAAGGTTTTGTCATGAAGCTTAAGTAGAAAGTAAACATAATCTGCTCTTTCAATCGATGTTAATGAATTTAATAAATCACCTTTTGCCGATAACAATGCTACTAAGTTAAACGCTTCAGCTACAAAAACGATAGGAATTTGAATGATCACTAGTACTACCATTAACCGAGCACGATTGTGATTAACTTGTTTTAAGAGATTATAAAGAAGTAATGAAAGGAAAACAAAAACAACTTGACTTGCCAGGTGGCTTGCTATCCCAAGTCTGAATACATTTTCATGAGATATTAAGTTCTTAAGTGTTGATTGGTAGTCTTCTTTTACGACTATCTGCGAAGGTACATAGGCAATAGAAANAGCCGCACACACAGCAAGTAACAAATATAGTAAACCTGCAGTCCTTGCGGTTTTCTTCAACTTAGTTATTTCCATGCTAGATTATTTATGATTTATTTCATTTATAAGTAATGTCCACAATAGTGACTCTTTCGCTGTTTCATTGAAGATGCCAAAATGGCCAATTTTCATGACGCCAAATTCGCTTGGCACTACATGAATTCTCTTCAAAATTGCATTAGTGAAGTTTGACGATAACCAATCGACTGCGGCCTTAGGAGCGAAATTGTCATCTTCGATACTAAAGGAAGTTATTGCCATTTTCAACTCATCAAAATGCAATTTGCTTTTTGGAACATCTCCAAAAAGGTATCTTTTACTAATACACCATTTTCTCCATTGGTCAGCAACTCCTTTCGGCAGATTTTCCATCCTACTGAATTTTTNTGATGGCAGATATCCAAAAGATTTCGTCAAAATTGGAAAGAGTAGATACCAGATTGCCCACATCTTCATTCTAGCGGCACCAGACCAAAATCTCCAATAACCTGATTGTGCTCCAACAAGAATAATCTTTTCAGCGTAAACGGATGAGGNGGCAAGCCCAATGAGTTGACCACCGATACTATGGCCAAGGATAAAAATTTNTTTATCAGGATAAGATACCTTTACAAAATCAATAACACTTTCCAGGTCATCACTTCCCCAATCCTCTGCGGTTGTTTTAATTTTATTTATTGGCACCGATAATGAATCACCAATGCCGTGATAATCAAAAGTGATTACTGACATTCCACGATGTGATACATATTCCGCAAACTTTTGATAAAATGATTGTCTTACACCTGTGGCGGAAACTATAATAAGTACTCTGTTGCTTTCTTTATCATCGTAATATGTAAACACTATTTGATTTCCCAAACGTGTCACGAGTTTATGAGCTTGCTTCGTCATTTACAGTGCAATTATTCTCCTCCTTCTTGTAAATTGAGTTTCTCGATTTCAGAATCACTAGGGCAAGACTTGTAATCGATTAAAAAGACATAATTCTTTCTTGAAATTTTTTGAATGGCTGAGTCCCGTTTGTGGTCAGGCTTGAAGGATGCACCAGTGTATAAATCTACCGCAATGCCTGCATACCCAAATAGAGATGCGCTAAAAATGAGACTGCCTGTTCTAAAGCTATTATTAAAAACCTTAGTCTCTGCTTCACAGCCTTCCTGTTTTACTAACACCGAAAGTGGCTTCTTACGAGGGAAAGACTCTATGGCTGTTCCCACGCCAATCTGTTTGCCATCCACAGATATTGAGGCATGAGAATGATTAACTACAATGATGGAACCTACATACTTTCGTCCTCCCACCAGAGTTCCGCAGCCAAACGAAGTGATTAATAATGTAATAGAAATAATAAAGAGTATTCTATTATTTTTCATGATTTTAATTGGAAACAATTGGTATTAATTCTTATCGAGTTAATTTGATTTTTAAACCGAAGAAGTTTGAATTCAAATTGGTACCTACCATTTATAATTCCTGAGGCTCATTGTACCACTAAAATTGATCATCTTGATATTGCATCCGGTAGCATCGAAAAATTCAAGTTCTGCTAATCCACGAATGTCAATCGACTCCAGTCCGGGGTTATTTCGCAGATTGATTGACTTGATTTTAGAATTGTTATTTAATACAACTATTTCAAGCTTATTATTTTCAGCCTCTATCTGTTCAAGATGTTGTAGATTAGTTAAATCGAGTCGATTGATTTTATTGTTTGACACGAAGATCTCTTTCAGATTGTTAAATCCGGTAACAATTAGAGTAGACAATAAGAAGTTATTTTGAATATAAAGATGCTCAAGGTGGATCAGTCTCCCCAGATTCAATTTTTCAATTCTGTTATTTTGCGCATACAAGTATTTAAGTTGTTTTAGCGCTGAAACATCAAGGCTTGTAATTTTATTATCATTCACAGCAAGCTCCTCCAGGTTAGTGAAACTATTTATTCCCTGCATGTTGACAATATTCAAATTGTCAACATACAATTTCGTGACTTGCTGTGCTTCGTGTTCTTGTATTTCGCGGTCACTATTTAAATCAAATCCTAATGCAATGAGTCTTTCTTTAAGATTAGAGTCAGGAATTTTTACTACTTGTGATAGTCCAATCTGGTGTGCACCTAATAATAAGATGATTATTATATTCTTCATATTTAATAAATAAAACCGCGATACACTTTACTGAGTTTACATTTTACAGTTTCTCCATTTGATGTTATTTCAACTACTTCTGAAACCTCGCGAGAAGAAATGCCGGAAGGAAAATACACCTCACTCAGCAGATAGTATTTGCCAGGTTTTAACCCAGAGAAAGCAAACTCACCCTTCGCATTTATAATTTTAACTTCGACTCTGTATGAAGCAGCTTCAGGATTTATACTGGCTATCTGCTTTCCTTCCTTATTCTTGCCTTTTAGTTTTAAGTATTCTTCAAGGTAAGTCGTCAATGGGTACAATGAGACAATAGTACCTTCTCGTGCGTAAACAGTCTCTTCCGATTTAATTCCAACCAGGGTTCGCCCTTCATAGTATGCAACTCCCGCAATTTGCGAGTTTCCCTGTGCGAGCATGGCGGCTGCCATTTTTGCATCAAACTGCTGTGTTGGCTGAACAACTTTTACTGACCTTTGTCCCGTAGCAGAGGCTGCGATGACCATTACACCGAAAAGTAGAATTAGCTTAAATTTTTTATTATTCATACCGAACAAAATTTGCTCTTTTAGTTGACCAAAATCATTTCCATTCTTCTGCCATTTGTAGTGATCTCCTGCCGATACAATTTCCGGTCTTTCTTTCCTATGTAATAATTAGAGGTCGTTTTGCTTCCGGGGTTAAGTTCATCGCTGACTGATACAATCCACACATTAACTTTACTCTTCTTTGTATCTTCGTACACCCCACTTTCAACTTTATCTATGCGTGCGTGTATTACTCCAGTTTGACCTTTCGGATTATAATCATAGATGGGAATGATACTGGTAAAGCCCGCCTTTAGAGGCAGTAGCCTTATCAGATAAGGATATATATTGCTATCAAAATATAGTTTGGAATTAACGGAGTCAGAAATTTCAATTCTACTATTACTCTGCTTGTCGTGATAGAATCCGGTAATCACATTTCCGAAATTTAAAATCATGTTTCGGTTGGGGTTATACGAAGAATGATATTGAGGTTTAAAGGATTCTAACTCGGCAATGGTTGTATCCTTCCATTCCATATTTCTACCCTGCATCTTCACCTCGGTAATCAAGAAGATTAGCTTATTCTTAATTTGTACTTCTGTAATCACTCTTCCTATCTGTATCTTTTGAGTATCGCGTTCTGCATACCAATCCATTTGAAACTTTTCGGGTTTAATCCATTTCCTCTCAATGGAATTCTGATGAGGCACAATGTTGATTTGGCCGTACGTTTTTAACATAAAGCATAGTGAAAGGCAAACAGTCAGGATAACTTTTGATATCATGGGTTAAGTATTTAATTTTTAAAATCTATTTAATCGTAGAAAAAGCGTGGTAGGTTTTAGAATCATATTCTGAGGAAATGCTGAAGATTTAATCTTCTTGTCAATTTTAAATCAACTTAATCATCAGCGAGCCTTCCCAGTAATTGATATTCTGAAAGAAGTTGATGAGAATGAATCTACAAATACATTGTAGTCAATACACTGTTTTACATCTAGTGACACGCTAACGTTTCGGACTCCAACATCAAAATAGCCCATCGCATTTACATTGTACTTTCCAGAGGGTAGTGAAGGTATTGTCTTTGAATTTCCTTCAGTTATATTTTGAACTTGGAAGGTTTGATTCGTATCAATGTTATTGAACGTTACCCAAACTTTATTAATAGCGCTACTTGAAGTGACATTTGCCGCTGCCAATTCTTCGGAACATGATTCAGAATCGCATTGAGATAAGGTTACTAAGGCGATCAGTGAGATGATGATTGATTTCAAGTATTTAAATTTTAGTTTAGAAAAATGTCTTACCCAATTCTTTTAATTTTCTTCGTTATTCTTTCTACACCGGACATGCAAAAAGTAAGATACAATTCGGGCATCTTGCAATGCTGGTATTTCTTTGACAATAGCGATTGAAGGAACGGGTTCGTTTATGCATTCAAGTGTAAAGCCAACTTGCAAGATGGCCATTAGCCATTCGGTAAGCGTACTATGAAAAACAGGCACTTTGAATTTTTGAAACTTCGCTTTTACATTGGTGGGGGCACTATGGAAAATCCATTCCTCAATGACGCCAGGTCTTGCCGCAAAATAATTTCCAACTTCAAACGCATAAGTTTCACCACTTTCATTCCGCAGATTCCTTCGATGTGGGGTGCTGAAACATGGATGCGCGATTGAGAACTGAANAAATCCACCGGGCTTAACGACACGATAGGCCTCCCGGAGAGATTCATGCAGATTGGGAACATCCATTAAACACATAANAGAGGTAGCAAAGTCAAACTGCTCATTAGTGTAGGGTAATGCATTAGCAGTTGCAACTTTGTAGTTAATGCCCAATGGATTCTGTCTTTCTTCTGCTTGTGCATATTCAACAAAGACTTCTGAAATATCTATTCCGTGCATGCGGGCACCTTGCCTTGTTAGCAGCCTTGTGTTATGTCCCTCACCACACCCAATGTCAAGTCCACTTAATCCACTGATGGAAGGCAAGATTTCGAAAAACGCTGGCGTGTTCAAGTGATCGCGATATACATCATAACCCGCTCGAACCAACTCAGTCCAAGCAGTAGCATTATCATTCCAATATTGTTTAAGCATTTCTTCAGTCATACTAAACGGCTTGAGTTATTTGGATAAAAAATGTGTTCACTTCATTCATAAGCCAATGCTTCGCGGGTTGTTATTTTACTAGCTCGCTTAGCCGGATAGAGGGTAGCAACATACGNCACCCCTGCAACCAATGTCAGCCACCAAACAAATGCCATCCATGATACATCAAGCGATAGTGGTGTTCCGAACGCCATGCTTCCAATTAGTCGACCAAGAAATGTTGAAAGCAAAAGTGACAGTGCAAATGCAATGAAAATGCTAAANNAACCAATCAGCCATCCTTCCCATACTACCATGTTTTTGATTTTTGATGGAGTGGCGCCTATAGCACGCATCACACCTATCTCGCGGGTACGTTCCAGCAAATTCATACTCATAGTTGACATCAGGCCCATAATACCGACCAATGCCATCAGTACGGCAAGTGACATTAATGAATTGACCAATACCTTCATGTGTCCGGCAATAGCATTGTAAAGCAACCAAACAGGCACAGTCCCCTTAACAGAAATATTTTCTCTCTCCAGCAAGTTTTCTACTTCTTTGTTCAAGGTATAGGCGTTACTTCTAGAGCGGTCAGCGTAAGCAATTCGCAGCAAAGTTGTGGCCTCTTTTATCTGAAGCTTGGAAAATGCTTCCAATGAAACATAAGCGGTAGCAGGCGAACCGACATCTTCCGTAAAACCAACCACTTTCCACTCGGATTGTATGCCCTCTGCGGAAAGAAATATTTTATCGCCAAGCTCTATTTTTTNTGCCTTGCTGGTGGCAAGTTGATTGAGTACAACTTCATTGGCAGCAGGGTCATTTAACCAGCGACCCTTGATAACGGTCGGTTTAAGTAACCGAGTAGAGAGCGGCAACGCCAATAGTGAAAAGCTACCGTGTCCTTTGTCTGGATAAGTTTGCGTGACATCAAAGGCACTGTTGGTTTTGAATGCCGTGGGCGACTGAAGCCAGGTCTCTGTTGACGTAACACCAGCAATGGCCTGTACTTTATCAAGAGCATCTTGGGATGGCAAACGTGTGTTCAATTTCACCTCCAGGTCATACAATCGTTGTTCATAAATCCGCTCAAGGTTTTTGTCCCAGGCATCCGATACATTGAGAGCTGTCATAAACATCGCACCGCCCGCAGCGAGCAAACTCAGCGTCATGGTAAGGCGCGATCTCTGACGGAACACATTTCGAAGAGAAAGTTTGAAGGTGCCACTCGCAAATGAAAATTGTGCCAAACTCGAAGGCCTTTGTTGAGCCTGATCGGAGACTCCAATATTGTCTATTGCTTTCCGAACTGAAATGCGACTACCCCGAATAACGGGAATTGCTGTTACTAATAATGGAACAATAATGCCCGATGCCACTTGCAACATCGCAACCCAAAACGGTATTTTACTATTTGTGATTTCGAGGTTAAGCAGCGCGGCAATTTGTTGGTAGAACACTGCACCCGCCACGCGACTAAGTGGTATGGCGATGAACAATGCCGCAACGCATAGTATCAAAACCATTAGCCCATACATTTTTATAATGTGGATGGATCTGGCTCCGATTGTTTTCATCACCCCGATTTGGCGGGTTTGCTTTACCATAAGCGTAGCTATTGAAGTCGCTACCAGAATAGAGCCGAGCGCTAAAACCAAAANACTAAAAATTATAAACACGGACATAATCGTAGTGACCTGACCCTGGTGCGGATGTTTGCCCGGAGGGGGCACCTGTATTTCGTGCACGGTGTAGCCGCTCTTCGAAAGTAAGGCAGCAACCTCTTGTGCTTTTGCCGTAATATGCTCTCGGGAATGCTTTTNTTCGCTTACCAATAACCGAAGTTGATCGAACCCTTTCGTTGAATCTAATTGATGAAGTGTAGATAGCGTCATGTATCCATACCCGGTTTGTTCCTGATAAGCTGGTGCGAGGCTGGGATCGTGCACAGTGCCCGATAGCTTGATGCTTCTTGCAACACTATTGGGAATCTTCACCAATAATTCATCGCCTTCCTTGGCCTGCATGATGGAGAAGGCGGTGCGCTCCACTAACATGCTACCTGTTGCGGGAACTACTTCACCCGACAGATGGGAAGGCTTATTCGTCTTTTTATTTTTAAAATCATCAACAACGAACAAAAGCAATGGATACCATTTGTCACCTACCTTCATGCGGGCAGAGATGGTAGCATGACGCTCGGCAGCTTCAATACTCGGAAATTGTAAAACGCTCTCTACCAAACCCTTCGGAATACTATCCTCCAATTCAATAGTGGCTGATGCTGGCACAGTACCCATGTAGTTGGAATTCATTTCGCGCTTGATCACACTGTATCCACTTAGAATGGTGCCAATGCCAAAGACACCTAACGCAATGGCCAACACAAGCATTATGCTTCGCGAATAATCAGAGGTAAGGTCGCGGATTACTTTTGTATATCTTGTTTTCATTGGATCAGGCAGTTACTGGTTTGTTCACAACCGCTCCATCAGCTATTGAAAAACTTGTTTCAAATGTGGATGCAAATTCTTTCTCATGCGTAACGATGATTACCGTTTTGCCGGCTTGCGCCAAACTTTTGAATAAGCTGAAGATTGAGTCAGCTGTTTGTGAATCAAGATTGCCAGTGGGCTCATCGGCTATGATAATGGACGGATCGTTGGCAAGAGCACGGGCAATAGCAACGCGTTGTTGTTGCCCACCCGATAAAGCAGAAGGAAGTTTATCAGCCTGCTCGGCAATGTTCACTTGCTCTAATAAACTTACCGCACGTGCTTTTCTTTCTTGTCGTGGATAAGTATTACAGAAGTCCATTGGCAGCATTACGTTCTCGGCAATGGTGAGTGTGGGCAGCAATTGAAAAATTGAAATACCACCCCGATGTTTTTGCCACGCCAAGAAGCAAGTTCACTCTCGGAGAGTTTTTCAACCTGAATGCCGTTTATGTTGACACTTCCTTCTGTTGGTTTATCAATGCCCGCAATTATGTTGAGCAGCGTGGACTTGCCACTTCCCGATTTTCCAGTGATGGCCACCAATTGCCCCTGACAAATAGATAGGTCAACATTTTTTAATGCACGGAATTGCCCCGAAGCCACCGGAAAAATTTTACTTACGTCTTTCAGTTCGATGAACGAGCGATTTTGCATTGAATCCATAAAGTTGATTTTTAGGCAACATTACGGATGGAAAGTACTTGCAGCGTCTTTAGAAATCCTGTTGGACGTAATGAACAGGTGCAGATTTTAATGGACGAGCGTTCTTGCGTTTATCTATTTTATCAAACACCTTGTCCGAAGGTTAATAAGTTATTATCTGGATCTAACAATGCAAATTCCCGTTGGCCCCAAGGTTTGGTGTGCAAATGGCCATTAGGGTGAATACTTACTTTATTATTCAACAAAGACTGATACAGTTCTTCAATTCCATTGGTGCGGATATAAACCTGTCCGTAATTCTCTTTTGGATTAAGCTCCTTAAATTCAAAAAAGTGAATTTGAATGTTGCCTTNTTGAAGCATCAGATATCCATCATAATCGCTGCCAAATTGTTGAAAGCCTAATTTGTGGATATAAAATTCGCGTGTACAATTTTTGTCACGCATGGGCAATTTAGGATGGATTTCGGTGAGCATAGTTGTTATAGTATGTGTTTTATAGAAATCATTTTAAGGAAATGTTTTTGCGATATTCACTCGGTGTCAAACCTGTAAATCGCTTAAAGATCAGATTAAAAGTGGACTTAGATTTAAAACCGGCCTCCAGTGCAATACCAAGCATGTTAAAATTCTTCATCGAAGGGTCGATCATTAATTTTTTCACTTCTTCTACACGATATTTATTTACAAAGTCATAGAAATTATCGCCTGTTCCTTCATTAATTAACTGCGATAATTGGCCACGAGGGATTTCAAGCTCGCTCGCTAAGTCAGTTAACGTCAACTCCGCATTCAGATATGGCTTTTNTTCTTCCATGAAAATGTTGAGTTGTTTAAGCCTTGATAAATCTATCTGACTTGATTTTGGATTCTCCGCTGGCGGTAAAGTATTCGTGTTGTTCTCCTTAGCAACCACATCGCCTTTATTAAATACTTCAATTTGCAGAATACCTTTATAGCCTAACGCAAAAATCGCAAGTGAGAATATAGTCGCTGTCATCAATTGAAGCCAGTCTCCATCCAACGAGTGAACAACAGATGCCAGGCTAATCAGGAAAATGAAATTGATGATAAGAAAAACAACCATAAATAATCTTACCCAAGTAATACTCACATTTTCTAGATTGGATACTTCTTGTGGAATAATACGCTGATGATAGTTCCATCTTTTGGTTACAAGCACATGAACCCACGAAAACTGAAACACCAACACTATCCAGTAAAGGATTGTTATTAGACGGTGATTCTGGGCTAGAAACGATTGAAAGGTCGCTGAATTTACTGAACGCAGAGAAAGTGAAAGTAAGACGATTAGTAGGAAAGGGGCAAATTGCAATCCTAAACGCCACTGCCATTTAGCTTGTTCGCCAGTTAATTCCCGCACGTAAAGCCACAACAGTGGGGCAACTAAGAAAAACGTGGGGTCACCAATGGTGTAAATGTTGTGCGAAAAATGACTGAGTGNCATCCCCGCAAAAATATGTGCATTGCTGAAGGCAAGTGCAAAGACCAATAAAGAAAGCATTTTATTAGCCCGACTTTTATTAACTTTTTTGCTGTTCAGCAACAATATAATAAATACTGCCAGGACTATGCCCCCAAGAGAAAGCGTTTGAAATGCCTGACTTAGAAATGGATACAAATTGTATTTGTTAATTTCTGCAAAAGTACTTTAAGTTAATTGTTTCTCAGGTAATATGGCGTCTATCAGGATTCTGATGGACGCTTATAGACAGGTTTACTAACAATTAACTTCAAAATTACGCCTAATAATATCCAGATGCTGATGATCAAAATAAGCTCTTTTCAATACTTAATGGCACTTGTTGATCTATACGACTTAAACCCAGTATATATTAGTCCAGCATTTCGGATGACTTAAAAAGAGCCCCTAAAAGGGAGCTCTGAAATTGAAACTTCAAACCACAACACGCAGATGGAACATTCATAATAGTCCCACCACATGTTGCAGTAATGAAATGGCGGAAACCGCCACTTGAGCCAAACGCCCGCCAGCAGCCACCGGCCGCCAATGCGAACTCTTAAAATATATTTAAACATGGCGCAACACCACGGGATCGGATTGAAAGGTGCAAGGGCTGCTGTAAAAATACTACCCTGGCAAGTGTGGCGGCAGGAGCGGAGAGGGTGGAGATTTTTTTACGAGCAGGCGCAGCGTACCCTTGCGGCTTTCTATTCCGCACGCCCGTAACTTTGTGTTATGTTTAAGTATTAGCTAACTCTTGCGCGCTGGCCCGGCCCAAAGGCGGGGTGGCGCGTAGGTATGTGGGCGGAAGCATCTTTGGGCCTTGATTTTTTCGTTCTTTTTGCATCAAGGCAAAAAGAACATAAAAGAAAAGTACGAACACCTTTGAAGTTCTGATGAGGCGAATCAGGAAAATTCTTTAGATTTAGTCGAGAGCAAAACTTGCCGGATAATGGTGATTGTCCTGTAGTTAGATGGGGCTCGATGGTCTAAAAACCTACTCATACTATGTTTGCTCTCACCATTTTATAGTCGCATTAAATCTCATAAAGCGTTGGATCAAGCATGTGTGCCGCTGGCTTGGCCTGAGCCAGGCTTTGCGCGGCCTGCGGTACTTATGCTTGGCGCGTGGCTGCATTCATGCGCGTTGGCAAAAACTTTCTTGCTCAAACTTTATCGCTTACATAGACACTCAAGGACGTGGTGTGCTGGGCCCGAGAGCGCGGCCTTGAGCGGCTATTTATACATAACGTCAAATTATATAACTGTGCGGCTGGTATGCGCGAGACTACCGAAAACTTCAATACGAAGCCGAAAACTTCCAGACCAGCGATGCATGGGCATGCGCGTCAATTGCCGTGGGATGGTTAACATAATATGATTATATAACTGCGGGTCAGCAACTTAGCCCGGCAAGAGTTATATAATTTATATTATGTTAAATAAAAGAGTAAGACCTTACCTTCCTTTTTGGCACTACGCTTAATAAATTCATGGGGCTACCCGCTTAAGGTTTGGATCAAGAAAATTTTTCAACGGCAGTGCTTGCAACACTTCTGCAAATCCAAGAAACTCGATATAACCCAGATAAATCTCCTGCCGTAACCGCGCAGCCATAGTTTTTAGTTTAATCGCCTTGTTTTGCATGCGGATAACCGCCACAGGGTTACTGTCTTTAATTTGTTGCAACGTATTAGATACAGACCCTGTATTTACCTGGTCAGTCATCGATTGTATCTCGCGGAAACGTTTCGACAGGCTTTTAATTTTTTCCCGGCTGATTTCAAGGCCGGCTTGCTGATCGTTTTTAGNCAGCATTAAACTCCCTTCCGCTTCCAGCATATCGAGTTTGCGTTTGGTCATATCCTCTTTGTTGGGATTGAAAATTGGAATTGTAATACCCATGCTAATACTCCAGGGCCTTTGGTTTTGTTCAATCCGCCATTGTTGATAAGATGTTTGAATAAACCCCATGCTGATGTTTGCCTTCTCTAAGTACCATTCGTGCATGGCCATTTCAATTTGCTTTTGGTGATAGGCCACTTCACCTGCTCGTACTTCGCTCTGATAAATGCTATCCACTACCCTTTCCAGCCGATCGACCGAAATTATTTCTGCTACCGGCCAGTTGATATCTTTCTGACGTGCTTCTGTATATAGTGTTTCAACCAATCGTTTTTGATTATCAATTTCAAACATGGTTTCTTCCAATTCGGTTACTTTGTCAACCTGATCCATTTTTAATTCCACATAATCTTCGGCATCAAACAATCCGGAGTAGCGTTGACCTTCCAGTATGCCCAAAAGTTTTTCAGTAGTTGTTTTATCTTCCAATTTCAGGTCGCGGATTTCCTGGTAATAAATCCAACCAATAATTACTTCATAGCGGATAAACAATAACTCCTTAAGGGTGCGTTCGCGATCCAGCTTCAATAATTCCTGGTAACTTTTGAAATACTGATTGGTACGCTTTATCTCGAACGGATTGGCCGGATTTAAACGCAACCCATACTCCTGCCGGGTACGATCCAATTGATTGCTTTCGGTACGGAGCTCAAGCTTTTGTATCGGGGCAAGCCGATACGTCTTTTNGTTGGAAAGATAATCCGTACGGGAATCAAATGACTTAATCAATGGTTCTTGTTCGGTATCATAAAGAAATTCATTGATGGTAACCTGTGCAGGAAGATACCGGAAGCAGATGCTGAGTAATAGAATAACGGATAACCTCATCGCACTAAAACCTTTTCACCGTTGGCCAGGTTATTTTCAGCCGGTATTTCAATAAACACTTCCTGGCCAAAGGCGGTTACAGCAGTTGATTTCTGTAAAATTTCCGGAAGGGCCGTAACGGATCCGTAGCCTATTACTTTACCGGCTACCGTGTTTCTTCGCTGATCATAGGAAANAACGGATACCGTATCTCCTATCGGAAAATGATCCGCTTTCTTACCAATCAGGTAAACAACAACGGTTGTTGGCCGCAAGGGGTTAATCTCCAGCAATTGCGTGTAAGCACTCACCTGTTCGCCTGGTTTTACAAAAACATTCTTAATTACACCCGGTGCCGATGAAAATTTAGTCAGGTTGCGGATCTCGTCCTGCATAAGTTTTAGTTCGCTCTCCAACAGCGTTATCTGATTTTCCAAAACTTGTTGTTCGGCTAATTTCTCTTGCCGGATGTCCTGTATTTTAATTTCCTGTGCGAGTTGATGTTTATGCTTTTGTTGCTTTAAGGAGTTAATCCTGATCTTCAGAGGCGACTCCACTTCCTGATTGGTTGCGGTAACAAACTCTTTCGTAAGGCTTTCATTTAGTTTCAATTCACTGGTTGTTTGAAGAATTTCTGCTTCTAATTCTTCCAGAATAATATTGTTTTCTGCTTTGATATAAGCTATCTCAGCCTCGGTAAGCTTGGCTTTTTCTCTCCGCTCCGATTTCAATATATCGATCTTGTTATTCAACTTTGCAATCTCTATCTCCAATTCCTGGCTGTTTAACTCAACCAGCAAATCGCCTTCCTTTACTTGCATGCCTGGCACAACCTTTACAGATTTCACAATTGCCGATTTTTCAGAACTGATATTATACTGCTTGGTTTGCGCTAACCCAATGGCCGCATCACCACTCCCCCTAAAATAGCGGGAATTGATATAAAGCANTGCTAAAAGTAAGGCGCCTATTAATAGATAAAACCAGTTAATACGCATATCAGGATTGTTCTATTAAGTTGGATGAAATTTTGGGTTGTTTGATCCCTTCAACTTTTTGAAGGGCCTGCATTAATACTTCTTTGCTGGAGGTAGGTTTTAATGAAATACCATAGTGATATCGCATTGCATTTTCTTTGTTGATCAACATGGTAATCACATGGTATTCGCGGCAATGCGTACCAACCACTGCTAAAACAGTTTCTAACTTTTCAACATCCTCCAGGGTAAAAAATAAATGGCTGTGGTGGGTGTAACTTTTAAATGGAGAGAAATATAACAACACGGCAACGAGGCAAAATAGAACGGAGCCCACAAAGGAGATGGTAAATCCATACACCCCAATGGCTAACCCGGTGCTCAATGCGGCAAACAGAAACAGTACATCGCGCGGATCATCAATACGGGTACGAAACCGGATAATCGCCATTGCTCCAAAAACACCTAATCCGCGTGCCAGGCTATCGCCAATGGCCATCATTACCAGGGTAGTTACCACCGCTCCTAAGATCAACGACTGGAAAANATTCTTTGGATAATGGTCACCCGTAAAGGTTAACCGATGCGTGATTGCAATAAGGGAAGCCAGCAGAAAAGCCCACAAAAATGAGTACGTTATATTAATCAACTGCGGATATTCATAAACCGGTTGATCTGGAAATAACTCAAGCATGAAATGAAGTTAAGAATTAATTGGATTGTCCCGGAGTTGGTGAATNTAAAGACTTCCAGGTAGAACCGCCATTGGTGCTTCTACCCCACGAAACATTCTCACTTTGTGCACCAAATGTGTATTCATTAATGGTTCGGCCATCAAGGTAATAGATACCCACATCCTCTCCTGCAGTTGATAATCCGAAATCGGCATGCAAGGGACCTTGCTCCGGCTGGTTATCGGCCCAAATCAATAAAAAGCCTCCGGCCGCAATGGTTGTCAAACCGGGTTCATCGTTCGGAATTTTATATTTAAAGGGATTGGCTTTATTATCGGAAACATGCATACCCCCAATATCTACAGCCGTACTTCCTGCATTGTAGATCTCAATCCAATCGTCATATTCATTTATGCCCGAATGATCATCGGGGCAACAGGAAGAATTAAAGGCCATAAACTCGTTGATAACCAATTGGGGTAATGCATCTGTATTTAAGAGATAACTTAATACTTTAGCTGGTGCGGTTGCTGGTTCATACGATTTCAACCCATTGGTACCTTCTGCCTCCAGGTAATATTCAACGGTACCGGTGCTTGCCTGTGCCGGAATCGTTGCCGTATAGAACCCGGATTGCAACACCATGGTAACAGGTGTAAATGCACCCGTGTTAAACCGATAATACAATTTTACACCGGCTAATCCCTGTGTACTCACCAATGTACTTTTAATGGTAACAACTTGATTCAAACCAGGTACAATCGGTTCGCGCGTGGTTGTAACGATGGCAGGGGTTTCATCGCCCCCGTTGGTTACACCCCNGGTGGCAACTCCCGAAATAGCCAGATTTGCAGAGCCATCGGGATAGCGTCCATAGGTTTGTCCGGCACTTAATTCAGGAAATTCAACCCGATCAATTAGCGTACCGCTTGCATTTTCAAGATAGACCGTTTCACCCGCTGAGGTCAATTTAAAATTTGTGTTTAGCCCGGTACCCAGGTCATTACAAACCAACACCAGAAAGCCTTTGGCAGGAATGGTGGTACTGGCTGGTATCTGGTACTTGGCAGCAGCGTTATCATAAATGAAGTATCCTCCTATATTGATACTGGTTTCCAGCGAGTTATAGAGTTCTATCCAATCTTCACCGGAGGCATAAATTTCGTTAATAACCAAGCCCTCATCCGTTACCGGTTGGTTGTCTTCAAGCGGTTCGCACGAAAGGATGATCAAAAATCCAAATGAAGCCAATAGTATCGCAAGCCCTTTCAATCTCTTCAACATCATTATTTCTGTTAAAACAATTCCTTAAAGATAACGCATTAAATGGTTTAAGCGCATGCCGTTCCATTGCTTTAGTTGCCTGTAGCGGTGAAGTTAAATTACACGATGTTAACTGAATTCCGGTAATATTTATTGCAGCTTGGCTAAGAGGGAACCACAAGTTCTTTCCTTTGGTTTGCTTACTTTTGCGCACGTATTCAAAAAAGGTAATGATTTCGGTAAACAATCTCTCGCTGCAGTTCGGAAAACGCATCTTATTTGATGAAGTAAATTTGAAATTTACCGGNGGTAACTGCTATGGTGTAATTGGGGCTAACGGGGCAGGTAAATCCACATTTCTAAAAATTCTTTCGGGTGAAATTGACCCTACCCGTGGCCAGGTGGTTTTGGACCCCGGAAAACGCATGGCGGTGCTTCGGCAAAATCACTTCGAGTTTGACGAGGTTCCGGTAATAGACACAGTAATGATGGGATACTCCCACCTCTGGAACCTGATGCAGGAAAAAGATGCCATCTATGCCAAACCCGATTTTTCAGAAGCGGATGGTATTCGTGCTTCGGAACTTGAAGCAGAATTTGCTGAACTGAATGGATGGAATGCACAATCGGATGCGGCTGCACTATTAAGCGGCCTGGGCATTGTGGAAGAAGATCACTACAAACTGGTGAAGGAATTGAGTGGTGCCTTAAAAGTGCGCGTGTTGTTGGCGCAAGCTATTTACGGAAACCCGGATGTGCTTATTCTGGATGAACCAACCAACGACCTGGACCTTCAAACCATCTCCTGGCTCGAAGACTTTTTGCTTGAGTTTAAGAATACCGTAATTGTGGTTTCGCATGATCGCCANTTTTTAGATACGGTTTGTACGCATATTGTTGATATCGACTTCAAAGTTATTCGGTTATATACGGGTAACTATACCTTCTGGTACCAGTCCAGCCAGTTGGCGCTGGCACAACGATCGGCCGCTAACAAAAAGGCAGAAGATAAACGAAAAGAACTTCAGGAGTTTATTGCACGCTTTAGTGCCAATGCATCAAAGTCCAAGCAGGCTACCAGTAGGAGAAAATTATTAGAAAAGATTAATGTGGATGACATTCAACCTTCCACACGCAGATACCCGGCTATTATCTTTCAGCAAAAACGTGTGGCCGGAGACCAGATTTTGCACGTAGAGCATTTGTCGCATACATTAGCGAATGGTACCGTTCTATTCAGGAACCTCGANTTTTTCGTAAACAAAGGAGATAAAATTGCNTTTTTAAGTAAGGATAGTTTAGCTATCACTACCTTGTTTCAGATTCTTGCCGGAGAATTAAAACCAGACGCAGGCGCGTTCAAATTTGGCCAAACGATTACNCCGGCTTATTTACCGGTAAATAACGAAGCGTATTTTCAATCGGATGATAACCTGGTGGATTGGCTGCGGCAATTTGCAGCCGATGAGAATAAAGACGAGGTATATATCCGGGGCTTTCTGGGTAAGATGTTGTTTTCGGGCGAAGAAGTATTCAAAAAGTGTAATGTGTTATCCGGTGGTGAGAAAGTTCGCTGCATGATTTCGCGTATGATGTTGGCCGGGGCCAATCTGTTAATTTTAGATGAACCGACCAATCATCTTGATCTGGAATCCATTACTGCTTTTAATAACGCATTAAAAGATTTTCCGGGCGCGGTTTTATTCACATCACACGATCACGAGTTTACACAAACTGTTGCCAATCGCATTATCGAGCTTACACCGAAAGGCAATATCGACCGGCTGATGACTTATGATGAGTATATCGAAAATGAATCCATAGCCGTTCAGAAAGCTGAACTATACGCTTAAAAAATGCTCTGTTTTTATCACAGAGCATTTTCTTTTGAAGGTTTCGTTCTTAATCTACATCCTCCCCTAGTGTCTTTAATCTCTTTTTCACACGGGCGGCACTGGCCTGATTATCCAGATCACCATAAATGGTAAGCAGGCTATAAAGAACGTTCACATCATCGGGCGAAATTTTTCACACGCCTCTACGTAAGGAAGTGCAATTTTTAGTTTCTCCACATAGATTTTATCAAGTTCTAAGGCTTTGGCAAGGTCGGCTTTTGAGTTACCCAACGCGCTCATTTTGTCTTTTTCTACCTTGGCATCCTTCCAATACAAATCGGCTAACATGGCAGCGGCATCAAAATTTTTAGGGTCAGAAGCCAGTACTTTTGAGTATGTTGCTTTTGCCTTTTCTGATTCACCCGTTTCCTGTTGCAGGCGGCCCAGCAGGTAAAGTTGTTGTGTATCATTAGGATCTTTCTTCAAAGAAGCCTCTACCATTTGCTTGGCTACATCATATTTTTCTCATTCAGATAAATAGAAAGTTCAGTCTGTAAAAATCTCCATTCTGGGGGTGATCCTTTTTGCCTGCTGAAGAATTTTCAATGCTTCTTCATTGTTTTTCTTTTGTTGTAGAAAATGTCAACCAATACAATGTAGGAATCAGAAGATTTACCGCCCTTTGCCTGATACTTCTTAATGAGATCAACTGCTTTATCGTACTCTTCTGCTGCAGGTGCAAAGAACACTCCGGCATTCATCAGGATGGTTGTATCTTCCGGAATGAAGTACAGGGTCTTTTCAGTAAAAGCAAACGCTTTCTTGTAGTCTTTATCATCCTGATAAGCGGTGATGGCTTTATTAAAATAGCTCTGAGCCAATGCACCTGTTATCTGCCCATTCATCAATGGAAAACCCATTGCATCGGAAACAAAAGATGGTGTTTTGTCTTTATCAAGTTCCTTCGATTTATCAAAAGCTTCCTTAGCTACAGGAAAACCTTCCGGCACCAGCGACTTGAATTTTTCATTGCTGGTGGTATCGATGGCTGCATAAATAACACCTTTCAGAAACCATGCTTTTGCGGCATTTCTGGAAGGGCCACCTTTCTTATCTACCATATATTCCTGGCTGGCGGTGGTAGCATCAATAATGGCCTTGGCCTCATCTATTTTGCCCGCCTTTAACGCTTTTTCTGCGTTACCAACATTGGGTTTTATTTCTTTCTGGCCAAACGCCACAAAAGGTAAAACGCCAAACATTAACACAACTATTTTTTTCATTTTTAATTTAAGGTTTAGTTCTCTTTTAATTTTGTTCAAGTTCTGGTTTAATATCTGTTTCAGCAGCATCACCATCCATTTTCTGAATTTTTTCTACTGATGAAATGGCATCTTCTTCATTTAATTTTATCAGGCGAACACCCTGTGTGGCACGTCCCATTACGCGCAATTCATTCACACTAATGCGGATGCTGATGCCCGATTTATTAATAATCATCAAGTCGTCATTGTCCACCACTTCCTTGATTGCAACAAGCTTGCCAGTTTTTTCGGTGATGTTAATTGTTTTAACTCCCTTACCCCCTCTGCGGGTTATCCGGTAATCTTCAATCGAGGAGCGCTTTCCATAGCCTTTCTCCGAAACCACCAGCAGGTTGGCATCGGNCCGGGCAATACAAACCATGCCAATCACCTTATCTTCTTCCGATTCAAGTGTGGCGGCCCGTACCCNCGCGGCAGTCCGGCCCATGGGTCTTACATCGGCTTCGTTAAACCGAACGGCCTTACCCTCACTTTTGGCAATAATAATATCGTTGCTGCCATTTGTCAAAGCCGCATTCAACAAGCGGTCGCCATCGTTGATGGTTATGGCGGCAATGCCGTTGGCCCGCGGCCGCGAATAGGCTTCGAGTGAAGTTTTCTTAATGGTACCTTTTTCAGTACAAAGAATTACATAGGTGTTGTTGATGTAATTTTCGTCCACCAGGTCTTTCACATTAAGAATCGCTTTTACCCGATCGCCCGGTTGAATGGTAAGTAAATTTTGAATTGCTCTACCCTTTGAGGTTTTGGATCCTTCCGGAATTTCGTAGGCTTNTTTCCAATACACCTGGCCTTGTTCGGTAAAAATAAGCAGGTAGTTATGAGCCTGTGCAATGAAGAGGTGTTCTGTAAAATCATCTTCTTTGGTGGNCACTGCTTTCGAGCCAATGCCGCCCCTGCCCTGTGTACGGTATTCCGACAAGGATGTCCGTTTTACATAACCCTGGTTCGAAACGGTTATCACCATTTCTTCATTCGGAATCATGTCTTCCGGTGTGATGTCGTCATCGCTGTGTACTACCTCGGTTCTGCGTTTATCACCGTAGCGTTCCTTAATCTCATTCAATTCTGTTTTGATAATGTCCATGCGCAGGCTTTCATTTGCCAGCACTTCGTTAAGTCTTGCGATTAAGGCTTTTACCTCGTTATACTCATTTTGTATTTNTTCGCGCTCAAGACCCGTTAAGCGCTGCAGGCGCATTTCCAGAATAGCCTTGGCCTGAATTTCAGAAAGTTTAAACTGTTCCATCAATCCTGTTTTCGCTATTTCCGGATCGCGGGAATTGCGGATTAATGCAATTACCTCATCCAGGTGATCAAGCGCAATCAGGTAGCCTTCCAGTATATGGGCGCGTTTTTCGGCCTCATTCAGCTCAAACTTTGTTCTGCGCACCACCACTTCATGGCGATGTTCTACAAAGTGTGCAATCAAATCCTTCAGGTTAAGGGTTTGTGGTCTTCCTTNTACCAGAGCTACATTGTTTACCCCAAATGACGATTGCAGTTGTGTGTATTTGTAAAGATTGTTGAGAACGATGTTAGGAATGGCGTCTCGCTTAAGATCATACACTACCCGGTATCCTTCGCGGTCTGATTCATCGCGGATATCGCTTATCCCTTCTAATTTCTTATCGTTAATCAAGGCAGCCGTTTTTTCAATCATCTGCGCCTTGTTCACCATGTAGGGAACTTCTGTTACTACAATCTGATCGCGCCCATTGCTGGTAGTTACAATCTCGGCCCTGGCTCGCACTACAATTCTTCCTCTTCCCGTCAGGAAAGCTTCTTGTACGCCCTGATAGCCATATATCAACCCACCGGTAGGAAAATCAGGAGCNNCTGTAATAAACTTCATCAATTCGGGGATGGTGATTTCTCTGTTGTCGATATAGGCACAAATACCATCCACTACTTCGGTCAGGTTGTGCGGGGCCATGTTTGTGGCCATACCCACGGCAATACCACTCGATCCGTTGATGAGTAGGTTAGGAACTTTACCCGGCAATACGGTTGGCTCGGATAACGAGTCGTCAAAGTTGGGTTGAAAATCAACTGTTTCTTTGTTGATGTCCGCCAGCATCTCTTCAGCTAAGCGCTTCAGACGCGCTTCCGTATAGCGCATCGCTGCAGGAGAGTCGCCATCAATGGAACCGAAGTTTCCCTGGCCATCCACCAATGTATAGCGCAACGACCAATCCTGGGCCATGCGCACCATGGTGTCGTACACGGAAGCATCGCCATGGGNGTGGTACTTACCCAGTACTTCCCNCACAATACGGGCTGATTTTTTATAGGGTTTGTTATAGTTAACCCCTAATTCCAGCATTCCGTAAAGAACTCTGCGGTGTACGGGCTTCAGGCCATCGCGCACATCGGGTAAGGCGCGCGAAACAATAACCGACATCGAGTAATCGATGTAAGCTCCGCGCATTTCATCTTCAATGTTTATTGGAATGATGTTTTGCCGTTCGGGCAAATTGGTGCTTTCGTCAGCCACAGATTTCTGGTTTTAAAGTCTTTCGTTTAGCCCTTGTTACAGGGGCAAAAATTAAGGGTGCAAGGTATGGAATTTTGATTAATTTAACTGCTTCCCGCATAGGCCAAAAGCCTGATTTTTATGCTTAAAGGGAGTTTTTAGGGCTGTTAATAGGGATTGAGTTTTCGCTTGTTCTTGCCTTTGTATTTGATTAGTGTGGGGTGATTTTCGCCATATCCCGGATTTTGTTNTTTGTAGATGGGGTGGCGCCTGCTGCGGTACTCTTTGTTCCCGTGCGCATGGTTAATCTGGATTTTGCAGTCTTTTAGGTAGCACCGGGGTAATTCAGGAATGGCGTAAGAAAGGCCAACCTGCAGGTAAGCGGCATTCATGCGGTGCTTTATGGAATTTCCATTGCTGCCCGCTACATTCAGGGTGTATCTTTTTATGTCGAACGAAGGACGGGCAAACAGCCGCAGGTATTCGGATAATTCATAGTCGGCAGTTACACCCAGGTTTACATACACGCCACGCTTAATGGAAGCGTTATCGAAATTGCGCTTGGGTTTGTAACTACCCACCTGTAAATCGCCCGTAAATAAAACCTTATCAATTCGATAGAAGGATGNCCCGGCATACCCATAAATCTTCCTTACCCAACCCCGGTATTGTGCTGGCCTGAAGGTACCAATGCTATCCTTAAATGTAATTGGACTGAACTCGCCCAACGAAAGGTATTCGTAGCTGTAGCCACCACCAATCCGGAAGCGTTTCAGAAACTCGTAGTGCATGTACACATTGAACGGAATGTTTTTGCTCTTACTCTTAAAACCAAGGCGGGCGGTATCGCTTGAAACCAGGAAACTGGCTGGAGTAACAGTAAGTGTATCTGCTGTTACGCGATTTATCCAGTTGGTATAGGTGGTATCCAGCGGGTTGCTAATTTGAAATACGCGCGGTGCAAACCCCGGTCGTTGAAAAACTCCGAAATTATCCAGCTTGTGCTTCATATACGTATTGCCATACCCCGTACTGAAGCTAAAATGCAAATGGGTAAGAAACTTTCTGAAGGTGTTGGGCTTACGCTCAGCATAAATTGTTTCGAGTGGAAAAGTAGGTTTTTCATCGTCCTGAGCAACAATAAGATCCGGTACAAGCAGCAGGATCAGAGCCAGATTTATGCGGAGGAAACTTTTCAGAATGTTCAATTTAAAATCCTAAAGATAACAGGCTTAAGCAGATGGTAAAAATCAATCCCGATAACTATCGGAATCGAAGAAGCCATAATTGGGGTACCGACTCTCTAACGATGTAAAGGTGTGAAACAGTATCTGCCCCTTGTTCAGCGTATAGGTAAAATCGTGGGTGGTGGAGCGGTTCCCATCCTTCAGGGTAAGGGTAAGTTTACTTTGCCCAGCCGGTACTGGCACGCGGGTGTAGTAGATGCTGTGGGGTAAGGTTTGCCAGTTGCGGGTATCCGCTTTTTCTGTAATGGCATTGATTACACCCAGTACCGAACCTAATGTTTTGTCTTCCTGCTTTACCTGGTATTCGGTCGCTTTCTTCAGGGCCACCCGAATCAGGGCTTTGCTTAACTCCAGGTGCATGCGTTGCTGCAGACTTTTAAAGGCAATTTTATTTACATCTTCCAGCAAAGCTAAGGGCTGTTCTTCCCCATTTTTGGTGATACTGGCTTCCTGAAAATATTGTGGCCGTTCCAGGTAGCNGGGAAACGCCACCCGAAATACTTCGAGACCGGCAAGCCCATCCTTTTCTTTTTGATCGTAACCTTCCAGCGAAAATGGAAAGTTGATTCCTAATTCGCGGTTGTAGAAATACACCCAGTTATCGCGCTTGTCCACCAAAANATTTATCCCCCACTCTGCCTTTACTGGCGCAAGCCCGTTGTGCCAGAAAANAATTACTTCGGCCTGATTAGCCGGAGGCATTTCAAAATCATCCTCGGGCATATTCCACTTCGATTTGTAAAATTCATACTCGCTGGTGAAGCCATTAAGCCAGGCCATGCGTACTAAATCTTTCTTTAGCTGCTCGGGTGCGGCTATATTAAACAGCCTGGAATAATCTTCTTCATAAATGGTAACCGCATTGCGGTAAGCAATAAAGGCATTGTTATAATCTTTATCGGTTTCGTAAATAAGGCCCATCAACGTGTGGATAAATGCATCGCGTTGAAATTTGTTTTCATTTTTGTATCGGTCGCTCCATTGCTGAAGCCGGATGTTCAGGCGCCTGCACTCCACCAAAGCTGCCTGCGTATCACCCAACTTCAGATAATTAATTGCTTTGTAGTACAGCAACATAAGATGTTCGTGATCTTCGCCCCNGTAGGTGGTTACGTTCGGGTTCGTGAGAAACGAGGCAGCTTCATTTAAGTAATTCATCCGGTAATCTTCACCAAACAAAAATGCTTTTTCCAAGTATGCATTGCTTTCTTTGTACCGGCTCATCATAGATAGTACCAGCCCGTTATTTACATAGTATAAAAACTCGCGTTTGCTTTTGGCTTCTTTGGTATTGGCCTGCAGGGTGGCTAAGGCAGATTCCAGGTTGCCGCGTTCAAAATCCTGGTTAAATGATTGGTTGGTCTGATAATAGGTAGCGCAACCGGACGCCAGTATAATCGTGCCAAGGGCCACCAGTTTCGTAAAAATACTACGGTGGTGCATGGTATTATTTGCGAATGTATTTCTTGATTTCGTGTTGTCCGTACCACACCCGCTTGTTGGTTTCCATATCTGTAAGGAACAACGTAGTAATGTAGTTTACAACCCGTTGTTTGTTCATAACATCTGTTTCAGAAGTCATTTCTCCAAACAGCATCAGGTTGGCGCCTGCTTCTTTTCCCCATTGGGCCATGGTTGCGGGATCAGCAAAGTCTTGTTGCTGGGCACGCTCTTCGCGAAGTTTGTCACGAAAGGTATCCGATTCTACCAGGTCGGCTATATTGGAATTGAAGATAGCCACTTCAAATTTTTNTATATATGCGTTGGCATCAATGTGCTCGCTGGTGCGATTGCGTATAAGCCCCACAAGGATGGCGGGCCGCTTGCCCAATTCCTTTGCGTATTCCTTATACCGTGGACTATTAAGTAATTCGGAAATCATCTTCTCTGCAACCTGCCGNNAGTCAGTATCATTCCAGCGTCCGCTCAGATCAATCGGTTGGCCCGGGTCNNAACGCGCGAAACGGTTTGGGCACATGCAGCAAGTAGTAACCCGATAAGAAAACAGTAAAGAATACGCATAACAGAAATTCAATTATCAGGCAGTGATTTTAATTGCTGAATTACTTCTTTCGGTCGGGTTGCCGTAAACACAAAATTTCCGGCAACCAGTACATGGGCTCCGCTTGCAATCAGGTTGGGTGCGTTCTCCTGATTTACACCGCCATCAATTTCAATTTTTGCTTTTGAATTTGTTGCTTTCAGCAAAGCGGCCAACTCCGATGTTTTTGCATACGTGTTTTCGATAAACTTCTGGCCACCAAACCNCGGATTTACCGACATCAAACAAATTAGATCAATATCGGCTACAATATCTTTCAACAACGAAACAGACGTATGCGGATTAATTGCCACACCGGCTTTCATTCCCAATGCTTTTATCTCCTGAATAGTTCGGTGCAAGTGTGTACTGGCCTCCAGATGCACGGTAAGAATATCGGCACCAACTTCTTTGAACGCCTGCAGGTATCGTTCCGGCTGAACAATCATCAGGTGTACATCCAATGGTTTTTTGGCGTGCTTCTTAATAGCTTTAATTACCGGCATACCAAACGAAATGTTAGGTACAAAAACGCCATCCATCACATCTACATGAATCCAGTCGGCCGGGCTGTCATTTATCATCGTAACATCGGCTTGCAGATTTGCGAAATCGGCAGCCAGAATGGAGGGTGCAATCAGTGGCATGAACAGTAAGTCTAAATTTAATGGCAAAGATATACAGTTGTGGCGTTTGCTTCACTGTTTCATTATACGAAATGTAGCCTCGCGGGTACCCGATCGCACGCGTACGTAGTATAGTCCGCTTAGCAAAGGTGAGATGTCATATTCAAACGGATTATTTTGCCAGTTAATCTCAAGAGTTGATTCTGAAACGCGTGTGCCCGGCTATCAAATAGGGTAATCTGTATGGGGTTATCAATTTCATCTAATTGAATTTTAACTGTGTTGCCCACCACCGGGTTAGGATAAACTAACCAGCTTTTGGAGGTTCCGGTTCGCGCAAATAGTTCACAACGGCATCATAATTTGGAATACCATATCNNCTAAGAAATTATCGGGTGAGGTAGCCAGGCTGGCTGATTGTGTGAGTGCTTCATAAATTTCCTGTGCTGTAAACTCCGGATACGCCTGCCATACACCAGCCGCAAGGCTTGCTACCAGCGGACTGGCCAACGAGGTGCCCGAAGTGGTACCCACATTTCCGCTTGCACGGATTACAACGGTGCCCGAGCCCAAGGCAACAACATCGGGTTTAATCCGGTCATCTTCCGTAGGGCCTACAGAACTGAATGAACTTCGGGTTCCACCGGCTGTAATAGATCCCACCGCCACAATTCCGGTTGCATCGGCTGGTGGTGTAACCAGGTGCCAGGAGTTATTCCCTTCATTTCCGGCACTGCACACAACCACGATGCCGCGTTCAATGGCCCACCGTGCCGCGCGGGTAACATACGCAGTTTGACCATCCAGTTGGGTTTTTGTATAATCCATGGATGAGTCATCAAATTCATTGTAACCCAGACTGGAATTGATAATCTGCACTCCGGCACTATCCGCTTTCTCGGCAGCAAATGTCCAGTTAAATTCTTCGATGCGATATTCTGATGAAACATCTTCGGTCAGGTATAGAAAATAGTTGGCCATGTAGGCGCCACCGGTGTAGGAGTTTTCTATATACGCAGCCATTACAGAAAGTACTTCGGTACCATGATCATCAGCAACGAATACATCGGTGTTGTTATTTACAAAATTGAAAGTCTGTTTGATCCGGTTGTCAGTATTTAACAAAGTGAATGGGGCTGTGATGTCAACTCCCTGAAAGCCGCTGTCGAAAATGGCTATTGAAATTCCTTCTCCGCGGTTGCCATCGGCATGCATAGTGGGAATGCCCAATTGCGAGAGTTGCGTGGCGTTTAAAAGTGGTTGATCGGTTGTATCTTGTTTGCGTTTGATTTNTTTCTTGCGACCGTTTGAGAATTTTTGGCCGGNGGCAAGCAACAAAATATGATCTACAAACTCCAAAGCCGAAATGGCCGGAAGATCGCCCGCGTCTGCTTCAATTAATACACCATTCCACCACCGTGAAGTAAAGTAGGTGGCAACATCCATGTCTTTAAGCTGTTGCACATAGGCAGGATTTACCGGCAAGTCGGTTTCGGTAATACTAATTTGCTGGCTTTGTCTTCGGGCAATGCTGGCGGCACTCAGAAATTCCTGGGGTTGAGAAATGCTATAGGGCGTTCCGGTTTTATTTTTAAAAANAACAAAGTAACGATTGGTTTGCGCCTGCACACCAACAGTAATTAAACACAAAATCACCCACAGGCTACGGAACATAGCTGGTTAATGTTTGAGTATAGCGAATACCTTGTTGCAAGCCGGAACAACTACCCTGGTTACAATACACCAGTTGCGTAACATCTTTCACGATAAGGCCCACGTGGCGCGCATAGATTTCCTTTTGTACGTCTTGCCCGATAATCGGGTCGATGAGGTTACTGATTACAACGGTTAATGTACTGTTAAAATTGAGTCCGCTGCTTAATTCTTTAGATTCGTCAAAATTTTCTATCCGACACAATTGCTGGTCGGCACTGGTTACATAATCTTCCAGAAAAGGAGGTTCATCGTTGTAAAGATTACCATTCCAAACCGTGGTTTTGCCAACCGGAAAAACCATCTTTACACGGGTTACGTTGCTTTCATTCTGAATGGCTTCGTGGCCACGCACTTGAGCCGACCACGATTGATTTACTTCCCAATCCTCTTCGGCTGAGTTTCGGGTTGCCAGTACAAGGGAGTAGGTTACAACACCCTGGGTAATGGTGGAGTCTGTTACGGTTATCTTTAATTCATACTCGTGTTCTTGCGGGGCGTTCAGGTAGCTGTAGGTAGTCTGGTTTACGGAGTAAGTCCACTCCCGCCCGGTTCGCAACGGAAAAAGTCTGTTCCCATATCAACTGTAACGGGTTTATCTTCGCAGGCCCACACCACCAGCAATAAAAGTAACGAAGCGTATCGCATTTCATTCCAAAGTTATTTTTCTTTTTGATATTTGGGCCATGGCATTAGTAACCAAAGTAAAAGCAGCAAACATTACCAACCTGAGCGATNNGCGGTATTGTGCCGGCATGGGTGTGGATTGGATTGGGTTTCCGGTTAAAGAAATTGATCCAACCCGGTTTGCAGAAATTACCGGATGGCTTTCGGGGCCGCAATGGGTTATTGAATTGAATGAACAGCCCTGGCCCTCTTTGGAAGATTACCCTGCACAAATCTGGCAATGCGCTTCTTCCGATTTTAATCTGGCCCTTGCTTTATCNGGGAAACTTATGGTACAACTTCAGGCACAAGAGTGGTTACAGGTAAGCACATTTCTTAANAAACATACTGATCGGATTGAAGCGGTGATTTTGACCGGTATTTCGGGAGGTGAAAAAGCAAAAAGGTTAATTGCGGAAATAGCTGAATACATTCCGGTGTTAGTAGATATGAATTCGATTGAAGCAACACTGGCTGAAATTATGTTGTGGCCGGTTGAGGGAATTCAATTGCACGGAAGTTCAGAAGAGCGCCCCGGACTTAAGGATTACTCGCAACTTGCCGATGTGCTGGAACAATTAGAGTCAGATGTTTGAGTCTTAGCCCGTTGAACTTCCAATACTCTCAACTGTATCCCTACCTGATTTACCTATTGGATTTCTTTTTAAACCGGAATCGCAGGTACTTGATCTTCTCTCCTTTACTGGCAAACATTTCTTCGTATTTCGTTTTGATATCGTAACATTCGCTTCGCAGGTCTGAGTTATAGAGATCGTGGGTAAACTTAAAATCTTCCATATCGGTTCGCAGCGCGAGTTCTTCCAGGGTAAAATTGAATAGATCGGTATTATCCGTTTTAAAGCGGAAATATCCCCGGGTTTCAGAAGTTTTTATACATCGTAATGTATCCGCTACTGGATAACCTGCGTTTGCTGTCGCGTATGCGTGGGCGCGGATCAGGAAATGTCAGCCAGATTTCATCCACCTCGCCATCGGCAATAAAACTTTCAATAAATAAAATTTCGGTTCGCAGAAATCCCACATGATTTAGCCGACCTTCTACGGCCCACGTACTTCCTTTCCAGAGCCTGTCCCCTTTTTATCCACACCGATAAAATTTCTATCTGGGAATAGTTTGGCCATGCCTACGGTGTATTCACCCCGTCCACAGGCTAACTCCAGGGTAATGGGTTTATCCCGTTTAAAGTAATCTTTGTTCCAGTTGCCTTTAATCTTCAGGTAAATGTCTTTGCCTGGTTCCAACACATTTTCGCGTTGCGAAATGATTTCAAAACGTTTTAACTTACTCTTCACAGGTTATCGATTTCAGCCACAACAAAGGTACTTCCGCCAATCAAAATTAAATCATCCGGTTTTGCATTTCGGGTTGCTGTTTGAATGGCTTCGTTTACATCGGCTACAATTACCCCGCTAAGTCCTGCAGTTCTTGCATATTCAGATAAAGTAGCTGCCTGCATAGCCCGTGGAATTTTTGCTTCACAAAAGTAATAGTGTGCGGAAGGTGGCAGGAGACTTAAAATTTTTGATACATCTTTATCTTTCACCACACCCAGTACCCAGTGCAGGGTGTTGTACCTCAGGTCGTGAAGCTGATTTAGTATTTCCTTTATCCCTGCTTCATTATGCCCGGTATCGCAAATAGTTAAAGGTTTATCATTTACCTTTTGCCATCGGCCTTTCAATCCGGTAAGGGCGGTAACATTTTNTAATCCTGCCGTTAACGAACTTACCGGTATATGAAACCCAAGTAGTTGTAATTCATCAACGGCAGCAAGCACACCGGCTAAGTTTTNTGCCTGGTATGAACCGCGTAAGTCGCATTCTATTTCAAACTGCGAATCTGACTTGCTGACTAAGTACGCATTACTTTGTTTGCTTACCCGGTAGTGCTGATCGGCAAAGATGATTTTACTTTTAGTTTCGGTTGCTTTTGAGGTAAATACAGATTTTACTTCTGATTGTGTTTCGCTAATTACAACCGGAACATGCGGTTTAATAATTCCTGCCTTTTCAGATGCGATGGCCGGCAAAGTGTTGCCGAGCAAATCCAGGTGATCCCAACTGATGTTGGTAATAATAGAAAGTGCAGGCGTAATCACATTGGTGGAATCTAATCTTCCTCCCAGGCCGGTTTCTATTATGGCTACGTCCACGTGCTGGTTTGCGAAATAATCAAAAGCCATCGCCACCGTAATTTCAAAGAACGAGGGTTGAATCTGGTTTATGTGTGGTTTAATGCGTTCTACGAAATCAACAACAAACTCCTGGCTTACTTCGAACCCGTTAATTCTTATCCGCTCGGTAAATTCTTTTAGGTGTGGCGATGTGTATAGACCTGTTCTATACCCTGCGGATTGCAAGATGGCAGCCAGCATGTGCGAAGTGCTACCCTTGCCATTGGTGCCTGCCACATGCACGCTCTTGAACTGGTGATGGGGATTGTTGAGTACCTGGCAAAGTGCAAGGGTGTTGGTTAAATCTTTCTTAAATGCTGTTGCGCCCACACGCTGAAACATGGGCAGGCTTTTGTATAGGAATTCGACCGTCTCAACATAAGTCATGCGGGCACGAAATTATTGACTTTGTTGAAATAAAAAGGCCGCGAAAGCGGCCAATTTTGTCTGTTAAGATACCTGCTACTTTCCTATCTTAATAAGTTTGAAACCTAAAGAAACCTGAAACACCTGGTTTTTAGTTGCTTCAAGAGAGGGATCATCTTCGATTTTTGAAATGCCTAGATTATACCGCGCATCAATCGTTAGCCCGAATGGTAAATCCCATCCCGCACCAATTGCCACACTTACGTCCGATTNTTTGTAAGCATCTTTAATATCGGCTTTGGTTTGAGGTTGGTGGGTAATTGGATTGTAATCCGATTCGGCTGTGGTTAAGAAACCAAACTGAGGGCCAGCCTGAAGATTGATTCCGGCAACGGTATAAAGTTTTAATATTACCGGAATATTCACGTAACTGAAGTTGGCATCATAATCGTCCGAATTGAATTTTACTTTTGATCCCTGCTGGGAAAAAATCACTTCGGGTTGAATACCAATTTTGGTTAGCTTGATTAAAGCGAAAGCACCCCCATGGAATCCCGTTCTGCCTTTCCAGGTTGCATCCGGGTCGTTCACATCTACCTTGGCAAAATTAGGTCCGCCTTTAATACCCAGTGCAAACTGGGCCTGGGCAGTTGCCACCGTGTACGAGAAGGAGCCAACAATAAGAAGGATAATGATTTTTTCATACAGTTGAAGTTAGTTTTCAAGTTTAAGACAAATAACCTGCCAGATTCCCCTATTGTATTTTAAAGAGTTATTTGATTATTCGTAAACGAAGTTATGAAGAAATTGATTATTAAAATGCTCCATAATATTTAATCAATACCTAATTCCGGGTTTTTGCCGCGAATCTTTCGGTAAAATGCAAGCAAGTTGTTAAAATCAGTTTCTGAATCGTTTGAACAATAAAGCGGTGAACCGATAACAATACATTNTTTATTGAAGTCAAACCCAACCGGAATAATGGGTACGCCAGCTCCTTTTGCGATGTAGTAAAATCCTGTGCGTAGTTTATCCACTTNTTNTCGCGTTCCTTCCGGAGCCAGGGCTAAAATAAACTCATCGTGTTTATTAAAGATAGCCACCACCTGTTGCACCATATCGTGTCTTTGCGAGCGATCCACCGGATGCCNCCNCAACCAGCGAAAGAACCAGCCATAGGGCGGTTTGAATAAAGCATCTTTTCCTAAGAACCGTGCCCGTTGCAGGCGCAGAATGCTTCGTGCCATTACACCAATCACAAAATCCCAGTTGCTGGTATGTGGTGCAACAGCAACGATATATTTCTTTAAATCCGNGGNAAATGTTCCTTCAATTTTCCATCCTATGATTTTGAAAATCAAAATATATAACGGCCTGAGCATTACAACAGGTTGTTAAGTAATGTATCGCTTGCCGGGTAAGGGATGGTTATTTTAAACTGATCGGATTGTTCTTTCCGGATTGCCGAAAGTGCCCCTTCGTTTCGGGCCCAGGCCCTACGCGCAATGCCGTTGTTCACATCAAAGTAAAGCATGTTTTTAACTTTCTTTCTGCGGAAGCTGAACCATCCAGCAACATACCAAACCCACCATTAATCACCTCGCCCCAACCTACGCCACCCCCATTGTGAATAGAAACCCACGTAGCGCCCCGAAACGAATCACCAATTACATTGTGGATGGCCATGTCTGCGGTAAACCGCGACCCATCATAAATGTTGGAAGTTTCCCGATACGGACTATCGGTGCCGGATACATCGTGATGATCGCGGCCTAACACCACCGGCCCTATTTTACCTTGCGCAATAGCATGGTTAAATGCCTGAGCAATCTTAATGCGACCTTCCGAGTTGGCATACAGTATTCGCGCTTGCGAACCCACCACCAACTTGTTTGCTTTTGCGGATTTAATCCAGTTGATATTATCAGCTAACTGTGATTTTATTTCTGCATCGGCTGACTGATGAAGTTGTTCAAGTACTTCCTGGGCCAGTTTATCGGTATAATCAAGATCGCTCGCTTTACAAGAAGTACACACCCACCTAAACGGACCGAAACCATAATCGAAACACATGGGGCCCATAATATCCTGCACATACGAAGGGTAGCGGAATGAAATACCATCGGCCGCCATTACTTCAGCACCGGCTCGTGATGCTTCCAGCAAGAACGCATTTCCATAATCGAAGAAATAGGTTCCTCTTGCTGCGTGCTTGTTGATGGCCGTAGCATGCCTGCGTAAGGTTTGCTGAACCAATTCTCTGAATGTAGCCGGATTGGTTGCCATTAATTCGTTGGCCTCTTCATAACTTAGCCCCACCGGATAATACCCACCCGCCCAGGGGTTGTGCAACGAAGTTTGATCCGAACCGAGATCAATAAAAATATTTTCAGCATCAAATTTTTCCCACACATCCACTACGTTGCCCTGATAGGCAATGGAAACTACTTCTTTATTTTCTTTTGCCTGCCTTACACGTTCAACCAGTTTATTCAAATCATAAATTACTTCATCAACCCATCCTTGTTCATGCCTTTTGTTTGTTGCTTTTATGTTTACTTCGGCTACCACTGTAATACAACCCGCAATGTTTCCGGCTTTGGGCTGGGCACCACTCATCCCTCCTAACCCGGAGGTTACAAACAATTTGCCCGCAAGGGTCTCGCCTTGTTTTGAAATTTTTCTACCGGCATTCAGAATAGTAATGTTAGTACCATGCACAATTCCTTGTGGCCCAATGTACATGTAGCTTCCGGCTGTCATCTGGCCGTACTGTGTTACACCCAAGGCGTTATATTTTTCCCAATCATCGGGTTTGGAGTAATTGGGTATCATCATTCCGTTGGTAACAACCACGCGGGGCGCTTCGGTGGATGATGGAAACAAACCCATGGGATGGCCGGAATACATGTGCAGCGTTTGATCATCCGTTATGGTGGCCAGGTATTGCATGGTAAGTAAATACTGCCCCCAATTTTGAAACACGGCCCCGTTACCGCCATACGTAATTAACTCGTGCGGATGCTGGGCTACAGCCGGATCAAGATTATTTTGAATCATGAGCATGATGGCTGCGGCTTGTTTTGATCGGTGCGGGTATTCATCAATAGCACGTGCAACCATTTTATAATCCGGGCGGAAACGATACATGTAGATGCGCCCGTATGTTTCCAGTTCTTCCAAAAATTCAGGAGCCAATACCGCATGATGGGTTGGATGAAAATACCGAAGTGCATTGCGCACGGCCAATATTTTTCATCCTTTGATAGTATGTCCTTTCTTTTTGGAGCGTGGCTTACCGCGGTATCGTACGGTTTTTTGCCGGAAGCTGATCCGGAATACCTTGAAGAATTAATGTTTTGAAATCGTTCATGCAGCTATTTGTTGAAACTGTTGTGCCGTAAAGTTTTCCTTAACAAAGCGATAGCCGTACTCAAAAATTTCCTGGCCTTTACTCAGATCCATGCTGCTGTATCGATCCATACCGGGTGGATCAATCCATACATCACAAAGTTGCTTGCTAACCTGCACGTTTGAATTTATGGCTATTAACAAACTTCGTTCAATTACCAATTNNTAATGTTTGTAACATCAAAGTCGGCACTGATATGATTGCAATGGCTGCCCACCAGCATATCGCACTGGTTTCGGATTGCCTTTGCGGGAAGGTTATCGAGCAGGCCGCCATCCACATAAAGATTTTGGCCAATCTGCATGGGATTGAAGATGGCCGGGATGCTGCAGGAAGCCATTACGGTTGAAATCAATTCTCCGGAGTTGAAGTATTGAACCTGGCCATTTCGAATGTTGGTGGCTGCAACCGTTAAAGGAAGTTCTAATTTCGAAAAGTCGTTATTGGGAATGTTTTTGAGCAACACTTCTTTTAAGCCATTCATGGTAAGCAGGCCTGTCCAGGTAAATGCAGGACGCAGCGCATTGAATATACTCAGGTTTTTTACTAATTGAAAAATTTTGTCGGGCTTATGGCCTGCAGCATAAAGCGCTCCTACAATGGAGCCTGCGCTTGTTCCGGCAATACAGTCGAATCCAATGTTCATTTCCTCCAATGCTTTCAGTACACCAATATGGGCCATGCNCCTTACCCCGCCACCCGATAACACCAGTCCGCGTTTCATGCGTTTACATCTTTCATTGTATCTCCTTAAGTGAAAAGGTTTTGTCTAACCGCACACCTTTTTCAGTATGTTTAACGGTGCAACATTCATGCTGCGGGTCGTGTTCTAAAANAAGAATGTAGTTGTTGTCAGCCGCTTCATTCAGAAATGCCGCTTTTTCTTCCAGGGTTAGTAAGGGCCGGGTATCATAACCCATAACATAGGGTAACGGAATGTGCCCTATAGAAGGCAACAAATCGGCCATAAAACAAATGGTGTGGTTCTTAAACCTGATTTTTGGAATCATCATTTTATCGGTATGCCCGGATGCGTAAAAGATATCCATAAAACCAAACGGATTTGAGCGTTGATCTTTTTCATGAATAAACCGGAGTTGCCCACTCTCCTGGATTGGTAAAATGTTCTCTTTGAGGAAACTTGCTTTTTCGCGGGCATTGGGTTGTGTAGCCCATTGCCAATGGGCTTCATTAGACCAATAGGTTGCACGCGCGAAAGTTGTAATTAATTTATCACCTGCTCTTTTTATGCCACNCCCACAATGGTCGAAATGCAAATGGCTAAGGAACATATCGGTTACATCATCGGTTGAAAAGCCTGCCTGCTTCAGCGATCCTTCCAAAGTATCAGTTCCATTCAGGTAATAATGACTGAAGAATTTTTCGTCTTGTTTGTTACCCAATCCATTGTCGATGAGCATTAAGGTATTGCCCGATTCAATAAGCAAACAACGCATGGCCCAATTGCAAAGATTACGCTCATCGGGCGGGTTGGNTTNTTGCCAGATGGATTTGGGTACCACACCAAACATGGCTCCCCCATCTAACTTAANAANACCGGTATTGATTACATGGAGATTCAAAATTCAAAAATTTAAAATTTCGAATGTCAAATTACGACATCAAATCTTAAATCCTGAATTTTAAATTTTGAATTTGATATTATTCTTTCACTACTCCCATCGAAGTAAACTTATCAATCCGTTGGTTGATGCGATCTTCGGGCGTTAGTTTATTCAAATCTGCGGTAAGCTGAAGAATCACCTTTTNTACTTCGGCTGCCATAGACTTTACATCGGTATGGGCGCCACCGAGCGGCTCCTTGATTACGCCATCAATCAGCTTAAGCGCATGCATATCTTTGGAGGATAACTTCAGTAGTTCTGCCGCTTGTTCTTTAAAATCCCAGTTGCGCCAAAGTATGGCCGAACAGTTTTCGGGCGATATAACAGAATACCAGGAGTTTTCAAGCATAAGTACACGATCGCCAATAGCAATTCCTAACGCCCCGCCTGAAGCGCCCTCGCCAATTATGATACAGATAACCGGAACCTTTAGCATAAACATTTCTTTCAGGTTGCGGGCAATGGCTTCACCCTGGCCGCGTTCTTCGGCTTCCAGGCCCGGAAATGCACCCGGGGTATCTATAAACGTTACAATCGGCTTGTTGAACTTTTCGGCAAGTTTCATCAGGCGCAGTGCTTTCCGGTAGCCTTCCGGGTTAGCCATACCAAAGTTGCGCAATTGGCGCTGTTTGGTGTTACGGCCTTTCTGTTGGCCAATTAACATATAGGTTTGACCGTCAATAGTACCGAAGCCTCCAACCATGGCTTTATCATCGCTTACGGTACGATCGCCATGCAGTTCAATAAAGTCGGTAGTAATTTCGTAGATGTAATCTAATGTATATGGCCTGTCGGGGTGGCGCGACAACTGCACGCGTTGCCAGCCGGTTAGATTTTCGAACGTTTCCTTTTTCAAGTCGGTTATCTTCTTTTCCAACGCCTGGATGGCACCCTTTACTGAATCATCGCTGTCGTTAGCAAGATGTTTCATGTCAGCTAATTTGCCCTCCAATTCTGCGATGGGCTTCTCAAAATCCAAAAGATTCATTGCCCTGGGTTAGTTATAAACAAGGCTACAAAATTAGAAGATTTTTGAAATAGCGGCTCTTTATGTAAGGATATGACACCAGTCGGGTGTGGATCAAACAAAAAGTCCTGTCGGATTGCTCCGCAGGACCCTTGTTTATTCAGTTAGTTGATGAATTACAGGATGATGAGCACCAGGATGATAGCCTCTATCAACAGGGCATTCAGCAAGCCTTTTAGAAAAAGTGGTCTCTTGTCCATAGCTAAAAAATTATGAATCAAAAATATCCGTATGCCGGCCGGCCGAAACCCAAAACCGACAAACGGTTTTTTCGGGATAAAATCCAGTTTTTGCCTTTTGAAAGCAATCGATTTCGGGAAATGACGCTAATACGGCCGATTGGCGGCTATTATTGCTTTCAGGTTACACTAGATTGGGAGTTTCAAAGTGCCATTAGATGCTGTCAGGTCTTCCGACCTGACAGGTCTATTCGCGAATTTGGGTAATGCTGGTTGATGTAATTTCAGTCATTCCAACATCGGATTTATTTGATTCCAGCAGATAGATAACGCGCATACCCTCCGCCAGGATAACCTCCTTTTGGTTTTTCGAATTGGTTAGTTTAATGCTTTGAGCCTTAAAGTCTGTAACAAGGCTAAAGGAAGCAAGGCAGAGAATGATAAATTGTAGTTTCACTTTTTCTATTTTTATTAAGTTCACTTGTTTCAAAGGTTGTGGTGAGCCACTCGCGCCACCTTCACACAACACCAACAAAGGCGGAGGGTTACCTTGATTGAGAGGTTCAAAGTGCCTTTAATATTTTTCGTAAAACCAACACCACATCGTTGGTGGGCCTCATCAAGTTCGCGTTCGAAAATAAATTGGTGTAAAATTTTGCCTCCGTACTGGCACGGAGTGTACTTTACCCAGCCTAGGGTATTGAGCGCGCAGCACCAACTTTTCAATTTTGGTCACGATAAAAAAATCAAAAAATGAAAAGACTTATGTTTCTGATGCCACTGCTGTTGGCATGTATTACAGCGCCTGTATTTGCGCAGGTACTGGACACCGAAAATACCTACAAAATTTCAAGGGCTTCTAAACGAGGGTCGTTGGCGGGCGTTGAATTTGATGAGGTCGCCAAAACCTACACCCTTACCTACCTTACCGATATGAAGAAGAAGGGTAAGGTGGTTGAATTTACCTACGAGCAATACGTGTTTGATAACAACTTCAACTTTGTAAAGGATGCGGAGTTTACCGAAGAGGCCGACAAGATGAAAAAGAAATTCAAATGGTTTCGCTTTAAGGGCGATGAGATAGTAACCCTTGGTAATACAGTTGAAAACAACATGATGGGAACCTTGGTGATTAAAAAGAANAAAATCACCAGCAAATACAATTTCCTGCTGGGTGGGTACACCAAAATNGTGGATATCCTCGAAAAAGTAAAACCTAAAACCGATGATGGCAACACCTACACCCTCATAACGCACGAAGAAGACGAAATGACGGGCGACTTATTCATACTGGCTTCTGTAAAACCAAAGATAGGAGCGAAAGTGAATAGCGATGTGGGGGCCATCCGCCTGCTAAAGTTCAATAGCGAACTAGACCTGGTAAAAACCACCGATTTTAAATTTCAGTATCCGCAGAGTTTTGTGTTTGGCCGTTACACCGAGCGCGAAAACTTTGACGACCCCGAAAGTCCGGGTATCGAATCGCTGGTGTTGGTCTTCGCTCCCTCCAATGCCATGGGTAAGAAGAATGCAGATCCAAACAACAACAACTACACGTATGTGCGGGTTACCGATCAGGGTGAAATTGTTGAACGGTTTAATTTCAACAGTCCATCGAGCTTCTGGAATATTCACGAAATGATTTACGACAAGCAAGCCGGTGAAGTGTACCTGTACGGTCCGTCATTGGCGGGAAAGGATAAGTACTACAATGAAGGTGCGAAACCCGGTGTAAATATTGGCGGTTTTGGCAGCGGTGAAGTAAAGTATAAGGCCGTTCAATTGATGAAAGTGAAAAACGGCAAGATGGTGTACCTCACCGAAACGAATCTTGAAGAGTTTAAAGCCAAGCAAAAGTTTCCGCCCAGTCAAAAGAAAACTCCCGATTACGCGGGTCGTGAGTTCAGCATTCGTAATTACGAGTTGGCCTCGAATGGTGATTTATTGGTGATCGGTCAGAATTACGATAAAAACAAAGATGGATTCATTAACCGCTTTGAGGATATTTTAGGATTTCATTTCGATAGCAACGGAGTGTTGCGGGCGCAGTACGGCTTAGATACTAAAGAGAAAGGCATTACTGTAGAGAGCAGTACTACTTACGGCTTAACCTATCGCACCACCACCACCACCACAAAAATTTACGCATGCCCACAAACGCTGGTGGAAGGTACCGATGGAAATACCTATTGGATTCTCCAGGAGATTAAAGGAATGGGCCCCAACAAAAGAACCTTAACCTACCCACGTATTGGCCGAATCAATATGGGCGATGCCACCGTAACCGATTTGAAAACGTTTGGAAAGGGAGAAGGTTACTACCTGGATGCTAACTATCCTTTTCTGGCTACCGATAAAAATGAAGCGGTAGTATTNTTTGGATCCGATAAGGGAGGCCGCGAGCTTTGGTTTGCCCGCGTTGTTTTAAAGTAAATGTTTTTAGGTTGGCAAAAAAGACGGCATCGTAAGTGCCGTCTTTTTTAGTTGCTGTCAGGTCTTCCGATCTGACAGATCTATTCGCGAATTTGAGTCGGTTTTAGATGCTGTCAGGTCTTCCGACCTGACAGGTCTATTCGCGAATTTGAGTCGGTGAGGTAGAAAAGACCTGACCTGATAATTAGCCTAAAATAAAAAAGAGGGGTATTAACCCCTCTCAGCGGTCCGGACGGGACTCGAACCCGCGACCTCCTGCGTGACAGGCAGGCATTCTAACCAGCTGAACTACCGGACCATTTCCCTTTTCCTGGCCTTGGGCCTTAAAAATGAGGCTGCAAATATAGCGGTAGGTTAATGGATTACAAAAACCGTACAATTATTTATTCAAAGTCTCGCTTTCAAAGAAGCACTTCTTGCTTTCCAAATGTACAGGCCAATTACGCCAATAACAGCTACTACAAACACAGGCAGGAACCACCCNNCCAACCTACTGGCCTGTAGAGTGATTAACTGGATGTATCCAAATACCATGAGTACAACAATCTTGAGCGTGCGTATCATCCTAACTGCAAGCGTGTATTGTTGTTTGGAGTTTTGAGGTGTTATTTCTACCGGGTAATTGAATGTATGTGGAAACAGAGAGACAACCGAAAGCAATACATATAATGACGTGCCGGTGCCAACTAAAAGCCACAGTGAATTTTTACTGCCCAAAGTTGTTGGTGTGCCCGTGTAGTCGTAATGGGTTGGAACCTGGTCGGGTGTGGATGAAAAATTTATAATGATAAAAAGTAAACCTCCAAACCAAATCAGAAAGGCGATTGCTTCTAAAGCCCAATCAAGCCGGGTAAGTGAAATTTTAACTTTAGGTTTCATTCTAAGTCTTTAACACACCGGAATCCTACCGTAGCATTTCTTTCAAAACCCGGAGTTACGCGCAATAAAAATTGCCTGTAATGTAATTCTCTGGGGCCGCCTTGCACATACCACCAACTGGACGATGGTTTAAAGTAGCTGCCACCCTTCATAATAATGAACTGATAACTGCCGCTTTGGTAAATATCATGTGTTAATTGCCAAACCGAGCCGCTTAAATCGTAGAGTCCAAATGGATTTACACCTTGCTTGTATTTGCCTACGGGATAAAGCACGCCATCGCCCAGGTTAGCATGTTTGGAATTTATGCCNCTTAATATTTTTTACGGTTAGCGTTTCCGTTACGTAAGTCTCTTCGCGGGTTACGGGTTGCGCTTGTTTCCAGGGCCACTCGTTGCCGGCAGTTGTTTGGGCGGCATATTGCCATTCCAGTTCGGTAGGTAATCGTTTACCGGCCCAGGCAGCATAGGCTTGGGCGTCTTCATACGATACAAACGTTACCGGAAACTTTTCTTCCCCTTTCGGAATTTTACTTCCAACCCAATGTTTTAAAAAGTTTGAAGTATCCCCAGGTTGGTAGCGGGTTGCATCCATAAAATTTTTGAATTCAAGATTTGTAACCGGATACTGATCCATTGCATACTCAGGAAGTGAAATTGTTTNCCNCTCGCCTGCTTTAGGATACGGAATAAACTCATCGCCTTGTGTGTATTTTACTTTTAGGCTGCCAGCCGGTATGCGCACCATGCCAACCGGAATTGTTTTAGAACGGGGTGTTTCTTTAACGGTGCTCATCAATCGGGGAACACCGGGTTTTAGAAAAAGAATTTGTTCATCAATCAATTCGTTATCGGCAATAGCCTGTATTACCAGTTTACCCTCATATCGGCCAAAGTGCTTAATTATGTCTAAATCAATTTTGCTACCTGCGGCAATCGGAACAGCTTCCTTTGCATAATCCGGATTTCCTTTCCAGATTTTGATATCGTAGTGTACGGCAGGGCCATGGATTCGGTTTCCTGAAATGGTTAAGTCCAGTATTTTGGAAAGCGCCAGGCAACTCACCTCCCCTTCGTTGTTGGTGCCTAGATATCGCGCGTCAAAACCATCGATGTTTACCCGGGCATAGGTTTTACCATCCTTCGTGGTAAGTGCTGCTTCTTCGTGCTTCCATAAATCAATCAGGCGGTTGTTGGCAATCTCTATTTCAAAAAGAGGACCATTCAGACCTTCGGGTTTAAAACTTAAAATCGTGTACAAGGTTTTCTTTCGCGATGGATCTTGCCATTGGTTTATCCACACGCTATCGCGTAATGAATTTACAAGGGGTGTGAAGTTGTGCGTAAATGCAGTTGAATTTTCTCTCAAAATTCTGGTGGTACGCCCCAGGTATTGGTATTGATTGGTTTCCCATTCAGGATGGCCCGGCACAAACTGATTTATTTCAGTACCATATCCATTAAAAANAGCTACTGCGTATTCGCGCTGAATAGGCTCTTTAAAAACTTCTGCTACTCTGAAAATCGAAAAGTCGGGGCGAATAAATTTATTGAGATTGAGTGGTGGTGGGTAGTACAATGCGTTATGAACCCGGCCACTGATAATGCCTTGCATGTCTTTTGGTACGGCCATGCCTTCGCTGTACATTATTATTCCAGGCCTTATCCGATCCGCAGCTTGTTGCAACTCTTTGCTCGATTCTCCTTTGGTATCGAGCACTACGCCATCAGCCGATGTTTCCTGCAGCAAATACGCCAATCCCTTCAGGTGGCCTTCACTCCGGGTGCTCTCATCCCACGGATTATAGGCAATGANAAATCGTGTACCCAACGCACGCATGGAATCGGCCGCTAAGCGCAACCNGGCCAAGCCTCCCGGTAAATCGCGATACAGATCAAACTGATTACGTTGATCTACACCTAGTGTAGGCCAGGTTGGCCAAATGCAAATCACATCATCGCCTCCGTAAAGTGTTTTCCCGCGTTTTACAAAATCAGTTAGCTTGTACTGTCCGTTTTCATAGAAATCTTTGTCCCAGGCCATCATAAGGTGCATGACGTAAGCCTTGCGCATCCAACCCAGGTCTTTCCTGTTAAATAATTCCTCGTCAAAAGATTTTACATCGTACAAGTAGCGCTTCTGAAACGCTATTCGTGCTCCCTCCTGCCACGTACCGGTGTAAGTTTCCGCAAAGAAGTTATAGGTAACAGATCCACCCGGCTGAAGAATAGTTTCAAACCGCTTGCGTGTAGCTTTAACAAGGGTGTTTGCATCTCGCCTGGTTAATCCGAAAAGATTTTGCTGATTATCAAGTTTAATAGCGGCATACCCCAGNNGCTCCCAGGCATTATCCGGCACGATTACATTTACTGGTTGTTTACCTGGCAGAAATAAATGGGTTCGTGATAACCGATGCTGCCCCAACCCTGTTATACATACTTCGGTNNCTTCTCTTCCAAATGGAACCACATTGGTAAGCGTAAGAGTATCCTTTGTGGGGTTGTAGAAATGAATGGTGCCTTCAATTCCCCGTTCGGTTTCTACAAGGCGCGCTTCCACTTTTAAAGGCGATTGCAGTGCCGCGTATTCGTGTTGCCCAATTTCAAATGTAACGAGGGGTCGGCTAACCGCGTGTAGTTTTTCATCCAGTACAACCGAGGTAAGCAGGTTTCCCTCTGTTTTAAATTTAACTCTGGATTGGGCAACGGACTGAACAGCACCCAACAGCATAGTTAAGACGAGCACCTGAATACAAAGTGTGCGAATCAAAGGTGAACGTTTTATCATTTCTGTACCTGGCAAAATCCATTCGTGCTGGCTGAGATTTAAAATGGTGTGCACTTTATAATACGGCAAGGGCCCCTCTTCTTGTTTCATGGATTTTCATTGACTATGAAATTTACTTATAGCCAATTGAAATAAAAAGCTATTTTTAAGGTTCGGTAATTAACTTATGAAGCACGGATTTAGGCTACTGCTTATTATGCTATTGATTTCTGGTTGTAGCCTGTTGGACAAGGGTAAGGGGCAGAAAGTGGTGAAACCCCGTACGCATAAAGTTTGGGCTAAAGGCAATCGTTATCTCATTGATATTCCGGTGGGCAACCGGCACATCCGCATGTTTGAACGCAAACGCACCAAGATGGTGCGAATGAAATAGCTACACGCTGCCTACTGTTTATTGTTAACGACCACTAACCAAGTCCCTTCAGCACCATTTCAATATTTCTGCGGAAGAAAAATTTTACCGGGCTCAGTTGCTGTATATGTGCCGTTACTACCGATCCGTAAAAAATCGTACTGAGTAAGTTCGTCAGGTCGCGGGTAGAAGCCGTTTTGGTTATTTCTTNTTTGAAAATGGCCTCCAATGTAAACTTCTCAAACATCTGATCCAGCGATTGGATTTCCACCAGGTGTATATCCTTTACTTCCGGAAACAACCATTTTTTCTCTTCAGCTTTAACCGGAAATGGTTTGGGTGGTCGTTTTAAATCCGCCAGGTAAGCAAACAAACTTAAAATTATGCCGGNGTGTGTTTCACACTCTTCTGCCAGTTTATCAAACAGGTAAATAATGCCGGCCAGACCTTCTTTCGGTTTTTCGCGCAATTCTACCGCACGTTTTAAGCACCAGATCCGGAAGTAGTAAAGCAGAATATCTTCCTTCTGCGGAAAGTACTTGAATAACGTTACTTTGGAGATTTTTACTTTGGCGCAAATCTCTTCCACGTATAAATCATCAAATGATTTCTTGCCAATCAGCTTAATGGTGTGATCCAGCACACTTAATTTTAATCGGGCGGCTTTTTCTTTTCGCAGACTCATGGTAAACTTCGCTTGGAAGTAATACATTTAGCCCCATAAAACCAACTTGTAACTCTATGAAGCGCTTCTTTGTTCTGCCACTGGCTGTTTTATTCCTTGCGTGTGGACCCCGTAAAGAAAAAGTAATTGGCCTGGTGGCCGATTCGGCCCTGGTGGTGTCGGCCCATCAATTGGCTTCGCAGGTTGGTGTGGAAGTTATGAAGAAAGGTGGTAATGCAGTAGATGCTGCTATTGCCACACACTTTGCTTTAGCGGTTGTATTTCCGGCTGCCGGCAACATTGGCGGTGGCGGGTTTATGGTAGTGCGTTTAAAAGATGGTACCCTGGCTACCCTTGACTTTCGTGAAAAAGCGCCTGCTGCCGCTACAACTAACATGTACCTGGATTCAGCAGGTAATGTTATTCCGGATTTAAGTACACAAGGTCATTTAGCCTCCGGAGTTCCGGGTTCAGTTGCCGGTATGGTGGAAGCACACAANAAGTATGGAACCCTTCCGTGGAAAGAGTTGATACAGCCCGCCATTGATCTCGCACTGAATGGTTTTACTCTTACCGCACGCGAAGCCAATTGGTTTAATGAAATGCAGGAAGATTTGAAGAAGTACAATACGGTAATACCNCGCTTTTTAGTTCGTGATTCCTGGAAAGCAGGTGACTCTATTAAGTGGATTGACCTGGGCCATACGCTGGAATTGATTCGCGATAATGGCCGTGCCGGATTTTATGAAGGAGTAACAGCCGAAAACATTGCCAATGAAATGAAGCGAGGCAAGGGCTTGATTACGTTGGAAGACCTTAAGAATTATGAAGCGGCCTGGCGCGATCCCATTGTGGCAAGTTATAAGGATTACAAAATTATTTCCATGCCACCCTCATCAAGCGGTGGAGTTTGTTTAGTACAACTACTGAAATCGGTTGAGCCCTTCCCGATTAAACAATGGGGGCATAACTCGGTTGCTACCATACATTTAATGACAGAAGCCGAACGAAGAGTATATGCCGACCGGGCGATCTATCTTGGCGATCCGGATTTTTACAAGGTACCTTTAATGCAGATGATCGATGATCAGTATAACGATGAACGCATGGGCAACTACAATCCCGATAAGGCTACANNCCCAGGCTCGGAAATAAAAGAAGGCGTTATTGCAGGTTATGAATCAGAAGAAACTACGCATTACTCTATTGTTGATCCGTATGGAAATGCCGTATCGGTTACCACCACAATAAATGGTTGGTTTGGTTCGCACGTGGTAGTAGATGGTTCTGGTTTCTTTTTGAATAACGAAATGGACGACTTCAGCGCCAAGCCCGGGGTGCCCAATATGTTTGGTGTGTTAGGTGCTGAGGCAAATAAGATTGAACCCAATAAGCGCATGCTTAGCGCGATGACACCTACTATTGTAGAGAAAGATGGACGATTGTTTATGGTGGTAGGCACACCGGGCGGATCAACCATTATTACCTCAGTATTTCAGGTAATTTTAAATGTGGTTGAACATGATATGAGCATGCAGGAAGCTGTAAATGCAAGGCGGATTCATTCGCAATGGCTACCCGATGCAATCATTCCTGAAAAGGGCGCCTTAACCAAGGAAGACAGTCTTACCCTGGTAAACATGGGGCATAAGATAACACCACGCGCTTCAATTGGCCGTGTGGATGCTATCCTGGTACAGCCTGATGGTAAGTTGGAAGCTGGGGCAGATAACACCCGGGGCGATGATACCGCGAAGGGGTTTTAGTTCCTCGGCTCCCCGTACAGGTAGGTAACTTTCATAGGGCCGGAGCCGGTTTCGCCTACTTCCCAGAAAAATTNTTCAGAATTTTNTAGGCCCTTTATCAGGGCTTCCAACTCAGGTTTGGAATACATTCTAAGGATAGAAGCCACCCCATCCCACAGGATGTAAAGGGGTACAATTGGGATTAGATAAATGAAGGGTAAAACCTGCCAATGCACCGGCCTGATGAAGGGCGTAAACAACCAAACATTGAGCGGAACAAAGAGCATAGAAATGAATGCCGGAACATTGCGCGACAACGGTTCGAAAATGGCTATGGGTACCTGATCATCTACTGCCTGCTGTAAAATTTTGCTTGCATGGCTTTCGCTCATGTGATGGAAAGCTCCAAACAGGGTGCGAAATTTTTGTTTCAAGTGTTGAGGTAATTGAGCAGCGTCAACTGGTTGAGATTCAAATCTTATTCTTTCCACATCAACAGCACAAGTTTGTTCAAATGCTTTCGTGTTGGGATACAGATCAGATAATGTTAGCGATACAGAAGGATTGCTTTTTACAATAGCCTTGAAGATGGTAATCAACCCTCCGCCCCCACCCGAGGCACAGTCAAGCCACTCGTTTTTTCCATTGGTTCTAAGTCCTTTTTCAATAATGGGAACAATCGATTTGTAGATGTCAAACCGGGTAGCAATAAACTGTAAATAGCTTGTACCATAGTTACGCCAGGAGGTTGGAAACCATCTGAAATCTTCCCACTCAGGTGCATGAATACGCTTCATAATTGTATTGACAAGGTGAAGGTAAAACAATTGTTGAAACCTCCGTTTTCCCTATGAGAAATTATTAACCGTTGTGTAATAATCAGATAACTTATTACATTTGAGCCCAATTCCAGTCATCTACAAAACACACTGGAAGAAACCACTAAACACTATTTATTGCTATGGCAAAAAAGTAAAGAAGGCAGCAAAAAAGTTGCCAAGAAACCTGCTAAGAAAGCAGCCAAAAAATCTGCGAAGAAAGCAGCGAAGAAGGTTGTGAAAAAGCCGCGAAGAAGAAGTCGGCTCGCAAGCCTAATGCCGCTTTCATGGTTGCCCTAACTCCTAACGCAGCGTTAGGTGCTGTTATCGGAAGCAAACCTGTTCCCCGCACGGAGATCATCAAGAAGTTGTGGGCTTACATTAAGAAGAACGGCTTGCAGGATTCTAAGAACAAGCGCATGATCAATGCCGATGAAAAACTGAAAGTAGTTTTCGGAGGCAAAAATCAGGTGTCCATGTTCGACTTGGCTAAATTGATTGGAAAAAACGCCAAGTAATTTTTATCATTACTGATGCGAAAAGTCCCGGTATTAGTCGGGACTTTTTGTTTCTAACGCCCTTTGAATTTGTCCGACCAACTGTCGGCTTCTTTCTGTTTTTTTATTGTTCCGTTACGAATTGCATTTGCTAAAGTAGGATGCATTACTCCCTGGGAAGTAAGGTGGTAATCACCACAATCTTCGCACTTGTAATAGGTTACCGGGCCAGTACCGGCCCGATAATTAAATTGTATATGCGCCTGAAGCAAAGCTTCTTCGGCTTGCATGGTATTTAGATAGCTGCGCTTACCCGAAATACAAGCCATTTCAATTGGCGGGTTTAAATCGGGTTACTGAATTAGAAACGGGCTTTACCGATTTCAGATACGTATAGATGGCTCCAAGGTCTTGCGCTGTCATGGTGCCATACATTGTCCACGGCATAATGGTATTAAATGCGCCTGGTGCAACCTTTTCAGGAATGTAGGTTGAATCAGCATAAGCTTTAAACCTCTTAATAAAAATCTCTTTTGTCCAGCTTCCGATACCGGTTTGTGTGTCTGGTGATATATTGGATGAATAAACAATGGAACCATCCGGAAATTGAAAATCGCGGCCACCACCAAAAGCCATGTCCTGTATAATTTGCCCTTTATCAACCGGTGTGTGGCATTCGATACAACCGGAGGCATTCGTCATATACGCCCCATAGGCCAGCATAGCTGTAGTGTCGGGTTTTGTTTGATGGTTGGCTTTCTGGGGAATGGTATTGACAATAAAATTCATTGGAAAGTCGATAACGGATTCGGGTACTTCATTTTTGATTGGTGCGATTGTACGGATGTAGGCAATAATGCAGTACAGATCTTCCCGATCCATGCGCCCGTAGTAGAGATAAGGCATTAATGGAAACAAAGCACGTCCTTCCTTGGTAACTCCGGTGGTAATAACCCGAAACAATTCGCCATCGGTATAGCGGCTAATGCCTTCGCTTGTAATGTTACGTGCATAGAAAACTCCGGGCATACCTACTGCCTGATCAAACCGATCGCCACCCATACCTAGTGTACCCGGTACAGGTGGTCCGGAAAACAAGGAGAAGTCGCGTTTGGAGTGACAGTCCATACAAACCGAAACTGAATTTGCCAGGTAGCGGCCCCGCTCGATTTGTTCCGTTGTATATTCAATTTTCAGATCTTCGGCTTCACCTACATCGGGTAATGCTGTTTTTACATAGGTGAGAACCGCTGTAATAACCACAATTAAAACAATCAGCACGTAGCTGACATACTTGATAAGTTTGCGCATGTGGATGGGGTTTTGGGTAGTATGAAATTAGAAAAACATTTTCAAAAACCCATCCTGCCGTTGTAACCTAATTTCTGATAATCTTAAACTCAACCCTGCGGTTAAGTTTGCGGGCTTCTTCAGAATCGTTGGTGGCAACTGGCCGGGAACCTCCAAACCCCTTTCCTCTAATTCGTTTACCGTTAATTCCTTTACTTACCAGGTATGCTTTAATTTNTTCAACGCGCTGTTGCGAAAGCAATACGTTCTTTACCCGATCGCCACGATTATCTGTATGGCCCTGCAATTCAATTTCAACTTTAGGGTTATTATTCAGAAAATCGACTACTACATTTAATTCTGCATACGACTCTTCCAATAATTCGGTAGTACCTAATTCAAATAAGACACTTTTCAGGTTTACGCTGGCTCCAACTTCAATGGGTTGAAGTTTAAAGTTCATTTCGAGTGTGGCCATTTCGAATGTGTGGATATCCAATCGTTCGGCAAGGTTTATATAACCGTTATGGTCCACTTCTATTGTGTAAATACGGGTGGAAGGAATTGTTAAGGAGTATTGCCCGGATGCATTGGCTTCTGTTTTGTACGTGGAGTCAGCGCGGAAAGTGATACGGGCCGGAATGGTATTTCCGGTTTTTGAATTGGTTACTGCTCCATTAATCTTCACACGCCTGATGGTATCGCGGTACGTACGTTTCGACTCAACAATCTTTAATAACGTATCTACTTTCTGTACCTCGGGTAGTTTATCCTGGTAAATTCGAATATCGCCATAGCCATCGCTGTTGTTGGTAGAAGTAAAAACAGCCTGGTTCAGGTTTTCAAACTTACGAAAGTATAACTCGCGACCATCGGTATTTACAGCAGGCCCCATGTTAACCGGTATCGACCAGTTTTTCCAGGTGTCATCCAACCGTTCACTCATAAAAATATCAAAACTTCCGGCTCCCGGTCTGCCATTGGAAGCAAAGAATAAAAATTTGCCATCTGCGCTAAGCGAAGGGCTCATTTCCTGCAAGGGTGTGTTTATCAGGTTACCCAGGTGGGTGGGTTCAGACCACCGACCTTCCAGGTAAAACGAAACATATAAATCTTCTGCACCAAGAGTATGGTATGATTCGGCAGCGAAAACAAAAACTTGCATGTCCTCATGCCATTGTCCGCTAATGTGTTCTGATTTATTCCGGAAATATGGGATAGTTATATTTTTCGGGGCTGTCCATCCTGTTTGGCTGCGAATTGAAACAGAAATACCTTGTGTGGTTGGTAGTTCACCCGACTTTGTGTAGTGGTTAAACAAAAATAATTCGTTTCCACTCTTACTTATTCCGGCTACTCCATTGTACCNCCGGTTGTTCAGCACATGGCCACCATGTACCGGTGCCGCCCAGTCAGTTCCTGTCCACACCGAAATCCAGATATCACCCGGATCTTTTAATCCGCCCATATTCTGGGCGTTGTTGGCTACTGTAATGTAAAGCGTTTTGCCATCGGGGCTTATAACCGGGTTTTGCTCATCGCTTCCGGAATTAACCAGGGTAAACTGTGCGCTGACAAGTGCAGAGATGAAAAACAGAACAGAAAAAAGAATTGGTGTCTTCATTAAATGTAATAGAAGGTCAAAAATACGAACGTTCTAGCTACCATTTGCTTACCCACTCGTTGTCTTTCACATAAAATCGCCNAGGAAGCATGGCATCGCNTCCTGCATAATCAATGCCAATGCGGGTGGTAGCAATAATATTTTTGCTACTCACAGGAATGCCCGTTTCAATGGTAACAGCCGAATCGCGCAACGAGGCGCCATTATGGGTGCGTTCAATACCCAGCGCACGGGTAAGTTTGCCCGNGCCTGATGTAATGCGGGTAAGTTTATGAGCCTTCATGCGCCTTAGCATAATATCCTGGCCGGCTATTGGTTCTGCTGCTCGGATCAGGACAGCCTCGGCCCTGCCTGCTTTATTGGTAACTACATTGAACAGGTTATGCATTCCATAACACAAGTACACATATGCCACACCTCCTTCATCAAACATAACTTCATTGCGTGGAGTTTTTCGGTTGTTATAGGCATGACATCCGCGTTCTTTGAAAGAATACGCTTCGGTTTCCACAATGCGGCCTGCAGTTACTTCACCGTTTATGCGGGTTATCAGCGCTTTACCCAACAACTTACGGGCTATTGATACCACATTGGTATGATGATAAAATTCCGGTGCGAGAATCAAAATTGTTAAATGACCAGGGTCAGGTTTTAAAACCTATAAATGCTTTATTTTTACAATCTCAAAATTANNAATTACTACCATGAAAAATGCATTATTATTATTACTGTTATTCGTGACGGGTATTGTTGCCACTGCCCAGGTACAAACACCCCAACCCAGCCCGGCTGCATCGGTTTTTACTGTTGTGGGATTAACGGATGTAAAGATTGACTATTCGCGCCCAAGCCTGAAGGGCCGTAAAATNTTTGGCGAAAAGGATGTGATGTACCCACATGGCACCATCTGGCGCACAGGGGCCAATGCCGGTACAAAAATTTCTTTCAGCGATGACGTGAAAGTAGAAGGTATTGTTGTACCAAAAGGTGAATACCTGATCTTTACCTGGCCAGGTGCTACCGAGTGGACTGTTTCGTTGTATAAGGATTTATCGCTTGGTGGTAATACCAATGCGTATGACAAATCAAAAGAAGCAGCCAATTTTAAAGTAAAATCAGAAAAACTTACTTCTCCGGTTGAAACGTTTACCATCAACATTGGCGATATAGCTGCTGATAGCAAGAGTGCCAAAGTACAACTGGCATGGGAATATACTTCAGTGAAGTTTACCATTACTGTTGATTATGATGCTAAAGTGATGAAGTCGATAGCGGCTAACACTAAGGTAAACCCGGGTAATTATCAGCAAGCTGCTGTGTATTATCTGGAGAATGGTAAAGATATAAAGCAAGCGCTGGAGTGGATCAACTTGGCGTTGGAAGCAAACCCAACTGCTTTCTGGATTTTATATCAAAAGGCGCGCATTCAAAAAGCAGCAGGCGATAAGGCCGGTGCGTTGGCTACTTCAAAAGCAAGCTGGGAAGCAGCACAGAAAGCCGGTAACCGCGATTACCAAACTATGAATGAAGAGCTACAGAAAACATTAAAGTAAATTAATTATCCGGTTGGCCGGAAACGAGGCAAAGGCACATCGTTTTTCTGCCAACCGGAGTTTACTTGCTACGCATCGGGTTGTTTATCCAGAAACCGGAGCAGCCAAGCCAAAAACACTACTACCACACACCCGATAATGTTGTAATATAANAAGGCAATTTCTTCGTAGAAGAANAANATAACAGGTAAGCACGGTTGCTTCACCCATAATGGCCGCTACAAAAACAGCATTACTCTTTACCGATTTCAGATNAAAGGCTACCAGGAAAATCCCCAGGATTGTTCCATAAAATAAGCTACCGATAATATTCACAAACTGAATCAGATTTTCTGCCTGGTTGGCCAGCGTGGCAAAAACCATTGCTAACAGTGCCCACATAATGGTGAACAAGCGCGAGGCATTGAGGTATAATCGTTCGCTTCCCTCCTGTTTTATGGAACGTTTATAAATATCTACGGTTGTTGTTGATGACAAGGCGTTAAGCTCACCGGCCATTGATCCCATGGCGGCCGAAAACATAACGGCTAAGATTAATCCGATTACACCGTGTGGTAAATAGCTAAGCACGAAATTCAGAAACATGTAGTCCCGATCTTGTGTTTTGGAACCCGGCACAGCCGATGCAATTGTTTTCTTTACCGCCAGGCGCACGCTGTCTTCCTTCTTCCTGGCAAGGTTGTACTCCGCTTTAGCAGATTGAATAGTGGTTTCATTGTTGGATTGAATTCCGGAAACCAAATGATGAACGGCCTTTTGCTTTTCAGAATAAATAGCATTGTACCCGCTTTCCATCTGCGCCAGCGAATCGGCATAAATGGTTTGTGCGGCCTGGTTCTTTAAAGTTTGATTGTGAAATACCGGAGGCTGATTGAATAAATAAAAAACAAACACCAGTACACCGATAAAAAGTATAATAAACTGCATGGGGATTTTGAGCAGCCCATTGAAGATCAGTCCCATCCTGCTTTCAGCAATCGATTTACCCCNCAGGTACCGGGCAACCTGCGATTGGTCGGTGCCAAAATAGGATAAGAATAAGAAGGTAGAGGCCAGTAATCCCGACCAAATGTTAAAGCGATCACTTAAACTAAAGTCGGTAGTTATAATATTGAGTTTGCCCAACTCACCAGCAATCTGAATGGTATCGGTAAACGAAATCGACTCTGGCAATTTACTGTACGCCATGATACCTGCTAACAGCATTCCTCCCATAATAATGGTCATCTGTTGGCGCTGGGTAAGGCTCACCGCTTTTGTTCCACCCGAAACAGAGTAAATGATTACCAGCATGCCAATCAATACGGTGGTAAAGGCAATGTTCCATCCCAATATGGTTGATAAGACAATAGACGGTGCGTAGAGCGTAATACCTGCAGAGAGGCCCCGCAAAATCAGAAATAAAATTGCGGCAAGGGTTCTGGTTTTTAAGTCAAACCGGGTTTCTAAATATTCGTAGGCTGTGTAAACTTTTAAACGATAATAGATAGGCACCATGGTAACTGAAATGATAACCATAGCCAGCGGTAGCCCGAAGTAAAACTGCAGAAAGCGCATGCCATCGTCCATCGCCTGCCCGGGTGTGGAAAGAAATGTTACAGCACTGGCCTGGGTAGCCATTATGGAGATGCCAATCATCCACCACTTCAAATTGTTATCACCCTTCAGGTATCCATCAATGTTTTTGGTCTCTTTGGTTTTCCAGGCACCATACAGCACAATAAATAATAGTGTACCAAACAGGATAATCCAATCGAGAAGGTTCATGCAAAGCTTTGGGTTAGCCAGAAAAACAAAATTACCTGCATGGCCATTACACCCAGTATTAACCAATACCAGGTATTCCAACTTTTAAAAACAGGTGGTTGCTCGTTCATGTGGGCAAAGTAATTAAAAAAGTTTGATGCGATTAACCGGTTACGGAATCCACAGATAGAAATTGTAAAGAGAATGTTAAAGTCGGCCTCGCTTCTGTCCATTCACTAAAANAGTACCGTCAGCTTCCGCCTGCAGTGTAATTTTGGAAAGGATCTGTTTATCATCATTCAAGAGCAGGATAGTGTAACTATGCGATACTACCTGATCTTTTACATCATCGCTAAATCCCCAATCAATTTTAATGGCTGAATCGGTGTTTGCTTTGCGGTTGATTACGGTGGTTCCTTTGTGGTTAATGACTTTTACACGTACCTCACCGGTAGCGAGTTTTAATAAACGCAATTCAGTTTTAAGATAAGGCAAAGGGCCTGTACTGGTAAGTTTTTTATCAGGATCGGCCGCCTGGTAATCGGGCTTTTCATTCAACATCCTTTCTTTAAACGAATAATCAAGTTTGAAATCAAACTCAGCGTCTGGTTTTAACGGCACTTCCGCGTCTTGTCCAAACGCAGCAAATCCCGTTAAGGCAATCCACACTATGCAAATAGTTTTTCTCATGGTTACACAAGTTAAGACCATTGCTGCGGTAAACCTAAAGCATTGCACTTTTTCTTAGCCACAAAACCCCTTAACTTTGCGGCTATATTTTAAATCAATACTAAAAATGAAGACAGCGGAGATACAAACGGCACATGGTAACATGAAAGTAGAGTTNTTTGAGCAGGATGCGCCCAACACGGTAAAGAATTTTACAGACTTAGCGAANAAAGGATTTTACGATGGCCTTAATTTCCATCGGGTGATTCCGAATTTTGTTGTTCAGGGTGGATGCCCCAATAAAATTGGTAATGGAGGTCCTGGTTATACCATTAAATGCGAACTAACCGGTAACAATCAATATCACGATCGTGGCGTTTTGTCGATGGCGCATGCGGGCCGCGATACAGGAGGCTCTCAATTTTTTATTTGTCATAATCGCGAGCGTACAAAACATTTAGATCGCAATCACACCGTGTTTGGAAAAGTAGTAGAAGGACTGGATGTACTGGATAAGATTAAACAAGGTGATGAAATTATTAAAATTGTAGTAAGCGAGCGCTAACCAATCCGAAACTCAATAACAACCCGGTAACATTCTGTGTATGGAAATTGGGTAGCTATACCGCATAGTAGGGATATGAAACAAATCTTAACTATTCTGAAAATTTTTTGTCTGGTATGGCTGGGCGTAAGTTGTGCAAAGAAATCCGATCGCTTTGTAGAAATTGACGGACATAAGCAGCATATTCTGGACAAGGGTGAAGGTAGCCCGGTAGTTATTTTTATAAATGGCGCGGGTGCAGATTTGAAAGACTTTGATGCAGTACAATCTGAACTAGCTGATTACACGCGAACCCTTTCCTATGATCGGGCAGGAATAGGACTTTCGGAGGAATTAGACAACGAGCGTACAGTCGATCATCTGGCGGATGAATTGCAGAAAATTCTGGATAAAGAAAACATCCATCCACCCTATATACTGGTAGGTCATGAGTTGGGTGCCTTTATCGTACGGTGGTTTACCCACGCCTATCCTAACCAGGTAGCAGGTATTGTCATGATCGATCCGGCCTATGAAGGGTTTATGGACACCTTGCGCAACACCCGAAGCGCTGAACAACGCAGAAGAATGAAAGATATGGTTGATTTGGGTATTGTGAATATGCCGAAAGCTACGCGCAAAGAACTGGAGCACCTGAANAAAGATGAAGCGTTGCTGCGAAGCGCAAAACTTCCAACCACCATCCCCATTACCCTGATAACCTCCGACCGTTTTTCGAATACCGACCGCAACATGGGCGCTTCATCGGAGGCTATTGCGCGCTGGATTACATTTCTGGAGCAGTTAAAAGAACAGGCCCCGCAACTCAAACATGTTGAAGCCAAAATGATGAGCTCCCGGATTCACCAGGAAGCACCGCAACTGGTAATTACAGAAATAATGAGTTTGCTGGAGATAATTAGACCCAAGCCTACGCCTGAACCAGTTGAAGTGCCAAAGGATTCCACGGAGATGGACTCTACTTTCAGTTTACAGGATTAAATTTTCGTAGGGAATTGATTCGCTGAATTCGAAAACTCATCTCAAGTCAAATTTTAATTGCTCTACAGCTCTGTTTGCTTTTGCACGGGCTGCTTCTATGTTTTCTGCACGGGCCAGGCACACGCCCATTCTTCGTTCGCCATTTACTTCGGGCTTACCAAAAATTCTGATTTGGGTATCAGGTTCTGACAGGGCCGATTCAATACCGGAATAAACAATGTTGTTAGATTTTCCATTAACCAGAATCACAGAAGAAGCTGACGGACCTAATTGTCGAATAACCGGAATCGGCAAACCCAAAACAGCCCGTACATGCAAGGCAAACTCCGATAAATCCTGCGAGATCATGGTAACCATTCCGGTATCGTGTGGCCGGGGTGATAGTTCACTGAAATAAACCACATCGCCCTTTACAANAAACTCAACCCCAANAATTCCATAACCGCCAAGCGCGTTTACCACCTTTTCGGCAATAAGCTTTGCTTCGGCAAGCGCGGTGGCGCTCATTGGGTGTGGTTGCCACGATTCACGGTAATCACCATGCTCCTGCCGGTGGCCAATGGGTTCGCAAANAGAAACACCCTCTTTATGACGAATAGTTAATAACGTTATTTCAAAATCGAAATCAACAAAGCCTTCCACAATTACTTTACCGCCACCGCTGCGGCCTCCCTCCTGTGCATACTGCCAGGATGCTTCAATATCGGATTTACTTTTAATAACACTTTGCCCCTTTCCCGATGAACTCATAATGGGCTTTACAACACAAGGCATTCCGATGCGGTGTACGGCCACTTCAAAATCGGCACGCGTTGCTGCAAACTGAAAAGGCGAAGTTTTTAACTGAAGTTTATCGGCCGCCAAAACGCGAATCCCTTCGCGGTTCATAGTTAGCCGCGCGGCATTGGCAGTTGGCACTACCCGAAATCCTTCCTGCTCCAGTTCAACCAGTGTATCGGTTGCAATGGCTTCAACTTCGGGTACGATGATGTGAGGCTTTTCATTTTCAATAACGGCCCGCAAGGCAGTACCATCCAGCATATTAACAACATGCGAACGATGTGCCACTTGCATCGCGGGTGCGTTTTCGTATCGATCCACAGCAATTACTTCAACCCCGTAGCGTTGAAATTCAATCACTACTTCTTTGCCTAATTCTCCTGCACCCAGCATCATTACTTTTATAGCGGATGATGTGAGCGGAGTTCCTAGTTTAAACATGGGATTCGAAATTCAAGATTCAAGATTCAAAATTTAACATTCAAGATTCAAAATTTTTCTATTTCCCGGCTTATACTTCCGTGCAGCATGCGCTTCTACATCTTTCTTATAAAACCAAACATCTTTAAACTGCCCGTTGCTGTAAAGTTCGGCCTGGTTGGTAAAGTATGTCGATTGTGGATTGTTACTATTTCCACCAGCCAAAACCGATTTGGCTTTAATTGTTTTCCCAAATTCAACCACCGCCACAAAACTATTGCCCACATATCCATACATCTTATTAGTGCCCGGATATTTTCGGCTACCGAAAGCGGCCAGCGAGCCCCAGAATGAAGAAGCGGAGGCAACGGGCAAACTGGGTTTGGTATCGTCAAAAATTTCATTGACGTTTCCGGTAAGGCGTTGAAAGCGGTTTACTTCGCCCCATGCTATGTTCCATTTTCCAAAATCGCGGATAAACTCAGATATTACGGTGCGTAGTGCTTCGAACTTCTCTTCAGGTGTGGTTTGATAGGTCATATAGCTGATAATATCCAACTGACTGCTCCNCTGCGGAACTCTTGAAAACACTTTCTGGCGTAACTCCGCTCCCCAATACATTGCTAAGGCCGCACCCACCGATTCCTTTCCATAATTCATGTTCCATGCACGCAAGGTTTCAATTGGTTCCTTTAAATCAGCATACATTGTTTTATCGCTGGCATCATAGGCCTTTATTAATGCGGGCAAAAGATTTTCGAAGCCGGCTAGGTGTGGATCGTTAGCAGCAGCAATCAGTTTATCAAGTGTGTAATTTTNTTCGCGGCTAAGTACCCGCTCGGCATTAATGCCGCGTGCGTTTTGTGCATCGGGTGCCATGTAGGTGGGAAATTTACTCTTATCCGGGCTGTATTTTCCAGCCAGTGTAAACGGTGTGGAATTGCAGTTTTGAATCCACCCGTTAGCCGGATTTAAAGACTGAACTATTTCAGAAACATCGTGTAACCCTTTCCAGTCAGTTTCCGGATCACTGCCATCCACCGGTTTACTCCAGTCGAAAGAAGGATTACGCCTGGGAATAAAGTTGCCATGCCAGTAAGCGATGTTTCCATCCCGATCGGCAAATACAGTATTGTTAGATGAGTTGGCTTTCAGTTCCATTACTTTCTGATAATCGGCATACCCTTTGGCTTTGGTGCGTTGAAACGACTGTGTGAGTGCTTTTAACGGTTCAACCATTAAGGCTACACTAATCCATTTCTCATTTTGCTTTCCGATTACCGGACCATGATGGGTAAAACGGCCGGTGAATTCTTTATAGCTTTTTGTATTTCCATTTTTGTAGGCCAGTACAATCTTTTTTGTTTGAATTGTTTTTAGGTCGTTACCGTGTTTGTAAAAATCAGAATCTTGTTTGTGAACAATGGTCTCCAGAAATTCGTCAATCACATCGGCCTGGCTGCTGGTATGCATCCAGCCGCAGTATTCGTTAAAACCCTGGTATATAANAAACTGGCCCCATGTTACAGCACCGTAAGCATTTAAACCTTCATCGCTAACCACGTGTGTTTCGGGTCTGAAATAAAAGGACGTATGCGGATTGATCAGCAACAAAGCATTACCGCTTGCACTTAAAGCCGGGGCAATTGCAAAACCATTAGAGCCCCGGGGTTCGGGTTTCTGATCAGATTGTTTTTCTTTACCTGGTACTTGACCTGTACCATAAAACTCCTTAATCCGGTTTACCGAGATAGATTCTATATCGCCTCCAATGCTTCCTTCGCTAAATAAGAAAGGCATCCAGGGCTGAAAGCGTTTAATCAATTTTGGTTTTACTTCCGGATGTGTATGTAAATAATAATTTGCACCATCCGCGAAAGCGTTACACAAACGTTTTAACCAGGCCGGACTTTGCTTATAAATTTCCTCGGCCATGAGTGTATCGTAAAATAAACGCTGCCGCAGATCGTGGTAAAGTTTTTCTTCTCCTTCCACCTCAGCCAGGCGGCCCATCGAAGTAATGTAGTTTAGTTCAACCCNGGGAAAATCGTCTTCGCACTGTGCATAAAGAAATCCAAACACCGCATCGGCATCGGTCTTACCGTAGATATGGGGCACGCCCCAGGTATCGCGGATGATGGTAACCCGCTGGGCCTGGGCCTGCCAGTTGGCAATTTCTTCCTTCTTAAAAGTTTGCGTGTAGCCCGTCTGTACAAAGACCCAGAGCAGGACGATCAAATGAATTCTTTTCATTTTTAAAATTATAAAATTTCAACCAGTTTAAATCCCAACTTTTGCTTAGCTTTCAGCTTATGGGCAGCACACAAACCTAATAACAAATGAAAGATATAAAGTTATTAATTCCATTACTGGTTGTTTCTGTGATACTCTGCAATTGTAAGAAGAAAGAAGAACCGGTAACAAACCCTGAAGCAAAGAAGCCCATTTCGCAACCGCTGGTTTCTCATTTATATACTGCCGATCCTTCCGCTCACGTATTTAACAACCGCATCTATATTTATCCTTCTCATGATATTGATGCCGGTATTCCGGAGGATGATGCCGGTGGTCATTTTGGAATGACGGATTATCATGTGTTCTCGATGGATTCGATCAACGGAAAAGTTACCGATCATGGAGTAGCATTGGCTATCCAGGATGTGCCCTGGGCTGGCCGCCAGATGTGGGCACCCGATGCAGCATTTGCAAACGATAGGTACTATTTGTATTTCCCTGCCAAGGATAAGAACGATGTATTTAAAATAGGCGTAGCTACCAGTAAAAATCCGGAAGGCCCTTTTGTTGCAGAACCGAACCCAATAGAAGGAAGTTATAGTATCGATCCTACCGTATTCAAAGATGAAGACGGTTCGTACTACCTGTACTTTGGTGGTATTTGGGGTGGCCANCTGCAACGATGGAACAACAACCAATACGATGCCGGTGCCCCAAACCGAAAGTCATCCGAGCAGGCAATTTTGCCTCGTGTGGCCCGGCTGAACCACGATATGAAAAGTCTTGCAGAGCCGGTAAAAGAAGTACAACTGGTTGATGAAAACGGAAACCTGTTTACAGAATCGCAAAACGACAAGCGATTTTTCGAGGCAGCATGGCTGCACAAGTATAAAGGAAAGTATTATTTCTCCTATTCCACAGGCGACACCCATTTTATTACCTATGCAGTAGGCGATTCGCCCTACGGGCCGTTTACCTATAAAGGTGTAATTCTAAACCCGGTTGAAGGCTGGACCAATCACCATAGCATTGTAGAAATAAACAATGCGTGGTATTTGTTTTATCACGATGTGCAACTATCGGGTAAGACACACTTACGAAACATTAAAGTAACAGAGTTGCACCATCAGGACGATGGATCCATTTCAACCATAGATCCTTACCAATAAAAAATGACGAGGTTTCTATCGCTCATTTTGTATTTACTTTTACCATTCGCCTTGCGGGCCGAAGATGGTTACCGGCTTTGGTTGCGCTACGATAGAATACCCGATGCCCGATTGGTTAACCAGTACAANAAAGAATTAACCACATTATCAATACCTGGTCAATCCCCCACGCTTACGATCATTCGCGATGAACTGAGCCGCGGCTTATCTGGTCTGCTTGGCTATGTGCCCAAACCCGCAACAGGGTTAACCTTCGGTTTGGTAATTGCCACCATAAATTCTCCCCTCATTCAAAGTTTAAACATAAAAGCAGACCCAACGTTGGATGAAGAAGGCTATGTTATCAGAAACAGTACACATTCCGGAAAACGGTTGCTGGTAATAACGGCCAAAACAGAAGTGGGTTTGCTGTACGGAACGTTTCACTTTTTGAGATTGATCCAAACCAGGCAATCGCTGCAGCAGGTAACTATTCAAAGTTCACCTAAAATAAAGATACGCATCCTTAATCATTGGGATAACCTGGACGGAACCGTAGAGCGGGGCTATGCCGGTTTTTCGCTTTGGAATTGGCACAAGTTGCCGGGCTATATCGATGATCGGTATATCGATTACGCCCGNGCCAATGCATCACTTGGCATTAATGCAACCGTGCTTACCAATGTAAATGCCAATGCGTTGGTACTAACACCCGCCTATTTACAGAAAGTTGCAGCCCTTGCCGATGTGTTTCGGCCTTACGGGATTAAAGTATATCTCACCGCCCGGTTCAGCGCTCCGATAGAACTTGGCAAACTGCCCACGGCTGATCCCCTGCATGAAGATGTGAAGCAATGGTGGAAGGATAAGGTTGCGGAGATTTATAAGTACATTCCTGATTTTGGTGGTTTTGTGGTAAAGGCCAATTCCGAAGGACAACCCGGCCCGCAAAATTATAAGCGCACCCATGCCGAAGGAGCCAACGTGTTGGCCGATGCACTGGCACCCTACAAAGGTATTGTAATGTGGCGGGCATTTGTGTATGATGAAAACGTACCAGACGATCGTGTAAAGCAAGCGTATGCCGAATTTATGCCTTTGGATGGAGCCTTTCATGAGAATGTAATTGTGCAGGTNAAAAACGGCCCGTTGGATTTTCAGCCACGCGAACCCTTTCATCCTTTGTTCGGGGCGCTTAANAANACTCCACTCATGATGGAGTTCCAGATCACCCAGGAATATCTTGGCCAAAGCACCAGTCTTGTTTACTTAGCCAATCTGTTTAAAGAGGTTTTGGATACCGACACATATCAATTTGGTAAAAGGAGCACCGTGGCAAACGTGCTGGATGGAAGCGTTACTCAACAATCATTAACTGCCATGGCGGGTGTTACCAACATTGGCACCGATCGCAATTGGTGTGGCCATCCGTTCGCGCAAGCCAACTGGTATGCCTTCGGCCGATTGGCATGGAACCATGCACTTACACCACAACAAATTGCGAAGGAGTGGACACAAATGACATTTTCAAATGATCAGAACACGATAGCGAGAATTACTGCGATGTTAGATCAATCGTGGGAAACCTGTGTTAATTATATGACACCGCTTGGGTTGCATCACATGATGGGATGGAGCCATCACTATGGACCAGCNCCCTGGATAAAGGATAAACATCGTGCTGACTGGACATCTGTGTATTATCATAAAGCAGATTCTGTGGGGCTTGGGTTTAATCGTACGGCATCGGGCAGCAATGCAATTGCACAATACGCCCCGGAATGGCAAGCTGTATTTTCATCGCGCCAGCAAATACCCGAAAAATATTTACTCTGGTTTCATCATGTGGGTTGGGATGAAAAATTAGCTTCTGGTAAAACTCTGTGGGAAGAACTTTGCTACCGTTATTATGCAGGGGCCAACCAGGTAAAACAAATGCAACTGGACTGGGAAAAACTCAAACCAGCAATAGACGCAGAACGACACAAACAGGTGCAGCAATTACTCGCCATTCAATATCAGGAAGCAACGTGGTGGCGCAATGCCTGTGTATTATATTTCCAGACGTTTTCAAAACAACCAATACCTGCATCCTTACCTGCTCCGGAGAAATCATTGGATTATTATATTGGTCTTGAGTTTCCTTATGCCCCCGGTATTAAGCCACAGTGGTAGTATATATTGAAATGAACATTGATTGACTTTAAATATTTTTTGAAACAATGATAACCATGGAACAAACCATGCGGTGGTATGGGCCGCACGATGCAGTAAAGCTAAGCGACATTCGGCAGGCCGGGTGTACGGGTGTGGTTACGGCATTGCATCATATTCCTGTAGGCAAAATCTGGACGATTGATGAAATCAATAAAAGNAAAAAAATGATTTCCGATGCGGGCATGACATGGACTGTAATCGAAAGTTTACCCGTGCATGAAGATATTAAAAAGCAAAAGGGTGATTATAAAAAGTGGATTGAAAACTATAAGGCAAGCATCCGGAATGTGGCCGCCTGTGGTTTAAAAGTAATTACCTACAACTTTATGCCGGTGCTGGATTGGTTGCGCACCGATGTAGCCTACACATTACCAACCGGAAGCAAGGCACTCTATTTTAACCGGGTTGCCTTCATTGCTTTTGATTTGTATTTACTTCAACGACCCCATGCCGAAAGAGACTATACGCAACAGGAAGTNAAAAACGCAAAATCATTTTTTGACTCAGCCAGCGATCAGCAAAAATATTTATTTGCGAATTGCTTGTTGGGCTTGCCCGGCAGCGATGATAGCTTTACCCCGCAACAGGTATTAGCAGCCTTAAAAGAATACGCAAATGTAGATGCCACAACACTAAAGCAACACCTACACTACTTTCTGCAACAGGTTGTGCCGGTTGCAGAAGAAGCAAATGTAAAACTTGCCATTCACCCGGACGACCCGCCTTATCCTTTGCTTGGGTTGCCACGCGTAGTAAGTACCGAAGCCGATGCGATTGATTTGTTGAATGCAGCGCCCTCACCGGCAAACGGATTATGTTTTTGCACCGGCTCTTATGGCGCGCGGGCTGATAATGATTTAACAGGCATGATTCACCGGCTGGGTAGCCACATTCACTTTCTGCACCTGCGCAATACCAAGCGCGATGCGGCCGGTAATTTTTATGAGGCCGATCATTTNGGGGGTGATGCCGATATGCCCGCACTAGTAAAAGAAATCTTGTTGTTGATGCAGCGTAGAAAAGTTTCAATTCCCATGCGGCCCGATCATGGCCACCAAATGTTAGATGATCTGAATAAAAACATACCCGGCTATTCTGCAATAGGCAGGTTAAAAGGATTAGCTGAACTACGCGGCCTGGAAATGGGGATTGGCAGCATGCTGAATTTATAGTTATTACCAATAAGATATGAGTTTCATTACCGAAAACTTTCTGCTTCAAAGTTCGTTTGCGCAAAAGCTTTATCATGAGTACGTTAGCACATTGCCAATCATAGACTATCACAACCATTTGCCACCTGCTGAAATAGCGGCCGATCGTACGTTTGAAAACCTAACACAAATCTGGCTTGANGGCGACCATTATAAATGGCGTGCCATGCGTACCCTGGGTATTGATGAAAGTTTTATAACCGGCAACAAATCCGATCGTGANAAATTTCTGAAGTGGGCGGAAGCAGTTCCTTACACCCTACGCAACCCACTATACCATTGGACGCACCTGGAGCTTCAACGGTACTTTCAATTAACCGATTTACTTCAACCCAATACGGCTGCGTTGGTTTATGACCGCNNTAATGAAGCATTAAGTACGCCTGAATTTTCTACGCGCATGCTGCTCAGTAAAATGCACGTTGAAGTGGTTTGTACCACCGATGATCCGGTTGACTCATTGCAATCGCATCAACAAGTAGCAAAAACCGATTATAAAACTAAAGTACTTCCAACTTTTCGTCCGGATAAGGTTTATAATTTTTCTTCTTCAGCAGATTTTCTGGTTTATAAAGATTCACTAACTCAATCGAGTGGTGTGGAGATAACAAGTTATGATACACTGCTGCTGGCGTTGCAAAAACGGATCGACTACTTTCATCAGCAAGGATGTCGGTTAGCTGATCATGGCCTGGGTCAGATTCCATTTCTGGAGTCAAATTTGCACAACCCCAACAAACTGTTTGAAAAATTAAACCGGAATGAAGCACTTAGCATGATTGAAGTGCAAGCCTTTCGCTTTTATGTGTTAGTGGAGTTGTGCCGCCTATATCATCAACGGGGCTGGGTGCAGCAATTTCACTTAGGCGCTTTGCGCAATACAAACAAGCGCATGTTATCGCAACTCGGGCCCGACACTGGTTTTGATTCCATCGGAGACTTTTCCCAGGCTTCGGCATTAGCTTCTTTTCTTAACGAGTTAGACAGCACCAACCAACTTTGTAAAACAATAATCTACAATCTTAACCCGGCCGATAATGAAGTGTTTGCAGCCATGATTGGCAACTTTAACGATGGTTCTGTAAAAGGTAAAATACAGTATGGCTCCGCCTGGTGGTTTTTAGATCAGAAAGATGGCATGGAAAAACAATTAAATGCGCTTTCGAACATGGGGTTGTTAAGTTGTTTTATTGGCATGCTTACCGACTCGCGCAGTTTTATGTCTTTCCCGCGCCACGAATACTTCCGTAGAATTTTGTGTAACCTGATTGGGCAGGATGTGGTTAAAGGCGAGCTGCCCAATGACGAAAAGTGGTTGGGTAAACTCGTAGCCGATGTGTGTTATTATAATGCGAAGGAGTATTTCAACTTTTAACTCAATCCGTTAAAATGATAAGATTTTGAGCCGGCTCCAAGAGTTGAAAGTTTGCCTATTTGAAATATGTCAAATTTGACATACATTTGCATTATCATTTATGGATAAACCTTTGATTTGGTTACATGGAGAAGTAAAGACGCCNCCTTTTTCGATGGAAGCCAGGATTGAGGCAGGTTTGCTATTGCGCAGACTTCAACGAGGTGAAAAGTTTTCTATGCCGCACTCACGTCCCATGCCTACCATTGGAAAGCGCTGTCATGAACTTCGCATAGATGATGCCAACGTAACCTGGAGAATCGTCTATCGGATTGATCAAGATGCAATTATTATTTTGGAAGTCTTTGAAAAGAAAACCCCACAAACACCCCAACAAATAATCGATAGATGTAAGCAAAGAATTAGAAAGTACGATAATAACTAATACGAACTTATAGATATGAATAATGCAAAGAAAAAACCTTGAAGCAAATGGATGGAAGGTTAGTGATACCGCAGAATTTCTGAACCTCTCACCCGAAGAAGCTGCTTATGTTGAGCTTAAACTTGCTTTAAGCAAAGCCCTTCAGGAGCTACGCAAATCCAAAAAGATCACTCAAGTGGATCTTGCCAAACGGATAAAATCGAGTCAATCGCGTGTAGCTAAAATGGAGGCAGCCGATAACTCAGTTACGGTGGATTTAATGCTTCGCTCCTTGTTTGCACTTGGAGCTTCAAGAAAGAAAGTTGTTGGAATGTTAGGTTAATGATAACCCCATTACCAGGAGTCGGGCAGTTTTATGCCTTTCCCACGCCACGAATACTTCCGTAGAATTTTGTGCAACCTGATTGGCCAGGATATGGTTAAAGGCGAGCGCCCAATGACGAAAAGTGGTTGGGTAAACTCGTAGCCGATGTGTGTTATTATAATTCGAAGGAGTATTTTGGTTTTTTGACCTGATACAATATTCATTCCTTCACCTTCAACACCACTCTTCCATACCGCGTTAGTGCCGGTGTTCCTGTGTCTGTTGCAGAAAGAATAAGGTGGATGTCATCGCCCGGCTTGGCATCGGGTGGAATGGTTAATGTAAGATTGGCTTTCGTATTGTCTGCTAACAGGAGTTTACCTGCGTAGGTATCTACTTCATGGTATTGCCACCAGGTGTACCTTATCTTATTTCCATCGGGGTCAGATGCTTTTGCCTGCAGTTTGATTCGTTGTCCTGGTTTTACCGCCAACACAGACTGCTTAATCTTTACGACAGGTGGGTGGTTCGCATTCTTGTACGGCTGCACGCACCATGCTGCGCGTGCCGCAAATTCATTTTGAAGTACATCTACCCAGCGCGTTTGCGGATAGGCCGCATCCATTTTTTGCGTAAACGGATTAAAGTCCACCACCTGCTCACCATCTTCCCAGCGATTAGGAGCTTCTGATGATTGTACCATCCTTCCACCCCACCCGCCAAAGTGCGGATTGTTCAGATTGTCCAACCCTACATCCATCAAATGAAAAAATGCAGGCGAGTCTCCTTCCGAAATGAAATCGTATTGTGTAAAACTACCCCACATATTGTTTTTAATTTTTTCCGGATCGCTGTAGATATCTTCAATCTCTCCTGCAGGCGGATTACCATCGCCATAGCTGTAATACAACTTCAGCAAACGACTGCCATTATTGATAATTGGTCCCATAAATTTGCCTTCCATAAGGTAGTGCCACTGCTGCGGCACAGCACGCTTCCAGAAGTAGGCAAAGCACCAGAACTGGCTGGCATTGTAATAGATTTTAACATCAGGCCAGTGCTTTGCAATGTATTTGCGATAGGTGGCATCCTGATCCAGAATGGTGTAAAGAATAGCCTTGTCGCAAACTTTCTTATAAACAGCATTCCATTGAGGTGAGTTTTTATACTGATCTTCGATGGATTTTAAAGAGCGCGCTATGGTGTTGGTACCTCCCCACACTTGCAGGTAAAGAGGCTCCGGGTTTTCATCCAGTAACTTCGCCTTAATAAAATCAGAACCCTCGGTATCTTTTTCCATCTCTCCTTCAAAATCAATATTACCAATGCGGGTTACTGAAAGCAGGTATGCTGGCGTTGGAAAACCGGGTGCGTGTGTGTTCAGGTTGGGATATACCTCGCCATAGGCGTTTAACAAATTATAAATCCAGTCGGTGCCCGGCCAGCGCAATTCGGTGCGTTCGCCATATAGGTTTTTAGTCATCTCCATCTCCGAGGTAAACTTCGTCCCCTTGCCATCGCCTTTATAATGCCACATCGAACTGCTGATAACAAGACCTTCTATCCTAAACTCGTTGGCATGCAACAACATGCGGATAAACGAGTCCACATCGTCCAACTCGCCATCCGTAGTTACAATGGTGCGGGGTTTTGTTGTTTGCGAGAATACCGCCAGTACACTCGTAAACAGAACTACAAAACAGAAAATCTTTTTCATATTAAACTTTTGCCAATGCCTGTTCCAGATCGGCAAGCAGGTCTTCCACATCTTCAATCCCTACCGAATACCGAACAAGGCTTTCCGGAATTCCAAGCTGCTTACGCTGGGCCTCCGTTAACTCCACATGGCTGGTGGTGCGGGGCGGGCCGGCCAGCGTACTAACAGAACCCAGACTGGCGGCCAGGTGCGCAAGTTTCAGGCTGGGCAGGAATTTCTCTACACAGTCGTATCCACCAGCTAATGCAAAACTCATCATGCCACCAAAGCCACGCATCTGTTTGCTGGCAATGCTGTGGCCAGGATGCGATGGTAACCCCGNGTAATAAACTGCATTAACTTTTGGATGTTGTTGCAGGTAATGCGCAATCTTCATGGCCGATGCATTTTGTCGTTCAATCCTTAATTGCAACGTCTTTATTCCGCGCGCAATCATGTAAGCCGGGTCGGCTTGTAAACTGGCACCATTGATTTCGCGAAATTGAAAGACTTNTTGAATCANACTCTTTTTTCCGGCTAATAGTCCACCCATTGCATCGGAATGACCGCAAAGATATTTTGTTGCGCTGTGAACAACCAGGTCGGCACCCAGTGCCAATGGGTTTTGGTTGATTGGTGTGGCAAAGGTATTATCCACTACCGTGATGGCTCCTACCCTCTTAGCAGCAGCAGCCAGGCGTTGGATATCGATCACCTTCAAGGTTGGATTTGTGGGCGTTTCGAGATAAACCAGATCGCAGCCTTTTGCTATTTCTGCTTCAGTCTCTTCATGATTACCTGTTTCGCAAAGCGTAACATGCACATTATAGTTGGGTAAAANATCAAGGAAGATTTTACTCGTGCCACCATAGGTGTCTTTTATCGAAACAACCCGCTTGCCCGCAGTAAGAAAAGCAAAGAGCGTGTTGCTGATGGCGGCCATACCGGTTGCAAATGCCGTGGCTGCTTCAGCCCCTTCAAGAACCCGTATTTNTTCTTCCAGGGCCGCTACGGTAGGATTGGTATTGCGACTATAGATGTATCCTTCCTGTTGCCCCATAGCCACGCGCTTCCATTCATCCAGATCGGTGTAAGCAAAGGTAACACTGCTTACAACAGGCGTGCTGATGGTGTTTGAAGCCTGAACCGGACCTTCACCGGCCCATACGGATGCAGTGCCTTTATTTATTGAACTCATACCAAAGGTTGATTAATATTATCGATTCAATTTATAGACTAACGAGGTGAGAAACTAATGTTGCACACCATCCATAAACGCAAACTCTTTTTNGAACAGGCCGGGTTTCAGAACCGGTTTTTCACTCAACTCCATAATGGGTTGCGAATTATCATACTTTTTCCATTCGGGTAACCCGCTCCCATTGGGATTTCCGGTTTTTACAAAGTTGATCCAATAGGCAGACATGGCTTTCTCTACTGCATAGTCGGTATTCTTCCACGGTCTGTTCCACTTCGATAAGGTGTGCAACGCAAACGGAACTTCGGAAGTATGAAATGCACCATAGTTGGNGAAGCCTGGTTTATCAGTAGGTACATAACTGAATTGATAAACGTAACTGTTGCTTGTGTTGGTTAGCGCCCATATATGATTTGCATAGCCGGCAAAATTCAGGTTGCCTAATTTATTTTGCGATTGCAACGCTTCTTCATCCGTGTCCGCAGGAAACACTTTTAGAAATTCAGAAAGCTTGTCCTTATAGGTTTTACCGGCCCAGGCATTAAACTCGGCAGTTGATTTAGGCTGACCGGTTAATGCAGCATCGCCTGTTACCCATCCGGCAATCAGGGCTACATCATTGTGCTTTCTGTTTCTAAAAATCGATCCGATATCATCGGGCAACACATAGCCATCTGTAATAGGTCCAAACGATCCAAACGGAAGGGTGCTGGCTAATTTCCAAACACTATCGGCCGGTAACTGGCGCAAAGTTGCAATGCTGGTTGNATTTAACTTTTGCGAAAGTTCAATTCCGGCTTTCTCTGCATCACTCAACTTCTTCGAAAATCTTCCCATCGAGGCCCCGCTGTGTGCAATAGCTCCGCGAAACAATCCTTTCGATAACGGGGATGCCACCAAAGCCTGCACACTGAATGAGCCAGCCGATTGCCCGGCAATCGTAACTTTATCCGGATCGCNCCCAAAAGCTGCAATGTTGGCTTTAATCCACTTCAAAGCAGCCAACTGGTCTAACAAGGCATAATTACCAGAAGCATTCTTGCCCGATTCTTTTGTAAGATCCGGATGAGCTAAGAATCCAAACACACCCACCCTATAATTCATGCTTACGAAAATGATTCCTTCTTTTGCCAGGGCTTCGCCATCATATACTGCACATGCACTGGATCCCGAAACAAACCCGCCACCATAAATCCACATTAATACAGGTAGCTTTTCTTTTGATGATTTAGCGGGTGTCCATACGTTCAGGTATAAACAATCTTCACTTAGAGGTTCGGGTGGACCAATAAACTCCTCTGTCCACATTGCGAAGGGCGCGGGCTTGTTTTGTATGGGGCTTGCCGAAAACTGATCGCATAGTAAAACACCCGACCATGGTTTAACAGGCTGGGGTTCCTTCCATCGTAAATTCCCTACCGGTGGTGCAGCAAAAGGAATTCCTTTAAAAGCAGTTACCGTACGGTCGGCAGTGGATACCCCTTTTACTTTACCACTGCCAATAGTTGTTTCCAGTAATGATTGGGCTTGTGCCTGAAGCATCATCACTACGAAGACAAACGTTACGGTAATGCGAAAATTCATGGTGTGTTAAATTTAAATGGCTGGATCAGGAACAATTGCAAGATAGTCTTTATCGTGGTGTTTCCTGATTTCGCAGGTGTTGTCGAAAATCATGGTTATCCCATTGTCAGGTTTATAAGCGCCCCATTCGGGCAAACCTTTGTGATTGGGATTTCCGGTTCTTGCAAAGTTAATCCAGGCCTGACTTACTTTTTCGGCCAGGGCATACGCTTGTGGTGTTCCACCGGTCATTTCTTCGCACCGGGCAATGTTATCAAACACAAACGGAATCTCCATACAGTGCAACGATTTGTAATTGCCATCCAGCACAGGCGATTGCCAACTGAACAAGTACATGTACACCGGAGCGGGCGAGGCAGATTTTATCTCGGCCATTTTTAAGGCTCCTTTGCGGAACATCGCATCCACATCAATCAAGTCAGTTGGTTTGGTATCGTTCGGATAGGCTTTCTTCACGGCTGCAATAAAATCTTCTGCCTTATCGCCATACTGACGTTGGATGTGTGCCTTCACGGAATCCAACGAAGCATTGCGCAACTGTGGCATGAATAACGAGGTCATAAATTCATTTTTGGTTGAACCAATCATGACCGGAACATCAGCCGAGATGGCTTGTGCTTCAGGCTGTGTAGGTTGGTACGGTAAGAAGGTTCCGTCCAGCACGGGCCCCCAGCTTAAACCAAATCGTCCGAACTGATGTCCTTCGGCCTGCATTGCAGCCATTACTTTTGCTACTGCTTNTTTGCCGGCAGCCGCTAACACAGGAAACGGAACGTTTTGTAGTGAATCCACCTGCGCAGGTTTCAGTTTCAACTCTTCTAATACAGCCGCACCAATTCGCTGGGTGGTTTCATTGCTGTGAAAACTTAAGCCTAATCCGCCACTTTGAATAACCGCTTTATGAAATAATCCTTTTGCTGAAGGTGCATTTAAAAGGGTATTCACTTTTCCACNCCCACCCGATTGCCCAAAGATCAACACATTATCCGGGTCGCCACCAAAGTTGGCGATGTTGGCTTTTACCCATTGTAAGGCAGCTACAATATCAAGGATGCTGTTGTTGGCCGATGTCTTATACTTATCGCCATAAGCCGTTAAATTCAAAAAGCCAAGAATATTCAGGCGGTGGTTAATGCTTACCACCACTACATCGCCTTTGCGTGAAAGATTTTCGCCATCATACGAGGGCAACTCCTGCGAAGATCCTGCTGTGTGCCCGCCTCCGTGCAGCCAAACCATCACCGGTCTTTTCCTGTCACCGTTGGNGCTCTCCTTAATGGCGGGGGTCCAAATGTTGAGGCGCTGGCAATCTTCATTAGCATAACCCCAATCAGNATGAAATACAAACTCAGATTCATCCATCACGGAGGTGGTAGGATCCATTAATGGGGCCACCGGACCGTACGTCATAGAACTGCGAACACCTTGCCAGGGTTTTACTTNTTGGGGTGCTTCAAACCGTGCGGCTTGTGCGTAGGGAATTCCTTTGTAGGTAAAGATTTCATTGTGGATGTACCCGCGCACCTTGCCGGATTCGGTTTCCGCTACCGCTATATTTTCACCCGCCAATAAAGGGGTTGGGTTGGTTAATGGTTTTTGCTCGCACGCAAAAATATACAGGTTGAAAGTACAAATCCGGACAGTCTTAAAATTTTCATAGCTTCCTCTTTTTAGATACTATACTCGCTTTGCAGATAACATTACTTAGGCTTGTTCATCTTATCCTGGAACAAATACCGCGCATCATCATACTTCACCGCCTTCGATTCGGTGTTAAGAATCATAACGGGTGGTGTATGATCATTGGGTTGTGCAGCCGGCCATTCAGGAAGTTTATCACCATTCGGATTACCGGTTTTAATAAAGTTTGCAAAGTAGTTCATCATGGTTTCAGATACCTTGTAGTCATCGGCTGTCCAGGCATAATCTTTTACCAGACTAAGGTTACCCATGCAATATTCAATTTCACAGGCATGAGGTGCACCAATTGGTTCCGGCATGGGCATACCACCTTGTTGGGTGCCACCGGCAAAACCGGAAGTTAAGTTTTTATCAACCAGCGGGGNGCGCAGTTTGCTATAGAGATAACGATAAACGGGTTGTGAACTATTCTTACGATGCGCATCGAACCACTTCCACGTGCTGTACGAAATAAACCGATCGGAAGCTAAGTTGGTAGCTGCCCATTCAACTTCTTTGGCATTGCCGTGCGGATATACTTTCAATGCCTCTTCCCAATCATTGGGATAGGCTTCCTTAACTTTTTTGATCAGGGTTTCTTCGTTGATAGGGCCTTGCGTAAACGCCATGCCTGGAATTTCGGCTGAGTTCCAACCTAATAATAATGGAACCTGTGCCTGCTCCTTTGCATTGAATGATTCAAGCATACTCTTTGNTAAAAAGTAGCCATCGATTGCCGGAGGAAAACCAAATCGTTTTGAATCTACATACGCTTCATATAACTCACGGGTAGATGCCTGCCGCATTTGTGCTACCGAAGTAAAGCCTGCATTCTTCGCAAACTCGGCACCGGTTTNTTCGGCTTCAGCCATCGGCACGGCAGCTAACGCGCTGATACCGGAACCACTTTCTCCAATAGCACCGGCAATCAACTTCCGCGAAAGCGGAGAAACCATTTGGGCACTTACTGAAATTGATCCGGCTGATTCGCCAGCGATTGTAACTTTCTTTGCATCGCCACCAAAGGCCGCTATGTTTTTCTGCACCCATTGCAACGCAAAGGCCTGGTCTAAGTAACCATAGTTACCAGAACCTTTGTATGTAGTTTCTTTACTTAAGTCGGGGTGTGCAANAANACCAAACAAGCCTAACCGGTAATTTACAGTTACCACCACAATTCCCTTTTNTGCCATGGCAGCGCCATCATACCGGGGCTCGGATCCATCGCCCGCTACAAAACCACCACCATAGAAGTAAACCAACACGGGTAGTGACGCACCTTNTTTAGCTGGCGTCCACACATTCAAATACAAACAATCTTCACTCATTCCATCCGAACGGGAGCCCATATCTCCAAATACAATTGCCTGAACCGGACGAGGTCCGAATTNTTTGGTTTGCTTAACCCCTGTCCAGGTATCCAAGGGCTGGGGTGCTTTCCACCGTAAGTTGCCAACAGGTGGTTTGGCAAACGGAACGCCAAGGTAATATTGCAAACCGGAACCGGTTTCGTACAACCCTTCAATTATTCCATTTTCAATTTTGGTTTGAACAGCAAAACTATTGTTGCCTTGCGACCAGGCCGTGCCTACGGCCAGCATCAGAAGAATGTGTGTGATGTATTTCATTATTGTCTCAATTTGTAACAATAATAATTCGTATTTTGGATATTTGCTATTTATTTTTGAGGAAAGGTAGCCCCGCATGGCAAAGAGCAACTATTTACCGCATATAGCGTACGATTCCGTGATTTTCGGTTTTTCAGAGGGCGAACTGAAAATTCTGATTATGGAGTATCATAACACCGGCTTGTTTGCCTTGCCAGGTGGTTTTGTAGAAACAACCGAGAATTTGAATGAGGCCGTACTGCGGGGTTTACGCGAGCGTACGAGTATTACCAATATCTACTTAGAGCAATTTTATACGTTTGGCGATATGAGCCGGTTTAAGCCAGCGGTTATGCAAACGTTGTTGGAAGCCAATGGTATAAATGTAAAAGGTGAATACAAGTGGATGCTGGACAGGTTTATTACGGTGGCTTATTATGCGCTCATCAACTACAAGGACGTAACCCCGCAACCCGATGCGATTTCCGATTCGTGTGAGTGGTACCCGCTCAANAAATTGCCGAAACTGATTCTGGATCATAAACAAATTGTTGATAAAGCCATTCAGACGCTGCGCGATAACTTAGACCGCAAACTGGTAGGTGGAAACTTACTACCCAANAAATTTACCATGAATGAATTGCAGAAAGTTTATGAAGCGATACTGGGTATTAAACTACGCAGAACCACCTTTCAGCGGAAAATGCTGGCAGCGAATGTATTGAAACGTCATGAGAAACAGTTTTTAGGTAAGGCGCATAAAGCTCCTTATTTATATAGTTTTAAGAAGTAGCGGCAAGTTCAGGCAGATTCTCCAAAGGTTAACAGGTTATTATCCGGATCAAGAACTGAAAATTCTTTCTGGCCCCAGGGTTTTGCATCGAGTGGCGTATAATTGATTCGGTTTGTTTTTGCCTTTTCGAACTCTTTCTCAATTTCGCTTACGCGAATGTAAACCTGGCCATAGTTTTCTTTGGGATCCAACTCCCTGAACTCAAAAAATGAATCTCGATTTCGTCTCTTACCAGCATCAGGTATCCCTCGTAATCCGTCTCGCTCAATGATCTAAACCCTAACTTAGTCAGATAAAACTCTTTTGTAATGGCTTTGTTGCGCATGGGCAACTTGGGGCAAGTTTTTTGAAGCATAACTTTATTGGTTAAAACGCAGTGCACTTAAGAAGTCAATGGGTAGTTCGGTTTTTCCCTTTAAGGAAAGGTCGCATAAGATTTCACCAACCACAGAAGCAAATTTAAAACCATGCCCACTAAAACCGGCCGCAACGAACACGTTTTTACAACNCGGTACAAAGTCAATTATAAAATTTTCATCGGGTGTGTTGGTGTACAAACAAGTCTTCGATACGTGAATCGTATCGAACGCATTGGGCAAATAATAATTAACCGATTTCATCAATTCCGCTTCTTCATCGGGTGTTATTTTACGATTTACATGATTGGCATCTGTTCTTTNTCCGGGAAAATGGTAGGCTGCTTTTAAGCCAATCGGTCCTCCAAATTTTGAAACGGGTAAAATCGGGAAACCGTAATACATGCCGGGTTGTTGATCATCATCAATCAACCAGCAGGGAAAATTGCCCATTGTAAAATTGTTCCACTGCTGTGGAATTGCCCAGGCTAATACTTGCCGCGTAACGGTTACCTGTTGTTGCAACACGGGCAAAACGTTAGATGTCCACGCTCCGGCAGTAACAACAAGTTTTTTACAACTGTACGTTCGCGCATTTGTTTGTACAGTTATTGAACTTCCTTCCTGTTTCCAGGAAACCAACTGTTCTTGTGTTTGAATGGTTGCTCCGGATTTAATTGCCACNNCAGTAAAAGCAAGAATACATCGTTCCGGAGTTAAAAATCCGGCATCGGGCTCAAATAAGATTTCGAAATCCTGTGGGATGCTAAATGAGGAAAACCTGTTCTTACATTCGGTTTGATCTATTTCCTCAAAGGGGATGCTGTATTGTTTTGCAGATTCTTTTACACCCTTAATTAAAACACCACCCGGTTTGCCTGCATATACTAATCCGGTCGGGAAATAAAGCTGTGAACCAATTTCATTTTCCAATTGCTTCCAATTGTGATAGGCGCGCTCCAACAGCGGTACATAATCCGGATGTTCGAAATAGGCTTTGCGAATAATACGACTTTGCCCTGCATGCGAACCATTATCATGCGAAATACTGAATTGTTCTATCCCTAAGACCTTAGCGCCACTTTTAGCCAGGTAATAAGAAGCAGCCGCGCCCATCGAGCCCACTCCTGCCACGATTACATCATACGAGGTCATTTAGTCTTCCTTTAACGTGGCAAGAAAACTTATCACATCGCGCATTTCTCTTTTGGTAAGCAGATACTGCATGGGTGGCATGCTGCTGGGCGAGTCAATGCGTTTGGCAACATCGGTTTTGGCAATTGATGTATCGGCTTTGTTGCCAGGCTTTATTACAAAATCTGTTTCACTTTCTTGCTGCAAAATTCCAATCACTTNTTTACCTGAGTTCAACTCGAGCGTTACCACCCCATAACCGGGCGCTATACGCGCGCTGGGTTTTATCAACGCTTCTAAAAGTTGTTTCCGTGTTAACCGGGAGGCAACACCGTTGATACGAGGCCCGGCACTACCTCCATAATCATCGATTGAATGACAACGAATACATTGTGCATTTGGATGACTCCAGAACAACTGAGCACCGCGACCAAGATCACCGCCCGATAACGCTCCGGCATACAATGCATCCAACGAATCAGCCGACTGCGATTTAACGGCAGCGTAAAATCTTTTCTTCAGCACCTCCGATTTACTGCTGTCAATCGCTTCCGATAATTCCAGTTGCAACTCCGGTTGCAGTTTGTTGTTTTCCAGTTGTTGCACAAGATTGGTAAACACAGGTTCGGTAACCGCAAGCGGTAAATTGCCTAGTGTAGCAATAGCCGCCTGGCGTTCTTCCAATGTGCGGGTATTAATCACCTCGCGAAGTAATTTTACTTTTGTCGGCTGATCGATATCCAGTTTACCAACCAGGTCAAGACCAGCTACACGCACATTCTTTTCTTTATCAGCCAGCGCGGTGGTAATGGCATCTTTCATAAAACCGTGGTTTAGGTTGGCCAATGCGCGCAAAGCTTCTGTACGCACCTTGGCATCCGCATCGCGCTTTAGCACGGTGAGCAGGTTGGAAGCCAGGCCATCCAATTTCAGTTTGCCTGCTGCTTTTACTACTTGCTTTTTGATTTCAACATGCTGATTGGTTAAGAGTTTGGTAAGAACCGGAGCGGCTACCGTTTGAACGGGTTCCAATGCCCNGGTAACTTCACCCCGGTAGCGTCCATCTACCCTATCCAACACCGAAGGCTTAGCCCATGTACTTAGTGCAGCAATGGCTTCTGCACGAAGGGCTGCCGNGGCCTGCTCACGCTGGGCATAAGCAAGCAGGTTTTGCAAAGTTACCTCAGTACCAACTTCCAGGTTGGCATTAATACTTCTGCGAATCAATGGCTCGTTGCTGAATGACGTTGCCGTGAGTAAATTGGCCAATGCGGGTAAAGCTTCTGTAATAGAAAGATCATCGTTAATGGCCCGCGCTGTTTCTGTTACAATAAACTCATCCACATCATTAAGGTAAATGGCAATGCCCGGGTGTTGCATCCGCCTTAATGCAAGTACCGCACCGAGACGAACGGCTTTGGAAGGATGGCTGTTGAGGTTCATCAGCTTATCAGCCTGCCCAATCCGTGCCAGCGCCAGTGCTGCTGCGTGCCGGATGTATTCGTCTGTATCATTGTTGGTTTGTAACAACTCCACCAGTCCATCAAATGCAGGCGTGTGTGCGATGCGCCCCAACGCCTCTGCAGCAAAAAACTTAACACGGGGAGCTTCATCTTTCAATAGGGGTATTAACCCGGACGCAGCCTTTGCATACTTTACATCACCCAGCCAGCGTGCAGCCTGCGCGCGAATTTCGGCATCTTCATCGCTGAGGTATGGAATCAGATTATCGGCAACAGATATATCTTTTCTGGCAATCTGGCTTAAACCCCACACGGCATGAACACGCGCCAGTTGATTCTCTTTCTGGCTCAGGTAATTTTTAAAAATTTCTACCTGCTTGCGCGAAGCCAATTCAAATTGTGCCTTTTGGCGCACCCGCATATCGGCATGCGTTAAAAGTTTTCCCAGTTCATCAGAGTTGTAGCGGGTAATGTCTGATTTAATCAACTTTTCGGTTTCGGCCCGAACAGCTTTATCGGGGTTGTTCACATCCAATTTCCAGATACGACCATAGTCTTTCGCGTTCCAGCCTTCAATCCAATCGCCCATATACAAAGCCCCATCAGGTCCGAAGTCAATGCCGGTTGCCAGTATCCCACTTAAAATCCTTTTCGATTCGGCAAACTCAAACGTAGCGCCCCNGGGCTTCAACTTAAAAGTATGAATACCGGATTGAGTTGGGGTGCCTACAAACTCAACAATAAAAAATGTATTCTTAAACTTATCACCAAGAGCGGTTCCTGGGTTATACAACATACCGGTTGGGCCATCGACAAAGTTTTTTATGGTTGGCAAGATGTAAGCCGCCTGCCCTTCGTGGCGTGGGATGTACATTTTCTCATCCATCCACACATTGTAGGTGTTGTTGTCCGGGTCGCGGTATTTTCCAAACTGCCAGTTGGTTCGCCAGCCTATATCTGCACCATCTACCACATAAACCAGCCGCTCACTTTCACCTGCATGATCGCCATCGTTGTCTTCACTTATCATGTTGCCATATTCATCAAACACAAACTCGTGTGTGTTTCGGTTACCGTACGCAAACACTTCAAAGTTGCTGCCATCCGGTTCTGACCGTACAATTACCCCGCTGTTGGAATGATTATGCTTTTCGCCACCATTAAAACCAATGTCGCCAATCTGCCAATAGATGCGGCCATCGGGGCCTACTTCTACTCCCGACATACCATGCCCACCAAAGCCAATATGAACTCCATAGCCATGCGAGAGTGACGTTTTATTTTCAGCAAGCCCCCATTTGTTTTCCTTCACGCGCCACAAATCGGGACCAATGGCAATAAACAAATCATCGCCATGTTTTAGAATACCACCGGCAGCATCGGTTGTTTCATCATGAAAATCTTCAATCACCAATTGCGATTTATCCGCAAAGCCATCGCCATCCGTATCTTCTACACGGTAGATGTGTTCTTTTTGTATTGTCATGTCGCGCCAATCGTGCGACCCATCGTTATTCAAATCGGCTAACCATTCGTTTTNTGAACTGAGCTCCGGGGCTAATACTTTTCTTAAAAAGGCCCGCTTGTCTTCAATTGTTTGTAATGCAATAGAACCAATTTCCCACTCCTGGTGCCCGCGAATATCAAACTCAGAATTTTTCTGACGGTTGGTACGTGTGTAATAGATTCTTCCTAAATCGTCTATATCGATAGACACCGGATCGGCCACAAGCGAATCGTTGCCCCAAAGCGTAAGTACCAGCCCGGAATCAATTTGAGGAACGACTGTTTTCTGAATGCTTTGTGAAAGCGCTGCGGCTTGAGCCAGGTCAAGTTGCTTAATGCGTGTATCTTCTGGTGGGGTTTCGCAACCGGCAAGGATTAAAAGAAATACGGTAAATGATTGGAAAAGCTTTGAGCAGGACATAGGGAGAAAATTTGTTTTAAATATAGGAACTCAGTTGGTATTTTACGGTGTGAGCCTGTATGTAAAAACGTACCAACCATTCATGGATATCCTTCCTTACGGAAAGAATAAATAGTTTAATTTGGAGCATTATTTTCAAACCATACATTATGAACAAGGTTACAAAACTCGTCTTATTGCTACTCTTACCGCTTGCCTCATTTACCCAGGATAAACTTAAACGCATGCCGGGTTATGATCAGTACAGTAAAATAGCTCCACAAATCCGAAATTCTGTTAAGCCTGGAAATCTTTCTGTTACGTGGAGTGAAGATGGTAGTTCATTCGAGTATGTACAGGATAAAAAACTGTATCGTTATTCGGTTAAAACNAAAAAGACGGTGGAGGTTGGTGATGCCCCGGTTTCTGAAAGGCGTTTCCCACCCCGCCCTGCACGCGGCCGCCAATATGATTTTGCCAATTCGCCTGATGGTAAATGGAAAGCATATACCAAGGACCGCAACATGTACATAAGCGAAACTACCGGGGCAAACCAGGTAGCCATTACCACCGATGGTAACGATCAAAATCAAATTAAGTATGGAATTGCTACGTGGGTGTATGGTGAAGAGTTGGGACAAAATACAGCCATGTGGTGGTCGCCCGATAGCAAAAAAATTGCCTTCTATAAGTTTGATGAGAAAAACGCCAANAAATTTTATGTATTGCTTGATCAGCTAAAACTGCAAGACTCATTGGAGATTGAAGCGTATCCAAAAGTTGGCGCCCTTAATTTGCCTGTTGACTTAATGGTGTACGACCTCGAAACNAAAAAAACAACACTATTAGACTTGCGCAATGGCAAGCCTTACCACGATGGTGACCTGGGCACGTACATCTATGGTATAGACTGGACCCCCGATGGAAAAGAGTTGTTGTACCACAGCACCAACCGCAAGCAGGATATTATGGAATACCGGGCTGCCGATCCGGCAACGGGTAAAAGCCGCACGGTGGTACACGAAGAATGGTTAGCCAGTTTTACCAAAAACACACCCGAGATTTATGTATTGAAAGATGGCAAACGTTTTATCTGGGCTTCGGAGCGCAGTGGGTTTAATAATTACTATTTGTACGACTTTAGTGGCAAGCTGATCAGCACGCTAACCAAACATCCATTTGAAGTTTCGCGCATTGTAAAAGTTGATGAGAAAGAAGGAACAATGTACTACCTGGCACGCAGCGGGGATAACCACATGAAGATGCAATTGCATCGGGTACGTTTGGATGGAACCAAGGATGTGCGGTTAACAAACCCAGCCTATCACCACACCGTTACACTTTCGCCCGATAATAAATACTTTGTGGATGTAGCCGAAACCTATAACCAGGCTCCGTTCACCTCCCTGGTAGATGCCAAAGGCAAAACAGTGGCCGAACTTGCCAAAAGTGATATGAGCAAGTTTGAAGAACTCGGCTTAAAGAAAGTGGAAGTGTACACCTTCACTTCTGCCGATGGGGTTACTCCCTTGCATGGTGTCATTCACTTTCCATCCAATTTTGACCCCAACAAGNNAAGTACCCGGTTATTCTTAGTAATTATGGTGGCGGCCACCAACGCTTTCCGCGAAAACTTTACCTACCCCGATGCCTTAACGGAATATGGTTTCCTGGTGCTGAACATTGACGGACACAATGCGGCCGGTAAAGGCAANAAATTACTCGATCAACTTTATGGCAACCTGGGGTTTGTAGAGATGGATGATTTTGCTGCCGGTGTAAAGGCACTTTATAACCGTCCGTACTTTGACAAGAACCGCGTAGGTGTTTACGGCACTTCGTATGGNGGTACCACAGCCGCTACGTTGTTGCTGCGGTATCCGGATGTATTTCATGCCGCGGTTGCCAACTCGGCCGTAACGGATTGGCGTAACTACGATAACATCTACACCGAACGGTATATGAATACATTACAAAATAACAAAAAGGGTTACGATGCATCCAGCCTGATGCCGATGGCTAAGAATCTGAAGGGCGAATTGATGATCTTTTATGGCACGGCCGATAATAATGTACATCCCTCAAACTCATTACAACTTATCGATGCCTTACAAAAAGGTAAAAGTTTTGAAGTACAAATTGCTCCGGATGGTGGCCACGTAGCCATGAACCGCGACCGCATGATGGAGTTNTTTATCCAGCATTTGGTGTTGAAGAAGGACTGATTTGTCGAGGCTGTCTCAAGAGTTTATCTGTCATCGCGAATTTATTCCGCGATCTCGATTCTGTGGTGCGTAAAGGATTTCGGCAAAAGGCTGGACTCCCATATTCCGAATTTGAGACAGCCTCGGCTTTTAACCTTGCAAAGAGCAGTTTTATATCGACTTGCTCAATCTCACTTCGGCAAACTCTCCCACTGCCCATTCGCGCAACGTAAACACCTTTATCTGTCTTTCCTGATATTCAACCGTAACCAGGTAATAACTTCCAAAATATTCAATTTCGAAAACTACCCACCGGCCAGATTTTCTTTTGATGAGTTCAATATGCTCTGGTCTTAAAATCCTGGTACTTACAATGGATTTGCCCAACAACCTGGCAAGCGGTTTGTCAACCAGGTTGTATGCACCAAACAAACGTGCTACATATTCATTCTTCGGTTGTTGGTAAACTTGCTGTGGCAACCCCTGCTGCACAATCACTCCGTTCTTTATTACTATTACCCGATGGGCCCACGGCAAAGTATCTTCCGGGTGATGCGAAACCAACACGCAGGTAACACCCAGTTTAGAACTGATTTTAGACACCACTTCTTTTAAGGTAGCCTTTAAGCCGGTATCCAGGTGCGAATAGGGTTCATCCAGCAACAGCACTTGCGGATGGGTTACTAACAACCGGGCAATGGCTATCCGTTGTTTTTCTCCCCNCGAAAGTTGATCTGTTTTTCGCGCAGCCAGGTGCTTGATCTTACAAATGGAAAGTATTTGACGGTGATACGCATCGGTCACATTACTGGCATACCTAAGCACCTGCTCTACCCTTAGAAATTTAGGTAACTCAAAGTGTTGCGATAAGTAAGCAATCTTGGAATGCCCGGGCACTAAATTATCAGCAGGTCCGGTAACCGGTTTACCCTCCAGCGTAACCGTACCATAATCCGGTTGTTCGAGGCCGGCAATTATTTTCAACAAAGTACTTTTTCCAGAACCGGTTGCACCGGCTATCACCAGGTTTTCATGAAGCTTTAGATCAAAGCTCACCTTACTGAGTACTTTACCGAACTCCGTTGCTTTAGTTATCTGGCTAACTTCAAGTAAACGTATATTTGACATGCATATTTTTTAACAACAAACTCCATACAAATACTGACTGGACTTCTAACCTTTGGAATTTTAATACTCCGCCAAGGTGCTCCATAACTGGTCAAACTCCTTTGCAAAAGATTTGACGGCTCCCGCGTCCCGTGTAAGTAAAATATTTTCATGATTGAATTTTGCGGCACTGCGGGTCCAGTTGTAGCTACCCGTTATCAATGCTTTATTATCTGTAATCATAAATTTATGATGCATGTGGTTTGCGGTGCGGTCAATACGAATGGGAATACCCGTATTGGCTAATTGATCAATATCCGAACCCTCATCCAGCATCTTGTCGTTATCGGTAATAATCTTTACCGGAATCTTGCGCTTATGCGACTCAATGATGGCATTGGTAATCGTGTCATCGCTAATAGTAAACACACAAATCTGAATGTGTTGGGTGGCTTGCCTGATTTGCTGCATGATAATGTTCCGGCAGGTATCGCCCGGGCTAAAGTACGCATCCGAACCAACTGTATTGGGGGTGGTATTCATCAAGGCGCTGGTGGCATCACGAATCCACTCCACTATAAAGCGGTAGTTTTCGGGTGTTGCCTTCTGGTTGGCTAATTCAAAAATCTGGCTACGCAAAANAGCAAGCTGGTTCTCATTGGGTCTTACTTCTTCAACGATCTCGCGCAGCGACTTACGCTCCGACTTAGAAAAGAACTGGTCTTCAATACTTAGCTTCAGAAAATCAATAATAGGTTGCATACGTTTATTTTTGGACTAGTCAAAATCACTTCTCAAACCTAAAAGTAAGCTAACCAATCAAATAATTTGATATTGATTTCATACGTAGCCTGCCACTTTAAAACCTAATGGAGAAATAGGGAGAGAATCTTAATTCGTCAAACTATTGGGCACACCACAGAATCTAATATCTTTGCGCGCTATTTTTATCTCTTTATGATTTCGGTTGACGCAGTAACAGTAGAATTTAACGGTTCGGCTCTTTTTAGTGACATCACCTTTAATATCAACGAAAACGATCGCATAGCCCTGATGGGTAAAAACGGGGCGGGCAAATCTACCTTGCTCAAGATCATTGCCGGAAAGAATAAGCCTACCCGNGGCAAGATTTCAGCACCGAAAGATGCCATCATTGCCTACCTGCCGCAGCACCTGTTAACGGAAGATGATTGTACGGTTTTTGAAGAAGCGAGTAAGGCGTTTTCAAAAATTCATGGAATGAAAAGCCGGATTGATGAATTGAATCATCAACTGGAAACCCGCACGGATTACGAATCGGATGAGTATGCGAAAATCATCGAAGAAGTGTCGGANCTCAGTGAAAAATTCTACTCGATAGAAGAGATCAATTACGATGCAGAGATTGAAAAAACTCTGATGGGCCTGGGCTTTGAGCGCAGCGATTTTACCCGTCCCACCAAAGAGTACAGCGGTGGCTGGCGCATGCGGATTGAATTGGCCAAAATCCTGTTACAGAAGCCCGATTTGATATTGTTAGATGAGCCCACCAATCACTTAGACATTGAATCGGTACAATGGCTGGAAGAATTNTTAAAAACCGGTGCAAAAGCTGTTATTGTAATCAGTCACGATAAGACATTTGTAGATAACCTCACCAATCGCACGATTGAAGTAACCATGGGCCGCATCTACGATTATAAAACCAACTACTCGCACTATTTGCAGTTGCGTAAAGAAAGACGCGAACAACAACAAAAACAATATGATGANTCAGCAAAAGAAATAGCCGACATCACTGCTTTTATCGAACGATTTAAAGGCACTTATTCTAAAACCCTGCAGGTGCAATCGCGCGTAAAAATGTTGGAGAAGATTGAAATTGTGCAGGTAGATGAAATGGATACATCGGCTCTTAATCTGAAGTTTCCCCCAGCCCCACGCTCCGGCAATTACCCGGTAATTGTAGATGGTCTTACGAAAGCTTATGGCGATCACCTCGTGTTTAAGGATGCATCGCTTACTATTGCCCGCGGTGAGAAAGTTGCTTTCGTGGGTAAGAATGGTGAAGGTAAATCAACGATGATCAAAGCCATTATGGGCGAGATTGAGTACGAAGGTCGCTTGCAGATTGGACATAACAGCATGATTGGATACTTTGCGCAGAACCAGGCCTCGTTGCTGGATGGTGAGTTATCCGTATTCGAAACCATCGACCAGGTGGCACAGGGCGACATTCGCACTAAAATTAAAGATATGCTGGGTGCGTTTATGTTTAGTGGCGATAACATCGACAAGAAAGTGAAAGTGCTTTCGGGTGGTGAAAAGACCCGCCTGGCAATGTTGAAATTATTATTGCAGCCGGTTAACCTACTCATCTTAGATGAACCTACCAATCACCTCGATATAAAAACCAAAGATATTTTAAAGGATGCCCTGCTTGCTTTTGATGGTACGTTGATTCTGGTATCGCACGATCGCGACTTTCTTGATGGCCTCGCCAAAAAGTTTTTGAGTTTGGAAACAAGCGCGTGCGCGAGCACTTTGAAGATATAAACGGTTTCTTGCGAAATAAGAAACTGGAAAATCTGAAAGAGATTGAGCGGAAATCGTAAACCAAAGTTATTCAATTTGTAAAAAACATGGATATGTCAGAATCAAGTATTTGCCCTAAATGCCAATCGCCATACGGCTATCCCACCGGTTCATCCCTGATGTGTCCTGAGTGCGGCCATGAATGGAATCCCAATGAAAACACTCCTGCTACTGAAACAGAAACCCTGGCAGATGATGTTGTGAGAGATGCTAACGGCACCGTCCTTCAGGATGGCGATACGGTTATTATCATCAAGGATCTTCCAGTAAAAGGAGCCAGTAAACCAATTAAGTCCGGAACCAAAGTAAAGAATATCAAACTCACCCATGGTGATCACAATATCGATTGCAAGGTGGAAGGATTTGGTGCGATGGGATTGAAATCACAGTTTGTGAGAAAAAGCAACTGATCCGGGTTAGAAGAGCAACTTTTGATTGGCTGATGAAAACGATGTTAATCACTCCGGAAGGTTTAGAAAAACTAAAAGCCGAGTTGGATCATTTATGGCGTGTTGAACGACCTGACACTACAGCCAAGGTTTCGTGGGCGGCAAGTCTGGGCGATCGTTCTGAAAACGCGGACTATCATTATAACAAGAAACGCTTGCGCGAAATCGATAAACGGATTTTGTATTTACGCAAATGTATTGACGAACTGAAAGTAGTGCATTACTCCCCTTTTCAGGAAGGCAAAGTCATGTTTGGAGCCTGGGTAGAAATAGCCAATGATAAAGGCATGAAGAATCGTTTCCGTATTGTAGGAGGCGAAGAACTGATCGGGGCCAAAGATTACATCTCGATGGATTCGCCTATGGCGCAGGCGTTGCTCAANAAAGAAGTGGGCGATGAAGTGGTGGTAAAGACTCCTACACACCAATTTGTATGGCGCATTATGAAGATTGAGTATGTGAAGTGAGGTTGGCGGGTTGTTTTTTATGGCTTCTGGTTTAAGTGATTAATACTCCACACACTTTACCTCACAGTAAAAACATCATTTGCTTCTTTAATTGAAATCAAAAAGTGACTTTTGATAGGGCGCACCCTTAATTTTATTAATCAATTCTCGTATGTACTCGTAGTGCTTAACATATTGATTTGGAATGGAGATCAATTTGAGCCCCTTTCGAGTGACCAGTTGCTCTTTAATTTTGTCTGCAACTATACGTTCTTTGTTTACATAATGTTCTGTGCCATTTACCTCAAAAATAATTTGTGGAACCTTACCCACATAGATAACACCATCAAACTCCCGCTTATTTAAGGCAGGATTATTGATCTCCTCTGGAAACAGATCAATCAGCCTTACATTCCGTTCAAATCGGGTACCCTGTATGCTGCAATAATGCCCCATCGTTTTATAAAACTCGTCTTCAAAAATTGAATTATGCGAAAAGCCAATGGTGAATTTGTTAACCACACTTTGCGCAACCTGAACCGTCCCGTTTTTCTGCACATAGTCAATAAGTGCATAGAGGTCATCATCTTTTCGCGAAAAAGTGTCAATCGCTTNTTTGTCGGTTATTACTACCAGCCTTTCCTGCGCCCGGGTAACACCGACATTAATTAGTTGACTGTTGTTCTTTACCCAATCATATGTTCGTGGTGTTGTGATCCCTGAGATGGATGTTGATATAATGATAGTCTTGTTTTCCTGTCCCTGCACTTTATGAATCGTGCCACAATTTATGGACGGGTGAACCTCTCCTGCATCTTTCGCCTTCTGCAGATAATGATTTAAAACATCTTCCTGGTTTCGAAAGGGAGTGATAATGAATACATCTGTTAGCTTGTTGGCTTTTATGTAGTTGATTACTTCCTGAGCCTCTTCTAAGTTAGAGTTCTTTAGTTTATGGTTTACATTATTTACATCAATCAGCAACACCTCTCCTATATTACTTAGCATGGAAAGATTTAACTTGTTCTCATAAAACCGCATGTTAGAGTAGTTGATGATTTTCCTACCACAGCGATAATGATAACTTAGCAAAATATCACGAGATATGTTGTCGATTCGTTTATAGGTAGAAAGAATTGAATTCTCATAATAGTCATATGGCTCGCCAACTGAAAACTGTTTCATCAATTCCTCATTTCTCGAGGGCTCAAAAAGAACAATTGGTTTTAGCTGGTTCGTATCACCTATTAACACCATATTTTCACATTTTGAAATGGGAATCAGGCTGGTGGCAATATCACATTGGCCAGCTTCATCAATAGCCAGCAGATCGAATTTGTGCCTTTTCCNCAGCTTTCGACTGGAAAGATTGGTTGTTAGAACAACAGGAAATACACGCGTAAATTTTAGCAGGTTCTTATCGTCTGCAAGCCACTTGTTAAATTCTTTGATTTGTGTTTCCTCCTCTTCTAATTGCAGGATGTCAACAAGTTCACTATAGTCTTTGGTTCTTAACCGTTTGATGTATCGCAATGACTCGAAATAAAAGAACTGAAGCAACTGGTGGTTACCTTTGATAACTTCGTAGATATTCTTCACATCATCGTTATTAATTTCCGGTATTGCACTCATCCTTGCTTCCAGGGCCTGCTTTTCCTTTTCCAGTAGGTGATTTGGAGCCTTAGCTAAGAGGCCGGTTACAAACTCCAAATTTTGTGTTAGATCTACCCGATCCTCATATTGCTTCAGTTTTTCTAGTAATAACTTATTCTTTTCTTTGGACTTTTCTTTAAGATTAAACAGGAGTTCTTCTCTTGGTACATCCTTCGTCTCAATAGCATATAGAGCTTTTATCTTCTTTAATGCCTTAGCAACGCATGCCTTGTTGCCCAGCCTGATTACCGGAAGCAGAATATTCTTATCTCTATACTTTCCTAAGCTCAACTTGTCTTTAATACCATCGATAGGCACATTATTGTTAGATGTTATCAAAAGTGTTTTGCCATTAGCTATGCAATTCACAATGATATTCAACAGCGTTTGGGTTTTACCAGTTCCGGGTGGCCCCTGCACATACGTAATCGGGTATTTAAGAGCATTATACACCGTGCGGAGTGNATCAATGTTTACATGATTATCATATAATACAATGTATGGTTCCTTTCTATTTTNTCTGTCTAACAGGGACAAGTTTTGAAAAAAAGCCTTTACGGGTTTTTCGANATCACTCCGGCAATCTTCATTAATGTTGTCATAAACACCGGCAATATCAATCTGATCATACCCCAACACAACTACTTCCGGGCGTGTATTGGGCAACTCCCNCACTTTGAAGTTACCGTGCAACATTTCAATTGTCTCTGCTTTGTTTCGAAGGTACATAGCCTCAAAATCAGCGGAGCTTATATCTGTGTAATACGACAACGAATGCCTGATCCCTTTTATGTAGAAATTCGGATTGAACTGTGTCTTACTCCCTATATGCAATGTTTTCCGAACCGGATCAAACGTTAATTTCCTAAAGGCAATCACAAATTTTCCTTTAGGTAAGTCTATTGAAAACTCACACAATGCCAATTCGTACTCGTGAAAGCGATTATAATCATGGTTGTAAATTTCTGCAACGATCTGCTTTTGCTGTGCATCGGTTAATGCAAAGGGCGTTTGTTTTAGCAGTTCTGTTAAATCAAGACCTTCAATTAAATGTGCTTTGTGCAGAAAGGGATCGCGGTTGGCCTTGTAACACTCTAAGTAATAGTTCAGAATATTATTATCATACCGATTAAATGCATAAACCCGTAAACTCTCATCGTGTTCCAGTTTGGTGATTAATTCTTCAGGCACTTCATACTGTGAAAACTTCAGAATCTCAGCAGACTGAATGCCTGTTATAGATATCTTGCCATTAAGAATAGGGCTATCTTTGGTAACATTGAACATGTTTACCCGCAACTGATCCTGCGCATTAATATCGAGGATGCTGATCCAGAAAGGTGTAATCTCACCGGTTTTGTTCTTATAGGTAATACTTAGGTATTTTCCCTCGCGTATTGCCTGCCCTATAAGTATGGTGATCTTTTTATCAATCATTCTTAATGTACATTCTTAAAATACGTAATATTCAATGAACGAGAAATTGATAACTTACTCCTGCAACCAGAAACCAGCAGCAAGCAACCATTCTCAAACTACACCCTCACTTCCACTAACCAATCCCACGGGTATGGTGCTTTTAAATNTTTGGGTGGGTTAGCGAATTCAGTATTCCAATCGTACTCCAGTTTTTCGAGTTTGGTAATGGTAAAGCCTGCTTGGGGCATGATCACGTCCAATTCGGCAGCCGTGTAATGTTTGGTAGGCACCTTGTCGATATGAACAATGCCTTGCAAAATGTCGTACATCGGACCTTTAAAGTAATGAAACTCATGCGCAGGAATATTACGTGGTTTCACGCCTTCCCTGCCATACAATTGGATCAATCGCCACGAAGAGAACAACGCTGATTCTAATGCGGGCAACACCAATAGCGCAGTGCNCCNCGGTTTAAGCGCAGCGGAAATATTTTTAAAGGCCAGGTAGTTTTTATGCAGATCGGGAAACATCACTACGTTGCAACAAAAAGCAAAGTCGGCCTTGGGTGCTCGTAACTTACGGGTTACATCATGGGTCTTGAGCGTAACATTTTTAAAATTTCGGGCACCAGCTTGCTTTAACAAACCTTTGGAAATATCTAATCCTAATACCGTCTTAAATGCTGGTGAGAGATAAGGAAAAGATTTGCCATTACCACATCCAAAATCAATAGCTGTTTTTGTTAACGATGCGTGTTTTCTGATATAGCGGGAGAGCCTTTTGAATTTGTCACTGGCATAAACATCAAATATTTCGGCATTGTATTCCGGAGCTATTTTTTCCCAATGTTTCTTTTCGTTCATAAGCTAAAATGTTCGCAGTTAACAATCCATGCTTGATTCGTCAATGGTGTATGGTTAGCTGCTTTATTATTTCTTTCATAGTGCGCACATTATGCACATGCTCGATAGCTGGGCCGGCACACCATACGGTTTGGTAGGTAGCGCCAAAGGCAGCTTTTTCAATTTGTTTCATCCCCTTCCAGGCTATCAACAGCTTCACATATTTTTNTAATCGTTTGTTCTTCTGCAGCAGGCGCTCTAACCAGTTGGCTTCGGTACCCAACTGTTGCACATAAGGTGTATTAATTACCGTTAAAGGCGAACCCGATAGTTTGGAAGTCATTACAATATCGTTCGCACCATAATCAATCAACGCTTGTTTATACTCGGCTGAAATAGGTGCTTCTTCACTTGCCATAAAGATAGTACCTACCGATACTCCGGCTGCGCCCCAACCCATTACTTCCTCTACATCTTTTGCAAAGGCAATACNCCCTGCTGAAATAACCGGAATGTTACAATGACTGGTAAGCAACGTTATCAACTCTTTGGGCGAAATTTTTCCTGCGTGACCGCCAGCCCGATTGTTTACAGCAATTAACGCATCCGCGCCAAGCGCTTCCACTTTTTNTGCATAATCCAGATCAATCACATCGCAAANAACTTTTATGCCTGCCGGTTTACATTGTTCAATTACTTCCTGCGGGCTGCCTAACGAGGTGATGACGAAATCCACTTTTAGCTCGATGAGTGTTTTTAGTTGATCTTTATACTTAAAGTTGGATTTGTTTACAATCAGGTTAACGCCAAATGGTTTTTGTGTGTGCGCTTTTATCTCCAGAATAGCAGCCCGAAGTTCTGCATCGGTACGATAATTAAGTGCCGGAAAAGCGGCCGTAATTCCATTGTCCAAGGCGGCTTTCACCATTTTGGTATTGGAAATCAAAAACATCGGTGCAACCAGAATGGGATGTTGAATACCCAGAAGTTTATCAAGCGTAACAACCATGGTCTATTGTTTGGTTGGAAGATGCAAAAATAGTTTAGAACTGCACCGATAAATTTGATGTCACCAGGAACTGGGAATGAGTTGGGCGGATTTGCCCAACTCATAAAGTAATAAAATCTTTTCCGAAATAAGGATTAATTCTCAGACACCTGTTTCTGCAGCAACTCTATGTCGTGAAGAAGTAGGGGTTTCTCCACACACGTATCGAAGCCCGCTCTAAGTGCAGCCTCCCGGTCATCCTTCTGAATAAATGTTGTCATAGCAACAAACCTGGTATGGGGCAAAGTCAGTTTTATATTTTTAAACCACTCAATACCTCCCAGGTGGTCGCCTTGCAAATACAAATCAACAAACAGGATGTCCGGGTTAATTTCCTGAACTTTTTCAGTTCCCTCTGCACAACTTTCAAAGATGTATGCATCCATTTCACCAGGATGAAACTTAACCATGCGATTGTAAACAAAGCGGTTAGTAGAGTCATTTTCCAACACGCCAATTACCAGTTTCTTTTTCATGCTAAACCCTCCTAGCAGAATCATGCCACCAGCAAAAGCACTTTTTTTGATCAAATTTTAAGGTTTTACGCGTTTTCTGATCCCGAATTGGGAAAAATTGTACTGATTTGGGGTTATCGTCAGGCTCTCACTTTCTCTCTCTTTCAAAGCATTGGTAGGAACAAACAAATGCCAAAACAGTTGCAACCATTTGCAAATGGTTCCCGTTCTTTAAGCGAATCCTGAACATTGAAAAAACTACCTCTCTGAATTTAATTTTTAAACTTCTCCGGTAGCGAATGAAAGTTCTGATTATCCTTAATTAAATGTTAGGATATTTTTTAAAGCATGTTAGCAGGAAGAAAGTATATGGCATGGACAACATTATATATCAGCGGACGGNNCGGTTTTAAAGAAGCGGTGATGGATAAACTAACCCGCACCAGCAGGTTTTACTTACCTGGTTCAGTCGATTCGGAGCACGACTTATTATTGTATTGGATTGATAATACCCTCCCCTTGCGCGATTTCAAGAATGAATTGGGAAGCAAGTTGATCTTTAAATACCGGTTGCAATTCCACTATACAGTTCCGGAAGAATATACTGATTCCAAACTATCTGTGCAGGAAGAAGCGCTGATAAAGAAAATGACCAACTGGGAAGCCGAACATTACCGCCATAGCGCCTGAAAAATCAGCCCGCCTTCTCAAAGGCTTGCACGTACAAAAGCCAAAAATCAATACCTTTAGGGCCGATTTAACACCCAACCTGAACCATTATATCTATGGCTATCGTTTTCAAACGCCTGCTTGCAATTGCTGTTTTGTCAATCGTTGGCTCCCCGCTTTTTAGTCAGCAAGATTCAGTTGCCCTGTCCGAACAATACTATGCACAGGGTATGGAAATATTCGATTATGAACACCGCAAAGTAGCAACTGAGTTGTTTATGCTGGCTGTGAAGGCCAATCCAAAAAGCGCCAAAGCACAGTTTATGACGGGCCGGTCTATCATGCTTACTGTGCGTAAAGAACTTTCTCTGCAGTATTTCAAAAACGCCTATCAGCTTGACCCAAAAATTGACGAAGACATTCTCTATTACCTGGGCCAGGCCTATCACTATTCTGAAAAGTTTGATAGTGCTATTATGTTGTACGATCGCTATAGCAGACTTCTCGCACGCTCGCTCAACTACGATAAGGCNAAAAAGATTAATGAAGTCAATCGAAAAATATTTGAATGTCATAATGCTAAAATCATGGTAGCACAACCGGTTGACGTTAGCATTACACACCTCGGCACCAATATCAATTCCGAATGGCCCGACTATGCCCCCACCATCAATGCAGACGAAACATTTATGGTGTTTACTACCCGCAGGCCAGAGGAAAACATGAACAATCGCCTGGCACAAGACAATGAATATTATGAAGAAATATTCTATACNAANAAAGTAGATGGCGAGTGGATTCCGGCCCGCAACCTTTCCGGGCCACTTAACAACAGCTACCACAACGCCAGCATTAACCTTTCGCCCGATGGGAAGGAAATGTTACTTTATCACGATAGTAATGGTGGCGATATCCTCATTTCTTACCTTCAGCCCAACGGCACCTGGACCGATCCAAAAGAAATTCTGGAAATCAATACAGAATATATTGAAAACTCAGCCACGATTACCGCAGATGGCAAGAATCTCTTTTTCACAAGTAACCGCTCGGGCGGATATGGCGGAACGGATATCTACGTAAGTACAAAAGATGCGAAAGGCCGTTGGGGCACCCCGCGCAATCTGGGAAGAAACATCAATACCGAAATGGATGAAGATGGGGTTTATATTTCCTCCAGCGGTAAACATTTATACTTTAGTTCCAATGGCCATGCAGGCATGGGCGACATGGATATTTACCGAAGTGTATTTAATCCTGANAAAGACCAATGGGAAAAACCAATTAATATGGGCTACCCTATTAACTCAGTTGAGAATGATATCTACATTGTGCTAACCCGCGATGAAGATTTTGCCTATATCTCTTCTGTGCGACCTGAAGGTATTGGTGAACAAGACATTTACAAAATTGACATTCGTAATTGGAAAGAACCGGCTTATACTCAACCCGATTTTGCCGATGCCGTGTTAGCGCTGGAAGATCAGATGCCATTGTTTGGCAACCGCCCGGTTACTGAAACCAAAACAGAAACCAACCCGGAGACTTCTGANAAAACCGTTGCCCCTGCCAGTGTGGATTTAACGGTATATGTGGCCCAGGGAGATACGAAACAACCNCTCTCGAATGTTCAGGTAAAATTAACTTCGGTCGGAACTGAGTTGAATCTGGCAGCCACCAAACCCGGAACCTATTTTACCAACGTAAAGAATAAAACCACAGGAGTTGAACGGTACAAGCTGCTGGTGTCCAGTACAGAACATATACCCTACTCGTCAACGTACTTATTTGGGCCCGGTATGAGTACTGCTTTAACTGATACCATTTACCTGGATAAGATTGCGGTTAACTACAGACGCACGTTAAATGTTTATTTCGGCCACGACAGCGATGTACCCAAATCGTTTGAAGATATTTTATACCTCGAACAAATCATGAAAACCTCAGCCTCCATTAAAGTGGAAATCAGTGGCCATACCGATAATATCGGTTCACATGCCTACAATGTTGGCCTAAGCCAAAGGCGTGCACAGGCGGTAAAGAAACATCTTGTAAATGCAGGTATAGAAGAAGGCAGAATTACGGTGGTTGGATACGGACCGGATAAGCCAATTGCCGATAATAAGACCCGGGCTAACCGCCAGCTTAACCGCAGAACAGAATTTACTATTATTGAAAAATAATGAACACAGGCCTGCGCACGTGGTTAATCAGGCTAAGTGTGTTTGTTGTTATTGTAGTAGCTATTTTTAACAGTACCATTGGCCGGATTGACCGCACGCCATTNAAAAAACAGGGGTTTTACAAGCGCATGATGGCACAGCTGGATACCATCAGACCAGCAGTTTACCCATCGCAAACCCTTTCGGTTGCCTGGGGAAAAGTCAACATGACACCCGCTTACTCAATGCCCATGGCTGGTTATAACGCCAGGCCAAAATTTGAAAGTGTACACGATTCGCTTTATACCCGATTCATCCTTATCGATAATGGAAGTTCTGAAACAATCCTCATTAGTGCCGATCTCCTGATTTTTCCGCCCGCACTNAAAAAGGAACTTGAAGGCCAGCTTCCNCGCACTGGTAAACCCCTGTTTTTGTATTACGGTGCTACCCATACCCACAACAGTGTNGGGGGCTGGCATAATGCCTGGGCTGCACAATTTGCAGTAGGCACCTATCACCCGGATTGGATTAAGTCCACCGCGCAATCGCTGACAACCGAGATCGTAAAATCAAGAACCAACCTGTTGCCGGCACAAACCTGGTATTGGCAAAGCGATGCAGCGAAGTATGCAGCTAACCGGCTTAAACCGGGCAATCCATTCGATGGTAAATTGCGTGGTCTTAAGTTTTCACGTTCCGACAGCACGCATGCTTACCTCGTTACATTTAGTGCGCACGCTACCAGTATCAGCAAGAAGAGTACTGCCCTTTCGGGCGATTATCCGGCAGTTTTGGTTAACCAGATCGAAAACCAAAATGGAAATTTCGGAATGTTTATGGCGGGCATGGTGGGCAGTCACCGGTTGGATGGAATTTCAGAAACCGAATTTGCAGGTGCTGCGCTGGCAGGTAAAATTCTAGCCGATAAAACATTACACCCGGATTTTCAGAANAAATTATCCGCTTCGGAGATTAAGACGATGCAAATACCCATTCAATATGGTGATTCTCAATTGCGATTGAACAAAGATTATAAGCTGCGCAACTGGATTTTTTCCAATGCCCTACAACCATTACAAGGCGAGCTAACCTGTTTGCAACTTGGTTCAACCTTATTAATCGGAACTCCATGCGATTTCTCCGGTGAAATTTTTGTAACGCAAAGCCTGGCGTCTTTTGGTGCCCGCTTCAATAAACAGTTGATCATTACCAGCTTTAATGGCGATTACACGGGCTACATTACAGAAGACAAGCACTATGAAACCAGCTTGCGCGAAGAAGTCACTACCCTGAATTGGGTGGGCCCCTACTTTGGTGAATATTATTCGGAAATGATCAGAAAGGTAATAGTCAAATAACTAAGCACGCTTTCTACCCGGCTTTCCCCGAAAGGGTTTACGCCTGAAATTTCTCTTGTTCCCTCCACCNCCGGTTTCCGGATGTTTCTTTCTTCTTTAACTCCGGATTATAAACCGGACCTTCTCCCAACCCGGCAGGTAATGGCATCTTGGGCACATCTTTACCAATTAAACTTTCTATACGAAAGAACTTACGTTGATCCAGGTCGTTAATAAATGTAATTGCGGTACCCGTAGTGGCGGNCCGGGCGGTGCGGCCAATGCGATGGATATAATCTTCCGGATCGGGTGGCACATCGTAGTTTATCACCAAATCAATTCCTTCCACATCAATTCCCCGCGAAAGCACATCCGTGCCAATTAATACATTCAATTGTTTGTTCTTGAACTCGCGCAGGATGTGCTCGCGTTCCACCTGCTCCAGGTCGCTGTGAATAGACTTAGATTGAATTCCCAACTTATGCAGGTTACGATCTAATTTTTTTACATTCTCTTTGGTGGATGCAAAGATGATGACACTGTTAAATGTCTTATCCTTTAAGAGTGTGTCAATCAATTTTTCCTTTTGTTCATTATACACCACATACGCTTGTTGCAATATACCTTCCGCAGGTTTTGAAATTGCAATGTTAATCTCTTCCGGCTTATTTAAAATCTTATTCGCCAACCCTCTTATTTTAGGAGGCATGGTGGCCGAGAACAAGAGTGTTTGCCGATGCTGTGGTAGTTGGTTTATGATGCGAATGATATCGTCATAAAAACCCATGTCAAGCATCCGGTCCGCTTCATCCAATACAAGATGCTCTACCTGGTCGAACTTAATGGTGCCCATAGCCATTTGGGCAATCAGGCGGCCGGNGGTTGCAATAATAATATCCACACCACCTTCCATGGCCCGCTTTTGCTGATCCCAGGTGGCACCATCTCCCCCGTAAATAGGAATTGAACTTACACCCAAAAAGTAAGCGAAACCTTCAATCTGTTGATCAATCTGTTGGGCTAATTCGCGCGTAGGCGCAATGATAACCGTGTTCAGTTGTCCGCTTTGTTTACTTACAATATTATGCAGAATAGGCAGTACATACGCAGCAGTTTTACCGGTACCCGTCTGGGCACAGGCAATCAGGTCTCTCTTCTTCAGGATAACCGGAATGGCTTGTTCTTGTATGGGGGTAGCTTTCGAAAAGCCCATGGCGTCCAGTCCGTCAAGTAAGCGGGCATGAAAACCAAACTCGTGAAACGTCAAAAGATAGAGTTTAAAAATGAAACATGGCGCAAGGTACAATAAGTTGAGGAATCTATGGTTGCCATCCAACTACTATCGCAACGCATAGCAAGGTATTCCTTCTTATCCTCTTCGGTTTTTGGACGCGAAGTGCAAAAACCAACTTCTTCCCATCGGGTGAAAAGAATGCATCCCCATCGTATCCAATCTCGTGGGTAATTTGGTTTACATTTTTTCCGTTCACGTCCATCACATACAAATCCAGATTGCCATTGCATGTAAAGGTATATACAACCTTACCGCCATTTGCTTCTGCATCGTAGCCCGGCTCCTTTGCTAATTGTTTTTTGATTTTGCTCCAAAAGAATTGTCTTATCGCCCGGCATAAAGTATGCACAGGTTGTACGACCGAACCCGATACTGATCATGGGAACGCTCGAATTGGTTCCGCTCACATCCAATTCTTCAACCAAAAGGCGATACGGGCAAGCGCTTCAAACGATTGTAGTGTTCAAAAAAATCATAACTTTAGGTTGTAAAGGAGGGGCAGCTTGAAGATGCGGAAGACACCAAGAGCATTTTAGACGGGCTGCCCAAAGGCCACTACGTGGTCTATCTCAATGGCACCAGTAAGCAGTATGTGAAGTCGGACTAAGATAATTGAAATGGTTATGACTGTAAAAGAGATTTACCCGGCAATGCGGCTTTGTTTCCGTGCATTAGTTTTTGTTTCGGTCGCCTTCCTTTCTTCATGCAACGAAGACATGCCCGAAGAGCGCGATCCCTGCGATTTTGTACGTTCAGTTGATGAAGTTTCGTTAGATACAAGCACCTCGGTCTGCCAGGAGTGTTTCTTTAAATTCTCTTTCATGGGGAGGCTTTATGATTTTAACGATGATAGGATTAAATCATGGTACCAGTGTGAGGATGGGAAGTGCACAAAAACCATTACAAATGATTTTTTTGAATTTAAACTTAAATCGCTTCAACGCAGCAGCGACCTGTTCTCCAGCCTGAATAAGCAACGGGCACTTTTAACACCTGACTCACTTATGCAAACCGATTTTAATTTTTTCAACAATCGTTTTTATTGAAAGATCGTTGTGGTGTAGAATATCAAGTTGCAAAGAACACCAATATTTTTCTCCAGACGTATCAAGCAGCACGATTACAAGCATCAGTGTCTGGAGTTTTTGATAATCAATGATGGTGTCAATCCTCCCCGATATGTTACCGATTATCTTGTTAGCGGAACCTTTAGTACCCAAGTATTGGTTGGCAACGAATCTGTGAGCATTGGTGGTTCTTATTCGTTGCTTTTTGATATTGTTGAACCCCTTTAAATCGCAAAGCAAGAACATGACTTTTTCCATCAGTTCGGGGTGCTCCACTTTTAATGCCTACAATGCCAGTTGCAACCTTACATTTACCTTTTGCAAGGGCTCGTTTTTGATGGGCGATAATACATTTATTGTATTCGATTTAATAAACTCAAAGGTTGTAAAGGAAGGGCAGCTTGAAAATGCGGAAGACACCAAGAGCCTTTTAGACGGGCTGCCAAAAGGCCACTATGTGGTGTATATTAATGGAACCAGTACGCAGTATGTGAAGTCAGACTAAGATAATTGAAATGGTTATGACTGTAAAAGAAATTTACCCGGCAAAGCGGCTTTGTTTCCGTGCATTGGTTTTTTTCGGTCGCCTTCCTTTCATCCTGCGATGAAGACATCACGGAAGAGCGCGATCCCTGCGATTTTGTACGTTCAGTTGACGAAGTTTCGTTAGATACAAGCACTTCTGCTTGCCAGGAGTGTTTTTCAAGTTTTCATTCAGGGAAGACTTTATGAGTTTAATGATGACAGGATTGAATCCTGGTTCCAGTGTACAGAAGAGAAGTGTACTAAGACGAATACAAATGATTTTTTTGAATTTAAACTTAAATCGCTTCAACGGAGCAGCGATCTGTTCTCAAGCCTGAATATACAACGGGCACTTTTAACACCCGATTCACTTATGCAAACCGATTTTAATTTCTTTCAACCCTCATTTCTGTTGAAAGACCGTTGTGGTGTTGAGTATCAGGTTGCCAAAAACACAAACATATTTTTCCCCGACATTTCAAACAGTACCCTTACCGGAATCAGCGTTTGGAATTACTTTGTTATCGATGATACACGTTACTCTACAAGTTACCTGATTAGCGGAACCTTTAATACCCGGTACTGATTGGTGGTGAATCTGTAAGTATTGGAGGTTCTTACGCACTGTTATACAATATAACTGAGCCTTTTAGTATGTATTATGGTACAGGCAGATTTTAGACGGGCTGCCAAAAGGCCACTATGTGGTGTATATTAATGGAACCAGTACGCAGTATGTGAAGTCGGACTAAGATAATTGAAATGGTTATGACTGTAAAAGAAATTTACCCGGCAATGCGGCTTTGTTTCCGTGCATTGGTTTTTGTTTCGGTCGCCTTCCTTTCATCCTGCGATGAAGACATCACGGAAGAGCGCGATCCCTGCGATTTTGTACGTTCAGTTGACGAAGTTTCGTTAGATACAAGCACTTCTGCTTGCCAGGAGTGNTTTTTCAAGTTTTCATTNCAGGGAAGACTTTATGAGTTTAATGATGACAGGATTGAATCCTGGTTCCAGTGTACAGAAGAGAAGTGTACTAAGACGAATACAAATGATTTTTTTGAATTTAAACTTAAATCGCTTCAACGGAGCAGCGATCTGTTCTCAAGCCTGAATATACAACGGGCACTTTTAACACCCGATTCACTTATGCAAACCGATTTTAATTTCTTTCAACCCTCATTTCTGTTGAAAGACCGTTGTGGTGTTGAGTATCAGGTTGCCAAAAACACAAACATATTTTTCCCCGACATTTCAAACAGTACCCTTACCGGAATCAGCGTTTGGAATTACTTTGTTATCGATGATACACGTTACTCTACAAGTTACCTGATTAGCGGAACCTTTAATACCCGGGTACTGATTGGTGGTGAATCTGTAAGTATTGGAGGTTCTTACGCACTGTTATACAATATAACTGAGCCTTTTAGTATGTATTATGGTACAGGCAGATTTTAGACGGGCTGCCAAAAGGCCACTATGTGGTGTATATTAATGGAACCAGTACGCAGTATGTGAAGTCGGACTAAGATAATTGAAATGGTTATGACTGTAAAAGAAATTTACCCGGCAATGCGGCTTTGTTTCCGCGCATTGGTTTTTGTTTCGGTCGCCTTCCTTTCATCCTGCGATGAAGACATCACGGAAGAGCGCGATCCCTGCGATTTTGTACGTTCAATTGATGAGGTTTTATTAGATTCAAATGGTTCTACTTTCCAAGAGAGCTTTTTAAATTTTCCTTCCAGGGAAGGCTTTATGATTTCAGGGACGACAGGTTTCGTAACCTCGCTCAGTGTAATGAAGCAGCCTGTTTTGTAAACTATTCCAATGACTTTTTGAGTTTAAAGTCAAGCGATTGGAACGTAACCTATACCTGTTCCAGAGCCTCAACAAAATACGGCCGCTTTTAACACCTGATTCATTGAATCTAACAATTACTAGTCTCTTTCAACCGTCCTTCCTCTTGAAAGACCGGTGTGGCGGTCAATACCCGGTGGCACAAAACACCAACATTCACTTTCCAGACGTTTCCAGTAACACCATTACGAATATTCAAGTTTGGGGCTCTCAAATCATCGATGATGAAGTCAATCCGCGATATTCTTCCAGTTATTTTATCAGTGGTACCTTTAGTACCCGAATCCTGATCGGTGACAAAGCTGAAAGTATTGGCGGGTCATACAAATTATTTTTCTCCGTTGTTGAACCACTTTAAAAATTATAGGATAAAAACATGACATTTTCCATCACTCGGGGTGCTCCACTTTTAACGCCTATAATGCCAGTTGCAACCTTACGTTTGCCTTTTGCAAGGGCTCGTCTTTTATGGGCGATAATACATTTATTGTATTCGATTTAATAAACTCAAAGGTTGTAAAGGAAGGGCAGCTTGATGACGATATAGAAGAAACCAAGCAGATTTTAGACGGGCTGCCCAAGGGCCACTACATAGTCTATCTCAACGGCACCAGTACGCAGTATGTGAAGTCAAACTAAAATTGTTAAGATTATGCATAAAAAAGCAACTCAAATAATACGATTTGGTATCCAAGCATTTATTTTTCTTCGCTTGCTCTCCTTGCTTCGTGCAGCGAAGATATACCGGAGGTACGCGATCCCTGCGATTTTATTCGCTCGATTGATGAGATTTCATTAGATTCGAATGGTTCTAACTTCCAAGAGTGCTTTTTAAATTTTCCTTCCAGGGAAGGCTTTATGATTTCAGGGATGACAGGTTTCGTAGCATCGTTCAGTGTAATGAAGCTGCCTGTTTTGTAAACTACTCTAATGACTTTTTGAATTTAAAGTTAAGCGATTGGAACGCAACTTACACCTGTTCCAGAGCCTCAATAAAATACGGCCACTTTTAACACCGGATTCATTGAATCTAACAATTACTAATCTCTTTCAACCGTCCTTCCTCTTGAAAGACCGGTGTGGCGGTCAATACCCGGTGGCACAAAACACCAACATTCACTTTCCAGACATTTCCAGTAACACCATTACGAATATTCAAGTTCGGGACTCTCAGTTCCTTGATGATGCACACTATTATACTGATTATTTCATAAGTGGGAATTTCAGTACCCGAATCCTGATCGGTGACAAAGCTGAAAGTATTGGCGGGTCATACACATTATTTTTCTCCGTTGTTGAACCACTTTAAAAATTATAGGATAAAAACATGACTTTTTCCATCAACTCGGGGTGCTCAACCTTCAATGCCTACAATGCCAGTTGCAACCTTACGTTTACCTTTTGCAAAGGCTCGTTTTTGATGGGCGATAATACATTTGTTGTATTCGATTTAATAAACTCAAAGGTTGTAAAGGAAGGGCAGCTTGCAGATGCGGAAGACACCAAGAGCCTTTTAGACGGGCTGCCAAAAGGCCACTACGTGGTGTATATTAATGGAACCAGTACGCAGTATGTGAAGTCGGACTAAGATGATTGAAATGGTTATGACTGTAAAAGAAATTTACCCGGCAATGCGGCTTTGTTTCCGTGCATTGGTTTTTGTTTCGGTCGCCTTCCTTTCATCCTGCGATGAAGACATCACGGAAGAGCGCGATCCCTGCGATTTTGTACGTTCAGTTGACGAAGTTTAGTTAGATACAAGCACTTCTGCTTGCCAGGAGTGTTTTTCAAGTTTTCATTCAGGGAAGACTTTATGAGTTTAATGATGACAGGATTGAATCCTGGTTCCAGTGTACAGAAGAGAAGTGTACTTAGACGAATACAAATGATCAAAACTAAAAAGCCCCGCGGTTGGCGAGGCTTTTAAGTTTTGCTGTAGAGGGAGGGGTCGAACCTCCACGGAGAAGTTAGCTGCAAGGCATAAGAAAACATTTTAGTGGTCAACCCATTACCTTGCGTTTATCCTTTGCTCTCCACCCCCGAGACAGGAGGGCATGTCTGCCAGTTTCAACACCCTACAATTTTAAAGAACACCAGGCCGGGCCTGTTATAAATCACTTGTCTCTTACTTTGATTTATAAATTACATCACAAAGTAACAAAAACATTGAGTCAATTGTCAATACTATCTATAATTATTTGTATAATTTTTAATATGTTTGGTAAATATTTATAAAATATTTAAAAACAATACTTCAATGAGCCGCCATTTTGAAATTGATAGCACAGATCTTCGGATTCTGGAAATCCTGATGCAGGACGCCAAGCGCCCTTATACTGAGGTTGCCAAGCGGGTGAACGTTTCGCAAGGAACGGTACACGTACGCATGAACAAAATGGAAGATGCAGGCATTCTTGAAAAACAACACTCAAAATTAACTATGCCAAACTCGGTTACGACATTACTGCCTTTATTGGTATTTATTTGGAAAAGAGTGCTTTGTACGAAAAAGTTCTGGCAAAACTTAAAGACATACCTGAGATCACCAATATTCACTATACAACTGGAAACTATAGCATGTTTGTGCGCATCCATTGCCGCGATACCAACCACCTGAAAGAAGTGCTGCACGATAAAATGCAACAAGTAGAAGGTATTGAACGAACCGAAACCATGATTTCGTTGGAGGAAAGCCTGGATCGGAATCTTAAACTCACTTAAATCCAAAGAAATTTAGGGCATTTGGAACCTTAAAACGGGAGTTTTGTTGTATTTTTGATCTCAATTTGAAATTAGTCTAAATAGCCTGCAATGAGTAAAAGCAACCAGGTTCTGGAGGAAATTACTTCGAAAGAATACGAGCACGGATGGACTGTAAACCTCGAGACGGACGAAGCACCGAAAGGCCTGAATGAAGATATTGTTCGGTTTATCTCTACCAANAAAAATGAACCAGAATGGTTATTGGAGTGGCGATTGAAAGCGTTCCGTCAATGGCAAAAAATGGTGGAGCCTAAATGGCCCAACGTTACCTACCCTGCCATTAATTATCAAGATATAATTTATTACTCGGCACCCAAGCAAAAAGTTAAACCAAAGAGTTTAGATGAAGTAGATCCGGAACTTATCAAAACTTTTGAGAAGCTGGGTATTTCGTTAACGGAGCANAAACGATTAACGGGAGTAGCCGTTGATGCCGTAATTGACAGTGTTTCTGTTGCAACCACCTTTAAGGAAAAACTCAGCGAGCTTGGCATTATCTTTTGTTCTTTTAGCGAGGCAGTAAAAGAGCACCCCGAGTTGGTTAAGAAATACCTGGGCTCGGTAGTGCCAATGAATGACAATTACTTTGCCGCACTTAACTCAGCCGTATTTTCTGATGGTTCCTTCTGCTACATTCCAAAAGGAGTTCGTTGCCCAATGGAACTATCCACCTACTTCCGTATTAACGCTGCCAACACCGGCCAGTTTGAAAGAACATTAATTATTGCCGATGAAGGTGCTTATGTTAGTTACCTGGAAGGATGCACCGCACCCATGCGCGATGAAAATCAACTGCATGCAGCCGTAGTTGAACTTTATACCATGAAAGGCGCTGAGATAAAATATTCAACCGTGCAAAACTGGTACCCGGGCGATAAAGAGGGCAAAGGAGGTATTTACAATTTCGTAACCAAGCGTGGATTGTGTGCGGGCGATCATTCAAAAATCTCCTGGACACAAGTGGAAACCGGATCAGCCATTACCTGGAAGTATCCCTCCTGCATATTGAAAGGCGATTATTCCGTTGGTGAATTTTATTCCGTGGCGGTAACCAATAACTACCAGCAGGCCGATACCGGTACCAAGATGATTCACATTGGTAAGAACACGCGCTCGCGGATTGTGAGCAAAGGTATTTCTGCGGGTAAATCCCAGAACAGCTATCGGGGGCAGGTACACATTTTGAAGCGCGCAACTAATGCGCGTAACCACTCGCAGTGCGACTCGCTGTTGATGGGCGACCAATGTGGAGCACACACCTTCCCTTACATTGATGTTGAAAATAACTCGGCCCGCATTGAACACGAAGCCACCACATCCAAAATTGGCGAAGATCAGATCTTTTATTGCTTACAACGCGGTATCGATGAAGAAGCGGCCGTAGCCCTGATTGTAAATGGGTATGCCAAAGAAGTATTGAATCAACTCCCAATGGAATTTGCGGTTGAAGCACANAAGCTTCTTGCATTGACTTTAGAAGGAAGTGTAGGGTAACTAAATTTAAGATTCAAGATTCAAGATTCAAAATTTAAGATTCAAGATTTAAGGTGAGTAAACTAAATTCCTTTGAAGAATTGACGGTATGGCAACTTTCGCACGAGTTGGCTAAGGAAATTTATGCAATAACTCAGCGGGAGACATTTTTTAAAGACTATTCATTAAAAGATCAGATTAACAGATCGTGCGGTTCCGTAATGGACAATATTGCTGAAGGTTTTGAGCGTGGGGGAAACAAAGAATTTTGCCAATTTCTCTACATCGCGAAAGGTTCAATCGGAGAAACACGTTCGCAGTTGTACCGTGCCTTTGATCGCGGATATATAGAAAGTCATGAGTTTGAAGATCTGAAAAATAAAGTAGAGCATATTAGTAAACAGCTATCAGGATTTATTCATTATATAAAAATCCGATCTAAAAGGCGAGAAATTCATTAAAGAACCAGAAACTAAATACGCTGGACTATACCCTAATCTTGAATTTTGAATTTTGAATTTTGAATTGAAATGAAATGCTAAATATTAAAAACCTACAAGCAAAAATTGGCGAGAAGCAAATCCTTAACGGGATTAACCTGAAAGTAAATGCCGGAGAAGTACACGCCATTATGGGACCAAACGGTTCCGGTAAAAGTACACTTGCCTCGGTATTAGCCGGTCGTGAAGAATATGAAGTTACCGAAGGCCAGGTTGATTTTTAGGCAAGAATTTACTGGAACTTTCGCCTGAAGACAGAGCCCGCGAAGGCATCTTCATGGCCTTCCAATATCCGGTAGAAATTCCGGGAGTAAGCACCATTAACTTTATGAAAACGGCCCTCAACCAGATTCGCGAATACCGGGGCCAGCAGGCATTAGATGCTGTTTCGTTTCTTCAAATGATGAAAGAAAAATGAAGTTGGTGGAGATCGATCAGTCGTTATTAAACCGTTCGCTTAACGAAGGTTTTTCGGGTGGTGAGAAAAAGCGTAATGAAATTTTCCAAATGGCCATGTTAGAACCCAAACTGGCATTGCTGGATGAAACGGACTCCGGCCTGGACATTGATGCCTTGCGCATTGTAGCCAATGGCGTAAACAAACTTCGTAATAAGAACAACGCGGTTGTGGTTGTAACCCATTACCAACGCCTGCTGGATTACATTGTTCCGGATTTTGTACATGTGCTTTATAAAGGCAAAATCGTTAAATCGGGCACGAAGGAACTTGCACTTGAGTTGGAAGCCAAAGGGTATGATTGGATTAAAAGTGAAGCAACGGTAGCATAACATGAATACTTCTGCAACCCGAAATCTTAGTGCCGAAATCCTGGATGCACAACAGCGGTTTGATGTAGCGGTTGATTCGCGCAGNGAAGCATGGGAACAATTCCGGCAATTGGAATTGCCAACCAGTAAAAGCGAAGAATATCGCTTCACNCCCGTTACACGGTATCTTGAAAAGAATTTTAACTGGAAGATTGATAATCCGGAAAGCACCGTATCGTCTGTTGAGGAATGTCTTATACCCCATCTTGATGCGAATGTAATTGTATTGGTGAATGGCCGGTACAACGCCTCGTTATCTAAGATTATTAGTCCGCAATCAGAAGTTACAATAACTGCGCTCAGCGAAGCTTTTCGAACAGGGCATCCTGCTATTAAGGCGCATTACAACAAACACCTTAACAACCAAAGCGATGCCTATGCAGCCTTAAACAGTGCCGCCTGGCAAGAGGGTGTATTTATTTACGTTGGTAAAAATACCGTGGTAGGCAAGCCTGTTTTTATCCTTCAATTAAATGATGCGGCACAATCGCAGGTAATAACACAAACGCGTGTGTTTGCTGTTTTAGAAAAGGAAAGCAGTGTAACCGTAATTGAAAAATCAGATACTACCGGCAACCAGGTTGCATTTCATAATTTTGCCGAAGAATGGATCGTAAGCGAAGGCGCCCACCTGGAATATTGTAAAATCCAAAACGATGCCGGTAAAATTTGCCAGGTTTCAAATTCGGTTATTTACCAGGCAAACAACAGTAAACTCAATACGTTTACGCTTACGCTGAGTGGGCAACTGATCCGGAATAACCTCAGCATCCTGATCGATGGAGAAAACTGCGAATCGCATTTTTACGGATTGTATTTATTGGCAGGATCTACGCATGCGGATAATCATACCGTGGTAGATCACCGAAAGCCTAATTCGTTCAGCAATGAAATGTACAAAGGCATTATGGATGGAAATTCGAAAGGTGTTTTTAATGGTAAAATTTATGTGCGGCCACACGCACAAAAAACCAATGCCTTTCAGTCCAACAGAAATATTATTGTTTCCGATTCGGCCACGATAAATACCAAGCCTCAACTTGAAATATGGGCCGATGATGTGAAGTGCTCGCATGGATGTACTTCCGGACAATTAGATGAAGAAGCATTGTTCTACCTGCGCTCGCGCGGAATTTCAGAAACCAACGCCAAAGCCATGCTTTTATATGCTTTTGCCGCGGAGGTGCTGGCTCCTATTCAAAACGAAACACTCAAAGTGTACCTCGATAATCTGATTGCAGAACGCCTTCACAAAAATTTCTGATGAAAGTAGCAATGGCCAGCCTGGATGTACAGCAAATCAGAAGTCAGTTTCCGATTCTGCACCAGCAGGTTAACGGCAAGCCATTAATCTATTTTGATAACGCAGCCACCAACCAAAAACCCAAGCGGGTAATTGATGCTTTAGCGCGTTATTATGAAAATGACAATGCCAATATTCATCGTGGCATCCACACCCTTGCCGAACGGGCTACCAAAGCGTATGAAGCCACACGGCAGGCTATGCAGGCCTTTATCCATGCGAAGCACGAAGAAGAAATTATTTTTACGCGTGGCGTAACCGAAAGCATTAACCTGGTGGCATCTTCCTATGGTCGTGCCTTTTTACAAAGTGGCGATGAAGTGATTGTATCCGGACTCGAACATCACTCTAACATAGTACCCTGGCAAATGATTTGCGGGAGCGCAAAGCAATTCTAAAAGTCATCCCGGTAACGGAAATTGGTGAACTGGATTTGGGTGCCTATAAAAAACTACTTTCAGCTAAAACAAAAGTTGTTGCCGTAAACCATGCCTCTAATAGTTTAGGAACCATCAATCCCGTCAAAGAAATAATTGCACTGGCCCATCAGGTTGGAGCGGTTGTGTTGATTGATGGCGCGCAGGCCGCTGCGCACCTTCCCATCGATGTGCAGGAACTGGATTGTGATTTCTACTGTATCTCCTCACACAAAATGTACGGTCCAACCGGCACCGGCATTCTTTACGGAAAAAAGATTTACTGGAAAAAATGCCGCCTTACATGGGTGGGGGCGAAATGATAAAAGAGGTAACGTTCGCCAAAACAACGTATAACGACCTACCCTATAAATTTGAAGCAGGCACACCTAACATTGGGGATGTCATTGCGTTGAATGAAGCGGTCAACTTCATTCATGAATTGGGTAAAGAAAATATTGCTGCCTACGAACATGAATTACTTGTTTATGCTGCGGATAAATTAAGTACGATAAACGGAGTTAAACTGATTGGCACCGCCAAAGAAAAAGTGAGTGTACAGTCGTTTGTTATTGAAGGCATCCATCACTTTGATATCGGGCAAATGCTGGATGCCCGGGTATTGCGGTGCGCACGGGACACCATTGTACACAGCCTTTAATGGATCGCCTGGGAATTGAGGGAACGGTGCGGGCTTCCTTTTCGGTGTATAATACAAAGGCCGAGATTGACCAGTTGGCGGAAGGTGTAGCCAGAATTGTTAACTTTATGAGGTGATGGGAAATTCAGAGTTTCAAATCATTAGGCTTTTAGAAAAACTAATTGCGAAGCAGGAAGAAACCCTCAAACTCCTTAATAAAAATTACAACCCAAAATCCATTACAGAAGTTGAACGACAAAAGTACCGTGATTATGTTCAACAAAGGTTAAGTGGCTCATGACGATAACTCAAATACAAGACGAAATCATCAACGAATTTTCCCTGCTTGACGGAGACATGGAAATGACGGTGTTCTATATCATGGAGCTCGGCCAGAAACTTCCCGTAATGAATGAAGCATACAAAACGGAAGATAATATTGTAAAAGGTTGCCAGTCGAAAGTATGGCTTACCGCCAAGCTGATAAATGACGGAATTGTTTTTGAGGCCGACAGCAACACGGCAATTACCAAAGGGCTGGTAAGTTTATTGGTTAGAATTTTCAATAACCAAAAGCCGGACGATATTCTGAATGCTGAGTTGTACTTTATGAATAAGATTGGCATGGAACGGTTTATTGGTACCCAACGCTCCAATGGTTTCGCAGCTATGATTAAGCAAATGAAACTGTATGCGTTGGCTTTCAAAACACAAAAGGAACTGGCAAAGTGAACGAAGAAACAAAACATACCGAACCCGTAACGGAAATCCCGCAAGGTGATTTGCGCGAAAAGGTAATTGCTGCGCTCAAAACTGTTTACGATCCGGAAATTCCGGTTGATGTATATGAACTGGGATTGATCTACGAGATTAATGTATTCCCGGTAAACAATGTATATATCCAGATGACACTTACATCACCCTCCTGCCCTTCGGCCGAAGTAATTCCGGGAGAAGTGGAGCAAAAAGTAAAAGAGATACCCGGTGTAAGCAGTGTAAAAGTTGAACTTACCTTCGACCCACCCTACTCGCAAGACATGATGAGCGAAGTAGCGAAGCTGGAACTTGGATTTATGTAATTCGTAATTCAAAATTCAAAATTCGAAATTCGAAATTGAACTGGATTGCAAAAACTAATGTTTGTCTAAATACCCGTAATTTTGAATTTTGAATCTTGAATCTTAAATCTTAAATTTTGAATCCATATGTATCCCGAACCACTCGTTGCCCCCATGCGTCAGGATTTGACCGTGGCCGGCTTTAAAGAACTTAAAACTGCTGCGGAAGTAGATCAGGAATTAAAAGACCACAAAGGCACTACCCTATTAGTTATAAACTCGGTATGTGGTTGTGCAGCCGGTGCAGCACGGCCCGGTATTAAATGGGCTATTCAACATTCGGCCAAAAAGCCAAACAGCCTGACAACTGTTTTTGCAGGCGTAGATAAAGAGGCGGTAGCCAAAGCCCGCGAATACACCTTGCCTTATCCGCCCTCTTCTCCTTCTATTGCCTTGTTTAAAGATGGTGAACTGGTGCACTTTGTAGAGCGCCACCACATTGAAGGCCGCAATGCCCAAATGATTGGCGAACACCTGGTAGAGGTATTTGACGAATTTTGTTAGTACAACAAGCAACACATAGCACGTAAAGGCCTTCGGGCCTTTTTTGTTGGCCTGATTTTGGTAAACGGTAGCATAAAAATTCAATATTTCTGATAAGTTTGAATCATTAGTCGATCTAAAACTATTTTATATGAACTTCCGGCATACGCTTACCACGTTAACCTTATGTGGTGCAACATTTTTAACCAATGCGCAATACTCCAGCAAACCACCCGAAGTATCCCCCGCACCCATGAAACCCGAAATGACTGAAATCTGGGAACCCGAAGTAAGAGTGGTAACGCCTGCCAAAGTAGTGGGCGATGCACCTTCCGATGCGATTATTCTCTTCAATGGAAAAAACCTGGATCAATGGGTAAGTCAGAAAGACGTAACCAAACCTGCTCCCTGGAAGATTGTGAACAGCGATCACATGGAAGTGGTACCCGGCTCCGGNGGCATACAAACCAAAATGAAATTTGGCGATTGCCAGTTACACATTGAATTCAGCGCACCCGATGTAGTGGAAAGCGAAGGACAAGGTCGTGGTAATAGCGGGGTGTTTTTCCAAAACCGGTACGAACTTCAGATTTTAGACTCGTACAACAACCGAACCTATCGCAACGGGCAGGCAGCCAGTATTTATAAAGATCATGCCCCTTTGGTTAACGCAATGCGCAGTCCCCTGGAGTGGAATACCTACGATGTTATTTATACGGCTCCGCGCTTTAAAGCCGATGGCTCATTAGATTACCCGGCTCGAATAACGGTACTTCACAATGGGGTACTGGTACAAAATAATGTAACTATTAACGGCCTCACCCTCTACATTGGCTTGCATCATTACCCGGAAGCACATGGCGAGGATGTGATCTCCCTGCAGGATCATGGTAATAAAACCCAATTTAGAAACATCTGGTTGCGCAAACTATAGTGCCATACCTCCGTGGGCAATAAGTCATAAGCCAGTTTAATCGCGGATTTCGGAACAAACCTTAAAAACTTAATGTCCTGATATCATATCAGAGACAATTTTGCTAATTTAAAGTCCAGTTCCGCTCTAACCCCGCACGTATGAAACATTTTACAGCCTTTCTACTGCTTGTGGCATTAGGCACACCAGCCTTTGCCCAGCAAGATCCTTTGTACGCGCAGTATATCAATAACCCAATCCTTCTTAACCCGGCCTATGCAGGCCTAAATGATAACTTTAATGCAAATGTTGCCTACCGAAACCAATGGGGTGGTTTTGATGGAAANCCCGTTACGTTCAATTTCAACAGCCACATTTCTTTAGTTGACAATAAAGTAGGTGCCGGGTTGCTTATCTCACAAGACAAACTTGGAATTATCAAGAACACTGAAATTCAGGCAGCATTTAGTTATAAACTTCCGTTAGATGAAAGCCGCACGTTTAGTTTTGGGATGCAGGCTGGTTTTGTAAACTTCAGGGCTAACTATAATGATTTGAACATACCCGATGCCGATCGTGATGATATTGCTTTTTCCGCAAATGAAAATATCTCCAAGCCGAACCTCGGTGCAGGGATCATTCTAAAAAGCGACAGGTATTTATTAGGTGCTTCCGTTCCAAGATTACTCTCCACCAATATTACTGCGTCATCTACCGGTCAGAAATTTGAATTATATAAGCAACACTTTTATTTCTTTGGCTCGTATGTGGTGTTTTTGAATGAGAACATCCGCTTGAAACCCTCTGCCCTGGTGCGTGCGGTGGGTGGCTCNCCGGTTTCTATGGACCTTAATTTCAATTTTAACTTCAACGAAAAGTTTACTGCCGGAATTTTTACCCGAAACTTTGCTGCCTATGGTCTGCAACTACAAGCTAAACTTGGTAACAACATCAAGTTGGGTTACATCTTTGAACTTCCCACAGGAAACTCCGTAGGTACACGCTTCCTTACACACGAAATTATGTTGGGAACAACCACACCGGTGTTCGACTTTCACGATCGTTCTGTAAGCACCTTCTAACATTTTCTGAATTTTAACATTTGAATTGAACCTTTTATCCGCGCAGGCGGGTTTTATTAGTATTCATGAAAGTAGCTGTTTCCCGTAAAGAGCATTTTAATGCTGCGCACCGATTGTTCAACCCGGCTGGACTGACGAGCGGAATGCGGCCGTGTTTGGTAAATGTAGTAATCCACACTACCATGGACATAACTACGAACTGGTTGTAACAATTACCGGAACTCCTGATGCAGAAACGGGTTATGTTTTCGATATGAAGAAACTAAGCGATCTGATCCGCCATCATATCGTAAATCAATTTGATCACAAAAATCTAAATCTGGATACTGCTTACTTTAAAAATCTTAACCCAACAGCCGAAAACATTGCCATAGTAATCTGGCGCATATTGAGGCAGCACATTGACAACCAGTACGACCTAAAAGTGAAACTCTATGAGACAGAAAGAAATTTCGTTGAATATCCGGCCCATTAAACCGCTTGACGAAGAGTTTGATGATGACCACATCCTCACATCGTGGAATACGCCCTTGCGCAAGGATGCCTTCGAAATAAGCGATGATGAAAAAGTAGAGCAGATTGAAAAGCGTTTTCGGGAGATAATGGAAATACTGGGGCTCGATCTGAATGATGATAGCCTGAAAGGTACTCCACGGAGAGTTGCCAAAATGTATGTGAAAGAAGTTTTTAGCGGGTTAAATCCTAAAACCGCCCCAATGCACGCCTGTTTGAAAATAAATACAAATACGACCAGATGCTGGTAGAAAAAGACATTACCTTCTACAGCCATTGCGAACATCACTTTGTACCTATTTACGGAAAAGCCCACGTGGCCTACTTCTCGGCCGGAAAGTAATCGGTCTTTCCAAGATCAATCGCATAGTTCAGTATTTTGCTAAACGGCCACAAGTTCAGGAACGGCTTACCGTTCAAATTGGCAAAGAATTGCAGCAGATACTGAAAACAGAAAGCGTAGGTGTTGTTATGGATGCCAACCACATGTGCGTAGCATCTCGCGGTGTAGGCGATACGAACAGCAAAACCGGCACAGCCTTTTTGGTGGTAAGTTCGAAGAAGAAAACACCAAACGCGAATTCCTCAACTACATCAACAGTAAGTAGCCAATAATCCATCAGGCGATAGTCTATAGTTCATAGCCAGTTTCCGGCAATTGTCTATGGACCATTCAGCTATGGACTAACTCCTTCTAACTATGAATTGGCCTCCGTTCGGATTTCGCCATTATTTATTACTTTAGTGGCTCGTAAACTAATACGATTTATGACATTTGATTTAGACATGATCAAGGCCTTGTATGCAGCCATGCCCGGCCGTATTGCCAAGGCCAGAACCGTAGTGGGAAAGCCCCTTACACTCTCAGAAAAGATTCTTTACGCACACCTCCATTCCGATCAAAAGCTTCAGAATTTTGAGCGGGGTAAATCTTACGTTGATTTTGCCCCCGACCGCGTAGCCATGCAGGATGCTACGGCTCAAATGGCATTGTTGCAATTCATGTCGGCCGGAAGAGCAAAAGTAGCCGTGCCCTCAACGGTACATTGCGACCACCTGATTGTAGCCAAAACAGGGGCCAAAGACGATTTGATTGTGGCCAATAATGAGAGTAAAGAAGTGTTTGATTTTCTCTCGTCCGTTTCAAATAAATATGGTATTGGTTTCTGGAGGCCCGGTGCCGGAATCATTCACCAGGTTGTGCTTGAAAACTATGCCTTCCCGGGTGGTATGATGATTGGAACCGACTCGCATACGGTAAATGCCGGNGGCCTGGGAATGGTGGCCATTGGTGTTGGCGGTGCCGATGCCGTAGATGTGATGGCGGGTATGGCCTGGGAACTGAAGTTTCCAAAATTGATTGGTGTAAAATTAACCGGCAAGTTGAATGGCTGGACTTCTGCCAAGGATGTGATTTTAAAAGTGGCCGGTATCTTAACGGTAAAAGGCGGAACCGGTGCTATTGTTGAATACTTTGGGGAGGGAGCAACTTCTATGAGTTGTACTGGTAAAGGTACCATTTGTAACATGGGTGCCGAAATCGGTGCAACCACCTCAACCTTTGGTTACGATGATTCAATGGCACGGTACCTGATAGCCACCGGTCGTGCGGAAGTAGCCGAACTGGCAAATAAAATCAAGGAACATTTAACCGCTGATCCAGAGGTGTATGCCAATCCGGAAAAGTATTTCGACCAGGTAATTGAGATCAATCTATCCGAACTGGAACCACACCTGAACGGCCCTTTTACACCCGATCTTGCCACCCCAATTTCCAAACTGAAATCGGAAGCCGAGAAGAATGGCTGGCCGCTTAAAGTAGAGGTAGGTTTAATTGGTTCGTGTACTAACTCTTCATACGAAGACATTGCCCGCGCAGCCAGCTTAGCCAAACAGGTAGCTGAAAAAGGACTGAAAACAAAGGCCGTTTTTACTATAACTCCAGGTTCAGAACAAGTTCGATATACTATTGAGCGTGACGGCTTTATCGATACTTTTAACAAGATTGGAGCAAAGGTATTTGCCAATGCCTGCGGTCCGTGTATTGGTATGTGGAGCCGGGTAGGTGCCGAGCGTAAAGAGAAGAATACGATCGTTCATTCATTCAACCGCAATTTCCAATCCCGCAATGACGGTAACCCCAACACGTTTGCATTTGTTGGGTCGCCCGAACTGGTAACTGCCTTGGCTATTGCCGGTGATTTGGGATTCAACCCGATTACCGATACGCTAACCAACGAGCAAGGGCAACAAGTAAAACTCGANCCNCCTACGGGCGATGAACTTCCTGCAAAGGGATTTGATGTAAAAGACCCCTACCAGGCGCCTGCAAAAGATGGAAGTGGTGTAGTGGTAAAGGTTAGTCCCACCTCCGATCGTTTACAATTACTGGCTCCATTTAAACCTTGGGAAGGCACCGACCTGAAAGGGTTACGCTTATTAATTAAAGCAAAAGGCAAGTGTACTACCGACCATATTTCAATGGCTGGTAAATGGTTAAAGTATCGCGGCCACCTCGATAACATTTCCAACAACCTGTTGATAGGAGCCACCAACTTCTATAATGAGAAGATTAACAGTGTNAAAAATGGTCTAACGGGCGAGTACGATGAAGTTCCAAAAGTTCAACGCGCCTATAAAGCACAGGGGCTTGGCTCTATTGTAGTGGGTGATGAGAATTATGGTGAAGGCTCCTCGCGCGAGCATGCCGCTATGGAACCCCGCCACTTAGGTGTACGGGCTATTTTGGTTAAATCGTTTGCCCGTATTCATGAAACCAACCTGAAGAAGCAAGGTATGCTGGCCTTAACCTTCGCCAACAAGGAAGACTACAACAAGATTAAGGAAGATGATACGTTTGATATAGTTGGCTTAACAAGCTTTAGCCCAGAAAAGCCGCTTACCCTGGTAATTCACCATAGCAATGGCACCAGTGAGTCCATTACAGTTAACCATACCTACAATGCCAACCAGATTGCCTGGTTTAAGGCAGGCTCAGCCCTGAATGCGATGGGTGCTGCAAAAACAAGGACTGCTGCGCCNAGCCAAAAAGACCAAACCAAAGAAAGCCGCAAAGAAAATTGCTAAGAAAACCACTGCCAAAAAGACTGTAAAAAGGTAGTAAGAAAGGTTCAAAAAAGGCGGCCAGGAAAGTGCAGAAAAAAGCAAAGCCAACTAAAAAGGCAACCCGGAAGGTGGCAAAGAAAACACCCCGCAACGTGAGTAAAGCAATTAGAAAAAGGCATCTGGAAAAAAATCGCCTAAAAGGGCGGTTAATAAGTCTAAAAACTTGAAGAAGAAGAAATGATTTCGGGCCAAAACCTGTTATGGTAAGAGGGGAATTCACCCTCTTATTTGTTTAAACAAAACTGAATTGTTATGACCAAATCAATAATAACCCCTACCCGTTCGCTTTCAAAAGAAATTGAACAATTGCTTAATCATCAGATAATGATGGAAGGCCAGTCGTCCGCTTCATACCTCTCAATGGCCAGTTGGTGCGAATCGCAGGGCTATGAAAACGCCAGCACGCTGCTTTACAATCACTCGGAAGAAGAGCGCGGCCACATGCTTAAGATATTTCGGTATGTGAATGCAGCCGGAGGCCACGCACTGCAACCTGAAATAACCAATATTAAACACGCCTTTAGCAGTTTACGCGAAGTGTTTGAAGATGTACTCAAGCACGAGATACAGGTTACTATTTCCATTAACNNGAGCCTGGCCGACCAGAGTTTTAAGGCAAAGGACTTTGCCACCTTCAATTTTTTGCAATGGTTTGTAAACGAGCAGCGCGAAGAAGAGATACTGGCCCGCAGAGCCGTTGAAATCTTCGATCTGATTGGAGAAGAAGGTGTAGGCTTGTGGATGATTGACCAGGAATTGGGTAAACTGGAGGCCTATGCAGCGAAGGTATCCGGTGCTAAATAATTCGTGCCCTTGTAACTAAAAGCACCCTGTTCCAGGCAAATAAAATATTGTGGCAGGGGTTGGTGTTGATGGTGTTATGTTGTTGGTAAGGCGGCCCGCTGCAACTAATTTTGACCAATACCAACAAGGGGTCACTTGCAAATCACTCACATGAAGTTCGTAAACGCGAGGCAGGGAATTTAGATTAGTATTCCCTGGGCTCTTGTTTCACATGCCTGATGCGCAAGATTCTGATTTCTCTTTCTGTATGTTTGTAAGCGACACGGTATGAGTATTTTTCAAAGGCCCGATAGTTTCCTGGATTTTCCTTCTTAAACTTATCCGGTGAATATTTTTCGGGGTGTTCAATCAAGCTTTCAATCACTTTAATGATTCCATTTTTGACTTTCTCTGCATTACTATATGAATCTTCTTTGATTCGCTCATATGCTTTCTTAAAGTAGATCGATGCCAATTTATTCCAAATGATTACAGGCTTAGTATCTGCTACCATGCCTTCATTTGCTTTTTAAAATCTTCATGAGTAATAAATTCGCCCCGGTCTATCTCCGCCTCAGCTTCATCTAACTCCCGGTTATACTGTTCTAAGCTTATCCTGCCTTCCCGCCTTAAACCATAATGAAGCATTGCTTTGATAGCTCGTAACAAAGACAAATCTTCGACTTGCTGAAGCTCCTTCATAAGGTGCGCTTTCTCTGCATTGATATCCATAGCTCTTTCTGTTTGTATTTTCAAAGGTAACGATTTCATAACTTATTTTAGTTGCTTTTGGTGCGGGTCATTACTACATCATCAAAATATACATCTACTAAGGTAGGGTTTTCGTTGCTAACATACATAAAAACGTAGCGGGTCAGGCGACCCGCTACAACTAATTTTGACCAACACCAACAGGGGGCTGGCGCCTACCTGCTCAGCCGCAGGGTCAACGGGTTCCCACGCAGCATCGAGTAGTTTGTAGTTCTTATCGAACACAATAATGTATAAAGGTAAGGGATTACTTTCGCTTTGAACTTTTGTAAAGGAAATTCATAAATATCATCCCGGTCCAAAATCCAAATAAATAATAAATTGAAAAAATCAGGGTGTCCGGAAATTTAACGCAATTATAAATTGTTATTTTCAACAATGTGGTTAAAAAAAGAAAGGTGATAAATAATACTGTTACCACCATTAGTGAATATTTAAATAGCCATTTCAATTTCTTCCATATTTCTTGTGCAAGACATAACTTAGCAGTAATCCCGTTAGCGAAATCCAAAAATTATGTCAAAACCAAACTTATTTTTGTTATAGATTTCTACATCTGTAAGTTGCATTATGTAAATACATAACTCAATCACTAGAAAATCCAAATCAACTTCTTCCACATAAGATAATAATTTAGTTGTTCTAAACTCACCTAGGTATTATACGAGGAATTACATATTTAGTAGCATCTTGAGGATACACATGTTGTTGCAACCGATCCTTACGTTCAAAATGATCCTGCATTAATTTCATTATACCAATCGAACCTCCAAGACCCACACCAATACCAGGTGGTAAGCCTTCTGGATCGCCCGATTCATATGATGTATTCCCACTTGCATTGTAAAATGGGTTGGTGGTATCTGGTTTTGTAGTAGTCCATGGACCAGGATAATTAGGATTGCCTGAATAAGGTATCACAGGCTTGTCGTTTATTAAGTCGGCTACGAATGCAGCGGCAAGTAAAAATGGTATCACAATATCATCTGCTACTCCAACACCTGAACCGTCATCCAATAACAAAACTCCACTAATTGCCCATGCTGCACTCATGGCTGATTCATTCTTTCCTTCCGAATGTCTATTCCTCGCTGGGCGAATTCCACCTCCATTCACTAATATACCCCCTTCCAAGCGGAGTCTCCCGCCTCGGGGACTCCCGCGCATAAACAAACAATCTATTTCTCAATCGTAGCCCGTGTTAAATCAATGTCTTCCAACAGACCACAATGAAATACTTTATAAAAACCTGGCTCTCCGGTAAGATAAAACCGGGCTGAACTATGTGTATAATCTACCGGGCTTTCCGCCAGGTTCCACTTACCCCTACACGGGTTATCATGGATGTAATCTAATTTTTGTTTGATGAATCTATTGCTCCTGCAATCCTTCCAATCAAAAGATGGTTCAAAGACTTCATGAAGTTTACCGCGTTTTTGATCACGGCTACTTACTCCTTCCATTAGTTTGGTAAGCGTACTGTGTTCTCCTGCCTGTTCAATACGTTTTACAATTTCATAGGCCATAAAACGTTTGCCATTTCCAATTACTGTATTGATTGACTTAGCATTCTGCCTGAAACCAATCAATACGTGTACATGATTAGGCATAATGACATAGCCTGTTATATAATGTCCATGCTTTTTTAAATAATCAAACCATTTATAAACAATGTCATACCCGTTAGTAAGTTCAAACAACGGTAGCCATTCATAGCAAGTAATGGTAATGAAATAAATACCGGATGACTCTACGATTTGTCGCTTTGTACTCACATGTACAAGTTACAAAATTGATTTGGTTTAGTTTAACGTGGGTGTCTTCTAACGCGGAGTCCCCGAAACGGGAGACTCCGCTGGGAAATGATACCAACAAGGGGGTAATAGTTTCTAAAACATGCCGGTGAAGAACACCGGCATGGGCGAAAAGCCCATTTCCCAGTGTTTGCTGTTGCTGCTGTAATTCTTCTTTACTTAATCAAGATTAATAACGTCAAGAAACCGATTGCTAGAATTAATGATGGGGATATCATCGTTAAAACCAGTTGAGTATTACTCTTGTTTTCAACATCGAACTTAAGTGCAAATTTGGTGAGAAAGGCGGAAGAAATTTTTTTCGTTGCATGGCATGAAATCCGAAAGCCACAATTATAGCTATTAAAATAAATTTGTCTGATGACGTGTCGAAAATTTTTGAAGCTACCACAGCAATTGATATCAACAACTGAGCAAAAACAAATGAAGCGCAGTATAATGCTGATTCAAGCGGGCCAATTCTTCCAGATTTCCTATAGTAAGTTTGGCAATGCAAGATAAAGTAAGCGTATAACCCTTTCATACCCTACTTGATTAATTGATTAATTTATCAATTCCTCCAGCAACATCAACCCCAGCCATATCTAACCCTAATCTTATTACTCCATAGGTTAATGTAATAGGCGCTAGAGCCGGGAAAAACAAAGTCGCTCCAGCTATAATTGTGTCAAGTGTCGCAAGAGAGTACGCTCCTGTTGTTCCCTTCTCAGAAGCTTCCCACCAAGAAACAGCTACCGCGAGTACGCCTGCAGCGTGTCCAAACGCCTTAACATTTTTTAAGCCTGTTTTGAAAAGTTGTCGCTCTCCTTTCGATGCCGGGCTCTTTAGAAAAGCTTGAATATTCCGCTCTTGATTTAGCAAGAAACCCTCAGTAGTCAATAGAATTCCGTCCAGTAATCCTCTGAATTCATCTGTGGTCATCCCTGGCCCCATGCCAGCCTGTAATACAGATGAACTTCTTCCCTGCGTTTGCCGATAATGTGGGCGAATTCCACCTCCATTCACTAATATACCCTCTCTTCCAGCCCAAGTCATCGTAACGTTATAACCTGTGTAATTAGGATCATCAGGGGTTTCAACAAAAATGTTCTAACCAACGGAACGCTTACCCAATACCGCCCATGATGGAATTCTACTCGGCCACCTTTCTCTTTGGCTTGCTCTACAGCGTTCACATACTCCTGATGTGAAATTGACCCATAACCACTTCCTACACCATACTGTGAAAACTCTGAGCCATAAATATCCCCACTCCCCATACCCGTCCAATCCCACGGGTTGGTGCTTATATTAACTGCCTGATTTTGAAAGGCTAACTCGCTAACTGAACTAAACCCTGTATATCTACTTCCATACAACGATTGCCTGCTGGCCACCCACCAGGTATCATCACTGCGTTGATATGGATCGGCCCCACTCGGATCATTAAACGTTACCGGATCGTTGAATGAAAAATTATATGGAGATAACGAAGCGTACTTGGTGGCCATGGGGTCAATGCCATTCATTCTCCCCAAGATCGGGTCGTAGTTGCGGTAATCCAAATCGTAAAGTTGAGAGGTTTGATTCAACTCAGTGCCACCATTACCCAAAAAATTATTACCGGTTACGTTCTCTCTTGTCCACGAGTTAGCTGTATTCATACCAAACGGATAATACTCGTTATACTGTATCACATTGCTTTTAGTATGCGTCATTACCACATCATCAAAATAAACGTCCACTAAGGTAGGGTTTTCGTTGCTAACATACATAAAAACGTAGCGGGTCAGGCGGCCCGCTGCAATTAATTTTGACCAATACCAACTGGGGGTAACTAGTTTCTAAAACATACCGGTGAAGAACACCGGCATGGGCGAAGGAGCATTGTATTGAATTACGTTGCTTTTAATTAGCATTAAAAAGCTTCTGAAAATCTTATCTTTCTGCGCGTTATATCCTTTAAACTTAATTCTTTCTTTTGAATGTACAACGTGGTAAGCAGGGTTTTTGGTGAAATACTGAATTATCAAGGTATCACCTAATTTATAAGCCCGTTTATTCGAAACATTTCCTTCAAACTTAATATCTGATACGAAGAATTCATATGTAAAGTGCTTTGATCCATCATGGACTATGACTCCGTAACATAATTCACTTTCCTCATTTATTTTACTTGAATATAGATAACCTCTTATGAAAGCGCCAATGATAATCAAAATCAAAAAAATTGAAGCAACCAGACTATCTCTACGCTTGAAAAATTCCAAAATAGTTACCATGTATCAGATATTTTTGTGAAACCGTTCCGCCCAAAACCTCCAATATAGATTCTTGTAGTAGAGGCTTAGTATTACTCATACTGCCAATTGACATTTGAATTAATCCATCCGATAGGCTACTTTCTAAACTTTTATTATGTCGCCCTGGCACTAATACAAAAGTAAATCCGCTATAGAAATCTAAATCTACTACCCCAGCCAAAAGTGCGAGCCCTTTATTCCCACTAAATCTTGCAGAAGTTGCAATATCAAACATATCCATATTTGCAAGCGATTTCTTTAAATCACCTCCGCTTGCCAACATTTGGCTTCCAAATTCAAAAGCAGTATTCTTTGCAAGTTCTTTAGCAACATTTCTTGTAAGCAGCTTTGTTGCTCCTCTTGTCAACAACTGCTTAGCCCCCAACCTTGCCAGCATTCCCGCTCCACCACCACCCATTGGGCCACCGGTAAGAAAAACATTAAGCCTGCTCCAAATGGGTGCTCCATAAATTTACGGTTGCCTTCGTGGATGGCCTGAACCAATGGATTGGCCCCTTTTATTGTTGGTCGCCTGACCAACAATCTCTACTTTAAATCTCTGCATAATAACACAAAAATCAAACTCATGCTCACCTGCTTCATAAAACCTCCACCCCTGTTGGGGTTCTTCACCAATAGGCATGCTACGAAGTTGCCGGTGAAGAACACCGGCAAAGGCGGGTACATCCACTAAGGTAGGGTTTTCGTTGCTTATATACATAAACACGTAGCGGGTCAGGCGACCCGCTACAACTAATTTTGACCAACACCAACAGGGGGCTTTTTTATTTTGGTATTTCGCTCCAACCGTCCGGTGGAGCTTCAGTAATATGATCGGGAACTGGTTGATCCCACAATATTCTGTTTATTGTTGGGTCTTTTGGGTGTACCAAAACCAGGTATCTTCCTTTCGACCTTATAGGATTGAAACTCTCTGGTTGACGGCTTCCAGTATAATTTAGTCCTTTAAAGCTAAATGCGTAGTCAACATATACTCCCTTGGACGTTGAATGGCTACCGATTGTTGTTCCTATTGAATAAACGCCCTCTTTATTAAGTATAACCCTATTTTTTATGACAACACCCACCCAAATCAGAACAATGATGAAAAGTAAGATGCTACCGATTGCTTCTAGTTTGCCATGTTCCATATCATTGAATACTCAATCTCTTGATAATGTGTAGTTAAATAAGCCTTGATAAAGATTTATTGTAAAGTCGGCAGCATTTTTATAGCCACCACCAATATTTTTGGCTCCTAGCGCAAATCCTACTTGTCCTGATACATACCCAAATGCCAAACCCGTTCCTAAATCGACTAAACCTTTGCTTGGATTTGAAAAACCAGTTGAAAAATTACCACTTCCATCAAGATTAACAAGACTTCCTGCTGCTGCTGCAATTGCAAAATTTTTGGTAACCCCGAAATGGCTATATCTGCCATATCTAATTCGTTTACTCTTCCTCCATTAAAGATTAATTGAGTTGAAGTATTTATAACCATATTTTTAACTCCAGATGAAACTAAATTCTTCATAGCCTGCGCACCTAACCTTGTTGTTAATCGAGTGGTTACTCTCGCCCCATTCGATAACAACTGCCTACCGCCCAACCTTGCCAGCATTCCCGCTCCACCACCACCCATTGGGCCACCGGTAAGAAAAACATTAAGCCTGCTCCAAATGGGTGTTCCATAAATTCCCCTTCCAAGCGGAGTCTCCCGCCTCGGGGACTCCCGCGCATAAACAAACAATCTATTTCTCAATCGTAGCCCGTGTTAAATCAATGTCTTCCAACAGACCACAATGAAATACTTTATAAAAACCTGGCTCTCCGGTAAGATAAAACCGGGCTGAACTATGTGTATAATCTACCGGGCTTTCCGCCAGGTTCCACTTACCCCTACACGGGTTATCATGAATGTAATCTAATTTTTGTTTGATGAATCTATTGCTCCTGCAATCCTTCCAATCAAAAGATGGTTCAAAGACTTCATGAAGTTTACCGCGTTTTTGATCACGGCTACTTACTCCTTCCATTAGTTTGGTAAGCGTACTGTGTTCTCCTGCCTGTTCAATACGTTTTACAATTTCATAGGCCATAAAACGTTTGCCATTTCCAATTACTGTATTGATTGACTTAGCATTCTGCCTGAAACCAATCAATACGTGTACATGATTAGGCATAATGACATAGCCTGTTATATAATGTCCATGCTTTTTAAATAATCAAACCATTTATAAACAATGTCATACCCGTTAGTAAGTTCAAACAACGGTAGCCATTCATAGCAAGTAATGGTAATAAAATAAATACCGGATGACTCTACGATTTGTCGCTTTGTACTCACATGTACAAGTTACAAAATTGATTTGGTTTAGTTTAACGTGGGTGTCTTCTAACGCGGAGTCCCCGAAACGGGAGACTCCGCTGGGAAATGGGGTCAACGGGTTCCCACGCAGCATCGAGTAGTTTGTAGTTCTTATCGAAGACTATAATGTTTACAAAGGCTTTGGGGGTAACTAGTTTCTAAAACATGCCGGTAAAGAACACCGGCATGGGCGAAGGTAACACTTAGTCATAGCTCAGTACATTTCATTCTTTTTAACCTACCAAAAACAAACAGGGCAGGCATTTACCCGTCATGTTTTTAGTTTATGAAGTTTTTTAAGATTACCCCTCAATTGATCTTCAATCATTTATAACGGCTATCATACTTTCTGTAACACTCCACCGGTTAGTCATTGGTATCATAGATGAATAACTCTATTATTTCTTTAAAACTACTTGCATTGCTTATTCTTTTGATCAATTTTTCTTTCGAAGAGAAGAAATAGAACTTAGTTGAATATCTTTGATCTACAGTATCAATCAATATGTTTTTAAACCATCCAATGTTAATTGATTTGTTGACCTGATGTTAAAATCAATTTTAATCAATCTTCCTTTAATAAAGGGATGAAACCCCCAAAGGGTGTAGCCCAACCAATCCTAATAGCATTTTTATTTCATAAAAATACCATTCGAGTCAATAATGATAGAATCATTAAATACATCTATTAGGCTTAAAGAAGCTCTTTTAAATTGTTGTTCTTTCGCAACACCATAAATCAATTTATCTTTCAATACTTGAACTATAGTGGAGATTCCGATGTAATTGACCACTTGTATCCGGAGCAAACTGACCAGGGAATCCGGAGCAAACTGACCACCCAAATCCGGACGAAATTGACCACCCTTATCCGGTCAAACTGACCACCCCCGATTGATGTCTTCTTGGCGCCTGTTTTAGTAGGCCAAAAATTGTGACGTTGGCGGCTTAACCCCAACGTCCAATGGCCAATAAAACAATAGCGATGATTCAAATCCGTCAGATACTCCGCTTGCACACGCAAGGCAAGAGTAAACTTCAAATCGTGATGCTCACCGGAGTATCCCGCAATACCGTCAAGCGCTACCTGCGCAGGTTTGACGAGGGCACTACACCTATGAAGCTGTCTNNGTTCCATGACNNTGATCATGAACTGGAGATACTCTTTGGTGGTGCCGATAAGCAGAGCAGTTCTAACGCAAAACTTCAGACTTTACAGGGCTTATTCCCCGAACTGAGTAAACAACTCAAACGAAAAGGCATGACTCTTCAAAAGCTCTGGGAACAGTATCATGAACAATATCCAGAGGGTTATCGCAGAAGTCAATTCTGTCTTCACTTCCATCAATACGTGCGCGGAACCAATCCGGTGATGCACCTGGAACATAAAGCAGGTGATAAGACCTACATTGACTTTGCCGGAGACAAGCTTTCGATTGTTAATCCACACACCGGTGAAGAAAGAAAAGTAGAAGTCTTTGCTGCCATCCTGGGATGCAGTCAACTCACGTATGTTGAAGCGGTCAACTCTCAGAAGACAGAAGACCTCATTAACGTAACAGAAAATGCATTTCAATATTTTGGAGGCGTTACGGCCGCCATTGTTCCTGACAACCTGAAGAGTGCAGTAACCAAAAGCAGTAAATATGAACCCCAGATCAATGAAACGTTTGCTGATTTTGCAGAACACTACGGTACAGCCGTAATCCCCGCCAGAGCCTATCGCCCAAGAGATAAATCGTTGGTGGAAGGCATTATAAAAATCATCTACACCAGAATTTACGCGCCCCTCAGACACCGAACCTTCACCAGCCTGGAAGAGCTTAATGCAGCGATACGGATTCTCTTAGAGGAACTTAATAATGCCCATCTAAAAGGACGAGACTATAGTCGTAGACAGCAGTTCGAAGAACTGGAACGTGACGAACTACAATCTCTGCCGGCTTATCGCTATGAGTTTAAAAGACAATTGATGGTGACGGTCATGAAAAATGGGCACGTAGGTCTTAGTGTCGATAAACATTATTACAGCGTGCCCTTTCGTTTCATTGGGAAGAAGGTTAAAATCCTGTACACCTCAACACAGGTAGAAATTTTCTTTCGTTATGAGCGCATAGCCGTACACGCCAGGAACCAACGCAAATACCAGTATACAACGATCAATGAGCACTTAGCTTCTGCTCATCGCTACCTCAGTGATTGGACAGCGGATAAGTTTATTGAACAAGGGAAAGTCATCCATGCTGATGTAGCGGCTTATATCTGTAAAGTCATTGACGGAAAATCCCATCCGGAGCAAGCCTATAAATCCTGTTCGGGTATCTTAAGTTTAGCACGCAAAGTAGGTACTCAACGATTAATCAATGCCTGCCGAAGGGCTAATCAATATGGCATTTATAACTACCCCATCATTGTTCAAATCCTGGACAAGAAACTCGATGTCTTCTCACCGGAGAGCGAACACATTAACGCCATGCCCGACCATGATAACATCCGTGGGGGTGATTACTACCAGTAAATTATTTTTCAACTAACCCAATAGACTATGAACACTGAAACACTTGAAAAAATGAAGAAGATGCGCCTGCTGGGAATGCACCGTGCTTTTCAAACCAGTCTGCAAACACCCCGCCCCGAAAGTCTTACGGTGGATGAGATGATCGCACAGCTTATCAACAGTGAATGGGACGACAGGCATAACCGCTCCATTGACCGGAGTATGAAGCGTGCCCGGTTCCGTTACAACGCTACGTTAGAAAATCTGGACTATGCTCCCGGGCGAGGGATTGATAAAAATCAAATCCATCGTTTTGCTGATGGATCTTTCATTAAGCAAAATGAAAATATCCTCATTACCGGAAGTACCGGTACAGGAAAAGTTACCTGGCATCAGCACTTGGTCATCATGCTTGCTTAATTGGATTTAAAGTATTGTACATGAATGCTACGCGGTTATTTGCCCAACTGAAGATGGCTAAGGCCGATGGTTCCATACTCAAAGAAATGGCCCGGATTGAAAGACAAGACCTACTTATTATCGATGACTTTGGCATCCAACCCTTTGATCATCCGGCCAGGTTATCCCTGTTAGAACTCATTGAAGACAGGCATGGAAAACGGTCAACCATATTAACTTCTCAATTACCGGTGAAACAATGGCATGATGTAATCGGTGAACAAACCGTTGCTGATGCCGTGCTTGATCGAATCGTACACAACGCTCACAGGGTGGAATTAAAAGGCGAATCGCTTCGGAAAAATGGAGTAAAAAACAGTAGAACAAAACGAAGATTAATTAATTTTAAAACACTGAAACTGGCAGCACAATTTTGACATCAACTACTGGTGGTCAATTTGCTCCGGATACAAGTGGTCAATTATACCGGATTTTGCAAACTATAGGAAATTGTAGATTCATACTGTTAGATTTTAGTCGACTACTCTGCCTGTGAATGAAGTAACCCCGACTTTAACCAAAGCGGTGTACTAAACCAAGCTTGTCCTAAGTAGCCTAATCCTTCGACACCTTTGTAAGACATTCCATGCGCATATCTAATGTGCGTAGAATGATCCGCAAACTTAATGATATTCCAGGGCTGGTTCCCTATGGGCAAAAGAGCTGGATATTTTTCATTAAACTTTGACTAAGTAACCAATGGTGTTTGGAGCCACCCATCAATTCAGTTATTCCTTTCTTTGACCAGAATGACTTTGTTGCTGAAAAAGTATGACTTCCCGTGAGTTTGAGCCCACCTTTTAGTAAAATCTTTCCACCTCCAATTACAGCTGTTTTAACAAAAGCGAGATCAGAAAGTGCAAGGCCAAAGTATAAAGCAGCAGCCCCATACCTACCTTTATCAATTGCCTGATCCATCGATTCAATTGCCCCTAAAATGGGAACCCAATCAGCAACGCGGTCTCTGTTTCTTATCGCTTCAAAATGTGCACCCCAGGTTTTCTCCCAATTATATTCAGCATTAGGATCCCTAAACCCAGCACCCATCATTTTTAATGAACCCAAATAGACATCTATTTGTGAATCTATATAGCGGGTTCTGTCTCCGTTAGTATAGTAATCAATGATCTTATAGCTTACCGAAAAAACATCACCGGAAATATTCTTGCCAAATGTTCTATCCACGCTTCAGCGGGTGTGGTAATACCATAATTGTAGCCGGAAAGCCCAGCCTTTGCAAAAGGAGCACCATAAATATCACCACTACTCATCCCCGTCCATGCCCAGGGATCAGTGCTTGGATACATTGAACCTTGGTTATTATAAAGCCAATCCTCCAAAGAGCTATGACCTGAATATTTACTTCCATAAAGGGTTCTTCTATCGGCCACCCACCAGGTATCGTCACTTCTCTGATACTTTGGGCAAGTGGGGCAATCACCAAGCGGATCGTTATAGGTTACCGGATCATTGAAGCTATAATTGTATGGAGATAACCCGGCAAAGGAAGTAGCCATCGGGTCAATCTGGTTCATTCTTCCAAGTACAGGGTCGTAATTTCTAAAATGCAAATCGTAAACTGAACTTGTGGTGTTTAACTCAGTGCCTCCATTACCCAGAAAATTATTACCGGTTGTATTTTCGCGTGTCCACGAGTTAGCTGTATTCATACCAAAGGGATAATACTCGTTATACTGGATCACATTGCTTTTAGTATGCGTCATTACCACATCATCGAAATATACATCTACTAAGGTAGCGCTTTCGTTGCTAACATACATAAAAACGTAGCGGGTCAGGCGGCCCGCTACAACTAATTTTACCAATACCAACGGGTTTTTATAACACCATCATACCCTTCTATAACACTACCACCATTTGTAATACGAGTTTAGGGCGTAAAACAAAGTAACGGAAAACGAACTGAAAATATAGACTATAGTCGAGATACGAGCGATGATTTTTGTTTTATTAGTCATCGATTCAAATTTGTTTGCTAATTCATCATAATTTGTGACTTTAAAATATCTTGTATAAAAAGTAAGACCCAATATTATCATAATGCTAACAACTATATAGTATCTATAATCATACACTTTAGCATCGTATTGTTCGAAGACTAAATTATCAATTAATAATGATACCATAATAAGATTGCTGAGGAATACACCTACTAACAAAATCAGTCCGTTTATTTTGAACATGTCCTTCTCCCGCTTCATGTAAAAATTAGAGCATGTTAGATAAAGTAAATCAATAAAGTTCATTTCTATCAAATTAGTTTCCGTTAATATATTGAGTAACTGACTTGCCTGAAAGATTTGTTGATAAAGCATCGATATGCTGGCCAATGTTTTTGCCCGTGAACAAGATGGAGCCCGCGTTAAGTATGAAATAGGTAGCCGCTATGCTGGTGCCAATACCCGAAACTGCTAAACCAGACATCACCAAATCTAAAGCATTCGATGTAGTTACACCATTTTGTTGCATGTCATAAAGAGCAAGGCCACCACCTGCAATTCCAATCGTCTTACTCACAATCTTAAACCCTGTAGCCCATTTACCTGCTTGCACTGCATTCATTGTAAACAGAGGTTGGCTTACAACACGCCTTCCAAAAATAGTTTTATCAAGTCTAATACTGGTCGTCATCCATACTGGCGGCTTACCATATAAACTCGCTCTCTCGAAACCTTGTTGAAATGGCAAAGAAATTGCAAGTAATCCACCTGAAATTTTTCTTAGAAATTGAGAATCTCGGTGAAGATTAGAGTTATGATATTCTTTAGCATTGGCTTTCGTCCTATCCAATGGAACAAACGTTGCCTGCACACCTGCACTAATTACTTCATACTTTACTCCATTTCGCAGTATGAAACGGCTCGGAATACCCCCAACAATCCAATATCCAAATTGTCCGTTCTTATCAAAATCAAGAGCAACATCAGCATAGTGCCCGCGTCCTAAAAATAGGCCGTCTAATGGGGCTCCATAAATATCACTACCACTCATCCCCGTCCACGCCCAGGNGATTAGTGCTTGGATACATTGAACCTTGGTTATTATAAAGCCAATCCTCCAAAGAGCTATGACCTGAATATTTACTTTCATAAAGGGTTCTTCTATCGGCCACCCACCACGTATCGTCACTTCTCTGATACTTTGGGCAAGTGGGGCAATNNCACCAAGCGGATCGTTATAGGTTACCGGATCATTGAAGCTATAATTGTATGGAGATAACCCGGCAAAGGAAGTAGCCATCGGGTCAATCTGGTTCATTCTTCCAAGTACAGGGTCGTAATTTCTAAAATGCAAATCGTAAACTGAACTTGTGGTGTTTAACTCAGTGCCTCCATTACCCAGAAAATTATTACCGGTTGTGTTCTCTCTTGTCCACGAGTTAGCCGTATTCATACCAAAGGGATAATACTCGTTATACTGTATCACATTGCTTTTGGTATGCGTCATCACACATCGTCAAAATAAACATCCACTAAGGTAGGGTTTTCGTTGCTTATATACATAAACACGTAGCCTTCTTCTTTGGCGGTGTATTCGCGCATCAAATAATCGTGCGGTACTATGGGGCTGGCGCCTACCTGGTTGGCTGCGGGGTCAACGGCTTCCCACGCGGCATCGAGTAGTTTGTAGTTTTTATCGAAGACAATAATGTTTACAAAGGCTTTGGGGGGTAACTAGTTCTAAAACATGCCGGTGAAGAACACCGGCATGGGCGAAGGGACTATAATGTTAATAAAGGCTTTGAGGGGTAACTAGTTTCTAAAACATGTCGGTGAAGAACACCTTTTGTTATTGTTGGTCGCCTGACCAACAATCCTAATCTAAATCTCTTCATAATGGCAAAGAAATCAAACTCATGCTCGCCTGCTTCATAAAACCTCCTTGCATAAACAAAGATAAAAAGATGTTGGTCAGGCGACCAACATCAACTAGGGAAACACTTTTATCATTCTCGCCTCATGGATGACTTCCCGCTCCTCACAACCTTATCCGTTAATCCTACACGATTCACCAAATTATATGCAATGGTAACTTTCCTTTTTTACTTTAACTTTGGTAAACTCAATATAAGTTTTGACATCACTTTCAAACAAATGAGTCTTAGATAAAAAATAAACCTTCTCATTATGATAATTGAGTACCTCAAAATCGCTTTCAATTGAGGCTGACTTTCTTAACTCATCGTTGATATATATTATAGCTTTGCTGTCTTCTAAAAATTCATTTTGAAAACTCGTTGATCCAACCAAGTTCCTTATCGAAAACACTGAGAGTTCATTTAAAAGGTCACTGTCGAGTTTGGATTGACCAAATATACCAGTGGCAATTAAATTAAAATAAAAACCTATAAAGAAAACTTTTTCATTAGTCTATAGTGTTTAATATGGGAAAACCAATTCCATTCTAATCACTATTGCGGCAAGATGTCCTTGATCGTTGGCGATATAAATTAATCCCATACCTGGATTAAGTGCTTGATACTCTGGGCGCGCTCTTAAAAGATAGGAACATCGAATAATGTTTCATTAAATGAGTAAGGCAGACCAGGGGCCTCCTGAACGGCTACCCTACCAAACACCGGGCGTAATGTTAGAGATGTACCTTTTGAATCCTTTAACTTACTGAAATCAAAACCCTCTATTTCATTTACAAGATCACGAGGATCAAAATTTGTTCCGTTATATTTTTCTATCAATGGATTGACTAAATCATTCCTCCAACTTTCTCTCCAACGTTCATGAATTTCAGCCGTTTTGGGCCAAGGATCTTGTGGACCTCCTCCGCTTTGCCGATAATGTGGACGAATTCCACCTCCATTCACTAATATACCCTCTATTCCAGCCCAAGTCATCGTAACGTTATAACCTGAGTAATTAGGGTCATCAGGGGTTTCAATAAAAATGTTCTTACCAACGGAACGATTACCCAATACCGCCCATGATGGAATTCTACTCGGCCACCTTGCTCTTTGGATTGCTCTACAGCGTACACATACTCCTGATGTGAAATTGACCCATAACCACTTCCTACACCATACTGTGAAAACTCTGAGCCATAAATATCCCCACCACTCATGCCCGTCCATGCCCAGGGATCAGTGCTTGGATACATTGAGCCTTGGTTATTATAAAGCCAATCCTCCAAAGAGCTATGACCTGAATATTTACTTCCATAAAGGGTTCTTCTATCGGCCACCCACCAGGTATCATCACTTCTCTGATACTTTGGGCAAGTGGGGCAATCACCCATAGGGTCGTTATAAGTTACCGGATCATTGAAGCTATAATTGTATGGAGATAACCCGGCAAAGGAAGTAGCCATCGGATCAATCTGGTTCATTCTTCCAAGTACAGGGTCGTAGTTTCTATAAAACAAATCATACACGTTACTTGTGGTGTTTAACTCAGTGCCTCCGTTAAATAAAAAATTATTACCGGTTACGTTCTCTCTTGTCCACGAGTTAGCTGTATTCATACCAAACGGATAATATTCGTTATACTGTATCACATTGCTTTTAGTATGCGTCATCACCACATCATCAAAATATACATCTACTAAGGTAGGGTTTTCGTTGCTTATATACATAAAAACGTAGCGGGTCAGGCGACCCGCTACAACTAATTTTGACCAACGCCAACGGGGTGAAGGTCTTTTTACTTAGGTATTGCACTCCAGCCTTCAGGTGGTGCTTCAGTAATACGATCAGGTACTGGTTGATCCCACAAGATGGTACTTATCCCTGGAGATTTACTCGAAAACTCTACGTAGTATCGTCCTCCTCTTTTGTCTGGTGAAAATTTCAATGACCTCCTTGTACCATCATACCCAACATCATTAACAATATAACTATATCCAACCCATCCCCCGCCTTCGCTGCCCGTTGTTACACCTATTGTATATTTAGCATTAAACTTTCGGCTCAAATCTTTATTTACTGCAAATACAATAGGTGCAAGAATGACAACTACTAAAACATATTTTGCTATGTTATTTACCTTCATTCAGCACCCAGTTTAAACCTTCACCTCCTAATTGCCATAAAAGGTCGTTCTTTAAATTTTGACCTGCCGTACCCGGAAAGAATGACGAAAATGCCTGATTAGCGCCTCCAAAAACAACACCGGTAACCAAATCATTGGAGGTTTTTGAAAAACCTTTACCATAAAAAGTCTCGACTCCTTCTGATGTAGAAATATCTAATGAGGCTCCCAACACTCCCGCTATAATAAATTTATTCCCTGATAATCCTGCAACCGCGGCATCAAATAAATCTACCTTAGAAATATCTTGTTTAACAATTATTTGAGAGGTCAGGTTCATTCCAGTACTCGTTGCAATTTGTTTTACTCCCAAAGAAGTAAAATGCCTAGTTAAGGCCCTCGCCCCATTCGATAACAACTCCCTACCGCCCAACCTTGCCAGCATTCCCGCTCCACCACCACCCATTGGGCCACCGGTAAGAAAGAACATTAAGCCTGCTCCAAATGGGTGCTCCATAAATTTACGGTTGCCCTCGTGGATGGCCTGAACCAATGGATTGGCCCCTTTTTATTGTTGGTCGCCTGACCAACAATCTCTACTTTAAATCTCTGCATAATAACACAAAAAATCAAACTCATGCTCACCTGCTTCATAAAACCTCCACCCCTGTTGGGATTCTTCACCAACAGGCATGCTGAAGTTGCCGGTGAAGAACACCGGCAAAGGCGGGGAGGTAGTATTCGATTCTATTCACAACTTGGTAGTTCAGCCCATCCATTTGGTGGTGGTTCACCAATACAATCTGGTACTTCATCATCTGAAACGATTTTAGCCAAAACGGAAGGATCAGGTGTATAATATTTAACAAAGTACTTTGCGTTTATCGATTTTAGAGTTAACCCCTTATCACCTCGTTTGTAAACAACTCCATTTACCGTAAACTCATAGTCAACCCAACCGCCTCCAGTATGCCCGACTGTTGTTGCAATTGTAAACTTATGATTGCTATTAAATCGGTAATCTGTTATCTCACCCCATGTAAAGAAAGAAATGAATCCAATACCAACTATTATAGCTAACCCTTTCCAAAGCCAACTATCTTCATTCTCCCATTCTGTTTTTCTATCAATCATAGTCAGGATATAAAACTGTATTAAACCCATCACCTGCCATCTGATTCAAGAATCCGCCTCCATTTTGCCAAGCAGAACTTAATCCAAGTACAGAAGAATTAATTCCCACTCCAATTAGACCTGACACTGAACCAATGCCAATATCAACTCCAAGTTGGTAACCTGATTTACCGCTTGGACCAATCCCTCGTTTTTCAACAGTGTAATCAAATAATCCACTCGCAGCACCTCCAATTACCTGTCCCCAACCTCGGCCACTCAAGCCTGCAATACCAGCATCTAAAAATCAACTCTAGAAATATCCTGTTTGGTTATCAATTGAGATCCAATGCTCAAACCTGTATTGGTAATGAAAGATTTTGCTGTAAGACTTGATATATGCCTTCTACCAGCATTCAATAAAACATTTTTCCGGCATTCAGCATTGGCATTGCCGATCTAGCTCCATTCATCAAAAATTGCTTAGCCCCCAACCTTGCCAGCATTCCCGCTCCACCACCACCCATTGGGCCACCGGTAAGAAAAACATTAAGCCTGCTCCAAATGGGTGTTCCATAAATTTACGGTTGCCTTCGTGGATGGCCTGTACCAGTGGATTTGCCCCTTGTTATTGTTGGCCGCCTGACCAACAATCTCTACTTTAAATCTCTGCATAATGACACAAAAATCAAACTCATGCTCACCTGCTTCATAAAACCTCCACCCCTGTTGGGGTTCTTCACCAACAGGCATGCTACGAAGTTGCCGGTGAAGAACACCGGCAAAGGCGGGGGCAACTTTTAAATCATAAAAAAGCAACTCCATTCTGAAGTTGCTTTCGTACCAGAGCCCCTGTCGGAATCCCTGCCAGCCGAAGCGATAGCCAAGGCTGGGAACCAATAACAATTCAATTTTTAACTCATAAAAAAGCAACTCCGTTCTGAAGTTGCTTTCGTACCAGAGCCCCTGTCGGAATCCCTGCCAGCCGAAGCGATAGCGTAGGCTGGGAACCAATGACAATTCAACTTTTAAATCATAAAAAAGCAACTCCATTCTGAAGTTGCTTTCGTACCAGAGCCCCTGTCGGAATCCCTGCCAGCCGAAGCGATAGCGTAGGCTGGGAACCAATGACAATTCAACTTTTAAATCATAAAAAAGCAACTCCATTCTGAAGTTGCTTTCGTACCAGAGCCCCTGTCGGAATCGAACCAACGACCTACTGATTACAAGTCAGTTGCTCTACCAGGTGAGCTAAGGAGGCTTTTATATTTGTCTTATTTTGCCACGTTTTATCTATTGGGTAAGCTGCAGGACCGTTATAGACCGAAACGAGGGTGCAAAAATAGCGGAACGCTTGATTTAAACAAGTTGAATCACACCGATTTCAGCAATTTTAGCTGCTTTTTTAACTGTAATAAGTGCTGATTGGCGGTTTCGATTTTGTCGTTGAATTCCTCTTTTAGTTTTGCCGCATTTTTAGACCGGCCAAAGAATTCGAGGTTATTACGCAAAGTAGAAAGGTCGTTTTCTGCCTTTTGAATTTGTTTGCGCAGATTCTGCTCTTTATGGAACAATTTACGTTCGGCCTGTGGGTCGTTTTTCAATCCGTAGAGTTGTGATTGAAGTAAGGTTTGCTCGCGATCAGATTCGGAAAGCCCGGAGATGGACTGAACGTATTTTTCAACCGCCTCAGCAAAGCGTTGCTTTACAGACGCAATCATGTTTTTAGGAACAAATCCAACGTCATTAAACTGGCCTTGCAATTGGTTTAATTGTTCAACCGATGTATTTCCGGCAACTGCAGCCGCTATCAGTTCATCAATGATCGATTCTTTTCGTTTCAGGTTTTCTTCCTGCTCCTGATCAGCCTTTACCTGTAATCCTCTTCGTTGGTCAANAAAGAAGTCACAAGCTTCTTTAAACTCTTTGTATATTTNTTCCCGTTGCCGCTCGGGCACNNCGCCAATCTCTTTCCATTGTGCCTGCAATTGCTTTAACTCCAGCGAAGTTTTATTCCAATCTTCGCTTGTTTTTAGTTCAATGGCGCGGGCCAATAATTGTTGCTTTGCTTTAAGATTTTTGTCTCGTTCTTCATCCAGTTTCTTAAAGAACTGATTCTTGTTGTGGAAGAACTGTTTAAATGCCGACCAGAATTNTTTGTTAAGGTCTTTAGACTTTGCCCGTGGAGTTCCGCCAACGGAATCCCAGCGCTTTTGCAATTCCAGTATCTCCTGGGTTTNTTGATTCCAGTCTTTTATCCGATCGGTTGTAAATTGCAGATAGGATTGAACTTCGTCTGCTATTTTAGATTTGGATTCAAAGTTTGCTTTCAACTCAGCCTGCATGCCGGCCACAAACTCATCACGCCTGGCATACACTGCATCGGAGGCTGCCTTAAAGCGTTGCCACACAGTCTCCTGGTCTTCTTTTGGTACCGGGCCAATGTGTTTAAATTCGTTATGTAACTCGTTTAGTTCTTTAACTGCATCCTTTATGTTTTCACGCACCGCTAATTGTTCAGCACGCACACATAATTCTAACTTTGCCTCGAGGTTCTTCTTCCGGTCAAGTTCTTTCAGTTCGAAATAAATATTACGATGATCATAGAACCGATCTACCAGGGCATGGTAATTAGCCCAGAGTGTTTTTACATGCGCTGGCGGAACAGGCCCAACCTGTTTCCATGCTTGCTGCATCTCCTTAAACGCGTTAAAAGAATTCGCATTATCCTCGCCATCAATTAATGCACGCAGGTTTTCAAGAATCTCATTTTTCTTTCTGAGATTTTCATTCCGCTGGCTCTCAAGATTTTTGAAATATGCATTTCTGCGATCGCGAATCAGTTTTACGGTGGCATCAAATGCATGATCCAGTTCGTCTAACCGATACTCAAAATCTTCCTCAATGCCACCATCGGCTTTAAACCGATCCAACGCTGTGTTTTNTTCAGTTGCACGTATCTCATCAAACAGTGGCTTGATATCTTTCAGCGCCTGGTCAACTTNTTTGAAGTTTTCGTCTCTAACCAGCTCTTTTACCGCGTTCACCAATTCGCTTTTAGTAAAGCCAGTATAATCTACCGCGTGGTGATCTTCAGATTCCACATCATGTAGTTCTTCTTCGTGGTGTGTGTAATGCATAACCAGCGAATCCTCCGCCTGCCCCACTTCCTGTACCTCTTTTTCGTTTTCTATCATCTTCTCTCCTCTTTCATGTCCGAGGACTGGTAAAAATAGTAAAATCCTTCAATTCATACGGGGTCTTCCGGGTAATTGGAATAAATGGTAAAACGCCCGCCCAACTCCCGCATAGCCCGTTTCCACATTTGCCCGGGATCGGTTTCAAATATTAGCTGCTCCGATGCCATATCGCTTACAATCCACGATTCGATTTTTAGTTCCTCTGCTAACTGCCCGGGCTCCACCCGCTATAGCCGAGAAAAATTTTATATCAGTGGTTAACACCTGTTGTGTGTCAACCATAGAAACAAGTTGATCAAAATTACCGCCCCAGTACAACCCTGGTAAAATTTCAATTGCATCGGCAAGGGAATCTATCCGGTGAATAAAATGCAGGGTATCCTGTTCTACAGGACCACCAATAAAAATCCGGGAATCTATTCCTTTCAAGTCGTTCATAATTTCACTTACACGACTTTCGGAAGGCTTGTTCAATATAAAACCTACGGAACCCAAATCGTTATGATCGGTTAACAGCACCGCACTGCGTTCAAAATTAGGATCGGCCAAATAAGGTTCGGACAATAACAGGCGGCCCCGTTGCGGTAAAACCTTATTCGCATATTTAAAGAAATCCATATCTGATATTATAACGAATCGGGATAGCCTCCTGTTATTACCGTGAAAATAATTCATAATAAAAGAAACGAAATCATTCTACGCAAACCCTCAAATTGTTAATTTTTGAAAAAATTTGCATGTCATCCATTTCAGAAATCCGGCAAGAATATACCAAGGCTACTTTGGATGTGAGTGGGGTTGCTAAAAACCCTGTTAACCAATTTAATGCCTGGCTTAGCGAAGCACTTAAGGCGGAAGTACCTGAACCAACGGCCATGACTTTATCTACGGTGGATGGACATGGAAAACCATCGGCCCGTATTGTATTGCTGAAGGGTGTAGAAAAAGAAAAATTTTTGTTTTACACGAATTACCAAAGCCANAAAGGGAAAGAGCTGGACACCAATCCTGCCTGCGCCCTGACCTTTTTCTGGCCTGAACTTGAGCGACAGATACGAATCAGTGGTATTTCGGCCCGGGTAGATGCTCAGACTTCGGAGGCCTATTTTCAGAGCCGGCCAAGAGGAAGCCAGGTGGGTGCATGGGCCTCGCCTCAAAGTTCAATAATTCAAAACCGTACCTTGCTGGAACAGCGGGTAGAAGAAATTGAAAAACGATTTGAAGGCCAGAAACTTTTACCAAAGCCACACCAGTGGGGTGGCTATGAAGTAACCCCTTTTGAATTCGAATTCTGGCAGGGCCGCCCAAGCCGGTTGCATGATAGAATTGTTTATTATTGGAAGGATGGCAACTGGATTATTCATCGGCTTGCGCCATAGCAATTACCGAATATCCTGAAGCGTGTTTACTCCAATAACTTTTCTTACAGTAAAACCTTCGCCATAGGTGGCACCAATTGAAAAACCCAGNNGCTCCTGTCCTCTTGCTTCCAATAACTTCATAAAGCCAGGGCTTGAAATAAACGTTTCGGGCTCCTTGCTTTCGGTACTGTAAAACTGCGATTTAAAAGCCCGCACCGCATCCATTTTTATATTCCAGTAATCGGATACATCCACAATAAAATCGGGCATAATAAACTGGCTTTGTATGAAATGATACAAATGTTTTGGCCTCCAGGCGTCCTGCTTTACTCCCGCATCGGTAGTTTCCACTTTTACAAGGCCCGAATAAAAACATGCATCGAAACTTAGGCCAGATCCTTTTCCATGATCGGGGTGCCGGTCATAGATTGCATTGGCAAGTACTATCTCAGGCCGGTACTTACGGATGATGCGGATTACTTCCCGCTGGTGTGTTTCATCATTCTGAANAAACCCATCGCGGAAGTTTAGATTTTCCCGCAAGGCAATTCCCAGAATCTTCGAAGCTTCTTTCGCCTCCTGGTCGCGTTCGGGCACAGAACCACGGGTACCTAATTCACNCCGGGTAAAATCGACAATGCCCACCTTATGCCCCAGTGCCACATGCTTGGCAAGCGTGCCACCACAACCCAGNNGCTCGGCATCATCGGGGTGTGCCGCAAGTACGAGAATATCTAGTTTCATGGTATGTAATACTTGGTTGCCAGCTAACCGGTAACCTTAACTTAATTTACAGATTAATGGGCTACCAACGCTTCTTTCGCTGCCAGAAACTTCTCTGCATCCAGCGCTCCCATACAACCACTTCCGGCAGCTGTAATGGCTTGTCTGTAAACTCTGTCGGCTACATCACCTACAGCAAATACACCTTCCACATTTGTTTTGGTTGAGCCCGGTAACACTTTTACATACCCCGATTCATCCATCTCCAACTGTCCTTTAAAAATATCGGTGTTGGGTTTATGACCAATAGCCAGAAAGAAACCCTGAACAGAGACATCTTTCTTCTCACCCGTTTTGTTGTTTACTAACCGAACTCCGGTTACACCATTATCATCGCCCAGAATTTCTTCCGTTTCAGAATTCCAATGCACTTCAATGTTAGGGGTGTTCAACACACGCTGTTGCATTATTTTAGATGCGCGCATTTCATCTCTGCGCACAATCAAGTGCACTTTAGTGCAAAGCTTTGAAAGATAAGTTGATTCTTCGGCTGCGGAATCGCCTGCACCCACTACTGCAACTTCTTTACCCCGATAAAAGAACCCATCGCAAACTGCACAGGCCGATACACCTTTGTTGGCAAACTTATCTTCAGATGGTAAGCCCAGGTATTTTGCCGAGGCACCTGTAGCTACGATCACACTCTCTGCTTCCACTACCTTCGCCTCATCGATGGTTACCTTTAGTGGCCATCCCGAAAAATCAACGGCAGTAACCAATGCAAAATGCACACGCGTACCAAAACGCTCGGCCTGCTTTTGCAAATCGATCATCATCTGGGGGCCGTTTATTCCTTCCGGATAACCCGGAAAGTTCTCTACATCGTTGGTGGTGGTTAACTGCCCACCCGGTTGGCCACCCGTATAAAGTACCGGTTTTAGTCCTGCACGGGCAGCATAAATGGCTGCGGTGTAACCGGCTGGCCCCGATCCGATAATCAATACTTTTTCCTTTTCCATAACTCTATCTAAAAATGTAATAAAAGGGTCTCAATAAGTTGAGACCCTATACTTAAATTAAATTTACAAGCATTATTAACCCAGGTATGGCTTCAAAGCCTTGCTTCTTGAAGTGTGGCGTAACCTGCGGATTGCTTTCTCTTNTATCTGGCGTACGCGTTCGCGGGTCAGATTAAATTTCTCACCAATTTCTTCCAATGTCATGGCATGTTCTCCATTCAATCCGAAATAAAGGGTAATTACATCCGATTCGCGCTGTGTAAGAGTGGACAAGGCGCGTTGCACTTCTCTACGGAGCGAGTCCGTCATCAGGCCGGAATCCGGGGTCTCTTCACTGTCGTTTTCCAACACATCCAACAAACTGTTTTCCTCACCTTGCACAAATGGAGCATCCATCGAAACATGGCGGCCGGAAATCTTCATGGTATCTACAACTTCGGCTGTAGTTACCTCCAGCACTTCGGCCAATTCTTCTGGCGATGGTTCGCGTTCAAACTTTTGTTCAAGTTCTGAGAAGGTTTTTGAGATTTTATTTAGTGACCCTACCCGGTTCAAGGGCAAACGAACAATGCGCGATTGTTCGGCCAATGCCTGGAGGATTGACTGACGGATCCACCACACGGCATAAGAAATGAATTTGAAACCGCGCGTTTCATCGAAGCGTTGTGCGGCCTTAATCAAACCCAGATTTCCCTCGTTAATCAAATCGCCCAGCGAAAGGCCCTGGTTTTGATATTGCTTGGCTACGGATACCACAAAGCGCAAGTTGGCTTTGGTAAGTTTTTCCAATGCAATCTGGTCGCCTTCTTTAATACGCTTGGCTAACTCAACTTCCTCATCGGGTGTTAGCAGGTCCACTTTACCAATTTCCTGCAAGTATTTATCCAGTGACTGGCTCTCGCGATTGGTAATCTGTTTACTGATTTTTAATTGTCTCATTCTAACTTTTAGTGGTCGTTATCTATCTCAAACACGTAAAAACGAAAATTTAGTTCCAAAACCTGCATTCGCAAAGCAGTTAGGCGCTTGGTGTTTCTTCCTTCTTAGGAGGCCTGGGAATCAGCACTTTACGTGATAACCGGAACTTGCCCGTTTTCTTGTCTATCTCAACTAATTTAACTTTTAGCTGCTCGCCTACCTCCAGCACGCCATCCATGGTTTCGAGGCGCTCCCATTTTATTTCAGAAATGTGAAGCAAGCCATCTTTGCCGGGCATAAACTCAACAAAAGCGCCAAAGGGCATAATTGACTTGACGATACCTTCATACACCTGATCCACTTCCGGCACAGCCACAATTGCTTTTACACGTTTCACGGCAGCATCCATCACCTCCTGGTTGTTGGCGAAGATGTTCACAATGCCTTTGTTCCCTACTTCTTCAATAACAACGGTTGCTCCGGTAGTTTTCTGAATTTCCTGAACCACTTTTCCACCGGGCCCTATAACAGCGCCAATCATTTCCTTATCGATGGTAATGGTAACCGCACGGGGCGCATGTGGTTTTAGGTCAGGCTTAGGTTGTGAAATGGTTTTCTTCATTTCATTAAGAATATGAAGGCGACCATCTTTCGCCTGGTTAAGGGCTTCAGCCAAAACTTCGTAGGTAAGGCCATCCACTTTTAAGTCCATCTGGCAAGCTGTAATACCCTTTTCGGTACCGGTAACCTTAAAGTCCATGTCACCCAGGTGATCTTCATCGCCCAGGATATCCGACAGGATTGCATACTTTCCGGTGGCGCTATCCGAAATCATACCCATCGCAATACCCGATACAGGAGCGGAAATCTTAATACCAGCATCCATAAGGGCGAGGGAACCTGCGCATACGGTGGCCATCGAAGATGAACCGTTCGACTCCAGAATATCTGAAACCAGACGAATGGTATATGGGCTTTGTGTTAAATCGGGAAGCACTTGCTTTAAGGCGCGCATGGCCAGGTTACCATGCCCTACCTCGCGCCTGCCCGGACCCCGATTTGGTTTTACCTCACCGGTTGAGAAGCCCGGAAAGTTATAGTGCAGAATAAACTTGTTGGTGCCATCGAACATTGCGCCATCAATCAATTGCTCATCCAGTTTGGTTCCCAGGGTAACCGTACTTAATGACTGAGTTTCGCCCCTGGTAAAAATGGATGATCCGTGTGCGGAGGGCAGGTAATCGATCTCCGTCCAGATAGGGCGGATTTCATTTGTCTTACGGCCGTCCAAACGCACTTTTTCGTTCAGCACAAGGTTGCGGCAGGCAGCCTTTTGTATGTCTTTATAATACTTCTTAACCAGGTCTTTATTTACGGTGGTGTCTTCTGGCAACGAGGCTACGTATTCATCCACAATCTGCCCGAACAATTCGGAACGCTTATGCTTGCTGGTAAGTTGCTGACGGGCTACGTCATACACTTTATCATAAAGCAGTTTAAAAAGTTCGGCCTTAAAGTTTTCGTCTTTCACTTCATGCTCGTATGTGCGCTTTTCGGTTTTACCCACGGCCTGCGATAATTCGATCTGAACCTGGCATTGGGTTTTGATAACTTCGTGCGCGAGTTTAAGCGCTTCCAGCATATCCCNCTCAGAAATTTCTTTGGCTTCACCTTCCACCATCAAAATGTTATCGATCGATGCGGCTACAATAAAATCAAGGTCTGCTTTTTCTTTTTCTTCTAACGTGGGGTTAATGATAAACTTACCATCTGCCCGTACTACGCGTACTTCAGAAATTGGTCCTTGAAAAGGAATATCGGATACAGCCAAAGCGGCTGATGCAGCAAATGCAGCAAGCGAATCCGGCAGGGCATTATAATCGCCAGAAATTAATTGAATGTTAACTTGAGTTTCTGCATGATAATCATCTGGAAATAAGGGACGTATAGCCCTATCAACCAAGCGACTAATCAACACTTCATAATCTGATAATTTACCTTCGCGCTTTANAAAGCCGCCAGGAATTTTACCCATTGCAGCAAATTTCTCCTGGTAATCCACCGATAATGGTAAAAAGTCAGTTCCTTCTTTCGCATCCGCTGCTGCAACAGCCGTAGCCAGCAACATGGTATTGCCCATTCTTAAAACAACGGATCCATCGGCCTGGCGGGCCAGTTTACCCGTTTCGATAGTTATCTGGCGGCCATCCGGCAACGCACAAGATTTTGTAATTATGGTTGGTTTCATTAGGTAGGAATTTAGCGGTCAGCCTACAATTCACGGCTGGCCTGTATTCATGTAAAAATCGAACAGGGAACCTTGGTCGGTTCCCTGTTTATTAAATTTGATTTTGTTATTTTCTTAGATCGAGGTCGGCTAATACAGCCCGGTAACGTTCGATATTAGTACGCTGAAGGTAGTTCAGCAATTTCTTGCGCTTACCCACCAGTTTTAACAATCCTTGCTGGGTTGAGTGATCTTTACGCTGGCCCTTCAGGTGCTCTGTTAAATGGCTGATACGATACGTAAAAAGGGCAATTTGTGATTCCGGAGAGCCTGTATCGGTCTTTTTCTTTCCGAACCCGTGTTTGCTGAACAATTCCTGCTTCTTTTCTGAATTGAGGTACATCTTGTAATAATCTTTATTTAGCTACTTTTTCAACGCGCAAAAGTATGTGAATAGCTTGAAATTACCAAAATTAGATTCAACCCGTCTTTTAGAAAATCTGCGGGTTAACCGGTCCCAGATAACACTGTAGAAGTCAGAATCGAATAAACGGGCATCGGCCCNGGCCTGTCTCAGAAACATAAACCCGATTATAAATAAGGTTGCATTAGCCAGCCACATTCCTATTTCTACAGAAAGTACCGATTGTTTAGCCCACTTCTCACCCATCAGCGATAGTACATAGAACAATATAAAGAACAGAATGGACATTAATACGGGTACACCCAGCCNCCCTTTTTNTATGATCGCACCCAGGGNGGCCCCAATCAGGAACATGGCAATACAAGCAATTGCCTGGGCCATTATTTTATGCCATTGAATATAAANAATCCGCTTATCGTTTTCGTGTGCTGCTATGTTGGAATTACTAGTTAACAGTTGGGCCTTAACAGTACGTACGCGCGACAGGGCATTGGCCAATTCACTTTCGGTATAAGGTGCCTGAAAAATGCTGTCTGATTTCTGTTTGTTACGGGGCGAATAACTTCTGTCAATTGGTATAGGAGCTGTCTCATTTTCCTCGGGCAATATGGGTTTGGCATTAGGCACAGCAGGATCGGGCACATTTCTGGTAATGGCTAAGGAATCGCGTTTAACTTTGTGCAACCGGATTTNTTCGGGCCACACAATTTGATCTTTCAATCCATAATACGTGAACATGCTTTTGGTAGAGGAGTAAACCGAAATAAATTCTGTCTTAATAGTACCATCCACCGAATCCATATCAGTCCTTAGCTGGCCCATGTTGCGCATCAGCCGATTGCTCTGAAACCATTTTTTATCGGTACGATTTAGTCCAAAAGAAGACAGGTCGAAAACAANTGGCCGATTTGGCAAACTGCATTTTACGATAACTTTCTTCCTTGCGAACACCTCCTGAGTAGGTTTGAGNNGGCTGGTATTTCCTTCCACATAATTATACCCGCTATACAACTCCAACTTCAGGTAACTGTCATTTAAAATGGTGTACATGCGGCCCGAATCCGCTACAATCACCTCTTTGTTTCCGGAGTTACNCCGGTGATCATAAATAATAATACCGCGTAGCAATCCTGTTTCAGGAGTTTTGTAGTTTACTTTAATACTGATACCGGGTATTGAATTATAAAAGACACCCTGCCGCAAATCGAGCGATGGTTTCTTTTGCTTTATATCCCACAACAAACTGTATGCCTCCAGTGCTGCTTTGGGCACCAGGTAATTACCAACCATAAATGCACCGATTGTAATAAGCACTACAAACCCAAAATGGGAAGCAGGCTTCGAAGCAGCGAAATACCCAAACTCTTGATGGCCGTTAATTCAAAATGTTCGCCCAGGTTTCCAAACGTGATTAGCGAAGAAAGCAAAACAGCCAGAGGCAATGCTACCGGTGTATTAAAAATGGCAAAATAAAACAGCAGTTGCCCGATCACATCCCAACCCAAATCTTTCCCGATGATGTCATCGAAATATTTTAGCATGTGGATGTTGAGCAGAATAAATACAACCACCAGAAAGGTGAGCACAAACGGACCCAAAAAGGAGCTTAGAATCAGTTTGTCTATTTTTTCATGCAGGGCAAAGATAGCTTCAAAAATAAAGCCATCCTTTCTGGGAAGTATTGTATTGAAAAGATTTTAGATGATTTATTATAAAAGTTTGTATGTTTGCGCTCCAAAACGATTTGGCGCGGTAGCTCAGGTGGTTAGAGCGTTGGATTCATAACCCAAAGGTCGGGGTTCAACTCCCCCGCGCTACACATAAGGCTTATTCGGCTTTCATTAATTCCCAACCTAATTAATTGTATTAGTTCATAAGTGCTTCCTCTGCTGTTGGGCCGCCTGGTTAAAGTATTTTTAACATTCCTTAAATATACATTTCCTAATACGGGGCGCTGATACCTTTTCGGAATTATTCCATGACCAGCCGTGATCAAGTATTTCAACCATTAGCGGTACAGCGGGCGAAATGGTTGAATAAATTAAAATATTAATTTGCGCATAAATAGAAATTCTGACTAACTTAAAATCCGAAGGTAAGGACAACTATGGCTGAGGCAGGTAAAAATTATTCACCCGCGATTTTGAGGTGCACGCATCTATCAAGATGCTGTATCCTTACATTCAAACCGCCAGTGGACTTTCTGAATGGTTTGCAGACGATGTAACCATTAGCCCGGAAAAAGTATTTAAGTTTGTGTGGGATCATGAAGAGCACAAGGCCGTAATGTCTGCGCACCGCATCAATCACTTTGTTAAGTTCGAGTACCTGCCCGAATCGAAAGACGATGAGAATGATCCAAGCTACTTCGAGCTACGCCTTGAAGTAAACGAGCTTACGCAAACCACCTTCCTGAAGGTAACCGACTATGCCAACTTTGATGACCTGGAGGAACTCGAAGATTTATGGGAAGGCCTGATCGAGAACCTGCGCAAAGTGGTAGGCGGGTAGGTTTCTAAAAAGCAATCAAGAATAATTACACCCCATCTGTGCTGCCGCCATTTTTTACCGGTGGGCAGCCCTTATTTTTGCTTTCCGTTACCGGATTAACAATTACCTATGCTACCAAAACACAACCCCACTGAAGCCCATGCCTGGCAAAAATTAAGTACCCACTTTATGATGATGCAAGCCACGCACATGCGCGACTTGTTTAAAGAAGATCCGGAACGATTTTCCAAATTCCATATACAACTTGGCGACTTGCTGTTTGATTACTCGAAGAATATTATTTCTGAAGAGACACTGGATTTGCTGAGAGAACTTGCCAACGAGGTAGAGTTGAAAGAAGCTATCACCGCCATGTTTCGGGGCGATAAAATCAACCAAACGGAACATCGGCCGGTATTACACATTGCCTTGCGAAACCGAAGCAATACACCTGTTTATGTAGATGGCGAAGATGTAATGCCCCAGGTGAATAAGGTACTGGAGCAAGTCAAAAATTTTTCAGACCAATTGCTATCCGGAAGCTGGAAGGGTTTTAGTGGTAAAGCCATAACGGATATTGTAAACATTGGCATTGGCGGCTCTGATCTTGGCCCCCTTATGGTTACGGAAGCACTCAAACCGTATCACACCTCAATTACACCGCACTTTGTTTCGAATGTAGATGGTACCCATTTAGCCGAAACGGTGAAGCACCTTAACCCGGAGACCACCCTGTTTATTATCGCCTCTAAAACATTTACTACACAGGAAACAATGACCAACGCAGAAAGCGCCCGAAAATGGTTTCTTGAAAAATCGAATAATGCAGGTGCTGTATCCAAACATTTTGTAGCCGTTTCAACCAACACCAAAGCGGTTACCGATTTTGGCATTGCCCCGGAAAACATGTTTGTGTTTTGGGATTGGGTTGGGGGCCGCTACTCTTTATGGTCATCCATCGGATTATCCATTGCCGCCACCATTGGTTACGATCATTTCATTCAATTGCTGGAAGGTGCGCACCAGGCCGATAATCATTTTAGAAATGAATCCTTTGAAAAGAATATACCTGTAACAATGGCTTTGTTAGGAGTGTGGTATGGAAATTTCTTTGAAGCTCATTCGGAAGCCATCCTTCCGTATGATCAATACCTGCATCGCTTTGCTGCTTATTTTCAACAAGGTAATATGGAGAGCAACGGTAAATCGGTAGATCGGGATGGCAACCCGGTTTATTATCAAACCGGGCCCATCATCTGGGGCGAACCCGGCACCAATGGCCAGCATGCTTTCTATCAACTTATTCACCAGGGAACCAAACTTATTCCATGCGATTTTATTGCTCCCGCTCAATCACAAAACCCGGTGGGCGATCATCATGAAAAACTTCTGTCCAACTACTTTGCACAAACCGAAGCGTTACTGATGGGCAAACCTGCTGAAGAAGTGGAAGCTGAACTACGCAAAGCGGGTATGAGTAATGAGGAAATAAAATTTCATCTTCCGTATCGGGTATTTACCGGTAACAGACCCACCAACTCTATCCTGTTTAAGAAACTTACGCCTTACACATTAGGTTTATTAATCGCCTTGTATGAGCATAAGATCTTTGTACAGGGAGTAATCTGGAATATCTTCAGCTTCGATCAATGGGGCGTGGAGTTGGGCAAGGTGCTGGCNAAAAAAATCCTCCCTGAATTATCATCTGCTGATCATATTCAGGCACACGATTCATCTACAAACGGACTGATCAATTATTTCAAACGATTGAAATCGGAATAAGCGCTTAATGCTTGGATAACACTGTATTACACGTATTTTTGAGCCGCTTCTTATAACTTTTAATGGAGTCAAAAATTTCAAAAATAGGTGTATTCACATCCGGTGGCGATGCGCCCGGAATGAATGCCGCACTCAGAGCTGTTGTACGTACAGCCATTTATTACAAGAAAGATATTTACGGAATCATGCATGGTTACGAAGGCATGATTAGCGGTGATATTGTAAAACTTGGAGCGCGCTCGGTAGGCAATATCATTCAGCGAGGCGGTACGATTTTAAAGTCGGCCCGCAGCAAAGAATTCAGAACGAAAGAAGGCCGCGAAAAAGCGTTTATCAATCTCCAGAAGAATGGCATTGAAGCACTGGTTGCCATTGGTGGCGATGGAACGTTTACCGGGTTGCACAAACTTCAGGAAGAATATGGAATACCAGCCGTATGTATTCCGGGCACTATCGATAACGACATTGCCGGAACTGACTTTACAGTTGGCTTTGATACAGCTACCAACACGGCCGTTGATGCCATTGATAAAATCCGGGACACGGCTATTTCTCACAATCGCTTATTCTTTATTGAAGTAATGGGCCGCAACTCTGGTTACATCGCCATCAACAGCGGCATTGCCGGTGGTGCAGTGGCTACCATTATTCCGGAAGAATCGATGACACTGGACGAGTTGTTTGCCAAGTTGGAAGAAGGTGGCAAAACCAATAAGAAGTCAAGCCTGGTAGTGGTGGCCGAAGGAAGTAAACTGGGTGGAGCAATCGAACTAGCCAANAAGTTTTCTGAGCGCAGCAGTTACTTCGATATAAAAGTAACCATCCTTGGCCATTTGCAACGAGGCGGTACCCCCACCTACTTCGATCGGGTATTGGCAAGCAAAATGGGTGTGGCTGCAGTGGAAGGCTTATTAAAAGGAGANAAAGGATGTGATGGTGGGAATTCTCAACAACAAGATTGTATATAATGATTTTGATACAATCATGAAGCATCATCATGAAATTGACAGCGAATCACTTCGTATTTCTAAAATACTTTCTATCTAATTATCATGAAGGATTTAACCATCGGCATTGATATTGGCGGAACAAACACAAAATATGGTATTGTTGACCGTACCGGCAACGTGCTGCACCAGGGTAACATTCCCACCACGCAGTATGAGGAGTTTCAGGATTATTTTGATGCCATGGCTGATGCCTTGCGAAAAGGAATTCAGGAATTACCAGGCGATACACGCATTGTGGGCATTGGTGTAGGAGCCGCCAACGGAAATTACTATTCGGGTAATATAGAACGGGCTACCAACTTAAAGTGGAAAGGCGTATTGCCCCTCGCCCGCCTGTTTAAGGAAGAATTTGATATACCCTGCATTTTAACCAACGATGCAAACGCTGCAGCCGTGGGCGAGATGATTTACGGCAATGCCAAAAACATGAAAGACTTTGTCGTGATTACCCTGGGTACCGGTTTGGGCAGCGGTTTTGTTTGCGGGGGCGTATTGCTTAACGGGCATCATGGAATTGCAGGCGAAGTAGGCCATACTTCAGTTAACCCGGCCGGCCGTTATTGCAACTGTGGTAAACGCGGTTGCCTCGAAACGTATGTATCCGCTACCGGCATTAAGCGCACCGTATATAAACTACTTGCCGATCATCTCGAACCAAGTGAACTGCGTGGCATCAGCTTTGAAGATCTGAATACAAAAATGATTTCAGAAGCAGCCCACCGGGGCGATGTGGTAGCAAATGAAGCCTTTGAATACACCGGCAGAATTTTGGGAATGAAGCTGGCTGAAACCGTAGTGCATACGGATCCGGAAGCGATATTTTTATTTGGCGGATTATCCCTGGCCGGGGATTTAATCTTCAGACCTACTATTAAACACATGGAAGCTAACCTGATGCCACTCTTCCGGGGTAAAATAAAGGTACTTCCTTCGGCCCTTCAAAATCAGGCCGCTCCTATTCTGGGCGCAAGCAGCCTGGTGTGGGATTACCTGGATAAGTTACAATTGAAAACGGAGTTGGCGTAAGCGTTACCTGCTTCTCCGTTCGCTCACGCGTATATTTTTGGCTAACGATACGTTTGGCTCTTGCTTCACACGTTCTATCGCTTACGGAAGCCCTGCTTGGAAGGAAGTATTTATTATGCATGTTGGAGAAGAACTACAACATGGGCGAAAGCATGTTAGAGAAGAACTCCAGCATGGGCGAAGAAGTTGCCGGTGTTCTACACCGGCAAAGGCGGGGAACTCCAACATGGGCGTGGGACAGTTACTCCACCTTCACCCCTAAATTCTTGCCCAGCAAACTAAACTGATCAATCCAGGCATCTTCCAATGATTCATACGGGCGCTGGCGGTTTTCCATCGAAATTTCAAAGTATAAGTTTTGGCTTTTATGAAAATTGGGCTCCAGGTGAAATTTTTCCAGCAAGGGAAACATCCGGTTGAGCCGCTGCATGCGTTTTACATTCTCGCGCTCGCTGCTAATGCGTTTCAGTTCTTTGAATACGCTCTCACTTGCCAGGCGCGAAAGTTTGCNCGGATCTTCAATCTTTAAATTCCAACGCGCCAATTCGGATACAATCCGCTCCATTTCTTTGATGTTAATCTTGTCGGACTGAAAGATGCGTATCAAATCCGCATTGAGAATATACTCGAAGGTAGTCTTATATGTGTTTGGAATGGGAATATCGTTATTGGCCAAGGCATTGATAAGTGGGTAATCGCGGTTATAACTCCTGCGCAGTGAACTCTCTAATTCGGCCATGCTCTCTTGTGCAATCATATCCAACACCTTGCGCTTTTCATCCCGGAACAAATGCCAGATGGTATATTTCTCCGAACCAAAATAGGTTTGCATCAGCCCGATTACATCCCCCAGCCGGCCCTCTTCAAATGCTTCTACAATTCTGATTTGCACATCAGCGAACCGGTCGTGTTCCATATCCAGCGATATATTGCCTATGATATTATGCTTACCCAGGTACACCACGGCAAACGCAAATTNTTTCTCCGATCGGGTAACCAACGATCTAACCTTGGTTATACCCATTACCAGCTTTTGTTNCCCGGCTTCTTTTTTGATAAACGATTCGTTCGCAGTTACGTAGTTGAAAATTATCAACGACTCCGGTTCATCTTCAANAATAGAGGACACGGCATAATGAATGCCCACCCGTTGTAAATTGGTGAGCGAGGGCAGCACCATCTNTTTGTAAACTCCACCCCCATTTTCGTATTGCACTGCATTACTGGGTGCTGCTTCCAGTCGTTGAATAAATTCAGGTTCCAGATCCACATCACCAATCTGGCTGGCCAACTGAATTACGCGGCAGGCATACTGCATTACCTGTGTGGTTTCAATGCCGGAAATCTCATCGAAAAACCAACCACAACTGGTGTACATTAACATGGCATGCCGTTGAATTTCCAGAATGCGCAAAATGCGGTTAGAACTGGCTTCGCTTACCGCATGGTCTTTCAGAAACCGTTTTACATTTTCATCTGAACGTTTCAGTACGATGTTGATATACTCGTTGCGGGCTGCCCATGGGTTACGCAACACCTTTGCGCCTTCCCGTTCAAAAATTTCTATTGCCCTATCCCGCAGCCAGTCGAGCGCCTCGCGCAACGGCTGCCTCCATAACTGATGCCNACCGGGTTTGCCGGAGTTACATCCGCAGTTGCTGCGCCAACGTTCTACACCATGCACGCAACTCCACGAGCTGTTTTCAATTATCTCAACCTCATCTTGCGGAGGAAAAAGCTCCATAAACTGCGCATAGTTTGTGAGTCGGGCCTGCCCATCTTTCTCAATATAATCCAGGCAATAGGCCAGGGCCATTTCACCATGTTTATGATGGTGTCCATACGTTTCGCCATCGGTAGCAACATGAATCAATTGCGGTTCGTCTCCTACCTCTAATGCACCCAATAGCCTGTCGGCAAAACGTTTCCCGTCATTCAACAGTCCGTTAAAGGCAATACCCTGTGAGATGTCGCCTTCATAAANAAATAATGCAATGCTTTTACCGCTGGGCAGATTACACAAGTAGGGCTTTGTTGTGTTAATGGATTTCTCGTTTACTTCGGTCCATTCTGTATCGCCTGTTTTCCGAACAGCCCTTGCCTGCCGTGGGGCAAGTATTGTAAACCGGATGTTGTTTGCGGCAAGTACTTCCAGTGTTTCCGTATCCACAGCCGTTTCGGCCAGCCACATGCCTGCCGGTTTTCTTCTGAAGCGGGATTCAAAATCGCGAATGCCCCACATAACCTGCGTCTCCTTATCAGCCCGGTTAGCAAGTGGCATAATCATATGATTATATACCTGTGCTACGGCCGATCCGTGTCCACCAAAATTTTTAATACTTAGTTTATCGGCTTCCAGAATAGCTTCGTATGTCTCGGGTGCATACTGTTCCATCCACGAAAGCAAGGTAGGTCCGAAGTTGAAACTAATGCGTGCATAATTATTAACAATGTTTTTGATTACTCCGCCTTCGTTTAAAATTCTGGATGTGGCATTGGGTTCATAACACTCGGCTGTAATTCGCTCGTTCCAGTCATGATAAGGGTGTGCAGAGTCCTGCAATTCGATTACCTCCAGCCAGGCATTCTCGCGCGGTGGCTGATAAAAGTGTCCATGAATACAAACGTACTTGTTTGGCACTACTCCCGACATACAACTAATTTAAAAACAGATAAAAAAATTACTCCAACTCAAATTCAGCTTTTTCTTCAACAAGTTTTAAAACAGTAGCGCCCAGCGGTGGCAAGGTAATAGACACAGAATAATCGCGATTATGGTACTTAACCGGTGATGTGTAAAGGACGGTTTGATTTAACAACCCACTGCCTCCATACTTCATATTGTCTGAGTTAAAAATTTCTTTATACGTTCCGCGCAAAGGCACACCAATGCGGTAATGCTCCCGCACCTCTGGTGTAAAATTACAAACAATTAAAATGGAGTCTTGTTTGTTTTCGGTTTTNGCGCATGAATACAATTACGCTGTTTTCACGATCTGAATAATCTACCCACTCGAAGCCCCGGTTATCAAATGGAAACCGGAAACATGCGGGTTCGGTTTTATACAGATGATTTAATTCGCGTATAAGGGTAAGCATACCCTGGTGTGGGGCATAGTTTAGTAAATGCCAGTCAAGGCTGTTGTCATGATTCCATTCTGCAGTTTGACCAAACTCGCCTCCCATAAACAACAGTTTGCTGCCGGNGTGTGTAAACATGTAGGTGAACATTAACCGCAGGTTCGCAAACCTGCGCCATTCGTCACCGGGCATACGGCCTATCAATGAACCTTTGCCATGCACCACCTCATCGTGCGAAAGGGGCAGCATGAAATTTTCAGTAAAGGCATACACAATGCTAAATGTAATTTCGTCCTGGTGGTATTTACGATAAACCGGATCGGATTTAAAATAGTGCAGGGTATCGTGCATCCACCCCATCATCCACTTCTGTCCAAATCCCAAACCGCCTAAGTAAGTTGGTTTTGAAACTCCGGGCCAGGCTGTACTTTCTTCTGCTATGGTAACTACATCAGGAAAATTACCATACACCACTTCGTTAAATTCTTTTAAGAAGTTAATAGCTTCAATATTTTCATTTCCGCCATATTCGTTTGGAATCCACTCTCCTTCCTTCCGGGAATAATCTAAATAAAGCATGGATGCCACGGCATCTACCCGCAGTCCATCGGCATGAAAAACATCAATCCAGAACAGCGCATTGCTTATCAGGAATGAACGTACTTCGGCTCTGCCGTAATTGTAGATATAACTACTCCAATCCGGATGAAACCCTTTGCGGGGATCGGCATGCTCATATAAATGCGTGCCATCGAATTTATACAAGCCGTGCGCATCGCNCGGAAAATGCGAAGGAACCCAATCGAGGATCACGCCTATTTCTGCTTCATGCAAGGCATCTACCAGCATCATAAAATCCTGCGGCTCGCCAAAACGACTGGTTGGCGCATAGTATCCTGTTAGCTGATAGCCCCACGATCCAANAAATGGATGTTCCATAACAGGTAGAAACTCCACGTGGGTAAACCCATTTTCTTTCACATATTGAACCAGTTCAGTGGCCAACTCTTTATAGGACAGGGAACGGTTCCCTTCTTCCGGCTTTCTGCGCCAACTGCCGGCATGCACTTCATAAACAGAATAGGGTCTTGATATACCCGATTGTTTTTTACGATCGTTCAACCAAATCTGATCTTTCCAGGTGTAGGTATGATCCCACACAATGGAAGCGGTACGCGGAGCAACTTCAGCATAAAAAGCGAAGGGGTCTGCTTTTTCCAGGTACTCACCCGTATTGGAGTGAATTGCGTATTTGTATGCTTCGCCTTTGCCAATGCCCGGAAAAANACCTTCCCAAATCCCCGACTCGTCCCACCGCGGGGAAAGTTTATGATCGTTGCTGTTCCAGTGGTTAAAATTTCCAATAACTGAAACACCGCGGGCGTTGGGTGCCCACACGGCAAAATAAGTTCCTGTCTGCTTTTTGAATGTTGCCGGGTGTGCGCCCAGCTTTTCATACAGCTTAAAATGCTTGCCGCTTTTAAACAGGTGAATGTCGAAATCGGTAAATAAACTGAACGAGTCCAGTTCTTCTTTTTNTGTTTTGGATGCTTTCTTTGCCATCAGCTTTTCTTTTTCCGTTCTTCTTTTACCTGAAAATACCGGTTCATAAGATAATAAATTCCACGTAACGGAATGTTTACCCAATCCGGGCGACCGTTCAATTCATATCCTAGTTCATAAATTGCTTTTTCGAGCAGGTAGGTTCTGATCAGAATTTCGGTTTCAGGGCTTGCCTCTGCTTTAAAGCCAACTCGTTCCAGGTAGGCATCCAGGTAAAATCTGCTTACATAGTGCTGCCATTGTTCAGCCCATTGTTCCAAAAATTCTATATCCTTTTCGCGGTAGTTTTCATTTAGCAGAATTTTTCCGAATGCGGCATAATGAAAAGATCGCATCATGCCGGCAACATCTTTTAACGGGCTCTNTTTAAGTCTGCGTTCGCTGAAACTAAATCCTGGCTCACCTTCAAAATCGATAATGATAAAATCATTTCCGGTAAACAACACCTGCCCCAGGTGATAGTCGCCATGAATGCGGGTCTTAATGCCGTTGATTTTGGTTTGATATACTTCACTGAAACACGCCAGCACGTTATCTTCAAAGTCTAATACTTTTTNTGCCAACACCTTTGTGTCATCATTCAATTTATCCATGGATTGCTCTAACAACTTAAACCGGTCGCGGGTTAATTTACGCAGGGCCGAGTAGAGCGATCGTTGGTAATTGGCAGTAAAAGCTTCCGGTGCAAAGGCCGGAGTTGATTTATCCGATGCCAGGGCCAGGTGCATTTCGGCTGTGCGTTGCCCCAGGCGCACCACCCGTTCATAAAAACCACGACCAATAAATTCCTGAATCAACTCGGGTGCATCTTCAAACCGCAAAGCCGGTTTGTTAATGAGCTGCGGCAATTTTTCTTTTTNTGCTTTAGCCATTACCCGTTCATAAAAGCGCCCCACAGAATCGATGGCCATTATCCATGAATCGCCCTGGTTCTCCACTTTTTCCTGCAGCAACCCAAACACGATAAGTTTTCCTTCTGTATCACGAAATTCTACGCTGCCGGAATATTTAGGTGCATTCCGAAACGAAGTATTCTCAGATAAAAACCGAACAATTTCCAGGTCGGGATTGATTTCGGTTTCTATCTTGCGATAGAATTTAAAAAAGTATTTATCGTTGTAGATTATAGCGGTATTGCTCGAGTCTGCCTTCAGAATTTTTGATTCTACCTTGCTTGAATTCAGCTTGGCATACACACTGCTGTTAAACTCCAGGGTACCCTCATCTTCCTTTATACGCGTTTTGCGATCCATGCTTACAANAAGGAAATCGCGGAAGCCTTTGTGGTAGCTGCTGTCTAATACAAATCCTGTCTTTCCCTGAATATCGGCCCGGCAGATTACACTTTGCGTTGTATATTCTACCTTATCTAACATACTATCGGGCGGCATGAAGCACATGGGCAAGAAATAAAGCTCAGGCAAACGCTGCACATAATGCACCTCCACAATAACCAGGTAGTGCGTTTCATTATCCACTTTAAGTGGAATCATTTTGTTTACACTTACCTTTGAGATGGCACGGGCTTTACCTCCAAACCATCGGCATTNTTTCATAAACGGTTGCAGCACTTTGCGCTCCAGCACACGCACCTCGTTGTAATTGCCGAACATGCGCTCCCACGAAAGGTCTGACTTGAGTAAGAACAGTTCATTTGAACTGGCGCTTTGCTCCTTCTTTTCCGATACATCGGCCTGAAACCAGAAATATCCGTAAGGCCCAATGGTAATATGGTATTCACCATCGCCCACGCTCCTAAACCGGTTCTGGCTGAATACTTCCGTAATGTCGCAATCTTTAAATGATTTCAGATCAAGCGTGGTGGCCTGGCTGAATTGCGACAGGTTAGCTACCACAATCACATTCTCCTTCTCATGAACACGGGCAAAACAAAGCACCTTGGAGTTACTGCTTTCAATAAACGTAAGGCCTCCTTTTCCAAATATACCCAACCGCTTGCGCATGTTTAACACGTTGCGAATCCACCAAAGCAAAGAGGAAGGATTCTCTTCCTGTGTAGCCACATTAATGGATTCGTGGCGGTACATCGGGTCTGACACAACAGGCAGGAATAATTTCTGAGGGTTGGCCGTAGAAAATCCTGCATTGATATTCATGTTCCACTGCATGGGTGTACGCACACCAAACCGATCGCCCAGGTAAATATTATCGCCCATCCCGATTTCATCGCCATAGTATAAAACCGGTGTGCCCGGTAACGAAAACAGAATTGCATAGAGCAGTTCAATCTTTCTGCGGTCGTTGTTTAGCAAAGGAGCCAGCCGCCTGCGAATACCGATATTGTGCTTGGTGTCCGGATCGGTGGCATAGGCTTTGAACAAATAGTCTTTTTCTTCTTCCGTTACCATCTCCAGTCCAATCTCATCGTGGTTGCGTAAAANAAGCGCCCATTGTGTATTGGGTGGTGTGGCCGGTGTTTGTTCAAGAATATCAATAATGGGATAGGTATCTTCGGTGCGCAGCCCCAGGTACAGCCGCGGCATTAGCGGGTAATGAAAATTCATGTGGCACTCATCGCCCTGGCCAAAGTATTGCGCAGCATCTTCCGGCCACATGTTGGCTTCGGCCAGCAACACACGGTTATCATAATACTTATCTACATGCGCCCGAAGGCGTTTTAAAANAGCATGTGTTTGCGGCAGGTTTTCACAACTGGTTCCTTCTTCTTCAAATAAGAATGGTACGTTCGCCAACCGAAATCCATCCACACCCATCTTCATCCAGAAGTCAACCACTTTTATAATTTCAAGTTGTACTTCGGGGTTTTCGTAATTCAGTTCGGGCTGATGGCGGTAATACCGATGCCAGTAATACATCCTGGCTTCATTATCCCACGACCAGTTACAGGATTCTTCTTCGGTAAACATAATACGTGCATCCTTATAGCGGTCAGCCGTGTTGCTCCACACATAATAGTCCTTGTAGCGCGAACCTACACGCGCTTTGCGCGATTTCTGGAACCATGGGTGTTGATCGGAAGTATGATTTAACACCAATTCGGTTATTACGCGAATGTTTCTGCGGTGTGCTTCTTTTAAAAATTGCCTAAAGTCGGAAAGGGTACCATAATCGGGGTGTATATCGCAGTACTCGGTAACATCATAGCCATCGTCTTTGAGTGGCGATGGAAAAANAGGCAATAACCAGATTGTATTAATGCCCAGGTCTTCCAGGTAATCCAATCGCTGAATCAACCCCTGAAAGTCACCAATACCATCGGCATTGCTGTCGTGAAATGCTCTAACACTTAATTCATAGATTATAGCATCTTTAAACCAAAGTGCTTCTGAGTTCTTGCTTGCCATGTTTACATGTTTGACTCGTGAACTTCCAATTTAAACAAATGAAATGGCATTTTATGTGGGTTCAGGTGAACGTAATTCCACTCCTGGGTCCAGGTAAAGTGTTCGTCTGTAACCAGGTCGTGCAGCTTAACATTAATCTTCTCGCCCAGGTGCAACGTTGTTTTTGGCAGTTGCACATACCCGTGTTGGGTATTGTTTGGATCCAGATTAACTATTACTAACATAATATTGCTCAAATCATCGGTTGCTTTCAGATAAGCAATAAGCTGGCTGTTTTCAATCGGGCAGAATTGCAAGTTCCAGGTAGATTGCAACGCTTTATTTTCTTTGCGTGCTTTGTTCAACAGGCTCATAATATCGGTTAACCTGTTTGTGCGTTTCCAGTCGTAATGCCGTACCTCGTATTTCTCTGAATTATAGTACTCCTCTTTTCCTTCTATCGGGCTATTTTCACCAAACTCATAAGGCGGGCCATACACTCCGTAGTTGGACGAAAGCGTGGCTGCCAATGCATAGCGAAGGATAAATACATTCTCGCCCTGATGTTGTAAATGATAGGGCAAAATATCCGGGGTATTGGGCCAGAAGTTTGGCCGGAAATAATTCCGGGACTGACCAAACACCAGGTCATTCATATACTCGGTCAATTCCTGTTTTGAAACGCGCCAGGTGAAGTACGTGTAGGATTGTGTAAACCCTACTTTAGCCAATGAGGCCATAATCTTGGGTCGTGTAAATGCTTCAGACAGGAAGATGATATCCGGATGCTTTTTCTGAACCTCGGCAATTACCCATTGCCAGAAAGGAATTGGTTTGGTGTGTGGATTATCTATCCGGAAAATTTTAACTCCCTGGTCAATCCAATACATAAACACCGACTTCAACTCTTCCCATAAATTTTGCCAATCGTCTGATTCAAAATTGAACGGGTAAATATCCTGGTATTTCTTGGGTGGATTTTCTGCATATTGAATAGAACCATCGGGCCGTTGCTTAAACCAATCCGGATGGTCTTTTACATACGGGTGGTCTGGCGCGCACTGAAAAGCAATATCCATGGCAATATCAATACCTGACTTTTGGGCTTCGCTTACCAGGTGCTTAAAATCTTCCAGCGTGCCCAATGCAGGTAAAATGGATTTGTGCCCGCCTTCATCGCTTCCAATTGCCCAGGGCGAGCCGGGCTCGCCCGGTTGCGAATTCACATTGTTGTTCTTCCCCTTTCGGTTTACTTTTCCAATGGGGTGGATGGGCGGAAAGTACAACACATCAAAACCCATGGCGGCAATACGCGGCAATAACCGGACGCAATCTTTAAAGGTGCCATGCTTACCCGCTTCGAGCGAAGAAGAGCGTGGAANAAATTCATACCAGGCACTGAAGTTTGCCTTGCTGTGTTCAACCTGTATAATATATTCTTTCAAGCTTCGTGTTTCATTTTCGCGCAGCGGGTTTTCGTGTACCATGCGTGCAAAATCTTCACTCAATACATAGTTGATAGCCGTGTCCTGGTTTTTATCCTCCAGCTTGCGGGCAACACTCAGTAACAAGGTATTTGTTTTGCCCAGTTGTTTTAGCAACAATACACCTTCGGTTAGTTCTACCGTAACATCTACTTTTGCAAGCGCTTTCTNTTTAAAGCCATCGTACCAGGTTTCAAAATGATCAATCCACGCCTGAACGGTGAATACATAATTTCCTTTTTCCAGCACGTAGAAAGCAGCATGCCACTCATCGTTATAAGTGGGTGTTAACGCTACGCGCGTCCACGCTCCCGCCCCTTGTTNTTTATACAGCACTTCGCCCCGTATATGATCATGACCATCGCCAAAAATAGCCGCTGTTACATCTACTCGTTCGCCCACGGTTCGCTTAGCCGGATATAATCCATCATCAACTTGTGGTTGTATATTTTCAATCAATACGCGTTTCTTTCCACTTAACATGCTTACAAAAATTTAATTACCTATTTCAAAACCACCGAAGTGTAGGCAGGTAGCANCCAACCATCTTCCTTTTTTATTACCTCGCCCTGCGATACAAAATCAACTTTGCTAAAACCGGCTAACTCCCCTTCGGGCTTTAATGTAATTTCTACATCCGAAATATTGTGAAGAACCAGGTAGCTTTCTTCATTTTCGTACTTCCGGATAAAGGCCACGATCTCACGAATGTTACTCTTTGATTCGATCAGGGATCCGTAAGTCAGCGCCTTGCTGCTATTGCGATAGGCTATAAACTTTTTGTAGAAGTTAAACAACGAGTTAGGGTTGGCCCGTTGTACGGAAAGCGGCTTTACAGTATTCAACTTGCTGTAACGGGGTTCCTCCCAGGTAGTAGCAGAATTTCCTGATTCATCGCTCCACAAGAAAGGTTCGCGAATAAATTCATCGGGTTTCATACCCAGCATACCAATCTCTTCGCCATAATAAATATAGGGTGTGCCAGGTAGTGTAAGTAGTATGGCTGCGGCAACGCGGGCTTTGTTCTGATCGCCACCAAGTTCGCTCAGGATTCGGTTCTGGTCGTGGTTTTTCAGAAACGTTGCATCAATGTAATCGTTTGTTGTTTGCAGATAAAAATCATTAATGTCCTTATACTTCTTAATCAACTGAATTGTGTCTTGTCCGGCTTGTACAGCCGCTGTAATGGCATAACCCATATCGAAATTAAACAAGGCCGGTAAGCCTTTCAGGTACGGAGCCACTTCGGGCGCATTGCTCCACACTTCACCTACCAGATACACATCGGGTTTAATTTNTTGCATTTCATCACGAAACCAAACCCAAAAGGCATGGTTATCGGCCGCCCGATCGGTTGGATAAATGTGTTTGGCTGCATCTAACCGAAATCCATCCACCTGCATTTCTTCCAACCAGAATTTTCCGATCTCTACAAATTCTTGCTTTACTTTCGGATTGTCAAAATTCAAATCGGGCATGCCGCCCCAGAAAAACCCGTAGTAATGTTCACTTAGTGTATCGCCATTTACGGCATGCCATTGCGTAATGTTGTCTGAATCAAGTGAGGTTGTTTTCTTTGATAACTGATTTCGGATAGAATCTTTCTTTGCCCACACGTAATACTTGCGGTAGGCATTATCCTTACCTTTCATTGCTTCCTTAAACCAGGGATGGTCGGAGCCGGAGTGATTCAATATTAAATCTACCAAAATCCGGATGCCGCGCTTGTGGGCTTCAGCTACTAATTNTTTAAAATCTTCGGTTGTTCCATATTCCGCATCTACCGCTTTGTAGTCGGACACATCATACTTATGATAGGTAGGCGAAGGCATGATGGGCATTAACCAAATTCCACCCACACCAAGCTCCTTCAGGTAATCCAGTTTATCGGTAAGTCCATTGAAGTCCCCAATACCATCGCCATTGCTATCGGCAAAGGAACGAACAAAAACTTCGTAGTTAACACCGTGAGGCCATTTGGCTACAGATTTTGGTGTCTGTTCACAACTCCAGATGGAGGCAACTAATAAAAAAGCAATCAGCTTTTTCATTAATTTTGATTTTGAAGATGTAGGATATATAAGGGGGCACATCCACTTCAAAGGCTCCATCCGCATCCAAACCAATATCGGCACCACTCCGCAGCAAATCGCGTCCTACATAAACCTGATCGGCTTGTAATTTAAATGCCTGCTTCACTTCGTCAGTAAGTTTTATCTTAACACGAAGCGGTTTGTCATTAAATCCGGAAACGATGATCAGGCGCTCCTCATCCTGAACTCGCGCAAACACATGCACTAAAGGTGGTAAATTATTTTGCTGTTGATTGTATGCGGTTAGATCATAATACGCTCCTGATACAATAGCCGGGTTGGTAGAAGCAAACTTCAAAATATCGGCATAGAACAAACGCAACGCTTTTTGATTGTCACTTAATTGTCCACCATCAAACTTTCCACCATTCATCCACTTTTGATGTTCGGGTACACCCCAATAATCAAAAATGGTGGTGCGGCCATCTTCGCCTCCAAATCCTTCTGCACCGGAACCAGGCTCGCCTACTTCCTGTCCAAAGTAAATCATGATCGGGGCTTTGTCGATTGTAGCACTAATTACCATTGCCGGAACTGCCTTCCAGGGATCGCCTGCGAAATCCCGCGAAGCGATACGTTGCTCATCATGATTTTCCAGAAAGTGCAACATGTTTGGGTTAATATCTGCTAACCACTGCTGAATGCCCGTAATATAATTGGTGTTACCATGGCCATTGGTAAGATTGCGCAGGGTGTCGTACAACTGCACTTTATCATAGAGCAAATCGAACTTACCCGTTTGGATGTAGTTGCGATATTCCTGTGGATTGTAGATTTCTGCAATAAATATTATGTGGGGTGCTACGGCTTTCACTTGTGGTATGGCCCATTGCCAGAATTCAACGGGCACCATTTCGGCCATGTCGCATCTAAATCCGTCAATTCCTTTCTGTGCCCAATACACCAGGATGTCTTTCATCTTTATCCAAGTGTTAGGTATGGGGTCAAAATTTTNTGTACGATTATTCTGAATATCCACCCCATAGTTGAGTTTGATGGTTTCGAACCATTCGTTTACACCGGNGGTAGCTGTAAACTGATCGTTGCCGGTAACCTTTGCCGGAACTTCAGTAAATTNTTTATCTTCTGTGTTTGCTTTTTCCTGTGCCAATGGATTGTAGCGGGCAGGTGGTTGAAAGGTTTGACCCGGCAGGTAATAGAAATTATTGGAAGCTTTGAATGAAACAGAAGTGTCGTCTTCTTCACCCAGGTCTTTCACACCAGCGGGTTTTGCATCGCTCTTGTAAGCCCGCGCCACGTGGTTGGGCACAAAATCAACTATTACTTTCATTCCGGCTGCATGCGTACGCGATACCAACGCATCGAACTCAGCCATCCGGTTTTTAACGTCCACTGCCAGATCGGGATTAATGTCGTAATAATCTTTGATAGCATATGGGGAGCCTGCACGGCCTTTCACTACATCGGCATCGTCTGTTGCAATTCCGTATTGGGAATAATCGGTAAGCAATGCATGTTCAATTACACCGGTGTACCACACATGTGTAACACCTAATTCTTTAATACCTTGCAACGCGGCTTCGGTAATATCATTCAACTTACCCACACCGTTTTCCTGCAGTGTACCATAAGGCTTATTGGTGGTTGACTTGTTGCCAAAGAGGCGGGTCATCATTTGGTAGATTACCGGCTTGGTAGCTTGCTTTTCTAACATGGGTTCGGGTATTTNTTCCTTGGGAGCCTGGCAGGCCAAAGCACCCAGCATCAGGAGGGTTATGCACACATNTTTCATACTGCTTAAAGGTAAGGCAAATCAGCAATTGAGTGCGAATTTTAAAGAAGGAAAATCACCAAANNAAGCTGCGAAAAAATGAACGCGGAGCAAGATTTGGAACTACACTCCTGACATTCGTCATCTAATCAGAAATTTTACTATTTGAAGTGTGAAAATTTCCAGGCAGCGCGTACTCCCGATGATCGGGATGAGCTTACCTGCTTACCCGGTGTAATTTGAATCTATACCCTACCCAACACAATACAACAACACAAATAATTAAACCCAGACACTCGCGGGTTTCTTCAATGTAGGGGTATTGCATTTTAGCCAGGTCATCGAACAACAAGGACCGATCGGGCGATTGAAACCAATCGAGCGCTCCTGGAATCAGGAAGATCGCATATACCAGGTATCCGGCTGCAGAAATCCAGATCCAATATTTATTTGGAGCAGCAAAGACTGACCATACACAAATCACCACCATGTTGGAATAGATAAAAACCCAAAGGATTGGATCGGGATCATCGAATTGAACCGCCACAAAAGAGACAAACATCAATGCAAGTACAATGCTTACAATTTTTGATAGCATGATAAGTTTTTAATTTTTAAAATATAGCACCGGCAATGGTGGCAGTCATCATGGTAGCCAGCGATGCCGCAATCATGGCTTTCAATCCCAACTTGGATAAATCGCCCTGGCGCTGTGGTGCCATACCACCAATCCCTCCTATCTGTATGGCAATAGAACTGAAGTTGGCAAATCCACACAATGCGTAGGTGGCTATACGGATAGACTTTTCACTCAATGCCCCGCTGGCCTTCAGGTTTGCCAGGTCTAAATAGGCTACAAATTCATTGATCACCATTTNTTGTCCCAGCAAACTTCCTACATAGAGTGATTCGTTCCAATCCACACCCATACAAAATGCAAACACCCGAAATACCTGCCCCAATATGTACTGAAGCGAAAAACCAGAATACACTCCGTTTGTGCTGCTTACCACAAACTCATTCAAGCCGGTTAATGCTCCAATAAAATCGACCAACACCCAGTTTACCGCATAGATAATTGCAATAAACGCCAACAGCATAGCCCCGATGTTGAGGGCCAGTTTCAATCCATCGGCAGCGCCCGAGGCCATCGCATCCACCAGGTTTACACCTATCTGATCTTTGCTCACCTTCAGGCTACGGTCTATCTTGTCGGGCTCTGTTTCGGGCATAAAAAGTTTAGCCAATACAATGGCGGCCGGTGCATTCATGATGGAGGCACTAAGCAGATACGTGGCAAATTTTGCTTGTTGTGCCGGGTCGCCACCTCCCAAAANAGACACATAGGCACCCAATACACTACCGGCAATGGTTGCCATGCCGCCCACCATCAAACAATTAAGTTCCGATCGGGTCATACTTTTAATAAATGGCTTAACCAGAAGCGGGGCTTCGGTTTGTCCCATAAAAATATTGGCAGCAGCAGATAAGCTTTCTGCACCTGACAGGCGCATGGTGCGGGCCATAACCCAGGCAAAACCATAAACTATTTTTTGAAGTACACCTAAATAATAAAGACCTGCTGTAATGGCTGAAAAGAAGATAACCGTTGGCAATGCCTGAAAGGCAANAAGAAATCCCAGGTTATGTTTTACTTCCGGATTACCCGCACTGTTTTTTGACAGATCGCCATACAGAAACTCGGCTCCTTTTGCGGCAAACCCGAGAAACGTAACGAACTTTTCGCTTACATATACGAAGGCTTNTTGTGCGAACTCAACCTTGCCTATGATAAGCCCAAATACTAATTGAATGGCAATACCCACCAGTACCAGGCGCCAATCAACTGCTTTTCGATTACCAGACAATAACCAGGCAACAGCTACAATCACCAATAGGCCGATGAGGGCACGCAAATAGTCCATCAAAAATTCAGTTAAGATTAATTTCGTTTACCCAACTCGTCACGAATTTTGGCCGCGCGCTCATAATCTTCCTTTTCGATCGCATCTTTGAGCAGGTCGTTCAGTTTTTCTATTGAGTAATGCTTATAGTCTTCGCCACCGGCCGCTTTGCGGGTAGTTTCTTTTACTCTTGCCTTCGGTTCGGGTTTAACATCGGTGCGTTCTTCATCCTCTTCCTGGTCGGTAAGTACAATACCCGCTTCGGCCAGAATATTTTCGTAGGTATAAATGGGTGAATCAAATCGAAGTCCAATTGCAATGGCATCCGATGGGCGGGCATCAATTTCAATCTTCTTCAATCCATCGGTACATACAATTTTGGCAAAGAAAACTCCTTCTTTCAAGTCGGAGATGGTGATCTCTTCAATATGAAAATGAAAGTTGTTGGCAAACGATTTGAATAAATCGTGTGTCATTGGGCGGTTGGGTACAATCTTCTCTATTTCAATAGCAATTGCCTGGGCTTCAAACATTCCTATTATGATGGGCAACCTCCTGTTACCTTCTGTTTCGCCTAGCACCAAGGCAAACGAGCCGGTTTGTGTCTGGCTGGATGATAACCCTAATATTTCGAGTTTAATTTTCTTCAACGGAGCTACTAAAAATTGAAATTATAAAAAACTTTAATCCCAAACCGTATTCATTTTCAATATCACAATGCCGCCTTTATTGCTGCCGTTAATTTTGGTACTACATCGAATGCATCGCCCACAATTCCGTAATCTGCAGCTTTAANAAACGGAGCCTCCGGATCTTTGTTAATCACCACAATGCACTTGGATGAATTTACACCGGCCAGGTGCTGAATGGCTCCTGAAATACCAACCGCAATATACAGTTGGGGTGCCACCTTTATTCCCGTTTGGCCTACGTGCTCGTGGTGGGGCCGCCAGTTCATGTCGGATACCGGTTTGCTGCAACCTGTGGCTGCTCCTAATGTTTTGGCTAGCTCTTCCAATATACCCCAGTGCTCCGGGCCTTTCATGCCACGGCCACCTGATACTACAATTTCGGCTTCAGGTAACAACACATCGCCTGTTGCTTTTTCTGTGGAAAGAATAGTTGTGTTGAAATCCGCATCGGTAAGCGCCACCTGGTAAGGTGTTACCGTGGCGTTGCCCCCACCCTCGGTTATTTCTGCCGCATTCTTTTNTATGGCAATTACTTTCTTTGTATTCTTCAACTCCTGCCAGCAAAATGCTTTGCCTGTGTAGATACTGCGTTTCACTTTAAACCCGGCTGTAGTATCTGGCAACTCGGTTACATTGGATGCAAAACTGGCGCCCGTTTTAACGGCCACCTTCGCGGCTACCGGGGTTGCCAGAGATGAGTTGGCTAGAACCAATATATCGGCATTTTCATCAGCCATGGCTTTGGTAATAACCGAGGCGTAAGCCTGAACTACGCCCTTTTCCAATTTTGCTTCTGCAGCATGCAAAACTTNTTGATGCGCCATATTTACCCAGTTGTTGCAGCGAGGCCGCATCAGCCGGGCCCAATACAATAGCCGTAACGTTGCCTAATGCTTTGGCATAACACAATGCTTCCAGCGATGATTTTTTGCTTTCCCTTCGGTGGTTTCTATAAATACAAGTACTGACATGACTTTGATGATTAATAATTTAAAGAACTTTTGCTTCGTTTTTCAGTTTGGCCACCAAATCGGCAACCGCATCGGCAGGTATCATTTTTACTGCTCCTTTCGGTGCGGGTAGTTCAAAATTGCTAAGAGCAATAGAAGCCGTAACGGATATTGGTTCTACTACTTTTAATGGTTTTGTTTTTGCCGACATAATGCCGCGCATATTCGGAATCTTCCATTCGGCTATTGGTTCCTGGCAACCCGCAACCAACGGCATGCTGGCTTCTACCTGTTCTTTACCCCCTTCAATCTCGCGGGTCATCTTTACCTTTGTACCTTCTATATCCAATTTCATAACCGGAGAAACCGAAGGCAATCCAAGCAGGTCGCCCACCATGGCGTGTACTACGCCACTGTTGTAATCGATCGACTCACGGCCCATTAAAACAAGGTCATACCCTTTGGCATGTTCGGCTATCTGGCTGGCCACAAAGAATGAATCGGTTGGTTCTGCATTAATACGAATTGCATCATCGGCACCAATGGCCAGGGCTTTGCGAATGGTGGGTTCTGTTTCGGCAAGGCCCACATTTAATACCGTTACGGTAGTTCCGGGGTNGCTTTCCTTTAATTCGATGGCGCGCGCCAGTGCATAGTCATCGTATGGGCCAATTATAAACTGAACCCCGTTAGTATCTAACCNGGTGTTGTTATCAATAAAATTAATTCTGGATGTAGTATCCGGAACATGCGAAATACAAACTAATATCTTCATGGTTTGCTGCTGATAAAATGAGAATCAAAAACGTTCGATATTTAAAATCTAATTTTGGGCTCAAGATAAAGGATTAAATCTTAAAAAAGTTGAAAAAATCCCCAAATAACGAATGAATTCAATCCGAATTAAAATACTGGAAAAGTACGCCCAGGAAGACCCGACCGACCCCTTCCCACTTTATGCGCTTGCGCTTGAGTATCAGGCAACTGATCCGGAAAAAGCGTGGCGGTTGTTTGAACAATTGTTAAGCAGCCACCGGAATATCTTCCTACCTACTACATGGCCGGAAACTTATTGCTTACGCGCAACGTGGTGGATCGGGCCACGACCATTCTTGAACAAGGCCTTGCCCTGGCAAAGGCCCAAAATAATGCGGGTACGATAAGGGAGATACAAAGTGTACTGGATGAGTTGGTGTAGTTTAAGTTTCAGATCCGTTCTTAAATTGTTGCCTCCACCAGGAACACACTACACCTGAAACACAATTTTGCCCGCTTTGTTGGGTCTGGTTATGTCCGGAAAGGATTCGGCAATTTTTGAGAAGGGCCTGATGGAGTCAATCAATGGCCGGATCTGATGTTTGCTTACAAACGTGAGCATTTCGCTAAACTCATTATCGTTGCCCATGGTGGAGCCGAGTAACGACAACTGGTTCCAGAACATGCGGTACATATCCAGTTTGCCGGGCAATCCATTGGTGGCACCATAAAAAACAATCTTACCCTTGGGTTTCAGTGCTTTAATAAAGTTGTTGATCTGATCGCCACCGGCACTGTCAATCACCAGGTCGAAACCGCCTTTGGTTTTCCATAGATCGGGATAGGAGGCCTGCTTCTTATAATTATAGGCACCTTTTGCACCCAGCTTCAAAGCTTTTTCAAGTTTTTCATCGCTACCGGATGATACATACACATTTGCACCTGCAGCCTGTGCAAACAGAAATGCAAACTGGGCCACACCACCACCGAAACCAGAGATCAGCACATTCTGCCCTGCACGCAATTCACCACGCCTGAACAAGGCCCTGAAGGCGGTAAGTCCGCCCAAAGGCAAAGCTGCTGCCTGAAGGAAATCCAGGTGAAAAGGTTTGTGATGAAGCCGATCTATCGGAACTGAAATGTATTCGGCAAAAGTGCCATCTACGGGCATTCCTAAAATAGTGTATTTGCCCGCCTGCACCTCCGGATCGGGCCCCCAATCAATATTAGGATTAATAACAACTTCCTGCCCTACCCAAGGTTGATCTTTCTCATCGCCCACAGCTTCTACTACACCGGCCCCATCCGAACCCATGGTGCCGCCAAACTTGATATTGGGATATTTACCTTCCCGTATCCAGTCATCGCGCCTGTTCAATCCGGCTGCTTTTATTTTTATGAGTGCTCTGCCTGCGGTTGCTACGGGCTTAGCCACTTCCGTTAATTCTATCTTGCCGCCTTCTCTTAATACCAGGGCTTTCATAATTATTTAAGTCTTGATTCAAGGTACAACATGATTGTAATAATTAAAACCGGAAATGAAATTTTATGAAGTTACTTGTTGGCATGCGTGGCTCAACGAATCCAACCTTCCTTTAGGCTTAGAGGTTGTGGCAAGAATTAAATTCCGAAATTAAAATGGAGGATCCTCATCACCACCCGATGGGCCGGATGAAGATGGATTATCACGAAACGTATTCAACCGGCTTTCGCGGGTAATGCTGCTCATGGGGGTTAAACCTTCCGGTGCATCGTAATCGGCAAACTTGGTGTACTTGCCAATGAATTTCAATTTTACATTTTCGAGCGAACCATTTCGGTGTTTGGCAATGATTACTTCGGCCATGCCCTGGGTGGGCATACCCTCTTCGTCCACACTTATCTTATAGTACTCAGGACGGTATAAGAACATAACGATATCCGCATCTTGTTCGATAGAACCCGATTCGCGCAAGTCGCTCAATTGCGGACGTTTATCGCCACCCCGCGTTTCCACACCACGGCTCAACTGCGAAAGTGCAATTACAGGCACCGATAATTCTTTGGCTATACCTTTTAATGCACGCGAGATGGATGCAATCTCCTGTTCGCGGTTACCGCTGGCTTCGCCCTTCATCAATTGCAAATAATCAATCACGATCATTTGAATGTTGTGTTCGGCCTTCAGCCTGCGGCATTTGGCGCGAAGTTCAAGTATTGAAAGTGCGGGCGTATCGTCAATAAAAATCGGAGCAGTAGAAAGTCGTGTGGTTTTGTGAACCATCTGCTGCCACTCGAAGTCGGCCAGGTTTCCTTTTTNTATTTNTTCAGAATCCAGTTCTGCTTCTGCTGATATCAACCGGTTTACCAATTGAAGGGAAGCCATCTCTAACGAAAATATGGCCACCGGAATACTGAAATCAACTGCGGCATTGCGCAAGGCAGAAACAATAAACGCAGTTTTACCCATACCCGGTCTTGCCGCAATAATCACCAGGTCAGAACGCTGCCAGCCGGAAGTAACACGATCCAGCCGGGAGAAGCCACTTGGTATTCCCGTAAGGCCATCTTTATGATTTCGCTTTTCCTGTAATTCTTTGGTAGCCTGAAACATGAGCGATTTCATCGAGTCGTAGTTCTTGCGCAGGTTCGAATCCGAAATCTGAAAAATGTTCTGTTCTGTTTTATCAAGCAACTCAAATACATCGGTGGTATCTTCGTATGCATCGTGATGAATCTGAGAGGCTATCTGAATCAGATCGCGTTTAATAGCCATCTCAATAATAATACGCGCGTGGTATTCGATGTTGGCTGCCGAGCTTACTTTACTGGTAAGTTCTGCTATGTAATAAGCCCCGCCCACCAACTCCAGTTTGCCAGCTTTGCGCAGTTGCGCCACTACGGTGCGCATATCAACCGGTTCAGAATTTTTGAACAAGTCGATAATAGCTGTATAAATTTCTTTGTGTTGTTCGGTATAGAAATGTTCGGGTCTTANAAATTCAACAACGGCAGTCAACGCATTTTNTTCGAGCATGAGAGCTCCTAAAATGGCTTCCTCCAGATCAAGCGCCTGAGGCGGAAGTTTACCTAAACTATCCGCGATATCGCGCACAAATAGTTTAGACTTTCCGGCTCCGCTCATCGCAGAACTTAACCTCACGGGCGTTGATCGTTGCTCCATACATTCGTGGTTGTTGTACGTAGTTTCTTTTAAAGGCAACAAACGTACCGCTTAGCTTACTCCTACCCTCAACAAGTTATCTACATTCAAACATGTGAATTTGTGAATAAATTCAATGCCCAAACCTGAATTAATTTTTTGGTTACGATGGGGTGTGCTTTATCGTACAGACATTTTACTATATCTTTACCTCATAATATCCTTATACCTTGGCGTCATCGATCTACCAGCAAAGCATTGACAAACAACGGATAATCGTAACTGGTGAACAAAGTAGTTTAATAACCAGCCTGATCCGGCATGTGCTTACCTCGAATCAACGTAAGTTTGATTTTGTACCGGCCGGTGANACCCCAACTTTAACAGACGCACCGGTATTAATCCTGGAAACAAAAGATCAACTGATTGATTACCATCATCATATTCTGCTATTAGCTGGTAACCCGACCACCGGATTAAAAGAGTTGGAAATGGCTGCAGATGCCACCCCAAAAGGTGGAATTATTATNTTTCCCGAAGCCAACAAAGACTTGAAAGCGATTGCTACACGCGAGCGACCTGATGTTCAGGCTATTCCATTTAATACCTACAAGCACGAAAAACAACAGGGTAAAACCATCCTGATTACCAGCACCAACGAAAAATTTCCAATTGCCCTTAACACAGATAGCGAATTGAATAGCATTAGCGCTGCCCGTGAACTGCTGAAGCGAATTGGAATCAGCAGCGGCCAGTTTTACCGGGCCGTTTCTAACTTTCAGCCCTGATGCGCAACAGGAATGGCAAAGATCGCCATAGTCAATAGCCTGATTCTTAATTTGTTTACTTCATGCATTTCTTGCACTAAATAACTACATGAAACTTAACCTGAAAAAACCGTTGTGTGTATTTGATCTTGAAACAACGGGAATAAGTATTTCGCAAGATCGCATCATCGAGATTGCTGTTATCAAAGTTATGCCTTCGGGCGAAGTGATTGAAAAGAGTAATCGGGTTAATCCAACCATTCCTATCCCGCCCGAGTCCACCGCCATTCATGGAATAAGTAACGAGGATGTAAAAGATAAACCTGTGTTTAAAGATCTAGCCAAAGACTATGCAAAGTTTTTTGAAGGTGCTGATCTGGGAGGGTTTAATATTCTCAAGTTTGATGTGCCCATGCTGGTGGAAGAATTTTTGCGCGCTGGCGTTGAGTTTGATTATTCGAGGAGAAGAATAATCGATGCCCAGAAAATTTACCACCTGATGGAGAAGCGCAACCTGGCGGCCGCTTTAAAATTCTATTGCAACAAAGACCTCACCCATGCGCATTCCGCTGCTGCGGATACACAGGCAACCTTGGATGTGTTATTGGCACAGGTAGAACGTTATGAAAACCAGCCTGTAACCGATAACATGGGCAAACTCATGGGCACTATTCAAAACGATATGGATGTGTTGCATCAACTCACGGCTACGGATATGGTTGACCTGGCCGGGCGCATGATCCGCAACAACAAAGGCGAGGTGATTTTTAATTTCGGAAAGCATAAAGGCAAGGTAGTAACCCAGGTTTTAAAAGACGAACCTTCATTTTATGACTGGATGATGAATAGTGATTTTGCGCTGGATACCAAACGAAGGCTGACGGAGATTAAGTTGAGTTTTTGAAGCGGTAACCTCAGGCGTAATGCTACTTTCATTGCTGTCAGGTCTTCTTTTTGCAGTCAGGTCTTTCGACCTGACTGACTACAATCCAAAGTAACAAATCATTTTTAGACCTGTCAGGTCGGAAGACCTGACAGCAACCAGATAAACTTTTTCCGGTGTAACATCTTATTGCTTTGGGCGTTATTTATTATAATATTTTTGAGATGAATAGGCTGGATGTAATTCTTTTAGTTATGCTAATATCAACGGCCTTATGCTTTATTACATACCCAAAATTGATTAACAGCATTTTAAAATCTGCAATTGCTTTTGTTTTGCTGCTGGTTTTTATTCAACTTTTNAGAGAAGGATATTATTGGCAATATGTACCTAGTTATTTATTACTATTAATCATAATTGCAAAAAGCTATTTTAAGAATAGATTCCCTTCTAATCTCCAAAAGAAAGCATTCCAATTTGTTTTTGTTCTTTTGATTATTGCTTCCATTATTCCATGNGTTATTTTTCTTCCCATCCCTAAATTGCCTGAGCCTGGTGGAAGCTACAAGGTAGGAACAAGAATTTTTCGCTGGGTTGATATTGATCGGGCTGAAGAAATGACACCTGATGAAGACGACAAAAGAAACGTGGTTGTCCAGGCTTGGTATCCAACAATGGAAGATGGAAGCCGCGCGCATTCGCTTTACATCGATGGCCTGCACATTTTGCCTGANAAAATAGGGGTGCTACCTAGGTGGGTGTTTGAGCACTACGACCAAGTAAATACCCACGGAACATTGAACGCCAAAATATCTGGAGCAAAGGAACGGTGGCCGGTCATAATNTTTTTAACAGGAAATGTTTCGTCTCGTGCNTTTTATACAAACCTCGTAGTTGGACTCGCGAGCCGCGGCTATGTAGTTTTAGCGATTGATCATCCTTTTGAGGCCATGATTGTGGAACTCAAAGATGGCACTATCGCAACAACTATTGAAAAGTACACAAAGGACGAGCCTAATCTTCTTAAATTCATGAAGAGGCGCCTTGATCTAAGAGTTGAGGATGTAAAATTTGTATTGAATCANGTTGGAACGAAACGCAGATTCTTCCGATACTTTTTTTCATCAATTGACAAAAATCGGATTGTTATAACAGGCCATTCTTTGGGCGGAGTTACCGCTGCAGTTGCAATGGCAACTGATCCACGAATTAAGGCAGCCGCTAATATTGACGGCACATTGTATGGTGAATTCCCAGATACAACTAATGTAAGACCCTTTTTGTTATTAGAAAGTAAAAAGGATAATAGCTCTCAATTCTTTAGGTATGAGGAAGGGAATCGACAGACATTCAAATATTTCGTAGGAGGCTATCGATATGAGATAACAGACGCTGACCATTATAGTTTTACCGATGTCCCATTTTTACTGAGCTTTCCTGCGAGATTTCTTGCAAGCCACTTTTTAGAATTTGGTAATATTCCTAAAAAGACAAATGCTGCAACTGTAGAAATTTTAGATTCATTTTTTATTGCCGCTCAAAATTCTAGCCTACCGCAATTGGATTCAGTGATTAGCCGGTATGAGGGTATCATTCAAAAGCCAATTTATTGACTATTCATGCTTGCTTATTTCCATTGCTGCCAGGTCTTCTTCATTGCTGTCAGGTCTTTCGACCTGACTGACTACAAGCCAAAGTAACAAATCATTGTCGAGTAACATATTTTTAGAAGTTTTTAGACCTGTCAGGTCTTCAACCTGACAGCAACCAGGAGTTTGTTGAAGCGGTAACCTCAAGCTAACCCCACTTTGTTTGTCCGATCGTCTGTGTTATCTTTAGCCATAACACAAACAATCAAGTAACATGTCAAGTGTTTTGCGCAGACGTTTCCTGAAACAAGCTACCTCTACCCTTGCCTTCAGTGCCTTTGCATCGCAAGCGNTTTAGTTTCTTCGAACAAAAGAAATGGCGCGTTGCATTAATTGGTACCGGTTGGTACGGCAAAAGCGATCTGTTTAAATTAATACAAGTTGCCCCTGTCGATGTGGTGGGTTTGTGCGATGTGGATAAACGTTTACTCACAGAAGCCGGTCAATTAGTAAGCCAACGGCAGAAGTCGGGTAAAGTGCCGGAATTGTTTAGTGATTACACCAAACTACTCAGCGCACAAAAGCCCGATCTGGTGTTAATCGGTTCGCCCGATCATTGGCATGCTTTGCAGGCTATTGATGCGATGAAAGCCGGTGCGCATGTGTATGTACAAAAACCAATCAGTGTGGATGTAATGGAAGGTGAAGCGATGGTGGCGGCTGCGCGAAAGTACAAACGCACGGTTCAGGTTGGTTTGCAGCGCAGAAGCACCCCACATTTAATCGAAGCAAAGAAAAATATTATTGAAGCAGGGTTACTGGGCAAAATCTCGCATGTAGAAATCTTTTGTTATTACCACATGCGCAACAACAGCAACCCACCCTTGCAACCAGTGCCTGANTTTTTAGATTACGAACGATGGACCGGGCCGGCCCCGCATCGTCCTTACGATAACTTACCTCATCGTGGTTGGTGGCGGGCGTTTATGGAATATGGAAATGGAATTGTGGGCGATATGTGCGTGCACATGTTGGATTGCGTACGCTGGATGTTGAACCTGGGGTGGCCTGTTCGGATTTCTTCTTCNGGGGGTATTTACGTTCAGAAACAAGGCAAATCGAATATCAGCGACACGCAGGCTGCTATTTTTGAATTTGAAAATCTGACTGTAACCTGGCAGCACCGTACCTGGGGCCCACCGGTAGATCCGGAGTATCCGTGGGGCTTCAAGATTTATGGCGAGAAGGGTGTTTTATCAGGCAGTCCGTTTAGCTATGATTTTGTACCGATGGGCGATGGTAAGAAAATTCATGCCGATGCCGTTTACGAACGCGAAAAATATCCAGAAGATTTGAAAGAGAAAGATATTGAGATTCATACCGCACCCGCTACACGCGGCCAGATGTTGAACTTCCTGTCTGCCATAGAAAACGGAAGTAACCCCGTGGCCGATGTAGAAGAAGGACATGTTTCAACAGCCAGTTGCATTCTGGCAAACCTGGCTATGAAAACCGGCCGTACCCTGCAATACGATCCTAAAACAAAAACAGTTTTAAATGATGCGGAAGCTACTTCCTTATTAACCCGATCCTATCGGCCGGGTTATATTCATCCACATCCTGACAGGATTTAATACATTCATTAATTGAGAGTTGACAATGTGCAATTGTTTATTGTCAACAAAAACTTTTAAATCTCCTTCCAGGTATGATCGGCCAGCAGGCATACAGCCGCTATAAAATTTTTATAGGGTTTGCTTCGGCCCCACTCTTTTGGGCCAACCAGCGAAAGCAAATGCGATCCATCTTCTTTCTCGTATAAGTAATAGGTTTGCCCGATTACCGNGGCAAATCCAAGCTGCGCTTCGTAAATCAACATCGAAAGTTCTTTGCGCTTTTGAATTTCTTTTGCCTGAATAGCCAATAACTCAATCTGCTGCCTGATTTGTGTAAGCTGCATGTTGGTTTGTTCCTCCATAGCCGATAAAGCCTGGTGCCGGATTACTCCGGCTTCATTTGGTTTTATCACCGCACCGGAAACCGAAGCTGAGTACGGCAGCACACTCAACTGCTTGTGGTAAATTTCTTCGTTGGTAAGTTTTTCACCTTGTTCGTTGTAATGATGGTACACCACCCGCAGGTATCCTTTCGGAGTAATTTCGTGCAATACTTCCAACACCGGCTTCTCTGCTTTGGCAAACGCTACCTTCAGTACAAGTTGGCTTTCAAATTCTGCTTTTACTGCATCGCCCAAGGTGGCATCTTCAAAAACATTCCAGGCGGCATCGGGCGTAATTGTAAACTGCGAGGTAAAGGCCTGGTCTTCCAGCGAAACCCAATTCATACTAATGGTTAATTGCTTGCCTGTGCCCGTTAGCTCAATTTTGTAAATACCCGATTTTGGTCTGTTGCCAAACTCGTAGGTCCCTTTTTCAGGATAAAGTTGCCACGAAGCCAGAAAGTTGTATGCATCAACCATGGTAGAATAATACTGGTACCGTGGGCGGAAACGTGAAGCAGTGCAATTATTTCTTGTAATACTGCTTCGCCTCCGGAATCCAGCCCTCCAGGTCTTTAATACGGGTTTCGTGCGATGGGTGCGTTGATAAAAATTCGGGTGGTTGCTGGCCTCCGCTCAGGGTAGCCATACGTTCCCAAAACTTAGGTGCGGAGGAAGGATCGTAACCTGCCATTGCCATAAAAATCAAACCCATGTGATCGGCTTCTGATTCATGACTGCGCGAAAACTTTAACATACCTACGTTCGTGCCCATACCAACCGCCTGCATAAATATTTGTTGCGTTACAGTTGGGTTCTGCCCCATAGCGGCACCAATCGTGCTTAAACCAAACTCAGCAATCAAACCCTGGCTCATCCGCTCGCGCCCGTGATTAGCAATAGCGTGCGCTACTTCGTGCCCCATCACTACGGCAATACCTTCTTCATCTTTACAAATAGGAAGTATGGCCGTGTAGAAAGCAACTTTTCCGCCTGGCATGCACCATGCATTTACTGTCTTATCATCTTGTATCAGGTTAAACTCCCAGGCAAAACCAGCCAGTTGATCACTCAGGCCCTTCTGGCTCATGTACTGTTCAACTGCCTTTTGAATTTTTACACCAACCTTTTTAATCAATTCAGTTTGTTGCTGATTGGTAGAAAGGGGGCCGGTCTTAATTACTTCAGAATACTGTTGGGCTGCCATTTGGTTTATCTCGCTGCTGGAAACAAGATTAAGTTGTTTACGGCCTGTTACCGGAACAGTGGCGCACGCATAAACCAGTGATAATAAAAGAACCGATGAAATAATTTTCTTAAGCATAACGGAATAAGATTTAATGGCAAATGTAAACGCCTAATGTGTAATTCTTCAAAAACCGGTTAAAATTGACTAAATCCGCTGCTATTGTTCTAAATTTGAAGTTGAATTAACCTGCCTCAAGATGAGAATCTTTGCCATTGGTAGAAACTATGCCGAACATATTCAGGAGTTGAACAACGAACGCCCTGCCGAGCCGGTTATTTTCACCAAACCCGATACGGCTATTATTCGTAACAACGGCCCGTTTTATCTTCCTGATTTCTCAAAAGATATTCACCACGAAGTTGAGTTGGTATTGCGTATAAGCAAAGAAGGCAAAAACATTGAAGAACAATTCGCGCACAAGTACTTTGATGCCATTGGGGTGGGTATTGACTTTACCGCACGCGACATTCAGCAAAAACTAAAAGAGAAGGGGTTACCGTGGGATATTGCCAAAGGCTTTAATGGCTCTGCTCCCATTTCAGATAAATTTATTCCCGTGAATGAATTTAAGGATCTGGCAAACATCAATTTTAAATTGGAAGTAGATGGAAAACTTAAACAACAAGGCAATACCAGCCTGTTACTTTTTTCGTTTGCTTATATAATCTCCTATCTATCTAAATTTTTACGTTACGCACAGGCGATTTGATTTTTACCGGTACACCCAAAGGGGTCGGGCCTGTTGCGATTGGAAACAAACTAAGTGCCTACATTGAAGATGAAAAACTATTGGAATTCGAAGTTAAGTAGCCTTGTAATCTTATTAACCAGCGCGGTTGCCCTGCAAAGCCACGCACAGTTTAGCCTCGATAAAGCAATGCCTGCACGCAAGGCAAGCTACCTCTTTCCCATTAAGCCAGGCAATACAGCCATCATTACGGGTACCATGGGCGAACTTCGCAACACCCATTTTCATGCCGGCCTCGATATAGACACACCCGGTATTGGGGTTCCGGTTTTATCTGCCGAGACGGGGTATATTTCGCGCGCTTCCGCTACAACCGGAGGATATGGTAATGTGTTGTATGTAACCCACCCTGACGGGAACACAACCGTGTATGCGCACCTGGAAGAGTTTAAAGGTCTTGTTGGTGATTACATCCGCAAGGAAAGACACAACCGCAAAGTTTCTGAGATTGACCTCACCTTTGCNCCCGGTCAGTTTCCAGTAAACAAAGGTGAACTACTTGCCTTATCGGGTAACACCGGTGGTTCGGGTGGCCCGCACCTACATTTTGAAGTACGCGATCAGAACAACGAAGCAATCAATCCTTTGATTTATGATTTTGCGGAGGTAAAAGACAGCATGGCGCCCTTAGTATTTAAAGTAGCNCTTAAAACGTTGGATGCCAACGCCCGAATAAACGATCAGTTTGGAAGATTTGAATTTTCGGTAGTTAAGAATGGTAATTCCTATTCATTGCCTCACCCTGTATTAGCCAGTGGAAACATTGGTGTAGAAATTTTGGCACATGATAAAATGGAGAATAGCCGCTTTCGGTATGGTATAAATTATATTAACCTGCTGGTAGATGGCCAGCTGGTTTTTCAACAAACAATTGATAAAGTAAATTTTGGAAACACGCGGCAGATATTGGCCCTGATGGATTACAAAACGCTTGAGTTGCGCGGCAATCGTTTTAACAAACTGTATATTGATGATGGCAACCAGCTAAATTATTATTCAGGTGCAACGAGGAAGCAAGGTATTACTGTAAACAAAGATCAACCTGTTGAAATTCGCCTGAAAGATTATAACCAGAATGAAAGCCGCGTTCACTTTGACTTGAAGTACACCCCGCTTGTTACAGAAACTCCCTTACTCACAACCAGTGGAAAACCTTATGATACCGAACTGGTGGAAAACATCCTGAAGGTGCAGGTTAAACAATGTTCGGAAAATCAATCCGCATTTGCGATTTGGAGTACAGGCAAGGCAACTTCCCTTTCGCCCGCCTATTCGGGAAATAACCAGCAGATGTATCTTGTTGATTTAAAGACCGTATTACCCGACTCCATCACCACCTGCCAGGGAACCATGAAATTCAATTTTAAAGACCGCATCCCTTCGGAAAGCAAGTACAACTATTACAGCGATTTAATGGATGTAGAGTTCCCATTACAATCGCTTTATGATACGCTTTACCTCAATGTTTCGTACGACACCCTCAATCAACAGGAGTTNTTTACTATTGGCGATCGTACCATTCCCTTACAGAAAAGTATATCAGTAACATTAAAACCAAAGGTTAGTTACTTTCAATCGCGCAACCTGGGCTTGTATCGCAAGGAAGGCCGCGGGTTTGTTTTTGTAAGCAGCGAGTGGAAGAATAACAGGCTTAAATTTAACACGCGCGATTTCGGACAATTTACCTTAATGCACGACACCATTCCGCCAACCATTACCAAAATTGCATTGTCATCGGCAGCAGCCCGATTCAAAATAAAAGATAATCTTTCGGGTATTGCGTACTTTGAAGCCCACTTGAATGGCGAGTGGTTGTTAATGGTGTATGATTACAAAACCGGCATCCTCAAATCAGAAAAACCACAGCCCGACAAAATACTGAAAGGTGATTTCGAATTAAAAGTAGTTGACCAGGCCGGAAACGAAGCGCTCTTCCGGCAGAAATTATAATTAAGTCCGGTACTCAATATCTGAAATTATAAGCCTGTTATTATGGCATTAACCGTTGGCAGTAAAGCACCTGATTTTAAAACAACCGATCAGGACAACCAGGAAGTTCGCCTCTCCGATTTTAAAGGAAAGAAACTTGTACTTTACTTCTATCCTAAAGACATGACACCCGGCTGCACNCTTGAGTCGTGCAGCTTACGCGATAATTACAAAGCTTTACAAAAAGCCGGGTATGAAGTGTTGGGTATTAGTGCTGACGATGCAAAGTCACATCGCAAATTTATCGTAAAAGAAAAGCTCCCCTTCCGGCTGTTGGCCGATGTGGATAAATCGGTACACCACCTGTACGGAACCTGGGTAGAGAANAATATGTACGGGCGCAAATACATGGGCACGGCCCGCGTAACCTTTATTATCGATGAGAATGGGGTAATAGCTGAAGTTATCAACAAGGTGGATACACAAAACCATGCAAACCAGATTCTGGTACCNCCCAAAGCAGCTAAACCAGTGAAAAAGCTGTTAAAAAAGTATCGCGAAAGCCGGCCAAGAAGGCTGTTAAAAAGAAAAATGATTTTTCAGGTTGGAACCGAAATTAAGGTTTCATAATCCTATCATCTCGTTTATCTTCGGGCAAAATTTTAACGCATGGCCCAGCCCGATTATTCCCAGCTAAAGAAAACAGCCAGTCAGATCCGCAGAGATATTGTACGCATGGTGCATGCCTGCCAAAGCGGTCACCCCGGTGGTTCCTTGGGCTGTACCGAATATTTTGTGGCGCTTTACTTTCATATTATGAAGCACAACCCCGCTTTTAATATGGATGGCAAGGGCGAAGATTTAAGNTTTTTATCAAATGGACATATCTCCCCGGTTTTTTACTCGACACTTGCCCGCTCCGGATATTTTGAAGTGAAGGAACTGGCAACCTTCCGTAAACTGGATTCAAGGCTGCAAGGGCANCCGGCCACGCACGAACATCTGCCCGGTGTACGGGTTGCTTCAGGTTCATTGGGTCAAGGTTTATCGGTAGCAATTGGCGCGGCACAAACCAAGAAGCTGAATGGCGATGACCGTTTTGTATTTGTGCTAATGGGTGATGGCGAGCAACAGGAAGGGCAGATATGGGAAGCGGCCATGTATGCCCCACATAACAAAGTTGATAATCTTATTGCCACCATTGATTACAACGGCCAGCAGATTGACGGCCCCGTAGATAAAATACTTTCCTTGCTGGATCTTAAAGCCAAGTGGGAAGCCTTTGGCTGGATTGTGCAGGAGTTTAACGGCAACAAGATTGAAGACGTAATTGCAGGACTGGAAAAAGCGAAAACCCTTGCCGGAAAAGGGAAGCCCGTATTGAACCTGATGAAAACCGAAATGGGTTTTGGGGTTGATTACATGATGGGCTCGCACAAGTGGCATGGTGTGGCTCCCAATGATGATGAACTGGCAAAGGCCCTTGCACAGTTGGAGGAAACGTTGGGGGATTATTGAACCTCTGTCTAGACCTAATTCAGAATCATTTATTCAATCTCTTTACAAGAGAACTCAGGGTAACGGACAAAGCGGATTTGATCAAACACCCCAAAATTTTGGATATCATAAATCTTGATGCTGAACCAAACTCTCAATTAACCGTACATCCCAATCCTGTTTTGGGTAGCTGGTCTTTCCCTTACTTTTCCTTATTAGAATTTTTTGTCCAAACTGAATGACTAACCTATGAAGAAACGATTGCTACTATTCATTTTTGCCGTAATGGTTTACGGGGCTCAGGCCCAGGAAACCTTTCCGCGCAACGATGTGAAAGACAACCGCNNCGGGCTATTTGCCTTTACAAATGCCACGGTTGTGGTCGATGCCCAAACCACCATTCAAAATGCTACGCTGCTCATAAAAGGCAACCGCATTGAACAAGTAGGCGCCAACCTAACTGTGCCCAAAGGGTATGCTACGGTTGACCTGAAGGGAAAATACATTTANCCCGGCCTGGTTGATGCGTTTACAAGCTATGGATTAAGCGAGCCTGAACGCCCCCGTGGCGGTGGCTTTGGTGGTGTAGAACAAATGACATCCAAAACCAAGGGTGCTTACAATGCCAACCAGGCAATCCGCTCGCACTATAATGCAGCCGATGAGTTTTCTATTGATACGAAAGTTGCCGAGGAACTGCGCAAGCAGGGTTTTGGTGCTGTGCTTACTTCCAAGCCCGATGGTTTGGCCCGTGGTACTTCCGCTTTTGTATCGCTTACAGAAAAGAATGATAATACCGCTTTAATCCGTCAAAAGGTAGCTGCTCATTATTCCTTAGAGAAAGGATCTTCCACACAAAACTATCCTACTTCCCTGATGGGTTGCATTGCTGTTATACGCCAAACCTATCTGGATGCGGAATGGTTTGGCAGCCAGAANCCCCGCCCCTTTGCCGATAACTCCCTGGAAGGCTGGATTCAATCTCAAAAGTTACCTCAGATATTTGCTGCCACAAGCTGGATGAATTCACTCCGTGCCGATAAGATTGGCGATGAGTTTGGGGTGCAGTACATCATCCGCGGTGCAGGTGATGAATACAAGCGTATCAATGAAATAAAAGCAACCAAAGCAACCTTCATCATTCCGGTAAATTATCCCGATGCGTACGATGTAGAAGACCCCTTCGATGCGGAACGCATTGCGCTGGCCGATATGAAACACTGGGAACTTGCTCCTACTAACCTGGCCACGTTAGAAAAGAATGGCATTCCGTTCGCCATTACAACCAATGGTTTAAGAAAAACTTCTGATTTTCTGGCAAACATCCGCAAAGCAATAGAAAACGGATTAACCGAAACAGCCGCTCTAAAAGCCCTTACCACTACCCCGGCTCAGCTACTAAAAGTTGACGATCAGGTAGGTAGTATTAANAAAGGCTTGCTGGCCAACTTCATCATTACTTCGGGTAAATTGTTCGATGAAAAAACCATCATCCATCAAAACTGGGTTCAGGGTCAGCTTTACGCGATCAAGCCTTTGGAAACTCAGGACTTTAGCGGAAACTACAACCTGAGTTTGAATAACCAGAACTATACGTTGGAAGTAACGGGCGAACCCGGTAGTCATAAAGCAAAGATCAAAGTAAATGATTCTACTTCATTCGATGCTACCACAACAATAAGTAAAGACCTGATTACTATAAGCTTTAAACCCACCAAGCAAAGCACCGGCAGCATACGACTCTCCGGCTGGAGCGAATCAACCGGCTGGAAAGGGAAAGGACAGTTGATAGATGGTACCTGGATAACCTGGACGGCCACCCGCAGCGGTGATGCTACCAAAGCAGCAGCCAGAAATACGCCTGCAGAAAAGAAGGAAGAATTAGGTAAGGTTATTTATCCGTTTACAGCGCACGGCTATCCGGCCCTGCCTGTTACTGAAACCATCTTGATTAAAAATGCTACCGTATGGACCAACGAAGCGGATGGCGTATTGCAAGGCGCTGATGTTTTATTAAAAGACGGCAAGATTGCAAAGGTTGGTAAGAACCTGAGCGAACCCGGTGCGCGTGTGGTTGATGCAACCGGCAAACACTTAACNCCCGGCATTATTGACGAACACTCGCACATAGCCGCAGCCAGTATCAACGATGTAGTCTCCAACTCGGGCATGGTTCGCATTGGTGATAATTTAGATGCGGAAAATATTAATGTTTATCGTGCCCTTTCCGGTGGCGTAGTGGCTGTTCAAGTGCTGCACGGATCGGCCAACCCAATTGGTGGCCAATCGGCTCTTATCAAATTGCGCTGGGGCGAGTCGCCCGAGAATTTAAAAATTCAGGGCGCTGATGGCTTTATAAAGTTTGCCCTGGGCGAAAACGTGAAGCGCTCCAGCAACCCCAGTTCCATTCGTTTTCCGCAAACCCGCATGGGTGTGGAACAGGTGTATGTAGATGCCTTTACCAACGCCCGCGAATATGAAAACCGCCTAAAGGCCTACAATGCTATTCCCCTTAAAGAAAGAGCAACGGCTATTAAGCCACGCAGAGATTTGGCAGATGAAACCATGCTGGAGATTCTGAATAAGAAACGATTCATTACCTGCCACTCCTACGTTCAATCTGAGATCAACATGTTGATGGACGTAGCCAATCGTTTCAACTTCCGGGTAAACACTTTTACGCACATTCTGGAGGGCTACAAAGTAGCGGATAAAATGAAACAGCATGGGGTGGCTGCTTCTACGTTTGCCGATTGGTGGAATTACAAATGGGAAGTGCGTTACGCCATTCCCTACAATGCGGCCATTCTCACCCGCGAAGGGGTGGTAACGGCAATCAATTCCGATGACGCAGAAATGGGTCGCAGGTTAAACCAGGAAGCTGCCAAGTCGGTTAAATATGCCGGCATGTCGGAGGAAGATGCTTTGAAAATGGTTACGCTCAACCCTGCCAAAATGCTTCACTTAGATAACCAGATGGGCAGTTTAAAAATTGGCAAGTCAGCCGATGTAGTATTGTGGACCGACCATCCGTTATCGGTTTATGCAAAAGCAGAAAAGACTATCATTGATGGTAAAGTGTATTACGACATCGAGAAAGATGCCGAAAATAACAAAGTGTTGAATGCAGAACGTGCCCGGTTGATTCAGAAACTGAAAAATGCCAAGAGATCAGGCATGCCTACCCAGCGCCCTGACTCCCGCAGCCAGGCCGAGTTCCATTGCGATGATGTATTGGGCGAAGAATCGCTGGAACACTTTGAACATTAATCTTAACGAGTTATCGAAATGAAAAAATTAGTTTATATACTCTTGTTTGTGTTAGGTACAGTTGCCTATGCACAACCTCCTATTCCTGCCAAGCCGCAGGCAAAACCGGTGGCATTAACCGGTGGTGTAGCACACATCGGCAATGGCCAGGTTATTCAGAATTCAATCATTGCATTTGATAAAGGAAAACTCACCATTGTGGCCGATGCGGCATCCGTAAAGGTTGATCTTTCGAAACACGAAGTAATTGACATTACCGGAAAGCATGTTTACCCTGGTTTTATTCTTCCCAATTCTCCGATTGGTTTAGAGGAAGTAAGCGCAATTCGTGCCATGAACGATTATAACGAGCGCGGTGAACTGAACCCCAATATTCGTTCGCTCATTTCTTACAATACCGATAGCGAATATATTCCCACCTTCCGCTTCAATGGAGTATTGCTGGCTGAATCAACACCTACCGGNGGTATGATTTCCGGAAGTTCATCGTTAATGGAAATGGAAGGCTGGAACTGGGAAGACGCAGTACACACAGCCGATATCGGCATTCATTTAAACTGGCCTGCCCTCCGCAGGCGTCAGTTTGACTTTACTACCTTCACTTTTGGAGAGTCACCCAATCCTAATTACGATAAAGAAGTGGGTGAACTTGAGTTGTTCTTTTCTGAAGCGGCCGCATACGGCAAACAAACTTCTAAAGAAGCAAACCTCAAGCTACAGGCTGTTCAAGGTTTGTTCGATGGCACCAAGGTGTTATTTATTCATGCCAATACTTCGAAGGAAATTGTAGAGTCGGTGCGCTTTGCGCAGCGCAGTGGCATTCANAAAATAACCATGATTGCCGGTGCCAATGCGCTTTGGGTAAGCGACTTTCTGAAAGAAAATAAAATTCCGGTTATTCTTCCGGCTACGCACAACCTGCCCGACCGCAATGATGATGATGTGGATTTGCCTTATAAACTTCCACATTTGCTAACACAGGCGGGCGTAATGGTATCCTTGTCGAACGATGGTTCGCTGCACGGTGGCCGTAACCTGGGTTTCTATGCCGGCACCGCAGTTGCCTATGGCATGAGCAAAGAAGATGCATTGAAAACCATTACTTCCAATACTGCCAAAGCACTGGGTGTAGANAAACGAGTGGGTACTTTAGAAGTTGGCAAAGATGCCACCCTGTTTGTATCGAAAGGCGATGCGTTAGACTACCGAACCAACGTACTGAGCCATGGGTTTATCTCCGGTAAGTTGATTGAACTGCCCGGCATTCAGGAAGAGTTGTACGACCGGTACTCAAATAAGTACGGGCACAAGCGGTAAGCAAAATTTAGTTAAGACTAAAACGGGTTGTCGGAAGGCAGCCCGTTTTTTGTTTGACTTGTAAAAAAGATAGCACTTTTAATGGCGCGTGTAAATACGGAGATTAGTCTATTGTAAATGATACCGCTTTCGAGCTTATTTCATATCCATCTCCTTTAATAATTGCAGTAAACCAATATTCCTGATCGGCATCTAGTCCTGTTAACTCTGCTTGGTAAACTCCTTTTGCTGAGGTTGGTCCTAATTTAATTTCAGTCCCAACAAGAAGCTGAACCAATGCCTGATTGTTGTTCCACAGAAAGCCGTGATCTGTGATAGCTTCAGTTCCAAGTTCAATAATATTGGCTCTTAAAATAACCCCATTTTGAGTTCTTTCAACCTCCAATGTTTTTACTACAGAATAAGGAGATTCAGGAAAGGTGTAGTTATCGCACGTGGCAAACACAAAAATTCCGCTAAGCAGAAATAAAACATTTAAAAACGCTTCATACTATTTTGTCTTAAGGCTTAGAATAAATTGAAAATTAGTAATGTTAGAATAAAGGTGATCTTCTCCTGGTAGATCATACCCTTTGTCAATAACTCCATTAGTCAACTCTGTTCTGAATTCCAGAGACGCATAAAACTTTTTATATACGGGCAAATTCCAACCGAAACCACCATAAACTCCCCATTGATGAGGTCGCACTAGAAACGGTTCCTCGGAGTTAGTTGTAATCCTAATGGGATTAAAAATCGGCTCTACCTTTTCACTTATCCAATTTGATTTAGCTTTCAGGTGTAATGAATAAACGGAACCAATAGTAATAAACGGTGTACTCTGCTTAGCTGAAAATTGATAACTTATCCCTATGGGGAGTTTAAGTTCTTTCAAGTTAATAGATACGGAATTATTCGTAACAAATCCGGTGCCCTGTTCTTTGGAATATAAGTAGTAGTTTGAAGCAGTATAAAGAAGGGAGCCTGTAATTGATATCTTTTCACTTAATCTCGGAGAATAAAAATCAAATGTCAGTCCACCGATTGGGCTCAAACTTTTCTCATACCGTCCTTTCAGGTGTTGTAGCGAAGTATTAAAATTGATTTGCGAGTACTGTGTTCCGGCAGAAATTCCCACAGAAAATTTGAATTTAGGTCTTCTATCCTTAAAAATAACAGACTCACCATTAATACACTTATTGTATGCATCAACAATATTAATTAAAGACCGCTCTGTAAATGTTGTTGCTTGAATGTCGCCTCTTAATGATTCGCAATCATTAAGCGCCATATTTAAAGACACTATATATTGATTGGATTTTTGAACAAAGGTGGTTCCATTCAATTTACGCTCAATTGGATCATTTGTCAGTGCCTCTAAGTTTGAACCTTCTCTTTCTAACCATAAGGAACGATCATAAGAAAACAATTTCGCCTTTCCACCTACTAAAAGTTCCAGGAATAGCCTGGAAGAATCCTGATCCAGGAAAACAGTTTTAGATTCGTATTGCCGGTCATCCTTATATCCATATGCAACGATTTGATCTGGTGAATAGGTAACTTTTAAAGCGTCTGGATTAGCTTTAAAATTACAAACGTTCGCTGCCTTTTTCTTCTCGTTATATTGAATGAGTCCTGGGATGGTATCTAACCTGTTAGAGACAATAAAACCTTCTCTATAATCACTCTGAGAATGAACTGGTGAGTTACATGCTAAAAATACAAGGAAAAAAGTAAAGAAGCGAATACCCCTCAGGTCATAGTTCATGGTTACCTTATTTTAAAGGCCCGATAATAGGGAATTAAAAATTGTCAAACAAGGAGTACAGGTGGATATAGCTTCAAACCACATCCGGGAAAAATATGCAAAAACTACCTCAAACAAACCAGGGGATAATCGCCAAAGCCAGCAGCACTATAAACCAGATTAATAATTTGCGATCGGTCTTGGAAAGAGTAGCCATAAATTAAAAATATTTATCAATTCAACGAAAAGTTTGATTGGGTTGCCACGCTGGTAACACCTTTAACAAAACCTTAACAGCCGTTACAAAAGTTAGGGTTAGAATACCTAAACTTGCAGATTCAATTCTTAACGCATGACCAAGTACACCTTTACCGAAAAGAAAGATACCCGCTCCGGCTTTGGTGCCGGCCTGCATGAACTGGGAAAATCAAACCCCAATGTAGTGGCCTTATGTGCCGACCTGACCGGCTCGCTTAAAATGGATGCCTTCAANAAAGATTTCCCGGAACGCTTCTTCCAGGTAGGTATTGCCGAAGCCAACATGATGGGCCTGGCAGCCGGTATGACGATCGGAGGCAAGATTCCTTTCACCGGAACATTCGCTAACTTTTCTACCGGTCGGGTGTACGATCAAATCCGCCAATCAATCGCTTACTCAGGTAAAAATGTTAAGATCTGTGCTTCCCATGCAGGTTTAACATTGGGCGAGGATGGTGCTACCCATCAGATACTTGAGGATATCGGCATGATGAAAATGCTGCCGGGTATGACGGTGATCGTGCCCTGCGACTATGCTCAAACCAAAGCCGCCACTATTGCTTTGGGAAGCCACAAAGGTCCGGCTTACCTCCGCTTTGGCCGCCCGAGNTGGCCGATCTTTACAACCGATCGCCCCTTCGTTATTGGTAAGGCCGATAAGATGATTGAAGGAAAAGACGTAACCCTGTTTGCTACCGGCCACTTGGTTTGGGAAGCCATTGAAGCAGAAGCCATTCTGGCACAAAAAGGAATTTCTGTTGAATTAATAAATATCCATACCATAAAACCTTTGGATGTAGAAGCCATTTTAGCATCGGTTGAAAAAACCGGCTGCGCAGTTACCTGCGAAGAGCACCAGCTAAATGGTGGGCTTGGCGATAGCGTAGCCCAGGTGCTTTCGCGCTTCCGCCCCACCCCGCTGGAAATGATTGCTGTTAACGATTCGTTTGGTGAAAGCGGTACCCCAACACAGTTACTGAAAAAATATGGGCTAAGTGCAGCCAACATTGTAGCTGCGGCTGAGAAGGCTATCGCAAGAAAAAAGCATAAGTTTAAGTTTGAAAGCTTAAAGTAAAGTATAAAACCTAAGGCCGTTGGCTTTAAGTTTTTCCCTTGATAGCTTTAAACAAAGTATGAGCGACCCGCAACCTATCAAAAATCAGGTTAAGAAGTTACTGGAGAACGACCAGCGCTACCAGGCGGTGCGCCTCATTCAGAATACCTATGGTGTTACCGAAGAGGAGGCTGAGAAACTACTTGCAACATTAGCCAATGATGATTCAACCAAACCCACGCAATCGCAGGCGGCTGCAAAAGGTTGTGGTGGCTGTTTTTCCAGTCTATTCAAGGTTGGAAGTATTTTGGTGGGGCTGCTGGGACTCCTGTTCCTGGCGGCTACTGTATTCTTTTATTACTTCTACGAAGATTTTAANAANGATGCTATCCCCGTAAGGGGAATTGTAACTGAAACAGTTGTGGCTGCACCCGTTACACCTACAGACACCACGCAACAAGTATTCCTGGTTTTTAGATACAAGGTTGCGGATAGTGTTTATACCTATCAAACCATTACCACATACCCGGCATCAGAATATCTTGTGCAGGATTCAGTTGATCTGCTTATTAACAGCAATGATCCAACCTATGCAAGCCTGGCAGCCGATGAGGTAATGGAAGATTTTTATCTCATCTTCGGAATTGCTGCCGGTGTATGNTTTTTTGTAGCCTTTGTACTCTGGTTTGTTGGTAGAATACCCGATGGTTCACGCTAAGCCATCACAGCGTTGCCATATCAATAACAAACCGGTACCGCACATCGCCTTTTACCATGCGCTGGTAGGCTTGCTCAATCTGTTGAATGGGAATCACNNCAATATCGGATACAATTTTGTTTTCTGCACAGTAATCCAGCATCTCCTGCGTTTCGCGAATGCCGCCAATCATAGAACCGGCTAACGTTTTCCGTTTACCAATCAGGCTAAACGCATCAACAGGTTCGGCCTGTGGCGGAATTCCAACCATAACCATTGTACCCTCTGTCTTAAGCAGGCCGAGATAAAAATTCAGATCGTGTTGAGCAGATACCGTATCCAGAATAAAGTCAAACGACTTGCGAACTTGCTTTGAAGCAATTTTATCGCGGGTATTTACAAAATGATGTGCCCCCAGTTTTTNTGCATCCGCTTCTTTGCCCGNGGAGGAGCTTAGTACGGTAACCTCTGCACCAAACGATACAGCAAACTTTACAGCCATGTGTCCTAATCCACCAAGACCAACCACAGCTACCCGTTGCCCGGCTCGTACCTTCCAATGCCGCAGCGGTGAATACGTGGTAATGCCTGCGCATAACAAGGGCGCTACGGCCGCCAATGGAAGTTTATCAGAAATACGAAGTGTATAATTTTCATCTACTACAATACAATTGGAGTAACNCCCGTAGGTAGGTGTTTTCTTATCCATTTCATACCCATTGTACGTACCGGCCATTCCTGCTTCGCAGTATTGTTCGTTCCCCATCCTGCAATTTTCGCATACGCGGCACGAATCCACAAAGCAACCTACTCCCGCTAAATCGCCTGCCTTAAATTTGGTAACGGCCGATCCTACTTTACTGATGCGTCCCACAATTTCATGGCCTGGAACCATCGGGTAAATGGAGCCTCNCCACTCATCGCGCACCTGGTGCAAATCGCTGTGGCAAACCCCACAAAAAGCTATTTCGATCCGGACATCGTGCGGGCCAACTTCCCTCCTGTTAAAATTGAAAGGTTGTAATTGGGCAGTAGGGTTTTGTGCAGCATAACCTTTGGTGGCGATCATAAAGAATAGATTTAACACGAAAATACGGATTCCCGATCCTTGAAAAAAATTTACAAAATCTGAAACTTTAATCGTAATATTACGATTATTGCATCGTGGGAGCATCCAAGACCGAAGCATTTACCAAAGCACAAAACGAAGTGGCCGACATCGCGAAAGCGCTTAGCCACCCGGCCCGCATTGCCATTTTACAATACCTGGCACAGCAAAAGGTCTGCATGTGCGGTGATATTGTAGATGAATTGCCCTTATCGCAAAGTACGGTCTCGCAACATCTGAAAGAACTAAAGAATGCCGGATTGATAAAAGGAGAAACAGAAGGCCCATCCGTTTGTTATTGCATTGAACCCAAAGCCATAGTAAAAGCCCGCAAACTTTTAGGCGACCTGTTACAGAACGTACAGGAAAACTGTTGCTAAAAAATTTTATACCAACCTATCGTAATATTACGATTAATATTTAAACCCACTTATTTTATGACAACTTCAGAAGAATTAAAGCAATTGGTTCAGGAAAAATATGGCCAGATTGCGGATCAGCCCAAATCACAAAACGAAACCAGTTGCTGTGGCAGCGCCTGTGGTTGCTCGGCAATTGACGAAGCCCTGATGGCCGAAGATTATGCTACATTGAAAGGCTACGTGGCCGATGCCGACCTGGGCCTGGGCTGTGGATTGCCAACCGAGTTTGCAAAAATTAANAAAGGCGATGTAGTGATTGACCTTGGATCTGGTGCGGGTAACGATGCCTTTGTGGCGCGCGCTATAACAGGCGAAACCGGAAAGGTAATTGGGGTTGATTTTACCGAACGGATGATTGAAAAGGCACGCGCCAATGCTGAAAAACTAGGACTGCACAATGTGGAATTTCGGTATGGCGACATTGANAAAATACCAATAAGCACGAACGTGGCCGATGTGGTGGTGAGTAACTGCGTGATGAACCTCGTACCTGATAAAGCAAAAGCATTTGCAGAAACGTTTCGTGTGCTAAAACCTGGTGGCCACTTTAGTATTTCAGATATTGTATTAGTGGGAACCTTACCAGACGGCCTGAAACAAAATGCTGAAATGTATGCGGGTTGTGTATCCGGTGCTATTCANAAGGAAGCTTACCTCCACATTATTCAGGAAGCCGGCTTTATGAATGTGAAGGTTCANAAAAATAAAGCAATTCATTTGCCCGAAGAAATGTTGCAAAAATTTTTGAACCAACAGGAAATAAATGCTTTTAAACAAGGCGAGGTAGGCATATTTAGCATCACCGTATATGCGGAAAAGCCTGCCCTTAAACCTAAAAGTGAAGCCGCTAAAGCCGCCTGTTGTGGCGAAAACTCCACATGCTGTTAGTTATAGTTACTTGTCCTGACGGTTAAACACTCAGATCGAAGCCGTCAGGACATTTTATATGCTTCCGTTTCCAACATTTTAAAAATTCTATCCGTAAATATTTTATCAATTCAGGTGAGATAACAACTTTGCAGTAATGAAGGAGTTTATCGTACACCATCCTGTTGCTACTGAGAAAGAGCTGGAGATGTTGCAGGCNTTTTTGACTTCCAATCAATTGCCGGCACATGATCTTACCCTGGGCAACAACCTGCTGTTGGTATATTTTAACACCCACGAAAACCTGGTGGGCTCCGGNGGCCTCGAGTTTTATGATGACCTGGCCCTGCTTCGGTCGTTAGCCGTAAGTCCGGAGTTACGCGGACAGCAATTAGGTAAAGAAATTGTAGCCGATTTGTTAGAAGCTGCAAAAGANAANAACATCCGCGAAGTTTACCTCCTTACACAAACAGCCAGTTTCTTCTTTCAAAAACTCGGCTTTAAACCGGTAAGCCGCGAAAGTGTGCCGGAAGCAATTCAGAGATCCAGTGAGTTTGCAAACGTATGTCCTGCATCCGCAGAGGTATTGATGCTCCGCCTCAAGTAACCTAACACACGTTATCTGAAAATATTTTTGAGCAAGTAGCAACTTACTTCCGGTTACTCTCATGCCTTTCGTTTAATTTTGGGTTTGCGCATTACTCAAGATGAAACTGAACAAGTATTTTGTAATTGATTTCGACAGCACGTTTACCAAGGCAGAAGCATTTGATGTATTGGCCGACATTACCCTGAAGGACCATCCGGATTTTGAGAAGACNCGGGCTGAAATTGTTGCCATCACCAACCAGGGAATGGATGGCACCGTCTCTTTTCGCGAATCGCTGGAGAAAAGGATTAAGTTATTGGCACCCAACAAACGCCACCTCGACCAATTGGTGGCGGTGTTGCGCGGCATGGTGTCAGAATCATTTAAACGCAACCGCGAGTTCTTTCAAACTTATGCCGATAATATCTATATCATTTCCAATGGGTTTCATGCGTTTATCGATCCGGTAGTTACCGAGTTTGGTATCAAACAAGAAAATATTCTGGCCAATCGGTTTACGTTTGATGACAACGGAAATGTTACCGGGTTTGATAAAGAAAACCCGCTTTCGCAAAACAATGGAAAGGTAGAACAACTTAAACGCCTTAACCTGCCGGGTGATGTATATGTAATTGGAGATGGCTATACGGATTATGAGATCAAGCATGCCGGTTTAGCCAATAAGTTNTTTGCGTTTACTGAAAATGTGGAACGCGAAAAAGTTTTAAACAAGGCCGATCACATTGCACCCAGCTTAGACGAATTTCTCTATCTGAATAAACTGAACACCGCTATCTCCTATCCNAAAAACCGCATCCACGTTTTGTTGTTGGAAAATGTGCATCCCTTTGCAGTAGATGCTTTTAAGGCAGAAGGTTTTAGTGTGGAAACCTATCCGGCCGGATTGGACGAAGATGAACTCTGCGANAAAATTAAAAATGTTTCCGTGCTGGGAATTCGTTCCAAAACCATGGTTACAGCCAACGTGCTGGCTAATGCAAACAAACTGATGACTATTGGTGCGTTTTGTATTGGCACCAATCAGATCGATCTGAAAGAAGCAACCAAACGCGGGGTAGCGGTTTTTAACGCACCGTATAGCAACACACGCTCAGTCGTTGAATTGGTAATTGGCGAAATCATCATGCTGATTCGCAACATTACCGATAAGTCAGCCAAAATGCACAACGGCATTTGGGATAAATCCGCTAAGGGAAGCTTTGAGATACGAGGAAAGAAATTGGGGATTATCGGGTATGGAAACATTGGTTCGCAACTTTCTGTATTGGCCGAATCGTTGGGTATGAAAGTTTTCTACTACGACCGCGAAGAACGATTGGCGTTGGGTAATGCAACCAAGTGCCGTTCTATGAAAGAATTATTAGAACAGGCAGACATCGTATCGCTTCACACCGATGGCCGCAAGGAAAACACAAACATGATTGGAAGCAAAGAGTTTGACCTGATGAAGAAGGGTGTACTCTTTTTGAACCTGAGCCGCGGGCATATCGTGGACATCAAAGCGTTGAAAGAGAACATTCAATCAGGCAAAGTAGCCGGTTGTGCCATTGATGTATTTCCTTACGAACCCAAAAGCAACGAGGAAGAGTTTGTTTCTGAACTGCGTGGATTATCAAATACAATTATTACACCGCACATTGGTGGCAGCACGCTGGAAGCACAGGAAAACATTGCACAATTTGTTTCCGGTAAGTTNTTGGATTACATCAACAACGGGGGTACGAGCAACAGTGTAAACTTCCCGAATCTTTCGTTACCCACCCTGGAAAATGCACATCGGCTTATTCACATTCACAGCAACGTGCCGGGAATTCTGGCCCGTATTAACCAGGTATTGGCTACACATGGAATTAACATTGTTGGACAATACTTAAAAACNAACGAAAGCATCGGGTATGTAATTACCGACATTAACAAAGGTTACAACGAGAATGTGATTAAAGAACTGCGCGCGATTGAGAATACAATTAAGTTTAGAGTGTTGTATTGATTTTTAACCGCTAAGACGCAAAAGGTTATCACTACGATTAGCCGATGACTACTTAAAATTCTCTTGTTGTACTGTGCGGTGCATAAACAACTCCCACGTTCCACCCGCCCTTCTATACACACGTACGTAATGGATCGTGTAGGTGCTTTCGGTTCGGGTTACGGCTATAGTACCTTGTGTAATTCCAATATCGCCATGCACTTCAGCTTCGGATTTTTCTACGTTGCGCGATACAAATTTTCCCTTGTTTTNTTCTACATCTTTCAGCCACGAGCCTTTGGAATCGATATGTCCCGTGCCATGCTTAAACCGGAAATCATCGGCATAGGCTTTTTGAAGAAAGGAAATATTTGCAGCCACGACTGCCGCTTCAATCTGTTTTTCGAAATCAAGAAGTTGTTGCTCAGTTTGGGCCGATGCAAAACTCCAAAAAAAAANCAAAACTGATAACAGGCATTTCATTCATTGGTATTAACATAAGGTTTAACCTTACATAACCTTAAAACAAAAACCCACCGGATTTGGAGAGGTGTTTCTGAACCCCAATGAAGACAAGTTTTGAGCTGTTCTTTGGTCGCAGCCTTCCACTGTTAACCTGCTTTTGGGCGAGGGCCCCGACTAATCGGGGATGAGGCCTGGCCTTGTCCTCGAACTTCACTCGGTATTGTTTTAAATGTTAGGTTCAGCAAACGTGTCCCAAATCCAAGTGGATTTTATGATGCAATATTGAGTACATTCCTTGAAAATAGAAACCTTGATTATTGATTATTTTTTCGTAGCCCTCCACACAATTATTTCTCAATTACCTTTGTGCGATTATAAATTTATATGCCTGTTAACTTTACNCCCGGTCCTTCCCAGCTTTATTTCACTGTTGAAGATCATGTCCGCAGCGCTTTCCGCCAGGGCATACCCTCGCTTTCGCATCGCAGCAGTGCATTTGAAAAAATCAGCAAACAAACTACAGAAGGATTAAAAGAACTTTTGGAGATACCGGAAGGTTATCATGTTCTCTTTGCAAGTTCCGCTACCGAAATATGGGAACGCAGTATTCAAAACCTGGTAACTGAATCATCCTTACATTTTGTGAATGGTTCATTCTCGAAGCGATTTCATGAAATTGCCACACAGTTGGGCAAGCATGCCCATAAAGTAGAAGCGCCAGCCGGNCAAGGTTTTGAAAATTATCAGCCCATCGGCAACCCGGAAGTAATTGCCCTCACACACAATGAAACCAGTACCGGTGTTTCGTTGCCCCTGGATTTTATACATTCCTTTCGCACGCACCATCCCAACGCCCTGGTAGTAGTAGATGCGGTATCATCCCTGCCCTATCCCAAATTCGATTATACCAAAATCGATTCGGTATTCTTNTCGGTACAAAAATGTTTCGGTTTGCCAGCCGGACTTGGCGTGTGGATTGTGAATGANAAATGTATCGCGAAAGCCGAAAGCTTACAACACCAGGGCATAAACATTGGTACTTACCATAATTTACCAACTTTAATTTCGAACGCTAANAAAAATCAAACACCAGAAACACCAAACGTATTGGGTATTTATTTGCTTGGCCAGGTAGTTGGTGATTTCCTGAANAAAGGTATAAACACCATCCGTAAAGAAACAGAGTATAAAGCCGCCATTCTATATCAGGCATTACATCAGCACGATAAGGTTAAACCCTTTGTTGTTGAACGGAAATTTCAATCGCAAACGGTGCTTGTAGCCGAAACCGGAACAGCAACGGCACAAATTACTGGGCAGTTGGCAACGCATGGCCTGCAGCCTGGGGATGGTTATGGCGAACGGAANAAATCACAGCTTCGCTTTGCCAATTTTCCAACTCATTCCAAAGAAGTTTTTGAATTGCTGGTTGACCTGCTCGAAAAGATGTAGCGATGATTAAACCTTGTTGTACTTTTATAGTCAAACACGCAAACCCCACGCTTGGAAGACAGAGACCTTCTTCTTAAAGTCCGCAANCCCGAAACCCGAAACTATGGGTTTAATTTGCTGGTGCGTGCTTACCAGCAGCGCGTTTATAATCATGTGCGCAAAATGGTTATCGACCATGACGATGCGGATGACGTTACCCAGGAGGTTTTCATTAAAATTCACAAAGCCATTGATGGTTTTCGGGAAGACTCCCAACTTTTTACCTGGATTTACCGCATTGCCACCAACGAATGCCTCACTTTTTTGAATAAGAANAAAAGGCGGTTCTTTTTGCCAATTGAAGATGTAGCCGCTCAGCTCTCCAGTAAATTAGACCTGATGCCCGAACTTTCGGGCGATGAAATCCAGAAAAAGCTACAGAAAGCCATCCTCACATTACCCGATAAACAAAGAGTAGTTTTTAATATGAAATACTTCGAGGAACTTTCCTACGAAGACATGGCCGAAATAACCAGCACAAGCGTGGGCGCCCTGAAGGCCAGTTATCACCACGCAGTGAANAAGATCGAAGAATATTTAAATGCCTGATTAAACCATAGAACGAAACTTAAGTCATAACAAACGAGAATGAAAAAACTGGAAGACATACCGAANAATGACCTGTTCAAAGCCCCGGAAGGCTACTTTGATAAGTTGCCGGGTATTATCCAGGCCCGGATAGCCACNCCCGTGCGCCAGCCACTTTGGCTGCCGGTTTTGAAATTTGCGGTACCGGTAGTGGTACTGATGGTAGCCGGTCTTATCTGGTTTTCTGGTCCAACCCAGCGCAACTTCGAAGCTGAACTGGCCAGCATCGATACCGAACAATTAACTGCCTACCTGGACAACACTGAGTTAGCCTGGGGCGAAACCGAAGAAGCAGTGGACTGGAATGAGTTTGATTTGCTTGAGTTACAGGATCGGGTGTATTCTACTTTTACTATCGATGATACCCGGCTTGATTTGTTGGAGGACGAAATTTTTGAATTAGACAATTTTTAAAAATATTGTATCATGAGAAAGCTAATGATTCTTGGAGTTTGGTTGGTGGGCAGTTTCGTTGCGATNNGGGGCAAGATCACACCGAAAATGAACAAGACCCAAAAGCGCTTGAAAAGATTAACGCGCTTCGGATAGCCTACCTGTCGGAAAAACTCAACCTAACCACCGAGCAAGCTGAAAAATTCTGGCCGATTTACAGGGAGTTTTCTGACAAGCGTAAAGAGTTAAGAAGAGAGTTGATTGACGCGCGCAAGCAAGTAAAGTCCGATCAGAACCCCGAAAAGGACGAGGCCCTGATTAAGCTTGGCTTAGAACTGAAACAGCGTGAATTAGACCTTGAGAAAACATATTCTGAAAAATTATTGAAAGTAATTTCGGCCCAACAAATTTTGAGCTTACGTAAAGCGGAAGGTGATTTTCAGCAACTCATCCGCGACCAGATTCAACAGCGAAGGCTCATGCAACAACGTAACGAAACAATACGCGAACGTAACCAACGATTAAAACTGCAACAACGGAATTAACCGAAAAACTTGGTGAGTTTAAAAACTGTGGCTGGGCCTGATCCTTGTTTCAGTTTGCCCGATTCCTTCAAAGAGTCAGCAAACTGATTCATTGCTTATTACCGATCCATACATAGCCGAGTTGGACTCGTTGATTGCCCATGGCGGCACAGGGTTTCTTTCATTAATTGATAGCCTCCTTAGCCTACCTGCCCCAAAACTGAAATCGCAGGTATTGATGCGGTTTGGATACAACACCAACGTGGTTTCGGCCAGTCGCACCCTCGGGTTTAACCAGTTTGGTGTTGCCCCAGGTATTGCGTATTACCATAAGTCGGGGTTGTATGCCGATTATACCGGCTATTGGAGCAAAGCATACGACCCATCCTATTACCTTACCGTATTATCAGGCGGCTATATAAATAGTCCTACCCGATGGTGGTCAATTTTAGCCGAATACAACCGGTATTTATATGCCGGCCTGGGCGAAGACGAATACGTGCCTTACAAAAACAGCCTGGGGCTATCCAATTACTTTGATGTAAAACAGGTAACATTTCGCTTAGATTATCTGCTNTTTTTCGGAGATAAATCCGCGCACCGGATTAATCCTTCCGTAATGCTTAACCTGGANAAAACTAAACTCGGCAAGATTGACCGTATAGCCTTTTACCCCACCGCTTCCGTGCTGTTTGGCAGCGAACAAATAACGGAATTGATTCCCTATGCCCGAACCTACCTTGGTATCATTTTTCGCATAAGAAGAAACATGCCCCTTTATTATGAGAAAACTACAACTCATTTTGGCGTTCTTAACTACTCTTTTTCAGCGCCTGTATCGGTTAGTGTAAAAACCTGGACACTCCTGCTTAGTTATACCTATAATATTCCGAAAGCACTACCGGGCGAACCCATAAAACTGGAAAGCAGCGGCTATATTTCAGCCAGTGTTTCGAAGCGTCTCGAATTTTAACCGCTATAAAAGCAGTTTGATGGTAAGCTGCCTTTTGATATTTTTCGAATCTTAAATCAGATCTCTATGAAATTCATTTTCAGTATTCTTCTGCTTATGCCTNGTAACCATGCTGAATGCCCAGGATTTTCGCTGGCAGCAACGGGTTGAGTATGCAATGAATGTACAACTCAATACCCAGAATCATAAACTAACAGGCGACCAGAAACTGATTTATTATAACAACTCGCCAGATACACTTACTAAAGTTTATTATCACCTGTTCTTTAATGCCTTTCAGCCGGGCAGCATGATGGATGTTCGCTCAAGAAACATTGCGGACCCCGACCGTAGGGTAACAGACCGAATCTCAAAATTAGCACCCAATGAAATTGGGTATCAGCATATCCAATCCTTAAAACAAGATGGCAAGGCTGCAACCTATAAGGTAAATGGAACCATCCTGGAGGTAACATTGGCTAAACCCATACTTCCAAAAACAAAAACAACTTTCGAAATGACTTTTGAGGCACAGGTGCCCATACAAATACGCAGATCTGGCCGCGATAACCGCGAAGGCATTGCCTACTCCATGACCCAATGGTACCCTAAACTTGCTGAATATGATCATCAGGGTTGGCATGCGTATCAATATATTGCGCGCGAGTTTCATGGCGTGTGGGGCGATTTTGATGTAAAAATTACGATCGATCCGAAGTTTGTAATTGGCGGCACCGGAAAGTTGCAAAACCCGGAAGCCATTGGGCATGGCTATGAAAAACCTGGTTCAGCCATAAAACGACCACAAGGAAATCTCACATGGCATTTTATAGCCAAAGACGTAATCGACTTTGCCTGGGCAACTGATCCTGATTACACGCACGAACAGCAGCAGGTTCCGAACGGGCCAACCCTGCACTTTTTCTATCAGAAAAATGACCGCACCGCCAACACCTGGAAGAATATGCAACCTGTTGCTGTAAAGGTATTTCAGTTTTTAAGTGCAACCTTTGGCAAGTATCCGTTTGACACCTACTCCATCATTCAGGGTGGTGATGGCGGAATGGAATACCCCATGTGCACACTTATATTGGGCGAAGGCAGCCAGGCAGGATTAAATGGTGTAATGGCACATGAAGTTGCCCACAGTTGGTATCAGATGACGCTGGCTTCGAACGAAGCACTCTACGCCTGGATGGATGAAGGTTTTACTGATTTTGCAAGTGAGGAAGCATTGAATTCCATTACGAATGAACCGAACACACATGCTGGTAGTTATGCGAGTTATTTTAGTTTAGTGAACAGCGGCCTTCAGGAAGTTGCCAGTCAACACGCAGACCATTATAACACCAATCGCGCGTATAGTACCGCTGCGTACAGCATGGGGGCAGTATTCCTGCAACAACTCAAATATATTATTGGCGATGAAACCTTTTACAGAGGCATGAAGCGCTACTACAATACCTGGAAAATGAAACATCCGGAGCCAAATGATTTTGTGCGAATAATGGAAAAAGTTTCCGGCCAGCAACTGCACTGGTATTATCGCTATTGGATTCAAACTACTAAGCGAATTGATTATGGGGTTGGTTCAGTAACCGAGTTAGATGGAAATGCGATGGTAGAACTTCATCGGGTTGGCGAGTTTCCTATGCCGGTGGATCTGGTGGTAACGTATCAGGATGGAAGCAAAGAATTGTTTTATATTCCCTTAAATGAACAGTTAGGAACAAAACCCGTGGAAGATAAAACTTTGAAACGTACCGATCTTCCTGCATGGCCCTGGGTGTACCCCACGTATACAGTTCAGGTTAACCGAAAGATAAGTGAAATAAAGTCGATTGAAATTGATCCAAGTCAGCGCATGGCTGATATTAACCGGAAAAACAATCTGAAAGTAATAGCAGAAGCAAAGGCCTTCAAAGATCCAACACAGTAATTATTGTATCTTTTTTCCGTATTTATCCACCACAAACAATTTCTGTTCTCCGCCTGGCATCAAGAGTTTAATCATAATCTCACCCGTTTCGGCACTGTAGAGAATTTCAGAAGGCTTTTGCTCCAGATTGTAAGGCAGGCTCCAGACCAAGCCGGTTGCTTTACTTATTTTGGCCAGTGTTACCGGATATCCATTCTTTGTTGTGGCTTCCGAATACACCAGAGCAAGGTACAAGTCAGGTTGAGGATGTGAGCCCAACCCTTTTAACAAAGGCAGATACCGTCTTTTGAAATGAGAAGCATCTACCCGAAAGGTAACGGCTACATCGGGCACATGCCNGGGAGTAATGTTGTACAAATAACCTGTAGCCAGCGAATCTACATACTTTAGTCCCAGTGTAAACTGATCGGGTACAATGGTTAGTGGTTTAAAGGNGCTCCCAGTTTCTTCCTGGAATAATGGAATGGAATCTGACTTGTGCACCAGCCACTTTAATGCTTTTTCCGTTTGCTCAATTTGCTTTTGTCTAGTTGTTCGGTCGCGCTGCGCCAATTCGTGCGTAGATTTAATGTAGTTTTTCAATACAACATCAGATCCATAGGCTTTGGAAATAAAATGTGCATAGTCTTTCTTATCTTTTTCCAAATCACGGGCCATTAACCGGGTTGCAATACTATCCAGTTTATCGATGCCTTTTACTTCCTTGGTTAAGGCTTCCAGTTGAACTGCCAAACCTGCGGTGTCCCGTACTGGCTTATTCATGATCAAGTCTGAACGATACTCAAGCTCGGCCGCTTTCATATTAAAAACTCCGGCCGGAAGCGGGTCTTCATCAAATCGGGTAAGCTGTTTAATTAAAATTTTATCCAGCAATCTGGTAAGATCATTTTTAACCGAAACGGAGTCTTTCTTTAGCTTTTGCATAAGTTTATTCAACTCAATGTCATAGGCGATCAGATGATCACGCAAGGGCAACAATTCATTCTTATAAGTTTCTGTTGCAGCTTTCGCCCATTTGCCATAATCCCACAAACGCAAATCCTGTTTCAGAAAATCTACTTCTGTAGCACCATCTTCTTTTAAGTTTCTTATATCGCTTAAAGTAACAGTCTGATTGTAAGGAACCTTCCCCATCGTTTCCAATACACTGCGGTAATTTTTGAAAGAAGCCTGAGAGCTGTCATAGATCAGTCCGATGTGTGTTAAATCAGCCGACACCGCATCATCCATTCGCAGATAAAACTCCTTATCGGTTGCATACTGAGCTTGTATTTTCTTAAATCGTTCCTGGGCACTATGGTATTGCTTTTGCATAGCGCTGAAATACTCGTTCAGTTTTATTACCTTCTCTTTCCGGTCTTTCAGATTTTTAAGACGTGTATCAATATCCAGGGTAACATCCGATAACTTAATAGCAAACTCTGCCGTACGCACATCTCTTTGTAGGTACATCTGGTAGTTCTGGTCATTCCGTTTCAACTCCCGCTCGGTAACAAGCGGAGCAGCTTNTTCTANAAAGAAAATGGCCGAGTCAATATTTGAAATCAAAACATCGGATTGCTTCAGAATATCGTTTCGTTGCGCTTTATCCTGATAGATAATACCCATATACAGGTAAGCACTTACATTGTCGGTATTTTCCTTCAGGTATCGCTTAAGATATGGTTCTGCTAACTCATAGTTTCGCGCGTTAAGCAACTCAATCAGGTCCTTATATTTTACCTTTTGACCCCAGGCGGTGCCGGCAAGCAGAATAAGTACAAAACAAAAAAGGAACTTTCGGGTTTGCATTTTAATCTTTAAAAAATTATTCGAAGTTATTAATTTTAAACAGATTTACTGTGTCTGATTTCAATAACCAGGCCAGAATTTGTTGGCAAGCTGATCAAATCATAAATTAACCGAAAAATAATGAAACATGTGATGGCATTTTTACAACCGGCTATTACTGCCATCCTCTTAATAGCTGTTTTACAGGCTACTGGTTTAATGAGTAGTGTTTCTGCCTATGCACAAATGGCTGCCATGGAGGTTGGACTTTTCAAAGCTACACCCAATGAAGTTACAGATGCTCAGGACTTTGATTACAATTTTTCAATCAAAGACATGAGCGGNAANAAAATCTCATTCCAGGACTTTAAAGGCAAAGTAATTTTCTTGAATATGTGGGCTACCTGGTGCGGGCCTTGCCGNGCAGAAATGCCAGGAATTCAGAGTTTGTATGATAAAGTGAAATCCGATAGTGTGGCATTTGTTATGCTCTCGTGGGATCAGGATAAGGATAAACCTAAAATTGAAAAGTATATTGAGAAAAATAACTTTACATTTCCCGTGTATCAACCTGCGGGTTACCTNCCCGACCATTTACAGGTACCAAACATTCCCACAACATTTATCATATCAAAAGCCGGCAAGGTTATTCANAAAGAAGTTGGAACCCGCAACTATGACACCAAGCGGATGATCCAATACCTGAAGTCCGAAGCTTCCAAATAATATTTATGCCATTCAACCTTACAGATAAAGTAGCCTTGATTACCGGTGCCGGAAGTGGTATTGGCCGTGCTATTGCAACCACCCTGGCCGCACAGGGGGCACATGTACAATTGCTTGATCTTAATGAAGCCGCCATTACTTCGCTGGCCACGGAAATAAATTCGAAAAACCAGAAAGCAACCGCGCATGTCTGCAACGTTACTGTTCAGGCTGAAGTAAACACCCTTATACAGAAAATTATTAAAACAAATTTGCGCATCGACATACTTGTAAACAGTGCCGGCATTGCCCACATTGGGAGATTGGAAAATACCTCCGAAGCCGACCTGGATAAATTATTTCAGGTAAACGTAAAAGGAGTTTATAATACCATGCAGGCCGTAATTACTGTTATGAAAGAACAAAAGCAAGGTGTAATTATTAACCTGGCATCCGTGGCAGCCTTTACGGGATTGAGCGATCGTTTTGCCTATTCCATGACCAAAGGAGCCGTTGTTTCCATGAGTTTATCCGTAGCAAAAGATTATGTGCCATACGGCATACGCTGCAACAGTATTTCACCCGGCCGNGTACATACTCCCTTTGTAGATGGCTTTCTGAAAGCAAATTATCCGGGAAAAGAAGAGGAAATGTTTGAGAAACTTTCCAAAACACAACCCATTGGCCGTATGGCTACNCCNGGTGAAGTGGCTAATCTTGCATTGTATTTATGTTCGGATGAAGCATCCTTTATTACAGGCACCGATTATCCAATTGATGGCGGATTTCTAAAACTTAACACATAAAAAATGAAATTGTTTCGATTTGGCGCGCCCGGAAAAGAAAAACCCGGAGCATTAGTAAATGGCAAAATGGTAGATGTTTCTGGTTTTGGTGAAGACTATGGTGAAACNTTTTTGGAAACAGATGGATTGGCACGGCTTGAGAAGTGGATTAAAAATAATCTAAACGCGTTGCAAGAAATAAGTGCCGGTACNCGGATTGGCCCCTGTTTGCAGCGGCCTTCCAAAATGATTTGCATAGGATTAAACTACACCAAGCATGCGTTCGAAACAAAGATGCCCTTGCCTACCGAGCCAATAATNTTTTTCAAATCAACCACCGCTATAACAGGCCCCAATGACGGAGTGTTGATTCCGCGTAATAGTACCAAAACAGATTATGAGATTGAACTTGCATTTGTGATTGGCAAGCGGGCTACCTATGTAGAAGAAAAAGATGCCATGGATTATGTAGCCGGATATTGCCTGCACAATGATTACAGCGAACGCGCCTTTCAATTAGAACGCAATGGCCAATGGACAAAAGGAAAAGGCTGCGATACGTTTGCTCCGATCGGACCTTACCTGGTAACCAAAGATGAAGTGGCCGACTTCAACAACCTGCACATGTGGCTGAAGGTAAACGGCAAGATGATGCAGGACAACAATACCGATGACATGATTTTCGAAATCCCTTTCCTGGTAAGTTATATCAGCCAGTTTATGACGTTACTGCCAGGCGATGTAATTTCAACCGGAACACCATCGGGTGTTGGCCATGCCTTTAACCCACCCGTGTACCTGAAACCCGGTGATGTTGTGGAACTGGGTATTGAAGGATTAGGCGAGCAGCGCCAGGTAGTAAGCGGTCAATAAATAGCATGCGCATCGATTCGCATCAGCATTTCTGGATTTACCATCGCGCGCGATGGTTGGATTACAGATGAGATGCAGGTGCTACAGCGCAANTTTTTACCTGCCAATCTCAAGCCTCTTTTACAAGAACATGCCATAGANGGGTGTGTAGCCGTACAGGCCGATCCATCAGAAGCAGAAACTGAATTTTTGATTTCACAGGCTAACGAATTTGAGTTTATTAAAGGTGTGGTAGGCTGGGTAAATCTAACGGATCCCCACCTGGAAGCCCGGTTAGCCCATTACAAATCTTACCCGGTTGTGAAAGGGTTTCGGCATATCGTGCAGGCTGAGCCTGCCGGGTATATGGTAAATCCTGTTTTTATTCAGGGAATTAAACACGTAAACAAGTTTGGCTTTACATACGATATCCTCATTAAAGAACATCAGCTAAAAGAAACACTTGAATTTATAAAACAACTACCCGCACAAAAGCTGGTAATCGATCATATTGCTAAACCTGTTATTGGCAACACGCTTTCGCAATGGAAAAAGTACATTACCGCCATTGCACAGCATGAGCAGGTTTATTGTAAGCTATCGGGTATGGTAACAGAAGCTAACTGGTATAGCTGGAAACCGGAGAATTTTACACCCTATCTTGATATAGTGCTGAATGTATTCGGCAGCAACCGCGTAATGTATGGTTCGGATTGGCCCGTATGTTTATTGGCTGCGCAATACGCACAACAACTCAAAATAGTGGAGGATTATATCCAATCATTTTCAGATTCAGAAAAACAGGCAATCATGGGAGAAAATGCCACAAGATTTTACAATCTTTAGGCATGGATCTTCANCTTAAAAATAAAGTAGTGGTGGTAACGGGTGGTGCCCGTGGTATTGGGAAAGCGATTGTAGAACTTCTGAAAGAAGAAGGCGCCAAAGTAGCCATTGTAGATAAGATAGCCCAAACCATTTCAACCTTACCGGACAGGAGTTTAAAAGGAACTTACTTTACAGCCAACCTGGCCGATGCAGAAACGTGTAANAAAGTTGTAGAGGATATTGTGGCGGAGTTAGGCCCAATCGATGCACTTGTAAACAATGCCGGCTTTAACGATAACATCGGGTTACAAAGCGGAACACCCGANAAATTTATTGAATCCTTAACCAACAATGTAGGTCATTATTATTTTATGACGCACTATTGTTTGCAATATCTTAAAGAAAGACGCGGTGCCATTGTAAACCTGGGATCCAAAACTTCTGTAACCGGGCAAGGAAACTCATCGGGGTATGTAGCCGCCAAGGGTGCAATCCTTTCGCTTACGCGCGAGTGGGCCGTTGAACTACTTCCCTACTCGGTTCGGGTTAATGCGGTAATTCCTGCAGAAGTGTCAACCCCACTTTACGAATCGTGGTTGAAAGGATTTGCTGATCCGCAGGAAAAGCTACGGCAGGTCTCNAAAAAATTCCATTTGAACAACGCTTAACCAAACCAGAAGAGATTGCACAAGCTGTAGCGTTTCTATTGAGCGACTGTAGCAGCCATACCACCGGCCAATGGTTTTTTGTTGATGGTGGTTATACACATCTCGATAGAGCCATTAGCTAAACTTTTGTATTCATGCCAGCTACCCCGCACCACCCGCTCGCTCATACAGATAAGAACTATTTAGTGCCTCTTTTACTGGTAACAAGCTTGTTCTTTTTATGGGGCCTGGCAAACATCCTTAACTCCGCACTTATTGCACACTTTCAACCTGTGTTTGAAATAAAACGGGCGCAGGCGCTCCTAGTTGAAACCGCTTTCTACTTTGGCTATTTTACCATTGCCATTCCGGCAGGTTTATTCATTGAAAAACATAGCTATAAAAAAGGAATCCTTTTGGGATTACTACTATATGCCGTAGGTGCATTACTTTTTATTCCTGCAGCCAACACCTTAACGTTTGGNTTTTTTCTCGTAGCACTTTATATCATTGCCAGTGGGCTTGCCTTTCTGGAAACAGCCGCCAACCCTTATGTAACGATTCTGGGTAAACCCGAAACTTCCGTAACGCGGTTAAACTTCTCGCAGTCATTTAACGGAGTAGCCCTGGTAGTTGGACCCTGGATAGCCGGTCAGTTTATCTTTGCCGGCAATGAAGATCTTACCACACCCGAAGCAAAGCAACAGGCNAGTGAGGCTGTAATCTTACCTTACACCTTAATTGCAGGAGTGGTGTTGCTGGTAGCGTTTTTGTTTTTCCTGGTTAAAATGCCAGAACCCCAAAAGACATCCAAACTGAAATTCGACATTGGTATTTTTAAGAACAAGCACCTGAGTTGGGCTGTAATAACACAGTTNTTTTACGTAGGTGCACAGGCGGGCATCTGGGGTATAACCCTTAATTATATTACAGAACTTCTGCCTGGGGTAAGCAACGAAGCTGCTTCTAAAAACTTTATGATCATCGGCACCGCTCTTTTCGTGATCGGAAGATTTGCAGGAACCTGGCTGATGACAATCCTAAAAGATCATATATTATTAACCTACTACGCATTGGCAGCCGCATCGCTTTGCCTTGTTGGCGTGTTTGCCTCAGGAAACCTTGCCGTATATGCAATACTGGGCACCAACTTCTTTATGTCTATTATGTTTCCAACAATCTTTGCCCTGGGGGTAAAAGACCTGGGCGAGCAAACCAAGCTGGGATCTTCTTTTATTATTATGGCAATTGCGGGTGGCGCCATTGTACCTCCGGTCATGGGCCTGATTGCTGACCAAACCCACAACATCCANCTCGCATTTATACTTCCCTTGCTTTGCTTCCTGGTTGTTACATACTATGGTTTAGCAGGACACAAAGTTAAATCTGTATGAAACGGTACTGCCTGGCCTTAGATCTTAAGAACGATGCCGCTTTAATAGCCGAATACGAAAACTATCACAAAAATCTGGCCCGAGATTGAAGCCAGCATAAAAAACTCCGGCATTCTTACCATGCAAATTTACCGCACCAGAAACAGGCTGTTTATGATTATGGAAACTACCGATTCATTCACATTCCAGGCGAAATCGAAGGCCGATGCGGGCAATCCCAAAGTACAGGAGTGGGAAAATTTAATGTGGAAATACCAGCAAGCATTGCCCGGCTCGCCTCCTGGCGAAAAATGGAAATTGATGGATAAGATTTTTGAGTTGTAACTTGCACCCTGCCAAAGTTCCAATGCTTAAAATAGACGCACATACCCATATTCTTCCNAANAAAATGCCCAACTGGAGCGAGAAGTTTGGCTATGGCGATTTTATATACCTGCAGCATCATAANAAGGGTTATGCGAAAATGATGCGCGGCAACCAATTCTTTCGCGAGATAAACGAAAACTGCTGGGATGCCGACCTTCGCATTAAAGAATACGCAAACTTTGGCACCCGTGTGCAGGTTGTTTGTACTATTCCAGTCATGTTTTCCTATTGGGCAAAACCATTAGACTGCCTCGACCTTTCACGTTTTTTGAACGACCACCTGATACAGCTGTCACAGGATTACCCACAACACTATATCGGGTTAGGTACCATACCCATGCAAGATGCCGATCTTGCCATCGAAGAATTACATCGTATTAAAAAGGANGGCCTTGCAGGAATACAAATTGGCTCAAACATCAACGATGAAAACCTGAATGAAAATCGCTTCTTTCCAATCTTTGAGGCCTGTGAAAAGTTAAACCTCGCGATAATGGTGCACCCATGGAATATGATGGGTGAAAAGCAAATGCAACGCTATTGGCTGCCGTGGCTGGTAGGCATGCCTGCCGAAACTTCGCGTGCAATTTGCTCTATGATTTTTGGCGGTGTATTCGAACGCTTGCCAAACTTGCGCGTTATGTTTTCACATGCAGGAGGTTCCTTTCTACCCACGCTGGGCCGTATTCAGCATGGGTTTGATTGCCGGCCCGACCTGGTGGCAATTGATAACAATATTAATCCACGCGCATACTTGCAAAAATTTTGGATCGATAGCGTAACCCACGATGCCCTGATGTTGGAATATGTGTTAAAGTTGCAAGGCAGCAAGCGGGTAATGTTGGGCTCTGACTATCCGTTTCCGTTGGGAGACCTGGAAATTGGCAGGTTTATTGAAGCGATGGATCTACCAACAAGTGTGAAAGAAGATATTTTCAGTAATTCGGCATTGGAATGGCTGCAACTATCGAAAGAAAAATTTACTGGGTGAATATGAGACTGGGATTNTTGATTTTGTTTTTACAGGTAACCACCCTCTTGTGTGCCCAAACACAACAAGANAAAATACGGGAGTTAGAAATGCAACGCCAGGCCGAAAAACAACGTGCCATCGACAGACAAATTGATTCTGTAGCCTTACTCATTAATCAACAGCAATATGAGGCAGCCGATACAAAAATCGTTTCGTTACTAAAGACCGTACGTAGTGTACCCTCCGATTTAACTTTTTACCTCGGCAAAAATTCTTTCTTTCAGAATAAATACAAACAGAGTGTGGACTGGTTGAATAAATACATTCAGTTGAAGGGAACAACCGGACAATTTTCGGAAGAAGCCATCCATCTAAAAACAAAAGCTGAAGATGAATTACTGAAAGAACAACAGACTGAAGCAAAGCAAGCTGCCCAAATTTTATCTAAAGATTTTGATATTGACTGTGGCCCAACTGGAAAAGTAGTATGCCCGGTTTGCAATGGATCTACCGTGGTTATCAAAAACTACCTGGGCCAAACCTATAAGACCTGTGGCTATTGTAATCATACTGGTGCACTTAGCTGCGAAGACTTTAATAAACTAATGAAGGGCCAGCTTAAGCCCAATACTCAGTAAACCAATTATTTACTACCTTTGCACATTAATTCGTGCAAAATGGCGCTTTTCAATCGTGTGAACGGCAAAACTCTTAAGGAAAAACTCCGAAACAGTCAGGAGCATCGCACCACCATTTCTTTTTATAAATACCATCATTTAGACGATCCGAAAGTTTTTCGCAACGAACTGTACGAAAGACTGGATCAATTAGGCGTACTAGGACGAATTTATGTTGCCTACGAAGGCATCAATGCGCAGATTAGTGTACCAACCCAAAACCTGCAGGCCTTCCAGGCCGAATTGTATTCCATTTCCTTNTTGAACGGACTAAGGTTAAACCTGGCTGTGGATGATGACGGTAAATCTTTCTTTAAATTAAAAATACTGGTTCGTAANAAAATTGTAGCGGACGGACTCAATGATGCTACATTTGATGTAACCAATTGTGGTACGCATGTAAATGCACAGCAGTTTAATGCGCTTGCAGAAAATCCGAACACCGTAATTGTGGATATGCGCAACCACTACGAAAGTGAAGTAGGACATTTTAAAAATGCCATTTGTCCGGATGTAGATACATTTCGGGAAGAGTTGCAAGTAGTTGAACACTTACTGAATGATCAAAAAGACAAGAACCTGTTGATGTATTGCACCGGNGGTATTCGATGCGAAAAGGCCAGCGCCTGGTTTAAACATATTGGCTTCAAAAATGTGTTTCAGTTAGAAGGTGGCATCATCAAATACGCACAAGATGTAAAAGCACAGCAGTTGGAAAACAAATTCATAGGTAAAAACTTTGTATTTGACGAACGACTGGGCGAACGGATTTCAGACGATATTATTAGCGAGTGCCACCAGTGTGGCAACCCTTGCGATACACACACCAATTGCAAAAACGATGGTTGCCATTTATTGTTTATTCAATGCGAAGCATGCGCTCAAAAATATAACAACTGTTGCTCCGAAGCCTGTGCCGAAATAATTGCTTTACCCGAAGAAACCCAACGTGAGCTTCGAAAAGGAATAAACAAAGGCCGCCAGGTATTTAAGAAAGGTAGGGCNAAAAACCTTCGCCAACCCTCACCCGGTATTACTGAAAAGGTATGAGCGAGAAGCAAATCATCCGCATTGGAATTATAAATGTATCCGACCGGGCCAGCCAGGGAATTTACGAAGACCTTCCGNNCCAGGCCATCGTAGAAACCTTGAACGAATACCTGCTTAGCCCGTGGCAAAAAGAATATGCCGTTATACCCGATGAACAATTGCTTATTGAACAGACGCTAATCAGCATGGCAGATGAANNAAAATGCTGTTTGATTATTACCAGTGGTGGCACGGGCCCTGCAGTACGCGATGTTACACCCGAAGCTACGGAGGCAGTATGCACGAAGATGATGCCCGGTTTTGGCGAGCGTATGCGCATGGAAAGCCTGAAGTATGTACCCACCGCCATACTATCGCGGCAAACGGCCGGAATCCGAAATCAGACTTTAATCGTAAATTTACCCGGAAGACCAAGAGCAATCCGGCAGTGTTTGGATGCGGTATTTCCAGCCATTCCGTATTGTATTAACCTTTTGAACGGCCCATATATTGAATGCAGGCCTGAAGTTGTAAAGGCCTTCAGGCCTAAATAAATAGAAAATTATGGCAAGAATAAAATATTACTACGACACCGAAACCTGCAAGTACGAGCGCATCAAAACCTCAACAGGCGACCTGATTCTGAACACCCTGGGGATTGTTTGCCTTACGGTAGCAATGGCTGTTGGTTTATTGATATTATATGGCACCTACTTCGAGTCGCCNAAAGAACTATTGCTGCGCAACGAGGTTAAGGAAATGGAGTTCTACTATGAAAACCTGAAAGTGGAAGTAGAGAAACTACATAAACAACTGGCTAACATGGAGTATCGCGATGACAATATTTACCGGGTAGTGTTGGGTGCCGAACCTATTGACAAAAGTATTCGCGAAGCCGGTGTAGGTGGTTTGGATCGGTATGAAGACATCAAGAACAAGAATATTCTTCATGCTGATTTAATCGTGAAGCTTTCAGAAAGTGTAGATAACCTGCGAAGNAAAATCTATATCGAATCAAAATCGCAAGATGATGTGGTGGGCCTTGCCGAAAGTAAGGAAAAATTATTTGCTGCCATTCCTGCCATTCAGCCAATAGCCAACAAACAATTAATTGCGCTGGCATCGGGTTTTGGTTTGCGCATACACCCGATTTATAAGGTTAANAANATGCATACCGGCATCGACTTTGCCGCAGCCATCGGAACACCCATCTATGCAACTGCCGATGGGGTGATCGACAAACTTAGTATGAGTTTTAGTGGCTACGGCAAAATGATTGAAATAGATCATGGCTTTGGATATCGCACCCGCTATGCACACATGCACGGCTTTGCTGTGCGCCAGGGGCAGAAAGTAAAACGAGGCGACCTGATTGGCTATGTAGGAGATACCGGCCTATCCACCGCACCACACCTGCATTACGAAGTATTTGTAAATGGAGTGCATGCCAATCCGGTGCATTACTTCTTTAATGACCTTAACCCGGCCGAGTACGAAAAAATTATCGAGTTGGCCTCCATCGAAAATCAATCATTGGGTATGTAGTTCAATTACCCGGTTCAACCATTAGGAAGCCCGCACGAAAGTTGTAATTTAGCCTTGTTAACTTCACCCCTCATGAAGCGCACAAGACATTTTATCTTGGTTTTCATCAGCCTGTTGATGAACTGCTCCGATTTCGAGCCCTTTGAAGGTGANAAAATAACTCAGTTCGCTGCTTCAGTATCCGCATTCAGTAGTCAATACTCTTCAACCATTTGGTCGGCCCAACAGGCCCTGGGCGAAAACAACGTAGCAGAAAATGCTGGATCTAATTCAAATGCATGGTCATCCCTATCGCCCGATGCCCAGCGAGAGTTTCTCGTACTCGGTTTCTCTGAACTTCAAACTGTGAAGAAAATTGAGATTTTTGAAAACGCATATCCGGGCGCTATTGATACGGTGTACCTGCGAAATTCGAAAACCGATCAGTGGGTAATCGTTTATGCAAGGCCGGCCAAAACTGATTTAGGAGCCGCAGGTAGAATNTTTTCTATTCACTTAATGGAAACACAATTTAAAACAGACGCTATTAGATTAGCCATTAACAGCCCGGCTGTAGAAAACTGGAACGAAATTGATGCTGTTTCTATCACCGGACAAAAGTAATATTATGAGAATCCTTTATCTGATAACCTTCATTTGCCTCATCAACACCTTGCATGCAGGCGCGCAAGGGTGCAGCGATGCCGGCTTTTGCACCATGGGCGCCATGAAGCCCGATCAACCTTACAACAAAAAGATTCCGATTAAGCTCCGTAGCATGGAAGTGAGNTTTTACCGGGGTACCACCACAATTTCACCTGTTGTGTATGTGGCCAACCTGGATATGAGTTTTAACCTTATTGATGATAAAACATTCTTTCAGGTAAAAGTGCCTTACCAGGCAGTGAATGGAAATTTCGGGAGCACCAGTGGCCTGGGTGATTTATCACTTTGCCTTACCAGGAACCTGTATTCATCAGAAAAATTTGATATCAGCGCTTCGATTGGAAGCAAGATTCCATCCAATAATTCAAACCTCCGATCGGATGAAAACGGCTTAGCATTACCTATGTATTATCAAACCAGCCTGGGAACATACGATGCCATTGCCGGTATTTCATTTATTAACAAACAATGGCTATTTGCTACTGGCATTCAACATCCTTTTAACCAAAACGGCAACACGTTTGATTGGGCCGAGTGGATTCCGGTTTATGAAGGAGGGGAAGATTACGTTCGAAAAATTTTTAGCCTATAAATTAAAACGTGGTACCGATGTCATGCTGCGCGCAGAACGAAACTTCCGGTATGCGGTTTAATTTCACAATTGGATTGTTACCTATTTTCCGGGTAACCAAAGATGAGATTACCGATATCAATACGAACCAGCGCATAAAGTTAGATGGCACCCTTGGCATGGCGCTTTCTGGAATTGGAACCGTAGGATATAATTTTAATGTAAAATCGGGCGTACGCCTTCTACTGGGTAAGAAGATAACCCAACGCAAAGTAAACCCGGATGGTCTTACCCGGCATGCAGTAACAACCATAAGTTATTATTACCGATTTTAATCCATGGCGCGCCTTACCCTCTCATTGATAATCTTATTTTTAGCTTGGTCAGTAGCCCTGGCTCAAAAACAAGGTGTTATGGATCAACTAAACCAGGCTCCTTGCCGACTCCCACTTTGATGCTGTTATTGCAATGGCAGATGCTACACCCGGTAATACTCCCCAGCTTAACCTGGAAATTCAAAATAAAAAGTAGAAGCCCTGGTGCGTCTTGGTAAACTGGATGAAGCCGATAACCTACTGGAAACTTTATTAACCAAGGCTAAAGAAACAAAGAATGCAGGAAAGCAAGTGGCCATGCTCCAAACTACCAAAGGATTTCTGCAACTTAACCGCGGACGCATCGATCTGGCCATCGAAGAACTTGAAGCAGCCATNTCAAAATTTGATACCGATAACCAATCGCGCAGCCTGGAAATGGCTGATGCACTTGCTCATCTGGGAAACGTATATCGTACATCGGCTAAATGGAGCCAGGCCGAAGAACATTTGTTGCGCGCACTGGCCATCCGCCAGGAAAAATTACCAGCCGATCATGAACTGATAGCCGCTACCTATAACGATCTGGGACTTAGCTACATTACCGACAACATAGACAAGTCGTACCAGTATTACAACATGGCATTAACCATGTACGAAAAACTGCATGGAAAAGAACATCCAAAAATTGCAATTGCCAATACAAACCTTGGTTACCTGAATCAAATCGATAAACAATACGGAGATGCCATCAATTACTATAATACTGCATTGGCCATCTGGGAAAAAATTTATCCACAGCCCCACCCCAACAAAGCACTTGTTATGATGNNAACCTGGGGCAAACTTACTCTTCAATGGGAAACTCAGGCTCCTGCGTTGGAGTTTTATGAGAAAGCGCTAACAATGTATCAAACCGCCCACGGCAAGAAACACCCGGATGTAACCTACGTACTAAACCTGATTGGAAACGAAAAACTTGCCCAAAAGAAATACGAAGAGGCAATGCAGTACTATCAGAAAGCAATTATTGCCAATCTGCCCGACTTCAATTCGGAAGAAATTGAGGTGAACCCAACCCGGTTTAACTTTTACAACGGAGCACAGTTGTTAAACTCCCTGATGTATAAAGCGCAGGCTTTAGAAACCAGGCACTTGAGTAAAACACTTAAAATTAAAGATCTGCAACTGGCTTTATCTACGTTGCAAACCAGCGATACTTTAATTGACAAAATGCGGCAACAAACCACCTACGAATCGGACAAGATCGCGTTGGGTGCTGTTGCCAACGAAATCTATGCCGCGGGTGTTCGGGTTAGTCATCTGTTAAGCGATGTTTCGTTTTTGCACCGCACACATTACCGTGAATTGAGTTTTTACTTCGCAGANAAAAGCAAAGCGGCTGTATTACAGGAAGCAATTTCCGATTCCAACGCCAAGTCATTTGCCAATATTCCTTCCGACCTTCTGGAAGAAGAAAAGAGTTTGAAGTCTGCATTAGCATTAGTAAATCAAAAACTGGCACAGAAGCCAACGGAAGATGAAGAGAAATATTTGCGAGAAACCGCGTTCGAATTAAATCAGGCCTACAACAACTTTGTAGCACAACTTGAAAAACAATTTCCGGATTACTTCAACCTGAAATTCAATTCGGCAGCACCCACCATTACCCAACTACAAAACCTGCTCGATTCTAAAACCGCTATTATCAGTTATTTTATTGATGAGGCTAACGAACGGCTTTACACGTTCTTAATTACGAGCAAACGCTACGAAGTAAAAGACCAGCCGTTGCCAGGCGATTATGACAAATACCTGAGCGGCTTCCGAAACAGTATGTTTTTCAGTAATGCAAATGTATTTACGGTTAGCGCCCGAAACCTTTACCGGTTGTTGATTCCTACCGGAATTCCTTCCGGTGTTCACAACCTTGTTNNTTTACCAGCGGGCCGCATGAGTGTTATACCCTTTGAAGCCCTGCTTACGCAACCCGTTAAAGAACAAGCTTCCTTTCATCAATTACCTTACTTAATTAACAAGTTTAATATCCGGTACGAGTTATCGGCCGGATTATTACTTCANAAAAGTCAGGGAGAAAAGAAAACAGGTATTGCTTCCGCACAATTAATGGCCCCTGTTCAATTCCCTGCAAAGGATAATCTTAGCCCCTTACCCGGCACCGAAACCGAAGTAAAGCAAATTCAGGAGTTGTTGCAAGGAAAACAAATTGCCTGCAACATCCTCATCAATCAGGAAGCAAACGAAACATCCATCAAAAGCGAAACCCTCCGCAATTACGACCTTATTCATTTTGCCACACATGGCATTGTAGATGAAGATAACCCAGACCTATCGCGCATCTTTCTTCAAAATGATTCTGAAGCAGAGGATGGAAATTTGTTTAGTGGTGAAATTTATAACCTGCACCTGAATGCAAACCTTGTAACACTCTCCGCATGCCAAACCGGCCTCGGAAAAATTTCGAAAGGAGAAGGTGTAATAGGATTATCACGCGCACTGGTTTATGCGGGTGCCAAAAATCTAGTGGTATCNTTTTGGAGTGTGGCGGATGAATCCACCTCGCAATTGATGACCACGTTTTACCAGCATTTGATTACAACCAAAGAAACCACTTTTGCCGAAGCTTTGCGCGGGGCAAAACTGAAGATGATACGGCAGCAGAAATATGCTTCACCGTTTTATTGGGCTCCGTTTGTACTGATTGGATATTAAATAGGGTGTAAAAGTTAAACCTGCCCTGAAATAGCAGGTTTTTCACCGAAACCACTTCAAGGACAGGTTTTGACACAGTTTAACGCTATGGCAAATAGTATTACTGTGCTTTTAGAGAACCCTAAAGTAGCAGGTTGAGTTTCAATTTTCCTAAACATTTTCCAAAACTTTGTTTACGCCTAAAAATGGCTTTTTAGCGTAAAAATGGCCTTTACTAAATGATTGAGGATAACTACAAGCAGCGCGGTTTGCGCAACAAATTGGTTAANAAACTGCGTGAAAAAGGCATTTTAAGCGATGGGGTACTGGCCGCAATCGGTAAAGTGCCGCGCCATGCATTNTTTGACGATGCCCTCCTCGTTCATGCCTACGAGGACAAGGCTTTTCCAATTGGAGAAGGCCAAACGATTTCCCAGCCTTTTACGGTGGCATTTCAAACGGAAAAGCTCAAAATCAAGCCCGGNGATAAAGTATTGGAAATTGGTACCGGATCCGGATACCAGGCAGCCGTCTTGCTGGAAATGGGCGCCACCGTTTACACAATTGAATATAACAAGAAACTCTACGAGCGTACACGTAACTTCCTACCCCAATTGGGTTACCACCCGTANTTNTTTTATGGTGATGGCTCAAAAGGTATTCCGGCCAAAGCCCCATACGATAAAATAATTGTAACAGCCGGGGCACCGGTAGTACCAACTGCATTAACCGATCAGCTAAACGAAAACGGAATTTTAATTATTCCTGTTGGTGATCGTGAAACTCAAAAGATGTTGCGCATTACCAAGGTAAATGGCAAACTGAAACAAGAAACTTTTGACAATTTTGCGTTTGTACCATTGTTGGGCGAGCAGGGTTGGAAGTGAGTTATGAAATGAGCAAACTTTCTTTTGGATGTAACGATCCTCTTGAAGACTAACCGAAACGGTTAATGTATTATCTTGAAATCGGAAATAAGTTGATGGACTGTTCAACCGGGCCAGGCAGGTAACATAAAAAGCAATGAGTTCAAATCTTAATGTATTCTGTTCAGATTCAGGGAAGTACGGTTATCAAAACCAAAATGGCGAAGTTCTCATTGAGCCAATATATGATCAGGCTGAAAATTTTTCCGAGGGGTTAGCCGCTGTTAACCTTGGCTATGAAATGGGAGATGGTGGGACTGATAGACTTGGAAATCCCATCTGGAAAATAATAAATCCTGGAAAATGGGGATTTATCGATGAAAAAGGAGATGTAATCATTCCTATTATCCATGGCCACCCAAATAATTTCTCTGATGGTTTAGCCTTGTTGCCTAATCGTACATTCATAGATAGAACTGGAAAGGTGGTTATAACATTGGATAAGCATTATGAAGGTGTTGGCGATTTCAAAGGAGGTTTTGCAAAAGTCTGGATTAGTGGACTTTTTGGATACATTGATCGTTCCGGCAAAGTAGTTGTTCCGGCTGTACATACTAAAGCTCAACTTGAACAAACACCCATAGAACAACTCATTGCCCAGGCAAACCAGCAGCCAATCCCTTTCTTTGCTGCTGAAAAATGGGGTTATAAAAATTATTTGGATGAGATTCTTATTCCTGCTACGTTCAGCACCGCGTGCGCCTTTTCAGATGATATGGCCCTTGTGGAACGAGATGGTAAGTGGTTCTACATAAACAAAGATGGCAGCCAGGCTACGCCTTGCTTATCTTACGATCACACCGATAATTTCGCACATGGATATGCCAGGGTTCGATCAGGAAAATTGTGGGGGTACATAAATAAAGTTGGCCAGGAAGTGGTACCAGTAAAGTATGAATTGGGTATCCTTGTGGCTCTGCCTGTTCAAAGACTTATTCAAATTAATAGCCAGCAAGAGACATCTGGTAAGATCAATCCGGAAACAATACCATTTAAGTCCGGTGAAAAGTGGGGCTTTCTAAACGAACGGGCTGAAATCATAATTACTCCCAAATTCAAGAGCATTTTCAAATTCACAGAGGGAATGATCCGTGTAGAGTTAAGCGGGAAATATGGCTTTGTTGATGCAATGGGACAACACGTTATTCCCTGCATATATCATTCTGCAAGTGATTTTTATGAAGGAATATCTATCATAGAACGAGATAAAATTAAAGGCTTTATTGATAAAACCGGAAAAGAAACAATGCTTCCAAAGTATGGTTACATAAGTATTTTCCAGGACGGAATTGCCAAGGTTAGTGGAACACAAGATAATCTTAACGCTAAATATGGATACATCGATAAAACCGGGACGGAACTTGTTCCACCAATTTATAGTGGCATTGAATTAATTGAGTTAAAGTTATCCCCGAAAGAACTTATTGCCAGGCATAGTAATCAAATCAAGTAAATTGTTTTACTATCCTCGTTTAGACTAAAAATCATTCAGTGAAACGAAAAATTCTTCGCATACTTTAAAATCCAAAAGCAATTCCTTAAACGCATCAAATTCAGCAGAAACTAAAACGGACTTCTTCTCCCCTTGCATAAACTTTTGCAGGCGATCAGGAAATTCCAATTTAGTTTTTAGGGTTTCTTCCACCACATCTGCAAACTTGGCCGGGTGGGCTGTTACCAGAAATATTCCTGAATAGGTGGGCTGAATGCTCATAAACTTTTTCAGTCCCAGGTACCCAACCGCTCCGTGTGGATCCAATACATAACGCGTTTGGTTGAATACCCGTTGCATTGCCTCGCGGGTTTCCGTATCCGAAAAAGAATATCCCTTGATGCTTTTCTTCAGCGCCCCAAAATCATGATTAAACAATTCCAGCATGCGCGCAAAGTTGCTGGGGTTGCCCACATCCATTGCATTGCTGATGGTTTGAACGGAAGACCGGGGCATAAATTTTTCAGTCTTCAAAAATTCAGGCACCACATCGTTTGCATTGGTGGCAGCCACAAATTGCTGAATGGGTAACCCCATACGCTGGGCAAGCAGCCCGGCAGTAAGGTTGCCGAAGTTTCCGCTGGGCACGGTAAACACAACCGGACTTGTTGTATTCAATTGTGCATACGCCCTGAAATAGTAAAACGATTGCGGTATTAACCGGGCCAGGTTAATTGAATTAGCCGAAGTAAGAAAGTATCGTTTCTTCAGGTCCGCATCCAAAAATGCCTGCTTCACCAACCGTTGGCAGTCATCGAACGTACCATTAACTTCCAATGCTGTGATGTTTCCCCCAAGGGTTGTGAATTGTTTTTCCTGCGCCACACTTACCTTCCCGGAAGGGTATAGAACAACTACGCGGGTGCCGGGTACATTCANAANAGCATTGGCAACTGCACTGCCTGTATCACCGGAGGTAGCTACAAGAATGGTGATTTCCCGATCCTGCTCCTTCGCATAATATCCCAACAGGCCGGCCAAAAAGCGCGCTCCAAAATCTTTGAACGCCAACGTTGGGCCATGAAATAATTCCAGCGCAAACACATTCGGTTCAATCTCTACCAGGGGCGCATCAAACTGTANAGTGTGATCAATCAGTTTCTGAATTTCTGCTTCCGGAAGTTCGGCCAGCAAGGTACGTGTTACCTCCAATCCGATTTCCTTAAACGACAACCCCGGCAGCGATTGAATAAACGATTGGTCAAGCACCGGAATTCTTTCCGGCATGTACAATCCATTATCGGGTGCAAGACCTTCAATTACCGCGGTGCGTAAATCGACTTTATGATTTTTGTTATTGGTGCTGTAGAATTTCATTTCTTCAAATCAGTCAAGAATACAACAAAAGTTACGTATTGAAAATCAATCAAGAACATACGCTCCACGTTGATTTACTTTTGAAACAAACTGGTCGGCCTTGAGTTGCCGTTTGTTAAACTCCATTTGAATGGCTTCTGCTGCTGCCATTGCAATTGGCCTGGTTTTACTCAAAGCAAACACCGTAGGTCCCGATCCGGAAATTCCGAAACCCAACGCACCGGCATCTACTGCAATTTTACGCATCACCTCAAAACCTGGAATGAAGGCTGCACGAAAGGGCTCGGCTATTACATCTTTTAACGATCTTCCAATCAAACCATAGTCGGGCTTCATAAGCCCAACCATAAGTCCGGCAACATTCCCGCTTTGTGTGATGGTATCCTTCAACGAAATGGAATGGCGCAAAACTTTTCTGGAGTCCTCCGTTTTTAATTCCAGGTGCGGGTGCACCAGCGAACAATACAATTCTTCAGTAGCATCAATCTTGATTACATCCAGCGGCTGATAATCGCGCACCAGCACAAACCCGCCCAACAACGAGGGCGCCACGTTATCGGCATGAGCCGAGCCACATGCAATGCGCTCGGCTTCCATGGCATGTGGCACTAATTGTTCGCGCGTAAGCGGATTGCCCAGCAACTCATTAATTGCCACCAACGCAGCCACCCCGCTGGCAGCACTGGAACCCATGCCGCTGCCCAACGGCAAATTTTTCCTTAACGCAATATCTACGCCCTGCTTCGATTGGATCGCTTTCAGGAAGGAGCGCACAGCCACACTGGCTGTATTCTTTTCTGCTTCGCGCGGAAGTTTTCCTCCATCGCCTGTAATGGAAACAACCTGTACGAGCGAATCGTTGCGCAAGGTTAAGGTTACTTCATCGCCCGGTTGATCCACAGCAAAGCCGAGGATATCAAATCCACAACACACATTGGCAACTGTTGCAGGAGCAAACGCTTTTACAGAATTCATCGCGGGTTAATTATTTGCATAGTTACCAATCCGGATAATATCTGCAAAGACACCGGCCGCAGTTACTTCCGCACCCGCACCGGNGCCGCGGATTACCATGGGGCGTTCTTTATAGCGCTCGGTGGTTAACAAGATAATATTATCACTACCTGAAAGCGAATAAAAAGGATGTTGCGCATTTACCGATCCCAACCGGATGCTTGTCTTTCCATCTTGTAACACCGCCATGTAGCGCAGTTTTTCCTGGCGTGCGGCTGCTTCGGTAGCCAGTTTTTCAAAATATGGATTATGTTCTTCCAGCTTCTTCAGGAATTCTTCCACCACCATTTCTCNCCGGCATGCTTCCGGCACCAGGTTCTCAACCTGTATGTCACTCAATTCCAGCGACAAGCCTGCTTCGCGCGATAAGATCAGAATTTTTCGCGCTACGTCCATGCCGTTCAGATCATCGCGCGGGTCGGGTTCGGTGTACCCTTTTGCCTTCGCCTCTTTCACTACATCACTGAATTTATCGCCCGGCATAAAGGTGCTGAAGATATAGTTGAGTGTTCCGCTCAACACGGCTTCAATACTCAAAACTGAATCACCACTCACTAACAAATCATTCAGGGTATTGATTACCGGAAGGCCTGCCCCCACGTTGGTTTCGTATAAAAATTTTACGCCACGCTTTTGGGCTTCCTGCTTCAGGCTAAGGTATTTTTGAAACGATCCAGAGTTTGCTTTTTTGTTGGGCGTTACAATCGAGATGTTGGAAGCGAGGATGGACTCATAATGTTCGGTAACCTCCGCACTCGAAGTACAGTCCACAAAAATACTGTTCGACAGGTTCATGCTTAACATGGTGCCCATGAAGGTATTGAGGTTCATCTCCTNCCCGGCTTGCATCATTTGCGCAACCGCATGCTCCAACTTCAGCCCGTCTTCGCTGAAGAACATCTNTTTACTGTTGGCAATGCCTACCACGTGTATTTCAAACTGGTTTTGCTTTGCCAGTTGGTTGTATTGTTTTTGCATCATTGCCAGCAAGGATTTGCCAATCAAACCCGTGCCGACCAAAAACACATTCAACACTTTTCTGTCCGAAAGGAAGAAAACTTCGTGCAAAACATTCAGCGCCTTGGCAATATCTTGCTGATGAATAACTGCCGAAATATTTAACTCCGATGATCCCTGCGCAATAGCATTGATGTTGATTCCGCTTTTTCCCAACGCATTGAACATGCGCCCGCTGGTGCCGGNGTTATGTTTCATGTTCTCGCCCACAATCGCAACAATGGCCAGGCTTTCTTCAACTTTTACAGTATCCATTTCCTTGCTGCGAATTTCATATTGAAACTCTTTTTCAATCGCGGCCTTTGCCTGCTGCGTTTTGTTGCTTTCAATAGCAAAACAAATAGAATGCTCAGACGATGCCTGGCTGATCAAAATCACGTTGATATTTTCTTTCGCCAGGGTTCCGAACAAACGCATGGAAACACCCACCACGCCCACTAAGCCGCTGCCTTGCACACTCAATAAGCTGATTTTGTCCATCGAAGAAATTCCTTTAATAATCAGGTTTTNTCCATTCGACTTTTCGCTGATAACGGTGCCTTCAAATGTTGGATTAAATGTATTCTTGATCCAGATGGGAATACGATTAACCATGGCAGGTTGCATGGTGGCCGGAAAAATTACTTTGGCGCCAAAGTGCGAAAGTTCCATCGCTTCTTCATAGGTCATCTCCTTTACCGTAAATGCTTTTTNTACTTTGCGTGGATCGGCTGTCATCATTCCGTCAACATCCGTCCAGATTTCGAGGTCAGAAACCTGCAAGGCGCCTGCAACGATTGCTGCGGTATAATCAGAACCACTTCGGCCAATGGTGGTTGTTTCGCCAGAAGGCGATGAACCAATAAAGCCCGTTATTATTTGCACCTGTGTGCGATTGGCAAAATGATTTTTGATCAACGTATTCGTTTTTTCAAAATCAATGCGTGCATAGCCAAAATTATTGTCGGTGCGAACAACCTGCCGCGCATCCAGAAACTCAGCATCAATACCCTGGTCTTTCATTGCTTCGGCAATGATGTAAGCAGAAAGCCGTTCCCCAAAGCTCATGATGTAATCTAAGGTGCGGGGCGTTCTTTCCTTTACCAGGAATACCCCATGCAGCACATCTTCCAGTTCATTAAATGTAAATTTTACCTGTGCCAGGATGCTGCTTTGTTTTTGAATACCAATCAACTCGCGCACAGCATCGAGGTGGCGCGTTTCGAGCAACCGAAGTTCTTCTTTGTACTCCCCTTTACCGGCCAGGGCGGCAGAACTTAATGCAATGAGCGAGTCTGTTACCCCGCCAAATGCAGAGAATACAAGAGCAGGTTTATCTTTCAGATAAGGCTTAACAATTTCAATTACCGAGCGGATGCGTTCTGGTTTAGCTACCGATGAACCACCAAACTTTAATACTTTCATAAAGAGATTAACACTGAAATAATTTCAGATTTTGATTTTTAAATAAACAGGTATGTCGGGAGGGCGTAGATATAATATGGGCGCTACCCCGTAATCGTTGTGGTAATCTCAAGGGTAGTTGAGGTTACTGGAGTAATGAAAAATGTGTTGGTTGTTAACACGCGCCACGATTTATTTCACGCAAGAAGCAAATTGGGTTCGTGTATTGCAAAATTTTTTATGATTTTTGTTGCACCTGAAAAACAAACTAACAGTAAGTAGTCAACCATGGAACGCAAGAAGAAACACCCGCGGGAGTCGTTCGTAAGTATGACCGAACTGGTATTACCCAACGACACCAATACCCTCAACAACTTAATGGGTGGGCGGTTGATGCATTGGATGGATATTGTGTCGGCCATTGCCGGACAAAAACATTGCGAGAGTATTGTGGTTACCGCATCGGTGGATAACATTTCATTTCGGTCGCCCATACGCCTGGGCGATGTGGTTACGCTACGCGCGCGCCACGCGGGCCTTCAACTCTTCAGTTGAAATTCGGATTGATGTTGATGCTGAGAACATTCCGGAAGGCAGAAAGATAGACAGCAACTCGGCCTACTTCACCTTTGTAGCTGTGGATAAGCATGGGCACCCGGTTGAGATACCCGAAATTGTTCCGGAAACCCCGAAGAAGTTGAGTTATATAATGGTGCCTTGCGCAGAAGACAACTGCGGTTAATCCTGAGTGGCCGCATGAAACCCGCAGAAGCCACCGAATTAAAATCAATCTTTACCATTAAAGAATGACCGAAAGCGTTGACTCCATCTTTACGGAAGAACTTTATCAAATCCGTCCTTTACCAACCGTAGTGATTACAAAACCATGGAAGGAAGTGTCGCAACCAGAGCAAGAATTACTGGCCCGGATTCTAACTGCCCTGAAGTTTTCTATGGATGGTATCTCAATTATTTATCAGGATAAACTGGACCTTTCCGCACTTCCGGTTAAACCAGAAAAGGTGATTTACTTCGGAGCGTTGCCTGCCGGCCTGGCGCATTATGAACGCATGGAAGCCCAGGGCGTAGCTTTAGTTGCTTCCGAAGAACTGGAGCAATTATTAACCAACGATCCGGCCCGCAAAGGCTTTGGACAGCCCTCAAACAGCTCTTTTCTATTTAAATAGCCAGATTTTAATTATTTGAGGCTTCTTATATCTTTGCGGTGCTTTTAAAAAGCCCCTGCCTCGAGGTATTTGGCAGGGATGTTTAACAAATCAATCTGTATGCAAAATTTACTTTACGCCCTGCCCCTGTTTGGCGTTCTGGGGCTTATCTATGTGATCTGGAAAAGTGCCTGGGTATCCAAACAAGATGCGGGTACCGATAAGATGAANAAAATTGCGAGCCACATCGCAGAGGGAGCAATGGCCTTCCTGAAAGCAGAATACAAAATTCTGAGTGTATTTGTAATCTGTGTGGCGCTGTTATTAGCCTTTACTGCGAATAGCGAAACCTCTTCACCTTTGGTTGGGCTTTCCTTTGTGTTGGGTGCATTTTGTTCGGCATTGGCCGGATTTATCGGAATGCGCGTAGCCACAAAGGCCAACGTTCGCACAACCAATGCAGCCCGCACCAGCTTAGGCAAAGCACTTGAAGTTGCTTTTACAGGTGGATCGGTTATGGGAATGGGTGTTGTGGGATTGGGTGTGCTTGGATTAAGTGCCCTGTTCATTGCATACAGAAGCATGTTCACCGATATTAATCAGGTTATTACGGTACTTACCGGCTTTTCGTTTGGTGCTTCTTCCATTGCTTTATTTGCCCGTGTAGGTGGTGGTATTTATACCAAAGCAGCCGATGTGGGTGCCGACTTAGTGGGTAAAGTAGAAGCCGGTATCCCGGAAGACCACCCGCTTAACCCGGCAACTATTGCCGACAACGTANNGGTGATAACGTGGGTGATGTGGCCGGTATGGGGTGATCTTTTCGAATCCTATGTAGGTTCTATTGTTGGTACCATGGTGTTGGGTGCAGCATTCTTTGCCTTGCCTGAGTTTTCTTCCGAAGCTTTCGGAAGCGGTCTATCGGCAGTGTTATTACCATTAGCGTTGGCAGGAGTTGGAATTATTATGTCCTTTATCGGAACCTTCTTTGTTCGTGTAAAGGAAGGGGGCAATCCGCAAACAGCCCTGAATACCGGTGAGATTGTATCATCGGTGGTGATGATTGCCGCTTCGTGGTTTATTATTAAAGCCATGCTGCCAGAAACCTGGCAATACAGCGATCCGCTTTATAATGTGGAAGGTGAATACACTACCTATACCTCAACCGGAATTTTCTTTGCAACGGTAATTGGTTTGGTGGCCGGNGTAATCATTGGTTTGATTACTGAATATTATACAGGCATGGGTAAGAAACCCGTGCTTTCTATTGTAAGACAATCTTCTACTGGTGCTGCCACCAATATTATTGCCGGCTTAGGCGTGGGCATGATGTCAACCCTTTGGCCGATCATTATCATTGCCATTTCCATTATTGGCGCATTCCATTTTGGTGGCTTGTACGGTATTGCCATCGCTGCCGTAGGTATGTTGTCTAACCTGGGTATCCAATTGGCAGTAGATGCGTATGGTCCTATCTCAGACAATGCCGGAGGTGTAGCTGAAATGTCCGAATTACCTAAGGAGGTTCGTTCCCGTACAGATAAATTGGATGCAGTAGGTAACACGACTGCCGCCATCGGAAAAGGTTTTGCAATTGCCTCGGCTGCTCTTACCGCCCTGGCATTATTTGGTGCGTTTATGACCACCGCTCATTTAAGAACCATTGACGTTTCGAAAGCCAATGTGATGGCAGGTTTATTCATTGGCGGTATGCTTCCNTTTGTATTCTCGGCTTTGGCTATGGGTGCAGTAGGTCGTGCGGCTATGTCAATGATTGAAGAAGTACGCAGACAGTTTAATGATATTCCGGCACTAAAAGCCGCCTTAGCCGCAATGAAAAGAAATGGCGATAAGGAAGTAAGTGAATGGTCGGCCGAAGACCAAAAGATTTTCCACGATGCAGACGGAAAGGCCGAGTATGGCAAGTGTGTGGAAATTTCAACCAAGGCAGCCATTCGTGAAATGGTGGTGCCTGGCTTAATGGCCGTGGTGGTTCCTGTACTGATTGCCTTCCTACCCGGTTTTGGGGTGGAAGCACTAGGTGGCATGCTGGCGGGTGTAACTGTTTCCGGTGTATTGATGGCCATTTTCCAATCCAATGCAGGTGGTGCATGGGATAATGCCAAGAAAAGCTTTGAAGAAGGCGTTGAAATCAACGGTCAGAAATATTTCAAGAAGTCTGACCCGCACAAGGCTGCCGTTGTGGGCGATACGGTTGGAGATCCATTTAAGGATACTTCAGGTCCATCGCTTAATATCCTTTTGAAACTGATGTCGGTGGTAGCGTTGGTAATCGCACCCTTCCTGGCATCTGATAAGCCGGCAACTGCTAAGGCCGAAGAATTGAAGGAAAAAGTTGAGATTGTGGTTACTAAAAACCCTGCAGCAGAGGTAAAGTAATCCGTCAACCCATACTAAATTCGAGAGCGGTGTTCTGGCACCGCTCTTTTTTATCTTTAAGCGATCACAACGGAACGGCTATGGTGCGTGTACTCATTTTTTACCTTTTTATCAGCGGCTTAGACGGAAGAGCGCAAACCATTACGGGTAAATGGAAAACAATAGATGATGAAACCGGAAAGCCTAAATCGGTTGTGGAGATCGTAGAACGCAATGGTAAATTCTACGGAAAAATTGTGCGGTTATTCCGNGGGCCTACCGAAGATCAAGACCCGATTTGTGACAAATGCCCAACTGATGACGATCGTTATAANAAGAAGATTATCGGTATGGAAATTCTCAGGAATCTTGGTAAGGATGATGACGAATATTCCGGAGGAACTATCCTTGATCCCAACAATGGCAAAATATATCGTTGTAAAGTATGGCTGGAGGGAAATAATCTTAAACTCAGGGGTTACCTGGGGCCATTCTTCCGCACCCAAACATGGTTGCCCGAACGTTAATTACCATCTCACCGGAAAAATAGCGACATTAATCCCCGAATAATTCCGTTTATCATATAGTAAAGGTTACCAGACGTGGCGTTACGAGTATTCAAAAACAACTTGCAAATGGATGAAAAGGAGATTTTCGAACGGATCCAGAACGGAGACGAGAAAGCCCTTGAATTCATCTACAAGAAGTACTACCGGATGATGACTAAATTGGTTATCACCAACAGTGGTACCGAAGAAGAAGCACGAGACATTTATCAGGATGCATTGGTAGTGTTCTGGCAGAAGGCCAGATCGGGTAACCTGGTAATGACAGCCAAAATGAGTACCTACATCTACAGCATTTGTCAGAATCTGTGGCGGAAGGAACTCGACAGGAAAAAGCGACTCTCACACGAGGAAAAGGATGCTGCCCAATCGATGGACATGGATAGCCCGGAGCGTGAAAAGATCATCGCCAAATGCCTGGATCAACTTGGCGAAACGTGCCGCAAGGTTTTGATGTATTATTATTTTGACGACATGTCGATGCAGGAAATAGCCGAGAAATTAGGCTTTGCCAATACCGATACCGCCAAAACNAAAAAATATAAATGCAAACAAAAGCTGGATGAATTGGTGAAGGCACAATATTCCGAGCACGATTTTTAGACTAACAAAAGAGAAGACATGAGCAATTTTGATTTAATAGATGACTACCTGACGAACCGGCTTAGCGAGGCGCAAAAGGAAAGTTTTGAACAGCAGTTAGCTGCCGATCCTTCGCTGAAAGCGGATGTAGAATTTCAACGTCAGATTATTGAGAGTGTGAAAAGCGCGCGGGCCGCTGAGTTGAAATCTATGCTCAATAATATCCCAATTAGCCCGGTTAGTAAATTTACATCATTAAAAGTGGCAGCAGGTATTGTNGGGGGCGCGCTCTTAATTGGTTCTGTTTACCTGTTTAGCAGCAAAGGGCTAGATGAACCCATAACAGAACCAATCGATTCGGTGGTTATTACGGAAAATGAACTCATACCCTCAGATGTAAATGGATTTGAAGAAGAACGGGAACAAGCGACAACCACCCATGCGCAACAGAAAGAAACAAACAGCAAAACAGAAACCACAGTAAAGGCCCCTGCTGTTAAGAAAGAAGTTGCTAAACCGACCCTTGAAGTGATTGACCCGAGTGCCGAATTGGTTGGCAGTACCTCCTCNCCGGTAAATCATGGGGCAACCATTCCAACCACACCCGTAACAGAGGTTAAATCCCTTGACGTAGCCATTGATGGTTCTAACAAGAAATACAAGTTTCATTATCAGTTTACAGCCGGAAAGGTAGTACTATACGGTTCCTTCGATGATAGCCTGTATGAAATCATTGAATTGAACGGAGGCAAGCATGCGGTGTATTTATACTATCAGAANAAATACTATAACCTGGATGACCAGGCAACTGATATTACCCCGCTTCAGGTGGTGACGGATAAGTCGATCCTGAATAAGCTGGAGAACTACCGTAAAAAGTAACCTGCGTTTCGTTTTGAACTTAACTTCGAATTAAAAATCGGGAATCCTGTTATCTTTGCCCGATGTTATCGGGCGAGAGCAGATATAAAGGTCGGAAAAAGAAACTCGGAAGCTATCCTTATCTGAGTGTTGTTCTTAGTATTACGCTGGCTCTTTTTGTAATCGGAGTTTTTGGTGCGCTCGTTATTTACTCCAGGGAATTAGAACGAATTGTACGGGAAAATGTAAAGATCCAGGTTTATCTCACATCCCAGGCATCGGATACACAACGAAATCAAATTGANAAAGGCCTTGCCTCTAAACCTTATGTGGGAGAAGGTAAAGATGCAATTCAATTTGTTAGCAAGGAGCAAGCCGCCAAGATATTTATTGAAGAAACAGGCGAAAATTTCAAAGACTTTCTGGGTGAAAATCCCCTTCATGATGCCTACCTGGTTCGGATCAAGGAAGGATTTCACGATACTGAAAACCTNAAAAAGATCAAGACCGAAATAGAACAATTTGGAGGTGTGTTCCAAGTTCACTACATCGAAAACGTAATTGATTCTATTAATCAAAACATTACAAAAATCGGGTTTGTGTTAATGGGGTTGGTGGTGCTTCTTCTATTGGTTGTTATGCTTCTGATAAATAACACCCTTCGGCTCGCACTGTTTTCACAACGCTTTTTAATTCGCAGCATGCAACTAGTTGGTGCCCGCAGTTGGTTTATACAAAAACCATTTTTGTTTCGGGCGGGCATGCATGGGTTTATAGCAGGTTTACTGGCCTCTGCCCTACTGGTTGCCCTGATTAGTTTCGCCACCCAGCGCATAACCGATCTGGCATTGATTCAAAATAACAACCGCTTGCTCTTTCTGTTNGTTTTTTTAATTGTACTGGGTGTACTGGTAGCATTTTTAAGTACCTACCGGGCTGTAAGCAAATATTTGAAATTATCGTTAGACGAACTTTATTAATTCCATGAGTAAACTTGCATTTCGAAAACAGAACTATCAATTAATGATTGTAGGGTTGGTATTGCTGGTAATCGGATTTACCATTATGACCCTGGATAAAGAACCTTATGGCTTTGGGTTTCTCGGAATTACATTAAGCCCCCTTATTGTACTGGCAGGATTTGTGACTGAAATTTTTGCCATCCTCTACACACCGCGACAAAAAGATTAAGCAACATTTTCATGTCATATCTGGATGCCATTATTCTGGCAATCGTTGAGGGCCTGACGGAATTTCTTCCCGTATCATCAACCGGGCACATGATTATAACCTCAGCCATTCTGGGAATTGANAAAGATTCGTTTGTAAAAACTTTTACGGTATCCATTCAGGTGGGAGCCATTGCCTCGGTAATTGTATTGTATTGGAAAAGATTCTTTCAATCCTTCAACTTTTACCTAAAATTGTTGCTTGCCTTTTTACCGGCAGCCGTATTAGGCTTTTTATTTAGCAATCAAATTGATTTTCTATTTGAACGGGTGGATCTGATTGCACTGATGCTGATTCTTGGCGGAATTGTATTCTTATTCATTGATAAACTGTTTCATGAAACGGAGGAAAATGGAAAGACGGATGTTACCCATGCAACTGCATTTAAAGTAGGGCTGTTTCAGGTTCTGGCCCTGGTTCCNGGGGTATCCCGATCGGCAGCCACTATCATTGGGGGAATTACCCAAAAGCTTACCAAACAAACTGCGGCCGAATTCTCNTTTTTTCTTGCTGTTCCAACCATGTTAGCCGCCACTGGCTATAAACTCCTCACCTACTATCTGGATGGAAACAAATTGGGTGGCGATCAGGTTTCCATCTTACTGGTGGGCAATATGGTCGCTTTTGTAGTTGCCTTCCTTGCCATCCGGTCTTTCATTTCCTTNTTAACCAAGCACGGATTTAAACTGTTTGGATATTACCGCATTGCACTCGGAGCCATTATCTTAATCCTGTACTGGCTCGGAATTGATCTTCAAATTTTATGAACACCGAATACCTGGATCAGGTGCTTCTGATTAATAAACCCCCGCGGTGGACCTCTTTTGATGTGGTGAACAAANCTTCGCAACAAACTCAAGATTAAAAAAATCGGTCATGCCGGAACTTTAGATCCACTGGCCACCGGTTTGCTGATACTCTGCACCGGAAAAATGACCAAACGCATAGACGAATTTCAGGCACAGGAGAAGGAATACACCGGCAAGTTTGTGATAGGCAAAACCACGCCTTCACACGATCTGGAAACAGCTATTGAAGCGGGTGGCAACACAGATCATATAACGGAAGTACAACTAAAATCGGCCGCCCGCAAATTTACCGGAACGCTACAGCAAATACCACCGCTCCATTCAGCTATAAAAATAGATGGTAAGCGTGCCTACAAATTTGCCCGTAAAGGAAAAGACATCGAACTAAAACCCAGAGAGGTAATTGTAAGTGCATTTGAAATCACCTCTATTGAAAAACCCTTTGTTAGTTTCAGAATTGTGTGTTCAAAAGGTACTTACATTCGCAGCATAGCAAGAGATTTTGGAAATGAATTAGGAACAGGTGCCTACCTTGCAGAACTTTGCCGCACCCGCATTGGAAATTTTAGACTTAGTGATGCATTGGAAATTGATCAGATAAATCCGGAACCGAAATGAAAATTTATCATTCGCTGGATGATTTTACACCCCTGCCGTTTGGCGTAGTTACCAGTGGCACCTTCGATGGCGTGCATCTGGGCCACCANAAAATACTCGCAAGGCTTCAGGAAATTGCTCANAAAAATGGAGGAGAAACTGTTGTATTGACCTTTTGGCCACATCCGCGAACCATACTAAAACCCAATGAGCCTGGCCTGAAACTTCTCAATACATTTGAAGAGAAAGCCCAACTACTCAGGAAGTATGGTGTACAACATTTATTGCGAATTCCTTTCACAAAAGAATTTTCACAGATCACTTCAGTAGATTTTATAACAGAAATTCTGGTTGGGCGAATTGGCACCCGAAAACTTGTAATTGGTTATGACCACCGGTTTGGCAAAAACCGCGAAGGAAGTTTTGAACAACTAAAACTCAACGGACCCACTTTCGGGTTTGACGTAGAAGAAATTTCGCGGCAGGATGTAGATCATGTAGGCGTTAGTTCTACCAAAATAAGGCAAGCCCTTACTGCCGGGGATATTGAAACGGCCAATCANTTTTTAGGAGAACCTTACCCGCTTTCAGGCCGGGTTATTAAAGGCGATAAACTGGGGCGTGTATTGGGATTTCCTACCGCCAATATTGATCTGGATGCACACGATAAGCTTGTGCCAGCCGATGGTATTTATGCGGTAACTGTAACGCACGAAAATTCAGTCTATGGTGGTATGCTTTACATCGGAAACAGACCAACCGTTGATGGCGCCAGACGCTCTATTGAAGTGAATATCTTTAACTTCAACAGGGAAATTTATGGCGAAACACTCAAAATTAGTTTCCATAAGCTACTCAGGGCTGATGCCCGGTTTAACGATCTTGAATCGTTGAAAACACAATTGGAAAAAGATAAAGTTGCCGCACTAAAAGCCCTTCAAATCAATTAAGATCAACTTGCATTTTGATTGAAGTAAAGTGAGATTTGTTCAAAATACACCCTATGATCTCAAAAGTTGTTTCCGGCCAGATNGAAGCCATACATGATTTGTTTGATAACGCTACCCTCATGTTGGGCGGTTTTGGCCTTTGCGGAATACCTGAAAACTGTATTGATGCCATNCTTAAAAAAGGAACCAAAGGACTTACCTGTATTTCGAACAATGCAGGAGTAGATGGCTTTGGCATTGGCTTGCTGCTAAAAACGCGCCAGGTNAAAAAAATGATTTCATCGTATGTGGGCGAAAATGCAGAATTTGAAAGACAACTGCTCTCAGGCGAATTAGAAGTGGACTTAATCCCGCAAGGAACACTGGCCGAACGTGTGCGGGCCGGTGGCGCTGGTATTCCGGCNTTTTTTACTCCGGCCGGTGTAGGAACCGAAGTTGCTGCCGGAAAAGAAGTGCGTGAGTTTGATGGAAAATTATACCTGCTCGAAGCCTGGCTCAAGGCCGATTTTTCAATTGTAAAAGCATGGAAGGGCGACACAGCCGGAAACCTGATCTACCGGGGTACTGCCCGTAATTTTAACCCAATGATGGCCGCAGCCGGAAAAATAACCATTGCAGAAGTAGAAGAACTGGTGCCTGTGGGCGAATTAGATCCCAATCATATTCATACTCCTGGAATTTATGTGCAGCGAATTTTTCAGGGAAAGAATTATGAAAAACGAATTGAGCAACGAACAATTTCAATTNNTGATACTATGTTAGACAAAACCGGAATTGCAAAACGCATAGCTAAAGAAGTTAAAGATGGCATGTATATTAACCTGGGTATTGGTATTCCTACGTTAGTAGCCAACTACATTCCTGCACATCTTAACGTTGTGTTACAGTCAGAAAACGGATTGCTGGGCATTGGCCCATTCCCAAAAGAAGATGAAGTTGATCCCGATCTGATTAATGCCGGCAAACAAACAGTAACCATGATGCCCGGCTCGGCTTTGTTTCATTCGGCCGAAAGTTTTGCAATGATCCGNGGAGGCCATGTGGATCTTACCATTTTAGGAGCTATGGAAGTTTCAGAAACCGGTGATATTGCCAACTGGAAAGTGCCTGGCAAAATGGTTAAAGGAATGGGTGGCGCCATGGACCTGGTGGCTTCGGCCAAACACATTATCGTTGCCATGCAACATTGCAGCAAGGAGGGTGTTTCCAAACTGCTGAANAAATGTACCCTGCCTATAACGGGCATCAAATGCGTTAAGCGTATTGTAAGCGATATGGCAGTACTGGATATATTACCCGGTGGCGGTTTTAAGTTATTGGAACGTGCNCCCGGCGTTTCGATAGATCAGATNAAAAATGCCACCGAAGGAAGTTTAATAATTGATGGAAATATTCCTGAAATGCAGTTGTAAAATGTTGTTTCTTTGAACCTCAATTTTAAGGTATGAAGAAATCAAGCATTGAATTTTCAATTCAATTGGATAACAACAACATTCCTGAGCGAATTACATGGGATGCAACCGATAAACCAGCAGATACACCCACCGAAACCAAGTCTATTTCTATTTCACTGTGGGATAGCCAACAGAAAAATACAATGCGTATCGACTTGTGGACCAAGGACATGCCCGTAGATGAAATGAAGCGTTTTTACATCGAAAATATTGGCGGTATTGCACAGAGTGTGTTATCCGCTACGGGCGATGAGCAAATGGCCAATGAAATTAATGCTTTGTGCGACCGCCTGGTGGAGTTGGTGCGTAATCAAAAGTAAGCAGTCCGCTTACAAAAAACAGCCTTTCAAACGTTTGTTATTGGCCTTTTTCTCGTAGATTTAAGAATTAAACGATAATTCTTATGAACAAATTCTACAGAAAGGCGCTGCTTCCGCTGCTCCTCCTCCTCTGCGGATCAGCAACTCTGATGGCGCAAACTACTACTATTGCGGGTACCGTAAAGGATAGTGGTAATGGTGAGCCCCTGGCTGGTGTAAACATTGTGGTGAAAGGCCGGGTAATTGGAACCATTACCAACACCGATGGCCAATACAATCTTAAAGTAAATCAGGCTCCACCCTTTACATTGGTTTTTTCATTCATTGGTTTTGCCACTCAGGAAATGGAAGTAACTGAAGCCAACAGCACGTTGGATGTAAACCTTGCTGAACAAACGTTATTGGGACAGGAAGTGGTTGTGTCCGCATCACGTGTGGAAGAAAGTATTTTGCAATCTCCGGTAACGATTGAGAAGATGGACTTGCTTGCCATCAAACAATCGGCAACTCCTGATTTCTACGATGCGCTATCCAATGTAAAAGGTGTTCAAACCAATTCAGGAAGTCTAAACCTAACCTCTATAAACACAAGGGGTTTTGCAACTATTGCTAACGTACGATTTGTTCAACTAGTTGATGGAATGGATACACAGGCGCCTTTGCTTAACTTCCCTACCGGTAATATTATTGGCATTGGTGAATTAGATGCCGAAAGCGTTGAGTTGGTTCCCGGTGCTGTTTCGGCACTCTATGGACCTAACGCGTTTAACGGTATTCTGATCATGAAAAGCAAAAGCCCTTTTGATTACCAGGGATTAAGCGCTCAAGTGAAAGGTGGAATTACAAAATCGGATGCGGGTAGTTCTGATCCATTTACGCAATATAGCCTTCGTTATGCCAAGGCTTTCAATAATAAATTTGCATTTAAGCTTAACTTCTCCATGCTTCAGGCCACTGATTGGCTGAGTAATGATTATAAAACTTCACGCACAAACCCCGAGTCCACAATTGATTTAAGCGGCACCAAAGATTTTGATGGCCTTAACCTGTATGGCGATGAAACAAGAATTCCGGTCCCGGTTCCTAGTATTGGAACTATTACAAGAACCGGTTTCCGCGAAGAAGACATGTTGAATTCCTTTAGCGATGGCCGCGAAGCTAAAAGCATAAAAGCAGATGGAGCGCTCCATTACCGAATCAGCGATAAAATTGAAGCCCTATACAATTATCGGTATGGCGGTGGTAGTTCCATTTACCAGGGTACTGAAAAATACGTACTTAGAGACTTCAGCCAACAGTTCCATAAGTTTGAAATTAAATCCGACAACTTCTTTGTACGTGCTTACCGTACCGCTACCGATGCCGGAAAATCCTACAACCTATCCGCTCTTGGTGGTTATGCAAATGAAACCATGAGCCCTTCGGCTACAAACTGGGTACCGGATTATGTACTTGCCATGCAGGGATATATACCCGGCTACGAGGCTGGAAATCATGATGACGCAAGAGCCTACGCAGATCGTAACCGCCCGGCACCAGGCACTCCGGAATACAAAGCGCTGATGCAAACGGTGCGCAACAATTACTTTCAGCGAACCCCCACCGGAACCTGGACGGATGCGAATGGTGGTGTTCATGCTGCATCCGGTGGTGGCGCATCCTTNTTGGATAATTCCAGATTATACCATGCAGAATTTAACTACAACTTTATTAATCAAATCAAGTTTGCCGAAATTCAGGTTGGAGGAAATGTGAGGCGATATGATTTGTTCTCATCGGGTACTATTTTCAATGAAGACCCCGATGACGGAACTGATTTTGAACGAATCAAAATTGATGAATACGGTGTTTATACACAGGTTTCNAAAACTATGTCCGGCCTTAAATTAACCGGTTCTGTTCGCTATGATAAAAATGAAAATTTTGATGGCCAATTCACACCCAGACTATCAGCAGTTTATACGCTGGCTAAAACCCATAACCTGAGAGCTTCGTTTCAAACCGGGTTCCGGAATCCAGATACGCAAGCACAATTCATTTACTTTCCATCATCCAGCGGAACGTTGTTAGGAAGTACCGAAGCAAATGCTGCCCGTTATGGCGTACACAACGGAGGCGCATGGACGCAGGAATCATACACCGCCTACCGGGCCTCTGGTGGCACACTTGCTGTTGATGGTACACCCACAGGTGGTAACCCTAGCTTACTGGAAACGGCAAACATTGCCTACGTACAACCCGAAAAACTAAAATCATTTGAAGTAGGATATAAAGGTGTATTCTCCAATAAGTTTTTGGTTGACCTGAATGCGTACCATACAACTTACCAGAATTTTATTGGTGGGCAGATTGTGGCCGTTAAAGCACCTACATCCCATCAGGGAAATACCGTTGCTGCCGGTAGCCTTTATAGCTTATACAACAACTCGCTTGAAAATGTTACCTCTATTGGTGTAGGCCTTGGCCTTACCTATAGCCTGCCCCGCAACTTTGCATTGAATGGAAGTTATAGCTACGCCACGTTCGATGCCACCGAAACCGAAGATTTCAGAGCAGGATTTAATACACCGGAAAATAAAATCAGCATTGGATTAAGTAACCGAAAGGTTACGGAAAACCTTGGCTTTAATATTAACTTCCGCTGGCAGGAAGGATTCTTGTGGCAGTCTTCTTATGGCGAATGGAACGTACCCGAGTTTGGTGTACTGGATGCCCAGATCAGCTACAAACTTTCTCCCATCCGGTCGTTGCTAAAAATTGGCGCTACCAATTTGGGAGGTGGTGATTACAGAACCAACCTGGGAGCTCCATTTATAGGACAGATGTATTACATCTCTTTAACGTTTGATGAGTTTTGAAATAATTGCAAACAACATCTTATATGAAAAAATTAAATTTCTTTCAATAGTTTCACTCGTGCTGCTGATCAGCATATCCTGCGAACAGGAAGTGATTGAACTTACTCCTCCGGAAACGGAAAATCCGAATGAAAACGGCACACCGGGTTCAGCCAACTTTACAAAGTTTGTAGCGGTGGGTAATTCTTTTGTTGCCGGTGTACAAGGAGGTGCGCTGTTTACAACCGGCCAGAACAATTCTTTGCCGGCCATTATGGCCACCCAGTTTGCAAAACCTGGAGTTGGCGGTGGCGCATTCGTGCAGCCCAACATCAACGCAAGCTTAGGCTGGAATTTGTTTGTTACGCAACCTTTCCTAACAGATAATACAAAACCAATCCTGGGAAGGATGTTGCTTCAAGGTGCCTCACCTAAACCAACGCCACAGGCATACGCTCCAGGAAATCTGGAAGCATTGCCAAATCCATCTGCGAATCCTGGATTTATCTACACCGGAGAAAAAGCCACACTTAATAATTTTGGTGTTCCGGCTATNTTTTTAGGACAAGCTCTTATTTCGGAAACGGGGAATTGGGCTGGCGCTGGATCAGATCCAAGATTCAGTCCATTTTATGGAAGACTGGATTACCCTGGTTCAGGCTCCACTATTGTAACCGATGCAATTGCAGCACAACCAACATTTTTATTGTTTTGGCTCGGGCTGGATGATTTCTTTCTTCATGCAGCGTTTGGTGCAGATCCTACCAAAGCACCNCTAACACCTGCTACCGGTGGCCTGCCAAACGGATTTGATGGACAATATGCTGCCGCCATCGGTTCAATATTAGGGCATCCGAGTTTAACAAACTTAAAGGGAGTGGTGGGTAACTTTCCCGATATTTTCAAAATGCCGCATTTCACGGCTGTTGCATATAATCCTATCCCCCTGGATGCAGCTACGGCAGACAACTTAACCACCAACCTGGCAAATAATTATAATGCTTTTCTGATAGCTATGGCTGGGGCTGGTGTAATAACAACAGCAGAAAAGGACAAGCGATTAATATCATTTGCTGCCGGACAAAATAAAGCATTGATAGTAGATGAAACCCTTACCGATCTTACCACAGCAATGAATGCGAATGGCGCGGCTGCCTTGGTACCCTACGCGAGGGCTCGTCAAACTACTCCAGAGGATAAACTACCTCTTGCAGCAGGTTCAGTATTGGGTACACTTGTAGGTGGCAACCCCAGCCTCATCAACGGAGTAACAGTACCGCTTGCAGACCAATACGCATTAATTCCAACTGAAATCGAGGCAATCAATAATGCAAGAACTGCTTACAATGCTACAGTACAGGCAATCGTTACAGCAAATTCAAGTAAATTAGCATTGGCTGATGTTAATGCTGCTTTAGATGGTTTAGTTGCAGCTAAAGTTGGTATTTACAATAATGTAACCGTTACGCCTAACATCAATCCACCCACCGGAATTTACTCGGAAGATGGTGTACACATGAACAGCCGCGGTTATGCATTATTATCCAGGGTATTCATTCAGGCTATAAATGACACCTTCGGAGCAACCGTGCCTCTTACCGACATTAGTAAGTATAGTGCTACAGGGTTACCTATTCCATAGCTTAATTCGTGTACATCAAAAAAGACCCGAAGCTTTCGGGTCTTTTTTAAAACAATTCTTTCGCAATTCGGTAGATCGGGTCCGATTTTCCCATCGAATAAAAATGAATAGTGGGTGCCCCCTTCTGAATCAACTCTTTTGATTGTTGAACAGACCACTCAATGCCCACCTGCTTAATAGCAGTATTGTCTTTGCATTTTTCGGCTGCTTCTGTAAGTTCTTCCGGCAAATCGATATGAAATATCTGTGGCAGAATGGTGAGCTGAGACTTGGTAGTTAATGGTTTAATGCCCGNGATAATCGGTACCGTAATGCCTGCTTCCCGGCATTTATCTACAAACTCAAAATACTNTTTGTTATCGAAAAACATTTGTGTCACAATATACTCTGCACCTTTATCTACCTTATTCTTTAAGTACTTCAAATCGGTTTTCAGATTGGGTGCATTAAAATGCTTTTCCGGGTAGCCTGCAACACCAATGCAAAAATTAGTAGGCGAAGGTTCGTGCAATTCTTCATCCAGGTATTGGCCGCGATTCATGTTCACTACATGCTCCAGCAGTTCAGAGGCATAGGCAAATCCATCTTNTTCAGGAATAAATTTCGATTCGGTTTTAATGGCATCCCCTTGCAGTACAAGTACATTATCCACACCCAAAANATTCAGATCAATCAGCGCGTTTTCAGTTTCCTCTTTGCTAAAACCTCCACAAATAATGTGTGGAACGGTATCTACCTTGTAGTGATTTTGAATAGCCGCGCAAATTCCCACGGTGCCCGGTCGTTTTCGGGTTGTGATCTTCTCGAGTAAACCACCCTCTTTCTTCTTAAAAACATACTCTTCCCGATGGTAGGTTACATCAATAAACGGAGGTTTAAACTCCATCAGCGGGTCTATATTGTTAAACAAACTTCGAATATTCTCGCCTTTTAAAGGTGGCAAAATTTCGATGGTGAACAACGTTTTACCGTTGGCTCGTTTTAGGTGTTCGGTTACTTTCAAAGTTTAAAGGTTTAAAAGGTTTGAAGGTTTATTGAAGGGTTTAGAGGATTAAAAATTGAAAAATTGGAAGGCGAAAGGTTGAAAAGCCGGAAGGTTGAAAAATTTATGGCTTGCTTCGTTTTGAACGAAGGTATTTGATTAAAGCTAAGTTCATTGCCTTTATTCCTTCAGCCTTTTGTTGCAATTCAGTTGCTGATTTAGCTTCTAAATAACCAAGATCGATGGCAACATACAATAAGCTTTTAACTTCATTCGAAGATGTAAAGGAAAACTCTAAGTAACGGATAAATTCTTTATTACTTGTTCTTCCGAAACCCTCTGCAATATTATTTATTACGGAAATAGCAGCTCTTCGGATTTGATCACGAAAACCAAAATCAGTGGCCGCTTTGCCATTGCCCGTTACACCATAAATTTCCTTCACAAGATCCCNGGCTTCCTGCCAACATCTTAAGTCTTCAAATTTTTCAATTTTAGCCATAAACTTAGTTCAATATAAAATCTACTTCACTTTTAAACCATTCAATGCTATAACACTCAGTCTCAAAGCTTCACACCTTAATACTTTCAACCTTTAACACTTTAACACTTTCAAACCTTCAAACTTTAACACTTTCAAACTTTCAAACTTTAACACTTTCAAACTTTCAACCCTTACGAATAAGCTAAATTAGGTGCCAGCCACTTCTCCACCTCCTGCACGCTCATACCCTTTCGCTTTGCATAATCTTCTACCTGATCTTTCTCAATTTTACCCAATCCAAAATACCGGGAAGCCTTATTTGAAAAGTAGAGACCGCTTACTGCTGCTCCGGGGTACATGGCATATGATTCAGTAAGAATAATTCCTACCTTATCTGCCTCCAGCAATTCAAATAACAATTTCTTTTCAGTATGATCAGGACATGCCGGGTATCCTGCTGCCGGGCGAATACCTGCATAGGCTTCGTCAATCAGTTGTTGATTATCTAAAACTTCCGTCTTATCATAACCCCAAAGCTCTTTGCGCACTTTTTCATGAATACACTCGGCAAACGCTTCGGCCAGTCTATCGGCCAATGCCTTTGCCATTATTTCCGAATAATCGTCATGATTTGCTTTGTGCTTTTCAACAAGTTTCTCCAGACCTATACCCGCAGTAACCGCAAACAACCCAAGGTGATCCTTTCCGGGTTGATCACAAATAAAATCGGCCAGACAAAAATTTGGTAAGTCTTTCGCCTTCTTATTTTGTTGTCGCAAAANATGAAACGTGGCCGATCCCCCTGATAATTCAACATCATCGCCCGTTCTTACAGCCGGATAAAAGGCCACTACTCCATTGGCTTGCAAACTATTGTTAGCGATTATTTCGTCCAGCATTTTGTTAGCATCGTCAAAAAGTTTTTTAGCCTCACNTCCTACTATTGAATCTTCAAAAATTCCCGGATACCGCCCGGCCAACATCCAGGTTTGAAAGAACGGAGTCCAGTCGATATACCTTCGGAGTTCTGCTAAAGGAAATGCTCTGAATTCCTTTCTCCCTGTAAACGTGGGTGCAACAAATTTTTCTTCAGCCCAATTAATCACTACCGGGTTCGCACGCGCTGCTTCTAATGTGATATAATTTTTTAGTTGCTGGCGCCCTTCATGGTCTTTGCGCATGGCCTGGTACTCGGCCTTCATCTTTGCATGAAATGCTGCCCTTGATTTTGCACTTATTAATTCACTTGCAACGGGCACCGAGCGCGAGGCATCCAGTACATATACTACCGGGCCGGAGTAAACCGGGTCAATCTTTACCGCGGTGTGTATGCGTGAGGTTGTGGCCCCGCCTATTAACAAGGGTAAATTCATTTTCTCATGTTCCATCTCTTTGGCTACATGCACCATCTCATCAAGCGAGGGCGTGATTAACCCACTTAAGCCGATAATGTCCACCTGTTCGCGCCTGGCTGCTTCCAGAATTTNTTCTGCGGGCACCATTACACCCAGGTCAACTACTTCATAGTTATTGCAGGCCAGCACTACACCAACTATATTTTTACCAATATCGTGCACATCTCCTTTTACGGTAGCCAATAAAATTTTTGCAGCCGCTTGTCCACCACTTCCGGTTTGCTTCTTTTCTTCTTCCAGGTAGGGAGTAAGATAGGCCACCGATTTTTTCATAACGCGCGCGCTTTTTACCACTTGCGGTAAAAACATTTTACCGGCTCCAAATAAATCGCCCACCACATTCATTCCGGCCATCAACGGACCTTCAATTACATGTAAGGGGCGTCCGTACTNTTGGCGGGCCTCTTCGGTATCCTGATCAATAAAATCGATAATACCTTTTACTAATGAGTGTGTGATTCGTTCCTCAACGGTGCCTTTACGCCATTCATCATCTTGCTCCTTTTTCTTTGCTGTACCTTTTACGGTTTCGGCAAATTCCAGTAAACGTTCTGTAGCATCTTCTCTCCTGTTGAGCAATACATCCTCAACGTGCTCCAATAAATCTTTTGGAATTTCATCATATACCTCCAGCATGGTGGGGTTTACGATGCCCATATCCATACCGTGTTGAATGGCATGATATAAAANAGCCGAATGCATGGCTTCGCGCACTTNTTGGTTTCNCCGAAAGCTAAATGAAACGTTACTAACGCCTCCGCTTACATGAGCATGCGGGAGGTTTTCGCGAATCCATTTTGCAGCCTTAANAANATCGAGTGCGTAGTTTCGATGCTCTTCAATACCGGTAGCCACCGGAAAAATATTCGGATCAAAAATGATGTCCTGCGGTGGAAATCCAATTTCGTTTACCAGGATATGATACGCCCGTTTACAAATATCAATTCTTCGTTGGTATGTATCGGCCTGACCGTTTTCATCAAATGCCATGACAACGGCAGCAGCACCATATCGTTTTACCAGCCTGGCCTGGCGCTTAAATTCAGCTTCGCCTCCCTTCAGGCTTATGGAATTTACAATGCCCTTTCCCTGCAAGCATTTCAAACCGGCTTCAATTACTTCCCATTTGGATGAATCGATCATAACAGGCAGGGCAGCAATTTCCGGTTCAGAGGCCATCAGGTTTAGGTATTTCACCATGGCGGCCTGCGAATCCAACATTCCCTCGTCCATGTTCACATCAATCACCTGCGCCCCGCCCCGCACCTGATCAAGCGCAACTTCCAGCGCTTCATCAAACTTATCTTCTTTGATTAACTTAAGAAACTTTGCCGAACCCGTTACATTGGTACGCTCGCCTATGTTTACGAAGTTGGATCCCGGTGTTATTACCACCGCTTCAAGGCCACTTAGTTGCAGGTATGGGTGAATGGACATGCAGAGTTTAAATTCAGTATATTTTTTCCAGGAGTAATTGAAAATGATCGCTCACTTAAATTCGATGATAATTTACTTCTGTATTCAATTTTTAGATTCCCAATAGTGCTCAATTTTACGTGGCTCATATTTCTTTGCAACCTCTGCAATCGCTCGGATATGCTCAGGAGTTGAGCCGCAACATCCGCCCACAATATTTACCAAACCTTCCTTTAGATATTCTTCTATTTCGCGAGCCATTTCTTCGGGGTTTGATCGTACTGGCCAAACTCATTGGGCAACCCTGCATTGGGATAAGCACTTACAAAGAAGGGGGCCTTTTCATTTAGTACCTGCAAATATGGCCGCAAGGCTGACGCACCCATGGCACAATTGAGGCCAATGCTAAGTAATGGCACGTGCGAAACAGAAATTAAAAAGCCTCCGCTGTTTGTCCTGAAAGGATCCGGCCGCTGGCATCTGTAATCGTGCCGGAAACCATAATAGGCACTTGCTTTCCGGTTTCATCAAATAGTTCCTGAATGGCAAACAATGCTGCCTTTACATTTAGTGTATCGGTAATTGTTTCGAGCAGCAAGGCATCAACTCCTCCATCCAATAATCCCCTTGCCTGTTCTTTAAAAGCTTCAGCCAATTGATCGAATGTGATGGCCCTGAAGCCCGGATTGTTTACGTTGGGCGACATGGATGCAAGCTTGGTAGTAGGCCCCATTGATCCGGCTACAAATCTGGGTTTTTGCGAATCCTTGCGGGTAAACTCTTCAGCAACCTCTTTCGCAATCTTTGCAGCCTGAAAGTTAATTTCATATACCAGGTGTTCCAGGTGGTAATCAGCCTGTGCAACTGCTGTACTTCCAAAAGTATTGGTTTCAACCATATCAGCCCCCGCTTCGAAATACTGTTTATGTATTTCTTTTATAATATCGGGCCGGGTAATGCTTAGCAGGTCGTTATTGCCTTTAAGGGGATATGGGTGGTCTTTTAATTTTCATTCCGAAAATCCTGTTCGGTAAGTTTATAACGCTGAATCATGGTACCCATGGCACCATCCAGAATTACAATTCGCTCTCTTAAAATGTTTTCGATATTCACTCTTTCTGTCATTTTTTATCCAGAAAGAGCCTTTATAAGATTTGGCCTGCTTATCTTCTCTGCATCCGATTGAATTGCATACAGAAGGGAATTAGCACCAGGTTATCAGCAAGGTTGCTAAGACGTCTTAGGGCCCTGTCCCTCGGTCTTTCTGGATAAGCATTGCAAAGAAACATAATTAGGTAATAATAATAAAATCAGGAAGCCTTAAATTTGGGTGTAAATCTGTATCTCATTGAAGTTAGCTGCTATTGACATTGGTTCCAACGCTATCCGCTTTCAGGTATCCTCTGTGTTGGAAAGTAAAGACCAGGCATTGTTTAAGAAGATGGAGTATGTGCGCTTTCCACTGCGCCTGGGCCACGATGTGTTTACCACCAACCGGATAAGCGACAAGAGTATTGTTAAGTTTAAGAAACTCATGCACGCTTTTAAGCTCTTGCTGGATTTATACGAGGTGGACGATTATATGCTTTGCGCCACCTCGGCCATGCGCGAATCGGAAAATGGACAGGCATTGGCGGATGAAATCAAAAAGAGTTTGGGTTAACCATCGAGATTATAGGTGGCCAACGCGAAGCGGAATTAATTAACACGGCTATCCGGTCTTATCTGAGTAACCAGGCTTACCTGCACATTGATGTAGGTGGTGGTAGTACCGAACTGAACATTTATTTTGGTGGCAAAAAGTTAAAACACGATCGTTTAAGGTTGGCTCCGTACGCATTCTCGAAAACCATGACACCCCAGTTTGTATGGAGTGATATGGAGTATTGGATAAAGGAAAATATTAAACCTGACATGGGCAAAGTTACGGCAGTGGGTACGGGAGGTAACATCAGTAAAATTTACGAACTGGCGCAACTTAAACCCCACAGGCTAATGTCCCTGAAACGGATGGGTGAAGTAAAAGAGATGGTTGCCAAGCATTCTATTGAGGAGCGGATTTACAAACTGCAGATGAACCCTGACCGGGCGGATGTGATTGTTCCCGCAAGCAGTATTTACATGCGGGCTATGGAATGGGCCAAAGCCAAATATATGTTTGTACCTGAAGTTGGTTTAAAAGATGGAATGATGCTCCACCTGTTTGAGCGAAACAGCAAACAAACCAAAGTTGAATTTATCAACAAGGAAGACCAGTCTAAAGGAAATAAAACGCAGGTAATTGGTAAACGTTCTTAAAACAGACTTACATCGTTTATTATCTCGCGTGTAACATCAAAGAATTCTTTATGAATGTTAAACGNGGGTTTTCCATTTTGCTTTTTGACTACATAACGTCCATCCTCACGCATGATGTAGGCATTTACATTATCCATCAGGTTATAACGCAAAATATTCATAGCCTGCTTGCGCAACATCTCCTGCTCCAGCAGGAACAACGACTCAATTCTGCGATCAAAACTGCGCACCATGGCATCCGCACTACCAATGTAAACCTTAGGAACACCGGCATTGTGAAAATAATAAATGCGCGAGTGCTCCAGGAATTCACCCACAATTGAGATTACCTCAATGTTTTCACTCAAACCTTTATGCCCTGGCCGCAGGCAACAAATGCCACGTACAATCAGCTTAACCTGAACGCCAGCCTGCGATGCCTCATAGAGTGCATCAATAAATTCCTTATCCTGTAACGAGTTTAATTTAATAACAATTCCAGACGAAAGGCCCGCACGTGCATGATCTGCTTCGCGCCTTACCATATTGCAGAGTTGAATGCGCATATCGCGCGGTGAGGTAATCAAATTGCGATAGGCAGATGGTTGCGAATGCCCTGTAATTACATTAAAAANATCGGATACATCACTTCCGTACGTTTCATTGGTTGTCAGTAGTCCTACATCGGTGTACAGGCGCGCAGTAACTTCATTGTAATTGCCACTGGCCAAATGCACATACCGATACACCTTATCTTCTTCCTGCCTTACAATCAGCAATAGTTTAGTATGTGTTTTTAAACTATTAACTCCATAAATTACAAAGCACCCGGCCTTGCGCAGGCGTAAGGCTTCGCGCAGGTTGTTTTCTTCATCAAAACGGGCTTTCACTTCAAAAAGAACCGACACGTGTTTACCGTTTTCGGCCGCCCGTAATAAGGCTGCGGTTACCCGCGATTCCTTAGCAACCCGATAAATCGTTATTTTAATAGAAAGTACTTTTTCATCTTCGGCTGCTTTTTCCAACAACTCCAGCACAGGATCCATGGAATCGTATGGATGATGCAACAACACATCGCGTTCTTTTAACACTTCAAAAATATCGCGCGAGCCAAATTCAGGAAAAGAAACAGGCCTGCGGGGCGGATGCAGTGGGGCACGTTTGTCTTTAAAATCCTTATGCCCGATAATCTGGTTCAATGCAGCAAAATCAATCAGGCTTTCTTTCGGAATAATTACAAAATTTGCTTCGTCCAGATCCCATTGGATTTTAAGCAAGCGAAGCAGCCACGAATCAAAACCTTCCTGCAATTCGATACGTACCACTCTTCCCCTTTTGCGGGTTTGGAGTTTCCGCCTTAATTCTTCTAAAANATTCGATTCGATATCCTCGCTTTCATCCAGTGTAAAATCTCCATTCCGATTGATACGAAACAGATTTACACTTAATACTTCAATATTTCTGAAAAGTTGGTGTACATTATTCCGGATGATTTCTTCTACGGGAACAANAAATACAAACCCATCCGATTGTTTAATTTCAAAAANACGGGGAATGTTGCTGGGCACCTGGATAAAACTCGCCTTTTGATTCGCCTGTGCCCCATCCGTTTCGGCTATGGTTACCACCCCAAAGAGCAACCGGTTATTTCGCAATGCCGGAAATGAATGATATCCATCAAACACCATGGGTGTAAGCATGGGATAAACCGTTCGGTCGAAATACTGGTTGGCGCGCTCCGTATCGGCTGGCGATAAATCCTGGTAGCGGGCTATCTTGAAACCATGTTGTTCAAAATGAGGCTTCAGATGGTTTACAAAGTAATCGTTCTGGCTTGCTACATATTGCCTGATGCCCGACAACAGCACTTTACGAAAAGGTTCTTCACGCAAACCACTGTAGTCAAAACGCTGCTTATTATAATCCAGGTAGTTATACAAACTTCCCAGGCGGATGGTACAAAACTCATCGAGGTTTGAAGAAGTAATGGCAAGAAATTTCAGGCGATCAAAAATACTGCGCGCTTCTTTCCGGGCCTGATCTAATACACGATTATTAAATTCAAGCCAGCTTAAGTCTCGGCTAATGTAGTTGCTCTCGCGAATCTGCCTGGTAGCCAGATCATCTACCTGTAAGGTATTTTCCTCCATTGCATTCAAATATCAATGCGCGCATACTTGGCATNTTTCTCGATAAACTCTCTTCGCGGTGCAACCTCATCACCCATCAGCATTGAAAACAGGTGGTCTGCTTCAGTTGCTGATTCGATGGTTACTTGTTTAAGCGTACGTTTATCCGGATCCATGGTGGTTGTCCATAGTTGTTCGGGGTTCATTTCACCCAACCCTTTATATCGCTGTACACCCACACTATCTTCGCTTCCACCCCGGCTCATTTCCTTTACAATTAGATCCCGTTCCTCTTCTGTCCAGCAATAGCGCTCTTCTTTACCTCGTTTAAGCAGGTAAANGGGTGGCAATGCAATGTACACATAGCCTTGCTCTATCAGATCGCGCATATAGCGGAAAAAGAAGGTTAAGATCAGGGTGCGAATGTGACTTCCGTCCACGTCAGCATCCGTCATAATAATCACTTTATGATATCTTAACTTGGTTAAGTTTAGCGCTTTGCTATCGTCTTGCGTACCGAAGGAAACCCCCAACGCGGTAATCATATTCTTTATCTCGTCATTTTCGTATATTTTATGCTCTTGCGCTTTTTCTACGTTCAGGATTTTTCCCCGCAAGGGAAGAATAGCCTGAAAGTTTCGATCACGCCCCTGCTTGGCAGAGCCACCTGCTGAGTCGCCCTCTACCAGGTACAATTCGCATATAGCCGGGTCACTGCTGGCACAATCGGCCAGTTTGCCTGGTAGGCCTGTTCCGGATAGTACATTTTTACGCTGCACCATTTCGCGCGCTTTGCGTGCTGCCACACGGGCTTGTGCCGCCAGAATTACTTTGCTTACAATCAGTTTTGCTTCGCGGGNGTTTTCTTCCAGGTAGCTTTGCAAAACTTCACCAACCGCTGTATCTACGGCACCCATTGCTTCGGAGTTTCCGAGCTTTGTTTTTGTCTGTCCTTCAAATTGTGGTTCTGCTACTTTAACAGAAATTACAGTTGTTAATCCTTCACGGAAGTCATCACCACTGATTTCTACTTTGGCTTTTTCCAACAAACCCGATTTATCGGCATAGCTTTTAAGGGTGCGCGTAAGCGCTCTGCGGAAACCCGCTACGTGTGTACCGCCCTCGTGGGTATTAATGTTGTTTACATACGATACCAGGTTTTCGCTGTATGAAGAGTTATAACTCAACGCCACCTGCACCGGTATTTCGCTTTTATCGTTCTCGATATAAATGGGGGCTGGTATCAGTTTCTCCCGATTAGAGTCGAGATATTCTACAAATTCGCGCAAGCCGCCTTCCGAAAAGAAAGAAGATGTGCGGGGTTCACCTTGTTCGTCTTTATCGCGTAAATCTTTCAAGTTAAGTTTTATACCCGGATTTAGGAAAGCTAGTTCGCGCATACGCGAGGCCACCGTTTCGTAGTTGTATTCGGTACTGATGGTGAATATTTCTTCATCGGGTTTGAAATGAACGGTTGTTCCGCTCCTGTCGGACTCGCCCACTACGCGCACGGCATATTGTGGAACACCCCGATGGTATTCCTGTTCAAAGATTTTTCCATCGCGGTAAACAGTGGCTGTAAGAACGGATGACAATGCGTTTACACAAGAAACGCCCACACCGTGCAAACCACCAGAAACTTTGTAGGTATCTTTATCAAACTTTCCTCCGGCATGCAGCACCGTCATTACAACCTCCAGGGCCGAGCGCTTTTCCTTCTCGTGCATATCGGTAGGAATACCGCGGCCATTATCTTCTACCGTAATGGAGTTGTCTTCGTTGATGGTAACCAGAATGGTATCGCAGTATCCGGCTAAGGCCTCATCTATCGAGTTATCGACCACCTCCCAAACCAGGTGGTGAAGACCTTTAATACCTATATCGCCAATGTACATGGCGGGCCTTTTNNGCACGGCTTCCAGCCCCTCTAAAACCTGAATATTATTTGCTGAATAGTTGGTTTCTTTCTTTGGTTTTTGCTCGCTCATTAGGGTATTTTATAAACCGTCAAAAATAAGGTTTTTGATGCCGTTTTCCGCATTTTTTCCTAATAAACCCAAAGTATTTTTCGAGATTTTTTTAACCTTTTGGAGGCCTGTTGCAAATCAATAACTAAATATTTAGTTTTAGATTATCATGACGCATTTTTAATGAAAAAACTAACAATATTTTTCTGGTGCTATCCACAGTTGCGGTAGCCCAAAATCATCGCACCTTTTCAATAACGGAGCAGCCGGAATTTGCTTCTTCGGAGGACTCCATCCGCTATGTACAGGTAAACCAGGTAATCCGTAATGCCATGGAGCAACGGGAAAATATACCCGATAGCCTCTTGAATGAGTTTCGCCTGCTGCGAAATCGTATAAAAGGGTTTCGTAGTGTTTACCATCCATCGGCCGGGTTTACACCCTTAGACAGCCTTACCGGGTTGGCAGATAAAACAAACATAAAGACCCTGAGCATATCCAATTTGAAATCGCGTAAGCTACCTGCAGCAGTATATGCCTGCACGGAATTGCAAGAACTGGAACTGGTTAACACCCGTATCAAAAAAGTAAAGAAGCTCGCTAAACTTCCAGGCTCTTACAGCCCTGTATGTTTTAAACAATCAACCAAAAGGAAAATTCTCAATTGGCAAGACCAAAACGATTCAAACAGTGGTAATGCGCGGCAACCAGCCTGCCCTGCCGCGTTCATTTGCGCCCATGCGTGCTTTGCAACGGCTTGATCTTAATGCTAACCGGTTAACCAGTTTTCCAACAGGTTTGGATCGGAATAAAAACCTGAAAGAACTAACCCTAAGCAACAATAGCATCGCCAACCTGAATACCCTTCCTGTATTGCCTTCGCTCGAAAAACTGGAACTGATCAGAAATAAAATTGAGGTTGTGCCGGAAGCCATTAAAAACCTGTATGGTTTAAAGCGACTTACGTTAAATTACAATTCCATTCATACCGTACATCCGGCCATTGCTAACCTTACCGTGTTAGAGCAACTTTCATTTTATCAAAACAAATTAACCAATATCCCCGAAGGAGTTTACAACCTGCCGGCCTTACGGGAAATCGATTTATATCACAATGAAATTGAACGAATCCCTGATCAGATTTCCAGTCTTAAAAAATTAGAAATACTCTACCTGTCACACAACAAACTCATCAGCATTCCCCATGCGATTGGCTCGCTTCACACACTAACCGAGTTATATCTTTCTGATAACCGGTTGATGGAAATACCTGCTGCGATAACGGAATTAAAAACCTGAAGGTTTTGCGTGTTAATAATAACAGGCTGGCTATCGCACCTCAATCCTTACGCAGTCTTTCGCAGTTGGAAAACCTCGATCTATCTGCAAATCAACTGAGTGAGCTTCCGGAAGGGATAGGTAATTTGCCGGCCCTTAAGCTGCTGGTGGTGGTGAACAATCCGTGGAACGAACTGAGCCGAAATCAAATTTCTGCTATGGCACGCATCCTTCGCGATAAGGAAGTAATTGTACATGTTGAAGAAAACTAAGCAACAAACAGTTATTACGGTTAGCCGGCTGATTAATTATTCCTTGCCATTTTTCTTCTTCTCTTTGCCTCCTTCATTCATCAATTGAAGTTTTGCTTNTTGCAGTTCTTCTTTTTGTGCCTGGCTTACTACCGGGTAATTGATTTCCAGCTTTGCAAACTGGCGGGCAATGATCGCAGCAATTGCCAATCGGGCAAACCACTTATCATCGGCAGGTATTACAAACCATGGGGCATATTTGGTGGACGTAGCACTGAGCGCATCGCTATAAGCATTTTGATAGTCATCCCAAAAGCCACGTTCTTTTAAATCTGACAGCGAAAATTTCCAGTTTTTGCTGGGGTCGTCAATGCGCTCCAGAAACCGTTTCTTCTGTTCTTTCTTAGAAACATGCAGAAAGAATTTCAGAATAATGGTACCATTGTCGGACAGGTTTTNTTCAAATCGTCTGATTTGTTTGTAGCGTTGCTGCCAGAATTTATCATCAATTTTCTTTACTGAGTCTATACNCGGAATGTGTTCATTCAGAATCCACTCCGGGTGAACTTTTGTTACCAGCACATTTTCATAATGCGATCGGTTATGAATGGCTATTTCGCCCCGTGCCGGCAAAGCTAACTGGTGCCGCCAGAAATAATCATGATCCAACTCGGACGAAGTGGGAGCTTTGAAGCTATAAACCTTAACTCCTAATGGATTAAACCCCGACATAATGTGTTTTACCGCCCCATCTTTCCCCGCGGCATCCATTGCCTGAAGAATGATAAGAATGCTATACCGGTTGTGCGCATACAACTCATCCTGTACTTCGGCCAGGTGCTTACGCCCCTCTTCCAGCAATTTTTCGGCTTCGGGTTTATTCAATGTCTGGCCTTTGTAACCGGTATCGAAGTCCTTTAGTTTTATGGTTTTGCCTGGCTTAACCATCATTTTTTAAGCTGAATAAGTCTTTCATCAGTAAGCATAAGAACAAATGATTTAGTCTTACTAAGCTACCGAAAGCACCTGGCTGCCCCCTATGATTTCAGTCATTTTTTTCCACTTACCGAAAACCAGTAAGCAAACCGCGCTAAAATGTTGTTTCTTTGCGTTGGTGAAATTTGCGAATAAATATATAGGGGTTGCTTTGCTGACTTTTGTCAGTTCTTTTCTGGCTGCACAAAACGAAGAAGCTGCCATTAAACGGGTAATTGAAAAAGAAAGTGCTGCCTATTTTAATGTGGATTTTAAAACCTGGGCCGAATGCTGGGTTCAGGCACCTCATGCCTATTGGTCATACACAGATCCCTCCGGTACCCGCTTTTTGGATGGTTGGGAGGCTGTGAAAAATTCCATGACCACTTATTTTAAATCGGCTAAACCTTCCAGTGGAGAAATTTCCAATGAATGGCTGGAAATACGGATTTATGAGGCCGGGGCCTACGTGCGTTTTACACAACTGGCTATAGACGGAACCGACCGGACAGAAACAGCACAGATACGGGTACTTGAAAAGCAAAATGGCCAGTGGCGGATCGTATGTATGCAGGCCGTTGGCCGGAGTACGGCACGATAAGTGGAATTTTAAATCCGATAATCTTTTCAATTACATGGCTATTGGTTAACTTATAACCAATAAAACTACCTGCCATGAAAAATCCACATTGCTTATTTATTGCCGGCCTGTTTTGCCTGGTGGCTGCAGTAGCCGGAGCCCAGGATTCCAAGGAAGTTGCAGCTATTAAATCAGCCATTGAAAAAGAGACCGATTCTTTCTTTAACCTGAAACGAAAAGAATGGGAAGATTCGTGGCTGCAAAGTTCGTATGCCTACTGGTCGTACTCCGATTCTACCGGAACCAGTTTTATTGAAGGCTGGGAAGCCATCAACAAAAACTTCGATGATTACTTCCGTACCCAGGTTGCGAACCGAACCATTGACGTTGCCCACCAGAAAGGGCCAGTAAAAATTGACCGTACCTGGATTAGCATTCGGGTTTATGGTAATGGCGCTTACGCGCGATACACCCAGCGTGTAAAAGATGATATTGATCGCGATGAAACCTCACACATCCGCATCCTCGANAAAGGTAAAGACGGCAAGTGGCGCATTGCCTGTGTAGGTGCTATTGCAATTTACCCGAAGGAATAATTGTTGCTGAATGCTGGTTGCATAGTACCGGAACAGTAACGCGCAACCAGCAGCACTTCTAAAGCACATGCTGTTGAAAAAGGCGCTCCAATACTTCCTGCGGATTATCTGTAATACCCGGATGTACCTTTGAAGTTTGTACAATGGTACTTCGTGTGGCAGTAAGCCAGCGAAAGCGTTCTGCGATCGGAAGTTTGCCAATGGGCCCGCTTTCTTTACCTCCGCTGCATATCCGCTCAAATGCCTGAATGTATTCCAGCACTTCGGGTAGTTCTATCTCTTTGCAAAATGCAGCTATCCGTGCCTGGTTAACTTCAATTTTTGTTTTCAGATATTGTAATGGGCCGCAATATAAAATCACACCCACGTTCACGAATTCTTCGCGTTCAACTTTGGGTACTACCCGAATGATGGCATATTCAAAAACGCTGGGCATGTTGAGCTTCTTTAACAAAATAATCTGCATGAGCCACCCGCGAAGTTAATAATTGCAGGTAAGCATTGCGATGTGCTTCCACCGATTTGAAAGCGGGCTCATCGGCCAACCATTCGTCAGGTATCAAATCAACAATTGCTTTTAACTTTTCAGCGCTAAGCATAAAACATAATTCAGCGCTTACCTCCTGCAATTTTTTAGCCTGTGGCAACAATACATGGTCTTTTATTTTCGAAAATGGCTTTTCGGGATTTTGCCAATCTTGCCAGGTATGATGTACATACAAGGCTGCTCCATGATCAATAAGCCAAAGTTCCTTATGCCACCACAATAAGTTCGTATTGCGTATGGTACGATCTACATTGTAAAGCAAGCTATCCAGCCACACAATTTTTGATGCAAGCCATGGATCTATATCCGTTACCAACGGATCGTATGTTATAGCTCCCGATAAATAGTGCACAGCCAGGTTTAGACCCACGCTTGCCTTCAGCAAATCCTGAATCTCTTCATCACCCTCTATACGACCAAAGGCTACATCTAAGTTGGCAAACACAATCTCCGGAACGCGTAACCCCAAAGCCCGGGCCACTTCCCCACCAATTAGTTCTGCAATCAATGCTTTACGTCCCTGCCCCGCACCTTTAAATTTCAGTACATACATAAACTGATCGTCCGCCTCGACCAATGCAGGCAAAGAGCCACCCTCACGCAAAGGCGTAATATACCGGGTAACATTTACGTGGCGAAGTGAAAGCATAAATACGAAAAGGCAAAATAAAGCTTTCTACTCAATTTAGCAGAAATGTGTTTACCTTCGATACATAAAATAGCTTTTCAATGAAAAAGTACTTGCCCGTTTTTCTTGTTTTGTTTTTTGGCTGCACTCCTAAACAAAAACAGGAAGCCTGGGTTGATCTATTTAACGGCAAAGACTTAAGCAACTGGACTGTTAAAATTCATCATCATGATGTAGGGGTAAACTTCGGAAACACGTTTCGTGTGGAAGATGGAATGATTCAGGTACGGTACGATCAATACGGAGATTTCAACGATCAGTTTGCGCACCTGTACTACAACCAACCTTTCTCCCGGTTTCACCTGAAGCTGGAATACCAATTTACAGGAGAACTACAACCAGGCGCACCGGACTATACCCGCTTAAACAGCGGGGTAATGTTCCATTCGCAAGACCCACACACCATGTTGAAAGAACAAAACTGGCCCATTTCGGTAGAGATGCAATTTCTTGCCGGGCTTGGCGATGGCAACCCACGACCCACAGGCAACATGTGTTCACCGGGTACAGAAATTGTTTATAAAGGAAAAGTTTATGAGAACCATTGTCTNCACTCGTCCTCCAGAACTTTTGACAAGGATGAATGGGTTCGTGCCGAATTAATTGTATTGGGCGATTCGCTTATCACGCAAATCATCAATGGCGATACGGTGTTACAATATTCCAAACCTACTATGGGCGGTGGTGTGGTTAGTGGTTACGACAGCGCCATCTGGAAACCGGGCAGCGCTTTAACATCGGGTTATATTGCCTTGCAAAGCGAAGGCCAACCAATTAATTTCAGGAATGTGAAGTTGCGGGAGATTAAATAAGTTGCTCGCGGCTGGTCTGGCTTCTGGTAGTTTGGATTTCAATTTAACAAAGTAGGTTTGTGTATTCAGTATCAGTATCAGTATTCTGGAGCCTTTTAAAAATTGTTTAGTTCGTGCAAACCAGAAACTAGCAACCAGAAACCAGCAACTAGTCACCCTCAACCAACATCTTCCGCACCTTCTCCATTCCGGTGCTCGCTTTATCCACAATAAACTCAAGGTTTGGTACATGTAGAATTTCCGGTTTTTNTGGATCGACCACATATTTTGGAACACGATCGCGAACGTAGTCAATCAAACCAGCAGCCGGAANAACGACCATCGAAGTTCCGACTACCAGAAATACATCTGCTTCACTTGCGATATCGGCTGCCACTTCCATCATGGGCACCGCTTCGCCAAACCACACAATGTTAGGCCGCAATTGTGAACCCAACTCGCACGTATCGCCTAAGTTTAATTCGGTACCTTTTATCTTGTAAACCAATGCCGGGTTTTTGGTGCTGCGGGATTCAAACAAACTTCCATGCAAATGAATTACCCGCGCAGAGCCCGCGCGCTCATGCAAATCATCTACATTTTGAGTAATGATGGTTACATCAAAATACTTTTCCAATTCAGCTAAAATTTCATGACCCCGATTGGGTTTAACCTCGTGCGCTTTGCGCCTGCGCTGATTATAAAAGTCAAGCACCAGGCCCGGGTTTTTATGCCACGCTTCCGGTGTAGCTACCTCTTCAACCTTATACCCTTCCCACAGGCCGCCCGCATCACGAAAAGTAGCAATGCCGCTCTCTGCACTAATGCCGGCCCCGGTTAATACGACTAACTTCTTCATAATTTGTTGCTGGTTGCTGGCTACTAGTCACTGGTTGCTGGTTTGCATGGGCTTAACAATTCAATAAGAAACTTCGAAGTATTTGTTTGCTAATATAAAGTCCATACTACAAGAGACAAGAAACCAGTTGCGAGCAACTATTTCAATTTACGATCAAAAANATCTTTAGCCCGCTCAAATACCTGCTTCCAGCTTTCGTAGCGCAGAAAGCCATGCACTTCATCGGGTAATACCAATACTTCTACCGCAACATTCTTATCACGCAGTTTTTCCACCAGATCCGTACTCTGTTGAAACAATACATTGCGGTCGTCATCGCCATGCACAATCAGTACCGGTGCTGTCCACTTGCTAATATCAGAGACCGGTGAACTTTTATAGGCAACTTCCATATCGCGTTCGGTTATTCCCCAACCACCGCCTGGCGAAAACTCACGTGCGCGAAATGCCCAGTCGTGTACACCGTGTATATCCACACCAGCTTTAAAAATTTCCGGGCTGCGCGATAAACCCATTGCGGTAAGATAACCACCATACGAACCACCCCACAAACCAATCTTGCCGGCATCCACTTCCGGCAAGGATTGCAGGTACTTAGCCGCTGCAACTACATCCTGGTACTCGCTGGCACCGCGTGGTCCTTGGCTTTNTGCTCTCCTGAAATCACGACCATAGCCGGTACCGGAACGAAAGTTTACTGAGAGCACCACATAACCCTGGCTTGCTAAATATTGATTGAATGCATACGAGTTGATGTAATAATCGCTGTAATGAAAACCCAGCAACATCTGGCGGATTGGACCACCGTGCATAAAAACAATACCTGGTTGTTTGGTACTATTAGTTCGGTTAATAAACAATTGCGCATGAACAAGGGTGCCATCCGCGGCCTTCAGTTCAACGGCTTCGGGTTTTACAAATACTGAACTTGAAAATGTGGTTAGCTTTTGTGCATACACCGGAACCGTGGTCTTACTGGCTTCATCTATCCTCACCAATGTTTTAGATGTATTATTGGTAGAACGAAATGCATACAAGGTGTTTCCGGCTAAAGCCGGAAACATTTCAATACCCTCGCCTGTAGTAACGGCTGTGGGTGTTCCGGTGGTAACATCCGATTTCCAAATGTGCCTGCGATTAATGTCAGAGCGATTGCCATCGAAGTAAATAAACTTACCTGTTGCATCCGGCACATAGTTTTCCACTTCACCCGCTCNCGGTGTAATGTCTTTCAAATCGCTGCCACTTTCTGTCATGGAATAAATATGATTCCACCCGTTGTGCTCGGAGAAAAACAGAATGCGCCCCGTACTTAACCACGCCAATGGCGTGTTTACATAATATTGCGAAAAACCACCATCATCGGCTGGCGAATTCCAGATTTGTTTGGCAATACCACGCTGTGCATCGGCCACCCAAACTGAAAACTTAACACCACCGGTAAGGTTACTCAACTCGCCCACTTTGGTGCCCGGGGTACGAATGAAAGCAATCTGTTTACCATCGGGCGACCAAACAGCCAGGTCATCGTTGGTTACATCAGGAGCAATCCAACGAATGGCCCTGCGTGTTAAACTATAAACTCCAATAAAACTATGATCGCCCCGGTCGCTCACAAATAACACTTCATTGCCATCGGGTGAAAATTTTGGACTGTGATTATTACCGCGGGCACTGAACAACAACTTGGGAACAGCATTTATGTCTAAGGGTGATTCATAAATCTGACCCCCGCGACTAAACAAAAAACGAATACNCATCTTTAAAAAACNACCGGGCCGGAACCCACCACAATTTTTGCCGGTGGACTTTTAGATAAGATTTCTTTGTAATAAATGGCTTGTTCTGCCCCTTCCGGTAAACTGGCCGGATTCGGATTTTGTCCAAAGCGATTGGCACTACTGCCGCGCACATACAACAACTTGGTGCCATTGGGGAGAATGTGAGTTGCGAAAGTTCCTGGCCATCGTCTAAGGAATAATCGGTGAGCAGGCGGGGCAAATCGGTACCGGTTTTGACGAGGATGTTCCGTTTTCCGTGATCGTTGATGACCCAGGCAATATTTTTACCATCCGGTGAAGTTGCAAAATTACTCTCGATGGGATGGCTCATAAACTGCTCCAGCGTTTGAGCCTGAAGATGTAAAGGATACCAGGAACAGGATTGAGATTAGATTTTTCATGAGAGTAAGATACAAAAGTGATTTAAGTAAAAGTCATCCTGTTCGTTAAAATTTTGCGTTGAATTAACTTGTGAAACGACTAAGATGGGATTATCTTGGTGAGATGGGGTACTGAGGGTTATGTGGCTACGGTGGTACACATTATTTATCAAGATTAACCATGACAAAATTCGGCAAGACTATAAAATTATTCCTGATTGACGGTGAGCCCAATGGGCGCATGACTTGTGAGCTATCCAACTGGACAGGTAAGGCATACAAGATTCCAAGAATAAAAATTAAGGACTGTACCGACCGATCAGACCTAAATAACCCTGGGATTTATCTACTCTTTGGAAAAGATGAAGACGGGAAAGATCTTGTTTACATTGGTGAAGCAGAGACTGTTTTCAAAAGACTTACACAACATCTTACCCAAAAGGACTTTTGGAATGAAACCATTGTATTTATTAGTAAAGATGAAAATTTAAATAAAGCACATATTAAATATCTTGAAAATAGACTGTTTGAGACAGCTAAAGCTGTGAACCGATATCAAGTAGATAATTCAACCATACCAACTCAATCTTCAATTGCGGAGTCTGACAGATCTGAAATGGAAGAATTTATTGAGAATGTTAAAATGCTTGTAAATACGTTAGGACATAAGGTATTTGATGAGAAACGAGAAATTGGAACAAAGAAAAAGCAGGACACATTCTATATAAAAGCAGCTCGTGGCGCTGATGCTCAAGGCGAACCAACATCTGACGGATTCGTTGTTTTCAAAGATTCAAAAGCAGCTGGGACAATCGTAAATTCTATGACTCAAAGTTTCATAACGATGAGACAAAAACTGATTGATCAAGGCACATTGATTCAGAATGGTAATAGCTATGAATTTCCAGACGACTTTATATTTAGCAGTCCATCGACAGCAGCATCCATTGTACTTGGACGTAATGCTAACGGTCTAATCGAATGGAAATTGAAGAGCGGAACAACACTTAAAGAATTTGAATCAAAAGAAAAGTAACGCGTGCCAACACCGAGCAAAATCAATAAAGGGTTTGGTGAATTTTTGCTTACTTCTTCGAAGTTTTCTTCGCTGCCTTTTTTGCTACGGGTTTTCGGGCCACTTTTTAGCCACTTTCTTTGGCGCTTTTTTACTGCGGTTTTCTTAGCTGCTTTAACAGCCGGCTTGGGAGCCTCGGCAGGTGTTTCCTTTTNTCGCGCAAAGCGACCAAACCGGCCTTTGCTTTCGGGCGCATTGGCAGCCAGGGTTATACATTCTTCCAGGGTAAGTTCTTTCGGTTCTTTGCCTTTCGGAATTTTTACGTTCTTCTTACCTGCTTTGATGTACGGACCAAAGCGACCGTTCAATATTTCAATTTCGGTATTGCCCTCGCTGGCAAATGATTTGATCAACCGGTTGGCGTCTGCTTCGCGCTTGGCTTTAATTAACTCAATGGCGCGTTCGGAAGTAACGGTGTATGGATCTTCACTCTTCGGAATGGATACAAATTNTTTATCGTGCAACACGTACGGCCCAAACCGCCCGATGTTAATAGTCATCTGTTTTTCCTCAAACAAACCCATGTCGCGCGGCATTTTCATCAATTCCAATGCATCCTCAAGAGTTATATTCTCTATAAACTGTCCGGGGCGCAAGGCGGCAAACTTTGGTTTCTCACCACCATTGTCATCGGGGTTTTCACCCAATTGCACATAGGCACCAAAACGACCAAGTTTTACATATACGTTCTTCCCCGTTTTCGGATCAACGCCAAGTTCCCGGTTTTTATTTTGAACTGCCGAGCGTTCAATCTGCTCGGTTTTAGAAACAGTTTTATGAAACGGTTTATAGAACTGATGTAACATTTTCTGCCACTTCAGTTTGCCACTTGCAATCTCATCAAACTCCTGTTCAATTTCAGCAGTAAACGAATAGTTGGTTATATCCGGAAAGTGTTCTACCAAAAAGTCGTTCACGATCATGGCAATATTGGTAGGAAACAACTTATTGCTTTCGGCACCGGTGGTTTCTGTTTCTTGTGTAGAAGTAACTTTGCCTCCTTGCAACAGGTGCACGTTATACTTACGCTCCACGCCTTCCCGGCTTTCTTTCACAACATAGCCGCGCTTTTGCACAGTTGAAATAGTGGGCGCATACGTAGAAGGCCGGCCAATGCCCAACTCTTCTAATTTTTTTACTAAGCTGGCTTCCGTATAACGGGCCGGGTGCCGCGAGAAAGTTTGCGTAGCTGTTATATTATTAAGATCAAGTTTCTGCCCGACATTAAGAGGTGGCAATACTTTTCCACTTTCTTCATCTTCGCCCTCGTCATCGTCTTTCGATTCCATATATACTTTCAGGAAACCCTCAAACTTAATCACCTCGCCTGTTGCAGTAAAGGTGCGTGGATTACTTGAAACAGATATGGTTGCCGTTGTTCTTTCCAGTTCGGCCTCGGCCATTTGCGAGGCAATGGCCCGTTTCCAGATCAGATCGTACAATCGTTGTGCATTGCGATCCATACCCGGGTTAAGTACAGAAANATCAGTAGGCCGGATAGCCTCGTGTGCTTCCTGTGCACTGGCCGATTTGGTCTTGAACCTACGTGTTTGTACAAATTCTTTACCGTATGCTTTTTGAATCTGGTTTACNNAGGCTCCTTGCACTGCTTCATCCGATAGGTTAACAGAATCGGTACGCATGTAGCTGATCTTACCGGCTTCATAGAGTTTTTGTGCCACCATCATGGTTTGCGATACCGAGAAACTCAACTTGCGGCCAGCCTCTTGCTGTAAGGTAGAAGTTGTAAACGGTGGTGCTGGTGATTTTTNTGCGGGCTTTTNTACCAGGTCAGAAATCGAAAACGTAGCCCNCTTGCACGATTCCAGAAATGCCAACGCTTCTTTTTCTTCGTTGAATTTTTCACCCAGGTCAGCCACCAATTGCTTACCATTACCAAGATCAAAAACAGCCGATACCTTAAAAGAAGACTTGGCATCGAATTTTTCAATTTCGCGTTCACGTTCAACCACCAATCGCACAGCAACCGATTGTACACGGCCTGCCGAAAGTCCGGTCTTGATTTNTTTCCAGAGAATTGGGGAAAGTTCAAAACCAACCAACCGATCGAGTAACCTGCGCGCCTGCTGCGCATTCACTAAATCAATATCAATACCCCGTGGATTCTGAATGGCATTTAAGATTGCATTCTTCGTAATCTCAGTAAAAACAATGCGCCTTGTTTTCTTATCGTTTAGATTTAGAACTTCTTTTAAATGCCACGAAATGGCTTCTCCTTCACGATCCTCATCACTTGCCAGGTAAACCATCTGGGCATCTGCTACTAACTCCTTTAATTTCTTTATTACATCTTTCTTATCTGGAGATATTTCGTACGTGGGCTCAAAGTCATTTTCAATATCAATGGCACCATTTCCCTTCGCCAAATCGCGGATATGCCCCATGCTACTCGCCACCTTGAAATCTTTTCCAAGGTACCCTTCAATAGTTTTTGCTTTTGCCGGAGACTCTACTATAACTAAGTTTTTTGACATGCTGAAAATCTTTCGATGGCTTCAAATATCAGTAAATTTTTAAAAACAAAAGTCGTGACACATGCTACAAGGCTATTCTGCATGTACTTTTAATGCACTGATTGCACAAAAAGAACCAACGTTAACCATAATGATTACCACTGTTTTGCGTCTAAAAAGCTGCCCGACTTCGGTCTTTCTCAAAAAAATTACACAACCTGTAATTTTGTGTGCATGCAACGCAAAATTTATCTGGTCAGACACGCGCAAACCATTCCGGGCAATATCCACACACCCGATGAAAAGCGAATGCTTACACCGGAAGGAGAAGCATCAGCCACCCATCTTGGTATTTATTTAAAACAAAAAATTCTAATCCTAATCTAATCATTACCAGCCATGCAACGCGTGCCTATTCTACTGCTTTAGCGATTCAAAAAGTAATAAATGAAAACATTCCAATTCAAGTTGAGAAAACTCTATATACTGAAAATACATTTGAAATATTGCGTTTGCTTACCCTATTGCCCGATTCTATTCGCGAAGTAATGGTAGTTGGCCACTATCCTACTGTGGTTGAATTACACAACCATCTTGCCGGCAACAAACAACTTACTATATTAAACACAGGAGAACTGGCGGTGTTAATGTTTACATCTTCATGGGGCGCATTGTCTGGCGGTATGGCTAATCACGAATACACCTATCATCTACCTATTTAGCAACATGAGAACATTCGATCATAACGGNCCCGGTATAAAAGGAAATCTGTTTGGTTTACCCGAAAATTCCAATGCCCAATTGGTAATCATCCCTGTTCCGTGGGAAGTAACAGTAACTTACAGAGAAGGAACTGCTTCGGCCCCGGCTGCTATTCTGCAAGCTTCAAATCAAATTGATTTGTATCATCATTTTATTAAGGAGGCCTGGAAAATTCCGGTAGCCATGTTACCCATACCCGAAAGCCTGCTGGCTGAAAATGCTAGCCTGCGCAGCCTGGCCCGCACACACATTCAGGCCTTGGAAACCGGTACTAACAGCGAATCAGGGAAAATAGTGATTTCCAAAATAAATGAAGCTTGTGAAAATCTTAACATATATATAAAGAGTCAGGTACAAAACTTTTTGCGGGCAGGTAAGGTGGTAGCTGTATTGGGTGGTGATCACAGCACGCCCTTGGGTTTGTTGCGTGCACTGGCTGAAAAATACGAGCGTTTCGGAATATTACAGATTGATGCCCATGCTGATTTACGCAAAAGCTACGAAGGGTTTACCTACTCACACGGCTCCATCATGTACAACGCCTTGAAACTACCTGCTGTTTCGCGTATTGTGCAGGTTGCCATTCGCGATTATTGCCAGGAGGAAGTTCAAATGATGCAGCGGGCTGTGGGTCGCGTAAAAACATTNTTTGATCCTGACCTTAAAGCGCAATTAGCAGAAGGTAGTAACTGGAAGTTAATTTGCGATAAAATTATTTCTGAACTACCACCATTGGTTTATATAAGTTTTGATGTGGATGGTTTAAAACCAAATCTTTGTCCAAATACAGGCACTCCTGTGCCCGGTGGGTTGGAGTATGAACAGGTTATTTATCTGATCCAACAAGTTGTAAAATCAGAACGCAAAATTATTGGTTTCGATTTGTGCGAGACAGGCGCACAAGAGTGGGATGCCAGTGTAAGCGCGCGCATCTTGTGGGAGTTGAGCCAGTTTACGATAGCATCACAACAGAATTACCGGTAAACAAATCTTATTCGTTCGGTTACAAATTTATTTCCTACTTTAGCCGCTTAAGCTAAATAGCATGAGTGAAATAATCAGTACGATCGCCAACGGAGTTTGGACACCCGTTTTATTTCTGTTAATTCTCGGTGGGCTTTTCTTCTTTCTATACTCCCGGTTTATTCCCTACAAATACTTTGGACATGCTATCGCCATTTTACGTGGTAAATTCAACAACCCGAACGATCCGGGGCAGATAAATGCATACGAAGCATTGTCAACCGCATTGGCATCTACAGTAGGTATGGGCAACATTGCCGGAGTGGCGGCTGCTATTTCAATTGGTGGGCCGGGCGCCTTGTTCTGGATGTGGGTTACTGCCTTTGTGGGTATGAGTACGAANTTTTTTACCAGCACATTGTCGGTAATGTATCGGGGTAAAGATTCTGCAGGCGAAATTCANGGAGGCCCCATGTATGTGATCCGGGAAGCAATGGGTAAATCTTATTATCCATTGGCTGTCTTATTTAGTCTATGCGCTATGGTAGGTTGTCTGCCTATTTTTCAAGCCAACCAACTTACACAAGTTATTGTTGATATTGGCGTTACCTCCGAGCAGGTTAAAAACGCCACCTTTGGTTTTCTCGGTTATACGATTTCCACACCTAAGTTTATTATCGGTTCTATCCTGATGTTCATTTCCGGAATTGTGATCATTGGCGGAATTCAACGTATTGGAAAGTGGGCTGGCAAAATGGTGCCCTTGATGATTGTTGTTTACTTTTTATCTGTATTTGCTATCCTGATCCTCCACATACAGGATATACCCCATTACTTGTGGATGATAATTACCGATGCCTTTGCTGCAACGAATTACCGNGGCGAACCTGCCCTGGGTGGGATTATTGGTGGGCTGATTGTAACCGGTGTGCGCAGGGCATCTTTTTCCAATGAAGCCGGTATCGGTACGGCACCCATGGCGCTTGGTGCTTCAAAAAGTTCCGAGCCCATTCGGGAAGGGTTGGTTTCCATGATGAGCCCTGCCATTGATACCCTTTTGGTTTGCACCTTAACTGCGCTGGCAATTTTAGTTACCGATGTTTGGCAAACCTCCGGTGCAAATGGAGTTACTCTTACCACTACCGCCTTCGAAAGTTCACTGGGCGTAACCGGAAAGTACCTGCTTCTGATTTGTGCTTTCTTCTTTGCTATTACTTCGTTGTTTTCGTACAGCTACTATGGAAACAAGGCAATGAGTTTTGTTGCGGGCGTTAAATACGGACGATACTATGATTATTTCTATCTGGCCACCATTGTATTTGGAGCTGTTTTATCCATGACGGATGTAATGAATATCATCGATGTGGCCTATGCCCTGATGGCATTTCCAACCATGATATCGGGATTTGTGTTAGCACCAAGAGTATTGAAGGAAGCCCGCTCTTATTTCGCGCGCATGAAGGCTGAAGGAAAGCTTTAATCAGGCTGTAACTTCTTTATTCTGCTTACCTTGTAGTGGAAAATCGAAATAACCGTTTAATTTAATTGCTTCACTTACTTTGGAGGGTACAAACTGTTCCCAACCCGGTTCACCTTTTCTGATCATCGTTAACACATTATCAGAAATAATATGCAGGTTGCTAATGTTGGCATCGCGAATATCCTCCAGCTTATTGTTATCCATCAGGTAGCGGAACAGGGCCCGGAGGTTGGCCGGTAAATCATTCTCAAAATCTTCCAGTGTAAATAGTTGGTCTGAAGTTCCGAACCTAAGCGCTGGATAGATATACAACTTCACATTTGTGCCAAATAAGGGGGCAAAGCTTTCCAATATGCCACCCTTCAGATTCTCGTAAGTTTTTTCCTCAAAGATTTTCTTCAAAGCATAAATACCTAATACCAACCCGATTTTTTNTCCTTTGGTAATCCGCGAAAGGTAATCGACCAACCGGTAGTATTCGAAATAGTTAGATACCAATACCGTTTGCCCTAATGAACAAATCACATCAGCCCGATGCAAAANATCCCGTTCGTCAATCTGGCCATCGGCACTTAAGTCGTTTAAAGTAAGTTCGGTAAGCACCACCATGCGCGAACGATCTACATCGGCTTCGTGTTTAAAATGCCTGCGCGAACTCAGCAACATATCTACATTTACATGGGTTACCGGCCTGAAACGGCCGCGTAATACCAGCACATTCCTCTTGTACAAGGCTTCGGATGGTTGCATAACCGAGCCATCCGGCCCAAACATTGCCACCTTGGTAAGTCCATTCTTTACCAGCTTCAGCGCCATCAGGCGATTGTCCACTTGTTGAAAATCGGGGCCACTTAGCCGAAACATATCCACTTCCATTCTTCGGGATGTCAATCCGTCCAACAATGAATTAATGATAGCTTCCGGATCTTTAATCATTAAACAACCGTAAATCATGTTTACACCTAAAATTCCCAGCGAAACCTGTTGCTGCAGTTGGTCATTATCCAGCAATTTTACGTGTACCACGCAGTCATTATATGGACCTTCGGGCCTTAACTGGAAGCGCAGCCCAATCCAGCCATGTCCCTGGTTGGTGCGTTCATAGTTGAGTATCTCAACGGTATCCGCATAAGCGAAAAAACGCGTGGTGGCAATGCGGTGGGGCAGGCGTTCGGGTAAAAGTTGGTATTCGTGGCTAAGCATCTGAAGCAACCTGTCTTCGCATACATAGCGTTCGCACACTCCGTAAATTGCATCACTGAATTTCATGTCGTAGGCCGACATGGTTTTGGCTATTGTACCCGAAGCCCCTCCTACTTTAAAAANATTGGCAGCCACTTCCTGCCCGGCTCCGATTTCGGCAAATGAGCCATAAATACTCTTGCTCAGATTTATGCGCAGTGCCTTTTCCTGGGTACTGAGTTTCTTTTCTTCCATCGCACTAAAATTGCTTGCTCACAATCTTGTTACAAGATACACACAGAGTCGGTATTCAACACCTTTTTGATAATTTTAGTTTAAGGTTCTATTTTGCAACCCATTATCTAAACCCAACCCCATGGCAAACCGCGGTAACTTTTCAGGACGTATTGGTTTTATTCTGGCAGCAGCAGGCTCGGCCGTAGGGCTTGGTAACATCTGGCGCTTTCCTTATCTGGCAGGTGAAAACGGAGGCGCAATCTTTTTGTTGGTGTACCTGGGCTGTATTCTCCTGTTGTGTTATCCGGTAATGGTTGGTGAAATCGCAATTGGTAGAGCAGCCAATAGCGATGCATTTGGATCGTATCAAAAGTTAGGTGGAAAGAAATGGGGCTACCTGGGGTTGTTTGGGATTATTGCCGGCATTCTGATTCTCTCCTTCTATAATGTGGTTGCAGGCTGGGCATTTGGCTACTTCCTTCACATTTCGTTTGGCGACCTGTTAAACCAACAGGATTTTGGTGGNTTTTTTGGCGCTTTTGTTAACGATATTCTTGATGTAAGCTCTGCCCATGGGCTTGCCAATTCAAACCTGATTTTCTCTTTGTTCTTTATGGTTTTTACAGCCATCATAGTTTCTCAAGGCATACAAAAAGGAATTGAAGCTTCGAACAAAATTATGATGCCCTCGCTATACCTGATCCTGCTTGGTATTATTGTTTACAGTTTAACGTTACCCAATGCGTTTTCNGGGGTAAAATTTTATCTCGTTCCGGATTTTAGCGAATTAAAAATTCAAACTGTGGTAGATGGTTTGAAACAAGCTTTCTTCTCGCTTTCGCTGGGAATGGGGGCCTTAATTACGTATGGATCTTACCTGAGTAANAAGGAGAATATCACCTCTTCGGCTGCAGTTATCTCCATTGCCGACACCTCGGTAGCTTTCTTTGCTGGATTGATGGTATTTCCGTTGGTACATTTTCTTGCATTTAAACTCAATATCAACGCAACCGAAATAGGAACCTCAGGCCCTCCCCTCATCTTTGTTGTACTTCCACAAATTTTTCATGAAATGGGCCCCACACTCGGTCGTATTATTGGCGGGTCGTTNTTTCCTGCTGGTGTGTTTTGCGGCCCTTACATCAACCATTTCTTTGTTGGAGGTACCCGTTGCCTATCTGGTAGATCAAAAGAAATATAATCGCAAAGGTGTGGTGTGGGCTATGGCGCTAATAATTTTGTTTGTGGGCTTCCCAGCATGGTAAGCCAGGGTATGATGCCTGCTTTGAATAAACTCACTTTCTACCGCGGGCAGGATTTTCTAACTTTTATTTCCGATATGAGTGACATTTGCTTAACCGTGGGTGGTTGCTTAATGTCAATCTTCATTTCGCGCAAGTGGGGTATTCAGAATATGGATGCAGAATTAGCAAACGGCAATGACAACTACATGACATCGCGGGTACGAAAATTTTTGCACATCACTATCAAATGGATAGCCCCCATTCTTTTAGGATTCCTTTCCATTGTAATTATTCTGGAGAAATTCTTCGGAATAGAGAACTTAATCTGATTTAGAAGTTATTGGTAGTCTGCAAATCAGCAACCAACCCTTTTAATCTACCCAATCCGCTACAAACAAATTCGTGTCGCGGGTACCATTGTTATTTCGGTTGCTGGAAAATATGAACTTCTTTCCATCGGGCGAAAACATGGGAAATGAATCAAACACCCCGTCATAGGTGATTTGCTCCAGCCCGGTGCCATCTTCATTTATCATGAACAAGTTAAACTGAAAACCGCGGGCACTCTTGTGGTTAGAACTGAAGATAATCTTCTTGCCGGATGGATGATAAAACGGAGCCCAGTTGGCCTTGCCCAGGTTAGTAATTTGTTTCAGATCGCTTCCATCCACATTGCAGGTATAAATCTCCATTTCGGTAGGTGCTACTAAACCCTGTTTCAGGTTGTCCAGATATTCTTTCTTTTCTTCTTCTGTTTTAGGGCGCGAAGCACGGAAAACCAATTTCTTTCCATCGGGCGAAAAGAAAGCACCTCCATCATAACCCATTTCGTGGGTAATCTGCTTTACATTTTTTCCATTCACATCCATCACATACAAATCCAGATCGCCATTGCGCATAGATGTAAATACAATCTTATCACCTTTGGGCGATACGGTTGCTTCTGCATCGTAACCTGGTTCTTTGGTTAGTTGCTTTTTGATCTTCCCCTTCAGGTCCGAAACGAAAATATCGTACGTATCATAAATTGGCCAGAGGTATTTTCCACCTGGTGTACGCCCAGGATCAACCGGGCACGCATCACCACCCAGGTGGGTTGATCCAANAAGGATGGTCTTATCGCCCGGCATAAAATACGCACAGGTAGTGCGGCCTAGTCCGGTACTGATCATCGGAGCTTTGTTTCCGCGCAGATCCAATCCTTCCACCGGCATGTAAANAATCTGATCGCAGGATAAACCCCAGGCTTTGTTGTTAGATTGAAAACTTACTTTCTTTCCGTCAAAACTCCAGTAGGCTTCTGCATTGTCGCCACCAAAGGTTAACTGGCGAACATTCTTCAAATGTGTTTCCTGTGGATAATGAACTTGCGATGGCTGGCTGGTGGGTTGCGCTAATACCCATGAATACACACACAACAACGCAACTAAAAATAAGGATTTCATACGGTACTAATNTATGTTTTAAAATGACCTGAAATACTCGTGTTCAACGGTGTTGGTTAAAATACAACGCGTGTATTCCAGGTATCATTAAATCTGCCGCGAAGATAACAGACGTAACTCGTTTACCATGAGGGTAAAATGGACAATATCCTCAAAAATAACGGTAGCGGGAGTAAAACCAACTCTTAATGTACAGGGGTTAGGTTAAGCTGTTCTTTAAAAAATGATTCGTACCGGGCAGCTGTTTTTTCTANTTCTTCAAAAGCTGTTTTATACCCAGTTTCAATCAACCGTTGCCGAAGGGCTTTGTCATCAAGTAATGTTTCAATATGGCGGGTTAATGTCTGGCAATCGCCATCATCAAAAAGCAAACCGTTTACGTCATGTTGTACAACATCAATTATCCCACCAAAGCGGGTAGCAATTACCGCTGTTCCCATTGCCATAGCTTCCAAAAGCACTAATCCAAAGCCATCCATCGTAGAGGCAAGAATATTTATGGTTAGCAATTTGTAATAGTTTAGTACTACATCCGCATTCACAGCACCGGCATAAATAATCTTGTTCTGGATGCCAAGATCTGAACAAAGTTTATCAAAATAACCTACCTCAATACCCACAAATACAACCTTGATTTCAGGACGATTAAGGGTAGGTAGTGCGCGGATAATCTGTTCCTGGCGTTTCAACCGGGCGATGCTTCCAATCACCACCTCTCCGGGTTGAATGCCATATTGTTCTCTAAGTTGTTGCACACTGGCTTCGCTCCATTGTTTATACCGGTGGGCCGGAATTCCATTGTGAATTACGTGCAAGTGATTGGGTGGAAATCCCTTTTGAATAAAAATACGTTTTAGCTCCTGGCTAATGACAATAATCTTATCCGTGCCAGAAACATATAGTTTACGTTGCAAAGCTCCGCCCGCACTCATGGGATATTGCCTTCGGGTGTGAAACAGTTTTGCACGCACACCATAAAACATGCGGGCAAAAATGGTAATGTACCTGTCTTTGCTGGATTGCGCATTCACCACATCAATCTGGTAAGTATCAACCCATTGTTTCAATAACCGCATGGCTGCCCGATCAAATTTTGAGCGGATTGTAATAGGTAAGAAAGTTACTGCCGGTATTTGCGTAACCAATTCATGTAATAATGAATCTTTGCGGGCAGCTACATAAACGTGATTACCCCGTGCTGCCAAGGCGCCTGCCAGGTACGATACAGAAAAGGTTGATCCGGCAAGAAAATCTTCATGCGTAATAAGCAGAATATTCATGGCACAAAACTAGGAAGGCAATAATTTACACATCAGGCCGCCTGGGTGTTTTCCGTTTCTTTTAAGGCTCTTCGTAAAATCTTACCCACATTGGTTTTGGGCAACTCCGTCTTAAACTCGAAGTGGCGAGGAACTTTATAATTGGTCAGGTTTTCGTGTGCGTACTTTCTTAACTCATCTTCGGTAAGCGTTTGATCTTTCTTAACCACAAACACTTTTATTGCTTCCCCTGATTTTGTATCGGGTACACCAATAGCAGCAACTTCCAGCACCTTAGGGTGTCCTGCTAATACATTTTCAATTTCATTCGGGTACACATTAAAACCCGATACCTTAATCATGTCTTTCTTCCGGTCAACAATTTTGAAATAACCTTCAGCGTCCATCACCCCAATGTCGCCCGTACGAAACCATTCGTTGTGAAAGAATACACCCGTGTTATCCTGATTCCAGTAGCCCCGCATTACCTGCGGACCGCGTGCGCATATTTCTCCTGCCTGGCCTTGTGGCAGTTGATTACCATCGTCATCAAAAATTCCAATCTCCGTACTGGGCATCGGAATTCCGATAGTGCCCCGTTTGTGGTTTCCGTCAAGCGGATTGCAACATAACACCGGAGAGGTTTCGCTCAATCCGTATCCTTCAATCAACGCGGTGCCTGTTAACTTTTCCCACTTATCAGCCACTACATCTTGCACTGCCATGGCTCCGCCTATGGAACCTTTTAATGCAGAGAAATCGCAATCTTTGAAATCCGGGTTGTTAAGCAACCCATTAAACAACGTGTTTACGCCTGTAATAACCGAGAAGCGATGCTTTTTCAACTCCTTTACAAAACCAGGCATATCACGAGGATTGGTAATGAGTATATTTTTACACCCTGNTGTGTACATTAACAAACCATTTACCGTAAGTGCGAAGATATGATACAGCGGAAGAGCTGTAATAATTATATCTTGCTGCCCTTCGGTCATGATTGGCTTAAACCAATGCATAATCATCGCATTGTGTGCAATGATATTTCGATGCGAAAGCTGCGCGCCTTTTGAAATACCGGTGGTTCNCCCGGTGTATTGCAGTACTGCCAGGTCTTCCATATTAATAGCCGGCCTGGTGTAGTCTAAAGCTTCACCACGGTTCAATGCCTNTTTAAATGAAATAGTATCCGGTAAGTTGAATGCAGGAACCATTTTCTTCACATACTTCACCACAAAATTTACCATCATTCCCTTCAAACCACCTACCATATCGCCCATATTGGTAAGAATAATGTGCGGCTTGTTTTTTAGTTTCGATAAAATCTGTTCCAGATTGTGTGCAAAATTGGAGACAATAACAATGGCAGAAACTCCGGCATCGTTAAACTGGTGCTCCATCTCGCGCGGTGTGTAAAGCGGGTTGGTATTAACGGCTATCATACCTGCTTTAATTACCCCCATAAACGCAATGGGAAACTGAATCAGGTTAGGCATTTGAATCGCTACCCGGTCGCCCTTTTNTAACTTCAAATCGTTTTGCAGGTAAGCTGCAAATGCAGTTGACAGCCGATCTATTTCAGAAAATGTAATTTGCTTACCAAAATTATCGAATGCGATGCGGTTAGGGTATTTCAGTGCAGCCACTTCAAACAATTCAATTAATGAATTGTATTCGAGTGGACCAATCTGCTGCGGAATGCCTTTGGGATATTTTGAATACCACGGAAAACTCATGAATTCTTGCTTTAGTTTTTCATTCTAAATAAAGAAAAAAAGACGGTGATGGCAATAGTTTTGAGGACTGAATTAGTCTTGCTCCATCATTTTAATCAAAATCTACACCATCATATTCTTTGCAACATACGAGCGGAGTGTTGGTGTTTTGCCAACGCATAATACACGAGCGTACCTATGGATGAATATCCTATTTCATGTACAAGGGTGTTATGGAAACCGGTGGAAGACACCAACCAATTAATCAGCCTGGCTCCATTACCATGGGGCGGCTACTTGACTTTAGCAAGATTGTCAATATCTTTATATAGATTTTACTTTTTAATCTTATTACAACCACTAACCAACCACTACTACCCTATGAGTTTCATAGAAACCATTGACCTCGATTTAACCGAGGTCGCAGAAATCCGTACGGATGCTGCAACCGGATTTCGTTCCTTGTTCTCTAAAAAGTCGTTTGAAGCAAAAGAAGTAGTAATCGGGTTTATGGCCCGGCTACTTATTCCAAGCCAAATTATCTAACCGTTCAGATTAACGATGAGGTACACATTGAGCTGTTTCCCGAATGCCTGGAGTGCATTAACCACAGTTGCGACCCCAACTGTTTTTCGACACAACCTTAATGGAACTGGTAACGATTAAGCCCATTGCGGCCGGTGAAGAATTTACCTTCTTTTACCCTTCAGCCGAGTGGGATATGGATCGGCCCTTTACATGCCATTGCGGTAGTTCGGCCTGCATTGGAAAAGTTCAGGGCGCCAAACACCTTTCAGCAGAAGCCCTTAAGAAATATCAGTTTACCGGATTTATTGAGCAAAAACTGGCTACCCGTTAGTCTTAGTTTAGTTCTTTAAGTACTGTTCTGAATTCATTCAGAATCATGGCGGTAGCGCCCCAAACTACCTCATGCTCTATTTCAAAGTGCGGTGCCCGCATGGGAAATAATCGGGCGGCCAATATTTCTTTGGTACGTATGGCTTCACCTTCTAATAATTGATTTACCGAGCCCTTTAAAACTTTAGCCACTTCTTTTGGATTGGGTGTAAACTGGGNGGCCGCGTGCAACAACCCAACAACCGGCTTCACAAGAAAATTGCTGGGGATAACAAAGAAATCGGATAGGGTACCCAATACTTCAACCGTTTGGGGCTTTACCCCTATCTCTTCTTCCGTTTCGCGCAAAGCAGTTTCAATCAAGGTTTCACCAGCCTCGGCTTTCCCTCCAGGCAAACTGATTTGCCCACCATGGGTACCCAGGTATTCGGGCCGTTTGGTAAGCGGAANAAAGACATCATCGCCATCGGCATACAGCAAAATCATAACACTGCCGGGCCGCGGTGGTAGTTTGTGTTCAAACTTTGGTTTGATAACACCCACCGGCTCAGCCCGCATCCGGTTATGCGCTAATTCTCCCGGCAAGGGTAAGGTTAATCTTTTTCGTAACGCTTCGTAATCAATTGCCATTTTTCGGTCTCAGTCTCAACAAAGTATTCGTAACTTTAGATTCCGCGCATAGCAAAAATACCGAATCATGCGATACTTGCTTTTATTAAGCCTGCTGGCATCAAATTTTTCGTTTGCACAAGTAAGGGTAAGCCCCAACCAGCGCTACCTGATGACTACCGATGGGAGACCATTCTTTTGGCTGGGCGATACAGCCTGGGAGTTGTTTCACCGGCTTACGCGCGAAGAAGCCGAAACATTTCTGGAACTCAGAAGGCAGCAGGGTTTTAATGTTATTCAGGCGGTGGCTCTTGCTGAAGTTAATGGCCTGCGCCAGCCAAACCGATATGGTGATTTGCCATTGGTAGATGAAGACCCTGCGCGCCTCGCAATCACGGCAGGGGCTAATCCGGCCAACGAAACAGAATATGACTATTGGGATCATGTAGATTTTATTATTAACCGGATTGCTTACAAAGGAATGTATGTTGGCTTGTTACCTGCCTGGGGCGATAAAGTTGCCCACATGTGGGGCGATGGCCCTATCGTATTTAATGAAACAAATGCAGAAGTGTATGGCGCAACATTGGCCAGGCGCTATGCAAAGCATTGGAACATTATTTGGATTTTAGGTGGCGACAGGCCGGCTACGTACAAGTACAAAATAGAAGGTATTGAACAAGCGTTCGATGATCGGTCTATCTGGCGTGCCATGGCAAAAGGTATTGAATCGGTTCTTGGTAAAAATGCCTTTATCACCTATCACCCCATNGGGGGCACCTCCAGCAGCAACGATTTCCATGCGGATAGCTGGCTGGATATGAATGCTATTCAAACCGGACATGGTGCCCGCGAAACAGAAGTTTGGGAGTGGATTGTGCGCGATCTTTCCTTAAAACCATCAAAGCCAACGCTGGATATGGAACCCTGTTATGAAGATCACCCGGTAAATCCATGGGATGGCAAGTGGACAAGAGCAGAACGTGGATACTTTACCGCATACGATGTGCGGGCCAGAATTTACCGATCGGTATTTGCAGGGGCTTGTGGTGTTACCTATGGCCATCATCAGGTTTGGCAATTTCTGAATACAGAGTTAAACCCATCCATTCACATTGGCGATACATTGATTGGGTGGCAAAAGGCGGCTAAAGCCGAAGCTGCCGGGCAAATGCAATATTTAAAGAAACTCATGTTATCGCGACCATACTTCGACCGGGTAATGGATCAATCGCTGGTGGTTAGCGATCGCGGATTGGATTATACCAATCAGATCGTGGCTACCCGCCACGAAAAAGGTTTATATGCCTTTGTTTATCTACCACAAAACGAGGTAGTTACTATCGATCTTTCAAAGCTATCCGGAAGCACAAAAGCCATTAGCTGGTACAACCCACGCACTGGTAAAACGCTTTCCGGGTTTTCTACTACTTCCTCCGGTGCCATGGCCTTTACGCCCCCACGAGGGCCAGGATTGGGTGTTGATCATTGACGATGCCAGCCAGAATTTTGCGCGGCCCGATTGAGTGTTACTTTGTATTACACTTCCTTTTTTGTTCATCCGTTACCATCCTGTCGCCAAGGGCTTCCGATTTATTAAACGAAGCACAGGCCATATCCGGATTGCCGTTATTCAGGTAGGCCACACCAAGGTAGAAATAGATTTTATCAACAAACGGATCGGTATCTAAAGCCTGCTTAAGCAAGCGTTCGGCATACTTGTAGTCCTTTTTAACCAAGCTTAGAATGCCCTTGTTCCGGTAAGCCCATGCATTATAGGGGTCAATAGAAATACTTTCGTTGATATCGGCCTCAGCTTTTATTAATTCATTCTGGTTTAAATAAATAAAGCCTCTGTTGTTGAGGTAATAGGGTTGTCGGGGACTAAGATTCAGCGCTTCCTGCACCAACCGCAACGCTTCTGTAAAGTTACCTTGCTCAATCTCAATCAACGCAAGGGTATTGTAAACATTGGGTTCGCCCGGTTTCAGCAAAGCTGCTTGCTCCAATTCCACCCGGGCAGAATCAAATTTCTTCTGGTAATAATATACAGTAGCATGATTTACCAGAATATCTACATTATTGGGTTCAATTTGGCGGGCGGCTAAAGGCGCGTAACGCTTTATTAAACTCGCGCAGTTTGGTATAAGCCAGTCCTTGTGTAAAATGCGCCAATGAAGTATCGGGTTTTATGGAGATTACCCGATCCAGGTCATTCAGGGTTTTATAATATTCTTTCAGTTCGTAGCTGGCATTGGCATGGTTAAGCAGGGCATTAATAAAGCCCGGCGACACTCCATTGCCTTTTGATAACTTTCCTGCGCCAGTAAATATTGTTTCTGGTTGAAGTGGACTGTGCCCAGGTTATTCCAGGCATCCGCATAGCAATCATCAACCTTAATGGCTTCACCAAAGTAATAGCTGGCCTTGTCATAGTTACCTGCTTTCAGGGCCTGATTGCCTTTCAACAACAACTGCTGCAGGCGGGTTTCTTTTGAATTGCATGCAAAAAGCACGAAGCACCAAATCAACAACTTCAGGTATCGCATTATTATAAAATTGCTATTTTTAGGAAAGGTATGGTTTCAACGCAATCTCAGGCAAAAGTAAAAGAACTCCTGCAAAGCGGACAAAAAATTGAAGCTATTCAGTTTCTGTGCAAGGAACACAACCTTTCCTTACCCGATGCCAACGAATGGATACAATACCTTGCTGGTGAAACATCCCGGCCAGGGGCACAACCAGCCACTATCTCATCCTCATTAATAAGAGCCGGGTAGAAGACCTGCTTCGCTCCAAAAACAAGATACAGGCCATTAAACTGGTGATGGATGAATACAAGATTTCATTGAAACAGGCCAATGACCTGGTTGATGCAATGGATCCATCCAGATCTCCTGTTCTCAAAGACCCGATTAAGTATGTGCTTCTGTTATTTGTCGCGTTAGGAATATTATTCGTGGCATTAAGTATTTACTGGCTTTGGGCCGATTATCAATTTACATCCAACGCCACACCAGGTATCGGCACTGTGGTAGATCTTTATTATAATAAAAGAGGTGGTGGCGCAGCCCGATTATCGAATATACATGGAATGGCCGCCTGCTAACTTACCAGGGTGACACGTTTTCCAACCCGCCCAGTGTAGCCATTGGCGAGCAGGTTGAACTATTTATCAACCCGGATAATCCAAAAGAAGTAGTTGTTAACCTGGTTTTCGAACGATACATTCTCGTGATTATCTTCGGTTTTATGGGATTTATATTTTCACTGGTCGGGTATTTGGGGTTATGGATGAAAAAGGGATCGAAAACTGTTCTGAAACCAGATCTCTCATTTTATAGAAAATCCGCATCGAATAACACCCGTTAGCCTCTACATTCTCAAACTTTCATTTTGACATCTTAAAACAATTGCGTTGTTTTGAGTCCTCAATATGACATACACGCAAAACATACACGGCCATCATCATGTAACCAACATGCGTGGCAATGCTTTGTTTTGATTGAATTATAAAAATGAATTTGAAAAGGCTTGCCAACAACTGGTAAGCCTTTTTTGTTTTAGTTTTTAACACGTAATTATGAGTCAACTACGAATTGCCATTCAGAAATCCGGCCGCCTGCAGGAAGATTCTCTTAAGCTATTAAAAGAAAGCGGGCTTCAGTTTAGTAACGGGCGCGACCAACTTAAAGCACAGGTTGGTAACCTGCCCATTGAGCTACTCTTTCTGCGCGATGACGACATTCCGCAATATGTAGAAGACCGCGTGGCCGATGCAGGTATTGTAGGCGAAAATGTGTGGGTTGAAAAACAAAAACAAAATCAGCTAATCAAGCGCCTCAACTTTTCACGATGCCGTCTTTCTATTGCAATTCCACGCTCGGAAGAGTACACCGGAGTATCGTGGCTGCAAGGAAAAACATCGCTACCTCCTATCCTACCATTGTAAAACAGTTTCTGAAAAAATAATATCCAGGCTGATATACACGAGATAAGCGGCTCGGTAGAAATTGCGCCAGGCATTGGTCTTGCACACGCAATATGCGATATTGTTAGTACAGGCAGCACCTTGTTGAGTAATGGCCTAAAGGAAGTTGAGGTGGTGATGCAGTCTGAAGCTGTGTTGGTTGCAACACCCCATCTTGAGCCAGCCAGGCAAGCAATCTTAGAGCAACTGTTGTTTCGCATTCAGGCCGTACAGTTAGCCAAAAACAACAAATACATTTTACTTAACTGCCCAAATGAGTCCATCGCAAAAATAACTTCTGTCATTCCGGGCATGAAGAGCCCAACCATTTTACCATTAGGTCGCGAAGGTTGGTCCTCTTTACATTCAGTAGTTGATGAGAATGATTTTTGGGAAAGATCGGGCAACTGAAAACATTTGGTGCAGAAGGTATTTTGGTTATTCCAATTGAAAAAATGATTCTTTGACGAATACGTGCAATGGGTTACACCTTTATAAACTACTTCATATCACCCTGTTTAAAATAATTAATTCATGAAACGAGTCTATCATCCACCAGTAAATCAATGGGCAGAATTATGTAAACGCCCGCAACTTGATCTGACCTTCCTGGAAGGAAATGTAAACAACATTCTGGAGCGGGTGCATAAATCGGGCGATGCTGCGTTACTTGAATTTACCCAAAAGTTCGATCATGTAACCCTGCAAAATCTTCAGGTTTCAGCCAGCGAGATTGAGGAGGCTATTCAATCGTTATCGGGTGAACTTAAGTCGGCCATCCTTGCAGCGTCTAAAAATATTGAAGTATTTCACATGGCTCAAAAACGCAGCATAGAAAAAATTGAAACTATGCCCGGTGTTACTTGCTGGCGCAAAGCTACACCCGTTCAAACAATAGGTATTTATATTCCGGGTGGAACCGCCCCTCTGTTTTCAACGGTGTTGATGCTTGCTATTCCGGCACGCCTGGCGGGTTGTAAAGAAGTGATACTTTGCTCGCCACCGGATAATATGGGAAAGATTAATCCGGCTATAATCTTTGCTGCCCACCTCACCGGGGTTTCAAAAATTTTTAAAGTGGGAGGTGCCCAGGCCATTGCCGCTATGGCCTATGGAACAGAAAGCATTCCGCAGGTAATTAAAATTTTTGGACCGGGAAATCAATATGTAACCAAAGCCAAACAACTCGTAAGCCAGCAAGGCATTGCGATTGATATGCCCGCGGGGCCATCGGAAGTGTTGGTGATTGCCGATGAAAGTGCCCATCCTGAATTTGTTGCTGCCGATTTACTGTCGCAGGCAGAGCATGGGGTTGATAGCCAGGTGGTACTGGTATCAACCGCACAAACGATTCTTGATAAAGTTCAAACAGAAATTGTTAATCAATTGGCGAAACTTCCGCGAAAAGACCTGGCGCAAGAAGCATTGAATAATAGCCTGGCAATATTGTTTTCCAATGAGTCGGAACTGGTTGGTTTTGTAAATGCATATGCCCCCGAGCACCTCATCATTAACACGCAAAACAATAAAGAGCTGGAGCAACAAATTGTAAATGCCGGTTCTATCTTTTTAGGTGCTTTTACTCCCGAAGCCGCTGGCGATTATGCCTCTGGCACTAACCATACGTTGCCAACAAATGGATTCGCAAAAGCATTTGGTGGAGTTTCACTGGAAAGTTTTAGCAAATACATTACCGTGCAGGAAATAACACAAACCGGACTGCAGCTAATAGGCCCGATAATTGAAACAATGGCCGAAGCCGAACAATTGACGGCCCATGCGCAAGCCGTGCGGGTAAGGTTGTTATAAGGTGATATGACAAGGAGTGTGTTCGTAACAGAAAAAGAGCAATGTTCAATCTACAGCAANCTAATCAGAAAAAATGTTTTGAATCTGAAGCCTTATTCATCCGCACGCGATGAATTTAAAGGCCAGGCTTCGGTTTACCTGGATGCAAATGAAAATCCATACGACACGGGTTTAAACCGTTATCCCGATCCGCATCAGCTTGAACTAAAAAAGAAGATAGCTTCAATTAAGAAAGTTGATCCGGAAAATATCTTGCTTGGCAATGGCAGCGATGAACCCATCGACTTACTATTCCGTGCCTTTTGTGATACGGGTGATAATGTGGTTATTCCGCAGCCTACCTATGGCATGTACTCCGTAAGTGCCCACATAAATAATGTAACAATAGTTGATGTTAACCTCACCCATCAATTTGATGTGAATGTGGAACCAACCTTAAAAGCCTGTAATGAAAATACAAAACTTATTTTTCTTTGCAGTCCAAACAATCCATCAGGAAATTTATTGTCATACAATCGCATCGAACAAATCCTGAATCAATTTAACGGGTTGGTAATTGTGGACGAGGCGTATATTGATTTTACAGATGCGGAAGGCTTTGTTCCTCTGCTGAAGCATCATCCCAATCTGGTTGTTCTTCAGACTTTATCAAAAGCCTGGGGCCTGGCCGCTATTCGGTTAGGGATTTGCTTAGCTGCTAAAGAAATTATTGAGGTGCTCAACAAAATTAAACCGCCATACAATATCAGCCTGCTCTCGCAACAGGTTGCCCTCGAAGTATTAAGTAAGGAAGATCAAAAAAATGAATGGGTAAAGCAGTTAGTGGCAGAACGTACCTGGTTAAAAGCCGAATTAGCAAAAATTAAACACGTAATAGAAGTTTATCCTTCCGCTGCCAACTTTTTGTTAGTTAAAATTCAGGATGCTGCCAACGTGTATCAAAAATTGGTTGATCGGGGTATTATTGTAAGAGATCGCTCNCGGGTAACGCAGTGTGACAACTGTCTGCGCATAACCATTGGAACACCAACACAAAATCAAATTTTAATTCGCGAACTTAGCGCCCTATGAAAAAGGTACTTTTTATTGACAGAGATGGAACGCTGATTGATGAACCTGCCGATAATCCGCAAATTGATAACCTGAACAAGGTGAAGTTTATTCCCGGTGTGTTTACATGGCTTGGTCGCATTGCCCGCGAAACCGACTATGTACTGGTCATGGTAACAAATCAGGACGGGTTGGGCACATCCACATTTCCGGAAGAAACTTTTTGGCCGGTGCAGAAATTAATTATTGAGACCTTAGCAGGCGAAGGTATCACCTTTGCGGCCGTTCATATAGATCGTTCCCTGCCAAACGAAAACAAGCCCACACGCAAACCGGGCACAGGTATGCTTACCTCCTACTTCAGCGAGGCATACGATTTAGCAAACTCATACGTAATTGGCGATCGGGTTACGGATATTGAATTGGCNAAAAATCTCGGTGCAAAGGGAATTCTGATCAACAAAAATTCACATACAAAGGCACTTCAGGAAAAAGATTGAGTGAATCCTGTGTACTTACCACAACCGATTGGAAAAAATTTANNTGAGCAGGTAATACCTTCGCGCAAAGCCAGTGTTCGCAGAACAACAAAAGAAACCGATGTGTCCATTACTGTAAATCTGAATGGTTCCGGCAAATCGCACATTCAAACCGGNGTTGGCTTTTTCGATCACATGTTGGATCAACTGGCCCGCCATGGGTTAATTGATCTTACCATCCAGGTAAAAGGAGATTTACAGGTAGATGAACATCATACGATTGAAGATACAGCCCTGGCGCTTGGTGAAGCATTTTTACTGGCACTGGGTGATAAGAAAGGAATTGAGCGCTATGGTTTTTGCTTGCCTATGGATGATTGCTTAGCCCAGGTAGCCATTGACTTTGGAGGCAGGCCCTGGCTGGTATGGAATGCGGAATTTAAACGTGAAAAAATCGGTGAAATGCCAACCGAAATGTTTCATCANTTTTTCAAATCATTTTCGGATACCTCCAAAAGCAATTTGAACATACAGGCAGACGGTATAAATGAACATCATAAAATAGAAGCAATCTTTAAAGCCTTTGCCAAATCAATTAAAATGGCTGTGCGAAAAGATCCCTTTAATGATCAATTGCCCAGCACCAAAGGAACAATTTAATGTTGTGTGAAATATTTATTGATATGCTGAACACAGCAAGATTCTGAAATAAGAATAAAAAAAATGGTAGCTATTATCAAATATAATGCTGGCAACATTCGCTCGGTTGCCTTTGCACTGGAAAGATTACAGGTAAGGTTTACCATTACGGACAACCCGGAAGAAATACAGAAGGCCGATAAAATTATTTTTCCCGGTGTAGGCGAAGCCAACACTACCATGCGCTACCTGAAAGAAAGAAAACTGGATGTACTGATAAAAAATCTGAAACAACCGGTGTTGGGTATTTGTCTGGGTATGCAACTACTTTGTGCTTACTCTGAAGAAAACGATACCTCTTGTATTGGTGTATTTGATGAGCAGGTAAAAGATTTCAACCACAGGGTCATGAANAAAGTTCCTCACATGGGCTGGAATTCCTTACTACCCACACACGAATGGGTAGGCCGGGATGTGGCCGATAAATTTGTTTACTTTGTGCACAGTTATTTTGTTCCTGTCAATTCCCATACATCGGCTATTACAGAATATATTCAACCCTTCAGCGCAGCCATNGAAAAAGATAATTTTTATGCGGTACAGTTTCATCCGGAAAAATCAGCCACCGTAGGTGAAAAATATTATGTTCCTTTCTAAAGCAATCTTAACCTATGCGAATTATTCCGGCAATTGATATTATTGATGGTAAGTGTGTACGACTAACACAGGGCGACTTTGGCAAAAGAAAGTATANNTCGGGAAGATCCGGTAGAAGTGGCATTAGAGTTTCAGGATGCCGACCTGGATTGTTTGCACCTGGTTGATCTGGATGGCGCCCGCAAAGGGCATGTAGTGAACTGGGAGGTAATCCGCGACATTCAGGAAAAGACTGCCCTTAGTGTAGATTTTGGTGGAGGTGTGAAAACAGAAGCCGAAGTTGAGCAACTGCTCGACTTAGGCGTACACCAGATTAATATTGGAAGCATGGCTGTAACCGATCCTGAAACCTTTAGCAAGTGGTTGAAAAAATACGGTACTGAAAATTTTGTACTCAGTGCCGATGTGAAAACGGAAACNGTTTCAATAAATGGCTGGTTTGAAGATACGCAGTTCAGGTTGTTCGACCTGGTAAGTCGCTTTGAGGCAGAAGGACTTGAATTTTTAACCTGCACTGACATCAGCACCGATGGTATGCTGGAAGGCCCAAACATTGGCCTTTATAANAAACTCATTAACAAGTTTCCGAAGTTAAAAGTAGTTGCCAGTGGCGGGGTAAGTAGCCTGCATGACCTGGAAGAACTGAAGTATGCCAAAGTATATGGCGTAATTATTGGCAAGGCCATNCTACGAAGGAAAAATCAAACTAGAGGAACTAAAGGCATTTCAAAAATAATTACTGATTAAAGTCTTGCTTACCAAACGCATTATCCCCTGCCTTGATATAAAAGACGGCCGTACCGTTAAGGAGTAAACTTTGTAAACATTCGCGATGCGGGCGATCCGGTTGAACTGGGGGCACGATATGCCGAACAAGGTGCAGATGAACTTGTGTTTCTGGATATAACTGCTACCACCGACAATCGGAAAACATTTGTTGAATTGGTTCGGGAAATTGCCCGGCATGTAAACATTCCATTTACGGTTGGCGGTGGAATNCACTCGGTAGTGGATGTAGCTCCCTTGCTGGAGGCCGGTGCAGATAAAGTGAGTATCAATTCTGCTGCCGTTCGCACACCACAACTCATTGATGACCTGGCAAAAGCGTTTGGGTCACAGTTTGTAGTATTAGCGATTGATGCCCGCAAAATAAATAATCAGTGGATGGTACACACGCATGGGGGCAGTAATCCTACGAACAAAAAATTATTTTCATGGGCACGCGAAGGGCAAAATCGCGGAGCCGGAGAAATTCTTTTNACCAGCATGGATCACGATGGCACCCGACAAGGATTTGCAATTGATCCGTTATCAAAACTTCATGAACTTCTACAAATACCGGTAATTGCCTCCGGAGGCGCAGGAAATAAAGAGCATTTCCTGCATGCGTTCGCACTCGGAAAAGCGGATGCTGCATTAGCTGCTTCGCTTTTTCATTTTAGTGAACTATCTATTCCAGAATTAAAATCGTATTTAAAAACCAGCGGGGTTTCCATCCGTACCTGAATTATGACCGAGCTTACCACAATAAATTTTGATAAATCCAACGGACTTGTGCCTTGCATTGTACAAGATTGCAACACACAACAGGTGCTGATGTTGGGATACATGAATAAGGAGGCTTTGGAAAAAACACTCACAGATAAAAAACTTACTTTTTATAGCCGAAGCAAGCAACGATTATGGACCAAAGGAGAAACGTCTGGAAATTTTCTTACCCTGGTTGATGTAAAGTTGGATTGCGATCAGGATACCTTGCTATTTACAGTTATACCAGCGGGGCCAGCATGCCATACCGGGGCAGACACTTGCTTTAATGAAGTGAATGAACATCGGGGACTTGAGTTTCTCGAAAAATTNATTCAGGAAAGAAAACAGAATCCAAAATCAGGCTCTTACACCAATCAGCTTCTGAATTCCGGAATCAACAAAATAGCCCAGAAAGTTGGTGAAGAAGCCGTTGAACTGGTGATTGAAGCCAAAGACAACAATCGCGAACTTTTTCTGAATGAAGCTGCCGATTTGATGTACCACTATCTGGTGTTGATAGCCGCCCGGGATTGTGAATTGAAAGATATTATCCATGTGCTAAAAACCAGGCATAGGAAATAATTTTAAACCTCAATTTCACCTTCTTGTTTTTTTTCCGAATCATTGAATTATGAATACTGAAATCCTGATTGACGGTTACCCCTTCATTCCTTACACCCACCCTACCTACAACGACAAAGAAATGATTGTGCGTAGTGTTGATTTTTATCAATGGCTCGATCAGCGAAGGTCTGTACGCGACTTTTCAGACAAACCAGTACCCTTGCCGGTTATTGAAAACATTTTGCGGGCAGCCTCCACGGCACCCTCCGGTGCGCACAAACAACCATGGACGTTTTGTGTAGTTAAAGATCCTACAGTAAAATCGAAGATTCGTGAAGCTGCTGAAAAAGAAGAGAAAGAAAGTTATGAAAACAGAATGAGTGACGAATGGCTGGAAGATCTGAAGCCCCTGCAAACCGATTGGAAGAAACCTTTCCTGGAAATTGCACCGTACCTGATTGTGGTTTTCAAGAAAGCATACGACCTGAAACCAGGGAATATAAAGAGAAACAATTACTATGTGAACGAATCCGTTGGGCTCGCATGCGGTTTTCTGTTAGCAGCCATTCATCACGCAGGGTTGGTAGCGTTAACTCACACACCAAGCCCTATGAATTTTCTCACTACCCTGCTTGGCAGACCCGAAAACGAACGCCCCTTCCTGTTAATTCCAGTGGGCTATCCACACGAAAACACCTATGTTCCCAAACTGGAAAGAAAAAAATTGAACGAGGTAATGGTGCTGTATTAAGGTTGGTTGGTTGTAACCGGCTCCTTCTTGGGGTGTAACTTAATATATGTGAGTTTATACGTGTACTCGGTCTGTCCTGAGTTCTCTGTTCGAATGCCTTCCAACATATCCTTAGCTTCATCATAGGTAAATGTATAGGTGGAATACTCACCCCTTCTCTCAAGATGCTTATAAACCATGATATTCGAGTCCTTCATTTTGGTAAACTCACCGCGAATGGAATACGAAGGCAGGTTTTCTTTATCTAAAGGAATTTCGATGTATTCGCGATTGGGATCTTTGGTATCGCGCAGAATGACTACTGTGCTATAATTTTCTTTGCGGCTCATGATCTTGTTCTTTTCAACAGGAGATAAAAACCCTTNTCCTTTCTTCTCTGCCACAATAGATACTGAGTATATACCCTCCATGCCATCCATACCGGAGTAGTCCTTGTTCAGGTACCGCTTCACAACATCATGAAATGTAACTTGTTCATAAGGATACACCTTTCTGTTTTGCTTCATTTGGTACAACTTCTCTATGGAACACCCCGCAACGAGGATCAAAAAAGTCCGGCCATTGCAAACTGCTTCATATACTTACACTTTTAACAAAGTACGTTACTAAAATATGATGTCGTGATATGCGCCATTTTGGAACGACCGGCAGGATAATCGTCCCTTCAATGCCACCGGTTTTAACAGCGATTTACCCATCAGCATTCGCACACACTCCTGAATACCCTCGGTAATGCTTGGGTGCGGATGCACACATTCGGCTAATTCCTCGATGCCTTTATCCATACTAATCAGTACCGCTACCGCCTGAATGGCACTGCTGGCATGCAACCCTACTACTTTCATACCCAGAATTTTCATGTGTGCATCGCAGGTAACCAATAACTTAATAAAACCTTGTGTGTTTCGCTTGGCTATGGCACGGCTAATCGTACTGTACTCGAGAGTAACAACTTTATAATCAATTCCTTNTTCGCGTGCCTGAGTTTCATTCATACCAACCCCAGCTACTTCCGGACTTAAAAACATGATGGTACTTATATTTTCGTAAACCAATTTGCGTTCAGGTTTGCCAAAAATTCGTTCTACTGCATATCGTCCTTCCAACTCCCNCACATTCACCAACGAGATATCGGCAGTTAAATCGCCCACGGCATAAATATTCGGCACATTGGTTTGCGTGTCGTTGCTGTCAATTCCTCGTTTCGTCATATTGATTCCCACCTGATCGTCCCATAATTCCTCAATGTTAGCAACCCGACCCACTGAGACTAATGCTTTCTCTACGTTAAAGGTGCTCCGGCTTCCATCGGTATATTCCAATACATACTCTACTCTTCCGCTTATAATCTTCATTTCAACTAGCCGCGAATTGCGGTGTATAAGTACACCGTGATTTTCCATGTTGCGTTCAACTATACGCACCACGTCTTCGTCTTCAAAAGGTAAAATGCGATCACCTTTATCAATCAAGTGCACTTTCGTACGACCAAAGCCGCTAAAGATCGTAGCATATTCGCAGCCGATTACCCCTGCCCCCACAATCACCATGCTTTCAGGAAAATCGCTCAAGTCTTCGATCCCCTCGCTGGTAAGTACAATTTTTTCATCAATCGGTAAATCAGGTAAATACCGGGGACGACTACCCGTAGCTAAAATAATATTTTCAGCATACACCGTTTCTACCCGGTTACTTGGATATGTAATTTCAATTTCGTGCGATGTCTTTAAACGAGCTTGCCCTGTTTTATAGAAAAGTAAGTTAGGGTACACGGTTGCTTTCAGTTCGTTCATGTGCTCTTCCAACAAACTTTTACGCTCGGCTACTGCCTTACGCACTTCATTTTGTATTTCACGAAAACTGACCGATGGCTCTTCGAGGTTGTAGCGCCTCAGATTTTTGCGAAACGCGGCCGCTTCGCGGGCAAGTTCCCACCAGGTTTTAGATGATAATGCACCATTGGTAACGCCTGCGCCCCNCAACCTGCTTTTCTCTATCAACAGTGTGCGCTNTTTAAAATCAAGAGTTCGCATGGCTGCCGCATATCCGGCCGCCAGCCCTATAATAACAAGATCAAATTTCTCCATAAGATTAAAGCCAGAAATAATCGGTGTACAAGTTACAATTTATGGCGGGTTTTCAAGTGCTTTAACCTTATCTTTAAACCATGTTGGAAAATCTGATTGAATGGGATAAAAANTTCCTGATATGGCTCAATAGCTACCATGCCGATTGGCTGGATCCCGTTATGTATTTAATAACACATACCGCATTCTGGATTCCGCTATATGGCTTTTTAATCTTTTTGGTATTTAAAACTTATAAGAAAGAGGGCTGGATTATTTTAATTGGTGCTGCGCTAACTGTACTGCTGTGCGACCAGATAACTTCCTCTTTNATGAAGCCGTTTTTTGAACGCCTGCGCCCCTCGCACGATCCTTCATTGGCAGGCTTACTTCATCATGTAAATGAGTATCGGGGCGGAAGGTTTGGATTTTCATCCGGCCATGCAGCCAATACGTTTGGCGTATCTTTATTTGTATGGCTGGTATTGCATAGCCATATTCGCTGGATNAGGGCCATCTTTATCTGGGCCACAATTATGACATATACCCGGATTTACCTGGGGGTGCATTTTCCTGGCGACATACTGGTGGGTGGGCTTATCGGATTAACTTGCGGATGGCTTAGTTACAAAGTCACCCAAGCGTTATTGAAATGGTATAGAAATAAGAAAGGATTACCTCAAACCTGAGGTAATCCTTTCAAACCGCATTATTCAAAAGCCGCTTTACGTATTTTCCAATAATATCAAATTCTAAATTAACCTTCTCTCCGGTTTGTAATTTCCCAAAGCCGGTGTGCTCAAACGTATAAGGAATAATCGCAACAGAAAAACTTCCCATTCCCACATCGAAGCAGGTAAGGCTAACACCATTTACTGCAATTGAACCCTTCTCTACGGTAACATTACCCTGGGTTGCATCATACTCAATGGAAAAACGCCAGCTCCCGTTTTCATCTTTTATAGATTTTACAACTCCCACCTGATCTACGTGGCCTTGCACGATATGGCCATCGAAGCGCCCGTTGGCCACCATGCACCGTTCCAGGTTAACCTTGGTATTTACCTGCCAGCCAGAAAGATTGGACTTCTGTAACGTTTCCTGAATGGCAGTTACCCAATGCTTGTTACCATCCACCCGGGTAACAGTAAGGCAAACACCATCGTGCGAAACACTTTGATCTACCTTTAATTGATTGCTGATGTTGCTTTCAATACAAAAATTAATATTGGCCCGATCCGGATTGATCTGCGTTACTTTTCCAACTGCTTCAATTATTCCTGTAAACACTTATTTCGATTTTTCTCCTCCAATTTCTTTAATGCTTCCCTTTGTTCAGGTTTAACCGTAGGATACACAATTCCCAACTGATCAAGATAGGTTTTGTATTTGGCNNCGTTATAGTAAAGTGGTTTCAACTTAGGTGCATATTCCTCCATAATCTTTTTATTGAGGGTTATAGCCGGATTATCCTTATCACCAACCAACGGTGTGTATTTTAAATCTTTGGTTTGCTCATCTCTATAATAATTCCATGCACTGGTTAAGAGTTCCGGCCTCAACAACATGTCCAACACGGTCATTATTTCAGCCTTGGCTCCATACACAATGCCCTTATGCGCAATGGGTGTGGCCATGGAAATAGCATTACTCCAGTGGTGGCCCGGTAAACCCGGAATGTTAGAAGGATATCGTAATACAACAGTAGGAACAGACCAACTGATGTCTGCAATATCATCGGATCCTCCGCCCATGGCCATCAACTGTCGCCCCATTACATTAACCGGGCCGGTTGGCGAGGGCAGGCTGATGGTATCTAATTTGGTAGCGAGCCCGTTAACATGAGGGGCTTTTAGTTCCAGTTGGGTGGCCTTTGCCAGCAGTTGGTCTTCTTCGCTCCACTTCGGTAAGCCCACCACTTTCATATTCTGATACATTGCCTCAGCAATTGGTTTGTTGAAATGGCCGGGCCAGGCCGAACCCAACACTTCATAGGTGAATTTTGTGTCGGTCATCATGGCTGCTGCTTCGGCAATCTTCACGCCTATATCAAATAATTTTTTGATGTTAGGATAGGTGCGCTCCCGAAAGTAATACCACACCGAAGCTTTAGAAGGTACCACATTGGGCTGATCGCNCCCGTCAGAAATTACATAATGCGATCGTTGGGTTAGTTCGAGGTGCTCCCGTCTGTAATTCCAACCAATATTCATTAACTCAACGGCATCCAGGGCACTCCTTCCCCGCCAGGGTGCACCCGCAGCATGGGCGGCAGCACCTTCAAATGTAAACCGTACAGAAATCAATCCGTTGTTACCCGCATCACCATAACCAACCCNCAGGTTATTTGCTACGTGTGTAAAAATACAGGCATCTACATCTTTAAAATATCCGGCCCGCACATAATATGCTTTAGTTCCAACCAACTCTTCCGCAACCCNCGGCCAAAGCATAAGGGTGCCTGATATTTNTTCGCGCTCCATTATCTTCTTTAAAGCAAGTGCCGATATGATATTTAAAGCCTGCCCGGAGTTATGACCCTCACCATGCCCCGGAGCTCCCACTATAATAGGATCGGAATAGGCAACGCCTGGTTTCTGCGATGCTTTGGGAATACAATCCACATCGCTGCCAAGGGCAATTATTGGCTTACCATTACCGTAACTCCATTTAGCTATCCAGGCGGTAGGCACACCGGCCACTCCTTTCTCTACTTTAAAGCCTTGCTTTTCAAGTAATGAAGTGAGGTAGTTAAATGTTTCGTATTCCTGAAATCCCAACTCAGCAAAACTGAAGAGCATATCATTTATTTGTTGACCGAGCACAGCAAATTTCTCAACTTCTGCCGCTGCTTCTGCCTTCAACTTCTCTACTTTTTGATTTCAGGTTGCCCCTGAAGGGCTAAGCCGGTTGTTAAAAACACCCAGTAAAATCAATTTCTTCATAGGCCAGGAATTTAGTTACAGGCAAGATAGTGATATCAACCACAGCCGCAAGACGCTATATACCAATGAAAAACGCCCTTTTTAGCGGTAAAATAAGCTATTATAAAATTTTTTGGTTTATTTTATAAACTAATTTACATTTGTAACGTTATCAGCATATAAACTAATCTTAACACAAATGGAAAACCAACTAACACCACAACAAAGCCTGGATGTAATCACAGCCATGATACAACAGGCTAAAGGCAATATGCAAAAGAACAGTTTCTATTTTTTGCTATGGGGCTGGACAATTGTAATTGCCAATTTGGGCGTTTACCTGCTCATTAAATTTTCGGAGGTCAGCAATCCTTACCTGATGTATTTGCTCACCATCGTATCAGCAATCATTTCAGTAGTCTATGGCTTCAGAAAAGGAAAGCGGGCTATTGTATCAACGCATCTGGATAATGTCTATCATTGGCTATGGATTGGCCTNGGGGTGAATTGTTTTGTTCTATGGATTTTTGGTGGTCAAATTGGCTGGCAATTAAATGCAGTAATTGTTACGATGAGTGCTGTGCCAACTTTAATCTCAGGCGTACTACTAAAGTTTAAACCATTGATTTATGGCGGAGTTGTTTTTTGGGTTTTCGGAGTTTTAATTTTCTTAACCAAAAACGAAAATCAATTTCTGTTTACAGCTATCGCGGTAACATTAGGATACCTGGTGCCTGGCTATTTGTTAAAAAATTCCGATAAGCATGCTTAAAGAGTTAGATCCCCTGTTACATTCTCAACTACGGTTTGGTGTTATGTCCTTGTTGATGAGTGTTGAGTCGGCTGAGTTTACCTGGCTAAAGGAAAAGACAAATTCCACCGCGGGCAACCTGAGCGTGCAGTTAGATAAGTTATCAGAAGCCGGATACATTACCGTAGAAAATCTTTCAAGGGCAAGAAGCCACTAACTACAAGCAAGATTACCAAAACCGGCATAAAAGCTTTTGAAGAATACGTGAACGCACTAAAACAGTATATCAACAAATAATTTTTTTAGGCATACAGTTTATAACTTAAACCAATTTATAATGAAAACACTAATTATCCTGGCCGCGTTTATTTTATGTTCAGAATCATTGGCTCAAATACATAAAGAAGAGATGAAAAAATTAGAACCACTTGCCGGGCAATGGAAAGGTAGTGCCACCTACCGCATGGGGCCTGGCGAACCACAAGTAGTACAACAACACGAACAGATTGAATTTAAACTGGATGGCACCGTATTATTGATTGAAGGGCTTGGTAAAGCAGGCGATCGCACTGTTCACCATGCATTGGGCATTGTAATTTTTAACACACAGGAGAANAAATTTAACTTCCGATCATACCTGCATGATGGCCGCACCACCGATGCCTGGTTTGAAGTATCAGCACCCGGCAAGTACATGTGGGGCTTTAGCACACCGCANGGAAAACTGCGATACACTATTACCATAACTGAAAACACCTGGAGAGAAACCGGTGAGTTTTCTGTTGATGGAAATACCTGGATGAATGTAATTGAAATGAATCTTACTAAAATCTAAGGGCAGTGCAGGTTAAGATCAGGTCGGATTACAATCAAATCAATCAGCGTACTCGCATAGTCGTAACTAGTTGTGTCTATGAAAATGGTTTTCAAATGATTCAACAGATCAGGCCGGGTCATAAGACGGATTGATTATGAATCATGCCATTATAGTTGTAGCTTAGTTAAAAATAATCTTAGTCTATGCAATTTGGTCGTGTTGAATCTGAACTTGATCTTTCAGCCATTGATTTTACATTGCCTCCAGATCATCCGGCAACCGCTAAAGTATTAGCTAAAGAAAAACAACACGGCCTTTTTGTAGGCTGCGCCAAGTGGGGCCGCCCCGATTGGGTGGGCAAAATTTATCCAGCCAAAACCAAGCAAGCCGATTTTCTGCAACACTATGCACGCCATTTTAATTGTATAGAACTAAATGCCACCTTTTACAGGATGCCCACCAAAAGCCAGATAAAAACCTGGAAAAGTAAAGTGGGCGATGGGTTTAAGTTTTGCCCAAAGTTTGTAGATCAGATTACACACATTAAGCGATTAAAGGAAACCCGCGAATTGGTTGATCGATTTTTCGAAGCCATCTACGAGTTCAAAGAAAACCTGGGCCCGCTATTTCTTATGCCTCATCCCCAAATGGGACCAAAATCATTTGACGTACAACAAGCCTTTATTGAATCTCTGCCAAAAGACATTGAGCTATTTGTAGAACAAAGGCATAAAGACTGGTATGCCAATACCGAGGCTTTTGATACGTTGTTTAATATGATGGAGCAAAACCAGGCGGGTTCGGTAATTACCGATGCCAGCGCCCGAAGAGATTGTGTACACATGCGGTTAAGTACTTCGCAGGCGTTTATCCGGTTTGTTGGCAATGGCCTCCACCCTACCGATTATACCCGAATAGACGATTGGGTAACGCGGATGAAGTCGTGGAAAGAAAAAGGTATAAAGCGTATCTANTTNTTTTATGCATCAGCATGAAGAACTGCATTCGCCAGAATTATGCAAATACCTGATTTCTGAAATGAATAAAAAATTGGCACCCAACTAAAGGTGCCTGAGTTTGTGGGTGAAAAGACCGGTTAAGCCAGTTGTGCCGTTTCAGGATTCCATTTCACAATAGCCTTATCGAAATAACTCTTATTGGTAGCCAAGGCCGGCCCGGCTGCCTGCATTCCAAACAGTGCGTCTTCCACAACCGGTGCTTTCTCCCGAATAGCCTTATAGAAATTAAGGTGGTGATCTAAGTTAGCGCTATAGTCCTCTGGCGCTTTATATTCCAGATCGGATGGCAAAATAGTACCCGGCTNTTTGGGATACTTTTCCTTGTACCACTTTTCATATTCTTTCTGCTGAGCTTCCGAAAATGTATCGAACGAATCCCACCCACCATAACCAGGCTCGTGCTGCATTTTATGATGCATCACTTTTACAGAACTCCAGCCCATATCGATTACACCCTCAGTTCCGATAAGCCGAAGTCCTTCTCCGCTCTCGCTGCCATCCACAAAGTTTACACGCATTTGCAAATTGAAAGCTGGATGTTGCCTGGTTTCCGGGTAATCATACATTCCCATAATCACATCGGGTACATCGCGGCCATCTTTCCAATATCGCAAGCCACCTGTAGCTAAAATCCGGTTCGGACCTTTTGAACTGGTTACCGCATGCAATCCCGAAAACAAATGAACAAACAGATCGCCAGCCACACCCGTTCCGTAATCCTGGTAGTTTCTCCACCTGAAAAATCTTACCGGATCATAAGTTCGTTTTGGCGCATCGCCCTGGAAATTTTCCCAATCTACTGTATTCTGGTTAGCATCGGTTGGGATAGAATATTGCCATGCTCCATTCGCGCTGTGCCGATCCATCCAGGTTTCTACCAGTACCAGGTCGCCAATAGTTTTAGATTCAAAAATTTCTTTTGTCTTCTGCGTTACGATAGAACTTACCCGCTGACTTCCAACTATAAATACCTTTCCGGTCTTTTTCTGAGTTGCAATTACTTCGGCCCCCTCCTCTAACTTGTGCACCATTGGTTTTTCGCAATACACGTGCTTTCCCTTATTCATGGCTTCAATCGAAATGCGATCGTGCCAGTGGTCTGAAGTGGCTATAATAACTGCATCCACATCTTTTCGATCAAGTATTTCTTTATAATTTTTAGTTACAAACAAATCTTTACCAAACTTTTCACGTGCTCTTTCCAGCCGTCCTGAATATAAATCACAAACAGCCACTAATTTTACACCAGGTACCTGCAAACTCCAATATGCATTGCTGAAGCCCATTATCCCCATTCCGATAACTGCTATATTCACCTGGTTATTGACATCATAAAATTTATGTTCAGGCTTAGCCGGTTGAAGTACCTCCACCCGGTTAGCAGTTCCCAGCGCACGCGTGCCCATCGCTGTGCCCACGGCTGTTCCTGTAAGTTTTTTAATAAAACTTCTACGGCTCGATTTCTCTGTATTTTTCATGGGATTGCCTTATGTTCAGATTGGTTTTGGAGTAACTTTTCTACGCTCACCTTTTGAATTAATAATCTCGATTTCAAGAACCTCGTTCGGGATATTTACTACCCTTGTTGATTGGGAATGAAACCCTGCCCCATAATAGAATTCTATTTTTTGCTTCCTGCCATTTGCAAAAGTAAGGATGGCATACGCATCCAATCGTTCTGGCTTAAACGTAGCAATGGAATTTGAGTTTGTAAATACTTTGAGGCTATCGCGGTTTTGAGAGGCCACAATTAAATTACCTCCTGGCTTTGCAATCTGAACCAGCGCCTTGGCATCATGCGGAACATAAAAACCACTACGTTGGGTTGGTGCAACCGCAAACCCACCCTTTTGATCATTTAAAAGCGTAACACCTGTAAGCGCATCGTACCTTCCAATAAAAACTTCGTTTCCAAAATCATTTCCTACTAACAATACATCCGTCCACGAATCGCCATTTACATCCATGGTAAGTATTCCATTTACCGGAGCTAATTGTGCATCAACAGGCAATGGATGCACTTTAAAATTACCTGCACCCAGATTTTCAATATAAACTGATGCCGCATGGTTCACATCTTTGATGTACGCATCCTNTTTATCAGCTTCAGAAAGAAGGGTCTCCCAAGTGGATTTGCTAAAATGCTTATACCTGCTAAACTGCCTTCTAAACCGCGGGCTTTGTTGATTCAACTCATCCCAAANATGCACCGGCANCAACTGCTCTGTTCCATCAGCCATTTTACTATAACAGAATAACAGTGATTCTACGCTGCCATTATTATCAAGATCTTTTGCAAAAACACGCAACGGTTTTTGCTCGGAAACTTTATACCAATTATTCAAACCTAAATTACCAACTACATAATCTGTATCTCCATCCTGATCAAAATCACCNNCGGTAATACTATTCCACCACCCTATGTAATTATCCAGCGTTGATTTGACTTTAGTAAGTTTACCCTTTTCATTTTTCAAAACGGTAGTACTCATTAACTCACCCGTCACGATTAAATCTACCAACCCATCGTTATCGTAGTCGCTCCAAATGGCATCCGTTACTAATCCCAACGACATCAGTTCGGGGCTAACTTCGGTTGTTGCATCGATGTACTTACCATTCTCATTTTTTAACAGATAACTTCGGGGTGGCAATGGATACCTACCGGNAATAACCCTACTTCCAATAAACAAATCAAGATCACCGTCCTGATCAAAGTCTGCGGCACGCGCACAGGACGTACTCGAATTAATTTCAGGCAACAAGTCATTATTCAATGAAAAAACACNCCCGGTATTAACATACAAACCTGGTTGATAAATTTTACCTTCTTCCTGTTCAAACCCTCCCTTGCCTAAGTACAAGTCCAGGTCTCCGTCATTATCAAAGTCAAAAAGTAATACGCCAGACTCTTCTGTAAATTCATTTGAACCTATCAACTTATCACCAGCTTTAAATTGTCCTTTACTGTTCTGAATAAAAAATTGACTGCTTAAACCCGTGGAACCGCCAACATATAAGTCGTCCAGGCCATCCCCATTCACATCGCCCACCGCTAAAGCCGGCCCAAACTGCGAAAATTTATGAGGTATTGTCCGTTGAATATTAAAATCAATAATATCCTTTTGTTGATGTACGTATTGAATACCCGATTGAACTGCAGATTCCGTTAATAACAAGGAGTTATCTGTTTTATGTAGTGAACTATTATGCACCGCATCGTTATACTGTACCGTTATTCGCTGATTTACGGCCACCGATTTCAGTGTTTGTGCGGAGCCATCTGGCCAAATTACCCGCATTGAATCAACCAAAGCATGCGCACCTAATCCAAAATGTGCTGTTCCCTCTACGGTTGAAAGATACCCTCTGAATGGATAGTGTTCGTAGTATTGAAATTGGTTGCCATAATGAATATAGACTTTGGTTCCCAAGCCATTTATATTGTCTTTTTGCCCAACAAAATCAACACGCAAGAAATTGGTTTTAAGAGGTTGCGGTTGTTGATTTAGCGTGTTTTCATAAACAAAAGCCGATCCATTAATGTTATTCACTACATAATCCAAATCACCATCGTTATCGAGGTCAGCAAATGCCGCTCCATTTGAGAATGAAGGTTGACCGAGTCCCCAAACATTTGACACATCCGTAAAAGTTAGGTCGCCATTGTTTTTAAACGCATAGTTTGGAATTTTAATTACCGGTATGGAGTCAACCAANNAACCAGGAGGAGCAATATTCATGTATTGGGCCCGGTAATTGGCAAAATCTTTATCTGTTACATCCTTCGGAAAACCGTTGGTAATCACTAAATCTTTTAAACCGTCATTGTCAAAATCTGCAAACAAAGGCGACCAACTCCATTCAGTTTGATAGACGCCCGCCAATTGTCCGATTTCACTAAACTTGACACCGGTCGTTGCGCCATTGTTGAGTTGCACCATATTTCTTACATATTGATACTGGTAATTGTATAAATCGTTGTTAATGTTATTCTGATAGCTCTTGTTACCAATCGTTGTTTTTTTCCGCTCGCTGTTTTCCGGCAACATGTCAAGCGTTATGATATCCGGGTGGGCATCATTGTTGAAATCTGCCACATCATTACCCATTGAGAATTGGCTTTGATGACCTAATAAAGTAGCCGTTGCATTCGTAAAGGTTCCGTTCTGATTGTTTAGATAAAGTATGTCATTCGACAGGTAATCGTTAGAAACATAGATATCCGGCCATAAATCATTATTAAAATCCTGAATAGCTAACCCTAAACCGAATCCTTCAAAGCGTATTCCAGCCTCCAGGGTTACATCGGTAAATTTTCCGTTCCCTTCATTTCTAAATAACCGATCGTTATTTGCAGAAGACCCATCTTCTATCTTAGCCCGGAAATTAGTAGGTATATTATTCAGTTTTACATTAACCAGAACATAAAGATCGAGGTCACCATCTTTGTCGTAATCAAAAAATGCTGATGTAATGCTGTGACCGCTGAAATCAAGGCCATACGCCTGTGCTTCATCAACAAAGGTGGGCGTGCCGTCCGTACCGATGCCCTGGTTAATAAATAGCATATTTTTACGCAGCGCATCATCCGGGTGAGTTGTGGCGCATACATACAGATCAGGTAATCCATCGCCATTAATATCCGCCACACTTACTCCCGAACTCCATTTCGGATCACTTAAAAGACCACTTGCCTTCGTTACATCTTTAAACTTCAGGTTTCCTAACCCCAGGTACAACCGATTGGATACCTGATTTCCGGTAANAAATAAATCTACAATAGAATCATTGTTGAAATCAGCCGCTGCTACACCTCCCCCATTATAGATGTACTCGTAAGTAAGGATATTAAAACTGTCTGATTCCATAATCTTATTATTGAAATCAATACCGGTCATATCCTCATCCAGCAGCCGGAACAACGTAACATTCTTTTTCCATTACAGGCGGAAAAAGACAACGCGACAACTAAAAAGGAAAAAAATGTATCCGTTTCATAGATGGTTAATAAAAAACAAGGCCAAGTTAACTTGGCCTTGTTTTTAATCCGAACAAAATTTGAAATTAATAACCTGGATTCTGAGTCAAAATACTTGACCCCACCAGATCAATTTGTCCTTGTGGAATTGGAAGGTATTCATCCTGATTTGTAGTGAAGGTTGCGCCAACCAATGCACCGGATGGCAGTTTTGGTGCTTCGTAAGCTAAATAAGCATTAACCGTGTTAGCTACCACACCCCAACGCAGTAAATCATAGAAGCGGTGTCCTTCACCCGATAACTCAAGTTTGCGCTCAAAGCGAACCTTGTTTCTGGTTGCATCATCCTTTGCCCAGGTATCACCTGCAGGATAAAGGCTAATTACATAATTAGCTGCTGGCGAGCCTCCATCCATTAGCACTGAATTCATAGCCCGGGTTCTAACCGCATTCACATAAGTTTTAGCTCTGGCAGGGTCGCCTACTTCAATTTCTGCTTCGGCAGCCATTAAGAGTACATCGGCATACCTGATAATGGTATAGTTAATAGCCGTGTAACCGGGTGTCCAGGAGCTATTATCTTGAAGTGAGCCTTTATCTGATTCGTAATAGACATATTNTTTAGGGGCATAAGGACCTCCATTGGGTTGGTTTCTGATCCAGGCTTTTCCCGGAAATTTCATCCAATCAAGGTACATAATGCCTCTTCTTCCAATTGAATGATCTATTCGAGGATCAAGGTTACCCGCATCTGGTGTAAATGGATCATCTGACTCCAATCCCATGTCTGTTAGAAGCTGGTTAGCACCTGTGTTATAGGAACCATCCAGTAAAGGAAGTCCATCAGCACCTGTTCTGAAAGAATTTGCTAATTCGAAACTGGGCTGGAAGAAACCACAGCAGTTACCAGGACCATCCGGGCCGGTGTTGTATGGCCAGTTAAGGTCAAACTCAGGATTAGCGTTATTAACCGAGCCTGTGTTGGCAGCAGCCTGATAAGCCCAAACCGATTCTTCATGATTGTCATTTGATGCTTTAAATACATTTGGATAATAAGGAACCAATCCCCATGTCTTTCCGTTCGATGTCACCACTTTACCGGTTCCATCCGGGTTAATCATCAGATCATACAGGGCTTTAGCCTGCGTAAACTTGTTCTGATACATGTAAATTTTAGCCAGATAAGCAGCAGCAGCCCACTTGTTTACCCGCCCTACTTGCGGCTGGGTTTCAGGCAAATTCTGATACGCAAAATCCATATCGGCTTCAATCTTAGGCCATAAATCCACATCATTCTTTACTGACTCGATACCTGAACCAACATCGATTGTCTCATCCACGTATGGTGTATTATTAAAATGGCGCTTCAATTCAAAATAGTAATGGGCTCTTAAGAAACGAGTTTGTGCTTCGTATGAAGTCTTCAATGCATCTGACACATCGGGGCCAGNTGACGCTAATAGTTTCATAACGGCATTGCATCGTGCTACACCTTCGTAAGAACCAGTGTACCTGTCGTTAATAACCCCTTGTGTTGGCAAAGCTTCAAAACGCTGAATTGGGTTAATATCTGAATAGTCGCCCGNGTCGGTACCTTTATTTGCGTCACCGCCTCTTATACTTCCCCATACCCAATTAGAAGGGCTTGCCATTCTATTACCACGTCCATTAACCTGGGCATATGCAGAAATCAACGCGCTCTCTATTCCAAGCCTACCGGAAAGTACTGACTGGTCTAATTGACCTGTTACAGGCACATCCAGGAAACTGTCATCGCAAGAATACATGACAACAAAACTCAAAATCAATGTGAGAGCAGTTGCCTTCGTTACTTTGTTATTCATTCTAATTTTCATAATTCAAAAATTAAAATCCTATGTTAAAACCACCTGTGAAACTTCTGGTGATAGGGTAATTACCCACATCAATACCGAAACTGGTATCAGCTGCACCACCTACGGAAGGATCTAAACCACTATACTTTGTTATAGTAAACAAGTTGTTTGTTGAAAAATAAACCCGAACCCTGGTTAAACCGATTTTACTCAAGGTTGCAGATGGGAAATTGTAACCAAGCGAAAGGTTCTGCATTCTCAAATAGCTGCCATCTTCTACATAAAATGAATTGGATTGCGTATTCGTACTGAAGTTAGAAGCACTCTCGAAAATTGGAGTGGTGGCTCCGGTATTGGTTGGTGACCAGGAATCTTTAACACGTGCACTGATGGCTGCACCCTGGAAGGATGGGTAAAAATCAGTAAACCACTTAGAAACATTAAATATCTTATTTCCTAAAGAAACATAGGTATAAGCTTCTAAATCAAAGTTCTTATAGCGTAGCACAAAGTTAAATCCACCGGTAAATTTAGGAACCGGGCTGCCTAAGGCAGTTCTGTCATTCTCGTTGATTGTTCCATCTCCGTTTATATCTTCATAGCGGAAACGTCCAATTCCTTTTCCACTTTGTGCCGGAGCTGCATCAACTTCCTGCTGTGTCTGGAAGATACCCTGAACTTTGTAACCAAAGAAACCAGAAATAGATCCGCCTAATTGATTCCTGATAGGAGTAATACCTCTATATCCTGGATTAACTGTGATTAAGTAAGTTTGTCCGGGAGGAAGCTCAGTAATTTCATTTTTGAGGAAGCTACCATTAAGAGTTGCTTCATAAGACAAGTCGTTGGTGATTTTACCCTTTCCGGTAACTGCAATATCTAATCCTCTGTTAAGCATTCTCGCAATATTTACAGAAGGTACCGCAGCATTTGGTCCGGCTGTAGCGGTAATAGGAACTGCCAACAAGAGATCACGGGTATCTTTCTCCCAGAAATCAACAATGAAATCCAAACGTCCATCAAATATGTTTCCGTCAAAGCCAATATTCTTTGTTACACTGGTTTCCCACTTGGCATTGGGGTTTCCGATGCGGGTACGATAGAAACCTTGCACCGCACTAGAATTTGATCCTCCGATGTCATAGGAAGAAGCGCCTAATGATCCGCCATACAAACTAAATTGGTTATTTGGGTCAACGTTATTTGAGTTACCCATAGCACCATATCCACCTCGTATCTTCAAATCGCTTACAAATGGCAGTGCATCCATAAAAGCCTCATCTGAGATTCGCCATGCTAAAGAAACAGCGGGGAATACACCAAAACGGTTATTGGCTCCAAATCGAGAAGAACCATCTCTTCGAACAACAGCACTTAATATATATTTATCCTTTAAGCTATAATTCACACGACCAAACAACGAGTAAAAATTAACCCCTAAAAACTGAGAGCTATTAACCACTCTTGAACTGGTTTGTGTTAGGTTAACAAAGTTTGGATCCCATGAAAAAGGATTTAGACCGGTAGCACTCATATCCCAACCTGCACCGGTATTTAAGGCTTCCTGCCCAACCAGCACATCTACATTATGTACATCAAAAGTCTTCTTGTAGTTGGCTGTGTTAGTGAATGTCCATCCAAAGTTGTAACCGCTTCCCTGGCCAAAGGTAAAGGCCGAATTGTTTTCTGAATTTTCATACTGCCAGCGGCCATAATATTTGTACGCATAGTTTCCGTAGTTACCTCCAATACTGGTTCTTAAGGTTAACCCTGGAATTACATCATACTCTGCATATACGTTACCAAAACCAAGGCCGTTAAAGTTGCGGTCATTCATTGCTCCATCTCTGGATGCTACCGGGTTTCTTGGATTATTGAACCCGCCCGCAGCAGTACCTGCATAACCACCAAAAACATTGTAAACAGGAATAATAGAAGGCATCCTGAATGCAGACAAGATATCGTTCTCATCGTCCGCACTACCAATACCACCTGCATCACCAGTTAAACCTAAAACCTGCCTGTAAGTAAACTGGGTATTTACACCCACCCGGATATTCTTACGAACATCAAACTCTGCGTTTGCTCGTAGAGCATATCTTTTAAAAGATTGGTGCAATAGAATACCCTTTTGATCCTGGCCGCTTAAGCCCACATAAAAACGGTATCCTTCACCACCGCCACTAAACCCTAAGGTTTGTCTAAACACAGGGGCATTCCTGGTAATGGCATCATACCAATCGGTACCTGCTTTATTGGCTGCAATTACATTGTAAATCGGGCCATTCCTTGGATCGATATTATACAACAATTTCTGAGCAGCTAAATCTACCGGTCCGATAATAGCTGCACCATTCTGCGAACCCACTCTTAAATAATCTGGAATAACGGNGGTAAGGCCACCACCAAATTGAGGGTGATTGAAATTGGAAAGTGCCAGTGCATAATTGGTAGCTCTGCCCTCTGCCAGCGCATTTGCATCTTCTGTGTTTTTTATTGCATTCCAGGTCCATTCAGCAAAATCAGTTGGATTGAGCATTTCCAGTCCCTTTCCGGGATTGGTTACACCTACCATTTGGTCATAAGTAACAGACAACTTCTTACCAGCACCTTTTGATCCCTTTTTCGTAGTATAAATAATAACCCCGCTGGCTGCTCTTGCTCCATAAATGGAAGCGGCCGCTGCATCTTTAAGTACCGTTACATTCTCAATATCGTCAGGGTTAATAAAGTCAACACTTCCTGTGGGCACACCATCTACAATATAGAGCGGGCTATTACCGCCAAAAGCTCCAAAACCACGAACGCGAATCTGGCTTGTAGTACCAGGTTGACCGTTTGTAATAACCGTTACACCCGCCACGCGGCCTTGTAACATCTGCTCTACGTTACCCGTAGGGGCAATAGTAAGTTCCTTTGCCTTTACGGTAGAAACCGAGCCAGTCAACTCACGCCTTTTGTCAACAGAATAACCCGTAACAACAAGTTCGGTTAGGGTTTGCACATCTGAAGTCAATTGAATGTTTATTACGGAACGGGAGCCTACTGTAACTTCAGAGGTAGTGTATCCCACAAAAGATACGACCAGTACTGCCTGATCGTTAGGAACAGAAATTCTGAAATTTCCATCCCCATCTGTAACGGTACCCGATGAAGTACCCTTCAATAGAATGTTTACACCAGGCATCGTACTGCCTGTTTCGTCTGTAACGGTGCCCGATACGGTTCGCTCCTGAGCCATTACCGATGCAATCGTTAGCAGAAAACACATCGTAAGCGAGAGTTTTCTGTAGAGATTTCTCATCATGATTAGTTGTTTTAGGGTTTTTGTTTGTTCAAAACAAGTGATCAAAATAAAATTTTGAGCATCTGTTCTTATTCAAAATTAAAGTTTTGTTATTTCTATGTTAAAAAAGCGCAATTTATTTTTCAACAAACGATTGCGGTTTCGTTTGCGAAGAGCCCTGTTGGTCGATTTTTTACCAGGGATATTGTCCTAACGACCATTTGCACACCATTTTTGTGTGCCCGCACACAAGCCAAGAATGACGATATTTTTGAATCCGTATATTTATTCACTAAGCCAAAAGAATGTGCAAAAGATTAGGATAAAAGACATAGCAAAAATGGCCGGAGTATCGGAAGGCACGGTTGACAGAATAATTCATAACCGTGGAAATGTGTCGGCTGAAGCTACTGAAAAGGTTAAACACGTTCTCAACTCAATCAACTACAACCCCAACCTCATTGCCCGCACGTTAGGTAAAAGTAAACAATACCTGATCACTACGCTCCTGCCCAANCCCCAAGCTGACCCGTTCTGGAAACAATCTTTCGATGGCGTTCTTGAGGCCATTGAGCAGTTACAACAATTTGGGCTCAGCATTAAAACTGAAAATTTCTTTTATGAATTAAATAACAAGAATTCTTTTGTAGAAGCGGTGCGCAAAAATATTCGCACCCAACCCAATGGGGTGTTGATTGCTCCGTTGTTTTATTCTCCTTCCATTTCNTTTTTTAATGAGTTGGCTTCGAATAAAACACCTTATGTCCTTATCAACACAAAAATCCCTTCCACAGATACCCTAGCGTTTATCGGCCAGGATTTAGTGCAAAGCGGCCGGCTGGGAGGTCAATTAGCATCTTTCGGATTNACCAAAAACCAAAACCTTGTTATCCTTCATATAGATGAAGACCTTCAAAATGCCATACACCTTCAGGAGAAAGAAACCGGCTTCCGTGAATTTATTGCCAGGGACGTTAACAAGCACCAGGTCTTCTCTTTTGCTCTAAGAAGTTCGGATGGTCAACAACTAAAAATTGATCTGGAAACTATCATCCGGCAACACAATCCCTCCAGCATATTCGTTAGCACATCCAAAGGATTTAAGGTTGCCGAAATCGTGAAGCGGTTCAAACCCACCATTAAGATTATCAGCTACGACCTGATTCCGGCTAACGTAGAGTGCCTTCGCAACGGAACAATTGATTTTATTATCAATCAAAACCCAACCAAACAAGCTAAACTCGGAATGCAGATTTTAGCAAACCATCTCCTCTTCAACAGAAAATTCCAACCCCAATATCTTTTTCCTTTAGATGTAATCACTTCCGAAAACTTACCATCCTATTTATTCCATTCCAGACAAGATTCAAGCGTTATCGTTTAACTTTTGTCGTATTTTCGCGGTTGTATTTTTATCTATGAAGCAGTTTGAGTACTACCCGGTGTCCATCACCAATTCACTAAGCGGAAAGAAAGAGGTTTTCAAACCCATTACNCCCGGTTTTGTTGGCATGTATGTATGCGGGCCAACGGTGTATAACGATGTGCACTTAGGCAACGTGCGCACCTTCCTTACATTCGATGTTGTTTCGCGTTACTTTCGNTTTTTGGGCTACAAAGTCCGGTATGTTAGAAACATAACCGATGTCGGTCACCTTGAAAATGATGCCGATGAAGGCGAAGACAAAATTGCCAAGAAAGCCCGGCTGGAACAACTTGAGCCCATGGAAGTTGTAAAACACTATACCGAAGGCTTTCATGAGGTGATGCGCCAATTCAACATCCTGCCACCCAGCATTGAACCCAGCGCTACCGGTCATATTGTAGAGCAGATTGAAATTACAAAAGAACTCTTAAACAAAGGTTTGGCCTACGAATCGAATGGTTCGGTTTATTTTAATGTGCGTAAGTACAATCAGGAACACCATTACGGAATTTTATCAGGCCGCAACATTGAAGAGTTAATCGAAAGCGGCCGCGAGCTTGACAACCAGGATGAGAAACAGGAGAAAATTGACTTTGCACTTTGGAAGAAAGCGTCTCCGTATCACATCATGCGGTGGCCATCTCCCTGGGGCGATGGTTTTCCAGGATGGCATCTTGAGTGTACCGTTATGAGTACCAAATACCTTGGTGAAACTTTTGATATTCACGGTGGCGGAATGGACCTGAAGTTTCCGCATCACGAATGTGAAATTGCGCAAGGCACCGGGGTTACCGGCAAAGCTCCTGTAAACTATTGGTTACACTCCAACATGCTAACCGTAAATGGCCAAAAAATGAGTAAGTCGTTGGGCAATTCCTTNTTACCCCGCGAGTTATTTGCAGGTATGCACAAGCTGCTCGATAAAGGATACGGACCGATGGCTGTTCGGNNTTTTATGCTTCAATCCCATTACTCCAGCACCCTCGATTTTTCGAACGAAGCATTGCAGGCTGCCGAAAAAGGGTACAAAAAGCTAATTAATGCACTTGGGTTAATTAAAAAATGGAGCCTGCATCCGGAGAATTATCGGGCGGAATTACGTCCGAATTTNGCCCGGCTAAGCCAGGAATGCTACCAAAACATGAGCGATGATTTTAACACCGCCAAAACGCTGGCCGTGTTGTTTGAAATGTCATCCCGGATCAATGATTTAAAATCGGGTAACCTCAAGCTGGCTGAAATTGACGGGAAAACATTCGAGGTTTTTAAGCGCACCTTTGTCGGGTTTACAGAAGACGTGCTGGGGCTGCAGGAAGAAACAGAGCAGAATGATGAAACGCTGAAAGGCACCATTGAATTACTTATTGATTTGCGGAAGAAGGCCCGCACCGATAAAAACTTTGCCTTGTCAGATAAAATCCGCGATGACCTGAAGAAGCTGGGCATACAAGTGAAAGATGGTAAAGATGGGGAGATGACTTATTCATTCGAATAATTAAAGTATGAACCATTTCCACCAGCAGGTGGTTAGGTTGAATTATTATTCATGCTGAAAAAGATTTTTATTTTACCAATCCGCATCTATCAGGCAACGATCTCGCCCCTGCTGGGTGCCCATTGCCGGCACTCACCCTCCTGTTCGCAATACACCATCGAAGCCATTCAGGAATGGGGTGTACTAAAAGGAATAGTTTTAGGCGCCAAACGCATTGGGCGATGCCACCCGTGGGGTACCAGCGGATTCGATCCGGTTCCTAAACGCAATTCACACACGCAAAAGGATAGTTCAATTACCTAACACTCCGGTTATAAAATCTGACTTTGATTTCTAAAACCTTTGGCCCATCTTACTTTCCTTATTCAGGAAAGTATGCCCGATTTTCAAATCAANAAAACTCCGAAAGATTACGATGTATGCATTGTGGGTTCGGGTGCCGGTGGTGGAATGGCTGCCTATGTATTAGCCCATGCCGGTATTAAAGTAGTATTACTGGAAGCGGGCCCGTTGTACGATCCTGCTAAAAATGTAACGCAACTTAAATGGCCTTGGGAATCGCCCCGCAGAGGTGCCAGTTCACCGTATCGTCACTTTGGTGATTTTGACGCGGCCTATGGCGGATGGGAGCTGGAAGGCGAACCCTATACCCATAAAAATGGTACTAAGTTCGATTGGTTTCGATCGCGTATGCTCGGTGGAAGAACCAATCACTGGGGCCGGATTTCTTTGCGCTTCGGTCCAAAAGATTTTAAACGCAGAAGCATTGATGGGTTGGGAGATGACTGGCCCATTGGATATGATGACGTAGCGCCATACTATGATAAAGTGGACAAACTGATTGGTGTTTTCGGTTCAAAGGAAAATCTACCCAACGATCCGGACAGTATTTTCCTCCCACCACCCAAACCACGTTTGCACGAGTTATACATTAAAGAAGCCGGTACTAAACTTAACATTCCGGTAATCCCATCGCGATTATCTATCCTTACAAAACCGATCAACAACGAGCGCGGTGCCTGCTTCTATTGCTCGCAATGTAACCGGGGCTGTACGGTGTATGGCGATTTCTCTTCTTCTTCGGTATTGGTAAACCCCGCTCTGAAAACAGGAAATGTAGATGTAATTCCAAACGCCATGGCGCGCGAAGTAATTACAGATTCAGCAGGCAAAGCCACCGGAATTTCCTTTGTAAATAAAGACGACAAGCAGGAATATACGGTAAATGCAAAAGTGGTGATACTCGCTGCCAGCGCATGCGAATCGGCACGGTTACTACTCAATTCCAAATCCAGTCTTTTCCCCAACGGACTTGCCAATACAAGCGGTGTGGTTGGAAAGTATTTGCACGACTCTACCGGGGCCGACATGGGCGGTATTCTTCCCCATCTGGTTGGACGCAAGCGGTATAACGAAGATGGTGTGGGTGGTATGCACGTGTATTCGCCCTGGTGGTTAGATAATAAGAAGTTGGATTTTCCACGTGGCTATCACATCGAATACTATGGCGGTATGGGAATGCCCGGNTATGGATTTGGTTTTGGTATGCACGAAACCAACAGCCGGTTTGCCGGTCGCGATGGCCAGAAGCGAGGTGGTGGGTATGGCGCTGCACTCAAAGACGACTATCGGTATTTTTATGGCGCTACGTTTGGTATGTCAGGACGAGGCGAAGCCGTTGCCCGCGAAGATAACTATTGCGAAATCGATCCGAATGTGGTGGATAAGTTTGGAATTCCGGTGCTGCGCTTTCATTACAACTGGAGTGACTTTGAAATAAAGCAGGCCAGGCACATGAAGGAAACATTTGCAGAGATTATTGAAACCATGGGTGGTGTGGTTACATGGGGTAAAAGCACTGCCGAAGAAAACTATGGATTGGCTGCNCCCGGCAGAATTATTCATGAAGTGGGAACCACCCGCATGGGCAACGACAACAGAAAATCGGTAGTTAATAAATTCAACCAGGCTCACGATGTNAAAAATTTATTTGTGGTAGATGGTGGCCCGTTCGTATCGCAAGCTGATAAAAATCCTACGTGGACAATATTAGCCTTGTCGATGCGTGCCAGCGAATACATTATCGATGAATTAAAGAAACAGAACCTTTAAACAAATTCCTCTTACCCCCTCTCCTTTTGCAGAGGGCCTGAGGTACGGTTATGGACAGAAGAAAATATCTTAAAACATTAGCGGTTGGATCTCTTGGTGCCACGGCCCTGCTCAACCAATCGTGCGAAACACCCAAAGAGAAAACACCGGAGTTACCCACGTTTACATTAGATCGCACACCCGATGAGTTAAAGCGTGAACAGCAACTGCTAAGCGAAACCTTCTTTGATGAACATGAGATGAAAACCATCCGCCTGTTGGCGGATATTATCATTCCGAAAGACGAAACATCTGGATCCGCATCCGATGCCAACGTACCTGAGTTCATAGAATTTATTGTGAAAGACATGCCCCAGCATCAAATTCCCATGCGGGGCGGATTAAAGTGGTTAGACCTGCAATGCATGAAACGTTTTAATGCCGACTTTGCCTCGTGTACTGCAGCACAGCAAATCGAAATAATTGATGAGATTGCCTATCCTGAAAAAGCCAGGCCCGAACTGGCACAGGGTGTTGCATTCTTTAACCGGATGCGCGACCTCACCGCCTGTGGCTTCTTCACTTCCGAAATTGGCATTAAAGATTTAGGTTACATGGGCAACCAGCCAAACCAATGGGATGGTGTACCACAAGATGTACTTGACCAATATGGCATGAAGTATGATGAACGCACACTTGCCGAAAGTGTAAAATTTGAGAGTTAACATTTAACAAACCCAATCGTAAGCAAAACGCATTATGACTACCCGTAGATCTTTTATTAAAACCGCAGGTATGGCCGCAGCCGCGGTAACCATTGTTCCCCGTCATGTGTTGGGCAAAGGCTACATTGCCCCCAGTGATAAATTGTACATTGCCGGCATCGGGGTTGGCGGCAAAGGTGAGAGCGACCTTACCAGCATAACTAAAAATCCGAAAGCAACCGTTTCTATTTTGTGCGATGTTGATGACAANAGAGCTGCAGCCTCTGTAAAGCGATTTCCACAGGCAAAATATTTCAAGGATTACCGGAAGATGCTGGAAGCGGAACATAAAAACATTGATGCCGTAACGGTTTCTACACCCGACCACATGCACGCGGTGCAGGCCATGGCGGCTATGAAATTAGGTAAACATGTGTATGTGCAAAAACCTTTGACACACGACATCTACGAAGCGCGCATGCTTACCGAAGCTGCCAANAAATATAAAGTAGTAACCCAGATGGGCAACCAGGGTGCATCGGGCGATGGTGTAAGACAAATGCGCGAATGGTTTGATGCCGGATTAATTGGCGATGTACACACCGTGTATTGCTGGACCAACCGGCCCGTGTGGCCCCAGGGAATACCGTGGTCAGCCAATAAAGCAGAAGTTCCGAAAGAACTCGATTGGGATTTGTGGTTAGGCACGGCCCCATACAAAGATTATGTAGATAAGCTCGTTCCTTTCAACTGGCGTGGCTGGTGGGATTATGGAACCGGGGCCCTGGGCGACATGGCCTGTCACATTATTGAACCTGCCTTCCGAACCTTAGGCCTGGGCTATCCTACGGAAGTAGAATGCAGTGTAGGCAGTGTGTATGTCGATGAATTTAAGCGCGGCTACTTTCCGGAAAGCTGTCCGCCTTCTTCGCATATCACCTTAAAATTTGCCGGATCAAATGGCAAGCCCGATATCAAATTTCATTGGATGGATGGCGGCATTCAACCCGAACGCCCCGATGAATTAGGACCCAATGAAGTGTTTGGCGATGGGGGTAACGGAGTGCTGCTGATTGGCACAAAAGGTAAAATGATGTGTGGCACGTATGGTATTAATCCACAATTGTTGCCCACCTCACGAACCAAAGAAGTAAATGTGCCACAAAAATATGCGCGCGTTACCGGAGGCTCAGAACCGNNCCACTACGTGCAATGGGTAGATGCCTGCCTGGCCGGATATGGTAAAATGGAATTGAGTTCTGATTTTGAAATTGCCGGCCCATTAACAGAAAGTATTCTGATGGGTAACCTGGCCCTGAGAAGCTTCGACATCCGCAAACCACGGCCAAACGGTCGCCCCGATCAATTTGATTANCCCGGCCGCTACATCAAATTATTGTGGGATGGTCCGAATATGAAGATCACCAACTTCGATGAGGCCAACCAGTTTGTAAAACGCACCTACCGTGCTGGCTACAGTCTTTGATTTTTTTACTACACATATAAACCACTTCTCTAACGTATGATCTCTCGCAGAAATTTTGTTAAAAAGGCAGCCTTAGGTGCTGCAGCAGTTTCCATTGTTCCCCGCTTTGTATTGGGTGGCCCCGGCTACATCGCGCCAAGCGATACGCTTTACATTGCCGGTATTGGTGTGGGTGGCAAAGGTACCAGCGATCTTACCGGTTTTGCCGGAAGTATTGATGGAAAAACAAAAGGTAATCCCAAAGCAAAAATTTCTTTTCTCTGCGATGTGGACGAACGCCAGACCGTAGAATCAAGAAAGAATTTTCCAAACGCAAAGTATTACAAAGACTTTCGCGTGATGTTGGATAAAGAAGCNAAAAACATCGATGCGGTTTCTGTTTCCACAGCCGACCATACCCACGCAGTGGCTACCATGGCCGCCATGCAACGCGGCAAACACGTATATGTGCAAAAGCCGCTTACACATAACATCTTTGAAGCCCGTGCTTTAACAGAAGCAGCAAAGAAATACAAGGTTGTTACACAAATGGGCAATCAATATGCTTCCGCAGATTATGTGCGCGTAGCCAAAGAATGGGTAGATGCCGGTTTGATTGGCGATGTTCATACTGTGCACTGCTGGACGAACCGCCCCGTGTGGCCGCAAGGAATTGCCACACCCACCGGCAAACACCAAGTACCTAAGGAGTTAGATTGGGATTTGTGGTTAGGTCCTGTAAAAGAGGTAGAGTACAACCCTGCATACCATCCGTTTAACTGGCGTGGCTGGTGGAATTTTGGTACAGGTGCATTGGGCGATATGGGTTGCCACATTATGGATGCCGCATTCCGCATATTACCTATTGATTATCCTTCGGAAGTAGAATGCAGCGCTACGACAGCCTGGGCCGATTTCTTTAAAGTTGCTGATTATCCCGATAGCTGCCCCTCCTCTTCAATTATTCATTTGAAGTTTCCGCGCACCGATGGAAAAGGTAACATCAACTTCACCTGGATGGATGGTGGCTTGTTGCCGAAACGCCCTGACGAATTATTGCCCGATGAAAAATTAGGCGATGGCGGAGGTAATGGATACATCTTTGAGGGCACCAAAGGTAAACTGATGGCCAACTACGAGCGCATGCCGGTATTATTGCCAACAGCCCGCATGAAAGACACGAAGTTTCCCACGCCTACGCTGCCCCGGGTACAAGGCCAGGAAGATGGACATTACACACAATGGGTAGATGCCTGCATTGCCGGTTATGGCAAAATGCAATTGAGCTCACCTTTTGAATTTGCCGGTCCGTTTACTGAAGCCGTGTTGATNGGTAACCTGGCCATCCGCAGTTATAACCTGCGCACCGATAAAGGATATACCGGCCGCAAGAAATTACTGTGGGATGCCAAGAACATGAAGATTACCAACTTTGATGAGGCCAACCAGTTTGTAAAGCGCGAGTACCGCGCAGGTTGGAGCCTTTAAGTTACAAACTTACTGCATTTAAAGAGGTTGTTTCAAAAGTCGAAATAAGCGCGTGCGGGATTCCGGCCTTGTGCCGGAGTCTCAACGGGTATCACAGAGCTGAAATCGCGGAATAGATCCGTGATAACAGAATGACTATTGAGACAACCTTTTAACAATTCCGGATCAAAGATTTACAGTCAGGTAAATAAAAGCGTTATTTTTTATATCATGTGTGTTACATTATCCAGCTTACCGCTGTAACGCACACACGCGACTCCAAATTTGTTCAGGAAGTCCACACCTTCATCGGAAGCCAGGCCTTTAAATTCGGCATACGAATTGAGATAAATCACCCGGCTGATACCCATACTGAAGATAATGCGTGAACACGCCAGGCAAGGTGAAAGCGTAACATACAAGGTGGCTCCCTCCACCGAGGTTTTGTTCTTCACCGCATAAAGAATGGCATTCTGTTCGGCATGGATTGCTAAGGAACAACCGCCTTTGGAATCGCGCGGGCACCCTACCTCGGGCCATTCCTCATCGCAATTATGTGTGCCGGATGGCGGGCCGTTGTAGCCAATGGAAATGATGCGGGTATCTTTGGTAAGCACAGCACCCACGTGGCGCTTAATACAATGCGAACGTTTGGCAAGATTAACAGCCAGTTCCATGTAGATATCGTCAAACGCAGGTCGGGACATAGGCAAAATAAAAGTTCAAAATAGTATATTCGCGATGAAATTTACAGGCATGATTAAGAACTCNCGGGTATTTTTTATTCTCTTCTTATTTCCAATCATTACACTTGCTCAGGATGCAGTAAAACCCCGCCCCAGCCCGCTTAGTATTGTTACAGCGCAATACAAAGATACATATCTCAAAATCACATACAGTCAGCCCCATAAAAAAGGACGGGAAGTTTTTGGTAACCTGGTTCCGTATGGTAAAGTGTGGCGCACGGGTGCTAATGAAGCCACCGAGCTAACCATTACCCGCGATGTAATTATTAACGGATTTTCCTTAGGTGCCGGTACCTATTCCATCTTTACTATTCCCGANAAAGAGAAGTGGACTATCATCATCAACCAGGACAAAGGCTTGTGNGGGGCATATAATTACAACTCAAAGCAGGATGTTACCCGTTTTGAAGTGCCGGTGCAAACCTTAACCGATGTGGTGTATGAAGCCTTTACCATTCAGGCTGATCAGAAAAATAAAGTTGCCGACCTGCTCTTTATGTGGGATAACGTGAAGGTGGTAGTTCCTATTCAATTCAACGAACCCAAGCCATGAGATTGATTTTTCTTGCACTGTTCCTTTCAGCTTCAGTTTATGGGCAAGATGTAAATGAATTAGAAAGGCGTAATGGGTATAAGGAAATTAAACTCGGCATGTTAATCGACAGCGTACGCGGAGCGGAGTTTAAGAAAGACCTGATTGAACGCAAGGAATTTCCGGCTAAACAATTTGAAACCAGACATCCTGATTACATGATGATTGGTGATGTACCTGTAAAACAGATCTCATTAAAAGTGTACAAAGGCTTTATTTACGAAATAGAAGTTACAACCGGCCACGACCCCAAGGTGATGCGCGGCCTGGAAAAATCATATGGTAAAGCTACGTACAGCCTGCGTACCGAATCGTATTATTGGAAAGCGCAAACGTTAAGCCTGGTGTATAAAGGTCACCGCAAGGAAGTAAAACTTACCTACCGTTCGGTTCCTGTTATCCGCATGATGTATGTTGATAAGGGTAAGCAGATTGAAGAGATAGCCGATGATTTTTGATTTGCGTTACACCCCCATTACCGGGATATAGCGCGCGGTTTCAGTTTGATTATTTCGAATACGTAATCCGGTAAATCCTGCCGGCATGATCATCAGACACCAACAACGACCCATCGGGTAATTGCAAGACATCTACCGGCCGGCCAGATACTTCCTGGCTTTCTTCATTCAACCAACCGCTAACAAAAGTTTCGGCTGTAGCAACCCCATTGGCATCGAACTTCACGCGGTTCAGTTTATAACCACTCTTCTTTGAGCGATTCCACGAACCATGCTCTGCTACAATTAATTGGTTCTGGTATTCGGAAGGAAACATGGTGCCGGTATAAAACTTTAATCCCAAAGGTGCCACGTGCGCCTCAAAATTGAATGCTGGTTTTACAAACTCATCGCAGGCATGCTTATCACCAAACTCCGGATCTTGCAACGTGCCACCATGACAATACGGATATCCGAAATGCAGCCCGGCAGTAGGTGCCGTATTTAATTCGCAAGGCGGAATATCATCGCCCAGATTATCGCGGCCATTATCGGTAAACCACAACACATTGGTTTGCGGATGCCACGTAAACCCAACGGTATTGCGCACACCGCTTGCAAATAATTCGAGATGGGTTCCATCGGCATTCATGCGATGAATGGCTGCATATATTTCGCCTTTTGGTTCGCAGATATTGCAGGGTGCCCCCACCGGCACGTATAATTTTCCATCAGGCCCAAAAGCAATGTATTTCCATCCATGGTGGGTTTCGGTTGGCAATTTATCATACACGACCACCGGCTCACCCGNGTTATCCAAATTCGACTCTATGTCTTCATATTTTAATATCCGATTTACTTCAGCCACAAATAAATCTCCATCGCGGAAAGCCACCCCGTTAGGCATATTTAATCCCGAAGCTAAAATCCATTTTTTATCGGCCACAAAATCACCATCGGTATCCTGTACAGCATACACCTTATCTTCCGTTCGGTTGCCTACATACACAATACCTGCAGGCGATACAGCAAGCGAGCGTGCATTTTCTACTTCAGCAAATACGGAAATGGAAAAACCGGGTGGTAGTTTTAGTTTACTAACGATGCTATCGTTAGGCAAAGTTTCCTGCTTTTGAGTTTGGCAGGCGCTTAATAAACCAGCACAAAACAGGGCATATAAAACAATACGCATGGGGCTGTAGGATTTTAAGCTGCAAATAAACCATTCTCGTTTTAAAATTCTGTACAAATTATATTAAGAGAACCTTTGGAGGAAGGTTGGCATAAGGCCCGCTTATCCCCTACCTTTGCGGCAGTTTTTTACCACATGATCTCGATCTCGAACATTTCTTATTACATAGGCGGCAGGCCCCTGTACGAAAATGCCTCCATGTTTATTCGGCCTAACGACAAAATAGGGCTTATTGGCCTGAATGGGCGTGGTAAATCAACCTTACTCAAGATTATTAATGGCGATTTATCCGTTAACAGTGGTTCCATCAGCAAAGCTAAAGATTGCACCCTTGGGTTTCTGAACCAGGATTTACTCTCCTACCAATCGGAAGATGCCATACTTACCGTGGCCATGGAGGCCTTTAAGGAAGCGGTAGATACCCAGCGCCAGATTGAAAAGATATTGCACAAACTGGAAACGGAATACTCGGATGACCTGGTGGACAAACTCACCAAGCTACAGGAGAAGTTTGAACATTTAGATGGCTACACCATGCAGGCCAAAGCCGAAGAAGTGTTGGAAGGAATCGGGTTTACCACCAAAGATTTGCATCGGCCACTGCGCGAATTTTCCGGAGGCTGGCGCATGCGCGTAATGCTGGCCAAACTGCTGCTTGAAAAACCTTCGTGCCTCATGCTGGATGAACCAACCAACCACTTAGACTTACCCTCTATTGAGTGGGTTGAAAATTATTTGCGCAGCTATGAAGGTGCGGTAGTAATTGTTTCGCACGACCGCACGTTTCTGGATAATGTAATAACCAAAACCGTTGAAGTAACCAACCAGCAATTGGTAACTTACGAAGGCAATTATTCTTTTTATTTAGAAGAAAAAGAACTTCGCGAAGAGATCCAGAACAACGCGTACGAAAATCAACAGGCTAAAATCCGGCAAACAGAACGATTTATTGAGCGCTTTCGATCCAAGGCTACCAAAGCAAGGCAGGTACAATCGCGCATAAAAGCATTGGAGCGAATGGATATGATTGATGAAGTTGTAAGCGATGCGGCTACCGTTAATTTTAAATTCACTTTTAGTCAACCTTCCGGAAGGCATGTAGTTACATTGAAAGATATTTCGAAAGCCTATGGGTCAAATCAAATTCTGAAACATGCCAACGCCTCTATTGAACGCGGTGATAAAATTGCCCTGATTGGAGCCAACGGGAAAGGTAAATCCACCCTGCTTCGTATTATTGCCAATACCGAGCCGGTAGAAGGCGAGCGTACGATTGGCTACAATGTGATCTATGGATTTTATGCACAACATCAATTAGAATCGTTGCATGTAAACAACGAAATTCTGGACGAACTGAAACAAGCAGGCAGCAATAAGTCCGAACAGGAGTTGCGCAATGTATTGGGTTGCTTTTTGTTTACCGATGAGGATGTATTCAAGAAAATAAAAGTGCTGAGTGGTGGCGAGAAATCGCGGGTGGCATTGGCTAAGACCTTACTATCGGAAGCTAATTTTCTCTTATTGGACGAACCGACCAATCACCTCGATTTTATTTCGGAAAATATTCTGATACAAGCCTTGCAACAATACCAGGGCAGCTTTGTGGTGGTATCGCACAACCGGCATTTTGTAAACCAGGTTGCCAATAAAATCTGGTATATCGAAAACTACGAGATAAAAGAATACCCCGGCACCTATGAAGAGTATGAGTACTGGCGGAAACAAAACACTACTGCTGACGTGATTGAAAAACCGGTGAAGNNAAAGAAAACGGCAGTTAAGCCAGCACCTGTTGATAGTAACAACGCTACTAAGACAAAAGGTCTGCAACAGGAGTTAAGTAAAGTTGAAGATTCTATTCTTAAACTGGAAGCGGAAAAGCAACAGGTTGAGGCTGAGTTAGCCAAACCTGAAATTTACAGTAACCCCACACAACTGGAAATACACCAGGGGCAATTCACAAAAGTAGAAACTGCACTNAAAAGAAGCTACACGAAAGTGGGAAGAGATCGTGAACCAAATGGAAAGCCTGGGCTAAAGAACAGCGTTTCTCTGGTTATCTCATAATGTATCTGAACCTGAAACCCAAATCCCACATGAAGGGGTTTGTATTTTCTGAGCCAGCTTTTAGCAGGGGTGTTAACGCATAACGAAAACCCGGTGCAACCGAAACCCGGTATTGCCTTCCAATCTTATAACTTAGTTCCGTTCCTCCTAAGGCCGACCAACTGAACGAATTATAGGGAGAATCTGAACCCGCTGATTCTGAAAATGAATTGAGTTGACCACTCTTATCGGTTAGCGTGTTGCGAATAAACATATCGGTGGCAATTCCTGAATTCAGTTGTAATCCAAATTTGCGATTGATCAGTAAATAACCTGCTTGCACCGGCACCGAAACCAATTCACTCACACTATTGATAGAATAAGTAGAAGTTGGCGAAAGGGTTAACGATTCCCTGGCAGCAGTATAGTCCGACACCATAGCCATAGACGAATTATTAACACCTACTGCGGCAAAGTTAGAAATGTAGCCCTGGCTTTGGTTCAGGTATGATATTCCGCCCTGCAACACCCACCGCCTTGCTAGCCGTGTGCCCATGTTTACCCCTACTGAGTATGCGTTACCTCTTGGGTTGGCGCTGCTGGAAACCGGCACCAGGTTACTGAACGAGCCGGGTTGGCTACTCATTAAAAAACTTTGCGACCGATCGCTTTGTGTGTAGGGTGTATAACTTCCTGCCGATGCATTTACAGCCGCCCATAAATTTTCTTTCACATCCTTCCGATTGCGCGTATCCGCCATCATGGATGCAGGCCGGGCGGGCAATATTCTTACAATGGTAACCTCCCGAAGGGTGCCCTTTGTGCGCAGGTTCGTATTATAATGTTGAGCCAACGGATCGGAAGCTGCAATGCCGAAACGTTGCAGAGGATGTACCGCGCCATCAGCCGGCAACAAGGTGTTTTCTGAAACCTGCTTGTTGCTTAAATACGCGGCTGACTGACCCTGAATCTCATTAACACGCAAATCCGGTTTGCTATTGAGTTTGTTATCGGGTTCGTTATCATGCTTGTTTCCACTTGCTGTATTTGGAGCATTCACCGTATTACCAGCTTCAACGCCCTGGTTATTTGTTAAGGTTATACTTTCCGGTTGAACTTCTGTTTTTCTGTTTTGGTTACTGCCCGTTCCGGGTGGCTTTCGTTCAAAAATAAGTTGTGGACCCCGCCAGCACAAGCGCCAACACCACCGAAGCAGCTGCCAGGCGTTTGTAAAAATTAATTTCCGCTTCATGGTTCCTCCCTCAGCCTGGGTCAATGTGTTTTCGATCGACCACCAAACCCGATCGGACGGAGGCTGTTCGGCACCCTCAAATGCCGACTTCCAGTGCTCCTCAAATTTTTGCCTCTCCGAATCTTCCATATACACTCACGTTCTCTAATTTCAATTTTAATAAAGCCTTTGCCCGGCTGTATTGCGATTTGGATGTACCCTCACTGATATCCAACATCGATGCAATTTCTTTATGATTATAGCCTTCAATGGCAAACAGGTTAAACACCACACGAGCCCCATCCGGAAGGGATTGTATCATCGCTATCAATTCCGACAGGTTGAAGTCAGCCAGGCTAACATCTTCTGTTTGATGAAGATTTGTATTAGCTACATCTACCATGGGCAGTAAGTAAAGTTTCTGGCGTTGATGGTTGAGCGCAGTATTAATCATGATGCGCGTTATCCAGGTGGTTAACTGCGCTTCGCCCCTGAAGGTTTTAATGGCAGCAAACACCTTAATAAAACCTTCCTGTAAAATATCTTCCGCCTCCAGCGTAGATTTGGCATATCGCTGACAGATTACCATCATTTTTCGGCAATAGCGTGCATAAAGGGCCTCTTGCGAGGCCCTTTCCCNCTTCACACACCCCTTAATCAGTTCCTGATCGCTCAAAATGAACCGTTCTGTCATCATAGACCCACCTTACTTTGTTTAGGTTGGAATGCCATTTGATTATACTGCATCTTTGTACAAACGTAAATCTGCTAAAATCGTGAGGTGTTTATTAATACTTTTTTTCCTGGGCTTTGCCGGGCCACTCTTTTCTCAAAAAGAATTGCTGTTTACTGACAAAAGTTATGAAGAAGAAATACGCACCGTGCAGTTATACCCGGTCTTAAACAGCAATCAGGACAAGCTGAAACCGGCCGTTGCGCCCATAAACAACCAAACGTTGGTGCTGGAGTTCGATGACCTGATTGGTCAGCGCAGCAACTATTATGTACGCATTGTGCATTGTAACTACGATTGGACCAAATCCAGCCTGCAAGACCTCGAATTTATGAACGAGTATAATGAATATGCCATTACCGAGTACGACTTATCCACCAATACTTCGGTGCCATATGTACATTANTTTTTTGAAGTACCGCCCGTAAAACTTCCGGGCAACTATTTATTGGTAGCTTATCGCGAAAACGATAAGAATGATTTGTTGCTGAGCAAACGGTTTATGATATACACGAATGATGTTGCCCTATCGGTTGACGCGCAAAACCAGGGCCTTGGCACCCTGCGTGTAAGCAATCAGCAACTGAATTTTAAACTCAACTATTCCCGNGTGGATGTGGTAAACCCGATCGAATCGGTAAAGATTTGGGTGCGGCAAAATCAACGGTGGGATAATGCCCGCGGCCATATTAAACCCAGCTTTGTTCGTGAAGACAGGCGCGAACTGGAGTATCGGTTNTTCGACCAGAGTAACCAGTTTATGGCCGGCAACGAATTCCGGTTTGTAGATTTCCGATCGCTTAATTTCCCAGGTCAAAACACGGGCCGCTTAGACAGAAGCAAAAGACCCTTTCACCTTTCGGTGCTTACCGACAAATCCCGCGAAGGCCAGGCTTATGCCCAGTATCGCGATATGAATGGAAATTATGTAATCGATAATCGGGATAACCGCGACCCAGCCCTATCGGCCGATTATGTGTTTGTAACTTTTACTCTTGCCGCAAGCCCACTGGCAGGCCCCGTGCACCTGATGGGTGCGCTTACCGATTGGGATCATTCACCGGCTACCCGCATGGATTACAACCGCGCTGCAAACACCTACGAAAAAACATTATTTCTAAAACAAGGCTGGTACGATTATCAATATTGGGTAGAGGGAGCCGATCAGAATAGCTTTCAGGTTGAAGGCAGCCACTTTGAAACAGAAAACCTGTATGAAGTCTTTGTCTATTACCGGCCCTTCAGGCCCCAGGCCGACTTGTTGGTAGGATACTACCAACTGCCGGTAAATAGTCGCTAAGCGTAGTTTACCTCCAGGTCGGCCTCATTGCGAATGGAGTCGGAATGCGCGATATCCAGCATTCCAAAGCCTTTATGAGAAAAGTGGCCAAGGCCATTTTCGTAAACAAACTGCTGCACCGGCTGAGGTGCATATAAAGTAAAGGGAAAGGTGTAACCCCGCACCTCATATTTAATATCCAGGTCGTAGAGCGGGTAGATGCGGGCAAACTTTTTATGCGAAGCCTGAATGCGGTTGATGTACTCCTTATCGGCCACCAACTGGAACTTGTAAAAATCTGCCAGTTGCTCGGGTTTGTATTTGCCACTGGCCTCCATGCGGGCAATGGTACTATCGTATAATAAGTCTGAAAATTCGTCCAACTCCGGGCTGATAAAGCGCTTGCCACTTTCATCGTTAAACGAAGCGGGTACCAACACAATGGGCGAAATACACAAGAACTTAACCGAATCGGTAATGGAAACCGGCTCTTCGTTTTCAACTGACTCCGGAATGAGTTGCAAGGCGCCTACCAGCAGTTCCTTTTGAGTAAACAACACACCGGTAAAGTAATCCAGAAATTCCTGATCGCCCGATGAAAAGACGAGGGTAACTTTCGAAGAATAGAAATGAAGTCCTTTACGGGAGATTTTAATCTGCCCTTTCAAACCTGAAAAGTTGTATTGGGTGTATGAAAAATACTTTTCATTCTTACCCAGCATAATCAAACCTTTTATGGTTTGTGCCAATAAAAACTGGTGATGAAAGGGGACATATCCACCCCTGTTCTTAAGAGAAAAACGATGCGAACTCTCACTGCTCCTGCTTTTGGGCTAAAAATAGGTTAAACAAAACCGCGCCTACAAAAAATTGCGGATAGCTAAGGTACTACAAATCAGATTAATAAACCCAAATACCGAAAAGAAAAGTTTAAGTAAAATGAAAGAAAATATTACACATTAAAGCGGAAGTGCATAACATCTCCATCTTCAACCACATATTCCTTACCCTCCACAGCTAATTTACCTGCTTCACGGCATCCGATTTCACTCTTATATTTCTGATAATCAGGTATCTTAATAACCTCTGCCCGAATAAACCCTTTCTCAAAGTCTGTGTGAATTACTCCGGCTGCCTGCGGAGCCTTCCAGCCTTTATGTATAGTCCATGCCCTTACTTCTTTCTCGCCAGCCGTAAAGTAAGTAATCAGATTAAGCAGGTTATAAGCGGCCCGGATCAGGCGGTTAAGCCNCGATTCTGTTAATCCGTACTCCTTTAAAAACACAGCCCGGTCTTCTTCACTTTCCAACTCGGCTATCTGCGCTTCAATGGCCGCGCAAACCACTACCACCTCAGCCCCCTCTTCTTTAACCAGAGCTTTTAAAGCTTCTACGTGTTTGTTGCCAGTAGTTACAGCAGCCTCATCCACATTGGCTACATAAATTACCGGCTTATCAGTTAACAACTGCAGGTCTTCAATGGCTTNTTTGTCTTCGGCATCAACCTGCAGGCTACGGGCATTCTTACCCGCCAGCAAGGTTTCTTTATAAGCCATTAGCGTAGCCAATTCTTTCTTTGCTTTAGCATCACCACTTTTGGCAGTACGCTCTACTTTTGAAATCTTCTTTTCAACAGACTCGAGGTCTTTCAATTGCAATTCCACATCAATAACTCCTTTATCACCCACCGGGTCAACTTTACCGGCTACGTGAATAATATTGTCGTTCTCAAAACAGCGCACTACATGGGCAATGGCATCTACCTCGCGAATGTTAGCCAGAAACTGGTTGCCCAGCCCCTCGCCTTTGCTGGCGCCCTTTACCAAACCGGCAATGTCCACAAACTCGAACGAAGTAGGGATTACCTNTTGCGGATTAACCAACCCCTCCAGTATTTTCAAACGCTGGTCTGGAACAGAAATAACCCCTACGTTGGGCTCGATTGTACAAAATGGAAAATTGGCCGCTTCGGCTTTGTTGTTAGAAATTGCATTAAACAAGGTGGACTTACCTACGTTGGGCAGCCCTACAATACCACACTTTAAACCCATACTTAATTGTTTAAAAAAACAGGCCGCAAATATAAGGAGTTACGATGGAGAAAAGTAAGTGTAACCAGGGAACACACCCCTTTTCAGTTACCCGGCAAACCGGATGCACCGTAGCAAAGATCCCGCATGCGCGCTAAAGTTTTTGTCAATCCTTCATTTCTTTACTACGTTAGCACCCTTAGTGTTTGGTAAGAAAGGATGAGTCGCTTTGATAAGGTTCCGTTGTACTTTTTAGTTATTGCTTCGTGCATTGGGTTACTCCTGCGGTATCATTTCATCCACCCAATCTCATGGCTTATTTTTCCGTACTGGCTTCATGCACACTCCCACCTGATGTTTCTGGGCTGGGTTATGAATGTGTTGTACCTGGCATTTGTTACTAACTATGTGCCGGCCACCAATGCACGCTATAAAAAACTGTTTGTATTTCTGCAGTGGAACCTGTTCGGTATGATGATCGCTTTCCCCCTGCAGGGGTACGGCCTCTTTTCCATTTCCTTTTCTACACTTCATACAATGGGCATAGCCTTATTCACCTATTGGCTATACCAGGATACCAAACACCAACCCATAAGCGCCTCGCTTTGGTTGGTGCGAAAATCATTGCTCTTCTTCCTGCTTTCAGCAGTGGGCCCGTTNACCCTTGGCCCGTTAATGGCAACGGGTTTAGCGCAATCGNNCCCTGGTACTATTCTGCCATCTATTTTTACCTGCACTTTCAATACAATGGTGTTTTTGTTCTGGGCTGTATGAGCCTGCTCTTCTATTACCTGGAGCAACGCGGGTTTTCTTTTCATGCACAAACTGCCATTCTATCCTTTCGGTTACTTGTAGCAGGTACTATTCTAACGTATGCCCTATCGGTTTTATGGACTTCACCAGGTGTGTGGGTAAATAGTATGGGGGTATTGGAGCCCTCATTCAACTGGCTTCGCTTTATTATTTTGGAGAACTCTTCAACCCGTGCTTCCGCAACTCAAAGAAAGCCTGACACGACTTTCCTATTACTTTCTGTATTGTGTCTGGCTGGCTTACCTGCTTAAACTCCTGCTGCAATTGCTATCGGCCTGGCCCTCTGTCGCATTATTGGCTTATGGCAACCGGTCGTACATTATTGCTTACCTGCACCTGGTGCTTATTGGTGTGGTTACTTTCTTTTTAATTGCCTGGTATATGTTCACCAACCGGCTCAGGTTAAAAAAACAAGCCTGACGGTTATTTACGTTACGATAATGATCGGTTTTGTTGTGCTTGAGGTTGTGCTGATAAGCATACCGGTATTCCGCCATCCGGAATATCTGTTATTTATTTCATCCGCCTTTATAACAGCAGGGTTTGTGGCACTTTTATTCAAGAAGTAAAAGGTACCAGCACAAGATTCAATTTCGTAAATTATATTTACTGCGGGCCACGGACACCAATCTCCGCAACCCTTTTGTTTCAATTCTATGAAATTACTTTACTTTTTACTTTCGATATTTCTCTGCTCCTGTGCTACTGTAAAGCACAGTGGTTTCAAAAATCAGGTAAGAACCAGCAATTGCAACCAGGGAAATACCTATCGCTATTCGAAAGATGAGATACCTGTGCCTATTTACGAGTTAACCATTGATTCCATTCTGACATCGAAGCTAAAAATCAGTGATATTAATATTGCTAACGCCATCGGGATATTGGATTTGCTGCCGCGCTATATATACAAATTGAACGAAGTGAAGGAAAACAACTCGTTACAAAACCAAATTGATTTGATTGCAATACGCCAGGAAATTTACAACAAGATTGACTTAGCCTCGCTCGAAATTTCGTCTGTATCGGCTGAATTAGATTGTGAAGAGGAACGAACCAGTCAAATCGCCTCGTACCTTAAAGAGAAAGAAAAGAAAACCGTAACCCGGCTAACGGTGGGTTCAATTATTCTCGGTTCGGTAAGTGCAATCACTACCGGGGTTTTACTTTCGGAAAAGGATGAAAGTGAGGCATCGAATATTATTGGCGTTGGTGTAGGTATTGCAGATGCGTTTTTAGGTGTTATGATGCTTACCCACAAACGCAAGATTGAGTTTCATCATACCCGAAATGTATTGGGAGAAATATGGAGAGCCACAGAAACCTCTACGGTTTACCCGGCTTCCATTTGGTATTACTTAAATTATCGCAACCCACAGAATAAAAACGAAAAATCATTGCGGGAACAACTCATTGAAAATTGGAAGAATTTTGAACAGGTAAGTTCATCAAACGGAAAGAGCAAGGAAGAATCGATTGATATTTATTTTGGCGATGGTGGAGAATACACGGCCGATCAATTGGAGAACCGGGCCAATATGTATGATCAGATAGAGTCTGCTATCAAATTAATGAAACAGGATTTGCGCAGTGTTACGCTTAGTATGGAGTATCTGAAATAACCAACTGTATTCAAGTCTGGTTGCTTGTCCGCAATGACGGTGAATGATGGGGTACATCGTGCACAAGCGTAACGATCGCGTTTGAGTAAGGAACTGATTCTTCACTTTACCACCTGAAGCCACCCTTTGCAAACTGCCTCGCCCGGAATGTGTATTTCATAAAAATACATACCGGCTTCTACATTACCCGCATCCCAATCGTCTTGATAATTTTGGCTCTCAAATACCTTTTTCCCCCATCGGTTTACAATCACTACACGGGCGCTAAGGGAAGAAGCGGATAATTTGCCGGCCCCATATTGAATTACAAATTTGTTGTTCTCCGGAAATTCATCGGGTGTAATTACGTTGGGCACTTTCAATTCATACACAGGTATGCTCATCACCTTTTCATACACGCATGTTTCTTTCAGGCCAACCAACTTAACCGCATAAGTTCCATCCTGCTGGTAGGTATGTTCGGTTTGTTCCAAATCGGAGGTGGTGCCATCGCCAAAATCAANAAATACCGGTTCATCAGAAGATAAAAGATGTTGTACCTGTATGGTGGGCCGGTTAAAACAGTTGTAAACCTTTGCCAGGCTAAAATCCAATTCTATTTCGGGTATTACCCGGATATTAACCGTATNCTNTTTAACACATCCGTTAAAGTCAATAATCGAAACAATATACCGCTCATCTTTTTCCGGATTTACAACGGGCGATTGCTCGGTTGAGGTGAAAGTATTGTTAATGTTTCGCCATTCGTAACTCACGCCACCCGAAGCCGTAAGTTGTGTGCCGGCATGGAAACACATATCGGCATCAGGCCCTGCTTCTCCGGCTGCTTTAGATACAACCACTTGCGTAAAGGTTGAGTCCATGCCAATACAAGTACCTGCATCAATAGCCAGCAACTTAACCCGGTATGTACCGGGTTGATTATACCGATGCATAATAAACGAGGTATCTTGTTTTACCACCTGGCCGCCATCACCAAAACTCCATTCGTAAATTCGCCCACCGGTACTCAGGTTTTGAAACACAATCGGATCGGGAATACACACACGGTTTANACCGGGCATATCAAAGGTGATGTTGTTTGTTTGAATCCNGGCTTTTAACGAAGATAAATCAAACTTAAACGCTGCATTATTACAATTAATGCTTTGATTTAACCGGCTCCAGGCATTTGGTGTTGTTGGAAAATCATCAAAACCACCGCCACAGCCGCCACATACAGAATGATACACAATACCTCCTTTATCGAAACGGCTTGTGCCACCATCTACATGCACGGGCGATTGATTGCCTCCCAGAAATGTGGCGTATAACATTTCGCTGGCATCGTTGGTAAGTACAATAAAATAAAAATCAGAACCCGCGGTTGTTTTCTGATAGGCATCGGGTGTAACAGGCATACCACTGGTGCCACTAATCCAAAATCCACGCGAAGCATTAATAGCTCCGCCCCAGCCACTCATATAAATATTGTTACAATCGTTTACCAAAAATGCGGTTGGCGAAATATCGGGTATGCCCCTACCCGCTCCAAACACGGTTGAGAATAAAAGCGTGGTAAGGTCTTTATCAAACTTCTGCAAAAACTGACCGCTGTTGGGATTAAAGAACACTCCGGAGGTTACTGGAAAAGCACCAACGGTTTGGCCATACACGTAAACATTTTCGTCCAGATCCAGATCAATAAAATACACCTGGTTGTACTGCGCGGTTCCCGTAAAAGAAGCAACCAGCACTTCAGAACCATCGGCTTTTAATTTTGCCATCCATCCATCGGCATCACCCGCCAACGTGGTTTGGTAAGTACCAGCCGTAGTTGGAAAATCTGTACTGGTAGAACCACCCGCTACCCAAACATCGCCCGCTTCTGTTATTTTAATTGTATGAGAGGCATCTGCACCGGCACCGCCTAAAAACGCTGACCAATGGATTTGCGTAAGCGATGCATTCAGATGCATGATTACCGCATCGGTAACCCCACCGCGATAGGTTGTACTAAAACTGTTTACACCTGGAAAATCTGCGGAAGCAGTAACCGTACTGATGTACACATCCCCATTTGTGTCCACAATAATATCTCCGCGCAATTCATCGCCATAGTTTCGAACCAGCGGGCTGTTAATCGGGTTTAGTCCGTCATTGGCAGATCCGCCTATATAGGTGCTGGCTAATAGGTTGCTCCCATCGGCACTTAGTTTAGCTACGAAAATATCCGAGCCTGTCTCATAAGAAATCACATTAAACAATCCAACGCCCCCATTATAACTGTTATCGATTGCCCCGGTTGTGGTTGGAAAGTTATCCGAACTGGTGGTACCAAGTATCCAGAGGTTTTTATCCTGATCCATTATTAAGCTATGAGGCGATTCTCCATTCGATCCGCCCAGGTAGGTGGCATACAATAAGTTTGCACCGGCCGAATCATACTTCAGAATGGCTACATCGTACGAACCGGCCGTAGTAACCTGAAACGCACCGGGTGTGGCCGGAAAAGTTCCGCCCAGGTTATGGTTGGTTACACCGGCCGAATAAAGACTTCCATGTTCTCCGGGTGTGGCCGTGCTTCCCCAATTATCGGCAGTAGAACCACTATAGGTAGAAAAGATCAAAAGCGGGTCGATTACTAAAGGATAACAGGCATTATAACCTTCCGGAAAGTGAAACCGAACCACGGTACCATCCAGTGTAAACACACAAGGCAAAAAGTGTTTTGTTCCCTCAATCCATTGCCACGCCACAGGTTNTTTCTCTGTAAAGCTAAACTGCGATGCTTCAATCTTCAGGTCACCCTCGTTCAGATACAGCTTATCGGCCCCAACATATTCAAATGCAATTTGCGAGGCTTGCGCCCCTGCTGCTACATAAAAATCATATTTAATATTGTTACCCTGGCTATACACGTTCAAATCAATACCCGGATAAAAGTGGGTGTACTGCACGCCCGTAAAAGCATGCGCCCGTGTCGCCCAGGTTGTTGGATCGGCACCCAGAAAATAATTATAATATGTTGAAAGTTTACCGGTTGGTGATATAACGGCCGTTTCATTTGCACCATGAAACGTTACATGAACCCGGTGCCCGTTTAAGGTGGTTTCTGCTTCCATTCCATGCGATTCGTTGGGTGTGCCGTGCCCCAGTTCATGTAATTTTTGTAATCGGGCATAATCGGCAAAAGCATAACTAAAACCCGCACGTTGCAACTGCATGGTTCCACCCGGTATCCGGGCATTGAATTTTATCTCTTCAGGCCACTGGCACTTATTTTCAATAAACTCGATCTGACGGGCATAGCTGCTTATCCAGCCAAACAAACAACAAAACCAAACAAGCACTTNTTGAACACACATGGCTTAAAGTTAATGTTACACCTCTAATACTTGCAAGGGCGCCATCGCTAATCTAAGTTATAATCCACCCGGTAATATGTAGCCTTTTCATTCATCATAAAAACTCCTATTTTAACATGATCGAATTAAGCATTTAACCCATTTACCAACTAGTTCTTGTTCAAATAATAACCCTCACCACACTATGCACCTTTGTAACAGCCTNGAAAAAATTGCGATCAGTATGCTTATTCCTGCCGCACTGGTAGTACAATCCTGCAGCAAACAGGATAACGAAGACAAATACAGCGGGGCGCTGTTCAATGAAAACATCCGGACTACCGATCCGCGTACACCCGAAGAAGAGCGAAAGGGATTTAAACTTCCACCCGGCTTCGAAATTCAACTTTTTGCCTCTGAACCAAATATTGATAAGCCCATTAACATGACGTTTGATGCCAAAGGAAGAATGTGGGTAACCCAATCATTTGAATATCCTTTTCCTACACAGGTTGGATCGAAGAGTACCGATAAACTTACTATTCTGGAAGACACCGACCACGATGGCGTGGCCGATAAGTTTACCGTTGTATCCGATACACTGAATATTCCGGTGGGTGTATTGCCGCTTACAGATGGCAACCTGGTTTTTAGTGTGCCCAACCTTTATACGTTTGCCAACACGGGTGGCGATGANAAACCAGAATGGACAAAAAAGTTAATCGGTCCGTTTGGCTTTCAGGATACACACGGCATGGTAAGCAATTTTATTCGTGGATACGATGGATGGGTGTACGGTTGTCATGGCTTTACCAACTTATCNAAAATTGCCGGTGCCGATGGCGATTCGATTACCTTACTTTCAGGAAACACGTTTCGGCTCAGGCCCGATGGAAGCAGAATTGAACAAATGACTTATGGCCAGGTAAACCCATTTGGTTTAGCGTATGACGAAAACGGATACATCTACTCTACCGATAGCCACAGTTCACCGCTTTATCAATTAATACGCGGTGCAGATTATCCGCACTTTGCCAAGCCAGAAATTATGGCCTTTGGTCCTGATATGAAACCGCTGGAAACCGAAGCTACCGCCCTTTGTGGCATTGCATATTATGGTGATACCAAATTCCCAAAAGAGTTTCAGGGTAANTTTTTTATTGGCGATGCGTTAAGTTCGCGCGTACACCGGTACACCTGGCAAAACAATGGCTCCTCGCCAGTAGGTAAATCAGAAGTAGATCTGATCAAGAGTGAAGACCCCTGGTTCAGGCCGGTAAACATCAAGCTGGGCCCCGATGGCGCCATCTATGTAGCCGATTTTTACAATGCTATTATCGGGCATTACGAAGTGCCCCTGGGCCACCCCAAGCGCGACAAACAACGCGGACGGATCTGGCGCATTACCTATAAAGGTGAACAAAACAATGTGCGCGACCTTACCGCAGCAAAACTGGATGAATTAATTGCTGCCTTTGACCTCGACAATATTGTAACGCGCATGGCTGCGGCCGATCAGGTTGCAGACAGGATTGGAACCGAAGCTATAGAACCACTAAAAGCGTTGCTCACCGATAGCACCAATCCGAANAAATATATTCACGCCCTTTGGGTTCTTTATCGTTTAGATGGATTAACCCAGGATATTATGAAACAATCGCTCGCGCACACCTCGCCCCTGGTTCGCTTGCACACCCTTCGCATTTTGCGCGAGTGGGGTTCGCACCCTGATGTATTTCATCCCCTCGTCTTAAATTCGCTGAACGACACCGATGCGCATGTGCAGCGTGCCGCCACCGAGTTGTTAACACGTTATGAAGAAATGAGTTCAGTAGATGCGGCTCTGAAGATCTTACAGTCCACACCTGCAGAAGATACACACCTGATTTATACTGCCCGGCTTGTGTTGCGAAATTTACTTCGCAATAATGATCTGATGAGGTTGACATTAGCAAAAGAATGGAGCAGCCAGGATCAGGCATTTATTGCGGGCACCCTGGTGGATGTACACTCTGCAGAAGCGGCCGCCTTCCTTTCAAAATTTCTTCAGGGTAACAACATGCAAAAAGACAAAACACGGCTTGCCTATCAGCAAATAGCACGGTACATCCCTGCAGCCCAGCTGGAAGCTGAAATTGAAAAAGCTAAAAACAGGGTAACCGCAGATGCTGACCAAAATGCACAGACCTTTCGGGGAATTAAAGACGGACTTGCCCAACGCGATACACACTCCAAACAACTGGAAGCCTGGGGAAAGGAAATTGCAGAAGCATTGTTGAAAAAATACCCAGTTGATTTTAAACCGGTAAATGATGAGGTTCTTTCACAACAATTCTTTGCTGTACAACTTGCCGGAGATTACCAGGTAAAATCTACCGAACAGGCTTTAGAAACTTTTATTGAAAGATCAGATAATATTGATTTGAAATCAGCCGCACTCCGTTCGCTCATGAAGGTATCTCCCCAGGCAGCGTGGCAGGCTTCAGANAAAATTCTTACAAACGATACCATCAAATCTGACCTAAAGAAATGGGTTGCCACCCTATTGGGCGAATGGCCGGGCGCAGAAACAAATGCTGTATTAATCCGCGTACAGAAGGCCCCAGCCGATCTTGAAGCAAGTATTGCCGTAGCGCTGGCACACTCATCGGCCGGAAAAGATCTTTTGCTTAAGCAAGTGCGGGAAGGAACGTTTACTACAAGAACGCTGGTAGATCCGAAGGTAGAAGAAAGCATGCTGGCAAATATTTCGGCCGCTCAACGCAAAGAATATGAACAGATAACTGCGAATATTGAACCCGTAAGCAAAGAGCGGCAGGCATTGATTGATCAGCGCCTTGCCGCATTTAAAAATTTCAGACAAACATCTGTTGCCCAACTTGATTCTGGTTCGGCATTATTCTATACACACTGCAATGCCTGCCATCACAAATACACTTTGTCGGGCATTGGGCCGCAATTGCATGGAATTGGTAAGCGCGGTGCCGATGCACTCGGTGAGAAAATTCTTGATCCGAACCGGAACATCTCAGAGGCCTTCCGCAATTATACTATTACTACCAAAGATGGTAAAGTGCAAACCGGTATTTACCGGAGAGATGAAGGCGCAGTGATTGTGTTTGGCGATCTGACCGGAAATGAATTCTCCATTCCAAAGAAAAACATTGTTTCGCAAACGCCATCCAAATACACCATTATGCCCGATCACTTCGGCTCAACCCTTAGTCAGCAAGAGTTTAATTTATTGGTTAATTACCTGCTTACGTGGTAGGGAAGATTCAAGATTCAAAATTCAAAATTCAAGATTTAAAATTCAAGATTCAAAATCCGAAATCCGAAATCCGAAATTCAAAATCTAAGGTGTGTGATATGAAAAAATATATAGTTCTCCATTTGATTTCAGGTATGCTTATAGTTTCACTGGCAAGTGGCCAGGTGCCGGGCAACCAGGTAAAGTTCAANAAATACCACTTATGGGATGAGTTCTATACCGAAGGCGCCACTGTATTTGATGTAAATAAAGATGGCAAGTTAGACATTGTTGCAGGTGCCCGTTGGTTCGAAGCCCCCGACTGGAAAGCACACGACATCTGGAAACACAANAAGTTCTACTACACCAAAGGCTACAGCGATTCGTTTTTGAATTTTGGTATGGATGTGAACGAAGACGGATGGGTAGATCTGATCAATTTCGACTTTCCCGGTAAGGAAGTTTATTGGTTCGAAAACCCCGGAACAGCAGATGTGTTGTGGAAAAGACACCTCATCGACTCCGTTGCATCAAACGAATCGCCCATGCATGTAGATATTGATGGCGATGGTAANAAAGACCTGGTGTTTGGGAATGAGAAAACCGGACAGATGGCTTGGTTCAGCGCGGTTGTTAAAAATAAAAAAGTAACATGGAAACGAACCGCCATCAGCGAACCGAACGCAAAAGGTGTTGGCATGTTTTCGCACGGGCTTGGATGGGGCGATATCAACAACGATGGCATCAAGGATGTAATCATTCGCGGGGGCTGGTGGGAAGCACCCAAAGACATCAAAGCCTCGCCCTGGAAATTTCACGAAGCCGATTTGGGCGAGTCGTGTGCCCAAATGCTAACGTACGATTTCGATGGCGATGGCGATACTGATGTTGTTTCATCCTCTGCGCATGAATATGGTGTTTGGTGGTACGAGCAGGTATTTGATAAGAATAANAAAAGTTCGTTCATCACCCATACCATTGATAGTACCTTTTCAGAATCGCACAGCCTGGTATTACAGGATGTGAATGGTGATGGCCTGCCCGATCTGATTACCGGCAAACGATTTTTCTCCCATCANGGGCACGGACCCGGTGGCCTTGAACCCGCCCATGTTTATTGGTTTGAACTTTTGAAAGATGGGAAAAATAAACCGGTTTGGGTAAAACACCTGATTGATGATAACTCGGGCGTTGGAATTCAATTTGTAGCCGAAGACCTGAACAATGACGGACTATTAGATTTTGTGGTGGGCAATAAGAATGGTGTNTTTTATTTCGAGCAAATACCCGTTAAAAAATAGAAGCTGAAAACCGAAGGAACAGGTTTGACAGATCATGCAACCCTTCGCATACAGGCATTTGTTGAAATAACCCCAGGACAAATTTGTCAGGTATGGAATGATACGCCTTACGGGGTACTCAATATTTATTATATTACAAACATGAAATGGGCGTATAGTATTCAAAATAAGTTAGCCGCATCTGCAACACTTTTTGTGCTTTGCCTGTTGGTGTTGTTTAGCAACTATCAGGATCANAAACATACCGACAATGTNAAAAACTCGATTAGTACTTTATATGCAGACCGGTTGGTTGTAGAAGACTACATCCTTAAAATAACCATCGATATTTACGAGATAAAACAAATACTGAGCGCTTCAGGAGGCAGCCCGGAAAATATAGCCAATCAAATTGAGGCCTCGCTTCAACACATTGAAGGACTAACCACCGCCTATCAGAAAACCAAACTCACCAAAGCGGAAGATGAAAAATTTACGCTCCTGTTAAAAACACTAACCGAATTTGAATCATCCGATGAAAGTATATCCAGGCTAAGCCTGGCAAACAAAGCGCTTGTACTGCTGAATGAATTATCAACCATTCAACTGGAAGAATCTAAATTAATTATGAGGCAAGCCGAAAACCTTTATAAATCAGGTAAGGTAGCCTCGCAATTCGCATTTGCTTTAACAATCATTATTTTATTGATACTACAGGCGTTGGTGTTCACATCCAAAACACTCAAAACCTCTGCAAACGCTTCAACTACAAATCTCAATTAGGAATATCTCAACCTTCTTTCCGCAACACCTGCAAGGGAGGCGTAGAAATAACTTCGCGCGAATTCCACCAGCCAATTAACACAGCAAGCACAATTACTCCGGCCGAGATTGTCAACAGTTCAACCATGTTAACCGAAAATTGAACTTCGAAGAAAAATCTGGTTAACAACCAACCTGCGCCCAGCGAAAGCGCCAGGCCGGTTATCGCTGAGAAAATTCCCACGTATCCATACTCGATAACCGTAATGCGTGTAATCTGCCGGGTGCGGGCACCGATGGTGCGCAACAATACATTTTCCTTCATGCGTGCAAATTTGCTGTTAAGCACTGCTCCTGCCAACACTACTAACCCTGTTACAATACTAAACAGTGCCAGGAATCTAACCACCAACCCAACTTTGTCGAACAGTTCATCAACAGTACTTAAAATCAGGCGCAGGTCAATAAGCGATACATTGGCATAGTTAAACACCAACTCCTGTTGAAACAAGATGGCGTTCTGTGGATTTTCCACGCGTGTGGCAGCCACCCAAATCTGCGGAGCATCGTCCAGCACACCTTTGGGGAAAACAAAGATAAAATTGGGCGGATCTTTGGGCCACTCTACTTTACGAATTCCACTGATGAATGCTTTTACCGGAACACCCTGCACATCAAACACCAACGAATCGCCCACATCTACGCGCAGGGTTTCCTGCATACCTTCTGAAATAGTAACATACACAGAATCGCGTTTACCCGGTTTAAAGGAATGAAGCTNCCCTTNTATCAATTCTTCAGAAAGATGCAGGCTATCGCGGTAAGTTANCCGGTACTCGCGCATGAGCGCCCAGTTCGGCACACGTACCGAGTCGGCATCGGTGCGTTTAAATTGTTCTACGGGTTTGCCTTTCACTTCACTTAGCCTGCAGGTAATAATAGGCACTACCTGGTTAACCGGTAGCTCGTATTTTTCAATAAGCTTCACTACAGAATCTTTCTGATTCGACTGGATATCAAACAAGATGGTGTTGGACTGGTTGGCATTTCCTCTAAACTCTACCTGATTGAGCAAACTGTTCTGAATAATACTAAGCGTGGCGATAATAAACGCACCCAACCCGATTGTTACAAGCAATACCTGCGTTTGATTGTTGGGCCTGAATAAGTTGGAAAGCGCATGCCGAAATACAAATGAACTGTTTTGTGGAAAGTAGGTTCGCACCAAAAACAAAACTCCGCGGGCCACCAGTGCTAAACTGCCAAGGGCTGCCACCAGGCCTACAGAAAATAAACTTCCTGATAAAAAACTTTCTGTTTGATATGCAGCAGCCAGCAGTGGAAACAGAAAAATTAATACAATGGCTGTAACCCGGGTTTTTGAAAACGTGGTGCCAGGTTGAAAATCGGCCCGAAGCACCGAGAGTGGCGGAACAAAGCGCACAGCTACCAATGGCAGAATAGAAAACAAAACCGATACGACCGTGCCCAGCAACACACCCTCGGCCATCGCACGCCACGAAATTCCAAACTGCAGTTCTACCGGCAAATACTTACCAAAGGCAATAGGCACAACCTGTTGAATAAGTACACCCAGCACTGCACCTAACACGCTGCCTATTATTCCTAAAACAAAAATCTGGATAAAGTAAATATTAAATGCCTGCCAGCCCGATGAGCCAATGCACCGAAGCACGGCTACTTCATCGCGTTTTTCGCGCGCATAAATATGCACCGAACTGGCTACGCCAATACAACCCAGTATAAGGGCAATAAACGCCAGCAGCGAAAAGAAACGATACACAGAACCAAAGCCTTCTCCTAATTCTTCTTTGCGTTCGGCTACATCATCTGCTCCGTAGCCCAGTTCATCCCGGTAAGGCTTTATAGTTTCCATAGCCACTTTGGTATCGGCATCTGAAACAGTTTTAATATATAACCTGTAGTTTACCCGGCTTCCAAACTGAACCAACCCGGTAGAATCAAGGGCATCAAGCGAAATATAAACAGCCGGGGCCAGGGTTGCTGTTAGCGCTCNCCCTCCCGGAAATTTCTCTACCACACCGGCCATCTTAAAGTGGATGTTGCCAATCTTTATTGAATCTTCAGAACTTACATTGTATTGCCTGGCCAGGGCTTCGTCCAGCATTACAAAGCGGCCGGTTTTCATCAACGCATACGCATGGGCCGGTTGGGTTACTATGGTTCCATAAAATGGAAAATCCCCTTCCAGCGCAGTAAGTTTTACCAGGCGACTTTGTTTACTGTTCATGAACATAACCATCGAGGCCATGTCTGCATCGCTGGCAAACTGACGCTGGGCCGTATCCATCTTTTTCAGAAAGGCGGTATCGAACGGGCGGCTGCTATTTACAACCAGGTCTGCACCAAGCAATTCTTTGGCATTACGATCCAGTTCATCTTGCATTGCATAATTAAGCGAACTGATAGCCACCACACCGGCAATACCGGTAATAAGTGAGGCAACAAATAAAAACAACCGACCAACGTTATGCTTGCCATCGCGCCACGCCATCTGCCAAACCCAGCCATCGCGAAAAATTGGTTTTGCTTTTCGCTTAATACGGATGAAATACTCAATCATGACAAAGAAAGAATACGTTCATTAACCAGTTTTCCGCCTTTCATTTGCAAAATGCGTTGCGTTTTCTCGGCCAACTCAAGATTATGTGTTACCAATATCAGAGTGGTGTTTTCCTGGCGGTTCATTTCAAACAATAAATCTGTTATTTGCGTAGCATTTCATCGTCCAGATTACCGGTAGGTTCATCGGCAAATAAAATACGGGGCGAGGTAATAAATGCGCGGGCCATAGCCACGCGCTGCTGCTCGCCACCCGAAAGTTGCGAGGGGTAGTGACTGAAACGATCGGCCAGGCCAACACGGGCCAGTAAATCTTTTGCTTTTGTAGCCACGTTTCGTTCGCCCCGCAGTTCCAAAGGAACCATCACATTCTCTAACGCAGTAAGGGTAGGAAGCAATTGAAAATTCTGAAATACAAACCCGATATATTGGTTGCGCAGGTAAGCCCGGTCGTCTTCATTCATTACCTGAAGTTTAAAACCCATTAGCGAAACTGAACCACTGGTGGCCACATCCAACCCGGCACATAAACCCAGCAACGTTGTTTTACCACTTCCGGATGGGCCAATAATGGCCAGGCTGGTACCCTGCTGTACTTCAAACGACACGTGATCCAGCACAACAAGGTCACGCTCGGCCGATTTGTAAATTTTAGTAAGGCCCTCGGCCTGCAAAACTGTTTCTGGCATGATAATTAAAGATAACCGATCAGGATTTAACTCGTTAATTGATTAAAATTGTTTCCAGGTTTAACCAACTTCAACAATACATAATATTTATGGTAGTCGGCAAATATTCGCTTCTTATTGTTTTGTTAACGGCCTTNTTTCCGGCCACTCAGCCAAAAACCATCTTATTNTTTGGAGATAGTTTAACTGCCGGGTATGGGCTTTCGCCCGAAGAAGCCTTTCCGGCCCTGTTGGAAAAAGCATTGAATAAAACTGAAAAGAAAGTGCGCGTGGTAAATGCGGGATTAAGTGGCGAAACCTCGGCCGGNGGCTTAAGTCGTATTGATTGGATTTTGCGCCAGCCGGTTGATGTGTTTGTGTTGGAACTTGGAGCCAATGATGGATTGCGCGGCTTACCGTTAGATCAGACTCAAAAAAATCTGCAAAGCATTATTGATAAAGTAAAGGCTAAATATCCGGCCTGCCAAATTGTATTGGCCGGCATGATGGTGCCACCCAATATGGGCAAACAATACACTGATTCCTTCCGAAACATATATCCTGATCTTGCTAANAAAAACAATGCCACGCTAATACACTTTTTACTGGATGGTGTAGCCGGTAATGAAAAACTTAACCAGGCCGATGGCATACACCCTACTGCCGAAGGGCATAAAATAATTGCGAATAACCTGAAACCCATATTTGAGAAGTTGATCTAAGGGGTGCCCCATTACACAGAAAGCAGTAATAAAATCAGCAAATCGGTGGCTACTTTTTAAGGCCGGTATAAATTAACTCAACCCACTGTGCATACATTGTACCAGAAGGATGCAGGCCATCGGTTGCCACCAACGCGGTATCTTCAAGCCCCTTGCGGGAGATGGGTGTAATGTCGAAATAGCGAATACCATACCGGGTAGCAATCCGTTTGTTGATTGCATTGTATTGATCCAACTCCGCTGAAATCTTTTCCTGCTTAGCTTTTCCAAAAGGAGTATAGCCATAGTCGGGAATAGAAACTACAAATACATTTTTCTTTTTACCCTTTGCGAGGTTGATAGCCGATTGAAGCAACTCTTCAAACTCACGCTCATAAATTTCAATGGGCTTATCCTGGTATTGATTGTTAACTCCTATCAGCAAAGAAACCAGTGCGTATTCAGGTTTTAAATCCGCGTCAGCAATTGCTTTCATTAATTGATCGGTGCGCCAACCGGTGGTGGCAATAATTTCAGGTGCAGGCAACTTAAGTTTGGCAGCAAGTTGATTGGGCCATCGCTGGTCCGGATCTACACTTTCACCAATGGTATAAGAATCTCCAAGGGCAAGGAATTTTGCTTGCCCCCTGGAGAATATAGACCCTACGATGGAAATCATAAAAATTACCAGCGCTAAGAAGAACCGGTTCAATTAGATGCAAAAACCAGATTGTAAGTTTCTACCTCACCATCAAAATCTAATTCAATTTTCAACTTCATTGAATTGTCAGTAAGCTCCGTAACTGTAGCCGGAACGGTAAAGTAAGAAAACAACACCGCATCCGATCCTGTATAATCGTTGGCGAGTACAATCAACATTCCACCATCAGCCGTAAACGACCAGTTGCCAGATTCAATAACAGCATCATCCTCAGAATTGCACTTGGATAAACCCTCGGTAGCTTCGTAATCCTGTGTTGCATTGTTCGTAAATTTGTAAATATTATCTAAGAAGCATGCATCAAATTCAAATGGTTCGGTGTCTCCATCATACGTAACAGTTGCCGAAACAAGTTTCCAGCTTTTGCTTGCCCCTTTTTCACCCGCCAATAATCGGGCTTTCGCCTCATATTCGGGTATTGGGTCATCTTCTTTACAGGATGAAAGTGCAAAAACAAACATAGCACTGATAACCAATGGAAAAATCCTGAATAGTCTCATATTAGATATTTTATCAAGTGTGTATTTTTCATAAAAATGCAGATATATTTCCAGAAAATAAATTATGCGCAGCATGAATTTCTATCTCCTTGCATTCTTCCTGATTTTAGTAAACTCATTCACCGCATTTTCTCAAACCATCCAAAAATATCCACTTCCTTCTACTGTACGTTCATCCTTCAGAGGTTTATCTGTTGTAAACAATTCGGTAGCCTGGATAAGCGGCAGCAAAGGCTGGGTTGGCCGCACCACAAATGGTGGTTTACATTGGGAATTTAACCAGGTACCGGGCTTTGCCGAATCGGACTTCCGAACTTTATATGCTTTTAACAGCACATCGGCAATCCTGGCCAACGCAGGTTCACCGGCTTACATCTTACGCACAACCGATGGCGGTAAAAACTGGCAACCTGTTTACACCAACACCAATCCGGCCATATTTATGGATGGTGTTGACTTCTGGAATGATAAAGAAGGCGTACTATATGGCGACCCTATTGATGGCCGAATGTTTTTATTGTTTACCACAGATGGTGGAAAAACCTGGATGGAGCCTGCCATGGAAACAAGGCCCAACCTTAATAAAGGCGAAGCTTCCTTTGCAGCAAGCGGAACGGGCATACGCTGCTACGGTAAAAAGCAATTGGTAATTGCTACCGGNGGTAAAACATCACGGCTCTTTATCTCCGATAATCGCGGCAAAACCTGGCGCACCGCTACCCCACCCGTGCAACAAGGAAAAGAAAGTGGTGGCATTTTTCGGTTGCCTTTCNNAAAAAAACAGGGAGTTGTGGTAGGTGGTGATTTTACACTGGATACGGTACGGGTNAAAAATTCTTTTTATACCCGCGATGGTGGCAAAACCTGGGTTGAATCGGCCAGCACACCGGGAGGATATCGTGAAAGCGTGGAATTTATTTCATCTGAAACTTTGCTTACTACCGGGCCCAATGGCACGGAGTATTCAACCAATGGCGGAAATACCTGGATCAGTCTCGCGCGCGACAAGGGGTTTCATGTTCTTAGAAAAGCCCGCCATGGAAATCTGATTGTAATAGCCGGCAACCAGGCCGTTGGCGTAGTCACTTTTTAAAATCATCAAATTAAATACAGGTAAACAAAAGTAAAATTAGATATTGGTCAGGCGATCGACATCAACTAAAGAGCGGTTGAAAAGAAAAATTGCAAGTTGCAGGTCAGGTCTGCAACAACTAATTTTAATCAACATCAACTGTACCCTTTATCCATTTTGCTGAAATCAATGATCGGTCAATCTAAAAGTATTTTGTACTACTGGTGGTTGCCGGATTGCTCCTTGGATTAGGTACCTGTGAACGAATGCCCTCTGAAGAGTCCAGGCGTATTCAGTTGGATTCCACACTGACCATACCGCAATCCGAACTGGCCGTTCCGGTATTTTATCCTGTACAGGAACTGGAGGATATGGTGAATGAAAAATTGGCGAAAAAATTATTGAANGCTAAACTGGCCATCAACCAAAAAGACGATAGCCTGTTTCTCTCCATTTCCCGTTTCCGGCCAGTAAACATTGAATACAATGGCAACGGTGGTATTTCGTATTCATTGCCCATTCAAATTGATGGCACGGTGCAGAGTAAACTGATTGGCATCCGGTTTTCAAACAAAACACCTATAACGGCTAAAATTATTATCCACCTGTATTCGGATTTGCGCATCGACCGAAATTGGAATCTGGCCCCTAAAAGCAGGCTCGATAGCATTGTATGGATAGAAGAACCAAAGCTAAAAATCGCAGGAATAAAATTTAATCTTAAACCTAAGATTGAAAAAATGCTTGCCGGTAATTATGATAAAATAACTATCAAACTGGATGAGTCAGCCAGAAATATTATAAACATCAGAAGAGCTATTGAGAAAGTCTGGATCGGAATACAAAAACCCATACGCATCAACAAAAAGGTTGTACAGGTTTGGCTCAAAGCCGATGTTGATCAAATAAATAGCAGGTTTCTAAGGCGATCTAAGGATACCTTGATGATTGAGGCGGGTATTCTGATGAAGTTGCGTACTATCCTTGATTCTGCAAGTGAGACCGGAAAAGTAAAGCCCCTTCCGGCATTTAANGCAAAAAGAAATGAATAACCCGGCATGACCGTTTATATGCTGGGTACCATCCCATTTACGCTGTTGAATGATGTGGTGCATCAGGTTACCGATACGATGAAGTTTAGATTTCAAGGGCACGAGGTAACTATTCATTCAAGCGAAGTGTTTGGCACAGCCGATGGGCTGGCAATAAAACTCCATTTGCGTGGCGATGTTCGGGCGGCCGTGTTTTTAAATGGAACAGTCGGGTTCGATACTGTAAAACAAAAATTGGTTATTGATAACTTTGCCTTCGATCTAAGTTCTGAACAATCGCTACTGCATGCAGCTAGCTGGTTGGCGCATGACGTAATTATTGAGCGCATTAAACCCTATTTGTCACTACCCCTCGATAGTACTTTTTCGGTTATTCCAAATTTAATTACCAGGGCAATTGAGAAAGATAAAATCGGAGAAAAGATAGATATTCGCTTTTCTGACTTTTCAGTAAATATCTATCAGCACCTTATTACCACCGAAAACATTCAAATCATATTAACCGCCACTGGAAAAGCGGATGTGGGATTGCAAAAGAAAGTATTTGAAAAGACGAAACGGGTTCAATAAAAACACATCTCCTATTGTTATTGTTGGTTGCCCGATCAACAATCCAATCCGTAATCAGCACTGCTCTGAAAATTGTTGCATAAAACAAAGATAAAAAGATGTTGGCCAGGCGACCCACATCAACATAAGGGTAACTATACATAGCGGCCCAAGCGTGACGCTTGCGCCTGAGTGGAGTAACTCCTAAAGAATCTGAGTTGCGCGCTGTGAGTGCGAGTTCCCTACTTGAATTTGTAGGACAGGCGTTTGACTTTGCTTTGATAGGTTTGCGTGTAGGTGATCTTGACTTGTTCTGACAAGAAGGATTGGCTGATGAGTTCCGCGACTGCTTCCTGCTTATCTATGAATTGTTGTATTTCTTGCCGGATCATTGCTTGCGGTAGTTCTGCCCTGATGCCCAATTCAAGAAAGTCGGCATAGGCGTAAAACGCATTGGCTTTATAGCTTTCCGTTTCGAAATCATCGCGGAATAATCCGTGCTTGAATGCGATATCGGTATCGTTCACGTGCAGGCGTGAACATACCAGGTCATAGGCGGGGCTGAGGACAAAATCACCGCCATCGGTTTCCAGGAGCGAGAAGTTTTTCAGGTGTGCATCGCCATTGGAGAAGGTATAATTGAAGAGTATCAGCCTGAACAGCTTTTGTGCTTCGATCACATAGGGGCCAACAAATTNTTTCAAGATCCGGAACAGGTCTTCACACGAAGCATCGTATTTAAAATCTTCTCCCTGGGTGTCGCGGGTTTTACCGGAGAGGGATGCGAAGTCTTCCATTCTACGTTTGGTACCGTCTTGCCTATAGTCGATACGTTTGGTGATGTATGCAGGGCGGCTGTCCTTAAAGAAGATCAGGGCATTGGGTGCGGTGTTGATGCCGAACACTTGTTCTGCCAGTTGCATGGTGATGTGTTCATTGGCTGGAAGCTGATCGGCTTTCATCAGGTCAACGGGAATTGGTTTGAGGATGTACAGACCCGATTCGTCTTCGTGTGTCAGCCGCAGTTTATTGCGCACCCGTGTTAATGAGAGTTTTGCCTGCACGCCCGAGATGCTGAGCCGTTTGCGGTTTTCGATGAAGGCCTGCATGACCGCTTCATCATTTTCTGGTGAAACAAACGGCAGGACATGGCTTACCCGTTTACCCTGGAAAACTTTTCGTAGGGCTGCGGGGCTATAGGATGAAAATCCTGATTTGAGTGTAGATGGACACCGATCAACGTTCATCGGGTGCGGGTTTAACGGTGATGGCTCCGATGGTGTCTGTGCCTGCAGTGTTTAGCAGCAATGAAAAGCTGTCGTTTTCATCTACCTGTAGTTGACGGGACTGGAGTCTTTTGTTAACGCCTTCGGCCAGCATGTTGAAAAAGAACGGGAACAGTACCGGGCTTTTGTATTCCTGTTTTTCTTTAGGCAGGGTAAGGCTTATGGCTGGTTTAATGGGGTTGAGGAAGTAGGCATCATCATAGCGGAAGGTGTACTCCTGCTGATCCGCTTGGGTAAGCCGGCCGGCCAGCACTCCATTATTATATACCAATGCCACTTTCATCTATGCCCTTCTATGGTTACCCTTTCTTTTTAGTTCAAGCCTGATTTCCATGCCCAGGGTTTTTGCAATTTTTGCCAGTACCTCCAGGGTTGGGTTTGCCGTGCCTCGTTCCAGTCGCAGCACCGTATTAATATTGACTTCGGCCAGTTCTGCCAATTGGGACTGGGTAATGCCCAACTCCTTGCGTCTGTTGCGAAAACTCGTTCCTAGCTGGCTNNAAATTCCATTATAATGTAATTTCGGTGTAAATATACAGAATATTACACAAAATTTTCAAGCAAATTATATTATAATGTGATTTACACCCCCTTACTTCCCTCCATTTTTTCCGAAGCGATTCGCCTTTTAATTCCACCCTGTGCGCGTTGTGTACGATTCGATCAAGCACGGCATCAGTAACGGTTTGTTCACCGATTACATCATGCCCCTTTTGTTTTTGTTGGTCGCCTGACCAACAATCCTTAATCTAAATCACTTCATAATGACACAGAAAATCAAACTCGTCCCTGCTTTCATAAAACTTGGCGAACCAGTTGCCAATGTGGCTGACAAGGATTTACATGCATACTCAAACATCTGCCTAAAGAACCCATCATGTATCAAGCCCACACTCATAGAGTTCCGCTTCCAAATCTGGTATTTTCGATCTTTCAAACCCACATACAGCTCTTCCTTCCCAGCGGGGTCTCCCGCCTCGGGGACCCCGCGTTTATTTGCTTCATACCTTCGTATGTTTGTGATCACTTTAAATTCTTGTTTCACTTAAACACAGGAGTCCCTGCCTTCGCTCTTTCCACCGCTCACGGAGACTCCGCTCAGAAATAAAGCAGAGTCTCCCGCTTATAAATATCTATTCTTCCGTCTTAGTTAAATCAATGTCTTCATTCAACCGGATTGCGGAACGCGCAAAGACTCTTTAATCGAAAAATGCCTTAATGATAATCAACACGCTTTCAAATTCAATCTTGGTTGCTTGTCCGCAATGACGGTGAATGATGGGATAAGGTAGTTAAGTTGCCGGTGAAGAATATTGGTTAAGGTGCAATATCACCAGGCCGGGGTATCAAACTTTCAATTTATCTGGATTTTGGTAAGTATTCCAGAAGGTTAGCAGGTCAATCGTATCATCATCTACTATCCGGTAATACAAAATAATACGTTCGTGAATCACACACTTATGCACGTTTTCATTCGGTCTGTGCAGCGGGTATATTTTTGGATTGGTGCGGATGTGCTCAAGCGCTTCTTCAACACGGTCTAGAAAACCATTCAGTACAGGCAGGTCCCATTCCTTTGATAGATAATCAAGATTTTGATTAAAGGTCTTCTCAGATTCAGATGTCCAGTTTAGGCGAACACTCATCCTTTAATACGGGACCGGATTTCGGACATTACTTGTTTATGAGGCCGTACTTCACCTTTTTCGATTGCTCCAACGCTTTATCAATGGATGCTTCAAGTGCCTCATCCTTATAGGTATCAGCCTTTATCATGCCGTAAATGAGATTTAATAGACGCTCGTCAGCATGATTGATGAACTGGTGCAATTCTTCCCTGATCTGCGATGCTCCCATGATGTAATTATTTTGACTTGACAAAGATACTGATTTTATAGCAATCAGGCTGATCGTCCTTCGATCAACAAGGAGTTGCACTAGCACGTGTTTAAGTCAATCAAGTTTCATTTTCAGATTTTATTAACGAAAACGGGATTGCGGAACGCGCAAACTCTTAATCGAAAAATGATCCTAATGATAATCAACAGGCTTTCAAATTCAAGCTTGGTTGCTTGTCCGCAATGACGGTGTATGATGGGATAAGGAAGCGAAGTTGCTGGTGAAGAATATTGATTATGGCGGGGCAATAACAAGTTCTGACCAACATCAACTGGGGGCTTCTTTTGCGGTTGTGGTTATTTGCTTAAAGCCCCTGTTGATAAACGCGGAGTCCCCGAGGCGGGAGACTCCGCTGGGAAAGGGTGAAGTGAGTTGCTGTTAATACTTTACGCCTTTGAAATAGAAAATGATATTGGCTGAGCCTGTCACACTCTACTTTGTAGTTGGGGAAGTCTTCAAATCCATAAATCTCTCTCTCGTAGTCCCTGCTGCCCTTGCGTACTTTGCTCATTGTAAAAATCCACTTTCTCTTTCACATGATACCAAGTACAATATACTATCATCCAAAAGTATACTTGCAAAATAATCCCTTCTGTCATCACCAAAACTCTCGATGGCTTTGAACCCATTCCAGTCCTTTTCAAGTCCTTGCACTATTCTACTTCTGATGTCTTTTTTGCAATGAAGTCTAAATCTTTTCGATAATAGTTTTTGACATACCTGATACCGCAACTATCCGCAGCACTCTGAACCCCTGATTCCCACTTGTCAATAAATTCAGTGTCATACTTGGTACTGCAACTGATCATCAGACTGGCCAAAGCAACTTTCAAAATACCCTTAGTCATTGTATGAAGTTGCTTGATCATCTCTATTAAATTTAACTTTCTTGGAACCAGATTTTGGCTTATAGTCATTTACATTCACGGATTTTCCTGCTTTTATGTTAGCCAAAGCTTACTGAATACTGCTTGTGCAGTTTTTCCACTAAAGCTCGCATAAGATATTCCACTTTTGGTTACCGTGACCTTGCCTGTGTAAGTGCCTATCCCAGGGATATTAACCCGTCTATTATCATTTGAATAGGTGCGGTTGCTCATGCCAAATCCATCATAAGATTTTCTTATGCCCAATCCTAAAGAAGACCTAACCTTATTTTCAGAGTCAACAGCACCAAACTCGCCAATCTTAACTGTTCTCTCTTGATCATATCCGTTCCTGTCCGTCTCAGAAGTTTGATCACTGTCAAGAACAGGACTTTCAGTATCTTCTCCATCCAATTTTTGCTCGCCATGTTTAAGCTCATGTGCCAATGAAGTTATTCCCGTCCTTATCACTCCATCAGCAGTGCCGTCTGAGTTTGGATCGTAGTGAATGTAAACTGTTTGGACACCACCACTTTCATTGGTATAATAAAGAGAATTATCCCCTGATGCTCCTTGGTGAATAACTACTCTAATATTATCTGCGCTCCTAAGCTTCTCAAAAACACGGTTCTTCTGGCGTTTTAACGTACTCGACAAAAGCATTTGCAACACTCTTGTTGTAACCTCCAGATCCAATGACTATAATGTCTTGACCCTTATTGTCAACAAAAATAATCGGATTATTGGCAACGAAATTGAAGGGACTGAGCGAATAATATTTGTCAGCTTTATCATCAATTCTATTCCACCTACCAATTTCCGACTGATACATTCTCCATCCATAATCATCCCATCCTAAATTCAGTTCATCTTGTCTTTCCTTTCCATTGTATAGATACTGATTCGGTGTTGAGTTCTCGCGATTGTACGAGTTAAACGTCAAACCAAACGGATAATAATCATCCATCTGTATCACCGGAGTTTTGGTGTGGGTTACTTTAAACTCATCAAAAATACTTCCACGGGGGTGGCGTTTTCGTTGCTCAGGTAAATATACACATAGCCGGGTTGGGTTATGGTAATGGGGCCGCTAAAAATGTGCTAGTCGATCAACATCAACTTAAGGTTTAAGCTCGCTTGTTGGTGAAGAACACCAACAAGGGCAAGTTGCCGGTGAAGAATATTGATTATGGCGGGGCAATAACAAGTTCTGACCAACATCAACTAGGAGCTTCTTTTGCGGTTGTGGTTATTTGCTTAAAGCCCCTGTTGATAAACGCGGAGTCCCCGAAACGGGAGACTCCGCTGGGAATGAGAGTCTCCCGCTTATAAATATCTATTCTTCCGTCTTAGTTAAATCAATGTCTTCATTCAACCGGATTGCGGAACGCGCAAGACTCTTAATCGAAAAATAATCCTAATGATAATCAACAGGCTTTCAAATTCAATCTTGGTTACTTGTCAGCAATGACGGTGAATGATGGGATAAGGAAGCGAAGTGCCGGTGAAGAATATTGATTATGGCGGGGCAATAACAAGTTCTGACCAACATCAACTGGGGGCTTCTTTGCGGTTGTGGTTATTTGCTTAAAGCCCCTGTTGATAAACGCGGAGTCCCCGAAACGGGAGACTCCGCTGGGAAGGAGAATTGTTGCATAAACAAAGATAAAAAAGATGTTGGTCAGGCGACCAACATCAACTAAAGGGATGTAACTATTGGGTTTATATAGGTATCAACTCGTAATAATTCATCTTATTTCCAGAAATCTTCCGGTCTGATTTAAAAATAGAATTCTCGGGTGTGATTATCTTGTATTTTGTAGCATCTGAACCTCTACCGAAAATAACTTGATCATCAACAACTCCTTCAACATTGGATGAATTATTTTCATAGTAAACCAAGCTATCTCCATTAAGAAAAATCATAGGTCTAGTAAATTCTACATAATACGGATAGTTAATCCCTAACGCATCATTGATCTCTTCTGGGGATGCAGGAAGATTAAAAACATAAAGCTTATCCCACTTAAAGGTTGCTATCTCTTTAATTGAAACAAAACATGGCTCACTACATTGACTTATTTTCAGTACAATCTTACTCTCTATTGTATCGGTTTTGCTACACCCAATAAGAAGCAAACATATCGCAATAGCAATTACTCCACTCCATCTATATTTACGGTAATCAACGCTTAGCCTCATTTCTTGACCTCCTTTCTTCTTCCTTTTGTTTTTCCTCTTGTTCTTTTCTTGCTTGCTGTTCTTTAGTAAATCCATTTGCATTAGTTGAAAGTATTCCTGTGAGCGCGGTCATAAACTGGCTGTTCGTAAGCTGTGTCTTTGTAATAGTAACCGTTCCATCTTCTGAAGTTGTTGCCACATAAAAGCCACTCTTATGAAACTCCTGTAAAACCCCTAGAGCTAAGTCCTTCATTGAAGCATTTGGATTATCCAAACCAATCTGTTGTCCAATATTATTATTAAGCATATCAGCTACTTGGTCTCCTTGGGCCAAAGCATCTTCACCTGAAAAACTTCTTTGAGACAAGTCTGCAAAAGGATTATCCTCATGAGCATTACCTACTTGCTTCGCTGTACTTTGTCCAAATTCACTAGTAATACTTGCTTGCCACAAACCATGACGAAATGCATTAACATGTGATCCTTCTTTTGCTGCGTTTTCAGGAAGCCCAGTATTTATAGCAAATCTCGCTGAATTGGTCGAAATATTTGTACTGTTATGCACAACTGATCCTATCCTCGCTGCAGTAATAGGATTTCTTAATATAAAACCTAATGTCCTGGTATTCATGGAAGCCGCATAATAACCGGCAGGATCGCCAGGCCCTTCACCATTAACATCAACAAATCTAATTGGGTTATTAGCAGCATAAACGTAAGGTGATTGCCAATGATACGTTGCTGCTTTAGGATCAATAGAATGAAAGCATACACATGCGGGATCATACATTCGCGCCCCATAATCAAGCCATCCAAGGTTTAATTCAGTTTGTTCTTCCTTTCCGTTGTATTTGTAATCCTGAGGCGTGCTGTTCTCTCTGCTGTATGAGTTAAAGGCGAGACCGAACGAATAATAATCATCCATCTGTATCACCGGAGATTTGGTGTGGGTTACTTTAAACTCGTCAAAAATACTTCCACGGGGGTGGTGTTTTCGTTGCTCAGGTAAATATACACATAGCCGGGTTGGGTTATGGTAATGGGGCCGCTAAAAATGTTTCAGGCGACCAACATCAACTTAAGGTTTAAGCTCGCTTGTTGGTGAAGAACACCAACAAGGGCAAAGAATATTGATTATGGCGGGGCAATAACAAGTTCTGACCAACATCAACTGGGAGCTTCTTTTGCGGTTGTGGTTATTTGCTTAAAGCCCCTGTTGATAAACGCGGAGTCCCCGAAACGGGAGACTCCACTGGGAAGGTATTTCCATCATTCTTTACAACCAATTTCGCCTGAGTGGTGATGTGAAGTAATAACACCTCAATGACAAAGTTTTTCTAACTGGATTCTTGCTCCATATAAGCCATCTTCTTCGGCATAGCTTGCAGAAACAAGAAGGGCTTTAGATACTGACTGTAAAACGGTAGAGTCGTTAATCTTTGCCGGGTTTCTTTCCAAATCAAATGTCAAAAGTCCATTCAGGTGAATTGAATCTGCCATGTGATTTTTAACATCAATCACTACATCCGCAGACAAATTTTCAATTGAATAAGATTTAAGCGCTGAACAAATTACAGACCGATCATCACTCATCAGCAAGCTATCAATTACATGATATAATTCGTCTCGAGCCTCTTTAGTCTTTTCATAATATGATTCCCTATTAAATTTCTCAATTATCACTTCGGGGTGATTGTCTCTATTCCTTCTACAAGAAAATTGCATTGAGGTTACAATACCCAAAACACTTAAAGTATACCAAAGTCTTCTCATAATATTCTCTGTCTAAAGCATATGCATATGGATTCCACTGATGATATTTATCCGACTTCGGGTCGATTACCCACCATCTACCAAGTGCAATGTCGTACATCCTTGCTCCGTAGTCTTCCCAATTCAAACCGAGTTCGTCCTGTAGTTCCTTCCCGTTATACAGGTACTGATTAGGTGTTGAGTTTTCTCGAGAATACGAGTTAAAGGCGAGACCGAATGGATAATAATCATCCATCTGTATCACCGGAGATTTGGTGTGGGTTACTTTGAACTCGTCAAAAATACTTCCACGGGGGTGGTGTTTTCGTTGCTCAGGTAAATATACACATAGCCGGGTTGGGTTATGGTAATGGGGCCGCTCTTTTCCCAGCGGAGTCTCCCATCTCGGGGATGCGTGGCCGCATCGCGGCTGGTGCCATAATACCTCATAATTTTTCCAGGAAAGCACGTACATATTTTATTAAATCGTTAGCATTGTAATTTAAAGTTGCCCATGAAAAAATTCAAAAACTATTGGTGGCCAACCGGGGCGAGATTGCCTTGCGTATTATGCGCAGCGCTCGAGAAATGGGCATCAAAACGGTGGCGGTTTATAGCGAAGCCGACCGGCAGGCCTTACACGTTCGTTTTGCCGATGAAGCAGTCTGCATCGGTCCGCCCCCATCGGCACAATCTTATTTAGTAATGGATAAGCTTATTGCTGCTGCTAAACAAACCGGTGCCGATGCCATCCACCCGGGTTATGGATTCCTTTCAGAGAATGAAGACTTTGCCGCATTGGTAAGAAAGGAAGGATTGATCTTCATTGGNCCCTCACCCGAATCCATTGAATTGATGGGCAGCAAACTGGCAGCCAAAGCCGCGGTAACAAAGTTTAATGTGCCGCTTGTACCCGGCACATCCGAACCGATCTCCGACCTGGCAAAAGCCAANAAAATCGCAAGCGAAATAGGCTACCCGATTTTAATAAAAGCCAGTGCCGGTGGTGGCGGCAAGGGCATGCGCATTGTAGAAATTGAACGTGAGTTCGAAACACAAATGGAACGGGCCGTAAGCGAAGCTAAATCCGCTTTTGGCGATGGCTCGGTCTTTATTGAAAAATATATTACCCAACCACGCCACATTGAGTTCCAGATTTTTGGCGATCAGCACGGCAATGTGGTGCATTTATTTGAACGCGAGTGTTCCGTACAACGCAGGCATCAGAAAGTAATTGAAGAAGCACCCTCATCCGTACTTACACCTGAACTGCGCAAGAAAATGGGCGAAGCGGCCGTAAACGTAGCACGCGCTGCCAATTATTACAATGCCGGCACAGTTGAGTTTATCGTGGATGAAAANCTGAATTTTTATTTTCTCGAAATGAACACCCGTCTGCAAGTAGAGCATCCGGTAACGGAAGAAATAACCGGACTTGACCTGGTGAAACTTCAGATTCAGATAGCCCAGGGTGAAAAACTTCCGTTCGCACAAGAAGATTTNAAAATCAACGGCCATGCCATTGAAGTGCGCGTATATGCGGAAGATCCGGCCAATAACTTNTTACCCGACATCGGAACGCTAAAAACATACAATCGCCCGCAAGGGCATGGCATTCGGGTGGACGATGGCTTTGAACAAGGTATGGCGGTGCCNTTTTATTATGATCCGATGATCGCAAAAATGATCTGCCACGACATGAATCGCGGGCGGGCCATTGCCAAAACCATTCGCGCTATTGATGAGTATGAAATAACCGGACTGGAAACAACACTTGGATTTTGTCGCTTTGTTCTTCAACACGAAGCTTTTACCAGCGGCAACTTCGATACGCGGTTTGTTGAAAAATATTTTAAACCGGAATTGCTGCATACACCAGGTGATGCGAATGAAGAACTACTGGCCGCCTTGCTGGCTACGTGGCAACCCAAAGAAGCAACTGCATCTGCCCAGACCCAAACCACAAAAATAGTTTCAAACTGGAAGAAGAACCGTACCTGAAGTTTATGGCCGAGATTAAACCTTTTAGGGCATGGCGGTATAACGAAACGCTAACCCGAAAAATTGATACCCTTACCTCTCCCCTGTTTGATGTTGTATCTGACAAGCAACGCAAAACTTTGTTTCAAAATCCGATCAACAGCATTCATCTATCCGTACCACAAGGCCCCAATGCCGCTACCAAGGCCGCCTTGCTTTTAGCACAATGGAAAAATACCGGCACATTGGTTCAGGATAAACTACCGGCCATCTACGTGTATTATCAATATTTCAAACTTGCCGGCTCCACANAAAGATTATTGCCGCAAGGGATTTATCTGCCACATCCGCACGTACGATTGGGAAGACCAGGTTATTCTGCGACATGAAAACACCATACCCAATGCGGTTAACGATCGGATTGAGCTTTTGGAGAAAACCGAATTGCATGTAAGTCCCACGCATGGACTTTACACCGACCCTACCTTTGAGTTGGAAAAGTACATGGACGAAGCCATGCTTACACCGTTGTATGAAAGTGAAGACTACCAGGGTGTGCGCGATGTGCTTGCCATTATTCACGATGCTTCGGTAATCGGGCGTTTTATCAAGGCGATGAAATCGCGAAAGGTTATTTTAGCGGATGGGCACCACCGCTACGAAGGCTCGCTGTTTTACAAACACCAGCAGCAACAACGTAACCCCAACCACACAGGGAACGAAGGATACAATTTTCATTTGATGTACCTGACCAATACCGAAGCCGATGACTTACGGATTTTACCAACGCACCGCCTTATTCATGGCATCCGAAATTTTTCAGAAGCAGAATTTATAGAACACCTTCACACCGATTTTGATGTAAAAGAAATTGAAGATGCCGATACACTAAATGAAATTATACTGGGGAAGAAATGGGCTTTTGGAATCTTGCTGAAAGACCGCACCCTGAAAATAAAACTTAAGCCCGAAGCATTTCAAAAACTGAAATGGAACTTTCCACAGCGCATCAAAGAACTTGATTTAACGGTGTTGCATTATTTTATTATTGAAAAACTTTTAGGAATACCCGGTAAAGATCAACGCAAGTCTGAAAACATTTCGTTCGACCGGAGTTTCTCGGATTGTTTAGCCCGCGTAATCCGCGAAGAAGTTCAGCTTGCCATAATTACCCAGGATATTTCCATTGAGGAAGTAAAACAGGTTTGCGCCAGCGGCTACACCATGCCACAAAAATCTACGTACTTCTACCCTAAAGTAGTTTGTGGATTATTGTTTAGTTCCATCCGCGAGGAGGAGTTTGCCCTTCCGGATTATGCCCCCGACTTCGCATGATCGTAAAGCCTCCCTCATTCTTGCCTCCAGTTCGCCCCGCAGGCAATACCTGATGCGAGAAATTGGCTTTTCTTTCCAGGTGCGGGTTCCGGATATTGATGAATCTTTTCCTGCTTCCATGGCTGCAGCCGATGTTCCGGGTTACCTGGCAGAAAAAAGGCACGCGTTTTTGAATCGGAGTTAAAAGATGAAGTTGTAGTAGCATCGGATACTGTGGTAATTCTGAACAATGAAATTCTGAACAAACCCATTAACCGGCAAGATGCCATTCACATGCTGAGCAGGCTAAGCGGCAAAACACACACCGTTGTTACAGCAGTTTGCCTGTTGTCTAAAACAAAAGAATCTGCTTTAACGATCACACACAGGTTGCCTTTCGTTCGCTGTCGCAAAATGATATTGAATATTACATCGATCATTTCAAACCGCTCGATAAAGCGGGGGCTTATGGCGCACAAGATTGCCTGCCTGAAAAATTTAATCCCTGTTCGAAAGAAGAGATAGATTTTTAGAAAGCATTGGCCGCCATGATCTGATTGAGCAAACCATTACCCAACCGGCTGCCGGAAAGCGCATTACCATCATCGATACGATTGAAGGGGCTTACTTTACCGTAATGGGCTTACCAATTCACCTGGTATATAAAAACCTGCAAACTTTCCGGTGAAGAAGCTAATAAAGCTTGTACAAACACATCTGCACAGCGATTTTAAACCGCGATATTATAGTGCTGTTGCCTTGTTGTTAATTATCTCCATCAGTATTAACTATTCCATTAACCTGGAGGATGAAATAATTGATAAACACACAGGCCAATGGATTCGGGTTGTGTATTATTTTTTGCTTTATGCCACCGGGTATTATGCTACCTGTCTGCTTGTTTCNCGGTTTAGTCAAACCGATACCTTTTGGCGAACNAAAAAATTCTGGTTGTTATCGGTCTTTGGATTAGTTGTGTTGTCTGTTGATCGTGGTTTTCCTTATCTGCACGACCTGGCTTCACTCTTTGATCAGAACTACGAAGGATATTCGTGGCTTTTCAGAACGGGCAATCATGCCACGGGTTTTTTCCTGATTTTAGTACCGTTATGGATNTTTTATAAAACACTTGATCCAACCCCGTCCGGGTTTTACGGATTTACCAATACCGGCCATATTAAACCCTATATTTTTCTGTTAGGGATTGTAGCGCCATTGATCGTGCTTGCAAGTTTCCATCCGGATTTCTCAAACTATTATCCTGTTTATAAAACCACTAACGTAGCTGAACTATGGCATTGGCCTGAATACCTGCCCGCTATCATCTTTGAGTTTTTATATGGTTTAGACTTTCTAAATGTGGAATTGCTTTTTCGCGGATTCTTTGTGATAGGTATGGCCCAGGTGTTGGGAAAAGATGCCATTTTACCTATGGTAACCATTTATTGTTACCTGCATTTTGGAAAGCCAGTGGGCGAAACCATCAGCTCCGTATTTGGAGGTTATGTCTTAGGAGTTATCGCACTAAATACCCGCTCGGTTTGGGGTGGCATTTTAATTCATGTGGGTGTTGCCTGGCTGATGGAGGCCGGAGCATATTTACAGAAAGTGATTTAACGTAGCGAATGATAAACCTGCATCAGGTTTTGTGCAATTACCGNGGGCTCAAATTGTTTTACATACTCTTGCGAAGTGGTAATCATTTTGTTGCGCAAATCTGTATCCAGGATTACCGCTTCTATTTGCGTCCTTAATTCTTCTTCATTTTCCGGATTCACATACCGGGCACCGGAACNCCCGGCCTCCATAAAACAGGAGCCGGTAGAAGTAATTACCGGCACACCCGATACGATGGCCTCCACAATCGGAATTCCAAAACCTTCAAACAAAGAAGGATAAACAAACACGTACGCCATCTGATAAACCGCGGGCAAATCAGCAAACGAAACATTTTGCAAAATCATAACACGCTGTTGCAATTTATTGGCTTCAACAAAAGCTGTAATTTCTTTTGTGTAGGCAGTGGCTTTGCCCACCAGCACCAGCGGTGGTGAATCGTTCAATTTAGCAATTGCTTTTACCAGCGTTAACGCATTCTTTCTTCTTTCTAAGGTACCAACACAAAGCAGGTATTCGTGCGGCAGATTATACCTCCTTCTTATCTCCTGCTTTTGCACATCGGAAACAAGAGTTTTAAAATTGGGGTGACATCCCTGATAAACTACCTGAATTTTAGATGCCGGCACCTGCATAAACTCCTGCAAATCGTTAGAAGTTTGCTGGCTAACAGCTATCACTACATCCGCGGAAGCGCAGGCTTNTTNTAATTTCCAGGTGTAAATCTGAACATCAATCGCTTTATAATATTGTGGAAATCGCTTAAATATTAAATCGTGTACGGTTACTACTGTTTTTAAAGATGCCGGTTTGGTAACAGGAAGTTCATTACTAAGTCCGTGAAAAATATGCACCCCATCCTGAACCGCTACATTACCCAGTGCATAACTTCTCCAAACCGAAGCAATTTTTTTGGCTAAAACAGATTCGGGTGTGCGAATAATAAAATTACCTTGTTGGTAAGAAGTTGTCTCCGGATGATTGCGTAAGCGGGGTGTATAGAGTACGTATGCATGTTCCGGAAAACGATTTGCCAGCGCATCTACAACAAAGCGGCTGTAGTTACCCAACCCGGTAAAGTTGTTAAACAGCCGCTTGGCATCGAAGCCGATTTTCATGCTGGGTTAATTATTCAGAATTTGGTCTTGTAGTAAGCCAACGCGTCCTCCACAATTTTCATGGCAACGGCCTTGCCTTGAAACTCCGGCACGGTTACCGTTTTATTCTCAAGTCGTTTATAACTCTCAAAGAACTCTTTCAACTCAAGTTTGTAGTGATTTGCCAATTCGCTAATATCATTTACGTGCTTGGTGTTGGCGTCATTCAAAGCAACAGCCAGAATTTTATCATCTGCCAGCCCCTGATCTACCATGCGCATTACACCAATTACCCTGGCCGGAACCAGGCATAACGGCCTGATAGGCTCGCGGCAAATCACCATAATATCCAGGGGATCCATGTCTTCGCCCAGCGATTGTGGTATAAATCCATAGTTGGCCGGGTAATGTACGGCCGAGTATAGTACCCGGTCTAACTTTAACAAACCGGTTTCTTTATCTACTTCATACTTGGTGCGCATACCAATCGATATTTCGATAATGGCATTCACAAATTCGGGTGGGTTTGAGCCCGCAGGGGCTTCGTGCCAGGNGTGTGAAATCATAAAAATTTAAGATTGATTGGCAAGATACGCTTAACTGCGATTATGGTCTCAAAAAATGCAGACTAAAAAAATCCGCGAAAGCCAGTTGCCAGGTTCTCTATTCATCAAAATTGAGAGGCAATCCGGCTTACGCGGAATGAAACCGGTATCTTGATACCGGCATGTTTTCACTAAAATTGGTTACTCCGCTTCCTCTCCCGGCTTCTCGTTTTTCTTAGTTTCCTTCTTTATAGAAACTTTATCACCATCCTTCAAACGTTTGGAAACATCCAGAAACGGGCCGGTAATAACCACCGCAGAGTCTGATAATCCGGAAATGATTTCAATGTTATCATAATCACTGATACCCGTCTTAACTTCAACCATTTTCGCAACGCCATTTTCATTCACAAAAACCACCACCTTATCCTGCTTTTTCTCAGCTTTTGGTTTACTTTCATCAGTTACCTGCGGTCTGTCGTTATCCCGATTTTCTGTGGAAGGTTTTTNCTCACCTTCGGGGGCGCGGGTAGTAACCGCTGCAAGCGGAACAGAGAGCACATTATCTTTGCGGGTAGTAACAATATCTACACTGGCCGTCATGCCGGGACGGAACGGATACTTGTTTCCGGCCTTCACCAAATCTGCATACGAATTCTGGAGTATCAGAATACGAACTTCAAACTCAGTAATGGCATCGGCCGATACTTTGTCGCGGGCCGTGTTGGCAATGTTTGTAACAATTCCTTTAAACTCTTTACCTGTGCTGCTGTAGGCATCTACATCAATAATTACCGAGTCGCCTAAGTGCACACGAACAATGTCGTTTTCGTTTACATTTACCCGAACTTCCATTTTAGATAAATCAGCAATACGCATCATCTCTGTACCGGCCATCTGGGCAGTACCCACTACGCGTTCGCCTTGTTTTACATTCAGTTTGGAAACCACTCCGCTCATGGGGGCTACCACCGATGTTCTGCGCACATTCTCGCGCGATTCCTTAACACCTGCTTCGGTACTGCTTACAACAAACCGGGCCGCTTCTACCGATTGCTCGGCCGACTTCAAGTCATTGGCCGCTACCTTAAAATTTTGTTGCGCTAATTGCCAATCCGCTTCGGAGATAACTTTTTCACTCCATAATTTTTCCTGGCGTTTATATTCCTGTTCGGCACGGATATAGGTAGCCTGGGCTCTTGCTAATGAAGCTTTCGTTGATTCAAGATTAGCCAGNNCCTGCTGGCTATGCGATGCTTCCGAACGTTCTAACTGGCTCAACACAATATCAGGCCGAATCTTCACAAGCAATTCGCCTTGCTTTACCGAATCGCCATCCTCCACCCGCAATTCAATTATCTCACCCGAAACTTCCGGAGCAAGTTTTACTTCAATTACTGGCTGCACCGTTCCCGATGCACTCACCTTTTCGGTAATCGATACCTNTTTAGCTTTGGCTGTTTCAACCTCTATGGTTTTTGGCTTACCAATCCAGCCTGCTGATTTTCCAATAATCAAAAAAAGGATAAGAAATGCCACAATCCCAATAATTACATATAGGGCCTTATTCGATTTTTTTCTTCGTTTGCTTTGCCATTACGGTTAAGATATAGGAGTGTTTATAATTCTATGGATTTGCCCTGGTAAAAGTCGAGCACTTNTTTCTTGAAAATGAAATCGTATTTGGCACGTACCAAATCCGATTTAGCCTGAAAGAGTGAATTTTCTGCCGTTTGATATTCAACAAAATTTACCGCTCCGTTGTCAAACCGTTGCTTGGCCATACGGAAAGCTTCATTACGCGCATTAACTAACTTTAATGCCGATTGATAAGTCTTGGATGATGCCAGCGCATCGTTATAGGCCGATTCTACAGATTGACGTAATGTGTTTTNTGCGCTCACCAAATTAATCTCCGCTTGTTGCGTATTAAAATAGGAACGCTTCACATTGGCCCTTGTCTGATAGCCGTTAAAAACAGGTATCTGCAATTGAAATGAAGCTGCCTGGGCCAGGTTATCGTTCAGTTGCTCGCTTGTAGGATAGCCTCCAGGAGTAAACTTATCTATCGCACTCGAGTAGTTCGTAAACAGGTTTCCGTTAAGGCTTAATCTGGGAAAGTAACTTCCACGAGCCGATTTAAATGCATATAACGAGGACTGCAATTTAAGTTTTGCACTTTTAACTTCCGGCATAACTGTTAATGCACGGTCAAATATCTCGTCAATTGTTTCTGTTACAATACCATCTGCCACATCCAGGTCCGGCACGTCAATATCCATAGGTTCTGAAGCTCCTATTTGTAAAGCCTGCTTCAATCGCAGCAGCGAAAGGTTTACTGCGTTTTCATTCGTAATTACGTTTAGTTCGTTAGATGCCTGCTGCGCCTCCAAATCCAACACATTACCCCGGGGTACTGAGCCTGCCTCTGCAAGTTTTCGTGTACGCTCCAATTGTTGAGTGGTGGTTGCCAGTTGCGACTGCGCATTACTCAACAATTCCTTATTAAAAATAACAGTGGTATAAAGCGTTACTACATTTATAATTACATCATTTTTCGCTTTTATGAAATCCTCAGCAGCCGCCTCGTTATCTACGCTGCTTTGTTTGTAGTTGTTAATCAATCTAAACCCATTAAAAAGCAATAATGAAGAGCTTGCCTGAANAATTGATGGAATTGATGCGCTCTGTAACAAACTGATTTGTGGTTGGGTCAATGTTGCGGCCCCAGTTAAATCCATACGAACCTCCGCCATTCAACGTGGGCAGCATGGAAAGCTTAGACTGGTCAAGATTTACTTTACTTGTTTCTGTATTGAGTAAACTGGTTTTAACACTCAGGTTGTTTTGCAAGGCATATTCAATACACTGCTGCAGCGTCCAAACCTTCTTTTCCTGTGCATGTGCTGTCCGGTGGTGGCAATTATCATGCAGCACAACAGTAACTTTTTCATCATAGGTTATAAAACAATATCCGGTATATAGATCACTTCCTTTACCCAGCTAAGACTCCGCAGGTACTCAAATGTTACAGCCTTTATGCCTGAATCCATTTCAATAACCAGGCAAGCCTGGTCATTTTTACCTTTCCGGGAAACCGACATGGTAGCAATATTGCAATCATCATGTGCTAACACATTCGCTATAAATGCAATGCTTCCTTNTTTATCGTCTGCAAAAATGATGAGGGTATGCAGGGCAGCCGAAAAGTCGGCTTTAAAGCCATTGACCTCGGCAATATTAATTACACCCCCACCCTTGCTTTCGCCTAAAACCTCTACTGATCTTTTTCCGAGTTTTAGTTTTAGGCGGATGGAGTTTGGATGCAGCGTAGAGGCATTTCCTACCGACTTAAATGAATAGTTAAGTCCTTTTGCCTGGGCTATTTCCAACGACTCGCGTATGCGTTTATCATCCGTTCCAAAATCCATTAAGCCTGCAATAATNNAGCGGTCACTTCCGTGCCCCTCGTAGGTACGGGCAAATGAATTGTAGAATGTGATTTCACTTTGCTCGGGAATTCNCCNCAGAATTTTAATGGCTGCCCGTGCAATGCGCACTACCCCGGCTGTATGAGAACTGGAGGGACCGATCATAACGGGACCGATCATATCAAAAATGCTACTCTTCTCAGCCATACGCGTTTCTAACGGAAACTTTTAAAAAGGGTTGTTTTTGCTGGTATTTTATGTTCCCGCAAAGGGTAATTTTTAACAAGCGGCAAAAATAATCCTTTAACTCAAAATCAGATACATATCATCACGTATTATACCGCGATTGGAGCCTTTATAGATGGATGGGCCTGGTAGTTTTGGATTTCAAAGTCTTCAAACTCGTAATCAAAAAGCGTGTTGGGCTTTCTGCGAATGTTTAACTGAGGCAATGGAAAAGTCGGGCGGCTCAACTGAAGTTGGGCTTGTTCCAGGTGGTTAGCATATAAATGCACATCGCCACCTGTCCAAACAAACTCACCTGGTTCCAGATTAGTCTGCTGTGCAAACAGGTGAGTAAGCAATGCGTAGCTGGCAATATTAAACGGTACACCTAAAANATAATCAGCACTGCGTTGGTAAAGCTGGCAAGACAGTTTGCCATCGGCCACATAAAACTGAAAGAGGGCGTGGCAAGGCGGAAGAGCCATTTGATCTACTTCTGCAGGGTTCCATGCCGAAACGATATGCCTGCGCGAATCGGGCTTTTGTTTAATTTGATTAAGTACCTGCGTAATCTGATCGATTCTGCGGCCATCGGGTGCCGGCCAACTGCGCCACTGGCTTCCATAAACGGGGCCTAGATTGCCGTTTTCATCTGCCCACTCATCCCAAATGGTTACTCCATTGTCTTTCAGATATTTAATGTTCGTATCGCCTTTCAAAAACCATAACAACTCGTAGATAATGGAGCGCAGGTGAAGTTTCTTGGTTGTAACCAACGGAAAACCTTCGGCCAGGTTAAATCGCAATTGCCTGCCAAATACAGAGCGGGTACCCGTATTGGTGCGATCTGTTTTTACCGTTCCATTATCTAAAATATCCTGTAATAAACCGAGGTATTGGCGCATAAGAAATTTTGAGTGCAATTACGCCTAACCAGACAACAAAAAAGCCCGGCCAAATGGCCTCAGGCTTTTCAAAAGCGCACCCCACATGCGCTTATTCACCCTTACTAATACGGAGCGCGATTGTCCGTTGATGGTAATTGTAACAATGCGATCGCACGTTCCAGCGCCATAATCGATGGTTATAGTGGGTCCGTTTTCTATTGAAAGAACTTTAGTTCCCTCCACAGCCATAAATACGCGGTTGCTGATGGCACATTCACGTTTATAAACCAATGCCTTGGTTATCTCTACCTGGTAAACGGTTCCATTTCGGTTTGAACCCGTGGCTGAACCTTCCACATTCCACTGATCATTCAGCGGGTTGGCGGCCCGAATCCATTCGCGGGTGTGGCTACCTTCGCGGGTTGCAAAAGTTTCATCCGGCCAGGTAGCGCGGCCATCTTCCAGCACAATTTCAAATTTAGGAGCCTCTGTGGTACTTCCTGTTACATTAGTAACCGTACGGGTTCCTTCAATTCTCACACCATTGATATGGTAGCCATCAAATGTTGTAATGATTTTTGANNGCGGAAAGAAACGCTTGCCAATAAATTCAACAACAATAATTCCTTTGCGGACATTGCCTTTGATATCGGTACAGCCATCGCCAAAATCAATGGTTATATAACCATGCGGATTGCCGGGCTGAGAGTCTTCTGCCATTTCTACTGTAACGGTTACACATTCAGCCACAAAACGAAGATCAGCTGGTTTGGTACCAGCCACTTTTCCGAAGGTAGCGATGCGTCCGCCTTCACTGGCTGGTTCAACAGCCACTGCCAGGGTGGCCATATCTTCTGCATCTTCAAAGTAACCATCGGTTACCGCTTCGTTTTCAATGTTTTGAGATTCCTGGTCGGAAAGTTCAAATTTATCATCCAGACAGGACGATAAAANAGTAAGTAAGATTAAAGCAAGACCGGCTAGTTTGTTTCTGAAAATTGATTTCATAGTTGGTTTATTTTTAAAAACATAGCTTAGAATCATTCATCGGACAAAGGTTTAATCGGTAACCAAAAATTATTTATTGCCGTTTAGTTATATTTAATCGAACAAAATTCTTCTTATATGAAAAAATTCCAGGTATTGCCCTTGTGGTGCTTTTAATGGGCGGTGTGTTTACATCGGCCAAAGCGCAAGAAAATGTTCTTAAAATCAACATCTTTAGCCCAATCGTAAAGACCTTTAACATTTCCTACGAAAGAAAAGTAAGCGCTACCGGTAGTTTTCAACTGGGTGCCTTTTACACCGGCTATACCTCAGGCGATACCAAATTCTCTGGATTTGGCATCACACCGGAATACCGGTTTTATCTGTCAGAAACGGAAGCCCCGGTTGGAGTTTATGTAGCTCCCTTTGTTCGCTACATGGATTTTGATTTGACCGATGAGGCAACGACATCAGATGGAACATTATCTATGTTTGGAGGTGGCCTGGTTATTGGAAAGCAATGGATCTTCAAGGANAAAATCTCATTGGATGCATTTGTTGGGCCTCAATACACAACCGGAAATACAAAGGTTAAGAGTGGTACCGATTCCTTTGATACCGATGTTTTTGATGGCTTTGGTATTCGGGCTGGTTTAACGTTTGGCTTCGCATTCTAAGCGCTAAGATTTCTTACTTAAAAATTATTCGGTTGTCTTAAAAGTCGAAATAAGAGCATCTGGCCTTGTGCCGGAAGTTCTTTTAGTGTCAAAGAATCGGGATTGCAAGAATAAATCCACGATGGCAGAATGACTTTTGAGGCAACCTTTTTTATTTTAGCATTTCATGAGATTNCTTTTTGCTTTTTGGCTGATTCCCCTGGTGGCATTGCAGGCACAACCTGTTATTAAGATTGCCAAACTAAAATATAATGGCGGGGGCGATTGGTATGCCAATAAAACAGCATTGCCCAACCTGGTTGAGTTTTGTAATAAAGAATTGGGCACCACCATGCAGATTGATGATGAAGTTGCCGAAGCCGGAAGTACGGATATATATAATTATCCATATGTGTATATGACCGGCCACGGCAATGTGGTGTTCTCTTCGGATGAAGCTCAAAACCTTAGAAATTACCTGATCAGTGGCGGCTTCTTACACATTGACGACAACTATGGCCTGGATAAATTTATCCGGCTGGAACTCAANAAAGTTTTTCCCGAACTGGANGTGACAGAAGTACCTTACTCGCATGCCATCTATCATCAAAAATTCAACTTCCCTGCCGGGCTTCCAAAAATTCATGAACACGATGGTAAACCCGCACAAGGGTTTGGCCTNTTTTATGAAGGCAGGCTGGTAGTTTTTTACTCGTACGAGTGCGATTTGGGCAACGGCTGGGAAGATCAGCGCATTCATAATGTGCCGGCCGAAAAGCGTCAACAAGCCCTGCAAATGGGTGCCAACATTCTTTCCTACTGCTTTACAACTAATTGAATTACAACTATTTGATAGTACTTCATGGATTTGTTTTGTGTTTTATAACTAAATTATTAGTTTTAAAACGTAATTGATAGTTAACCATGAAAGAACTCACCAAAGCCGAAGATCAGATCATGCAAATTCTGTGGACCATTGAAAAGGGATTTGTGAAAGATATTATTGACCGGTTGCCGGAGCCGAAACCTGCTTACAACACCGTATCTACGATTGTAAGAATTTTAGAGAAAAAAGGTTTTGTAGGCTACAAGGCTTATGGCAAAACGCACGAGTATTTTCCGCTTATCGCGAAAGAAAAATACACCCGCTTTTACCTCAACAATATAGTAAAGGGCTACTTCAACGGTTCGTTTCAAAACCTGGTATCNTTTTTTGCTAAGGAGAATGACCTGAATGTGAGCGACATCGATAAACTGATGCATGAGTTACAAAACATCAAAAACAAAAAGCCATGAATACCCTCATCAACTACCTGCTTGAACTAAACCTGGGGCTTATCTTNTTCTATGGTGTGTACAAGGTATTGCTGCGGAAAGAAACTCAGTTTACCGTTGCACGTTGGTATTTGCTTACCGCGATTGTCTGTTCTATCCTGTTTCCGCTCCTCACGGTTTCGGGTGGACAAAATACCGTTATCCCCTCNCTAAGCACTACCGTTCCGGCACATTGGTTACCCGAGGTTATCTTTGGTGGAAATGAGGCCCCTGGCTTACAGCAGCCGCCAACTAACTATTGGAGTTGGATCATTTCCGGATACCTGGTGATGGTAACCATTTTTGTCATGCTGCTCTTCGTTCGTATCTGCAGCATCATCCGCTTATTCGCCAAGGCAAAACGCTATGTATGGAAATCTTATACCGTAGCCGAAACGCCAGACATACAGGGTGTCTTCTCCTTTTTCAATATCATTTTTTGGGGTGGCAATAATCAAGTCGATTCGGCAGAGAAAGAGGAGATTCTGAACCATGAAGCAATACACATTCAGCAAGGGCATTCGGTTGATGTTATCCTCATTCATCTCTTGCAGGCAGTTTGTTGGTTTAATCCCATCGTCTGGNNTTTTATAAAACATCCCTGGTTCAGGTTCATGAATTTGAAGCCGATGCGCGCTCGGTTAAAGGCATGGACATAAACCGGTATTGCGGCCTGCTGGCGAAGGTTGCATTGCAACAAAATGGGTTTGTACTCGCCAATCATTTTACCAATTCCTTCACCTTAAAACGAATTAACATGATGAAAACATTAAGAAAAAGATAAGCAAGTGGAAGATGGCTACAGCCATTTCCATGCTGGCTATCTATTTTGTAGTAGTGGCCTGCCAGGATCAGATTATGAATGAGATTTCAGACAGCACGTTAACACAAGCTGAATTTCCAGACGTAGTGAAAATGATATTGCCACCAAATATCAGGCTGAATACCCGGTGGCAAGTTCAGCTATATGGAGGGTGATGCTGATGAAATCAGGCAAAAGTTTGCCGCTAATTCCATTGTTAAGCAGATACTGGTTAACACCTATCCATTAGATAAAAATAATATGATTGGTGTCCTTACGGTTGATGTTGCTAAGATGGAATTAAAAGATCAAAATGATATTTATTCGGTAGTGGAAGAAACCGCAACTCCAAAAATAGGCATGCCCGCATTTTATGAATATGTTAAGGCTAATCTTATTTACCCTTCCGAAGCAAGACAAAAAGGAATTGAGGGTCGTGTATTTATTGAGTTTGTTGTGAACATAGATGGATCAATTTCAGACGTAAGGCCAATAAAGGGTATTGGTGGTGGCTGCGATGAAGAAGCCGTTCGGATCATGAGCCAGGCAGCTCCCTGGAATCCGGGGTAAGCAACGAGGAATTCCTGTAAAACAACGGATGGTTATTCCTATTGCCTATAGTTTGGATGGTGCTGCACAACCTGCTGGCAATCTTGAAGAAAAAAGCAGTCCATGCGGGCCAATGGTAAACTAATTCAGGAAGGGGGAAAATACTTTATGGTTGGTAAAGTTTCCGATCAGAATGATCAACCCATTTATGGAATGAATATTGTGTTGGCTGGAAGTACGCAAGGAACTGTAACCAATCAAAACGGAGAATATAAACTTGAAGTTACCAAAAACTCAGGTATGCTTGTATTCTCATTTGTAGGTTTCAATACGGAAACGATCTCATTTTAAACAATCCAGGGTTATCCGAGTTTATTCGTGATAACCCTGGTTCTTCTAAGAGTCATAAATTATATCCCACCCAATACTTCTTCCAACTTTTTATCCAACGCCAGGCCGCGCAGGTTTTTAGCTATTATCTTTCCTTGCGGATCGATCAGGATCGAAAATGGAATGGCATTTATATCATAGATGCGGGCCGCTTCCGATTCGAAGTATTTTAAATCCGAAACATGCGTCCACACCAGCCCGTCTTCGGCAATAGCCTGCAACCAATCTTCTTTGGTACGATCTAATGAAACCCCAAACACTTCAAATCCCTTGTCTTTAAATTTATGATACGCTCTTACCACATTCGGGTTTTCTCTGCGGCATGGTCCACACCATTTTGCCCAGAAATCGATCAACACATACTTACCCCGTAACGAAGAAAGCTTGGTTGATATGCCTTCGGTGTTTGGCAAATCTATTTCAGGTGCAAGTTGTCCAATGGCTGTAACCTTCATTTTGTCCACCATTTCAGTAAACTCTTTGGTGTAGCGCGATTCGGGCCATTNCTNTTTGAATTTTTCATCTACACTCAGGTACAAATCAAAGAACTTATCTTTGTCCAGTACATTTTGTTGCAGAAGATTCAAGACTGCTAATGAGGGTGGCTCATCGCGTAAAACATCTGCTACCTGGGCATATCCTCTATCGATTAACTCGATGTATTGTTGTTGCAACTCTGCCACCCGGGTTTGATTATTTTGTGCCGAAGCCAATGCATACTCCTGTTCTAATAATGCGATGTCGGGCGAAGCCTGCGCGTTGCTCATCATTTGTTGCACCTTAGCAATCAGGTCCTGATCTGGCGAACCTTTTATTTCAACAAAACCATCGGGTCTGTTTCCATCTACATTAACAGTAACATTACTCTTATCCAGAATCAGATTTACTACTTGCCTGTTGTAGAAGTTAACCTGGTAATAACCTGGCTCCGTCAGCCTTAGCTTTTTGTTAAATGTGTAGTCTGCCTTTAACTTAATGGTATCGGTAGCGCCCGAATTATCCTCCCTCAACTCCTTTACAGAAATTTCACCGGTTTGTGGAAATCCAACTTTGCCCTGAAGCGTAATTTCCCAACCTGGCTTTTTTTCGGCACAGGACATCAATACCAGCACCATCAATACACTACCTGCTAATTTTCTCATGTTATAATCAACTTAATTTTTGCAAAAATAACTCATTCACCAGTTTCGGGTCAGCTTTACCCCTGGTTCGTTTCATGGCTTCACCCATAAACATAGTAAGAATAGCCTTACGGCCGCTCTTATATTCCTTTACTTTCAACGGAAAATCCTGGATAATTTGTTCCACAACAGGTGTTAATGAATCCAGATTACTATCCTGAATTAAATTTAATCGTTGTGCCAGATCAACCGGAGAAACCAGAGGGTTGGCAATCATTTCCGGAAACAACTTTTGAGCAGCGGCCGCAAAACTTACTTTACCCGAATCGATCAACTCAAGCATGCGCGCCAATGTTTGGGGCGCAACGGGTAACTGATCGGCCTCAACCAAATGCTCGTTCAAATATGATTTTACGGGCCCCATAAGCCAATTGGAAACCGCTTTGTAGTTGGAGGTAAACTGGCAAGCCGATTCGAAGTATTGGGCCATCTCCTTAGATTGTGTTAATACGTTAGCATCATACTTTGGCAAATTGTATTGGGAAATAAACTTTTCCATTAGATCGCGTGGCAATGCAGGCATGGAAGCTTTGATTTCATTCAGCCATTCGTCTGATACTTCCAACGGACTCAGATCGGGGTCAGGAAAATAACGGTAGTCATTCAGNNGCTCTTCTTTAGTACGCATGCCATAGGTTTCACCCGTGCCTACATCAAATGTTCGGGTTTCGGATATTACCTGATCTCCGCTTTCCAGAATAGCCGCCTGCCGTGCCACTTCAAAATCAACCGCACGCTGCACATGGCGCATGGAGTTCATATTCTTAATCTCTACCTTCTTACCATATTCTTTGGCGCCTTTCAGCATGAGCGACACGTTGGCATCGCAGCGCAGCGAGCCTTCTTCCATATTGCCATCGCAAATCTCCAGGTAGCGCACCAATCTTCTAACTTCAGCCAACAAGGCGGCCGCCTCTTCCGAACTTCGCAGCGCTGGTTCCGTAACAATTTCAATTAATGGCACACCGGCCCGATTAAAATCCACCAGAGTATCGGGTTCGTTCTCCAGGTGAATCGATTTACCGGCATCTTCTTCAATGTGAATGCGGTTAAGTGGAATAGAATGTTCACCTGCTTTTGTTGTGATGGTAATCTGCCCGCCTTTGCAGATTGGGGTTCGGTCTTGTGTTAATTGATAGCCTTTGGGCAGATCGGGGTAAAAATAATTTTTGCGATCGAAAATCTGGTATCTCGAAATTTCTGAATTGCAGGCAAGCCCCATCTTTATAGCATACTCCGCAACCTTTCGGTTAAGCTTGGGCAAGGTGCCCGNGTGGGCCAATGTAATAACACTTACGTGCGAATTGGGCGCACCTCCATAGGCTGCCGAGTCTGCATTGTAAATTTTACTTTGAGTTTGTAGCTGTGCGTGTATTTCTAACCCAATTACAACGGTATATTTTTCCTGAATGTCCATGCACTTAATTCACCTTCAAATCAAGTATTTCTTTTGGAATAAATTTCTCCAGCATGGGCACAAGCTGCTCGCTATCGATGGTCACAAACTTCCATCCTTTGTTGTCAGCGGTAGATGCAATAACCGGTTTTACAGCGGTTACGTGAAAGAAGCGGGTAGCGTTATCATATATTACATTCGCTTCGCCAAATTGAGCCACCAATCCTTGCTTTACCCGGTTAATTGCGGCCTCGCCTTCGCCTATTGCCTGTGGACTAAAGCGCATCTTAACCAGGCTTTTGCTCAAAATTTGAAGTAGTGCGTATTCTCTATGCTTTTTATTTCACTTATTCCTTTTACCTCGGGCAATGTCATTTCAACTTCCATCATCGGGTTGTTGAGCGTTTGCTCCAAAATGGCCTTCATCTGTTCGCGTGGGGCAATTTCAAAAATCCCTTCATGCACATAATCCAAAGCCTTGTCAAACTCCTTGTTCAGCACCAATTGCGAATAAGAGTTAAACTGCTTTATGGCTTCTTTCGAATCCTGCGCGTACGCGACAACCACCCAAAGGAAAGCTGCCAACACGAATAATGTCTTTTTCATTTCTAAAGTTATATTAATTGTTTTGCCCGCACCAATACCTGATCAAGGCCTTCCAGTTTTTTACCTCCTGCTGTTGCAAAGAAGGGTTGGCCACCACCACCGCCTTCAATTTCTTTCGCCAATTCTTTAACCATATTGCCGGCATGGTATTNTTTAGCTGCTTCCGTTTTCGCACCCAACATCACAGCTACCTGGGGTTTGCCATCTACATCNNATGCCAGTATCAGCAACAAATCATCAAATTGATTTCGCAAGGCATAAGCAATGTTCTTAAGTGAATCGCCAGTAGGCACGCTCACTTTTTCAGCAATGAAAGTATGGCCATTCGACTTAGTTGCCTTTCCGGCCAGTTCATCTTTCAGCAAATTGGTTTGCTGCTGGTACACCTCCTCNNCAGTTTTTTCAAGTGCATGTTTTTCTTCCATTAATGACTTTGCCGAAGCCAGTACATCTTTCGGGTTTTTAAGAACCAATTTTATCTCATGCAGCAGCTTCAGGTTATCATTCAGATATTCCTGCGCCCCATCGGCTGTTACGGCTTCAATTCTGCGCACACCTGCAGCTACCGAACTTTCAGAAACAATTTTCAACAACCCGATGTTTCCAGTAAACGGAACATGCGTTCCTCCACATAACTCCACCGAAAATTTCGGATCGAATGTAATCACGCGCACAAACTCACCATACTTTTCGCCAAACAGGGCCATAGCACCCAAAGACTTTGCTTTTTCCAACGGCACATTGCGCTGTTCATTCAGTTGAATGTTTTCCCGAATCTTTTGATTGACTATCGTTTCAACCTTTTCAAGTTCCGCATCCGTCATGGCGGCAAAGTGCGAAAAATCGAAACGCAAAATTTTATCATTAACCAACGAGCCCTTTTGCTCTACATGCTTACCCAACACCTGGCGCAAAGCTGCATGCAGCAGGTGGGTGGCCGAGTGGTTGTTCATGGTTTGCTTCCGTTTGCTCTCGTTTACAGAAACAAAATAAGTAACCGACAAATTTTCAGGTAACGTTTCGGAATAATGAACAATCAGTTCGTTTTCTTTGCGTGTATCGGTAACAATAATTTNTTCATTGGCCGTTTCTAATACACCGGTGTCCCCTACCTGGCCTCCACTCTCGGCATAAAAGGGTGTTTTGTTCAACACGATTTGAAACAACTCTTTATTCTTTTGCTTCACCTTGCGGTATTTCACAATTTTTGCTTCCGCTGTAAGATGCTCGTACCCGATAAACTCCGTCTTAACATCCTCGCCAACCAAAATCCAGTCACCGGTTTCTTTCGTGGCATCAGCTTTGGAGCGCTCCTTTTGCTTGGCCATTTCTTCCTGAAAGCCTTTTTCATCTACAGCGAAGCCGCGTTCGCGTGCAATCAATGATGTAAGATCAAAGGGAAACCCGAAGGTATCGTAAAGCTCGAAAGCCTGGCTACCCGTGATGTTGGAGTCAAAATTTTCAATCCGTTTTAAGCCACGCTCTAACGTCCTCAAGAACGAAACCTCTTCCTCCAACACAACACGTGTTACATACTCAATTTGCTGGTGCAATTCCGGAAACACATCTTTAAATTGATTGGCAAGAACAGGCACCAGCTTATGGAAGAAGGGCTCTTTAAAATTAAGATAAGAGAACCCGTACCGAACGGCTCTTCTTAAAATTCTTCGGATTACATAACCGGCTCCTGTATTGCTCGGTAACTGGCCATCCGCTATCGTAAATGCAACCGCGCGAATATGATCGGCTATTACACGAATGGCGATATCGGATTTTCCTTCAGTACTTCCCGTATAATTCGCCCNGGCCTCTTTGGCTATAAAATCCATTAAAGGCCGGAACACATCTGTATCGTAATTAGATGTTTTGCCCTGTATGGCCATGCATAACCGCTCGAAGCCCATGCCAGTATCCACATGCTTATCGGGTAGTGGTTCCAGGGCCCCGGATGCTAACCGATTGAATTGAATAAACACGAGGTTCCAGATTTCAACCACTTGCGGATGGTCGCTGTTCACCAATTCTTTACCTGGTTNTTTCTTCACTTCACTTTCGGGGCGCAGGTCGATGTGAATTTCTGAACAGGGGCCGCAGGGACCTTGTTCGCCCATCTCCCAAAAATTATCCTTCTTAATGCCGTGAATGATGCGGTCTTCACTTACAAATTGTTTCCACAATTCTTTCGCTTCTTCATCTACCGGAAGGTTATCATTCTTATCGCCACCGAACACGGTAACATATAACCTATCTTTGGGCAGCTTATACTCTTCGGTTAATAATTCCCATGCCCAGGCAATCGCTTCTTTCTTAAAGTAATCGCCAAAGCTCCAGTTGCCCAGCATTTCGAACATCGTATGATGGTAGGTATCGAGCCCTACATCTTCCAAATCGTTGTGCTTACCACTTACGCGCAAACATTTTTGTGTATCGGCAATGCGTTTAAACTTGGGTACACTATTACCCAGAAAGTTATCTTTAAACTGCACCATGCCCGAGTTGGTGAAGAGTAAAGAAGGATCGTTTTTAAGTACAAGGGNGGCTGAAGGCACGATCTTATGGCCCTTATTTTCAAAAAAATTGAGGAATTTACGTCTGATTGAAGCTGAATCCATTAATTCTAAGGTCGTTTTAACTTTTGCAAGTAGGGTTTTTATCTATATTTATGGGTTTTTAAGCCGGATAAGCCGCAAAATTAACCCGCTTGGGTTCATTTTGAAATGAAAGGTTTGATTTTCGAGCGAAGGAATTACGGTTATTCCGGACAAAGAACAGGAAGTGTTAACCCCACACATGGCCCGCACAAAATTCCATTACAACCCTAAATCGTTACGGTACGAACGTGTCCGGTTTTCNGGTAATGCGTTTTGCTATGGCTATTGTGGGTTATCTTGTTTTTGGTGTGGTGTTTTTGCTGCCTTGCTGTTTCTTCAAAATCTGATTATTGAAACACCGCTTGAGAAACAATTGCGGGCTGAGAATAAGGCTTTAACTGAACACAAAGTAATTCTTAGTTCGATGTTGTCGGAATCCAACCGGCAACTTAAGGATCTGAAACAGCAAGATCTTTCGCTTTACCAAAAACTTTTCGAAACACAATCGCCCCAGGCAACCCATCAGGTATTTCCTGAACGGGAAGAGATTCTGGTTTCGGATGCCAACGAGTTTAATGAATCCGTTACACAACTGGGCGACAGGTTTTCAGAATTGATACAGGCGGCACGAAACGGCAACCAGTTNTTTGGTTTAAATGCCCGGGTAGATCGTACCGATATACCCGAATTAACGGCCACCCCTTCTATTGCACCCATTCCAAGTTTTGAGCTTGAGAAATTAGTGTCGGGATTTGGTGTTCGCATCAATCCATTCCATAAAGGCAAATACCAGCACGATGGTGTGGATATTGCCGCTCCGCGTGGCACCAATGTAGTGGCTACTGCACCGGGCAAGGTATTGATAACCAAGAAGAGCGAATTAGTTGCCGGTTATGGTAATTACTTAGAGATAGACCATGGCAATGGATACATTACCCGCTATTCGCATTTAGAAGATATTGCAGTTCGGACAGGACAAAAAATTGAAAAAGGCCAACCCATTGCAACCATTGGCAGTACCGGTGGATCGATTGCTCCACACCTGCATTACGAGGTAATCAAGAATGGTGTTAGCCTTGACCCGATTAAGTTTTTCATGGAAGGAATTTCCTCCGAAGAGTATGAGCAGTTGGTAGGCTTATCNAANAAACAAAACCAATCGCTGGATTAACATGAGCCGGATGCGATACATATACAACGCAGAAACCTGCAAATATGAACCGGTAGTTGTATCGCCAAAAGATGCCGCNAANAAACTATTTCAATTCTTAGCAATCACATTTACCTTAGGCGTAGGCGGGTTGATTTACTTCAACTCTACCTATGCACCCGTAGATGAAACCATTCAGACACAGATTAACCAGGGGTTAAAAGCTGAGTGGCAGGTACTGTATAAACAATTGGATCGTGCTTCCGACCAACTTCAGGCCCTGGAGCATAACGATGATCACAATTACCGGGTAATTCTGGATTTAGAACCGCTGGATCAATCGCAACGCGAAGCCGGTGTGGGTGGTCGTGAAAAAGCCAGCGAATCCATCCTGTACCCGCTGGTTCGCCAGGCATACGAACAAGTAGAGAAACTCAAAAACCGGCTGGAAATTGAAGCACAATCCTTACAGCAACTTCAGGAAGAACTAAATAAGAAAGANAAAATGTGGGCATCGCGCCCCGCCATACAACCCGTAAGCAACAAAGACCTTACCCGCCTGCACACCTTGTTTGGATTGCGGATGCATCCACTATTAGGTTATGTACGCCCGCACAACGGACTTGATTTTACCGCTCCGCAAGGCGCCCCCATCTATGCCACTGGCGATGGTTCGGTTAGCATTGCACAATATTCCGAAAGCCTGGGAAATATGGTTTTTGTAGATCATGGATTTGGATTGCAAACACGCTATGGCCACATGACCAAATCTATTGTTCATGCTGGCGAAAAAGTAAAACGAGGACAGGTAATTGGTTACGTTGGCAACACCGGCACTTCGGTGGGGCCCCACTTACATTACGAAGTGCTGTACCAGGGCACCTACGTAAACCCGATCAACTTCTTTCAACGGGATTTGAATAACCGGGAATATGAAAAGCTGATTGAGATCGGCAGCCAGTCGGTTACATCGCTCGATTAATTATTGAAAGCCCCTTCCCGTCTTTTACTCAATCCATTTAACTTATTACTCCTTATATTTGCCGCCTTTGATTAGTACGTATGCGCAGCATTTGTTTCCTGATTTTATTGATTGGTTCGCTTAATCTCAATGCCCAAAAGAAAGATACCATAACCGTAATCGGTGTAGGCGATATTATGATGGGTACCAACTATCCGGATAAAAACGGCCTTCCGCCAAATGATGGGGTCGAACTATTTAACGAAGTAAGTGCTATCCTGCAAAACGCAGATGTTACCATGGGCAACCTGGAAGGAGTTCTGTTGGATGANGGGGGCACAGCTAAAACCTGCCGCGACCCGAAAGTGTGTTATGTATTCCGAAGNCCGGTAAAATATGTTCAAAACCTGGCTGTTGCCGGATTTGATGTTATGAGTCTGGCAAACAACCATGCCGGAGATTTTGGAGATGTGGGCAGACGCAGTAGTATGAAAGCGCTGGACGAAACCGGAATAAAACATGCCGGCCTTATTACCACACCCTACGTGGTATTTGAAAAGGATAGTGTGCGTTATGGCTTTACGGCCTTTGCTCCCAACAGCGGTTGCCTGAGCCTGAATGACCTGCCGGCAGCCCGCGCCATAGTTCAAAAATTAGATTCACTAAGCGATGTGGTAATTGTTTCATTTCATGGTGGTGCAGAAGGCCCCCAACACCAGCATGTGCCCCGGAAAAACGAAATATTTTATGGCGAAAACCGGGGCAATGTGTATGCCTTTGCCCATGAGTTGATCGATTCCGGAGCGGATATCATTTTTGGACACGGACCGCACGTTACCCGTGCCATCGAAGTGTATAAGAATCGCTTTATTGCCTATAGCCTGGGAAACTTTTGTACCTACAGTGGCATCAATGTAAGTGGTGTAAATGGCCTTGCCCCTATTATTAAAGTGTATGCTTCTCCACAAGGTGAATTTATAAAGGCCCACATTACCTCTACCAACCAAACCTATCGTGCCCCGGTTAAACTGGATGCACAACGGCAGGTACTTAAACGCATTCAGCAACTAACACGCGAAGATTTTCCTGAAAGCACTCTGAAAATCAATGATGACGGATGGGTTCTGCCATCCACAAATTGATGTGCATAGCTTGTCGATAAAAAAGTTAGCACGTTGCTTCCGGTTTAAAGAATTGTTACTTTGCACAGAGTTCGTAAACAAAACCCAACTCAACCAGGCCCCTTTTAGTCCCTCATGGCGTATAAAGAAAAAGAAATTGAGAAGATATATTACTCAATCGGTGAAGTAGCCGAGATGTTTAATGTAGCCCCCTCCCTTATTCGCTTCTGGGAATCTGAGTTCGACCTCATTCAGCCAAAGAAAAACAGAAAAGGCAACCGGCAGTTTACCAAAGAAGACATTGACCATGTGCGCACCATTTTCCACTTAGTAAAGGAAAAGGGGTTTACCCTGCAGGGTGCCAAGGAAATGCTGAAAAATGACAGCCAGGCAGTGCGCGATAAAATGGACCTGCTGGATTCACTCAAGAAAGTGCGCCAGTTTCTGGTGCAGGTACGCGAAAAACTTTAATCACTACTTTTTGCTTTAAATTTCCGGTTTCGTATGGATCAGGAGCGGCTTTCATTTGTGGCTTTACATTTTATTCCGGGTATTGGCGATATCCTGGTAAAGCAATTGGTGAGCTACTGCGGTTCGGCCGAACAGGTTTTTAAAACACCCAAAGGAAAACTGTTGAAGATACCCGGAGTAGGCGAAATTTCTGCCAAAGCCCTTATACAGGGTAGCACCTTTCAGGAAGCTGAAAAAGAATTGAANAAAGCAGAGCGCGATGAGGTAGAGATTATTCTTTATACTGATAAGAAATATCCGCACCGGCTTAAATCAATTGATGATGCACCCGCATTACTTTATTATAAAGGCAATCAAAACCTGAATGTAGCCAAGGCAGTTGGTATTGTGGGTACAAGACAAGCCACGGAATATGGCAAAGAAATGGTGGAGCAAATATGCCAGGAACTTGCCCCTCACCATGCATTAATTATAAGCGGGCTTGCCTATGGAATTGACATTGCGGCACACAAAGCTGCCCTGAAAAACAATTTACCTACCCTGGGTATAATGGGCAGCGGAATGGATGTTATATACCCTGCCGCACACAAAGAAACAGCAAAGAAAATGATGAACCATGGCGCATTGTTAACCGAAAATCGCTTCGGAACAAAACCCGATGCGCATAATTTCCCGGCTCGCAACCGGATAATTGCCGGTATGTGCGATGCTCTAATTGTTGTAGAAGCTGCCGAAAAAGGNGGTGCATTAATTACAGCGGATATAGCAAATAGTTACAACAAAGATGTGTTTGCCGTGCCTGGTAACCTGATCCAAAGTTACTCGGAAGGTTGCAACAAACTGATTAAGACCAATCGGGCAAATTTATACTCATCGGTAAAAGATCTGGAATACATAATGAACTGGTCGGCAGAAACAACCCCGGCTGCCCAAACCACCCTCGACCTGTCTGCACTTGATGCCGATGAACAAAAAGTGATTCGTATCCTAAAAGATCGAAACGCNCCGGTTATGATTGATGAGTTAAGCTTCAAAGCCTCGCTCCCACCCAGCCAACTAGCCTCCTTATTACTCACCCTGGAATTTAAGAACATTGTTAAGTCCTTGCCGGGAAAGATGTTTGCCCTGAAATAGTTGCCCGTTGCTTGTCGCGGGTTTCTGGTAGTTCTGATTCCTTATTCAGTTTAGCCATCCCGAATCCAGCTTACTTGAATACTTCATTACAGGAAAATTTCATTAGCCAGTACCAGGGCTTTATCAAATTCTTTCTGATTCAGCTTCAAAGAAACCTTCGTATTCAAAANAGAAATAATCGTTTCGGTAGCCATATTACCCACCAGTTCATCTTTTGCCATCGGGCAACCGCCAAACCCTTTAAGCGCTCCATCAAAACGCTGGCAGCCCGACTGAAAGGCGGCTTCAATTTNTTCCAAACTTGTTTTAGGATTAGAATGCAGGTGCGCCCCAAACTCAACTGCCGGAAATTTTTTAATTAATGACTTGAATAAATATTCAATCTGTACCGGCTCTGCTACACCAATGGTATCGGCCAGCGAAACGATGGACACATTTAGTGTGGTCAGTATATCGGTAAATTGTTCTACAATGCCTGCATCGTACGGATCGCCATACGGATTACCAAAGCCCATGCTGATATATACCACCTGTTGCTTGCCGTGTTTGGTACATAATTCCTGAATTTCGCTTACCGTGTTTAATGCTTCGCTAATGGATTTGTTGGTATTGCGTTGTTGAAAGGTTTCTGAAATAGAAAGTGGAAATCCAAGATACTGAATGCTGCTGTAGCGACAGGCATCTTCCGCTCCGCGCACATTGGCCACAATTGCAAGCAGTTTGGAGGAAGTATCTGATAAATCAAGTTTTTCCAAAACTTCAGCTGTATCGCGCATTTGCGGAATCGCTTTGGGCGAAACAAAACTTCCAAAATCGATGGTATCAAACCCAACCTTCAACAACTGATTGAGGTATGCAATCTNTTTAGGGGTTGGAATAAATTCCTTCAGCCCCTGCATGGCATCGCGTGGGCACTCAATAATCTTCATGCAGTTAAGGTACTGTTAACTTTCTATTCAGGCAATAATGATAAATAAAAGGTAAGCACCATACAATGGAAAAAAACAGTAGATAATCGGCAGTATTGGCCATTTATCTGAAAAACGTGTCGCATCTTTAAAGCGGATGGATTAACTTACCGGATGATATAATTTTTACCAATGCCATTACCTTCGCTTGGCGGCACACTTGGTTATAAGAGAGCCGCTCACTTGTTACACCGGGCCACATTTGGCCCAACCAAGTTGCAGATCGATTCGTTTGCAACACTTAACGCAAGCCAGGCCGTAGCGTTACTTTTTCAGCAACCGTTGCCTGACCCTGCTTTACCCTTAGATCCTGAAACGGGTACTGAGTGGGTGCTGGCAGGAGTAACCGATGCCAACAGTGGCGACCCCGAACTGCAGGAAATTTTTAAAGGCTGGTTTATGGGGCAAATGCTTGCATTGGGTGTACCTCCCAGCAATCAGTTAGCTTATTCCGTACGCGAAAAGATCGTATTCTTTTTACATACCGTTCTTACCTGTATTCAATCAAAAGTAGATAACAGCAGGTCAATCTATTTTCAAAATCGCTCTTCCGCAAGTTTGCCTTCGACAAAACCCTGCCCATTGATTATAACGTGAAAGAGCTTACCAAAAATAAGTGTGGACAATGCCATGCTGCGGCTGCTGGATGGCAACCTGAACGTGCGTGGAAGTGTAAATGAAAATTATGCACGCGAGCTAATGGAGTTGTTTACAATTGGACGAGGCCTGGAAGGCACACTCCCACCGGCCACCGTACCAGGCGATTATTTTAATTTTACCGAACAAGATGTACGCGCAGCAGCCGCGGTATTATCCGGCTGGGAACTGGATACAACCTTTACTTCGTTTGATCAGACCGTTGACCTTTACGCAACCGGAACCCAGAAACTTCCGCGTGGCAAAGTACGCGGCAGTGCAACCAACGCCAGTGCGCACGACAACGAAGTAAAACAATTCAGCGATCGGTATGGGAATGCTACCATCCAACCCAATCCGCTCCTGTTGAACGGTACGAATGCCACCGAAGAAAGTGCATTGGACGAGATTAGTCAATTAATTGAATTAATCTACGCGCAACCCGAAACAGCCCGTAACTTCTGCAGACGTATATACCGGTACTTCGTGTATCATGAAATAACCCAAACCATAGACGATACCATTGTTGCCGAAATGGCGAATACCCTGGTAAGCAATGGTTATAAAATTCAGCCGGTACTGGAAGACCTGTTTCAAAGTCAGCATTTCTACGAGGCAGTTGCCGGAGTAAATGATGATAACTTTGGCGGTATTATCAAATCGCCACTCGACTTAATGATTGGTACGCTGCGTTTGTGCAATGTGCAACTACCAGATCCAACCGGAAATGCCACTGCCTATTACGAACAAACAGGCGAGTTAATTCGCACGCTTTCGGATATGGGCATGCATTTCTACGAACCCTTTGATGTAGCTGGGTATGATGCCTACCATCAATACCCTATCTATCACCGCAGTTGGATAAGCACCAATTACCTGGTAAGCCGGTATGAGTTTATACGCAACCTGGTTTCTGATAGCCAGATGGGCGGGATGATGAAGATCGATCCGGTTGCATTTGTACAAACTAATATCAGTAATGCGATTGCATCAGACGCCCGGTTGTTGATTATAGAGTTGGTGAAATACTTTTTACCACTTGCCGATAACCTGACATTCGATACGGCTACCGATGATAATGCCGGGCTTACGGCAGAACGCCTGAATTATTTTCTGACTGCGTTTTTGAAATCGCCCCAGATTGATGCCGACCCGGAAGGTGCCTGGACATTCCGGTGGAACAACCCGGTAGATACCGAAGTAGTAAGGCGGCAACTCGAAAGCCTGTTCAACGCCATAATGCAATCGCCCGAATATCAACTCTATTGATCAAGAAGATGAAACGCAGAAACTTTATAAAGAAACTATCATTAGCCGCTGTTCCTTTTACCCTGGGCGGTATTCCTATCAAACTAATGGCCGAAAACTCGCTTACGCGGATGGCAGAACAAAGCACAAACGATCGGGTATTGGTTATTCTGCAATTGCACGGAGGTAATGATGGCCTCAACAGCATTATTCCGGTTGAAGCGTACGATGAATACTATCGCTGGCGCGCAAACATTGCCATTCCAGCAAAAAATAGTGCACGCAAAATGATCTTGCTTGATAACACACTTCCTTCTGATGCACAAGTAGGATTACACCCCGATATGCTTGCCCTAAAAGATTTGTACGATCGTGGAAGAATGACGGTGGTGCAGGGAGTTTCATACAAAAATAACAATGGATCGCATTTCCGTGGAAGAGACATTTCCTTTATNGGGGGTGGTTTTGATGATTACTTTTCGTCCGGGTGGGTTGGCCGCTACCTGCAACAGGAGTTTGCTCCCAAACAATACCCCGATGAATTTCCGAATGCGGAAATGGAAGANCCCCTTGCCATCGAGATGGGGAGTGATGTTTCGTTAATCTTTCATCAACAAGGAAATATTCCGACCTCCATCTCCATCAACAATCCCGAAAGTTTTGCACAATTAGTAGGCGAGCTTGAAGGTTTTACCGATCAGGGTATTGACCCAAGAGGAAAGCCACCTGTTGCTTTAGATAATTCACCTTACGGAAAAGAACTAAACTGGATATTGGGGTTAGAAGACAAATCGCAGGATTATGCCGAACGACTAAATGAAGTATATCAGAATGCNCCGGCTTCAAGCGTAACCTATCCCGAAAATTATCCATTTAACGCCCCAAGAGGTAGTATGCGCAACAGACTTACACCGCAATTGCAGTTAATCGCCCGCCTGTTGGATGGCGGTGGGGCCGGATTGGGTGTAAAAACAAAAGTGTTTCTGGTAAAACTGGGTGGGTTTGATACGCATGCCGAACAAGTAGAGAGCTATGATCCAACCATGGGCCAGCATGCTGCCCTTATGTACCATATTGCTTCGGCCATGAAAGCCTTTCAGGATGATTTGAAAGCGCGTGGCCTTGAAGATCGGGTATTAACCGTAACTACTTCTGAGTTTGGCAGGCGAGTTCGTGCCAACGGAAGCTATGGTACTGACCATGGTACCGGTGCCCCCGTCATGATTTTTGGAAAAGGGGTGCAACCGGGTGTGGTGGGCAAAGTTCCGAACATGAGCCTGGAGAATGTGGAAATGCAATACGATTATCGGCAGATTTATGCCAACCTGCTGCGCGATTGGATGCTGGTGGATGAAAATAAAATTAACAATGATATCTTCTTTAAAGATTTCTTAAACGGACCGAAAGAAGAAGGAGCCGGTAACTATGAACCCTTACCACTGGCACAACAAGTGATATCAGGCGTTGATGATAACTTTATCAGCTCACGGTTTAACCTTGAAAATTGCTACCCCAACCCAGCTAGTGAACATACAACCATTCGGTTTACAATTAATGCTACGCAAATGGTTTATCTGAGTTTAAAAGACCTGCAGGGACGAACCATAAAATCGGTTTTGGCCGAAGAAAAGCCTGAGGGCACACACGAAGTTGTTATAAATGTTACTTCTTTGCCTCCGGGCACGTATTTTTATCAGTTAAAAACCGGCTTCCTCCAGGAAACCAAAAACTTATTGTTATCCGATAGCTATGAAAGTTATTCTATCGCTCACACTTTTTATACTGATCAGCACCACAGGCTTTAGTCAGTTTAANAANAAACCAAACAACACACTTCCTAAACCCAAACCTTCTCAACAAAATAAGTTTTTGGAAAAACAATGGTGGCTGGGCTTTAAAGCCGGTACGAACTTCGCACAGGCTAAGCCCATCCAATCATTTACAGTTATGGTGCCCACCAATTATGCGGCTGCATTAAATGCAAAATCGTACGATTCCTTTTTGAAAACCGGAAGCCAGGCTACGTTAGAAGCCACTTTCTATTTTAAAGGTTTTTCATTTAGCGTGCAGCCTACCTACCGGCATACGCGGTTTACATACTTCAATCAATTCAGATGGTACAATACCGAAAACAGTGCAGAAACTTTAGAACTACGCTACGATCAGGAACAAAAGCTTGACTATGCAGATTTCCCCTTCTTTATTAAATATGATATCCTTCACGATAAAATTCGCCCTTATGTACAGGTGGGTATCGTGTACTCGATGTTGATTAATGCCAATAAAGCAGTAAAAGTCTCGGGCACCGATTATGCCTCGGGTGGAACCAACCAGTTTGCCAACGAAGCCATTATTGTAGGCGCCAAAGACCTGTTTGAGAATTATTGGAGCCTTGCCGCGGGCGTAGGTGTGAATTACAACCTGGGCAACGTACGGGTTGTACTGGACGCTTCCTACTGGAAAGGCATGAGTAATATTTCAAATACNAAAAATCGCTTTGGGAACGATCGGTTGGCTGGTATTGGCGATGCCCAAGACGATATTGACCTGAATAATATTGTTATCTCGGCCGGAGTATTATTCCCGATGCGCTTCCTCAGCAGCAATTTTAAAACCTTAGATCGTTAATTCCATGCGTTACATATTCTTATTCGCACTACTTGTAGTATTCGGTTGTTCCAACGACTCAGACCCGGCTGCAGATAAAGCAAATTTTACCCGCATCTATGATAACAATAAGTTTAATGCTGCTTACTATCCCATCGATATCAAACAAACTCCTGATGGAGGATACTTGATTTTGGGAGGGCGCAGGTTAGAAAATTCCAATTTTGCAGGTATTTATTTACTGAAGGTTGACGCGTTTGGCGGTTTTGTTTCAGAAGTTGAGGTAGATGATGAATTGGTTGCCCCCATCGGGCCCCTGATGCTAAACAATAATAATTACTACTTCTTCTGCATGACAAACGTGGGCTTGCAAACCCAATTAGTTCGGGTTGATGGAGATGGGTTAATTACCGACCAGTTTGCTGTGGGTAACTCCTATCCCGCTGCAGCCGCAGCCGATGGAAACAACTTTTTACTGCAGAGTTATAACCATGTAGATAAACGAAGCGTGGTTTCGGTGGTAAGCCCAACGGGCTCAGTAAGCTCATCAAAAGAGTTTTCTATTGGTGCTGGCGATGCCGTAGAAGAGCCGATCATCAATCANTTTTTACAAACCAGCAANAAACTTCCCTTTCTGGTTGGTAAAGTTGGAAACACCTACTACTTCAACGGATTCTATAATTATACCCTGTCGCTCGCATTTACCAATCTGAATGCCGATGAACCGCAAGGAATTGTACAAGGACAGCAGGATGACGGNGGTATAAGCCAGGCAGTACCATTGGATGGCGGTAAATTTGCTTTGGCCCGTTTTAACTTTGGTGATAATTATTTTCTTCCATCGGCAACGGTAAGCACCTCTGGTATTAGTTCCAGCAGTGATCTNGGGGGTAATCCGCTACCAGAACTTACACCCAATGCTTCGGTAAAAATACTTCGTACAACCATTAACGCACGCAACGTGGTGTTGTATGCCAGTGATACACGCAGCAAACAAATTGCCCTGTTTGGANNTATGATGAAGCCACCGGAACATTCATTGGCAGTAAGTACCTGGGTTTTCAAACCCTTTTGAGGTAGCCTCGATAGCCACCACAGCCGATGGTGGATTGGTTGTATGCGGTACAACGTATGTGGCTGGCCGCTTTACCCGTATTTGCCTATTCAAAATCTCGCAGCAAGAACTGGCTGAAACATTCTAGGATTTTAATATTTCGTTCGTTTTTTCTTCCTTGGTCATAATATTAGATTATGATCATTATTGAAGAAAACAAAGATCTGGCGCCATTAACAACGTTTGGTGTAAAAGCCAGTGCGCGTTACTTCTGTTCAATAACCTCCCTGGCCGGGTTAACGGAGCTTTTCAGGCATCCGGTTTATCAAAATAACAAAAGACTGATACTTGGCGGAGGCAGCAACCTGTTATTTACTACCGATTATGCCGGTCTTGTAATTCAAAATGAATTAAAAGGCATTGCGATTAAGCATGAAACCGACAATTCCATAGACATCGAAGTAATGGCCGGTGAAAATTGGCATAACCTGGTGCTGCATTGTGTGCAACACAACTGGGGTGGTATTGAAAACTTATCCTTAATTCCCGGAACAGTTGGAGCAGCGCCCATTCAAAACATTGGTGCTTATGGTGTAGAGGTAAAAGAAGTAATCAAATCTGTAACCGGAGTTGATCTTGATACAGGCTTACCCAAGACCTGGCTTAACCAGGAATGCAACTTTGGATACCGCGATAGTGTGTTTAAGAGAAAGTTGAAAGAAAAATTTTTTATTTCAAGTATTACTTTAACACTCAGCAAGAAATCGCACCGTATAAACACAAGCTATGGCGCCATTAATGATGTGTTGAAACAACAACACATTGCATCACCCACTATTCAACAAGTAAGCAATGCGGTAATACAAATTCGCAAAAGCAAATTACCCGATCCCACTGTACTTGGTAATGCAGGAAGCTTCTTTAAGAATCCTACCATTACACCATTACACTATCAACAACTACAAAAGATGTTTCCGGAAATACCGGGCTATAATTCTGTAAATCAAGAAGTTAAAGTGCCTGCTGGTTGGTTAATTGAACAATGCGGATGGAAAGGAAAACGCGTAGGAAATGTTGGAGTTCATACACAACAAGCATTGGTGCTGGTAAACTATGCAAATGGAACCGGTAAAGAAATNTTTTCACTTGCGTTACAAATCATCTCATCTGTGAAAGAAAAATTCAACATTGAATTGATATGTGAAGTAAATATTATTGGAAGTGAATGATGCTTCATTTCGTTATCGAGTTATGTTGATGATGACTGACTAATCATAAACTGAAAATTATTGGTACCGTAAAATTTTTCATTAAAATTTTTGTGAATAAATATTTTATTATACCTTTCGTACAGTTTTAACTAAAACATTAAAACGTTATGGCAAAAAACCCGCTAAGAAAGCAGCTAAGAAGAAAGTAGCTAAGAAAGCTAAGAAGGCTGCCAAGAAGAAGAAGTAATCAAGTTAAGCTTGATGCTTTAGCAAAGAGAAGTGGTCCAGGATCACTTCTCTTTTTTTATAACGATCGTAATGTTGTTAAACAAAGTTGCATCCATGTTGATGCGGGTTNNCAAATTAGTTGCTTACTACACCAAGATTACTCCCCCATTGGTGCTGNNTGCAAGCGTTGCTGAAGTTGACAACAAACTGCAGCAGCGCATAAAAATANNAAGGCTGCAATGCATTGAAATTCATTTAATTAATCACTCGATTGCGGAAATATAATCGCAGTTATGCTTGTTTACGGATAGAAAGGCCCTATACCTTTGTATTATCAACTCNAAAACAGAAATAACTATGGCCAAAGCAACATCGAAACCAGTTACTGAAAAGAAAGTGGCTAAAAAAGCAGCCCCTAAAGCCAAGTCGTTAACTATTGATGCGGCATCCGAAGCTATTCTGGATAAACTTCGCTCACTAAATATCGAACATCAGTTACAATCCGATCTGGAATGGTGTTTAGGCAGCTATCGCTATGATGGCAACCCGGTAGGCTTGATTGATGCTATTAACCGTGCACTGACTGTATTGAAGGCTGAACAAGCTAAAAAGACAAAAGGTGTTACGGCTGCGTTTATCACGGGTATAACAAAAGCAATTGCTTAAGCTGAGGCTCCCTCCTTTTTAGGATTCTACAGCGTTCAGGTAAATTTAATACTTTCAAACACGCTACTTATACTCTCAGTATGTGCATGAGGGCTCACTCCGATGTTCTCGTTCGAAGTATCTGCGCCATAAAACTCATGATTATTACCCGATTCCTCAGATTAAAATCGGATTCATCTGAGAGATTTTTACAGGTGGGGCGCTACTCCACAAATAGGGTATGCTATCAGGAATCGAGGGTTACCCTTTCCATTCGGGNGGCCAGCCAATGCATGAGGAGCCAGGCAAACAAATAAGCAAATCCACAAATTAAAAACAGGATGTTATACCCGGTAGTAATGTTGCCCAGTAGTTTGTAATGGTTTAACAAGTGACCTACCAGGAGTGGAAACAAAAACGAACCTAAAGAGCCAGCCATACCACCAATACCAACGACCGAACTCACGGCTTNTTTCGGAAACATGTCGGAAGTAGTTGTAAAAATATTGGCGCTCCAGGCTTGGTGGGCCGCAACAGCAAGGCTCATAAGTGCTACTGCGCCCCAGATATCATCCACAAAACGGGCAGCCATTATTGGCATAACACTAACAGCAAATAAGAGCATTGAAGTTTTACGCGCCTTAAACACCGGCCAACCTTTCTTAATTAACCACGAAGACAGGTACCCACCTCCAATACTTCCAATGGTGCAAGCTGTATAAATAATTGCCAATTGCAGATTTGGCTTTTTAAAATCCACACCATAAACCTCTGTGAAGTACGAGGGCAACCAAAACAACAAAAACCACCACACCGGGTCGCTGAAAAATTTTCCTAATATGAAAGCCCAGGTTTGGCGGATACCCAGCAACTTTATCCACTTAATGGGTTTGGTTTCCTCTTGCTGTTCATCTTCATCGCTGTGAATGAGTTTATACTCCTCAGGTGATAATCTTTNTTGGCGAGATGGTATTTCGTAAAACACAAACCAGAAGATGAGCCAGACAAATCCCACCAAGCCGGTCCAGATAAATGCTTCTTCCCAACCATACGCGCCTAAGATCCACGGTACCAATAACGGAGCTACTACCGCACCAATGTTGGTACCCGAGTTAAAGATACCCGCTGCCAGTGCGCGTTCTCGTTTTGGAAACCACTCGGCTGTTGCCTTGATTGCAGTTGGAAAGTTACCCGCTTCGCTAATTCCCAGAAATGCACGCATAAACCCGAAACCAAAAGTTGTTCGCACAAACGCATGGCCAATAGCCGCTATACTCCAAAAGAAAACTGAAATAGCATACCCCATTTTTGTGCCTACCCAATCTACCACCCTGCCAAACACCAGGTAACCCAGGGCATAGGCAGCACTAAAAGCCATCACAATGTTGCTATAATCAATCTCGCTCCAGTTAAATTCTTTTTCAAGCACAGGTTTGAGCAAACTGAGCACTTGCCGGTCGATATAGTTAATGGTAGTTGCTGCAAACAGCAAGGCACATACCACCCAGCGGTAATTAGACCATGTTTTAGTTGTGGACATCGACATTAGGAATCTTGAATTTTGAATCTTGAATTGGGTTCAAACTCCGCCATAGGCACTAAATGCTCCATCAACCGGAACAACAATTCCGGATACAAACTTAGAGGCATCTGAGCAAAGCCAAAGCAACGTGCCGCTTAATTCATCCGGCTCGCCAAACCGGCCAAATGGAGTTCCGCGAATAATCAGTTGGCCCCGTTCTGTCAGGCTTCCGTCTTTATTGGTTAGCAGGTTGCGATTTTGTTCTGTAAGAANAAATCCGGGTGCAATAGCATTTACACGAATACCTTCTCCAAATTNTTTGGCCATCTCTACGGCCAGCCATTGTGTAAAGTTACTGATAGCTGCTTTGGCTGCTCCATACCCTAATACACGGGTCAGGGGCCGAATGGCTGTCATAGAAGAAATATTGATAATAACTCCTTGCTTCGATTGGGCAAGGGGCTCACCAANAACCTGCGTAGGCAACAAAGAGCCTGTAAGGTTAAGGTCAACCACACTTTTAAAATCATCAATGCTCAGATCGAAGATGGTTCTATCGGGCATCACCACGGCTCCGGGCATATTTCCGCCAGCACCATTTACCAGGATATCAATTCTTCCAAATTTATTCAGCACGCGCTGCCTGGCCTCGATCAATTGATCCTTGTTCAATACATCGGCTGAAATACCCAGGGCCATGCCGCCCTTTGTACCAATTTCCTTTGCAAGTTGATCAGCAGCCTCTTTTCTTCTTCCCAATATCACAACGGCTGCCCCTGCATTGGCCAATGCTTTGCACATAGCACTGCCCAGCACACCAGTGCCACCGGTAACAATCGCTACTCTGGATTGAAGGGTAAATAGGTTCTCGATATAAGACATATTACTCAAGATTACGTAGATCTAATTTTTAAACACAAATGCTTTCTTTTCATTGTTACTTTCATAAGCAGCCTCAATCAATCGGATCACATTGCGGGCCTGCTCGGGCTTAACAGCTAATGGCTTACCTTCGCGAATGGCTGCATATACATTGTCATAAAAACCAAGGTAGTTACNCGGAATGGTTTCAATCCTTTNTTGTACATGTTCTCCGTTAATGGTTGCATTTAGTTTTCCCCAGGTTGATTCGTGCATGCTACCCCAACCTTCACTGCCGGGTATTTTCTTTTCCTTTAAGGCCTGTTCTTGCGGATCGACATTGCTGGCCGTTACAAACGAACCTTCCGTACCATGCAACTGGTAGCGCGGCCCTTGTTCCCGCACCAGGTAACTGGATTTTACAATTACATTAACCCCTGTATTATATGTTAGCCGCAAATCATAAAAATCATCAACCTTACCACCTGTACGCTGAATACCAATCCGTGCATCTATCATCTCCGGCATGCCAAATAATACCAACACCTGATCGAGCATGTGTGAACCCAGGTTGTATAAAATTCCTTTACCGATTCCTGTCTCTTCTTTCCATGTGTTAGGTTCTACATAATTGCGATAGCGGTCATAGTGTGCCTCAAACTCCACCACCCTGCCTACCCAACCCTTTTCAAAAACCTGCTTTAACGTAAGGAAGTCGCCATCCCACCTTCTGTTTTGAAATGCAGTTAGTACACGATNTTTCTCTTTTGCCAGTTCAATTAACTGATCGGCTTCATGCACCGTAACGGTAAATGGTTTTTCTACTACTACATGTTTGCCGGCCAGTATGGCGCGCGATGCCTGGTTGAAGTGCAGTTCATTGGGCGTATTTACTATAACCAACTCTATAGCCGGATCACTCATCACTTCTTCTACCGAACGAACGACTTTGCTATCCGGGTAATGAGCTTTGGCTGTATCTTTTGTACGCTGAACGATTGAACTGATTTCAAAACCTTTATGCGCCTGTAGAAGTGGAGCATGAAATACTTCACCTGACATCCCGTAGGATAGTATGGCTGTTTTTATCGGCTTCATGTTACTTCAGTTCGCGGATTTTAATGCTACGAAACGAAACTGCATCGCCATGATCCTGTAACAGGATATGTCCTTTTTCTGCCATACCAAAACCTTCCCAGTCTTTAAATTTACTTCGGGCTACCAGTGCATAAAAAATCGGGGTGCCGCGTTGGTATTCCACAATCTTACGCCCGTTGAGCCAATGTTCAATGCGGCCATCCGGGTAAACCCGAATGCGGCCTTCATTCCATGTTCGTGGAATGTCTTGAATCTTTAAAGATGGAATTAAATCATACAACGAACCCAACGTGCGGTTACCCACTACACCTTCCTTCGCATCCGGGTGGCGGGCATCGTCTAAAATCTGGTATTCCAATCCAATTGCCGAGCCACTTGATAAATATTTCTCGTCCACAAAATACTTCACTCCGCTGTTGGCGCCTTCTGCAAACTTAAAATCAAACGTAAGTTCAAACGCACCAAATTTTTCATTGGTAACAATATCGCCCCCGTTCGTTGATTCACCGCCTCCGGAAGGCAATACTGAAAGAGTTCCATCTTTTATTTCCCAACCTTTTTCAGGAAAGCTTTGCTTATGCGCCCNCCGCCAACCGGTAGTGGTTGTTCCATCCCATAATAATCTAAAGCCCTGTTGTTTTTCCAGATCCGTAAGTGTGTTGGGTACCAGGTTTACAACCGGAATGTTGGTGATTGGGCGTGGTGAAAGATTTTCGGTTTGAATGCGAATGTTTTTCCAGTAAGTTTTCTTTCCCACGCCATCGGCCGTATAAACTGAATGCACTTGCAACGCAATTAATCCGCTAAGCGATGCATCATCTACCAGGTAAACCACGGGCACGTTGTTTACCCAGGTGCGAATTACATTACCAATACATTCGATGCGATATGTATTCCAGCCGCCCCATTTGTAAGCCGCTTTCGCGGAAGGGTTCAATTCAACCGGATACAACCAACCCCTGCGGGATTCATCATAAATTCCACCCGACCAACCCCGTTCGGGTCTGTGATCCACTTCCATCTGGTATCCATTTACACGACCATCCTCAGCGCGTTGCAAGCTTCTGAATTGAATACCTGAGTTAATGCCTGCGTCAATCTTTACATCAAGCTCCAAAATAAAATCGCCATACTCCTTTTCTGCAGCCAGAAATGAGTTGGGCGAGTCTTNTACACATGTACCCACAATCATTCCATCCACCACTTCGTACGAAGCGGTTCCGTTTACCAATTTCCAACCAGACAAGTCCTTTCCGTTAAAGAGTTTTATCCATTTCTCTTTCGGTTTGGCGTTACTCACATTACAAATCAGCAATAGTACCAGCAGCTTTAAATAAAATTTCATCTTATTTAGTGATTAGGAATTAAGGATTATTCATTCGGTATCGGACAATAGGTTCTGAATTAGAGTTTCATTTCCCAGCCTTTTGCATACGCACGGCTCCATAGTTTATTGGCTGCTTTATTATTGAGTATGTGGCCTGTTGTTGGATTGCATGATAGCGTTTGGCCGGTGCGCCATGCGATATTCCCCAGGCGAGGTAATAAGGTTGATTTATGACCTTCGCTTATCGGTGAGGTAGGGTTGGCCTTGCCGCGCACGGCATCGATAAAATTGATCAGGTGCAAGCTGTCTAACTTTTCGCCCATACCCATGGTATTGGTTGCATCTGCTTGTTGAATTTCTGTTTTTACTTCGCTTACCAGCTTCCCTCCCAATTCATAAATTTTATAATCATCGCCACNCGGAATAACCATGGTTCCCTTCTCACCATAAAATACCACACCGCGGCCACTTTTAAATTCGTCATAATCATTGCAGCTTCTGCCTTCCCATAAGATGGAAGTTTTATTAGCAAACTCATACGTTATGGTTTGGGTATCGGGTGTTTCCCAATCATCGGTAAATGCATAGCGGCCCCCAGCCGAAACAACTTTAGTTGGATAATCCACACCAAGCCCCCACCGCATCACATCTATTTCGTGGGTGCCGTTGTTCAATGCTTCGCCTGTTCCCCAGTTCCAGAACCAGTGCCAATTGTAGTGAATGAGATTATCTTTATACGGTCTTCGTGGTGCCGGACCTTGCCACAATTCATAATCAAGATGTGGCGGCACCGGTACTATGTTCCCTTTCCCAATTGACTTGCGTGCATTGGCGTACCAGCCTTTGGCAAAATAAACTCTGCCAATTATTCCACTATGCAGTTCGTTCATTGCCCGTATAACATTGGGAAACGACCTGCGCTGATTGCCCATTTGCACAATCTTATTATACCTGGCTGCGGCTGCCACCAGCATTTCACCTTCGGCAGGGTTGTGAGAACATGGCTTTTCCACGTACACATGCTTCCCAGCTTTCAGTGCCATTAAAGTAGCCGGTGCGTGCCAATGATCGGGCGTAGCAATTGCAATGGCATCGAGATCTTNTTCTTCCAGCAATTTGCGCACATCGGTAAGTGCCTTTGGTCTTTTGCCGGTAAGTTTTTCTATATCGGCTACGGTGCGTTCAAGCACCACCGCATCCACATCGCAGATAAACCCTACCTCTACACCCGGCAGTTGCGAAAATAAACGCGCCAGGTAATGCCNCCGGCTGTTTGTACCCACTACACCTACTACCACTTTATCGGCCAGCGACCGGCCATGTGCCATCCAGGGTGAATACAAAAACACTCCGGCTGTTGCCAATGCACTACGCTTAATAAAATCCCTCCGATTGAAGTTTGTCATGATTTGAATATTGTGCTGCATAAGTTGCTCACAATATTCGAATAATCATAGCAAAGAATAAGCAGATATAATTTCCGGCTGATAAACGGTTTCCTTTGAATAAAAATTTTATAAGATATTAATCTATGCTAATAAGTTTTCCAGTAAATACCTGCTCTCCAAACCGCGCTTTATAAANAAGCACCTCACTGCCCTTTAAATCAGNTGGCTTAATCTCCACCTGGTAGGTACCGGGTACAGGGTGTGTTATGGACTGCGAAANAATACTTTGTCCGAGGGGATTCAACAATTCAAATGTAAACGTGCCGCTCTGACTAATGGCATACTCTACGTGCACGTTATCTCTAAGTGGGTTGGGAAAAATGGTAAGATTTACCCTGGTCTTTTCTATTGAGGTAATTACCTGCGGCATGTTGATATCCATCCAGTTTAGCCGTTGAGTAATCCAGTNTTTAAGCCAGTTAACTTCATCCAAAAATGTACTGCCAACATAATAGTTTGGCCACACATACTGGCCTAACACCGGCCAACGCTGAAAATTCCGGGATGCAGCTTCTGCATCCAGCACGTTGTAAACGGAATCGATATATGCGTGTATTTGTGTGGTTTGCAATTTACCTGCACGAAGTTCGGCCCATCGCGCCCCTAACTTGCTTCGGTAGTTAGGATCCTGATAAAGCTTACTCCACCAAAACGGAATTAACCAATAATCGCCCGGGCAAAGGGAATTAAAACCAGTAANCCAACCCGTGGGCGTGCCCGTGGTGCAATAATCTGCATTGCCAAAGCCAAGATTAAAATCCCACACAGGGCCCATCACCAATTTACCGCCATCTGAATCGCGTTGTTTATGCAGGAAGGTGCTGAGCCTGTAACCATCCACATTTTTGGATACTTCATTAACGATAAAAAAATCGATAAACGAATCCACATCGATGTAGCGCGAATAACCAATAACCGGGTCGTTATAGTTGGAACCAATCAAGGTGGTTTCAAAATCAATCATATACTGCTTGATGTAGTNTTNTTGTGCCGTTGAGATGTCAGCCGCTTTCGGATAATCATATTGATAAAAGATGGTTTGCGATCCACTTCGGTTGGGTGGCGCATAATTGGATGTCCAACCTCCGTTGCCACTTCCGGTTTCTTTATCAATTTTGATAATGTAGCCACCGGTAAGGTCGTTGCCGGTATTTTCATCCGGATTGAGCTTATTAATATCAACCCGATTTTTATCTCGCTTTATTTNTTCAATCAGCACATAAACACCCTGGTAATTTCCATTCAGCACAAGTTCGCAAAAACGAGTGCGGGGTGCGTAGCGGCCCAGGTCCCTGCCAATTTTATACGCCAGTACATCACGCATTAACGATTTATCGTTGTACGGGGCAAACAACACCCAGTCTTCTTCCGGGGGCAACCCCAGCAAGGGAGCATCGATTCCTTCGCCAGCCTCGTCACGTAATTCAATGGAGTATTGCTTCTTTGGAAACGATTGGGAAGATGAACNCCTGATTTCAATACCAATTTTACCTTCGTAGTTGTTAAACGGATCGGTTAAATTATTTCGTTGCCNCGGTCCATTATCTATTACCCCCATATCGGCCGTAATTTTGGGTTCATCCAATATGGGTGCCCCACCCGTGTTAATTACCACGATGGGTAAATTAGATGAAGTAAAACTTTGGCTGTAACTACATAGAACGGTTACAGCAATCAGTAAAATTATAAACGTAAATCGGAACAAATTTTTCATGCCTTAAAGATGCACAAACAAATCGACCTCGAACAACTTTTGTTATAGATACCCGGTTGATTATTTCTAACCGAATACACTAACTTGCACGCGCTTTTCGCATTCTTATGAACCGTACAATCCTGGTTTTACTAACCGCATCAAGTACACTTTTTGCACAACAAGACACTACCCGCCTTTTACAAGATGTGGTTGTTCAAAGTAACCGTATCCAAACCGGTTTTGATGAAACTTCTGCATCTGTTATTGTACTGAACGAATCAGAACTAAAACAATTGCCTGCATTAAGTGTAAGCGATTTGTTGCACTACATGGCCGGAGTGGACATTCGCCAACGCGGAGCCCACGGCATACAGGCCGATGCCGGCATTCGCGGCAGTACGTTCGACCAGGTTTTGATTTTAATTAATGGTATTAAGATCAGCGATGCACAAACGGGGCATCACTCGCTAAACTTACCGATTGATGTGGATAACATCGAACGGATTGAAGTATTGAAGGGCNNGGCTGCCCGAATTTTTGGACAAAATGCGTTTGCCGGTGCCATCAACATTATTACCAAAAATCCGGATAAGTCGTTTATTAAAGTACAGGCCATGGGTGGCGATTTTGGTTTAGGTGGTTTCAGAATGAGTGCAGCCCAAACCAGCGAAAAGGTAAAACACTATATTTCGGCCGCGCGCGATTTTTCAGATGGCTACCAATACAATACGGCATACCAGATCAATAACTTNTTTTATCAATCCCACCTAAACACTCCGGCTGGCAAATTGAATTTGATGGCGGGCTACACCGATAGGGCTTTTGGAGCCAACGGCTTTTATGCAAGTCCGGATTTTCGCGATCAGTTTGAAACCGTGCAAACAAGCCTGGCCGCCATTTCACTACAAACACAACCCACTGAACGGTTAAGCCTCCATCACCGGATTTATTGGCGCAGAAACCAGGATGACTATATTTTCACCAGGTTGATTCCTGATCTCTACCGCAATTTTCATTTAAACAATACAATTGGTTACGAAGCGAATGCTACAATCAATCACCAATATGGTACCACCGGATTAGGTGTGGAAGTAAGCCAACTTTGGTTGCGTAGCACAAACCTGGGCGATCGTGAACGAACCGTGGCCACCTTCTTTGCCGAGAACAGAATTAGCCTACTAAATAATCGAGTCTATATCACGCCCGGTATTCAGGTTAATTACTATTCAGATTTTGGTGCAAACCTATTACCNCGTGTTGATGCCGGATTTGAAATAACACCACACCTCGCAGCATTTGCCAATGTAGGATATACCTATCGCGTACCCACTTATACCGATTTATACTACAGCGATCCGGCCAATGTTGGAAATCCCGACCTACAACCGGAGTATGCAATTACGTATGAAGGCGGATTGAAACTGATCCAATCCAANAAAGTACAAGGACAGGTTTCCTATTTTTTACGCAATGGNAAAAAAATAATTGATTGGACCAAGGAACAATCTTTAGACCCCTGGAAGCCGGATAATGTTATCGGTGTAAACATGAAAGGACTTGATCTTAACGTTACCTGGAAACCCATCAACCTTATCCTGGTGACGGGCGGCTACACCTACCTCGATGCCGATAAAACCTCCGATGCTAATTTTTCGAGATATGCATTTGAAAACCTGAAACACCAGGTACTGGGCGGACTAACCTTATCTTATTCCAAAACTATTTCGCACACCATCCACTACCGGTATTGCGAACGGGCCAACCTACCCGATTACCAGTTGTTTGATACGCGCTTAACCTGGCAAGGCAAAACGTTTGCGGTATTCACAGATATTACAAATATCACTGACGTATCCTATAAAGAAACTAATCTTGTTACCATGCCGGGAAGATGGTTTAAACTGGGCATGAGTTATCGGTTTGAATGAGTTGAAGCGGAACACGATTTTTTCTGCCGGTCAGTTTATTTTTAACTTGTCTGCATTTACTTATTATCTTTAATCAGAAAAAATTAACCATGGCCAAGTCTATCCTGCTTTTTCTTTTAACCAGTGTATTCATCGCGCAAGCTCAACCACCCTCCCGCAAATTTGAACCTGTAAACTTTTCAAAAGTTACTATTACCGATGCATTCTGGAAACCCGCCTTAGATAAGGTAGCCACGACCACGCTGCAAGCCTGCACCTACCAAACAGAAGTAAAGACCCCACGCATACGCAACTTTGAAAAGGTAGCACGTAATCAAAACGAAAAACACGAAGGCATTTTTTATGATGATTCGGATGTATTTAAAGCACTGGAAGCGATTGCCTATTCTTTAAAGAATCATCCGGATGCGGCCCTGGAACAAAAAGCGGATGAGTGGATTGATAAAATAGCAGCCGCACAATTAGAAGATGGCTATATCAATACCTACTATACACTGGGTAGGCTGAATGAACGCTGGACTGACATGAGCATGCATGAAGATTACAACGGGGGCCATTTAATCGAAGCTGCGGTTGCTTACTTTCAGGTTACGGGCAAACGTAAACTGCTGAATGTTGCTATAAAATTTGCTGATCATTTCAACGAACGCTTCGGACCCGGAAAATTACATTGGGTAACCGGGCACCAGGAACTTGAACTGGCGCTGGTAAAACTGTACCACGTTACTCAAGATAAAAAATACCTATCGCTTGCGCATTGGCTATTGGAAGAACGCGGACATAAGAATGCNCGGGGTTATACCTGGGCCGATTGGAAAGACACCGCCTACGCGCAAGATGTGGTACCCGTGCGAGAGCAAAAAGAAATTACAGGCCATGCCGTACGCGCCATGTACTTGTACACCGGAGCGGCCGATGTGGCGGCCCTTACGGGCGATGAAGGCTACATGCGCGCTATGAAAGCCGTATGGGAAGATGTAGTATATCGCAACATGTATGTAACCGGTGGCATTGGTTCATCAGGAAATAACGAAGGGTTTAGTGTTGATTATGATTTACCCAACGAACAAGCTTACTGCGAAACGTGTGCCTCGGTTGGAATGGTGTTTTGGAATCAGCGCATGAACTTATTAACCGGCAACAGCCAGTTTATTGATGTATTGGAGCGCAGTTTATACAATGGAGCCCGCGATGGGTTGTCCCTTTCGGGCGATCGGTTCTTNTATGGAAATCCGCTGGCTTCCGATGGCCGGCATTACCGAAAAGAATGGTTTGGTACCGCATGCTGCCCTTCCAACATCGCTAGGCTGGTGGCTTCNCTGGGTGATTATATTTACGGATATGCGAATACAGGATTATGGGTAAACCTTTTTATAGGTAGTCAAACAACTGTAAAAATCGGAAAACAGGAAATTCCGGTAACAATGACAACCAATTACCCGTGGGATGGAAAAACGCTGCTCACATTAAATCCAAAAACAAAAGCAAAGTTTAAAGTAAGTCTGCGCATACCCGGTTGGTTAAAGGGCGAAGCTGTGCCGGGCGATTTATTCATGTTTGAAAACAAAAACCCCGGTGCTTTTACCATTTTAGTAAATGGGAAACCTGCACCTTATCAAATGGAAAACGGCTATGCAGCAATTACCCGCGAGTGGAAAAAGGGTGATGTAATAGAACTAAATTTCCCAATGGAAGTAAAACGACTTACTTCGCGCACGGAAGTTAAACAGAATGAAGGCCGGGTAGCGTTGCAACGGGGCCCGTTGGTATATTGCGTAGAAGGCGCAGACAATGGCGGCCATGCCTGGAACTTTATTTTGCCCGACAATGCCCCGTTTACTACGCAACATAAGAACGAATTATTGGAAGGAGTTACTGTTATTGAGTTTACAGCGCCCACCTTTCAGATCAGTCCGGATGGGCAATCCATAAATACGGAAGCAAGAAAAATAACAGCCATCCCCTATTATGCCTGGTGTAACCGTGGTCAAAATGAAATGCAGGTGTGGCTACCCCGAAGCATTAAAGATGTAAAAGTAAACCGCTAGAACGTTAGGAAAGCGAATACAACATGAGTTAATAAAAAACGCCCTGATTTCTCAAGGCGTTTTTCTTTTGACAGGTTATCAATCTTATTTCGGATCAAGTGCCTGGTTAATTCTAACCAATACATCCTGCAAATGATATTTGCTTAGTTTATCGGATGTGCGCGGTATGGCGGCTGCTACTTCACCACGCAATGCTATTAAGTGGGCTCTTGTTAATGAAATTACATCACTCTTTTTCGGATCGGCCACGGGCGATGCGGGTGATGCCGGGAAGAACGGACTTGAAAATCCAAATCCACCACTTCCGGTATTGGCCGGAGGAGTCAACAATGCCATCATCTTTTCCGCATGCACCTTCTGCAAATTTCTACGATAGGTATCAATCGTTTTTCCTGTTGCCAGTTCAGACCAGATTCCTCTTCTCAAATCGGTAAACAAATCATCCAAACTATAGGCATTATTGTTAAGGGTACTGCTTTCAATTAAGCGCTGCATCCGGCTATAATCATGAAGTGAATTAATGGTTGCCTCCTGTAGTTGACGCACCTGCTCCACACCTGAACCAGGCCGGGTAAGTGGTAACACGGTTGCATCCAACAACCATTTTGGTGTTTCAAATAATTGCTTATTTAAGAAAGCAACCGCATCGCGTTGCAGGTTCTTTGGCGTTGGCTCATAAATAAATCCACCTTCATCATACGTTTTTGGAGTTTCGTAAATACCTCCCACATTTTTGGTTACGTGGCCCATGTACCTGCGGTATTGTGCCACCACCTGGTTATACATTTCATCCAGTTTCTTGTAATTCCCGGCTTCTTCTTTATACCAGTCTTTCAGGCTTGGCAAAATTCGTTTCAGATTTCTTATACCATAGTCACTGGCCAGCATAGCATTGTCGCCCAGATCTTCGCTTTGTGAACGCGGATCATACGGATTGATTTCGGAACCAAACCAATAGATGGGGTCTCGGTGCTCAAGTACCCATTTGTTCAAAATCAGTTTGTCTTCTTCGGGTGATTTTGTATCAAAGATGGGTTTATATCCCCATTGAATAGCCCACCGGTCATAGGCGCCAANCCNCGGAAATAAATTAGTAACACCATCTTCTGGCTGTGCTACATAATTAAAGCGCGCATAATCCATGATGGATGGCGTGTGGCCATGCTTTGCCTGGTATTCTTTATCGCGAAGTTTTGCAACCGGGGTGCTGGAGCTTGAACCAAAATTATGGCGAAGACCCAATGTATGCCCCACTTCGTGTGCCGCAACAAAGCGAACCAGATCGCCCATCAGCGCATCATCAAATTCACGCTTGCGCGAACGCGGGTCAACAGCCGCGGTTTGAATGGTGTACCAGCTATTTAATAAACTCATTACATTATGATACCAACCAATATGGCTTTCAATTATCTCACCCGAACGCGGATCGTGCACATTGGGTCCATACGCATTTTGAATATCCGATGCGAAATAGCGGATAAACGAGTACCGTGCATCTTCAGTGCTGATGGTTGAATCTCCGGCCGGAACTTCTTTTGCCAAAATTGCATTTTTAAAGCCCGCCTGCTCAAAAGCCTTCTGCCAGTCCTGAACACCCGCAATCAAATACTTACGCCACTTAACCGGTGTTGCCGGATCAATATAATATACAATTGGTTNTTTGGGTTCAACCAATTCGCCACGTTTCATCTTTTCAATATCCTCTGCTTTAGGTTCAAGCAACCACCGCACGGCAAACACTTCCGTTTCCGATTTTTGTGATTCCTCACCATATACCGTATAGCCATTGGCAAAATATCCTANCCGGGCATCAAACAATCTTTTACGAGCCGGTACTTTTGGTAACAAAATCATCGAGGTATTAATCTCTACCGTAACCACACCTGCAGAGGCACCAGCCGGTAGCTCACGCACCTGGGCAGGGCCTGCGCCCGATGTTGGAGGAGGCAATACCGATGTAAAAGTCTTAACCATTTTTACTTCTGTGTTGATGGGGAAAGACTTCATACTTTGGATGTACGACCGATCTGCCTGAATAGCTGTTAAGCTAAAGCTACGTTTGGTGCGCGGATCTAACGATATAAGCAGGTTGTCGCCTTTAAAGAAATCGGTAACGTTAATTACATAAGAAGTATCCTTGCGAATTGACTTGATATCGAAAGATGCGGCAATCGGTTCAACATTAGAATTACGAACTGCCTGTGTAATGGGTTTGTCTTCATCGGGGCTTGTATTGATGGTAAGTACTGCCCGCAAAAACAGTTTGTTGTTGGGGCCGCGCTCCCAGCGCAATACCTGGCGGTTTTGTTCTTCGCCACCATATCCGGCACCGGCTGGTGCTTTGGCCATCCGGGTAATTGCCATAAACTCACGCCCCATAATGCTATCGGGTATCTCCATGAAATAATCATCATTGATTTTATGAACGGTAAACAGCCCTTNTTGTGTTTTCGCTTTTGCCGTTATTACCTGCTTGTACGGTTTGGGGCCAGGAGTGGCTGGTCCTTTGGCTTNTGTCGTGTCGGTCTTTACAGGTGCTACGGGTGTAGCTTTCTTATCATCTTNTTTCTTTGATTTTTGTGCGGATGTCGGTAAAGCTATTGCAACACATAAGCTCAGCGCGACAAAAAGAGTAAATGATCGTATCATAATTTATAATGTTTAAATCGAAACTAACGGCCTATGCTATATTATACAATATATGTGGGATGGATGGCTCTAAGTGCAACCCTATTTAGAAAGTGCAATGGGTTTTCCGGCTTTGCCTTGTTGCGAAAATGTAAATCCCAATAAACCCGCCACGGTGGCGGCTACCTGATTTTGATACAACAGTTCTGAATCTTTTGCCTCACCCATGGCAGAAACCCCTGCCCCCAACGCTGCAAACCAGATCTCATTCGCACCTTGTACTTTCGAGCCATGGTCGCGCCACGCATCCAACACACCGCGGCCATGATCGGTTGTAATTAACAGGGTAGTGCGGTTGCGATAATGTGAATCCGATTGTACCCAGTCCCAGATGGCTTTTATAAACTGATCGGTTTGCCAGGCTGATTTGAGATAAGAATCGTACTTGCCGTTGTGGGCAAAATCGTCTGTTTCGCCATAGGCAATATAAACCACTTTCGGTTTGTTCTTTTTCATATACTCCACCGCATAGTGGTGGGTAAAGGCATCTAACCGCACGCTGCTCCAGGGGCTGGGTATCTGATTTTGAAGTTGGTTGAGAAAAAGTTCTCGTGTTGTTAAGTTAGAACCTGTGGCTGGTTCAAAGCCGGCATTAACCGGAATGCCGCTGCGCAACTCATTAATAATAAATGGAAATACATCCCACGAACCAAATGCAGCTACTGAACCTTTAAACTTACTTTGTGAATTAAGAAATTCCAGTACGGTTGTGTTAGGATTGTTAATCTTATCATTACTGGTAATGCGTGCATCATCTGCATAACCAGAAAGGATTTCATTATACCCCGGATACGAAAACCACATGGTATTTGAGCAATTCACATAACTACTCATTTTTCGATTCCCGTAAATAGCCCCGTTCTTTCCGATAACACTCCATAAAAATGGCATTAACGTATGCCTGCGCTCCAGCGCGGTGGGTTTCANGAACCGTTCCTTCAAACCCTGAATGTCTTCTACATATTCTTTGCTGTTTATCAGAACGGAATCAGCGCCTGTAAAAACTTCCTGCCACCGCATACCATCCAGTGTAATCAGAATTATGTTCTCTGCTTTATTTTGGGCATGCGTAAATCCTGCCATTAATAACAAGAACATGAAAGTTAAAGAGTATCTGCTTTTCATTGATGTTAAGTTTTAAATATGAAGGTACGAAGTGTTTTGGTTGGCCGGATAAGTTAGATTAATTTTAACCAAACAGAATTCTATTTTGAAAAACACTTCAAACGGAATTACCCGGTGGCTTGATGGGCTGCATCCGGTGTGGTTCACAATATATGCATCAATTACTGCTTTTGCCCTTTACACCTGCGTATTTGCGTTTCGTAAGGCATTTCCCGCGGCAACCTATAGCGGATTAAGCTATGCCGGCCTTGACTATAAATCGTGGCTGGTTATTTCGCAGGTGTTAGGATACGGAGCCGCCAAGTTTGTGGGTATCAAAACAATATCCGAACTCAAGGCACATTCGCGCAGTTTAGGAATTCTTTCAATGGTTGCCATTGCAGCTCTGGCCTGGCTCCTNTTTGCCGTTGTTCCTGCTCCCTACAATATTATTTTCTTATTTGTAAATGGGTTTCCACTCGGTATGGTTTGGGGCATGGTATTCGGTTACCTGGAAGGCAGACGAATGACGGAAGTATTAGGCGCTTCCCTTGCGGTAAGTTTCATCTTTTCATCGGGCCTGTGTCGCTCCGTGGGTGCCTATGTCATGTTACATTGGGGTACATCAGAATATTGGATGCCTTTTGTAGTCTGTTGTCTCTTTACGATACCTCTTCTCTTATTCCTGTATCTGCTCGATAAATTACCACCACCCTCTGCAGAAGATGAACGCCTGAGAACCAAACGAAAGCCTATGAACGGAGACGAACGCAGGGCCTTTACCAAAACATTTTTACCCGGCATTGTTCTGTTTACCCTTTGCTATGTTTTGTTAACTGCTTTCCGCGATTTTCGCGACAACTTTTCCCGNGAGATATGGGATGCCCTGGGCCAGGGTAATGATCCATCCATCTATACACAAACAGAAATTCCTGTTTCGCTGGTGGTGTTGATTTGCATGGGTAGCTTAATGATTATCAAAAACAACAAACTGGCTTTAATGATTAATCATTTGATTATTGCCACCGGCATGATATTAATAGGTGTTGCTAACCTGCTCTTTCAGGCAGAGGCCATTAGCCCTTTAATCTGGATGACCCTGGTGGGCATTGGACTTTACCTGGGCTACATACCATTCAACAGCATCTTCTTCGACCGGTTGATTGCGGCTTTTAAATATGTGAGCACCGTGGGCTTTATTATGTATGTAGCCGATGCTTTTGGCTACGTGGGCAGTATAGCCGTTCTNTTTTACAAAAACTTNTTTCAGGCTAACCTCAGNTGGCTTGACTTCTTCATTTCNGGGGGCTACGTAATGTCTGTGGTGGGTACAATACTGATACTGGCTTCTATGCTTTACTTCCACTATAAGCATAAGGCCTGGCAAAAGGGATAGTGTATAAAGTTCTTAATTCCTGGAGTCAAGTTTGCTAAGCAACTCGTCTAACCCCTGGGCCGTAAGGGGTTTGGGAATGAAATGAACTACGTTGCTAAAACTGAAGGCCCGGTCGCGGTCTGACTGGCTGTTGGAACTGGTAAGCATAACCACCCGCAACCGATTAANAAGATCCTGAGACACTTCCCGCACCTGTTCTANAAACTCAAACCCGTTGACCATCGGCATATTAAGGTCAAGAAAAAGGATACCCGGAATGTTTGAAGGATTGCTGGTAAGCGCCTCCAGCGCCTTAGACGAACTGGAAAAAGTAACAATGGAACTGGCAAATTTCTTCATCTCGATAAATCGCCTCTGAACAAAGAGATCTACCTCATTGTCATCCACCAGAAATACCGTTTGAAGCGGCTTTGTTGCTACCATCTGCATTAAAACTGAAATTACGGCAATAATGTTTGGCCAAAGTCATTTTTACTGCAAAAATATTGCACCAACGGTTTTATCGCTTTCGAAAAATGTGCTAAAATTGAAGGTCTAAACCAAAAACCATGAAATTTACTCGACTTTTAGTTCCTTTTGTTGCAGTTATAGCATTGGCCGGGCTATGGAGCTGCGGNGGCGGTTCAAAAAAAGAAAACAATGCCAATGAATTTAACGAGGCTGAACAATCCCTGAAAGACCAGATTAAGGAGGTGGTTTACAACCTTCCTTCGCCTACCGAGATACCCTACCTACTTCAGCAAACCGGTGCCGAGTTTAACCAAAGCCTGGTAAACAGCCGAAACAAAGTAGATCAATACAGCAGCAAAACCGATAAGGCCGCCCTTAACCTGGGGGTATATGCTGCCGATATCGGATACCTTAGTTCGTACGACAAAACCCAGGAGGCTATCGACTACCTGAATGCATCTAANAAACTTGCTGACAACATTGGCGTTATCGGCACCTTTGATGTGGATGTATTGAAACGTTTTGAAAGCAACATCGCTAACAAAGATTCATTGGCAAACATTCTGAATACTGCCGTACAGAGCAGCGAAAAATACCTGAAAGATGATAGCCGCAACAAACTGGCTGCCCTACTCCTTTCCGGAAGTTTCATTGAAGGCCTTTACATTTCTACAGGTTTGATCAAATCATATCCAAAAGATTTGCTACCCGAAGATTCGCGTAACCTGGTGCTTACACCCCTCATGCGAGTAATCCTGGAACAGGAAAAATCAGTAGATGAGTTGGTTGCTATGTTATCTACGGTAGATCAGGAAGAGCCGGTTGCTTCATTGATTATAGACCTGAAGGCCCTGCAAACCAGTTATAAGGCATTGAATATTGAAGAACAAATCAAAAACAATCGCTCGGATCTTGTTCTTACAGACAAAAACCTGCTGGATATTACAGCCATCGTTGAAAAAATGCGTAATTCAATCGTCAATTGATTTTCTAAACACACCATACAAAGGATTGGTCGTCAGACCAGTCCTTTTTATTTCAATCGTTTCTGTTTTTGATTTCGTTAACAATTCTCAAAATCTATTCCCGATGAGTGAACCCGTACTGAATGCAATTATGAGATTGTTTGCCTTGGTTGCAAGGGAAGATAAAATTACCAAACAGGAACGGGAGTACATTCAGGTATTTCTTTCTGATCACCTCAGCGAAAAAGCTACGGAGGATCACATGCGGTTGTTTGATGAGTTTGCCGTAGAAATTTCTAACAAGCTATCATCCACACAGGAAAAAGATACTATACTTGAAATTTGCCGCTCCATCAACAAAGAAGTAGCTCAAAAGCAAAAAGTGGTAATTATGCTTGAGTTGCTAAGCGTGATTTTGGCCGATGGTACCATTTCCGAACGCGAACAAAGCCTGGCTCAAACTATTTCAAACGCTTTAAACATTCAGCAACAGGATCTTACCCTGATTACCCAATATGTATTGGTAAAAAACCGAGAGGATGTTAATCTGGATGACATTCTTATTATCGATTCAAAAACGGAACCTCCTGCTGCAGGGCATCACATAGTACGCGAAGGTCTGGATGGATTTATCTGTATTCTTTATGTACGCACTACCGATACATTCTTTTTCAAATACCTGGGCCACACCGATGTGTACCTGAACGGTGTACCGCAGAAACCTGGCAATATTAATGTGTTGGCTATTGGAAGCACCGTGCGATGGGATGCAGCCGATGCCGTTTACTTTGGCGAAATCCTGAACCTGTTTCGGAAGCAGGTAACAACTACCCGCACCAGCTTCGANAGCAAAAAAATCTCGTATAAATTCAAGAATGGTAAACTGGGCTTGCGCGAAGTAGATATTGAAGAAGAATCGGGCAACCTGGTGGCATTAATGGGTGCCAGCGGTGCCGGTAAATCCACTTTATTACACGTACTAAATGGAACAGAAAAACCTTCGGCAGGCCAGGTACTTATTAACGGGATTGACATTTACCAGGAACCCAAACGCATTGAAGGAGTAATCGGTTTTGTACCGCAAGACGATTTACTGATTGAAGACCTTACCGTTTACCAAAACCTATATTTTGCTGCTAAACTTTGCTTCAGCCATCTTACCGAAACCGCCATTGACGACCTGGTTTTAAAAACCCTGGCCGATTTGGGCTTATCCGAAACAAAAGATCTGAAAGTAGGATCGCCTTTGCGCAAAACCATTAGTGGCGGCCAGCGTAAACGACTTAACATTGGATTGGAGCTGCGCGAACCCGCGGTGTTGTTTGTGGATGAACCAACTTCGGGGTTGTCATCGCGCGATTCTGAAAACATCATTGACCTGCTGAAGGAATTATCATTAAAAGGCAAACTGGTATTTGCCGTTATTCACCAGCCATCATCCGATATTTTTAAGATGTTTGATAAACTGGTGATACTGGATACCGGAGGCTACCAGATTTATTATGGAAACCCGGTAGATGCCATCACCTATTTTAAGCGAAACATCAACCTGGTAAACAGCCAGGAGGGCGAATGTATAACCTGCGGCAATGTTAATCCCGAACAGATTTTCAACATCATTGAAACTAAAGTGATTAATGAATTTGGAAACTTTACAGACGAACGCAAATTCTCGCCCGAACTTTGGAACAAACAGTTTAAAGAAAAAGTTAACATCATTCCTGTAACACCATCGCCTGAAGAACCACATTCTACTTTACACATTCCCTCGTGGTTCCAGCAAATAAACATTTTCAGCAACCGCGATTTATTATCGAAACTAAGCAACACCCAATACCTGGTTATAAACCTGCTGGAGGCTCCCCTGCTGGCTTTTATACTCGCATTTATAGTTCGGTACTACAACACCGATGATGCTGTTAACATCGGCTACATTTTCAGTAAAAACCTGAACATGCCCGCTTATCTATTTATGAGTGTTATTGTAGCGTTGTTTATGGGCTTAACAGTAAGCGCTGAAGAAATTATTCGCGATCGTAAAATCCTTAAACGCGAAAAATTTTTACACCTAAACCGAAGCAGCTACCTCCTGTCTAAAATCGGAATTTTATTCCTGATCTCAGCTATTCAAACCGCTTTGTATGTAGCGGTAGGTAACACCTTGCTCGAAATTAAAGGCATGTTTTTTATCTACTGGGGTATTCTGTTCTCTACCTCCTGCTTCGCCAACCTGTTGGGATTAAACATTTCATCCGCATTCAACTCGGCTGTAACCATTTATATCCTCATTCCGATTCTGCTTATTCCACAATTAATTCTAAGTGGTGTTGTGGTTAAGTTTGATAAACTAAACCCGGTAATCGGAAACACGGCCACAGTACCNCTGGTGGGTGATCTGATGGCCTCGCGCTGGGCATTTGAAGCCAGTATGGTTGCCCAGTACAAAGACAATAAATTTGAACAACAGTTTTACGAGTATGATAAGGTAATGGCCGATGCCGATTATAANAAGATTTACTTCATACCCGCCCTTGAAACCCGCCTTGACTTTGCCCGGCTAAATCATCGCAACCCGGATAGCGCCATTTATGCAAAAGTTGCTGCTGATCTTAAACTCTTACAAACTGAAATACAGGAAGAACTGAACTTTGTTAGCAAAACGGATTTTACAAGTATTGACAAATTTACACCCGAACGGTTTGACAGCGCTGCGTATGATGAAATTCAGAATTTCTTAAACACCCTGAAACGATTCTACGTAATCCGCTACAACAAAGCGGACGAATCAAAAGATAAAGTAATAAGTGAAATGACACGCACTCCAGAGCTTGAAAAAGAATTTGAAGTTTTTCGAAACCGCTATCAGAATGAAGCTATTACGGAGCTCGTTAAAAACACGGTCGAGTCAAACCGCATTATTGAAAAGGATGGTAAATTAATTCAGAAGATTTTCCCAATCTACAAAAATCCTGACCCCGACCACATGGTGGACTTCAATGCCCAATTTTACATGCCTGCTAAACATTTTCTTAATAAAAATATTGACACCTTCTTTTTTAACCTTGGGGTTATCTGGGCAATGACGTTGTTCTTAATGGTTACCCTTTACTTTGAAGTATTGCGTAAAATTGTAGATGGGTTGGGTAACATCTCGAACCCAATTCCAAAACGGATGTAATCCATGTTTTCATACTCTCCAAAACCATCAACTTTCTGGCAATGCCCCTGGTGCTGGTTTGTTTGTTTTGGATTGCCTCGCGTTTTATACAACATTCCCAATGGAANAAACGATTAGCCCTTACAGCGTTAATCTTATTACTGATTATTTCAAACGATTTTATCACCAATGAAGTAGCTTTGTTGTGGGAACCTCCCGCCACACCTTACCATCAGATCTCNAAAAAGTACAAATTAGGAATTCTGCTTACCGGGGTTACTAAAAGCAATATGCAACCAGACGATCGGATATACTTTCAGCGAGGGGCCGACCGGGTTACACACACGCTTCAACTTTACAAACTGGGCATCATTGAAAAAATTTTAGTGAGTGGAGGAAGCGGCTCGCTTACTAAACGTGCGAGACAGGAGGCTGATGAGATTGCGGAGGCCCTCCTATTAATGGGTGTGCCTGAAACCGATATCCTGATTGAAAATCAATCGCGCAACACGCATGAATCGGCCGTGGCTGTAAAGGCCATGCTGCAAAACAGGTATCAACCCACCGATTGCCTCCTGATTACCTCAGCCTACCACATGTACAGATCAGATGCCTGNTTTCAAAAAGCAGGCTGGCCTTGCGATACGTTTACCTGCGACTTTTTATCGCACAATCGAAAATTTACACCCGATGTTCTGTTCATACCAAAGGCCGAATCGGTCACTATCTGGACTACCCTGATGCGGGAGTGGGCCGGCCTGGTGGCCTATAAATTTTCTGGTTACATTTAGTCTTCATTTTCATTTACCAATTAACCTGCCTATACTTGAGAACAAAGTGCATCATGCAGGCTAACCAATTACAAAAATCGCTCTGGTTGCTCGTACTGGTTATTGCTGCATTGCTGCTAAGTTCACTTGTACCTTCCTTTCATTTTGGCACCTGGGATATNAANAAAATTGACCTGCTGGCGGATATTAAAAATGAACCCCTGCCGGTTAGCAAAGTTTCTCAAACCGATAGTATCCAGGCAGATTCAACAATTGTTGAGAAGAAGAAAACACCGAAGCCCGTGGCAGAAGCGTTTCCATGCCCCAACAAAAATTGTCTGCAGGATTTTAGTCCTAACAAATCCTCTCTTAAAAAATTNTTTCGGGCGCTTAAACAATCCAATCGCAGGCAGGTACGCATCGCTTTTTATGGCGACTCCTTTATTGANGGGGATGTGCTTTGTGGTAGTTTTCGCGATACGTTACAAGAATTATATGGAGGACGTGGTGTTGGGTTTGTACCCGTAGCCTCTGAGGTTGCTCAATACCGAACCTCCATTCAACACACCTATTCTAATTGGGAAGCATACTCACTGGTTGGTAAACAAAGTCCACAAGTTCCTTTGGGGATTTCGGGGCATGCCTTTATTCCATTACCCGAAAATGAAGCCGCGTTTAAACCGCCTCGTAAACCTGCCAATAAAAGATTTGATCGTATAAGTTTATTCTATAGTAGCAAAACCAAAACACCGCTTCACTATGTGGTGAACGATTCCATACCCGTAACCGACACCTTGCCCGCATCGCCACTTGTCAACCAGGTCATGCTCGATGCGCCACAGGCAGCTTCAGTCAGACTCTCGTTTGCGCAGCCGGATAGTGTGGTAGTTTATGGGCTTAACTTTGATACCAAAACCGGATTGTTTGTGGATAACCTGGCTATGCGCGGAAATTCAGGAATTGGTTTGTATGGATTAGATTCCGCCTGCCTCACACAATTTAATCATTACCTCGATTATAAATTGATTCTGTTACAATATGGATTAAACGTTGTAACCGAAACAGACTCCACCAATTACACCTGGTACGAAACCCGTATGGTTAAAGTAATAAACCGGATNAAAAAAGTTTTTCCAAACGCCAGTATTGTACTAATTGGCATTAGCGATCGTGCCGGAAATCAAAACGGAAAAATTCTTACCATCCCCGCCATAGCACGAATGCGTGCCGCTCAGCGAAAAATAGCGCAGCGTACCCAAATTGCCTATTGGGATTTGTTTGAAGCTATGGGAGGAGAAAATAGTATCGTTAAATTTGCTGAAGCAAAACCACCGTTGGCTGCTAAAGATTTTACGCACTTAACNTTTTGGGTGGGCGCAGGTTAGCTAAAAACTGGCCGATGCGCTATTGTTTGAACAAACCCGTTATGATTAAAAACCTGATTCTTAGTTTACTCTTTTGCACAGGCACCACGGCATGGGCGCAAGACACCATTGCCTTTACACTGAAGCAGTCTTATCCATTTCTTCAGCAGGATGCCAACATTATTCAAAACTCCGTTACACTAACAGAGTTTTATGAAAAACTGTATCAGCTAAAGAAACTCAANAAAAACCCGGTTCATGTTTTACAAATTGGCGACTCGCACATACAAGCCGACATCCTGAGTGGTACTGTGCGCAAACTATTGCAACTTGAATTTGGTAATGCCGGGCGCGGATTGATTTTTCCGGGGCGCGTGGGGCGCACCAACGAATCCAGTACGGTTACATCAAGTTCTACAGGTCTTTGGGATGCNAAAAGAATCATCTACACCAATCAACCGATGCCCATTGGTATAGGAGCCATGACAATCCAGACCGAGCAGGCAGGCAATACGATTAAACTCAGAGTTAATCCGGGAGAGTTAAATTATCGTTTTAATAAAATGACCTTCCTGTTCGAAAAAGATTTATCGAGTTACAACCTGGTTATCAAAGATTCGATCGGTCAGCAAATCGCCTACGTGGGCCCCTACACTTTCGAAACACCCAACATCTCGCGGGTATGGCTCCCCTACTCCATTAGCCAGGTAGAGCTTCAAACACTTCAATCTACCAACCTTCAAAAACAATTTACACTTTATGGCATAAATCTGGAGAACGGTAAACCTGGTGTACTCTACCATAGCACCGGAGGCAATGGTGCGAAAGTAAAACACTACATTGAAGCAACCGCATTTGCCGAACAAACCAATGAATTATCCCCCGACCTTATTATTATTTCATTGGGAACCAATGAAGCCATTGAATACCCGTATGTAGATCCGCGGTTTACCGATCAGTTAGATACGTTTATAAGTCAATTAAAACAACACAATCCGCTGGCAAAATTCCTGCTTACCATTCCGATGGANTTTTTACAAAAAGAAAACGAGAAGAAATCCGGGTGTGGAAATTATGCGCAGCAAATTAATTGAATATGCAGATGCCAACGGCCATGCTTTCTGGGATTTGTATGCAGCAGGCGGAGGCAAGCATAGTGCAGATTTATGGAAGAACAACGGTCTCATGCAAAGTGATGGCATCCACTTTACAAAGAGTGGTTATGAATTGCAGGGCGCATTACTCTATCAGGCATTGATAAAAGGGTATAATGAATATGTTCGGTATCGATACCCATAAATTCTTTCAACAATTTCTGTATAACCCACAGGAACCCCTGATTTTCAACAGCGGGTTATTTCTNTTTTTATTTACNGATTTTTTGGCGATTTATATACTGCTACACAAAACCCATCGCCCTAAGTTATTATTTGTAACCATTTTCTCGCTTTATTTTTATTACAAATCAAGCGGCATCTATTTTTTGTTGCTGATCAGTACCACCTGTATCGATTACACCCTGGCGCGGGTTCTGGGCAAAACAATCACGCCATGGAAGCGGAGCACCTGGCTGGCAATTAGTCTTATTTGTAACCTCGGCTTACTGGGCTATTTTAAGTACACCAACTTCCTGCACGAAATCTTCAGCAACCTGGCCGGTATTGAGTTTCAGCCATTCGATATTTTTTTACCCGTTGGCATTTCTTTCTTCACATTTCAATCACTCAGCTATACAATTGATGTCTATCGNAAAAAAATAGAACCTGTTTCTCATCTGTTGGACTATGCCTTTTACATCTCCTTNTTTCCACAGTTGGTGGCAGGTCCAATTGTGCGTGCGGCAGACTTCCTGCCTCAACTCACGAAACCCACCTTTGTAACTAAAGAGATGCTGGGCCGGGGTATATACCTGATTTGTACCGGCTTGTTTAAGAAAGCGGTTATCTCCAATTACATCAGCATGAATTTTGTAGATCGGGTTTTTGATGCNCCCACCCTTTACACCGGCCTCGAAAATCTGTTTGGAGTATATGGCTATGCCCTTCAAATCTACTGCGATTTTTCCGGCTATTCCGATATGGCCATTGGCATTGCGCTGCTGCTGGGATTTCATTTCAATCTTAACTTCGATTCACCCTATCAATCCAAAAATATTACTGAGTTCTGGAGGCGGTGGCACATGTCGCTTTCCAGTTGGCTGCGCGATTATTTATACATTTCATTAGGTGGAAACAGAAAAGGGAAAGTACGAACTTACCTAAACCTTTTCATCACCATGTTGTTGGGTGGATTATGGCATGGTGCAGCCTTCCGCTTTATACTTTGGGGCGGGCTTCACGGATTGGCCCTGGGGCTGCATAAGTTTGTATCCACTATTACATGGCCAAAAATTCAGAATCCGTTTGTTAAAAACACAGGCAACATCCTAAGCATTTTACTTACGTTTCACTTCGTTTGCTTTTGCTGGATATTTTTCAGGGCGCAGGATATGGATACAGCCTGGCAGGTGATCAACCGGATTACTTCTCATTTTTCGCCTGAAATATTTTTTGATTTTGTGATGGGTTACAAAGCTGTGCTTTTCCTGATGGCACTTGGCTACATTCTTCACTTTATACCTGCACCGGTGGAGCAACAGGCTGAAAATTGGGTAACAGAGCTTTCGTTAACTGGAAAAGCTATGGTTGTATTTGTAACCATTCTGTTGGTAATTCAAACCAAGTCGGCAGGAATACAGCCGTTTATTTACTTCCAGTTTTAAACTCAAAAAGTAAATGCGGAGAGGGAGGGATTCGAACCCTCGGTACAGTTACCCGCACAACGGTTTTCGAGACCGTCCCATTCGGCCACTCTGGCACCTCTCCAAAAGAAATTCAAAATTAAACACGAAAGAGTGTGCTACAGACTTTATTGCCAAAAAGTTTAAAGGAGTGCAATCAAACTTATTCAAACCGGAGTGATTCGATCGGATCTAATTTAGAAGCTTTGTGTGCCGGATAATACCCCGACAGCAACCCTACTACCACACAAATAATCATTCCTGTCAGCATCCATAACCAGGGCAACACAAATGCATCAATTCCAATAACACGGGCAATTATATTTCCAATCAGGATACCCAACAACACTCCTCCTACTCCACCCATCAGGCAAACTACAATCGCTTCAATTACAAATTGTTGCCTGATACGCATAGGTGTTGCCCCTAATGCTTTACGCACACCCACTTCGCGCGTACGCTCTGTAACAGAAACCAGCATAATATTCATCAAAGCAATGGAAGCTCCTAATAAAGTAATAAATCCAACACCAAACCCGCCCCAGCGTAAACCACTTGTTATGCTTTCCATTTCTTCAGCCAACGAATCACTCTTTTCAATCTCAAACGAGTTAGGATCTTCAACCCGGTCGTGCCGGATTTTGCGCATCAGGCCCGTAGCTTCACCCATGGCATAATCAACCTGGTTCATATCCGAAATTCCAACCGTAATGCGATACCTCAACGGCTGGCCGGCTGCCATCTGGTTTGCTACCAGAATTGGAATAATCATCATGTTGTCGTAATTATTTTCCGAAAAATCTCCCTTCTCCTTCAGCAACCCAATCACTTTAAACTGAACTCCTTTAACTGAGACTTCCGTATTTAACGGTTTAGGGTTATCACCATAGAGCGCCTTCGCTAACTTGTAACCCAGTATAGCTACTTTACTTCCGTTCTGAATTTCAAACTTCGAAAAATTCCGCCCTTCTTGCAGATTCAGCCCCTTAATAGGCAGATACTCATCATTAACCCCGCGTACATCCACATTAGGATTTGTTTTTATGGAGCCATGCTTCACTTCGGCCAGGTTAGTTAACCGGGCCTGCACGCAAACAGATGCCTGCACGGGGTATTCATTCATAAATTTTTGCACCTCGTACAAATTAAGGCGCTCATATGTCTTTTCGCGCACCCCGTCTTGGTTCGTACCGCGGTTCCATTTCGAGTATATGTCGAACGTATTTACACCAAGTGATGAAAGGCTTTCATTCACAGATTGTTCAATCCCCTCAATGGCTGTTAAAATCCCCACCAGCGAAGTAATACCAATAGCAACAATCAGGGCGGTAAGCACCGAACGCAGCGTATTAGCCTTAATCGACCGAAGGCCTTCTTTCATGTTTTCAATTAAATTCATTCAATTTGAGGTTTTTAAGGGCTCCACTAAAACCAGTATGAAGGTATTTCGTTTTCAAAATTATATCTTTAGTCGATAAAATGATAAGACCTGTTTATTAATGTAATTGTTACAAAACTGAACAAGAAATGAGTGGTTTAACGGGAAGAATCGTGTTTTTGTTCCTGGTAGTAGGAATTTCTCTGCAGGCAACGGCTAATTCTATTTTTATACCCATGGACGAAAAACAGACTAACCATCTGAAAGCCTATGGAATAGCCTATTGGATTCTTAAGAATGAAATAGAAGTTGATTGGCTGCTGAATTACCGGGAGGCAGTTTTATGTGCAAGTATCACCCTAAAATTCAAAATGAACTGGTGGTGCGGGGTGTTAGTTTTGAGATTATCTCGGAAGCAAAAGTAAATGCCATTGTAACTGAAATTGCCAGCCCGGCCCTTAATTACGACATTATGAAACTGGAAAAGTACCCGCGCATTGCGGTGTACTCGCCCAAAACCAAACAACCATGGGACGATGCCGTTACGCTCGTTCTCACCTATGCCGAAATTCCATACGATGTTATCTTTGATGATGAAGTACTGAACGATATCCTGCCCAAGTACGATTGGCTGCACTTACATCACGAAGATTTTACCGGCCAATATGGCAAATTTTATAGCAATTATGCCAACTACCCGTGGTACATCGAGCAACAGAAAGAAGCCGAGGAAACCGCATCCCGCTTTGGATTTCATAAAGTATCGCAATTAAAACTTGCTGTAGTAAAACGAATTAAAGAGTTTGTTGCCGGTGGCGGATTNTTGTTTGCTATGTGCTCAGCAAGCGATACCTACGACATTGCGCTTGCTGCCGAAGGTGTTGATATTTGCGAACGCATGTACGATGGCGATGCCGCAGACCCACAAGCACAGGAAAAACTCAACTACGAAAACACATTTGCCTTTCAAAACTTCAGGCTGATACGCGATCCATATCAGTATGAATTCTCCGACATCGACAACAATTTTCCTGATCGTGGCCTGCGGCAAGACAACGACTACTTTACCATATTTCAATTTTCCGCCAAGTGGGATCCAATACCCACCATGCTTACCCAAAACCACACACGGGTTATCAAAGGCTTTTACGGGCAAACCACCGGCTTTAAAAAGAAACTGGTTAAACCCGATGTAGTAATAATGGGTGAAAACGCAGAAATTAAAGAGACCAAATACCTGCACGGTGTTTTTGGTAAAGGCTTCTGGACCTTTTATGGTGGCCACGACCCTGAAGATTACCAGCATACCGTTGGCGAAGAGCCTACTGATCTGAACCTTCACCCCAACTCACCAGGCTATCGGTTAATTCTCAACAACATATTGTTTCCGGCTGCNAAAAAGAAAAAGCAAAAACATGAGCCATGTTATATTGCTGGCATGCATACTGGTTTCATGTAATGCAGCCAAACCTCAAGCCACCATCAACCCGCAACAACTAGCCGAAGTAGTATTAGGCAAAGGGTTGCAAGAGTTTTATAATGAAAGTAAAACCCACATCCTGTTTGTTCAACAAGCTACTGCATACCCCAATCAACCCATTAAGTTTCTGATAATTGAAAAGGTTTCCGGCAAAGCGTTATTTGANAAAAGTTTTAGACCCGGATACGTAAAGTGGCTCAATAACAACACCATCGAGTATGAAGATTTGCCCGGCAGTGCCAGGCAAAACGAAAGCAACTACATCAAAACGTGGACAATTCCACCTGCTGCGCAAGCTCATTAGATAGATTTACCCTATCTTGGAGAATTAAAACTGCTGTAGATGAACCGCTACTTACTGGTAACTATTTTTGTGTATTGCGGCCTGATCATGCTGGCTGTAAACAGGAATTCTGATATACATTCTTTAACAACAGTTTCAGTAATAGAAGAAGAAGAAGAAGGAGAAGAACAAGATGGACCCGGCCAGTTTATTGCGTACCACAAAGCTATACGCACACCGCACAATGCCAGTGCTCCGGAATACAAAAATGGTTTTATCATGCGCGAACTGTCGAAAGCAAAGTCTTTCGCAGCACGAAAGCGATCCAACACCCGCACCCAATCCAATGGTGTGTTAGAATGGAAAGAGCGGGGCCCGGCCAATGTGCCCGGTCGCACACGCGCTATAATTATTGATCCTGACGATGCCACCAANAATACCTGGTATGCCGGCTCGGCCGGTGGTGGTGTTTGGAAAACAACCAATGGCGGGCAGGCATGGACCTTGCTTACTCCCGATTTACCCAATCTGGCTACCACCACATTAGCAATGGCCGAATCAAACCACAGTGTGATTTATATGGGAACGGGTGAAAGCTTTGGCGGATTACCCGGCATTCGCGGAAGCGGCATATTCAAATCAACAGATCGCGGCCAAACCTGGCAGCACCTGAGCAGTACCGAACAGCTTTCTGACATTAACCGAATCGCAATAAACCCCACCAATGCCAATGAGGTAGTTGTAGCTTCCTCAACCGGCATCCATAAAAGCACCAATGGCGGAACCACCTGGACACAACACCTTGCCTTTACCGGGATGGAAGATTTACGCACAACACCGGGCAATTTTAATATTCAGTATGCTGCGCGCAACGGAGTAGGTGTGTATAAATCGGTAGATGGTGGCGTTACCTGGTCGTTATCCAACACAGGCATGAGTCCGGCCGGGCGTATTGAACTCGCAATTTCTCCTGTAAACAGCAACCGGGTTTTTGCTTCTGCCGAAGGATACTTAAACGGAACGGAATCCGACTTATACGTATCGCACGATGCGGCCGAATCGTGGTCGTTGGTTAATACTACTCTAAATGGTGGAAGTCTTGANTTTTTGGGCGGCCAGGGTTGGTATGATAATACGATTATGTGCGATCCGTTCAATGCCGATGTAGTTTATTACGGGGGTGTAAATTTATTTCGTACTACACTCGGAACGGGATCATCCAGTGTTAGTAGCTACAACCTGGAAGAACAAAGCACAACCTTTCTTTCCTTAATAAATTTTGGTGCCAGCTATGCAAATGGAACCTTAGAAGTTGGTGCTGCAGCAAATGCATCCGTTGAAATAAGATTTGGATCTGGTAAAAGCCAGATGGCACATCGGTTTATGGTTCCGGAAGGTGCAACTTCCGGAGTACCGGATGCCAGCTATACTTACCAAAATTATGTTGAGGTTCCCTTCGAAGTATGGGACGTTACCAACAACCGCCAACTGATGGTTTCCTTCCGCGATCAGGACCGGAACGGCCAATTCAATTTGTTACTATCAAACACCGATGGTGCGCCCACCGCACAAAGCAGAGAATATGTTTACATCAGTAATGTAGATTATAACGCCACAACTCCTGCATCCAACATAGCTGTTAATGGCGGACACATTTTTCAACAAATGTANTTTTTCTGGCCGGTACTGGCNAGTGGTAACACCTGGCCGGGCAGTATTACTACCTCGCAACTCAAAATCAACTTTACCTCCATACCTAAACTGAACGCAACAACCATAACCGTTGCGGATGCCTACAACCAATTTGACGGCAAAAACAAGTTTACCACATTTGGTGTAGATGTTCATCCCGATCATCACAACCTCGTTCCAATTGTGATGTCCGCTTCAACATATAAAATTTTGAATGCGAGCGATGGTGGCGTGTTTATCTCCAATACTTCAGAGACACCCGGCATCAACAATGGCAATTGGACCATGGTGGGCAAAACCTACAACACCAGCCAGTTTTATGGGGCCGACAANAAAACGGGTGTGAACGAATACTTTGGAGGTATGCAGGATAATGGAACCTGGCTATCTCCATCCGGGCAAAATGCGAGCAGTACAACAAATTATCAATTTAGTCTTGGTGGCGATGGCTTTGAGGTAGTGTGGCACAAACTTGATCCGCTTAAAATGATTGGTAGTTCGCAAGGAAATAACTTTCGCAAATCTATAAATGGCGGGCAAACCTGGACTATCGCTACCAGTGGTTTATCGGGCACACATCCTTTTGTTTCTAAGCTGGCCACATCGCCTCATATTCCCGATGTCTTGTTCACGTTATCTTCGGCTGGTGTATTCCGTTCGAACGACTTTGGCTCAACCTGGACACTAACTGCTATTAGTGAAAATTGGGGTGGCACCACTTCGCTTATGGATGTGGAAGTTTCCAGAGCCAATGCAAACATCATTTGGGCCGGTAGCGGAATGGTTAATAGTACTCCGGTGCGCAACCTGCATGTAAGCACCGATGGAGGACAAACCTTTACAGCAACGAACAATTACACCGAACGCACACTGGGCAGCATTACAAAACTTGCCTCGCACCCCACACAACCCAATACTGCTTATGCTATTTTCTCTTTTGCCGGACGACCAAAAATTTTACGCACAACAGACTTAGGGCAATCCTGGCAAGACATTACCGGCTTTGGAACAGGAAGCACGAGTACAACAGGTTTTCCTGATGTGGCCGTGTATTGTGTTTATGTTCGGCCGGATAATCCAGATATTATCTGGGCAGGAACCGAAATTGGAATTGCAGAATCGGAAGATAATGGCGCATCGTGGACTTTATTGGATGATTTTCCCAATGTAGCCGTGTGGGATATGAAGGGTGTGGATAACCAGGTTGTAATTGCCACACACGGACGCGGCATCTGGACGGCCGAGTTAGAAACAACACAACTTGAACTGAATAACCCGGTTATTTATGCGGTGGGTACATCACCAAAATCAGAGCTTGCCCTGGGAGTTACCCTTCCTGTAGCATTCGATTCTACACACTTGTTTGTAAGAGGTGTTAAAATCGGTAAACTGGAAGCTATTGGAACCGGCAACTTTACGCTGCACATCAACGGTATAGCCACAGGCGCGGTAGAAGCAAAATTGATTAGTTATAAGAATGGTGCCCCGCTTCATTCACAGCCTGCTTCCGGTACGTACCTCACATTAAATCCCTACCGCACACAATACTTTAATTACTTTACAAATGCGGCTGATTTAAACCTGAACTCATTTTCAGTTCAAGCATTCGGAACAGCCAACACAAGCTTGCATAGTTTTCATAATTACATGAATAATACCGATCATGTGGCGTTGTTGAAACAACCTATTATTATTTCAGATGAACACCCCTACTTTTATTACCGCGATGTAGCGCTGGTGGAACCNGGAGACCCCGGATCTGTTTTCGGCCAGCCGGCATTTAAAGATTATGTAGTGGTAGAAGCTACCCAAGATGGTATAAACTGGACTCCGATAGCCGATGGATACGATGCCAGCACCAATGATAATTGGCTTGCTGCTTATACGGCAGCCCAGGTGGGAACCCGCGCTATGTTGGTAGATCATAATATTAACTTAACCAATACGCTTCAGGCTGAAGATACCGTACTCTTCCGCTTTAGGTTGTGGACCAATGCTTCCATTAGCAATTGNGGGTGGTCAATTGATGATCTTTACATTCAGCAGGTGCCTACGGGTGTGGAGTCACCTGTTACCAATCATTTAACTATTTATCCAAACCCCACTACCGGAAATGTAAGGCTTACGTATTCGCTAACACAAGCTACCGATGTGAAGGTAGTGGTGTATGATTTAACAGGCCGTGTAGTAACACANAAAAAACTGGGCAACAAAACCCCTGGAAAACACGAAGATGAACTTGAAATAAAAGCAAAACCCGGTCAATATATTTTACAACTACAAACAAACTTAGGGCAGGAAAGTCTGCGGGTGGTGATAAATTAATCAATGCATCCTGTCGCCTCTTACTTCCATATTCTTCAGAATGACAGCTTCCTGTTCCAGAATTTCGCGCCACCGTTTTTCAACCAATTCCGGATCCATATATGTTTTCGCCAACTTCAAAAAGTNTTTGTAATGTCCGGCTTCCGATACCATTAGTTCGTAATAAAATTTACTCAACTCCGCATCCCCAATTTCTTTCCACAACAACCGAAATCGTTCGCAACTACGCGCTTCAATCAGCGCATTGATCAATAGTTTTTCAACCAGTTGCTGTTCACGACTCCCACCCTTTTNTACAATTTTCTGAAGTTGCTCCACGTACTCATCTTTGCGTTGCGGCCCCAAAGCCAGGCCCCGTTTCTGTAGCTGATCCAGCACCCGTTCAAAATGTGCCCATTCTTCCGCTACTACAGGCGCCAGCATTTCAACCAGGGCAGCTTTTTCAGGGTAGTTAACAATTAACGAAATACAAGACGAGGCAGCTTTCTGCTCACAATACGCGTGGTCTATCAGAATATCGGCAATATTCTTTTCTGCAATATTTACCCATCGTGGATCGGTGGGCAATTCTAAACCCAGTACATGTTTTTCCATCAGTCAAACAAGATCAAATCAAAACCAAAATCAAGAATGTTGCCCTGGCCGCGGTAAGTGGGTGTAGGTAAATAACCCAAACCGGTAATGGCTTGTTGCAGGTTGTGATATTTTACAAAGAACCGGCCACGCTTAAACTTACCATTAAAGAATACATCCACCAGCGGAAATGCCCGTGCCGTTGTATTGTCTTGCACATAGTATTGCTGAATAGCCGGATCATAACCTAAAGCTGTGTATTCCGAACGCCAATGTGCATCTACACCAATCTGTACCTGTAAATTTCCTTTAAACAACATATTCTCATAAGCCAGTTGTGTATTTCCAAACCACTTAGGTATGCGCAATACATTGCCATCGTTATTCAGAATGGATGTGTATCGTACTTGCGGCCGCAGGTACACATGTTTGAAAAACCGTAAACTCATGCGCAGCTCTGGAATAAATAGTTGCTGATTCCCTCCCGATTGTGCCGGCACCACCGTGGGCTCATTAGCCATATCATTTGCTCTATAATAAATATAATTACTCAGGGCGGTGTACGTAGCTCCTGGTGAAACAAATAGCCTGCCCCACTTCACTTTTAAAAATGCAGACAACTGATTGGTAAACGGATTACTAAAATCATTAATCCATTGATGATGACTACCACGATAAGCCAAAGGTAAAAAGGCCGGTTTTACAAGTGCACTGGTTCCGGTTGCATCCAACCAGGGTGTGCGCAGTTGTGCCTGCAGGCGATAGTTACCATCCAGCAGGTATTCCGCTTGTCCTGATAATTCACTGAGCGAATCAAACCGAAAAGCAATTTGCCCACCCAGATAATTCTCGGCCCCGCGATTTTTATATGGAAGCGCCAAACCATCCAGGTATTTATTCTCCGCACGATACAGGCGAAGTTTATAATACAGACTATAATAGAAAAATGCGGCTTGTCCTTNNTTATACCAAATTCATTCGCCATCGAATTAAATTTGGTTCCATCGCTCACCGCGTCCGTTTCGATGTCATCATCGGGGTTGGTATAACCAAAATACGCATCATAATTCGCTTCGCTGGATGCATCATCCTGAAAGAGATTTCGCTGCCGTGCAAAATCGGCCTTGTGGTATAATTGAAATGGTGAAGCCAATTGGTATTGCTGAAATACATGAAACACATTGCGTACCTCCTCTGATTGCGCAGCCGTTAAATAAGGTCCAACATTCTGATCAAAGTATCCTGCATAGGTAGTATCAAGCGTTAACCGAATACCACCGTTTTCAANAACCCGGTGGCGCATACGTCTGTAAGAAGCCAGCAATTGATAGCGCTCATTTTTTGATTTATAGGAAGTATAGAGATCGTAATAATGACTTACCGTTTGGCGATCGCCCTTTCCCGTTCGTTGAATTTGTTTATCAACCAGTGTGGGCCGGTAATTAAAACCAAAATTCCAACGTGGATTAATGTTTCGTGTAAACTCTATATGCGTGCGCGCGCGACCATCCCCACCCCAAACCACCAAAATGCGGGTGTATGGCGATTTCGAATCAAAGTAGCGAGGTTCTGCTAAATCAAAGTAAGGAGCGTATGTACTGTAGCCGGNGTTTGCACCAATGGTTAATGGTGCAGCAGGAAATATCGGATTAAGTGCAGTACCAACGTTACCCAAATCCTGATAGAAATTGTTAAGTTGTTGAATGTACGTCCACCGATGATAATCATGAATGGCTGTATCAAGCGGTTGGTAATTTTTCTTATTCAGGTATATGTCGTTTTCGGTAATCCACAGGGTTGTTTTTGGTCCGTACACATTTTTAGTGGAGTCGTCCACAATCTGCGAACGTTTACCGCCTTTTTCTCCCGGCTGGGCTGTGGTTTTCGATGCTACATCCTGAATAACCTTCTNTTTAGGAAGGGGTGCTTCCTGGGCCAGCAAAACCANCCCGGGCAAAATCAGCAAAACCAAAAATAAATCGCACGTGCAAAAATAGACCAGTTTTAGGAAAGATAATCGTTGCCAGAGGTGGTCACTGCTTTTAATTTTTCGGCCACAACGGCAAACATCAGGCTATCAAATTCCGAACCATTCCCAATAATTTCAGTCTCCATCGGTAAATAAAACCAGGAAGCATGCTTTACCAACTCCACAAGGTCTGAACTAATAAGCTTAACCATATCTTNTTCAGTTGTAATAATGCTATTGGTTCCAGCTTCGAAATTAATACGATTCAAATCTTCTTTTGAATAGCGATGATGGTCTTCAAACCTAAAATGCTTACGCACATTATAATGCTGCGTCAGGTGTTTTACAAAGGGTTGTGTGTTTCCTATTCCAGTAACCAAAACCACATCGGTCGATAGCTTGCCTGCCGCAATGGGAACTGGTGGCGCATACTTGATCGTGGAAANAAATACCGGTTTACCGGGTGCGTACCGTAAAATGGATTGCTGCATTTTATCGCGGGTTTCGCTGGCTAAGGAATTACATTTGGTTACTACTACAACATCGGCACGTCCTGCACCATATCGGTTTTCGCGCAAACGCCCCATCGGCAACAATTCATCTTTATAAAATGGTTTTTGAAAATCGGTTACCAGAATTGAAAACTGCGGCACCACGGCCCGGTGTTGAAAGGCATCGTCCAGCAAAATCACTTCTACATCCGGGCACTCGTTCAAAATGGTAGGTATAGCCAGTGCCCGTTGTTCGCCAACTGCTACATAAATCTTATGTTGAAATTTTTTAAACAACTGGTAGGGTTCATCCCCGAGGGTACGTGCATTATCATCCGNGCCGGCCAACCGAAAGCCGGAAGTGCTACGGCCATACCCACGGCTAAGCGTGGCAATTTTATAACGAGGGCTAAGCAAGCGCACCAGGTATTCAATCATAGGGGTTTTTCCGGATCCACCCACATTAAGGTTGCCCACACTAATCACCACCGTATCAAATCGAAATGATTTTTTATGCCCGATTTGATACAGGTAATTCCGAAGCCGGGTTACTCCGTCAACCAACACCGCAAAAGGCCACCACAAATACCGTAGAAAAGACATAAACCTGTACCGCTAATCTTTCGCTATTTTTGAAATCAAAAGTACACAATCAATGGCTACTGCAACCATAAAAGATATTACCGGTAAACTGGAACAACTGGCACCCCGAATTTACCAGGAAGATTATGATAACAGCGGATTAATAACCGGAAACCCCGGTACAGCAGTAACCGGAATACTGGTTACTCTGGATTGTACCGAAGCCGTTGTTGAAGAGGCAATACAACAAAACTGTAACCTGATTGTGGCTCACCATCCCATCCTGTTCAAAGGAATNAANAAACTTACCGGCCAGAACTATGTAGAGCGTACTTTAATTAAGGCTATTCAAAATCAGGTTGCGATTTATGCTATCCACACCAACCTGGATAATGTACACACCGGGTAAACAAAAATAGCCGAACAACTTGGCCTTACCAACCTGCATATACTTGCTCCACGCGCTCATACTTTATTAAAACTGGTAACATTCATTCCGCCAGACCATACCGAAAATGTAGCCAACCATCTTTTTGCAGCCGGGGCTGGTCAGGTGGGCAACTACAAAAACTGTAGTTTCAGTGTATCGGGTGAGGGCACGTTTCTTCCAACCGAAAACACAAATCCTTTTCAGGGAACACGTGGTAAACTGGAGCGGGCAAAAGAAGTTCGACTGGAAGTAATTTTACCCGAGCCAGCCCGGGCCAGGGTATTGCAGGCACTAAAAGCAAGCCACCCCTACGAAGAAGTAGCCTATTACTTGTCGGTGTTAGAAAATGATAATCAAGAAGTTGGAGCGGGTATGATAGGCGATTTGGCAACACCCCTGCCGGCTATGGCCTTTCTTGAACACGTAAAATCTAAAATGAATGCCGGTTGTGTGCGATATACACCCCTACCCCAAAAACTNATCAANAAAGTGGCTATTTGTGGTGGATCGGGCAGCTTCTTGTTACCAAAGGCAATTGCNCAGGGGGCTGATGCCTTTGTTTCGGCCGATTTCAAATACCACGAATTNTTTGATGCCGAGGGCAAAATTCTGATCGCAGACATCGGACATTATGAAAGCGAGCAGTTTACGAAAGACTTACTAACCGCGTTTTTACAAGAAAATTTTCCTACTTTTGCAATCGCTTTTTCAAAAGTTGTTACCAATCCAATTTGTTACCTCTAAGTAATGGAAAATCAAACAGTTGCACAAAAACTCGAAGCCTTAGTAAAATTACAATCAATAGACTCAAAACTGGACGAACTCAAGAAATTGAGGGGCGATCTGCCCGATGAGGTTCAGGATCTGGAAGATGAAATGGAGGGATATCGCACCCGGTTAGGTCGTTTTGAGGGCGAACAAAAGGAACTGGAAGATATCATCAAGAAAAATAAAGAGGGGATTAAAGAGGCTGAGAAGCTGGTTAAAAAATACAACGAGCAACAGAAAAACGTAAAGAACAACCGCGAGTTCGATGCCATTACCAAAGAGGTTGAATTACAGGAACTTGAAGTTCAGATTTGCGAAAAGCGTATTAAAGAAGCGAAGGANAAAATAGATGCCAANAAAGCGGAGATCACCGGCATTGAATCCATCATCAAAGATAGAGAAGAAGACCTGAAAAGTAAGAAAGATGAGTTGGACAGCATCTTATCGGAGAGCCAGGAAGAGGANAAAAAATTATTGGCCGAACGTGAAAAAGCNGGTAAAAAGATTGAGGATAAACTTTTGAAGCACTACACGCGTTTAAGAAATAGTTTATCGAATGGGTTGGCAGTTGTACGGGTAGTGCGGGGTGCAGCGGAAGGTTGTAACATTATTATTCCTCCGCAAAAAATTGCCGAGATTCGTGAGAAAAAGAAAATAGTAATCGATGAGCATTCTGGCCGGATATTAGCCGATGTGGATTTGGGTTCGATTGAAGAAGAACCTAAACCAAAAAAAGCGGCCCCGGTAAAACGAGCCAAAAAGTTGAATAGAAAAAAACCATAGAGCACATAAGAAAGGCAGGTATAATCACTTGCCTTTTTTGTTTGCCTGGCACGCAAAGGGCAACGATTGGAAATTTGATGCCAACCTGCTTAAAAGCTATGAATGGGTAATTAACCTGCAACCCGAAAAAGCAAACGAACTGCTGGCACACTATAATGGAAATACCCTGTACAAAACTTATGTTCAAACGCTGAATGAAACCTTACAAATTCTGATTACAGAAGATCACGCCCGTTTTGCAACGTTTGACGAACACTTTAAACAACGAATCAAATACCTGGAGGGCCTTCCCACTTCGGCCGAGTCGCTCTTTCTTTTGGCCGAAATACATTTGCAACGCGGATTTTGTTATCTCAACCTGGGGCAAGACCTGAATGCTGTACTCTCCATCCGGAAAGCCAATCAATTCGTAATTGATTGTCGNAAAAAATTCCCCGCTTTTGTCCCCATNAANAAAACAGCCGGAGTTATTCAGATAATGGTGGGCACTGTGCCTGAGAAATACCAATGGTTTATGAGCTTGTTGGGCATGAAAGGTTCGGTTGCAGCCGGTCAGCAGTTACTCTCTGAATTACGCAACTCCCCATCTTCGCTTAAAATGGAAGCAGACCTCCTGTTCTTTGCCGTAAAAGGATTTATCAACCAACAATTTACTGAAGCAGCCAGTGGAATAAATGATAGTTTAAAGGAACAACCCGGCAATCGACTACTTTTATTCATGGGTGTAAATATGCTGATTAAGGATGCGCGCAGTGAAGAGGCATTGCAACTGATCCATCGTATAGACCAACAACCGGAAGGCCTTCCCATGCATTACATCGACTACCTGCGTGGCGAAGTACTTTTACAAAAAGGNGAGTATGCAAAATCCATTGAAGCCTTTAANAAGTTTATTGCGGTGTATCCCAGCATCAGTTTTAAGAAAGATTCATATTTTAAGATTGCTCTCAACTACTGGCTGCTGAACAACCCACGCAATGCCCAGGTATATTTCGAAAAAGCTAAGACAACCGGAAGCGCTAAAGCCGAACCCGACCGGTATGCCTCATATCAATTGGAAACCGGAAGCCTTCCTAACAAAAAGTTAAGCCAGGTTCGCTTTAGCACGGATGGTGGATATTATAAAGAAGCATCCACCGTACTCCAAACCATCTCGCTGGTAGATTTACCAACTGAAAAGGATCAAACAGAATACTACTACCGCAAGGCAAGATTAGCCCATCAAACAGGTGAGCTTAGTGCAGCTAAACTNTTTTATCAGCAAAGCATCGATATGACCAAAAACAATCCCTGGTATTTTGGAGCAAATGCTGCCCTGCAGTTAGGCTACATTGCAAAAGAACAAAAGGATTTTACGAATGCCCGCAAGTACTTCGAACTGGCATTGAGTTTTCCACGCCATGAGTATAAAAACAGTATTGACAGCAAGGCTAAAACCGAACTGGAATTACTAAACCCTAAAACTCAAACTTAAACGATCACTACAGGTTCACCCACCCGGTTTTTCAGGTGCAAAGTATCATTATATTTTCGAACGATAAAGGAAGACCCGGTTTGCTCCAATAAATACAAACAAAGATTTTCATGCTCAAACATATCCATGCATTTTAACGGATAGTTGAGTAAGCGGCAAAGCAAAATACGAATGGCACGGCCGTGCATGCAAATCAAAATGTTGTGTTCTTCTTTCTGTTTCAGGATATTAGCCAACGCAACTTCCTGCCGTTTCACAACATCGTCCGNGCTTTCACCACCTTCAATTCGCAGGTGGGTATTACCCTGGCGCCATTGATCCAGCATCCAATGGTAATACGCATCTTCTTCCGGGGTAATGGGCTGGCCTTCTTNTTTACCCCAGCTTATTTCGTTCAAACCCGGCAGGCTTTCGTAAGGAATTCCCGCTTCAATAAATCCGGCCACCGATTCTTTTGTCCGCTTTAAAGAGGAGATATAAACCTTATCAAACCGAATGTGGCTATACATATTAAAGAATGCCCGTGCCTGAGCTATTCCGCGCACATTCAACGAAGAATCTACGCCACTCCCCTGCACAATACCTTTCAGGTTAAAATCAGTTTGCCCGTGCCGGATGATATATATTTTTTGGGATCAATTTCTAACCAGTTTTTGAGGTATCTGTTATAAATTGGGCGCAAAAATAAGGATTTTGTGCTAAATGTTATTACTAAAACACAGAACCTGACCACGTTAAGCCTTGCAGAAGTAGATTTGTAACCCGGTCGGTTAGCCTTCGCAGCAGGTTTTCCGGCAACAGTAAGTAATTAAAACAGTATCTCTCAACCAGAATAACACAGCGTATGTCTGTATTCAAAGCCACACCAACACTCGAAAAACTCAATGCCTTATCTGCTAATACAATGGTGGCCCATCTTGGTATAGAATTTACAAACATGGGTGAAGATTTTATAGAGGCCCGCATGCCCGTTGACCCTCGCACTCACCAGCCGCTTGGTTTGTTACATGGTGGTGCATCTGTAGCCCTGGCCGAAACCCTTGGCAGTATAGCTGCAACTTGTTGCATCAACCCGGCCGTACAGTATTGTGTAGGACTGGAAATAAACGCAAACCATATTAAGAGTGTTCGAAATGGCTTTGTAACCGGAGTTGCCAAACCCGTACACATTGGCAAGCGAACTCAGGTATGGGAAATAAGAATTGTAAACGACACACAGGATCTTGTGTGCATCAGCCGCATTACATTAGCTGTACTAGACAAACGATAAATGGTAGCTGCTAACCGTATATCATCCCTTACTGAAACTGAACTCATAGCGGGTTTAATTAGCAACGCATTAAAACGCGGCCACTCCTTTTGCCTTTGGAAGTCACCAGCGATCAATGAAAAGTTTCTGTTGATAACCCGGAAATACTTCTTGAAAAAGAAATTAACCTGGAAGGAAGTCATTCTGGTTTCGTGTTCGCTCCTTTTGATCCAACCCATAAAAAGGTAGTTTTTGTTGCAGATATGCTTTATAAATTCAGAGATGGAAACTTGATAGAAGGAAGTTTACCCAAGGATTTCCAATCATCCGGTCTGCAANNAAAAGATTTTCATTTTCAACAACACCCATCGGCCAAGCCAATTGATTATGAAGACCTCGTAAAGGAATGCATTTTAAAAATTGAAAGCGGGGTATTTGAAAAAGTAGTTCCATCCCGTTTCGAAGATGTGCCCTGTCATTCAAATAGCGATTTAATAGGAGCCTTNCAAAAACTTTGCAGTCAACACCCACAAGCATTCGTTTCGTTTGTTTCATCACCTCAAACGGGAACCTGGATGGGGGCTACTCCGGAATTACTGGTAAGTGTGTCGCAAAACAAGTTCAAAACCATTGCCCTTGCCGGAACCCTGCCCTACACACCCGACATCCATCTTAAAACAGTTGCCTGGACACAAAAAGAAATTGAAGAGCAGGCGTTGGTAAGTCGCTACATTATCAGTTGCTTTAANAAAATAAGATTGCGCGAATACGAAGAGCATGGCCCTAAAACAATAGTAGCCGGAAATGTAATGCATCTTAAAACTGAATTTGAAGTAGATATGCAGGCTACCAATTTTCCACAGTTAGGGTCGGTGATGTTAAAACTTCTTCACCCCACTTCAGCCGTGTGCGGAATGCCCCTTGAACCCGCTCTTGAATTTTTACAATTGCAGGAAGGATATCAGCGCCAATTCTACAGTGGTTACTTAGGGCCGGTAAATATTCAGGGGCAATCATGTATATACGTAAACTTACGGTGTATGCAATTTTTAACCGACCGGTTACGCTTTTATGCAGGAGCAGGTGTAACCATCGACTCAATACCCCGTGAGGAATTAACAGAGACTGCAATGAAGATGGATAACCTGAANAAACTTTTTAACTGAGTGGCCTACCTTCAACCCATTTTTGATATTGCAGAAATATGTGCACAGCGCGGCATACAACAGGCAGTGCTTTGCCCCGGTTCGAGATGCGCACCGCTTACGCTTGCATTTTCCAACCATACCGCCATTACCTGCCGCACATTCAGTGACGAACGCAGTGCAGCATTTATTGGAATGGGTTTGGCGCAACAAACAAATTCGGCTACCGTGCTGGTTTGTACTTCGGGCAGCGCTGCCTTAAATTTTGCACCGGCCGTTGCCGAAGCTTATTTTCAACAAATACCGCTTCTGGTTTTTACGGCCGACCGGCCCGCAGAATGGATTGATCAATGGGATGGGCAAACCATCCGCCAGGAAAATATTTTTGGGTCGCATGTAAAACAATCTTATACCCTGCCCGTAGAATATACCCCTGATTCCATTTGGCATATTCAGCGAATAGTAAATGAAGCTATCTCGCTGGCACACTCTTTTCCGTATGGGCCGGTACACATCAATGTGCCTTTACGCGAACCCCTCTATCCGCAAGCAGGAGANAAAATCAAATTCAGTAAAAAAGTAAAAATTGTAGAACCCGAACAGGCTCAAGCTGATTTAACAAAAGAGAGTAAAACAAAATTTACCAATTTACTGGCAGGCTTTACACGCATATTGGTAATTGCCGGCCAACAGGAAAACCAGCCAACGCTCGTTAAAGCTGTTACCCGGTTTTGCGATGTCCATCAGGCCGCGCTCATTGGTGATGTGATTTCCAACTTTCATTCGGCACCAACAGCAATCAGGCATGCTGATGTATTTCTTGCACATGCGCCCGAATCAATCAAGGCAACCTTGCGCCCCGATTTGATTATTACATTTGGTAAATCGGTAATATCTAAACACCTGAAACAGTTTTTACGGAAATATGGCCCCCAACCGCATTGGCACATACAGCCCTCTGGCATTGTTCCCGATCCGTTTCAGTCGCTTACCCGAACCATTCATTGCGATCCGAAATCTTTCTTTACCGGCTTAAGTAGTGCACCTGCCATCACGAAGTTTGAACTTCAGAANAAAACCAATTACACCAGGCTTTGGTTAGCCGAAGAACATCGCACAAAACGTAGTTACCAAAACTATTTTAGCTCAACAGGTTTTCATGAATTGCAGGCAGTGAAAGTTGTGCTGGAATCATTACCTGCCCGATGTAACTTACATATTGCCAATAGTATGTCGGTGCGGTATGTTAACCTGATTGGGTTAACCGAAAAACAAAAAGGTATTCATGTATATGCCAATCGGGGCACCAGTGGTATTGACGGATGTACCAGCACAACCGTGGGGCATACATTAATCAGCGATGTACCCAATTTTTTGATTACGGGCGACCTTGCCTTCTTTTATGATCGCAATGCGTTCTGGCATAATTATGCATTGCCCAATTTGCGCGTAGTCGTTATTAACAACCATGGTGGAGTTATTTTTAATCTGATTGATGGCCCGGGCCAGGTTGCTGCAAAAGACGAGTTTTTTGTTACCCGACAAAACCTTTCTGCCGATCATCTTACCCGCGAGTTTGGCTTTGTTCATTTACCGGTTTCTACTCCATCCGAACTTAATGCCGCATTGAAAGAGTTTCTTACTTTTGATGGCCGTACCAAAATTTTAGAAATTAAAAGTGATCAGGCGGATGCAACAACCGCTTTTCAGGAATTTAAACATATTATAAAAAACAGTTATGACGCTTAAATATGATTGGAAACCCGTTAAAGAATACAAGGAAATTCTGTTTCATAAATATGAAGGTATTGCCCGTATTAGTATTAACCGGCCCGAGGTCCATAATGCATTTACACCATTAACTGTTCAGGAAATGATTGATGCTATGTTGATTTGCCGCGAAGATGCGGAAGTGGGTGTGATCATTCTTACCGGAGAAGGGGGCAACGCCTTTTGCAGTGGTGGCGATCAAAGTGTACGCGGGCATGGTGGCTATGTTGGCAGCGATACAGTTCCTCGCCTGAATGTGCTGGATCTGCAAAAATAATCCGCTCTATTTCAAAACCAGTAATTGCAGCCGTTGCCGGATGGGCCATTGGTGGCGGGCATGTATTGCATGTGGTTTGTGATTTAAGTATTGCCGCAGAGAATGCCCGCTTTGGGCAAACGGGCCCAAAAGTAGGCAGCTTTGATGGTGGCTTTGGTGCATCGTACCTGGCCCGAATTGTTGGACAAAAGAAGGCGCGTGAAATCTGGTACCTGTGCGATCAGTACGATGCACAGGAAGCACTGGACATGGGCCTGGTAAACAAAGTTGTCCCGCTTGATAAGCTGGAAGAAACGTATGTGCTATGGGCAAAGAAAATTTTAAAGAAAAGTCCCTTAGCTATTCGCATGCTTAAGTGTGCCTTCAATGCCGAGTTGGATGGCCAGGCCGGTATTCAGGAACTGGCAGGAAACGCCACGCTTTTATATTATCTGAGCGATGAAGCAAAAGAAGGTAAGAATGCATTTCTGGAAAAACGTGAACCCGATTTCTCGAAGTTCCCAAAATTTCCTTAAACCAACAGCAACCCATGCCCTGGTTACTGGAAACCGATACCCGATATACGTTTGAAGAATTGAAAACACATGTGGCTGAATCTTCAGCCACACGTTTTTGTAACGAATGGCTAACCGGAAAAACTGATTTTCAATTGCAAACATCCGGCTCAACCGGAATCCCCAAACAAATTTGTGCTACACGCGAACAGTTGAAAGCAAGTGCCCGCATTACGGCACACTACCTGAACCTGAAGCCGGAACAAACTGCATTGGTTTGCCTGGACATTACGTTTATTGCCGGACTGATGATGTTGGTACGTGCCCTGGAAGTGGGCATGAATATAATTGTTACCCCACCGGAAGCGAACCCGCTACAAGTTCTTGCAGATGAAATACCTGTTGACTTTGCTGCTCTTGTACCTTACCAGGTGGAGGCCATCTTAAAATCGCCACAGCGTAAAAAATTGAATACCATAACGAATGTAATTATTGGCGGAGCCCCGCTGCTTGCGCAAACCAAAGTTGAATTAAAAGCTTTTACAAATAATATGTATGCCACCTATGGCATGACCGAAACCCTTACTCACATAGCAATGCAAAAACTCTCCGGGCAAACCGAAGATACATTCCATGTACTGCCCGGTTTTAAAATTGGAAAAGACGATAGAGGGTGCCTGTCCATTCAGGCTGCACACCTGGGCAGCGAACCCATTATTACGAACGATCTTGTTGAATTGATTGGCGATGACCAGTTTAAATGGCTTGGCCGGATTGATGGTGTTATAAACACAGGNGGTATAAAAATTATACCCGANAAAATTGAATCAGTCATTGCCATCTCTTTTAAAAACCTTCAAATACCTAATCGGTTTATTGTTGCCNNGCTGCCACACGCACAATTAGGCGAATCGGTAGCTTTGATAATAGAGGGAACCATTACGAAAGCACAAACTGAATCATTAAAACAAGCGCTTGGTCAAACCCTGGCACGTTATGAAAACCCTAAATCATTTTATTTAGTAGATCAGTTTGTAGAAACCCGCAACGGAAAGATTAACCGGCCCCAAACAATTTCTTTGGTTCTTAAAACCGGAGCCAAAAATCAGAAGTGAGTACAGGTTTGGTGTTAACTGATTTTCGGATACAGATCTCCTTCTCCTGCCAGGAGCAAACCTTCTACCCGCCTCTCCTTAAACAGGTAAGGAAAGGTCGGGCAAAGTAAACCGCTAAGTTTATTTCTTTGATTTCAAATCGAGTATTTCCTTTTGCAGATCAAGCACTACACTCGCCAATTGATCAACTGTTACTTCTTGCTTTTCGGAAACATCAGGAAACTGCACACTGATATAGGCTTTTGCGGCCCAGGCCTCTAACACATCCTCACCCCGCAATTGATAGGGTGAATATTGGCGGTTGTCCGAAACCANAAACAGACTGCCATTTTCATCCAGGTAATTAAAAACACGCTTGTACACAATGCCCTCGCGCTCTGTTACCAAAATGTAAGTCTTTCCGTTTTTAATATGCCTTAGGTTCTCTACATATTNCCCTACTACAATAGAGCCAGGCATGAGTGGCAGCATGGAATCTCCACTAATCTCAAACGCGCGATAAGTTCCCTGACGCAGGTTGGGTAAACTAANAAGCGGAAGTTCTTTTACATATTCAACATCAGCATAACCATTCAGGTATCCGGCTGCTGCCTTAACCGGAACAAATTCTATGTTTTGCTTCTGATTGGCATCTACCGTAACTACCACCACTTCTTTACCACGCTCGTAAGATTTCACTACCGGTTGCGCGCCAGCAGAAANATCCTGACCAATCAATTGATCTACCGACATTGAAANAATCTCAGCCATCTTTTGCATCGNCTCCAGCCTGGGCTCTGCCCTGCCTTCTTCATAGGCACCCACGAGTGAGCGCTTAATACCAAGCTTTTGCGCAAACTGATCTTGCGTAAGCGACAACCGCCTGCGCAGAATGCGAATGTTTTCGTTCAGTTTAACCATGGTTGTTATCGTTTAAAGATTAAGATTCTACCCGTTGTTGCTTTCCGGTTTCCGATAGAAAACAGATTGCGCTGAAAATATCTTTCCGAATTATCGAAAGCTGAAAGGTGCCGGTTGATTTTTGAAATGATTTCACTTACCGCTGTCTGCGGTTCGGCTAACAGGTAGCCATAATACCCGCCATCATAACCGGTACTGAAATTGACTTGAAACCGCCCCGACTGAAGTTTTTNTGTTTCTATTTTCAGCTTAAAATCGCTCATTGACTAATAATTTTAGCTAATTAAGCCAATACAGGTCAGATTAGCAAGATTTAAGCTAAAAAAATTAGTTTATTAATCGGAAAGTTACAAATCAGCCCAATTAAGGCCATTTTGGTAAACCAAATGCCCCTTTTCAACCAGCAGTGGCCCGGCTATATTATTATTATATATCATACCCGTGCCTAAACCTTGCGGGGTTGAGATTGGGTAGTTCGCAGTAAACTGGGCAATAGCATTTAATCCAATATTACTTTCCAAAGCAGAGGTTATCCACCAGCCACAGTTTGTTTTATTGGCCAATTCAATCCATTCGGCACACGAGGCCAACCCTCCATGCAATGTTGGCTTCAGAATGATGAAGGCCGGTTGAATGCGATTCAGTAAATCTATCTTATGATGTGCTCCTTCCACTCCAATCAATTCTTCATCCAACGCAATGGGTATGGGCGATTGCCGGCACAACCCGGNTAAAAACTCATGACCGGGCTTAAGGGGTTGTTCAATGGAATGAATATCGAATCGGGCTAACCGGTTCAGTTTATCCAATGCTTCTTCGGGTTTAAAAGCTCCGTTGGCATCTAATCGTATCGTAATGTTTTCGCGAAAGTATTTTCTGCGGATGTACTGCAACACATCGCACTCCTTCTCAAAATTATGACTGCCTACCTTTAATTTAAGACAAGTAAAACCATCGCGGATTTTAATCTCGATCTGTTGCAACATAAAATCCAACCCGCCCATCCAGATCAAACCGTTTATTGGAATAGGTGTGCCTGCGGTAAACGGGTTTTTGAATAAACGTTTCTCTCCTCCGTTTGCCAGATCAAGCAAAGCGGTTTCCAGTGCAAATAAAACAGACGAACTTAGTGGCTGATCGCGAACGTGTTGCTGAATCCATGAACTGATTTCGGTTAGATCAGGTTTGGCCGGCAACGGAAGGTGTTGCTGATTGATATCGGCCACCAAAAGATTCAACTTCTCTTCAAAATCGGGTGTTAACTCCGCTCAACCCGGCAACGGTCCACATTCCCCAATGCCCACCACACCGGAAGCAGAATCTTTTACCTTTANAAACCACGATGCCTTATCTTTCATGGCACCCCGCGAGGTGCGCGCATTAAACGAAAATTCAAAAGTTTTTTTGTAACTCGGCCGTTAGCATACAGGTAAGTCTTAAAAAGAATTCAACGAAATCAAATTAATCAGGGCAATCATAGTTAAAGATGATTAATTATTTACAGATGGCAATCGATGTTTAAATAACTTTACCCTGAATTTATGCTTCCCAACAAAGTAATATCGATTCAGGATTATACCTATGTGCTGCCGGACGATCGCATTGCCCGTTTTCCATTACCGCAGCGCGATCAGTCCAAACTGCTTGTGTACCGCCATGGAAACATAGTACATGATCAGTTTCAAAACCTGGTTACCCACCTGCCCCCGCACAGTACATTGTTCTTTAACAACACACGCGTAATTCCTGCCCGCCTTCGGTTTAAAAAAGATACCGGGGCTACCATTGAAATATTTCTGTTACACCGGTGGCACCATCAACCATTGTGCAGCAGGCTATGGAAGCAACTAGCCAGTGTCAATGGCAATGTACCATTGGCAACCTGAAGCGTTGGCCTGATAATAAAGCGCTTCATTTCATTCACCCTTCCTTTCAGCTTACCGCCCGGTTGATAAACCGAACCGAAGGCGTGGTAGAGTTTACCTGGAATGCACCCCTTACTTTTGCCGAAGTGGTTACCCGCAGCGGAGAGGTGCCNCTTCCGCCTTATCTGAACCGGGCATCAGAAGAAGCCGATAAAGAATCTTATCAAACCGTATATTCTAAACATGATGGAGCGGTTGCCGCACCTACTGCAGGTCTTCACTTTACAGAATCTCTCTTAAATCAGTTGGAACGTGCCCATATNAAAAAGGAATACTTAACCCTTCACGTAAGTGCCGGAACATTTCAGCCGGTAAAGGTTGACAACGCATTGGAACATGAGATGCACCAGGAGCAGCTTGTTGTTACCCGAAGCAATATCGAAGCAATGTTATCCAGTAACTTTTCAGTAGCCATCGGCACAACTTCTGTTCGCTCCATGGAAAGTTTGTATTGGTTTGGAGTTAAGCTGGCAGGCAACCCGGAAAGCACCTTTCATATCGCCCAACACGATGCCTATACCCTACCACAACATATTTCAACACACCAAGCCCTGAAACAAGTTTTGGATTATATGAATCGTAACTCCCTAAATACACTTTTGGGCGAAACATCCATTTTTATTGTGCCCGGTTACACCTTTAGAACAATACATGCTTTAATTACCAATTTTCACCAACCCGGCTCCACGCTTATCCTGCTTGTGGCTGCCATTGCCGGTGCGAACTGGCANAAAATTTATGATGCCGCTTTAGCCGGTAACTATCGCTTTCTCAGTTATGGCGACAGTTCGTTGCTATTCGTGCAATCAGTTTAAACTTAGTGCTTACCGGTTCGTTCTGCGAAGGAATATCCTTTAATAAGAAATTGTCGGTAAAATGAAAATCGTACAGTCCTATTAAATTCAACAACTTCCTATAAATCAAAGTATAATCGTATTCAAATCAACTATTAATTGAATAGGATTTTTCGATGAATTGTACCAAATTTAAAGGTTAAAATCCAACCTATGCTCCACAGGCTTTGGAAAGTGCTTGACGTAGAGCCTGACGAAACCGGCCAGGTAGCTTTACTCCTGCTCATGAGCTTNTTGATGGGCTTGTTTCTGGCTGCCGTTGCGGTTGCTTCTCAAACCCTGTTTCTTTCGCACTTTGATGAACGGGTAGATCTGCCNCCGGCGCTTGCCATTTCGGGGGCNATCGGTGTGTTGATAACCCTCCTTTATAATTTTCTTCAGGGCCGGATATCATTTACGGCCCTTACTGTTTTTAACCTGGTGCTGGTTATTGCGCTTACTGCTTTTATCGAGTTTGGCGAACCGTACGTGCAGGATACCAACCTGCTGTTCTATTTCGGTTTTACGCTTATCCTGCCCTTTACCTTTATAACCCAACTTGTTTTCTGGGGCTCCTTTAACAGGATGTTTAATGTGAGGGATTCAAAACGCCTGATCGGAAGCGTGGATGTGGGTACCGATATAGCTGCCGTTTTTGCGTTNTTCTCTATCCCTATTTTATTAAGCTATGGTGTAAAACCAGAATCGCTTTATTCCATTGGGTTGGTAAGTATTACCGGCTTCCTGATTTTATTTCTGCTGCTATCNCAAAAATACCTGGTTGGCGGCAGGTCTGCCATTAAAAGCGAATCAGAAATCAAAAAACTTTCAATAGGGCAGTTTTTAGGAAACAAATACATTGTTACCCTTTCGCTCTTTATCGTAATCTCGTTGGTAGCCCTTCAGTTTGTGGATTACGCTTTCTTTAACGCCACTACCATTCAATATACAAATGAAAATAACGAAATGGATGACACTCAGTTGGCTACCTTTCTCAGTTTATTTGAAGCCACCGTTGTTATTTTCAGCTTCTTATTTACCACGTTTGTTACCGATCGCCTCAATCAGGACTATGGTTTGCGGATTTCATTACTCATTAACCCCATCATCCTGCTCATTTTTACCGGAGCAGCCATTGCGTTGGGCTCTTACTTTGGATATGATTTAAGCACGGGCGAAAAAAGCACCATTGCCTTCTTCTTTATTGCCGTAGCCATGAGTAAACTCTTTATCAACTCATTGCGCGAAGCACTGGATGAACCCACTTTCAAATTTTTCTATGTACCGATCGATCGCTCCATCAGCATTGATGCGCAAACAAAAATTGAAGGAACGGTTACGGCCCTGGCCACCGCCATTGCCGGGGTATTNATCGTATTAATCAACTCGTTCGATGTTTTCAACGTATTCTCCATCACCATTTTTACCATACCGGTACTGGTTTTATGGTATTGGATTACCAACCGAATGTATAAAGGCTATCGCGATACGCTGCAAAATTCACTGATAAAAAATAAATCGGCAGTAAAGAAAAACCTGGTAAAAGAATACACCTTAGATAGCGTATTGGAAAAAGAAGTACGCAGCACGGCCGAAGANAAAATTATTTATGGATTGAAGTTAATGGAGAAACTCGAACCGGCTCTGTTCGAAACCTCCCTCCTGCAATTGGCTGATAGTCCTTCCAAAAAGTATCGCAGNTTTGCCCGNAAAAAAATTGACGAGTTGGGAATCTTAACTGCTGAAAATGAAATTAAAGGACTTGCCACACAGGCGGCTGGCATGGCCGAAGACAGCGACCTGCTTTCGATCCCGGTAGAAAAACTGATGAAACTGAGCAAATCGGTAAAACAAGCCGACCGGTTACTGGCTGCCAAACTGATGCGCAAACTCACCAACCAGAAAACCATTTTTATTTTATTGGAGTTGATGCGCGATGCCGATCCGAAAGTGCGTACTGAAGCCCTGCTTACGGCACGCAAGGTAAAACGCCCCGAAACCTGGAATGTATTAATAGAACTACTCGCTTCGCCCGGNTATGCACACCAGGCTGCTTCAGCCTTGAAAGAAGCCGGAGTTGCCGCGCTTCCTGTTTTGGAAACTGCATTTCACAAGTCCGGCCAGAAAGACCTGGTCATGCTCAAAATCATTCAGATAATCGGGCACATTCCTGGCAAGGAGAGCCTGCAACTTCTTTGGAANAAAATTGACTATCCGGATAAACGCATCGTTAAACAAATCTTGTATTCGCTCCGCTACATCAACTACCAGGCTACCGGACGCGAAGCATTGGCTGTAAAAGATTTACTGGATGCCGAAATGAGTAAAACACTCTGGAACCTGGCGGCCCTGCACGAATTACCAAACGAACCGATTTATCATTACCTGCACGAAGCTTTGCGCGAAGAAGTACGCGATAATTACGATCACCTTAGTTTGCTGCTTTCGTTACTGTATGATCCGGAATCAGTACAACTGGTAAAAGAAAATGTTGAATTGGGAACACCCGATAGTATTCAATATGCACTCGAGTTGTTGGATCTCTTCGTTGATCAGGATTTAAAACCCAAATTAATTCCGCTATTAGATGATTCTACAACAAGTAAGAAATTAGAATTATTACAAACGTACTTCCCGCGCGAAAGCTATAATCCCATCCAGGTAATTAACTACATCCTTAACCGCGACTTTAACTATAATAACCGGTGGACAAAAGTATGTGCCGTACATGCCTGTGCTTACATTCCTAACTTTCGTGTAAGCCGNGGGCTCATCAGCCAGATGTTTAACAGCGATAAACTATTGCAGGAAACAACCGCCTGGGTTATTTACAATAAAGATAAAACCGCCTATCAATCCATTTCCGAACGTCTTCCCTACAAAGACAAAAAATTTCTAGATTCCTCTATTGAGAACAACCAACTGTTGGATGGATTGAATGACGGTTTCTTCCTCTATATTGAAATGATCATGCTCATTAAGTCTATTCCGGTATTCTATCATATTGAAGGGAAGGTATTGAGCGATCTGGCAGACAAAATTCAACCCATAACCCTAAAACCAAACGAAAAGATTACCATTCCGCAATCGGAAGAATTGCCTATTTTAATTATGGCACACGGAAAGGCCCGATTAAATTATGAAGAGAAACTGGTGCAGGAATTAATACCGGGCGAAGTCTATGGTGATTTATTTCAGGAAGGCCCTACCACTCCCATAACCGAAGTGGTTGCGAGCGAGCGAAGCGTAATCTTCAAAATAAGTCTTATCGATTTTTACTTCGTGTTGGCAAGCCACCACGAGTTAGCCCAGGGCCTCATTCACAACATCACCACGCAATCTGAAAATAAACCTGTAAACTAATTTTTAACCTATGGCATTTGAAATAGACGTACTGATCACCTTTGCCGAAAAGGACAATGAAACCGCTCAGAAAAGCGAAATGGGTTGGGTTACCCAATTCAANAAATTTCTGGAACTCATGCTGGTGCAGGTGCAGGGTTCAAAGCCAAACGTCATCTTAAAATCAGAGTTTGATTCAGCTACCGCTCCTGCTTTGAACAATGCCGCAATACTGGTTCCGATTCTTACTAAAGAGTTTACACTTTCGGGCCGCTGCCTCGATAACCTCGAAACATTTTATAAAAATGCAGAGGCTTCAAAAATTAACCGGGTTTTCAAAGTAATGAAGACTCCGCTTTCAACAGCCGAACAACCACCCCGCCTGCGCGACCTGCTGGGGTACGAAATGTACCAACTCGATGCTGAAACCGGGCTTCAAAAGGAGTATTCAGATCTTTTTAGCCAGGAAGCAGAAAAACAATACTGGATGAAGTTGGTTGATCTGGCTTATGATATTCATGATGCACTTATGATTTTGAAGGAAGGTGATACCAAATCATCTGTAAAAAATATCTATAAGCGTAAGTCCATCTACTTAGCCGAAACCGGCCACGATTTATCCGTGCAGCGCAACATCATCAAGCGTGAACTTCAACGCCATGGCTACGTTGTGCTTNNCCCAAAAACACTTCCTGCACAGGCAAACGAAGTAATAAACGTAGTGCGGAAAGATGTGGAAGAATGCTCGCTCTCAGTTCATCTGGTAGGTAATGCCTATGGCGAAATACCGGAAGGNGGTGATCGCTCCATTGTAGATATCCAAAATCAAATTGCAGCCGAAGTAGCCCTGAAGAAAAAACAAAACAAACAGGAGTTTTCGCGCCTGATCTGGATTTCGCAAAACCTGAAAAATGCAAGCGATAAACAACGGGCTTTTATCGACATGCTGAAACGCGATACCGAAGCCCAGGAAGGTGCCGAAATTTTGCAAAACCCGCTGGAAGATTTCAAAAACATTATGCGCGAAGAGTTGCTCGAATCGCAGGAACACAAAAGCACGGAAGAATCAGGCGGTAAATCCATTTACCTGGTACACGATAAAATCGATGATACCGAAGTACGCCCCTTCCGCGAAGCCATCGAAAAATCAGGATTTAAAGTGCTTACTCCGGCCTTCGAAGGCGATTTACTGGAAGTGCGCAAGCAGCACATCGACAACCTGCGCAACTTCGATGGCGCCATCATCTTTAAAGGAAAAGTAAACGATCAGTGGGTGCGCATGAAAGTACTCGACTTGCTGAAAGCACCTGGCTTTGGAAGNAAAAAACCAATACAAGGCAAAGCCATTGTGGCAGCTAACGCGGCTACCCTTGATGGGTTCAAGAATCAGAACCTCACTTTGATATCGGGTGATTCCAATCGCTCGCTCGAAAATCTTAAAAACTTTTTACAAGACATAAACTCATAAAACTATGAGCCAGTTGGTAAATGAACATGGCACACTGGTAGGAACGATTAACCCCTTNCCCGGTCTGCGTCCGTTCAAAATTGAAGAGAGCCATTTGTTCTTTGGCCGCGAAGGACAAAGCGATGAAGTGCTGCTCAAACTTTCCAAAAGCCGGTTTGTAGGAATTATCGGTCCTTCCGGAAGTGGTAAGTCATCCTTTATTTATTGTGGTGTGCTTCCTATTTTGTACGGAGGCTTCCTTACCGATGCAAGCCCTAACTGGGAAGTGGTTGTTACACGCCCCGGTGCCGGCCCCATTGATAACCTGGCCGAGTCACTTTTAAAAACTGTTAAAGACTACAACACGGCCGATGTTGAAGATAANAANATCAAGCGCACCATTGTTTCTACTTTGTTGCGAAGCAGTTCGCTCGGCCTGGTAGAAGCCATTCAGCAATCGCGCAGAAAAGAAGACATCAACTACCTCATCCTGGTCGATCAGTTTGAAGAACTCTTCCGCTTTAAGGACAGCACCGACCCTAATTCTGTAAACGAATCGCTTGCCTTCATCAACCTGTTGATGGAGGCCGTAAACTATGAAGATGCACCCATCTACGTTGCCATTACCATGCGCTCCGATTTTATTGGTGAGTGTGCACAGTTTCCGGAATTAACGCGTAAGATTAACGATAGCCACTACCTGATTCCGCAAATGACGCGCGATCAGAAACGCAGGGCCATTGAAGGCCCGGTAGCGGTAGGCAACGCAAAGATTACCCCGCGTTTAACGCAACAACTTCTTAATGATTTGGGCGATAACCCCGATCAGTTGCCCATTCTGCAACACGCCTTGATGCGCACCTGGAGTTACTGGGCCAAGTACCGCGATTATGAAGACGAGCCGGTTGACCTGAAGCATTATGAAGCGATCGGTACCATGTCCGAAGCGCTTTCGATGCATGCCAACGAAGCCTATGACGAACTGGACGAAGAACAACAACGCATCTGCGAAATTCTATTCAAGGCTATTACTGAAAAACGAGGTGAGAACTTTGGTATTCGCAGGCCCACACGGTTAAATGAAATTGCATCCATTGCCGATGTATCAGAAGCCGATGTGGTGGCTGTACTTGAAAAATTCCGCGAGCCCGGTCGTTCGTTATTAACACCGGCTTATGGCATTGAGTTAGGCTCCAAGTCGATGATCGACATCTCGCACGAAAGTTTGATGCGCATTTGGGTGCGTTTNAAAAACTGGGTGGACGATGAGAGCGAAGCCGTGCAAATGTATTTGCGTTTAGCCGAAGCAGCGGGGCAATACCAGGTGGGCAAAGCCGGTTTGTGGCGCCCACCCGATTTGCAATTGGCGCTTAACTGGCAAGCCAAGCATAAACCTACTTTAGTTTGGGGCCAACGCTACCACCCGGCTTTTGAGCGCACTATGATCTTTCTGGAATATTCCAAGAAAGAATTTGATACCGAACAGCGCATTAAAGAACTGGAGGCCAAACGCAAGTTGCAACGCGCCCGCATTACCGCGATTGTGTTTGGTACGTTGGCTGCCATTGCATTGGTTGCCTTTGTGTATGCCTTTATGCAACAGGCTGAGGCAAAACGACAAGAGCAGGCTGCTAAAGACCAGGCTAAAATTGCACAACTGAATGCCGAGGAAGCAAACCGGCAGAAAATTATTGCACAAAGGGAAAGAGATGCAGCAGACTCAGCAAGGTTAGTGGCTATTGANTGCACAAAAGCTGAGGCCTTGCAACGTGCGGAGGCTGAAAACGGAGAATACAAGCCGAACTTGCAGAAGCAGAAGCAAAAACAACGGGAAGCTGCTATCAGAAACGAACAATTGGCCATTGATAAAGAAAGAGAAGCAGTAGCCAATGCGAAACGAGCCGATGAGAATGCCGCTAAAGCATTGCGCGAACGCTACCTCGCGCTTGCCAAAGCAATGGCTATTAAATCGAAAGAGTTAAGCAACGACCGGAACCTGGAGGCACTTGTTGCACAACAGGCCTATAAATTTAACAANAAGTATGACGGCTATGAGTACAACAGCGATGTGTATGGAGGGCTGTACACAGCNCTTAAAAACTGGGAAGACCCCCTGACAAAAAGCCTGGAAGCACATACCAATGGCGCTGCACGTACACTCGAAACACATAGCAAAAATAATCACATCTACTCGGGTGGAAGCGATGGAAAACTCATCCGTTGGAGTTATACCAACAACCAATGGGCAGCCGAAACCCTTGTAGATAAGCGGGGTGCCTACCTGTTCTTCTCCATCAGCATAAGCCCCGATGGCAACTGGTTAGCTGCNGGGGGTCTCTTCCCGGCCAACCGCGATGCAAATTATGCCGAGTTGTACGACTTGCGTAACCCCTCCGCACCCGCCCGGCANATACCCGGCTTTAAATCCAATATTGAAAACATTCGCTTCACGCCAGACAGCAAAGGGTTTTATGCCCGCGATAATTCCGGCTACAGTATTAAATACTCAGACTTGTCGTCTGTTAAAGAAGTGATTGCCTCTAAAGAAAAAATCAATTCGCTTGATTTAAATGAAAACGGAACACTGTTGGCGGGTGCCGGTGACGATGGTAACCTTTACGTGTGGGACATTAATAAAAACTTTGCGGTAACTAAAACCAAAGTCTCAAACGGACTTACCGCAGTACGTTTTGCACCCGATGGCCGGCAAATTGTAACAGGCGACCGCAACGGTGTGTTGCGAATTGTAAACAATGGGCTTATAATCCGCAACCTGCCTGGTCACTCTTCGCAAATTGAAGATATTAAATTCAACCATGCCGGAACATTTATGGCCTCAGCAAGTAAAGATTATTCGGTGCGTTTATGGAACTTCAGAAAACTGAATGAACAACCTATTACCGTAAGCGACCACGACTGGGTATGGAGTGTAACCTTCTCGCCAGACGATTCGCAATTGATGGCTGGCATTCAAAGTACCCGCGAAACAGTAAAAGGCGTGGATCAAACCATACACGCCTACCCTACCAGCTTTGAAGTAATGGCCGATTTGCTCTGTAANAAAACAGACCGAAACATGTCGGAAGATGAGTGGCACATTTTTGTTGCCGAAGACCTNCCCTATGAAAAAACCTGCGAAAGTCACCCGGGAGCACAGCTAAATGAAACTACCACCAAAAAAACGGGAAATAAGTTATGAGGAGATTTTACATACTTGTCCTGTTTGTTTTTGTTACTTCGGGCGTAATGGCTCAAGGCTCATCCTGTGCCCAGGCCGTAAGGTTGGCCCAATCGGTGTATGACCAGGGGCGATTGCACGAACTGGAGGACATCATTAACAAAGCACTCGGTAGCCAGTCAGCACCTTGCGGGCAGGCCGAACAGATTAGTTTATTAAAACTATTAACCCTCACCTACATCTACCTGGAAGAACCGGAAAAGGCCGATGCGACCATGTTGAAGTTACTTCAAACGGATAATTACTTTCAAATTAACCCGGCCGTGGATCCGGCTGAGTTTGTGGCCTTATACAACACCTTTCGCACAAATGAAATCTATCGCATTGGTGCCACGCTTGGTGTAAATGCAACACAACCCAATGTAACCAATACGGTATCAGCCGTTGAGCCTGGCCGAAGGGAGTAAGTATAAGTATGCAATTGCAATTTTATTTGGTGCCTCGGTTGATGTTCCACTTGACCCAACAGATAAGTTAACTCTACATGGTGAGCTACTATACAGTCAGAAAAATTCAACCTCGAGTTGATTACAGATCGTTCATTGACAGGCGATGGTTCTATCACCAATCAATTTCAAGGTGTGGAAACTCAGAATTGGATATCCTTGCCATTGAGCATGGAGTATAAATTAGCAGAAAAGAAATTTAATCCATTTGTGTCCGGAGGCATTGTTGCTGATTACCTGTTAAATTCAAAAATCACATCCGAAGTATTAAGAACCAATACCACATCTATTCAAGAGGCTACTTTTGAATTGAACCCACAGCGTGTTAAAACAAACATCAGTTTACAAGCAGGTGCTGGAGTTAAATTTCAGATGGGGGTGGTTATTTTATAGCACGCTTATGGTATACGCATGGGCTCACCAATGTAAACTCATTGGATACATCGTATGCAAATGAACAAGCAACCTGGGGCCAGGGATATGCTGACCCAGTATATAAAATTTCGTCACTGTCTTTAAGTGGTAGTTATGTAATAAACATGTTTAATCCGAAGAAAAGAACCATAAAGGCCAAATGAAAAGAATACTACTCTTTACAATACTATTGTTCTTTACCATTACCTGTAGCAACCTGGATGGTTCTGAACCAAGCCCTCGAAATACCTTTCTGAAATTTTACCAGGGACCTTACAGCATAACTGCTTCCGGAATGGAACTTACACCCGATGGCTATGTGGTGATCGGAAATATGCTTGTCGAGGATAATATCCGGGATACCACCTATATATCGGCAGTTGTTTTTAAAACTAACACCAGCGGAAACAGAACGTTAGGCTTTAAAGAAATTCAAGGCGGAACCGGAAAAGCTATCAGAGCAATTTATAATGGTAATAACATTACTGGCTATGTCATGGTGGGTGACCGGATAATTGTAAACCCACTTGAACCACTGGTGGCAAACGTAAGTATTTCTTCGCTTCGCGGGGCAGTGTTAGATCCAAACTTTGAAATAACACGCACATTTACGATTGCAGACGAGACTCCTGTACCTGCACCACCACAAATCAATGAAACTATAATTTTAGAAGACTTTACCGGAGAATCGATCGAAGTAACACCTGAAGGAAAATATTATATTTTGGGGACATCGAAGCGTGCCATTACCGCTCAGCAATTAGCCCCTGCAGAACCTTTTATTATCGCCTACAATGCTGATAATTCAGAAAGTTGGAGAAAAAGGTATGACCTACTAGGACGCACTTCACAAAACTCAAAATCTCTCCACTATACAGTAGTAGATAGTAAGCCTCGGTTAACCTGGGCCGCAGCCATTGCCGATGTTGCCGGAGATTTTATCAACTCATGGGTAAGCATTCCTACCATTGAAGAAAACTCAGTGTACCCAAACTATAGTGTTTACGGCCAGAACTCGCAACAATACTTTGTCCCGAAGGATATCTGTTTAGCAAGTTCACCCGCATTTGGATTTGCAGTAGTTGGTACGTATAGTGAAACTCAGGATGGTTCCAAAGGCAACATCTTTTTCATGACAGTTCGTAATGATGGCACCATTAACGCAAGTAGCCTTAGGTACTTTGATGGTGTTAACAGTGACCTCCTTACTGATCGGAATGTATCCATCACCGAAGATCGTGGTGAAGCAATTACATCCACGCAAGACGGTGGCTTTGTACTTGCAGGTTCAGCAGAGAGTCAGAACAATAAAGATTTGGTTTTAATAAAAGTTGATGCTGCCGGAAATGTGGTTTGGACAAGAAGATTTGGTGGTGCCGGAGATGAGGTGCCAACTGCAATCCGCGAGACCCCGGAAGGTGACCTGATTATCTGCGGTACAAACACCCTTGGCAATTTTGCAACTGTATTTCTTTTGAAAACTAATCGTAACGGAGAACTGAAGGACTAATAAGATCGAAAATTTATGACAAATTGTTTTGTTGGCTTAATGCATCGGGTAACAACACGAAATAAAACACTCATATTGAGTAGTATCTTCTTTGTGTTGCTCGCTTCCACAGCCTATTCCCAAGCCCCCACAGTAACTACACCAACAGTATCAGGCATAACCACTACTGACGCCACCTTAGGCGGAACCGTAACAGGAACCTTAACCCATCGAGGAACACGTTGGAGTACCACATCACCCGTGGGTACCTCGAATGAATTGGAAGAAGCCTCCGCAACCGCTGGAGCTTTTACACAAGCCCGAACCAGTTTGCCTTCGGCAGCCCGAATCNNTTTTGTGGCATACGCCAGAAATAATGCCGATGCCGGCACAACCTCTGAAACTGTATTTGTGACTGAACCCCTTCAGTTAAGCGGNGGGCAATTAACAGTTACCGCTAACGGAAGTACCACCATTGATTTAACATTTCCATCAGCTAATAGTTGGGTTGGAACCGGGGCAACAATNGGCTACGTTATTTACCGCAATACAGGAAGCGCGCCATCACTGGGTACACTGGCAGATGGAGCCGCACCACCCGCGGACGGAACGGGTCATAAAATAACCACCATCACAAGTGGAGCCNNTGCAACTTCATTTAATGATACCGGCTTAACAAGCGGTACCGATTATTACTATACAATTATACCGTTTGCGTGGGATGGCACCAATGCCGCTACTTATAACTATAACCTAACCGCACCACAAACCGCTAACGATTTTACGTTTGCTACCGAGCCAAGTGGACATGCTACCGGAACATTAACAGCAACCGCCATGGGCTCAAACCAAATCAACTTAAGTTTTAATAGTATAGCCACTTCGGGTATTACCAACGCAACTGGTTATGTTGTTTTAATNAAAAATTCAGCTATTGTAGCCGCAGATCTCGCTGCATTAACCGATGGCGCTGCTCCAAATTCCTTTGGATTATTTAAAGGTATCATCAATGGTACTGGCATATCAACATATAACGATATGACAGGCTTATCAGCCAATACGACTTATCATTATGCAATCATTCCATTTAACAGAGGTGCTGACGATGAAACGTATAATTTTTTAATCACTACCGGCTTTCCTACAGGTAGTGCCACCACGTCTGATTTTTCTGCAACCTTTACCCCTATAAGTCCTGGCACCGCNCCGGTAATTTCCACAACCATACTTGAGGCCGGCTCTACCGCACAGGTTGTACTGGGTTTTTCTGTAACCTCTGAAGGAACTCAAGTCATAAACGATCTCAATTTTTCTTATACAGGCTTAACATCTCAAATAACCAACGAATACATTTATTATGGAGGTACCACNCCGGGAACACTGGGATCCCAAATATTAAATGACAATAGCCCTGACGGATCTTTTAGCTTTGCATCGGTTGCCGCAGGAGATAAAACCATAGATGCAACACCCCGATATTATTATCTTGTATTAGATGTTTCCGATAACGTAACCGCGAGTACCAACAACATCAATATTCAACTTAATCAAGGGGGTGTTGTGGTTGCCACAGGGGCTGTAAATACATTTAGTACTAGCCGCTCGTTTACGTTTAATACCTCACAGGAATCCGATATCATATTTGCCAATGACGGCACAACGGCAGCAATTGCTTACCGAAGTTACCAGGGCACCTCTATTGGACCTGGACAACCAGCNCCNCCTAATCCTGCGGCCAGCGTTTCGCTCGGAGATTTTATTATTAGGGATGGCGGAAGTGATGGAACCGATTCGGATAACAAATCTACCAATGTTACTTCAATAACAATTTCTATCACAAACCCGGAAAATGTTCGTCAAATCGCTTTGTTTGATGACAACACCAACACCGAAATATCCGGCACAGAGCAAACGGTATCTGGTAGTTCAGTCGTGTTTACCCCTTCTTCGCCTATAATTGTACCCGATGATGGTACGTTTCGCATAAATGTGCGGGCTACGTTTTTACAAGCCGTAACCGACAATCATCAGATTCATATTGCGATTACCAACGTTACATCTGCAAGTAATACTTCGGGCTTTGCTGCATCCAATGGTGGTGGGGCAACAACTACCGGAACTACTAATGTAATAACTGTAATTGCCAGTAAACTTATCTTTTCTACATTCCCTACCACTTCTCCTGTCAATACAAATTTTAGTGTGGTTGTTCGCGCGGTTGATTCTAACCCCTACAACAATATTGACCTTGACTATAGTGGACAAATTTCCCTTTCCAAAACCTCCGGNCCAACCGGAACATTAACCGCAGGCGGAGGTGAAAGCCTTACCCCCACCCTTTCATCAGGTCAATATACGTGGAATCAATTGCGGATTAATGGATCCGGAAATTTTGGACTTGAAGCATCGGACGATGCCTACGCAGATGCTATTGGCGATGCCTCATCTACTATTTCCATTACCAGTTCGCCCTCTACAGTAACAATCCCAGCCACACTCTCTGTTTGTTACGGTGGCGATGCACAAACACTTGGCAATATTGTAATAACAGAAACCGACCAATCAGGTTTTTCAACGTCTGGTACGTTTACAGTTTCGTTGCCAGGTGGATTTCAATTTGATCAAACGATTACCACCGCCCCAACTTTTACCGGAGCCGGAATTTCAATCTCAGCCCTTAGCTATCCCACCGCTAATGTGGCCGAGTTCACCATTACATTAACGGCAGCAGCCGCTACCAGTACCAATAGCATTACCATTGGCGGATTAAAAATTCACCAACCACATCCTGGTACGCAAGACCCAACCAGCACAAGCGGCACCATAACCCGGGCNGGTGGCACCGCCACAATTGCCGGAGTAGTTTCAGGCACCACCTTGGGAAATGTAAGCGTTTCAGAAACAGGACCTGATATTGATTTTACTGTTGTAAAAATCAATCCTGGTGATGTGGATGTTGGTCCTGGTGAAACCCGGTTTAGTCAAAACTCCAATCCGGTTCGGTTAGTGGGCAGCCCTGCCGGTGGCGGAACCGGTACCGTGTTTTCAGGGGCAGGTGTAACATTCGTAGCTGGACAATATCGATTTAACCCACAAGCACTTTCACCTGGCACCTATCCCATAACTTTCAAATACAAAGATGCCTCCGCACCAAAATGCGAGAAAATTGTGATTAAGAATTTTGAAGTTTACACAACCAACATCACTTATTTAAATGCACAGTACTGTAATAATGATCCACAAACGCAACCAATGAATGTGGATTCTTATTTAGCTGCATTTTATCCTCANGGGGATACATATCAGGATTGGGAACTAATTAAGTTTATCTATTGGAACACGCCAACATTTTCAGAAGTTGATATTACCTCCCCAGCAAATAATATTTTCGATCCTAAACTTTCTGAATATCAGATTAATTATTCCGCAACCGGAGGATACTACGGTATTATTGGTATCTGGATTGGTTTTGAAATTGGTGGATTCTATGACCGAGACGGAGCAGGAGTTCTATATTCACCTATTTATCAAACAAGAAAAGTTTGGCAACTTATCCCAGTCCGTCCTGCTCCTAAGCCATCCTTTTCTTTACCAAATAATGATTACGAGTTCTGCGATGATGAGGCTCCGGTAACATTAACAGGCTCTCCTCCAAATTCCAATACNAAAAACTATGACTTTTTCACGCCTGGAAATGGTCAGAATAGTTCGGTAACTTCTACGCCTTCCGGAACTATTGTATGGTCCTTCAATCCATTAAATGTTACTGATGTTACCGTTGGTACTACAACAGAGATACCAATTACCTATACCTATAGAGATCCATCAACAGGATGTACCGGTACATCGGATCCAATAATTATTAAAGTGAACAAACGGCCAGTGGTTACTTTAGCTGATGATATTATTTCAGCCGGTGGTATTAACCCACAAATCTGCCAGGGGGAAGACATTCCTGAATTTCTCGTAAACCCAGACTCAGATATTACCTACAAATGGTATAGTGATTTTGATCTTAAAGAACTAGTGGGTTCTGGCTATTCATTTAAACCTCCCATTGACAATAATGTACCTGCTGTTATTCCTTTTTTGTTACTAAAGAGAGTGCGGGCTGCCAAAGCGCAGGTGCTAATATTTCAATTGCGGTCCGTAACTTACCCAAGATAGACTTTACGTGGCAAAATGCCTGTTTGGGTACAGCAACAACTTTTGTTGCCACCGAAAATTCNAANCCCCCACTTTCAAATCTAACTTTTGATTGGGAATTTTCTTTGAATAACACCCTCTCACACAGCAATTCGCCAAATGGAATTCACAACCCCAATGTAAACTATACTTCCTCAGGCACAGACATAATTAAGCTGGTTGTAAACACTCCATTCGATTGCCGTGATACCGTGTCAAAACCAGTTTACATAGTGCCTAAAGTAGTTGCACCTATTACCGTTAGTACNCCCTACACGCAAGACTTTAATACAGACGAAGCTGGTTGGATTGCTGGCGGAACGAATTCTTCCTGGGAGTGGGGCACTCTTCTCAAAAAAGGAACAGAAGCAAATGCAACGCGTGGTAGTGGTTGGGAAACAATGCTTAATGGCACCAACAATCAGGAAGAGCAATCGTGGGTGTTGAGTAATTGTTTTGACATAGCGAGTACTAAACCTGTTATTTCATTGGATATCTTTTCAGATACCCCCGTGGGTGTAAATGGTGCCGTACTTCAGGCAAACACCAATGGAAATATCGAAGATGATGGAAGTTGGATTACAATTGGTGCCGTAAACAGCGGTATAAACTGGTATGATGCAACGGGGATTGTAAGTAGTCCTGGTAACCAATCAACGGTTAATGCGGGCTGGTCGGGCAATGCCGTTACAAGGCCAAACAAATACGAGACATGGACAACTGCTATTTTTAAATTGGATCCTTTTGCAGGAGCATCGAATGTTGTATTCAGAGTAGCCTTTGGTGCCGATAAGTCGCAAACGGATGGTTTTGCATTTGATAACGTGTTTATTGGTGAGCGTACGCGTGTAGTGGTATTGGAAAACTTTACTAATAACCATGCGCCAGGTGCCACCGCACACAACAACGACTATCATAACCTGGCCAGCGAAGTTGTAAAAGTTCAGTACCATACACCCTTTCCGGGCGATGATCCTGTAAATGCATTAAATCCACAAATCAATAATGCACGCACCGCCTTTTACGGCTTAACTGAGGCACCTACCATCCGGATTGATGGCGGGGCAAGAACCGGTGCGGTGAATACCTGGCTCAATACACTTTATGATGAGCGGGTTTTAACGCCATCGCCACTTGAAATTGTCCCTACCGTTACCAAAATAAATGGCGAGGTTGTTATTAGTACCTCCATTCTTAATCGTACCGGACAAACCTTATCATTACAGGGCGCACATGTGTTTACAACCATTGTTCAGAAAAGTATAACCGATGCAGCACTACTGAGCGGGACAACCAACAACGAGTTTGTTTTTGTAGCCCGGCAAATGTTGCCCTCACCAACTGGTGTGATTATTGACAATGACATTGCCGCTAATGGTACTTATACCGTGCCTGATGTAGTTTGGAGATTTAATAGCGGAGATGCCATTGTAATAACGGTACAGGAAACAAGCGGCTTAAAAGAAGTTTACCAGGCGCATATTGTCTTAAACCCGCCCTTACCCGATTTAGTAACCGGCATCGAAGACCTTGCCGAGTACATCCACATTTACCCCAACCCGGCCAATGAAAGTTTTGAAATTGAGTTGCCAACCAAAGCTGAAAACCGGCTGATGGTTAATTTAATTGACCCGGTGGGCCGTGCAGCCCAACAACTCTACTTTGAAAAAGGCGAGCAAACCAAAACCGTAAATACGCAGAACCTGGCACAGGGAATTTATGTGGTACAGATTGGATCAGGAAAGACGGGGGTGGTAAGGAAGAAGGTGATGGTAGTACATTAAAAGCGGAAAGCTGTAAAGCGGAAAGCCGAAAGCTGTAAAGTGGAAAGCGGAAAGCCGTAAAGCAAAAAGCTGTAAAGCGGAAAGCCGAAAGCTGTAAAGCGGAAAGCTAAAAGCGGAAAGCCGAAAGCTGTAAGGCGGAAAGCTAAAAGCGGAAAGCTAACTCGGTCAGCTTTTTAGCTTTTAGCCCTTTAGCTTTCATCTTTCACCCCATACTTCACCAAAACTCCTCCACCCTCAGTACTTCCATTTCTGAAANAAAGAAATCAGCATCTTCCGTAATAAAGCATGAGCAGTTATTTTGTTCGGCTGTGTAATATTCCAATCCATCTTCAAAGTCGGTGATTGTTTTGTTTGCCAGGGTTTGCATAACAACCTCAGCATCAACCGCTGCAATGTCAATTTTACTGCACAGCAGTTTCATTTTCTTTAAGGCCACCGCGCGACCGGATTTTTNTTCAGAAAAATAAAAAGCTATGGCCAAACAAATGGGCGATGTAACCAACGTGTACCGAGGTTGATCGGCAAGACTCAACAATTTGGCGGCATACGGAAATACAGGGTACTCCTTATTGAGCACGGTTACCAAAACGTTGGCGTCCAGAAATATTTTCATTTCCGCGATTTCAAAAATTCATTCCGCAACGATTTACGCCCACGCTTTTTAGTTTTGTATTCAGCCTTGCCTTCTGCTACCTGGTTTACCCAATCAGCAACAGCAAGATCTTCCAGGCTGGCGTAAGACTGATGTGTAATCTTATCATACAGAAATTCTGTTAACCGCGATAAACTGATGTTTTGTTTATGGGCAAACTTCTTGGCGCGGTCAATTACAGCCGCATCAAAGCTTAGGGTTATTTTCGCATCCATAACAATTAATTACACGACAAAACTAGAAATATTATACGTATAATAAAGCACTGTAAACTTTACTATTAAACTTTTGACTCCTAAAGGATACTCCCAAAAGTGTAAAGCTTTAAAGCGGAAAGCTAACTCGGTCAGCTTTTAGCTTTTTAGCTTTCCGCTTTACAGCTCTTTGCCTCCCGAACCATGTAAGGATATACTCCCTAAAAGCAAAATCACGTTAAATCCGGGGTTTCTTTCTTTACCGGGGTGAGTTTAAAATGTAAGTTTCTTTGCCTATTTTGGCATTTGAAAGACTGTAAACTTTAGCGCACCTGCGTATGGAAATGTTCCTTAAAGCCGATACCTGGCTGGCCCTGCTTACCCTCTGTTTTCTGGAAATTGTTCTTGGCATTGATAACATTATTTTCATTTCCATTGTATCTAACAAATTACCGGAAGCGCAGCGCCCCAAAGCCCGGAATGTAGGACTCGCGCTGGCCATGGCTGTGCGAATTATCTTACTCTTGTGTATTACCTGGATTATAGGCTTCGTAGAACCTTTGTTTACCATTCCGGCCAACTTTCTGATTAAACACGACATGGCCTTTAGTGGTAAAGATTTGATTTTAGGCTTCGGTGGTTTGTTCTTAATTGCCAAGAGTACATTGGAAATAAACCACGAAATGGAAGGTGACGATGACAATGAACCCGGGGTGGGTAAAGCAGCAGCCGTAACCTTTGCCGGAACCATTTTCCAGATCATCTTACTGGATATTATCTTCTCGTTTGATTCCATTTTAACGGCTGTAGGTATTGTANNCCCCGAACAAGTGGTGATTATGATTATTGCCGTAATCGTTTCAATTATTGTAATGATGTTCTTTTCAGGTGCCATCAGTACGTTCATTAAAAACCATCCATCCATGGAAGTACTTGCATTAGGCTTCCTGATTCTGATTGGATTTACGTTGTTATTGGAAGGTTTGCACCAGGAAATCCCAAAAGGGTATATCTACTTTGCCGTTGCATTTTCATTGCTGATTGAGTTCACCAACATTCGTGTACGCAAGAAGCGCAAGGCTAAATCGAACCCGGTAAAACTCAACAAAGGCTATGATGATGCGCAACTGGAAGAAGCCGTGAAAGAATTAAACAAGTAATGCAAGCCGAACCGGATCTTCGCTACCCTATTGGAAAATTTACTCCGCAGGAGTCTCATACGGCTTCCGAGATTGCTGCCCATATTGAACAAATCCGGATGTTACCCACCAAACTGGAAGCAGCTATTGCTGGCTTAACCGATAACCAGTTGGATACCCCGTACCGCGAAGGCGGCTGGACCCTGCGCCAGGTAGTGCACCATGTTGCCGACAGCCACATGAATGCTTACATCCGCATCAAATGGACTATTACCGAAGATACACCCACCATTAAAACATACCTGGAGAAAAAGTGGGCCGAAACACCTGACGCTTCCTTACCTCCGGAAGTTTCGCTTTCGTTAATCAAGGCATTACATCATAAACTTACGTTGTTGCTTGAAAGGTTATCGCCCACGCAATTGCAACAGGCGTTCGTTCACCCTGAAACACAAAAGCATGTGGTGCTTCACAACATGATTGCATTGTATGCCTGGCATGGCGCCCACCATACCGCCCACATAACCGAACTTCGCAAGCGAATGAATTGGTAATGCTGGCCTATCGCGCACCTGCCATATTATTCACCAATCACCTCGAAACCATCTACCCTGCTCTGCTGCGTACCGTACACGGTGTTGCTTATTCGCGCGAACGCATCACCACCCCCGATGACGACTTTCTGGACCTGGACTGGCTAAACAACCGGTCGCANAAAGTAGTTATCCTTTCGCACGGCCTGGAAGGAAACAGCCAGCGGGCTTACATAAAAGGCATGGCAAAAATNTTTTCGATGCACGGTTACGATGTATTGGCCTGGAATTATCGCGGTTGCAGTGAAGAAATGAACCGTCAACCCCGGTTTTATCACAGTGGCGCTACCGATGATTTGGATCTGGTTGTGCAACATGCCCTAACCAAAGGGTATTCAGAAATAAACCTGGTTGGTTTTAGCCTTGGTGGAAACTTAACACTGAAATATACGGGCGAACAAGGAAGTGCGCTGGCCAGCCAGGTAAACCGCGTGGTCGCTTTTTCCGTACCCTTGCATTTGCACAGCAGCAGCATTAAGATAACATCCAGTGCATACGGCATTTACGCCAGGCGATTTTTAAAATCGCTTAAACAAAAGGTAGCCTTAAAAGCCAGCCAGATGCCCGGCATCGATACGCAGAAATTAAGCCGCATCAACAACCTTTTCGATTTCGATGATTCCTACACCGCTCCGCTTCATGGTTTTGCCGGTGCCCGCGACTACTACGAAAAATGCAGTTCCCTNTTTTTCTTGGATAACATCAAAAGACCCGCATTACTTGTAAACGCTCAAAACGATCCTTTTCTAAGCAAGCAGTGTTACCCGCAAGAGTTTACCCATCACCCCTATCTTGTTACGGAGTATCTTACACATGGCGGGCATGTGGGTTTCGCACAGTTTAACAAAAATGGGGTATATTGGAGCGAGCTGCGCGCGCTGCAGTTTATTCAGTCCGGAATATGATAGAACGTTACACCATTCATTCAACCATTCAGCAACTTGTTACACGATTTAATATTGAAGAATCGCCCGGCTATAAGCCCAGTTACAATGCTGCCCCTGGTAAACTACTTCCGGTAATAACCCATCAAAGTCCGCAAGGCTTTTCATTTTTACTGGGGCACTGCACCCAAATGGATAAAGGATAAAGCACTGGCCGAGCGAATCATTAATACACGCGTAGAGTGGATTCAGGAAAAGCCCTTGTTGCGCAAAGCATTAATGCGCTATCGTTGCCTGATTCCGGCTAACGCATTTTACGCGTGGAAAAAATTGGAAAGAAATCGGTTGTACCCTATTTATTCACACCGAAGTCAACGCTTATCTCCTTTGCGGGAATCTGGGAAGAGTATGACGATCCGGACGGCAATGCCTTTCATACTTTCTCGATCCTAACCATGCCAGCCAATGAAACGGTGTTACCCATTACAGATCGGATGCCTGTAATTTTTAATCGCGAGCAGGAGTTGGTTTGGTTAAACCCAAACGCAACAGAAATACAACTACTGGATTTGATAAAACCTTATCCTGAAAATGAGTTAGGTCATCATATCGTATCACCGGCAGTATTTACACCCACATTTGATAAGCCTTCGCTGCTGCTACCCGCACCCGCTGCTGACCAGCATGGTAACCTGACGTTGTTTGATTAATTCATTGCCGGCTCACCGGCAATAAGGCCTGGTTTAAAACCCATCATCCTCTTCCTCTTTTTGGCCTCATCTGGTTTTTTATCGGGTTTTGTTTTATCGGCTTTAGTCTTCTTACCGAATAGCCCTCCCAGGAATTTNTTTCTTTGGTTTAGATGCAGTTTGAGTCGAATCCAATACAGGTTGTTCGGTAGTTAGCATAGTGCTGTCCGCTTGTTTCTGCTTATCCTTTTTCTTGAAAATATTTTTGATCTTCGGGAAGAATCCGGTTTTGGACTTCTTCGTTGATTNTTTCTTGGCAGCCTGCACCTTACCCTCTTCCATCATAGCCGCGCGCACATCGGGTAGCACCAATACATCACGGAAGTACCAGAGGTAAGCATCCTGATCGAGGTTATACTTTTCTTTTGTCTTGGTTATCGCGTAAACTGAATCGGCTGTTTGTTTTGGCTTGGTGCTGCTACCTATTAAGGTAGTATCCGAAATACTGCGGGCCGCACTATCCAACTCGGCAGCGATGTCAAGCGAATCGGTTTNCTNTTTAGGATAAACCGGCTTCATCTCCACGGTGCGCAATGCCTTTAAGGCTTGCTTGTAAGTCTTTTCGGGCAGCAACAAATACCGGTCTTTTTNTACCCTGCGTACGTGTGGCAAAGCCGGGCCGGGCAAGGCATCGCTCTTTTTCCAGGTGGAGTCGCGGGGCGGAAGCGTTATGGTCTTGCTATTTGCCGAAGCCAGTACTTCGCGGGGTTGGGTGGTGCTTTCGTTGTAATAAACAAATTTCTCTTTGGCTGTAGGCTTATCGTAAATGAACGAACTCTGATAGGCAGGGCAAATCAGGCGCTGGGTACAGGAACCCATTACCAGCAAAACCAATACACCTAAAAGTAAAGCCGGATCATTCCTATACAGACATTCGCAATCAACAAAATTAATTAATTAACCTAAGTAATCCACAAGATGCAGGCATTCTAACCAACCTGTAATTTGGTGAAAATCAGCTTAAAATTGGTCAAGCCCGGCCCTAACTTTAGCTGGAAGACGGGCGGCTACCAGGTTATATGAGTTGTCGATCCACTGTTTCACCAGTTTATCAGGCAGACTTCCGTCCATCAGGACCGTATTCCAGTGCTTTTTATTCATGTGGTAGCCCGGCAACACGGCCGGATATTGTTCGCGAAGTAATACAGCCTGCTCCGGGTCGCACTTCAGGTTTATGCTTTCAAACACTGTTACATCAGCCAGGGCAAACATTTTACCCATTACCTTAAACACCATGGTTTCTTCGTCAAAAGGAAACTCTTCAGTAACCCCACCTTTGGCCAGGCAGTAACTTCTAAACTGTTCTACGTTCAAATGAAACGCTTTAAGATGAGGTATAGTACGCCAATCAAAAAAATGGCGATTGAAATCTTATTGATGCCGTGCATCATTTTGATGTTGATGTTGGAAGGCCGTGATGGATCTTTCTTCCGGAAGAAATAACCACCTACTTCGCCTAAGGTAAAAACTCCTTTATCGAAAGTTTTTTCTTCTCTCCTGTTGTTGATTGCTTTTCCATGATGTTATTGTGTTACGGATTGAGGTTCAATCCAATTATTATCTTCCTGAATAAGTCCGATTAAAGCATCTACTGCTTGTGGTGTGGGTACATTTCGCCTTACTACTTCCTTGCCGCGATATAAAGTAATTCTTCCCGNGCCAGAACCCACATAACCATAATCCGCATCGGCCATTTCGCCCGNCCCGTTTACAATGCAACCCATAATGCCGATCTTAATTCCTTTAAGATGACTGGTTCGTGCCCGGATTTTAGCTGTGGTTTCCTGCAGATCAAACAACGTGCGACCGCAGGAAGGACAGGAAATGTATTCGGTTTTGGAAATGCGCGTACGCGTAGCCTGTAAAATTCCAAATGCCGTTTCATTAATCATTTTGTCAGAACCGCATCGTTCGGCTGCAAGAAATACACCATCACCCAATCCATCAATCAGCAACCCGCCCATATCGGTAGCCGCATATAGTTGCAGTTGATCCTGTTGTAAATCAGCATAGGCCCTGCCGATAATAACCGGCACATCGCAAGTCCGATTCATTAGCTCAATGAATAACCTGCGCTGTTCAGCAAGGCCATGATCATTGTATGTGTCGATCAGCAAAACGGCTGTTGCGTCTGCTTTTATAGCTGCAACAAACTCATCATTAATATCTTTGAGTTGCGTGTAGATAAAATTGAGTTGGGTTGAACGCTCGGCTCCAGCAAGGTAATCTTTCGGATTAATGAACGGATAACTCCTGGGTTTCTCTTTTCCTTTCAACCACGTTGCATGGTTGTAAATAAAACCAAGCGTACCCGGAATCTCAAAGTCAACCGTTTTATCGCCCAGAAAAATATAATCACAGGCCATATCAGTAATGTTCCATTTATCCAAGGGTACCGAATACTGATAGCCTAATGCGAACAACGAGGCGGCTGTTACTTTTTCTTTCGTGGAGAAATCGGCAATTACCCNGGGCACCTGGTGCCCGCCAATGTTTCCGGCTTCACGTGTATGCCTGCGGGTGTATGCATACGGGTTTACCGGATTTGTTACAATCTCGGGAATGACGTACGAAGTTTTGCGTGTGGTATAACGATCGGCCAGCATTTTGGCTACGGGTACTTCCGCTTCCGGTTCTTCGGTTAACGATACCCGAATGGTATCGCCCAGTCCATCTTCCAGCAATGTGCCAATACCCACCGAAGATTTGATGCGACCATCTTCCCCATCGCCCGCTTCGGTTACACCCAGATGTAATGGATAAGGTTGAAAATTTTCTTCATCCAGTTTTTGTACCAGCAACCGGTATGCCTGCACCATTACTTGCGGATTGCTTGCCTTCATTGACAAGACAATGTCGTAGTAATTCAAATCTTCGCAGATGCGTAAAAACTCCAATGCCGATTCAACCATGCCCAGCGGGGTATCGCCATAGCGGCTCATGATGCGATCTGAAAGTGAACCATGATTGGTACCAATGCGCATAGCCGTACCATACTCTTTGCAAATCTTTACTAATGGAGTAAATTTTTCGCGAATGCGTTCCAGTTCAGCGCGGTAAGTTGCATCGGTGTATTCAATTTCCTCAAAGCGTTTTTTATCGGCATAATTGCCGGGATTTACGCGAACTTTTTCCACGATGCGAGCAGCCAGTTCGGCTGCATTGGGTGTAAAGTGGATATCTGCAATAAGCGGAACATCGTATCCGCGTACACGCAATTCCTNTTNTATCTCGGCTAAGTTCTGCGCTTCTTTCATGCTGGGAGCCGTTATACGCACATATTCGCAACCCGCTTCCACCATGCGAATAGTTTGTTCAACCGAGCCTTTGGTATCCATCGTGTCAACGGTGGTCATGGACTGAATGCGTATGGGATTATCGCCTCCCATCGGAATACCCCCAATTTTTACCTCGCGGGTTTTTCTACGCTTGTAGCTAACCAGGCTATCGCAATATTGTTTTACCTCCAGTACCGAATTCACAACCTGAGATTTGCCTGCAAAGTTAACTCTTTGGCAATAGGTTTTGTTTTGTAACAGGGCTTAAATATCGCCCAACTGGGGGCGTATAAGTAACTCTTCCACCACGCTGTTTGGCGACAGGGACCAGGTCGAAANAACTGCTTCAGCCACGTCCTCAGGCTTCATAAAGCGGCTATCGGGCAAATCAGTACCCTCCCNAGTGGCCGTTTTGGTAGCCCCTGGCAAAATCGCGGTAACGCGCACTCCTTNTGGCTTCAATTCTTCGCGCAGTACTTTGGAAAAGCCGAGCAAGGCAAACTTGGAAATTGCATAGGAGCCCCCATTGGGATAAGCCTGAATGCTGGCAATGGAGCACATATTAAAAATATGGCTTTTGTTAATGGCTGAAATGAGCCCACGCGTAACATAATATGCGCTGTAAAGATTAGTCTCAATCATGCTTTCCAGGGTGCCGGAAGGTTCGCTCAATACGGAGCCCGGAACAAAGTATCCGGCATTGTTTACCAGCACATCCACCGCCTGGTTTAAGGCCAGAACCTGATCGCNAAAGGTTTTGATTTGAGCCTTATCGCGCATATCGGCAACAAAGGCGTGGGCTTTTACTCCAAAGCTTTCCAAATCTGATTTAAGTGTAGCCAGGTCTTTCGCATTACGCCCGCAGGTGGCTACATCAAATCCAGCCCNGGCAAACCGTTCGGTAATAGCCCTGCCAATACCTTTACTGCCACCCGTTACCACTACCAGTTTGTTCATGGGATTTGTTTTATCTTTGGGCAATATAGCATTTGAACTTTACTGCATGAAGGGTTTTGGCCGGTACGTGATCTTCTTAAGCTCGTTGGTAGTTCGCAGGGAAACTTTTAAAACCTACTATAACCTTACCCTGGAGGAATGTGTGCAAATCGGGATAAAATCCATCCTTCTCTTCATGCTGGTTTCTACCTTTATGGGAGCAGTTACAACCCTGCAAACCGGGGCCAACCTGGTAAGNCCCTTTGTACCCCGCTTTATTATCTCGAACGTGGTGCGGGAAATGACTATTCTGGAACTGGCACCCACGATTATGGCAATAATTTATGCCGGTAAGGTTGGCTCCAGCATGGCGGGTGGCCTGGGCACCATGCGTATTACCGAGCAGATAGATGCCCTGGAAGTAATGGGTATAAACTCAGCCTCATACTTAGTACTTCCTAAAATTGTTGCCTCAATTTTAATGTATCCATTGCTGGTAATTGTAGCGGCCGTGTGTGCGCTTTTTGGCGGATACCTGGTTGGTGTATTAACAGGATTATTAACNCCCACGGAGTACATATATGGAATCCGATATGGATTTAACCCCTATTTCATCACGTTTGCACTAATCAAAACATTTGTGTTTGCCTTTTTGATAAGTACTATTTCTTCCTTTAAAGGATATTACACACAAGGCGGAGCACTGGAAGTGGGTATTGCCAGTACACAGGCTGTAACTACCAGTATTATTGCCATTCTGTTAGCCGATTATTTTCTAGCCTACCTGCTTATCTGATTTGCCATGATCAAGATTAACAACATATCAAAAAGTTTTGGCGATAAAACCGTATTGACCGGGATTACTGGCGAGTTTGAAAAAGGAAAAACCAATCTGATAATAGGATCGAGCGGCACCGGTAAAAGTGTGCTGCTTAAATGCATTGTCGGACTTATTCAACCCGATACCGGTCATGTATATTTTGACCTGCGCAACTTTACCGAAGCCGACAAGGAAATGAAATCGGAAATAAGGCGCGAGATTGGAATGTTGTTTCAGGGCGGAGCATTGTTCGATTCNAAAAATGTGGAAGAAAACGTAATGTTCCCGCTAAACATTCTTACCCGCATGAGCGAGGCCGATAAAATCGAACGTGTAAATTTCTGCCTCAAGCGGGTAGGACTTGAAGGTGTTAATAANAAAATGCCTTCCGAAATAAGCGGGGGCATGAAAAAACGAGTGGGTATTGCGCGCGCAATTGTAAACAACCCCAACTATCTNTTTTGTGATGAACCCAATTCAGGACTTGATCCGCAAACTTCTGTGGTGATTGACGATCTGATTATGGAGATTACGCACGAATTTGATATTACCACCATTGTGGTTACGCACGATATGAATTCTGTACTTGGTATCGGAGAGAAGATTATGTTTCTCTACAAAGGGAGCAAACTCTGGGAAGGCTCCAACAACGACATCACGCATTCGGGGGTAAAAGAACTGGATGATTTTGTATTTACTAACAAAGTGATGCGGAGCCTGAAGGGCACCTAAAGCAGTGGTAACTCCACATAAAAAGTAGTTTGGCCTGGCTGCGAATTGAACCAGATACGTCCACCACTTAGTTCTATACCCTGCCGGGCAATGGCTAACCCAAGTCCGGAACCGGATTTCTTGGTGGTAAAATAGGGCACAAAAATCTTTTCCTGTAAGTCGGCAGGAATGCCCGCGCCATTATCCTGTACCAGCACTGTTGCTTTATTTTCAGCTACTTTTATTTCAACCGTAACAACCGGGTTTTCGCTGCCAGCCTGCAGTCCATTTAAAATCAAATTAGAAANAATCCGATCCAGCAACTGCGGATCACCCTGTACAACTGCAACCGGTGTGTCATTTTTAAGCAACACATTCCCTCCCTGGTAGGTGCTATACAGGTTTACAGTTTTAGTAAGCAACGCCACTAAATCCAGCCTTTCCATAATAGGTGCTGGCATACGCGCAAACGCACTAAAGGATGAGGCGATCTCATTTAAAATATCCACCTGGCCCAGGAGTGTGCTTACCGATTGCCTGACGCGGTCTTTCTCCAAACTATCTTTAGCCAACCACAGTTGCATTTGTTGTAACGTCAGCTTCATGGGGGTGAGTGGATTTTTAATCTCATGGGCCACCTGCCGGGCTATTTCGCGCCACGCACTCTCCTTCTGACTTCGGGCCAACTCAATCTTACTCTGTTCCAGGTTCTCTACCATTTTATTGTATTCGCTCACCATCAATCCAATCTCATCATTCGATTTCCATTCCAACGGCTTATTACCAGTAAGTGTTGTATTACGCAATGTGCGGGTAATAAAACGCAGCGGAAACGTGAGCGATTCTACCACGTAGAACGAAAGGATGGAAAAAACAAGAAAGATTAAAGTAAAGATCGTAAGAATGTTAGCCAACACGGTTATCTGGGTTGCATCCAACGATTGAGCAGACTCAANAAATGGCAAACTGATAACACCCAATACTGTGGCCGTTTCGGATGATCGCAAAGCAAAGAAGGCTGTATTAAAATTCAGCGATCCAATTTTATCGTTCAATACAAAAGCAACATCACCCCGGTTAAACACGCGCTCCCATGCAATGCGGTTCATCAGTACGGATGCAATCAACCCTTCGGCTATTGCAGGCTGGCTTGATCCGATCATCATCCCGTGTTTGTCGAAAACGGAAACATCCACATTTGCAAAGCGCGAAGCTGCACCTACCCGATCATCCAGTTCTGTTCTGTTCTCTTCTGGATTTTGTCCGTACGCAGTCAATTCAGGCAATAGATTTTCGCCCAGTACGCGAGCTTTGGCTAAATACTCTTCCGTAAGTTGAAATGCTGCCGAGCGCGAAACCCGGTTTAATGTGGTAATGGCAACTACAACCAGCGGTAGCGCAAAAGCCAGATAAATGTAGAGTTGAATGCGCGTGGCATAGTTCAATTTATTACCTGCTAACCATGAGCGAATGCCGTATGCGAACAAGATAAACGCCAATAAGCTAACACACAAAACAAAAAAGAACGAGAAATTGGTTAACACAAAGAAAAATGGATAGGAACGTGAGGTTACTACCGCAATCCGACCGGCATCATCTTCTACTGCTGTGTGGATAAATCCATCTACACGAAGCCCATCACTAAATAGCTTTTGATCCTGAAGAAATGCAAGGTTAAAATCGCGCTCATAATTAAAATTCCCGAAGTTGCTCAGAATCCGACCTTCCGAAATAAATGCAAAACTTTTGTCGCGGTTTTCAAAGTATTCAGCGAAGCGGCTATCGGCCAGCAATTCAGGATAAACACTTTGCGGAATTGTTCGCTTAAGTGTTAAATCCAATACAACATATCCTGCCAATTGGGTACTCCGCGAAACCGGAATAATAACTACATAACGCTTACCAGTTTCTACCGAAGCAGATCGAATGAAATAAATGCCTTCATAGTTGGTCGTGTATTGAGGATTGTCAATTTGCTGATTCCATTCAGCCCAGTGATCAACCGAAAGTTCATCCAGCGGTTCTTTTAACGGGGTAAACAAATGAATATGAAAATCGTACCGATCAAAATATGAACTAAGATAAACTTGCCTCACTTTTTGACGGGCAGCCGAACGACTCAGAAAGGGACTCGTTAACCGCGATTGAATGAATGCATCAGCCGAAATTCGCTTGCGGCTTTCATTCAGGAGGTATTCGGCCATTACATCCCGGTCTATCAGGTAGCTGGTTGCAAACCGGAATTGTGATTCTGCATTCTCTTCTTCTGAAAATCTTTTGATACTCCAGGCACTTTGAATACCGAATGCGATCAAAGCTAAAAAGAAATATAAAAGTGAGGTAAGCGCACTTTTTCGGATTAACCGCAAGCGGGTAATGAACAATAGAACAAAGTATGGAATAGCGATGGATACGGTTATCCAATAGTTTCTTCCCTCCAGCATAAAATAGACAATGAAGATAATCAGCGCTACACCTAACAAGATCAGGAATTTTCCCATTGATTTGTTTATTGTCCCGGAAAGCCGAATAAAGACATGGACAAAGAAAAAACCACTTATCGTTCCCAGCAGCAAAGAAAAAACGCAAGACCCCGCAGCATATTTACAGAAAGGGTACGTGTTATATCTAACAAAATTTCAGAGTTATGAAATATGGTTTCGATAAACAGAAATGGATACAAAAAGGAAAAAAGTGAAGCCAGTAAAAAAGACACTCATCAATCCCCGCTTCCAGGCAGAAGAGACACGAATTAAGTGATAAACAAGCTTCCATCGGGAGTACGTAAAAAACGTAACCACATAATATTAATATTCCAAACGAATTAAGCACCAGATCACCCACCGAAGCATTGTACGTAGAAGAAGCAAATTCCTGTGGGCTAAAAACAGGAGATGGCCACCAACGCGCAGGAAAATTCAAGTGCACCATCGTTATCCTGATTGCAACGAAAAGATTAACATCACCAAAAGCAAATGCATACTTTCTTTGTCGATGTAACCGGAGTACAACCTGCATCAGGATAAATAGCAAACAAACGAGAAAGCCCACCCCAAAAACAAAGTAAGAAAGTGTGGCCCCATCGCATTTGCGGGCACTACTACTTTTAACAACACCACGTTATTTACTTTAACAGGCGCACCCGTTAAAAAATCAGGAGGATAAATGCCTACCTGGTAAAAGTTAAAAATTGCTGTATTGAGTTTAGCGGGCAGGTAACGGTTGGTAATTGGGTAGTGTCGCTCTAATGGCAACATCGAAATCAAAACCTCATTCGGGGCCGGAGAATTTCGTAGTACAATAAAATTACCTAATGATGTTTGCGCAAAATGAAACATACTGGTGTCAGCCAGCATTCGAGCATCTGGTGCAAACTCAGATTTGCTCCATGCCGCCAACTCATGGTTTATAAAAAGATAATGTGCACCCTTTAAGGTTGACCATGCATCAGGTCTTTCTGCTGCTGCTTGCGCTGCTTCCTTGCGCAACTCCGCAAGTGCTGACTCCAGGTTGCACGAAAACTCTTCTGTTATTCTTTCCCTGTGGTTTTGATACAGGCGCTCGCTCCACAGGCCACCAGCCAGGCATCCAACTAAAAGTAAAAAGCCACCACTGGCTACGCATAGCTGTACCGTTTCTTAAAAATAAGAAATCTGGTTAAGAGTTGTGCTTATGGCCACCAAACCAATAAAGCCACAATACCCGCGAAAGCCGAAAACTTATTGGAGAAAACAGGGCAGCACCAAGCACCAATGCCAGGCCATACACCCAATCAGAAGGGTTAACAAATACATAAAGCACCAACCACACAGCTACCATAATGGCTACAGTAAATGTGTAGCTAATAAACATGGCCCCATAATAAAAACCCGGTTCAGGAACAAAAGGAGCACCACAAACCGGACATTCTTTGTTCATGGCTGCAAAACGTGTAAGCTGCGATAAGGGGTATTTGAAAATATCGCCCTTGTGGCAACGCGGGCATTTACCTGACCAAATGTGATTACGCATATTCACTGCGTTTTGAATTTTTACTGGCCCGATACCAAAAGAACGCAATGCTGGCAATAATCAGGTAGGGCGCAGCAAACAGGTATAGAATACCAAAGTTAATACCGGCCGCAATACCGATATCACCATTGCTAACATTATTCTCCAATGTAGTGCGGCACATGGCACATTGAGCCTGCGCACTAAACTGAATGAACATCACAAAAAGCGAAACCAAGGCAACTCGTGCAACTGCTTTCATAATTTTAAGCGTAATAAGGACTGATCATGATATACACCACCACACCACTAATAGCCACATACAGCCAGATCGGGAAAGTAAATTTAGCCAATGCCTTGTGCCTTTCAAAATTACCCGACAATGCCCTGGAAAAAGTGAACAGCACAAGCGGAACTACGACAACAGAAAGCACTATGTGACTTATTAAGATTACCAGGTAAANAACCCTCCACCNCCCTGTTCCACCATAAACTGTGGAATCGCTGGTCATGTGATACAATACATACATCACTAAAANAGCAACTGATAACCCCATGCAGGTTTTAATTAAAGCCTCATGTAGTTTTCGGTTTTTACGCTTGATGGAAATTACAGCAGCAAGCAGCAGTATGGCTGTTAAGCCATTGGTGGTGGCATAAATGGGCGGCAGAAAACTGAAATCGTAACCGGGAATTTTTATCCTGAATAAAGAAGCCACAGCAACCGGCAGAATAACAGAAAGTGCTATGATCAACTTATGATATGGACCTCTTTGTGCTGCCATTTTTAATACTGCTTTAATAAAATTCGCATTTCAAGCAAAAGCCGGTCGGTCTCTTCGCGGGTAGATGGAGCGTAATAGCCCCGTATCTGGCTTTGTGTATCAACTAAGACTGCTGTCCACGGACTGTGCAAAATAAAGACACAAGTCTGCCATTGCACCTTGTCAGGCACTGAATCCAGCCAGAATACTGTAAAGATCTCACCTAATTCGGTATTAAGCCTGTTTAAATTTCGCTTTACCTCAGCCGATGTATCAACCACCACTAACACCGGTTTATTTTCGGTTTGGATACTACGCATTATCGAATCGGGTACGGTATAAGGAACCGGATATGAGCCACATGGCCCCGCATCCTCCACACCAGCCTGGTAATACACTGGAATATTAAACTCATTCTTTCCAAATTTTCGTAGAAACAGGAAGATAATTCCAGGCAACAGAAGGGCTAAAANAAGAAAGACTAACTTCTTAGGCATTGACAGGATAACATAAAAGAAGGCTAAAGTTCATCACCTTAGCCTTCACTCCTTATTTCTTTATATACAATCAATAAAATACAGGCATTTTAATTCCTTCGTACACAAAAGCCACTATCATCCAGATAATAAAAATAGTGGGGATCAAAATAGACCAAAACAAAACCTTTACTTCGTAGCGCAAGTGCATAAATTCACCAACGATGTAAGCTGCTTTAACAATAGTTAAGGCCACAAATACCCACACCCGAAGTTGCTTGTATTCGTGCGGAATGGTAAAGGCTATAATAAATTCTACAATAGTAATGAGCAAAAGGTACAGCGCAACTGTCCACAGCTTTTTAATTTTTGCCTTATCGGGTGGAAGAACGGTAACCTCAGGTTCGTGTGCGTGGTGTGCCATAGTTATACAAGATAGAAGAACGTGAATACAAATACCCAAACTAAATCAACAAAGTGCCAGTACAAACCAACTTTTTCTACCATTTCGTAATGTCCTCTGCGTTCGTACACTCCTGTTACGGTGTTATAGTAAATCAGGAAATTCAGTAACACACCGCTAAATACGTGGAAGCCATGGAAGCCCGTAATGAAGAAAAAGAAATCAGCAAAGGGCTGCGGACCATATTGATTAATATGCAGGTTGGCTCCGTACACTTCCTTGGTAATCCACTGTCCGTCCACAAAATCTTTTACCAGTGTGGGTGTACCCGTTCCTACAATAAAGTGCGTCCACTCCCAGGCCTGACAGCTTAAGAAGGTAACACCGCCAATGATTGTCCAGAGCATCCACTTCTCAACGGCTTTGCGATCCATCCGGTGGCCGGCCTCCACAGCCAACACCATGGTAACGGAACTCATAATGAGGATGAACGTCATGATACCCACAAATACCAACGGCAATTCATAGCCATGCAGGAATGGAACGGCTTCAAATACCTTTTCAGGAACTGGCCAGTATTCAGACGAGAATGTGAAGGTACTAACCAGTCCTTCATACGCCTGGTGTGAAGAGCGAACCAAACCATAAGTAATGAGCAACCCGGAGAACGTAAAAGCGTCCGAAAGCAAAAAGAACCACATCATGAGCTTGCCATAGCTGGCACCCATGGGTGAGGTTCCTCCATCCCAAACACTCTTTCCGGTTACTGCAGTGGCTGTACTATGTGCCATAATCAGGTATTAGTTTTTTAACGATACAATAATAGGAATACGAACAAATATAGCCAAAGTCCGCCCAAAANATGCCAATAAGTGGTGCACATTTCTATGCTCACCAGGCTTTTTGAGTGTACTTTATACCGATAGGTGGCTACCATCACAATCAGAAGAAAAACAATTGCGCTAATGATGTGCAGGCCATGAACCCCTGTAAGCACATACAGGAAGGAACCGGAGGGATTACCCACAAAATAGATCTTGTTGGCTACCAATTGTACCCAGCCCTGCCATTGCAATACCANAAAGGAAATACCCAAAACAGCGGTAAGGGTTACCATGATTTTTACGTTTTCCAGGTTATCTTNTTTGGCCGACCAATAGGCCCACTGCATGGTAACACTGCTCACCAGGATCACCACGGTTGAAATTGTAAACAACCCGGGCATCTCAAAATACACCCAGTTGCCTTCTGCCTCGCGCACAATATAGGCCGAGGTTAATGCTGCAANAAGCATAAGCACACTACCCATAAAGAGCCACATCCCAAATTTGCGTGGCTCCATAGCCAACGGTTNTTGGGGTTCTTCAATGATTCTAAAATCTCCAAATGTAACTTTATCCATCTTCACTTAAATTTTATCCAACAAGTAAGCAATTTGTACAACGGGCAAATAAATAAACGACCCGAACATTATTCTCAAAGCAGACTGCCTGCTTCCTGTTTTCATCAGTANAAAGGTTTGCGCCAGAAACGCAACACCACAAAGGGTAGCCACACCGGCAGAATAAATTCCGGTAATACCAAACGTAGCCGGTAGCAATCCCAATGGAATCAAAAACAAGGTGTAAACCATAATCTGAATGGCCGTATTCAAATCCTTTCCTCCACCCGATGGCAATAGTTTAAATCCTGCTTNTTTGTAATCATCATCGGCCACCCAGGCAATAGCCCAAAAATGTGGGAACTGCCAAATAAACTGGATTCCAAAAATGATTATTGCTTCGTAGGTAATGGAACCCGTAGCTGCTATCCATCCCAATAGAGGAGGTAAAGCTCNGGGAATAGCTCCAACAAAAACGGCTATTGGGCCAACTTGCTTTAATGGGGTGTAGGCAAAAGAATAAAGCAACATCGAAACTATTGAAAGGATCACCGTAAGTGGATTGGTGTAGATCCACAGTATGATCAAACTTATTGTCAGGCAGATTAAAGTAAATATTGTTGCTTCGCTTACGCTTACCCGTTGGGTTGGTAGCGGCCGGTTTTGTGTTCGCTTCATTAAGGCATCCAGGTCTTTTTCTAAAATCTGGTTGATGCTAACCGATGCGCCCGAAAGCAGAAATCCACCAAGGGTTAACATGAACAACACCTGCCAGTCCATATTACCCCGCGTAGCCAGGCCATATCCAAACGCACACGAAAAAGCCACCAGCAATGAAAGCCTTACCTTGAGCAATTCAAGAAATGCCCGGATTTTTAAACCTGCATGAATGGTTATTGCATTTGCGGGCTGCGTCATTTCAATTCGTTTTTAATCTTAAGAACAACANAAACTGGATACCAAATGTTACGGTGGCTACCAGCAAGTGTATGGGCTGAAGAAAGGCAGGAACCGCAAAATAAGCCATTCCCATACCTGTTATCAGGGTGAGCAAAATTAGCAGAACCAGGGCAACTAATAAAGCATTGTGAGTGCTTGTTTTGTACAATCTATAAAACAATACCGCATGCAGTAGCACCAACACCCATGAAAATGAACGATGAATCAAAAAGTCGTTCCCAATCTCCGAAATCCATGATTCCCTGGGCAACATCAACCCGGCTACCCGATCGATAGCCGCCCGTACCTCAGTACCTAAAAGCACCTGAACAATCAAAANAAGCATGCACCCTGTCAGTATCCACCGGGCATATTTTCCTGCCTGAACGTGCTTTGGCGGAGCGCTCTGTTCATACAACCAAATCAGCAACCCAATCAGAACAAAGGCCAGCAACATGTGTAACGTTATAGTCCACGAAGTAAGGTTGGTAGATACTACAATAGAACCAAACCACCCCTGAATGATTACAGTAAGCAACGTTGCCAGTGCAATCCAAAACCAGGATTGGTTCGTTTTTCTAAAAGATAAACTCATTACAAATACAGCTGTAATCAGAAACCCGATTGTTACCCCTACGATCCGGTTAACATACTCAATCCATGTTTTCGTTACATTGAAATCCGTTTCAACGAGAATAGATTTGTCATTTAAAATAGCATTGGCGGTGGACTCAAATCCAAATGCTTTCAGATAGCGGGCAAATTTCTGATTCTTTTGATCTCTGATCTGCGCATTCCTTTCCTTGTAATCCGCTGGTAGTTGATCTACCGATGTAGNGGGTACCCACGAACCAAAACACTTAGGCCAATCCGGGCAGCCCATGCCAGACCCCGTGCTCCGCACAATTGCACCTACCAGAATTAAAAATAAACTGCGACCAACGTTACCAGGCAAAGCCTGTGAAAACGACTGGTCGCAGCAGTTATCAACTTTGAATTTAATTAATGCTTCTGATCTTTATTCTCTACTACAATAGAATCGTTGTTAAGTTCCAACTTAATCAGCTCATTTTCATGAGGAAGGTTTGATTCCTGTGTTTCAGAATAAGGTATGTGCTGAGGAATAAAATCTTCTTTGGCGCCTGGCTTGCTGTAGTCATAAGGCCAGCGGTAAACCGTTGGTATCTCACCTGGCCAGTTACCGTGTCCGGGATGACGAGGCGTAGTCCACTCAAGCGTTGTAGCATTCCATGGGTTGGCAGGTGCCACCTTCCCTCTGAAAATACTGTAGATGAAATTAAAGAGGAAAATGAACTGCGCACACAGTGTTAAAATAGCCGCCACACTCACCAGCATATTTAAGTCGGCAAACCCACTAAACGTTTCAAAGTTAGTCCAGCTATAATATCTGCGTGGGAAGCCTGCTATACCAATGTAGTGCATAGGGAAGAAAACCAGATAAACCCCGATAAATGTTAACCAAAAATGGATGTAGCCCAATCGCTCGTCCATCATTCGTCCAAACATTTTCGGGAACCAATGATAAACACCGGCAAGCATACCAANAAAGGACGCACTACCCATTACCAGGTGAAAGTGAGCTACCACAAAATAGGTATCATGCAATTGAATATCTACTGCTGAATTACCCAGGAAGAGACCGGTAATACNCCCGGTTAAGAAATACGATACAAGGCCTATGGAAAACAACATAGCCGATGTAAACCGGATGTTCCCCTTCCAGAGGGTGGTAACGTAATTAAAGATTTTAACGGCCGAGGGTACTGCAATAATCAAGGTGAGCAACGTGAAAATAGAGCCCAGAAAAGGATTCATTCCGGTTACAAACATATGATGTGCCCAAACCACAAATGAAAGAATTGCGATGAACATCATGGACCCCACCATGGCTTTGTATCCGAAAATCGGCTTACGCGAATTGGTGGCAATAATTTCTGAAGTAATACCCAAAGCCGGCAACAATACAATGTACACTTCGGGGTGTCCTAAGAACCAGAATAAGTGTTGAAACAGGATTGGGCTTCCTCCCTGATTGGGTAATGCTTCACCACCAATGTAAATATCTGAAAGATAGAAGCTGGTACCGAAGCTTCTATCGAAGATGAGCAACAAAGCAGCAGCAAACAATACCGGGAAAGAAAGGATACCGATAATGGCTGTGAAGAAAAAGGCCCAGATGGTAAGCGGCATGCGGGTAAACGACATACCCTTTGTGCGCAGGTTAATTACCGTGCTGATGTAATTGATACTGCCTAAAAGCGAACTGGCTATGAAAATTGCCATGGCCACAAGCCAAAGCGTCATTCCTAAACCAGAGCCCTGCATAGCCTGAGGCAATGCACTCAAGGGTGGATAGATTACCCATCCCCNCGATGCCGGACCCGTTGAAAGAAACAACGAAACAAACATGATCACGCTCGAAAGGAAGAAGAACCAATAGGACAGCATATTCATAAAACCGCTGGCCATATCGCGGGCGCCAATCTGCAAAGGAATAAGGAAGTTACTAAACGTACCACTTAAACCAGCGGTAAGCACAAAGAACACCATGATGGTTCCATGCATGGTTACCAACGCCAGGTAAAATTCAGGATCAATTTTTCCTTCCGGGGTAATCCAGCCACCCAATACCGGTTTTAACCAGGAAAGGTCTGCATCGGGAAAACCGAGTTGAAGGCGGAACATTACAGAAAGTATTCCTCCAATTAGCGCCCATACCATACCGGTAATAAGGAACTGTTTGGCAATTACTTTGTGGTCTTCCGAGAAAATATAATTGGTCCAGAAATTACCATGATGCGCATGTTCATGGGCATGATCATCATGATGATGGGCTGAGGTTTGTGGATGTATATCGATCGTTGCCATGTCGTAATAATATCTTAGTTTAAGGTTACTGCTACAGGAGCTGCCTGAATTGCATCCTGGCTATCAGCCGGAATACCTGCTTTCACAATTGCTGCTTCGCGCTTCTCTGCCGGAACCTGTTTCAGGTAATCCGGGTTTTGCTTCAACCAGGCATCCTGCGATTTTAACCAGTTTTCATAGTCTTCAACACTGTCGTGAACAAATACCGGAAATCGCATTGAGAAATGACCACGGCCACAGATTTCAGCACATGCCATCTCATAATTAAAGTTAGGGTTACCCGTCTCTGATCGCATATCGGCTGTTGACTTGGTAACGGTAAACTTGAATGTAGTGTGCATGCCTGGTACGGCATCCATCTTTACGCGAAAGTGTGGGAGAAACACACTGTGTATCACGTCTTTTGCACGAATCATCAGTTTTACTTCTTTGCCCTTTGGTAAGTGTAATTCAAGCGATTTAAAATCATCCCAGGTGTGTTCTTCGGAGAGGTCCAAACCAAATTCATTGGAAGCATCAATCATTTTATAGTTGTGTTTACCCAACAAATTATCCTTACCGGGATAGCGGGCTGTCCACAAAAACTGCTGGCCAATCACTTCAACTACTACCGCATCTTTTGAAGCTTCGTCTGTGATATCGCTCCAGGCACGAAGACCACTAAAAATCAACAAGGCCAAAACAAATGCCGGAATCAATGTCCATACAATTTCGAGTTTATGATTGTCTGCAAAAANATCTGCTCTCCGGTTTTTATCGTAACGATATTTAAACGTAAACCAGAACATCACAATAAAGATCAATGTAAATGCAACTACGGATACGGCCATTGTTACCCAAAAGAGATAATCAGTAACTACGCCATGCTCGGAGGCCACCGGCAAATTGTAAGAATCGAAATGTGCGATTGAATACCAGAAGAACGCCACAAGCCCTACAACCATAAAGAGCATCAACAAGTATGCATTTACTGAATTGGAAGATGAAATATCACTGTCATCCTTCCCTTTCACCAGGCTCACCAGATTTCCAATTCTGAAAATAAAATACAGGATGGCCAGCACCAGCAATACCCCTAATACGATAATCAAAGTCAGCATATGAATTATTTATTCAGCGTTTCAATTAAATATGGTGATGTAAACTCTCTTCCAGCATAGGGTGGTTCTTCGCTACCAATGGCATTTTCGATAAGGTGCTAAGGGAAACCCATAGGAACAATGCAATAAAGATAAAGGCCAGGCCTATCTCCAGAAAACCAATACCTCCGTTGTATTGCATTACACCAGGTGTAACCATGTTATAGAAATCAAACCAATGACCTACAACAACAATTGGACAAACCACTTTAAGCATGGCTATATGCCGCTTGGAATCCCTTGTCATAAATAACAGGAACGGAAGCACAAAGTTTAAAATCAGGTTAGCATAAANAACCCAGGAATAGGGCGAGTGTTTCATGCGATCAATGAAATAAACTGTTTCTTCCGGAATGTTGGCATAATAGATCAGCATAAACTGGCTGAACCAGATATAGGTCCAGAAAATGCTAAAGGCGAATACAAACTTACCCAGGTCGTGCAAATGGTTTGCATTAACCATCTTCAGGTATCCGGCATCTTTCAGGTAAACCACCACCAGCGTAATAGCTGCCAATCCGGTTACCCACCAACTGGCAAATACATACCATCCAAACATGGTACTAAACCAGTGTGGATCGATACTCATCACCCAATCCCAGGCAGCCACCGATGAACTTACTGCAAATATCACCAGGAAAATAGCCGAAAGTTTACGGGCGGAATACCAATATTGGGTACCTCCTTCAAGGTCTTCAGCCAACATTTGCTTTTTAATAAGGACATAGAACCAATACCAAAGGCCAAAGAAGGCAACCATGCGAAGGATGTAAAAAGTAGGAAATCCTCCTTTTGATCCTAACCAGAAGAAATAGACGCTCTTTTGATCCAGTACTTTATCGTAATCGGCAGATTGCGGGTCATACAAATCATGGTGTGTCCAATGGAACAGGTCGCCTTTGCCTGCAAACCAGATAATCAGCATCAACACACCCGCAACAGGAATCCATTGCCCCATCGCTAACGGGATGCGATTGATGGGAGTTGACCAACCGGCCTGAGCCGCATACTGAATGGCTACAAAGAACAACCCGATAATTCCAATTCCGGCAAAGAAAATATTGTTATGCCATAAGGAAGCATAGATTTTCTTCAACCAAACAGGGCTACCATGATGCCCGCCTTCTTCGGCTGCGGTTGCTACAGGGTCAGCACTTGCTACCAACGATTTGGCTGCTTCTATCGATCCGTGTTCAGCACCTTCGTGATGGCCACCGGAGTTCATAGCCAAAATTATTCCGAGTACAAAGAGTAAAATGCCCACCCCTAACAAAATGGAAATTTTACGCTTTGCTTCTGGTTTAAAAATATACTGTTCGTCTGCTGCCATTGATATTGTATCTAGTAGAAATTAATTCTTTTGAAGTTGTTTTACATAGCGGGCAATTTTCCAACGCTCTTCTTCACTAACCTGTGAGCCATGGGCGCCCATCAGACCCTTTCCGTACGTGATCACATGAAAAATATGACCTTCGGTAACTCCTTTTATTGCATCGCCCATAAGGTTGGCTACACCCGGATACTTATCTGCAACCTTACCATCGCCTGCGCCTTTGGCACCGTGGCAATGCTTACAATTTATATCATACAATAATTTACCCTGCTCTAAAATAGCGGGTGCATCTGGTAACGGATTTACCAGTTTATTTGATAAGCGTAGGCCTGTTGTATCATTCGCGCCCCGGTAAGGCAACCAGCCGTTGGCTGTTCTGCGCACGGTGTTCGGTGCGGGCAGTCTCATGTTCATGGCAAATGGGTTGAATTTATTGGTGTTATAGTACTCACNCCGGCCATTATTCAACGAATTAAACATTACCCCGTAACCTTCGTCCGTTATTTGAGTAAGCGGCTCATAAGCTACCGAGTGATACATGTTGGGTGCATACTCCATGCCTTGATAATCGCCACCCGCTTTACAACCACCCAGTAGTAAAACTGTTGCCAAAACCCATATTCCTTGCTTCATACGCATATACTGCATAATTAAAAATTCTTTTCGTTTACTTCTGAGGCGCCATTGGCCTTTAGAATCTGACCAATTTCATCTTTACTCAACTTATTTGCAGCCAAATCAATTGCCATTACGTGCTTATCGTCTGTGCTGCGGATGTCGTATGAGCGTGGAGTCTTATACGGCTTCATATCACTTACGATAAGGAAGGTGGCTACCATACCTAAAGCAGAAAGCAGCACGGTCAATTCAAATACTACCGGAATAAATGGAGGAAGGGAAACAAAGTTTTTACCTCCAATAATCATAGGCCAATCAAAACCCAGCATCCAAAATTGCATGGTTAGGGCCAGAATGGTTCCAGTTAAACCGAATAAGAACGCTGCAATGGGTAAACGGGTGCGCTTATAACCCAGCGCCTCATCCAGGCCGTGAACCGGAAACGGAGAATACACCTCGTGTATTTTTACACCTTTGCCGCGAACACCCTCTACTCCGTGAAGCAGAATATCTTCATCGTCAAAAATGCCTACTAAAAATTTTTCGCTGGTACTGCTCATATTAATGCTTCTGTTCGGAAGATGATTTAATAATGCTTTTAACCTCTGCCATGTTGATTACCGGGAAGAACTTGGCAAACAGGAAGAATGCGGTAAAGAACAACCCAAACGTGAAGATGTACTCACCCATGTCGTAAATGGTAGGGTAAAACATCGACCAACTGGAGGGCAGGTAATCGCGATGAATAGAGGTAACGATAATTACAAAACGCTCGAACCACATACCAATGTTTACAATGATTGACAATACAAATGTGGCTGCAATGTTGGTTCTTAGTTTCTTGAACCAGAAAAGTTGAGGCGAAATCACATTACAGGTCATCATCGACCAGTATGCCCACCAGTAAGGGCCTGTGGCGCGGTTGTAGAATGCGTAAAATTCTGCCGGTACCATTCCGTACCAGGCCACAAAGAACTCGGTGATATAGGCAATACCCACAATGGAACCGGTAATGATAATGATGATGTTCATCAACTCAATGTGGTAAATCGTGATGTAGTCTTCGAGCTTAAATACTTTACGGGTAACAATCAATAAGGTAAGCACCATTGCAAAACCGGAGAAGATCGCACCCGCAACGAAATAAGGCGGGAAGATAGTGGTATGCCAGCCCGGTACTACGGATGTAGCAAAGTCAAAAGATACGATGGTGTGCACGGAAAGTACCAGTGGTGTTGATAAGCCTGCCAGGATCAACGCAACGGACTCGTATCGCATCCACGTTTTAGCAGCTCCATCCCAACCAAAGCTAAGTGCATTATAAATAGCTGCACGGGTTTTGTGACCCATACGGGTAGCTCGATCACGGATTACCGCAAAATCAGGAATCAAACCAATGTACCAGAATACCAGCGATACCGTGAAGTACGTAGAGATCGCAAACACATCCCACAATAAGGGCGAATTGAAATTAACCCATAACGACCCCCAGGTATTAGGTAATGGTAATGCCCAATAGAACCCTAACCATAACCGGCCCATGTGTGCCAACGGAAAAGTAGCGGCACAAATAACTGCAAAGATGGTCATCGCTTCCGCTGCCCGGTTAATCGACATCCTCCATTTCTGACGGAACAGCAACAAGATGGCTGAGATCAACGTACCTGCGTGACCGATACCCACCCACCACACGAAGTTGGTGATATCCCAGGCCCAGCCTACAGTTTTGTTCAACCNCCATAGTCCAATTCCATCCCATAACAATGCGGCCAGGCAATAAAAGCCAAAACCAAATAGAATAAGAGAAAATCCAAATGCTATCCACCAAAGGCGGTTTGGTTTGTTCTCAACATGCCGGCTAATGTCTTCCGACACATCGCGAACGGTTTTACCGCCTGTAATTAGTGTTTCCCGTACTGATGAAGTTGCTTGCATACTTTAGTTCGTATCAGTTCCTGTTCAAAATTTTTAAGCGTTCTTAGAATCTTTATCCTTATTGCGGATTTTCGTGAGGTAGAAAATATTTGGCTTTACCCCTATTTCCTCCAACACCCGGTATGCCCGTGGATTACCAATTCTCTTATCAATGGTGTGGTTGAATACTTTCTCCACCTTGCCATCTTTCTCAACCTCCAGGTAGTGATCTATTTCCAGCAACTTGCTGATCTTGCTCTNCGGATCGTTCATATCACCAAACACAATGGCACCGGTTGAACAAGCAGCCTGACAAGCCGTAACAACTTCACCATCCTGAACGGGCCTACGTTCTTTCTTGGCATTTAGCTTACCTGCCTGAATGCGTTGCGCACAGAATGAACATTTCTCCATTACTCCACGCGAGCGAACGGTAACATCAGGATTCAATACCATACGGCCCAGGTCAGTATTCATAGCAGGATTAGCCTGTAAGAACTTCTGGTTGTCGTGGTATTTAAACCAGTTGAAACGTCTTACTTTATAAGGACAGTTGTTGGCACAATAGCGTGTACCGATACAACGGTTATACGTCATTTGATTAAGACCTTCAGTGCTGTGTGTGGTGGCGGCAACCGGACACACCGTTTCGCACGGTGCGTTGTTACAGTGCTGGCACAACATGGGCTGAAATACCACTTCCGGATTATCTGAAGCTTTTTCCAATCCCTGGTAATCCTCTACATCGGCCTCCGATGAATAATAGCGGTCGATACGTAACCAATGCATTTCTCTGCGGTTGATCACTTCCTGTTTACCAACAAGCGCTATGTTATTTTCAACATTACAAGCCACTACGCACGAACCACAACCGGTGCAGGTGTTCAAATCGATGGCCATACCCCAGTGGTGATTCTTATATTCATGGCCTTTCCACATACTTAATGAGCCGGGTGGAACTTNTTTATCCCAAGAAGAAATCTTAGGAGCCTTATCATTCCATTCATTCGGATTGCTCAAATAATCAGAAAGTATTGATTCCTGCACCACGTTGGCACGGCCCATATACGTTTGATGTATCTGTGTTTGTGCAATCTGAAATGCAGTTTCTGTCTTTTCAATTTTTACACCGGATGTGATGCTATAACCCAATGATTCGCCTGGAGTAAGTAATGGGTACACATTTGCCCCAATTCCTTTACCAACAAGCCCCACATTTGTGCGACCATAGCCCAATGCTACTCCTAAAGTTCNCGGAGCCTGGCCGGGTTGAACCAATGCCGCTACGGAAACTGATTTGCCATTTGCTGTAATAGTAACCAACTGGGTTCTGCCTTCCGCATCGTTTTCAACACCTAATGCTTCCGCATCCTTTAACGAAATGGTTACATAGTGATCCCAAGTTGCTTTGGTGATTGGATCTGGTAATTCTTGCAAAAGCGGATTGTTGGCCTGCGAACCACTGCCGATTGCACAACTTTCATAAATCACCAGTTCAAAACCGGTGTTTGAAGCATTGTATGTTGAAGCAATTGCGGATAATGCGTTATCTGCATTTCCATTGAAGGAATAGGTNNTTGTGGTGGCGGGTAATTCATATACACCATCATACAAACACTTGTCCCAGAACGATTGGAAGTCCACCCCACTGGAAGCCGCAAAGAAACGGTTCTTCCAATATTGTTGAACAAAAGAGAAATAATCAGTATTGGATTCACCGGCCCAAACCAGGAAACTTTCCTGGGCCTGGCGGGTTCTAAAGATTGGGGTAATTGCAGGTTGCGATAAGCTGAATGAGTTCAACTTCGGTTCAGCATCATTCCAGGATTCCAGGTAATGATGATCCGCAGCGATATAAGCCGATGCCGAAGCGGTTTCGTCTGAAGTAGTTGAAGTTGAAACTGTAAGCGCAATACCTTNTAATGCATTACCAAGTTCAGCACCCTGTGGATGATCGTAAACCGGGTTACAGTTATAGAAGATTACACCATCTACTTTTCCACTGGTAGCTTCTGCTACAAAGGCTGCCATCTCTTCATCGTTGCCCTGCCTGAAATTAACCGGGGCACTTGTATTAATAGTAGTACCGTAGCTTCCCAGCAAGTTGTTGATTGCGTTTATCACAACCTGCACATTCTTATCGTTAGAGCCGCTTACTACCAATGCCTTTCCTGCATTTGCTTTCAGTTCGGCCGCAGCTTTTTCCAGATATTTGATACCATCTATTCCGGTTGAACCGCTGCCTGAAATCAGCTTATACAGTTGTGCTACCACTAAACCTTCCTGCGATGGTTTGATGGCGGAACGATAATCTGCATTGGCCCCCGTTAGCGACAGGTTAGATTCAAATGCATATAACCGCGACATCTCCTTTTTATTGGCTGTGATTTCGCGTGTAGTGGCAAACTGTTTACTAAATTCAATGGGCGACAACCAGGTGCCTAAGAAATCAGCTCCAATACTTACAATCACTTTGGCCTTACTGAAATCATAAGAAGGAATGATTGCAGNCCCTAACGACTCCTGATTTGCTTTTACAATTCCGTAGTATGAAATAGGATCGTACTGAACTACTTTGGTAGTAGGGTATTTTGTCTTAAACTTTTCGATGGCGGCTTTGGTGCTTGGGCTCAGAATGGTGTTGCTCACTATTCTGATCTGACCGCCTTTGCCTGCTATCTCATTTAGCTTAGCTGATATTTCAGCATCTACGGTTTCCCAATTGGAGTCTTTACCTGCTACCCTTGGATGGCGCAACCGAAAGTTATCGTATAGGGACAAAACAGAAGCTTCTACCTGAGCACTGGTACCGCCCATCGTTACTTTCGACAGGCTATTGCCATCTACTTTGATGGGGCGTCCATCTCTTACTTTAACTACTATGCTGCAATAGTCACCTCCATTCAGGTAGGTACTGGCATAATAGTTGGAAATTCCCGGATCGGCATCTATCGGTTTGTTTACGTAAGGGATTGCCTTGCGAATGGGCGCTTCGCAAGCTGCCAGCGATGCGGCCGCCACACTAAAGCCCATCATCTTAAGAAAATCCCTGCGCGAATGCCCTGGATCTTCCTCTACGGCAAGATCAACAAACTCCTTGTCTGCATCCTTAACAAACTTCGGGTCATTTTTCAGTTGGGCTAATCCTTTCCAGTATGTTTTTGTAGTCATATATTCAAAAATCCGGGTCGAGTTCTATATTACTATTATTAATAGTGACACTTGGCACATTCCAAACCTCCAATGTCTTCTACTTTTAATGCCTTTTTACTGTTATGTAATTCAAGCAACTTGTCGTAATAAGCGTTGCCTTTTGTGTTTACATCTGTTTTGCGGTGGCAATCAATACACCAGCCCATGGTTAACAACGAGTATTGCTTTACCACATCCATCTCTTCGATCGGACCGTGACAGGTCTGGCATTCAATACCGCCTACATTATTATGTTGGGCATGGTTGAAGTAAGCCAGATCGGGCAGGTTATGGATACGAACCCATTCAATTGGCTTTTGTTTGCCTGTGTAAGAACCTGTGGCTGGATCATACCCAATAGCCGCGTATATTTTGTTAATCTCGGTAGTGCCGGTGTTAGTACCTTCCCTTATTTGGGAATGGCAATTCATACACATGTTGGCCGAAGGAATGTTGGCTTGCTTGCCCTTTAATGCACCAGTATGGCAATAGCGGCATTCTATTTCGTATTGGCCTGCATGAATCTTGTGCGAGAAGGCAATGGGTTGCTTGGGTTGATAATTTTGCTGAATACCAATGGTGTAAAGTCCATCGATTACATTTTTAAACGTAATAGACGCAACCAGGAATACTACTATAAAGATGAAAGCCGGGCTTTTTACCGCTGAGCCAAGTGTGTATTTTGAATGAACAATTTCTCTATCCTCATCCGAAAGATCTTTCTGATCAAGGTATCTCTTAAGCGCATTAATAATAAGACCCAGAATAATGAGCAGCAATACCAGGATTACTACCAGCCCAATCATAATGGCATTAAGATAACCGGATGGAACACCACCACCACCCCGGCAGCATCGGCTGTTGTTGTTCCGGCAGGNTGGCGCCTCCACTTTCTCAGCCTCTGCCTTTACATACGCAACAATACTTAAGATTTGTTCATCGGTATAACTGGTGAAGGCCGTCATCTGGCTCTTGTTATACTCGTTATAGATTTGATTTGCATAGGCATCGCCACTGGCAATTACTTTGGCCGGATTGCGCACCCAATCAAAAATCCATTGTAAAGAGGGCACCCGGCTTTCCATGCCAGCCAACGCGGGCCCAACCAGTTTTTGCTTTACCCGGTGGCAAGACTTACAGTTGCCATTAAACAAAGCTTCACCTGCTTTAATGGTGGCTTCGTCTGTAGGTATCTGCTGAGCGAATAAAGATAAATTGAAAATGAAAGTGAGGGCGAGAGTTAGAATCGTAACGGGACGAGATAATCTTTTCTTCATCGTTGCACGTTTAGGATAGCCGCNTTNTTTACGGAATCGCACAAATCTACACGCCAAATGCCTTATTTCAAATTTATTTCAATGAGTGGTACAATAATTTTGGTCGATTTAAAATCAACAACAATACGATTACACTTGAGTTTACCATCAATTAGTTGTTCACCGCTTTCAATCTATAAAGTCAAAGTGATACGCATTTTTATTATTTAGAATCATTATAAACTAAAAACCTCCAAAAATGTCGGGATTCGAATTTTTAGTATTCTCATTTCCATCATTTTAGTATGGAGAATAACCCAAACAGTAGTTGATCTTACCGCAATTGTTCAGGATTGATAGACCCAGAGTCTCATACATCTCCAAACAAGTTGCGGATTGTATTGTGTTTATACTGTACCTGGCCGGGTGTTGTGCCCAATAAAGATGGGTGCTGGCACCTGATGAAAATTTTTCGTTTATTTTTAAGAAAATCAGATCCATCCGGTCGTTTTTTATGACGCAGGGCTTTTCGGAAGGGTAGTTGCCTGCAAAAGGCAAAGCCGCTTTTAGGAAATCAGGTTTAAGCGATACTGAAAAACAGCGGCAATATTCTGCGCTCTTGCCTTGGCCTCTTCTGCTTTTTCGCCCTTAAAGTTTTCTTCAATGGTTTCATTGAACAACATTAACCACCGGTTGAAGTGAGAAACTTCCAATGGCAAGGGCATGTGTTTTTGAAAGGGGTTTCCCCGATAACTCTGTTCGCCCAGCAGCATAGAAGCCCAAAACTTATACATAGTGGGGAGATGGTGCGGCCAATCTACATGAGCAAACAAGGGGGCAAGCAACTCATCTTGCTTCACTTTATCGTAAAACCGATCCACCATTTGTTCAATATCCGATCTTGTTTCTAATTCTTGCATTGCGTTAATCCAGTTCTTGTGTAACTAATATGATATTCTCATCAAACAATCCGTTTACTTCATGATCAACATGTACCGGTATCTGAAAAGTTTCAAGTTCACGCAGCGTAATACGCTCCTCTCCAATTAAGAAATCCACACTGCCCTTCAGTACGAGCAAAANACTTGGAACTTTGGCCTGGTGTTTTCTCAACAATTGATTTTTGCAAAGCGCTACACAAAACATCTTAAGTGTATCGGTCTTTTTGATAACCAACACCGTAGGCTTGTGGGGATTAAACTCAATGGTTTCCCGAATATACATGGGCTAAAAATAAATAAATCTGAAACTTAACCCGGTAAGCACGAGCCCCACGGCAAACACCGTAACCAGCACAATATGAAAGGCCATGCTTGGAAGATTTTTCGGAAAGCCGGGGAATAATAAAAACCGTGCATGAATGGCTAAGGCTATGGTTCCTAAAACCAGGCTTAGCTTAATCCACAGGTATTGATGATGCACCGAAGCAAGGCTGAACCATTGGCGCGGGGGTATGTATAAGCTAGCCATCCAAAGGCCTGTAATAATTTGCGCAAGCAATGCGGGTATTCAATACGCTCAAAACTTTTTCAAATCCGGTAATAATGTTTATATCTTTTGATTGTAATGCACGTGGTAAAAAGCCGAGGGAGAGTATCAGGTGGCCGCCCACCCATACCGTGGCACCTAATACGTGCACCAATATCAGCCACTTCATAAATCTTTTCTATTAAAAATGCGAATAGCAAATACGATTGGCCAAAGTACCCACAGCGTAAGCANGGAGCCCGAAAATAAAATACCCAGGTTGCTACCAAAAANATTCTTATAAAATGCACCGGTGTATCCCATCAGGGCTGAAATATCCAATTGAAGCAGCATGATAATCCGTGCCAGGTCAATTGGATTAAAAGCGATTAAAGTGAGTGTAAGTTTCTCGAGCGGGTAATCGCTAAACGAATAAATTACCCAAAGCAGCAGGCCATCATAAATAAGAGAAAAATAAAACCAGAACAACAAGGCGATACCAATGGCCTTGGCTTTATCGCGTGTAAGTACCGAAGCAANAAATGCCAACGACACAAAAACAAGTGTAAGAAAAATGCCTGTTATCATTAACGTAGAGATGGGCTGCCAGGCGCCATACAGTATAAATGGAAACCCTACACCTGCAACAAAGGCAAGACAAAGGGAAGAGGCAACCGCCAGGTATTCACTCAAAAAGATCACTTTCCGATTAACCGGTTGGGCTAACATCAATTCGATAAACTCGTAGGAGTTAAAAANATGAATAGTCGTAAACACCACACTCACCAGGGGTACAGCCATCAGTACCACATTCATCAGGCTTAATACTACTTTTCCATAGTCACCATCAATCTGGAAAAAGGCAAACGTACAAATCAATAAAAAGGCTGTATAGAAAATGATAAACCGCGTGCGCAGAATATCATAAAATACATATTTAATAATGCGTGTCATGGTTATTCGGTTACAGACTCCAGCAATTCGCGCTGGCGAATTAGTGTGGCTATTGCCTTATTTAGTTTCGATTCGTTCGTCTCTCTTTTTAGTGTTTCAATAGAGTTGCTGTATTGAACGCGGCCTTCAAACATGTACACCATTTCTGTTGCAATCTCATCCAGATCGCTCAGAATATGAGAGGTAATAACCAGCAACTTTCCCATTCGCTTTTCATGAATAATTTTTCTTTCAATATCTCTACCGAAACCGGATCAAGTCCTGCTGTTGGCTCGTCTAAAATCAAAACCGGGGCATGAAAGAGAAACGCTAAGGCGGCACTCACCTTTTGGCGTGTACCCCAGAAAGCGCGTGCATGGGTTTATCAAAGATCTTATAAAGCTTAAAGGCATCAATCAATTCCTCATCAACTTTTGGATTTCCTTTACGGATGTTTTTCATCATTTCAAACAACTGACCAATGCGCATGTTTTCGGGGTAGTGCCCAATTTGTGGCATGTACCCAATTTTTCACGGTACTTCCAGTTATTCAGAATGCTAACGTTATCAAATAGTATGTTACCGGTTGTTGGTACCACCAACCCCAGCATACTTTTTATCAAGGTAGTTTTACCCGAACCATTAGGGCCTATGAGGGCATAGCTTTTTCCTCCTTTCAACTCGAGCGAAACCTGATTCAATGCGGTTAGCGCTCCGAACTTCTTCGATACATTATCAATTAAAATCATAAGGCTGCATTACAGGTGCTGGATCCATTAAATTTTCTGGTGTTAGAACAGGAATGGCTTTCTCGGCTTTATCCAGTAATAAAACCAGGAAGCTTCGCCATAATAAAATAGCTTCCGGCATGCGCTCTACAATGGTTCCGTACATGCTAATGGGCCGGTAAGGCACATCGCCTGTCTTATCTTTGTCTAAATCGTACCCTTCATAGCGATCCCAATAATTAGCTTCTATTTTATTCAACACCAAACTTCCATTGGTTACCAGATCGAACGTGTTTTGCTGAAAGTTATTCTGCGTAATTTCATTGTCATCGCAACTGGCCTGCAACTTAAGCGCATAACCGTTTTGATAAAATTTATTTTGTTGAATGTTGTTTCGGCTGCTCCCCTCCATAAATATGCCTACTGAATTTTCTTCAAAGATGTTGCCGGTTACCTGGCTGTCGCGTATATCTTTTAATAATAGTCCATAGGCAGAAGCTCCCCAATTATGAATAAAGTTGTTATTTACCATAACTACTGCTTTGGTGTACATGACTGCCACACCGGCCCCATTATCTTTAAAAGTATTATTTCGGTATTCGTCATTATTTGAAAACATAAAGTGCAGCCCATACCGCATGTTACCTTCGCTGTGATTATTAGTGATGAGCGAGTTGGTTACAAACTCAAAATAGATTCCATCGCGATGGCCTTTTATAGTATTGTTATTGATGGTAATGTTGTTGCACTTCCATAAATGAATACCGTTGCCAATCTGATGTTCGGCTTCTGCTTCGGCTATTAATTCATTTTCTTCAATCCAAACATGTGCTGAATTAGCCAGGTAAATTCCAAAAANAGTATTTTTGAACTGATTCCTGAGAATGCGAACGAACTTACTCTCCAGTAGTTTAATGGCGGCCAGGTCGTTAATATTTGCAATACCTGTATTTATAAATTTCAAGCCTTCAATTACAACATGATTGGCATGAATGGTAAAAATTTCAAATTGATTTTCGCCATCCAGAACCGGATAATCCAGGCCTTTAATAACAAGCGTTTTCTCCAGAATAATATTTCCTTCCCGGTAAACCCCTGGCTGTATTAACAGGGTATCGCCAGGTTGGGCAAGTGAAATGGCATCTTTTATGCGCTTGATCTTTTGGTTGCCCCCTATAACCAGGGTTGCTGCATTGCCCGCAAAGAAACTGATTAGTATCCCCGTTATCAGAATCAGTCGTATTCTCATTACCTGGTTATTTAAACTGGGTTTGAATTTCGCCCCAGCTCATCAATACTCCGTTCCACTCCTTCTTAAAAGGCTGTGTTGATTCCTCTGTTTCAAATGCAGCCACCTCGCTGGCCATTGGCGTGCGCAGGTTTTCTGATTTGATATACCATGCCTGTTGGGCATCAATTAATTTTTCAGGTTGTGTAAAATCAATTACCTGAACGAATTTAAAATCCGGAATTTCTTCAAATCCTGAATGATAAAAATTCAACATGCAATTCAAATCATCGAACTTGTAAACCTTTCCCTTCTTTGTTACCAATTCAGGCTCCAAATTTTCTATCCACCAGGGTCATCTTACAGGTATAACAGGCATCGCTTCCAAACACCAGCGGTTCTGGTTTTGCAGCACATCCCCACAGGAAGAGCATCATCCATACCACCACCAATGCATAAGCCCTCATACCTTTCTACCCTTGTAAATTTCAAAAATCATTGTACCAACTATCAATACACCTGAAACCATAAACAACCAGCCGCCAATATCAGGACCTGAGAATGCGGTGAAGTTCAGTAATTGTTTGGTTCCAATCAAAGGAGGTTGGTAAGTCATACCCGGTATGTTGATGGCGGCAGTCGGATCCAGGTTGTGGCCATAGTCGTAGCCCCACAGCCAAAAATCCACCAGGGCCGCAATACCGGTACCAATCAAGAGGATGCAAAACGATAAGAGCATAACCCTCCGGTTAACAAGGGCAGTTAACAAACCAAATCCAATTAAAAAGCCCACGATATAAATCATGTATCCAAACTCCGGAAACATTTCCACCTCAATGTGTTTCATACCGATATAATGGTTCAATGCGCTAATTACTTTCACATCACCCGTTATATTGTTGATCCAGATATCCATCTCTAATCCTTCGGGATATTGCGGAGCCCACATGAGGATTTGCCAAAGCGGAACAAAGTATGCGCTTACCATCAACAATGAGGCCACCACCACCACCCAACGCGATACAGGCTTAAGTGTTTTCATTTTAGTATGTGTTTTAAGTGAACCCCGCATCCGCTTTCGCGGAGCGGGGCCTTCAACCTGGAAACTATGAATATTAACTCATCTTGAGATGAGATCTACAGACCAGGCTCCACTGCTTTGGTCTTCGATTTTACCGGTTGAAAATTTTAATGGAACATTGCTGCCGGCAGGAGAAACCCGGATATACCCTTGCATTTCCTGGTGCAATGCCGAACAGAAGTCGGTACAGTAGAAGGGGAACACGCCTGTTGATAAAGGCTTCCACTTCAGGGTTTGGGTCTCACCGGGCATTACCAATATTTCGGCATTGTTTGCTCCTTTTATAGCAAAACCATGGGGTACATCCCAATCTTGTTCAAGATTGGTAACGTGGAAGTACACATCGTCTCCCAATTTTACCCCTTCAATATTATCTGGAGTAAGGTGAGAACGGATGGCAGTCATATACACATGCACCTGATTTCCTTTGCGCTCCACTTTTGTCTGGCCTTCACCCAGGGCAGCATACGGGTGCTTGTTCTCTTCCAGTTTATAAATCTTGGTTGAATTTGGCATTATCTTCTCGGCCGGAATCGACTCGGCATAGTGCGGCTCACCGGTTGTCGGGAAGTCCAGAATCAGCTTCATCTTATCGCCCGAAATATCATAGAGCTGTGCTGATTGTGTTAGCTCCGGACCGGTTGGTAAGTAACGATCTTTGGTAATCTTGTTGTAGGCAACCACGTATTTACCATGTGGCTTTACAGTGGGGCCTCCTGGCACTGAAAGGTGACCAATTGAATAATAGGTAGGTACACGATCCAACACTTCCAAAGACTGCACATTCCACTTCACAATTTCGGAGGAAACAAAGAAGGAAGTATATGCATTACCATTTGCATCAAACTCGGTATGCAACGGGCCCAGGCCAGGTTTCTTCACTTCGCCATGCAAAGCAGATTCGTATTTGATAACCGGAATGCCTGCAAACTCACCTTCAAAATCTTTGTTGGCAATAGCCTGCTGAATTTTAGTAAATGAGAATACCGGAATCAGCGCAGCCAGTTTACCGCTGCCCACAATGTATTCGCCAGTAGGGTCAGTATCACAACCGTGTGGTGATTTAGGGCAAGGAATGAAGTAAATGATGTCCTTCAGTTCGGCCGGATCCAATTGCAGTACTTCGTTCATAATATTTGAAACTCCGGTGTGTGTGTGCTCATCCCATACGTTGTGCGCGTATTTGGCTTTTGTTACCTGGCCTTTACCGGCCTTGATGTATTCTTCGGCCTTCTTCCAGTTCACGGCCATAATAAAGTCTTTATCCTTTTGCGAAGCATTTACCTCCAAAAGTGTATAGGCTTGCTCGGTATTGTAGGTTGAGAAGAAGAACCAACCATGCGATTTTCCTTTACCGGCACGGGCAAGGTCAAAACTTACACCTGGTGTTTTTAATTGAAAGGCAATTTTCATTTTACCATCAGCCGGATCTACTGAAATAAAACTGATATAACCCTTAAAATTCTCTTTGAACGAACTGATCGGCACATCGGTCTTATCGCCTACCGGCACACTAAAGCGCGTACCTGCCACCACATACTCTGTGTTTTCTGTAATGAAAGGAGAAGAGTGATTTCCTCCGCTATTGGGCAATTCTAAGATTTCTACTGTCTTAAATGTCTTCATATCAACCCGTGCAACACGCGGGGTGTTGTTGGCATTTCCAAATGCCCACCGGCCATCGTGTTCGCCTTTGGTGGTGGACAACGCAATGTGGTGCAGGTCATCCCACGGCACAAATCCGTGCGAAGTGTTTAGCATAGGAATGGTTTCTTCGCTATAACCCCAGCCATTTTCAGGGAATTGTGAAAAGACCGGGATGATGCGGAACAGTCTTCCGGATGGAAGCCCGTAAATGCTCATCTGGCCATTGAATCCACCCGATACCACGTTGTAGAATTCATCATATTTTCCAGGGGCGACATAAGCCTTCGAAGCACCATCGCCTGTGGCAACGCTATCCGGTGCTTTCGGTTTGCAACCTTGCCACACGGCCAGGCCAGCCAATACCACAAGCATGGTAAGTATGCGATATATTCGTTTTGTTTTCATAGATATTTGGATTTTTATTGAGTTTAGTCGTTTAATTATTTTGCCGGAGGTAACAACACCGCATCAATGATGTACACAATGCCGTTGGATCCTCGCGCAGAGCCCAGCACATTGGCACCATTCACTGTAATCTTTCCATCCTTCTTGTTCAGGGTTACATTATCGAGGCTTACCTGGTTAAGTGTCATGCCATCCTGAATCATAGCTTCGGATAGTACACCTACATATACATGGTGCTCCAGGATAGTGCGCAGTTGATCTTTGTTTTCAGGCTTGGTTAATGTTTCCAATGTACCAGCAGGAAGTTTATCAAAGGCTGCATTGGTTGGAGCAAACACCGTAAACGGTCCGGCATTTGATAACGCATCCACGTATTCGGCTGCCTTGAGTGCGGCCACCAGGGTGGTATGATCGGNGGAGTTGACGGCTATTTTCACAACATCTTGTTGTGAGTCATCATCTTNTACATTAGACTGGCCTCCGGCCANGGCTTCGGTTGCAGATGCAGATTCAGTAGTGGTTGCTTGTTGACCGCATCCCCAAACAAGCAAGGATAGGAGTACGACACTTAGGGTTCTCATATAATTGAATTTAAGCTGTTATTTCTCTCCATCATTCTGACGCATGAATTCCAGTACATCCCGTGCATCGCCAATCGACATGTTTTGGTTGGGCATGCGCATCAAACACAACTCCAGTAATTTCTGTGCTTCCGGATCCTGATCAAGCATAACATCCACGTTAGTAATCATGTTCATAATCCATTCGGGTTTACGAATCTTCGTAACATTTTTCCAACCCGGACCAACCACACGTGTTTCATCCAATCTATGACAGGCCTGGCATTTCATTTCGTAAATCGCTAATCCACGCTTAATCCGGTCTTGCTCCAGGGGAGTGTTAAGGGTTACATTTTTCACAGCCCCAATGCCCTTGGTGGGATCGGTGATTGCCTCTACGGCACTCTTATTAATATCTGGTTTTTCTTCGGTATTTACCGGTTTATCAGGTGCACAGGCGAACACAATTGCCACCAGGCCTAGTACAATCAGAAGTTTTATTGTTTTCATAATTTATTGTAGGTTATTTATGGATTATTTAAAGTACAATTTTTCTTCCAATCAATTTTAGTTTTCCATCTTCTTCCATCCGCTTTACTGTGCGGATTACGGTTTCAACCCGTAAGCCACTCATATCGGCCAATTGTTGCCGGGTAAACGGCACTTCATAAACATGATCGCTGCGAACCATCCCATCACCGCGCCTGGTTTGATGCGCTTCATCTTTCAGGTATCTGAGCAAACTCATGATGCGATGCTCCGGATCATAAAATGAGAGCTCAGACAGCACCATGGATTTGTAGCGAAGCCGTTGGCACAACACCTGATCGAGGTGCAGGTGAATCTCAAAATTTTCGCGCAGCAGCGTAAGGAATTTTTCTTTCGAAAGTTTAATTATAACCGATGGTTCTAACGCAATGGCATGGCTGGGATAAGGGAACGAACAAAGCAAGGCAGGTTCTCCAAAACTATCGTTATTCTTAAATACTCCCTGAATAAATTCCTGACCATCCGGGCTATTGGTAATCATTTTTATGGCCCCGCTACGAACCTGAAAATAATTCAACGCCTCCTCCCCTTCGCGGAAGAGTATTTCATCTTTCTGGAGGCTTATCTCCCGTGCACCGTAACTCTGTAGAACCAATGGATCGATCATGAGTGGGCCGATTTGTTTCCTCAAACCTACCCNCCTGTCAGCGGTCAAAAAATGATTTTTATCATCAGAATATATGACTTGTTTTAGGTATGCCCCTAAAATCGGGTTCCAGAGGGAATTATATTCAGTGAGGCTGGATGGTATGCTGTTCTTTTTCATTGCTCTTTGACCATCAAATATTATGATTGCCTTACACCTTGTTTATGACCCGGATCATAAACCTAAAATAATTCAAAAAAGCCATTTGCAGCAACGTAATCAATAATTTAAAGAACAATGCAACTATGAATGTGGCAACAGACTACCTGGTTTTAAATTTATAAACCGTTTTGTGCTTATAAATTTTGCCAGGGCTTAATATGGTAGATGGAAATTGTGGTTTGTTTGGGGAGTCTGGAAAGTGTTGGGTTTCCAGACAGAATGCAGTACGAAACTGGTATTTCTTTCCGCCCTTACCGATTTCGCCATCCAGAAAATTACCGGAATAAAACTGAAGCCCGGGTTCGGTAGTCCAAACTTCCATTACCCGCCCCGAGGTTGGTTCTGTAACAACTGCCGCAAGGCTTAATCCCTCTCCTTCCCGATTTAGAACCCAGTTATGATCGTACCCCTTACCATATTTCAACTGGATATCATCCTGATTAATGCGCTGGCCTATGGCTGTTGGCTTGTTAAAATCAAATGCGGTTCCGGCAACCGGCTTTAATTCTCCTGTTGGGATTAATCCCTCATCAACCGGAGTAAACATATCGGCCAGAATTTGCAATTCATGATTCAGAATATCGCCCACACCTTCACCAGCCAGGTTAAAGAATGAATGATGCGTGAGGTTTACCACGGTAGTTTTATCGGTGGTGGCTTCGTAGTCGATCACCAGTTCGTTTTGATCGGTTAAGGAATAGGTTACACGGGTTTTCAGATTACCAGGGTACCCTTCCTCGCCATCGGCACTCATATAGGACAGGCTTATGCTGTTGGGTGTTGTTTCTTCAACTGTCCACAGCACATTATGAAACCCGCCCGNGCCACCATGCAATGCATTTACTCCATTGTTGATTGCCAGTTGATAGGTTTTGTCTTCAATCATAAACTGCCCCTTCCCAATTCTGTTTCCATAACGCCCGATCAGTGCACCAAAGTAGGGATTGCCGGTTGGGTACTGGCTGGCTGAGTCGTATCCTAATACAATATCTCCCAGCTTCCCATTACGGTCGGGCACCCAAAGACTGATTATTTTTCCTCCAAACGGTGTAAGGGTGGCCTTTAGTCCGTGGGTGTTGGTTAATGTAATGGTTTGTGTATTAGNAGTATGTTGAGAATTGTCCTGCATAACATCTTGCTTTTTGGGAGCGCAAGCAATTGCGAGCAAACCCATGCCAAATAAAAATACCTTCATTATGGAAAGATAGAGAAAAAGTTATGGCGGTGTAGTGAATTTTGGCGTATGGTGAGAGGATACGTTGCTGCTAAGAAAAAGAGAACCTTTAAAAGATTCTCTTTTTCATGTTGAGGTTCCGAGCGGATTCGAACCGCTGTAGGAGCTTTTGCAGAGCTCAGCCTAGCCACTCGGCCACGGAACCAATTTACTTTTATTATTTCTTTGCCATCACCCTGGCAAAAATCAGCAATTGATTTACAAAACTAAAAAATCGCTTCGCTTTACAACCAACTTAAAAAGAAGGTGGTCATTTCAACCACCTTCTCTATTCTTAAATCATAACCTCTTAAAGGTTATTCATTGGTCTTCTTGCTTCCGCTCATCTTCTCCTTCAGCGCGCTCAGTGCTTCGATATCGCCAAGGGTAGATTTCTCTGCTTCCTGGTTAATCTTATCAATGCTCTTGCCTTTAGGGGCGGCCTTTTTCTTGGCTGCAGGCTGCTCTGTTTTNTTCAACCTCGGTTGACCAGGTTGCTTTCAGACTTAAAGCAATTCTACGCTCTTCTTTCGAGAACTCGAGCACTTTGAAATCGTACGCTTCACCTGCTTCTACTTTGCTTTCGTCTTGCTTCACCAGGTTTTTAGCTGAGCAGAAACCTTCAATTCCATAAGGCAATTCCAACACAGCACCTTTATCGGTCTTACTGATAATGGTACACTTGTGAACCGAGCCTACGGTAAAGATTGTTTCGAAAGTATCCCACGGGTTTTCTTCCAAATGCTTGTGGCTTAGGGCCAACCTGCGATTGGTAGCATCCAACTCCAACACTTGTACTTCTAAAGTCTCGCCAACTTTCGTAAACTCAGAAGGATGCTTGATTTNTTTAGTCCAGCTTAAGTCAGACACGTGCACCAATCCATCAATTCCTTCTTCCAGTTCAATGAATAAACCGAAGTTGGTAAGATTACGCACCACACCTTTATGGCGGGTACCTACTGCATACTTACTCAATACATCCTGGCGGGTCCAAGGATCTTCGGTAAGTTGCTTGATACCTAACGACATCTTACGCTCTTCCCGATCGATGGTTAACACTACAGCCTCGGNCTCATCACCTACTTTCATGAAGTCTTGCGGATTGCGCAAATGCTGGCTCCANNCCATTTCACTTACGTGGATTAAGCCTTCCACGCCTGGTTGCAATTCAAGGAACGCCCCGTAATCGGCCACGTTAACAATCTTACCTTTTACTTTAGAACCTACTACTACATCTGCGGCCAGCGATTCCCAAGGATGAGGTGTAAGTTGTTTCATACCCAGAGAAATACGCTTCTTATCTTCATCGAAGTCGAGTACTACCACTTTCACCACTTGATCCAGTTTCAACAACTCTTCCGNGTGGCTAATACGCCCCCATGAGATATCCGTAATATGAAGCAAGCCATCTACACCACCCAGGTCGATGAATACGCCAAAGTTGGTCATGTTCTTGATCACACCTTCCAATACCTGACCTTTTTCAAGGTTAGTAAGGATAACTGCTTTCTGTTGTTCCAGGTCTTTCTCAATCAACACTTTGTGCGATACCACCACGTTATCGTTGGTGTAGTTGATTTTCACCACTTTCACTTCTATGTTTTTATTTACATAGATGTCGAAGTCGCGGATCGGTTTTACATCAATTTGCGAACCGGGCAAGAATGCTTCGATGCCAAATACATCTACAATCAAACCTCCTTTGGTTCTGCGTTTTACAAAGCCTTCAATAACAGCATCGCTATCCAATGCCTTCTGAACATTTTCCCAGCCTTTCAGCAACTTGGCTTTTCTGCGGCTCAGGATCAACTGGCCCATCTGGTTTTCGCGCTCTTCAATAAAGAGATCAACCGAATCGCCAATTTTCAGATTGGGCATGTCTTTAAATTCAGCCAAGGGTACAAGACCATCCGACTTGAAACCGATATTCAGAATAACATCGCGGTCGTTAATACCTACTACCACACCTACCACTAATTCGCTTTCGTTGATAGTGGTTACAGTACCTTCGTATTTTTNTAGTAATGCTTCGCGGTCTTTAGAAGAATAACCTTCTCCAAACCCTTTACGGTCATAAGCATCCCAATCAAAATTTTCGGTGGAAATACTTGACTCAGTAGCAGCTTTACGGGCTGTTACATCTTTAATCATCCGGCTGATACCTTCTTCTTCTTCAGCCTTTTTTGCCTGCTTAAATTCGGTAAGCTCGTCTTTTCGAAANNAGCTCTTCTGCGGCTGCACCTTTAACGGCCTTCTTAACCGGAGCATCGTCAATTACTTGTTTCGTAATTTTTGCTTTAGGCTCTTCGTTTTTTCTTTCTGGACTTTCGCCATAACATTTGCCCTTTTTACATGCAGCCCGTGGGCAGGTGACTACACTTTTGTTTCAAATACCTGTTTTTATAAAAAACAAGCCCCACCGCTTTGATGGGGCTGCAAATGTAGCAAAATATTTGAAACCAGGGCGGCTCTTTTACGGAATATCCTCCTCCTGGAGAGTTCCTGTAGCGTAGTTAATCAGCAACTTTTGAAACATAAGAGTAAACTGCGCACTCGCAAAATCCGATTGTGCCCTTACATAAGCTTGTTGGGCGGTAGTAAGCTGAACAATATTTGAAATGCCCAGATCATAACGTTCTTTTTCCATTTGGTAAGAAAGTTCACCTGCCTTAAGCTGGGCTTCGGCCGAAGTGAAACTTGCCTGGGCATCCTGGTAGTTCTGGTAAGCAATCAATACATCAGACTTTACGCGCACTTCTGTGTTCTTTGTGGTAAGCCTGGCATTTTCAAATGCAACCCGCTGCTGGGTTACCTGTGCCCTGCCGGCAAAGCCTCCATATATAGGAATGCTGAGCGACAACCCGTAATTAATTCTCCGGTTGTCTGAGCGAAATTGCTGCTCAAAACTACGGTTTGACATGCCATGAATATAATTGTATTGTGAGTTTAACCCGGCAAAAGCGGTGAGATTGGGGAAATAGGTACCTCTTCTTGCAAAATACCCTAACTGGGCCGCACGCTCCTGGTTAGCAACTTGTTTCAGGTCGGCACGGTTTTCCATGGCTGCCGTATTCAGATTCTCTAAAGTAATGGCATCCAGTTGAGTTGCTACGCCCCAATTAATTTCTTCCAGATCAAAAGAAACAATTGGATCTATCATAAGTGTTTGAGCCAGCAACGCTTTATCATTCTTCAGGCGATTGCCCGATCTTACCACCAGCAATTCTGCATTGCGCACCTGAAACTCCTGATTGTAAAGGTCGGCTTCTGCCTTACTGCCTAAGTCCACCTGTTGTTTAATCTGGTTAAGTTGCGTTTTCTGTGTTTCCAGGTTTTGCTGATCTATTTTAAGCAATTGCTGATCTAACAGACAGGTTAGGTATTGGAATGCTACATTGCGAATAACGTCTTGTGTGGTACGAACCACCAGATTAAGCTGGGCCTCGTTCAACTTTTCGGTTTGGCGATAGGTGTTGAGTTGGCTAAATGCATTAAAAACGGGCATAGAGGCACTCAGTCCACCGGTAATAAAATCAATCTGTCCATTTACTACTTCGCCTGCCTGTTGGTTAAAAGAATTACCATCTGTACGCCCCAGGTTACCGTTGGCTGATACGCCCGGCCCCATCTGCAACATGGCCGAGGTACGGTTTACCTTTGTTGAAATCAGTTGATTCTTTTGTTGATTAAGCTGCACGTTATTCTCCAGCCCCATCTTAACTGCATTTTTGAATGTAAGAATCTGCTGTGCCCTGAGCGGCCCAACTACTAAAACCAAACTCATTAAAACTGAAATGCTATACTTCATGTATTTATAATTTTATTGGAAGGTTAAACAGAAATGGGACTGGTTAAATTTCTAATGGTTGCTAAACATCCGGAGCAATTCGCAATGGTTGTTACACTTTTACTTTTTCGTCTGATACAATGGCACCATCGGCAATTTGCACGATGCGCTTTCCTCTCCTGGCATTCTCTTCCGAGTGCGTTACCTGAATAATGGTTATCCCTTCTTCATTCAGTTTCTGGAAAATATCCATGATTTGTTTGCCTTGTTCGGAATGAAGGTTACCGGTTGGTTCATCGGCCAACAAAAGTTTTGGCTGCCCTACAATGGCCCTGGCTATGCCCACTAATTGCTGTTGCCCTCCTGATAGTTGTTCGGGAAACAAATCCTTTTTGGCTACCATATTAAAACGATCCAGCATTTCGGCTACCATGCTTTTGCGCTGGCCTCCACTTACTCCTTTATACAACAAGGGTGTTTCTATATTTTCATAAACCGTTAGTTCATCAATCAGATGGTATGCCTGAAAAATAAACCCGATGTAGTTCTTATGCATATCGCTCTTCTGCTTCTCGCGCATCTTGTGCACGGGCTCATCAAANNAGTAATATTCACCGGCCGAGGGTTCATCCAACATGCCTACAATGTTCATTAAAGTAGATTTTCCCGAACCACTGGGACCCATTATGGTTACAAATTCTCCCTGATTTACTTCCAGGTCAATTCCTTTTAGAATGAAGGTGCGCTGAAAACGGGAGTCGATGTACTTATCGATGTTTTTTAAAACAATCATGAATTTTGGCTTTTGTTTGTGAAGCCTTGCCAGCCAGACCGCTATTTGGCCAATAACATGCCAAGACTATAATAATTGAATTAGACGCACAAATACGCGATTAGTTGCACAAAATTGCGTCCGTATGTGAAAAAGGTGTCCGAAAACGACCGACTTCCCTAACTACGGATTGCACACTGCCAATGCCATAAAGCTCGTGGTGTGGAATGGTCATTCAACCCCAAAATCTAATTAATAACCGCGACAACACCGTTAAAACACGAGTGGATGGAGTATGACATCCACCCTTCGGTTTAACCGCATACCGCGATAAGTTTGGTTTGTGTACACCGGGTTTTCCAGGCCCCAGTCTTTAATCGTGATGGAATTCTCAGGAATATCTTNTTGGATCAAAAACTGAAACACTTCGTTACTCCGCATCTGCGATAACCATTGGTTGTATTCTTTACCTCCGATGGGGTCGGTATGGCTGATAAGTTGTATCTGATATTTATCTAACAGGTTGGGGATTGAGTCAAGCCAATCGGAAAGCATCTCCGATTGAAACTCGTCTATTTCAAAACTACCGCCATTAAAGTAGATGCTCTTTCGTAACTGATCTGTTTGGGCAAATGTATGGAAGGTTAAAAGCAAACCAACCAAAGCTAACATCGGGCAATTTTTCATACGTGAGCCGGGCTACATTCTAAAAATTGTGTGTGCCACCTTACGGGCATCTCAACAATCGAATTTAAGGCTATGTTCAGAAAAAGAAAGCTACCTTCGCATTAATTAATTTCGAATAAATGAAACGTACCCAGTTTTTGTTTTTGGTTTTACTTCTGGCCACAGCATGTTCTAACAAAATTATTTATTATGGCCGCACCTATCCGCCCACGCAAACCGTGGATATCTTTTTCCGCGACAGCGATATAACCGAACCGCATGAAATAATGGGTAAAGTTACTTACGAGGTAACTGCCAAACGCAGCTCGGATAAAGTGCAGGAAAAATTGTAGAACGGGTAAAAGAAAAGGTGCAGATGCCATCTTGTTTGATGAGATAACCCTAACCAATACGGGTAGTTCAACAGGTGGTGCGGCAGTTGGTACTGGCCGAAAGCGTGTATTCTTCGGAATTTTTGGTTCTAAAACCAAATACTCCAAGGGGCAAATGGTGAAGGCTACCCTGGTAAAATACAAACAGAATTTAGAATCCAACTAAGCTGTAAAATTTAATAAGTTAACCAAACTGCTTTGGCTGATTTGCCGCTTTCAATTACGGTTACAATTAAAAGGTTATCGTAATCACCTTCATCAAAATCCTGAAACGCTGTTTTGCCGGTTAGGTAATTGGCTAAGCCAGGCACGGTGTTGGAATGACCCGCCACCACAAGGGTACCACCGGCAAACTTCTTTAGCATTTGATCAATCTCTTCCTTCCTGGAAGGATTGTAATCCAAAATGGAAAGTCCCCTTGTATTGGCCAGGGGCGCCACCGTATTGCGGGTGCGCTTATAAGGAGTAGAATACACGGCATCTACTTTTGTATCTTTTAAGACTTGCGCCAATCGCAGGGCCCGTTGCTTACCTGCTTCCGATAATTCAGGGTCTTTTGGATCGTCTGTTCCTTTTTCGGCATGCCGCACCAGGATTATCGTTGTTACAGTGGGTTCTTGTGCATATACAAACTCAAAACCGCCAACAAGAAACAGTGTGATTAGTAAATATTTCATGATTCTCTATTTATATAGATCGGCAATTGCCGGTGGAATTTCACAATCTGCCGTTCGCCTGGTATCAGCCAGGTGAATGATTTTCCAACCCGAACCATTATTTACCAACTGGAATGCATCTACCCCGCAATGGCTGAATTTCTTACCAACATAAAATGCATAGTCTGTCCATATCTGTGCAAAATTACCATCTACTTCTATTTTAGTATTCCAGATTGGCTCACTCCAGGGCTCGGGGTGTGGGGTTGCAATGGCCTTTAAAAATCCTGCAATAGAATTTTCTCGTCTTACCACCACGTTTCCGGCTTTGTCTTTAGCAATTGTAGCCATGGTTATTTCGCTGGCAAATGCGCTGTGCGCCAAGGCACTATCGCCTTTATTCATACCGGTAAATAATCTTACAATGGGTTCCATAACAGCCTGCCCTACTGTTGACTGTGCCTTAAGTGATCCGGCACAAATCAGGCAAATAAAAANAATTGTTTGTCTCATTCTGGATCTTTTGAATATGTGAAGATGCTTAAAAAAACAACTGGATAACAGAGGTTCTATACGGATGGCCAGGTTTTAGGTTAGCAGAGCGCTGGATAATTACTAATTTTAGGAGATCAAACACAATTTTATGAAGCGAATTGGTTTTGTTGTATTGATTTTTGGCGCAAGCCTTACGGCCTTTCCACAAGGCAAAATTGACAGCCTGGAAAATGCCCTTGAAACCGCTAAAGGTGACCTGAAGGTAAAAACGCTGAATGAATTTTTCAGGGCCTACATTAACTCCGATCCGGTAAAAGCCATTGAATACACCCGGCAAGCCCTTTCGCTGGCCACCGAAATTGACGATCAGAAAGGAATGGCCGCCTCGTACAATAATTTAGGTGTAGCCTACCGCAACCAGGGCGCGTTAGATAAATCGTTAGAGTATTACCTGATTAGCCTTCAGATTTATACCAAGCTGGGAAACAAAGAAGGCATTGCTGCCAGCAAGAGTAATATCGGCAATATTTATTCCTTCAAGAAAGATCATGGCCAGGCCATGAAATACTATGAAGATGCGCATAAATATTTTATGGAAATAGGTGATTCTTCCAGCATGATTAAGTCCCTCAACAACCTGGGTAACCTTCACAACAATATACAGGAGCAAGAGCAAGCGCTTAAATATTATACCGAAGCTTATCAGCTTGCCGAAAGAAAAAACCAGCCGTTTGCTGATCCGATTAATAATATCGGAAACATATATTTCAAGCAGGGCAACCTGCAACGTGCTGCGGAATATTATGAACGCGCCTTAACCCTGGCCCGAAAAGAAAAGGATAACTTACTTACCTTAAATGTGCTCAGTAGCCTGGGTGAAGTTTATGCCCGCGCAGGCCAGTTTAAACCTGCACAGGCTTACCTGGATAGCGCCATGATCCTGAGTGGGGAGATGCAAGCCTTCCTGTTCGAACCCAACATTCTGAAAAGCATGGCCCTTAACTACTCCAAACAGGGTAAAATGAAAGAGGCTTATGAAACCATGATGCGCTACGATGTAGTAAAAGAAAAATTTATGGCGAAGAAAGCAGCCGCAAAATTGCCCAGATGGAAATAGCCCTGGATCTGCAAGAAAAGAACGCGAACTTGAAGAAGTGAGAACCAAAGCCGAAATCAATGCGCTCGAATTACAAAAACACGCATGATTATTACAATTACTATTCTGGCAATAGCTGTTGTGGTGGGTGGCTTTAATTTGGTTTATTCCAAACGCAAATCCATTACAGCCGTAAAACGCAGGTCAAATGATTAGTCGTTCAGAGGCCCGCGAATTATTAAGCAGCCTAACCCAAAGCCCAAGTCTATTGCGCCACATGCGCACCATTGAACTGGTAATGGAAGCATACGCTCAAAAATTTGGTGAAGATAGAGAAGCATGGGCTATTGCCGGATTGTTACACGATGCCGACTACGAGGCGTTTCCTGAAAAACANCCCCAGGTAATCGTTGAAAAACTGAATGCAATGGACGAACCGATTATCGCACACGCCATTTCGGCCCATTACACCAAATGGAATGTACCTTACCAAACNCGGCTGGACAAGGCCTTACTGGCCTGCGATGAACTAACCGGATTTATTGTGGCCTGTGCCCAGGTGCGCCCGGAGGGCATTGCTACGCTGGAGCCCAAATCGGTAATAAAGAAATTAAAGGACAAAGGCTTTGCTGCCAAAGTAGAACGCGATGAGGTTTACAAAGGCGTTGAATTACTGGACGTGGACCTTACCACCCACATCGCGTTTATTATTGAGGTTCTTAAAGCCAATAAGGAAGAATTGGGGATTTGACGCCTCTTACCAAAAATCAAATAACTCAAATAACTTTTGATCTTAAAAAGATATTGAATTTTAAACCCATTACGCTTACATTTGAACCAGAATCTAAATCAAAACAATATGTTTTTGAACAAAATGTAGGAGATGGAGCCAATCTGTTTGTAACCATTGTTGCTGTAATTGTAGGGTTTGTAGCAGCCGTTGGATACCTGGACAAAATGAAGGCTTCCAAAAACGAAAAGAAAAACGATTAATACCTAAACCTTCCTATAACAAAAAAGCCATGCAAACGCGTGGCTTTTTTATTGCCCTTACGCTGCAATTTATTTTCCTCCTGAAGAGGTTGTTGCCACTGTATAGGGCGATTTATATTCTTTTTGGTAGTCCTGCATCAGTTTGGTTTTATAAAAATCACCACTAACAAAACTTACAAAAATGTGAAAGTCCTCCGGCTTGCGATAGCCAGGTAAAGACTGATAACCTTGTATTACCGGAATGATCCGGAATTCTTCATCGAGAAAAACAAAATTGGGGTAACTCATCTGGTTGTTCAGCAATGCCATTGCCAACTGGTGCGAGCCCTTGTTCCCGTAAGGCACAAACTTGAATGTGGTGCCCCGAAACACTACGTCTTCCGTTTGCTCGGCATCAAATTTTACCGGGTAGAATTTCTCATTCAGTAAGGCTGCAATTTTTGGGTCAGTAAAGGTTTTCTGATCCATCACCTTACACCAGCCGCACCAATCGGTATAAACATCAATAAAAATTTTACGCTTTTCGGTTTTTGACTTTTCAACTGCTTCTTCAAAAGTCATCCATTTCACAATTGACTCGGTTTTCTCCTGGGCCCACAACGGGCTAACCATCGCAATAAACAAAACCGACAAATATTTTTCATAAGGCTGTAATTCTGAATAGGAACGCGCTACAAATGTAAAAAGAAAAGAATTTTTGTTTGTTTAATTAACAAACACCGGGCCGCAGTAACCATCCTGTCCGGATAAGCACAAGGCGATTGTACGCATATGAACACAAAATCTGACCAAAACCCGTCAAAACCAACAAATTCGGCCTTGCTGGCGCGTGGCACTGGTTTTGGAAGCCAACAGGTTGTGCAATTCAAAATCACTCATAAAGACCTTCTGTTGGTAGCCGGTATTTTGGTAGCGCTTATCATTGCGTTTACTACCTGGCTGTGGCGTGCGCAACCGCAAGCCGAGTCGATGGAACTTTTTCCAACACCTAACGTATCTCAAACGGTGCTTCGCATAATTAACCAGGCAACCATCAGCAAGTTTTAATTGCGATAAGCATAGTACTGCAGCACGGTTTCGATGGCGTGTTGGATAGCCTGGTTTATTGGATAAAACCGTTGAGCCATTTCAAAATCAATGGCATGCAGCTGCATGTACACCTGATTCATAACGGGAACATCTAACCCTGCATCAATTTGCCTGGTAGCTGACTCATAAGCGGAGGCCTGTTCAGATTTTATTATCGTGCAGGTAACCAACTCTTTCTGCCCGTATTTATTGGTTCGGGCGGAGTAGCCAAACAACCTGCATATCAGGCCGCGGTGTTTGTATTCGCTGCATAATCCCACCCCTGCCTGTGTAGGATTAAGAATTAAACAAAGTGAATCGTTTTTACTGGCAAGTTGCTCAAGCCACTGTTCGGCCTGTTTGTGCTGGTATAAGTGCAAAGCAAATGGCAAGAACTCCAACACGCTTGCTTCAATATCGGGTTTGAAGCAACACTTACCACAACCAAACTTGCAATGCAGGTTTACCTGCGTCTGAAAAGTTGCTATGCCACTATCCAGTTCGTCAAAAACCCGGGTAACCGCATCTACTTTTTCGGGCAACGTCATACACAAAATTAAGCAAGCACTAATTCTCCAACTAAAAAAATTGTTACCTTCACTAAACCGCTAAAAATTAGCATGAAAACCCTGATTGTTCTGCTGTTAACTACGGTATTAGTTCCCGTTTATAGCCAAAGCAGGCTGGAATTTTTGGCCGGATATAGCTTTGCATCGCCTTCAGGAAAAATGGAGCAAAACATCAGGCAAGGGCATGGTGTTACGCTNGGGGTTCAACGTGTGGCGCTTGANAAAAGGCTGTCGTTGGGCCTGGATTTGAATTATACCATTTACGGACTTGATCAATCGCGCCAGCAATATACGTTTGATGATGGTACGGTAGCCGACATGGATGTGCGGGTAATCAACTCGTTTACCAACCTGATGGCATCGGTGCGGTACAATCTACTATCCGGAAAGAAGATAACCCCGTATGTTGGGTTCAGAGGCGGTTATGCCTGGCTTAGAACCAACCTGAATATTTACGATCCCAACGATTTGGACCATTGCGAACCCGTTGAAACTGCCTTGCTCTATAAAGACGGTACCTTGGTGTACGCAGCCGGTGGTGGATTACAATATGATCTGACCCGGATTTTTAAACGACTACCCGAAGGTTTGTTGGGTTTAAACCTGAGTGCATTCTACACACAGGGAGGCATGGTGAAGTATATGAACACAGACTCTCCTAACCACCACACGCCTGCTCCGGCAAATCGTGTGGGCGATTTAACTGCCGATTTTATCAATACACAAACACAGGTTGTTCATAAACACCATGTTGGTTATGTGTATAGCAGTTTATTTAAGATGACGGATTTTCGTGTTACGATTACCAGCCGCCTACCCTACTAAGCTCGTTAAGCAGATTCCAGTTTTTCTTTCTTATGCTGTTCGCGAATAAGGCTTGTGCCAAACGATAACTTTTTAGCTAAAGGCATCTTTGGGTTTATCACGCGCCAAAACGGTGTGATTTTTCGTATGGATGTTCCTTGTGTTAATTGTTCATTTGCAGCCTCTGCTACAATGCGCAGAAAGATTCCGGTAGTAACGGGACACGTAACATCCGCATAATGTGCGATTGCCAAATCATTGCGCATCGTTTTTAAATCAATGGATTTTCCCTTTGGAATATTGCGAATGTAGGCCTCAATGGTTTTGGNGTTAGATATATACATCCGGCTGCCGGCCTTCATGTCTGCAAAATCTTTGTCCAGTTTTTTAACTACTGAGTGGTCTTGCTCCATTTTCTCAGCCCAGGATTNTTTAGGGGCTGGCTTTTTAGTCTTTTTGGATACAATTTTTTCATACACAGATTATTTAATTTACTCTAATTCTTCGCACACAAAGCCATTTACGGCAAGTAACTGAATTGCATCCTGTGCATTTACGGTGGGCGCGGTAATACGCAGAATGCAGTCGGCATCATCCAGAGCAAAATTCCATTGGTTAAAACCAGCCAACGTATTTAGGACAGGTGTAAGCTTACGTACACTCTCGGGCGATTGCACCGATGTTTTAANAACCAAAACTTGCATAACCAAATAGTATTACGTACAACGATACTAGTGCAATTACAAATCCAGCCAATAAGATAGTTACCCGCGCGGCTCATTGTATTCCCAATTGAATTTCGGTGGTATTAGCTTCCGGAAAATTGAAATCCACATTTACATATAGCTCGCGGTTTATTCCCATTGGCTTGAGTTTTTGTTCGCCAGCAACCTGCATCAGTTTCTGATAACTATATGGAATTTCCTGCCAATTGCCTTCATGCGTGGCTGCCAGGCATCTGAATTCTTCAGTACGTTTAAAATGAAATTGCCCATCATAATCAGCCATTACCTCACCTACCGGCAAGGCAATTTCCAATGTAAATGGCTTGGTTAAATCGGTAAAGTCCAGGTAGTGCCAATGTATTGGTCCGGTAATAGTTAGTTTATTGCGTACCGCTTCGCTGAAAAGTTGAGGAGCCACCCAAAACAACGTATTCAGTTTATCTACTGTTATTTCGGTACGATAAAACAAAAAACTGATGGGTTTGATGGTTTTAATAATTGGTGCAGAAGTTTGCATGGCGATTAATTTTTATGCTAATCAACTCTGTCCCCATGACAGCCCTATGTCATCAGAAAAAAATTCAGTTTTTTTGAAAGGTAGTGACAGGAGTATGTCAGCAGATAACCGATTGACAGCTTGGGAAGATCAAACACCAACCTTCCGGGTATAATGCCCTGCAATTCTTCCACCAGCTCAGCCACGCGGTCGCGCAGAAAATCGGGCGATACAATTTCTACACCTTTGCCATACATCAACAACCAGCGGGCAATAAAATCGATGTTATCCATAACAAACTCAGCCCGGATGCGATCGCCCAAGTCGGTTTGTGTGGTTGTAGAGCTTAACGAATGGCCATGCAAAACTTTTTTATCGAATATAACTACGGCAGCCGTCAGGTTTTCGTTGGCCGCATACATGGCTTTAAAGTATTCTTTAAGCGACACTGTGTTTCTTTCCTTAAATACTGCGCCTGTGTTAGAAAGGTTTTTAATCCTGTCTGACCGAAAATCGCGGTAGCCATTGCGCAACCGGCACCAGCCGATCAGGTGCCAGGCCAGGCTATAATAGAAAATACCGGCCGGCTCAACCAGGCGCTGAGAGACTTCGCCTCCTTTATTAACATAGTCCAGGCGTAACACCTGCTTCTTGGCAACCGCCCGTTGTATTTCGGTCATGAAATGATTGGGGAACTGATCGTTTTGTTCGCTGCGCCCGCGGTAGGAAATCTGAATATTCGAATCGAGGGTTTCCAGGTTGTCTTTGTCCTCGTCATTCAGTACCGATTTTATTTTGTAGAGGGCCGAACCAAATGCATCGCGTACTGATTTATCGGCCATCTTTTCAACCAACTTACCGGCCAGCATCATAGAGTTGGCTTCATCTTGTGTAAACATAACCGGAGGCAGGTGAAATCCATCTACAATAAAATAACCTTTGCCAGCTTCAGAGCCGATAGGCACGCCTGCTTCCATTAATGCCTTCACATCGCGATACACGGTGCGCAAACTCATTCCAAAACGGTGGGCAATTTCTTCGGCCTTTACCACCCGCTTGGATTGCAGGTGTATGAGAATGGCCGTAAGTCGATCAATGCGGTTCATGCAATAAAGTTAGTGCTTCTGGTACTGAAGTGGTAATAAAAGAACGGATTCCCTTGAAGCCGGAATCCGTTCTGATGTTTAAAAACTTTTTACCAGAATTTATAATAGATCACAGCCAGCATAATCAACACAATGATTGCACCAATAGCAAATCCGGGCGAGGTTTTGAACATNTTTGAAATCAACCTCCAGCGGACGGGTTGGCAGTTTGTGTGCCGGTGCCATTACACTGATCAGTACCATCCCTATCACACAAATAAGGAATACAAAACCCATGCGATCGAGGAATGGAATTTCCATTAAACCACTGGCCGGATTGATAACGGCAAAACCGGTGGATTGCAGGAACGATAAATCCATCCATCCGGTAAGAATTTGAAGATAACTGGTGATAAATCCACCAATGATGGCAAACAAGGCCGCTGCAGAAGTGGTGCGCTTCCAGAAAAAGCCAAAGATGAACATGGCAAAAATACCGGACACAAAACCGGTGTACTCCTGAATGAATTCAAACCCGCCCTTCTTATCAATACCGAGGAACGGGGCAATGATAATGGCCAGCACCATCGACACGATAACCACCAAACGCCCCATCCACACCAACCGGGTTTCGGAAGCTTCTTTGTTGAAGTGTTCTTTATAAATATCGAGGGTAAATATTGTGGAGATACTATTTGCTTTTCCCGCCAAGGAAGCAACCACGGCCGCGGTTAATGCCGCAAACGACAATCCTTTTAACCCGGCAGGCAACAGATTTAACAATACCGGATAGGCATTATCCTGCATCAACTCACCATCTTTCAACATTTCGGTTTGAAACTCTCCGTTTTTCCAAAGTACATAAGCCGCAATACCCGGCAACACTACAATGATGGGCATCAACATTTTTAAGAAGGCGGCAAACAGCAATCCCGAGCGTGCTGTTTTCAGATCGGCACCTAATGCACGCTGGGTGATATACTGATTGCAACCCCAATAATTAAGATTAACCACCCACATGGCCCCGATTAAAACGGTTAATCCGGGCAAGCTGATATAGTTTTCGTTGGTACGATCGAAGATCATATCGAAGTGATCGCCTGCCTGTGTTACCAACAGATTCAACCCATTCATTACTCCTTCGCCACCAAACTTATCTGATACCATGTTTAACGCAAGGTAGGTGGTGGCCAACCCTCCTAACACGAGAAAGAACACCTGAATCACATCGGTGTATCCGATCACTTTCATTCCGCCAATGGTAATCACAATGGCAAACACCGAAAGGCCAATCATACACAAGGTAAAGTTGAGGCCGGAAACCGTGCTTACAGCCAGTGCTCCCAAAAACAGGATAGACGTAAGATTAACAACAATATACAACGAAAGCCAGAAGATGGCCATGATCATACTCACCGTTCCGTTATAGCGCTGCCTCAAAAACTGGGGCATGGTGTAAATCTTATTCTTCAGGTAAATCGGTAAGAAAAATACAGCCACTACAATTAACGTGGCCGCTGCCATCCATTCATAGGCCGAAATTGCCAACCCCATTTTGAAACCATTACCCGACATTCCAATCATTTGCTCGGCCGAAATATTGGAAGCTATCAATGAAGCACCAATGGCCCACCAGGTAAGCGAACCTTCGGCCAGGAAGAAATCTTTCGAATCGGCTGTAGCTTTCTTCTTGCGCTGGTAAATCCAGTACCCGTAACCGGCTACAATAATGAAGTAAATAACAAATACGATGTAGTCATAAGATTTCATGGAGAGAAAGCTGGGGGGTTAGTGGTGAATGTATTTTCCGGTCAGCACTTAAATAAGGCAATCAGTTTTCTGATTAAAAGTCCGGTTCTTTTTGAAAGTAGCAACATCCGTGGCTTAACTACCCGCTAATATTTTTGAATGGCAAGCGGCCACCCTAACACCCGACAGGCAATGTGCCTTTCAAGCTACAAGGTATGAACTCCTTTTGTGAAGCTAACCAAATAAAAGCCGGGCTCCTTTTTGAAGGCGGCAACATAGTCAGCCCGTACCTGGCTGGAATATTTTTCAATGGATGACTCCTTAATCAGGTGAATCACACAGCCGCCAAAACCTCCACCCATTTGGCGGGCACCCAAAACATCTTCCGAAAATTGATGGGCATGGTTTACCAAAAAGTCCGATTCCTCACAGCTTACTTCATAGTCCCGGCTCAGCCCCCAGTGGGTTTCATACATTAACTGACCAAACGCCTGCATGTTGCCGGACTTCAAGACCTTGGCGGCCTGTTGGGTTCGTGCAATTTCTGAAACAACAAACCGACATTTAACAAACACATCATTTGGCAGTTGATGCCGGATTTNTTCAAGTTCATCCAGGGACACATCCCGTAAGGATTGCACGTTGGGGTTCACTTTTTGAAGCTCGAGAACTCCGGTTTCGCATGCGGTGCGTCTTTGGTTGTAGGCAGTGGAACCCAACGCATGCTTCACTTTTGTATCGATGAGTAAAATCCGGTATGCTCCGAAATCAATCCGCAGGTATTCATGGCTAAGGTTGCGGCAATCCAGTAACAGCGCGCTGTCTTGCTCGCCAAACAGGCTTGCGTATTGATCCATGATTCCGCACTTAACACCTGCAAATAAATGCTCGGCACGCTGCGCCACATGGGCCAGGTCTAACCGCGATAAACCAGCCTGGAAAATTTCGTTGAGTGCAAACCCAAAGCCGCAGCACAAAGCTGCCGAAGAAGACATGCCGGCACCTTCAGGATTGTTGCCGCTAAAGACACAATCCACACCTGCTAAATGTACACCCCTTGTTCGGAAACCATCTACCACGCCCATCAGGTAATTTACCCATTGATTGCCAGGCACCAACCCATCCACACGAAAGGAAGCTGAAGAATCATAATCGACAGAAANAATATTGAACTGATCCGTTCCATTTGGTTTTACAGCAAAGGCGAAGTACTTATCCACAGCGGCCGGCATAACAAAGCCGTTGTTATAATCGGTGTGTTCGCCTATGAGGTTGATACGCCCCGNGGCGAGAATAACAAGCGGGTGTTTTTGAAAACGGGAAATAAATTGATCGGACACAACGTGTTCAGGCAGCATCAGGAATCTTTTTGCCGCTAAAAATAATGAATAACAGGCATCACAAAAGCAGGATTGTAAGAGATTGGATCGACCGGACCCGGACAGGTTGGGCGCAATAGCGAACAATGCACCATTGAATTTTGGATTATTTAATCAATCCTGTTAACTGGTATAGTGTTTGACTAAATTCACCCAATCCTTCTTGTATGTTTAAAAATTACATGCTTTTGTTTGTTCGCAATCTTAGGCGGCAAAAATTGTTTTCGCTCATCAATCTGTTGGGCTTAACCGTGAGTATTTCAAGCACGGTACTCATCTATCTGTTTGTTCGCCATGAATACAGTTACGATCGTTTCCATCGGGATGCCGAGCGCATTTACCGCGTTAACCAGACCTTTATCTGGGGTGAAAATAACAACAGTCAGTTTGCATCCACGGGACCTGGAGTTGCCTATTCGATTCACGAAGAATTGCCTGAGGTTGAGTTAATGACCAGCATCCATACTCCCGGAAATTTTATCATTTCCTATACGAGCCCATCGAATGAAGTGATCTCATTTGAAGAAAACCGGGTACTGGCTGCCGACTCCAACTTCTTTTCCATGTTTAACTTTCCGCTGATCAAGGGAAACACNTCAGGGCAATTCAAACTTGCAAACACGCTGGTGCTAACCCGGTCTACTGCTCAAAAATATTTTGGCGATCAGGATCCGGTAGGCAAGTTGGTACGTCTGGGCACCTCCAATAATCAGAATCAGAATCAGCAAACCTACGAGATTACCGGTGTTGTTGAAGACACACCCGATAATTCATACATCGAGTTTGACATGCTCCTCTCCATGAAGAGTTTTCCCATTGAAAAATTCTACTGGAGTTGGGTATGGACGCAATTGGAAACCTATGTCCGATTGAGTCCGCAGGCCAACATAGAAAACGTTAAAGAAAAACTTTCAAAAATTCCAGAAAAACATACTGGCGAAACCCTGCGCCTGGCCTTTAATACAACTTGGGAAGAATATCAAAAGTCAGGGAANAAATGGGAACTATTTCTGCAACCTCTTACCGATATACACCTGCCAACCGAAATGGTGATCAATCGCTTGAACGATTCAGGCAATATGACAGTGATCTACTCATTCATTGGTGCAGCTGTTTTCATTGTTCTGCTGTCGTGCATTAATTTCATGAATCTTTCAACAGCACAATTTACACGTAGACTGAAAGAAGCCAGCGTGCGGAAAATTCTGGGACTTGGAAAAAGTGAGTTAGGTCTTGGCTATTTTCTGGAAGCTTTGATNTTTTGCCTGATAGCCTTGGTGCTTGCACTGGGTGTTACCCAAATATTGTTACCTCTCTTTAATTTAATTACCGACAGGTCATTGGAGTTGAACGTATTGCAGTCACCGGAGTTGATGCTGGGTTTTACAGGACTCATTTTGTTGATGGCACTAGTGTCGGGTATTTATCCGGCCATCTTTCTGAGCAGTTTTCATCCAGCCGAAGCCATTAAAGGAAAAGTGAAGACCGGCCAGGCGGGACAATCGTTTCGGAATGGGTTGGTTGTTTTTCAGTTCAGCATCTCCATCATCCTAATTATTTGTACCTCCATCGTGTTTCAACAACTCCAATTTGTGGCCGATAAAGATTTAGGTTTTGATCGGGAAAACCTGCTGGTAATGAATCACCTGGAGGCAACCGATGGAACAAGCCTTGCTGAGGCTGCCCTTTCCATACCGGGCGTTCGCAGTGCTTCTCTCTGTACTTCGGTGCCGCCACGCATTTGGGGTGGCGACACGTTTGGAGTGGAGGAAAACAGCGAGCTACGCTTTCCACTCAATTTTCTTAAGGCCGATGAGCGGTATATTCCTACCCTGCAGATAAAACTGGTGGCTGGAAGAAATTTTTTAGCCGACAGCCCCAGTGAATATGAACGGGTATTGGTAAATGAAGCCACCTTGCGAAAAATTGGTTGGGAGACGAATGAGTCGATCGGNAAAAAACTTACCTATGAAAATGCAACCTTCGAGATAATCGGTGTGATGGCCGATTTCAACTATTGGTCATTGGAAAATCCCATCGAACCCATGGCTGTGTTTCATGTAAACACNAAAAACATTTATCCCGAGCCAAGTCATTTTCTTGCTTTGCGCATGGAACCACAAAGCCGGGCAAACTGGAACGCCACCCTTACTCAATTAAAATCTCTTTGGCATACCCATGCCGGAGATGTTCCTTTTGATTATTACTTCGTTGACCAGGCTTTTGCAGAAACATTTAAAAGCCAACAGCAATTCGGAACAATTTTAACTGTAATGGCCAGCCTGGCAATGCTGATTGCCGGGTTAGGCTTGTTGGGCATGATTGTGTATTCGCTGGAACAACGAACTAAGGAAATCGGAATTCGCAAGGTATCGGGGGCAACCGTATTGGACATCCTTACATTGATTTCCAAAGGCTACACNCGGTTGATTGTTATTGCCTTTATAATTGGTGCACCTTTCTCTTATTGGCTCATGCAGCAATGGCTTCAGGATTTTGCATATAGCATCACGCCATCGCTATGGACTTTTGGAGTTGTCGGCTTAGGAACCATGCTCCTGGCCTTCCTGATTACCGGGTATCATTCGCTAAAAGCAGCAACCACCAACCCGGTACAGGTTTTAAAAGATGAATGACGCAACTTACATCAGCGTAGCTCCTGCGGCTTCTTAAGACTCCAGCCCAGTGAACCCAACACCACGATCAGCAACAGCCAGCCTGAGGCCATCGTTACCTTGTTTCCAATCGTGTAGGGTTTGGGTTCAAACTTAAACTCGATGGTGTGTTTACCGGCCGGAACTTCCAAAGCACGCAGCACATAGTTGGCGCGAAGGATAGGCACTTCGTTGCCATCAATAAACGCATGCCAGCCTTTCGGGTAATAGATTTCAGAAAAGACCGCGATGCTTTTCAATCCCGCACGCGACTCGTACTTCATATAAGAAGGTGAATGATCTACCAATTCAATGGATGCCAACGTATCGATGGAGGACTGCCCGTAGTCAATCTTTCGATTTACATTTAATACTGCTACTTCTTTCGTATTAACAAGACTTGTAAGCCGAAGTTCTTCTGCGGGCGAACTGACATCTACCATTTCTCTTACAAACCAGGCCGGACCATTGGCAGCCGGGTTAAGAATTACATTTTCACGATCCGTACCATAGACAAAGTACTTTGCGTTCAGCATATTCAACACACCATATTTCCCAAACTGTGGGTTCCCGGATTGAAAATCCTCTATCAGTTTCTGCGTGTTTTTGGTAATAGCCGAATCGTACAAATCCTGGTACCGCCTTAGCTTGGCCCCATGATACCCACCCAATGAATGATGGAAATACGAAGTGTGCGCCTCTGCCATGGTATTTTGTAAATTATACACCCGGTAATAGGCTTTGTCCTGCAGGATTACTTCATCACNTGCGGTTGCCGCAAGCACAGCATTATCGCGCTTGCGCACATAGTTATCTTTTGTAAAGTAGCGGCTGTTTACCAGGGCCAGATCGGCCCAGATTAAAACAATCAATACCGCATAAACAATTGCCGGTTTTATAAAATTTTTAAGCAGGGCAAAAATCGCCAGCGAAAACGCAAATAATAATCCAATCGATCGCCACGCATCGGATCTGAGCAACGACAACCGGTCTTTCTTTAAAGCAATTTTAAACCAGGCTGGTAATTGCTCCTCTCCTGCTTTCATGAAATCGGCCATGCCACNCCCTAAAATCAACAACAAACACAACCCGATGGTAATGGCAACCGGCCACAAAAATTNTTTCTGATTTTGTTTGTTCCAGCCTTCGGTTAAGAGTTTCTCTAACCCGATTAATCCCAGCAAGGGCATCGAAAAGAGAATAATTACCAAGGCAAAGTTTACCGAACGGAATTTGTTGTACCNCGGAAAGTAATCGAACATAAAGTAGTTGAAAGAAGCAAAGCTATCGCCCCAACTCAGCATAATGCTCAACGCACTCAACGACACCAGCCACCATACATACTTTTTATCGGCAAACACAATTCCCAACACAAACAGAAAACAAACCAACACCCCGGCATAATACGGCCCGATGGTAAAACCTTGCGGGCCCCAGTACGCAGAAGTATAGTTCGCCAACTGATTGGCCGTTTCATTATCGCCCGACTGCACCAGCGCTTTGTAAGACTCACTGTTTTGATCCTGAACAANAAACTCACGACTGCTTCCGCCATAGAAATTTGGTAAGAACAGCGTCATCGGTTCCCAAATTCCATATTTGTAAGCAAACGCATAGTCTTTAGATAACCCGGATGCATCGGTTGAAGGGGCGGCAATCTCGGAAGGACCTCGGATTGAATAACGGGTGTATTCACTAATTGCCCAGAATTGCCCGAAGAATGTTCCTGCTGCAAGAACAACAGCCGGAACCAGAAGCATAATTGATTTAAAGAACTCATTTATTTGCTTTGCGCGAATGGCCAATATCAATTGCATGAGTCCGTAACCGGCCACGAGTAACATTAAATAGTAGGTAATCTGCAGGTGGTTCTCACGCAAGTGAAGCGCCATGCCGGCCGCAGTTACACCAAAGCCTAAGATGCGTTTACCAGAAAATACAAGATGAATGCCTGCAAACACCAATGGCATATAGGCAATGGCACCAATGCGTGCATTATGCCCGGCCGATAAGCCAATGATTACATACGTTGATAACCCAAAAGCCAGGGCACCGGCAATGGCCAGCCATGGGCGCACGCGAAACGACAACAACAGAATGTAATAACAGATAAAGGCCAAAAAGATGTGCCGCACCGGGTGTGGCAGAANAAAGGAAAGCACGTTTTTCATTCCAACAACCACGCCATCGCTCCATTCAATATTAACTAAGTAAGCCGGCATACCCGAAAACATCGTACCCGCCCATAAACCTTCTTCACCGGTTTTATCGCGGTAGTCGCGCAATTCTTTCGATGAACCGCTCCACTGCTGAATATCGCCTTGCTGAATGGATTTGTTGTCGAAGAAAACCGGTCTGAAAANAAGAATGGTTACAATCAAAAACACGCCTACCGCTACCAGGTGCGGCAAAATGTGTTGGGAGAAATTAATGGGTCGCATTCAAATAAATTTGGGTTGCAAAATAGGAAGGAATGATCAAACGGCCACACCGGTTGGCATAAGCAATGAATTTGTATCTTCAACCAACAAAACGCCTCTCATGAAATACATTCCAATACTCCTTTTTATTCTTTTCACAGTCGATTCTCAGGCGCAAACCACCATCCAGGGTGTGGTTTACCATGATAAGAATGCCAACGGCTTGCGCGACCGCGATGAGGTAGGCATAGCAGGTGTGATGGTGTCCGACCAGGTACAGGTAGTTATTACCGATGCGCAGGGACGTTATGCACTTGCTTCCGCAGGCTATGGATTTGTACTGGTAACGCCCCCTGATGGGTATGCGGCAAATTCCTGGTGGCAAAAAGTTTCAACCACCAACAACTTTGCACTGAAGAAAGTACCTACTTCCACTACCTTCTCCTTCATCCACGCTTCCGATACGCACATCAGTGAAAAGAGTCTGGATAGAATGGAAAAACTACGTGCCGTGGTGGAGGCTGCCAAACCTGATTTTGTTTTAATCTCGGGCGACCTGGTGAAAGATGCATTGCGGGTTTCCGAACAGGAAGCCAGCAGCTACTTTACCCTCTTCAGGCAGGAGCTTGCAAAATTTACGGTGCCGGTTTGGAGTGTGCCGGGCAATCATGAAATTTTTGGTATTGAAAGGCACTTGTCGCTGGTAAGCAAATCGCATCCACTATATGGAAAGAAGATGTTTCACCACTACCTGGGACCCAACTACTACTCCTTCAATTACGGTGGAATTCATTTTGTGGGATTAGACAATGTGGATTACGAAGACCTTTGGTACTTTGGGCGCGTTGACTCGCTCCAGTTAAAATGGCTGAAGGCTGATTTGGCTTCGGTGGCGGCCACCACCCCGGTAATTACATTTGGTCACATGCCTTTTTATTCCGGTGGCTTGAGCTTTGCNCCCTTTACTGAAACGGGCCCTTCGCGTACGTTAGAGCGCGAAAACGGCAAGCTGGAATTCCGGCATGTGGTATCAAATGCAGCGGATGTTCTTAAGGTTCTTACCACGCACCCCTATCCGCTTTCGCTGGCCGGACACCACCATGCCCGGCAGGTTTTCTGGTACGAAAGCACCTCTACAAAAATCCGGTTTGAACAAACGGGTGCCGTAGTGGGTGGCACTCCGCATGGAAATGAAACGTTGCCTTCGGGAGTTACGCTTTATAAAGTTACCAATGGCGTAGTTGGTGAGGGTACATTTATTCCTTTAGACAAAAAATAATGTTATGAAATACTTTTCCCTGCTTCTGTTTCTGATTACCTGCACCAATTCCAATCAGCCTACCGAACAAGCCGAGGCGGCCATCCGCGAAGTGTTGACGAAACAACAACAGGCGTGGAACGAAGGCAATCTTGAATTGTTTATGGAGGGCTACTGGAAATCCGATTCGTTACAATTTATCGGGTCGTCCATCCGTTATGGATGGCAACAAACACTGGATAATTACAANAANAATTACGCCACCCGCGAGCGAATGGGGCAATTGCAATTCGACATCTGGCAAGTAGTGCCGCTGGGGCCTGATGCCTACCTGCTTACCGGCAAATACACGTTGTTCCGTGAAAGCGACCAACCCACAGGACCGTTTACGTTAATCTTTAAGAAGAAGAACAATACGTGGGTGATTGTGTATGACCATACTTCTTAATTTGGGCATTTGGAATTTGGAATGGCGGTTAGAATTTAAGCATAGCGTATCCCTTAAGTTGATAGGTTGTTAATATTGTAAGCATAGAAGTAGCCACTTTCACTTCGGGTACCATCTTGTGGCGATCAATCTTGCGGGCGATGAGCGACTGACCACACACAAACATTTTTACTCCGGCCTGGTCTAATTCCTGATATAGCTTCAGGTTTGGATTGGGAACACCATACTTCGCTTTATATTCCTCGTTGTTCATTACCGTATAAGCGGCACTGCCGTGAATGGCCAGTATTACCTGTAATTTTTCTTTCGGTACGCCACCCACAACATGAAGATTTATTAACCGGGCTACGTTGTTAAGTGCCCAGTTAAGCGTATCTGGTTTTTCGCTGCCGCGTTCTATTTCAATTACGATTTTATAATCGAGTGTGGGGTCTGGTTTTTCAACCGCATAAGGGATTTCAAATATACCGCCATAACTTTTGATAACGGGATTTACGCGCTGTTGCGAAAAAGACAGCATGGATACCAGGCAGAGCCCGGCCGAAAAGAATAATCTCATAAGTGATCTCTTAAAATGTTCAGGGAAGCAAATAAAATTAAAAGGGCGGTAATTCTCCGGATGTACAGCGCGTTGAATGTCTTAGCGCCCAGGCGCGAACCGATTTGCCCACCCAGCAAGACCGCCACCAGAAGGGGAATGGTTAAGCGCCAATCTACAGAAGTTCCTGATGCAAACTGGCCTGCCAACCCACCCAGTGAATTTGCTAAAATGAATACACTCGCTAACGCAGAAATCTNTTTGGCATCGGCCCAGTTAACAAGATGCAAAATCGGTGAAAGAAAAATTCNCCCGCCAATACTTACCAATCCGGAGAGCAAGCCAATGCCCCCGCCCAATGCCAATTGTGTTGGAATGCTGAACTCCTTTTNTGCTGTAGGTTTGGGTTTGATCCATAGAAAAACCGAAGCCAGTAAAAGGGTGAACCCTAATAGTATAAAGAACGTGTCTGCTTTTAACTTCCAGAAACCGCCCACCATTGCAAGCGGTACGCTGGATAGCAGAAAGGGCCAGGTATCCCGCCAGCTTAAGCGGCTTTCCTTGTAAAAAATGATTACTCCGCCAGTTACCACCACCAGGTTACACAGCAACGCCACCGGCCGGATGGTTTCCGGAAGCAGACCAANAAAGGGCTGTGCCATTACTGCCAGGTAGCTGGAGCCACCCCCAAATCCTACCGATGAATAAATTAAGGCGATGAGAAAGAAAGAAGAAATCAGAATGTAAGACTCCATGTCTATAATGCACGCTTAATTTGCACTTCAGCCAGGCCTTTCAGGTATCGTCTTCCGGTTTTATAATCGCGGGGAGAGATCATCAAAATGCTTTCTTCGAGGTTGCCGGCTGCCACTCCATTTTTAGAAGTAATCAGGTAAATGGCTTCACCGGACGGGTTGTTAAAAATTTCGTTCCAGGAATAAACAATGGTGTAACCATCAGTAGCCTTACACACCACATAAAATGTACTTAACTCTTTAGGGCCAGGAGTTTTGAACTCTACCTTCTCCAGTATATCGCGCAGCAAAATACCTTTTAGGTTTTTCTGCGTACTTTTAACTTCACCCAGGTGGTTGGTGATTGTAACATCTCCCAAAGCAGATTCGCGATAGCCTGCAAAATCCGCGATGGAAATTTTCCTTTCTGATTTTACCTCGCCAGTGATCTGAAACGATTTTGTTGGTTCATTTTTCTGTGCGAATACAGAAATATTGATGAATAGTAAGAAGAATAAATATTTCATGGTTATAAATTTAAAGTGAAGTTACATCCAATAATTGTTTCTTATCGCAATGGGTACTTTTGACTTGACACAAAAATACCCAAAAAAGTCAAGACAAAAGATGCTCCCTCTCACCTGCTTTTGCACCCTCGCCTTTTGTCTTCCCAACCCAGTTGAGTTTCAAGATTAACGTTAATTGGTTAACAACCAAATTACGCTTAACCCCAATGGTGGACATGGATTCATGAACTGATTTATTTTTTCGTTGCAACTCGGCTTCAAAGCCATCGTGCGGCCTTGTGGCAAAGGCCTGAATCAGTTTAGACTTTATTGCCTCGTCTGCCAGGCCGGTTCGCATCAGTTCTTTGATGTTCAATACTCCCTCATCGTACAAACAAGTTTTTAAAATACCCTGTGCCGTAACCCGAATGCGGTTGCAGGTACCACAAAATGTACGGCTGAAGGCGGCTATTACACCCACATCTCCTGCATACCCTGGTACTTTGTATGTATAAGCAGTGGCATGTGGCTGGTCTTTCATTTNTTCAAGACCCGGATAAGCACCCTGAATGTATTCCAGAATCTTTTTATACGTCCATGAAAGCCTTGAGTAGTGATTGCCTTCGCCATTAAAGGGCATTTCCTCTATGAATCGAACCGAAATGGCTTGATGCCGGGTTAATTCCACCATTGGAATTATATCTTCTGTGTTTTTTCCCTCCATCACCACGGCATTAATCTTTATGGGAATTTGGCTGGCTATGAGTTGTTGCAGCGTTCGCCAGGTGTTATCAAATTCGTCTCTGCGGGTAATATTTTTAAATCGCCCGCGATCTAATGTATCAAGGCTTAAATTGATGGATGCAATTCCTACCTGTTTCAATTCTTCTATGTGTGGCCCTGTTAAAATTCCATTTGTAGTAAGGTGTAAACTTTTAACACCTTCGGTAGCTGCAATTTTCCGAATCAACTGCATCAAATCGGTGCGTACAAACGGTTCACCTCCGGTTAACCGGATTTTGGAAATACCCAGTGAAGTCATAATTCGGATCAACCGTTCGATTTCCTCAAAGGAGAGCAACTCCTNTTTAGGCAGGTAATGTATGCCCTCTTCGGGCATGCAATAAAAACACCGCAGGTTACACCGATCGGTAACGGCCAACCGCAGGTAGTTGATTGGCCGGCCGTGGTTATCGTAAAGTTGAGGCGTAATCATGCTGTACAAATTATCTGTAAGTTAAAAGGCAAATTGAAGATTGAGAATTGTTCAGTCATGTATATTTGTTAAATGAATCTTAAAATTAAGGCGTTCGGCATTTCGCGCGATATTCTGGGTGGCCGAGAGGTACACCTGATGTTAAATGGTAATTCCGTAGGTGATCTGCGTCACCAGCTTTTCACTACGTATCCCGATCTGAAAAAGCTCAACTCACTTTTTATTGCCATTAACCTGGAGTATGCTGCTGACGAACTCGTGCTAACCGAAAAAGATGAGGTAGCCCTTATTCCTCCGGTGAGCGGTGGATAATCTCATGGCTTAATACAGCCTTAGTTAACCGCAAGGATTAATTTACAATTACTTTTGTACTCAACAACACGCTTCCTGCTACCCGAACCAAATACATTCCGGCTGGCTTTTCTTTCATATCAATCGGAACCTCCAATTTTCCACCTTCGTTGGCCACGCCTGAATAGGCTTCCACCGGAGTACCACGGCTATCGGTAAGATTTACAATTACTTGTTGATTTGGCTTTAAGCCAGATACCACAATCCTGAAGGTTTTGTCGATTGTAGGATTGGGGAAAACCCGAAGGCCGCCTGCTTCTTCCAATTCAACCAGCACCAGGTTACTATAGGAATACCTTCCATCGTAATCAGTTTGTTTTAACCGGTAATATGATTTTCCCACCCAGGGTTCTTCATCGTACGATACGTAATTCGATTGCGCATTCGTAGTTCCTTTACCAGTAACCCNGGTTACTTCATCAAACAATTCACCATCTCTTGATTTTTGAATGGTGAAAAAGTCGTTGTTCAACTCAGAGGCGGTTATCCAATTTAACCTCACGATATTATTTTCCGGAATAGCCTTGAATGAAATTAATTGTACAGGAAGTGGCGAGTTTACATTATCGGTAGATGAAATATGAAAATTGTTTGCCAGGTTGGCTACCGTTAGTGCAGTCCGGTTTGCGTACCATTCGGTTGGACCTCCTGAACCAGCTCCATGCGTACCCACCACACCCGATGAAGTGGCAACACGCAAATGAGCACTGTTGGCAATTACTCCAAAGTTAGTTCCTCCTATTCGCAAACTCCAGCTACCTGCCGACATTCCCGATGTAGTAGTGGTCCAGAAAGAGTTATGCCTGCGTAGAATAAAGGTACCGCCATCGTTAATATTAACGTCACTGGTTGTAGTACCATTTGTGTGCGAAACTGTAATGGATCCATTGCTGCTTGCAACACTGGACTTACCAATAAACAAAGGTCTATAATCGGTTGCCGAGCCCAGTGGGTAATAGCCCGCCACATCACCAATAGTAATAGCTGTAATGGGAAACGTCCTGCGGAAGTTGCCCCCATACGCCCAACCACTTGCTGAACTCAGAGATTTCGAGAGGGCTCCGGCTGCTGAACTGGTAAGATTAAGGGTATTACCACTTAAATTGATATTTCCTGCTGTCATGGTAAGCACGTTTGCAACAGTGATGGAGTTGGGAAAAGTGATTTGTGGAGACGTGGCAAACGTATTATTGATGGTGAGGTTATTAAATATTTCGCCAGCCGGGTTGGTAATAGTTTGTGCAACTGAACCATTTAATGTAACTGTGCCGGTGCCTTCAACAAAAGAAGCTGTGCCGGATACAAGCCAGTTACCACCTACCGCGAAGCTTGCATTGTTTGCATCTTTTGCTCCTGAATTTGATAATGTAATATTATGGTATGAGGTAGGAATTATTCGCTGCGCTCCTGCACCTGAATAATTAAAGGTATTGGATACAGCCGTAAGGTTCATTACCGTAGCAATGTCTGTATCAAATGTGGTATTTGGTGTTAAGGACCAGTTCCACACCCCACCGGCCAGGTTATCCACGTTTGTATCGCCTGTTGAAATTCCAGAAAAATTACCGGATTGATTTACCGTACCAGAATTAAAAAAATCAAAGTCTCCATTAGCAAAATTGAGATTAACAACATTCAATACCGCCCCGGCAGTATTTGTAAAGCCGTTATCATCATCCGTATCACTCCNCACCAGAATGTCAGAAGTAATTGTTAATGTCTGGTTGTTGATAAAACGGGCATTGTCTTGAAGTAGGTCGTNCAAAAAACCTGAACTCGGCTGATCATAAATGAGATCATCGCCTATGGTAAATGTTCCTGTCAGGTTATTGTTAACAGTAATTTCATCTTCAAGCAACCTGAAGTCACCGGTTGTGATAATCGAACCTGAGCCGGAAATGTTCAGGGTAATGTTGGCAACCGGAAGTTCAATATCCTCGGTTGTAACCGAGCCGTTAACAATAAACGAAGTAATAATGCCGCGATCAAAATCTAACTGAACCCCGGTTTGGCCATTTCGGTTTATTGAACCACCCGCATCTACCTGCAAAATCCNCCGATCAATGTTCAGGTCAATGGAGGATGCGGTCCATCGCAGACTTCCCGTATTCCTGACTTCAATACCACCGGCCGTTGCGGCTACATTAATGTTTACCGTGTTTGAGTTTCCAATAATCAGGTAATCGGTGGTAAGGGGTAAGCAATCACAGGAGGTGCCTCCCAGCGAATTTGCAGACCAGGTTCCATTGCCAGTAGTTATATCATTCCAGTTACCATTTTTTCTGGAGTAGAGTGTCCGGATAGCGGTGATTACAATATCATCAAAAGAGAAAGAGGTCAAAATCCCATTCACCGCAGAGCGTACCACCAATTGCATCGAACTACCGGTAATAATAGCCGAGCCTGCAAGAGAAAAGTTAAGTACCCCACCATCTTGTTCAAAGAAAAGTGTCTCCGGCCCGCCATCCACCCGATAATAACAACGGATGTAGTCACCCGAACCTACCAACACCCCAAAAACATTCATATCAACAACGGCACGTCCAGTTCCAGAAATATCTATCGGGTCTGTGGTCCATACGCCTTCACCTGTTGTTTGATACGAATAGAACCTTTCTCCCAACGTTGACTGCTTGGAGAATGTTCCGCCCGGCACGGTTGAACTCCAGTTTCCACCAATAGATCCAGTAGCAGTTCCCGATGTTACGCCATCGGCATAAGAATCAAAGTTTTCAGTCCATAACTGAGCTTGCGCAAATTGAATGGAAAGAAATATTACAAATACNNAGCTAACAGGCTATTCAGGCGCATAGTAAAAAATTCTTAAAACGTAAATATAAGCCATAGCAAAATAAGTAACCGGAAATAGTAAGGAATTTTACTAAAACACCATGAGCTAATTTCAGGTATTCGCTCAAACTGGTTAGGGTTGATCGTATTGCTTTTAGTGAAGGAGCGATTGCCGTACATTCCTCATCTCACTTCATCACAAATTGTTTATCCAGCGTATAGATTAAACTAATATTCCAGTCAAACTCCTTTGCGGCTATCTCCGACTCAATGGCTTTGTTAACTATTCCTGAAATAGTTATTGGGAAATTATGTATTCCCAACGTAGTAGTTGCATTCACATAAAAACCATCGAACGCATCCACCTTGAGATAATAAACTTGCGGATTAAAACTGAAATACGATTTACCGGCCAGTTTAATTTTAGTAAAGCTACCCTGCAGGGNACAAAAATTAGATAACTGAGGGCCATGCTTCTGGAAACCATAGCCACGCAAATAATATATACCCAGGCTGATTTGATTGGTAAACTTATACGTAGGGATAATTTCGAGTGCCAGAAAACGCCTTGCAATAGAAAGTGGCTCCTGAATTCCGTTTATATCTACCGTACGGGTTATATAATTTAAACCGGGCAGGTGGCCGCCAAACGATAAATTAAATTTAGGCTTTACGATTGCTTTGTAGCGATAGATAAAAACAAACGACCAGGGGCGGCCCTCCAGGGCATAACGAAACTGCGGTTCAAAGCTAAACCGCTTGTTGCCCATTTTCATATCCAGGAAAGCTGCCGGATCGCCCAATGTAAATGCCGGAATAATAGAGAACCCATTATTGGTTACACTCAAATCCGCCCGAAAGAAAAACGTGCTGTCCTTAGATTGGGTATAACCAGAATTCAAGGAACAAAAACAAAAATAAACAACAGTAATTTGATTTTCATAGAATCTCAGGGTAATGGTTTATAAATTTAATGAACACATTATTCCAATACAGATTCCAATTAATAAAAACTGTTGCTGGATTTTTAAAGGTTAACCCAAGGAAATATCTTCTTTCAAAAACGGTTGTTGGTAATAGCGTTTGCCTTTGGCTTTATACAAGGCATTGGCCACCGCAGCAAATACCGGTGGAAAGAGCGGTTCACCTAATCCGGTAGGGTCATGTTCGTTTTTTACAAAGTGTACTTCAATTGCTTTCGGTGCTTCCTTCTGTCGGATCATCCGGTATTGGTGAAAATTATTTTNTTCAGGTACACCATCCGCAAAAGTAAGTTCGCCAAACAGCGCATTGCCAATACCGTCCACTATTCCACCTTCACCCATGTTAACTGCTGCATCGGGATTAATCACAATTCCACAATCTACAGCAGCCACAACCTTTTGAATGATGGGCTGGTTGTTCTTCATCTCCAGGTCAACCACCTCGGCTACGTAGGTATTGTGACAGAAGTAGGCAGCCACTCCCCGATGGCCGGCCTGTGTGCTCCAGTTGGATTTCTCCCGTACTAATTTCAACANCCCGGCATAGCGGTCAGCATCGTAATCATTATTTTCTCCAACCGGTTTATCTTNTGCTCGTTGCAATAACTCTAACCGAAAATCAATCGGGTCTTTGCCTGCTAATTCCGCCAACTCATCTANAAAGGATTGCTCGGCACCTGCAATAAAATTTGAGCGTGGTGCCCGGAAAGCACCAATCGTAATATTGGAATTTATTTGCCAGCCTTCTGCTAAATAATTATCCACAGCGCCTGCCGGAAAGCGGTTGGCATGCACGGCATGTTCAGGAACGCCTCCACCTTTTACGTGAAATGCAATCAGGTTATTGTTTTCATCTAGTGCAGCCCGGTAGGTAGCAGTATAAGTGGGCCTGTAAATGCCATAGGTCATATCATCCTCGCGGGTGTACATCATTTTTACCGGGGCATTTAATTTTTGTGAAATTACTGCTGCTTCCACCAGATGATGACCGTATGCGCGCTGACCGAATCCGCCACCCATGCGCTCCAGTTTGATGCTGATTTNTTCGCGCGGCATTCCTAACCGGGCCGACAAGGTTTGGGTTATAAACTCTGGCGCTTGAATCGGGCCACGGATTTCAGCTTTATCTGATGTAACGTAGGCAAAACAATTTACCGGCTCCATACAATTGTGTGCGAGGAACGGTGCCGAATACGTGCGCTCCAGCACTTTCGCTGCTTTCTTAAAGGCTGCTTCCGGGTTGCCATCTCTACGCAACACATTAGCCGGCTTCTTGCTCAACTCAGCCATCATGGCATTATGTGTTAATGTGCTCTCAAGCCCGGCTGGAATGGTTACGGTTTGTTTGCCTCCCCATCCGGCCACCACCACGTTCTTATCCGCAATTTTTTCCCATTCAACTTGTAAAGCCTTCTTCGCATTTAACACTTCCCATGTTGATGTTCCAGCTACTACAACCAACTCAGTAAAGGTTGTTGTATCAAAATTATTGCGTTCGTAATCATCGGCCAATGTCTGAATTACAAATACATCTTTTATACCGGGCATCGCACGCGCAACAGCATCATTAACCGATTTAACTTTTAATCCAAATGCAGGCGGATGCACAATCATGGCAATCAACATTCCTTCCTGCTTATAATCCATTGTAAACAGGGGCTTGCCCGTTACAATGTTGGCACCTTCTACATTCTTTTTAGAGTTGCCTATTACTTTGAAATCTTTGATTTCTTTTAGCGGAACATCTTTTGGTACTTCTAATTTGGCTGCGATGGAAGCCATCTCTCCATAGCCGGCCTGCTTGCCACTTGCTTTATGAAACAACACACCTGCTTCTGTGGTGATTTCATTGGCCGGAACATTCCAGGTTTGGGCTGCCGCATTTTTCAGCATTTGCCGGGCCGTTGCCCCGGCTGTGCGTAATGGCTTCCAGCCCTGGCGAATGCCCTGACTTCCACCGGTAAACTGCCGGTTGAAACGCTCAGGAAAAANATCAGCCTGTTGTACGATTACATTTTTCCAATCCACATCCAACTCATCGGCCAGCATCATGGGCATGGATGTTTTTACATTCGAACCAAACTCCGGATTTGGTGACATTAGCGTAACCACACCATTCTCACCAATCTTGATATAACTGTTTAGCTCAAACCATTCTTTTGGAAGCGCCAATAATTCTTCGGCAGTAGGTTTGCACCCGGCCAGCCAGCTAAAGCTCAGCATCATGCCACCGCCTGCCAATGCGGATACTTTCAGAAATGATCTGCGATCCATGGTATTTTNTACAAGAGTCATGATTCAGATGGTTTGTTTCAGGAATTGATTTGAGCGGCAGTCTTAATAGCTGCTTTAATTCGTAAATAGGTACCACACCGGCAAATATTTCCATTCATGGCATCTTCAATCTGCTCATCGGTTGGATCAGGATTTTCTTCGAGGAAGGCAGCGGCATTCATAATCTGCCCCGCCTGGCAATAGCCACATTGCGGCACATCATGTTCCAGCCACGCTTTCTGCACCGGGTGGTCGCCATTTTCAGATAACCNCTCGATGGTTGTTATTTTCTGCTCGCCCACAGACGAAACCGGAAGTACACACGACCGCATGGCACGGCCATCCAAATGAATAGTACAGGCGCCACATTGCGCTATACCACAACCATACTTGGTTCCCACCAGATCAAGATGATCACGAAGTACCCACAAAACAGGCGTTTCCGGATCAACATTTACCGCATGCTTTTTACCGTTTACATTAAGACTGAAGGCTGCCATAAGTAATGAGTTTTAATTAAAGATGGAATTTAGCAAAAAAACAAACCGGTACATTGAAAAAAAGATGAATTTCAAAATAGACTTGTTCCCTGCAAAAATGCTCCCAACCCAAGCCTCTAAACTTATACAGATTACAGATTCACCTACCAATTTTACAGGTATGCCTGGAGAAAGAGAGATACGATCGTTCTGTTCGTATAAACGATTTGAATACATCAATCTGAAAACAAACAAGCGGACTGATCTTCTTAAAATTTACTACGATCTCTGAACTGACCAGCGGAATTTACATACTTTCCATCATTGCCATTCCTTTTGAGCACGTCCCTAATTTAGTTTCTCAAATTTTACTTCAACATCACCTGAACCTAAAGCGCCTGCAAGCGCATCAGGATTATCTACCGTACCTAATTTCACATAGCTGTATTGGCTGCTGAAGGTTTTATAAAACAGTACAAGGCTTTTATAATCGCCATCCCAAATCATTAAATCGCCAGCGTGTATTGTACCCGGTCTGACGGCTTTGCCTGGCAACTGTTGCGGCAGTTTGCAGTATTTTTCGTTATGGTTTAACTCAAACATTTTCATGGATAAAGGCAACATCTTCATAAATGCCTCTGTGGTTACATTATCCATCATTGTAGCGGTGTGAATTTTACCAGCCGCGGTTATTTTTATCTTCATCGTCTTTATAGTGTCAATTTGCAAAATATTCTCGTGATGGCTATTATACATTGGCAGGCTCATAGTTGTTAACAACATAAAAAGGAAAGGCAGAGCTTCTTTCATCGGTTTTTTCGTTTTGAGCTCAGTGGGAACCGCACGTATTCCAATTATCTTTAGCGAGAAAAGTGATCAAGGTCTGTTTCACGTCTTACTTTTAATAATCCTTGCAGGAATACCACCTACAATAGTATTATCTGGAACGTCCTTAGAAACAACAGCACCAGCCGCAACAATTGCGTTCTCACCAACGGTTACCCNCGGCAGGATGGTAGAATTGGCACCAATCCACGCATTCCTTTTGATGTGAATATGCCCAACCATTAATGAATGCCTGCGCTCGGGCGATACCGGATGCCCTTCTGAAAGCAAACTTACTTTGGGTGCAATCAATACATCGTCTTCAATCGTGATACCACCCAAATCGAGGAAGACGCAATCGAAGTTAATGAAGACGTTCTTCCCGATTTTGGTGTGTCTGCCATAGTTGATGTACAAGGNGGTAAACACGGCAGTACTTTCATCAATGACTGCATTGGTAATCTGCCCAAGCAGTTTTCTAACTTCCGCTGGATCAGACGAATTGTTCATCAGTAGGAGTAATTTCTTTGTGGCATACGAAGCTTCCCGCATTTTGTATGCCTGCGGATCACCGGCTGGAATGGTTTCACCGTTCCGCAGTCGTTCAAAAATATCTGACTTTTTATCGCTCATCCCTACTTTCGATTACATCATCCGGTTACTTCTTACCGAACACCAGAAACTTGCTGTGCCCCTCATAAACAAAGGTCCAATATTTTTATTACTTCCAAAACACATACTGCAATTGGGGTTAATGGCAATGTGTTCATAAAGGAACACCTGTTTCTATTTCAATTCCTTTTAAGAAACCCGATTACCCTGCTTCTGATCTCATCCGTATCGAACATCTCTCCGAAATGAGGCGCATCTTTTACCATGATAAGTTCGTTTTGAATGCCTGCTACCGACAGCCATGCACTCAATAGCTGCGATTGTTTTGGAGATACGAGGTCGTCCTTCTCTCCATGAATGATCAGGAAGGGAGGATCGTCTTTATCAACATAGGTTACAGGACTTGCCGCTTTCGCTAAGTCGGGACGAGCTAATGGAGCCGCCCCGATCAGAAGGCTTTCCGGTGATTTTGGATCATCGTTTCCGGGGAACAATATCAATTCAGCAGGACCGTAGAAGTCCACCACCGCTTTGAATGTGAATGACTTGTTTGTTCCGGGCATGAAGAAGGATTCAATGTTATTGTTCTTTGACAATCCCATAAGCGAAGCCAGGTGCCCGCCAGCCGAAAAGCCTATTACTGCGATCCGGTTTTTATCAAAACCATATTGATCGGCATGGTCAATAAGGAATGAAACCGCACGATTGCAATCCTGAATCTGGGCCGGAAAGACAGCTTGCGTGGCAAACCGGTAGTCGATCGATGCCAGGGCATATCCACTGCTGACAATTTCTGCCACGGTTTTCTTCATGTAGCCGATGTCGGCATACTTGTCATTTACCAACCATCCCCCGCCATGAACAAAAACAACCAGGGGAATCTTTCCTTTTGCATTTTCCGGCAGGTAAATGTCGAGCAGATGCTTTGGCAGTTGATCATTGTTATAAGGTATGTTGCCGTGCAGGATAGTGCCTTTCGGGAATATGTCAATGACTGGATTGGTTTGCGCCAATCCGTGTGAAAGAATAACGAACAGAAAGAACAAGGAAAGGACCATTCTGAATTTATGCATGGAGATTCGTTTAAGCAATCCGTCAAACTAATTTCAAGATACTAAATACCTCGCGATTGTATATCCTCCCGCTTCTTCTTAAACGCTTTCTCAATCACATTCAGTCTTGCTTTACGCGAATCGGGTTTACTGGCTACTTTACCATCCAAATCTACATTGAGAATTTCTTCTTTCTGTGTATTGTAGAGTGACCAGTTCGGTACTCCCTTGCCATTTGGATTTCCGGTCTTGGCAAAATTGGTCCAGTACGTATTCATGATTCTTGCCAGTTCTTTTTCTTCCGGAGTTGGCTCACCCGGTGCACCCCAACGTGCATGGAGTGTGTTAAAGACAAACGCAATATCCGATCCGTGCCCGGCACCATAGCGTGAACGTTCCCTGGCCGCAACCGGAACATAACCGAATTGGAACAGGTAAGCAGGCTGGCGTTTCGCAACGAAGACTCGTGCCGTCATTCGTGCAGGCTCCGCCCACACCCAATCGGTATTGAACAGGGTTTGTACTTCTGCAAATTCTTTGTTGCCATCCGGATCGTAAGCCGCTTTCGCTTCCGCCTGAAGGTCACCGAAAAGAGTGAATAGGGCTTCTTTGGAAGTAGCATTGCTCACGAAGGGTCCGCCAATTTCTGCGCTGGAGTTTCCGATCATGAGTGGTACCTGTGCCTGCCTTCCGGCCTTGTATGCGCGCTCCGATGTTTCTACCACAAACTTTCCATCGAGAATAGGACCCGAATACGTTCGGGCACCGGTGCTGTCGTTCTCCTGTCCTCCATCTACAATTTCATCTGCGGTAAGCGCCCGAAGCTTTGCAAGTGCATCGGCATCTGTGCCTGTGATTTTATATCTCTTCGCAAAGTTTACACCAATCGTTTCCGCGGAGACAGGATACAAGGGATCAGCGTTTTCCTTATTGATGGGCCTTCCGGTAAGCACACCGTCACGACCACCGCTTGAGTGGCCAATCGCTTTATGGAAAAGACCTTTTGCGCNTGGTATTGTCAAAAGGGAGTGCACCGCGACTCCACCAGCAGAGAAACCAAAAATTGTTACATTATCCGGATCGCCACCAAAGGCTGCAATGTTTTCTTTCACCCACTTGAGTGCTGCAATCTGATCCATGAACGCATAACTGCCTTTATATTCTTCCGTGTGTTCTTTGCTCAACGCAGGGAATGCAAAATGACCAAGTCGCCCGAGTCTATAATTTATTGTTACAAGAATAACTCCTTGTTTGGCGAATGCCGTGCCGGATGATCCGGGACCCGAGCCACTTCCTCCTGTAAAACCACCGCCATGAATCCAGAACATAACCGGCAATTTTGACTTTCCGATTGCGGAAGCAGGTGTCCATACATTTAGAAAAAGACAATCTTCCGATTGTTTGGTGGTAGAACCCGGCCACGCACGCTGCGGACAATCCGCGCAATCCTGGGATGCATCGCGCACATCTTTCCATGGCGTTACCGGTTGGGGTGGCCGCCAACGGAATTCACCAACGGGAGGTGCCGCATAAGGAATGCCTTTGAAGTAGGATACCTCTCCTTCAAGACCTCCCCTTACAATTCCGGATTTTGTTTGTACTGCTGGCGCAGAGTTTTGCTGAGCGTGCAGGGAGGTGATGCATAACATGGTGATAATTCCGATGAGTAACTTTTTCATACATTAATTGTTTATCTGTTGGATAGTTTTATTTATCAAGTTGTGTGTCTCAATTTCGAGACGATATTTCTGAAAACACTTTCCTTGCGGCATCAGCATCTGCCTTGCTAATTAATTTTTCAATCAGTGTAAACACCTCTTCGATTTGACTTTNTGTAATGCCTTGCCTCAGCGTTAAACCAAGATGTGAGCCAAGCATCGGTTCAACCCCTTTACCCAGCACGACCAATACCGATAGGGTGGTCAGNNGCTCTCGCTCCGCGAAAGTCAGTACATCCCGTGAAANAAGATCGGCAAACAAATGTTCTTTGAGAAACCGGTCCATCTCCGGACTAAACGCTCCATAACCTGAGGTCGGTTTCTGAATTGGTCCATCTGTGGATTGTCCCCGGAGTTTTGCCAGGTTTTTCCATCCGGTCTCATACTTATTTGTATCATGAACTGGAGTAGCTTCTCTCCNCTCCTTGTCAATTATCCCTTTGACCTTTCTTTCATCAAGGGCAGCCATTAACGTGTTAAGCCCCTGGATACTTCTTGGAAACCCGCAATAGGCATAGGCATGAAGAAAAACTTCCTTGCATTCGTTCACGGTCAGTCCGCCATCCAAACCTTTATGAATGGCAACCTTCAGTTTTTCCAGATCACCTTTCGCAGCAAGGGCAGCCATCTGCACAATGCCTTTCTGTTTCTCTGAAAGAGTTTTTGCTCCCGGTTGTTCCTGTGCTTGTGCCGTTTGATATACGAGCACGAACAAAATAGCCAGGTACGTTGTAATTTTCTTCATCGTTAAATGCTTCTATTTAATCATCTTGATCTTCCGCAGCCACTGTTCAATCCCCAGCCGCGCCTCCTTTTCTTTTTCACCTTCCATCACGAAAAGAATACCATCACGCTCCACGCCACCTTTCGTAGAGAAGCCTTCAACCACTTCGCTATCCGGGCATAACTNTTNTACTATGCTGAAGGAATTGCCAACTCCATAGCCTCCATTCGTGTTAAATGGGATGACCGTTTTTCCACTGAGGTTGTATTGATTCAAAANACTTTTCACAGGCGGGGGCAACTGCATGCCCCATGTTGGAAATCCGACAAATACAACTTCATAGGTTTGCATGTTATTAATCTTTGTTCTTAACGGTGGTAGAAATCCGGTTTCATTTTCTTTAGCCACCTGCGCCACTACTGTTTTGTAATCTTCCGGGTATGGGTTTACCAACTCCAGCGCAACAAGATCTCCACCCACCTTCTCATGAATGATTTTAGCAATTGCTTTCGTATTGTTAGTACGGGATAGATAGACAATAAGAATTCTCTCCGAACGATCGGCAACATCGCGCGTTGGTTCCGTACTGTTCTGTGAGGAACAGCAAACAGTAGTGAGCGCAAATATTATCGTTAGTAGATTCAAGGGCACAGGTTGTACATTTTGTATATCGAATTACCTTCTGGGCTGATCATTTCCCGGCCCCATTGTTCTGGTAAACGACAAGGATCCCATTTTCCACTTCCCGCCTGCCTGTCCGGCAGGCAGGTTCTCCTTTGTGTAAACCTCCGTTACGATAAACGGATTGGTCACTTCGTTTCCACCTACAACGGCCAGCAAGGTGATGCGATTTAGCACGATTGCCGTGTTACCTATTATTTGCACAGAAGCTTCATGCACATCGGCTCTTTTGTAATGAATGCCACCGCTCCTGATTACTTCAAGTTCTTGTGCTTTTCCCCACGAGCCGCCCATGTGAACGAATACAGATTGGTCATCGAAAAGATCATTTAGTTTGTCAACATTTTTGTCTGCCATCCATGTCCACTTATCTTTCGAAAGGGCAAGTACTTCCTGCTCTAGGGTGGTGCCGATGGCAGAGGAGCTTGAAGTAGTTGATGTGCCTGAACCGTATTCTTCATCTGTAACTCGCTTTAACCAAACCGTTTTGCCATTTTGGGCAGGAGAAGTAGCCACGTAGGTCACTCCGCTCTCAGGCGTAGCACCATGCCAGTGTTCAACGCCTGGCTGGCACTTAATAACATCGCCTTTGCGTACTATCTGTTTCGCCTGTCCTCGTTCCTGATAGTAGCCAATGCCTTGCGTGATAAGTAGAATCTGTCCGCCCGGATGACTGTGCCAATCGAGCCTGGCGCCCGCATCGAAGGTGGCGACCGCGGTGCTATACGTGAAAACCTTGTTGGCCGGACTTAATTCATTCAGCCATACATTGCCTACATGGTGCACATTGGCTGCTTTTTCTCCTCTCGGAAAAATATCGCTATCCTGCGCCATACTCTTGAAGGATATTCCGCTTGCTATCAGGGAAAGAAAAATTAGTTGTTTCATAGTCTTCAATTATTATTTATCGAGTCCTTTATCTTTTAGCCACTTCGACATAAGGCCGGCTATTTCCACGTTGTTTAAGTCAGAGAATGGAAAATGTGTGTTGCCTTTAATCCCGATTTCAGGAAGGTGAACAACGGTTACATCACCACCGAGTTTATTCACTGCTTCAGCCCATCGTTTAGCCATCGTGAGTGCGGCACGCCATTGTTCCTGACCCGGATTTTCAACCGGCTGTGAAGGAATATTATCACCATAGTAAATAACAATTGGAATTTTGGTAAGCTTCATAAAATCGGCCATCGGAACACCTACTGCCCTCAGGCTTCCGCCTACATAGGTGATTGTTTCCGGTACTTGTCCTTCCGGGAATAAAAAATTACTGGCGGGCTCATAAGACACGATTGCTTTTATATTCGTGTTTTTAATGGCAGTCATCCAGCCTTGTCCGCCACTGTGCGAATGTGTAACAAGAATTCCCTCGCCTATTTTGTCGAACAGTGCAGATACCGCTTTTGCATTAACTTCAAGATCAATAGGCCCAATGTTAAGAACCATTTGACGGAAATACTGATTGAGTGCTTCCGGGTCTTTGGAGAATTGCACACCGGGATAAAACTCATTACCAACTCCTAAACGGAATATTCCAAACCACAATTGATCGTCAGGCGCTGCAGTGATTGTTCCACCTACGGTTCCACGTGCCGCGCGGCCTCGTCTCGGTTGATCAATCAGATAAACCGGAAAGCGTTGACGAAGAAATATATTTTGATACCCATCACGACCATCCGGGGTTGTCTCCCAGGTCTTTGAAAATTGTCCGTAACCATGCCACATCACCAGCGGAAACTTCCTTGCCTTGTCTGGAATCTGATNAAAGACATACGCATGGTCTCCATGCAATGTTTGACCTTCGGAGCTTTGGTTTGCTGGATTGAATGCTCCATGTTTGATCGGGTCAAATTTTCCTGGTGCGGTAACGACCGATCCGCCCACCGCGAAGCTTCCCTGATCCTGAATGACAATGAGTTGTTTCTTTTGACCGTAGCTTAAACATGAACNCAGTATTATGAATAAAATGAAAATGCTATTTCTTCTGTTATGCGTCATCAGTAAAATGTTTTATTTCTGTTTTTCTTGTCCTGGCCATTGGTCAATCTGAGGCCTGCACTTACTTAGTTATCTTTATATTCTTTATCGGTTACTTCATTCAGCCATACTGTTTCTCCAAGATGACGATTTGTGATCGCAACATGAGAAAATGAAGTATCTGCACTCGCTCCATGCCAGTGCGGTACATTGGCGGGGCATTTGATTACATCCCCTTTTCGAAGTANTTCTTTTGCCTGGCCTTCCTCCTGGTAATATCCAACGCCATGCATCACCAATAGAATTTGTCCTCCGGGGTGTTTGTGCCAATTCGTGCGGGTACCTGCTTCGAAAGTGACGTTGCCAACAGAAGTTGGATTGATACTGTCTGCACCCATCAAAGGCTGGAGGTAAGCCGTTCCTGTGAAGTTGGCGCTATTGATTTTGTTGCCTTTTGGAAAGGTGAAATTCGCTTCCGTTGTATTATCGCGCGGTGGAACGCACGATGAAAGAACGAAGACACAAAGGACTGTCCAGCCAGGAATACTTTTTCCATAGTTAATTTTGATTTTCAGAGTCGAGATTTTTATTGAAAAAATCAGTCAGTTTATAGATCGCCTTATCCACGTATTCCTGTTTCCAATAACTTTGTATATGCGTTGCGCCTTCAAGAACAAAAAGCTCCTTGCTTTTCGTATTCGTTGCCTTGCTGAACGCATCATCTGTCATATATTTTGTATCGGCTTTGCTTCCTGCAATCATCAAGAGTGGCTGCGTTAATAAATCCATATTGGTGGTTGCATCCCAGGTCATCAGATCGAGCAGACTGCTCATCGTATATAAAANAGTCGAATTCGGATGTGCGTGCGTTCTGTAGTAGTACTCATACCCCTCGCGATACAAATCGGTTGACGTTTTTGCTATTTCTTCATCAGTTATGCTTGCCACTCCAGCGTAGATAATTTCACCACCAGCCGCTTCTTGTGCCCGCGCCTCCGATGCTTTTTGCAGGCGCTCCTGAATGGTGGCAATCTGTGAATTTTGAAATCCATTGCGTCTTACTTCGCCTGTGTTGAACATGCTTAATGTTGATACTGCCTTAAACCTCTTGTCCGACTGGGCCGCTTTGATGGTATAACCACCACCCCCGCAAATGCCGAGCACACCGAGACGGTTCGCATCTACACCTGCATAATGCGTAATGAAATCAGCCATACCATGGATGTCGTCAATGCGGAAGGCTGGCTTGTCCGTGTGTCGGGGTTCTCCACCGCTTGCACCCTGGTAGGCCGCGTCCGCAGCGATGGTGATAAAGCCCGATTCCGCCAAACGCTGTGCATAAAGTCCGGAAGCTTGTTCTTTTACTCCACCGTTAGGATGAGCGACTACAATGGCCGGATACTTTTTGGTTGGATCATAATTGGCAGGTGTGTAAACATTTGCAGCAATATCAATTCCATTGAGTTTATAACGCACAGGATGGATGTTCACGTTGCCTTTCACATTCCCGGTAAGGGCACCCTCATACACCAATGTGAAAGGGTTTTGCTTCTTAACCTTTTGATTCGTTTGAGCCAATAGTGCATCAATGCTGGCTGCAATTGCGAGTGTCATTACTACAAGATATTTCATACTTTCTTTCTTTACGTTTAGCGGTTAACTCTTGACTGCAGATTTTGTGGATAGCGCGCTCCCTGAATTTCGATCTGTGAAAAAGCTTGTTCGATTTCTTCCAAATCATCCTTTGACAACGTGAGTTGCCCGGCTTTCAGATTTTCTTCCAACCGATGAACTTTTGTTGTACCGGGAATCGGTACGATCCACGGTTTTTGTGCAAGTACCCAGGCAAGTGCAACCTGTGCCGGTGAAGCGTTCTNTCTTTTAGCAAACTCCGTAACCTTGTCCACAACCACCTGGTTTGCTTTTCGATTGGCCTCATTAAAACGGGGCACTACGTTGCGAAAATCTGTTTTATCAAATTGGGTGTTAGCATTGATTGCTCCCGTAAGAAAGCCTTTGCCCAGGGGGCTGAATGGAACAAATCCAATTCCCAGTTCTTCAAGCGTTGGCAAAATCTCTTGCTCTGGCTCCCTCCACCAAAGCGAATACTCACTTTGAAGAGCCGCTACCGGAGTAACTGCGTGCGCTCTGCGAATACTTTGAACTCCGGCTTCAGATAAACCGAAATATTTTACTTTGCCTTCAGCGATGAGCTCTTTCACCGTGCCGGCTACATCCTCAATGGGAACATTCGGATCAACACGGTGTTGATAAAATAAATCGATCCGGTCTGTCTTCAATCTTTTTAAAGACGCCTCGGCAACTGCTCTGATGTTTTCAGGCCGGCTGTCCAACCCTGCTGTGGAGTTGCCCCCTTTAAAACCGAATTTAGTGGCCAGTACTACTTCATCGCGAAAGGACTGAACTGCTTCGCCCAGCAGNNGCTCCTCGTTAATGAACGGCCCATACGCTTCCGCTGAATCAAAGAAATTTACCCCGAGCTCGTACGCCCTCCGGATTAACTTTATTCCTTCCTGCTTGTCAGTTGCTGGTCCGTATCCAAAACTCAACCCCATACAGCCAAGACCGATGGCAGATACTTCCGGGCCGTTTTTCCNCAGTTGTCTATGTTTCATAATGTCTTGCCTCGATTTTTTTACAAAGCAAAGGTGTTGGAATACCCGCTCCTGAAAGGTATATGAATTACGGTTTCACCTACCAATTATACTGATTTGGAATAGCCCCTGCCGAAGTAAGCACAGGAACACCTAATTTTGAATAGAAATAATACGCAAAGCTATGGAAGAGATATTGAGATTTGATACGGTTGGTCAGTACAATGCATTTAACAGAAATGAAACGCTGCATCCGCTTGTAAGTGTTGTTGATTTATCAAAAGCAGCCCCGCGACAACTTCGTAAAATGAGTTACGGATTTTACGTGGTGTTTCTGAAAGAGATCAAATGTGGCGATCTGAAATATGGTATCAGCAACTACGACTATGAAGAGGGAACGTTGGTGTTTCTTGCACCCGGCCAGGTGATCGGTTCGAAGGGTGATGAGTATTATCAACCTCAAGGACTTGCGCTGGTGTTTCATCCGGATTTTATCCGTGGCACATCACTCGCACGCAAAATGAACGATTACTCATACTTTTCTTATACAACTAACGAGGCCCTGCACTTGTCGGAACGCGAAAGGCAAATCATCATGGATTGTTTTGCCAAGATCAGGTACGAACTTGAGCATGCTGTTGACAAACACAGCAAAACGCTGATTGCATCCAACATTGAATTATTTCTGAACTACTGCGTGCGTTTTTATGACCGGCAGTTCATCACGCGCGACAATTCCAACAAAGGTATTCTTGAACGTTTTGAAACCGTGCTGAAAACTTTCTTTAACTCTGACGCGCCCCAGGAAGTTGGGTTGCCCTCCGTTGCCTATTGTGCCGGAGAATTAAATCTATCGCCCAACTATTTTGGCGATCTGATCAANAAGGAAACCGGCAAAACTGCCAACGAGTACATCCACCTGAAGTTGATTGATGTGGCCAAAGANAAAATCTACGATACCAATAAATCGGTGCAGGAGATTGCGTATGAACTGGGCTTCAAATATCCGCAACATTTTACGCGTATGTTTAAGCAACATACCGGAACTACCCCGATGGAATACAGAAATTCACTAAATTGATTTTCAGAAACCATTCGTTTCCAATTGACTATGAATGGTTCCCCCGACCGATGACGCGCCTACGCTGGTTAATCGTATTACTTACTCTAACGGGCAGTTCGCTTGCCCAAACCAGTACTGTGGTAACGGATAAGTTTGGTGCTGTTATCCGGGGCGATACGCTGCGCAAGGAAATAGCCCTGGTGTTTACAGGCGATGAGTTTGCCGAGGGTGGTAAGCACATCCTGAGCACCTTACGCAAACATAAAGTGAAAGGCTCCTTCTTNTTTACAGGTAATTTTTACGCCCATGTTACGTTCCAGTCTCTTATCACAAAACTTATAGCAAAAGGCCATTACCTGGGTGCCCATTCTGACAAACACTTGCTTTATGCAGACTGGACTAAACGCGACAGTTTATTGATTGATCAAAATACATTTACTACGGATATACTGAACAACTATAAAAAGATGGAAGCCTATGGGATCCGGCCATCAGAGGCACCTTACTTCATTCCTCCGTATGAATGGTACAACAAAGAAATTGTGCGTTGGGCTGGCCAGTTAAATCTTCAACTCATCAATTTTACTCCGGGCACCCGTTCTACCGCAGACTATACCCATCCGGAAATGGGCCGTTCTTATGTTGATTCAGAAACAATTTATAATTCCATAGTGGCTAATGAACTAAAAGATCGCAATGGACTAAACGGATTTATTTTGCTGATTCACATCGGCACCGACCCCAGGCGCATCGATAAATTTTATTATAAACTGGATCAACTGCTTTTACAACTGAAAGCCAAAGGATACAGGTTTGTTCGCATTGATGAGATGTTGGGCAAACCGTAAGGTACGCTTCGTAAACCGGTTAAGTGTTTAAATCATTCTTCATTGCTACCTTTGAATGATTTAATCTTTCTAACATGGAAACAAAGCCTGGTTTACCAACCGTTCAACCCTGCTGGAATATTTTCATAAACTTATTCCGCTCACTCAGGCAGAAGAACAATTGGTACGGGCTAAATTTCATCCGCACCTTTTTCTTAAAAAGCAATTTGCCCTTCAGCATGGCGATGTTTGCGAGTATTTCAATTTTGTGGTGCGCGGCTGCATGCGGCTTTATATGGTGGATGACAAGGGTATTTATCATATCTTGCAATTCGCTACTGAAAACTACTGGATCCTCGACCTTACCAGTTTTCATAANAAAATTCCTGCCAAACTTAACATCGATGCACTGGAAGATACCGTAGTGCTGCGCATCAATCATGCTGACTTAATAGATCTTTATTTAAAAGCACCCAAGTTTGATCGCATCTTCCGNGTATTGCTTGAAAATCATTTCATGCATCAGCAGCAACGGATGACACAGTTATTCNNAGGCTCTACTGCCGAAGAGCGCTACCAGTTATTCCTTGAAACTTATCCGCACCTACTCAATCGCCTTTCACAGGTACAGGTCGCGGCTTATTTGGGTGTAACCCCAGAGTTTCTGAGCCGGATTCGCAGCCGCAGGTCGAAAAACGACAAATAATCTTGATCCAGATCAAGACTTTTTCTTAAACCAGGTCATTGGCCCGGGGCGGCTGGCTTGCGTTGCTTTGTACCATCAATCAAAACAAAAGTATATGGCAACGAACAAATTAAAAGTGGCCGTAATCGGCCTTGGAAACATTGGAAAGGTAGTGGCTGCAAACCTGATAAAAGGAAACCATGAAGTAATTGTGGCCAGTCACAAACTGGAAGACGCAAAAGCATTTGCGCAGAAAGCAGGCAGCCAGGTGAAGGCAGCGGAAGTGGCAGCAGCCATTAAAGAGGCCGACATGGTGGTAATGGCCGTTTGGTTTAACACCATTCAGGAATTGTTGAAGCAATACGCCACCGAATTGCAAGGTAAAATCATTATCGATCCTTCCAACCCGATTGCTCCGGATGGCAACGGTGGATTTAANAANATCATTGGTGCGAATGAATCTGCAGGTCAGATCAACGCCTCCTTTTTACCGAAGGGCGCAAAACTGGCCAAGGCGTTGGGAACGCTGGGCGCAGCCTCGCTGGAAAGCGGTGCATTTAANAAACCGGAAGCCAATGTACTCTTCTATGCTACCGATGATACCGGCATCAACGCTGCTATTGAAGACCTGATTAAAGACAGCGGATTTGAGCCGGTAAGAGTAGGTGCTTTGGATCAATCCATTCGCATTGAAGTNTTTGGAGAATTGCACGAGTTTGGCGCCCTTGGAAAAACGGTAACCAAATCAGAACTTAAGCAAACTGTTTAAAACTCATATTGGATTCGTAAAACCAAAAAAATCTTATGAAAACAAAACACTTAATTCTATCAACAATGATTCTTCTCTCGGTATTCACCTTCAGCCATGCACAATCCCTTGATGAGATGGTGAAAGACTGGGAGCGGGCCAAAGCCTACACCAAAGAGTACCTGGATGCTATGCCTGAGTCTGGATATGCCTTCAAGCCTACTCCGGAAATGCGGTCTTTTGCTGAACAGGTTTTGCACTTAACCGATGCCAACTACGGATTTGTAGCCACCGCCACCGGTGTTACACCGCCTGTAAAGGATCTGGANAAAACAACAACGGATAAGTCGAAAGCACAGGTTACCAAACTGGCTATGGATGGCTATGATTTTGTTATCAACGGCATCAAAAAGTTGAACCCTGCCACCTTGCAGGATCAAATCAAATTATTTGGCCGGTTCGATATGGCGCGCAAAACAGCTATCGAGAAAGCGTTTGAACACCAGACCCATCACCGTGGGCAAACCACTGTTTACCTGCGACTTTCAGGTGTAACGCCTCCGGGAGAAAAGCTATTTTAGTAACGATGAGAAAGCAACCTGATATGAAGTTTGGTAAAGGTCTGTTTGTATTGGCAATCTTCCTGGTGGCGATTGCCAATACGTTTGCTCAAACCGGTAAGGAGGAACATCGCTATTTCACTACGTCCGATGGAGTGCGCCTCCACTACCGCGTGTCGGGAACCGGGCAACCGTTGGTCATCTTTCCGGGCTATGGCCAGGATGCTTCAAAATTTACAAATGTCTATCGCGCTCTGGAGAAACAGTTCACCATCTATTGTCTGGATTATCGCTGGCTCGGCTTATCCGAATCACCAGCTTATGGATATCACATCGAACGGCTGGCTAAAGATGCTCAGGAGATGATCACTCATGCGAAGATTGAAAAGTTCAATTTGTTCGGACATTCCATGGGCAACGCAGTGGCATGGTGCTACTTCTCGCTCTTTGGTCAAGATAAGGTTATCAAATACATTCTTGGTGATGAAGCTCCCTGTTTAGTTAGTGACCCGTTCTGGTCAGACACCGAGGTGGAAACCTACACGGGCAGTAGCCAGCGGAGAGAGTTATTCAAAGCTTTCCGTTCACCTGCCAAACCCGAAAACATGACACTCCGACAAGATATGATGGGGCGATTGCTTAATGACCACCTCGCCGGGATTGGCGCGATGTTATTCCATCCATAAAAATTCCAACCATGATCGTGATGGGTGGCAAGAGTCACTTCGCATCTGAACTACTCTGGAACTGGCTTCACGAAAACATCAAAAATTCGAGATTGGAAATTATCAAAGAAGCAGGGCATGGCTTTTATGATTCCCATCCTGTAGAGTTCAACAAGCTTGCACTTGATTTCTTAAAATAAACCAACATTAACTCATTAAAATTATGAAACTAATAATTTACCTCTTCCTCCTGGCCTGCGCTGTGCCGGCTGTTGCGCAGGAAATTGTATTTCAGAAACAGAAATTTGAAATAAATGCAGTGAAAGCCGAAGTAACAAAACTAAATGGCGAGCAGGTATTGAAAGTGGAACGCGATCTAAATGTCATTCCTTTCGATATGGAAAAACTTGGCTCCACGGTGGATGAACCAACCTATGTAAAACTGAAGGATTTGGATTTCGAAAACGGAACCATTGAAGTAAAGATGTATAGCCAGATTCAGAACCCTTCTCCGTTTCCGGGTTCGCAGGGATTTATTGGTGTTGCGTTTCGGATAAACGATGACAACACCGCGTTCGAGTCGATTTACCTGCGGCCGCGTGTGGGAAGATCAAACAATCAGAATGCCCGCAACCACACGGTACAGTATTATGCCTATCCTGATTTTAAGTTTGATCGACTCAGAAAAGAATCCCCGGGTATGTATGAAACCACCGCCCCGGTGGACATCAATGAATGGATTACCATGCGCATTGAAGTGGCCGGAGAGAAAGCGCACATGTTTATCAACGATGCAAAGTATTCCACATTTGTAGTGGAAAAGATGAAAGGCAAAACCACGCATGGCGCCATCGCCCTGTGGGTGGATATCGGTACGATTGGTTACTTCAAGGATTTGAAGATCACAAAGAAATAAAAGTGCGGGATTATTGATATTTGTATGCTTCCGTAGTGATGGTTAAAGATTTTGATAACTTAGAAGCTGCGATGAATGATTAAACAGAGGCCTGATAAATCATGATAGAACTTACTACCCAACCCATCGACACTTCTAAAATTATTGAAGCAGCTACCGCCCGGCAAGCGGGCGCAGTAAGTGTGTTTATAGGTACGGTACGCAATCAAACTGCAGGAAAGGAAGTAGTTAAACTGGAGTATGAAGCGTATGAACCGATGGCCATCAATGAAATTCAAAAAGTTATTGATATGGCTAAAGAAAAATGGAACCTTACCGGATGGGCCTTCAGCCACCGAACCGGCACCCTGATGCGGTGAAGTAGCAGTGGCAGTGGCTATATCCACCCCACACCGCAAAGACTCATTCGAGGCATGTCAGTTTGTTATTGATACCCTGAAAAATTGTCCCCATCTGGAAAAAGAATTTTTCCGCGATGGGGACCAATGGGTGTCCGCGCACCCTTAAATCTGGCTTGCAATCATCACCGCAAAGGTGATAATCGCAACAGCAATTAAAAGGCCTGCCCCTACCACCAACAGCAATTCGCGGTTAATGGGATTGAGTAAGAAATTTCTGTCAATGATTTTCATAGCCAACAAATATTTAGACACTCAAAGATAACCTGTTGATCACGAAAAAGTTTATCTGAAACAAAATGTTCGCACACTTTAATAATTCTACTTCAAAGTTTGGTTAATAAACATCGTTGTAAGTGATTAATAAATCGCTACTTACGGATATAGTCCTGATAAAAACTACCTTAAAAATTCTGTCGCTTTGGCGGGATTGAACGTTATGTTTTTCGCAAAAATCTTTCTTCCCCCGACTTGGCCATCAGTTTTACCTCTTTAATTAAAATATTGTGCGATAGCGCCTTGCACATGTCATATACCGTAAGGGCAGCAACGGTGGCTGCGGTAAGCGCTTCCATTTCAACACCGGTTTTACCTTCCAGTCTTGCTTCGGTGGTAATAATTACCTGCTTGCCATCTACCGTAATTTGTACCTGGCAATCTTCCAGTGCCAACGGGTGACAAAACGGAATCAGTTCATGTGTTTNTTTGGCTGCCATTACACCCGCAACGATAGCAGTATGAAATACAGGGCCCTTTTTGGTAATCAATTCGTTATTTCTGATTTGCGATAAGATATCCTTACCCAAAAGCACGACAGCCTGAGCTTTTGCCATACGTTTGGTTACCCGTTTTTCCGATACATCCACCATTTTAGGATTGCCTGATGCATCAATATGTGTAAATTGTTTCTTCATTTGGTTCATTAGATGAGGTTTAACTATAAGTCCTTCTGTCATCGCGGATTTATTCCGCGATCCAGATGAGTAGGAGCTTAACGAGATTCCGGCACAAGGCCGGAATGACGCGCTTGCATAGCTGGACTTTTAGTTCAACCTCACTGAATTTTATTTTTCAAAGATAACAAATGATAACCGTACCAGAAGCTTCGGCCATTATTCTCTCCCACTCCATCGAAACGGGTGTGGAAGAAGTATCCATTCAGGAAGCGTGCGGCCGCGTGCTGAAAGAAGTGGTGCGGGCCGATCGCGACTTTCCTCCCTTTAATCGCGTAAGCATGGATGGTGTCGCTATCGTATTCGAAGCATGGCAAACCGGAAACCGCTCATTTACCATCGAAAGCATTCAGGCGGCCGGGCAGCATCAAAAACAACTAACCAATGCATTCGCTTGTATTGAAGTAATGACGGGGCCATGTTACCCCTCGGTACCGATACTGTGGTGCCTTATGAAAATGTGTTAATCAAAGATGGCAAAGCCAACCTCACCATCGAAAAATAGAACGCGGTGAAAACATTCACAAACAAGGAGTAGATGCCCGGGCAAATTCGGATTTACTCCTGCCAGGAATAAAAATCTCACCAGCCGAAGTTGCGTTAATGGCAGCCGTAGGCAAAAAGAAAATTCAGGTGGCAGCCTTTCCGAAAACTGCCATCATCTCCACAGGCGATGAATTGATTCCGGTTGAACTCATTCCACTCCCGTACCAAATCCGCAGATCGAACAGCTATGCCCTGCAAGGTGCTTTGCGCGAATTGGGTTGTGCGGCCGATCAGTTTCACTTGCCCGATCAACCCGAGTTATTGGATGCCGAGGTAAAAAAATTCTGCAACATTATTCATTGGTAATTTTTTCCGGTGGCGTATCAAAAGGCAAGTATGATTACATTCCACAAACGCTGGAGCGTAACGGAATACAAAAAGATTTCACCAGGTAAATCAACGGCCCGGCAAGCCCTTGTGGTTTGGCACCTCGGCAAAACATGTGGTGTTTGCCCTTCCGGGAAATCCGGTATCAACTTACATGTGCTTTTACCGATACATCAAACCGTGGTTAATGAAAAGCCTGGGCTGCGAACAACCGGTGCAACAAGTAGTACTGGCACAAAATTTTTCTTTCAAACCAGCGCTCACTTATTTTTTACAGGTGAAAGTGAAAAATGAAATGAGTCAACTCAAAGCATATCCGGATGCCGGTGGTGGCTCGGGCGATTTCGCCAACCTGAAAGCCGTAGATGGATTTATTGAACTTCCTGCCGAAGTCACCGACTTTAAAGCCGGGCAAGTGTTTCGCTACTATCCGTTTCGCCAATGATTCAAATTGTAATCGCGTTAGTTATTTCCGTGGCAGCACTCATTGCTGTTTCGCGATTAAAACTTCATCCCTTCTTTGCCTTATTGCTTGCCGCGATGCTGTTCGGTGTAATCATGGGCAAGCCCTTTATCGAAATATTCACCAGCATGCAGACTGGTTTTGGTTCGCTGCTACAACAAATCGGATTTCTGGTAGCCATTGGATCGTGCCTGGGTATGGTGATGGANAAAACCGGAGCCATGGCCACACTGGGCACGAAAATTATCGCTGCATTCGGACCCTCGCGCACCGTACTGGCCATGACGGCAATCGGGGTGTTGGTGGGTATTCCTGTCTTCTGCGATTCGGGGTTTATTATTTTATCGCGGCTCATTCCGGCCTTAGCATCCGCATCAACGCCCTCTGCCCAACTTTCATTAGCACTCGCATCGGGTTTATATACAACCCATACCCTGGTACCGCCAACTCCAGGTCCTTTGGCCGCAGCCGCCAATCTTGGGGCCACCCCGCACCTGGGTTTGGTCATGCTCATCGGCCTGGCCGGCAGCATACCGGTAGCAGGCGTGGCTTATATCTTGTCTAAAAGATTAGGACTGAAGATTGATAGTCAGGCGCATGAAACATCCACAACGGAAACAGACCCGCATCCTGCTCTGCTTATCTTTTTGCCGTTAGTGATTCCGATTTTACTGATTGCGATGGCTTCGTTGCCTACGCTACTTCCGGGTTTACAAAGTTGGAATTCGGTATTGCAGATTATCGGTAATCCGGCCGTTGCCTTGCTGATTGGGTTGCTGTTTTCATTTCTACTCGTTCGCGGAAAGCANAAAACAGCCTGGCCTGCCTGGCTTTCGGAAGCGTTGAAAGATGCAGGAATCATATTGCTGATTACCGGGGCCGGTGGTGCGTTTGGCAGTGTGATAAAATCCTGCGGCCTGGATGTGCTGTTGAAAGATATGTTGAGCGCTTCACAAGCCAATGGCGTTATCTTTCTATTCCTAGCTTTTGGGCTTGCCGCGATACTGAAAACCGCGCAAGGTTCCTCCACTTCATCTATCATCATTACCAGTTCAATCCTTGCACCATTAACAAGCGCTGCAGGGTTTATTGCTCCGCTCGATCTCGCCACGCTCGTGCTGGCCATTGGCGGTGGGGCCATGGCGGTTTCGCATGCCAACGATTCGTACTTCTGGGTGGTTTCGCAATTTGGCAATATTGCCGAACGCGATGCCTACAAAAGCTACACGCTCATTACACTGGCACAGGGAATAACCGCGTGGCTTGTTTCCATCCTAATCTTCCTGTTGTGAATATTCTGATTGCTCCCGATAAGTTTAAAGGTTCTCTTTCGGCACAGGGTGTTTGTGACGCGATTGGCAAAGGGTTGCGAACATTAAATCCCTTGCTTCACCTTCGGCTATTGCCAATGGCTGATGGCGGTGAAGGTACTGCTGCTTTGTTAACTGAGCACACCAACGGAAGTTGGATTGAATGCACGGTACACGATCCCCTTTTCCGGAAGGTAAAGGCCGGCTATGGCATTTCGGACGATGGACAAACTGCATTTCTTGAAATGGCTTCTGCTTCGGGATTGCACCTGTTAACTTCAGCCGAACAAAATCCACTGAAAACTTCAACCCTTGGTACGGGCGAGTTAATTGTTAGTGCGTTGCATCATCGCGTAAAAAATTGTGCTGGCAATTGGCGGCAGTGCCACCAACGATGCCGGCATGGGCATGGCCCATGCACTCGGCTATCGGTTTTATGATCAACAAAAAAGGAATTGGTTCCTATTGGAGAAAGTCTGGAGCAATTAACCTCGATCGATCAAGCGCAGATTAACAACCGGTTGCTCCAAACCGAATTTGTTGTGCTGTGCGATGTAACCAATCCGCTTTATGGAGAACAAGGCGCTGCCCGTGTGTTTGCGCCACAGAAAGGTGCAAGCGAACGCGATGTAGTGCGATTGGATTCTGGTCTGCAGAATTTTGCCCGCGTGGTTGAAACACAATTAAAGGTCTCAACCCATTTTGCCGGTGCCGGTGCGGCCGGGGTTGGGCGCTGGTGCAAACGTTTTCTCAATGCCAGTCTTAAGCGAGGCATTGAATATGTAATGGAAGTTTTAGCGGTAGATGCCGCCATCCTACAGGCCGATCTCATCGTTACCGGAGAAGGAAAGCTGGATAGTCAAACCCTTTCAGGAAAAGTAATAGCCGGAATTGCGGCCATGGCAAAGCGTTTTAACAAACCCGTTATTGCCGTGGTGGGAAAAAATGAATTAACAGAAACAGAATGGCGCAACGCAGGATTGAATCAGGTAATCAGTTTGGTGGATGAACACACTTCCGTGGAAATGGCGATGACACAAACCAGCGAGTTGATACAACAAAGAATTGAAGCGCTGCTGGATCTGAAACAAGATCGTGATTAAGATATTTCGTGCCTACGGCACGATGAATAAATATATCAAAATATTCTACCAATATGAGATGCCTAACGGCATCATACATGGATTCGTAACCGCATCAACGCAGTCCCGTAGGGACTAACTATTGGTAGAAATAAATTCAGATATGAATTTTAAATCCCGTAGGGACGAAATATAATTAGTTATTAGCGGTAATACCGTTCGAGTCTTCATCTATTTAAACTAGCAAAATTTCTATAGGTATAGATGCATGGCAGCCCAGTCCCGTAGTGACTAGATATCGGTAGAATTAGATTCGAATAAATTTTAAGTCCCGTTAGGGACCACATGTCGAAAGAATCAGATTCGAAATAATGAATTTACATCCGTAAAGATAAAATGTAACTGACCAGAATGATTATTCCTTTCGTTCAAAAAAATAATCAATCGACTTGCCATCGCCTGATATCGTTGCCTTCAACTTATTCCCATCTGCCTGGTATGCAATCCTCTTGGGAAAATCATGATTCGGATTTTCACACACAAACGAGGTAGGCGTAACTTCAGTAATCAAAANATAAGTTGACTCCTTGTTCTGGGGCACATCCGCCACGTAGTAAAGTTTATTGTCTTTGGTAAGAATCCGCAACTTCTCAACAAAAGAGGTATCAACCCCGCTCATACTTACACCCCACCCTTGTAATCCATCAGCGGTTTTAACCCAACGTTCATGCGCAGTGCGACCGGCTTTAACATTGGTGCGATGCCAGGTACCGGCAAGCCAGAAGAGGTCTTGCTTGGACTGAGCCTGTAAGCCTGTATTCCATACAAATAGAAAAAGAACCACAAAAGTTTTCATAATTTGTTCCCCACAAAGGTTCCAAGAATTATTTGCAACCGCAGTGACTTTGTGTCATCATGGACCAATATCCAAACAAAGTAAACAAAAATAAATTTACCTTTAACAATTAACGAACAACCCATGGAAATAAGTGAAACCGAACGGCACGTATTGCAAAGTCTCGTTAAAAAGGGAAGCGTGGGGAATGTGATGGAGTTTTTGAACTGGTCTCAGGTGGATTTCGACAAGGGCTTTGAGTTTGCCAACAACCTGCAAAATAAAGATTTGGTAAAGTTGCTTTACTCCAATTTTAACAAGAATCTGATTGTGGTTGAATTAACTTTGGAGGGTATAAAATATGGAAGCTAAACACAACACAACAAACTCGCGGAGAAAATTTCTGAAAGGCTTTGCCTTATCTTCCGCTTACCTGATAACGGGTGGTCAATTTATTTCCGCAACCACTATTTTAAGCAACCAGAAAAATGTGGTGTTGCGATTTGCCGTAGGCAGTGATAGTCACTACGGGCAACCTGATACGTTGTTTGATCAATTCATCACAGCGTTCGTTTCGCACATCAATACGTTTCACAAAGAGTTTCCGTTGGATGCCTGCGTATTGAACGGAGATTTGATTCACGATAAACCTGAATTGATGTTACAACTTAAACCGCATGTTGAAAAGTTAGCGGTTCCGTACTGCGTAACACAAGGCAACCACGACCAGGTAAGCGCAGTACAATGGCAGGAAACCTGGGGCGTACCATTCAACTATGAAAGCGTATTTCGTAANACAGGTTTTTTAATGATGTCCACCTCTAACGAAAAAGGCGAATACCTTTCACCCGATCTGAAATGGCTGGAAGAAAAGTTGGCGCAACATCGCAAGAAAAACATTTTTCTCTTTCTGCACATCGGACAGCAAACGTGGACGCCCAACAGTGTCGATAATCCGGCTTATGCCGAATTGATACAAAAGTATCCAAATGTAAAAGCCGTTTTTCACGGCCACGATCATGACCAGGATGGAGANAAAATGCTGGGCTCCATTCCGCACCTGTACGATTCGCACATTGGCGGTAGTTGGGGTACAGCGTATAAAGGTTTTCGAATTGTGGAGGTGTTGAAAGATAATAGTGTACAGACTTATATGATGAATCCAGTGAATAGGATTAATGTAGCTGAGTTTTAGTTTTCAACTAAAAGATCACTCTTTAGTTTTTCTACATCTAAAGTCTCCAGTAATTGGAGTAGATTTGGAAACCNATTTTCATGGTAACCAAAACCACCGTGCTTAAATTCATCTATTGCTGCTTCCTTTGTCCAATCTTGTTTAACCATACGGTAGATGGCAACAACCACACCAGTTCTATCCGAACCATGTAAGCAATGAATCAATATTGGTTTCTCCGACTTATCTATAATTTTAATAGCTTTCAGGATTTCTTCATACGACATTTTCAACGTATTTACGGACACATGCCGTAACTCCAATGATGTTTTTCGTGCTTCGAACTTATCATCTTTTAGTAGTCTTAAATTCAAGATTGTCTTTATACCAAATTGTTGCAGGGCCACCATTTCTTTTGTTCGTGGTTGCTCTGCACGATAAAGCATTTCATCTACCTTAAAAAAATTATTAAGTCCATTTAACTCGACTCTTTCTGCCCACTCATTAGGTCTGGAGGTATGAATAATTTGGGAGGAGGAACAACCCACATTCAAACCTATTGATAGAAGAAAAATCAACTTATTCATTCTATTCAAAAGTACAGCTAACTGTGTATTTAATCGGTTGAAATACCCAAATTAATAGTACTTCTTGCACCTTGAATTCCACAAGTGTAATTTTACCTTTTCAAGAAAACTGAATATGTTCGATAGTTTAAGCCTGAAGCTGGAAAAGGCCTTTCAAACCCTGAAAGGCCAGGGAAGAATCACCGAAATTAACATTGCCACCACGGTAAAAGAAATCCGCAAAGCGCTGATTGATGCGGACGTTAACTATAAAGTAGCCAAAGAGGTAACAGACGAAATCCGCGAAAAGGCACTGGGCCAAAACGTGCTCACTTCCATTTCGCCCGGNCAATTGCTTACCAAAATCACTAACGATGAGCTTACCCTGCTGATGGGTGGCGAAAGTGAAGACATTAAAATAGACGGCAACCCGGCCATTATCCTGATTGCCGGTTTGCAGGGTTCGGGTAAAACAACTTTCTCGGGAAAATTGGCCAGTTATCTAAAGCGTCAAGGTCGGCAGGTATTACTCACGGCTTGTGATATTTATCGTCCGGCTGCTATTGACCAGTTAAAAGTACTGGGTGAACAAATTGGCGTAGAGGTTTATGCCGAGCCCGAAAACAAAGACGTAGTTAAAATCGCGAAAGCCGCGATTGAACATGCGAAGAAAAACAATCACCGCATCGTCATTGTCGATACAGCCGGCCGCCTGGCGGTGGACGAAGAGATGATGAATGAGATCGCGAAATTGAAGGAAGCACTGAAGCCTTCTGAAACATTGTTTGTGGTAGATGCCATGACCGGTCAGGATGCAGTGAATACCGCAAAAGCATTTAACGATCGCCTTGATTTTAACGGGGTGGTGCTTACCAAGATGGATGGCGATACCCGCGGGGGTGCCGCGCTTTCCATTCGCAAGGTGGTGGAAAAGCCGATCAAGTTTATCACNTCGGGCGAAAAGATGGAAGCCATTGATCGCTTTTATCCTGATCGGATGGCCAGCCGGATTTTGGGCATGGGCGATGTGGTAAGTTTGGTTGAGAAGGCCCAGCAAACTTTTGATGAAGAAGAAGCGCGCAGGCTCAATGCCAAAATGCGCAAGAACCAGTTCGACTTTAATGATTTTCTTTCGCAACTGGAGCAGATTAAGAAGATGGGCAATATGAAAGACCTCTTGGGCATGATACCCGGCATGGGCAAAGCGATGAAAGATGTAGATATTGACGACAATTCTTTCAAACCCATTGAAGCCATTATCCGCTCTATGACGATGGACGAACGACAGAACCCGGATAAACTCAACCTTAGCCGGAAAAACCGAATTGCCAAAGGCAGTGGCACGAGTGTGCAGCAGGTAAATCAATTGCTAAAGCAATTTGAAGGCATGCGCAAGATGATGAAGACCATGAACAAAATGGGCGGTGGCAAACGGGCATTGAGCGCCCTCAATCCATTTGGAAGATAGGTTCGCCACCCTCCTATTTGCGTTATATTATTTTACTAAAAACGAGCGCTATGAAAACAACCATTATCATTCTTGGGCTTTTCGTTTCCGTTCACACATTTGCACAAAATGCAGCGTTGGACGAGCGGGTTGAAAAATTCCTGAAGGAGCACCGGGGCGAATGGCGCGACATGAACGTGCCGTATGAAGATGGAAAGATTCTTCATGATCTGATCGTTAAAAACAAATACACCGCAGCGCTTGAAATCGGAACCTCTACCGGCCATTCAACCATCTGGCTGGCCTGGGCTATGAGTAAAACCGGTGGCAAAGTGATTACCCTCGAATTAAACGAGCGCAGGCACAAACAAGCCCTGCAGAATCTTAAAGAAGCCGGACTTTCAGAATACGTAGATGCCCGCCTGGGCAATGCCCACGACCTGGTTAAACAATTGCCGGGGCCTTTTGATTTTGTATTTTCCGATGCCGACAAAGATTGGTATAAACAATACTTCATCGATCTGGAGAACAAACTAAAAGCAGGCGGTTGTTTTACCACCCACAACGTGGCCGATGGCCAGGCCGATAGCGAGTTTATGAACTATGTNAAAAATCANTCCGCAGTTTACCACCACCATCGATCGTACCAGCCNGGCCGGTATCATGATCAGCTACANAAAGAAATAACTGAAATACACTCCATGAAGCTTACGGCACGCAACACCCACCGCGACATCGCCTATTTTTATTTAGGACTTATCATCGCTTTTTCTATTTCAGGGATTTTTCTGAACCACCGGCAGGTGTGGCANCCCCGAAGATACTCGTACAACGTGCAGGAAATTCAATGGAAGCAAAACGTGGTAAAAGATTCTGTGAATGAAAAATTTATTGCAGCTTTTGCTGCAGAATATCAAATTGATGATCACNNCAGGCGGTTTTCAGTAGAGGGTAACAATCTCCGCATCTCGTATGTAAACAACGATGTGCAGGTTGACCTGGCAACCGGAAAGGGAAAAATTGAAACCTATCGCACCACGCCCATCCTGGGCCAGATGACAAAGCTGCACGTAGATACCAGCAAATGGTGGATTTACTATTCCGATATTTTTGGTGCCGCCATGCTTGTAATTGCAATTACAGGAATGTTCATTCAAAAAGGTGCGAACAGNTTTTGGAGCCGTGGCTGGAAATTAGCGTTGGCCGGAATCATTTTTCCATTAATCTTTTTATTCCTGTTATCTTAAGCACATGTTTCAAAGTTTACTCAAGGAGGAAGTTTCACAATTCGGGCAGCTAAAGAAGTTTCCGGCAGGATCCACCATCTTACAGGAAGACAGTTACATCAAAGCTATTCCGCTGGTTTTGAAAGGCAGCCTGAAAGTGATTCGAACTGATCCGCAGGGACATGAAATATTACTCTACTACATCACGCCTGGCGAAAGCTGTATTATGTCNTTTTTGGGTGGCATCCATAACGAAACCAGCAAAGTAAAAGCCATTGTAGAAGAAGATGCAGACATCCTTTTCATTCCTGTTGATAAGGCCAGCGAGTGGGTGAAAAAATTTCCGGAATGGTCGGATTTTATATTTAAACTTTACCATAAACGGTTTGAAGAACTGCTAACCGCGGTTAATGCCATTGCCTTCCAGAAGTTAGATGCCCGCTTATTGCAGTTACTCCGGCANAAAGCCGACCTCTACAAAAGTAAAGATGTTTCCATCACCCATCAGCAATTAGCGGATGAATTAGGCACCGCCCGTGAGGCTGTTTCGCGCGTTATCAAGCAAATGGAAAACGAAGGGCTTGTAAAACTTGCCCGAAATAAAATTTCGCTTATGTGACTGTAGTCACAAAGCCGGAAACTACTGCCCGTTACCTTTGTACTAAATAAATGCAAAGCGTAATGAATCTCCTCAAAAATACTGGCTTACCCTTGTTGGTGTTTGCATTGGCGTTGGTGCTGGTTATCTCTATTGGCAACAGATTGGTTGTGTTTCCGGCTCCTGCCCCATTACCTCCAGCCCGATAAACTCCTCGCTGTATGGGGCACTGATGGGTGGGCTTGTAGTTAATATGTTCAAAAAGAAAAACCAAACGCTTAATAACCATGAATCTTAAAGAATTGCTTCAGAAAAACGAAGGCACCATTGTTGATGTGCGTACACCAGGCGAATTTCAAGGTGGGCACATTCCTGGTTCGGTAAACATTCCGGTAAACGAATTATTGCAGCGTGTGTATGAACTGCACGAATTAAAACAACCTATCATTCTTTGTTGTGCTTCGGGCGGCCGAAGTGCCATGGCCACCCACATGCTTCAGGAACAAAATCTTACTTGCGTAGATGCCGGAAGCTGGCTTTCGATAAACTATTTACTCTCTAAAAATGTTGAAACAATATGATTGAACTATTGAAAAATTTATTCGGACTAGGGCCCAAAGTAAATTATGCCGAGTTGGTTAAAAGCGGTGCAATAATTCTGGATGTGCGCACCAAAGGCGAGTATTCCGGAGGTCATATTAAAGGTTCTCTCAATATTCCGGTTGATTCATTAAACAGTAATACCGGCTGCCTTTCAGATAAGAATAAACCCATTATTACATGTTGTGCTTCGGGTATGCGCAGCGGGGCAGCCAAAGGCATTCTCAAATCAAAAGGATATACCCAGGTATATAACGGGGGCAGTTGGATTAGTCTTCAAAACAAAATATAATTTTTATGAACGCTCATTTTTATAATGTTTCTGTTGCCTGGAACAAAGACCGTAAAGGCATTATGTGTTCGCCCGAGTTGGATACTCCGGCTCAAAATTCAGGTTGTATTGAAGTAGCAACACCACCCGAATTTCCCAAAGGCATACCGGGCATCTGGTCGCCCGAGCATTTGTTTACTGCGGCTGTTAACAGTTGCTTAATGACAACCTTTCTGGCCATTGCAGAAAACTCCCGGTTAGATTTTACCGCATTTTCTTCTAACGCAAAAGGAAAATTAGAACAGGTAGAAGGCAAATACCTGATGACTGAGGTTATCTTGGAGCCAAGCGTTACCATTACCGATGAAAAAGACCGTGAGCGTGCCGAACGCATTCTTATGAAGGCCGAAGCCGCCTGTCTTATCTCTAACTCTATCAAATCGAAAGTAACGATGCTCCCTAAAATCATTGTACATACAGCTAATCCGGTTACTGTTTAATGGCTACAGGAAGCTTTTCAGAAATTATTAACAATACCGTACCTACATTGGTAGATTTTTCGGCCGAATGGTGTGGGCCATGTAAAATGATGGCCCCAATTCTGGAAGACTTGAANAANAAGATGGGCGACAAAGTCCGGATTGTTAAAATCGATGTAGATAAAAACCCATCCTTAGCCCAGGCCTTTCAGGTACAAGGGGTACCCACACTGATTATTTTCAAGAACGGAGAGGTTCGCTGGCGCCAGTCTGGTGTGGTACAATCCGAGTACCTGAAACGCCAACTGGAGTCGATGTCATAACCCTTCATTTTTTTGCAACCCGAATATCAAATCCGGTTGCCGGTCGAAAACAAAATAAGATCCAGGTCGTTATAGATCACGTTTACAACAGTATATTTGACTATTCCTATAAGTCAAAACTTGTTAATAATTTCTTAAAACCATTACAACATGAAAAACACATCAGCATCCTTACCTTGTTTGCGGTTGCATTATCAATTGCGGCATTTGCACAGGACAAAAAACCTGCAAGCCCTCCTGCCAAAGCAGAAGGCACCATTGATGGAGTTAAAATTACCATCGACTACAGCCAGCCTTCTGCCAAGGGTAGAAAGATAATNGGGGGCCTGGTACCGTATGGTGAAGTATGGCGCACCGGTGCCAATGCTACTACCACCATTGAATTTAGTGAGAATGTAAAGATAGAAGGCAAGGCAGTAGCCAAAGGAAAATATGGCTTGTACACCCTGCCGGGTGAAAATGAATGGGTAATCATTATCAACAAAGGTATTAAGTGGGGTGCTTTTGATTACAAGCAAGCTGACGATGTGGTACGCGTTACCGTGAAACCCGGCAAAACAGCCAGCTTTGTAGAAACCTTTACCATTGCCGTTGAAAAAGATAAAGTAGTTTTAAACTGGGAGAATACATCAGCCGCCTTTAAAATCTCAAAAGGCTAAACTTCCATTGCGTTGAGAAATAAAAAACCCTGAACTCCAGGGTTTTTTATTTAAAGGAATTGCGGTAGCTTGAATATACTTATTCAAAACATGCTAACACTGGGCCGTTCCGATCGGGTAGATTTACCCAAACTGGGGTTGTACGACATCCATGCAAAAATAGATACCGGTGCTTATACCTGCAGCCTGCATTGCTCGCGGGTAGAAATAATTGATGGCAACCTGGAGTTTGTGCTGTTGGACGAAGAGCATCCGGAGTTTACCGGGATGAAATTTGTATTTAAAAAATTCAAACAGCGCGAAATCAAAAATTCTTTTGGTGAAGCTGAGCTGCGTTATGTAATTAAAACCACCATTAGAATTTATCATCATTTAATCCGGGCCGAATTTTCGTTAAGCAACCGGGGCAACCTGAAGTTTCCGGTATTATTGGGTCGCAAAATTCTGCGCAACCGTTTTTTAATTGACGTCACTAAAAAGATTTATCTTACCAACATAAAACCCAGGGCATATGAATATTGCCATACTTTCCAGAGACCCAAAGCTGTATTCTACCAGGCGATTGAAGGAAGCAGGTGAAAAGCGCGGACACAAGGTAGAGATCATTGACCACATGAAATGTGTGTTACTGATTGAAAAGAAAAACCCGATGGTGTGGTACAATGGCAAACGCCTGGATTACTTCGATGCCATCATTCCACGGATTGGAGCCTCGGTAACCTTTTATGGTGCAGCCGTGGTACGCCAATTTGAAATGATGAAAGTTTTTACAGCCGTAGAATCGCAGGCACTGATCCGCTCGCGCGATAAACTGCGCAGTTTACAAATACTTTCGCGCGCAGGTCTGGGTTTGCCTAAAACAATTTTCATGGATTACAGCCGCGATACCGAAGGGGTTATTGAAGCCGTAGGCGGAGCACCGGTGGTTATTAAACTACTGGAAGGCACGCAGGGGTTGGGCGTAGTATTGGCTGAGAATAAAAAAGCGGCACAGTCTGTAATAGAAGCCTTTCATGGTGTGAAGACAAGAATTATTGTTCAGGAATTTATTAAAGAAGCCAAGGGTTCTGACATTCGTGCGTTTGTTGTAAATGGCGAAATAGTGGGTGCCATGAAACGCCAGGCTACACGAGAAGGTGAGTTTCGTTCAAACCTGCACCGCGGAGGTGTTGCAACCGTGGTAGAACTTGACCGGCACGAAAAACATGCAGCTATAGAAGCTGCNAAAAAATGGGACTTGGTGTTGCCGGTGTTGATTTATTACCTTCCAAACGAGGGCCACTTATTATTGAAGTGAACTCCTCACCTGGACTGGAAGGGATTGAGGGCGCAACTAAAGTGGACATTGCCGGAAAAATTTATCAGTACCTGGAAAAACATGCCGGGAAAAGAAAATACAAAAGGATAAGATTAATGCATGAAAGAAGTAAACATAGCTGGCCAACACCTGCGGCCCGGTGAGTTCAAAGAAATCATTATCAACATTGCCCGCCTCCCTTCGCGCACGCAGATTGATACACCCATCTATGCCTTTCGNGGGCTAGAGGATGGACCGGTGCTGGCGCTTACAGCCGGTATGCATGGCGATGAGATAAACGGCATGGAGATCGTGCGAAGAATTTTAGACCTTGGTTACAATCGCGTGAAGCGTGGCACGGTAATCTGTATGCCGATTATCAACATCTACGGGTTTTTAAACTACTCACGCGAGGTACCCGATGGCAAAGATGTTAACCGGTCATTTCCGGGAAGTAAAAACGGATCGCTGGCTTCGCGTGTTGCCTATCACATCACGCACGATATTATACCCTACATCGATTATGGCATCGACTTTCATACCGGAGGTGCCATGCGCACCAACTACCCGCAAATACGCTGTGTAATGGCCGATGANAAAAACGTGAAGTTAGCTCATGCATTTCATGCACCCTTCACGATCGATTCTCCATTCCGCCCACACTCCATTCGCCAGCAGGCCGCCAAGTTGGGCAAGAATATTATTGTGTATGAAGGCGGTGAATCGCTGCGCTTCGATCAGCAAGCTATTGAAGATGGTATTGCCGGTACATTGCGATTAATGAAACATCTACACATGATTGACGAAGCTCCGGCACCGAAAGAAGCCAATAAAATTATCTGGAACTCCTCCTGGGCACGCGCACAACATGCCGGTTTATTTCAATCTACAATAAAAAGTGGCGACCTGGTAAACAAAGGGCAAACCGTAGGCACCATTACCGATCCGTTTGGCGAGTTTAAGGAAACCGTTAAGTCGCCTTCAACGGGTTATGTCGTTGGTTTAAATAATCACCCCGTGGTAAACGCTGGCGATGCCTTACTACATATTGGAATGGACAACTATTGTAAGATTGATGGTGGGGATGAGTAAAAATTAGTTACCAGTTGCAGGTTTCCGATTTCTTTGGTTGCTGGTTGAAGTCTTTGGTTGTTGTTTAGTCTTTCGACCTGACAGTTAAATTCCGATTCTTGCTTTTGAAACAATTCCATCATCAAACCGGTATTTCCCAACTCTTAAAAACTCGGATCCAGTCAGAAAGGATATCCTGCATTTGTAGCCTGTCAGGTCGGAAGACCTGACAGCAATGCGATAACTAAAAGTCCATTTCCAATTAACCACACGGAAACAAAAATCACCACCACCTTTAGTGACGGGTTCATGTACCACAGCGCAGGTTGGTTTCTCATTAATTTAATTACTTCATTTCAACAACAACTAACCAATACCCAGAAGCGAGCAACAAGTAACCGGCAACGCTGTTAAAAATCCGGGCACGGAATCATCAATTTATCCTTTGGTGGCTTGCGCGGATTGCGGCTCGACCACGAATACACCAGGCTAAACTCGTGGGCACCCCCACTGGCCGGCCAAGTTGCGAAATCGTATAATCGTAACTGTAACCAATGTTCATAACATCTTTTGCGCCCCGCTTGGTAAAACCCAGCGACAATACCACCGATTCGTTGTTTGTAAATCCATTTACCTTCTTAAAGGGTACACCCCGATACCAGGTACCGATAATCAAAGGTTCGAACGTAAAATAAANNAACCCACATCCATCTGGTCAAACTCGCCCTGGTGGCGGTACTGCAGGGCAGGTGCAATGCTTCGCTCGCGCGGGCGGGAATAAAAACCTTCGCCCATGGCGCCTGGTTCAAAATAAAACTTAAAACCGGCATGGGCCGATAACTTGCGGGGCAACCGGCTCTCCTCTCCTATTAAAGATTGATTAGGCTGAGTTAAATGATGGCCTGCAAAACCTAACCACGCACGCTTGCTGTAAAGCAACCCACCAAACGAGAGGTCAGGAANAAATTTATTTTCACCTGTATTTAAGTTTTCAGCCGATGCTCCATTGATCAGACTTCCTGTGGCCGGATCAATCTGATCGCCAAATACCAGGCGGTTAAAATTTATGGAACGATTATAAATACCTATTTGCACGCCCGGCCTGAACGATAACCCCTCCACAATTCGTAAATCGTAGGAATATTGAAGAGCCAGACTCATGGATTGCAATCCAAAAATTCCTTCCCGGTCGCGGGTTAACAAAACGCCCACACCGCTGTTTTTATCTTCAATATAGGTATCGTAAAATACAGAAACGGTGTTGAAGTTGGCATCAATTGCCGGCCATTGGTTGCGGTAATTTATACCAATACGATTTTGGCCAGTTGCACCCGCAAAGGCAGGGTTAAGATAAAGTGGCGCGGCATAAAACTGCGAGTACTGCGGGTCTTGTGCAGTTACCGACTCCACCACCAACAGCATACAGGAACAAACAAGAAGTAATACGCGATGCATCAACTCAAATTTTAATAGGCGCACGTAAGGCAAATTAAATTCTTTCAGAACACTAAAAAAACATTTACCGACAAATAGAGCAGTTTGGACTGATAAACGAATTTTTAGAGCAAATTGTATTACTTTAGTGAAGTTTGACGTTTTTAAATTTTGATCTCAATATTTTCAACATGGTGCATGTACTGAGGGTGAACGAATTTCATAGTGCCAGGCCGCTACGGTGGCTCCTTTTGTTGATGTTTGTATTACCACTATCGTTGTTGGCGCAGGATCTATCCCGCCATAACTGGTACTTTGGAAACTCTGCCAATGGCATCCGGTTTAACCGGGGTACTAATGCCGCACAACCGGTAACCAATCAGGCTACCCCATTTGCCCAGGGTGGTGCGGCAGTTGCAACCGATCCTGCCACGGCCAACCTATTGTTTTACACCGATGGTATTCGGGTGTATGATGCCACCCATACCACTATGCCCAATGGTACTGGTCTTAATGCACTCGCCAATGCAAATCAACCGGTGGCCATTTCGCCTATGCCAGGCCAAACAAACCGCTGGTATATTTTTACCAACACCGCAAGTTTTACAACGGGCGGAAGTATCAGTCGCTCGGCTGTTGATATGAATCAGTTTGGTAACGCGGTNTTTCCTGCACCCGCACTGGGTGTGGTTGAGGCGGCTAAAAACGTAGCCATGCCTGTGTTAACCAATCGATCGGAAGGTATGATCATTGTGCCGCATGCCAACAATACTGATTTCTGGTTAATCACACATGAGAACGGTACTCAAACCTTTTCAGCAACCCGAATTGATGCAACGGCAACCTTCCCCACCATCAACTCTTCAGGGTTAGGATTCACCATGTCTGTTGCCAACTTTGCTTATCACGAAGCTTCCGGCAAGTTGGCCGTATCGCCACAAGATGCCAACGTAGATGCGCTTATCCTGAATTTCGATAATACAAGTGGTCTTTTTAGTTTCGATCGGTTAATTGTTAACTCGGCCGTACCAACAGCCACCGGCAATCAGGCCATCTATGATATAGAATGGGACAGGCAGGGCCGATACTTATACCTTTCGCGCCATGGTGATACCGGCATCACAGCCAATGTATTTCAATATGATTATCTGAACCCCACCATTACCCTTGCTCCCGTAATCAATACCACGATCTTCAGAAGTTATGGATTACAGGTTGCCCCCGATAGCGCCATCTATCATTTGTATCAGGCTACTGCAGGCGGGCCGTTTCTGGTGGGAAGCCTGACTAATACAGATACCGTAGCCAGCCAGGTAATCAACACGCAAGCATTGTTTAGTGGATTAAATTTTAATGGCACGCAATTTCCATCATTCAAACCACGGGATAGTGTTGAGCTTCAGGTTACGTTTACAGCACAAGGCACTTGCCAGAACTCACCCACCAGTTTCTTCCCTGAAGTATTGCCCAATGCCGATAGCTTACGCTGGGATTTTGGTGATGGTGCAGGCTCCGCTAACTGGTCACCGGTTCATACCTACACAGGTGCAGGTACATTTAATGTAACACTAAACGCATTTTACCGCGGACAAACACAATCCACAACTCAACCTGTTACCATCAATCCTTTTTCGCTTACGCTGCAGTTAACGCAGGATACTACCGCGTGCCGCGATGAGTTTCCGCCACCCCGCGGAACGGCTACNCCCGCCACCCAATTTCGCGTAACTGTTAACATTCAGGGTGGTACGCCTACTTCTGTAGTATGGTCAAATGGCGATATTGGAGCAACACTTACCCCCGACTCAGCCGGATATTATTATGTAGTTGTTACCGATGCCACCGGTTGCACGGCTTATGCCGGNGTAAATGTTAGAGAATACGGGCTGGCAGATCAGCGAGCGAATGTATGGCACTTTGGTAACCATGCCGGAATTGATTTTAACGAACAACCACCGGTAGCATTAAACAATAGCGCGATGGATGCACCTGAAGGTTGTGCCATTGTGTGCGACCGGAACGGAGACGTGATTTTCTATACTGATGGGGATAAAGTCTTTGACAAAACCGATACGGAAATTGATAACGGAATTGGAGGCGATCCGGCCGCTTCGCAATCGGCTATTATTGTACCCGTACCTGGCGATGAAACCTTATATTACATTTTTACAACCCAGGCTATAAATGGAACTGCACTNTTTGAAGTGCGTTATTCTCTNTTTGATTTAAAACTCAACGCAGGAAACGGAGGATTGCAACANAAAAATGTTCTCTTGTTTTCAAAAAGCACCGAACGCATTACTGCCAATGAGCGATGGGTAATTGTGCACGAATACGGTAACAATGTTTTTCGTTCTTATCCAATTACGGAAGAAGGCATCGGCCAGCCGGTTTATTCTGAAACGGGATCAGTTCATTCATTTCAGTCGGCTGTAAATGCAGAAGGGTACATGAAGATCGGGCCCCGTAACAATGTGGCAGTTACACTTTCCACACCGGGCACCAGCAACCTGGTAGAATTGTTTACGCTGGATGATAGCACGGGCCGCCTGGACAACTTCCGTCAAATCAATTTGAATGAACCCAACGGCCAGGTTTATGGGGTAGAGTTTTCACCGGGAGGAAACAAAGTTTTCGCAACCGTAAAAGGTTCACCAACACCCTCACAGATTTTTGAATACTTNTTGGATTCGTTAAACCAACCATACTTCCGGCAACGGATTGATCAAAACTTAGAGTTAGGAGCTATTCAGCGGGGCCCTNNGATAATCAACTTTATGTGGCTATTAATGGCAGCGGTGTTCTGGGCACCATTCAGGCGAATGAAGATACCACTCAGCTTTCGTCATTCAACCCGGCTGGGTTTGCACTACTGGGTGGAACGAACAGCCNNGGTTAGGTTTACCCAACTTTATCCAATTTCAGGGAAATGCATCTGGTGGGCCGGGCTTTAATTTTGCCGGGTTTGTTTGGGTGACTCTACCCAATTTTCAGGTACACCAACAGATCAAATTGATAATTTCCTTTGGTCGTTTGGCGATGGTGGCACCAGTACAGAAGCCTCACCCCTGCACTTATATGCCGCTGCAGGAATTTATACCGTAAGCATGCGCCTGACCAATCGCTGCGGGTTAGATACAACCCTGGTACAGCAAGTAGAAATTTTTGCTCCTCCGGCAACACCCTCTATTCCNGGTGCGGTTGCATTGTGTACCGGTGCCGTAACGCTCGATGCAAATATTCCAAACACNTCGGGTATTACACACCTTTGGTCCAATGGCGAAACCACACAAACCGTTGTAATCAATAACCCTGCGGTTATTTCCGTAGTTAACACCAGTACCAATGGTTGTACTTCAACCGCTCAAAGTTTTGTGGTAGATAACCGACCGGTGGTAGATCTTGGCCCTGACCTTACCATTTGCGAGGATAATGCTACACCTACCCTGGATGCACAAAACCCGGGAGCTACTTATCAATGGACAATTAACGGAGTAAATGCAAGCACCATTCAAACCCANGGGGTTGATGTTTCAACTCCGGGAGTGTTTACCTACGAAGTAACTGTAACAGATCCGTTCACAACCTGTTTCACCGTTGAAGATAAAGTATATACCATCAATGTATCGCCTGCTTTTGTCCTTTCCGGAACAGACCCTACCTCGTGTGGTACACCCGATGGCACCGTTTCGTTACAACTTAATGCATCCGTACCAGCCGGTGGCCCCTACTCGTATTTTATAACAGGACCGAATAGCTTCAACCAACAAGGCATTGATCAAACTGCGCCATCCCTTGTAGGCCCTATTACCGGCCAAAGTGCTGGTACATTTTCAGCCATTGTAACCGATCAGATTTCCGGATGTACATTATCCAGTTCATTTGCATTGACTGATGTAGCCTTAACCATAACACCCGTTGTTACCGATCCGTGTATTGTTGCCTATAGTGTTACCGTTGCCGGAGGAACCGGGCCCTATCAGTTTACACTCACCAATTCCGGAACAGGACAAGTATTTGGACCATCCTTGCCTTCCACATCACCATTTTTGACAACAGGTATTGCACCCACATTACCGGCCGGTAACTACATACTAGAAGTGGAAGATGCCAGCGGATGTATTGATACACAAAATATAGCCGTCACACCAAATCCTCCGGTAACCTTTACTGTTGATGCCAGCGATTTGTGCGATGCTACGCCCTCATTAACCGCATCGGGTACAGCAACTTCCTACACCTGGTCATCCAACGTGCCGGGCAGTATTGTAGGCCCATCCAATGGAGCTACCATTCAATTATTGCCTGGTGCCGGTGTGGTAACTTTTACCGTTACCGGATCTGGNCCCGGTGGATGTCCGTTTACACAAGATGTTACCATTAACGTTCCGGATACTATTGTTCCAAACTTTACACAAAGCGATGCCTGTGCCGACCAGGTTATTCTAACAGCACAGCCATCCGGAAACTTCACATACCGGTGGTATGCAAACGGAAGTGTAACACCTACTGCCTTAGGGCAATCCATAAGCCTTTCGGTAGCGGATGATGGTGATTCGTATGAGTTGGAGGTGTTGAGCACCCTAACCGGATGTATTGTTCGTTCAGCACCTCAAACAGTATCCATTGTTGGCAGTATTACCGCTGGCCTAAGTGGAACCCCGGCCTGCGATGATAACCAACCTTTTACACTTACTGCCACCACCAACACCACAGGCGAAACCTATACCTGGTTTTTAAATAATGTGTTGATTGCCGGAGCAAATACAGCCACTATTAATCAAACCGCAGCCGGTACTTACCGGGTAGAGATAAGCAAGAGTGGTTGTATGACACCAGCCGAAATTCAGGTGATAAAACTACCCATGCCACAGGGTAACCTGCCCGACCGGGTAGTAATATGCAACGATCCGGATAACAACGATCCGGCAACAGCCACCGTAGATCTTGATCCGGGAATATTCCAAACGTACGACTGGTTTAAAAATGAAATCAGCCTTAACTATACCGATCGGGTACTTACAGCGGATAGCGAAGGACTTTATGATGTGGATATCACCAATTCCTTTGGGTGTGTGTCACGCGATCGTACCGAGGTACTCAACGATTGTGTTCCGAAGATTGTAGCACCGAACGCATTCAGACCATCCAGTGGTGTGGGCACAAACAAAGATTTCTTTGCTTATACCTTCTTCATTACCGATAACTTCCAGGTGCTGATTTACAATCGCTGGGGTGAACTTGTATTTGAATCGAGGGATAAGAATTTTAAATGGAATGGCGGCTATAACAACAATGCCGGCCAACCGCTGCCAGCCGGAACCTATGCCTACGTATTTAAATACGAAAGTTCATTCCGNCCGGAAAAAGGAACCCAGGAACAACGTGGTGGTGTGGTGCTGATTCGCTAAATAAAACCGTTTCCTTTTTGGCAGGGTTTGTGTAACTATGCATACACAAACAACAGGATTATGAAAAGATTATTCTTATTGAGTGCAGTAGTTGTACTCGCTTTTGTTTATTCGGATGCCCCTGCCCAACTTTTCAATACCTCATTAACCATTACGGTGCGCGATGAAACCGGAAACACCGTAGAGGGTGCGGAAGTAAAACTNTTTAAGTCGGAGCAAGATTACCTGAAAGAACAAAACGTAGTATTGGAAGGAGTTTCTGATGCGAAAGGATTAGTGAAGCTNAAAAAAATGGAGGCACTTTCCTATTATGTGATTGTGCGTAAGGATGACAAGGATAATTCGGGTGGCGGTGAAATTATTGGCAAACTGGAAGAGGGCAAATTCAATAAAGTAACGATTGTAATTCAATAACATGATTCAAACCCGGGCTGCCCTTATCCGGTTTTTCAGCAAATACAAAACTGTTTACGAAGCGGAAGCTCCATTTTCTGCTGACTTTCTGAAATTGCTGGCAGCACCTGCCTGTTATGAACGAACCCACCTACCCGGCCACATTACGGGCTCAGCCTGGATTGTAACTCCCGAACAAGATTATGTGCTACTGGTGCATCACGCCAAGTTAAACCGCTGGCTGCAACCCGGTGGCCATGCCGATGGTGACGAAAACGTGTGGCGTGTGGCTATGCGCGAGGCCCAGGAAGAAACAGGATTAACGAATATTAAAACAGTGGGCGCTAACCCGTTCGATGTGGATATCCACCTGATTCCCGAGCGAAAAGATTTTCCTGCTCACTACCATTACGATGTGCGGTTTTTGATGGAGGCTTCGCGCGAAGANAAAATAATAGTAAGCGAAGAATCGCACGATGTGAAGTGGATTCCACTTTCGGAATTGGAGCGCTACACCACCGAACAATCCGTTTTACGCATGAAAGCGAAGCTACTTCGTGCTGATTAGCATAATCGCAAACGCAATTACCACAATCCAGAATTTATACACGACAATGGCCGGTATAATTACCAGATGCAGTTCCATCAACACAGCCAGCAATACCAACAGTACCGCAATTGCTTTTAATATTGATCGGGTTCTATTACTCATATTACTTGTTTTACTGCAACTTACAGCCTTTACCGTATCATGACAAATAAATTTTAGCTTTGTATTCGTATTTAAACTGCTTACCACTTGTTCTAAAGGTCAAAGCCATAAAGTTTGAATTATCCAAGGCCTCCTGACGAACAACCGTCCTTTGCAATAACCAATAACAATGGCTGAAATAGGTAAAGATATTAACCGGGCAAAACAACTTCTTACCGAGGGCAAGCTGGTGGCTATACCTACCGAAACTGTTTATGGACTCGCTGCCAATGCTTTAAACGAAAAAGCAGTACTTGAAATTTTTAAAGCCAAGAACCGGCCACATTTCGACCCGCTGATTGTACACGTAGCAACCCTCAGCCAGGCAGAAGCATTAGCTTCTCCTTTCCCTGCCAAGGCAAAAGCCCTTGCCCAAAAATTTTGGCCGGGCCCACTTACCCTCCTGGTACCTAANAANGAAATTGTACCCGACCTTGTTACTTCAGGGTTGAACACCGTGGGGTTGCGTTGTCCGGATCATACGCTTACGCTTCAACTTTTGCAAAGTCTTTCATTTCCATTGGCAGCACCCAGTGCCAATCCGTTTGGCTATGTTAGTCCAACTACACCCCAGCATGTAAACGAACAATTAGGTGATAAGGTAGCGTACATTTTAGATGGTGGCGAATGTCGCGTAGGAATCGAATCGACAATAGTAGGTTTTGAAAATGAGCAACCAACGGTTTATAGACTGGGTGGTTTGGCTATTGAAACTATTGAACCCATAGCAGGTTTACTTCATGTTCAACTTCACTCTTCTTCCAACCCACAGGCACCCGGCCAGTTGCAGAGCCATTACGCNCCCGGCAANAAAATTATCTTAGGTACACAAACCCAACTGCAAGCGCAACTAAAACCAGGTGCCGGAACCATCATGTTTCAAAAAGCCCTGCCGGGTATTCCGGCAAGTCAGCAAATCATTCTTTCGGCTAATGGAAATTTGGAAGAAGCCGCCCAGCATTTATTCGCAGCCTTGCGCACCCTTGATAAAACTACTGTTGAAATTATCCTGGCCGAACTGGTACCCGAAACCGGACTCGGCCGAGCCATTAACGATCGCCTACGCAGGGCGGCAGCGCGTTAAAATAAATTTGTTTCAGCAAAATTATTTCCATTACTTTTATAATACGACCTCAAAGCATCCATGATGCGATATTCAAATTTTCAAAACTATGACTAAAAAAATTCTTGTGCTTACCGGAGGTGGCGATGCCCCGGGGCTTAATGCTGTTATCCGTGGAGTTTGCAAACGCGCCCGTAAAGAANAGCTTGCAGGGCAAGCCTTGGGAAGTATATGGCAGTATTGAAGCCTTTAACGGAGTGTTGAATGAACCACAGGAAATCATCAAACTCACGGGTAAAAAAACAGCGGGTATTCATGTTAAAGGNGGTACTATTCTAAAGACCACCAACAAAGCCAACCCCATTAAATTTCCGGTGGTTCAACCCGATGGCACAACCAAATTTCTCGATCGGTCGGATGAGTTGGTGAAAAAATTGAAAGCACTAAAGTTTGATGCAATCATCAACATTGGTGGCGATGGTTCCCAGAAAATTTCAAAAACGCTCTTTGATAAAGGGTTGCCGATGATTGGTGTACCCAAGACTATCGACAATGACTTATCGGCTACCGATATTACGTTTGGATTTCAAACCGCGGTACAGATTGCTACCGATAGTTTCGATAAATTAGTTACCACAGCCGAAAGCCACCACCGCGTAATGATTATGGAAGTGATGGGCCGCGATGCCGGTTGGATTGCCTTACACACCGCCATTGCNGGGGGTGCCGAAATTTGCCTGATTCCCGAAATACCGTACGACATCCATAAACTGGTAAAGAAGATTAATGCACGTTATAAAAACGGTCGCGGGTTTGTAAACATCGTAATTGCCGAAGGAGCAAAACCAAAGGCAGGTTCTATTACGGCCTCCGCAGGTGAAAAGGGATCGGAGCATGTTCGGTTGGGTGGTGTGGCTTATCAACTTTCCAAACAATTGAAAGATGCCGGTTGCAAAGCGGAGATTCGGGAAACGGTGTTGGGGCATGTGCAACGCGGAGGTACGCCTACCGCGTTCGATCGGGTGTTGGCCTCTTTGTTTGGAGTAAAAGCTTTTGAACTGGCCTTGCATAAAGAATTTGGGCGAATGGTTGCCTTTAAAAGCAACAGCATAACTTCAGTAAGCCTGGAAGAAGCTACGGCTGAATATAANTTTTTAAGTAAAGATTCTTACCTCGTTCAATCGGCCAAAGGGTTAGGTATAAGCTTTGGCGATTAACTGCATGCGGCATCGTACAATTAAACTGAAAACAAGATTCTGCAACTTGGGCAACCCATGAGGATTAAACTTTCCTAACGAAAAATATGAAAGGGGAAGGCGAAAAATTCCTTGTCTGCAAACCTTTGCAATTTCTTGGTACATGGACACATGCAGGCTTTTTCTTACCTTGTGCACCTTAAAATTCACTTCAATCCACCTGTTATGAAAACTGTTACCGATATTAACTTCAAAGGGAAGCGTGCTCTTATCCGTGTAGATTTTAATGTACCATTAGATAAATCGTTTGAGGTAACAGATGATAACCGGATTCGGGCTACCATCCCCACGCTTAANAAAATTCTGGCCGATGGAGGCAGTTTAGTATTGATGAGCCACCTGGGCCGACCAAAAGAAGGTCCGGAAGAAAAATATTCATTGAAGCATACCCTGAAAGCTACAGAATCATTATTAGGTGTACCCGTAAAATTTGCGGGCGACTGCATAGGCGATGATGCCTATAAACTTTCTGCCACTTTAAAGCCAGGCGAAGTATTGCTCTTAGAAAACCTGCGCTTTTATAAGCAGGAAGAAAAAGGCGATGTAGCGTTTGCTGAAAAACTTTCCAAACATGGTGACATCTACGTGAACGATGCCTTTGGTACCGCGCACCGGGCACATGCATCCACCACCATTGTTGCACAGTTNTTTCAAACGAAGTGCGCAGGTTTTGTCATGACGGCCGANGTGAACAACGCCAAGAAAGTTTTGGAAAATGCAGCCAAACCGTTTACCGCTATTATNGGTGGCGCAAAAATCTCTGACAAGATTTTAATTATTGAAAAACTATTAGACAAAGTAAACCACCTGATTATTGGTGGCGGTATGGCATATACTTTCTTCAAAGCGTTGGGTGGTACTATTGGTAACTCGTTGGTTGAGTCTGATAAATTAGACCTGGCCAAAGAACTGATTCAAAAAGCAAAAGCGAAAGGTGTGGAATTACATTTACCCATCGACTCGGTAGTAGCTGATAAGTTTGATGCCAATGCCAACACACAAACTGCCAATAACAACGCCATACCAGACGGCTGGATGGGGCTTGATATCGGGCCACAAGCCATTGCAGTTTTTAGCAAGGTGGTGGAAGACTCTAAAACCATTTTGTGGAATGGTCCGATGGGCGTGTTTGAGATGCAAAAATTTGAAACCGGCACCAAAGCCATGGCCGAGGCCGTAGTGCGCGCAACAGGTAAAGGCGCCTTCTCCCTTATTGGTGGNGGTGACTCAGCCGCGGCTGTAGCACAGTTTGGCTTCGAAGAAAAAGTAAGCTATGTTTCCACCGGTGGTGGCGCCTTGCTGGAGTATTTTGAAGGCAAAGTGTTGCCGGGTGTTAAAGCGTTGGAGTAAGATTTAAAAACTGATTACTGATTTCATGTTGCGAGGCTGTCTCAAAAGTCGAAATAAGCGAGTACGTCATTCCGGCCTTGTGCCGGAATCGCTTTAAGAACCACAGAATCGAGATCGCGGAATAAATCCGCGATGACAGAAACGACTTTTGAGACAGCCTCGTTTTTTAAAGCCAGTTCGAAACCTGACTTCAATAATAAATCCTTACTACCTGATCAGTCTCATTCAGCGTAAGCGGATTGATTAGCTCCACTTCTTNTTGATTAACAGAAATCTTTCTGGCATGCGCTACATCGATTATCAATTTCCAATCAGCTTTGGATTGTTGAATCTGGTATTCAATATAATCAGCCCCTCGTGTGATTTTCAGATCAACTTGATTGTCGCCCACCTTTACCTTCTCCATAGCCACCTCATTCCAGCCATCGGGCAACTTCGGAGCAATAACAATTTGCTTCTCCATGGCGTTTGGTTTAATACCAANAAAGGATTTGATAACCGGCACAGCCACACCATAGATATTCCACGCCTGCACCACCATTCCAAAATCAGGCGAGACCTCATACATTGAGCCCGGCAACGCATAGCTAAAGGATTGTTCTAATTTTTTAATGTAACCCAGGGCTTCGTTGGGTTTGCCGTAATTCGCTGTGGCCACCGCCAGCACACCGGTTGGCAACGTCATTACTGCCCCGGTATAAGAAAATGTTTTCTTCCGGGATTTTAACACAACACTATCTGGTTCATCGCTGCGATCAATACCTGTAACATAACTACCAAATGGATTTTCATACTTCGTAGCGGTGCGCAAAGCAGCCATCGCTTTCATAGTATCCGCCACGCCTGTCTCCATGGGTGTGTTCACCACCCAATTATGATACACCACAAATGGGAATTGTTTACCGGCTGCATACGAATTCAATTTGCGCGCTGTTTCTTTCAGCTCTTTTACCGCCCAGGGTTTACCCAACGTATCGGCCCGGACCAACGCGGCTGCTACAATGGGCTTTGCTTCGGCAACAGTACTTCTGAAATCGCCAAACGATTGCTCCTGCTCATTCCACCATTCTGAATTTATCTTCTCTTTCAGAACATCGGCTTGTTGTTGATAACGGATGGCCAGTTGTTCCTCGCCTACCCAATGTGCCATACTTGCTGCGTGCGCCAACGCCTGTTGGGTATAAGCTACCACATCAATCATCTCTGTATCAAGACCATGAATCTCCATCATGCCACTTCCGTTGGGATACCCATTTCTGTCTTCATCCTTCGTTTCCGTTAACCAGGCAATGCCTTGCTTTACAGCAGGAAACAGTTTCTCAATCAGTTCCTTATCGCCCGTCCAGTCGGCATACACTTTTAGCATAGTAATGTACTGCGCTGTTTCATTCACGTTTCCAGGATTGTAAACTGCCCCGTTGGTTGAAACCTCGTGAATGATACGGCCATCTGAATTAGTCTGCTGCGAAATCTTACTTAGCAATTCGATGGATTGCTTTACCAGGTTGTGATTACCGGTAGTCAATAATCCTTGTACAGTGTAAGTCATATCTGCTCCAAACCACCAAGGGTAATCGGGCAAACCTGCAGAGATGGCACTGCCTTGTTCGGGTACCGTGCGCACCAACCACTCGCTATTGTATTTGAGCCATTCGTACATCCGGGTCAAATCCTTATCGGGAATAACCAGGCTGGCTGTTTCCCTAATCTGGTTATAATGGGTTATCTTTTTATCCAATTCTATGAGGTGGCTGCTTTTTAAAAATGAAAATGTTTCGCGGGCTGCAGCTTCCGAGTGATATGAACCCGCAATGAAAAACTGAATTACTTCCATTGCCCCGGGTTGAATAGTAAGTTCGTATGTTAACGTTCCATCTATACCCAACCCCTTCCGTTCCGTTTTGCAAAAATTATTTGTAGTGAACGCACGGGTATTGAACGATGCTCCAAACACGACATACCACGGATTGTTTTTATCCTTTGCGATGGCAACCGAAAATTTTTCATCGAACGAAATTTCATCTGCTGCATCAACCAGGTTGGTGCGTTCGCCCAACCAGGTGGGGCGCAAGTCAACCAAACCCGTAAAGGAAAAATTTAATTGTTTTGTTACGTTACCTTTATTTGAAATTGCGTATTCTACGATTATCCCTTCGCTGCCATCGGGTACAAACTGGAAGCGTTGCACTTCAATTTTCTCCTCTTCCCATTTAAAGAGATGTTTATTACCAATCGGATAATTCACAAAATCACTTGCCTTTGTAAGGCAAACTGTATTTCCGGATTCGCTTGCCCGAAGCGATGCGGTAAATCCATCCATTAGCTTTATGGGATGATTCCAGATACCGCCCATCTCACCGGTTACATGCCAACCTAAATCCGGAAACGAACCATCCTGATGGCCGACCATGTAAACCCGATCGCCCGCAGTAACAAAAGGTGATTGCAGGTATTGGGGCTTTCCGGAAATGGAAGGTAGTGAATGCAACACGTCAATACCTGATGGCGGCTTTGGGGTGGAGCATGCCATCAATAACAAATAGGCAAAGAAAACAAAGTTGAGTTTCATTGCCTCAAGATAGCGTTTTCCGGGTTTTAGCAATATGGAAATTGCTCTTTACCTCAACACCAGCGCCTTACTCACTTCGCAATGCCCCAATTGGATTTTGTACCGCAGCTTTTATGGATTGATAACTTACCGTAATCCACGCAATAAGTAACGCAATACCTCCGCTCACCAAAAACATCCACACACTGATGTTGATGCGGTAGGCAAAGTTTTGCAGCCACCAAGTTTCCATGGCGTACCAGGCTACCGGCACGGCCAGCAGGAAGGCAATGAAAATCATTTTTGTAAAGTCTTTTGAAAGCAACAGCACAACATCGGTTACGGAAGAGCCAAGCACTTTTCTTACACCAATTTCTTTAGTTCGTAAACTCGTGATGTAAGCAGATAAAGCAAACAATCCTATACACGACACAAAAATGGCAAGGCCTGCAAACACGGCAAACATTCTGCCCGACTGTTGTTCTCCTTTGTATTGGGTATCAATGCTCTCATCCAAAAAGGAAAACTTAAAAATTTCTTCCGGGTTTAATTCTTTCCACTTGGCCTCAATAGACTTAATAGCACCGGGAACCTGGCCGGCCTTTATGCGGGTTACAAAATACTTATTGGCACTGTTAAAGATTTGGTTGCTTTGAAGGGTTAGTGGTGTAACTGTTTCGCGCAACGAAATAAAATTAAAATCGCGTACCACGCCAATTATAACAAAGGGCACAATCACATTATTTCCATCCGCACCGGCCCGCACATCCATAAGCTTACGCCCTATCGGGTTCTCCAACCCCATGGCTTTTACGGCCGATTCGTTAAGAATAATATTAAGGGAATCGTTTGTATCTTCCGAAAACCAACGACCCTCGAGCAACTCAAAGCCCAATACCTCAGCCAGGTTATCGGCTACAATCATTGTTTTGGTAGTCAGTATTTCAGACGATCCTTCGGGTTGAAACCGGGCTCCAAAAANATCACCCTCCCTTCCGGGAATTGCCAACGATCCTGCCGCTCCGGCCACCTCCGGCAAGCGTCTCAGTTCTTCCACCAACGTTTTACCAGCCTGGGGTGTCAGGTTAAAGCCACGCTCTACCACCAATACCTGGTCGCGGTCAAAACCCAACGACTTCTCTGACATGAATTTCATTTGCTGTTGTATGACCAACGTTCCGATCATAAGAATAATTGAAATCCAAAACTGGAAAATCACCAGCCCGTTGCGAATCCACTTTCCACGAGCACTCCCTGTAAACTTTCCTTTCAATACAACCACCGGGTTAAAAGACGAAAGCACCAGGGAAGGATAACTTCCTGCCAGCAAGCCAACAAAAACAGCCAGCGCCAACAAGCCCANGAATAGTTGTGGGGTAAGCGCCAACGCTAAATTTTTATCTGTCAGTATATTAAAAANAGGTAATATGAAATAAATAATACCTACCGCCAGGCCAACCCCCAGGGCACTTAACACAAACGATTCGGTAAGAAACTGATTTATCAGTTGTTGTTTGAATGAGCCCATCACTTTGCGCACACCAACTTCTTTTGCCCGTTCGGCAGACCGTGCTGTGGAAAGATTCATAAAGTTAATGCAGGCAATCATCAAGATCAGCACCGCAACGGAAATGAGAATATAGACCGTGGTTTTGTTTCCGGCCGGCTTCATTTGTCTTTCCAGATTTACCGGATCAAGATGAATGGAAGTGAGCGGTTGAAAAANATACCGGTACCCGTTTCCTTCCCTCATATAATCAGCCCATGATTTCCCAAGATTTTNTTCAATCTCAGCTGCCGCATAGGTATTCACCGTTTCCGGAATTTTTGCTTCGGTTGCCAGATAATCAGTTCCTGGTTTTAGTTTAAAATATGCATAAGCGGAAAACGTGGTAAAGTTTTCGTTTTTCAAAAACGGAAAAGAAGATGACGACATGATCATGTTAAACATGAAGTGCGAATTGGCAGGTACATTGGCCAATATGCCCACCACTTTATATTCCTGGTTGGCAAACGTGAGCATTTTACCCATCGGCTCGTCTTCTCCAAAATAACGCTTAGCGGTTTCTTCCGTAAGCAATATCTCGTTGGTAAGATTCAGCGCAGTAGCCCTGTTTCCTTTCAAGAGCGGAAAGCTGAACACGCGCAAAAAGTTGGTGTCAGTAGCCAGTACATTACTTTCATCAAACTGGATAAGCTCATCGCGTTCGTTTTTGTATGAGAATGTTAAGTTGTCAAGATTAAAAATTGTTACCGATTCATCCACTTCCGGAAAATCGCGCTTCATAATCCCTTCAAAAGAATGGGGTACAACGGTATAAAATGTGGAATGCCNCGGATACTTTCTTTCCAGCACCATCCGGTAGATGCGTTCATGATNCCTGAAAAATTTGTCGTACGAAAATTCATTTTGCACAAAAAGCAAAATCAATAAGCAACTGGCCACTCCCACGGCCAGGCCTAACAGGTTAATGAACGAATAGATTTNTTGCTTAAGCAGGCTGCGCAGGGCAATTTTCAGGTTGTTCTTAAACATAGCAGGAGATTTAGGGACTAATAAAATATCTTACTTAAACGCAGATGGTTGCAACCTGGATAAAGTTTTTATTGAATTTCTAAAAATCCCTTAAAAATCCTGAATTAATAGGTATTTCCCACAAATGATGGTGAAAGAACTTAATCAAAACGTTCAGGATCGAACAGGAGGTGTTGCACTTCCGGACTATTTCCTGTTACAATATCTGCTACAAGTTTTCCCGTTCCGGGGCCCAGGCTAAGGCCCATCATGGCATGCCCGGTAGCAAAAGTTAAGTTTTGGATTTTCTTCGACCGGCCGATGTAAGGTAATCCATCTGGTGAGCAAGGTCGTAATCCATGCCAGACATTTTTTACTTCCGGCATTGCTACTTTAATATCGGGATAATATTTCGGGATTGCATCCACAATTCCCTTTACACGATTCATGCTGATGCGGTGATCCACACCGGTTATTTCCATGGTACCGCCAAACCGGATGTTTTTACCCATGGGTGTTACTGCCACCCGTGCTTCCAAAANAATGGAAGGGATGCGGATATTTTNTTCAACATCATTCACCAAAAAGCTATACCCTTTTCCGGCCTGCATCGGTACTGTAATGCCCAGCTTTGCAGCCACACCCCNCGACCAGGAGCCGGTTGCTAAAATTATTTCGTCAAACGTTTGCTCACCCAGATCAGTATTTACTGAAACTATCTTTCCTCCCTGCATCGAAAAATCATTTACTGCCGAGTTCGTAACAAATGAGACCCTACGTTCTTTCAAATAAGGAATTAACTGTTTCATGAATTGGTGTGGCGTGAGGTGGGCATCACCGGGAAAATAAATACCTCCGCGCACAGTTACACGCACATCCGGCTCCAGGCTTTGTACTTCTTCTGCTGANNAAGGATCTGCGCCTTTATTCCATGATCGTTNGGCGATAGCAGCAGTTTCAGCTTCTTCGTGTTCGGTTTCCGGTGTTTGATAAAGCATCAGCAATCCACGTTCGGCATAACCAAAATCAAAAGGCAAATCTTTTGCTAATTGCTGATAACAAGCCTTACTGTACAAACTTAATTCTTTTAATGCGGGTATCGATTTCGCTACATGCGCTTTATTGGCATGCCGATAAAACGTCCAACCCCATTTCAGCAAATTGAAGTTTACCCGGGGCCGAACATAAAACGGACTGGTTGAATCAAACATCCAGCGAATGCCTTTGGAAATCATNNTCGGTGCAGCCAACGGAATAATATGACTGGGCACAATCATACCGGCATTACCATGCGAACAGCCGTCTGATAAATCACCTTTGTCAATTACCGTTACATCGTAGCCCGCCTTATTCAGGTAATAGGCTGAACTTAACCCGATAATACCGCCTCCGATTATTAAAACTCTCATGTTACTGGTTACTCGTTTCTTGCTGCTGGTTGTACGGTGATCAATTTCCGTTTTCGACTGCTTTGATAAAGTTGTTCAATTTTCTTCCTAATCGTTGCAATCGTTCATGAATCTGATCGAACAAAGGTTGATCTGAAAGCGATTTTGTTTCAAACAAAGTTTCAAGATGATCAATCGTCTCGTCATTAGAAGCTTGTGCTATGATTAAAAACCGAACATATTCAGCAACATATTTTCTTCTTCCATATCCTTCCACAATGTTTGATCGCACAGATTTGATTGATCTTCGTATTTGCTGACCTTCTTCAAATTGTTCAAACCTTGGCAATTTCAAACTCATCTCGTGAATCTGTACCGATACTTCTCTTGCCTCTTTCCAAATCTCAAGATTTCTATAACTCATACTCAAAAATTAGACTAACAAAACAAGGAACCAGTGACGAGCAGCCAGGCACTATTTTAAATAACCTGAAACCCATACGCATACGGATCGTCTTGTGGATCAATGGTAATAGTGTTGTGTCCATAAATTTTTGCCCAACCTTCTACACTGGGGATGATGGCCGCCTTGCCATGCAATTCTGTTTCTTCTTCAATGCGCCCTATAAACTTTGATCCGATAATACTTTCGTGAATAAAATCCTGTCCCTTCTTCAGTTTTCCTTTGCAATACCATTGGGCCAGTCGCGCGGATGTGCCCGTGCCACAGGGCGAACGATCAATGGCTTTATCGCCATAGAAAACTGCATTGCGGGCCGTTGAGGTAGGGTCAATCACTTTGCCTGTCCATAAAATATGACTGCAGCCGTTGATGGTTGGATTATCCGGATGCACAAAAGTGTATTTCGCATTAATGTTTTTACGCAAAGTCCGGCTCCAACTGATCAATTGATCGGCAGTAAAGTGTTCCAACCCCGGAAAATTTTTCTGCACATCTACAATCGCATAAAAATTTCCACCGTAAGAAACATCAACTACAAGTTCCCCCAGATCCGGGCAATTTACGGATAGATTTTCGGCAGCGAGATATGCTTTTACATTTCGGATTTTAACAGACTTTACCTTCGCACCCTCTTGTTTGTATTCGATTCGCACCAATCCGGCAGGCACTTCAAGATGCAACACCCNCGGAGTTTTGGGTTTTACCAATCCTTCTTCAATAGCAATGGTAACCGTACCAATGGTGCCATGGCCACACATAGGCAGGCAACCGCTTGTTTCAATAAACAATACACCTACATCGTTGGCCGGATCGGAAGGCGGATATAAAATACTGCCACTCATCATATCGTGTCCACGCGGTTCAAACATCAGTCCTTTTCGAATCCAATCGTACTCGCGCAGAAAATGCTGTCTTTNTTCGCTCATGTTCTTACCAATCAATGGCGGCCNCCCTTCGGCCACTACACGTACCGGATTACCACAAGTGTGTGCGTCTATGCATTTGAAAGTATTAACGTGATTCACTGCCATGTTTAAAAACAATTTCTTATACAAATGTTACTGGCTGCTCGTTACTGGCTTCTGGTTACCCTGGGTTAGTAACAAGAGACCAGTAACCAGAAACTATTTCCTGAATTCTCCATTAAACAATCTCCAAATCCCCAGTGGATTATCTGTCTTCAATTCTTCGGGTAATAACGATTCCGGAAAATTCTGAAAAGCAACCGGTCGGGCAAATCGCTTTATGGCATCAATACCTACTGCACTAAAGCGCGAATCGGTTGTGGATGGAAACGGACCGCCATGCATCTGCGATGGACAAACCTCCANCCCGGTAGGCACTCCATTTATTATCAGGCGTCCGGCTTTTTCAATCAATACATTTATCAATGCCTTGTGTTTGCCGATTTCCGCTTCGTCACCCATTATGGTAGCTGTTAGCTGACCGTGCCCACGGCTCACTACCTTCATCAGNNGCTCTTCAAAATTCTTGCATCGTACGATCAATGAAAACGGACCAAACACTTCTTCCGACAAGGCTGGGTTTTGAATGAATACTTCGGCTGATACAGAAGCTACCAATGGAGTTCCCTGGGAATAGGTTCCATTCGCAGCTTGTCCTTCTGTCTTCACTCCTTTCTGCGCAAGCGTTTGGGTTAATCGCCTGGAATAATTATCTGCAATGCCCTGGTGCAACATCGTGCCTGGCAATGCTTNTTGAATTTCGGAAGTTAACGTCTTGATAAATGAATCCAATCCTTCGTTTTCAATGGCAATAATCAAACCGGGGTTGGTACAAAACTGACCCACCCNCAGGGTAATGGATGCGGCTAAATTAGCGGCCGTCTTTGCCGCATCGCGCGCCAGCGTATCGGGCAACAAGATTACCGGATTGATGCTGCTCATTTCGGCAAATACCGGAATTGGTTCCGGCCGTTGGTTGGCCAGATCGAATAATGCTTTGCCTCCGGCCAACGAACCAGTAAAGCCCACGGCTTTGGTAAGCGGGTGTTTCACCAACGCTTGCCCGATTTCAAAACCTTCGCCATGCAGATGCTGAAATACACCTTGGGGCATTCCTGTTTTAACAATNNTTGCCTTTTCTATTGCAGTTGCAACTAACCTGGATGTTTCAAGATGAGCCGGGTGTGCTTTAACAAGTACCGGGCAACCCGCAGCTAAGGCAGATGCGGTATCACCTCCCGCTGTTGAATACGCCAATGGAAAATTGGCTGCACCAAAAACCACTACCGGGCCAAGCGGCACCAACATTTTTCGTATATCCGGTTTGGGTGCCGGCATGCGATCGGGTAGTGCGGTATCCACCCGCGCATCTACCCATGAACCTTCTTCCACTAAATCGGCAAACATCCGGCAATGGCCTGTGGTGCGACCGCGCTCATTGATGATGCGCGCTTCCGGTAAATTGGTTTCGCGCATTGCCGTGGTTACCAGTTCGGCCCCCAATGCTTCAATCTCTTCTGCAATTGCCCGCAGAAACGTGGCTTTCTTCTTTCCGGAAAAATTCTTGTAAGACAGAAAGGCAACTTGTGCCTTGTTCAATGCATCTTTAACAACTTCCATAACAACTGAATTTTTAAGTTAAGCGCCACTCGTTTCTGGTAGCTGGTAAACCTACCACAATTTAGAGTTTAGGTCTGTTCTTTATTCCCTCGCGAATAATTTTCAAAACCTGCTCGCGCTCCTCACCTACCAATGTTAACCGGGGTGCGCGCACTATTTCAGAGCCCAACCCTACTTCCTGTTCAGCCAACTTAATGTATTGAACCAGTTTTGGGCGAATGTCCAACTCAAGCATGGGTAAAAACCATCGGTAGATTTTAAGCGCTTCGTCAATCTTACCGGCTTTGGTTAATTTATACATCGCCACTGTTTCTTTCGGGAAGGCACAAACCAATCCGGCCACAACGCCTGTTGCTCCCAACATCAATTCTTCCATAGTAATTGTATCTACTCCGCAAAGAATTTTAAATCGATCGCCAAAGCGATTGATCATGCGCGTTACGTTACTCACATCGCGAGTTGACTCCTTTACGGCCTGAATGTTATCCACTTCAGCCAACTCGGCAAACATATCCAGCGTAACTTCTACTTTATAGTCAACCGGGTTGTTGTAAATCATAATCGGCAACTTCGTTGTAGCTGCAACGGTTTTAANAAAGGTAACGGTTTCCCGATGATCGGATTTGTAGCGCATGGGTGGCAACATCATTAAAGCCGTTGCCCCCGATTTCTCCGCATCAGCTGCTTGCTTTATTGCTTCGCGTGTGCTGCCTTCTGCAATGTTCAACACCACCGGAACCTTGCCGGCTACCTTCTCTGCTGTAAATTTTACAAGATCAAATTTTTCAGAATTGCTCAACACGCTGGCTTCACCCAGGGTGCCTCCCAGGATCACGCCTTCTANCCCGGCATCCAGTTGTGCCTTCAGGTTTTTCTCGAACAATGCAAAATCAAGTTTGTCATCGGTTGTAAACTTGGTAGTTAGTGCCGAGTAAATTCCATTCCATGAAACAGTCATAATTATTCAGATTTTTCCTCAAAAGTAAAGGATCAGGCTTTTAGGAATTTCATCGTTGATAACGGATTCTGATACTATTTTGACTAATATTGGGTTTCTTCTTTCAAAATCAAAGTCAAAATTGAACCGACATGAAGGTTGTTCCCTTTCAGGTTCCAAAATACGCNCAGGAAGCCTTTCGCCTTCAGGTAGATCATTTACCATATTTTTATGATCGGCTGCACCAACATGCGGAAACACAAATTATGTTGATTGAACAAGGTGAGGGCACGTTGATAGCCGGAGATTATGTGGGGCGGTTTACNCCGGGTGAGGTGTACATCATTGGCAGCGGGCAACCTCATGTGTTTCGATGTGATGAGAATTATTATCGCCAACCTAAAAAAGAAAGTAAAGTCCATTGCTATTTATTTTGACTGGGCGTATGCTGGTGAAGTTTTTGGCAACTGGATGAGTTGAATGAAATCCGTCAATTTTTTCGNCACGTAGCAACTATTCGGGTAGAGGGCAAAACACGTTCAGAAATAACAGCCCTTATCCAACAGATTATTCCGGCTCAAAAAGCAACTAAACTGATTCTATTCCTTCAATTGCTTCAGGTGCTTGCCCAATCTAAAAGCCTGAGCCGGTTCTCCGTTGCACCTGTATTGCCAGGTACACCTGCCAAAGAAGATAAAAGAATGAACGAAGTACTCCAGTTTACATTCACACAATGCCACCGGAAAATAATGATAAGCGAGATAGCTGCGGTAGCCAATCTATCAGTAGAAGCATTTTGCCGATACTTTAAAGTGAGCACCCGAAAAACCTACACCAATTTTTTAAATGAAGTTCGTATTAGCAATGCCTGTAAAATGTTAATTGAAGGAAACAAAAACATACAAGCGATATGTTTCGACTCGGGGTTTCAGAATTTATCGCACTTTAACCGGCAGTTCAAAAAGGTTACAGGAAAGACTCCATCGCAGTATATGCAACCAAACCTTTGAGGATAATTCTATACTGTTTCCTATTGTAAAATACGGAGTAACCACAGGTAAATTAAACATTTGTCAGGCCAACACTTTCTAACTTCTCAAACTTCCGTAGCTTTTATATAATTTAGCAACCGATACCTATTTGTTATGTCTGACCAGCAAAAACTTGACGAACTCCTTCAAAAACTCCAGGCAGCCGAAATGCGGCAACAACAACTTGCCTTTGACATTAAAGAGCTTCGCAAGCAACTTCAGGTTTATCAAAAAGAGCAGCAACCCGAAGAAAAACCGGTTGAACCGATTGAGCCGGTTAAACCCGTTGTAAATACAGTTATTCCGGGTAAACCGATCGCACCTGTTGCACCCACAACCAAGCCGGCTAAGGCAAAAGANAAAACCGCTTGGGAGGATTTCATAGGCACTAACCTGTTGAATAAGATCGGTATTGCCGTGTTGGTTATCGGTATCAGCTTTGGTGTAAAATATGCCATCGACCATCAAATGCTTAACCCGCTTACGCGGATTATATTGGGGTATATAGCCGGTGCGACTCTGCTGGTAATTGCTATCAGGCTTAANAAAAATTATACAGCTTTTAGTGCGGTGCTTTTGAGTGGTGGTATTGCAAGTTTGTATTTTATTACCTATGCCGCCTATGATTTCTATCAATTCATACCGCAGGTAGCAGCCTTTGGGCTAATGGTGGTATTTACTTCGTTTACCGTGTTTGCTGCGCTTCAATACAAACAGCAGGCTCTCGCGGTTATTGGTTTGGTCGGTGCGTATGCCGTTCCGTTTTTACTTAGCGATGGCTCCGGCCGTGTAGATGTATTGTTTACGTATGTAGCTATCATTAATACCGGTATTTTAGTTATCGCATTTAAACAAGATTGGCGTGGGCTATTTCGGTTTGCGTTTGTAATTACCTGGTTAATTGTACTTGCGTGGTTAGTAACAGACTACCGGCCCGAAAAACATTTGTGGATAAGTCTCCTGTTTTCTCTAATCTATTTCATTCAATTTTATTTTGCTTTTGTTGTCTCACGATTTATAAGTACGATAAAACTAGGAATTGGAGACATTACCATGATCTTAAGCAATAGTTTTATCTTCTACGGTATTGGTTATGGCTCTATAACCGATCACCCGGAAGGGGAGTATTTCCCGGGCCTGTTTACTGTATTTAATGCGGTTATTCACTTTACTGTATGCCTCATCTTGTATTATAAACTTCGGCAAGCCAGAGATATCTTTTATTTTATAGCTGGTTTGGTATTAACTTTTCTTACGCTTGCTGTACCTGTGCAACTAGAGGGCAACTGGGTTACAGCCATCTGGGCGTTGGAAGCAGTACTATTATTTTGGATTGGCCGTAACAAAGGATTTCCCGTATATGAAATTTTAGCCTATCCATTAATAGGGTTAGCACTGATTAGTTTATTGCACGATTGGAGTGAGCTGGATATACTTTACGATGGTTACTACTACGATACACCCGAGATTGCCTTTTGGCCCTTCATCAATGTATTCTTCCTTACGGGATTGATTGTTACCTTCATGTTTGGGATTACGCACAAAATATCTACTAAAACAGAACACAATACAGCAAACAAATGGCTGAATCGGATTATTCCGATTATGCGTTACGCGCTACCGGCTGGATTTCTGTTCGTACTATTCATTACAATTATGAGGGAGATAAGTCTGTATTTCAACCAGCAGTATTACCTAACCGCCATTAAATCCGAAGAAATAAACCAATACAACTACGATTGGCTTTCGTTCAAAACAGTATGGCTGATTAATTATTGCAGTCTGTTTGTGGTTACACTCTGGTTTGTTAACCAAAGAATAATCAGGAATACAACACTGAATAATATTGCAGCCGGTGCCGGTGTGCTGATTGTAATCATTTACCTTACAGGCGGGCTTGTGGAATTACAAGCATTACGCAACGCCTACTTGTCGGAAGATGCTTATTTTGTACATGGTTTCTGGAATATTGGTGTACGCTACCTTACTTATATTTTTATAGCCGCAACGCTGTTTATAATATATCGCGTTGTTAAAAATGAAAACAAACCTTCGCTCTTTAAGTTGGAGCGATTGTTCCTTCATTTTACTTTACTCACTATACTCAGTTCGGAGTTATTATCCTGGCTTGCCCTTGCACAAGTGTTTGACGGATCGCGCCTTGCACTTAGTGTTTTGTGGGGTATTTATGCGCTTTACCTGATAATATGNGGGCTGTTCAAAAACTTTCCTTTCCTGCGCATGGCAGGCATAGGGCTNTTTGGAATTACCTTGACTAAATTATTCCTGTATGATCTAACCGGTATGAGTACAATCGGGAAAACGATTGTATTGATGATCTTAGGTGCACTATTACTGATAGCCTCCTTCATATATAACAAGCAAAAGAAGAACCAGGAAAACACAAATGAGTCTAACAATTAAATCTTTGATGCTGTTTTTATTAACAGCCACAACCAGTTTTGCTCAATTCACATACGAACGAAAAATCGAGGAAGTAAAACAGGCTGGCTGGTATCAACTCACCTTGCCCGAGAACATTTTCCCAAAATTAAACTCCGGTTTTTCTGATCTTCGGATNTTTTCAAACAACGATACAACCGAAATACCGTACTTACTCAAAATTGCTGAAGATCAGGTTGCCCGATCTTCTCTTTCNCTTAAACCCCTTAACCTGGCACGGAAAGGTACTGCCTTATATTTTACAGTAAAGTTAAACCGTACAGAACCGGTTAACTCCGCCTTGCTTGAATTTGTGGAACATAATTATGATTCGGAGGTAATCGTTGAAGGTAGCAATAACCAGCAAGAGTGGTTTAAACTCCACAACAGCCGAATCATTTCTATTGCTAATCCCCCTGTGAATTACCAGTACAATCATATCCCTTTTCCAAATACCGACTTTAACTATCTTCGGTTTACCATTTCCAAGGGTGCCTCCCTCACACTCAGCCAGGTAAAATTCTATCAAACCAAAATAACAAAAGGCACATTTACCGAAGCGGCTCCCTCACTCACCACTAAAACAGCAAACAAACAAAGCGAATTTTATCTCACATTTGCACAACCAGTTCTTCTTTCAAGATTAAGCGTTGAACCTGCAACGACACAACCATTCTATCGCAACATTCAAATCGACTGGCTTTCGGATAGTATTGCTTCAGAAAAAGGAATGCATTACCAATACCAATCCTTATATAGTGGAGTTATCNNAGGCTCCTTTCAGAATGATACATTGCATTTTACCCCACAAGTTGTAAGTAAAGTTCGTATCACTATTTACAACCAGGATAATCCTCCTGTTCAACTTAANAAAGTTACTGGCTGGTCGCCTCAGGTAATCTTAATCACAAACCTTCAGCCTGGTGCTTATACCCTTAAGTATGGTGCCACCAACGTATTTCATCCAAGATATGACATTGAACATTTTGCAAAGGAAATACCCGAAGCCTTGCCCGAACTGCAATTGAGCAGCGAACTTAAACCGCTGCAAAATACCAAGCCCGAATCAAACGCCTGGTTTAAAAACAAACTGTGGATGTGGGCGGCCCTTGGTACCATTGTGGTTATTCTTGGCTTTTTCACCATACGAATGATCCGCGAGCAGTAATCCGTTGCCTTTCCGGATTTTTTTCTTAAACTTTGTTGACACTTAACCCCGTAAATCATGAGTGTCATCACTAAAATTGAAGATTGGGGTAATACACATCGNCCCGGCTTCCTCGACATTTTCCGAATTGCACTGGGTATATTCATCACCTACAAAGGTTTCAGTTTTCTGGGAGACCTTGAAAATCTTAAACTCACACTCAATGGGATGAATATGAGTTTTCTGGCAGTGTCCATTGCGCACTATGTTGTGTTCGCGCACGTGCTATGCGGCCCGTTAATCGCTTTTGGCTTACTTACCCGCATCATGTGTGCGGTGCAACTTCCTATTCTGATTGGAGCGGTGGTATTTGTTAANTTTCCCAAAGGTTTCTTATCCGTGGGCAATCATATGGAACTGGAGGTTTCAATTATCGTTTTAATTGGCCTGATCACCTTTATGGTTTTTGGTGCAGGGAAATTTTCTATTGATGAAAAGCGCAGGCAGGAGGCCTTACATAAAAGAGTTTAAATACTATCCTACCTGTTCCCGGGCATCCGTAGTCTAACTACGATTGAATAAGAGCTATTCAATCTCGTAACCTCCCTTGCAATCGAGGCACGTGTTTGCATAGGCGTCATATTCATCATACGCAGCAAACGGTTTTCCGTAGAGTGTAATAATTCTATCAACCCGAATGGAGGCGGTGGGTACCATACATACAAACATGCCTTCTTTATTTTCAAGTACCTGTTCAATCCGGCCCTCAACCGAATCAAGTTGATTATCTGAATTAAAGAAAAATATCTTACCAGACCGGCCCTGCGCAACCGCCTCTTGCAGTAAATCCCGGCAATCGTACGTAATGGGTGTATAGGAAGTATTCATGCGTGTGTCGTGTTATGTGTGCTTCAATTCCATCAATGTAATTTCCGGAGGCATACCTACCCTACCCGGGTAACCAAGATAGCCAAAGCCGCGGTTTACATACAAATGCTGCTTGCCTTCGGTATATAAACCTGCCCACTGCTTGTATGCGTATTGCGAGGGGCTCCACTTAAAATCGCCCCACTCCACGCCAAATTGAAATCCATGGGTATGACCTGCAAAAGCAAGGTCAATATCTTTATAATCAGGTCTCACTTCTGCATCCCAATGGCTGGGGTCATGACTTAACAATACTTTTACAGCAGCTGCATCAGTGCCCGCATGTGCCTGTTCTAATTTTCCATACTTGGAAAACCTGCCCGCGCCCCAATTTTCAATTCCGATAATTGCCAACTTCTCGCCACTTTGTTCAATGATCCGGTTTTCATTCATCAGCAAATCAAAACCCAACAGGCGGTGCGCCTCTATTAAATCCTTAAAGTTCTGTTGCTTGGCTTCTTTTGTAGCCCAGCTTTTATAGTCGCCATAATCATGGTTGCCGGTAACCGAATACACACCCAGCGGAGCGCGAAGTTTATCAAACACCTGAATGTACTCCTTTACTTCGCTGCTTTCGTTGTTAACGAGATCTCCGGTAAAAANAATCAAATCGGGTTTTTCATTAAGCACCATCTCTACTCCACCCTTTACAGCAACTTTGTTAAAGAAACTCCCTGTGTGTATATCCGATAGCTGGGCAATGCGCAGCCCGTCAAATGCTTTGGGCAGGTTAGGCAACTTCACAGTTATCCTTCGCACGCGGTAATCATGCGCACCCGAAACAATACCATACACCATGGCTCCTAATGGTACGGCACTAGCCATTACCGCTGCCTTCGCTAAGAACTGTGAACGGGTAATGGGCTCGCCCGGTAATGCTTCTGATTTGCGATGAAACAATTGAGCTACCCAGCGCACCAATCGTTGCATGTCATCAATCAATAAAANAACAATACCAATCAGCTTTGAAAAGTAGATGGTAAAAATTGCCGTAACTATCCAGTTTCGCACATTGGCACTAAGCGTGTAGGGATCGGCCAATTGCCACCAGACTAAGGCTCCTATACTAAAGAGAGTCGGAATCCAGAAGCCAAAACGTGCAGCGTTACGCCACACCGGTGCCCATGTTTTGCTTATGGTAAGCACAGCCTGGTAAAAATAAATATCCACCACCAGCAGCAGAACAAATACGATAAAGAATGCCATAAACCGATTCATGTTAAAAGATCATCCGGCATTGTTTCGTGCCGGATGAACTTACATTTGTTATCTCTATACCGTTCTGGTTATTTAACATGAACGGAAGTTGATTTGTTCCTAATGTGCCGGAGCCGCGGCAGATTCCTCGCTATTCGCGGTTGGAACCAGCTTACGCTTAAATACTTTAACCTTCAGTTCGGCTACGAGCAGATACAATACGGGCACCAGTACTAAGGTAAGGATCGTTCCAAAAATTAGTCCGAAGATCATGGTCCAGCTAAGCGGGCCCCAGAAGGCCACGTTATCACCACCAANAAAGATATGTGGATTAAGCTCCGTAAACATTTTTACAAAGTCGATGTTAAACCCAACGGCCAACGGAATAAGACCTGCCGTAGCCGCCATGGCGGTAAGCAACACCGGAGTCATACGGGTTTTAGAAGCTTCAATAATGGCTGCACGCAATTCCATCCCCTGGGCAATCAGCATATCGGTAAATTCAACCAACAAAATTCCGTTGCGCACCACAATTCCTGATAATGCGAGAATGCCTACACCCGTCATCACCACCGACATTTCCATTTTAAACAAGGCGAAACCAATCAACACGCCTATTACGCTGAATAAAATTTCGGCCAATACAATAAACGGTTTGCTGGTTGAATTAAACTGCCATACGAGGATCATAAAAATAAGCAATGCGGCAATAAAAAATGCTTTGCCCATAAAGACCATTGTTTCGGCCATTTCTTCCTGTTCGCCAGTCATTTTATAGGTTACACCATCTGGAAACGAATAGTTATTGAGATGGTCTTTAATATCCTGCACAACCTCGTTGGCATTGTAGTTATTCAACACATTTGACGAAAGGGTAATCACACGCTTCTGATCAATTCTGCGAATACCTGCATACGTGTTGGTGTAATCAATTTTTGCAAGAGTCGATAACGGTACCTGGCGCACCTGGCCTCCCGAACTCATATCGCGGAAAGTAACCGGTATATTCAGCAGCGAGTTGATATCGTTTCGTTGGTGTTCTGCTACACGCAATTGAATCGGGTAATCATCGTTCTCATCGCGGAATTTGGAAATCTCCATTCCATAAATGGCCGTACGTAAAATCGAACCAATCTGTGCAGTAGAAATACCCTCGCGGTTTGCTTTCTCCCTGTCAATGGTAATTCTGATTTCCGGTTTATCGCTTTGAAAATCAGATTTCAGTTCTTCCACCCCGGCAACCTGCAAAGAATCGAGATAACGCTTTACATTTTCAGAAGTGGCAACCAGGTCGTCAAAATTGTCGCTTGTTAACTCAATATTAATTGGTTTTCCTGTTGGCGGACCATTCTGCTCTTGTGCTACAGATATTTCAGCGCCCACAATTCCTTTTACTACCGCGCGAATGCTATCCAGGTAAACAGCCGTACTCATTCCATCGCGCTTGGCAAATTCAACAAATGCAACGCTCACCTTGCCCAGGTGCGGACTAGCCTGGGTACTACTGCCATCAAACATATCTTCGCTTGCACCAATGGCAACGTTACTGATAATCGACTTTACCAGCGGGTTGTTATTGCCCATAACATTCGTTATACGGTTTTCAACAATATGTGTAATAGAATCGGTTACCCGCTGATCGGTACCAATCGGCATGCGCACGTAAGCATATATAAAATTCGGATCACTCTGTGGGAAGAAACCAACTTTTGGATCGCGTACTATAAAAAATGCAATCGATAAAAAGAATAACACAAACATGAATACCAATACACCAACCGGGCGGTAGCCTTGTAACAGCCAGGTTAATCTACGCTTGTACCATTCCTGCACACGCGGCCAGGCATTTGTTTGAAAGTTGGTAATTACACGTACCAATACAAAATGATACAAGGCATACACACCAAACAGGAACACAGCAAAGTTTCCAAATCCAAACAAGCCCGTGATGTATGATACCAACGCCACGGATCCCAGTACTACGGCTGTCACTTTAAAGCCTTTGGTAAATTTGGAATCCGAGTGATCGTGTTCATGTTCTGTCATAAAATCAACAGCAAACACCGGATTCATGATGTAAGCCCCCAACAAGGAGGCCACCAAAGCAACAATTAATGTAACCGGCAGGTATATCATAAAGTTACCCATAATACCCGGCCAGAAGAGCAACGGTGTAAACGGAGCCAACACAACCAACGTACCTGATAATACCGGAAGAAAAACTTCACCGGCCGCGATCTTCGCTGCTTTCTTAATCGGCACTTTGCCGTTATCATAAATACGGTGGGTATTCTCAATAACCACAATGGCATCGTCCACTACAATACCCAATGCCAATAAGAACGAAAACAACGTCATCATATTTAAGGTGTAACCAAAAACTGNGTCGATCACAATAAATGCAATGAAACTGGAGATAGGCACCGAAAGCCCCACGAAAATGGCATTGGTAGCACCCATGAAGAACATGAGGATTACGGTTACCAAAATAAATCCGATGATGATCGTATTGATCAGATCGTGCAGGGTAAGGCGGGTATTTTCAGATTGATCGGCTGTGATGGTAATATTTACACCTTCGGGTAAAATATTTGATTCGAAGTGCGCTACAATTTCATTGATCTTATCCGATGCATCAATCAGATTCTGACCGCTGCGCTTAATTACGTTTAAGGTAATTACATTTTTCCCATCTAACCGCGCAAAACTTTCCTGTTCTTTGTGGCTGTCCACCACTTCAGCTACATCGCGCAAATAAATTTTTGCACCTTTAATAGTAGTAACAACCAAATCGCCTAATTGCTGGGCATTTGCAAATTCGCCATTTACACCCAGCGAGCGTTTCATTCCATCCACCGAAATCTGCCCGCTTGGAATAATCCTGTTCTCGTACCCTACAGCACTTTGAATATCATCTAAGCTGATTCCGGCAAGGGCCATCTTGTACATATCCACATTAATCTGGATTTCGCGATCCAGCGCCCCTACAATATCCACCCGCCTGATTTCTATAAGCGACTCAATGCGGTCTTGCATGTCTTCGCCATATCGTTTCAAATCTTCCAGGCTTAAATCACCAGAAATATTGATGTTCATAATCGGCACCTCTGAAACATCCACATCAATAATTTGCGGATCGTTTTCCAAATCGCTTGGCAGTTCCTGCTTGGCGCGATCCACCGCATCTTTTACATCCTGTTTGGCCTTGTCAATCTCTACGTCTGTCTGAAACTCTACGATCACGCTGGAAAAATCCTGCACGGAATTACTGGTAACTTTTTTGATTCCCGAAATGGACTTTATTTCCTTTTCCAGNNGCTCTTTCGTAATCAAGCTCTCTACATCTTCGGGTGGGCCCGGATAAAAGGTGGCTACGAAAATCTGTGGAAATACTACCTCCGGAAATTGTTCCTTGGGCATAGCCAGGTAACTCATTATACCTGCCAGCGAAATAATAACCGTAGCTACGTAAATACTGGTTTTATTATCGATGGCCCAACTGGTGGGCTTAAATTCTTTATTTATGTCTTGCATAAAGTGTCTTACTTTTTGGTTGTTGTTTACCTGTTATTGCACTTTCAAATACTGACCTTCCNGTTAAACCCCGGAAGCCAGCCGTTACTATNTTNTTCACCGGCTGTTAATCCTTCTACTTGTGCCAGTCCATCAAACACACCTTCCACAGTTACAACCTTTTTACGGGCTACCGTATAGTTGCCACTTGTTTCAGCAGTAAACACTACTTTCTCTCCTTTAATATCCTGTACGGTATTTACCGGCACAGCAATTACGGATGAATAAGACGCATAAACTATTTTAATGAGTGCTGTCATGTTAGGGCGCAGCTCCGCACTGGAAGGCAGNNGCTCTGCCTCCAGCACAAAGGTTCTGGAGAGCGGATCGATATTACGTCCGGTAAACGAAACTTTGGCAGGTACCTCTTNTTNTAAATCCGGAAACGAAATCATTACCTGATCGCCTTTCTTTACCTGCGTAATGTACGCTTCCGATACATTGGCTACCACTTTCAGCTTGCTGCTGTTTATAACACGCACCGCTGGCATTCCTGGAGAAATATTTTCGCCCACTTTTACATTAACCTGATCAACTACGCCATCGATGGGGCTTTTGATGCGGGTTTGATCATATTGTTCCTGCGCAGCTGCCAGTTGTTTCTCTAAACTTTCTTTGTTGGTTTTTGCCTGCAGGTATTGTACTTCGGTACCAATCTTTTGCTCCCACAAATTTTTCTGACGCTGAAATACTGATGTGGCCAGCTCCAATTGCGACTTCATACCTTCTACACTACGGGCAATCAATGAATTGTCGATCTGTGCCAACACCTGGCCTTTGGTTACCACTTGTCCTTCTTTTGCAAACACCTGGGTAATTACGCCCATTCCGCGTGCACTTACCAGAATGTTATCTTCTGCCTCCACCAATCCCTGGGTTTTTACGTAATGATCAAACCGTTGGGTCTTTATCTCCGTGGTGGCCACGTCTTTTGTTTTTACTTCCGCTGCTACACCGGCACTGGCCAACTCCGCCTCCAGTTCGTTGATTTGCCTGGTAAGCGCTGCCTGTTTCTTTTTAAGTTCAGCAAGTTTGGCAGTTTTATCACCAGTACATCCCACCAGCACCGCACTAACAATTGCTGAGGCTATTATTACATTCTTGTATATTGATTTCATAGAATAGGGAATTTGATTTTGATTAGTTGTTTTGGTTAGTTGGCAACAGCTTGCCATACGCTTTGTCTAAATCCACTTTCGCAACAAGCGCATCGAACAGCGCATTGTAGTAATTGGTTTGTGCCTGGCGCAGGGCATCTTCTGCATCTATTACTTCCAGGTTAGAGCCCACTCCTTGCTCGTACTTTATTTTGGTAACATTGGCCACTTTGGCAGCCAGATCCATGTTTTGCTGCTGCGCCTTTAATGATTTAAGTGCATTGTCATAATTCAAGCCGGCTTGCTGCACTTCCAGATCAATACCTGCTTTCAGGCTGCGAAAATTATTATTGATTTNTTCTAATGCGATTTNTTCCTGTTGAATCTTATAACGGTTTTGAAGGCCGGAAANAATCGGGATACTCAAGTTTATTCCGAAGTTGGAATAGTCGTACCATTTATCAGGCCCTACTCCGGGTAGCTCATCAAAACCTGATTCCGTTTTAAACAACCCGCCTATGCTGGACGACTGGGTTGAATATCCGTATTTTGCAAAGGCAGAAAGTGTAGGCAAGGATGCTGACGATATATTTTTAATATTCAGNNGCTCCTGAAGTCGCTTGTTTACTTCAAGCAATTGATAATCGGGCCGATTGGCATATTCCAATACCTGCGGCTCGGCACCTGCATCTACGTTCACATCCTTAATGCTTCCGGCAACATCAAGTTGCTGATTCATTGGATAATTCATTTGAAACTTGAGCAACGCAAGACCCAGTTCATTCATATTCAAAAACTTGTCGCGCTCCACAATCAAATTGTTCAGCGTTACCTGAATTCTGTCTGCATCAATACTTTCGGCAAACCCATTTTCGTAAAGTGCTTTGGTGTTCTTTAGCAAAGAATCAACCCGTGCAATATTGCTGCTAAATAAGGTTATCCGCTCTTTATTAATAAGTACGGTATAATATGCTTTCGTTACCTGTTGAACAATTTGCTCTTTCGATTGATCTGTAGCTTTGTACGAAAGTTCTTTATACGTTTTGGAAGCTTTAAGGCCCACAATATATGAGCCGCTAAAAATCAATTGATTCACAGAAACATTCATATCTCCGCTGCTCTTTAACTGAANAAAGTTTTCGGCTGCTACAACATCGCCAACTTGTATGCCGGGTATAGAGCTGAAATCAANAANACCGCCAGGGCCATTATAGGTATTAAAGAAACGTGGTAACTTATTATTATGCATTACCATGGCGCTTCCGCTGATTTGTGGCAAGCCGATTCCTATTGTTTCATGTACTCTTGCCTGGGCTATGGCTTCGTCCAGCCTGGCATTTTGTACCTGAACTGAGTTCTCTAGTGCATATTGGATGCATTGCTGCAATGTAAATGCAGTTTGCGCATATACTGCAGNTGCTGCTGCCAAACCCATTAATAAGATTAATACTTTATAAAATTGCTTCATTGGATTGTTTAGTTAGTTGGGCGTTCTCTTTATATTTCTGATATAATTTTTTCCTTTTTCGGTGCACAACCCGTGTACAAAAAAATCAAACAGTTGCAGTTGTACTTCGGCCAGGTTGAATTTGTTGTGCGGAAATACACGCGAATCAAATGCGTTTTCCAGCAGGATAAGCCGCGTAATAGCTATAACTTCCGGCTGAATCTCCGCACGGAAATAGCCATCCGCAATTCCTTTATGGATGTTGCGGATNTACTGATTTCTCGATCACTTTTGTTTTGTGTTCAACCCACAGATTCCAGGCTTTCGGATGGTATTTCTCAAGATCAAACAACACCGAAGGATTGATGTGCTCCATGTCCTCCTTCATGCAACCCGAAATTAATCTCAATTCTTCGATTGAATTTTTGGCGCGCTCGGCAATCTCCTGGTATCGTTTGAATGTCCGTTCCAAAAAGGACTCAGACATTTTATAAATGAGATCATCTTTGTCGGCAAAATGCTGGTACAAGGTCTTCTTTGAAATTGCCAGGTGCCGGGCAATATCATCCATGGTTACGCTGCGGATACCGAACTTCATAAAAAGTACTTCCACACCATCTAAAATCTTTTCCTTAGTTTCAAACTCTTCCATAATGGGCGGCAAAACTATGGAAACTGTATCTATATCCAAAGTTTCCACAGTTCCCTTCAACGCCATTTTTTGGCTTTTGTTCAATGTTTTTAAAGAATTTTTGAGTTTTTACTGCACTAGCCTCCCTCAATCGTTTGCAGTACCTGGATTTTGTACCGGTGTATCCTCTTGTCTATAACACCACTTGTCTTTTAGTTTTTGCCTAAACTTTTCACGCTCATCGGCATTCATGTTGTTCCAGCGTTCTTTCCAGTAATGCTNTTCCGGGCCGGCCGCATGTTTGTGTTTGTGTTTGCACCCACCACCCCAGCGGCCAAACAATATCCGCGAAAGCGCAAGCAAGCCTAAGGTTTGCCAGAAATTAATAACCGGTCCATTAAATAAGGTCGGCACCAACCAGTTCCACAGGTACATGGTACCCACAAGTACGCCAAAGACAATACACACACCTACTATGCTGAGGATGATGACTTTGACTATTTTTCCACTCTTGTTCATACTTTTTATCTTTTAAGAAAAATCAATTTGCGATCAGGTCGTCATAAAATTTCTGAAGCCGTTTGCGCAACGCAATAATGGCATAGCGCTTCCGCGAAAGCAGGGTATTGATGGAAACTCCTGTTTCTTCAGCTATTTCCCGAAAACCTTTTTCTTCCAGTTCATTCTGAATAAAAATCTCTCGTTGTTCAATGGGTAACTCGGCCAATGCTTCCGTTATCTCATCCCAAATGGCTTCGCGCAACAAAGTTGCTTCGGGGCTGCTGTCCAGGTCGGGTAAAATCTCCTGAAGGGTAAGTGGCGCCTCTTCATCGCTGCCGGCTTGCCATTCAAAATCGGTACGTTGCGGCCGGGCGGCATCTCTGCGATACCGATCAATTATTTTGTTGCGCGCCACACTGTAAAGCCACGAGGTTACCCGATCCAGCGACTCAATTGTTTGAAAACCAGAGATAAACTGGTAGAACACATCCTGCAGAATGTCTTCCGCCTCTTCCACACTGCTTACCCGGCTCCGGATAAATCCGAGCAGTTTATCCTTCTCCCGCAGAAAAGTATTTTGCTTTAACTCTTGCATTGCCAGGTCCATTGGCCAGCGATTTTAAGGATAGTCGCTGGTGTTCGGGATATATTGTACGGAAATGAAAAAATTATGATTGTTTTTCTTCTTTCTTGCCGCAAGCGCTATGTTTTCCTTTACCCGATACTTTACCATTTTTGATATCAGCGTAANGGGAAGCGGCTTATCCAAAGGAAACTGAACTGCCCCTTTGGAGGTTGGATAAGCTTTTAATTCTTTTGCGAATGCTGCAATGGCGGATGGAGCCGGATAAAACCCGATATGTTTAGCAAACGCAGCAAAGTGCACAAGATTTTTACCGCCAAGAAAAAACGTAGGAATAGCATAGCTCATTTTCTCTTCGGCTTTAGGCGCTGCCTTGCGTATGGTTTCCCGCAATCTGATCAGATGTGTTTTTACCGGTTCATCAAAAGCAGCCAGGTATTCATCTATGTTTTTAGCTTCAATTCGCTGCATCTGGGGTTGAGGTAATAATTTCGTTTCTACTAAGTTGTTTCAAATTCTTCTATAAATCCCAAACTTCTTTTCAGAAGTCGATGGTGTAACTGATAACCGGTATAATGGAAGTGTTATATCCGTAGTCTATGTTTCCGGTCCACCGGTCAAAATAAGGGCGTTGGGGATTCTGGTAGTTCGTAAGGTTCTGAATATCCAGCGACAACTTCCATGAAAGGTTAGCCGCATTTTTTCGCAGCGCTACCCNGGCATCTACGCGAAAATAATTTTTGTTCTGTTCTGAATACGCTGCATTATTAATATACACCGCCCGACCCGCTTCAATAGATTTCTGTGTATCAAATGGCGTATAGCGCATGCCCCCGCTCCATAAAATTCTGCCACCTGCTTCCAGGCGTTTCCCGTTGTGCAACTCCCACTCTTTACCAAAAGTGAGTGCCGAATTAAAATTGGAATTATACTTTGTATTGTAATCCTGATCCAGCCCGCCATTATTCGTTCTGAATTTTGAATCATATACCGAACCACTCAATAGAAAAAACAAGCGGTTGCTGAACGATTTCTCAAGTGTTACTTCCACTCCGGCATTATAACCGGTGCCATTATTCGTCAGGCTGTCGGCAAAAAAATTGCGATCCTGATTTATAAGGGAATACGTGCTCCAGCTATGTACGCTAACCGGTACATCAAACAAGTATTGATAGTAGGGTTCCACTTTTAACCGGATGTTTCCTGAAAATTCCTGTGTAAGGTTAACGGCCGCATGGTGTGCCCGCCACATCTTCAGTTGTTGGTTGGGTTTGCCGGCATAAGCGCCCGTCAGCGAATCAGAGGTTATAGCCTCATACGTTTGAAAGGGCAGAATCTGACTGTGTAACCCGTATGCCAGGTTAATGGCACCAGCCGGCAATTGAATCTGAGCACCCACCCGTGGCTCAACCAGAAACTNCCGGGTATATTGAAAGTACATCGTGTTAATGCCGCCTTGCAAAAGCAATTTTGGAGAAGCCTGTGCCCGCAATACGGCATAAGGTTGCACCAGCCAGGTAGTTCCTTCGCCATTCATTTGTATTCGCAGCGCATCAATTGCATTGTCATAATCATCGCGATAGACATCATAAANAAGATTGGAAGCCTGGAACCCTGCTTTCAGATTAACATTCTTTCCCCACTTGGTATGGTAAGACCAGGCGGTGTTCATTCTTCCATTCAGGTAACTTTCGTTGCGGATGCGGGTACGGATTCCGTCATATCCGATGGTATCGTCTGTGGAATTAATGTCGTTGGCTCCCAAACTCAGGGCACCGTATAAATATGACTTATCATTGATCAGGTAAGTATAGGTAAACCCGGTAACACCCAGTTTGGTATAGAAATCATAAATATAAACCTCGTTAAAACTGGTCCATTTCGATTGATCTTCTTCGGCTGCTTTGTTTTCGGAACTGGCACCGGCAAAAGCAAAAANAGTAAGGTGCGATTTTTTATTCAGTGGAAAATACAAATTGAGCGACAAGTCGTGAAAGGAGTTGCTGGTTAGCGGGTTTACAACTTTCACACCCATCTGGCTGAGAATGCCCAGGGTTGAATACCGATAATTAAAAAGATAGGAGGAAGACTTTTNTGTTCTCGACAACGGGCCTTCGGAGGCAAACTCGAGGCCGATTAATCCGGCCTGCAGCCGAAACTCCCGATCTTCGCGGTTTCCTTTTCTGAATTTCAAGTCCATTACGCCTGCCAAAGCATTTCCATATTCTGCCGGAAAGGCACCCGTAAAAANATCTGACGCACCCAAAACATAAATACTTAATGCGCTGATGCCCCCACCGCTGGAACCTGCCTCGGCAAAATGATTGGGATTTGGAATTTCAAAACCCTCCAGCCGCCAGCTTAACCCAATCGGTGAGTTGCCCCTGACAACAATTGTGTTTTCATTGTCCTGCGTTGAAATCTGGGCACCCGGTAAACTCAAGGCCATTCGGCNCGGATCATTGATACTTCCTGCATAACGTTGGGTTTCTTCGGGTGTAAACGAACGGGCACTTACTAAACCAAACTCATTGCTGGCCTCGCTGGCAACACGCGGTGCCCGCACCACAATGGAATCTCCTACTGTGGCAGATTCAACCATTTCGATAGTAAGATCCAGTTTCTTGGCTGAGGTTACCTCCAGGTAAGCGGAGACCCAGGGTTGATAACCCACATACGTACAATTCAGAAAATGCCGGCCTACCGGCACCTCTTCAATCGAAAAATTTCCATTACTGTCGGTGGTTGATCCGATCATTCTACCGGCATCTGATTCCAATTTGATAAATACCGTGGCACCAATCAGCGGTTGTTTGCTGGCCTTATCCAGAACCAGGCCGGTAATTCGTTGCGATGGCGATTGAGCAAAAACTTGAGTAATGGCAAGCAAACCCAGGCAAAGCCGAAGAAACATAAAGGAGCCGGTTAGTAAATCAATATACAGAATTCCAACCTATTCAGAAAACAGACGGAACCGAACCCCTCCACGCGTTGTAAACAAAAACCTCCGGTTGTTTATCCGGAGGTTTTTCATTGGTTCTTTATACGTTACATCTTCTGGCCAAGCTTCACTCCTTTCATTTCCTCTTGTAGCGTAAACGGTTGATTATACAATCGCTTGCCGGTTGCTTTAAAAATGGCGTTTGCTACTGCACCACCTGTTGGCGGCAATGCGGGTTCACCTAAACCGGTTGGGTCAATTCCGTTATCCACAAAATGCACTTCTACCTGGGGCACTTCGTTGAAGCGAATCAGGCGGTAGTTATTAAAATTACGTTGCTCCGATGCTCCTTCTTTAAAGGTTAGCTGCCCATACAAGGCGTGGCCCAATCCGTCAACAATACCGCCCATTACCTGCTGGCGGGCGCCACTTAGATTTACAACTATACCACAGTCTGAAGCCGCATAAATTTTCTTCAATACCGGATTGCCGTTTATCATTTCCACTTCGGCTACCTGGGCTACATACGAGCGATGCGAGAAATACACACTAAAACCCTGCGCCAGGTNTTTCTTTTTACCCCAGCCTGCTTTTTCGGCAACCAGGTTAATCACCGCTTTGGTACGGTCAATATCATACTTAATAGCACCTGTTGGTGATTGCTTCGCTTTATCAAGCAACTCCAGCCGAAACTGAACCGGATCTTTTTNTGCCGCCAATGCCACTTCATCTAAAAATGCCTGTTCCGCGAAAGCGAGGAAATTGGTAATAGGTGCGCGCCACGCACCGGTGGTAATGGGCGATTGATGATCAATGGATTCAATCAATAAATTTTCCACCGCTCCGGAAGGAAAATTATCTTCGCGGGTCGAGTTGCCGGCATTTACGCCTACGCCTCTCAGTTTATATCCGATCAGTGTTCCCTTCGAATCGAGGGCGGCCTCAAACCGGTAGCGTACTGCCGGGCGATAACTTCCGCCCATCATGTCATCTTCCCTGCTCCAGGTAACTTTTACAGGAGCATTAATCAGTTTTGAAAGTTCGGCTGCTTCTACTACATAGTCGGCCTGCAACCTTCTGCCAAAACCTCCGCCTAAACGTGTAAGTTCAACGGTAACCTTTTCCGGTGCAATACCTAACAACTGGGCGGTGGCCATACGGGCCCGATCGGGAGTTTGTGTGGGGCCAACCAATTCCACACCATCGGCCTTAACATGTGCGAAAANATTCATGGGCTCCATGGGCGCGTGCGAAAGGAAAGGACATTGGTATTCGCGTTTAATTACGGTAGCAGCACGTTTGAAGGCTGCTTCCACATCGCCATCTTTTCTTCGTACCGTTGCTTCGGGTTTATCTAACAATTCTTTAAATAGTCTATCATGATCGGAAGTACTTTCGATGTTGCCTGCATTCACATATTCCACTTTCAACACTTTGCGGGCTTTCATAATCTCCCATGTTGACTTACCAACTATGGCTACATTATTTTTGAACGTAACCACATCCACTATGCCGGGTAATCCTTTGGCAGCAGTAGCATCAACCGACTTTATTTTTGTTCCAAAAGCTGGCGGTCGCTGAATCATAGCGTGCAACATTCCTTCGCGATAGAAGTCGAGGCCGTACAGCGGTTTACCTGTAATCATTTCTTTATTATCCACATTGGAAACTGCTGTACCAATCAGCTTAAAATCTTTTGGGTTTTTAAGTTTCACATCTGTTGGCACCGGCAACGAACCCGCTTCGGTTGCTAATTCGCCATAGCTAAGCTTTGTGCCATTGGTGTGAATTACAAATCCATTGTTTGTTGAAAGCGTGGATGCAGCTACGTTCCATTTTTTTGCAGCTGCTTCAATCAACATCTGGCGTGCGGTTGCTCCTGCTTTGCGCAATCTTTCCCACGAATGGGGCACCGCTCCACTGCCACCCGTTAACTGGCGATCGTACTTCTTCACATCTAAGGCCGCCTGCACTACTTTTACTTTTTNCCAATCGGCATCCAGNNGCTCTTCGGCCACGATCATCGGAAAAGAAGTTTTAATATTCTGACCCAACTCGGGATTAGGTGAGAAAATGGTAATCACATCATCGGGCGAAATAGATAGGTAACTGTTGAAATCCACATTTGCAGTCGGGAATGAATCAGTAGTGCCACTTACAAAGGCCGCAAGTGAATCGCTAAAGTTAAAACTCAACACCAATCCTCCACCTGCCGCAATACCCTGTTTTAGAAAACCGCGTCTGCTTGTTTTAGTTAATGTCTCCATGGCTTACTTCTTTTTGTTGATGCCAAAACAACTGCTTCTTTAATACGATGGTAGGTTCCGCATCGGCAAATGTTGCCATTCATAGCAGTAGCAATCTGTTCTTCGGATGGATTTGGTGTTTTACTTAACAACGCAGCCGCACTCATTATCTGCCCGGCCTGGCAATATCCGCATTGGGGCACATCCACTTCCTGCCAGGCTTGTTGCACCGGATGATCTCCTTCTTTGGACAAGCCCTCGATGGTAGTAATCTTGCTGGTGCCAATTGCAGAAATAGGCAATGCGCAGGCGCGCACGGCCGTTCCGTTAAGGTGTACCGTACATGCGCCACATTGCGCAATACCGCAACCATACTTGGTGCCTACCAGGCCCAGCGTATCGCGCAACACCCAAAGCAAGGNGGTGTCTGACGCTACATCTACTTTCTTAGTTTCGCCATTTACATGAATTGAATAAGTTGCCATGAGTATTTGAGTTAATAAAACTGAAAAGTGTTTGCAGAATGGATTGAAAGATAACGATTTCCGGCAGGATTTCTAACTGAAAATTTTTGACCCTTCATTTTAACATTTCATTAACCTGCTTATTTTCTATGAAATTTTGTTTGCCCTTCTCTTTCATCACACCCTAATTGATTACTTTCAATATTTTCAATAAGTGGTTTAATTGTGCTTTATGAACCGCTTTACCGGGATTATTTCTTTTCAAGTATCTNTTTAATAACAAGCGTAATCCAGGTAGCTGCCACAAACGGAAAGGTAAGGGCAAGCAACTGGTATTGATTCATCCATAAACTGAAAGCTGTAGCAAACACGACTGATACCAGTACCCACAAACCATCTTTTATGTTGCTGCCGGCAAACACGATGGCACACAATACGGTGTTATAGCTGTATAATCCTGCCTGCACCTGATCGGCCGGCAACGCGAGAACAACCGCAAGCAACCCACCCACTACTGCAGCCGACAACGCGTACAACGCTGCCTGTGGTGCGTTGATAAACACGGCTATAANAANAAGAATACCCGACCAAATGTTACTTTGAAAAATAACCTGCCCGAAACCATGAAAAGCAAATGCATACCTACTTACGGGTATTATGGTTTCACTACCTGGCTGCGCACTTACATGTGGAAAAANATGTTGAATGGAAANAACCAAGACCCAGGCAACCAGCACAAAGGGAANAGTATATACAGGTATGTNTTTCTTAATAANAAGATGTTGAATTACACTGGCCAGAGCAGCCCCGACAATAACAGCAACCCAAACTATTACTGCCGGNNCAAAAAACACCAGCAATGCAACACCCGTAAGCGAGGCGCTAAATCCATATAACCCTTTTTGTATATCATCTGCGCTGGCGCGAAGCATTTNTGCAGTGAATGTTCCGCTAAGAGTTGCTACAATGGCTGCCACACCCATGGGGACTGAACCCAGGAAGATCCCAACCAGAAAAATCAATCCTGTAAGGGCATTCTCCTGCAGCATGATTTGCCCCATTCCTCTGAGAACAATCAAGAAGTATTGAAATGTTTTAGAATCCTTTAAAGTCTCTGCGTTTGCCTGCATCTTAACACCCTTTGCATAAAATTACCTTTCAAAGAAAAATTTCAAAAAGTACCCTATCCTTTTCGTTTTACTCCCCGCACCGCTTCAGTTGTCCATGGATCTTCGGGCCAATGGTGCTTCGGGTAACGCATGCGCAACTCTTTGCGCACTTCGTGGTAGGTGGTTTGCCAGAAACTTTTTAAATCTTGTGTTACCTGCACCGGTTTATACCGGGCGATAGCAGGTGCAACAAAATTTTAGTACGACCTTCATTAATTACAGGTGTTTCCAATAAACCAAACATTTCCTGCAGGCGTACTTCCATTACCGGTGCCCGGCCATCGGAAAAATAGTTAAGTTTTATCTGCGAACCGCTGGGAACCTGCATTCGAACCGGTGCAAGTTTATCGGCTTTGGGTTGCAGATCCCACGGCAATAAACCAGTGAGTATATTTATCAAATCAAGCTTTTGTAATTCACTTCGTTTGCTAATGTTATTAAAATAAGGGGTAAGCCAGACATCGGCAGTAGCCAGAAGGTTTTCGGTTGTTACATCGGGCCAGGCTTCCTCTTTGCGCCACGTACGTAAGCTCAGGATGCGATTTTGCCATTCGGTGTGGATATCATCCCAACCTATTAATTTCAATCCTTCTTCACGCAAGGCTTCCAGCAGCACAGCGTTTCGTTTGGTTTCCGGAATCTGTTGCATGGGTTTGGATGATAACACGGTATTCCCCACTTTTCTTTCCCATTGTGCCACCAGGATGCCTCGCGTACTATCCCACTTTACAACTTCGGTTTCTGTTGCGCGGTGGTACAAATCTGCTTCATTCAATGGCGCTGCCAGAANAATCTTTCCTTCATTCGCACCGGCATCCAAATGCGCCACGGCCAGCCACGGCTCGCGCGTCAAGGCATCGTGGTTGGGTAGTTTTACTATACGGCCGTTGGCTAACTTGTAACGTTCACTTTGTTTGGCTTGTTGTTGCGCAATGCGTTCGGGGTAGGCCTCAGCTATCAAACGCCCAACTTCGCTATCAGGCGGAATTGTATTGTCCACTTTCAGATTAAAAATTCTTCGCCAGTTGGCAGCAAGTCGTTCAATCCGTTCCAATACATTGCGATCGGCATTTGCGCGTTCACCTGCCCGCCACTTGCGCAATGCTTCCATACGAAGACTTAAATCTGCACCGGATTCTTTGTGTAATGGATCGCGCTCTTCCAGAAGAGAGGCAATGTCGGTGGCAAGGCTCANAAGCCCATCTGTCATCGCGGCCTCGTGCCGCGATCCCGATGTGGAAGGTACACTGGNGGATACCGGAGCAAGTCCGGCTTGATGCTTTGCATTAAGTTGGGCTTTTGAGTCTAAGCCACCCAATAACATGTGTGCGATGCGTGGATGCGTGGGTAGCTTCAGCATTTCTTTACCACGTGCCGTAATTTTGTTTTCGCTTAATGCTTGCAGATCGTGCAGTAACTCACGCGCCTGATTGATTGCACCGGGTGGCGGAGNGGTGATCCATGTAAGTTCATTCAACTCAGTAACCCNCCAATTGGCCAACTCCAACACCAGTGAAGCAAGATCGGCTTCCAGTATTTCCGGTTGCCGACTGGGCTGCAAGGTGTGATGCATAGCTTCGGGCCACAACCGGTAGCAAACACNCGGACCTAATCGTGCAGCCCGGCCCGCCCGTTGATCGGCCGCATCGCGGGTAACACGCACCGTTTCCAATCGCGTTAAGCCACTGCGCGGGTCAAAACGTGGCACACGCGCAAATCCACTATCCACCACGGTAGTAATACCTTCAATGGTTAATGAAGTTTCTGCGATGGACGTGGCCAATACAATTTTTCGAAAACCGTGCGGATCAGGCAAAATAGCTTCCATCTGTTTCTTAAAAGAAAGATCACCAAACAAGGGCACTACACCCGAAATATTTTCTGCTTCCAGCAACTGTTGTACATGTTGTATCTCTCCGGCACCGGGAAGAAATACCAACACATCGCCCCGTTGTTCAAGCAATGCCTTGCGAATAACACGCACTACATGCTGGGTAAGTCGTAAATCCTTATCGGGATTTATGTATCTATGTGCAATGGGGTATTGTCGTCCAAGACTGGTAAGAATTGGTGCGTTGTTCAGTATGCCCGAAATGTTTTCACCATCTAATGTGGCAGACATAATGAGGATGCGCAGGTCATCCCGTAATAAATTCTGTACCTGTAAACATAAAGCCAGGGCCAGATCGGCCTGCAGGCTGCGTTCGTGAAATTCATCGAAGATTACAAGGCCTGTCTCCTCCAAGGCATTGTCGGTTTGAATCATGCGGGTGAGAATTCCTTCGGTAACAACCTCGATACGCGTTTTCGAACTTACTTTGCTTTCGAAGCGCACGCGATAACCGATCGTATCGCCCACTTCTTCTTCATAAAGTTGTGCCATGCGCATGGCCACGGAGCNGGGCTGCCAGGCGCCTGGGTTCGAGCATGATGATTTTTNTTGCCGGAGCCAACTTTCGTTCAATACTTGTAAAGGCAACACGGTACTTTTTCCTGCACCGGGTGGTGCTTGCAAAATGACAATCTTATTCGAAAGGAATTGTCTTTTTAGTTCAGGAATAATTTCGAGTACAGGGTACTGCATAAGCGCAAGATAACTGACAAAGGGCAATTGACAGATGGTAAGATTGGTGAATCGGTAATCAGTAATAACCAGTGGCCAGAAACGAGCAACTACACAATATCCACATGATACACATCCAGGCTCATTGCGTTTGATGGCGGGAACGTAAAAGCCACCGGGTTGGGGAATATCTTCAATCAGGTCGAATACTTTACATCCTTTTGGTAATGCGGAAAAAACAAGCAAAAACGAAAACGTTTTATTACCGGGGACAACGGTCCATTGGGGCGCAAAAGAAATATTTTCAGCATGCACCAGTTCACTGCGTGAACCAGAAATTTTATCCACTAAAAAGTAGATCGCCAGATACGAATATGCATTTCGTGTAACCTATTCTGAAAGTAACAATGCACATACACATGCTGGTCCTCCAGGGTCCACGAGTCGATAGAAGTGAGTATCTCACTATCCGTCTTTGGCTTTACAATAGGATCTATTACAGGCATTTGGGTAATCGTAAAATCAACAATCTTAAATCCAACCTTTCCGGAAATCGCCTTACTCCTTTTTCATTCTGCTGTTGTACGCACCGGCCTTCACTTTATTTATCAGGTATAAGGCACGTTCAATCCGCAAATCCACATTTTGGTACTATTAATATAGTGTACCAGGCTTCGCTGCAAACCCACGGTAAGTTTACTCCATAATTTGGCTCCGACATCATCCTGTGATAGCACTGCTTCCATTTCTTCGGGTAGTTCTAATTTATCCGGATCAACCAGGTCGAAACGTACCTTCACCTTATCCCCAGGCTTAAGTTTACCTGCCTTGCGCATGGCCTGGCTAATGCTTAAGTACCTGGCACCGCTTTTTTAAACTGCACACCCAAATTAAACGGAATGTTATTCAATTTACCTTCTACCCGAACGCGGCCTTTCGGCAGTTTTTTATAATGGTGGCGGGTAACTCTACCACGGTATTAACCAATGTATCGTCATATTCAATAAGCGATGCTTCAAAAGAAAACTGTTGTTTTTGCCACAATATGAATTATGTTGCCGAATCTTTAAATTCGCTGCCTTTACAAACTTACTAAATCAATGCCGCTCCTCATCAGTAGTCACGAAGAATTTGAAACCTATAAAGGAAAAGAATTAGGTGTTTCAGAATATCTGAAAATAACGCAGGCACAAATTAATATGTTTGCTGATGCCACCCTCGATCATCAGTGGATTCATACCGACCCGAAACGGGCAGAAGCCGAATCGCAGTTTAAGGCTACCATTGCACATGGTTATCTCACGCTCTCGCTGGTACCTCATTTGTGGGATCAGATTGCCGAATTNCGGAATGTGAAAATGATGATCAACTATGGAATTGAAAAATTCAAATTTAACCAGGCCGTAACCGTTAACAGCGAGGTGCGCCTGCGGGCAAAACTTCACTCCATTGCCAACCTGCGCGGCATTACCAAATTTGAAGTGGATGTAACTTTGGAGATTAAAGACAATCCGAAACCAGCGTTTAACGGGTTGCTCGTATTCTTATACCACTTTAATTCTTAATTCCGTAAACCAGCGGCCAGAAACTAGGTATTATCTTCCGGCTCGCCTTCATAAAATTCCTGCAACGAAGCCATGTAGGTGTTTATCCAGCCTTCGGCTATGTCCTCATAATCAGCATCAGGAATGTTGGTTTGCCTTACTTCTACGGAAGTACCTTGCGCATGCGAATGTAACTTGATTGTTACTACCGATGCCTCTTCCTGCTCGCCAAAATACCATTGCTGAACAATTTTCTTATTTTNTTCAAATTCCAGGTTCATTCCCACAATGCTTCCGTCCCACAATGAAAACTCAGTGCCAGGCTCTGCCTTCATTGCGGCTTTATCGCCCGACCATAACTGAATGGTGGCCTCGGTGGTAAGCGCCAGATACACCTGATCGGGCGTGGTGGAGATAATAAAATATTTCTTAAAGTCCTTCATAAAAATCCCAAAACTTATGGCTTTAAAGGTAATCAGATTCTGACGCTGGAAAGATCAAATCTTTAATTTTGCGGTGCATAATCTGAACTATGAATTTTACCTGGTACTGATCGTAATCCTGATGGCTATTGCCGTAGTGGACTTGATTGTTGGCGTAAGCAATGATGCGGTTAACTTTCTCAATTCGGCCATCGGTTCGCGTGTAGCTTCGTTTCGTGTAATCTTAACGGTGGCAAGCATCGGGATTTTGTGCGGCTCGTTATTTAGCAGCGGCATGATGGAAATTGCCCGAAACGGAATTTTTAACCCCAGCTATTTTCCGTTCGATAAAATCATGATTGTGTTTATGGCCGTAATGCTTACCGATATTATCCTGCTGGANTTTTTCAACTCGTTAGGCTTACCCACCTCTACCACGGTTTCATTAATTTTCGAATTACTGGGAGCCGCCCTGGTTACAGGTCTGTTACTAACATTCGATAATGGATTTGGCTTTGAAAAATGGCGGGAGATCATCAACTACTCCAGTGCGGTTACCATCATAATCGGAATTTTTCTTTCTGTGTTTCTTTCTTTCATTGTTGGATCGGTCGTACAACATATTGCCCGCATTATCTTCACCTTCAAACTNAAAAAATCGCTGCGCAAGTATGGCGCAATCTTTAGCGGCATTGCCATAACCGCTATTATTTATTTTCTATTGATTAAGGGAGCAAAAGGAAGTTCGTTCATTACCGACAGCCAGGTAAAATGGATATCAGCCAATACAGTGGTAATTGTACTAGTCTCAATGGTTTTCTGGTCCATCATCATTCAGGTGTTGATGTGGTGGAANAAAATCAATCCATTAAAAATTGTTGTGTTGCTGGGAACATTCTCGCTGGCCATGGCCTTTGCAGGAAATGATTTGGTGAATTTTATTGGTGTTTCGGTGGCAGGTCTTGTTTCATTTCAGGCATGGACAGCCTCTGGTATCCCGGCCTCTGACTTTACATTAGGAATTCTGAATGAAAAAATCGTTACGCCAACCTGGTTGTTGTTTGTTGGAGGGTTGGTAATGGTTGCCACCCTTTGGACAAACTCAAAGAGCAGAAAGGTAACAGAAACAGAAGTATCGCTGGGCCGGCAGGATGATGGCGATGAAAAATTCAAACCCAATCTTGTATCCCGTGCATTGGTGGGTAGTGCTGTGTGGATAGGCCGGCAAATGGAAAAAATAATTCCGGAGCGTTGGTCTCGCATTTTATCCATTCGGTTCGAAAAAGAAAGCTCAGGCGATATTGCGGCCGATCAAGCCTCCTTCGATTTGATTCGAGCCAGCATCAACCTGGTGGTGGCCAGTGTACTGATTGCTTACGGTACTTCCCANAAATTACCCCTCAGTACCACCTTCGTTACGTTCATGGTAGCGATGGGTTCCTCCTTTGCTGACCAGGCCTGGGGTCGTGAAAGTGCTGTTTACCGGGTAGCCGGTGTGATCAATGTAATTGCCGGATGGCTTGTTACAGCAATTGTAGCATTATTATCCAGTGGCTTGCTTGCCCTCATCATGTATTACACCGGAAATGTAGGGGCAATTGTACTTACGGCTTTGGCCGCATTTCTGCTTATCCGCAGTCATGTGGTTTTTAGCCGAAAAGAAAAAGAAGAAAAAGCAGACGCTACTCTACTGGAACAAAAACAACTAAGTGCTCAGCAGGCTGCTGAAGAAAGTCGTAAAAACACGATACAAGCGTTAGAAACAATTCAATCTACACTTGANAAAAGTTTGCGGGCTTTGCTAAGTGAAAATACAGAACCATTGCGGAAAGCCCACACCCAACTTGAAAAGTTAAAAACTCAAAATGAAAAACTGGATTCGAGAATAATCAAGTTTGTACGGAAGATGGACAAGGGTAATCTTGCTACGGGCCGTTTGTACATCCAGGTTTTTGATCTGATGCAGGATTTATACCAGAGCACACGACTAATCAACGATGTGATCATGACACACGTGGTAAACCACCACAACCCGCCCAAGAANAAATATGCCGACCTGACGGAAACGATCGAAAAGCAAATAAGCTACTTCATCAAGAAAAGTATAACTGCTATTACAACCCAACAGCAGCCAACTTTTGATGAAGCCTTGCANTTACAACACTTCATTAATAAAAAACTGGACGAACTGGTGGTTGACATTCAAAACGATGAAATCGGCAACCGAATGGGTTTGCTCCAAACCCGACTATTACTTGAAATGCGCGATCTGATTGACGCGGTTTTATCCTTGCANAAAGCATATGCCAACAATTTGAATTGAAGTCAGGATAAACGATTAACATACTACACCCACAAAAATCTGGTTGTAGAACAAACTACTGTATTTACCCGACCTTCCAGGTTCCTGTAAGATTTGTAGCCGGTAAACGCGTTGAAAAATTAAGCTGCGCTGGAATTACCAATTTGACTCGTTATCTTGGTACGCACGCTAAAAAAACAGCCTATGAACCGAATCGGTCTATTCCTTTTGGTATTTGTTTCTTGCCAACAACCTGTTGAAACNAAAAAGACACTAACCCCTGCACAACCTGAATCAATTGGAATGTCCACCGCTCGGTTAGCGCGCCTCGACTCCACCTTTACGAAATGGGTGGATGCGGGTTGGATGAATGGTGCCTTGGCATTTATTGCCCGCGATGGAAAAATTGTTTATCACAAAGCCACCGGCTACAACAATATTGAAACAAAAGAACCCCTGAAGCCAGATGGCATTTACAGAATTGCCTCACAAACCAAAGCCATAACCAGTGTGGCTGTTATGATGTTGTGGGAAGAAGGAAAATTTTTACTGGATGATCCCATTTCCAAATACATTCCGGCNATTGCCAATCAAACCGTGTTGCATACGTTTATCGCTAAAGATACAACCTACACCACCACNCCGGCTAAACGCCAGGCCACCATTCGGGATTTACTTACCCATACTTCCGGCATTGGATATGCCCAAATCGGTAGCCTTGAAGCCAATGCCATCTATGCAAAAAATAATATTACCGCAGGCCTTTATGTAAGTGGCGATGGATTGGAAGATGCTATGAACCGCCTTGGACCTCTGCCCCTCATGCACCAGCCAGGTGCACAATGGACTTATGGATTAAATACTGATTTATTAGGACGATTGATTGAGGTTTGGTCGGGCAAAACCCTCGATGCNTTTTTTACAGAACGCATCTTTAAACCGCTGGGCATGCTTGATACGCACTTCAATCTGCCCGCTGAAAAAGCCAGCCGCCTTGTCAATTTTTACCAGGAAGATTCAACCGGTTTAAAGTTGCAATCAAAAGTATTTGGTGTGTTGGATATGAGCTATCCCTTAAAGGANAAAACATATTTTTCAGGTGGCGGTGGGTTATCGTCAACAATCTATGATTATGCTATCTTCTTACAGATGTTATTGAATGGTGGAGAGTATAATGGCGTAAGAATTTTATCGCGCAATACCGTGCGCCTGATGACCATGAACCAGATTGGCGATTTGAATTTAGGAGTGAACAAATTTGGCCTTGGTTTTGAAATTGTATCTGAAAAAGGAAGCGCCCAACTTCCACACAACATAGGTACTTTTTCGTGGGGTGGTGCCTTCTCCACAACCTATTGGGTTGACCCAAAAGAAAAGCTGGTGGTGCTGTTATACAGGCAAATGTGGGGGCAGCATGGAGCCGATGTGGATCAAACTTTCAAAGTGCAGGTGTACCAGGCACTCAATGATTAGAATTTTCATTATTCAGTCTTATTCCTTCTACCTATGAAAAAATTATTCCTACTCCCACTTTTCCTGCTTGCTTCCTTCGCGTGGGCACAGGTNTCGTGTAAAAATCCCCTTACAGAAAATCAAAAGAATCCGTTGGGTGTGGATGTACCCCGGTTCAACTGGCAACTCCTCTCCGANAAAAGGAATGTGATGCAAACTGCCTATGAAATCCGTGTAAGCGATACCCAGGCAGCACTTTCAAAAGGCAATGTGTGGAGCAGTGGAAAAATAAATTCCGATCAATCGCAATACGTAGAATACAAAGGCGCCCCGCTGCAATCCGGNAAAAAATATTTCTGGCAAGTGCGTGTGTGGGATAATAGTGGTAAACCCTCGGCATGGAGTGAGCCATCCTTCTGGCAGATGGGCTTGTTGAATGCTTCTGACTGGAAAGCAAAATGGATTCAGCAGGGCTTTGCGGAAGACACCGTGAACAGGCCGAGTCCATACTTCAGNAAAACTTTCTCCACATCNAAAAAAGTTACTTCCGCTACAGCCTTCATCACTTCCCTGGGTTTGTACGAAGCCTTCATTAACGGCAAACGCGTGGGCGATGCCTACCTTACTCCAGGCTGGACCAGCTATAACAAGCGCCTGCAATATCAGATGGTGGATGTAACCAGCCTCATTGCCACAGGGAATAACACCCTTGGCGTAGTGTTGGGAAGCGGTTGGTACCGGGGCAACATTGGTTTCTCCGGGCAAAAGAATTTTTATGGAAAAGAACTCGCCTTGCTGATGCAACTTGAAATTCAGTACACAGATGGAACGAAAGAAACTGTTGTTACAGATGAAAGCTGGAAATCAAACACGGGTTCAATCGTCAGTTCCGAAATCTATCATGGAGAAACCATTGATGCACGCAAAGAGAANACCGGATGGAACACCTCCTCATTCAATGATGCCGGCTGGCATGGTGTGAAAATAAAAACAAGCGGCACGCCTCCACTCATTGCCACCTATAACGAACCCATCCGCAANAAAGAGACTTTTAAGCCAATAAAATCCTTTGTAACACCCAAAGGCGAAAAAGTACTTGACTTCGGGCAGAATTTAGTGGGCTGGGTACAGGTGAAGCTTTCCGGAAACGCAGGCGATAAAATCACGTTGTACCATGCCGAGGTGTTGGATAAAGAAGGAAATTTCTATACAGAAAATCTTCGGCCGGCCAAACAGAAAAATGAATACATTCTGAAAGGAAATGGCGAAGAATTNTTTGAACCGCATTTTACTTTCCAGGGATTCCGCTACATCCGGATTGAAGATTACAAAGGCGAAATAAAACCGGAAAATTTTACCGCGGTGGCGTTGTATTCAGATATGTCGCACACCGGAACTTTCACCACCNNGCATCCACTCATCAACCAGTTGCAGCACAACATCCAGTGGGGCCAGCGTGGTAATTTTCTGGATGTGCCCACCGATTGTCCGCAACGCGATGAGCGGCTCGGCTGGACAGGCGATGCGCAGGCATTCGCGCGCACGGCTACTTTTAACTTTGATGTTCACAACTTCTTTACCAAATGGCTGAAGGATGTAGAAGCCGATCAGATTGAAGGAAGTGTTCCATTTGTTGTACCCAATGTGCTGGGCAAAGGCGCTGCCGGATCAGCCGGTTGGGCCGATGCCGCCACCATCATACCCTGGAACATGTACCTCGCCTATGGCGATAAGCGCATTCTGGAAAATCAATTCAACAGCATGAAGGCCTGGGTGGGATACATGGAACGCAACAGCACGAACTACTTATGGAACAAAGGATTTCACTTTGGCGATTGGCTCTTCTACCGACCTTTTGATGACAATGATGGCCGTTCGGCCGTAACTGATAAATACCTGATTGCACAGTGTTTCTTCGCGCACTCTACCGAGTTGGTAATCAAAACTGCAAAAGTGCTGGGCAAGCAAGACGATGTAGCGAAGTACACTGCATTGCTGAAAAATGTGAAAGATGCGTTCATGAAAGAGTACATGACAGCCAATGGCCGGTTGGTGAGCAGCACGCAAACTGCCTATGTGCTGGCGCTGAACTTTGACATGTTACCCGAAAACCTGCGTGCCCAGGCAGCAGAAAAATTGGTGGATAATGTAAAAAGCTATGGTAATCATTTAACAACTGGATTTTTGGGCACACCTTATCTCTGTCATGTACTCAGCCGATTCGGTTATAACGAAGTTGCCTACACCTTGTTACTGCAGGAAACATATCCATCCTGGCTATACCCGGTAAAGATGGGTGCCACTACCATTTGGGAACGCTGGGATGGCATCAAACCCGATGGCACTTTCCAGACTCCAGGCATGAACTCCTTCAACCATTACGCCTATGGCGCCATTGGCGATTGGATGTATCGCGTTGCCACCGGTATTGATACCGAGGAAGCCGCACCCGGCTACAAAACCATTGTAATTAAACCTCATCTTGACAACCGGCTTACACTTGCTTCGTCTGAATATAAAACCGGGTATGGCGTAGTGAAGTCTGCCTGGAAAACAACCGATCAGAACATAGTGTTTGATGTAGAAGTGCCGGTTAATACAAAAGCCACCGTGTATATTCCTGCTGCTTCTGCAAATTCAATTACTGAAAGCGGCAAAACCCTTGCTTCGGTAAAAGAAATTTCCATGAAGGGCGAAGAACCTGGTTATGTGAAAGTGGAAGTAGGATCAGGTAAGTATTCGTTTGTGGTGAAGAAATAATTTTTCTTGTTATTAACACCTATTCTCTGTCAGGTCGTAAGACCTGACAGCAAAACTTATTGGGTTGAATTTTTCCTGTTGTCAGGTCTTACGACCTGACAATACTGGTAAACGTAATGCCGGATTTATTCCGGTATCCCAACCTTTCTACACACATTCCGCAATCGCGAAACGCTGTCCGCGATGACAAAGTACTTTTGAGATGATTTCTACTTCCTTAATGAAACCGGCTGCGTCCATGCTCTTTCCAAATCGCCTTCCCTGAATGGATTGGGTTGAATTTTAGAAGAAGTAACTCTGGCCCGAGCAAAAAGTAAGTCGGNGGTTACTTCAAAAGATGCGGTTGTTCCTTCCACAGCGTTCAATACCTGCGAGTCAGTGCCATTCGTGGCCACGCCAATGAATTCAATTTTATAAGTCACTCCCTCCTGCGGTTCTACTTCAATCTTCAATTGACCCTTGTCAAATGAAACACGCTTCAAACTCACCCCGGTAGAAGCATAAAACTTTCCGGCTTCCATCGCAGCAATTAATGAAACGGCATCCAACTTTTCGGCCTGCACCATAATCCACCCGCGGCCGGCATTGGCAAATGCAGCACCAAACTGATGATAATTATGGCTGTCGTCCGTAGCGAGGCCATACATCAACGGCTGATTGCGATTTGTGTAGGCAATGTTGATTTTATCCCACATCGCCTCGGTACCCATGCGGGCAGAATCGCCATAATTATGAACCAGCGGATGACCGTTATGAACTTCAANAANACGTTCACCACGCAAGGCAATCATATCATCTACCGTAATTGCCCACCCAAAGTTTGGATGATTGATATGCGGTATCATGGGCACGCCCGTCTCTTCCCGCTGCTTCAACACCGCATCGATGGATTGTTGCATGGTCTCAAGCACCGTAGGGGCATTGGGCGGTGCAATAAATTTCTGCAAGTTGGTGGCATTTACATGCACCGGAATTTTACCGGCCACATAATTGGTAATTTCTTCCGATGGAATGATCAGAAAATCTTTACTCTCCATTTTTGACTTGTACTCACTAAAAGTTTTCAACTTCACCTGTGTACGGCCGGTATCCGTTTTGTAGGTTACCCACGCTGGCCCGAATTTCTCCAGGTATTNTTTAAAACTCTCTTCGTACAGCGGGCTTCTGGCAATTACTTTCCACTTCTCATCGGTTGCAAGCGTGTTGTGATCAGACAACGCCACAAAATCGTAGCCATTGGTTTTATACCAGTCCAGCACCATTTCCGGAAATTCATCGCCATCGCTCCAGTAAGTATGCGTGTGTAAATTTCCTTTATACCATTTCAACGGTTCCTGATTCGAACAGGCTGCCACCACCACACACAGCAAAATCAAACCGAATGTATTTTTCATTTGTCATTTTTTAATGAAGTTAAATTTAATCCTAACTTTAGCGGAAACCAATTCTTTATGTTACGGATACTTCTGGGGATTATCTTACTTGCACACGCAGCCATTGCTCAACAGGAAATTCCACTCTATACAGGTATAGTTCCTAATTCAATAAAACCAACGGTGGCTATCGATACCTCTACCACCCGCTATGTTGGTGAAAATAAGATTGACATTCTGCATGGCGTGATTACTCCTACCCTCACCTTGTATTTGCCCGATCCCGCCAAAGCCACCGGTACAGCAGTAATTATTTGTCCGGGTGGTGGGTATGCCATTCTGGCCACCAGCCACGAAGGGCACGACATGGCCAGGCGATTGAATGAAGTTGGTATTGCAGCCTTTGTATTAAAGTATCGCTTGCCGCGAAAGGAGACGATGAAAGACAAACGTATCGGGCCGTTGCAGGATGCACAACGTGCGATTCAACTTGTTCGTGAAAACGCAAAACAATGGAATGTTAACCCCAATAAAATCGGAATCCTCGGTTCATCGGCTGGCGGGCACCTGGCTTCAACCGCAGGAACTCATTTTGACAAGGCGTATATCGATAATCCGAACAACACGAGCCTGCGACCGGATTTTATGATTCTAAATTACCCGGTGATCAGTTTTTCAGACAGTCTTACGCACAATGGTTCGCGCATCAATTTGATTGGCGGCACCACGACTGATCCGGTAATAACCGGCTCCCTGAAATACAAAGAGNNCCTGGGTATGAGCAAGGGAGATGTAATTCTCTTTTCAAACGAATTGCAGGTAACTTCAAAGACTCCGCCTGCTTTTATTACGGCTCCCTTAACAGATAAGGTAGTGCCGGTAGGGAATACATTTGCCTTTGTTGCTGCGCTGCAACAAAATAACGTGCCGGTAGAAACTTTTATTTATGAAAAAGGGGAGCATGGCTTTGGCATGATTAATCCTGCAGCAAAAGAACAATGGTTTGATGCCTGCCTGCGCTGGATAAAGAAAAATTTTGATCAACCNCCTATGGACTGGGCAAATCTGAAACGATTTCAGGAAGACAATAAAAAAGTGGGCTTACCCAAAGCCAATGAAAGCCGGGTAGTGTTTATGGGCAATTCCATCACCGAAGGCTGGAGCAATTTTGATAAAAGTTTCTGGGAAGGGAAGCCGTACATCAACCGCGGCATCAGCGGACAAACCACACCACAAATGGTGCTGCGCTTTCAACAAGATGTAATTGATCTGAAACCGAAAGTAGTAGTGATCCTGGCTGGCATCAATGATATTGCGGGCAACACCGGCCCGATGACGCTGGAACAAACCCGCGACAACATCATCAATATGACAAAACTCGCGCAAGCCAATGGCATTAAAGTAGTACTATCGTCTGTCATTCCCGCTTTTGATTTTCCGTGGCGGCCGGGCACGGAGCCTGCCGAAAAAGTAGTGGCCCTTAACAAAATGCTGAAAGCGTTTTGCGATAAGAACAAAATCGTGTACATCGATTATCACACGGCCATGAAAGATGCCCGCAATGGTTTAAAAAATGAATTGGGCTATGACGGGGTGCATCCTAACCTGGAAGGTTATAAGGTAATGGCACCTTTGGCAGAAAAGGCCATCGCGGAAGCGTTTAAACAAAAATAATGTCAAAATCCTGCACCTAAACCGCGATTCACNNGGCGGTCATATTTCTTTTTATCGAAGCGATACAAAAATGGTGCTTTGTGAGCGCNCCCGGTTTTTCGCTCGCTCAGTTTAACCAGGATATCCAGCGCAAGCATCCGCTTCTGAAAATTTCTGCGATCCAGGGATTGACCCAGAATCGTTTCATATAAACGCTGCAACTCAGGCATCGTAAATTTCATCGGCATCAGGTTATAACCAACCGGGTGATCATTCAAACTTAATTGCAGTGTTTCCAGTGCCACCTTCATAATCTGCTTATGATCGTAAATCAGGCTGGGCACTGCGTGTACATCGCACCAGGTACATTCGCTGCTAAATGAATCGGGTTGCGGAAATACTTTTGAGTAATCCACTAACGCATAATAAGCAATGGTTACAAATCGCTTCGAAATCCAACCCTCCGTGTGTCGTTTCCCTTTTTCACGAAGCGGGTCGCCAAAGGCATGAAACTGCTTTAAAANAATAGCATCCAGCCCGGTGCGCTCTTTTAATATACGGGTAGCTGCATCATCTATCGATTCTTTGTGTTTGATAAATCCACCGGGTAAGCACCACGGCCCATCTTTCCACTTCAACAGCAAAACTTTCAGATGCCCTTCATGAAAACCAAAAATCACACAATCCACCGAAAGGTGTGGTAAAANAGTCCGGTCGCCACGCTTGCGAAACGTTTCGGTTAACAGAAATTTTGGTCTTTTCTTCCGCATACACAGTACATAAATACCGGTTAATCTATTTTTGTGGCAATCTATCGTATAGCGTTGAATTTTCAATAAATATGAAATACTATTGTGTACCATATACACAATGAAATCTCCCTATGAAATTTAGTGTACTGCTTACCGGACTAACCGGCCTGCTGTTGGCAGGTTGTGGCCCAAAATGGACCGAAACAGAAACCAACGGCATTAAAATTGTAAAAAACGAAGGCGGAAAAACACTGGGGTATTCCTCCTCTTCCGGTGTTACCATCCTTACAGTCGATCGGTTTGGCTTCAAAGACCTGAATAAGAATGGCCAGCTGGATGCATACGAAGACTGGCGCTTGCCGGCAAATGAGCGGGCNAAAAACCTGGCTTCACAAATGAGTGTGGAGCAAATTGCCGGATTGATGCTGTATAGCCGCCACCAATCCATACCCGCACAAAACCGNGGGTTCTTTGCTGCCACCTACAACGGAAAACCTTTTAGCGAAAGCGGTGCAAAAGCATCTGACCTTTCAGATCAGCAANNAAAATTTTTAACTAAAGACGATCTGCGCCATGTACTCCTCACTTCGGTGGAAAGTCCGGAAGTGGCTGCGCAATGGAATAACAACATGCAGGCATTGGTAGAAGGCATTGGATTGGGAATTCCCGGCAACAACAGTTCTGATCCGCGGCACGGCACGGTAGCCAATACCGAATACAACGAAGGGGCCGGTGGTAAAATTTCTATGTGGCCCAGTTCGTTAGGGATGGCGGCTACGTTCAATCCACAATTGGTGGAAGCGTTTGGAAAAATTGCAGCCAAAGAATACCGTGCGTTAGGCATTGCTACGGCCTTGTCGCCTCAGATTGATATAGCCACGGAACCCCGTTGGCTGCGGGTAAACGGCACATTTGGAGAAGATCCCAATCTTTCGGCTGACATGGGGCGTGCTTACACCGATGGATTTCAAACTTCTTCGGGCGAACTTGAAATTGCCGATGGCTGGGGATATGAAAGTGTGAACGCGATGGTGAAGCACTGGCCCGGTGGTGGCTCGGGCGAAGCAGGCCGCGATGCGCACTATGCCATTGGAAAATATGCGGTGTACCCCGGAAATAATTTTGATATGCACCTGATTCCCTTTACAGAAGGGGCCTTCAAACTGAACGGAAAAACAAAGATGGCATCGGCTGTTATGCCGTATTATACCATCTCTTACAATCAGGATACTAAAAACAAAGAGAATGTAGGCAATGCTTACAACCATTACATTATTGGCGATTTGCTGCGCAATAAATATCACTACGAAGGTGTGGTTTGCACCGACTGGGGTGTAACCGGAGATGAAACCGTGTTGGATATGTTCATTGGCGGCAAGCCTTGGGGTGTGGAAAAACTTACCATCGCTGAACGTCATTATAAACTATTGATGGCCGGTGTGGATCAATTTGGAGGCAATAATGAAAAGGGGCCCGTGCTGGAAGCGTACAACATGGGTGTGAAAGAACATGGCGAAGAGTTTATGCGTGCACGCTTTGAACAATCGGCTGTGCGCTTGCTGATGAATATTTTCCGCACGGGGCTATTTGAAAATCCATACTTAAATCCGGAGGAATCAAAAGCCACAGTGGGCAAACCTGATTACATGAAGGCAGGGTATGAAGCCCAACTCAAGTCGATCGTAATGTTGAAGAACAAAAACAACGTTCTTCCGCTTCAGAAAAACAAGACGGTGTATATTCCTAAGAAGTTCACACCCAAAGGCAGAAACTTTTTAGGGATGGAGACTCCGGAGTCGTTGGATTATCCGGTTAACATAGACATCGTAAAAAAATATTTTAACGTAACCGAAAATCCTGACGAAGCTGATTTTGCGTTGGCCTTTGTGTCGAGCCCAAATTCGGGCATTGGCTATGACCAGGCCGATGTGAAAAAAGGCGGCAATGGATATGTTCCTGTTTCCTTGCAATATGGTGAGTACACCGCAAAGCAGGCTCGAGAAACCAGTCTTGCCGGTGGCGATCCGTTGGAAAACTTCACTAACCGAACTTACAAGAATAANAANAGTACGGCCATCAACACCACCGACCTTGGCATGATTACCGATGCCAGCAAGAAAATGAAGGGCAAGCCGGTAATTGCAGTAATTAAAATGGCCCACCCGATGGTGTTCAGCGAGTTTGAGAANAATGCAAACGCCATTCTGGTACACTTCGATGTACAGGACCAGGCCCTGCTGGATATGCTTACAGGCGCTGCGGAACCATCTGCCTTGTTGCCTATGCAAATGCCGGCCAGCATGGAGGTGGTTGAAGCACAAGCCGAAGATGTGCCGCATGACATGGTTTGCCACGTGGATGAAGCGGGCAACACGTACGACTTTGCCTTTGGCCTGAACTGGAAGGGCATCATCAAGGACGAACGAACCACACGCTACAAAAAGAAATAAACTTAACTTTAAACAAACCTAAATAAACGTGCGCTACACAATTAGTTTTTCCGCTATGAAAAAGTATGGGCTGGTTACTGGCCTCCTCCTCACCCTGGTCATTGCCTGCAAACAGACAACAGAATTTGATGATTCATTACCCCCTGAAGAAAATCGTTTTGTAAGGTCGGTGCTTACACAGCCCGGCCAGTTGGACGAACCGATGGTTATGTCCTTCCTGAAAGACGGACGTATCCTGATGGTAGAGCGAAAAGGAAACCTGAAATCGTTTAACCCGGCCACCAGCGAAGTGAAGGTACTCGCCACTATTCCGGTTAACACCAAATACACGAGCAAAGAAGGAAACGTTACCGAAGCAGAAGAAGGGTTGATGGGTTTAATTGCCCACCCCAACTACGAGAAGAATCATTGGATCTACATGTACTACGCAGACCCGACAGAACCCAAACACGTATTGGCGCGCTGGGAATTGCATGGCGATTCGTTGTATGCCAACACGAAGAAAATTGTGTTAGAAGTACCCACCCAACGCGAAACCTGTTGCCACACTGGTGGCGGCATGGTCTTCGATAAGAATGGAAACCTTTACTTAACCGTGGGCAACAACACCGGCAACCCGGTTAACGGTACAGCAGGTTTTGATGAGCGACCAGGACGCGAAAGCTGGGACGACCAACGTGCAGCCGGTAGCACGAACGATTTGCGTGGAAAAATTTTGCGTATCCANCCGGAAGATGATGGCTCATACACAATTCCTGAAGGGAACTTATTTCCGAAAGGAACAGANAAAACCCGCCCTGAAATTTATACGATGGGCCATCGCAACCCATGGCGTGTATCCATCGATAATAAAAATGGGTACATCTATTGGGGCGAGGTAGGTCCCGATGCCTCGCGCGATTCAACCATTGGCCCGCGCGGGTATGATGAATTTAACCAGGCGCGCAAAGCCGGATTCTTCGGTTGGCCTTACTTTATCGGAAACAACATTCCGTATTCGTTGCAGGATTACGAAACCAATACCGTAGGTGCGCAAGCAGATCCAACACACCCTGTAAATAATTCGCCCAACAACACAGGATTAAAAGAGTTGCCGCTGCCGCAGAGTGCATTTATCTGGTACCCCTACTCCAACTCAGAAGAGTTTCCGATGGTAGGTAGTTCCGGTCGCAGCGCTACAGGCGGGCCGGTATTCAGAAAAGCTGACTTCAAAAATGCTGCGCGCCCCTTCCCTTCTTACTATGAAGGCAAATGGTTTATTGTAGAATTTATGCGAGGCTGGATCATGGTTGTAACAATGGACGAAGAAGGTAATTACAAGAGCATGGAACGATTTATGCCCAAAGAAAACTTCAGCAGCGCCATTGATATGCAGTTTAGTCCGGATGGCGATTTGTACGTGCTGGAGTATGGCTCTGCGTGGTTCCGGGGCAACGACAACGCACGCATTGTTAAAATTGAATACAATGGTGGAAACCGCAAGCCCATTGTTGTAGCAAAAGCAGATAAACGGGCGGGCGCCTTGCCTTTCCAGGTGCAACTCTCTTCCGAGGGTACTACCGACTATGACAAGTATGATCAGAACGCATTAACATACGAATGGGTAATTAAATCCGACAACGGCTTCTCTCAAACATTTACTGAAGCAAACCCCGGTATTACCCTGGATAAAGCCGGTAACTACCAGGTTACATTCACCGCCACGGATACTAAAGGAGAAAAGAACTCAGCGTTTCTTGAATTGAAAGCAGGCAATGATGCACCCGTGGTTGATATCAACATCCTGCGCGGCAATAAATCGTTTTACTTCGAGAATGGTTCGATTGATTACGAAGTGATTGTTACCGACAAAGAAGATGGATCGCTCGGCAAAGAAATTCAAAACAATGAAGTTGCCGTAAACTTCGATTACGCACCCGAAGGCTTTGATCTGATCGACATTGCGGCCAACCACAAAAGCACAGATGAGTGGATTACTTTCTCTGTCGGTTTGAATTACATTAACAAAAGCGATTGCCGCTCCTGCCACCTGATTGACAAAACATCGGTTGGGCCTGCCTACTTAGATGTGGCCAACAAATACAAAGGCAACAAGGCAGAACAGGAAAAGCTCGTTCAGAAAATCATTCACGGTGGCGGNGGTGTTTGGGGCGATCATGTAATGGCAGCGCACCCGCAAATTACCGTACCACAAGCTACCAGCATGGTGCAGTATATTATGAGTCTTGCCGATGCAAAACCCACCGTAAAAGAGATTCCGCTTAAAGGAACTTTCAAGATGCAGGCTCCTGCCAACGACAACAAACGCGGTGGCTACCTGCTTCGCGTGGCATACCAAGACAAAGGCACAGCCGAAATGCAACCACTTACTTCAGAAAAGATTCTTGCACTGCGCAACCCCGTGCTGGATCCTGANGCCAACGATGTGTCGCATGGTACCCAACTGTTTACCACACCCAGTCGCTCGTTCTCTATGATTGGCGATAATGCTTACCTCGGATACAAGAACATTGACTTTACAGAGATTAAACAGATTGAGCTTTTGGTACAGGCCCAACCACGGTCGGGTGCATTGGGTGGTATTGTCGAAGTACACCTGGATAGCCCGGACGGAACGCTGGTAGGTAAATCTGAACAAATCGTTCCAAAGGAAGTGGACTTCCGCACCGCCATCATGGAAATGCGCAAGAATAGCAAAGGACCAAACCAGGGTGGCGAACTGAGTGCTGCCACCATCGACTTTAATGCGCTGCGCAGGTTTATGTCGATCTCGGCAAAAATACCTGTTAACAACCTGCAAGGAAACCACGATGTCTATTTCGTATTCAAGAATCCGGAAGCAGGAAAAGACAAAGTGCTTGTGCAGATGGTTGAAATACAATTCCAAAATAAAGTTGAAACTTCGGGTAAATAACTTAACCTCTCCATAATTAAATTCACTATGAAAAAACAACATCCAGACGTCAGTTTCTTGGAGCAGCATCAACCCTGATTGCAGGCTCCATGATTGCCAGCCACGATACCTTTGGCATACCAAATTTTATCAACAACCTGGGCAAGTCCGGTTCAACCATTAAAGGCGTGAAATTGGGAGTTATTACCTACTCCTTCCGCGATCTACCCGATCAAAGTGCCGAAGCCACCCTGGAATACATCCGTCAGTGCGGCATTACCAATGTGGAAATGATGGGTGGTCCGGCTGAATCNTTTGCGGGCGCTCCNAAAAACCCGGTTGACTTCCGTGTCCTCATGCCTATCTGGCGTAAACGTCAGCAACAACAGGAGTTAACCGAAGAGGACAAGAAAACCCTTGCCGATGTAGAAGCAAAGAATAAAGTTTATCGCGAAGAGATGGGAGCCTGGCGGCAAAAAGCCCCGATATCAAAATTTGAAGAGTTTGGTAAGATGTACAAGAAAGCAGGAATACAAATCTATGCCTTCAAACCAGATGCATTCGGTATGCAAAACTCAGATTCTGATATTGATTTCGGATTACGCGCGGCTAAGGCAATTGGAGCATCACATATTACCCTGGAACACCCCAGCAACGATGCCCATACACTTAAACTTGGAAAAGCAATNGAAAAATATGGGCTGAAAGTGGGCTATCACGGTCACGAGCAGCAAACCCCAACCTTTTGGGATACCGCATTAAGTCAGTCGCCCGCAAATGCACTGAACCTGGACTTCGGTCACTACATTGCCGCAGGTAATACCAACGCACTTGAATTTGTAAAGGAGAAAAGCAAGCACATTGTAAGCATGCACATGAAAGATCGAAAAACNAAGGCGAACGGTGGTGATAACATGCCCTGGGGCACAGGTGATACTCCNCTGGCCGATGTACTACGCCTGATGCGGGATAATAAGTACACATTCCCGGCCACTATTGAGCTTGAGTACAGAATTCCGGAAGGCTCATCACCCATCGAAGAAGTAAAGAAGTGCCTGGAGTTTTGTAAAACTGCCTTAGGTTAAAGTTTTGCAACTCCAATTCAAAAAAACCGGTTCCTATGCCGGTTTTTTATTGAAACATGATAGAGCAGTATAGATCAACTCCAATTAGGTCATACCTTTATTTGTTGTAACCATTACCTCATGCAAGTAATTCTAGGTACCCTTTTCCATTTTATCGGAGGCTTTGCTTCCGGCAGTTTCTACATGCCCTTTAAACGGGTAAAAGGATGGGCCTGGGAAAGTTACTGGATCATTGGTGGATTATTTTCCTGGTTGATTGTTCCNCCGCTAGCCGCATGGCTCACCTTACCGGGATTTTCTGAGATCATCCGAAATGCACCGGCATCCACCATACAATTTACCATCCTATTTGGTGTGCTGTGGGGCATTGGCGGATTAACCTACGGTCTGGGAGTTCGCTACTTGGGTATGTCGCTGGGTAACTCGGTGGTTCTTGGCTTCTGCTCCGTCTTTGGTGCCATCGTACCTTCTATTTACTATGCAGTGGTGCCTACTGAAGGAAAAACCAGTATCGTTGAAATGTTCACAACCACCTGGGGGCAGGTTGTACTGGCCGGTGTGGTTATTTGTCTTATCGGAATCTACATCTGTGGCCGTGCGGGTATGCTCAAGGAGAAAGACCTGAACGAAGAAGACNNAAAAAAGAGCGTTGCCGAATTTAATCTTGCGAAGGGCCTGTTTGTAGCCATTACGTCTGGCATACTCNNAGGCTCTTGTTTTAATTTCGGCATTGAAGCCGGAAAGCCTATGGCCGAAGCTGCTGTAAAAATGGGATTGAACCCGCTCTACCAAAACAACGTAACCTATGTTGTCCTCCTGTGGGGCGGCCTTACTACCAACTTCATTTGGACCATGCTCTTAAATGCCCGCAACGGCACCTATGGCGATTATCTCAATAACAAAACTCCGCTTGCCGCAAATTATTTCTTCTCGGCACTTGCCGGTACCACCTGGTTCATGCAATTCTTCTTTTATGGGATGGGCGAAAGCAAACTCGGAAACGGTGCCNNAGGCTCATGGATTCTGCACATGGCCTTCATCATTCTGATTGCCAACGTATGGGGAATTATTTTGAAGGAGTGGAAAGGTGTAAGCAAGAAAACAAAAACAACCATCATTCTCGGCATTGTAACCATTTTGCTCTCGGTACTGGTGGTAGGATATGGAAATGCAATAAAGTAAAAACCAAATGTTACCTCTCCTTACGGGATGACAGGTAGACATAGAAAAAACAGTACGAATATGACAACAACATTCAAGCACGTAAGCTACCTGTGGGATGAAGCCAAAGCCGCATCCATGGCCGGAGACGAAGTGGCTCTTTTGATTTATCGCTCCAATTTATTAGGCGCTGACCTGCGCCTTACCAACTATGGCGGAGGCAACACTTCTTGCAAAGCCCTGGCGAAAGATCCGCTAACAGGAAAAGAAACAGAAGTAATGTGGGTAAAAGGATCGGGAGGAGATATTGGCACGCTTAAGCGCAACGGCCTTGCTGCTTTATACGTTGACCGGTTGCGAAGCCTTAAAAATGTTTATCGGGGCATTGCGTTTGAGGACGAGATGGTTGACCTCTTCAATCATTGCATTTATGACCTTGCCTCAAAGGCCCCTTCCATCGACACCCCACTACACGGCTTTCTTCCTTTCAAACACATCGATCACTTGCATCCCGATGCCGCCATCGCCATTGCCGCTGCCAAAGACGGAAAGAAAATCACACAACAGTTATTCGGAGGAAAGATCGGTTGGGTAGAATGGCAACGNCCCGGTTTTGATTTAGGATTAAAACTNAAAAAATGCCTCGATGAAAATCCNGGTATCCGCGGGATCATGCTCGGCTCGCACGGCCTATTTACCTGGGGCGATACGGCATACGAGAGTTATGTAAACACGCTGGAAGTTATTGAGACCTGTGCCGAGTACCTGGAACAAAATATGGGAAAAGCGCGTCCTGTTTTCGGTGGATTAGCAATCAAATCATTGCCAAAAGAAAAACGCCTGAAGCAAGCTGTCGCCCTCGCTCCCATCCTTCGCGGCTTGTGCTCCAGCCATACCCGCATGATAGGTCACTTTACCGATGATGAACGTGTTCTTGAATTCACCAACTCCCACGACCTTGCCCGGCTTGCTCCGATGGGCACCAGTTGTCCTGATCATTTTTTGCGAACCAAAATCAGTCCGCTCGTATTGAATCTTTCAACAGACGAAGATTTATCCGATAAGCGGGCAACCAAAGAGAAACTGCTGCCGGCATTTGAAGCTTATCGAAAAATGTATGCAGCCTACTACAATGCCTGCAAACATTCCAACAGCCCGGCCATGCGCGACTCAAACCCGGTTGTGATTCTATACCCCGGTGTAGGCATGTTTACCTTCGCAAAAGACAAACAGACTGCGCGGGTGGCCGCTGAGTTTTACATCAACGCCATCAACGTAATGAAGGGAGCTGAAGCGGTTTCGGAATACACGTCCCTTCCACAACAAGAGGCATTTAACATTGAATACTGGTTATTGGAAGAAGCTAAACTGCAGCGCATGCCTAAACCCAAACCTCTCACCGGCAAGGTAGCCTTGATTACCGGCAGCGCAGGTGGCATTGGCAAGGGCATCGCCAANAAATTTGCTGACGAAGGAGCTTGTGTAATTATTAACGACAACGATGCCGAACGCCTGGCCAAAGCAGACGATGAGTTCAAAAAGAAATATGGAAAAGATGCCTTCGCTTCCGTGGTCATTGACGTATTAAAACCCGAACAAATCAAAGCAGCATTTGATCAGGCCGCGCTTGCCTTTGGCGGAGTGGACATTGTGGTGAATTGTGCAGGCATATCGATTTCCAAACCCCTGGAAGAACACAGCGAAAAAGACTGGGATCTTCTGTATGACATCCTCGTGAAGGGTCAGTTCCTTGTTACCCAAACCGGTGTGGAAGTGATGCGAATGCAAGGCCTGGGCGGTGATGTAATAAACATCGTAAGCAAAAATGCCCTGGTAAGCGGACCTAACAATGCCGCATACGGTTCTGCCAAAGCGGCTCAGTTGCACTTGAGTCGGTTAAATGCAGCAGAATTAGGCGCAGATAAAATCCGTGTAAATGTGGTAAACCCCGATGCTGTAATCAGCGAAAGCAAAATCTGGGAAGGGGCGTGGGCCGAAGGTCGTGCGAAAGCGTATGGTGTAAAGGTAGAGGAACTTCCTGCCTACTATGCAAAACGCACCTTGCTTAATGAAATCATTGTACCCGAAGACATTGCCAATGCCTGCTTTGCCTTTGTTGGNGGGCTTCTCAACAAATCCACCGGCAACGTTTTAAATGTAGATGGCGGGGTGGCGATGGCCTTTGTGCGGTAATGAAACTGGATTAATAAATTGTCATGCAACGACTCGCCTTTAAAATGAAACTGCACCCCGGCCAGGAAGCAGAATACAAACGCAGGCACGATGCGCTGTGGCCGGAGTTAGCTACTTTACTGAAACAGACCGGAATATCAGAATATTCCATCTTTTATGACGANAAAACCAATTCCCTCTTTGGTGTATTAAATCTGGAAAAGACATCTGCCATGGAAGAATTACCTAACCATCCGGTAATGAAAAGGTGGTGGGCTTTCATGAAAGACATTATGGAATGCAACGAAGATAATTCTCCTGTGAGTATTCCTCTGAAAGAAGTATTTTACCTAAAATAAGAACTGGTTGTGGCAGACAGGCGGCTGATTAAATCCGGCTGCAACTGCCGTAACCCATCGGCAACCAACATCTTTTTATGCAAATCGAAAAACAACAGATCCAGAAACACAACGATAAGCGGTTGTCGGGTCATGCCCGAAAGCTTAAACAGTTGTCGAATGAAATTCCCAACACTCANAAAATCATTCGCCAGCTGGTTGAATTTCAGATTGCAATACCCAGTTGGGCATTGGGCACAGGTGGTACCCGGTTTGGCAGGTTTTCAGGANNGGGCGAACCCCGGTCGCTGGAAGANAAAATTGAAGACGTTGGTCTGCTGCATGCCTTAAACAAATCAAGTGGTGCCATCTCGCTGCATATTCCGTGGGATATTCCTTCGAACAACAGAAAGATAAAAGCGCTGGCTGCAGCACACGGGTTGGTCTTTGATGCGGTGAACTCCAACACGTTTCAGGATCAACCGAACCAAAAACTCAGCTATAAGTTTGGTTCCCTGCAGCACGTAAACGCCAGGGTGCGCCAGCAGGCAATTGATCACAATATTGAAGTGATCAAATATGGAAAGGCACTTGGCTCAAATTCCATTACCGTGTGGCTTTCGGATGGCTCCTGCTTTCCNGGGCAATTAAATTTTAGAAAAGCTTTTCAACGAACGCTCGAAGGACTTCAGGAAATTTACGCTGCCTTGCCTGCCAACTGGAAAATGTTTGTCGAATACAAAGCCTATGAACCGAATTTTTATTCCATGACCGTGGGCGACTGGGGACAATCTTATCTCTATGCCAGCAAACTCGGGCCAAAGGCTTACACGCTGGTGGATCTGGGGCATCATCTGCCTCATGCCAACATTGAGCAGATTGTTTCGCTCCTGCTGATGGAAGGAAAGCTGGGCGGGTTTCATTTCAATGACTCCAAATACGGAGACGATGACCTGACCGTGGGCAGCATCAATCCGTATCAACTGTTTCTCATCTTCAACGAACTGGTTGAAGGTATGAATGCGCGCCAGATGAATCATGCCACCGATTTAGGTTGGATGATTGATGCTTCACACAATGTGAAAGACCCGCTCGAAGACTTATTGCAATCTGTGGAAGCGATCAAGATTGCTTACGCCCAGGCTTTGCTGGTAGATCGAAAAGAGTTAACCCGGGCGCAGNNGAAAAACGATGTAGCAAGGGCACAGGAAATTCTGCAACAAGCGTATCGCACCGATGTGCGGCCGCTGGTGGCAGAAGCAAGATTGAGAGCAGGTGCAGCATTGCATCCCATTCAACTCTTCAGAGAGTTAAATGTTCGCAAACAATTGAGTTCCGAACGCGGGCTTCGTACAATAGCAACCGGTTTGTAATGCTCCATGGCAACTCCCGTCATCGCCATCTTCGATATCGGTAAAACCAACAAGAAGTTATTCCTCTTTGATGAAGACTATCAGATTTGCTTTGAGAAATCGGAACAGCTTCAGGAAATAAAAGACGAGGATGGATTTCCATGCGAAGACATTGAAGCATTGACTGCGTGGGTGAAGAATTCTTTTGATGAGGCCTTAACCTGGTCCGAATTTCAAATTAAAGCGTTGAATGTTTCGGCCCATGGAGCCAGTTTTGTTCACCTCGATAAAAGTGGCAAACCGGTAGCTCCTCTTTACAACTATCTGAAACCCTACCCCGAAAAACTGAAACAGCAATTCTACCAAACTTACGGGGGCGAATCCGATTTTGCACGCACAACGGCTTCACCGGTGCTGGGGCATCTTAATTCAGGTATGCAGTTGTATTGGCTCAAACACGAACGCAACCTGGCTTTTGANAAAATAGCATGTGCCTTACACCTTCCCGAGTATATCAGCTATTTGTTTACCGGCATTCAAGCGTCAGGCATTACGAGCATCGGTTGCCACACCAACCTCTGGAATTTCACCCAAAACAAGTACCATGATTGGGTAACAAACGAAGGGATTGCAAACGTATTGGCACCCATTCGCCCCAGCAACGAAACCAATCGCGTTACGTACAAGAACATCGCATTGAACGCAGGCATTGGTCTTCACGATAGTTCNACTGCCTTGATTCCCTACTTGACCTGTTTCCAGTATCCCTTTGTTCTCCTTTCTACAGGAACCTGGTGCATCAGCCTCAATCCATTCAACCACACACCCTTAACCTATGAAGAACTTGCTCAGGATTGTTTGTGCTACCTGACGTATGACGGCAATCCGGTGAAGGCCGCTCGGCTCTTTTCAGGATACGAACATGAACAGGAAACNAAAAAAATAGCCGAACATTTTCACGTTGCCGAAGAATACTATAAAGGAATGTCGTATGATTCTTCACTGATATTGAAATTATCAGGGAGCCGATACGTGCCAGAAAAACTTGACTCCTACTCCACTTATGAGCAAGCCTATACCCACCTCATTATGCACCTGGTGGATCAACAGATAATTTCTACTAATCTGGTACTGAAGAATAGTGATGCAACCTGTATTTTTGTTGATGGCGGCTTTAGCCAAAACGCGATTTATATGAAATTGCTTTCACAGGCTTATCCGGAATTACCCGTACACGCAGCGTCTGTGGCGCAAGCTACTTCCGCAGGTGCTGCCCTGGCCATTCATCAGTATTGGAACAGCAAACCTCTCCCCACCGATCTGATTCACCTTACCACTTACACAAAAGATTAACATGCGGGTAGGACTTTTCATTCCCTGTTACATCGATCAATTTTATCCGCAGGTAGCGATAACCACATTGCAATTACTGGAAAAGTTAGGTTTGAAAGTTGAATATCCTTTAACCCAGACTTGCTGCGGCCAGCCCATGGCCAATTCGGGATTTGAACATTATACGAAAGATTGCAATAAAAACTTTATTAAAAATTTTAATGAATTTGATTACATCGTATGCCCTTCGGGAAGTTGTACCCTCCATATTAAAGAACATCTGCACGATCAGAACGAAGAAGCGAGAGCCGAACAAATTCGCCAGCGTGTATTTGAGTTAACAGAATTTCTAACGGATGTTCTCAGGGTTGATAAACTGGAAGCGCGTTTCCCACACAAGGTGGGGTTGCATCAAAGTTGTCATGGATTACGCGGGCTGCAACTGGCGCAAATGTCGGAATTGGTAGCCCCTCCGTTTTCCAAAACCGAACGGCTTTTAAACATGGTACAGGGAATAGAATTGATTTCGCTTGACCGTACAGATGAATGTTGTGGATTTGGCGGAACGTTTGCGATCTATGAAGCGGCCGTGAGTGTGAAGATGGGCCAGGATCGGATTGCCGACCATCATAAACATGGTGCCGAATACATTACCGGAGTGGATATGAGTTGCCTCATGCACCTGGAAGGAATCCTTAGAAAGCAGAAAAGCCAGATGAAAGTAATTCATATTGTCGAAATCCTGAATTCTAACTAAGCATGCAGGCACACAATAAATCACATGCTCAACTGGCTGCAAAATTCAATCGCGATTCAAAGCGAGTAGATTGGCACGATGAGACTTTGTGGTTTGTACGCGTTAAACGCGATAAGGCGGCAAAGCTGGTTCCTGAGTGGGAACAACTGCGCGAAGTCGCATCGCAAATAAAGAACAATGTCTTGAGCAATCTTCATGACTATCTGCTGCAATTCGAAAAAGAAGCCAAAGCCAATGCCATTCATATACATTGGGCTGCCGATGCAAACGAACACAACCAGATTGTTCATTCCATCATTCAAAAGCACAACATTACCCAGGTAGTTAAAAGCAAATCGATGCTCACCGAAGAGTGTGGATTGAACGAATATCTTCATGCGCAGGGTATTGAAGTAATTGACACCGACCTTGGCGAGCGCATTGTTCAGTTAGCTAACGAACCACCCAGCCACATCGTGCTGCCCTGCATCCACTGGAANAAAGAAGAAATCGGTGAGTTGTTTCATCAACACCTGGGCACACCAAAAGACAATGCCAACCCGCAGTACCTCACCGCAGCAGCGCGGGCACACTTACGTGAATATTTTCTGACAAGCCGCATGGCAATTACAGGTGTTAACTTTGCGGTGGCAGAGACAGGCGAATTTGTAGTATGCACAAACGAAGGGAATGCCGACCTGGGTGTGCAACTGGCCGATGTGCACATTGCCTGCATGGGCATTGAGAAGATCATTCCGCAACGAAAACACCTTAGTGTATTTCTGAGGTTGCTTGCCCGCAGCGCCACCGGACAGCCCATTACTACTTACTCCACGCATTTCCAAAAACCACGACAGGGCCAGGAGATGCACCTTGTGCTTGTTGACAATGGCCGCAGCACCCGATTAGCCAGTGACGATTTCAGAAATGCGCTGAAGTGCATTCGATGCGGAGCCTGCTTCAATACCTGTCCGGTTTACCGAAGAAGTGGCGGACATAGTTATCATACTGCCGTGGCCGGACCCATCGGATCCATTCTTGCTCCCGGCTTGGATATGAAGCAGCATGCAGACCTGCCCTTCGCATCAACCTTATGCGGTTCCTGCACCAATGTTTGTCCGGTAAAAATCGATATCCATCAGCAGCTCTTTCGTTGGAGACAAGTACTGGTGCAAAACGACCACGTTACGCTCAGTAAAAAAATTGCCATGGGAATTGCTTCACAAATCTTATCGCGGCCCTGGTTATATAATGCAGTTGGCAAAACAAGTAGATTTCTCATGCGACTTGCCCCTGGGCTATTTAACAACACAATGAATGCCTGGTATAAAGGGCGCGAAATGCCGAAGGCAGCGAATCAATCTTTTAACTCCTGGTATCAAACCAATCGTAAAAATGGGTAGCCGCGAAACGATCTTATCTGCACTGAAGAANAATCAACCGGCATTACAACCTTTACCTGCCGTTTCCGTGCCATTAGGGCAATCCGATAATTTAAAAGAGAAGTTCGTTCAAACACTTACCGGCATTGGTGGCAGTATAACCGAAGTAAGAGAATGGAACGAAATTACCACGTACATCCGGCAGGAATTTTCTACTGCATCCAGAATTGTGAATACCGTAGCCGATCTGAATGCTGAATTTGAAAAACCTTCAACAAAATCCAATCCTCACGATTTCAAAAATGTAACGCTGGCCATATTGAAAGGCGAATTTGGTGTAGCTGAAAACGGAGCCATCTGGTTAACCGATGCCAACATGGGCGATCCGGCATTGCCTTACATTTGCGAACACCTGATCCTGATCATTCGCCATGATGCCATCGTGCCAACGTTGCACGAAGCGTATGAGCAAATTGGAAATTCTGTCTATTCGTTGGGTACTTTCCTGGCGGGACCTTCCAAAACAGCCGACATCGAACAATCGCTTGTATTGGGTGCGCACGGTCCTAAAAGTTTGAGGGTATTCCTGCTGCGTCAATAAGGGCTCTTTACCGAATAAGTTCAACCTTCACTATTGATTTTGAATTAATTGGTCCGTATAGATGGGGAAATAGCTCACCATTCAGACCGGGCTCATATTTCAGTTCCGCATCCAGCATATGTTCATCAATGGATAGTAACAAAAGATCTGAACGATCCTGAAAATACCGTTGTAAAACGCCTTTCAACTGCGAGTAGGTACAGCAGTGGATAAATCCAACCGAATTGAAATCTGCCGGAAAATACAAATCATGATTCGCCTGCAAACTCCATTCCGATTGTACCACTATATGATAAATCATAGAAGCCGTCAATTACCAGAATATTCCTGCCAGATGCCATCTGGTTTACAGTATGCAAACCCATTGCTCATAAGATAGATCGTTTCGCCACGATCGTTGGTCTTTGTTTCCCGTTCGTAAACGCGCACACCATTGTTTTCGCGCGTAAGATAATTGATCAGGGCAGGCAGTGTAGGTGCCAGATCGGATAGATTCTGGTCTTCACCTTCGCGTATAAATGCACGGCTCATACTTTTTGATAAACGACTCCATCCAGCTTACAGCTGCATCCAATTCATCAAATACCTTTAGCTCCAAACCAAGTTGTTCTGTTTTCTTTTGCATACCTTCAAAATAATTTCTGCGAATGGGATCCATAAATCCAACAGCAGCAACTCGTTTCAAACCGCAACTAACTGCTTCGGGCAACACTGTACTCAAAAACCATTGTTGTTCTTCAATGGGTACCACACCTTGCAATCGCAAGTCGGCAACCCAACCGGGTGTGTTATAGGTCTTTAATGTATGCAATACAGTTTGAAAAGCCTTCCGGTATTCAAGTGCGGTGATATTCCTTTTCCACACAATTACCGTATTATTTATGTCCGCATCGTAATAAATCTTAGCGGCATTACTTTCAAAAANTACTTGTTTGCTAACATTGGGAGGAATTGGAATTGTCACAATAAAGTTTGTACCGCGATTAATCTCGCTTTCCAGTTGAATAGTGCCCCNCAATGTATCCACTTGCGTTTTAACCAGGTAAAGCCCGAGTCCTTTTCCATCAACATGCGTATGAAATCTTCGGTACAACTTAAATACATTTTCGCGTTGAGTGGTAAGATTAATTCCAAGCCCATTGTCTTTCACACTTAATATAACAGCCTGATCGGAACGCGAAGTAGTAACATCAATGCGGAGGTCGTTTTCCGGGTTTCGGTATTTGATTGCATTACTTACCAGGTTGTACAATATACTTTGAATCATGGCCCTTATTGAATAAATAAAAGGCGCTTGCTGAAAGTTAGCTTGTACCTGATAACCCGGCCGTAGTTGTTCCTGTAAAACAAAGCGTGTTTTTTCCACTCCTCTTCAAAAGTATTTTTCCCTCACCTGGTAGAGGTCGTTGCGCAAATCAATAATTTGATTCAGGTCTTTTAGAATTACATCTAACTCCCGGCCTGATTTGCGAATCATTTCCGCAATTTCCTCACGATCGGTTTCAGGTTTGGAACGCTTAAATAAATCGGTAAGACCTAATAAGCGGGCAACGGGTGCACGCAGATTGTGTGAAACAGTGTAAGAAAATTGCCTCAGTTCATTGTTATGACGAACCAATTCCTCATTTGTAGATGAAAGATCTTCTGTTTTTGCGCAACCAGTTTCTCGAGGCTTTTGTTTGATTCGATCAATCGTTCTTGCTGGCTGCTTATCAGCAGGTTTGCTTCAGAAAGCAATTCGCGGCTTTCCTGAATTTCCCTTTTCTGCCTGATTAACTCCTCTCTTTGCTGCGCCATCGACTCATTCAATTTCGTTAACTCTTCGTTCTTAAGCACCAATTGTATNGTTACTTTCATTCAAGTCACCGATCGACTTTTTAGCTAATCCCTCTGCCCGGGCTGTTATTACCTTCAACACAATTACACCAAAAGCCAACACAAGAAACGAAATAAATGTTATGTAGTTGATGTAATAATAAGATCGGGCGGTAAATCCACGCTGAAAATATCCCAGTCCAAACGCATTGTGAACCGGATCAAACAACAATAGACATAACAAGGTAGAACCCATGCAACTAGCCATCTTCCACTTCTCCTCTATTACAAAGATAACGGCAGGTAAAATTGTGGTGGCCAAAATAATAAACCGTACATCGAAATACGCGACATACGACTGTTGCGGAAACGATGTCTTTCCGTATAGCGAAACCCCAAACGCAATGTAAACCGGAACCAGGCAAAACAAAAGCCGGCCAACATTGTAATTAATTCTATTGATAAGGGGTATCAATGCGAAAATCACCGAAATAAGAATGATGAAAATCGAGGTATTAGACCAACCAAATAAGGAATACAGAATTGCAAAGAGCGCAAGTGTCAGAATGGAAAATATAGACGACAGAATATTGGCGGTATAAACTGCTGATCGTACCAACTCCGGGTACCTTCCGATGGAGCAAAAAAATTATAGCGTTTCAGCATCCTAACTTGGAATACATAACAAAAATAAGTTAAACGCAGAAGTTCTTGATACCTATCGCCTGTTAGCTTAATCTTTTTTATGAGTACTTTTGCACGACCAATTTTTTGAAATAATGAGCCCGGAGACCCAATCAGCAAAGGTAACAGCACCCAATCTGGGAGGACATGCAGCCCCTCAGCCTTACAAGCCCAAAAACAAAGTTCGCATTGTAACCGCAGCGAGCCTGTTTGACGGCCACGATGCCGCCATCAACATCATGCGTAGAATTATTCAGGCAACGGGTGTGGAAGTAATTCACCTGGGCCACGATCGCAGTGTGGAAGAAGTGGTGAATACCGCTATTCAGGAAGATGCACAAGCCATTGCACTTACAAGCTACCAAGGTGGGCACAACGAATATTTTAAGTACATGTACGACTTGCTTCAGGAAAAGGGAGCCGGTCACATTAAAATTTTTGGTGGCGGAGGNGGTGTTATCCTACCAGAAGAAATCAAGGAGTTAATGGATTATGGTATTACCAAAATCTATTCACCCGATGATGGCCGCGCCATGGGATTGCAGGGTATGATTAATGAGTTGATTGAGAAATCTGATTATCCAACCGGAAAGACAATTGACAATACGCAATTGACGGTGGATAATCACTTAAAGATTGCACAATTAATTTCAGGTGCCGAAAACTTCTCCGATCAACACCGGGATACTTTAAAAAACATCTACAAACAAGCGGAACAATCAAAAACTCCGGTGCTGGGAATAACAGGCACAGGCGGTGCAGGTAAATCATCTTTGGTGGATGAAATTGTAAGACGTTTTTTGATCGACTTCAAAGATAAAAATATTGCGTTGATTTCCGTTGATCCATCCAAACGCAAAACCGGAGGTGCCTTGCTGGGAGATCGTATCCGCATGAATGCGATTAATAATAAACGCGTGTACATGCGCTCACTCGCCACACGCCAAAGCAACCTTGCGCTTTCAGCATATGTAAAAGATGCAATCAGTATTTTAAAAGCAGCAGGTTTTGATTTGATTCTATTAGAAACTTCCGGCATTGGTCAGAGCGATACGGAAATACTGGATCATAGCGATGTATCGCTCTATGTGATGACACCCGAATACGGGGCAGCCACACAACTCGAGAAAATCGATATGCTTGACTTTGCTGATATTATTGCACTTAACAAATTTGATAAGCGTGGCGGATTAGACGCGTTACGCGATGTNAANAAACAATACCAGCGCAATCATCAACAATGGGATAAAAAACCGGAAGATATGCCGGTGTTCGGTACCATTGCATCGCAGTTTAACGATCCNGGTACTAATCAACTGTATAAACACATCATTGAAAAGATTTCAACAAAAACAGGAGTTATACTGAACTCCTCCTTCGAGATTACCCAGGAGATGTCGGANAAAATATTTGTAATTCCGGCACACCGCACGCGCTACCTGAGTGAAATTTCCGAAACTAACCGCAGCTACGATCAATGGGTAACAGAGCAATGTGAAACTGCACAAAAACTTTATGCCCTTCAAAAAACCATCAACACTATTTCAGATACCCCTATTAAAAAAGCCTTGCAGGCCGAGTTCGACAAATTAAAGTTGAACATTGATCCCAAAAACATAAACCTTATTGAAAACTGGTACACCAAAGTAAAACAGTACCAATCGCCTGTCTTTACGTTTAAGGTGCGCGATAAGGAGATTGGCATTCAAACACATTCCGAATCACTTTCGCGGTTGCAGATTCCGAAAGTATCGTTGCCGCGTTACGAAGCCTGGGGCGATTTGTTGAAATGGAATTTACAGGAAAATGTTCCGGGTGAATTTCCTTACACAGCGGGTATTTATCCGTTCAAGCGCGAAGGTGAAGACCCCACCCGCATGTTTGCCGGTGAAGGTGGCCCTGAACGAACAAACAGAAGGTTTCATTATGTAAGCATGGCCATGCCTGCCAAACGTTTATCCACCGCATTTGATTCAGTAACGTTATACGGTAATGATCCGGACTACCGGCCCGATATCTATGGTAAAATTGGAAACTCGGGTGTAAGCATCTGTTGCTTAGACGATGCCAAGAAATTATACAGCGGATTTAATCTCGCTAATCCTAAAACCTCTGTGTCGATGACTATCAACGGGCCTGCGCCCATGTTGCTAGGCTATTTTATGAATGCCGCCATTGATCAGCAATGCGAGTTGTACATCAGGCAAAATAGTATAACACAAGAAGTAGAGGAAAAAATAGCAACCCTGTACAAAGATAAAGAACGGCCATCGTACCAGGGTACACTTCCGAAAGGAAACGATGGTTTAGGCTTAATGTTGTTAGGAATTACCGGTGACCAGGTGTTGCCAAAAGAAGTTTATGANAAAATAAAAGCCGATACCCTTTCGCAAGTGCGTGGCACGGTGCAGGCAGATATTTTAAAAGAAGATCAGGCACAAAATACCTGTATTTTCTCTACGGAATTTGCCTTACGCCTGATGGGCGATGTACAACAGTATTTTATTGATAAAAATATCCGGAATTTTTATTCAGTTTCTATTTCTGGTTATCATATTGCCGAAGCCGGAGCTAATCCTATTACACAATTGGCTTTTACACTGGCCAATGGATTTACATACGTGGAATATTATTTGAGCCGCGGCATGAACATCAATGATTTCGCACCCAATCTTTCGTTTTTCTTTAGCAATGGTATTGACCCCGAATACGCAGTAATCGGACGCGTGGCCCGAAGAATATGGGCCAAAGCCATGAAGAACAAATACCACGCGAATGCCCGAAGCCAGATGTTGAAGTATCATATCCAAACCTCGGGCCGCTCTTTGCACGCACAGGAAATTGACTTCAATGACATTCGCACCACCTTGCAGGCGCTTTATGCGATTTATGACAACTGTAACTCGCTGCATACAAATGCGTATGATGAGGCCATCACCACACCTACCGAAGAAAGTGTGCGCAGGGCAATGGCCATTCAATTAATTATCAACAAAGAGTTGGGTCTTGCAAAAAATGAAAATCCCATGCAGGGTTCATTTATCATTGAAGAACTTACTGACTTAGTGGAAGAAGCCGTACTAAGCGAGTTTGACCGCATTACCGAACGNGGNGGTGTATTGGGCGCCATGGAAACGATGTACCAGCGCGGAAAAATTCAGGAAGAGAGCTTGTATTATGAAACACTAAAACATACGGGTGAGTATCCGATTATCGGAGTTAATACCTTCCTAAGTTCCAAGGGCTCTCCTACCATTATTCCACAGGAAGTAATTCGCGCCACCACCGAGGAAAAAGAATACCAGATTGCCATGCTTAAAAACCTGCATAGTTTTCAAGGTGAAAATGCCGGCAAAATGCTGGATCGTGTAAAGCACGCAGCTATACAAAACAAAAATATTTTTGAAGAATTAATGGAGGCTTGTAAAGTATGCTCGTTGGGGGANATTACAAAAGCGCTTTTTGAAGTGGGCGGGCAATACCGTAGAAACATGTAGTGCACGGATAGTAAAAAAGCCCCGTGCAGAACGGGGCCTTTACACACACATCCAAACAAAGGATTAATAGTTTACAACTTTGGTTCCGGTAGCACTGCTTACCTCAAATTTAGGCGCACCAGATACTTTGCTTAGATCATAAACCAACCCAATGCTTCCGTTAACAGCTACATTCTGGTCATGAACCAATGTGTTGAATCCATCATAAATTTTCACATTCACCTCTTTTGCATTAGCTACTGCCAGCAAATACTTGCTATCCGCAGCTAACTTTGAGATGTGAATGGCACTTGTATCTGTAACTGGCTGATAAGATACTTTTTGAGTCTGTTTGCCATTAGCACCCGCTACTTCAATAGTGTATTCACCGGCCGTCATACCCGCAAAGTTTACAGTACGCATAAAGCTCTCTACACCTGAAATAGTTTCAGTAGCCACTTNTTGTCCTTCGCTATCCAATATGCTTAAAGTAAGCTTACTGGTGTGCAATCCTTCGTAGATAACTTTAAAAGTTGCCGGATCCTTCTGGCTTACTACCACCATTTTAGGACCTACAGGATCTGCTGCAACGGCCGCCACCGATACAAATGCCAATACAAAGGCAAATACAATTGATTTAGTTTTCATAGTTTTTTCCGTTTTGTTTCAAAGCAAATATACGGTTGCTAACCAGGCAGAGTTTACAGGCTGTAAGTAAACCTGAATTTTGAAATAAAAATCGTTTGCGGATTTTTCTTGCTTCCCTAATGAAAAATATGACGCGCGGAAATACCAGAATTGAATCAAAAATATAATGTATGAAGAAAATTTCTCTCACAAACGATTGCAATCAGAAATAAAAAATAACCCTGCAAACTCATGGCAGGGTTATTGAATTTGCATTGTACCAACTCCCTTAGTTTCTCAAAGTCTTTAATACTCCCTTGCTATCCGAAACCTCTATGGTAAATTGATTTATTGCTTTCAGGTTTAGCACTTCGGCAAAATCGTCTTTCACATCATGCGATTGCGAATGAATCAACTTGTTATCCCTATCGTACACATTGATGTTAACAACATCAGAGGCTTTTGATTTTACAGATAGTAAATACTTTCCATCTTCCGGAAGCCGCATAATGTGAATCAACTTCTCAATCCGGCCGGCCGAATAAGTAAATTGTTCTTTTTGAAAACTATTTCCATGTTCAACCACCACGGTGTACGTTCCGGCATCCAGACCCGATAAATTGTAGGGGCGCAAAAATCCCGAGGCCTTCTTAATGGTTTCAGAAAAGATCACTTTATTCTTCTTATCAAGAATAGCAATCTTTACGTCTTCCGTTTGCCCTGAGGAATAGTACACCTTCAGTACTGAACTTCCGGAAACATGCGTAACCGCAACACCTTCTGCCAAAGCGGGTTCATCAACCACACCTGCAAACGCACATGCACTAAACAGCACACCTGCCAATACCAATTGTAATGCTTTCATAAAATAAAATTTATAGCCTTATGACGCATTGCAATCGTTAATTGTTGCACACAATGTGTTAAAGAATTTAAAATAAGTAATGAAGGGAATTTTATCAGGAAGGTTCTCTCAAACGGAAGAACTTCAAAATGGTTTACCAACCCATTAAAAAATTTTATTGATGCAACTTAATTGAGATGATAAACGTCTTTTGCCTTTTCTGCTTCTTTGAGCAAGTGCATCTGATACTTCAGGCGCGTGATCATGAACGGTGATTTACGATCGTCCGGTAAGTGTACGAATTTGAGACGATCTTCAAAACCCAGGTTTAATTCATTGGCAACATCATAAATAGAAATTGCCTTATCGGAATGCGTGAGCCGCATCATATTCATGTATTCCGTGAAGTGATGCCTTAAAGCCTGATCCATCGGCTCGGCCAGATTAATATTCCATAATTGCACTTCCGCACCGGGATAAAGTTTATCGCGAAACGTGCGAAACAATTTACTCATCGACAGTAAGTCGATACACTTCACAATAACATCCGACTCGCCCGTGTGGTAACGCTTCAATATACTTTCAAGTTTAACCAACGACCCCAGCTTTTCAGCATTTGCCACATGATTGAAGTATATACCAAAGGTAATATCATTTTNTTCCGCATCTTCCAGCAACTGGCGGTAACGAGGTTCAAAGATGTGAAGGGGAACCATTTCGCCTGGTAATGGGAAAATAGAAAGAGGGAACATCGGAATTTTAATCACATTCATCACCCTGCAATAACAAACAAATATACCGGAAAGTTATGTGTAAAATATTTCCAACCAAATTCTATAACCGCTTTAGTATTTAACCAGATAATGCGGCCTAACTCCAAACTTATCAGTCAATATTTTTTCGCCTGGAAGAAATGAAAGGTTAATTATAAAAGAATAACCGGCTACCACTCCTCCCAGCTTCTGAATAAGGTTGCCGGCCGCACCGGCCGTGCCCCGGTTGCCAGCAAATCATCATGAATCAACACCCGGCTTCCAGGCTTCAGGGCATCTACATGCATTTCGATGGCTGCCCGGCCATACTCCAGGTCATACTCCTCGCGAAGTTTATGATACGGAAGTTTACCTGCTTTGCGCACCGGCACAAATGCTACATTCAGGGCCTCGGCTATCAGTATACCAAAAATAAACCCACGGGCTTCAACCGCTGCTACTGCATCAATCTGTTTATCTCTAAAGTAATTGGCTATTTCATTCACTACCTGCCTTCTGGCTGCAGGTTCTGCCAGAAGGGGCGTAATGTCTTTAAATAAGATGCCCGGTTTCGGAAAATCAGGCACATCGCGTAATAGTGATTTTAAGGTCTCTTCTTTCAACATCATTTACTATCCGAAATAATTTTTCCATTTAATATAACCTGGCTCACCGGGTTGGTACAAAATCCATACGGGATTGCCGCCACCGAACGCATGGGCCGGGTGATTACAATATTCGCCACCTTTCCTTTTGTAATGGTTGCGTGTGTGTGTGATAAGCCCAGCGTATAGGCCGTATTGATGGTGGCTGCATTAATCGCTTCCTCCGGTAACATGCGCATTTTAATACAAGCCAATGCAATAGTAAAAGGCATGCTGCCACCGGGTGCACTTCNCGGATTATAATCGGTAGCAATACCCAATGGCAATCCCGAATCAATTATCTGACGGGCGGGCGTGAAAGGCAAACCCAGAANAAAGGCTGNCCCGGGAAGTGAAACGGGCATGGTTAAACTCCCTTTCAATGCCTGTATTTCCTCCTCACCAATATTTTCTAAATGATCGACACTTATCGCCTTTGTTTTAACTCCTACCTGCACCCCCGACCGGTTTAGTTGATTGGCATGCAGCCNGGGTATTAGACCATGTTGTTTACCTGCTTCCACAATCCGCTCTGTTTCTTCTGGTGAAAAGAATCCGGTTTCACAAAACACATCTATATAATCGGCCAGGCTTTCTTCGGCTGCAGCCGGAATCATTTCTGCAATAATCTCTTCAATGTATTGCGCTTTCGTTTTGTCTTTGGGAACAGCGTGCGCGCCCAGCAGGGTTGTTTTAACTGTTAAAGGAGTTACCACACCAATCTTTCGCGCCACGCGCAACATCTTCAACTCGTCTTTTATGGTAAGCCCGTAACCACTCTTTATTTCGATTGCACCTGTTCCGGTTTTGATAACTTCTGCCGCCCGTACCAGGGCTTTTCCCAACAATTCTTCTTCACTTGTTTGTTGCAGCTTGCGGGCCGAGTTTAGAATTCCGCCCCCTGCTGCTGCAATCTGCTGATAGGTTGCGCCCTTTAACTTCATCACAAATTCTTCTTCGCGGGTGTCGGCAAATACCAGGTGCGTGTGCGAATCGACAAACGAAGGTAACACCAACCGGCCCGAGGCATCGATAACCGTAGTTGCCTTTATGGAGGCTGGTAGGTCTTTCATCAAACCGAAATCTGCAATCTGGCCGTTGGTAATAACAAGGTAAGCATTCTCAAGGGTGGGCAATTCGTGCATGGCAGAACCCCGCACAAAGTCCAATGCCTGCTCTCTCACCTGCACCAGTTTGTGTATGTGAGTGATCAGAATATCGCACATCCCGACTATTTTTGGAAAGCCTCGACTTTATTGTCGAGGTTGGAACTGAAAACAGGAAAAGCAATCTTAAACACAGCATAAAAGCCGCGACCATCCAACGAGGGGCGATACCCTAACTCGCCTCCGTACGACCAACCCAATGTGCGGTTGTACTTGCCTTCAAAACCTGCACGAACACCAATCTTGTTTAATTTAATGGCATCGGTGGAGTAATCAAAACCATTGTAGGTAACCGGATCTAACTTTATGGAGGGTGCGAACAATAAATCGAGGTAAACATTAAAAATACCATCGTCCACCGCATCGTCATACTGATCAAAACTTACTGCAATGTTTCGTATCCAGGTAAGGGAGGTACCCACATACACGTTAGTGGCATATAAATTTGAAAATGCCTGCATATCCTGAGTTTCACCATTTCCATCCACATAAGTTTCGGGTAAGCTGTTACCATCGCTGTTAACTAAGTTCGCATACGTTAACCCTTGTTTGGCAAGGGTACGGTTAATATCGGCTGTAGCATCCCAGATTACTGTACCCAGCCGGGCTCCATAAATTTTTCTGAGTTTACTGGGCACTTCGGCATAAGTAGCTACGGTGGAAGCCCATTTGCTACGTGGGATTTNTTNTTGATGAAGGAAAATTTTGGCGGTAGAAGTCTCATCAAAGTCTTTGATATGAAAGGTGCCACCAAATTCATAGTAGTTAAATACTTCCGGGGCATTTGCAACTGTACTATTACGCAACGCATTCTCCCGGTTAAAATCTAAAAACTTGCTGCTGTACGACTTCCGGAACTGCCCCTTGATATTAAATTTATTTTTATGAAAGTACTGGGCTTCTGCACCAAACCCGGCATTTACATTGGTAGCAAAAATTTCACCGTAAAGCGGCTGGAATGCAACAAAGAGTTTATTGATTGAATAAGGCTCGTCATACAATTCATCGAATGTAACGGCCACTTTTTCGGTAGCCTGGCCAAACGCCCAGGCAGAACTCCATACTAATAACAGGCAGGTAAACGTAATGCGCACTATAGCCATAAGTTAATCCTTAAAAATACGAAAAGTAGTGGATTCAGCATCGTTCTTCATCATAGACCATGCAGGAAACCCAAATTTCAAACACTACAAAGGTATTATTTGCCTGGTGGATAGTGGCTTTGGTGTAAGGATTTAATAAAAATTGTGCTTACCGGCTAGTTAAGAATGCTAATTGCTCCGCCTCTGAAACCAACAAACGGAACCTGGCCATTATCGCGGCCAGGCTGTACCTGATAACCCAAACCCAGGTGGCCGGGCAACACTTCGCCTGGCGGTAAAACTTCAAGAAACCGCGCACCATACTTGCTGAAAAATTGGCCCAGCATCATTGTTACCTCATAGCCCAGGGTGGCATACTCGCCCGGCAGCAGGCCATGTTTCTGGATAAACTTTTNTCTGAACTGGGAATAAGCCGGGCTGTTCAAAGCGTGGAAGTTGGGTGCAGCCAGACTAACCTGTGTGCGCTCAAACTTGGCGTAATCAATAGAGGTATCGGTAAGCCAGTTTTCCTGGCCAATTACCACAATAGAATCTTTACGGGTTTCTACTCCATTTATCACCTTTGAATAAATCAATTCGTTATCGGATGCCACAAAAATACTTCCCAGGCTGTCTTTCTTAAGTTTAAACTGCAGCGGATTTTTCCATTCATCATATTCTGTTGCCGATACCAGGTTAGTAAGAATACCGGCTGAGTTTTCTTTGTGTACTTCTTCGGCATACACCACCTTTACACCAAGCTCCAGGGCTCGCTTAATAAAAGCAAAGGCCATGACCGAGTCCTTTACGGTTTCGCCATAATAGACCAGGCAGTTTTNTCTTCGCACATGTTCGGCTACCCACTCGGCCGAGCGGATACCTAATGTTTCATGACTGGGTTGAAACAAAAATGAAAAAGGATGAGGAGCAAAATCGATTGTATTTGATGCCGGATTTACCAATGTACTTATCTGGTTAGTAAGCGCAAACTCCAATACGGGTTTTGCTTCTTCCGGAAAAAGTGGCCCCACAATAATATCGGCCGATTTAAGTTCTGGCTGGGCAAGAATTTTACGGGTTAATTCCGGTGAGCGCTCGTTATCGTACGCTACTATTTCCAGGTTAATGCCTTGCTTACGTAACGAATCGGCTGCCAGTTTTACGCCATCGTAAATATCAAGCACAAACTGATTTCGTTTTACTACCGGTGATGGATCCAAGGTTGCTGCCAGAAAGGGCATGAGCAGTGCCACGCGGTAGGAATCTTTAAATACAGGCTTTGGTGCTTCAACAGCCACCAGTTTTTCGCGCGGAAGATTAAATTTGGTGATGAGCAACTCCATCATGGAAGTTTCCTGCAAATGCGCTGGTTGTTGCCCCAATATTTTCAATAAAGCCCTTCCTGCTTCCCGTTCCTCGGGATAATCTTCCAAAACCATTTTTAAGGTTTCCGAATCAGTTATTTTGCCGAGGTAATATCGCTTTAATTCGGTAAGCCCGGTTTGTAACGAAGGGCCGGTAACCGTTGCCGCCACTTTAAGGGCCTGAAAAATATCGCCCTGATCAAAATACAACTTGGTAAGCCAGTAATTAACCTCCTGCATCTGATCCCAGGCAGGGTACAGTTTCTTAATCTGCAAAAACATGTCTTTGGCTACCGAACCATAGCCCAGCTGATTAGCCGAAAGCGCATAATAAAAGGAGGCATACTCCGGAAAAGGATTGGCCTGATCGTAAACCGTAAGCGGTTTAAAGGCAGCCATGGCGGCACTGTATTGCTTGCCTTCGTATAAATCTTTAGCCTGCTTGAATTGCTTTCGGAAATCCTGTGCGATGGCTTGTGCCAGGCTTACTACAAACAAAAGCAGGAACAAAAATTTACTCATGCGCACCATAATCTATTGGCCAATATAATCAATCAAAAATTAAGCCGCTATTCCCACTCGATGGTTGCCGGAGGTTTGGNAGCGATATCATACACCACGCGGTTAACGCCTTTTACTTTATTGATGATATCAGACGAAACTTCACTTAAAAATTCATGCGGCAGATGGGCCCAATCGGCAGTCATACCATCCACACTTATTACTGCACGCAGAGCGGCAACCTGCTCGTAGGTTCTTTCATCGCCCATTACCCCTACCGAATACACAGGCAAAAGCACGGCCCCTGCCTGCCATACTTTCTCATATAAACCATGCGAACGCAACGCACCAATAAAAATTGCATCAACTTCCTGCAGCACGCTAACTTTATCGGCCGTAATCTCTCCCAAAATCCGGATACCCAACCCCGGAAATGGATGGCGGCCCAGAATCAAGGGGTCGATGCCCAATGTTTTGCCCACCAGCCTAACCTCATCTTTGAATAAAGTATTTAAAGGCTCCACCACTTTCATCTTCATCTTTTCGGGCAAGCCCCCTACGTTGTGGTGCGATTTGATGGTAGCCGAAGGACCTTTTACTGAAACCGATTCAATCACATCCGGGTAAATGGTGCCCTGGCCCAACCACTTCACATCGGTAATAGCGTGCGCTTCTTCGTCAAACACATCAATAAATGTTTTGCCGATGGCTTTGCGTTTGGCTTCAGGCTCGGATAATCCTTTTAATGCAGCATAGAATTTTTCTTTGGCATCAACTCCTTTAATGTTAAGGCCCATGCCTTTGTATGATTCCAATACTTGTTCGAATTCGTTTTTGCGCAGCAACCCGTTATCTACAAAAATGCAATATAAATTATTGCCAATTGCTTTATGAACCAGCATGGCGGCTACCGTAGAATCAACCCCGCCCGATAAAGCCATTACCACCTTATCGGTACCTAATTNTTTCTTTAAGTCTGCTACTGTTGATTCTACAAACTGATCGGGTGTCCAATCCTGCGCACAACCACAAATGTGAACTACAAAATTGCGTAGCAGGTTTTTCCCTTCCAGCGAATGGGTTACTTCCGGATGAAACTGAATGCCGTATAACTTTTCACCCTTTAAATGAAAGGCAGCTACTTTTACAGAAGGTGTGCTGGCAATAATTTCAAACTGATCAGGAATGGAAGTAATCGTATCGGCATGCGACATCCACACTTGCGAATCGAGCGAAATTTCCTTTAATAATTCATTGTGATGATTAACGGTGGTAAGCCTGGCACGACCGTATTCCCGTATCTGCGAAGGCGCTACCGAACCTCCACTTTTATGGGCAATCAATTGCGCACCGTAACAAACACCCAGTACCGGAATTTTTCCAAACTGTTTCAAATCCACATCGGGCGAACCGGCATCGCGCACCGAGCACGGACTACCGGAAAGAATCACCCCTTTAACATCGGGTGTGATTGAAGGGATGTGATTGAAGGGATGAATCTCGCAATACACATTTAACTCGCGCACCCTGCGTGCAATTAACTGTGTGTACTGCGACCCAAAATCGAGAATAAGAATTTGCTGGGCCATAGGTTAACTAAAATTATACCGGTGTCTATTCTTAACAGCCTTACTTTAATACCTCGTAACAATATTGCTTCAGGTAATCGGCTGCATCATCTACACCATCATAAAATGCTTTATTCAGGCAACGGCAGCCTTCATCCTCGCGCTTCAACTCTACCAACGCAATTCCTTTGTAAAATAATGCCTGTAGATTTTCGGGATCGAGGCGCAGGGCAACATCCAGAAACTTCACAGCCTGTTCATATTGTTCTTGTTCCAATGCAAAAGCACCACCATAAANNAATAAGCCGCGCCATAGGTACCATCCAGTTCAATCGCTTTGTTTACGGCCAGAAGTGCGCTATCCAATTCCTGTAATGAGTAGTGTGTAAGGGCCAGGTTCATTTCAATCTCCGGGTCGTCCTGAATCTGAATAATTTGTTTAAAATCTTTTTTGGCAAGTTCGTATTCCTCTTTTTCCATCCGCAAACTTCCACGCCAGCGAAGCAATTGCAAGTCGCCACCACTTAGTTGAATGGCTGCATCTACATCGGCTAATTGGTTGTCTATATCATTTAGTTCGCGGTAAACAAGGGCACGTAAAATGCGAGCCTGGTAACTTTGCGGAAATTCCGGAATGAACTTGTCCATATCGGCTATAGCCGGTTGCCATTGGCCCGTGCTGTAATACGCTACTGCACGTTTGTAAAGCGGGCGGTAGTTTTCTTNTTGTTTAAGGCCCGAGGCTTTGATGATTTTGGAATAGCGCGCGATTGCTTTAGAGAATTCTTCGTGACTCATTAACGTGTCGGCTTCTGTTTCCCAGGCTGTCCACTTTGGATTTTGTGCGAAACCCGAAGTGAACATTGCCAGGATTAGAATACCGGTGAGCCAATTTTTATGCATTCGATCCAGCCTTATTACGTTCGCGCTTACGATCGTTCTCATTCAAATAAATTTTACGCAAGCGAATTGATTTTGGTGTAACCTCTACATACTCATCGGCCTGAATGTATTCCAGGGCTTCTTCCAATGTATGCTTTAGCGGAGGTGCTATTTTCATTTNTTCATCGGCACCGGAAGCACGCATGTTGGTAAGCTNTTTGGTTTTGGTAACGTTAATTACCAAATCGCCACTGCGGCTATGTTCGCCAATTACCTGGCCTTCGTAAACCGGTTCGCCCGNGTTGATGAAAAACTTACCACGGTCTTGCAGGTTATGCAAACTGTATGGAATGGCTTCGCCTTGTTCCATTACTATTAACGAACCATTGATGCGGCCCGGTATTTCGCCCTTGTACGGTTGATATTCTTTAAACCGGTGCGTCACTACGGCTTCGCCCGCTGTTACGTTCAACAAATAATTTCGCAAGCCCATTATTCCGCGCGAAGGAATCAGGAATTTCAAAATCATGCGGTCGGCCTTGGGTTCCATGTTGATCATTTCCCCTTTGCGCATCGATACGGTTTCAATGGCTTTACCCGCATCCGTTTCAGGCAAGTCGATGGTTAACTCTTCTACCGGCTCGCACTTCACGCCATCAATTTCCTTAAAAATTACCTGCGGCTGGCCTATCTGCAATTCATACCCTTCTCTGCGCATGGTTTCAATCAATACCGATAAGTGCAATACACCACGGCCATATACCATAAAACTATCAGCCGAGCCGGTTTCGCCCACACGCAAAGCCAGGTTCTTTTCCAATTCTTTTTCCAGGCGTTCTTTGATATGGCGTGAGGTAACAAACTTTCCTTCTTTGGCATAGAAGGGTGAGTTGTTGATGGTGAACAACATACTCATAGTTGGTTCGTCAATCGCAATCGACTTCAAAGCTTCAGGTTTTTCTACATCCGCCACCGTATCGCCAATTTCAAAACCTTCCAGGCCTACCAATGCACAAATCTCTCCGGCATTTACCTGCTCTGCTTNTTTCTTTTCAAACCCCTCGAACACGTAAACTTCTTTGATCCGTGTTTTCACCACGCCACCGCCATCGCGTTTTACAAGGGCTACTTGTTGCCCGGCTTTAACCGAACCGCGTTGCACACGACCTATCGCAATCCGTCCAATAAAAGAAGAGTATTCCAACGATGTGATCAACAATTGCGTTGAGCCTTCATCTACTTTTGGAGCCGGTATATATTTAATAATACCTTCAATCAACGCGTTGATATCGGTGGTGGGTGTTTTCCAATCGGAACTCATCCAGCCTTGCTTGGCTGAACCATAAAAAGCCGGGAAGTCAAGCTGATCTTCATTGGCATCCAGCGCAAACATCAGATCAAAAACCGCTTCGTGTACCTCGTCAGGCGTGCAGTTTTTCTTATCTACTTTATTAATTACCACAATCGGCTTTAAGCCAAGCTGCAATGCTTNTTGTAATACAAAACGGGTTTGAGGCATGGGGCCTTCAAAGGCATCTACCAGCAGCAAACAACCATCGGCCATGTTTAAAACCCGCTCAACTTCACCACCAAAATCGCTGTGGCCGGNGGTATCAATTACATTTATTTTATAGTCTTTATAACGTACCGAAACATTCTTAGCAAGAATGGTAATCCCGCGTTCTCGCTCCAGGTCGTTGCTGTCCATTATTAATTCGCCCGGATTTTCATGATCCTTAAAAAGATGACCTGCATGTAATAGTTTATCAACCAGGGTGGTTTTTCCGTGGTCAACGTGGGCAATAATGGCAATATTCCTGATTTTACTAACCTCCATAAATCGTTGATTTCCGCTTCTTTTTGAGTTTAAGGGCGCAAAGATAGCGTTATTTAGGGATTTTACCGGGGCGTTCAGAATATTCCGTAGCGCAAAGGCCGGGTTATTTCAATCGATTTTAGCGGCTGCTTTGTTCTTGTCGAAGAACCCATGCAACGCTTCCATAATAGCATCGGGATCGGTAAAGTAATGGACAGCAGGATGCTTGAGATTAAACTTCTCCACCAGGCTATAATAGGTATCTTCATCAATATGATGATCTTCCATCATAATGGTTTTTACATCCGGATCGGTTATTACCTGCCGGAATGTTTGCGTACGATTGTTCTCTTCAATAACCCGTGTGAGTTTACGCTTTTCCCGTTCCAGTTTCCAGAAGTAATCGAAAGGTGACTCAAGCATCTGAACTTTACTCAAGGTGCGTGGTGCCACTTTTGTGTGATCTTCAATCTTGTTGGGATAAAGCCGGTTCGATCTTACGGTTACTTCCTGCAACATAATCTTGTTTTCGCGCAGCATAATAAACAAGGCATCTTCTTCAAACATTAAGGGCAATTCAAAAGAATGATAACCGATAGATGTAAACACGAGTGTATCGATGGGCCGGGCGGTAATCAGAAATCCACCCGAAGCATTGGTTGCCACTCCTCGTGTGGTATGTTTTACAGAAATATGAACGCCCGGCAAATCGACCATGGTGGCCGAGTCAACCACAATACCCCGGTAGATTTTCTGGGACAGGGCAACCCCGGCACAGAACAGAAGAGTATAATATAAACCAGGCGCAGCAATGTGAAATTTTCTGATTGGTAGGATGGATGCAACCGTTAAAAGTTTTACCTGCTAAATCGCAGAAACGTACCCATTGGCAAATCTCTTTCTGTTTTGGACTTGAGGTAAAACTCGCCAAACGCAGGGCTAACATTCGGGAAGTGCGTTTTCACCACATTCAATCCTACCAGGGAAGATAATCCTACGGCATACATGGAAAGAATGAAAAACGATGGGGTTGGCTCCAACAACTGGCTGGCTAAGTAAACCAACTCATTCAATTTTTCCTGTAGCGTCCATTTTTCACCTTCGGGCCCGCGCCCGTAGGGAGGTGGATCCATAATAATACCGTTGTATTTGTTACCGCGCTTTACTTCGCGCTTCACAAACTTAAGCGCATCTTCATACACCCACCGGATGTCTTTCAGATTATTCAACTGCATGTTTTGGTTTGCCCAGTTTAACCNCGGCCGCGAAGCATCTACGTGCGTTACTTCAGCCCCGGCCGCACGGGCTACTACCGATGCGGCTCCTGTATAAGCAAATAGATTCAGTACCCGNNGCGGCTCGCTCCACGATAATACAGTATCGTAAATAAAATTCCAGTTGGAACCTTGTTCGGGAAAAATGCCCACGTGGCCAAAACTGGTAAGTGCCAGGCGCAGGGTTATGTTTAAAGATGCAAGGGGGTACGTTATTTGCCAACTGTCATCCAATGGTTTTAATTTTTNCCAGCCACCCTTTACCTCTTCTCCAAACCTGAAATTGTCTTTTTGCTCGCGCGTAAAGTGGGCATGGGCTTGTTGCCTCCAATCCTTTTCTGTTTGAACGGGTTGCCAAATTGCCTGTGGTTCAGGTCTGATAAGGATAACTTTACCGAAACGTTCTAATTTCTCGAAGTTACCGGAGTCCAGTAATTCATAGTCGTTCCACGAGGAAGGGTAAATCAGGTTCAAAACGTATGATTCAAATTCAAAAATAGTAAATAACAGGTTAGGCTATCTTTGAACTTGAATTTTGAATCTTGAATTTTGAATCTTGAATCCTGGCTTGTATGCATTTTCTTATTACCAGCACCCAAAACCCGAAAATCAAAAGCCTGCTGGCGCTGGAAAAACCGCGCGAACGCAGAAAACAACAACTCTTTATTATAGAGGGGGCTAAAGAGGTGCGCATGGCCATGGAAGCCGGCTACCGCATCGGCAATATNTTTTTCTGCGAAGAGATTCTGGATAANAAAGAGTCGGGCGATTTATTACAGCAGGACAAGTTGCTGATTCCGGTTTCAAAAGAAGTGTTCGACAAAATTGCCATTCGCGAAAGTACCGGNGGTATTTTGGCTGTAGCCGAACATAAAACGCACCGGCTGCAGGATATTAAGTTACGTAGCAACCCGTTGTTATTGATTTTGGAAGCCGTGGAAAAACCCGGCAACCTGGGGGCTATTCTGCGCACAGCCGATGCGGCCGGAGTGGATGCCGTTATCATCTGCGATCCGCAAACTGATTTTTATAATCCCAATGTGATCCGCAGCAGCGTGGGTTGTGTATTCACCAAACAAATTGCTTCCGCCACCAGCGAAGAAACCATTAACTGGCTAAAGCAGCACCAGATCAATATCTACTGCACCTACCTGAAAGCTTCAAAGCCTTACCACCAAACAGATTTTTCAAAACCTTGTGCGGTTGTAATGGGTACAGAGGCCACCGGCCTGTCTGATACTTGGATTCAAAACAGTACCGCCAACATCATCATCCCCATGCAGGGTAAAATCGACTCGATGAATGTTTCCAATGCAGCTGCTGTGGTAGTTTTTGAAGCCCGCAGGCAGCGGGGTTTATATAAAGTCCGAAAGCTTACCCCAAACCAGGCTGGAGCAGAAAAACTGCTTTAGTCAATTTTACAACTCACTACACCAATTAGGCAGTTCATTTCATAACGATTGCCGGGTTGAATCCCTACCCCACCTTTGTACCGTATCAGGTTAAAAAGCCTTTTTATGAGATTTATTTACTTCTTATTGTTTTTAACAACCGCACTTCAGGGATTTAGCCAGTCTGAAAGCGTTAGCGTATCTATATCTCGCAACGATGCCAAAACCACCTATCGCACATCCGATCCATTTAACAGTTTTAATATTGAAATACGCGGAACCATTGAGGTGAGTGACGATGACCGCGACATCTCCTCTATGTCGCCCGATGGATATTTTGAAGTGACAAAAACTTCATTTGGGACAAGGCGCACCATTAAGATTATACGCGAAGGCAGCGTGTTAATAAAAAGATACTATGAAGGGCGTACAGAAGTAAACTTTGATCCTGCCGGCCGCAAGTGGCTTGCCGAAATTTTACCTGAAGTAGTACGTACCACTACCCTTGCTGCCGAAAGCCGGGTAAACCGGTTTTATGCAAAAGGCGGCACACCTGCGGTGCTTGCTGAAATAGAGGCAATAAAAAGCGATCATGTAAAATCGCACTACGCCCGTTTGCTCATGAAGAAACCCGTAGCCGAAAAAGACTATTCCCTGGTTGTAGCCAAAGTAACCGGCAATATGAGTTCCGATCATTATCTCGCAGAATTTCTGGAGCACAACCTGGATAAATTTCTTAAAACTAAAGAAGCTACGGAGGCTGTGTTTGGTGTAACCAATAAAATGGGCAGCGATCATTACAAAACCCAGATTATTAAAGAGGCATTGCAATTGCAACCTGCATCACCTGAAAGTGTAAGAATTGCGCTTGCCTCGGCAGCAAAAATAAATTCCGACCATTATAAAACAGAGGTACTCACTTCCTTAATGCGGCAAAGAGACCTGACGGATGCGATTATGACGGAGATGATCAATACTTCAAAATCCATTCACTCCGATCATTATCGTACGGTTGTGTTAACCAAAGCGCTTGAACGAAATCTTTCTGTTGCTTCACACCAGCGGGCTCTTGAATCGATTAAAGACATTCATTCCGACCATTATAAATCGCAGGTAATACAGTCCATGCTCAATAAAACAATCAATGAAAAAGTATTAAGCGAATTGTTACCGATAACATCCACCATTAGCAGCGATCATTATCGCACCGAAGTAATATCTACCCTGTTAGACAGGCAAGACTTATCAGATGCAGCCTTTAAGCAACTGGTAACATACGGTTCGGAAATGAATAGCGATCATTACAAATCTGAAGTATTACGAAATGCATTAGACCGGTCGGATCTGACTGAATCTAAGTTAATTGCTATTCTGACCGCTGCCAAAAGTATTCATTCTGATCATTATCTTACGGAAGTACTGGTTGATGCGGCCTCGCGGGTGCGCACCAGCAACGAGGTTATAAGAAATGCTTATCGCGATACCGCCCGAAAAATAGGATCAGAAACATATTATGGACGGGCTATCCGCGCCCTGGATCGTTAAGATTTATACCAAAATTTAAGTAGTTTGGGGTTGCATGGCAACCACGCATTTCTTTCCAAGAATCTTCATGAAAAATACAGCACCTTAGTGCTCATTTGCACCCTGCTGGCCGTAGTATTCTTTCTATACATCTTCTATAGCGCCAAAGGAAGATTTCCTTCATTAAAATTTGAAGCTTATGAATTTATTGTATTTACGTTAATCATCAACATCGTAGCCTTTGTTGCCTGGCAATTCGACAAGGTGTTGGATACATGGATAGACTGGCGCACACATTTCCTGTTACGATTTATCTCCGGCTTNTTTCTAAATGGAATCCTTGTGTTGCTTCTTTGCATTACAGCCAGCGTTCTCTTGTTAGAAATCCGCAATGACGATGTAATCCGCATGGGCATTTTACTAATCATTACCTTATTTATTTCAGAAATATTTTATGGATTGTTTTACTCCTATCGGTATTATGCCAAAACCCAGGTAGAAGCCATGCAGTTGGAGCGGTTACAGCTTGAACTGCAATTCAACTCCCTAAAAACACAAATTAGCCCACATTATCTTTTCAATTGTCTCAATACCGTTTCTTCGTTGCTGTTCAAAGACACGGTTATGGCCGAGCAATTTATTCGCAGAATGGCTGAAACATTTCGTTATGTTATCGACAACCAGAAAGAAAAACTGGTATCGGTAAGTGAAGAAATTGAGTTTGTAAAGGCTTACTACTATTTGCTGCAAGCGCGGTACGAACAATATGTAACATTGGAAGTCAACCTGCCGAAAAACCTGTTTCATACCTTAATTCCACCCATGACGCTGCAATTGCTGGTAGAGAATGCCGTAAAGCATAATAAAATCTCCAAGGAGCAGCCCTTGCTCATTTACATTTCGGCATTGGACAATACCCAGATTATTGTGAGCAATTCAAAAACCAGTGCTACCAAAGGTGAGAGTTTGCAGATTGGGCTGCAGAATATTATCAACCGCTACCAATTCTTTACAAATGAAAAAGTGAGTATTAAGAACGAAGCCCGTTTTGTGGTAACCTTACCGGTCATAAAGGCTCAACCCAACCCCCTCCGTGCGAATATGAACCGGCTCTTCATTCATCATGCCCTGTTCCGAATACTTTCTGCACCTGTACTGGGGTAATGGTGTACCTGCTCATCTTGCTTATTAACAACAACTTTTCCGAATTCAAAAATATTTTTAGTGGCGCTGAAGTATATGTGTGTATTGGTCTGGCATTTATTTCACTCGAGTCCATGCGACTTGTTCTTGCTGTTTTCGAAAAATGGCTCAATCAACAATCTATCAGACGCAGAATTGTAATTCAACTGGTTGCCACGTTATTCATCTCCTGTTTTCTGGTTTCCGCTGCCATCTGGGCGTATTACTTCTGGATTGTTGGTTTTGCAATTAGCCCCCGCGAATGGTACGTTTTTCTGGCTATCTATGGAGTAATCGGGTTGCTTTACAATGCACTTTTCTTCAGCAATTTTTACCTTAACCAGGAAAACACCCTGCTATTGCAACAAGAGAANAAATTACGTGAAAAACTGGAGTCGGATTTTATTTCTTTTAAAAACGAGATTAACCCGGATCTGCTTTACGAAAGTTTAGAAAACCTGATTCTTACTTTGCAACATAATGTGGACAAAGCCGAAGAACAGATTGATTACTTAGCCGGAATTTACCGGTATGGACTGATTAACCGCCATAAGGAATTAATCTCGCTGGAAGAAGAACTGCAGGCAGCAGCCCATCTTATCAAATTATTAAACTACAAACATCAAAATCAACTCAACCTTCTCATTACAGTTCGCAGCACACATAACATTCAGCTTATTCCTGGCTCCTTACTCATTACAATCGATTCTATTGTTCGCAATACCCTCATTTCGAGAGAGTCGCCATTGGTGATACGACTTTACCTGGAAGAAGGAAACGAATACCTGGTATTACAACATACGCTTAACGATAAATTGCTAATGCATCAGGAAAGCCTGCACGCGTATGGCCGTTTAAAACGATCGTATGCCTTCTTTAGCGAGAATCCATTTGTTCAGGTTAAAGCAGGCAAAGAAAATTATATTAAATTTCCGCTTGTTCAAATTGCAGAAGAAGTAACAACCAATGAATAGTCTCTCGTTACAGGTACTGATTGTGGAAGACGAAACTCCGGCTGCAGAAAAACTGGAGCGCTACCTTTCGCGCTACAGCGAAAACATTGTGGTAAGAGGTAAAGCACAGTCGGTAGAAGAAGCGGTAAACTGGCTTGAAGCCAATCAATCTACGGTGGATCTGATTTTTATGGACGTACAGTTGCAGGATGGAATGAGTTTTGAGATTTTTAAAGAAGTAAAAGTCAACAAACCCGTTATTTTTGTTACTGCCTACAACGAATATGCATTAGATGCCTTTAAAGTAAACGGCATTGATTACCTGTTAAAGCCCATTACATTTACCGATCTGTCTAACAGCCTGAAAAAGTTGAAAGCTTAGGTAACCAGCTACGCTGGGGCGATGAGCGGAACGAAGCAGTGTTACAAACACTAAGCACCCCGGAACGAACCTACAAAAACAGGTTTATGGTAAAATTGGGCGATCATATCAAATCCATAACTACCGATCAGATCAGCCTGTTTTTTGCCGATGGCCGCGATGTGTATTTGATTACCAATCAACTACGCAAATTTATTATCAATTACAATCTCGAAAACTTAGAAGAAATACTGGACCCTAAAATTTTCAAGCGCATCAATCGCAGTTATATTATCAACATCAGTGCCATTCAGGATGTAGTGGTTTACTCCAACAGCCGGCTAAAAATTTCGCTACACATTAAATGGGAACCAGAAATTATAGTAAGCCGCGAAAAGGTGAGTGATTTCAAAGAATGGTTTGACGGAGTCCATTAATATTTTTGCAACGTACCATCTCAAAAATACATTTAGTGATACACAGCCGGAAGAAATAAATCCACCGGCAAGTAAATCGCAACGTGTTTTTTACGAAATTTCCCGGTATGAAAAATCGATTTCTTCTTATCGGTATTGTGGCTTTAACCATATCCTGTAAAGGCAANAANACTTTGGAAAGCTACACGCAAATAGACACCACCTACCTTACGCGTGGTAATGCCATTGCAAAACTTTCGTTTGAAACACTAAGTGGCGAATTACAAAAAGCCATGCAGCGTGGTGGCATCGACTCTGCATTGCGTTACTGCAACCTGCGCGCTTANCCCCTTACCGACTCTTTGTCGGCAGCACACCAGGCATCGATCAGGCGGCTGAGCAACAAAGTGCGCAACCCGCGCAACAAGGCAGACGAATTAGCTGCGTTTATGATCAAAGGTTTTGGAATAGACCTGAGTGAAGGAAATGCCATTACACCCAAACTTGTCTTAAAAGATGACTCCATCCTCTTCTTTAAACCCATTATCACGCAACCCCTTTGCCTTACCTGCCATGGCACACCCGGAAAGGAGGTAGCCTTTAGCACCGACTCTGCCATTCAGAAATTATANCCCCGCGACCGGGCGGTGGGTTATCAAAACAATCAGGTAAGAGGTGTTTGGCGGATAGCGTTTAAGATTCCATGAAATAATTATCAGTTTCTTTTGTAAAGACAAATTCTCCACCTTCATCGCCAACACCTTTAAGAGGACTACCAATTGGTGTTTGTTGATTCGCTTCCGTAACCCTTTTTTAACGAACTGAACAAGATCAGATGTTGCTACTCTATCCTCTTTATTATTTCTTAAAAAGGAAATAAGACTTTCTGCAAATGGACTATTTCGTCCGATAACACCATCTGATACAACCTCGAGCCTTCCTGATGCAAGTCCCCATCTCGACTTATACTTCTCAACATGATCAGCATAACTACGCGTATTAGAGCTAAATAGCGATCCTGAAAAACAAGCATCGGCCACCAATAGGGTGTGTTGAGAGTTAATATTTTCGATTACCTTTAGTATTTGTGCATTAGGCACCATCGCTGAAACATCTACGGTACGGGCTGCCTCTACTGGCACCCAGTATCCTTCATTCAATAATTTATCAAAATACCCGTGTCCAGAATAATATATTAGCAAATTATCATTCGGAGTAATCCTTTCAATATAACTACGAAGGACTTTGTAGATGTTGCCTAAAGTTGCGTGTTCGTTTGTTATAACGGTTGTGTTTTCCGGTTCAAACCGATAGAGACTTGTTAGTATCTTTCTTACTGAATCAATATCAGAAACTGCATTATTTAGGACAGGCCAATTTTGATATTTATCAATTCCAATCAAAAGCAGATAATTTTTAGACTCCTTTGAGGAATACTCAGTGCCACCCATATTTTTCGAGTGATTATAAACTTCCTTAAAGAAATATTTTGGTTAATATCTCGTGCTTCGATTGTAACAGGATTATCTCCAATATTCAAAGGTAGGTTTATTACAAACGCACCATTTTCCCGAACTGGTACTGTAATACCATTCACCTTCAGGGTTTGAACACCAGACTCGTCTATTACCGTACCCGCAAGTCTTAAAATTTCCTGATATAATACAACCATGTCATCGCGAATGTTTGACGGTGCAGATACATAAATCATGGGGGCATTAACATCCTTTTCGCTTCGAAGCAATGTTATTTGATTAGGATCAACTTTTAATTTACGTGAACTTGTACTATAAGTATTTTGTATGTTTGTAACAGTAAGCTCAATAGTGTTAATTCCTGTACGCAACGTTAGAGTCCGTTCAATAAATTCCTCAAATTTATTTTGACCTTTTGACGGTGAGAAATCTTTCCTATCATACACATCAGTGATTACACCATTAACTTTAAATTCAATACGTGAAAGAGGCAAGCGGGATTTAACAACAGCAGAAACCTTCTGAATATTTAGGCCAACTAAATTAATTGTATCCTGAGGAAAATTAGCCCATTCAATAATTGGCCTATCTACAACCGTTACAGCAGATAATTTACCACCGTTTTTCGATTGACCAAAGTTGTATTGAACCACCCCAACCATTAACAAGCCTAACAAAAATTTATTCATTGATCACAATATCAATTAGTGTCTATATTGGGGCCTCAGGTAAGGGCTTAATGGATCCAAAAATTCAGGCAACACAATTGCCCCCACCATTACACTACCCGCAAGTACATATAAAAATCTACTTACTTGAGGCTTAACTTTAAATGTGTGACTGAAATACTTAGCTTCACCATTTAAAATTCCAACTTGATAATTACTACCAACCTTTACTTTTTTGGTAGTAAAAATTTAATAGTGTCAACTTGGAGTGTATCCATCAAAGCCCTGACAGGTGCACCTCTTCTAAATAAAACAACATCATATTTTCCCTGAGCAGCTAGAAATTCGCGAACGCTTATTTCAACTTCTTTTCCACGCCTTACTTTCTTTGAATGAATTGTTATCATTGGTACAGCCTCTATTGTGTAATCAATATCCCCGCTAAAGTGAACCAAATCGGTCTCATAGTCCCAAACAAATGTCCTTGCTTCACCAGGATAAATCATTTCCCCAATATCTCCGCGAACCGATTTTGCATAAAACTCATTTACGGAAGTCTTTATCTTTAATTGGACATAAACTGGAATGTTACCTCTTCCTGCAACAATATCGTAGTGAAATTTGTAAAATGCTTTACCCGAATCGATTGCTAACTCGCTTCTCACATTTTCTATCTCCTGTGAGATGCCGTAAAATGGTATTAGTATAAGAAATAAAATTTTACCCATTCTAAGTATTTAGAAAACTAAAAGTAGTATGATCTTTTTAAACCACCAAACAGGGTTTAATTTAAATTAAGTAGTATTTTCGTTCAGCCATTTACCTATTATATCATGAAAAATAACAATCATAAAATAATTTTATATTGGGTTATCTATTTTTAGTGCATCCACAGCCTTGGCGCAATTCTATGAAAGCAGTATAGGAATAAATCCAATTCCTACCAATCAATTCCGTTATATAGATGACATAGACGTGGACCAACAGGGTAACATATATGTGGTAGATAGCTGGTCTTGTGTTATTAAAAAATTTAACAGTGCAGGAACGCCAATTGCGCAGTTTTCAGAACCCGGTGATGAGGATGGGCAGCTTCGTAATCCAGCAAGTATAGCCGTTGCGAGCAATGGTGATTTTTATGTCGTTGAGCGATGGAATCACCGAGTTCAAAAATTTAATAGTAGTGGTCAGTTTATAACTAAATGGGGTAGTTATGGTACTGGCACCAATCAATTTCAATATCCGGATGGAATTGCAATTGACAGTGAGGGAAATGTTTATATAGCAGATGTCAATAATCATAGGGTCTCTAAGTTCAATTCATCAGGTACCTTCCTAGCAAATTGGGGAAGTTTTGGCTCAACAGATGGTCAATTTAATCATCCAACTGACGTGAGTATTGATAATCAAAATAATATTTATGTAGCCGATAGTCAAAATCACCGAATTCAAAAGTTCAATAATAGCGGACAATTTATAAGCAAGTGGGGGCTTTTGGGTCAGGCAATAACCAGTTCCAAAACCTTTATCTGTTCATGTTGACAAAACCAATAATATCCTAATTGCCGATTACGAGAATCATCGAATTCAAAAATTTAATACCGTTGGTGTTTATCTTCAAACAATAAGTTCTTGCTGTATTGGAGACGCACACCTGAATTTTCCTACTTGTATTGCCACCGATAATAACAACAATATCCTTGCAGCTGATTGGCTACACCTTGGAATAAAAAATTTACATCAAGTGGTGCTTTTATTTCAATCTTTGGTCAGAACTCTACGACAAACGGGCAATTCTCAGGGCCTCATGGCACAACTGTTGATATTGCAGGAAATATCTATGTTGTCGATAGGGAACATCACAGAATTCAGAAATTCAACAACTCAGGGCAATTTGTTTCTGCCTGGGAAGTTTGGGTAACGGAGATGGCCAGTTTTTCTTTCCATTAGGGATTGCGACAGATAATAGTGGTAACGTTTATGTAACCGATACTAATAACAACCGAATTCAGAAATTCAATTCATCTGGCGGTTTTTGACCAAATGGGGAAGTTCAGGGACAGGAAATGGGCAATTCAATCTGCCATCTGGTATCGCAGTTGATGCTAGCAACAACATTTATGTTGCTGATCAGTTGAATAATCGAATTCAAAAATTCAATAGTTCAGGGCAATATATAACCCAATGGGGGAGCTTTGGTTCTGGCAATCTCAACTTTAACTATCCTCTTGCATTGGCGTTTGACTCAGATAACAACGTTGTAGTTGCAGACTACGGAAACTTTTGTCTTAAAAATTCTCTCCAAGTGGCTCCTTTTTAAGTAAAATTGATTTGGCAGTTCCGGGTGCGCCCCTGCGAACTAATCCAGAAGATGTTTTCATTGATAATACAGGAATGATCTATGTTCTTGATGTTTTTAACCATCTAGTTTTAAAATTAGATTCAAACGGAAATCTTAAATCGACTTGGGGAGGTAAAGGAACTGAGAATGGTAAATTGTTTTATCCCTTAGGAATGTCAGGAACAAACAATGGGATTATTTATGTTGCTGATGAATTTACTCACCGTATACAGAAATTCTCAGTTCTAAATTTAAACACTATTTCAAATAGTTCGGGTTCTCCGGCTCAACTGTTACATTAACGGGAACCGGATTTAGCCCTATTTCTGCGGAAAACATTGTTCGTTTTAATGGCGTACAAGCTTCCCTTAATTCAGTTTCAATAAATTCGATAGTTGCAGTAGTTCCTTCCGGAGCAACTACTGGCAAGATCACAATAACTCGCCAAGGCTATACCACAGAAAGTTCTGGTGAATTTTTGGTATTACCCTTAACGATTAGTTCGTTTTCGCCAGGGTTAGGCACTGTAGGTTCTCCCGTAACAATAAATGGAACTGGGTTTAGTAGCATTCCTTCTAACAATGTTGTTCGCTTTAATGGTATTTCTGCAACCGTAACTAGTAGCACGCCAACAAGCTTAGTTGCTACAGTACCAATTGGGGTAACAATTGGAAAAATTACGGTTACTTTAAATACAATTACCGCAACAAGTGCACAGGATTTTGGAGGAACACTTTCAATCAGTTCATTCAATCCATCCAATGCTCCTCCTGGGGCCTCTGTAATAATTTCAGGAACAGGTTTTAGCTCCTTAGCTTCTCAACAAACAGTAAAATTTAATGGAGTATCGGCTGTAATTGCTTCAAGCACCACTAATAGCATAACTGCCACCGTACCAACAGGCGCAACAACTGGTACCATATCCGTTACACGAGAATCATTCACAGTTAATTCAAATACTGAGTTTTTAGTACAGCCCCTCACTATTGGCTCGTTCAGCCCCGGAATTGCTATTGCAGGCGCAACTGTTACAATTTCAGGCACAGGTTTCAGTAGCTCGCCTGCTAACAATATTGTAAAATTTAATGGTATTTCGGCTACTGTTACGAATAGCACACCAACGGGGATTACCGCTGTTGTACCAAGTGGGGCTACCGCTGGCAAAATCACGGTAACAGTTAATGGAATAACCGCAACCAGTTCGGATGACTTTGGAGGAACTCTTGCTATAAATAGTTTTACTCCAACCAGCGCCATTGCTGGGTCTTCCTTAACAATTACTGGTACAGGCTTTAGTTCAGTAAACTCATCACAATCTGTAAAAATTAATGATGTAAACGCTGTTATCACAAATGCTACAGCAACCAGCCTTGTAGTTACCGTGCCATCATCTGCTACAACGGGAAAAATTTCTGTAACACGGGGAACGATTACTGCTTTAAGTAGCAGTGAACTTTTAGTGTTACCATTGTCGGTAAACAGTTTTTCACCAAGATTTGGTGCTGCTGGTACCCCAATTACGATTTCAGGCACCGGCTTTAGTAGTGTTCCTACCAACAACATTGTTCGGTTCAATGGTATAGCAGCATCAGTAACCCACAGCACACCTACTAGTATAATTGCCATTGCCCCAACGGGTAATGTTATCGGGAAAATAAGTGTAACCGTCAACGGCACAATAGCCACAAGTAACGTAGACTATAGTGGTGCGCTGACGGTAAGTTCTTTTACCCCACTTAAGGCCCAATCTGGCGATCTAATTACACTTACTGGAAGTGGATTTAGCGGAACAGTTGCCGATCAATCTGTTAAATTCAATGGGGTTGCGGCAGTTATAACAAACAGTTCGTCAACAACTTTAATAGTGAAAGTTCCTCCAGAGGCAACTACTGGTCCAATTTCTGTAACACGGGAAGCCACAAGTACTTCGAGCCCCTTAGAGTTTTTGAAGTTACCCTTAGAAATTAGCTCATTGACTCCTCAAGCAGGTGCTGTGGGCACTTCAGTAACTATTAATGGATTAGGGTTTAGTAGTTCTAATGCAAATAACACTGTCAAAATTAACGGCTTGTTGGCAGAGGTCATTTCAAGTTCACCTACTGAAATTAAAACGTTGGTACCAGCAGGAGCAACTACCGGCAAAGTATCTGTTACTGTTAACGGAGAAACAACAATTTCAATAAACGATTTCAATGTTATAAATCTTAAAATAAACGAAACAACCGTACCAGAGTTTTATACATTTGGAGATACCAATCTTTCCGCAACAATCGAACTTAACAACATTAATGAACTCGACCAACTAAAACTAAAGGTTAAATCAATTTCTACCAACGAAATAATAGTTCAGCCATTAGTTTTTACAAATACTCAAAATGTAGTTAGTGTAGACATTCCTTCAACTCTATTTACTGACCCAATAGGTATGGAAGTTACTTTCATACTATATGACAACGATAATCAAGAAATTGAAAGCGTTCCAAAATATGTATATCTAAAATATCAAGCTTCAACAAATGTTCATGCCATCCCCAACCTCGTATTTGGTTCGAGTGTAAAAGATTACCAGCTTATTTCTATCCCGCTTAATCTTACCGATGCAAAGGTAAGTAGTGTTTTCAAAAATTTGGGTAGATACGACAATAGGAAATACAGACTCTACAGTTATATATCACGAAATAATGAATTAGATAAAAACTCACTTATTAATGTTGGGACAGGATACTGGTTAATAGTCAAAAAACCTTTGGAGATAATACCTGGTGAAGGGACTACTGTTTTTGTAACAGAAGATACCCCTTCTCAATAACCCTTTACAATGGCTGGAATCTGATCGGTAATCCATACAATTTTAATGTCTTATGGAGTGATGTGCTTGCCTTTAATAATAACCCGGCTGACCTCGGCAATCTACGCCACTACAAGAACGGTACATTTACCGGAACGGAGGTGCTGGAGCGTTACCGGGGCGGGTTTGTGTACCTGGATAGTGATTCACCCATAACCATAAAAATTCCTGTTATTCAAAATACTTCTGTAAACGGAAGATTAAAAAGCAATCCGCCCTTACTGTCATCATTAACGGCCTCCTCGTGGACGGTTCCTATAACCTTTGTTGATGGAACAATCAGAAACGAGTGGCGGGCATTGGTATGCATCCATTTGCAACTGAAGGTAAAGATGTTTGGGATGAAGTAGAACTCCCTTCCCTGGTGTAAATTCACTGAACATCTCCATACGACATCTCCAAGGCACCACTCTAATCAAAGATGTGGTAGCAACACAAGATCAATACACCTGGACGGGGCAGATTTCAAGCTCAAAAGACGTGACATTAAGTTGGGATAATGATTATTTTGGAGATAACGAAAAACAGCTTGTACTCGAAATATCTGGTGAGGCCGAGTTAATTGATATGCGGCAAGTCACACAAGCCACCATTCCCTCAGGAAACCGAACATTCTTTATTCATTACGGAGACGAGCAATACATTAAGATCTCATCAAAAACCAAAGAAACATTTGTCGGTAGTGTATTTCCCAATCCATTCAATAGAAATTCAGAAAGCATGTTTATACCGATAGCCCTTCCTGATGGCATTGCCGATGTTCGTCTTTCACTTACCGATATGAAAGGAGTAACTGCTAAACTTTCACCAGAAGCTCAAATCGAAGAGGGTCGTCATAAATTAGTTTGGAAAAATAATTTCACAACGTTACAACCAGGTCTCTATATATTACGCATAGCCGTTCTCCATCATTCAGAAACAAATTATTATTATAAGAAGATTATAATTAATTGATAGAACGATATCTGGTAAATGGCTGATAATTTTGACAGGTTGTAAATATAGATTAATGATTTGAATTTTGCATTGTTGAACTGAAACGGAATCAGGCTCTGCTGCGGAGCAACCTGCCAGGGTTAGGTTCAACCGACTGGAATGGTCAAGCCCTGCCTTTTGTGCGGGGCTTTTCTTTTGGATCATTCCAAGAGTTTGTATGCCTAAGAAAACCTTACGCTGCATAAGCCATCGGAGTTTGATAGTGGAGCGATTGATGTGGCCTTTCCTGGTTGTAATCATCCACCCACTTTGCTGTTACTTCATTAGCCTGTTCAATGGAATAAAACAAGTTAGCATCCAATACATCTTCACGATAGGTTTTATTGAAGCGTTCGATGATGGCGTTCTGTTGAGGTTTTCCTTTTTGAATACGACTCCATTCTATGTGGTTGTTTTTCATCCATAATTGAAAACGTTTAGATCGAAACTCCGGTCCATTGTCGGTTCGTATTCGCAAGGGTTTTCCATGACGCTCGATAGTACGCTCAAGAATTTCGATCACCCTACGAGCCGGCAAGTTGAGATCTGCTTCAATGCCTTTGCACTGTCGGTTGAAGTGATCGATGATATTCAAGGTGCGAATCCTTCGTCCGTTGTCCAGCGCGTCACTCATGAAGTCCATAGCCCATTCCTGATTGGCTTTGAGCGGTATAGAGATGGGATTAGCGGGGTTGTCCTTAATGCGCCTGCGTAGTTTTTGCTCAACGAAAATCCTTCGTTCTCATATACCCTGCGGATTTTGCTATCGCCTAATTCCGGATGTTTTTCTGTACCAGCTTAATCACTTTCGTTCTTCCTTTACGGCTGCTGCCAATAACTTCTTCAATCGCTTTTTTACTANCGGCATCCTTGGCGGGCATTCGCTTTGGTAATACTTTTTGGTTCGCGAACAGCCCACCAACTTACACGCCTGAGCATGGCTCATCTGGTGGTGCTCTGCCAGATACTCCAAGCCGTGTTCTTTTTGCTCAGGCGTTAGAACTTTTTGNNTGAGTAAATCCTTTATGGCATCGATCTCCAAGCTCTGGTTAGCTACAATTTTCTTAAGCCTGGCATTCTCGTACTCCAGTTCCTTAAGGCGCTTAAGTTCGTCCACCTTCATGCCTGCGTATTTGCTACGCCAGTTGTAAAACGTAGCCTCGCTGATCCCATGCTTGCGGCATACTTCCGAAACTTTTTGATCCTGTTGTGTTTGTTCGTTGAGAATCCCAATCACCTGGGCTTCTGTAAAGCGCATCTTCTTCATTTGTTGTTTTTGTTAGGTTAAAGTTAAAAAACTCTATTTTTAACCTGTTCAAAAAAGCAGCCTAGTACCATCTGATAGACTATTGAATCATATCAAGATTTAAAACACCTACCATTTAATTTCCATAATGCTAATTTTGTTACCTTAGTTCTTTAATAAAAGCAGGCCTTCATGGACTCCAACGAAAACAAACCCAGCTCATACAAATTTCGCAGCATTAAAGTCCACTCGTCAGACGAATGGATGGCTGATGCTACCAANAAATACCGCAAAGTGTACGATCGGTACGAAACCACCTACCTTCGGGTTGAGTTTTCAGTTTTTAACAAACTGTTTGACGAAGCCGAATGGGAAGCCAACATACGTTTGAAGTGNTTNTTTGTAAATGGTACACACCGCAGGGAGTTGTGTAACCTGGAACAAAAGCGTGTAATCGGCAAAGATGAAAACATCGTGTACTTCCGCGATTCGTGGGGTCAATCTACGTATGGTACTTACTGGCTAAAAGGCGTTTATGTATGGGAAGGTTATATCGATGAAGTAAAGGCAGGCGAAGCAACNTTTTACGTTGAAGATGTTGGTGCCGCACGAAAAGGTGAAAATTTATTNTTTGATATTGAATCCATCCGCTTGTTTGAAGGCGATGGCAAAGCTTCTACACAAGAAAACAAACGGTACCTGAAAACCTTTAGCCAGAAAGAAACACGATACGTGTGGAGCGATTTCCGGTTTAAGAATAAAGTACACAGCGACTACTACGCAGAGTTGTTTTTTAATTTTTATGATAAGGCCGGTCTGTTGAAAGGCAGCNNAGGCTCGTACATTACGTATGTAGCCGCCAACACATTAGGCCAAATCTATACCCTCTTTCCGGGTTGGGGTGGCGAAACACCCGGCCGCTGGAGCAGTGATACCTACACCATGGAAGTAATTTTTATGGATAACCTGATTGCCACGGTTCCCTTTCTGGTTGGCGATACCACCGAAGAAGGCGATGCACAGATACTAACAAATGGAATTCAGATTAATCCAACCCAGACAGGCCAGGCTACCGGCTCAGCACCGGTAACTAAAAATGCGGAAGACCTTTTATTTGAAAGCCTGGCTGAATTAAACTCGCTAACCGGTCTTACCAAAATAAAACAAGAAGTAAATGAAATGGTGAAGCTGGTTAAGTTTTACCAGGAAACCGGGAAAGACTTTTTGAATAAGTTTTCGCTGCACACGGTCTTTACAGGCAACCCCGGCACCGGTAAAACCACCGTGGCCCGCATCCTTGCTAAAGTTTATAAAGGGTTAGGTATTCTGGAAAAAGGACATCTCGTAGAAGTTGATCGCGAAGGATTAGTGGCTGGTTATGTAGGACAAACCGCTATAAAAACCGGAGANAAAATAAACGAGGCAATGGGTGGCATTCTGTTTATTGACGAGGCTTATTCGTTGGCCCAGGGAAAGGGATCGCAATACGATTTTGGTGCCGAGGCTATTCAGATTATTCTGAAACGAATGGAAGATAACCGCGGCAAATTTGGTGTGATTGTGGCCGGCTATACAGAAAACATGTATCAGTTTATTGAATCAAANCCCGGTCTTAAATCCAGGTTTGATATGTATTTTGAGTTTCAGGATTACTCGCCTGAAGAAATGAATACCATTGCACATGGCCTGTTTAANAANGAAGGTGTTAAACTGGAAGAAGCAGCCCGTAAGCACCTGGAAGATTATTTTGCCTTTCTGCATTCTGAACGCGATCAGCATTTTGGTAATGCGCGCTCGGTACGACAAGTAGTGGGCGAATCGGTAAGGAACCAGCACCTGCGCTTAGCGTCTATGGCGAAAGAAGAACGCACACCCGAATTAATGGAAACTATTATTTTAGATGATGTGCGTGAATTTGAAATTAAACCAGTCAAATCAAAAAGACCGAGTATTGGTTTTCAAACCGGTAACTCTTAAAAAACAACTGCCCGGTATTTCCATCGTATGGTGGAAACACCGGGCAGTCAATAACTCAATCGGGTTTCTTTGCAGGCTAATACAATTGTTGATTCCGATGATCACCAAATCGCTTTTTCACTGTTCGCTTCAACGGAATCTGCATTCCGTCTGTGGACTCCAGCCAATCGTAAATTGATGCGGTAAGTTCTTCAATCATCGCCTGGTGCTCCTGACTTGCAATCAGGTTATTCATCTCATGCGGATCTTCCTGCAAATCATAAAATTCGTTGGTATCCCAAATACCGTGGTAGCGAATCAGTTTGTACCGGTCAGTGCGCACGCCATGCATGGTGGGTGTTTGCGGAAAATCAAACTCCCAGTAATATTCATAAAACACTTTATCGCGCCATACTACTTCTTTGCCTTGCAGCAACGGCAAAATCGATTTGCCATGAAAATGCGCAGGCGATTGCAAGCCCGCCACTTCCATTATGGTGGGGGCCACATCAATGTTTTGAATCATGGGCTTGGGCCGTAAGCCTCCACCAAACAACTCCGGACACCGGATTAAAAACGGAACCTTGGCCGACTCTTCATAAAAATGACGCTTGTCAATCAATCCGTGTTCACCAAACGAAAATCCGTTGTCGCCCATATAAATCACCAGGGTAGATTCTGCCAGGCCGTTGTCATCTAAATATTTCAAAACCGCACCAACACTTTCATCAACGGCCAGCAAGGTTTCGCAGTAACTCCTGTAAAAATCCGGAAAGGAAATCTGACCGTGATACATGTAATCCACGCCATGCCAGCTTTCGCGTTGCATCTTCTGCCAATCGGGTGTGCGGCCCTTTCCATAGTATGAATCTGTTTTAAGTGGCTCGTTCCGCTCAACTTCTACCTGTACATCGTTGTTGATGCGCCTCTTGCCGCTCACCTGCTGATCGGACGTACGAAATGAAGGCGGCAAACTGATCGGTTCATTCTTATAAACTCCCTTATGTCGTTTGGCGGGCGCAAATTCAGAATGCACCGCTTTGTGCGATAAGTACATAAAGAACGGTTTCTGCTTATCGCGATTGGCAAGCCATTCCACTGCATGTTCTGTAAGCAAATCCGTTACATAAGTTGAATCGGAATACTCAACCTGTTTACCATTGATATTAAGTGTTGGATTGTAATATACCCCCTGCCCTCTAAAACTTTCCCAATGGTTAAAACCCGGTCGGGGTTCATCGGTATCGCCACCCATGTGCCACTTGCCAAAAAAGGAAGTCTGGTAACCTGCTTGTTGCAGGTACTCCGGAAAAAATTCGAGGTTTCCAGGATCGGGCGCAATGTTATCTACTACCGTATGGGTATGCGAATACAAACCGGTTAATATGGATGCGCGGCTTGGCGAACAAAGTGCGGTGGTAACGTAGGTGTTTTCAAAGTAGGCCCCCTCTTTGGCGAGGCGATCCATGTGAGGCGTTTTAAGCCACGGAACCCTGCCGGTAAAACCCATAAAATCGTACCGATGATCGTCTGATAAGATAAAGATTACGTTGCGGGGTTTGGTATCGGGTAATTGGGTGAGTTNTTTATCAGCGGCCGGTTGCGTACACGCTGCAAACAAAACCATGAAGCCAAGTAATTTTTCATAGAGGAAAGGTAGCAGATGTTTCGTTAATGCTCAAGAACCACTCGTGTATTCACTTATTTTTGAAATTTATGACAGGTACGCTATTCAAAACTTCATTAATTACCATTGTGCCGTGTGCCACATTGCCGGGTTGTAACACCTGCAAGTTCTTTGAGTTTTGTTATCTTGCATCTATTCTATTGGTGATTACAATTACTGCAAGCCTCCAAAACCCATGATAAGAATATCGTTCGCATGCTTCATTCTTTGGCTTCCGGTTAGTACGGGTTTTAGCCAGCCAAAATCAAACGACCGGCCCAATATTATTTTCATCATGTCCGATGACCATGCCTACCAGGCCATCTCAGCATACGACAATCGCCTTATCGAAACACCAAACATAGATCGCATTGCAAAAATGGGCATGCTCTTTACACAAGCAAGTGTAACCAATGCCATCTGTGCGCCTTCACGTGCCACCATCCTTACAGGTAAACATTCGCATCTGAATGGAAAAATCGACAATCATTTTCCTTTTGATACAACCAACGTTACGTTTCCACAACTTCTTCAGAAGGCAGGGTATCAAACCGCCATGTTCGGTAAACTACACTTTGGCAACAATCCTAAAGGATTTGATCAATTCAAGATATTACCCGATCAGGGCGCTTATTACAATCCGGAATTCATTACCCGGAACGAAGGCAAGATAAAAGTAGAAGGCTATGTAACCGACATCATTACCGACATGACCCTGGATTGGCTGAAGAAAGAACGGAAGCCCGACCAGCCTTTTATGCTCATGTACCTGCATAAAGCCCCGCACCGATCCTGGCTGATGGCCGAGCGCCACCTGGATGAATTCACAAACAAAAAATTTCCAGAGCCCGAAACTTTATTTGATGATTACTCGGGCAGAACATCACCAGCCGCAGAAGCCGAAATGAGTATCCTGCACCACATGAGTTGGTCGGGCGACAACAAGGTTTTTCCTGAAGTGATGGATGCACTCGGCATTCCGGAAATCGGGTATGACAAACTTCGCTATGCGTATGAAAACAAACGCTTTACTCCTTCGCAAGCCGAAAACTTCCGGAAAGCATATGCGAAAATCAATGAAGATATAAAGGCCAACTATCCGGGCATGACTGACAAAGACAAGATGCGGTGGAAATATCAGCGCTACCTGCAGGACTACCTTGGCACAATTAAAGCTGTAGATGAAAATGTTGGTCGGTTGCTGAACTATCTCGAAACAAACAACCTGATGAAGAATACGATTATCGTATATACATCCGACCAGGGGTTTTACCTGGGTGAACACGGTTGGTTCGATAAACGATTTGTTTATGATCAGTCTTTTAAAACACCGTTGTTAATCGCCTGGNNCGGCAAAACCAAACCGGGAAGTCGCAGCGATGCCTTGGTGCAAAATCTTGATTTTGCCCAAACATTTCTTGATGCGGCCGGAGTATCGGCCCCTGCCGATATGCAGGGCGAAAGTTTTGTACCCTTGCTGAAGGGTGAGAATCAAAAATGGAAACGCGAGGCTGTGTACTACCACTACTACGAATATCCTGCAGAGCACATGGTAAACCGGCACTATGCCATTGTTACCGCAAACTACAAGCTAATCCACTACTATTACGTGGAAGACCAATGGGAACTGATAGACCGGAAGAAAGATCCGCAGGAATTNAAAAATGTTTACAACGATCCGGCCTACGCCAAAATTAANAAGGAGCTACATGCACAATTGGAGCAGCTACGCAAGCAATATGGCGACAGCGATCAACTGAGCCAGGGTTTTGTCGATAAGTTTATGGACGATGCCAGCCAGGGAAAAGTGTTTGGTGTAAGTAAAGAAAAAGTTGAGCAGATCAAAGCAAGACGCACAAAAATTGGTGGCAGGAAATAGGTAAGCTATCAGATTAAAGCAACACCGCAGGTTCATCCTGCACCACGCGCCTGCGTGCCCGGTACCGAATCACTACTTTCACGGATGTGAGAATAATAATAGCCACCACCACGGTTAACCACATACCCAACACCATCGGCAGCGAGGTACCGTTATGTAAAGTGCTTACAATGGCAGTAATAACGCCACCTACCAACATGCGGAAACTTCCAATTAACGAAGCCGCGCTGCCGGCATGTTTGGTAAAGGGTGCCAGGGCCAATGCCGAACTGTTTGGGCCGGTAAGTCCTTGTCCCATCATAANAAAGAAAATAGCCACGGTTAGGCCTATTATGCTAAACCAATCCAACACAATTCCGGCTGTCATAATTGCTCCGGCAATTACCTGGTAGCGCAAGGCAAACTTTACCAATTGCTGGCTGGTAAATTTTTNTAACAACAAATGATTGAACTGGGCCGAGCCAATCATAGCCGATGCAATGAAAGCAAATATCCACCCATATTGTTGTTCGGTGGCATGATATTGATTAAGAAATACATCGGCAGAAGCCGCGATGTATGCAAATGGTGCCGACATGGCGATACCACCGGCCACCGCATACATGATAAACTGTGGCTGTTTCAGCACCAATGCAAAGTTGCTGAGGATAGCACGGGGCTTTAAAGAAATTTCAGTATCGGCAGGTTTACCTTCGGGCAATAAAAATANCGTTGCCAGTAAAATTAAAAACGTGACTACAGCCAGCGCAACAAATACCGAGTGCCACCCAAACGATACCGTAAAATAACCACCCACCGTGGGTGCAATCATAGGCGATATGGCTATCACCAGAATGATGGATGAAAATGCCTGCGCAATTTTACGCGCTGGAAATAAATCGCGCACCAGTGCCTGAGATGCCACCATACCTACACAGCCACTCAACGCCTGCATAAAGCGCATGAGCACCAACGATGGCAGCGAGGTAGAAAGAGCACACAGCACCGAACTGATGATGTAAATACTCAACCCGATGTAGAGCGGTTNTTNTCTTCCATACCGATCAAGCAACGGACCATATAACAACTGACCAATTGAAATCCCAATCAGGTAAGCTGTTAATGAAAACTGAACCTGAGAAATACTTACATTCAAATCCCTGGCAATAGCCGGAAACCCCGGCAGGTACATATCAATCGAAAACGGGCTGATGGTTGAAAGCGAACCAAGAATAAGGATGAGAAGGAAATAGCGGCTGCGTGTCATAAATCAAATACAAATATACCGACACTTCATGCAAAGACCGCAAATACGATGCAACCTGCTTGTTACTTTCTGGTCTTTCACTGTAACTTCAATATCCAAAACCAGCTCTAAGCAATAAACCCCAAGCCGTATGATCCGAAATTATCTGAAAGTTGCCATCCGGTCTATTTTCCGCAGCAAATTAACGGCATTCATCAACATTGCCGGCCTGGCACTGGCCATGATGTGCTGTATTCTTGTTTATTTGTTTGTAGCCGATGAACTGGCCTACGACCGTTACCACACCAAAGCCGACCGGATTTACCGGGTAACACGTAANTTTTTGAGTAAAGACGGTGTGCCCAACCTGCATCTGGCCAACGTGGCACCACCCATCGGGCCGCTCTTAAAAAATGATTTTGGCGAAATTGAAATAATGGCCCGCACCATCAACTTTAATTTAAGCATCGGTTTGGAACAAGATGGTGAACTGGTAAAAAACTTTTTAGAAGAAAATATCTTTGTAGTTGAACCCGACATCTTCAAAATTTTTGACATCGAGACACGCTCAGGCGATCCTGCCAAAGCCTTGACAAGGCCACTTACCGTAATGCTTTCGGAAGAATACGCCAACAAATATTTCGGAACGCAGGATGTAATTGGAAAGAGACTGCGGGCCAACAATCAGTTAGACCTGGAAGTAACCGGAACATTTAAAAGTTTTCCGGCCCAGTCGCACTGGCACCCCGATATGCTGGTATCATTCAGCACCATGGAAATCGATGCCATTTACGGGCGCAAGGGTTTGGAAACCAACTGGGGCAACAATGCTTTTGGCACCTACCTGTTGCTGGAAGAAGGGGCAGATCCNAAAAAAGTTGAGGCTGGCTTTGCAGATTTTATGGAACGGCATTTTGCCACCTATGCCCGCAGTAACTGGGGAGTGGCTCCCGATTTCAAAGCCTCCCGATCTACCACACTATTTCTGCAGAAACTCACCGACATACACCTCCGTTCGCACCTCGATGATGAACTGGAAGTGAACGGCAACATCAACAACGTGCGCATGATGGCCGTGATTGGCGCATTCATCATTCTCATTGCCTGCTTCAACTTCATCAACTTATCTACAGCTCGTGCAACCAAACGATCGAAGGAAGTGGGGCTGCGCAAAGTGGTAGGAGCATTTAAAGGGCAACTCATCAGCCAGTACTTAAGCGAGTCGGTGGTAATTTCATTTTTTGCGCTCGTGCTGGCCATCGGTTTGGCCATTGTTTCCATTTCGTGGCTGAATAGTTTTACCGGTAAAATACTATCGTTGAGTCCGGTTTCTAACTGGCCGTTATATGCCGGACTAATCGGCTTCGCCATTTTAGTAGGAGTTATGGCTGGTTTATACCCGGCATTTGTTATCTCCGGCTTCAAACCCGCATTGGTATTAAAAGGTCAACAAGGTTCGGCCAAAGGCAAAGGCATGGTGCGCAAAACACTGGTAGTGGCTCAGTTCTCCATCTCTATTATATTATTAATCGCAACCGCCATCACGTTTCAGCAGCTTGACTTCCTGAACAGTAGAACGTTAGGCTACGATAAAGACCAGGTAGTGGTGCTGGGGTATTACCCCAACGATCTGGGTAACAACTATGAAGCATTTTATAACGAGTTACTGAAGTCATCGGCCGTTGAAAATGCCTGCCGCTCTTCGCGCATTCCTACCGGCCGGCTGTTGGATAGCTCCGGGCCTCCTCTCATTACCAAAGGCGATAGCCTGGTAAACTCAACCGTTACCACTAAGTTTGTAGTCATCGATGAAGAATTCTTTCGCACCTATGGAATGGAAATGGCGGCAGGCCGCGATCTGTCACGTGTCAATACCAACGATGACTCACTGTCATTTATCGTAAATGAAACGGCCGCCAAAGCCTATGGTTGGGCTAACCCTTCCGATGGCATCGATAAAGATTTTAGTTACGCAGACATAAAAGGCAAACTGGTAGGTGTTGTTAAAGACTTTCATTTCGAATCGTTGCATCAGTCCATCGTTCCCATCGTATTCTTTTCGCAAGCGGGCAATTTCAATGCGCTGTCAATACGAATTGCAGCAGGGAAAACCCAACAAGGACTTGCACACATTGAAAAAGTATGGAAAGAGTTCTTATCGGATCGTCCGTTCAACTACGCCTTTGTAAGTGAAGACTACCAACGCCTTTATCTGGAAGAGCAAAAGCAGAATCAACTGTTCACCATCTTTTCGGGGCTGGCCATCTTTATTGCCTGCCTGGGGTTATTCGGCCTGGCTACCTTCAACACCCTGCAACGGGTTAAAGAAATTGGCATCCGCAAAGTATTGGGCGCTTCCATACCCAGCATACTCGCCTTGCTTTCTAAAGAGATTGTTATGTTGATTATTCTGGCAAACCTGATTGCCTGGCCTTTGGCCTGGTATTTCATGCAGCAATGGCTGAGCAGTTTTGCTTACCATGTGGATATGAACCTGGCTGTTTACCTGTTGGCAGCGGTGGGTGCTGTGTTGCTGGCCTTGATTACCGTTAGCTCACAAACCATTAAAGCCGCCATGACTAACCCATCCTCCACCCTGAGATACGAATAGGCTTTATATGATGCCGGGAAAGAGTCATTTGCTTTGCTCACGCTCCATGCGGGAGATTGTTAGCTTGCGAATAANAAATCCGATCAGCAACCCAAACGTGGCAAACCCCAACACGATGTAAATAAAGTTTTCTTCAAACACCTTTGCCTGCAGGTTGAGCAAACGCCCAACCCAATAGCCGGCTGTACTTACCAGGGTTGCCCACATTAATCCCGTAACAATACTGTAAAATAAATACGATGCCGGCCGGATACCGCTTAACCCCACCACCAGCGGTATAACTACGCGAAAGCCGTACAAAAACCGGTAACTAAAAAGAATCTGGAGCTTATGTTGATGGAAGAAACGCGTTACCGGTTCCACCCTTGCCGCCAGCTTCGGTCGCTTATCCAGAAAATATTTTCCATTCAGCCGGCCGATGAGGTAGTAAATCCAATCGCTTACAAATGAACCGAAGAAGCCAGCCAGCACGGTAGCAGGAAATTGAAATGGCCCATGGGCTATTAGCGAAGAAGCTACCAGGATGGCAGTTTCACCTTCCAGAAAAGTGCCGGCCACCAGTGCCAGGTATCCATATTGCTCCAAAAAATTCTCCACAGAAACCTCGGTCAAAAAATTTTGACATAAAAATGAACCAACTATTGAAATATTCGTTTTCTATTCCATTAATTTTGTAAAAACTTTTTTGAATGCCTTTTATCTGACGATTTAAACGCAACAACAGAAATTGAAAACAACCACCACACCTTTTGAGCCTGCTAACGTTACGTTCAGCCTCGCCATTCCGGCAAACATGCTCATGTGTACCGATTGCCTGCCCCGCCCGGGTTCAGAAGCCATCGAAGGCAAATCAGAATCTGAGACCTTCTCATAACTAACAATTGTATGGCGAATTCGCTTGGCGGATTACGCCTGTAGTGCTTCAATGCATTTTAGTTCAACCACTATTTAACACGAAACAACATTGGATAATAATATAATTGTCAGACCAGCTACGGCTGATGACACCCATTACGCAGAAACCATCACTACCGAGATGGCAGAATCTGCCAAAGCACGCGGCACCGGCATTGCCAAACGCTCTCCTGACTATGTGAAAATGAAAATGGAGGAGGGCAAAGCAGTAATTGCAGTTACCAAAGACGGAACCTGGGTAGGCTTTTGCTACATCGAAGCGTGGGAACACGAAAAGTATGTGGCAAACTCAGGATTAATCGTATCGCCACCTTTCCGCAAAACAGGTGTAGCCACCGAAATCAAACGCAAGGTGTTTGAGCTTTCGCGGAAGAAATACCCGAATGCCAAAATCTTTGGACTTACCACCGGCCTGGCGGTAATGAAGATCAACTCCGACCTGGGTTATGAACCCGTAACCTATTCCGAGCTTACTACCGATGAAGAATTCTGGAAAGGTTGCCGCAGTTGTGTAAACTTCGAAATTCTGATGGCCAAAGGTCGCAAGAATTGTATGTGTACCGCCATGTTGTTCGATCCGGTGGAAGATGCAAAGAAGAAAGCCGAGTTGGCCAAAACAGTGGTTACACCAGATGGTAAGTTGGAGCATCATAAGAAACGCAAATTCAAAGGCAACTTCAAGTTGTTCGAGCGCTGGGTTCGCTTCAAGCAGTTTGTGTTGCTCAAAAGCTGGAAGAAACAGCAAGGCGATGATGAAAAGAAGAAGTCTTCATTTTTGAGCTTCTTGTTTTTCTGGTAGCCAGGCCCCTCTACACAAGAGCGGAAATTAATTATTCTTTTAATATAACTAGTTAATGAAAAAGTTGTTTTAGCATTTAGCGGAGGATTGGATACCTCCTACTGCGCCCTCTATCTCTCAAAAGAGTTAGGATACGAAGTGCACACCCTTACCGTAAACACCGGTGGCTTTAGCGCAGAGGAAGTGAAGGAAATTGAAAAACGGGCGTTGAGCCTGGGAGTAGCATCGCACAAAACCATTGATGAAACCCGCAACTACTACAACAAGGTTATCAGGTACCTGGTATTTGGCAATGTCTTGAAAAACGGAACGTATCCTTTAAGCGTTAGTGCCGAGCGGATGAGCCAGGCATTGGCGGCTGCCACGTATGCCAAAGAAATTAAAGCCGATGCGGTGGCCCATGGAAGCACTGGTGCCGGCAACGACCAGGTGCGATTCGATATGATCATCCAGATTTTGCATCCCGGTGCCGAAATTATTACGCCTATTCGCGATAAGAAACTGAGCCGCGAAGAAGAAGTGAATTACATGAAGGAAAGAGGAATTCACTTCAGTGCCGAAAAAGCAAAGTACTCTATTAATAAAGGGATTTGGGGTACATCGGTGGGTGGCAAAGAAACATTGAACTCATTGGGGCAACTACCGGAAGAAGCCTGGCCCACACAGGTTACCAAACAAGGTAATGAAGCAGTAAGGCTCGGATTTAAAAGAGGCGAGCTGATTTCGGTAAACGGNAAAAATTACGAACANCCGGTTGAGGCAATCCATGCCTTGCAGGCTATTGCCGGGCCGTATGGCATTGGCCGCGATATTCATGTAGGCGATACTATTATTGGAATTAAAGGTCGTGTAGGGTTTGAAGCTGCCGCACCTGTGCTAATCATAAAAGCACATCATGCATTAGAGAAACATGTGCTTACCAAGTGGCAGTTAAGTTGGAAAGACCAACTGGCGCAATTCTATGGCAACTGGTTACACGAAGGTCAATACCTCGATCCGGTTATGCGGGATATGGAAGCATTCCTAACCAGTTCACAACAAAATGTAACAGGCGAAGTTTCTATTACGCTATACCCTTATCGCTTCCAGATCAATGGCATCGAGTCTGAATACGATCTGATGTCAGCTAAATTTGGTAAGTATGGCGAAATGAATTTAGGCTGGACTGGTGAAGATGTGAAAGGGTTTACGAAAATATTCGGTAACCAGGCAGCAATTTATCATCAGGTGAAGGGAGAAGCAGACAAACCTTAAAGCTGTAAAGTGGAAAGCTTAAAGCTATATTGATATGAAAATTGAAATTGAGTCAACAATAAAATATCCTATGGCTTTAAGCTTTTAAGCTTTGAGCTTTAAGGTATACATAAAGAGATGAAAAAATTAAAAACAGGTATCATAGGCGGAGCGGGTTACACGGGTGGCGAAACATTGCGGCTATTGCTCAATCATCCACACGTAGAAGTTGTATTTGTTCAAAGTCGCAGCCAGGCAGGCAAACCGGTAACAAGCACCCACCACGATTTAGTGGGCGAAACTGATTTGATTTATTCCGCAGATTTTAACCAACCGGTGGATGTGTTGTTTCTTTGCCTGAGTCATGGAGAGAGCAAGAAGCTATTGAGTGAACAAAGCTTTGCTTCAACCACGCGCATAATAGATTTAGGCAACGATTTTCGTTTAGGCGACAAATCCGGAGATCGTGAATTTGTTTACGGCTTACCGGAATTTCAACGCGANAAAATCAAGCAGGCTAAAAACATTGCTAACCCGGGTTGCTTTGCTACGGCTATTCAACTTGGATTGCTGCCCCTTGCACAAGCAGGCTTGTTAACAGAGGTTCACACAACAGGCATAACGGGCTCTACCGGTGCCGGACAAAAGTTGCAAGACACAACGCACTTTTCCTGGCGCACCAACAATATTTCTGCATACAAAACACTTTCACATCAACACCTGAGTGAAATCAATCAAACATTNAAAAAACTTCAACCATCGTTTGACGGGCCTGTAAACTTTGTGCCATGGCGGGGCGATTTTGCACGTGGCATCTTTGTAACCTCGGTGGTACGCGCTGCGCTTTCGCTGGAAGCGTTATACAAGTTGTATGAAAATTTTTATGCAGCACATCCATTCACGCATGTAAGCAAAGAACCGATTAACCTGAAACAGGTGGTAAATACCAATAAGTGCCTGATCCATCTGGAAAAAGTGGACAACCAACTTGCTATTCATTCTATAACTGATAATCTATTGAAAGGAGCCAGCGGCCAGGCCGTACAAAACATGAACCTGATGTTTGGATTGGAGGAAAGTGCAGGGTTAAGGTTGAAGGGAATTGTATTTTAAGCGGAAAGCGGTAAAGCTAAAAGCTGTAAAGCTAAAAGCTATAAAGCGGAAAGCGGTAAAGCTAAAAGCTGTAAAGCTAAAAGCTATAAAGCGGAAAGCTGTAAAGCTAAAAGCTATAAAGCGGAAAGCGGTAAAGCTAAAAGCTATAAAGCGGACAGTGATAAGGTAAAAGTTAGTTGTATTTACTTAGGTGAATGAAAGATTATAAGAAGTTGGATGTATGGCATAAAGCCCATGAAAATGTATTAGTCGTTTATCGGTTAACCAAAGCCTTTCCAAGAGAAGAGCAATTCGGATTAACCAGTCAACTTCGCAGATCAATAGTATCAGTAGCAAATAATATTGTGGAGGGTTGTGGTAAATATACAGACAAAGACTTTGCAAACTTCCTTCAAATTGCACTTGGCGCCTGTCAGGAATCTGAATATTTATTACTTCTTTCCCATCAATTAGAATATCTTAAAAAGACAGACTATGAAAGAATCAGCAAGCAGGTTGGCGAAGTAAAGGCAATGCTAATATCCTTAATCAAGAAACTCAGAAACATACATTAACACAGTAAGCTTTTCGCTTTTTAGCTTTCAAGCTTTACGCTTATAAATTTAGAGAGAATGAAACTATTTGACGTGTACCCCCTCTTCCCCATCGAACCGGTTAAAGCTGTGGGCTCGTGGTTGTGGGATAGTGAAGGNAAAAAATATCTGGATTTGTACGGTGGCCATGCGGTAATTTCGATCGGACATAACCATCCTCATTTTGTTGAAGCATTGAAAAATCAATTGGATAAAATCAGTTTTTATTCCAACAGTGTNAAAAATTCAATGCAGGAAAACCTGGCAGAGAAACTGGGTCAGTTATCAGGCTATACAAATCATCAATTGTTTTTGTGTAACAGCGGTGCCGAAGCCAACGAGAATGCGTTAAAACTTGTTTCGTTTATCACAGGCCGCAAAAAGGTTATTGCTTTTAAGAAAGCGTTTCATGGTCGCACGTCCGGTGCAGTGGCCGCAACCGACAATCCAAAAATTGTTGCACCCTTCAATGCCGGGCACGAAATTATTTTTCTTCCTTTAAATGATACGGTCGCATTTGATCAAGCCATCGATCACACGATTGCTGCCGTTATCATCGAAGGCATACAGGGTGTTGGCGGTATTCAGATTCCGGATGATTCATTTTTAAAACACATCGCACAAAAAACAAAACAGGCCGGAGCCTTGCTGATTCTGGACGAAGTGCAATCAGGTTACGGACGCACCGGAAAATTCTTTGCCCATCAGCACGCAGGCATTGAAGCCGATCTGATAACACTTGCTAAAGGAATGGGCAATGGCTTCCCGATTGGCGGTGTATTGATTCACCCAGCCATTAAACCCTGGAGCGGTATGCTGGGCACCACGTTTGGCGGCAACTACCTTGCCTGTGCTGCTGGTATTGCCGTGCTGGAAGTTATCAAAAATGAAAACCTGATGGCGAACGCTCAAACTTTGGGTGATTTCTGGATGAAAGCCTTAAAAGCGTATCCCTCCATTATGGATGTACGCGGCCGCGGACTAATGATAGGATTTGACTTACCTGAATCAATGACCGGCTTGCGCAAGGATTTACTCTTCAAACATCATATTTTTACAGGTGAAGCTAAACCCAATACGGTGCGTTTGTTACCATCCCTTGCCTTATCCAAATCCGAAGCGGAAATTTTTCTCGAGGCGCTTTCTGTTGAATTAAAACCAATAGCTGCTCTATGAAAAATTTTCTTTCAGTAAATGAAGTAAGTGATCTTTCGGCATTGGTAGCAAAGGCATTGGCTTATAAAGCCGATCCATTTAAGGATAGTAAACTTGGCGAACGCAAGCGCCTGGGTATGCTATTCTTAAATCCCAGCATGCGTACCCGCATCAGCACACAAATTGCCGCTAAAAACCTGGGCATGGATGCGATTGTATTTAATGTTGGCCAGGATGGCTGGACCCTCGAGTTTGAAGACGAAGCGATCATGAGCGGCACATCCGTTGAACATGTAAAGGAAGCTGCACCCGTGCTCGGAAAATATTTCGACATACTGGGGGTGCGTACCTTCCCATCGTTAAAAAATAAGGAAGATGACTATAGCGAACTCTACATTAACCAGTTTATTAAATACGCGGGCGTTCCGGTGTTAAGCCTTGAGAGTGCAACCCTACATCCTCTTCAAAGTCTTACGGATTTAATTACCATTACTGAAACTTTTAAGGAAAAGCGTAAACCAAAAATCGTACTCACCTGGGCTCCGCATGTTAAAGCATTGCCTCAATGTGTGGCCAATAGTTTTTCACAATGGATTACCGCCTGGGGCCAGGCCAATTTTGTTATCACTCATCCCGAAGACTATGAGTTGGACAGCAAGTTCACCAATGGCGCAACGATTACACACCATCAGGACGAAGCATTGAAAGATGCTGACTTTGTGTACATCAAAAACTGGAGCACGTATAAAGACTACGGAAAAATCTATTGCAACGACCCGGAGTGGATGCTGACAAACAAAAAACTGGCGATTACCAACAAGGCAAAGATAATGCATTGTTTGCCCGTTCGCAGAAACGTGGAACTGAGTGATGAAATCCTGGACGGACCAAACAGTATAGTAACACAACAAGCCGGCAACCGGGTTTGGGCCGCGCAGGCGGTATTGGCAGAACTTCTTAAAATCAAAAGACAATAGACAGAAATCAGTTGACAATATTGTCAACTGTCAATTGCCATTTGTCAACTAATTAAAATATGAACAAACTCTATATAATCAAGATTGGCGGCAATGTTCTTGACGATGAAAAAGCGTTAAAAAATTTTCTCAAAGACTTCGCTTCCATTCAGGCACCAAAAATTTTGATTCATGGTGGCGGAAAAATTGCAACCCGGTTAGGTGATCAACTGGGTATTCAATCCCACTATATAAAAGGAAGAAGAATTACCGATGGCCCTACGTTGGATCTGGTAACCATGGTGTATGGAGGACTGGTGAATAAACAAATCGTTGCTGCACTACAAGCGCATCATTGCAATGCCATGGGTGTAACCGGTGCGGATGGTAACTTAATAAAAGCAAAAAAACGGCCCGTGGGAGAAGTTGACTACGGTTTTGTGGGCGACATCACCCCGATAGCGTAAACAGCACGCTATTATATTTTCTGCTGAAACAAAATGTAATTCCGGTGTTCGCACCCCTCACGCACGAAAATGGAATGATGTTGAACACCAATGCCGACACGATAGCTTCCGTGCTGGCTATTTCGTTAAGCAAACATTTTGATGTGCGTTTGATCTTTTGCTTTGAAAAGCAAGGAGTGCTGCTGGATGTAAACAAACCGGATTCTGTTATCCGCAGCCTCAACTTTAATTTGTATAACGATCTGTTAACAAAGGGCTCCTTTCACGATGGGATTTTACCCAAACTCGAAAATGCTTTCAGCGCCATTCAATCGGGCGTAAAAGAAGTGCTGATTGGTGAACATACCCACCTGCTGGCCAATACCGGATACGACACAAAAGGAACACTCATCACGCAAGCATGAGAGAACACCTTACCTTCATTGCCATCGATTTACTACAGCAACTCGTAGTTACACCTTCTTTCAGTAAAGAAGAAAGCAAGACTGCTGGGTTACTGATGGGTTTCTTTGAACATCATGGGATAAAGGCCTTCCGGAAAGGAAACAACGTGTGGGCCATCAACGAACATTTTGACGCNAANAAACCAACCCTCCTGCTCAACTCCCATCATGATACGGTAAAGCCTAATCCGGGTTATACCCGCGATCCCTTTGCTCCTCATATTGTAGATGACAAACTTTACGGACTTGGAAGCAATGATGCCGGTGGCCCGCTGGTATCCTTGATAATGACCTTCTTTTATTTCAGCAATCAATCAAACCTGAAATATAATTTAGTAATGGCTGCTACGGCCGAAGAAGAAATTTCGGGCACCGGTGGCATCGAGTTGATCTGGAATGATTTACCAAAAATTGATTGTGCCATTGTTGGTGAGCCGACACTAACCGATATTGCCGTTGCAGAAAAAGGATTGATGGTGCTGGATTGTGTGGCGAAAGGCAAAGCCGGGCATGCAGCCCGTGAAGAAGGAGTAAATGCCATCTATAATGCGCTAAAAGATATTGAGTGGTTTCGCAACTTTTCATTCCCGAAAGAATCTGAAACTCTTGGTAAAGTAAAAATGTCTGTAACGGTAATTAATGCCGGGCAAGCACACAACCAGGTTCCGGCTGAGTGCAGGTTTACCGTGGATGTACGCGTAACCGATGCGTATTCGTTGGAAGAAATTCTGGAGGTCGTAAAGCAACACATCTCGTGCGAAGTTACTCCACGCTCACTCCGACTCAGACCTTCCGGTATCAGCAACGATCATCCGCTGGTAGTAGCCGGAAAGTCCATTGGTAANAAACTCTATGGCTCCCCTACCACTTCCGATCAGGCCTTAATTCCAGTACCTTCCATTAAAATGGGGCCAGGTGATTCGGCCCGCTCGCACAGTGCCGATGAGTTTATTTATGTGCACGAAATTGAAGGTGGAATAGATTCTTACATTTCTCTTCTTGAAAAATACTATGAATGACCGCGTTCGCATTCTCAACACCGAAGTTCTTTCGAACAATTGGTATGTTCTGAACAAAGTAACTTTTGAATACCGCTCCCGCAAAGGAGAGTGGACAAAACAAAGTCGTGAGGCGTACGACCGTGGCAATGGAGCTACCATATTGCTCTACAATATCGAGTCGAAAACCGTTATACTAACCCGGCAGTTCAGACTGCCTACGTACATCAATGGAAATACGGATGGCATGTTGATTGAAACCTGTGCAGGGTTACTTGATTTGGATAATCCGGAAGATTGCATTCGCAAGGAGACGGAGGAAGAGACCGGATTCACGCTGAAAGATGTGCAGAAAGTAATGGAGGTGTATATGTCGCCCGGGTCGGTTACGGAATTGATCTACTTCTTTATTGCCGAATACTCCAAAGATATGAAGACTTCCGCGGGAGGTGGCCTGGCAGGCCACGAAGACATTGAGGTACTGGAATTTCCTTTTGATAAGGCATTGGCCATGATTGCCACGGGTGAAATAAAAGATGGCAAGACTATTATGCTGCTTCAATACCTGCGGTTGCACAACATTTTATAAAACGTTTCTGTTCACATCCAAGTTTTAATGTAATTTCGTGAGCAAATTTTTGCATCAATATGAAACTCTGGAGCAAAGACAAAGAATCGCTTAAAACAGTAACCGACTTTACCACGGGACAAGACAATGTTCTGGATTTGCACCTTGCCCCGTTTGATGTGTTGGGTTCGCTCGCCCACATCACCATGCTTGAAACTATCGGGTTGCTTACCAAATCCGAACTGGATACCCTGCGCAAAGCGCTAAAAGGAATTTATTCCGAAATCCAGTCCGGTGAGTTTCAAATTGAAGCTGGTGTAGAAGACATTCACTCGCAGGTGGAACTTTTGCTTACCCGCNAAACTGGGTGATGTAGGCAAAAAAATTCACAGCGGTCGCTCGCGTAATGACCAGGTGCTGGTAGATATTAAACTTTATCTGCGTTATGAAATTGAGCAACTCACACAAGCAATAGAGCAGGTTTTTAAATTACTCATCGCGCAAAGCGAAAAACATAAAGATAAATTGCTTCCGGGCTATACACACCTGCAGGTAGCCATGCCTTCTTCTTTTGGTTTGTGGTTAGGTGCTTACGCAGAAAGCCTGGCAGACGATACCATTACGCTTCATGCCGCGTACCAGGTAGTGAATAAAAATCCATTGGGGTCGGCAGCCGGGTATGGATCTTCTTTTCCACTTAACCGCACACTCACCACACAACTCTTAGGCTTTGATGATTTGAATTACAATGCAGCCTATGCACAAATGGGGCGCGGCAAAACCGAACGCATCGTGGCCCAGGCAATGAGCAATGTAGCTGCTTCTATCAGTAAACTGGCAATGGACTGCACCTTGTTTCTGAATCAAAACTTTGCATTCATTTCCTTTCCGGATGAATTGACTACGGGTTCCAGCATCATGCCTCACAANAAAAATCCGGATGTGTTCGAATTGATACGGGCCAAGTGTAACAGCCTGCAGGCATTACCGAATGAGTTGAGTATGTTAACCACCAACCTACCATCCGGTTACCACCGCGATTTGCAATTGCTAAAAGAAAAACTCTTCCCGGCCATTCAAACCCTGAAGGATTGCCTGCGCATGACACACCTTATGATTTCTTCCCTGCAGGTAAAAGAAGATATTCTGGCCGATGAAAAGTATAAATATTTGTTTAGCGTTGAGGAAGTAAACAAACTGGTATTGGCCGGTATGCCCTTCCGGGATGCTTACAAGAAAGTAGGACTGGATATTGAACAAGGACAATTCAGTTACACAACTCGTATTAATCACACTCACGAAGGGAGTATTGGCAATCTGATGACCACCAAAATTGAGTCTAACTTTCAGGAGATTCTGAGGCGTTTTGATTTTCAAAAGGTAAACCGGGCAATTACTGATTTATTAAACTAAGCGCATGCGCCCGGAAACCATTCTTCAAATTATTTTAGGCATTGCGCTTTTAAGCTATGCCTTTGACCAACTCCTTGATTATTTAAATCTGAAAGCACTTCGGAAGGATATACCAGCAGAAATTGCATCCTTTTATAATTCAGAAAAATATAACCGATCGCTTGATTACCAACGCACACAGGCCAGATTCTCCTTTATTACGGCTGCATTTGGTTTTATTCTGTCGTTTACAATGCTGGCTACCGGTGGTTTTGGCTGGATTGATTCCCTGCTAAGACCACATTTTCCGAACGAGATCGTACTGGCGTTGATATTNTTTGGTGTGATTATGATTGCATCGGATCTGCTTACATTGCCCTTTCAATGGTACAGCACCTTTGTAATTGAAGAAAAGTTTGGATTCAATAAAACCACGCCCAAAACATTCATTGCTGATAAAATAAAAGGGTATGCATTGGGTGCGATTGTGGGCGGAGGATTACTGGCGCTGCTCATTTACCTCATACAATGGATTGGCCCTGATTTTTGGATATGGTTTGGCCTGGTGGCAGCCCTGTTTATCCTGCTTGTAAACATGTTTTACACTACCCTCCTTTTACCTTTGTTTAACAAACTCACACCCCTGGCAGAAGGCGATTTAAAAACAGCCATCACCACCTACGCAAAGCAGGTTGACTTTCCGCTCGAAAACATCTTTGTCATGGATGGCTCAAAGCGATCGGCCAAAGCCAATGCCTTCTTTTCCGGCATTGGNAAAAAGAAAAAGATTGTACTTTACGATACACTCATTAACAATCACACTACCGATGAACTGGTGGCGGTACTGGCGCATGAAGTCGGGCACTTCAANAAAAAGCATATCATCCTTACCTACCTGATTTCCATCTTGCAGGTATTCTTCGTGTTGTTCGTGCTATCCACGATGGTGTTTAATGAAAATCTTTCTGTGGCATTGGGAGGATCACAACAAGCCATTCACCTCAACCTGATTGCCTTCGCTATTCTCTTCTCTCCTATCTCCGGCATCACCGGACTCCTGATGAGTATGCTGAGTCGCAAAAATGAATTTGAAGCCGATGCCTATGCNAAAAACACATTTGACGGAACTGCCCTTGCCAATGCGTTGAAAAAGTTATCGGTAGATACCCTCAGCAATCTCTATCCCCATCCGTGGTATGTATTNTTTCATTACTCCCATCCGCCCTTGCTTCAACGGTTACAAGCCCTGGAATTAAGATCATAGATTTCCACAATGCATTCAAAAACCTTACCGAAAAATACTTATTCCGTTGGTGGTTTTGATGACGCTGCTTAGTTATGTGAGTTTACGTATTCCACCGCATATCTTCTGGCCAGCCGCATTNTTTTCTTACGGAATACCATTTTTTGTTTTTCTCAATCTTGTACTTTTTCTGGTTGCGCTTAAACAAAAAAGACTGACAGCCTTCATTTGGTTGTTGTTATTTGCTATAGGAAGTCCGAGTTTGCTTCGTACCATACGATTTAATTCAACTCATGACCTAAAGGGCACAACTCGTGTATTAAGTGTAAATGTTAGCTTGTTCTTTAACAAGAAAAAGCATGAGCAATTTTCAAGCGAACTAATTGAATGGATATTAAAAGACAGTTCGTCTGTCAAATGTATTCAGGAGTTCGTTACAAATCCGAAAGTGGCTAAAACCGACATTACCGGAAGGCTTGAGCGCCTTGGGTACCATGGATATGTGTATCAGGCTTTTACAGGAAAGCAAGATCAAATTCCTGGAATTGCTATTTTCACAAGAGGTGCAATTATCAATTCCGGAGTTGTTTGGCAAGACTCAAAAACCATAAATGCTGCTATTTTTGCAGATGTCAAGTTTAGCAACAAAATAATAAGAATCTATAATATTCATCTTTCTTCCATGAATTTCAGAGCTCGGCCAACAGATATCTATGGTAAATTGAGTTATGTTTTTAATCGACTTAAAAACGGATCCATAAAAAGATCAAAACAACTTCATGCAATTTTTAATCACATGAAAACCTCACCCTATCCGTTTTTAGTTTGTGGCGATTTTAACGAAACTCCGTACAGCTACGTCTATTCCCGAATGAGACGTGAACTTACCAATGCTTTTGAAGAACGAGGAAATGGATTTGGGTTTACCTTAAACCAGAAGCCTTACTTNTTGCGCATCGACCACCAGTTTTTTAGCAAGGGAATCAAATTACAAAAATATAGTGTGGATAGAACCATGACCACATCCGATCATTTCCCAACTTACGGTTATTACCTCTTACCTTAACAACATGACCACCGAGTTATTTCTTCGTTACATACACTTTGTAAGCATTTTTGCAATTGTTGGGTCGCTTGTATCGGAACACATGCTATTACAAAAGCAACTCACTCGCAAGGCAATTTCCAAAATTACCAGAATAGATTCAGTTTACGGATTGGCGGCCGTTACGTTGATAGCAGCCGGGCTCACACTCTGGTTAGGCGAATTTGGTAAGCCTGCCATATTCTACAGCAAGAACTGGATCTTTCATACCAAGCTAACCTTGTTCGCACTCGTTGGATTATTATCCATCTACCCTACCATATTCTTTCTCAAAAACAGAAGGGGCAACCAGGAAGAACTGGTATCCATTCCAAAATCAGTTTTCCTGTTATTGCGCCTGGAATTGCTGCTGGTATTCACCATCCCGTTGCTGGCTGGGTTAATGTCGCGCGGAGTCGGGTCTATAGGTAACCCGATGTAATTGCCTTTGATGAATTAGGTTACAGGATTTTTCTAATTTTATTCAAACAACTAAAAATAAAATTACCACATTAACCGAAACAGGTGCAACTCTGGATTGTAGCCGATGGATCCACAGACAGAACCGTAGAACTTTGCCAGGGCTATCCTGCCGTAACTGTATTTCATACACCCGAACGAAAAGGTAAAATTCATGCCGTAAACCGGATCATGGAGAAAATAGAAACNCCCCTTGTTATTTTCTCCGATGCCAATACCGACCTCAATAAAGAGGCTTTGAAAAATATCGTGCGGCACTTTACCGATCCTAAAGTTGGTGGCGTTGCCGGAGAGAAACGAATTGTTTCATTAACCCACGACAATGCCTCCGGGGCTGGTGAAGGGCTTTACTGGAAATATGAATCGGCTCTTAAAACGATGGACTCAAAATTTACCACTGCCATTGGTGCAGCGGGTGAGTTGTTTGCTGTTAGAAAAGAGTTGTACGTAAACCCACATACCGATACAATCATTGAAGATTTTGTTACTTCTATGAAAATTGTTGCTGCCGGTTATCGTTTTGCCTACGAGCCTGATGCGTATGCGATAGAAACCGCTTCGGCCAGCATAAAAGATGAGTGGAAACGAAAAGTGAGAATTTCCGCTGGTGGAATACAAGCAATACTACGACTACCTGAGTTACTGAATGTTTTTAAATATGGCTGGATTAGCTGGCAATATGTTTCGCACCGGGCCATGCGTTGGTCTTTAGCTCCCCTTGCACTTCTTCTTGTTTTAGTTACCAATATTATTCTGATACCCTACTCCGCCTTCTTCCAGTTTACATTTATTGCACANGGGGTTTTCTANTTTTTAGCATTGGCCGGGCACCTTCTCCGCAACAAGAAGATTGGTATTAAAGGNTTTTTTGTTCCCTACTATTTCAGCATGATGAACCTATCGGTATTTGCCGGGGCCGTGCGCCTGCTGCGCAANAAACAATCGGTGGTTTGGGAGAAATCAGCACGAGCGGAAAAATAAAGGGCCGCTTCCGTTGTTTGTGCATACAAATTTTGAAAGCAGCCCTTTCGGTTTTTCCGATAAGTTTACTCTACAATTTCAACAAGCTCAACCTCATACAACAGGTTAGAGTTAGCCGGTATGGTAATTCCACCATTTCCTGTTACGGGCTGATCACCAAAGGCCAATACGGATGGAACATACAGCGTAGCTTTAGAGCCCACCTTCAATTTTGTTAACCCAGCCTGAAAAGCATGGATATAATTAATCACCCGGCTATCAAAGTTGGGTGTTGGGCTATTCGAACCGGTAAAGAAGGTATTCCCGTTAGATAAAATTTTTCCGGTATAGTTAATCTTAACCTTATCATAAAGAGTGGGTATGGCCCCCTCACCTTCTTCGGTTATCACATACCTCAGGCCGGTAGTATCTTTTATCACATTTTCAACCGAATTAGTAGTAAGGTATTGATCCAGCGCTACAGTATCAGCCCCTAATTGATTTAACTGTGAAGTAGGGATGGTTACACTTATGAGTTCCACTTCAAACTTCAGATTAGAATTAGCCGGTATAGTAGGCAGAGTTGCCGTTCCATACGCATAACCAGAAGGAACATAAAGTTCAGCAACACTACCGGGAGGCATTAGGGATAGTCCGATTCGCATGCCCGGTATCAGGTCCATTATATCAGAAAGAGCTTCGTCATTTTCATCTAACACAACCGTTGAGCCCATTATGTAAACTTTGTAACCAAACCGAACCTGGCTTGTTGATTTAGGTGGAAACCCAGAACCCAGTTCAGTAATATGAAAGTAAACACCACTTGCATCTTTAAGAGCCGGAATTTCATTCGCCCTGATATATGCACCAATAACAGTAGTATCTGCCTTCCACTGTTCTTCAGCCTCATTCACAGGTACTTCATTATCCAGGCAAGAAGATAACATAACCGAAACCAAAGCCAACAATCCAAACGTACTCAGAAATAAACGCATAATCTTTTTTAAAAATTTTAACGGACAAAGAAACTAAAAATTTTACGGATCGAGAAAAAGAACCGACCCCGACAATTAAGACACTTCTTAACAGGAAGGAGTTGGAATTTTCTGTTAATATTTTTCTGTGAGAGAAGTAACTCTATTGCAGCAAGTTTTACTTGCAGAAAATCAAGTGCTCACCATTCAAGCCCACGAAATCATTGAAGAAGGTAGCAAGGCATTTCATGCTGTATATCAACAAAAGCAGTAATTATGTACCTTTGTGTGTCACTCCTCCAAATTCATGCAGAAAAGCCCTTTCTGTACAGCCGCAATGTCGGATTGAGCCAAGAGGCGTCTAAAAAAACAGAAATCATTTTTTATTTACCGCACAGACTTGTTGTGCATTTTAATCTCAAAACATGTTCGAAAAACTAAATCTCATTGATCCTATTCTGAAAGCATTAAAAGCAGAAGGTTATACCAAACCAACACCCATTCAGGAGCAAGCCATACCCGTGCTGCTACAACGGAAAGATCTGCTGGGGTGCGCCCAAACCGGCACCGGAAAAACCGCAGCCTTCTCTATACCCCTGTTACAACTGCTGCACCAGGATGAACTCTACAANAAAGAACCGGACGGCATAAAAGCATTAATCCTTACCCCAACGCGCGAACTCGCCATTCAGATTGGCGAAAGTTTAGAAGCCTATGGAAAACTATTACGCATCCGGCATACCGTAATNTTTGGCGGTGTTTCACANAAACCCCAAACCGATGCCTTGCGGGCCGGAGTGGATATACTGGTAGCCACACCCGGTCGCCTGCTCGACCTGATGGATCAACGGTTTGTTAAACTGGATCGCTTAAAAATGTTTGTGCTGGATGAAGCCGACCGCATGTTGGACATGGGCTTTATTCACGATGTAAAGAAAATTATTGCCCGCATACCGGCTAAACGCCAAACCATTTTGTTCTCGGCAACAATGCCNCCGGAAATTGCCACACTGGCAAGCACCATCCTCACGAATCCGGTGCGTGTGGAAGTAACTCCCGTATCGTCCACCGCCCACACGGTTAAACAGGAAATTTATTTTGTTGATAAGGCTAACAAACGCCATTTGTTATTGCACTTATTAAAAACNAAAAATATTAATACCGCGCTGGTTTTTACACGCACCAAACACGGGGCCGACCGGGTAGCGAAAGATCTGAACAAAGCGGGTATAATAGCCGAGGCAATCCATGGAAACAAATCGCAAAATGCACGGCAACGCGCGTTAACGAATTTTAAAGCACAGAAAACCCGTGTACTGGTTGCTACCGATATAGCTGCGCGCGGAATTGACATTGATGAGCTTTCGCACGTAATCAATTTTGAAATACCCAATGTACCCGAAACCTATGTGCATCGCATTGGCCGCACAGGCCGTGCGGGGGCAAGTGGTAGCTCCATTTCNTTTTGCGATGCCGAAGAAAAAGCATACCTGAAAGACATTCAGAAGCTGATTGGTAAACAAGTTCCGGTGGCAACCGATAATCCCTTCCCAATGAATGGAAGCAATATTGTTGCCCCTGTTCCGTCAAACACCAGGCCTCTTCAAAAGCCACAGCAAAAGCAACAACAACCACGAAGAGATTTTAAACGCAAACAAGCCAATACANNGGCTCCGAAAAAATCAACTGGTAATCCTTCGCGCAAACCCAGCCGCGATTGGCTGAGCATGCCGGGCGAAAAGAATTATTAGTTCAACTCTTGCCGGTCTTTATAAAGTATTTAAAAGACCTGCAAGGTTTGCAAAGGCTGTCAACCTTAGTTTAATTTTCCAGCATGAAGATTGGCCTTATCAGCGACACCCACAGTTATTTAGACCCGACCGTATTCGCCCACTTTAAATATTGCGATGAAGTATGGCATGCAGGTGATATTGGCGATGCAGCCGTTGTAAATGAACTGGAGAAATTCAAACCCCTGCGGGCTGTATTTGGCAATATCGATGACAAAGAACTGCAAGACCGCTACCCGGAAGACCGCTGGTTTACCTGCGAAGGACTGACCATTTGGATGACACACATTGGCGGTGCCCCACCAAATTACAATCCGCGAATAAAAAAGATATTGAAAGAAAAAAGNCCCGATGTTTTTATCTGCGGTCACTCACACATTTTGCGGGTAATAAAAGACCCCGTTTACAAAATGCTTTACTTAAATCCGGGTGCAGCAGGCAATCATGGATTTCACCCTATAAAAACCATTATCCGGTTCGAAATCAATGTTAAAATTATCAGTAAACTGGAAGTAATTGAATTGGGGAAACGGGGAATGCTTACTTAATTAAAGCCTGACAGCCACAAAGCCCTGAAAAACAAAAGCCAACAGACATTGTCCGTTGGCTTAATCTATAACCTATCCGAAAAATTACTTGGCCTTCTTAGCCTTAAATTCTTCTTTGATTTTCTCAATATCTATCGCTTTAGCAACTGGCTTGAAGTTTTGGTTCTTCAAATCGGTTCTTCTGCGGGCTGCCTTGGCCTTATCCTTACGGTTCTTTCTCTTTAAACGGGTAACTGACATGACTCCTTTGATTTTAAATAGGGCGCAAAAATAAACAGGTTTTGCAATTTATCGACACAGATTTGCAGATTATTTCAATTCAAGCTCAAAACCAACACACCCTGTTTATCTGTGGCATAGTGCTTAAATTGCCTCGTTTTATTATGGAAAAACCAACTTTACCAAAAGGCACCCGCGACTTTGGCCCCACCCAAATGGCCAAACGACAGTTTATTTTTAATAATATCCGATCCGTTTTTCAGAAATACGGCTTCCAGCCGCTCGAAACTCCAGCCATGGAAAATTTGAGTACCCTTACGGGGAAGTATGGGGAAGAAGGCGATCAGTTGCTGTTCAAAATTCTCAACTCTGGCGATTTCCTTAAAGATGCTGATAAAACTAACCTGGAAACGGGAAACTGGAAACTGGTAACGGGCGATATCTCCGAAAAAGGTCTTCGCTACGATCTCACCGTGCCCTTTGCACGCTATGTGGTGATGAACCGGCACGAAATTACATTTCCGTTTAAACGCTACCAGATACAACCCGTATGGCGGGCCGACAGGCCGCAGAAAGGGCGTTACCGAGAATTCTACCAATGCGATGCCGATGTAGTGGGTACCGATTCTTTGATCTGCGAAGCGGAAATCATTTTAATGATCAAAGAAGTATTTAAAGGATTAGGCATTCAGGATTACACTATTAAAATCAATCACCGCGCTATTCTTTCAGGCCTGGCCGAAATCTGCCAAGGCGGAAACGAAACTTCTTTGTTTGTAGCCATTGATAAACTCGATAAAATCGGTGAGGAAAAAGTAAAAGAAGAATTGCGCAATCGCGGGTTTGCCGATGCAAATCTTACTGAAGTATTTGAAATACTGAACTTCAAAGGTACCACGGTTGAAAAGATTGAATTCATCACCAANAAATTCGCCAACAGCGAAGCGGGCAAAAAGGGTATTAGTGATTTAACACAAGTGCTTCAATTACTGAAAGACTTTAACGCTACAGAAGAACACGTTGAGTTCGACATTGCCCTGGCCCGCGGGTTAAGTTATTACACGGGCTGTATCTTTGAAGTGAAGATCAATAACGTTGCCATTGGCAGCGTAAGCGGTGGCGGCCGGTACGATAATCTTACCGGAGTGTTTGATCCAAACGATAAAAAATCGGGTGTTGGGTTTTCATTTGGTGTTGACCGGTTGTACGATGTCATGGTAGAACTGAACCTCTTTCCGCAGGAAGCACAGGTTTCAAGCAAGGTCCTAATTGCGCACTTCGATGCGGATAGTAANAAATACGGATTGCATGTATTGCAGCAACTTCGCGCCCAGGGCATTGCCTCCGAAATCTATCCGGATGCTGTTAAAATTCAGAAGCAATTAGACTACGCCAACAANAAAACTGATTCCGTATGTAATTGTTATCGGTTCGGAAGAAGTAAAAAGCGGAGTCCTTACCTTAAAGAATATGAAAACCGGTGAGCAGCAGAAGGTGCGTGTGGAAAAAACTATTGACTTTATAAAATAACTATGAATTCAATTGACAATTGTTTCATTGTCAACTGTCAACTATAGCAAATGAAGACCCTACACACCATATCCAACGCACCCCTCACCCTGCACGACCTCAATCTGGTTTTGCATGGCGGAATGAACCTGGCGCTTTCAGAAGAATCGCGTAAGCAGATTGTAAAATGCCGCGCGTACCTCGATCAGAAATTAGCTTCGTCCTCCACAGCTATTTATGGTATCAACACGGGGTTTGGTTCGTTATACAACAAAAACATTCCGAAAGAGCAACTTGAAAAACTGCAGGAGAATTTAGTGAAGTCGCACGCCTGCGGCACCGGCCCGGAAGTACCCCAGGAGATTGTGTTGCTGATGCTCTTTCTTAAAATTCAATCCTTGTCGTACGGCTACTCTGGTGTGCAACCCGAAACAGTAAACCGGTTGATCGAAATGTTTAACCAGGGTGTACTGCCGCGCGTGTATGAAATGGGTTCGCTCGGGGCATCGGGCGATCTGGCTCCATTGGCCCATCTCTCCCTTACGCTGATTGGATGCGGTGAAGCGTATCTTAAAGGTGAAGTTTATTCGGGTGAAGCCCTTTTGAAAAAATTAGGTTGGGAGAAAATCCATTTCAAAGCCAAAGAAGGGTTAGCCTTATTGAACGGCACACAGTTTATGAGTGCCTACGGCACGTGGAGTTTGCTGCATGCACACCGGTTACTAAAACTGGCCAATCTGATTGGCGCACTTTCATTAGATGCCTTTGATGGCCGGCTGGAACCGTTCGATGAAGCCGTGCATAAAATTCGGCCGCATAAAGGTCAACTGTTCGTGGCCAAATCCGTAAAGGAAATTTTAAAAGGAAGTACGATTGCCGTACAATCTAANAAACATGTGCAGGATCCTTATTCCTTTCGTTGCATTCCGCAGGTACATGGTGCGAGCTACGATGCAATTCAGTTTGTAACGCAAAGCTTTTTAACTGAAATTAATTCAGTAAGCGATAACCCCAACATTTTTGCCGAGGCGGATAAAATTATTTCGGCTGGCAATTTTCATGGGCAACCGTTGGCATTGCCATTGGANTTNTTGGCCATTGCCTTGGCTGAATTGGGCAATATTTCCGAACGGAGAACGTATCAGCTAATTTCGGGTGCGCGCGATTTACCGAATTACCTGGTGGCTGATCCNGGTATTAACTCAGGCCTGATGATACCACAATATACAGCCGCATCGCTGGTTAGCCAGAACAAACAACTCAGTACTCCGGCCTCGGTCGATTCAATTGTTTCGAGCAACGGGCAGGAAGACCATGTAAGCATGGGGGCCAATGCAGCCACNAAAGTGTACCGAATTGTGAATAATTTATACTCCATTTTAGCAATCGAATTGATTACCGCAGCACAAGCACTGCATTTCAGGCGCCCGCTCAGGTCATCGGACAAACTGGAAAGCCTGGTAGATACTTTCAGGCAGGTTGTTCCGTTTATAGAAACAGATCGGGAGTTGCACAAAGACATGGTGGCAGCCGAAAANTTTTTAAAAACCTATTCACTAAAATTTCCTGTATAACTACCTGTGAAAAAGTATCACTTATCGGATTGGTCTTTTTGTTTACTGCAGTTGGTGCACACGCACAATACCTCAGCAGGCTGGGCCGGTTTAGTGTAGATGAAATTAAAGGGTGCGCTCCGCTAACGGTTACCATATTAGATGCCAACCTGATAACCACCGGCCAATGCACGGCAGGGTTTCCATGCCTCATGACTTCTGGCGATGGTTCCGCTGCACAACAAAATCAATTTACCATTACCTATACACAACCCGGCACCTATACACTTTCAGTTTTGTACCAAAACATTGGAGCCGATGATATTCAAATTACAGTAGATCCGAACATACAACCTGCATTTGAAGTTTATACCTGCTCCGGTTTCCAAACTTCCATTAAGATTACAGATAAAACCTACGATCAATATTTTATTGACTTCAATAATGACGGAACTGTTGAAACCGCTATCCCCAACAGCAACAACCAAACGGCATCACATAATTATGGNGGTGCGGGTACCTACAACATCAGTGTAAGAGGGCGCGATGTCAACTCGGCAAACAACTGTGCTGCACAAGTTCAGTCCTTTACTGCATTACCGGTTTTACCAGTTCCGCAAATAAATACGCTCACTGTTCTTAATAACACCTCGCTTCAACTGGATTTTACCCCGCAAGCCAACATTCAGTACAAACTGGAAATCGGGATAAACAGCGGCACCGTGTTTCAGCAGTTTCAAACGTTGTATGGAGTTAACACCGTAACGGTTCCTAACCTGCAAACCGAAAATAACTTTTATTGTTTCCGGTTAAGCGCGTTCGATCCATGCACCAATACCAACACGTACTCCGCACCGGTATGCAGTCATAATTTTGATCTTGCCATTGAAAATGGAAACAACCGGTTAATGTGGGCTACGGCTTCGGTTGCTGTTGTGAGCACAGAAATCATGCGGAACAATACCTCTTATACCATAATACCCGGTTCACCCAATCAGGTGAACGATGTAGATGTAGTGTGTAAAACCAATTATTGTTACCAGGTAATTAATCATTACGCGGGCGGTGGTCGTAGTATTTCGCTCGAGAAATGTGGTGATGCATTTACCACGGTTACTCCCGCTGCCGTAACCAATGTAAGTGCCCAGGTAGGTTCGCCCGGAGTGCAGTTAAGCTGGCAACAAGACCCCGGATTTTCCGTTGCGCAATATTCTGTTTTACGGGGGCAACCNGGAGCAGGATTTTCGGCAATTGCACAAACACCGGTGCGCAATTTTGCCGATCCTGATTATACTACTGAGTCTGGAAACTGCTACCGCATCAATTATACCGACTTATGTGATAACGTGAGCAATCAGGGTATATTAGTTTGTCCTATTCGTTTATCTGCTACCGTGGATGCTGAAAATGTGATTACCGTTCGATGGAATGGATTTAAAGGATGGCAAAGTGGCGTTGTTAATTACCAACTTCAAAAGTTTGATAAGAGTGGTGGTTTAATGGCCACCCTTAACCTGGGCACGGATACCGTGTGGGTAGATGATCAGCCCGATGAGGTAAACCAGGTATTACAATACGTGGTAACTGCCCATCCTGTACAGGTGGGATTACCCAACTCCGTATCTAACCGGTTAGTAGTAACGCGCGAAGTGAACCTCTTCCACCCCACCGCCTTTACACCCGATGGCATTGGTCCAACAGAAAATGAAACCTTTACCGTGCGGGGGCATTATATAACCCGATTAGAGTTGAAGGTGTTTGACCGGTGGGGAACCATGGTTTATTACAACAAGCAAAACGAACCCTGGAATGGCACAAATAACGGGCGCGCCTTACCCGAAGGTACCTATGTGTGGAATGCCGAAATTCTGGACTTTGCCGGGCGCACGTTTAAACGCGAGGGAGCCGTGGTTATCCTCAAAAAAGAACTAAGCCCTGATTCGTTTATCTTTGTCTAAAATATACCTAACGTTTCAGCAGCATGTTTGACATGATGAAAATGATGGGCCGCATGAAAGAAGTGCAGGCCAAAATAAAGGAGGCACAAGAAAATCTTGTGAAGGTAAAAGCCACAGGCGAGGCAGGCGGTGGAATGGTAAATGCAACGGTTAATGGTAAAAAGCAATTAATCGCAATAGACATTGACCCGGCTATTCTTAAGGCCGAAGATAAGGTATTGATTCAGGACCTGGTGGTAGCGGCAGTAAACAAAGCATCAGACGAAGCTGAGATACTGGCTAAAGAAGAACTGAAGCGTGCCACCGAAGGTTTATTGCCCAATATTCCGGGTATGGATTTAAGCAACCTGATGGGATGATTGAAACAGCCGTTGTTATTCTGAACTACAACGGAAAAAAATTCCTGCAACAATTTTTGCCNGGGGTAATTGCCCATAGCGGAACCGCCAAAATTATTGTGGCCGATAATGCCTCCACCGATGATTCCATAAACTTCCTGAAAGAAAATTTCCATAGCCAGGTTGAGATCATACAACTGGAAACCAATCGGGGTTATTGTGGNGGCTACAATGCTGCATTAAATCAGGTAAAGGCCCGGTACTATGTGCTTCTTAATTCCGATGTGGAAGTAACACCTGGTTGGATTGACCCGGTGATTGAACTCTTCAAACAAGATGCGAGNTGTGCCGCTGCACAACCCAAAATATTATCCTATCATAANAAAGATGAGTTTGAATATGCCGGGGCAGCAGGCGGCTTTATCGACACATTCGGATATCCGTTTTGCCGCGGTCGCATTTTCAATACACTTGANAAAGATCACGACCAGTACAACGATACCCGGCCCATNTTTTGGGCCACGGGTGCCTGCCTGTTTATCCGGTCAGAAGTTTTTCATCAACACCATGGTTTTGACGAGGACTTCTTTGCCCACATGGAAGAGATTGATTTATGCTGGCGCATTCAGCGCACAGGAATGAAAATNTTTTACACCAGTAAGGCGCACGTNTTTCATGTTGGCGGGGGCACCTTAGCCAAATCAAACCCTCGCAAAACTTATTTTAATTTTAGAAATGGCCTTAGTCTATTAATTAAGAATTTACCAACAACCCAACTCGTGTGGAAAATTCCGGTTCGCCTGGTATTGGATTGGCTGGCTGCCTTCCGCTTTTTATTAAAAGGCTTACCTGCCGATGCGGGTGCAGTACTCCGGGCCCATGCTAATTTTATTTTTAACCTCAGACACGATTACCAGAAACGGGACAAAGCACTGTCATATAAAGGAAAAATCAAGACTATCTACCGNGGATTGTTGTTGGCCGGATATCTGGCCGGTAAGCGCCANTTTTCAGATTTCCGGGTAGATTAGTAATCCCAGATTGTACTTCGCCTGCGCAAATGCCTGCGCATATTCATAATAAATGCTATTGAAAGATACACGATCAGGGGCGAACCAAACGTGAGAAAAGAGGCATAAATAANAANAAGCCGGATGGAAGAAGTGGCTATTCCCATCTTTTCCCCAAGAGCCGCGCACACACCAAATGCCTGCTTCTCAAAAAATTGTTGAATCTCTCTGATCAATCCCACCATACGAATATTGCAGAAAAAGGGTTTTTACATCCGTTTACCTGAGTAAAAGCCGATTTACCGACTAATTATTCACCTTGCAAATATAAGCCGATAAGGCGCTGTAAATAAGGGATAAGCTTGATATTTTTTAGCTATTATTGCACAAAAACAGGGGTTTGGGTTAACTTTGCCCCTCATTTACTGGTAACCTATAATTTAAAATCATGAGAAAATTATTTTACGCATTCGTGATCATTGGGGCTATGACCTTTACAGGATGTACCCTCCCTCAAATGATCAAAGCTGCCAAAGAGCAAAAGTTGGAAATAACTCCCAACCCGCTTGAAGTTCACAAAGACACGGTGGTATTTGACATGACCGGTAATCTTCCGGTTAAAATGTTGAANAAAGGAACAGTTTACACGCTGAATACTTTCTATAAGTATGGCGAAAACGAATTAGCCCTCTCCCCTGCCGAGTATAGCGCAGCTGACTTCCCGAATAGCGCAACCGAAGAGGTGAAAGTCTCTAAAAATCAGGTTTTCCCTTATAAGGATGAGTATAAAATAGGCACTGTGGAAGTGCAAGGCGTAGCTTCCAAAGGTACCAAGTCAAAAACTACCCCTCGTCTTACCTTAGCTACAGGTATTATAACCACATCGAAATTAGTTCAAAATTCATATTATGCTGCCTACGCAGATCATGGTTACAATAATCAGGAAGAACTTATCCCGGTTGTAATTCCCGATTTCATTTTCGAAAGAGGCCGTTCGGTACTTCGTACTTCTGAAATTAAAGCTGACAAAGGAAAGCAATTAGATGCCTTTATCGCTTCTAANAACGTAACCCGTACCGTTACTATCACCGGTACCCACTCACCGGAAGGTGCCGAGCGCATCAACAGCAAACTTTCAGAAGAACGTGCCAAGGCAATTGAAAAATTCTATCGTGCCCAAATGAAAAAGTACGATTACAAAGGCGCAGCAGATTCAATTAAATTCATTTTAAAGCCAATTGTTGACGATTGGTCAGACTTCAAAAATGCCCTTGCTGCGTACGATAAAATCACCTCTGACGAAAAATCAGAGTACCTGAACATCATTAACGGTGGTGGTTCTTTTGAAGATCAGGAAAAAGCCATGAAAAAACTGAAGACCTATAACAAAGTTTTCAGAGATGTTTACCCTGGTTTGCGTACTGCAAAAACTGAAATTCTTACTGTAAAAGATAAGAAGACAGATGCTGAAATTTCAGTACTGGCTAAGCAAATCACGTCAGGCCAGGCTTCAGCCGATACCCTTTCTTTCGAAGAATTAATGTATTCAGCTACCCTTACTCCTTCTGTAGAAGAGAAAGCGGCTATCTATGAAGCTGCAACTAANAAAGGAAGTAACTGGAATGCACACAACAATTTAGCTGCTGCTTACCTGCAGTTAGCCATGTCAAACTCCGCCAATGCAACCAGCCTGGTTGACAAAGCCGCTGCTCAGGTTGAACTTGCAGCCAAACTGAACGAAGCTCCGGAAGTACACGCCAACCTGGCTACTATTTCTTTGTGGAAAGGAAACCCTTACAAGGCTTACAGCCATGCTACAAAAGCCCTGCGGGGTGCAAGCAATGATGTAACCCGTGGTGTAAACGGTGTTAAAGGTGCTTCTGAAATCTACATGGCCAATTACAGTGCAGCTGTAAGCTCTACTTCATCGGCTGTGGATACCGATGTAAACTTATTCAACAAAGGATTAGCCCAGTTATTGAACAAAGACTTCAGCAACGCTGCTTCGTCNATTGCTGAGTCAACCCGTAAAAACAGCAACCTGGCTATCGGATATTATGGAGCTGCCGTGGCTGCGGCACGTTCAGGTAATGGCGATGGCGTTGTAAGTAACCTGATTAGTGCCGTTCGCATCGACTCATCATTGAAGGACAAAGCGCTTGCTGACCTTGAGTTTGCAAAGTTTGCAACCACTGAAGCATTCCGCAACGCACTGAAGTAATTATAAGATTACCTGTAAATAAAAAGCCCGGTGGACCGGGGCTTTTTATTGCATTACTTTAAAAAACGCTAAAAAACACACTATTCGTTTTAACTGAGATTTTACCTCCCTATTTTTACGGGCTTTCCAAACTAACGGCAGCTATGAGAGAAATTCAATTCAGAGAAGCGCTACGCGAAGCCATGAGCGAAGAAATGAGACGCGATGGCAGCATNTTTTTAATGGGTGAAGAAGTTGCCGAATACAATGGTGCTTACAAAGTGAGCCAGGGAATGCTGGACGAATTCGGGCCAGACCGTGTTATTGACACCCCTATTTCAGAATTAGGCTTTGCGGGTATTGGCGTAGGCGCAGCCATGAATGGCTTACGCCCGATCATTGAATTTATGACCTTTAACTTTTCGTTGGTTGCCATCGATCAGGTTATAAACTCAGCTGCCAAAACTTTATCCATGTCAGGCGGGCAGTACCACTGTCCAATCGTATTTCGTGGCCCAACCGGAAATGCCGGCCAACTGGGTGCGCAACACTCACAGAATTTCGAAAACTGGTTTGCCAATACTCCCGGCTTAAAAGTGGTTGTACCATCCAACCCCTACGATGCCAAAGGCCTACTCAAAACTTCCATTCGCGATAACGATCCGGTTATTTTTATGGAATCGGAATTGATGTATGGCGACAAGGGTGAAGTTCCGGCCGAAGAATACCTGATTCCGATCGGTGTGGCCGATGTAAAACGAAGCGGCACCGATGTTACCATCGTTTCGTTTGGTAAAATTATGAAAGTGGCTTTGGCTGCTGCACAAGAACTGGAAAAAGAAGGGATATCTGCTGAAGTAATTGACTTGCGCTCCGTGCGTCCGATTGATTATGCTACCATAGTAGAATCTGTAAAGAAAACCAACCGCCTGGTAATTGTAGAAGAAGCCTGGCCTTTGTCATCTATTTCAACAGAAATATCGTACCACGTACAAAAGCATGCATTCGACTACCTGGATGCACCTATTCACCGCATCAATAGTTTAGATGTGCCGCTGCCTTATGCGCCTACCCTCATACAAGCTATTCTGCCTAACGTGGAGCGCACGGTTAAAGCCGTAAAGGCGGTGATGTACAGAAGCTAAAATTTACTGGTAAGAAGCTGATTCTTTTATCGCACCACCTTTCGTGAGATTATCATATCATCAAACGAAAATTTGAGGATATATTCTCCGGAAGAACCAAAAACATCGGCAGCCTTAAACCGGAAAGCATGCTCGCCATTGTTCTGGTATTGACTGACAAGTGATTTAACCCGTTTCCCCTGCATGTCAAACACCGTTATGTTTACCCGGGCTGGTTGCGGTAAGACATACGAAAAATTAAAATCATCTGCCACCGGATTAGGATAAACTGTTACCTGGTATTCGTGCATTTCAGATTTTACATTAACACCGGTTACCGGATCATTCTTGGTTATGGTCCATTCTACTACGTAAACATGGCTTGTAGTATGGGTATTGCTTCTGCTTAGCGTGGTGTTGTCTGTAACAGTGGCTGTAATTTTAGTGAGGTCTGCAGTAAAAGCAGAGGGCTGTAAGACAACCGACTCTACATTAGATGCAAATGATACGTTGTTATTTTTCCAGGAAACGGACAGCGTATTGGGTTCCGGGCTTATCAGTGAAAGCGAAAATTCAATAGCCTCTTCTCCCAGTTCATTCGTGAGTAGTATGGGCGTATATGATTCTATCGGGTTAACCAGTGCATGAATACGCTCAACAAATGTTTCATTACAAACATTGCAAAACGGAGCATTCAGCAATCGCATTTTACAATTTTGATGCGGACGATACCACGTAGGCGACTCCGCATGCGGATAGACCCNCACATTGTTTGTGCCCACCCAGTTGGCCCATTTCACCAATGAAGCATTGCTTTGCTGGGTAAGATTTGGCTTTTCGGCTGCATAGCTCTGTCCTGCCCAGTACTCATCGGCCAGCCGTGCAAAAGAATGCCCGATCTCATGAATACTAACATGGTGTGCACTTACGTGTGTAGATGAAGTGGCAAAATCTCCTCCGGAGCCACCATAATAGGGCGAGTTAACTACAATAAAGGCTTGATCATACAACGGAAAACTGCTGGCCAGAACGGATACCACAGTCGGGAGTTTTGAGGGAGATAACAGGCGGTGAATATTATACCGGTCAAACGAACTTCCAAAGTAGTTATCAACAGTTAATGCCGGCACAGGTGCACAATCATTATCCGGGCTGGTTCGCGGGTGGCTTGCTCCGGAAGCAACTGATGGGACTTTTACCGCAAAAGCATTAAAATAGTTTTTATAATGTTTAAATGGCACTTGACTGAACATACTGGTTAGCAACCCGTTTGCATCGGCCAGGTATGTTTCTATTTCATGGGCCTGGTATCCATCGCTTAGAAATACCAGATTGATGCGGCTCTCTATCGGGCCGTTTTTCATAAGTGTATCGACCGGAAAAACCTGGGCCGTACTTTGCCATACTCCCAAACAGATACCTACCATTAAAAGCGCTCTTTTCATTTGCAAATCATCTTATTGTAAACCAGGTGGATTTTATCTCTTTTTCTTCCCGCACGTCATCAACCCGAATAAATACTGTTTGCGGCAGAAGGGTAAGCCTTACAAAAATTCAGTATCGGCAAGTTGCAGATATTTTGTTTCATACGACCCCGTGTTGTCGGTAACTTCAACCTGTTTAAACAGCGGATGATCGATTGCCACAGCGCTTACCTCAATCTTTTGTATATCAAACTGCTTTACTACAATTCTGTTTTTTCTTGAAAATCACCTTCCTCCATCTTTATCTTACCTCCCACAATTTGCTTTTCAAGCAACTCAACGGAAGATGAAGCGGTGCTGTCTTCATATATCCGGAACGTGAGAAATACAATTTCAGATAGCCTTGTCGAATTACCTTCGGGCCGCTGATATTGGTAGGCAACAGGTTGCGGTGATTTACAAGCCCAACTCAGGCTCATAACCACAAGCATGGCTTTTACTATTTTATCCTTTATTCTCAAATCGCTAAAGCCCTCCATGCTTCGTCCACTTTGCCCTGGGCCAAGTACGCTTGGGCAGCCCCATGTGCCGATTCATCGGCAGTAAACTTAGCTTCCGGTGCCAAGGGAATTTTTTCAACACCAGCCAGTATGGCTAATTCCCTTCCGGTTAACAGTTTGCTATGCCTGATCTCTGTGGGCAACTGATCAAACCCGATACCTAATTTTGTAGCCGGCTGCGGAAGTTTAAACAAATTGCTTCCGTTTGCCCGGCAATACCAGGCGCCACCCATTCGGGTAACCGCATCCAATTTGTACGGATCTATCATTTCGTTTTCATCCAATACCAAATCTTGAATATGCATCAGTAGCACTTCGCAAATTACGAGGTTACCAGCCCCACCCGCTTCGCCCAATGGCAATACCTGATTCACTTTACACTCAAAAGATACGGGCGACTCGGCCACATAAGGAGGCCTTACTTNTTGCGATGGCTTGGCAGTAAATCCTGCTTTGGTAAATTCATTTACCCCTTTTGCATATTCACAACNTGCAAGAGAAACTTGTTCCACAATAGAATACGAAACAATATTAATGGTAACTTCAGGTACTTCCAGCACATTCTGCAGCGTATGCTTAGTCGTGTTGTCGCGCACTCTTCGGGAAGGTGAAAACACCAGGATGGGCGGGTTCATGCTGAACATATTGAAAANACTGAACGGACTCAGGTTTACGTTACCCTGCGCATCTACTGAACTTACAAAGGCAATAGGACGCGGAGCAACCGCACTTTGTAAATAAGTCTGAAGTTTAGGAACAGGTAAATCGGTTGGATGAATAATCATAACAGGTTCTCATTTCGTTGCGATTCAGAAAACTTTGGTTTATGCCGCAATACCCGAATTAATCCTATGCCGACAATCAAAATTAAGATTAAGGGCAACAGGTAGGCACCATATTTAAGTTTATGTCCAGTATGATCATATGCCCAGCTTTGAAAATCAAGTGCCGTTTTTATCAATACAACTATTAACAGCGCCAAAATTGTGATGAGCATGCCTGCGACCGCTTTGCGCGAAAACACCTGGCGTTGGTTTAACCAAATCAATAATTCTACTATCAGAAAAACAATACCCACAGCCAACACAACCGTAAGCAAAGCCCGTGGAAAAGTTCGTAAATAATGATACTTGAAGATGATAAAGCCCAGTTTACCCAACAAGTTAGGATTTGCAATCAGCCACGCATCTGCCAGGGTAAGCACAACCAGTAACAACCACCAAACGCGCTTCATAAAGCCGGAAGTATTTTACCCGCACAAGTTCCAAAGCCAACGCGAATTCCATTTCGTTCAGCATACCCTTTCATTATAACTGTATCGCCATCTTCCAGAAATTTACGGTATTGCCCGTTTGCCAGTTGCAACGGCCGCTGTCCATTCCAGCCTAATTCCAGCAACGACCCAAAGGAACCGGGCGATGGGCCGCTGATAGTTCCTGAAGCATATAAATCGCCCACCTGAATATTGCAGCCATTTATGGTATGGTGCGCCAATTGCTGATTTACATTCCAGTACAAATATTTTGCATTCGTGCGGCAAACAGTAGTGGCTTCGCCTTCTGATGGTTCAATCAATACTTCCAGGTTGATATCAAAACTTTTATCTCCTTCAAAAGCCAGGTAAGGCAACACATGGGGAAATTGTTCCGNGCCTCGAACACGAAATGGTTCCAATGCATCCAGCGTTACAATCCACGNGGAAATGGTGGAACCAAAATTCTTTCCTAAGAATGGGCCAAGTGGAACATACTCCCACTGTTGAATATCGCGGGCACTCCAGTCATTAAATAAAGTAAATCCAAAAATAAAGTCTTCCGCTTCGGTGGTGGTAACGGGTGTACCCAATGGATTACTTTTACCGGTAATAAAAGCAAGCTCCAGTTCAAAATCCAATTTTTGTGTGGGACAAAATACCGGCATTTCTGAATCCGGCAGCTTAATCTGTCCCTTCGGGCGATGCAGGTTTGTTCCCGACACTACAATAGAAGATGCGCGCCCATGGTACCCTACCGGTAAATGTTTCCAGTTAGGTAATAATGCATTTTTTGGATCGCGAAACATACTGCCTACGTTGGTGGCGTGCTCTTCGCTGCTATAAAAATCAGTGTAGTTCGAAATCTGAACCGGCAATAACATTTGTACTTCATGCATGGGTATCAGGGCCAGCTCACGCGCGGCAATATTTCGTTGTAACTCCGCCACCTCTTTGTTAAGTAATTCAGAAATACGGTTACGAACAGCACGGGTAGTCTTTCTTCCCAATGCAATAAAATTGTTCAGGTATCTTTGATTAAAAATACCGGCAGGCAATCCCAATCCATCTAAAANACCATTTTCATGAAGGTAAACCAGATCGAGTACGTGGTTGCCAATAGCAACACCAGCCACCGCACCCAGGTAGCGGGTTTTGAAAATCCCGAACGGTAAATTCTGAATCGGGAAGTCAGACCNCGGCGGAACTTCTACCCAGCTCACTAATTGAGGATTATTGGCGGCTATTGACATAGTTTGGATTATGTTCGCAAAGTCGAAATTAATTTAAAATTTTTACTTTACTTGAACTCATTGTAAATCCTGTGAATACTTCCTTTCCTGCTTTTTCATTTCCGCTGGCATTCGAAACCCGAATGAAAAACAGTATGGAAAAGAATTGGGATCAGTTTGTGCAATCGCATCAGCAACCAGCCCCCGTCTCTATTCGAATTAACCCTGTAAAATATAAAGTCGATTTACCGCGTGTGCCCTGGAGCGATTACGGATTTTATCTGAATGAGCGACCGGTATTTACACTCGATCCGCACTTCCATGCAGGTGCGTATTATGTGCAGGAGGCCAGCCTCTCTTTTCTGGAGCAGGTACTAAAGCAAACAACAGATTTAACACAGCCCTTGCGTGTGTTGGATTTATGTGCGGCNCCCGGTGGCAAATCCACCCACCTGCTCAGTCTGCTTTCGCCTGATTCGTTATTGATAAGTAATGAAGTTATTCGCTCCCGCACACAAATTTTATGGGAGAATATTCAGAAGTGNGGGTACCCCAATGTTGTTGTTACTAATTCCGACCCATCCGCTTTTCAAAAACTTAAAGGCTACTTTGATATTATTCTGGTGGATGCTCCGTGTTCCGGAGAAGGTCTATTCCGGAAGGATCCGGATGCCCGAACCGAATGGTCGGAAGAAAATGTAATGCTTTGCAGTTTGCGCCAACGAAGAATACTGAACGATGTGTGGCCTGCCTTAAAACAAAATGGTTTGCTGGTCTATAGCACATGTACCTACAATAGCCTTGAGAATGAAGAAAACCTGAGTAGCTGGGCCAAGGAACACGCTGTTGAATTTGTTTCGATACAACAGCCGGAAGCCTGGAATATCGAAACCATTTCGTTCGGTCCGTCTGTCGGCTATCGTTTTTATCCGCATCGTGTACAAGGCGAAGGTTTTTTATTTCAGCATTTATAAAAAAGAAACCACCGATGGGGTAAGGATAAAACCTGGCGCAAGGTTTAACACCCCAACAACCAAAGTTATAGACCGCATAAAACCATGGACGAAAGAACCAGATCGGTTTCGGTGGGTACAACAAGATGATCTGATTCTGCAAATTCCGGATTTATTACTCAGTGAGGTGGAGTGGATCAGCACCCTGCTTTATCCGATTGGAAAAGGAACAGCCGTAGCTGAAATAAAACACGATAAACTTATACCTGCGCATGCCTTTGCGCTATCCAACACGATTCAATCTGATTTTTTCAGATAACGGATTTAAGGAAAGAAGACGCTATTGCATACCTGCGAAAGGATCCCCAATTTTTTGATTCAACTCAAAAGGATTTGGGCTTGTTCAGTATCACAACCTCAACCTGGGTTGGGTAAATCACCTGGGAAATCGCACCAATAATTTGTACCCATCCAATTGGCGCATCCGGATGGCTACCCATCGTTAACCATTCATAGCCTGTATAATTTCAACCATGCCATCGGGCAATGCCACCCCGCTGAAGAAAATGCCCACACAAANAACTTTCTCATAGTAGTTTGCCTTTTCGATAGCCAATGGCAGTGAGCTTATCGAAAGCAACGTAAACGAAATCGTATAAATCAAAAGCAGGAGTAGGGTAACCCAACCCGAACTAATACCAAACAATCCAATCAGCGTAAGCGAATTAATCAGAAAACTCCACCAGAACGATTTATTAACACCAATCCTATTTATGAAATCGCTGGCCGGTAGTGAAAGCACGGCTGTAACAACCAATATACCCACCAGCAACCATTTTCCTTCCCAGGAAATGATATGCCCCAGGTTAGCCTGAAGTAAATCAGGAAAATAGTTAAACAGCAACGTTGTAGTTAACCCAAGTGCCGCACCCATAANAANAATATAAAGGTAATTTGATCGCTGTGTATCAAACCGGATTTCTGCACGAGGCCGCTGACTTTGGCTATTGAACAAACTCAATGAGTTTTTCTTTAACGCATAGCCCGATACAAATACCACTACCCCACCGCATATAAAAGTGATTGGCGCACCGAGGTAATCAATCAAATCAACAATAACCGGCTCTAACGAATAAATCAGGTTCGCCACAATGGTAAGAATGGCCATGGCCCGCGGCAGTTTATCGATAGGCGTAAAAAGTTCGAGGGTGGAAAGGGCCGGGCTGGTGAATATGCTCATCGAAATAAGCCACAACACAATCAAAACAGGTAAAACCCACTTAAAAATTTCTCCGGGATTGCCGAGCAGCGTAAAGGCTACCGCCATAAAGATCATGGCTGCAAAACTGATACCCGATGAAATAATCGGAATGCGGTGCCCGGATTTAAACCGGAACCGGTCACCAATGCGGCCCGCAATGGGCGGGGTAATTACCAGAATAATACTTTGCGCAAGAATGAGTGCAAACGAAAATTCGGTAAAGTTAAATTGGGTAAGCAACTTGGGCTGATAATTATGATAGGCAATCCAGCCAATTACAATGGAGCCATAAAGCGCGGCCAGGCTCCACAATTGTTTCCACTCAATTTGTTCGGGTTTTGCATCTTCTAACGTAGCGGGGTTGTTCATTTTCTAACTCGTTTGCGTAGTATAAACTTACGAATAAACCATACAGGTTGGATTTAATTGAAATCCATTAGCGCAACACATTGCCCGTCTTTTCCTATTTTTGCCGACTTAATATCTGCATTTTCTTCGTTTTATGGCACTCTCTACCAAATACAACCCTTCCGAAGTTGAAGACAAGTGGTACCAATACTGGATGGAAGCCGGTTACTTTTCTGCCAATTCCGCCTCAGGCAAAGAGCCATTTTGCATCGTGATACCTCCACCCAATGTTACCGGNGTTTTACACATGGGCCACATGCTTAACAATACCATTCAGGATGTCCTCATCCGCAAAGCCCGCATGGAAGGCAAAGAAGCTTGCTGGGTACCTGGCACCGATCATGCCTCCATTGCCACCGAAGCCAAAGTGGTGCAGATGCTGCGCGAAAAGGGTATTAAAAAATCGCAGCTTACGCGCGATGAATTTTTGAAGTATGCGTGGGAGTGGAAAGAAAAATATGGCGGCATTATTCTGGAACAACTTAAAAAGTTAGGGGCTTCGTGCGATTGGGACCGAACCGCTTTTACCATGGATGCCGATTATTACAAGGCCGTAATACGCGTGTTTGTTGATTTATATAACAAGGGTTATATCTATCGCGGTCAGCGCATGATTAACTGGGATGTTGAGGCGAAGACCACCGTATCGAACGAAGAGGTTCTTTATAAAGAGGATGGTGANAAATCGGTGCTTTATTCTGTGCGTTATAAAATAAAGGATACTCCGGACGGCTGGATTACCATTGCCACCCAACGCCCCGAAACCATTATGGGCGATGTGGCCATTGCGGTTAATCCAACCGATGAACGTTACCAGCATTTGATTGGACANAAAATACTTGTTCCATTTATTAATCGCGAAATACCGGTTATTGCCGATGCGTATGTTGACAAAACATTTGGTACCGGCTGCTTAAAGGTTACACCGGCCCACGATGTGAATGACTACGAAATTGGTTTACGGCATAACCTACCGATCATTGATACTATAAATGATGATGGCACCATCAATGAAAAGAGCGAGATACCAAAATATGTAGGCAAAGACCGGTTTGTGGTTCGCAAAGAGATTGTGAAAGATTTGCGCGAGGCTGGCCATTTAGTTAAAGAAGAAGAGTTTATTACCCGCATTGGCCGGTCCGAGCGTACCAACTCGGTAATTGAGCCTAAACTCTCTTTGCAATGGTTCATTAAGATGAAGGAGATATCCAGACGTGCCCTGGATGCGGTTGAGGAGGACGAAATAAAATTACACCCCTCTAAGTATAAGAACACCTATCGCCATTGGATGGAAAACGTACGCGATTGGTGCATCTCGCGCCAGTTGTGGTGGGGCCATCGCATCCCTGCCTGGTATGATGATGCCGGAAACTTTGTGGTAGCAGAAAACGAAGAAGAAGCATACAAACTATATCATTCGAAATTCGAAAATCGAAATTCAAAACTAACGCAGGATGCTGATGTGCTGGATACCTGGGCTTCCAGTTGGCTGTGGCCGATTGAAGTTTTTGGTGGCTTTTCTGACGAGTACTTTGATAGTGCTTCCGGAAAAATTATTCCNGGGAAAAATAAAGACCTTGATTTCTTCTACCCGACCAACGTACTGGTAACCGCACCCGAAATTTTATTCTTTTGGGTTGCCCGGATGATTATTGCCGGCTACGAGTACATGGACAAAAAACCGTTCGAGCATGTGTACTTAACCGGTATTGTGCGCGATAAACTGGGTCGTAAAATGTCCAAATCGCTTGGTAACTCGCCCGATCCCCTGGCGTTGATTGCCACCTATGGTGCCGATGCTGTGCGTACGGGTATGCTGTTCAGTTCTCCGGCAGGCAATGATCTTTTGTATGATGAAAAACTGGTAGAGCAAGGAAGAAATTTCGCCAACAAAATCTGGAATGCCTTTCGCCTGGTAAAAGGTTGGGAAGTTGACAAAACCCTATCGCAACCACAGGAATGTACAATTGCCACGGAATGGTTTGAATCAAAGTTCAACCAATCGCTTACCGAGATTAATGATCACTTCAGTAAGTTCCGTATGTCCGATGCCCTGCAGGCAGTTTACAAATTAATCTGGGATGATTTCTGCGCCTGGTACCTGGAAATGATTAAACCAGAATATGGCAAACCCATTGATGCCATTACTTTCGGTAAAACCGTATCACTCTTTGAATCCGTTTTGAAAGTTTTGCACCCCTTCATGCCGTTCATAACCGAGGAGTTGTGGAGTGAGCTTTCTCCGCGTAAACCCAAAGAAAATATTATTATTTCAAACTGGCCAGTACCCGGTACAGTTAATGAAACTTTTATTGGTGAAGCGGCCATTGCGTTTGAATTAATTGCACAAGTTAGGAACCTGCGCAACTCGAAGGGAATGTCGCCCAAAGAAAGCTTGACGTTATTTTGCAGCAAGCAAGGCATTCAAAAATTCTGGCCAATTGTTAGTAAGCTCGCCAACCTGAATGCACTGGTAACAGGAAATGAAAAACCAACCGGAACTTCATTACTTGTTGGCACCACAGAATACATTGTGGTGTTGGAAGGAAAGATTGACGTTGAAAAGAGAGAGAATCACTAAAAAGAAATTGCTTATCTACGCGGCTTTTTGGTTAGTGTTGATAAAAACTTTCGAATGAAAAATTTGTTGCTGGCGCACCGCCACAGGTTATTGAATTGGAGCGCAAGAAAAAGCTGATGCAGAAGCAAAAATAAAATCGTACGAAGATGCGTTAGCAAAGCTTACTTAGCTGCTAGCTTCAGTTCATTCAGGTGAACAAAAATTTCGATCAAATCATATTGTTTATTTACCTTAAGGCCCTGGGTTGCTATAAATTTGTTGATTGCATCGCTATATTCTCCGCTCATTTTTAAAACATCTTTCTTTGTTTTAATCCTGATTAACTCACCCGCTTTTGCACTATAGGTGGCTGTGCGTGGAATTAGCTTTGTATCCTTACTACCAGACCCCATGGCTATATTGTAGCTTGGCTTTACTACTTCAATATAAAATTTATTAAGCAACAAAATTTCCCCATCCACCAAAACTTCCAATAATCCTGCTTGTTCTATACCATCTTCCCGAAACGTATTTGCGTTGACGAAATAATGCGGAATAAGTAAAGAATCGATCCACACAAGACTCTTAATACTCTTTGCATTCAAAACCTTAATGCCGTTTTTTGATTTTATCTCTAATGCATTTGCCTGAATATCGTATCGGGCCGGGTATCCTTCAATAATTTTATCAGATTCGGAAAGCATTATCGTACTGATATTCCACACCTTGGTTATGTACGTATCGCCTACTACTTTTCCTGGCTCCATGGGTATTCCGTACAACAAATCGGTTGGATTCAGTCCATTTTGTGCCAGGTTATCCAGCGTTATCGAAGCACGCATCTGCGNGGGAATAGCCCACTGGGCATAACCGGTTAAACAAGTTGAAATAAGAACAAGTGTTGCGAATACTCTCATATATAATTTGACATTTAAACCCTGATGGCCAATAATAATTCTATATCCTTAAACTTCATCCCAAACTTACGTGCTACCGATTCGTTGGTGAGTGATCCTTTATACGTATAAACACCCTTCATAAACCATTTGTGCGAGAATATCATTTCTTCCACACCACCTTCTTCAGTTGCCCGCAAAATAGTTGGCGTAAAAATATTACTCAGCGCAGTGGTGGCCGTGGTAGCCACGCGCGAAGCCACGTTGGGCACACAATAGTGAATGATATCATGCTTCCGGAACACAGGCCGGTTAAGCGTGGTGGTTTCTGATGTTTCGATACACCNCCNCTGGTCAATGCTCAGATCGATGATCAGCGAATCGGGCTTCATCCGTTTCACCATTTCTTCCGACACCACATGCCGCACTTTTCCTTTTTCGGCACGCAATGCACCAATCACTACATCTGCATCTTTTAAGGTTTCGCCCAAGGTAATGGTATCGATGGTAGATGTATAAAACTGATGACCCAGGGTATGTTTAATTCTTCTTAGTTTGTAAAGATGATTATCGAACACCTGTATTTCCGCTCCTAAACTCAATGCGGCCCTTGCTGCATATTCTGCCACTGTTCCGGCTCCAATAATTACAACTTTTGTTGGCGGAACTCCGGTAATTCCACCTAAAATAATACCCTTGCCTTTATTAACCGTACTTAAATATTCGGCTGCAATTAACATCACGGTGCTGCCCGCTATTTCACTCATGGCGCGCACAATCGGCATACCTCCAACCTTATCTTCTATAAATTCGTAGGCCAATGCAGTAACTCGTTTTTTCAATAGTGTATTAATACACTCCTGCTTGAGATTACCCATTTGCAAAGCCGAGATTAATGTTTGTCCCGGCCTGAAATATTCCATTTCTTCCAGTGTGGGCGGCTCAATTTTCAAAATAAAATCTGCTTTATATACTTCTTCAACAGAATACACAATTTTGGCCCCGGCCTCGCTGTACTGCCTGTCAGAAAACTTAGAACCTTCACCCGCCATGGTTTCCAGCCACACTTCGTGCCCGTTGTTTACCAACAAGGCCACGGCATCGGGCGTTAAGCTAATCCGGTTTTCCTGAAGCGAAATTTCGCGGGGTAATCCAATAAAAAAGAGCGCCTCGATTTCTTTACCGGCATCAACGCTTCCTGTGGATACATTCCGGACTTTGCGAGTGTCTCAAATCCGGTTTTCTTCTTTTCACTCATGGTTGCTCTCGAAAGTATATCGTTCGGGTATGTTCATTCAATGTTTCAATCTTAATTTCAAATCGTTCCTCGGGCAAAAAGGCAGCAACCTTTTCACTCCACTCAATCAAACACAAGTTGCCCGATATCAGGTACTCATCAAATCCCAGGTCTAATGCTTCCGTATCGCGCTTTAGTCTGTAAAAATCAAAATGATAAACTTTGTTACGGCCGGCACCATATTCGTTTACAATAGAAAAGGTGGGGCTGGTAACCTGATCTTCAATACCTGACTGTTTTACCAATGCTTTTACCAAGGTGGTTTTACCACTCCCCAGATCACCTTGTAACAGCCAAACTTTTTGATTGTTACCCTCCCGCAGCAATTCGTCAGCAACAGCATCCAAAGTTGACAGCGATACGGGTTCCTTGCATTTTTTCCAACCGTCAGGCATTTTTCGAAGTTAGCAAAATATATGGAATGATGATCTCTTCCAGGCTTACCCCGCCATGCTGAAACGTATCTTTGTAAAAATTTACATAATAATTATAGTTATTGGGGTAAGCAAAGAACTGGTCTTCGGTGGCAAACACATATGCGGTTGATACATTGGTTTTAGGCAAGAAGAAACGTTCGGGTTTGGGTGCTTCAAAAATCTTGTCGCCCTCAAAGCCCAGGTTTTTACCTTGTTTGTAGCGCAAATTGGTATTAACACTTTTGTCGCCCACAATTTTAAACGGCCGCTTTACCCGAACCGTACCATGGTCTGTAGTGATAATCACCTTCGCTTTCTTTTCAGCTACTTTTCTCAAAATTTCAAACAAAGGCGAGTGCATAAACCAGGACTTTGTGATAGACCGATATGCGGCTTCATCAGNGGCCAACTCCCGAATCATGGCCATATCGGTTCGTGCATGCGAAAGCATATCCACAAAGTTGTAAACGATTACATTTAAATCGTTATGAAATAAGTTATTGACTGATTCCGCCAAGTCACGACCTTCCTCCAGTTTTTTGATCTTATTGTAGGAGAATTTTATGTTGAGATTATTCTTACGAATCTGTTTGGTCAGGAATTCATCCTCAAAATTATTTTTTGATTCATCTTCATCTTCTCCTACCCAAAGATCCGGATGAGACTTGGCCATCTCAGAGGGCATCATACCTGAAANAATAGCATTGCGTGCGTAGGCGGTTGTGGTTGGGAGAATTGAATAGTACGATTCTTCCTGTTCGATGTTAAAATATTCGTTCAAAAGGGGTTCAATTATTTTCCATTGATCCCACCGCAGGTTGTCAATCAACACAAAAAAGCAAGGTGTACCGCTCTTCAATTCCGGAAACACTTTCTNTTTCATGAGTTGATGCGAGAGCAATGGTTTATCGGCATTGGGGTTATTAAGCCAGTCTTCATAATTCCGTTTTATAAACCGACAAAAATTCAGGTTAGCTTCAACCTTTTGCATCTCCAGCACCTCCGCCATATCCCGGTTATCGGCTTCTTCCATCTGTAATTCCCAAAACACCAACTTCTTATAAATATCCGCCCACTGCGCATGATTCAGGTCGTCTAAAAATGCCATGCTGATTTTTCTGAACTCTTGTTGATACCCCAGGTTTGTCTTTTCAATTACCAGGCGCTTGTTATCCAGTATTTTTTNTATGGTTAATAAAATCTGGCTTGGGTTTATGGGTTTAATCAGGTAGTCGTCAATTTTCGCTCCGATGGCCTCCTCCATAATCTGCTCTTCTTCGTTTTTGGTAATCATTACCACAGGCAGATTGGGCTTGTTATTTTTGATTTGAGTAAGTGCCTCCAGGCCCGACACACCCGGCATGTGTTCATCTAAAAACACCACATCGAAGTGGCGGGCTTCACAAAGTTCAACCGCTTCTGCTCCATTGTTTACCGNGGTAATATCATACCCTCGTTGTTGCAGGAACAAAATATGCGGTTTGAGCAAATCAATCTCATCGTCCGCCCACAAAATGGTATATCTTTGCATGAGTAAGAATTGTAAAAAACCTTCTAAGTTAACCGTTATAAATCAATCTGAGGCTGCTTGAATAAAAGAAAATCATCAACGATCCCGTTTACGGTTTTATATCAATACCGGGCGAGTTAATTTATGACCTGATTCAGCATCCTTACTTTCAGCGGTTACGCTACATCAAGCAATTAGGGCTTAGCGACCTGGTGTATCCGGGTGCCCACCATACACGGTTTCACCATGCATTGGGAGCCATGCACCTGATGGGGCGCGTATTAAAAACCCTGCAACAGAAAGGAATAGAAATTTCGGAGGCCGAAGCCGAAGCAGCCCAGATTGCTATCTTGTTGCACGATATTGGGCACGGGCCCTTTTCGCATGCCCTGGAAGAAACCCTGCTTAAAGAAGTAAAACACGAAAGCATCTCGTACCTGTTTATGCGTGCGCTCAATACCCGGTTTAACGGAGCGCTCGATCTGGCCTTACAGTTTTTCCGCAACAGCTATCCGCGAAAGTTTTTTCATCAACTCATCAGCAGTCAACTGGATATTGACAGACTGGATTACCTTACCCGTGATAGTTTTTTTACCGGGGTAATGGAAGGTACCATAGGTGTGGATCGTATTGTGGCCATGCTAAACGTACATCAGGATCAGTTGGTAGTAGAGGAAAAAGGGATTTATAGTATTGAAAATTTCCTGCACGCCCGAAGGCTGATGTACTGGCAGGTTTACTTACACAAAACCGCTTTAAGTGGCGAACGCATGCTGGTTAATATTATCCGGAGAGCGCAATACCTGTTGCAGGCTGGCGACCGGTTGCCGGCCAGCGAAGCACTTGCGCGGCTGCTGCACAAGGACTACTGCATAGATGACTTTACACACGATAAAGAATTGTTGGATTTGTTTGGCCAGTTAGATGATCACGACATCTGNGGGGCCATAAAACTTTGGCGAAACCACACCGATACCATTCTATCGGGCTTATGTAACCGGCTGCTGCAACGCGAATTATTTCAGATTGTGCTTTCCGGCAGTCCCATCCGAAAAAGTGAAGTGAGTAAAGTTCGTCAGGAAATTGGCCAGGTGTATGGTATTCTGCANAAAGATACTCAATACCTTTATTCGCATGGTGTGGTGAGTAATGAAGCCTACATTTCNGGGGGCAAGTCCATTAACATACTTACACGAAGGGGCGAGGTAGTGGACATTGCGCACGCATCGGATTTGCCCAGTATTAAGGCTATTAGTAAAATCGTTGANAAAAACTATTTATGCTGGCCTAAAAACGTATCTTTGTAAAGGCTTACTTTTCCAAAATCTTAAATTGTTCGCTACAATCAAATCAACCTATGGAGTTTAGCATAGCGCAAATTGCCACCATGCTGGGCGGAGAAGTGAGAGGAGATGCATCGGGAAAAATTTCTATGCTTGCGAAAATTCAGGATGCCCAACAGGGTCAGGTTGCGTTTCTCTCCAATCCAAAATATGAGCATTTTATTTACTCCACACAGGCCAGTGCGGTAATTGTAAAGCGNGGGTTTCAACCACGAAAAGAACTTACCACCACCCTTATCCTGGTGGATGATCCCTACTCAAGTTTTACTGCCTTGTTGGAAGAATACCACAAGCTCATTTCATTTCANAAAAGTGGTGTGGAGCAACCCTCTTTTATAAGCGAATCAGCAACCTTCGGNAAAAACATTTACCGTGGTGCTTTCTCTTACATTGGAAGCCAGGTAACCATTGGCGATAACGTGAAAATTTTTCCACACGTATTTATTGGTGATAATACCATCATTGGCAACAACACCATTTTACATCCCAACGTAAAAATTTATGCCGGCTCGCGCATTGGCAACAACTGTGTGATTCATGCCGGAACGGTAATTGGAAGCGATGGCTTTGGGTTTGCCCCGCAGGAAGATGGCTCTTACAAAACCATACCCCAGTTGGGCAATGTGCTGATTGAAGATAACGTAACCATTGGGGCCAATACGGTTATAGATTGCGCCACCATGTTTGGCGACTCAACCATTATCCGCAAAGGGGTAAAACTGGACAACCTGATTCAAATTGCCCACAACGTTGAGGTGGGAAAAAATACGGTAATAGCGGCCCAGGCCGGTATTTCCGGTTCAACCAAAGTTGGCGAAAACAACATGATTGCCGGGCAGGTAGGTATTGCAGGGCATCTTGTAATTGCCAATCGTACCCAAATTGGGGCCCAGGCTGGCATTTCTAAATCTGTAAAAGAAGAAGGCCAACAGTTGCTTGGCTATCCAGCCATCGATATCAAGGAATATTTCCGTTCTTACGCTGTTTTTAAGCGATTACCCGAACTAAACGATCGGCTGCGCGATCTGGAAAAGAAAATAACGGCTATTACTGCAGCCGAATCCACATCAGACGGGCAATGAGTAGGGTTTTGGTTTGGTAATAGGTACCCAACCCGTTAAATTTGCGCACTTTTAAGCTATGATGTTAAATCACAAGCAGCAGACTATCAAGAAGTCCGTAACCCTATCNGGGGTGGGCCTGCACACGGGTGTGCAAACCAACATGACTTTCTTACCTGCAAAACCCAATCACGGCATTAAGTTTCAGCGCATTGATTTGCCAGGCATGCCCATTATTGATGCGGATTGTGACCGGGTAGTGGATGTATCGCGCGGAACTACCATTGAACAAAGTGGAGCCCGCGTAAGCACCATTGAGCATACGCTGGCTGCCCTGGTAGGCCTTGAAATTGACAATGTATTAATACAATTAGATGGCCCCGAGGCCCCCATTATGGATGGCAGTTCCATCCAGTTTGTAAATATTCTGAAAGAAGCCGGAACCGAAGAACAAAACGCACTGCGCGACTTTTACGAAGTACAAGACAGCATCTTTTATCGCGAAACTGCCCGCAATGTGGAAATTGCAGCCTTACCATTGGATGACTACCGGGTAACGGTAATGATCGACTATAACTCACCGGTATTGGGCAGCCAGCATGCTTCTATTACCAACATACGTCAGTTCGAAAAAGAAATTGCATCGTGCCGCACCTTCTGCTTTTTGCATGAACTGGAGATGTTGTACAAGAATAATTTGATTCGTGGGGGCGACCTGAACAATGCCATTGTAATTGTAGATCGTGTAGTTGAAAATCACGAGTTGGAAAACATTGCCAAAATGTTGGGCAAACCTCAGGTAGAAGTAAAGAAAGAAGGCATTCTTAACAACATTGAACTTCGCTACAACAACGAACCGGCAAGACATAAGCTTTTGGATATAATCGGTGACCTGGCGTTGGCCGGCCGCCCGTTAAAAGCCCAGATTCTGGCTGCCCGNCCCGGCCACGCAGCAAACGTAGCCTTTGCACGCAAGCTCAAAAAGCTAATGCAGGAAGATGACAAGAAAGGCCGGCCAAAATATAATCCAAGCCTGCCACCGGTAATGGACATCAATAAAATTACCGGAACCCTGCCCCATCGCTACCCGTTCCTGTTAATCGATAAAGTAATTTATCTTGACAGCGAAACCGTAGCCTGTGTTAAAAACGTAACCTATAACGAACCTTTCTTTCAGGGTCACTTTCCCGGCAACCCGGTAATGCCCGGTGTTTTACAAGTGGAAGCTATGGTACAAACCGGTGGTATTCTGGTGTTAAATACAGTACCCGATCCTGAAAACTACTGGACTTACTTNTTGGGTATTGAAAATTTCCGCTTCCGCAAGATGGTACTTCCCGGAGATACCCTGGTAATTCAATGTGATTTAATCGCCCCGATTAAACGAGGGATTGCCAAAATGTATGGACGTGGTTATGTTGGAAATAGTTTAGTGTGCGAAGGTTCCATGACAGCCAGTATTGTTAGAAAAGATTCATGAGTAAGTATCCGTTAAGCAATGTTCACCCCGAAGCGCAGATCGGCAACAATGTTGTGATCGAACCCTTCGCTACCGTACAAAAANNTACCGTTATAGGAGATGGTACCTGGGTTGGCCCGAATGTAACCATTATGGAAGGCGCCCGCATTGGNAAAAACTGCAAAATATTTCCGGGTGCTGTTATTTCTGCCGAACCACAAGACCTGAAGTTTAAAGGAGAGATTACTACCACCGAAATTGGCGATAACACCACCATTCGCGAGTGTGTAACCATAAACCGCGGAACAGTTGATAAATATAAAACTGTAGTTGGTACCAATTGCCTCATTATGGCCTATGCCCACATAGGCCACGATTGTATTGTTGGAAACTACTGCATACTGGGCAATACGGTTCAGTTGGCAGGCCATGTGGTGATTGACGATTATGCAATNTTTGGGGGCGCCTGTGCCGTGCAGCAATTTTCCAAAATCGGGGCACATGCCTACATTGGTGGTGGCTCCCTGGTGCGCAAAGACGTTCCTCCCTATACCAAAGCAGCACGCGAACCTTTAGCCTATGCCGGTGTAAATACGGTTGGCCTGAAAAGAAGAGGATTTACTACCGAAACCATAAACGATATTCAGGAGGCCTATCGGATTATTTTTCTGAAGGGTCTCAATAATTCCCGCGCTCTTGAGTTGGTGGAGAAAGAACTTGCTCCCAGTACCGAACGCGATTATATCATCGACTTTATACGCACCAGCGAACGCGGTGTAATGAAGGGGTTTGCCACCAATGCTGCATTGGATGAAGATTGAGGCAAGAAATCTGAGCAAGCGATTTAACCGCGAGTGGATTTTTAAAAACCTCAACTATCAATTTACCGAAAANTTTTACGCCATTACCGGCCCCAATGGTTCCGGTAAATCCACACTGCTGCAAACGTTGTGGGGACAAATGCTACCCAGTGCGGGTGAAGTAATCTATTCACAAAACGAAAAGGTGATTCCTGCTGAAGATGTTTTCAGACACGTAGCCATTGCAACACCCTATCTGGAATTAATTGATGAGTTCACGCTTACCGAAATGGTAGCCTTTCATTTTCGGTTTAANAAACCACGGCTTGATAAAACCACGCAAGAATTGCTTGAACTTTTTGAATTAAGCCATGCACGCGATAAGACCATCGCCAATTTTTCTTCCGGCATGCGGCAACGCTTAAAACTCGGGCTGGCATTTTACTCACGTACAGGGGTGCTNTTTTTGGACGAGCCTACCACTAACCTCGATAAGAAAGCTATTGCCTGGTACCAGCTTCAATTGGCAGCAATTCCTTCCGAAACAATGGTACTAATTGCCAGCAACCAGGAACACGAGTATCCGGCCGCAGCCACCAAACTGGATATTTTAACTTACAAATAGGTTACAAACCGGAATATGGCGCGATTAACGGCTGAAATAGCACTTTTACGCTAGTGACGTTTTTAAACTAACCCTTTTACTATGTTTAAGGTTGATTTTAATATCCAAAGCATGAAAATTCTAAGAGTACTTTCTTTGTTGGCGGTGGGTGTGGTGTTAAGCACTTATATGGGGTGTAAGCCTAAGGGCACTGACCCCGAACCAATAGCAGATGTTCAGTTTACCAAACTTGCTAAAACCTGGAAAGTAAGTACTGTTACTTTTGATGGAACCGATAGAACTGCGGATTATACGGGTTTCCAACTGGTTTTGAGTGGAACAAAAGGTTCACCACCATTCTCCTATACTACCTCTGGTCGTCCATCACTTAGCCCCTGGAAGGCTAGCGGCACATGGGAATTTGGGTCGGCAGTAGAAACTCAAATTATCCGCGATAAAGGTAGCGTTGATGATGAACTTGCAATAAGTTATACCGTTACAGAATCTACGCTAACCTTAACATTTGATTTCGCTGGTGAGGGTTACCCAGCGCGCACGAGGGAAGTACAAGGTCCTTGGATTTTTACATTTACGCTGTAAAATTTTCTAACCAATAACATTAAGCCATGCTTTAGCATGGCTTTTTTATTTCAGCACTACAATGGTAATCCCATCGCNCCCTCTATCCACATGCTCATCGGCAAAGGAAGCCACACCCTTTGTAGTCTTTAGTCGATCGCGTACTACTTTGCGCAATACACCTTCGCCTTTGCCGTGCAAAATTTTTACTTCGGCCTGCCCCAGTAATAAAGCATCGTCCAGAAACTGATCGAGCAATGCATTTACTTCTTCTACCCGCTTGCCGCGAATATCTAATGTGTTTACAAACAACGATTGTTTCTTTAGTACATCCACCCCCAGCGAACGGGCTTTTATTGTGGTGGGGTTCTGCGGAACCTGATCGCTTCGCACAAGTTGTTTCAGCTTAACCGAACTGCGCAAGCTTCCAAACTCCACTACGGCTACATCGTCTTTAATCGAAATTACTTTTCCGCTTACCTCCTGCCCTATTAACCGCACGCTATCGCCTGCTTCTATTTTATCGTCCGATACAACTTGCCGCGATGGAAGTTTTACTTTCTCCACCAAATCCTGCAAACCTTCGCGCACTTTCCTGGTTTCCTTCTTTTCGGCCTTGTTCTCTTTAATGTGCCGGATGGTTTTTTCAATCTCGCGATTGGTTTCCTTTAAAAGATTTGCCGCCTCCAACTTTGCCTTCTCCAGTATTACTTNTTTCTTTTCGCTCAATTCGTCCGAAAGCGTTTCATACTTTTCAACCGCTTCGTTTAATTCTTTTTCACGTTGGGCAAGTGTCCGTTTACGTTTTTCCAAATCGGCCTTTTCATCGGCTACGGTTTTCATCAACGTTTCCAAACCGGTAAGTTCCTTACCAATTATTTCTTCTGCACGTGCAATGGTATCAGGCGGCAAGCCAGTTTTACGGGCAATCTCCAGCGCAAACGAACTACCGGGTTTACCAATCTCCAATTGAAACAATGGCCCCAGTTGTTTTGTATCAAATAACATGGCGCCATTGCGAATGCGCGGATGGTTTTCGGCAAATAATTTCAGGTTATAATAATGGGTAGTAGCTACACCCCAGGCACCTTTGCTGAGCAAACCATCTAAAACTGCTTCGGCAATTCCTCCACCAAAATTTGGATCAGTACCGGCACCCAACTCATCTAACAACACCAGGGTTTGCGCGTTGCAGTGCTGTAGAAAGAAGGCCATATTTTGCAAGTGCGAGCTATACGTACTTAAATCATTTTCAATACTCTGCTGATCGCCAATATCCAGAAAGATTTTTCGAAAAATCCCGATTGTTGATTTTTCGCTCACTGATACCAACAGCCCGCATTGCGCCATGTATTGAATCAGTCCTACCGTTTTTAAACAAACCGATTTGCCGCCCGCGTTCGGGCCCGATACTAATAAAANAGGTTTCTCTTCCGGTAAATCAACCGTTAACGGAACTACTTCACGCTTTCCGCGAAAGCTTAAAAACAAAAGCGGGTGCCGGGCCTGAATCCAATTCAAATACGGATATGGTTTTAGGTATGGCAGTTCACCCCGTATATCCATTGCCAGTTTTGCTTTGGCACGGGCAAAGTCAAGTTCGCCCAAAANATGATACGCATAGTGCAGTGCTGTGAGGTGTTGGCGCAGTAAACTCGTTAACTCCCTGAGAATGCGAATCACCTCGCGCCTGTCGGCATGGAGCAGATCGCGGATTTCGTTGTTGGCATCCAATACTTCGGCTGGTTCCATAAAAACCGTTTGGCCGGTAGCCGATTCATCGAGGATAAAGCCTTGTAGTTTTCTTTTGTGTTCGGCCTGAACAGGAATAGCCGGCCGGCCATCGCGAATGGTGATGGTGGCTCCTTCCGGAACCCAACCTTGCTCTACTGCTTTTCTAAAAATCTGGTCGGCCAATCGCTTTACGCGACTTTGTTCTTCGCGCAGGCGTTTACGAATCTGGGCCACCTNCGCACTGGCGTTATCGCGTATCAACCCGCGGTCGTCAAACTTCGATTCGATTGTTTTAACCAGCGCTTCGGGTATGGCAACCGGTTCGGCCAATAAATAAAGTTGAGGTAGCGTTTCGCGGTTGGCAACTAAATATTTCTTACACGCAACTATGGTTTGCAGCGAAAGTAAAATCTGGTGAAAAGCCTCCTCCTCCAAAAAACTGCCTTCGATGGCTGCAGTTTGAAAGTAAGTATGGGTATCGAAATAATTAGCAGCCGGAAATGCATCGGCCTTTTCTAAAATTTGTTTGAACTCTGCGGTTTGCTCCAACCTCGATTTCACCACATTGAAATCGGAGCTAAAAGTCATTGCATCTACGAACCGAACGCCCAATGGCCCGAGGCAATATTGCTGCAGGCGTTCGCGTATCTGGTCGAACCCTAATTTGCGTTCAAATTCATCCGGAAAAATCATGGTTTATTTTCGGGCTTGCTAATCCGGTTCTCTTTTTCGGTTGGTTTGCTCCCCGATTTTGTACGCATTTTCTTTTCGCGCAAGTTTAGCGTATCAATTACCGAGTCGTAAATCTTTTCGAGCATTTTAGGATTATCTACATAGTATTGATACGTTTTGCGCATCACCGAATCGGGTAAACCCAATTGCTGAAACAGTTTTTCCTCGTAAGGAATAAATAGTTTTATGGCCGAATCGCGCTGCATAACAGTACTATTGATGCGAGCTTCAGCCAGATAAACCTCCACCAATACTTTGGAAAACTCATCGGGCGAAAGTACCCCGGTGGGCGTGTTTCGCGCTTACAAGCCCCCAGGCCAACAAGCATACAAAACAGAATATAATATTTCTGATTCATTCTGGATTACTTTAAAAATAACCAACAACCCTGTTTTACCGTTACCCTTCCTGGTTGCCCGCTCTGTAAGAAACAGGCTGCGAAATTAGTCATAATTCTTATTTTTGGGCTGCTAATAACGTGCCGGAGTGAAAGCGCTGCTGAANAAACTACGCAAGTATGAAATCCAAATCCGTAAGGCCATCAACAGCCAGATGCAGGGCGACTTCCGCTCTATCTTTAAGGGCACCGGGCTGGAGTTTGATGACGTGCGCCCCTATCAATACGGAGATGACATACGCACCATCGATTGGAATGTATCGGCCAAAGGCCATGGCACGTTTGTAAAAACCTTTCGGGAGGAAAAAGAACAAACGATTTACTTCATTCTGGATGTAAGTGCATCGCAGTTTATTGGAACNCCCGGCCGTACCAAGTTTGACATTGCAAGCGAAATTTGCGGGGTGCTGGCCTTATCGGGAGCAAAAGAAAGCAGCCAGGTGGGGTTAATCTGTTATTCAGATGTTCGCGAAAAATTTCTGAAACCTAANAAAGGGTTGGCGCAGGCCTATGAAATTATTGCAAACCTGGAACGGTTAAAGCCACATTCCGCTAAAACAAACCTGAATCGCGCCATCACCTTTGCGCTCAATTCCATTAAGCGCAGAAGTGTAATTATCCTCATCTCCGATTTTATTGACGAAGGGTATGAGCATCGTCTTAAATCGCTCGCACGCAAACACGACCTGGTTTTGATTCAGATAAGTGATAAACGTGAAACACAACTACCCCGGTTGGGTACCATTCCTGTACTGGATAAAGAATCGAANAAAACCATTTGGGTAAACTCTTCCTTTGGAGATTTCAGAACCAAAATGGTTGATCATCATCAGGAACGGCAGCAGGCCCTGCTTAGTCTTTGCAANAAACACCAGGTAAATTTTCTGGCTGTATCCACCGAAGAAGACTACGTACCTAAACTACTTCGTTTATTTAAGATTAGAAATAAATCAGTAAAGAGTGCGTAGTGTTTATCTCATAGTACTGTTGGTTATAGCGGTGGCTGCACCTGCGCAGGAAGTTAAAGTGCATGCGCATTTCAACGAAGATTCGGTGCGCATTGGTGTGCCACTTCAGTTTACATTGATTGCAGAATACCCCAGCCACTACCAGGTATTGTTTCCGGATTCTACCTTCAATTTTGAACCCTTCGAATTTCAATCCAAGCGATTTGTTCCTACCAAAACAACGAATAACAAAAGTTATGACAGTGTAATTTATACCCTGGTAAGTTTTGAGGTTGACCCGGTACAAATACTCAGCCTGCCTGTGTTTCAGGTTCAAAAGTCCGATTCGCTTGTTTACGAAACGAATGCCGACACGGTCTTTTTCAGTGCCCTGGTAGCAGAGGTGCCCGATTCGCTGGCTTTAAATCAACTACCCCTAAAAACCAATACAGCCTATCATAAAGTAAGCTGGATTTTAAACTATCCGCTTTTATTAATCGGTGGCGGAATACTGTTGCTTACTGCCGTTATCGTGTGGATTGTATTTGGAAAGCAGATTCGCAAACACTTTGCATTAAAACGATTGTTAAAAAACACAGTGCGTTCATTTCTGATTTCGATCAAATTGTAAAAACATTACACCAGACTTTCCATCCGGATGTTGCCGAAAAATCATTACGCTCTGGAAAAATACATGGAAGATTTATCCGCGCGGCCCTACACCAAATACACTTCGAAAGAAATCAGGGAACTTGAAAAAGGTGAGTTAACACAAGCCTTACATGCAGTTGACAGAATGATTTATGCCCGAATGCAACCGGAAAATCTTTCGGCATTTGACCAGTTAAAATCATTTACAATAAATCAATACAATCAAAAGGTGCAGGAGGTAAAGCATGGATGAAATAACTGATCCCTGGTATTCCATTAACTGGTTTTTGCCCGCTACCTGGAACGGGTTTACGTGGGAGAACCCCGTCTTTCTCTATTTATTGATAGCGGTACCTTTTCTGTTTCTGGTACGGTGGCTCGTTCGGTTTTACTTTAACCAGAAACTTCCGGTTGCATTGGTAAAAAGTGATGTNAAAACTTCACCTGCAACCTGGCTGCGTTTTATACCCGAAACAATTTTTGCACTGGCATTGAGTTTTATTCTGATTGCTTTGGCCCGCCCCCAGCGAACGAATGAAAAAGTGGAGCAATGGTCTGAAGGGATTGACATTATGCTGGCTGTGGATATCTCGCAATCCATGCAAATTGAAGATTTTATTCCAAACCGATTAGAAGCAGCTAAAAACGTTGCACGCGATTTTATTGCAGGCCGTGTGCAAGATCGCATTGGCATTGTGGTGTTTTCGGGCGATGCGTTTTCGTTGGCCCCACTTACTACCGATTATACCTTACTGAATGCCTACCTTAACGATATTTCGTTCGATATGATTGAGTCGCGCGGAACAGCCATTGGTTCGGCTATGGCCGTAGTAACCAATCGCATGCGCGAGTCGGAGTCCAAATCAAAAGTTTGTATTCTGCTTAGCGATGGCGACAATACGGCCGGCAACATAGACCCCATTACCGCGGCCGAACTGGCTGCCGCTTATAACATAAAAATCTACACCATAATTGTGGGTAAAGAAGGCATGGTGCCTTTTGGGAAAGATTACTTTGGGCGCCCCAACATGGTTGAAAACACCATTGATGAAACCACCATGCGCAAAATTGCCAACATCGGCTCCGGTCAATTTTTCAGAGTAACTGACAATGAAGCGCTGAAAGTTGTTTTTGAACGGATTAATGAATATGAAAAGGCAGAGATTAAAGAAACACGCTTTAAGGATACCTCTGATTTTTACTACATCTACCTGCGCTGGGCACTTATCTGTTTTATACTTTGGATTTTCCTGAAGTCGAGTTTTATGGCGAACCTGCTTCAGGATTGAAGAAATGTTTCGGCCATTAACCAAAGTTTAACTCCAAATCCAAACAAGCACACGCCCACTACTATATTCAAAATCATCATAAGCCGTTTTGTAACCAGGCGCCTGAGTTTATCCGCCAGGTAAGCTTTAAGCAAATCCGTAGCCAGCACAGTTGCCAAAACTATCGCAAAGAAAAACAGAAACTCGTATCCGCGTGTATAACCAAAATCGAGCGATGCCACACTAATAGCACCAATCCAAAACACGGGCACCATGGGGCTTAACGCATTAATCACAAAACCCTTAAAGATATAGCGATAGGTTTTCTTTTCGTTAGCTGCCCCGAAGGGACGTAATGGCCTGCGACTTTTAACTATCAAATGATATAACCCGAATAGCACTAAAATACCACCACCCACATAGGCCAGGTACATTTTAAAGTTTGGGTCGTGAATAAACTGAGCCAGTCCAAAGTAGCAGATGGCTACATAGATCATATCGCTTACCGAAACACCCAATGATACCAACACTCCACTCCAGAACCCACGCTCAACACTTGTTTGTAAGATGGTGAAGAAAACCGGGCCTACCAGCACCGCCAATACCAACCCCAACTTAAGTCCGTTGAAAACAATATCCATCCTGCTCAGCTAATGAATTTGGTCCACTCCTCCAACTGACCACTCTTCATAACGCGCGGAAATTTATTCTGACCACCCACTTTACCTTTCATCTCCATCCATTGGTAGAATTTATTTACGGGAAGGGCAGTAACTAAAACTTCTTTAAGAGCAGCACTCCGCTCTACGGCATAATCATCGTTTAATTTTTTCAGGTGAAAATCAATACGATCTTTTAATTGTTTGGGATCCACCGGGTTGTCGGTACCAATAAACCAATGATGCGCAAAAAGCGATTCGTGCGGAATACCTGCCACCGCGAACTCGGGTATCTCAATGTTTAATTCGTTGGATACAAGTTCAATGGCTTTATTCATATTATCCACCGAAAGGTGTTCGCCACATAAACTCAAAAAATGTTTGGTACGGCCTGTAATAATTATCTCAGATTCTTCCAGTGAAACAAATTTGATCACATCGCCAATCAAATACCGCCAGGCCCCGGCACAGGTCGAAAGCAGAATGGCATATTCTTTACCTTCTTCTACTTCATCGATCAGCAGCGTTTGCGCATCCGGTTTTACTTCGCCCGAGGATAAAAAGTTCTTTTCATCAAATGGCACAAACTCATAGAAAATTCCATTGTTGAGTACCAACCGCATGGTCTTGCGTTTTGGTAATGCCTGGTATGCAATAAACCCTTCCGAAGCAAGGTAGGTTTCGATATAATAAATGGGGCGCCCCAGCAATTTCTCAAACCCCTTCCGGTATGGATCCATCGAAACACCTCCATGCACATAGATGAGCAGGTTGGGCCAGATATCGTGAATGTGATCGACTTTATAATAATTTACGATGCGTTCCAGCAAGATCTGAATCCAGGCAGGCACCCCTACAATTATTCCAATATCCCAATCGCGTGCCTTCCGTACAATTTCATTCAGTTTATCATCCCACACCCGGTTTGATGCAATCTTTTTACCTGGTTTATAAAAATGTTGAAACCAGAATGGCAACCGCGCAGCTTGTATCCCGCTCAAGTCGCCTTCAAAATAACTTCCGCGTTTATTCAGGTGCGTACTTCCACCTATCATTAAAATACCGGCTTCAAAAACTTCGGATGGCAAATCGTATTTTGAAAGGCTAAGAATTTGCCGGATACTGGTACGCTGGATGGCCTTCGTCATCTCTTTTGTTACCGGAATATGCTTGCTTGCAGCTTCGGAAGTTCCCGAACTTAAGGCAAAGTATTTAATGCGACCCGGCCAGCAAACATTCTTGGCCCCCTTCAATGAAAGATGCCACCAGTCTTTATAAATCTTATTATAGTCGTGGATGGGTACCGTGCTTTTAAATGCCTGGTAAAATGCGTGATGGCCTTTTCTGAATTGCGTTAAAATACCTTGAAAATTATAGTACCTTCCAAACTCCGTCTGGCTGGCCGTGATCATCAAATCCTTTAGCTCTTGTTTCTGAAGTTCAAAAGGCGAGGTGTACTCCTGATCCAGGTTTTCTCTAAGTTTTATACCCTNTTTGAGCAACGTTCCAAGTATGGCCATACCTTTGTGTAAAAAGAAAAATTATGCGTTAAGTAGGCGCGAAGTTATTAAATGGTTATTAAAAAATATTGACAACCTAAGGGTAGAGTTAGGCTCCGCCAGTTGTCGCTTAATTGCCGTAAGTAAGACACAGCCTGTAAGTTTAATTAAGCAGGCGTATGATGCCGGGCAACGGGTGTTTGGTGAAAACAAAGCCCAGGAAATGGCTGCCAAGCATAAAGAATTACCAGCCGATATAGCGTGGCACATGATTGGCCACCTGCAAACCAATAAAGTAAAATACATTGCTCCGTTTGTAGCGTTAATTCACTCGGTTGATTCCGAAAAATTACTTGAAGAAATTAACAAACAGGCACTGAAAAACAACCGGACAATCAAATGCCTGCTTCAGGTTTACATTGCACAGGAAGAAACCAAGTTTGGCTGGGCTATACAGGAAGTACAACCCCTGCTAACACCTGAATTTGCACAGAAGTATCCTGCCGTTGAAATTGTGGGGCTAATGGGCATGGCCACCTTTACACAGAACAAAGAACAGATACGAAACGAGTTTGGCAACCTAAAGCGTTTATTTGATACTCTGAAGCAAAGTGAATTACCCGCCAATGTGACCATGACGGAACTCTCCATGGGTATGAGTGCTGATTATAAAATTGCTATTGAACAAGGAAGTACCCTTATCCGGATTGGTACCGCTATTTTTGGAGCACGTAACTATAACCAAGAATCATGAATCACAAAAAACATTAGCGGCTGCCGGCATTATGGGATTACTGGCCGTGGCATTAGGTGCATTTGGCGCACACGCACTCAAATCAATCTTAGTTACAAATAACAGGCTTGATGTCTATGAATTAGCTGTTCAATATCAGTTTTATCACACCCTTGCCTTATTGGGCATTGGCTTGCTCATGTTAACCCGCAAAAGCCGGTTGTTAAGAACAGCCAGCATGTTCATGATACTGGGCATATTCCTNTTTAGCGGAAGCCTTTACATTCTGGCACTTACCAATAGTAGTACCCTGGGCATGATAACCCCCGTTGGTGGGGTTTGCTTTATAGCGGGCTGGGCCTGCCTGGTGGGTGCAGCGTTACGAAATTAGAGTTGCTTATCCAGTACGTTGCCAACAATCATTACCTGGTTGGTTTTCCCTATCGAGTTCGAAGTAACAGTAATCACTTTATTCTGGCGGCCTATCTTGCCCGAACTGTTAAAGGCAATGGTAATCGCTCCCTTCTCACCTGGCATAATCGGATCGCGCGGCCACCCTTTTGGTACGGTACAACCACAAGTAACTTCCACATTGGTGATTACCAGGGCTGCGTTTCCTGTGTTGGTAAACTTAAAGGTATGTTCAACCCGCTCGCCCTGGGTAATATCTCCAAACTCGTGTGTTAGTTTCTCCCAGGTAATTACAGGGCCGGATACTACATTTTGATCTTGCGCGCAGGTACTAATCGAAGCTANAANAATAAATACTGGAACCCATCTAATCATAGCCTTACCTATTTACTACACTAATTCTAAAACCGAAAAACTTCGATTTTATTTTAATTGATTCTACAATTTTTAGCAGCATCAATTGCCACCCACATACCCGGTTAACTTCTGCACCAATTGAAATATTTAATTGCAGTAACATTGGTACATTCGCAGCTAACTACAGGGCTTACATTTTAGCATACGAATTTATGACCAGCCGGGTTCAGGAAGTTTTCGGAAATAAATTAAGAGTACGGGTATGCGGCATCTGCATACAGGGAGATCAAATCTTACTGGCCGACCATACCGGGCTAGCCTCNCCCCATTTTTGGGCTCCACCGGGCGGAGGGGTACAGTTTGGAGAGTCGGCAAAAGCCGCCCTTGCGCGCGAATTCAAAGAAGAGACTGGCCTGGTCGTAGAAGTTCGTGACTTTCTGTTTGCCTGCGAGTTTATACAAATACCTTTGCACGCTATTGAGCTGTTTTTCGAAGTACGGATTACAAGCGGGAAGGTCGCCACGGGGATAGATCCTGAAATGGGAACGCAACAGATTATTCGGGAGGTGCGNTTTTTTACCGAAAACCAAATTCGCAACCTGCCCCAGGCTTACCTGCATAGCATTTTTAGAGAAGCNCCCGGTATTGCTCAAATTAGCCGTTTAAGGGGCTATTTTAAGTTATAATTGGTTGTTTTAAACGCCATAAAATCTTTATAATTGCAAGCTAAACCTGTAACCAATGAACTTAACTAAAATCCTAACCGGAGTACTACTGATTTTAAGCCTTTACTTAGCCTGGTTGTTGTATCGAAGCGTAGCAGGCACAATTGAAGACCGCGCGTCTATTGCCACCACAGAAGCCGCTGTCATTGAAAAACTTAAATTTATTCGCGAAGCCGAAATTGTTTTTAATAGTGTTAACAAACGCTACACATCCAACTGGGACTCNCTGGCCAACTTCATCAGAACCGGGCAAGTTCCCATTATTCAACGCAGAGAGGAAATTAAACAATTAGCGTACGGTCAGGAAGAAGTTATTGTACACATCGATACCCTTGGATTTGAATCTGCCCGCGATAAAATATTTAAAAAGGTTTACACCGTAGGAGCTTCTGAAAATGGGGTTTTTATGGGTTTTAAAGTGAAAGAAGGCGATCAGGTATTTAANAACCAACGCACTTACCTGATTAAAGTTGGTGAAAAAGTAAACGAGCCGCCTTTGGTTGACAAGGGAATTGTAACCAAACTTGAAGCCGTAAAGGTTGGTGATGAACTTAANAAAGGACAACCACTCATTATTCTTACAGACAATGCCTTTGATCCTTCTATTGATCTGGCAACATTAGCCAATGTACCCGGTACCGATGCCAAATTTGAAATTTTTGTTGGCACAGTTGAACGAGGAGGTTTAAAGGTTCAGGTAATCGAAGTAAAAGACCCTAAACCCGTTAATCCTATCCGAAAGGAAAGTAACGAAGCTAAAAACCGTAAGCCCCTTCACTTCGGTTCGCGTATTGATGTGTCAACTTCAGGTAATTGGGAATAAACATTTGCTTTGCAAGCGACTGCACAAGGCTTTAAGCTGATCAANAAGATCAAAGATGATCGGTTCGATGAAGAAAAACTTCATCAATACACGCTTTTGGTTCAGTTGGGCATACGCGATTTGCAGGTAGCTATTGTTGATTCTGAAGATTCGCGGCTTGTNTTTTTTGAGGATTATGTATTGGGCGATTCCAATTCGCATAGCGAACTAATCAATCAATATCAGCAATTATTTGATTCGCATCCGGTTTTACACGCAGGTTTCTGGAGCGAGGTAATAATATCCGCNAAAAACACCAAGTTTGCACAGGTACCCACTTCGTTATTTATGGCCGAAGCGGCTGCTGAATACCTGCGCTTCAACGCCCAGTTTGATCCTGAAAAGGAAGATATTCTGGTTTGTAAGAATCATCGCAGTGATGCCGTTACCGTGTTTGCAGTACAAAAAGAATTGCATGCGTGGCTCCATACCATCTATAAAAATACAAGGTTGAAACTGGTTCATCAGTCGGCCGCACTTATTGAAGGTGTACTGGAATATGCCAAAGGCAATCAGAACCCACTCTACATTTATGTGGATCGTTTTAAGCTTCACATTCTGGCTGTTGCCGAAAGTAAACTGATCTATTACAACCAATTCCTCATTAAACAATTTTCGGACTATGTAAAATACATTATGCTGGTGCTGAAGGGGCTGGGAATGGATCAGCAGACAAGCCAGGTCGTGTTGTGGGGTTATATTGGTAAGAATTCGCCCCACTACCAGGAGTTTGTAAAATATGTACGCAATGTAGGTTTTGGCGGCCGCTGCGCCCACCTCAAGTTTGGGTACTTGTTTGATGAAGTTCAGGATCATCACTTCTTTGACCTCTATTCTGTTTACCTGCTTAAGCAATGAAGCGTATCGCTATTTTTCCGGGCTCATTCGATCCGTTTACCAAAGGACATCAGGATATTGTGCTGCGTGGTCTTGGCTTATTTGAAGAAATTATTGTGGCTATTGGATACAACAGCGCCAAAAGCCAACGCTACTTCCCCATTGAATTTATGGTGGAAAAAATTCAGGAAACATTTAAGAATGAACCTCGCATTTCGGTTCAAACCTTTTCCGAACTAACTGCCGAATTTGCCAGGCGTAATGGTGCCCGGTACCTGCTACGCGGCTTACGCAATACCACCGATTTTGAATATGAAAACAGCATTGCACAGGTTAACCGGCAACTTAACCCTGAACTGGAGTCTGTTTTTCTGATTACTTCGCCTGCCTATGCGGCCATCGCCNNCAGTATTATTCGCGAAGTGCATCGGTACAAGGGCGATGTATCTACCCTCATACCATACAAGCTCTAACCCTGAAATTTCCGCTTTTCTTCCTGCCGGTAATATTTTTCGAATACGAACCTGATTGACTTATAGGAATTCTCCAGGGCGTGATACACCTCTTNTTGTGTCATCCAACGAATTTCTTCAATATCCTCTTCCGTACTGGGTTTACTGCGCGAGTCGTCTGTTACATCCATTATAAACCAGCGTGTTTTTAACATACTGTGCTTGTTCATCGTGTAGGTATGCCAGGTGGTGCATAAGGGTTTGTTCAACTTTACACTTATGTTACATTCTTCCACTACTTCGCGTACTGCTGTTTCTCTATTTCGTTCGCCCGATTCTTNTTTACCCTTTGGCAAGTCCCACTTTTTCATGCGGTAAATCATCAGAAACTTGTCCTTCTTTCGCACCAGGCCGCCAGNTGCTTTTATCACTTTAAATTTCTGCGTAAGCGAAAGTTTAAGTGTTTTGTAGTTGTTGGCCGTAACGTATAATGAGAACAGGTTGGAAGGCACTTTCGAGTTTATCAAATCCAGCACCAGACTAAAATCAAGGGTGCTTACATTTTNTATCCAAACGTGGTGAATAAGTTTGGCCTTGGTAATTTCTTCGGCCGCAGCATCAATCTCAAAATTTACATGGCCTGCAGGGGNGCTTTGACCCAGATGCAGGATGCGGATTGGAATGTCGTTTACAAATAAATTCATACCCTGCAAGGTTCGGGTTTCATTTGCAAAAACATAAATTATTTGCAATCAATCAACCCTTCTGTAATAAATTCAGGGGTTCTGAATACCTTGCAGCTATGGTAACAATTGAATCAGAAACAGCGGGGCAGGTGGCCGCCCGCCTTTTACAAATCGGGGCCATTAAGATAAATTATAAGCAACCCTTTACCTGGAGTTCGGGTTGGAAATCGCCCATTTACTGCGATAACCGCTTGGCGCTGTCTTATCCTGGTATCCGCACGTATATTAAAGAGAAATTAGGACAGGTAATTCAAAGGCATTTCGAAAAGGTTGAGTGTATTGCAGGTGTAGCTACTGCCGGCATTCCACAGGGTGCATTGGTTGCCGATTTACTAAACCTTCCTTTCGTATATGTAAGGCCCAAACCCAAAGAGCATGGTATGGGCAACCTCATTGAAGGCAAGTTAGATAAAGGAACCCGCGTGGTGTTGGTTGAAGACCTGATCTCCACCGGAGGTAGCTCGCTTAAAGCTGCGCAGGCTGTACAGGAAGCCGGTGGCAAGGTGGTGGGTATGGCTGCCATTTTCACCTATGGTTTTGATGTGGCTGAGAAAAATTTTAAAGACGCCAAAATTCCCTTAGTGTGCCTGAGCGATTTCAACCAACTACTTACCGAAGCCGTAAAAAATAATCATCTTGATGAAGATCAGTTGATTTATGTGAAGTCGTGGCGCCTTGACCCGGCCAACTGGAAGTAATTTAATCCGCATTATCAGTAAACGTTAACCCTCATAAGGATAAAAACACCATAAAGCATAACTAACCTATTCCTTGCATGAATGCCCGTCAATACACGCTGCTCAATGCGGTAGTGGCCGCTATGGCCGGTTTTCTTTTTGGTTTCGATACCGTGGTGATTTCAGGAGCTAATCAACCTATTAAAGAACTATGGAATACAAACCCGTGGTTCCATGGATTTTTCATCATGTCGATGGCATTGTGGGGTACGGTATTGGGTGCCCTTTTTGGTGGCGGACCAACCGAGAAGTATGGCCGAAAAAAGATACTATTCTGGATTGGTGTTTTGTATTTCGTTAGTGCACTCGGTTCGGCTTTAGCTCCCGATCCATACTCGTTTTCATTCTTTCGCTTTATTGGCGGTATTGGTGTAGGCGTATCATCGGTTGTTGCCCCCACGTACATTGCTGAAATCTCTACTTCGGCCCTTCGGGGCAGATTAGTTGCCTTATATCAATTCAATATCGTATTCGGTATTCTGATTGCCTTTCTCTCCAACTATTTTCTGATCGGCTTTGGTGGAGATAATGACTGGCGCTGGATGTTGGGGGTGGAGGCTGTACCTGCCCTTGCCTACACGTTATTGGTACTTCGAATTCCAGAAAGCCCACGTTGGTTAATTTCACGCAAAAACGATATAGCAAAAGCCAAACAAGTATTGATTGACTTAGGCACTACCGATGCCAATGCTGCCATAAAGGAAATTACCGAATCAAACAAGGCTGATTCAGGCAATGACTCACTGAAGGAATTTTTCAGCAAGCGGTTGATGAAACCTGTCACACTGGCGTTCTTCATTGCCTTCTTCAACCAGCTATCGGGTATTAATTTTATTTTATACTACGCCCCTGAAATTCTGGAACGGGCAGGGCTTGCAGCAAAAGATTCATTATTTAATTCCATTGCTATTGGGGGTATTAATCTCATTTTCACATTCGTGGGATTATACCTGATTGACCGTACCGGAAGNAAAAATCTAATGTTGCTTGGTTCCATTGGTTACATTTTAAGTTTATCGATGGTGGCTTATGCCTTCTATTTTAAATCGGGTGAATTATTTCTGATGACCTTTTTACTGTTGTTTATTGCAGCGCATGCAGTAGGACAAGGTGCCGTAATCTGGGTGTTTATCTCAGAAATTTTTCCAAACAAATCACGCGCTTTGGGACAATCATTCGGTGCAAGTGTGCACTGGGTATTTGCTGCTGTTATTACGCTCATTATGCCTGTATTTTTAGATGCCAAGGCGGGCCTTTTGAAGGATGACCCGTGGTTAATCTTTGCTTTCTTCGCATTTATGATGGCCCTGCAATTAATATGGGTGCTGCTTCGTTTTCCTGAAACCAANGGGGTTTCGCTGGAAGAAATTCAAAAACGATTGGGGATTTAGTAGGTAAGTTAACAATTGTGTCATTATTAAAATCTAACTATGATCAAAGGCTTAATTCTCTCCATTCTGGTATTGGCTGTGGTTTCATCTGTTGCCCAGGAACAGGAACAAGAAGTATTGGCGTTATTAAATGCCGCACGTACCAATCCTCAAAAATTTTCTGAAACCTATGCCCAGCCCTACATAAAAGAAAATGGGCTAGANAAAAACAGCTATGCAAAATCTTTGCTTCAGGATTTGAAACAAACCAAGGCCATGCGTGCTTTACAAATGGCCGATGCCTTAACCCATGCAGCCCGCTATCATGCCCAGGACATGGGTACTACCGGCAAAACCGGCCACGAGAGTAGCGATGGCACCCCTTTTCATATTCGGGTACGTACGCTATCAAAAGCATTGGGCATGATAGCTGAAAATTGTGCCTACGGCCAAACCAGTGCCTTGGATTTTGTAATGCAACTGCTGATTGATGACGGCATACCTTCTTTGGGTCATCGCAAGAATATATTGCAACCAAAATACCAATGGATAGGAATAGCCATTGAACCTCACAAAACGTATCGTACCAATTGCGTAATGGATTTTGCTGAAGACCTATAACTAACTTTTCAGGATACCTGTATCTTTAGCCTTTCACGCATAGTTTCTTAAAATCCATTTTTAAAGACAACCACTACTTAATCCATACAGCACCAATACCGGCATCCCATAGTTTTTTATTCAAGGCCGGAATATCATTTTGTAAAAACTCATTAGCGCGGGCCTCCAATAGTTTCCACTTAGCGGTGTATTCGGCCAGCAACTCAAGCGATGGTTTATTAACCTGTGGAATATCACTTTCCGTTTGATTGATCAGAAACAGGTAATCGGATGTAAACTTATTCGGGAAATTCTCCACATCGTCATACGCTTTGGATTTGCGCTGTACCATGTCTTCATCCCACTGCTTCATCCGGGCGCTTAAGGCAACTCCTTCTGTTCGAATAACATCAAACCTGGAATCAGCCGGAAGGTGTTCCAAAATTTTATCTACCTGCAGTTGTTTTTCATGAAGAGAAGTAACAAGCTGGTGCATACGTGATATTTCGGTTTCCATAGCCAGCATCATGGTGTGATACTCGGCATAAGTTTTTGCATCGGTTGGGTACAACGGGTTAGGTAAAATTTCAAAAATAACCGAGGCAGTTTGGGGACCAGCGGTTAATATGGCTGAATACTTACCTGGCGATGCTTTATGACCTCTGAAAGAAGCTTCCATATAGGTTCCATCTATTCCTGAAATTGTAGGGTAACGAAGATCCCACACAAAACGATTTAATCCTTTTTCTTTGGGCAACACGGGTGCTGCCGGAGGCCCGCCATCTCGTTCCTGAAAAAGTGAATCGCGCAAAGACGTGAACGTGCGCACCCGGTTTCCTTGTGCGTCTTTAATTTCGATTTGGATATGTTCTGTTGATTTTAATTCGGGCAACGAATAATAAAGCACTGCCCCGGTGGCCGGGTTTACACCAAAATAGAGATTAGTGCCATCGGCCGGTCCGTCCATTTGGCTACCACCATTTACCAACACTACATCTTCGGGTTGAAAGAGGTGAACACCGGATACCTGCCTGTGTTGACGAACTAAAGTAAGATCATCAAAAATCCAGAACGAGCGACCCGAGGTTGCTGCAATCAAATCATTCTGATGAATGCGCAAATCGGTAATGGGTGTAATGGGTAAATTCAGTTGAAAGGAAGACCATTCTTTACCCCCATTAAAAGAAACAAAAACACCTAACTCCGTTCCGGCAAACAACAAGTCTTTGCGTTTGTCATCTTCCCGAACTACACGGGTAAATGCATTGTTCGGAATTCCTGCTACAATTTTTGTCCAGGTTTTTCCATAATCAGTTGTTTTATAAATAGCAGGTGTATGATCGTTAAACTTATAACGAGTAGTTGCAATATAAGCTGTTGCCTTATCGTGGGGCGAAACTTCAATGGCATTGATAAGGCATTCGGCTAGCCCTACCGGTGTTACATTTTGCCAGGTTGCACCATTGTCGCGCGTCAGCTGCACATAGCCATCATCACTTCCCGTCCAAATCACTCCTTTTTCGTGGGGCGACTCCATGACATAACTTAACGTACCATAATTCTCGGCCCCCACCGCTTCGTTGGTATAAGGGCCACCACCCTTGCCTTGTTTCGATTTTTCATTCCGGGTAAGATCGGGCGAAACTTCCGCCCACGTTTTTCCCATATCTGTAGTGCGCAATAATTTCTGTGCGCCATGATAGTAGGTATTCGGTTCGTGTTTCGACCAGATGATAGGCGCATTCCAGTTAAAGCGGTATTTCATATCCTTCGCATCCATACCCAGGTATTGAATGGGGGCGGCCATCACATTGGTTCCGGCTTTAGCTTTGGTGTCCAGCACTTCAATTGTGCCCTGGTAATTTCCACCAAAAACATATTGTGGGTTATCCGGATTGAAGGCAAGAAATGCACTCTCGCTACCAGCCGAATACGTCCAACTGCGTGGTGTAATACCCCAGCCACCCAACTCGCGGCTGGCAATTGAAACCGAAGTATTGTCTTGCTGGCCACCGTAAATGTGATAAGGAAACTGGTTATCTACATTAATGCGATAAAATTGTGCCGTGGGCATATTATCCTGAGAAGACCAGGTTTTACCATAGTTTACACTTACAGCGGCCCNCCCATCATTGGCAATTACCATGTTGCGCGGATTGTGTGGGTTAATCCACAGATCGTGAAAATCACCATGGGTGCCGGAAAGAGATTCCCAGGTTTTACCACCATCTTCCGATCTTAAGGCCGNGGCGCTCAACACATAAACTGTGTTTTCATTTTNTGGATCAGCAAACACTTCGATATAATACCACGCCCGTTGAATCAGGCGGTGATCATCACTTATTCTACTCCAACTTTCACCGGCATTGTTCGAAACAAATAAACCACCCAACTCTTTGTTGGAATCGCTCTCCAGCAATAAATAAACTTTATCAGAATTAGCTCGGCTTACCGAAACGGCCATCTTACCCAATTCTTTGGGCAAGCCTGTATGAATTTNTTTCCAGGTAGCACCTTCATCCGTTGATTTATACAAACCGCTCCCCTCGCCTCCACTTATTACTTTCCATGGCAGGCGTCCGTACTCATTCATGGCCGCATAAAGCACACGCGGGTTATTCATATCCATAGAAAGTTCCACGCAACCGGTTTTATCATCAACAAATAAAATTTTCTTCCAGGTTGCACNCCCATCTATTGATTTGTAAACACCACGCTCGGGAGTATGACTATACAACGCACCTTGCGCGGCCACATATACGATGTTGGGATCTTTAGGATGGATGGCAATGCGCGAAATGTGCTGGGTTGCATCCAGCCCAAGCTTAGCCCACGTTTTGCCGGCATCGGTAGATTTATAAACACCATCGCCATGGTGCGTCATTACACCCCGCACTGCGTGTTCGCCCATACCCACATAAACTACATTGGGATCGCTTTCTGAAACCGCTACCGCTCCTACTGAACCGGTTTTAANAAATCCATCGGAAATATTTTTCCAGGTAATACCCAGGTCATCCGTTTTCCAAAGACCGCCACCGGTTGTTCCCATATAATAGGTATTCATGTCGCCAATTACACCCGAAGCCGCCACCGATCTGCCACCTCTGAACGGACCAATATTGCGCCATTTGGCTGGCTTATATATTTCGTTGAAGTCAATTGCAACGGGTGCTTGTGTTGGTTGTTGATTTTNTCTTTGCTGGGATAAGCCTGGCTTAACAATACAAAGAAGAAGAGCCAAAAGGAAAAGGCGCATCATAGGGGTTGATTTAATTAATTCAATATACAGCATATTCAATTACATGGAAACAGGGTATAAAAAAATCCCCCGACCAAGTCGGGGGAATTTTCAATTTTGAAAGAAAGCCTACGGATTAGTTGTTACCCATCTTCGCCATTTCTTTTTCGAACGTTTCTTTAAACTTTTCGTAGTCGTAATCAATTTTCAGGCGTTCGTCTTTGCTCAGGCGCTCGTTGTATTTTTCAACTAATTTATCGGCCGAAAGTTCAATGGCCACATACGTTTTGTAAGTACCTTGCTCGGTTCGCATTAGTTTTTCGCACAATGTAGTTATGCCCGACAATGTCTGATCAACTACTTCGCGGTTCAGGCTTTCAAAACGCTCTTCCACTTCTTCCTTATTGTTGAACTCGCGGGAGTTAACGTAGTTATCTGTAACTGTCTTTACTGTTGTGTTGATGGCCTGGGCTAATTCGTTACGGGCATTGGTAAGAGCTTNTTTCTTAGATGTTACCTGATCCTGGCTTTCACCAATTGAATTGGCGCGGAACGCTTTGGAGGTAGTAAAGTAATCCGGACCGGAGCATGGTACTATAACTTCCTTTTCGCCTGCAGGAACTTTTTCTTTGCCTTTACAACCAGCAATAATCGCAGCAGCAGCAAATACAGCAATCGAAACGTAGTTTAATTTTTTCATATGAGTCTTGAAATTTGGTTATGCAATTTACAACAATGCAATTAACAGGCCATACCCGTGCCACAATTTGATTTTGCCACCACCTGTACCCTTAAACATATCAAAATCAATCATTTTACTGCAAAATCGCGTTTAGCATCTCGGGNAAGTTTTTCATTATTTAATGTTTCCAACGATTTATTATAAGCTTCCTGGCTGGAGCGTTCAAAATCCAGGCTAAAACCTTTAATCCGATCCAGCGTAGTGGCATAGATTTCTTTATTGTCGCGCATGGTAGATACTTTAATTACCGCGGTAACATAGGTAATAAAGATACTACCCGACTGTGCCCCGCGCTCGGAGTTGGCATCTACATCCAGCCAAAGTTCTGCTTTCGCGCGGTCATCGGTAAATTCAAATCCGGAGTTGGCCAGGTAATTTTTTATTCGATTGGTTAGTTGTTGGTTGGATTTGGTAACACCCAGGCTTTNTTCAACAGCGGTTACATAAACCAACGGCCTTTGAACTTTCATCAGCACCACCGCTTTCGGTATCACCATTTTCTGTGCTACCATCTTGTAGATTTCATCCTGGGTTTGGCCTGCAAAGGCCATCATATCAACTTTTACACCTACTGTTTGTTCCATATCGCGCGAGCTGATTTTGGTAAGCAGGATTTTTACCTGTCCGTTGCCATTGGTTTTATAGTTTGGAANAACATCACCGGCCCCTTTTTCAAAAGCTGCGGCCAGGGGCAAATCGACAATTGGTTTTTNTGTTGACTTGTCGGTAGCATGGGCCAGTACAGCCAGGTCGTTTTGAGCCAGTCTTCGGTTCAGCATCAATTCCATTGGATCTACCGTTAAGGAAATTTTATCCAGCAGCAGTTGCATACCCGCTATAATTTCGTTGGTGAGCAAAATCTCTTTGCCCTGGTATTCCAGGCGAATGGGCTCATCGAGATACTTTTCAATTGCCCGAAACCCCTGGTAATAAAATCCAAGAGAAACCACCGGCTCGCCATTCCGCTCGGCTTCTTTGGCTTTGGTGAAAANATCCAAACCCAGGGTAATAGCATTGCGTTTTTGTTGGTCTTTTATCTCCTTATATCGTTGTTTACTCAGCTTGTAATAAACCCAATAATTCAAATCATCTTCCCACGCTCCGGCTTGTTCAAACTCCTGAATCTCATCGGCTGCGGTGGTTTGTATAATCTGTTCGTATTTTTCCTGAAACTCCTTGTTGTTATCTATCTGCGTAAGCAACGATGTAGAAGACACATTCACTTTTATTTGCGACACCAGGTCTTCCAGCGCACTTTTTTGGCCGACTGTATGTAGTTATTATTGCCCATTTTGGCACTATGGCCAACACCCGTATAGTAGCCGGCTAATTCCGGCTTGGCCGATAGCCAATCGGGCTTTGGGTTTTGCAGGTTTGACTGGAGACTGGTGTTTACTATGGGGCTACACGCAGCCAGTAATAAACTGATAAATAGTAAGCGTTTCACAAATTAAAAGAAGCTTTTTTTCGTTAAGTTGAATATACCATATCTATGCCAATTGATGGTTACACGGGCAAGGGTGGTAAATACACAAGCAAGAAACACGTTTTCCCATAAAAATTTATAATTTTAATCGATTAAACCTTACAGCGATGAAACGAATAATTTGGGCAGTTTGGATTGGTTTGATAGTAATGGGTTGCCAGGATGGCGAAAATACGTCTGAGTTTACCGGCAATGAAATAACCTATGCTTTGCAACAAAGTTCTGAGTATGAAGTATCCGGCACTGTAAAATTTAAGGAACGCAGGGATGGAACCACCACGGTTGCCATAACCTTAACGGGAACTGAGGGTAATGAAAAATTACCGGTGCATTTACACTTAGGAGATATGAGTGAAGCGGATGCCGATGTGGCCGCGTTGTTAAGCCCGGTGGATTCCAAAACCGGAAAAAGTGAAACTATTCTTATTCAGCTTGCTGACGAAACAACCGTGGCCTATACCAACCTGCTGCAGCTGGAGGCATGCATTAAAATCCATTTGGCAGATACCGGCCCAGGCCGCGATGTGATTCTGGCTGCCGGAAATATTGGTGAAGCGTTTACAAAATCCATTACCAATGGCCGCACCGGCATTGGTGTTTGTAAAAGTGAATAAGATTTTGTTTTAGGATACTTTGAAAAACATATACCAAAGTTGAAAATTTCGTAAATCATGCTCATCATCGTTTTGCTTATTACATTATCGCTTACAATAGCCATTGTATTTCTGGTTGCTTTTATCTGGGGTATGCGCAGCGGCCAGTTTGACGATACATACGGCCCTTCTGTTCGCATGCTCTTTGAGGATAAAAAGAAGAAATCAGTCGATTGATTTAGAGTGCCCAACTTTCAGGCATGGAAATACTTTGGTTTGTTACTGGCGGCCTCTTGATTCTGATTGGAATAGTGGGATGNTTTTTACCTGTATTGCCCGGNCCGCCAATCGCCTTTCTGGGCCTTTGGGTACAACAACTAAAGGAACCAAACCCTTTTACATCCAAATTTTTGTGGCTGTGGTTCGGTATAACCCTGGTGGTTACGGTTATCGATTACTGGGCACCTGCCTATGCAACAAAAAGATTTGGCGGAAGCAAGGCGGGTATTTGGGGGTGTATGATTGGCTTGTTGGTTGGTTTTTGGATGGGCCCCTGGGGAATTATTATCGGGCCATTGGCCGGAGCTTTTATTGGCGAGCTTATGAATAATCAGGATTCTTCAAAAGCCTTGCGGGCCGCACTCGGTTCTTTTGTAGGATTCTTGTTCAGTACGTTGTTGAAGCTAATAGCATGTGTAGTTATGTTTTGGTATTGGGTGGTAAGTTGGTAAGCCGCGGTAGGGGTAGTATGTTGAAACAAAAGGGGTTGTCTCAAAAGTCGTTTCTGTCATCGCGGATTTATTCTGCGATCTCGATTCTGTGGTTCTTAAAGCGATTCCGGCACAAGGCCGGAATGACGTACTCGCTTATTTCGACTTTTGAGACAGCCTCTTCACGTTAACACTGAACCATTATTGTTGTCCGATCATCATAAACGGTGCCCAGTAATAAGGTGCTGGATATTCTACCCGCAACTCTTTCTTGGCATCGATAAAGCTTTGGCGCAAATTGTTAGTAGTTAGCCATTTCCGGTAGAAATTCACAATTAACTTTTGTGTGGCCTCATCATCTACTTTAAACATACTCATGATAAGAACCTTTGCTCCGGCTACCAGGAAAGCGCGTTGCAAACCATATACCCCTTCACCGTTTTCAATTTTTCCCAATCCGGTTTCGCAGGCACTTAATACCACCAGGTCCGTTTGGTCCAGGTTCAAACTCATGGCCTCGTAGGCGGTAAGAATACCACTTGAAATATTGTAGTTGTATTTCGTTTCGTTAAAGATATCCCCTGCTCCGCTTAGCAATAATCCGGTTTTAAGAAGGGGGTTATCTGCCATAGCCGCTTCACTTTCGGTTAATTGTTCCAACTCTGACTGGTCGGCCACCGGAGTATAAAATCCATGTGTAGCAACGTGCAAAATTTTTGGACTGGATAATTGCTTGAGCCTGTCTTCCGTGGCTGTCGATTCAACAAACTCATCTGTATTATAGCTTCTTTGTTTAAGCAGGTTTTGAAGTTCCTCTACTTCCTTTTCCGTTCCGGGTAATGCCGGAATGTCTCCGGTTGAAGCGGTCAGATAAAATTTAGGATTACCAAACATGGTAGCCGTGTTGGAGGCAGTGGTTGACTTCTTAATTTTATTGAGATACAAATCTTTGGTATTGCTTACCAATACAATATTGGCATTATCGATAATGTACTTACCATCCGGTGTGGGAATAGCCTCCAGGTTGATTTGGTTATACACACCATCAGCCGATAGATATACCGTGGTGGCAGTACCAATACCTTTTTGGATGGGTTCCCAGAAAACTTTGTAGGAATATCGATCCTGCACCTGGCCCACAATCGAATTTTTATAGTTGCTAAAATAGCGGGTCTCCATACGATGGCCATCAGGCAGAATGATTGCCCTGGGACGGGCGTTATCATTCTTTACATATACTGCTACATAAACAACAGAATCGGTAAACGTATGATCGAAATGCCGGTAACGCACCATCTCAATGGCAACTTCATTCTTTGCGATGGATTTTTGAACATCGGTGTACTTGATTTTTCTATTATCGAAACTCTGGCCAAACAATTCAGATTTTTGACTAATCTCACGCTCGAGTTTTTCCGCTTCGGCTGTCATCAGGTTAATATCATAGCCGTTATCAGCCAACTGCTGCACACTCATAGAAAGGGCATTAGTCAGTTGTTCCTTCTTTTCAATCCACAGGTTATACGATGTTTTGAGCGATTCGTCCGTACTGTTCAAAATGCGTTCACGAACTTTTATACTGGCGCTTAACAGCAAGGCTTTTGTTAATAACTGATAATCGTACACTTTGCTGCTCAGGTCTTTAAAGTCTTCCAGTTGACTAAACGCAAGTGTATTATAAAACTCAAAGTCGCCTTTAATGGTATTCCAGTACTTGGCTTTTTCACGCTCACTCAACGCAGGGAAAATCTGCTTAATATAAATCTCATAATTATTCAGCGCCTCTTCGATATTTGCTTTGGCGCGCTTATAGCTTTTCTCCATGTAGTACACCCTGGCCTGCTTGGAAAGAATCTTCACATATTCGGGGTGTGTCTTACTAAAGTAATCTTCGTATATCTTTTNTGCCTGCACATAAAATTCTTCTGCCCGTTTGTAATTTTTGGTAGCGTAATAAACATCACCGGTTAAGGCATAGATGTTAGCCGCGTTGATGTTGGTTTTAGTTCCGGTTTTTGCCCGCCAAATGGCTTCGGCCTGGGTTAACACACTAAACGCCTCGGGATATTTTTTNNGTGAAATATAAAGGGAGGCAACATTTTTCAGAATATCGGCATATTGCGGGTTTTGATTGCCTAGTTTGGCTGCCATGATGTCGCGCGCTTCAAAAAGCAGTTTTTGAATTTCGGCTGGTTTATCCCCTTTATGAAATTTTGTCATACCCAATTGAGAAAGCGCCTTTGCCACTTCAATATGATTTCGACCAAACTGTTTTTCCAAACTGGCTATTAATTTTACCAACATTTGTTCTGCGTTATCATAGTCTCCAATCGCAAAATCAATATCTGCCAAAAGTTTTTGAGTAGGTGCAGTTTTAGTTGAACGGTCGCCATATACTTCAGTAGCAATTTTATTTACACGTTGCGCTACTGTTTCAGCCTCGGTGTAATCGCCCTTGGCAAGCAACAGTCTTCCTTTGTCCACCAACGGATCAACCAGGCGAACCGAGTTGGTTCCATACAACTTTTCCGACTCAAATATCAGGTTATCCAGAATTTCTTCTGTTCTTGAATATTGACCCAGTTGAATCAATAGCGTAGATAATTCGCGAGCTGTAGTTAACTNCATCGAGCCCGGTAAGTTTTTCGCTTTTACTATAATTTTTCTTGAGCGGCTCAGGTTACTTTCAGCCTCATCAAACATTCCTTTTACCCCGTATAAGGTTGCCTGTGTTTCAATTGCCTGCACCAAGTATATCTTCTTATCCTCATCCCTTCTGAAATTGTCGAGAATTTTCAGGCTTTCGTTCAGGTTATTATCGGCCCTTTCGTACTCACCCAGTTTAATCTCAAACCGGGCTATTTTTGTCAGTTCATCCGCATATTGATAACTATCGGCTTTAAATTTAGATAATGCTACATTTTTGGCTTTGACCAGAATATCGTTGGCCTCTTTGTATTTATCTGTAAGCTCATAGAGTGTTGCCATGTGATTCAGAATATTCAAGTGATCTTTGTGCCAGGGATCTATTTCTTTAGAAACAATCCGGGTATAACTATCCTCATAAATTTTTGTGGCTTCACTTAACTTATTGGTATTATCTAAATAAAAGTTGGCCAACTGGAGTCGCGCAAGGTGGGTTTCAGGCGTTTCGGCACCAAACAGGTCAGATTTTATCTCAACGATATCATTCAGATATTTTTCTGCGTTAACATAATTTTTCTTATAGAGTGCAAGGCCGTGTAAAAATTCAAGAACATGTACCGTTACCATACTATTGCGTGGTAATGATACCGTGTTGGCAATCAGGTTTGCAGCCTGTGTTTCCAGGTTTTTAGTTCGATCCTTATCTAGCCGCGCATCGTATTCGACTGCCTTTAACCGAACGTTATAAATACTTTTGGGATCGTAATTTTTGGCTATGATTTNTTCATACTCCAGTTTGGTGTTCAGATATTTTGCTGAACTATNTGCCTTTTGAAGTTGCCTCAGCAAATCTTCGTATATAAGTATTCCAACATAGTGTGCCGGATTGTGTTTGATTTTAAGATCATTCAGAAGTCTTGCAAAATCGACATCTTTGTGAAGAGATGTTTCCAATCCGTTTTCTAAAAATAAATTAGCTAAGGCATGTTGATTTTTAATATAAGCCAAACTGGATTGTCCCAAATTCCTTTTTGCATCCCGTGCATTGTTGGAAAATACAGAATCGCCTGATCTATAGTTTCCCTTCATCCGGTACGCATTGGCTAATAGAAATCTCAAGTTAGAGTATTCGCTATGCCTGGTTATCAACTCTTCATCTGATAATTTCCTGCTTTTCAGATTCCCTTTATCATCTACAAACGTTTCCTGTTTAACAGCCCGTTGCGCATAAAATCGTTCCTGTCCATTCAACAACTCAATAGCTTCTGTATAATATCCTTGTCCTGTTAAGGTTTCTGCCAATGCGAGTTCGTACCGCCCTTTCGTTTCATCTTTCATAAAACCTCCCTCGTCCAGCACCTGCCTGGCTTGCTCTAAATATTCACGTGCTACACGGTACGAACCATTCATGTTGTGAAGTTCCGCAGCTCCGATTAATATCAACGCGTATGACTGACTGTTTTCAAGATTAATGGCTTTGCTGCTCGAAACTGCCTGTTGCAAAGCGGTTTCAAACTCCTGTATATAACCGGAAGCCAGATTATATTTAGCCAGGCGCAGAAAGTAGGTAGGCGTGTAAACATTTTGCTGCCCTAATTTTTTAAATGCCTTTCTCTTAAATTTATTCAAGCCGGAAAGGGCCTTGCCGTAATTACCTGTTACGTATGGGGCTTCGGCTTTCCTCAACAGTTTATCATATTTAGCTTGCGCTACAACCAGTGCAGGACTAATCCACAAAAGCAAAACCAACACCTTTCCCGTTAATTGTTTCATGTGTTTACGTTTTAGATTAAGATCACAAGAAATAGCCCATAAACTTTTCTGCTTGTTCCATTTCTTTTGTCTGAGTATTTCATGCTTTTACATTCCTAAAATTTCAACCGGTAATGACACCTTAAAATCAAACCTGAGGTTACTTACCAGAAAAGAAATTTTTAGAAAATAAAATTACAAATTCTTTTGGCTGATACCAGATAAAATAACTCCATAATCGTGTAGTTATTTTTTTAATTCTGCCAATAATGTATTGAGGATTTGCCTTGCGGATTCTGCCACGGGTGTACCCGGCCCAANAATTCCGGATACTCCGGCATTTTTAAGAAATTCATAGTCACCAGGCGGAATCACTCCACCTGCTACCACTTTAATATCGGGTCGTCCTAATTTTTGCAAAGCCTCAATAAGTTGCGGAATTAATGTTTTATGCCCGGCTGCCAGGCTGCTGGCACCAATAATATGCACATCATTTTCAGTAGCTTGTTTGGCTACTTCCTGGGGTGTTTGAAACAGCGGCCCGATGTCCACATCAAAACCCAGATCGGCAAAACCGGTTGCAATTACTTTAGCCCCGCGGTCGTGCCCATCCTGGCCCATTTTAGCAATCAGAATGCGGGGCCTTCGTCCGTCCCGTTCGGCAAACCGGTCAGATAATTTTCGAACTTCGTTAATTATTTTTTGATCTTTCATGGTACCAGAATAAACACCCGATACAGCCTGCACGCTGGCTGTATAACGGCCAAAGGTTTTTTCCAAAGCAAGTGAGATTTCTCCCAAGGTAGCCCTTTGCCTGGCTGCAACAATTGCAAGTTCCAACAAATTACCGTGGCCGGATGCAGCCGCCTGTTGCAACTCGCTCAGGGCTATGTTTACAGCCTCTGTGTTACGCTCAGCCTTTAAAGTTTTTAGTTTTTCAATTTGTGCCTGGCGCACCGCGGTGTTATCTACTTCCAGAATTTCAAAATCGGGTAATGCACTGGTTTGGTAGCGGTTTACCCNCACAATAATTTCTTCACCCGAATCTATGCGGGCCTGGCGCGCAGCCGCAGCTTCTTCAATACGCAATTTTGGAATACCGCTTTCAATAGCACGTGTCATTCCACCCAATCCCTCAACTTCATCTATAAGCACGGTTGCGGCTTGTATTAGTTGGTCGGTAAGGTATTCTACATAATACGATCCGCCCAGCGGATCCACTACTTGTGTTATGCCCGTTTCATTTTGCAGGAATAGTTGTGTGTTGCGGGCAATACGTGCCGAAAAATCGGTTGGTAAGGCAATGGCTTCATCCAGCGAATTGGTATGCAATGATTGTGTTCCACCTAATGCTGAGGCAAGTGCTTCAATAGTTGTTCGTGTTACATTGTTATAGGGATCTTGTGCTGTTAAACTCCAGCCCGAAGTCTGGCAATGTGTGCGCAAGGCCATCGACTTTGGATTTTGCGGATTAAACTGCGTTACAATTTTTGCCCACAACACACGGGCCGCACGCATCTTGGCAATCTCCATGAAGAAATTCATTCCGATACCCCAGAAAANAGAAAGGCGTGGTGCAAAATCATCAATAGCAATTCCTGCCTTTAATCCTGCCCGGATGTATTCCAAACCATCGGCTAAGGTATAGGCTAATTCCAGGTGTGCAGGTGCCCCGGCTTCGTGCATGTGATAGCCGCTGATGCTGATACTATTAAACTTCGGCATGTTGCGTGCGCAATACGAAANAATATCAGCTACTATGCGCATGGACGCTGCCGGTGGATAAATGTAGGTGTTGCGCACCATAAATTCTTTCAGAATGTCATTCTGAATGGTTCCGGTTAATTGCGATGGCTTTACCCCTTGTTCTTCTGCAGCCACAATGTAAAAAGCCATAATGGGAATTACCGCCCCGTTCATGGTCATACTCACCGACATTTTATCGAGTGGGATCTGATCGAACAGTGTTTTCATATCCCATACCGAATCTATTGCCACACCAGCCTTGCCCACATCGCCCGCTACACGCGGATGATCGGAATCGTATCCACGGTGTGTGGCCAGATCGAATGCAACAGATAATCCTTNTTGCCCTGCTGCCAGGTTGCGCCTGTAAAAAGCATTTGATTCCTGCGCAGTAGAAAATCCGGCATATTGCCGGATGGTCCAGGGCCGCACGGTGTACATGGTGGCGTAAGGGCCTCGTAAAAACGGTGGCACCCCAGCATCAAATTCAAGCCATGCATTTGAAGTTAAATCTGATGCCTGGTAGCCCGGCTTGATATTAATTGTTTCAGGTGAAGTCCAGCCTGCCGATTTGATGTTACCATCTGCCTGGGGAATACCCCATTTTATTTTTGATAAATCGGGTATCATGCGTAAAGGTTAGTTAAAAATTGTTGCCACGATTTATCTACGAGTTGTTCAACAAGAGAAGCAAGGTAGTAGGAGCCCGCGGTGGGATCGGCAACTTTTGAAAGATGTGATTCTTCCCGAAGCACAGCCGATACCAGGCGAGCGGCCCGGTTACCCGGTTCGTTTTCCGATTCGGGCTGTACGGTTAAGTAATTACAACCCCCATAATAGCAGCCAGGGCCGCGGTAGTGGATTTAATCAGGTTACCGTGTGGCTGAAATGAATCTTTCGTCCAGGAAGTAGAAATTGCATGAATTTGAACGGCCCCTGAAACACCATAGGCAGTAAGTACGGTGTTCCAAAGAATTCGTAATGCCTTTAGTTTTGCAATGGAAATAAAAAATCAGAATCAATTGAAACGCAGAACCCAACCTGAGCAGCAATAGCCTGTGCTGAAAGTCCCTGATTGGTTAATTTATCCATCAGGGTAACACCCGCGCCCAACGCCTGCACCAATTCGTTTACCGGATTTTTATCTGGGTTGATATAAATTCCGCAGGTAATAAAGTTTGCCGATAAAGATTTGTGATAACTAACCTGGGTGGATTGTCTGTAAAAATGCAGCCGGTTAAATTTCTATTTTTGCAAAATCAAGGTACCGGTCAGCTTCCGGTTGGCAACCTACATCGAGCAGCAAGGAAACAGCACAATCTTCTACGGCTATTCCAGCCAAAAGGACAGCCAGATTTAGCCCGATTTGATTAACAACAAATAAAATTCCATCGGCCCCGGTGCTCAAATAATGTAGAGCCTTGGTATTTGCTGTTTTTTCATCCGTTACCAATACCTCCGCAATATTTTGCCAGGCCCGTGCCCCATAAATTTTAGAATCGGAAGCAGGAAGTAAAAAGTCAACCTGATTTTTATCAGTTTTTTATAATAAGGTTGAATGATCAAGTCTTCTTTGCGAATCGATAGTTTTTCAAATGGATTAGCGCCATTCAACTCTTGCGTGGCCGCTTCAGTCCACGTTTGCAGCGGGTTATTTGGGTGTGGAGGCGGCTGTTTAGACTTAATCATTGAATCTGATTAAAAATTCAAGGATTCAAGTTGATGTATAGTTGTGATTAAAACAAAATTTTTATGAATTTCAAAGCAACCAACAGCAAAAATTTAATTACAGGAAAGCCAGGCGCAAATTTGTTTTTTGTTCTTTAATTTTTTACACCTTTGTCTCCCTTCCCTAAAAAATTTAGGGAAAATTCATCAAACCGCTTGCTAATAAATGGTAGTTGATTCTGCAACCGTATGGGGCGATTGTCTCGAAATAATTCGTCAGGAAGTGGACGAACAAAATTTCAACACCTGGTTTAAACCAATCAATCCAGTAAGAACAACAGATGATGTGCTAACCATACAGGTGCCATCGCAGTTTTTTTATGAATGGCTGGAAGAACATTATGTACCTGTATTGAAGAAGGCGATTCACCAGGTGCTGGGCCCCAATGGGCGGTTGGAGTATTCGGTTGTTGTAGATAGCGGCAATCAACAAAATCCACCCGTATTTGTTAATTATCCCAATGGCAACGGGGTAAAGCGCAACGGAATGCAGATGACCAATGGCATGCACGAAGATTATTCGCCTTTCTCATTTAAAGCGCTTAATCCGCAAACTGTTAATTCGCGGTTAAATCCCTCCTACTCATTCCTGAATTTTGTAGAGGGCGATTGTAACCGGCTGGCGCGGTCTGCCGGAGTTGCCGTAGCNAANAAACCTGGTACTACTTCTTTTAATCCGTTGATGTTATACGGTGGCGTAGGTGTAGGTAAAACGCACCTGGTACAGGCTATCGGCAATGAAATTAAAAAGAACCTGCCCGATAAAATTGTGTTGTATGTAGATCAAAACGATTTCACCAACCAGTTTTTGAATGCCCTCCAAAATCATAAAATTCAGGAATTCCAAAATTATTACCTGCAAGTAGATTTATTGATTCTGGATGATGTGCAGTTTTTAGCTGGCCGCGANAAAACGCAGGAAATGTTTTTTCATATTTTCAATCAACTCCATCAATCCGGCAAGCAGATTATTATGACGAGCGATTGCCCGCCACGCGATCTGAAAGGATTTCAGGAACGGTTGCTTTCACGATTTAAGTGGGGCTTAACGGCAGATTTGCAAGAACCCGATTTCGAAACCAAGCTGGCCATTATTCATAACAAAATGCAATCGGATGGAATTGAAATTCCTACGGAAGTGGCCGAATATCTTGCGTATAGTGTAGATACGAACCTGCGCGATATGGAAGGGGTGCTCAATTCATTACTGTTTCATGCTACCCTTCTNAAAAAAGAAATTGATCTTGAACTGGCCAAAGAAGTACTGAAAAACATTGTTAAAGAAATTCAGGCGGATGTAAGTGTGGACTACATTCAGAAAACCGTGGCCGATTATTTTAAAGTGGGCCTGGACCAGATGAAGAGCAAGGTGAAGAAGCGCGAAATCGTAATTCCACGCCAGGTAGCAATGTACTTTTGCAAACGGTACACACAATTAACCCTTGCCCTGATTGGCGAAAACTTTGGCGGACGAGATCACAGCACGGTTATTCATGCCCTCGAATCGGTAGAAGACATGATGAAAATTGATATAAACTTCAAAAACAGTGTGGAAGATCTTACCAAGAAGTTTAAGCAGCGCATGACTGCCTGATACTACTGGAGGTAAAACGACAACGGCATTTCCTGCTTCGAGCCATTTATTCCATAAAGGTAAACACGCCCTTTATAACTATTAANAAACTCAATCACATCACTTGGGTTTTTAACCTGCCTGCGGTTAATCTGAATAATGGTATAGTTTTCAGGCAGTCCTATTCTTTTGAACAGGCCATCCTTAATATTAAAAATCTTAACACCATAATCCACAGCTTCCAGGCTTACACCCAGGGTGGCATCGTTGTAAATAGTGCGCTTGATCACACTCGTGTCGCCATTTTTATTCAATAACGTAAGGCTAACCGAAGCAAGTTTATTACCCCGCAGGTACGAAACAGAAATCTTATCGCCCGGGTAATGATATGCCAGTTCTTCCTCAAAGGCGCTTTCGCTATTTATTTCGGTGCTATTGATCTTAGTAATAATGTCTCCTTCCTGTAATCCCGCCATAGCGGCTGCACCATTTCGCTCAATCTTACCTACTATTACCCCTTTAAATACTTTTACATTTTCATCTAACCCATACTTCCGGGCATTTGCAAAATCATGCTCTACTACTTTGCCGCCAAAGATTGCCTTTTGCGGAGTACCATATTTAATCAGATCCTCCACCGACTTCTTTACAATATCGATAGGCACAGCAAACGCATAACCGGTGTATGAACCTGTGCGCGAAAGAATGGCGGTGTTAATACCCACCAGCTCTCCATTCTTATTTACCAAGGCACCACCACTATTACCCGNGTTAATGGCGGCATCGGTTTGAATAAACGATTCGATTGGAAAACGATCATCCACAATATTAATCTTGCGGCCTTTGGCGCTTACTACACCTACGGTAACTGTAGAAGAAAGCGAAAATGGATTGCCCACCGCAATTACCCATTCCCCTACCGCAAGGTNTTTGGAATTACCCAATGTTATGGCAGGCAGATTACTTTCTTTGATCTTTAGTACGGCAAGATCGGTGGAAGGATCCGTCCCAATCAGTTCTGCATCGTATTGTTTTTTGTTATACAATACCTGTATTTNTTCAGCCGCCTCGATTACGTGGTTATTGGTAACAATGTAACCATCGGCCGAAANAATTACACCCGATCCGCTACTTACCTGGGTTTGCGATCCGGTACTGCCAANAAACCAATCCCATGAATTATAGGAACGTCCTTGCGAAATACTGTTAATGTACACTACACTGGGCGTTGCTTTTGTTGCTGCAAAACTAAAATCAACCGATTCGCCTGCATTTGATGCTTCAGATGGTTGAATGATGGTAGGTTGGTACGGTGTTATGGGGGCATAATTCGCTGCCTCATACTGTGCTTGTTGCTGGCGTGCGGCTTTTTCCTGCTGATATGAATAGAATACAAAAGCTCCTGCAAGACCCGATATAAACCCTACAACAATAATCTTAAATGTATTCATAAAGTAAGTTTTAATATTTCGAACGGATTGGAAACCCGGTTGTTTATAAAATTCGGTAAAGTTCGGAAATGCGGGTGCAAAAATTGCCCCAAACCGGCAAACCGGAAGGTTTGTCAGTTATTTGAAGCTGCAACGGATAAGCGTATTTTTGCAGTCTATGGGTATTCGTGCTGTGCTCGCCAGGCCTTTTGCAAATTACATTGCCGGCCAGACCAAAAAGTGGTCGTTAAGACCAGGTTATTATCAAACACAAACACTTGAACAACTGGTATTTGCCGCCCGCCCTACGCGGTTTGGGCGCGACCACGGTTTTGATGAGATTAACTCATACGATGCTTTTAAGAAACACGTGCCCATTCGGGATTACGAAGACCTAAAATCGTATATCGAAAAAGTATTGAAAGGTGAACCGGATGTGCTCTGGCCCGGAAAACCCGCCTACTTTGCCAAAACTTCGGGTACCACCTCCGGCACCAAATACATTCCGATATCAAAAGAATCGGCTCCCGGTCATTTTATCAGCGCACGCAATGCCACACTAAGCTATGTGCATGAAACCGGCAATGCTGCCTTTCTGGATGGCAATCTCATTTTTCTTTCCGGCAGCCCTGAGTTAGATGAAATAGCAGGAATTAAAACCGGACGACTTTCAGGAATCAGCAACCACATGGTGCCCGGATTTTTGAGAACCAATCAAAAGCCCAGTTATTCCACCAATTGTATTGAAGACTGGGAAGAAAAACTTGANAAAATAATTGACGAAACGCTTCATGCAAACATGACGCTGATTTCGGGCATACCNCCCTGGGTTCAAATGTATTTCGATCGGATTGCAACCCGCACAGGCAAAAAAATAAAAGATGTGTTTCCCAACTTTTCCGTTTTTGTATATGGAGGTGTAAACTTTGAACCCTATCGGGCCAAGTTGTTTGATTCAATTGGNAAAAAAATTGATTCGATTGAAACCTACCCGGCATCAGAAGGCTTTATTGCCTATCAGGACTCGCAAAATGCTGAAGGAATGCTGATGCTGCTGAACAATGGTATTTTCTATGAGTTTATTCCAGCCGAGGAGTACTTTAATGACAACCCGCGCAGACTTTCCATAGAAGAAGTTGAACTAGGNAAAAACTACGCGTTAATCATAAACAGCAATGCCGGCCTGTGGGGCTACTCCATTGGCGATATGGTAAAATTTGTTTCGAAGAATCCCTATCGACTGGTTGTATCCGGAAGAATCAAGCACTTTATATCTGCTTTTGGAGAACATGTGATTGGCGAAGAAGTGGAAAAGGCCATGAAGTTTACTATGGAAAAATTTCCGGAAGTGGAACTGGTTGAGTTTACGGTAGCGCCCCAGGTAACCCCGGTTAACGGGCTGCCGCACCACGAGTGGTTGATTGAGTTTGCCAATCCACCAAAAGATTTGGAAGTATTTGCATTGGAATTGGATAACCAATTGCGCAGGTTGAATGTTTATTACGATGATTTAATATCAGGTACTATTCTGCGCACACTTAAAATTACTTCGCTTAACCGAAATGCTTTTATTGAATACATGAAATCGCAAGGCAAATTAGGAGGACAAAATAAAGTACCCAGGCTAAGCAATGATAGAAAGATTGCGGATGAGATTAGTAAATTTGCAAAATGATCACAAATCAACAGCAACAGGTAATAATAGATCACTTGCGCCCCCTGCGCCCCTACCGAATTGGTGTATTTGGCTCATTTGCCCGTGGAGACAATAAACAGGATAGTGATCTCGATATACTCGTAGCGTTGGATTATTCCCTTAAACCATCTTTACTTGATCTTGTTGCCATTGAACAAGCGTTGACCAGTGCCCTTGGAATTCAAGTGGACCTGGTAACTGAAAAATCTTTGCACCCTTATATTAAACCTTATGTAGAACGGGATCTTAAAATAATTTTTGAATGAAAGATCCGGTTATTCTGATCAGACACATACTGGATGCTGTGGTGAGAATAGAACAATACACAACAGAACTCACTCAGGCTGATTTTGAAAATAACTTTATGGTTCAGGATGCAGTACTCAGAAATCTTATCCTGATTAGTGAAGCAGCAAAAACATCCCCGAAGAATTCAAACAGAAGTTTACGCATATTGAATGGAAGAAAATTGTGGGTATGCGCAATAAAGTAGTTCATGAGTATTTCATTATTGATATTGAAACCGTATGGAATGTAATACAGCGTGATTTACCCCTTCTTAAACATTCATTTTCTGCCTTACTAAAATCGGAACAGTCTTGACGAGAAAGAAAATAGCCATCCTCGGTTCCACCGGTTCTATCGGTACGCAAGCGCTTGACGTAATTGCCGCGCATCCCGATGTGTTTGAAGTAGAAGTGCTGACTGCACAACGCAATGCCAATTTGTTGATTGAGCAGGCGAAACAGTTCAATCCGAATGCGGTTGTTATTGGCGATGATGCACAATACGAAAAAGTAAAAGCAGCCTTATTGCCGCTACACATAAAAGTATTCGCTGGCGAAAATGCACTGGCATCAGTAGTGCAGATGGATTCCATCAACCTGGTGCTTACGGCCCTGGTCGGGTATTCGGGTTTAAAACCAACTATAAAAGCCATTGAGGCCGGAAAGAACATTGCGTTGGCCAACAAAGAAACCCTGGTAGTAGCGGGCGAGTTGATTACCCGGCTGGCGCGCGAAAAAGGAGTAAATATTTATCCGGTTGATTCAGAACATGCTGCTATTTTCCAATGCCTGGTGGGTGAATTTCACAACCCTATTGAGAAAATAATCCTAACAGCTTCNGGGGGGCCGTTTAGAGGTAAAAAGAAGAATGAGTTAGTGCATGTAACCAAAACACAAGCACTAAAACATCCCAACTGGACTATGGGCGCTAAAGTAACCATCGACTCCGCTTCGCTCATGAATAAAGGACTGGAAGTAATTGAGGCAAAGTGGCTTTTTGGGTTAAAACCAGCGCAAGTGGAGGTGGTGGTGCACCCGCAGTCCATAATACATTCGATGGTCCAGTTCGAAGATGGCTCCATAAAAGCACAACTGGGCCTGCCCGATATGCGTTTACCTATTCAATTTGCGTTGGGTTACCCCAATCGGATTAAAAGCGATTTTCCAAGATTTGATTTTACGCAGTATCCGGCCTTTACATTCGAAAAGCCAGATACAGAAACTTTTCGTAATCTTGCACTCGCATTTGAGGCGTTAGGTCGCGGTGGCAACATGCCCTGTGTATTGAATGCAGCCAACGAGATTGCTGTACAGGAGTTTTTGCACGATCGGATTGGATTTTTACAAATGTCGGACATTGTGGAACAATGTTTGAGCAAAATGAATTATGTAGCCAATCCTGCCCTTGAGGATTACGTAAATACAGATAAAGAAACCAGAATTATAGCCCAAGAACTGATTAACTGATGGAAGGAGCAATTATGACAGCCCAGCTACTGCTGAGCCTTTCAATATTAATAGCCGTACACGAGTGGGGACATTACATTGCTGCCCGCATGTTCAACATCCGGGTGGAGAAGTTTTATCTCTTCTTCGATTTTCTATTTCCCATGGCCAACGTGCTTAACTTCTCATTGCTGAAGTACAAAAAAGGCGATACTGAATTTGGTATTGGGTGGTTTCCATTGGGTGGATATGTAAAAATTGCCGGCATGGTGGACGAAAGCATGGACAAGGAACAGTTGAAAGCTGAACCGCAACCGTGGGAATTTAGAGCCAAACCGGCCTGGCAACGCCTGATCGTAATGATGGGTGGTATTATCGTAAACGTAATTGTGGGCATACTCATCTTTATTGGATTAACGTATGCCTATGGCGACCGGTACATTCTGAATGATTATGTAAACGCACACGGTGGCGTGCAAGCCCTGGAACTGGCCGAGCAAATTGGTATTAAAACCGGTGATAAGATTATTAAAATCAACGGCAAACCGTTTGAATATTTCGATGACACATCTAAACCAAGTGTACTGCTTTCAGAAAACTCATCCTACACCCTCTTGCGAGGCGATCAGGAAATAGAAATTCCTATTCCGGAAGATTTTATTGAGCAGTTTGACAGAAAAGAAGCCTTGGCCATGTTTATTCTTCCAAGAAGATTGCCCATTGTGGACGATGTTGCCGATACTTCAATTGCTAANAAAGTTGGTCTTACAAAGGGCGATCAGATTGTTTCCGTTCAGGAACAACCAGTACAATATTTTGACGAGGTTAAATCGATCCTTGAAAACCATAAGGGCGATTCGCTGAAATTTGCAGTTAAACGTGGCGAACAAATACTTTCATTCCACGAGTCGTTTAAGGGTAGAACCGGAATTGGTTTTTATGTAGCCCGTGAAATTGTGCCTGCAGAAGGTGAAAAGCAAGTTACCTATTCGCTGGCCGAATCGATTGCTATGGGGCCTGGCCGTGCGTTTGGTGTGATTGCTGTTCAGCTAAAGGCATTTAAGAAAATATTTACAGGACAAATTTCTTTACGTAAATCACTATCCGGACCGGTGGGAATGGCCAAGGCCTATGGCGGTACCTGGGATTGGTATAATTTCTGGCGCATGACCGGCTTGCTCTCGATGGTACTTGCCTTTATGAATTTCTTACCGATTCCGGCTTTAGATGGTGGCTATGTCATGTTTTTGTTATACGAGATGATAAGCGGCCGTGAGCCTTCTGAGAAATTNTTTGAGAATGCCATTAAGGTAGGCATGGCCATTCTGCTTTTGCTGATGGTGTTTGTATTTTATAATGATATAGCGAAGCTGATCACAGGTAGGTGATGATCTTTCAGGGTAAGCTTCAATAAAAGGGGTTGTCTCAAAAGTCGTTTCTGTCATCGCGGATTTATTCCGCGATCTCGATTCTGTGGTTCTTAAAGCGATTCCGGCACAAGGCCGGAATGACGTACTCGCTTATTTCGACTTTTGAGACAGTCTCTTTTTTGTAACAGATGGTGGATGGTGAACCTACCGTTTCCCGCTTCTGAAATCAAGAGGTGGTTTGCGATCACCAATCATGGATTTATACTTAAAATCAGGTCCTGTATAATTATCCAATTCCTTTCTTGCTTTTACTAACACCGATGGGTTATTAAAAATATCAATGCCTGTCATTGTAATAATTTTGGCTGCGTTGTTCATGGCTTTGTAGCCAATACTCATACCACCGGAGGCTACGGCTTGCCATGAGTGTGCAGGCACACCCGNAACCCAGGTAGCGGTTCCCAATCCTGCCGTGGGTACTACCCAGGTAATATCTCCAACATCAGTTGAAGCGGGAAAAAAGCCTCCTGTTTTAAATGGCTGCACCTGCGCTGCCGTTTCCAGGGGTGGATACTTGGTTGTTAACGTGCTTTGAATTTGTTTGCCGAAGGCCACTTCTTCGGGTGTGTACATTACACCACCCACAATTCTAAGGTTGTTGTACATGAGTTGGGCAAGTGTTTCATTTGGCACAAGGTTATAGGAGCCAGAGATTACTTCATACTTCATGGTGGTTTCGGTTCCGCTTGCTGCGCCTTCTGCGGCCTTAACAATGCGGTTCCAGATTTCCTCCACCATGCGTGCATCAGGATGGCGCACCATGTATTCGGCTTCGGCATAGTCAGGAACTACGTTGGCAGCCAAGCCACCTTTATTAATTACATAGTGAATACGGGCTTCCTGTGGTACATGCTCGCGCATCAGGTTAACCATGTAGTTCATCGCTTCGAGGCCATCTAATGCCGAACGGCCCGCATAGGGGGCAGCAGCAGCATGAGCCGAACGGCCGTAAAATTTGAAAATGGTTTGCTTGATAGAGAGGCATGACGATGGACTGGCATCGTTCGCGCTTGACGGGTGCCAGTGCAGTACCGCGTCCACCTCATCAAACAATCCATCGCGTACCATATAAACTTTAGCAGCACCACCTTCTTCGGCTGGTGTTCCAAATAATTTGATCGTACCTGGCTTTTTACTCTTAATTAACCATTCTTTTAAAGTAACCGCAGCGGCTACTGACGCTGTACCAAACAAGTGGTGCCCGCATGCATGACCCGGGTCGCCTTCATCGAGAATTTTTCGATTAGGTACCGAATCCTGAGAAAGGCCGGGCAGGGCATCAAACTCGGCCAGTATGCCAATTACCGGGCCACCACTTCCATACGTGGCTACAAAGGCTGTTGGCATTTCACTTACTCCGGTTTTTACTGTAAAGCCTGCTTCACGTAAAACACCTTGTAATCGTTCTGTGCTTTGCGTTTCTAAAAATCCGAGTTCAGCATACGACCAGATGTCGCGCGCAACTTTTTTATAAATGGGAAATTTCTTGTTTAGCTCGGCAGTAACAAACTCTTTGTCTTTGTCGGGCTTGACTTTTGNATTGATTTCGGGTTGGGCCAACAGCATGGATGGCAACCACAGCAGTAAAAGAAAGATGCGTTTCATAACAGAAAATTTAGGTTCCTGAAATAAACTCAAATAAATTCAAATGAAAAATTGATCTTATTCCTGTTTTGAAATCTCAAACTCAACCCTTCGGTTTAGCTGCTTGTCATTATCGGTTATTTCTTGCACAATAGGACGCGAACTTCCATAGCCAATGGCTTCAATGCGCTGAGCACCAATTTTGAATTGCGTTATCAGATAATTTTTAATAGCATCGGCACGGGCCTGCGAAAGTTTCAGGTTTGCTTCTTCTTTACCGGCCGAATCGGTATGGCCTGAGATTTTCAAATGCAGGTTAGGATGGTCGATCAGAAAGTTGGCAATCTTATTCAGGTCGGTATGCATTTCGGGTAAAATGTTGGCTTTGCCATTTTCAAACTCTAACGATTGAAACGCAATCTTACTTTCAATCGGTTCGGCAATTTTGTTAATCTCCATTTCACCGTCCATAAAGAAGATTTCTTCAATTCTGAAAANATCATCGCCCTGTATAATCAACAGGTAGTTGCGTTTGTTGATCAGGCTAAAATCAAAAGAACCATCGCTACGAATATATTTGGGCGCCACTTCCACCCCTTCGTCCAAATCAATTACAGAAACTATTCCTTTAACCGGTTTCCCTGCAGGATCTTTTAATGTTCCCTTCAACTTTGTTACCGCCTCCGGTTTTGCTTCCATGGGTACCGGAAACGAATAGAGGTCAAGATTCTTTAAGTCTTCTTCTACGGAGCGTGCATAATACAGGTTCTGCGATTTCGAATCCATGGTAAAGTAATATTCGCTGCCGCCCCCGTTCACCAGGGGCCCTGTGTTTAACGGCTCGCTCCATGCATCGTTAACCCGATAGGATTTGTAAATATCAAACTCACCAAAGTTGAGTGGATGGCCGTTCGAACTAAAATAAAGCACATTAAACTTGTGATGAAAAAACGGACTTACTTCACTTTGTATGGTATTGATAACGGGTCCTGCATTCTGTGCTTTGCCCCAGGCTCCTTNTTTGTCTTTCACAGCAAAGTAAATATCTGATAATCCAAAACTGCCGGCCCGATTAGAAGCAAAATATAGTGTATCGCCACCGTGTGTCAACGAGGGGTGCGAGTCCCAGCCGGCACTGTTTATATTCGGCCCCAGGTTTTNTACATCGCCCCATGTACTGTCTGCTTTCAACACGGCCATATACAAATCGCAATTGCCCAATCCATCGGGAGCTTCGCACCGCGAGAAGTAAAGGAATTTACCATCGTGGCTTAAGCATGCAGAACCTTCGTTGTATTTGGAGTTAATACTTTTAAATGGCTGGGCATCGTCCCAATAATCTTCTATTTTCCGGCTAAAGAACAAGTCTTCATTATAGCTATGATCCATGTTTTCGTTTCGCTTGGAAGTAAAAAGTATCAAGTCATCGGTGTTGCCTGCAGTAGGGCCATAGTCTTCCTTATCGGAGTTAATAAAGCCGCCCATGTTTATCAATATGGATTGTGGTGGCCGCAGCGTATCAATGTCTTTGCGATACTCAACCAGTTTGTAATAGAAATCCAGCGGGACATAATTTTCTTTTTTATCCGGATCGATCATCTGGTGCCGTCTATAAATTTCATTAATGTCCAGTCCTTGTTGATGATGTTTCAATACCAGTTTGTAAAGCAACAACGCTTNCCCGGCCGGGCCTTGCGTTTCGCTTAGTTTAGCCAGGCGCCACAACATGGCTGCATTCTTGCTGAAATTTTCAATACCAAAATTTTTAACATACGCTTTTAGCTCGGCATACATCTGGGCTTCTTGCCCGGCTTGTCTAAAGCCCTGATTTTTTGAAGCCGCGCATTATCATAGTAATAGGGTAACTCGTTTACTTTAGGAAACCGAAATATGTCAGACTGGCTGTAGGCAGCTAGGGTATCATCTAATTTAACTACCCCACCCTTTTTAAAACCCTTTTTCTCTTTTTGCGCATAAACAGGCTGAACCAGGGCTAACAGGGGCAACAAAAGCACTAATAAACAGGACTTTGAGTTTGAGGCAACCATTCCAGATATGGCTAATCCGTTTAAAAATCGAATAATTTTAACTCATAACCAAAAACACTGGCATACTGATTGACCCCTTAGCGATCGATCAAATATTAATTGGAAACACCCTTTTATTGTGTCAAATTGGCACTATATCGCTATGTTTAAATCCCTTGCAATAACACCCATGGTTCAGGACGATTCGGATGAAATGATTCAGTTAATTAATCCTGAACAAGAGTCTGATTTGAAGCCCGAAGAACTACCGGATGAACTTTCTATTCTTCCAATNAAAAATACAGTGCTTTTTCCNGGTGTGGTTATACCCATAACGGTAACCCGTCAAAAATCAATTCGGCTAATCAAGAAGGCGTATCAGGGCAATCGCATTATTGGTGTAGTTGCGCANAAAAATAAGCAAGCCGAAGAACCCGGTATTGAAGATTTGTATCGATTCGGCACCGTAGCACGTATTATCAAAATGCTGGTATTGCCCGATGGTAATACAACAATCATTATTCATGGTAANAACCGGTTTCATATCCAGGAGTTTGTACAAGACGAGCCGTTTATGACGGCCCGCATCGATTTACAGGCCGAACCTGTACTTGACCTGGAAAGCAAAGAAGTAAAGGCATTGGTGCAGTCATTAAAAGATGCCGCAACCAAAATACTGAAACTCAATCCGGAAATTCCGCAGGAAGCACAAGTAGCATTGGATAACATTCAAAGCACCGGGTTTCTGATTCACTTCCTTTCATCCAACCTGAATGTAGATGTTGCCGAGAAACAGAAAATTCTGGAAACAAATAACATCATCGATCGGGGCACGCTCTTGTTGCAATACATGCTGAAGGAAATTCAGATGCTGGAGATTAAGCACGAAATCCAGAAGAAAGTACATACCGATATCGACCAACAACAACGCGATTATTTTCTGCGCCAGCAAATAAGAGTGCTGCAAGACGAATTGGGTTTTGATGGACCCGATAAGGAAATTGAAAAACTGCGCAAGCGCGGGGCTGAAAAGAAATGGCCCCAGGCTGCAGCCGATCATTTTAATAAAGAATTAGATAAACTTCAGCGGGTTAATCCGCAAGCGCCTGAGTTTCCAATTACCATGAACTATGTGGAGTTCATGCTCGATTTGCCCTGGCAGGAATATACCACCGATGATTTTGACCTGAAGCGCGCACGCAAAATTTTGGACAAAGATCACTTTGGATTGGAGAAAGTAAAGAACCGTATTCTGGAATACCTGGCGGTATTAAAGTTGAAACAAGATATGAAAGGGCCGATACTTTGTCTGTACGGTCCACCNGGTGTGGGTAAAACTTCGTTGGGAAAATCCATTGCCAAATCGTTGCAACGAAATTATATCCGCATGTCATTAGGTGGTGTGCATGATGAAGCGGAGATTCGCGGACACCGCAAAACCTACATCGGGGCAATGCCCGGCAAAATTTTGCAAAACATCAAGAAAGCAAAATCATCAAACCCGGTTTTTATTTTAGACGAGATTGATAAGGTGCGTTCTGATTTTCGGGGCGACCCATCGTCTGCCTTGCTGGAAGTTTTAGACCCGGAACAAAACAATGCATTTGGTGATAACTACCTGGAAGTTGAATACGACCTGTCAAAAGTGTTGTTTATCGCAACAGCCAACTCATTAGACACGATCCATCCTGCATTGCGCGATCGGATGGAGATAATAGAACTAACAGGCTACACCGTAGAAGAAAAACTTCAGATTGCCATAAAACACCTCGTACCAAAACAATTGGCCGAACATGGGCTGAAGGCAAAGGATGTGACGTTTAGCAAGGAAGCTTTATTAAAGGTTATTGGAAGCTATACACGCGAGTCTGGCGTACGCAACCTGGAACGGAAAATTGGCTCCGTGGTGCGTAGCATCGCCAAATCGGTAGCGATGGAAGAAAAATTTGAAAAGACNATAACACCAGCTTACATAATAAAAGTACTGGGTGCAGAAATCTTTGATGAAGAACTTTACCAGGGAAACGAGATAGCAGGCGTGGTTACCGGTTTGGCCTGGACGCAGGTAGGTGGTGATATTCTNTTTGTGGAATCAAGCCTAAGCCGNGGCAAAGGCCAGCTAACCATCTCCGGCCAGTTGGGTGATGTGATGAAGGAATCGGCCGTGGCAGCACTTTCCTATCTTAAATCCAATGCGCAAATATTGGGTATTGATCACCGGTTGTTTCAGCAATACGATTTACACATTCACGTGCCGGCAGGAGCCGTTCCAAAAGATGGGCCGTCAGCCGGTATTACCATGCTTACCTCGTTGGCCTCCATTTTTACACAACGTAAAGTGAAAGATAAACTGGCCATGACGGGTGAGATTACCTTGCGCGGAAAGGTGTTGCCGGTAGGCGGTATCAAAGANAAAATTCTGGCAGCCAAGCGCAGTGGTATTAAAGAGATAATTCTGAGCGAAAAGAACAAACGCGATATTTTGGAAATTGAAAAACGNTATATAAAAGGTCTTACGTTTCATTATGTAACAACGGTAGAAGAAGTATTGAAGATCGCCCTATTGAAAGAGAAGGTATCAAAACCGGTAGAGTTTGTGCTGCAAGAAGGTAAGCCGTCATAAGTTTTTGATTGCTCGTTTAAGGTTTATTACTAATGAACCCAACAACGAGGGCAGGCAGCCGGTAACAAATACGATTAGTGAGTACGCATACGAGAAGTAAACAGTATAAAATGCATTCGACCTATTTAACNCCCCAGCAAATTGTAAAAGAACTCGACAAATACATTGTTGGTCAATATGAGGCTAAACGTAATGTAGCTATTGCCTTGCGTAATCGCTGGCGCAGAATGCATGTAAAGTCGGAGATGCGCAATGAAATTGTTCCCAACAATATTTTAATGATCGGGGCAACGGGCGTAGGTAAAACCGAAATAGCCCGCAGGTTGGCTAAAATTGCCGATGCTCCTTTTGTAAAAGTAGAAGCATCAAAATTTACAGAAGTTGGGTATGTTGGCCGCGATGTGGAAAGCATGGTGCGTGACCTTGTTGAGCAATCCGTTAATATGGTGAAGGCACGCAAGAAAGAAGAAGTAAAAGAAAAAGCAGCACAGGTTGTTGAAGAAATAATTCTGGATGCTCTTATCCCTCCTATGCGCTCCAAACCCACGGGCTTTCCGGTTACAACCGAAGAAAATGGAAGTGAGCCAACCAGCGATGTGGAATTGAATGAGCGAACCCGAAACCTCTTTCGTGAAAAAATAAAAAATGGCGAACTGGAAGATCGAAAGATCGAAATAAACATAAAGGCGAGCGGCAANCCCGGGGTAGGCATGATTGGTGCCGGGGTGATGGATGAAGTTTCCATGATGAACCTCCAGGACATGATCAGTGGCATGATGCCCAAAAAGCCACGCAAGCGGAAAGTAAGTGTAGCAGAAGCCCGTAGAGTTTTGTTGGAAGAAGAAGCAGCCAAGCTTATTGATATGGATGAGGTGAAGGAGGAAGCCATACGCAGAGCGGAAGATGCCGGAATAATTTTTATTGATGAGATTGATAAGATAGCTACCGGTGCATCTAANAAGGGCGGCCCCGATGTGAGTCGCGAAGGAGTGCAACGCGATTTGTTACCTATTGTGGAAGGTAGTACGGTTAATACCAAGTATGGAGTTATTAAGACCGATCACGTTTTGTTTGTAGCGGCAGGTGCGTTTCATATTTCCAAACCATCCGACCTGATTCCCGAATTACAGGGCCGATTCCCAATTCGGGTGGAGCTTACCAATCTTACCAAAGAAGACTTTGTTCGGATTTTAAAGGAACCTAAGAACGCACTAACTAAGCAATACCAGGCGTTATTTGAAGCAGAAGAGGTAATAATTTCGTTCGATGATGAAGCCATCGATGAAATCGCAAAAACAGCGTTTGAAATAAATAGCGAGATTGAGAACATTGGCGCGCGCAGACTGCATACCGTAATGAGCAAGTTATTAAATGAATTTTTGTTTGATGTGCCTGATCAAATTGCAGCCAATACCCAGGTGGTGATTACCCGAAAACTGGTTCAGGAAAAACTAAGCGGACTGGTNAAAAACAAAGACCTGAGCGAGTATATTTTATAAAGAGCATGAGGGGTATTCTGCTTGTTCTGTTAGCCTTAGTTTCAAATAATATTTTGGCACAAGACCAGGCAGATTCCCTGCGAGGCCGCTATGTGCAGCGCTTTCCTGATAAATTNTTTCTGTGGCCGGTAATCAAGCAACGCAGTTTGTTTTTTGATATCAGCTCAAGGACGGATCGGTCAAAATTATTGAACTACCGCCCCAATAACGCATTTGGGGTTGGCATGGGTTTTTATTTGTTCGAGGTAGTGGTTGAACTTACCACCGCTGTTCCTTTAAATGAGAAAAGTCGGGCAACTTTTGGCGAATCGGATGTGCGTGATTTGCAAATTAANTTTTTAGGGAAAACCTGGGGCGGTGATGTGTACAGCCAAAACTATTCGGGATTTTATGTAGCCGACCCGAATAAACTAATTACTACGGATGATGAGTTTGCCAAACGGCCGGATATTGAAATGGTAAATAATGGCATCAATGCTATTTACATTCTAAATCATAATAAGTTTTCACTGCGCTCGGCTTACAATTTTTCGGAGCGCCAACTAAAAAGCAAGGGCTCTTTTGTTATTACCGGCTCACTGAATAATGTTCGCGTACATGCTGATTCAAGTATTCTGGGTAGCCGCTACCAGAATTTCTTTTCGGTTGATCCCTTTAATGTGTTGCGTTATACAACGCTAAGCCTGGCACCCGGTTATACCTATAGCCTGGTGTATCGTTCCTTNTTTCTCAATACCACGCTGGCCTTAGGGCCGGCCCATCATTGGATTTATTATAAACCAATTAACAGTTCGGGCCAGTACGATATGGCTATTAATACCTTTGCCGATATACGGATTTCAATTGGTTATAATGGTCAGCGTTTTTACNNAGGCATGAGTTATGTTACAAAATCGCGCGATATCCTCATTGACGATTTACGGTTTACAAGCAACAGTTCGGTATTCAAAATACTGGTGGGGTATCGGTTTAAGGAAGTAGGAATTCTGAANAAACGGGCCGTTGACCTGGTGCCCCTGGATGTAATCCATTAAGCATCCGCACGTGCTTATTCTATCATTCTCCAATTCTCATAAAGATGAATGGCGCCAAAATTTGTATGGGCAGGCTGTTGCAGATAGGGATAATTAACTTTACTTAAAAACAAGCCTTGCGGATAAGCAGGATCCCATTCTTTTGGCGTNNAATTTTTCAATGAAAAACTTTCAAACGCATCTACACTTAATGTACCGGCACCAATTTTTATCAGCTTACCCATCAGCAGGCGCACCATCCTTCCTAAAANACGGTCGGCCGAAATCTGAAACCGCAGGCGATCACCGTTTTCGTTTGTAAAAAGAGTGGCGCTCGAAATCTTACACCGCGTATGCTCATAGCCATCGGGTGTTTTGCAAAAGGCACGATAATCATCATAGCGGGTAAGCAAGGCTATGGCTTGTTTCATTTTATCAAAATTCCAGGTTTGATTTTCCACCAGGGTACTTACGGAGTTCAGAAACGGATCTTTATACGTATGAATAAANNAATCGTATTGGCGCTGAATGGCATCGAAGCGCGCGTGCTGGTTGGGCAACATGGGCAGTATTTCATAAACAGCCAGGTCGGGAGGCAGAACTTTATTAAGCCGGAAGAGCAGGTCAAATTCCCAACGGGCATCCAAATCCGTATGAAAATAAAACTGGGTGGCGTGTACGCCCGTGTCGGTGCGACCACAACCCATAATACTTACCGGCTCTTTCAGAATTTCACTTATTGCCGTTTCTATTACCTGTTGAATGCTGTTGGCATTGCCTTGCCGCTGCCAGCCGTGGTAGTTTGTACCTAAGAATGCCATATGGAAGAAGTAGCGGGAAGAAGTCATTCTTGAACAGATAGGGTCGATAATTGCTTTTAATAAGCAATAAAAATAATTTGTAAGGATGTCTTTTGTAAAAAAATATAAATCGGGGTAATCTCAAATATCTTTTGAGCGATATAATAAGCCTAAGATTGATTCCGGATAAGTAAGGTTTTGATGATGACCCAGGGTATCCTGAAAAACAGATGGGATACTGTTAGGTACAAAGCCAATAAAAAGAGAGGCTGTCTCAAAAGTCGTTCTGTCATCGCGGATTTTTTTGCGATCTCGATTCTGTGGTGTGGAAAGGGATTCCGCACAAGGCCGGAATGACGTACTGGCTTATTTCAACTTTTGAGACAGCCTTTGTATGAACACGCTTTATTACTGGTTATTTCCTTTCGTTACTTCAAACTTACCAAGGGCTGCATCTTTTGAAATTTTGCCTGCCGCATAGTCACTTAATACATTGGATTTAACGGATAACTCGAGGGTAGCCGGAATGCCGCATCCCTGGCACCGGGTTAGTGCAATATTAAATACCAATACCTCATTTACCTTCAGGCTTTTAACAGTACGTCCGTATTCCAATATATCGGCTTTAATATCTTGTTCAAAAACCGGGTACAGTTCTTTTACTTTTTTGTCGCGCTCCTCCTGCGATAAATTATTCAACCCCAGGGTGGGTATTACCCACCGATCGCGGTTAATCTGATTGCTGGAGAATACGTTCATGTAATAGATCACCCCGTAATCTTTCAACCGTTCATAATAAATATTTTCATCCGTAAAAAATGATTTAGAAAGGTCTCTGCGATACAGGCGATTAAAAATACTGGTAAGCAATTCCAGATCGGGTTGTAGCTCGCTATCTGTTTGCGTGCTCAACACTTTTAGGTTTTTCATAAACTGATCGCGGCTTACTTTGCCTTGCTTCAGTTGTGCAACTTCGCCTTTGGTGGTTTCAATAGAAAGGTAGGTAGGTTTCATTTCGCCTTGAAAGGCAATAAACCAATTGCGCTGCCTATCGCTGCGATTGGTGATAATGATCTTTTCATTTGCCTGAAGTTGAGAGATCAGATCACCATAATCAGCCAAAAATTCTTTGCAGGCTTCGATCAGTTTTTCGTTGGTAGCAGTACGAATACTATCGGTGTTTACCTTACGCCTTTGCGCAATCATAGCTGCTCCGCGAATACTCTCGGTTGTTACTTTCCCGTCTTCGTCCAGGATCCGATCTACCACTACCGGTTCCTCTGTTTGAAATTCAAAATATTGAGAGTGCCTGTTTCCATCCAACATCTGGCGCTCCGGGCTGGTTATTCCCCACACCAATGGCCCGCTTATTTCCAGCGGCAAATTAAAAGTTACCCCATACCCGGCCCGGTACGCTGCATTAACTTCCACCGGAAAAANATTTCGCTTCTCCAGTTTCTGTTTTATTAATGTACTGAGAATATTCTCAGCTACTTTCAGATCGCGATTCATACGCGCTTCATCCTTTTGAGCCAATGCCTGCCCCGTTAAAATTACCGAGGCACCCAGCACCAACATCAAACTCCTTACTGCTCGTTTCATACGTTTACCTTTAATAGTTGTTTACTTNTTTAATTGTTCCTTCCGGGTTAGAAATTATACTGGCCAGTATCTGCTCTGTTTCCTGCTTAAACTGATCTGTGTTTTTCTCAATACTATTCATGCGTGTTTGAAACAACAACATATCCTGTTTGCGTTGCTCATGCAGGTATTTTGTAAAATCCACCAGCAGATTTTCAACATACGTTTGCTGGTCTTTAGCAGATAGCTGAAAATAATCCTTCATCAGTTTCATGTTTTCTTCCTGCATACCGGCTACAAATGTTCGCACCTGGTCTTCCGAAGCCTGCGAAGCCACCGAAATCAACTTATCAATTCGGGCTGAGTTGTTGTTGAGGTTTCGCTGCAGCGATTCCTGAATTTTCTGGTTACTGGCCTCCCAGTTTGATGCAATTGTTTCGTTGTTCTTCACCAGTGAAGTATTAATCATTTCCTGAACTTCATTTGCGGTAAGCGATTGTTCCGTTGCCGGATTTTCAGGTGCACGATTAAAACTAATCCGCAATTCACCATTCTTATACATTACTTCGGGGCCAATCAGCCGCGCGGCCACCAGCAAGAATANAAAGGAAGCCGCAATGCCCATGGCAACTTTAAAATACCCTGCTTTCCAGAAAGGAATATTTTTCGTTTCGCTGTCAACAANAACCGGTGGTGCAATTACCTCCTCATCGCTTAAACTTCCCAATGCGGAACGCACATAGCCCAATTGCTGCAGGTGTTGCAACACTTCGGGGTATTGTTGCAGGTATTGCTTTACCTTTTCGTTTTCGGTTGCATCCAGTTCGCCATACAAATAGGCCATCAGGGTGCCTTCATCTGGTTTATAGTTCATAGCCCAGTGCTTCTTTGGTTAAATTCTTCTTTTCAAAAATCTTTTCAATCCATCCAGCCCGTAATACATTCTGGACTTTACCGTGTTTTCTGAAACTTGTAATACTTCGGCAATTTCTCTGAATTTCAGTCCTTCGTACTCTTTCATAATCACCACCTCGCGTTGTTCGGCATTCAGTTCCAGTAAACATTGCTGCAGCAGGTCAGCAAGTTCGGTTTGCCGGAGTTGCCTTTCCGGATTATCCGACCGGCCGTGACTGGCTTCCCATTTAAAACTTACTTCACTATCCACAGTCGGAAATTCATTTAATGAAACCGACCGGCTTGCCTTACGCTTTCGCAATTCTTCGCGACAATAATTCACCGCGATGGTGTAAAGCCATGATTTAAACCGGGCCGTTTCCTGCAAGCTGGTGAGGTTACGATGCATACTGATGAAGGTTTTCTGCGAAACTTCCATGGCCAGGTCGTGATCGAAGAAAAACTTGTAGGAAAAATTGTAGATGCGCTTGTACCACAATTGCACCAGTTTGCCCTGGGCATTCTTATCGCCCTGGCGCGCCCGATCCAACAGGGCATCGGAATGCATCATAACAGTATCCGGTAAGGTTTCGGCCACAAAAACGCTTAATTTGAGCTCAATTCATTGTTTTCGAATATAAAGATGGTCAATCGTCCAAAATAGTTTTACCACCTTGAAAAACTTGAATTGATTTACGGCTCACCAAGAGTTAAAATAAAGCTCAATTTATAGCAAGATTGAGCTCTTACCCGTTATTTTACTGAGCCAAATCCTAGGGCGTATGGGTTTTCAAGAATCAAAAATCATAGAGTTCGTAAGTAAAAATGGCCCAAGTTCATCAAGCGTCATATTCGACAATGTAAAGAACGAAATTAGTTACGCCACCTTGAAACGCACGTTAAGCAGGTTGGTATCTTACAACCATCTGACTGCAATTGGTAAGGGAAAGAGTACGCGGTATCAGTTGTCTGTAGGGTATGAGTTGATTCGACCAATTAATTTGGATGAATACTTNTTAAAAGAAATTGACGAGCGGACAATTATCCAAGCCTTTAGCTTTCAGTTGTTGACAGAAATATTGCCGAAGGCCACAATTTATACCCAAGCTGAACTTCATAGATTAGAAGCGCTTCAAAGCATCTATCGNAAAAATGTTTCTCAACTCACTGCACTGGACTACAACAGGGAAATGGAGCGTCTTGCAATTGATTTGAGNTGGAAGTCTTCCCAGATTGAAGGCAATACTTATTCGCTGTTGGAAACTGAACGGTTGTTAAAAGANAAGGAAACTGCACAAGGCAAAACCAAAGAGGAAGCAATTATGCTTTTGAATCATAAAGCTGCCTTGGATTTTGTGATTGCTCAACCAGGCTATCTGAACCCGCTTACAATTTCAAACATTGAAGATGTTCATAGTATGCTCATGAAAGAATTAAATGTAGAGCGAAATCTAAGAACAAAACGTGTTGGTATTTCGGGCACAAACTATCGGCCTCTTGATAATGAATTTCAAATTCGCGAGGCATTAACCGACACTTGTAATATCGTAAATCAAAAACAGAGTACATTTGAAAAAGCATTATTGGCACTCGTTCTCATCTCCTATATTCAACCCTTCATAGATGGGAATAAGCGAACGGCACGCATCGTAAGCAATGCAATCTTAATTAACGCTGGTTTTTGCCCGATCTCCTTTCGTACAATTGATTCAATTGATTACAANAAAGCTATGTTGCTTTTCTATGAGCAGAATAATATTTCTGCCTTTAAAGAAATTTTTATTAATCAATTTGAGTTTGCCGTAAAAACCTATTTTTAAGAGGTGTAAAACTTATTCACCGCCATTAAACAGGATATACCGCATCCTGCATTTCAATCCCTATTCCAAGCACTACTTTACCTATCTTTGCGCCAATGAAAAAATCGTTTCGTTTCTTATCCGGTTTGTACCGCGCCCCTGGTTGCAGCGCATGGCAGGCACGGGCTTAAAAGTAGCGAGTTTATTTTATGCCGGAAATAAAGTTGAATGCCCGGTTTGCAACAGCCAGTTTAAAAGNTTTATGCCCTACGGCCGCATTAATCCNCGGCCTAATGCACTTTGTCCCCACTGCCTGAGCTTAGAGCGTCATCGCCTAATCTGGATGTACCTGCAACAAGAAACCAANTTTTTCAAAACTCCTTTACAAGTGCTGCATGTGGCCCCCGAAGTTTGTTTTATGAAACGCTTTGAAAAACAACATGGCGTGCGTTATATCACTACCGATATCGAATCTCCGCTAGCTAAAGTAAAAGCAGACATTCATCAATTACCTTTTGCGGATAATACCTTCGATGCAGTATTATGTAATCATGTTTTAGAACATGTAGCCGATGATATACAAGCCATGCGTGAAATAAAGCGCGTATTAAAACCCGAAGGCTGGGCCATCTTACAAGTACCCTTCTTTTCGCCTGTACCCGAAACAACCTTTGAAGATAATACCATAACCGATAAACGTGAGCGCGAAAAAATCTTTGGGCAGGATGATCATGTACGTAAATACGGGCAGGATTATGCCAGCCGGATTAACGCCAGCGGACTTATAGCNAGAAAAAACAACTTTGCTCAGTCCTTATCAAAAGAAATAATAGCACGAGCCTCCATCATGGAGAATGAGGTTCTTTACATTGGAAAAAAACCAACCGCGTAAATCGTATTCCGCAAATCAAATTACGCCTGGCCGGCTGAGCATTTTTATCTGCCGATTTTATTGCTTCCCGATCCAAAGGATGTGTTAGTTTATTTACGGTTTGCACGGCACGCTAGAGTGGGTACGATTTGTTCTCCTGATCGGGTATTTATATGCCACACAAAACATACTTTGGAGATAAAACAATCTGAGATTGAATTTGCCGTTTATCTTTCAATCAGACTTGAATAATGAAAGCAATTGCATTGGACGATGAAATTCCGGGCCTTCAGGTGCTGGAAAATTTTTGTAAACAAACCGGCTGGCTGCATCTGGAGAAAACGTTTACACAACCTTCGCTGGCCCTTAAACACCTCGAACAATTTCCGGTGGACATTCTATTCCTGGATATACAAATGCCTTCCCTATCGGGGCTGGAGTTCTCAACCCACATCAAGCAAAACACCCAGGTAATTTTTACCACCGCCTACAGCCAATTTGCAGTAGATGGTTTTAATCTGAAAGGAACCAACTATTTACTGAAGCCCTTTACCTACGAACGTTTTGAACAAGCCGTATTGCGGGCTAAAGAACAATATGAGTTGCGAAATCAATCTTCCAATCCAGCCGATAACTACTTATTTGTAAGAGCCGATTATAAATTAATAAAAATTCCTACCGATCAGATTATATTTATTGAAGGACTGGATGATTACATTAGAATTCATCTTAAGGATCAACGCCCGGTAATTGCGCGCATGACAATGAAGAATGTGCTTGATAAACTATCTCCTGCCGATTTTATTCGAGTACACCGGTCTTACATTGTACCGTTTAAACGCGTGGCTAATGTGCGCAATAAGATTATTTCATTAGAGAGTTCCGAAATTCCAATTGGCGCCAGCTACGAGCAGGAGTTCTTTAAACGGTTTCAGCGCTAAGGTTATCTACACATTTCGTGTTTTAACCTCAAACACCGGCAGAAATGAAAATAAAACAGAAAAATTTCGTTGAAAGCGTGTGAGTACCTGATGAGTCTCGCGCGTTCCTGCACCAAACTCAAAGGAGTCTGCTTTGTGGGGTTGCATTTGGGCAGAAACGAAAACTCCGGCCTTACGGCCGGAGTTATTTATTTTTATCGCTGCACTTCCGGTCATTAACCGATTTTGTCAAGCACATCCATAACCTCCTTCACGTGTTTGCGGCTGGTTTCCATCAGTGCCTTCTCTTCGCTGTTAAGGTCAAGTTCAATAATTTTCTCAACTCCGCCTTTACCCAGAATTACCGGAACGCCCAAATAACAATCCTTAATTCCATACTCACCATCTAACCGGATACAAACTGGCAACACGCGCTTTTGATCACGCACAATGGCTTCTACCATCTGCGCTGCAGCAGAACCCGGTGCATACCAGGCCGAAGTTCCCATCAGTTTTACCAACTCGCCTCCACCCACTTTGGTACGTTCAATAATTGCATTCAACTTGTCTTTGCTGATCAGTTCTGTTACCGGAATACCGCCTACCGTTGTGTAGCGCGGCAGCGGCACCATCGTATCGCCATGGCCACCCAGCAGCATTGCCTGAATATCTTTAGGCGAAACATTCAGGGCTTCTGCTAAAAATGCCCGGTAGCGCGCAGTATCTAAGATGCCTGCCATACCCATTACGCGGGTGCGTGGCAGTTTCGAGGTGATGTGCGCCTGGTAAGTCATTACATCCAGGGGATTGGAAACCACAATGATGATTGCGTTAGGCGAATGCCTGATTACGTTTTCGGTAACTGATTTTACGATACCGGCATTGGTGGAAATCAAATCATCGCGTGTCATACCGGGTTTGCGTGGCAAGCCTGAGGTAATAACCACCACTTCAGAACCCGCAGTTTTAGAATAGTCGTTTGTGGAACCAATGGTACGGGTATCATACAAATCGATTGGGGCTTTTTGCCAGATATCAAGTGCCTTGCCTTCGGCAAAACCCTCACGGATATCTACCAGTACAACCTCATTTGCAATTTCTTTGTAAGCCAGCACATCGGCACACGTGGCGCCTACATTGCCGGCACCTACCACAGTTATTTTCATATAAATCTTATTTTGAACGTTAAAATCGGGCCGCAATTTAAAACACAAGCCCGCAAAAGAAAAGGTAAACTCACAATTGTGATAGCCGGAACACAACGGCTTTTTGTGTAACCTCAGTAAGCCTAAACCGGTTGTCGATGCGGTACCCCACCACCCAGGCTATTTNCCCGCCACTCTCCAGCACGGTTACCTTGTTTTTTAGTCCAAGCGGCACTTTCTCATCCACCAGAAAGTCGCTGATTTNTTTCCGATTATTCATACCAAGCGGTACAAACCAATCGCCCGGTTGCCAGGTGCGCCAAACCAAATCGCGTGAAAGCATAGCCTGATCCAGTGCAGCCACCTGTTTATCGGCTACAACGCGTGGAAGTTGATCTGTTTGTATCGCTAATTCCTGTTTTCCTGATTGATAGGTACCGTTTGCAAGATTAATGAAAACCGACTCGATGGGAGCCGTTAGTTCCGAAATCAACAGAAATTCACGATCTACTGTAAGCAAATGGGTGGCAGAATAGAAAATTTTTCCGGGTTGGCCATTGGCCACTTGCTGAATGCGCTCGGTTTGATCCCAGCTAAATCCATAATTACGAAGGGTACGCCACAAAAAGGNAAGTACTGCTGGTTGTAAACCTTCCTTTCGGATTTTCAACCCCTCACCGAAAGGTTCGGCATAAGCAACCCGCCATTTTTGATTTTCAGTATTTAATATCTCAAGGTCGTGGTTAATTTTTAACACCATCGAAGCAAAGCTTGCCTCAAGGGCCGGGTTAATTTTTTNTAATTCCGGAATTACCCGGTGCCTGATCAGGTTGCGCTGGTAGGCATCCGTTTGGTTGCTGCTGTCTTCGCGCCAGGGTATTTTGTGCGCTGCCGCATAGGTTTCTATTTCGGCACGGGTTGCAAACATGAGCGGCCTGAAGCGATTACCCGAAAGCACCGGAATACCCGTTAAGCCCTCCANCCCGGTGCCACGCACCAGGTTGAGCAACGCTGTCTCGATCGAATCGTTGAGGTGATGAGCCGTGGCAATAAACTGAAACTGATGTTTGTGCATCAGTTCATCAAACCATTGATACCGCAGGTTGCGCGCAGCCATTTGAACAGAAAGCCCATTCGCAATGGCATAATTGTTGGTTTCAAAGCCTGTTGCAANAAATGGAATCTGATGTTGGGAACACCAATCGCTCACAAATTGCTGATCTGCATCAGATTCAGAGCCTCGCAAACCAAAATTTACATGAGCCACTGCTACCTCAAACTTCAACGTATAAAACAAATGGAGCATAACCATCGAATCCTTTCCACCACTTACTGCCAGCAGCATTTTCGTGCGTGGGGTTATCCCGTGTTGTTGCGCGTAATCAAGAAAGCGTTGCTTCACATCCCAAAGATAACTTTTATCTATTTTTGACCCGATGATACGCCTTCTCTTATTCTTGTCTTTAGTCCTCAGTACGCAATTTACTTTTGCCCAAAGACAGGTGAAGCTTAAAAAAGCAGATAACCTTTTTGGTGCCATGAAGGACGGAGAGCGGTTTGACCGNGTAATTGGCAACGTAATTTTTGTGCAGAACAAAACCACCATCTATTGCGATTCTGCTCACTTCTTCAAAAAACAAAACCGCATTGAGGCATTCGGAAACATTCATATTACCGATGGCGACTCGGTAGATGTGGTATCGCGAAGTTTGAGTTATGATGGCGACAAGCGCATTGCCTACCTCCGCAAAAATGTAGTGTTCACTAAAATGGGAATTGCTACCCTTTACACCGATTTTCTGGACTATGACCGGCAGCGGAGTGAAGCCCGTTATTTTAATGGAGGCCGGCTGGTAGATTCAACCAATGTGCTTACCAGCAANAAAGGATATTATGACATTCCTACAAATATGGCTTCGTTTAAAACACAAGTGCATGGTAAAAATCCAGAGTACACGCTGCAGTCGGATACACTACAATATAACTCCTCTACCAAAATCATTTACTTTCGCGATAGCACCACCGTAACCGACAAAGACGGCAGCACTGCAGTTTATAAAAGTGGTTTTTACAACACCAACCTGAAGGCCTCTGCCCTAAACCTGGGCCAGATAGAAACTGCCGAATATAAAATTAAGGGCGATGAATACCAGCTTGATGATGTACGCAAACTTTACCAGGCTAAAAAACGGGTAGTGATGACATCCAAAGAAGAAAACATGTTGATTTTTGGCGACAATAGTTTTTACAACAAACAACAAGGCATATCCAAAGTATTTGGCAATGCTTTCGTGGCTAAGATTGGCGATGACCTGGATACACTTTTTATTACTGCAGACACACTGGTATCTATAGAAAACAAGGATCCCAANAAGAAAAGATTACTGGCTTATAAGAATGTAAAAATCTTTAAAAGTGATATGCAAGGCGTGGCCGATTCGCTGGCCTACATACCTAAAGACTCCACCCTGCATATGTACACACAGCCCATCTTGTGGAACAACGAAAACCAGATGACGGCCGATTCGATTTATATGGTTTTGAAAAACAAAAAGATAGACCGCCTTTACATGGTGGGCAATTCATTTGTTGCCTCGCAGGATTCGCTCCGCAATTTTAATCAAATCAAAGGCCGTAAAATGATTGCCCACTTTAGCGGCAGCCTGATCAACTTTGTAACTGTTAACGGCAATGGCGAAAGTATTTACCATGCCTTGCAGGAAAAAGAAATTGAAACCGACAAAGGAAAATTTCTGATAACCTACACCACCGGCATGAACAAAATGATTTGCAGTAATATGCGCATCAACTTTGTGGATGGCCGAATTAATAATGTTTCGGCCTATGTACAACCCGATGCCACCTTTACCCCACCCCACGAAATAAAAGAAGCAGACCGCCTGCTAAAAGGCTTCGACTGGAAGGGCAAGCTACGACCCCAACGGCAGGATGTGGTAAAACGCCCGCCTAACGAAGCCAACTAACCAATAATTGTGTTTGATAAGATTTTTTCGCTACCCATTAGGGAAAAGCGATATTTTCTATTTACATTTCAATTGAATTAGTGTGTCCGTTTATGAAAACCTGGGGCTTACTTATCTTCATTGCGATGGCCAGCCTTGTAGCAAAGGCGCAGCAATTTGAATTGCCCGATATAAAGGAAAGCTATCAGACGGCTGTAGGCGAAACCTTACGGATTCCAATCAAAATCACCAACCTTTCAGATAAACCAATCTTTTACATCATTCGAAGAGTTCAGTCAGACCTGGGCGAAAGTCAAAAAGGATATTTCTGCCTGGACAAAAATTGCCTGGAAACAGGCATATCCGAGTTTTCCAAACGGGTAGAACCAGGCGAAACCCTTCAGCAATTGGCCTTTGTGCTGGAAAGCGGGCTTGTTGCAAACCAGCAAACCATTAAATTTCAGGTATTTCCAAAAGGAAATACCTCCGAAACAAAGGAATATCAGGTAAATATTCAGGTTCAGGAACGGCTTGAAAAGCCCGTTCTGTTTCACTCAAAAGACATTACCATTCAGGATGTTTACCCCAACCCCGTACAGGACTATGCCTATATCGAATATCGGTTGCACAACGAAAACGCAAAAGCCAAGCTTACCATACATAACATTCTGGGTAAACCCATGAATGAGGTGGAGTTGCCCTCGTCAGAAAGCCGGGTAAAACTGCAAACCGAGGAATATACTTCCGGCATCTATTTTTATACCCTTTATCTGGATAACAACGGGGTGCTTACCCGTAAACTTATCATCCGAAAATAACCACAGAATTTTACCGTTATAGCCCCAAAAGCCAAATTGCTATTTAGTTGGCCTGTAGTATATTTGCAGGCTTAAATAGTCTGTGGGCCTGAATTTTGACGATTTTGAAATCCTTCCAAGCAATGTTTACTAAAAACCTCTTTTTGCTTACCCTGCTTGCAGTAGTAATACTGGGTTGCAGCAAATTCAGACGCATTGAAAAGAGTGAAGACTGGCGGGTAAAATACGAGGCTGGCCTTACCTATTTTGAAAAGAAAGATTATTACCGTGCCTCTATCCTGTTCGAACAGATTTTGCCTGTGGTGCGGGGTTTGCCCGAGGGCGAAAAGGTAGAATTTAACCTGGCCTACTGCCAGTATTACGAAAAACTATACCTGCTGGCTTCTGATCAGTTCAAAACCTTTAACGAAACCTACGGCCGCAGCAGCCTGGCCGAAGAAGCCAGTTTTATGTATGCCTACTGCCTCTATGCTTCTTCGCCTGATTCCAATAAAGATCAGCAAAGCAGTATTGAGGCAATGAATGCCATGCAAAATTTTCTGAACCGCTATCCGGGTAGCCAGTTTTTAAACAGGGCCGTTGAGGTGATCACTGTTAGTCAGCAAAAATTAGAAAAGAAGGGGTTTGATAATGCCAAGCATTATCTCAAACTTAAAATGTATGAAGCTGCCGTAATCTCACTGGATAACTTCAAGAAAAACTTTCCCGATTCAAAGTACCTGGAAGAAAGTACGTACCTGAAAGTACAGGCCGAGTTTGAGTTAGCCAACATCAGCATTGCTACCAAACAACTTGAACGGTACAACACTACCCTCGATTATTACAAAGAACTGGTCGATAATTTTCCGAACAGCAATTACCTGAAAGATGCCGAGCGTTATTACACGCAGAGTTTAGAACGAGTAACTAAATTAAAAAGCAATAAAATTTAATCTTATGGCCATTCAACCATCCATTGTAACCCGCGATATCGATAAAATTGCAGCACCCACCGGAAACCTGTATGAATCGGTTGTGGTGATTTCGAAGCGCGCACGCCAGATTGCCGTTAACCTGAAAGAAGAACTGAATAACAAGCTTGCAGAATTTGCCACCACGGTTGACAACCTTGAGGAAGTATTTGAAAATCGTGAGCAGATTGAAATTTCACGTTACTACGAACGGATGCCAAAACCAACCAGTACTGCCATTGAAGAGTTTCTGGAAGGTAAATTGAATTACCGCATGCGTGCGGCCGAAGGCGAACCCGAAGTAAAGGCTGAATAATGCCGCTTGCCGGAAAGAAAATTCTGCTGGGTGTATGCGGCAGTATTGCTGCATACAAATCGGCATGGCTTATCCGGCTATTAGTTAAAAAGGGAGCGGATGTTAAAGTAATCATGACTCCTGCAGCACATGATTTTATAACGCCCCTTACACTCGCCACACTCTCAAAGCATCCGGTTCTTACCAATTTCAGCAAAGATGAAACCGGCCAATGGAACAACCATGTGGAACTTGGCCTTTGGGCTGATGTGATGGTTATAGCACCTGTCAGTGCCAATACATTGGCCAAAATGGCTCATGGCATTTGCGATAATCTATTGTTGGCCACCTACCTCTCAGCACGATGCCCTGTTCTTTTTGCACCTGCTATGGATCTGGATATGTGGCAACACCCTTCAACCCAAAGCAATCTTAAAAAATTAGTGGCTGCCGGCAACCGCCTGATTGAACCCACCCATGGCGAGCTGGCCAGTGGGTTAATTGGTACCGGCCGCATGGCTGAACCTGATGAAATCTTGCAAAGTGTTGAATCCCGCTTTACTACACGAACCCTTGCCGGGAANAAAGCATTGGTAACAGCTGGCCCTACCTACGAGGCACTTGATCCGGTTCGGTTTATCGGAAATCATAGTACGGGTAAGATGGGATACGCAATTGCAGAAGAACTTCTGCGTCAAGGGGCGGTTGTTACGCTGGTTTCGGGGCCTACGCACCTTGCTGCACCAGCCGGTGTAACTTTAATTAAGGTTACTTCCGCTGAAGAAATGTATCTGGCAGCCCAAAAGCATTTTAATCAATCCGATATTATTGTCTTTTCCGCGGCTGTGGCTGATTATAAGCCTGCACATAAGGCTGATCAAAAAATTAAAAAAGGCCAGGGTTCCATGCACATTGAATTGGTAAAGACCAATGATATTGCAGCCGAACTGGGCAAACANAAAAAACCAGGCCAGCTAACCGTAGGGTTCGCACTTGAAACTGAAAACGAAAAGATTAACGCACAAGCTAAATTGAAATCCAANAACTTCGATTTGATTGTTCTTAACTCGTTAAACGATACCGGNGCAGGCTTTGGCCACGATACCAACAAGGTTACGCTGCTTACTGCTTCCGGCAGTCAGGAATTTAATCTCAAATCNAAAAAAGAAGTTGCGGCTGATATCGTTACTGCTATAATTGAATATGCCCATGCGTAACCTTCTTTTCTACGTTGTTGTTTTCATCTGCCAGCAAGCGGCAGCCCAGGAATTATTTTTAAAGTTACAGTAAATGCCGACCAGATTCAGACTACCGATCGGGCCGTTTTTAAGGATATGGAACGCGCCTTTGCTAACTTTTTAAATACCCGCAAATGGACTACCGACTCGTATAAAAGCCATGAAAAAATAAACTGTTCGCTTTTTCTTAACATCAGCAAGATGCCCTCCATCGGCAGTTTTGTAGCCAATGCCCAGATTACCGCTGCACGCCCGGTTTACAACAGCAACTACGAAAGTGTACTCATCAATTTTGCCGATCGCGAGTGGGAGTTTGAATACATTGAATCGCTTCCATTGGAATACAATGACAATACCTACATGACCAATCTTACCTCTATGCTGGCCTACTATGCCTATGTGGTATTGGCTGCTGATTATGATTCGTTTAGCGAGTTAGGTGGCAATCCATTCGTTCAAAAAGCACTGCAGGTAGTAAACAATGCACAATCTTCAAACCTGGCAGGCTGGGCATCATTGGGTAACACCAGAAATCGCTATGCATTAGTAGAAAACCTCAATAATCCACAAATGGTTGATATGCGTAAAGGCAGCTACCGCTACCACCGCCTGGCGTTAGATACGTTTGAGAAAATCCGGATCAGAGCCGGAGATTATTCTGGATGTGCTGAGGAATATTAAAAGGTATGGACCATTTACCCCAACGCCATTTCCGTAATTTCTTTTTCGATGCCAAATCGAACGAATTAGTGAGTGTATTTTCGGATGGCAGCCTGAACGTGCGCAGAGAAGCCTACGATATTCTTACTACCATAGACCCCAAGCGCAATATTTATCAAAAATCATCAGCAACTAATACGATTTGTAGGGGTTGAGTTTTTAATTTTAGCACATCGGCATGCTCACCCATCTTACCATAAAGAATTACGCACTTATCAAACATCTGGAACTTTCACCCGCCAGNGGGTTGAATGTGATTACAGGCGAAACCGGGGCTGGTAAATCAATTCTGCTGGGCGCCCTGGGGTTGCTGCTGGGCAACCGGGCCGATAGCAAAACATTATGGGACGAAAACGAAAAGTGTATTGCCGAAGGAGTATTTGATACCGCAGACTACGGATTGCAAAAACTGTTTGCTGAAGAAGACCTGGACTACGAAGTGCAAACGGTGCTACGAAGGGAAATAGCACCCACCGGAAAGAGCCGGGCCTTTATTAACGATACTCCGGTTACGCTTGATGTGATGCGAAAAATAGGTTCGCGGTTAATGGATATCCACTCGCAGCATGAAACCTTAGAACTAGGATCAAAACAATTTCAACTGGCGTTGATTGACTCGTTTGCAGGAAATGCCAACTTGCTNAAAAATTATTCAGCCACCTGGCAAACATACCAAAAAGCCGTAACCGAATATCAGCAACTGCAAGCCGAAAGTCTTCAACTNAAAAAAGAATCGGACTTTATTAATTTTCAATTAGACGAACTTATTAAAGCTAACCTCACCGAAGGCGAGCTTGAAAGGCTGGAAGAAGACCTGAAGGTTGCCGAGCATACAGAAGAAATNAAAAGCAGCCTTCATGCTACCTTGCAACTTTTATCGCAATCTGATTTTTCCATAACCGGAGCCCTAACAACAGTACGCAATCAATTACAATCCATTGCTTCTTACTCCACCGCATATCAGGATTTGTTACAACGCCTGGAGAGTGCCCGTATTGAACTAAACGACATTGCCGCAGAAATAGAACAAGCAGAAGAGAAAGTAGAATTCGATCCGGAAAAAACAGAAGAAATTAAAGACCGCATCAGCATTATTTATCAGTTGCANAAAAAGCATCAGGTTAAAACTGTTGAACATTTAATTTCTTTACGGGATTCTTTGCAGGAACAGGCAGACAAAACCAACAACCTGGACACATTATTGCAGCAAGCATTGGCTGGCGTGAAAGAAACGGAGAAACGCCTGCATCACGAAGCCACTGCCCTAAGTCAAAGCCGNGAAAAAACATTTGCCTCCCTTACCCAACAACTGGTAAAACTCTTAAAAGAACTAGGCATTCCGGATGCGGCATTATCCATCGATCATCAGGTTAGCACNCCGGGGCCGAGNGGGGTGGATATCATTGAAATTCTNTTTAGTGCGAATAAAGGTGTGGCACCAAAACCCCTTGCCCAGGTTGCTTCGGGAGGCGAGTTTGCGCGCGTGATGTTCAGCATCAAATATATAATGGCCGAACGCACTGCGTTACCCACACTTGTGTTAGATGAAATTGATACGGGCATCTCGGGCGAGATTGCCATACGAATGGGCAACCGCATGAAAGAAATGGCCGCCCGCCATCAGGTTATTGCAATTAGTCACCTGCCACAAATTGCAGCAAAAGCCGAGGCACATTTCTTTGTTTACAAAGAAACCAAAGGTGCCCGCACCGTAACCGCAATTAAAAATTTAGCACCGGAAGACCGTGTTACAGAAATTGCCAAGATGATTGGTGGTTCCTCACCTTCTACCCTGGCCCTTCAAAACGCACGCGAACTGATCGGGGGTAGGTGAATCTGCCTTTTGCTGGTTTGAAAACTTCAGATTAATTTCTATTTTGGTTCATAGATGAAGCTACCGACTTGGTTTTCTTCGTTTTTAGTCAAGATTTACTACTTAATTACTGCTGTTTTATGAACATTTTCGTTGCCCGGTTAAATTTTAAGACTCGCTCAGAAGAACTTCAGGCTGCCTTTGCCAAGTTTGGTCAGGTAACTTCAGCCAAGGTTGTAAAAGACCGTGAAACTGGGCGCTCCAAAGGTTTTGGTTTTGTTGAAATGCCTAACGATGAAGAAGCCAAGCAGGCAATTGCTGCCCTTAACGAAACAGAGTTAGATGGCCGCACCATTGTAGTTAAACCTGCCAATCCAAAAGCACCTACCGAGGGTTAACTTTTCTCCATTCCTTTTCAAAGAATCTCAACAAGAGATAGCGGGTTTAGCTCGCTATTTTTATTTATTGCAGGTAAATGGACGAGAGTAACAATCATCCTATCGTTAAACAAGCAGGGTTTATTGCAGGTCCGTTGGCCTTCATTTTACTTGCCAGCCTGGTGAATACCGATTTTATTTCACCCGGTGCTGGCAAAGTACTGGCCGTAGCCGCCTGGATGATTATCTGGTGGATCTCCGAAGCTGCTCCTGTACCTGTTACTGCCTTATTGCCGTTAATTACTTTTCCATTTCTCGGCATCATGAAAATGAGTGAAGCCGCAATACCCTATGCCAACCCAATTATNTTTTTGTTTATGGGTGGTTTTATGATTGCATTGGCTTTGGAAAAACACCGGGTGCACGAGCGCATTGCCCTTAACCTGGTGCGCATAACCGGAACCTCAGGCAATGGAATAATACTGGGCTTTACCATAGCCACCGGCTTTATCAGTATGTGGATAAGTAATACCGCCACCGCCATGATGATGCTACCCATAGCAATATCCGTAATTAATTTACTCAGGCGAACAACTACCGATGCCATAACAATTGGCGAACGAAATTTTGGAATTGCATTAATGCTGGTGATTGCCTATGCGGCCAACATTGGTGGCATTGCTACCATCATTGGTACACCGCCCAACGTAGTGTTTATTGGCTTACTCGATCAGTTTGGGTATGANAAAATTTCATTCGGTACATGGATGTTGGTGGGGTTGCCCCTGAGTATTATCATCCTTGGCTTAGGTTACTTTGTTATTACCCGATTTATTTTTCCGAATCATTTAAAACAAATTACGGGTGCCGATGCCTTAATCAAAAACCGCCTAACCGACCTTGGCCCCATGCGCAAAGAAGAAAAATTGGTGCTCACCATTNNTTTACACTCACTTCTCTTTTANTGGATTTTTCAACAACCTATAAACTTGCTGCTTGGAAATGAGTTGTTGAATGATACCAATATTGGCATGGCTGGTGGTGCATTGATGTTTGTTGTGCCCGCTAGCTTCAAGCAATTCAGATTTTTGTTGGTTTGGAAAGACACGGAAAAACTTTCATGGGGTATTCTGATTCTTTTTGGTGGCTTGTGCCTGGCACAAGGGTTATCAAGTGCCGGAATTATTCAGGCAGTTGGGAGTTACATCGCACAACAAAGCCAGTCGGTAAACTGGCTTTTGTTTGGATTGATTACCGCATCTATCTTTATTACTGAACTGATGAGCAACGTGGCCCTGGTTCAGATTTTTATACCGGTTGTTTTTGGTATTGCTACCAACCTGGGCATTGACCCTATATTGCTGGGAATGCCCGTAACCTTAGGAGCAAGTATGGCCTTTATGTTTCCGGTTGCCACACCACCCAATGCCATTGTCTTTTCCAGTGGCCACATGAAAGTGAAAGACATGATGAAAGCCGGATTTGTAATGAATATTATCTCTCTTATCGTGATTTACCTTGCGGCCAAACTGCTTATTCCGCTGATTCTATAATTTCTAAGAATTCTGCTGCTTGTTCTTCTTTTCCTCAATCAGGTAAGCCACACCAAGACCAGCTCCGCCAAATAGGAAAATCATCGAAAAATAAGCTACCTCCTGCATATCAAAAGCATTATCAAGCCAATAGCCCATCAGCAAGCCTAACCCACCCCCTATTAACAATAACGAGGCGCGCAACGCCCCTGAAGTAGAACGTGCCTTCTTAAATAAGTCGGGGCTTAATCCTTTATCAATAATTGCCATGCGCTCCAGGTTTTCAAACCTGCGCACATAGGTGAGCATGACAAATGCACCGAGGGTGATAATAATTGGCATAAGAATACCCAATACCGGAATGATGATTTCATTGTCGTACATAAACTTTTTGTTTAATTCTGTCCCTATGACGCACCCTCTCCAGCTTCAGGTTACAGCAATTTTCAAAAAAATACCTGTAACTTGACCTACACAACCTGCGTCCAAGAGCCGTGATCACATTAGAGGAAGAAAACCTTTTGCTCGACCGCATTTTAGCCGGNGACAAACAAGCCTATGCCCGTTTGGTTGATCGGCATAAAGGTTTTGCCTTTACGATTGCAATGAAGGTGTTGGATAACCGGCCCGAAGCCGAGGAGGCAGCCCAGGATGCATTTATTAAAGCCTATCACTATTTAAAGAATTTTAACCGACAGGCTCGCTTTAGTACCTGGCTATATAGAATAACATTTAATACGGCTATCAGTTACAAACGAAAACAAAAACCAGTATTTCAGTCAGCCGAACAAACAGTAATTCCACAAGCCGGTTTGGCCGAGCAGGAACTGGAGCATTACGATAAACTTCAATTTGTACACCAGGCAATGCAAGCACTAAATGAGGCAGATCGGTTGGCGTTGCAATTATTTTACCTGAATGAGTTTTCGCTGGAAGAGGTTGCCGGCATAACTTCTCAGAATGTAAATACGGTAAAAGTACGCGTGCACCGCGCGCGCCAACGATTAGCCGAAGAATTGAAAAGGATTTTAAAACAGGAAGCTTTAACTTTATAACACCATGAAGTTACCAATAACAGACGAACACTTGCTACGCTACCTGAATGGCGAATTAAGTATGCAGGAAATTCTGACCCTTAAAGATCAAATTTCGGCAAGCGCAGACTTGCAGCAGCGCCTGGAAGAATTGCGCTTAATTCAAACCTATTTGAAACAAACCAGCCAGTTGCAAAATCCAGGCTTTAATTTTGCTGAATCGGTAATACATGGGTTGGATCATGTAAGAATACCGGGAATTTCGATAAAGCGTGGATTGATTTTATTAATCGGATCGCTGGTAGCATCTGGTATTGCGCTGGGTTTACTTTCAATGGGCGCATTTGATTCTTCCACTGCGCTACTCATCGAGCCTTCGGTACAAAATAANATTTTTGAGATACCCAAAATCTCTATTCCTTTTAATACCAAGGTGCTGATAAACGGAATAATCTTTTTGAACCTTGGATTTTTGTTTATTCTATTGGATCGAACCATCCTAAAACCGTTGTTTCAAAACCGTACGGTAAATCATTACTGAACGATTGAGGCATTCTTATAGGTTTCATAAAACAAAAAAGAGGCTGTCTCAAAAGTCGAAATAAGCGAGTACGTCATTCCGGCCTTGTGCCGGAATCGCTTTAAGAACCACAGAATCGAGATCGCGGAATAAATCCGCGATGACAGAAACGACTTTTGAGACAGCCTCTTCATTATTATTTATTGGGGTAACCTAAAACTAAGTTGCCCAGGTCTTTCCATTTCCTGCTTCGGTTAACGGTATGCATCCTTTATACGATCCGGGCACAGCTTCGTATTGTAATACTTGTGTAGCACCCGGTTCGCTTGTAAAGAAGCCCAACAGGGTTAACTCCTTGGCAGAAAGAATGAATGGGCGTGGTTGTGAAGGATCGGCTTTTACCGCATTTACTGCTGCCTCATTTTGAGCCTTTACAAACGCCAGTTGTTTTTCCGGATCGAGGTAAATAAAACTATCGCCATGCTCAGCTTTGGCTGCTGCCTCAAACTCGGTAAGCCCGGCTATAAATTTATCCTGATCTTCCTTCTTGTAACATTCTTTCAGAATCTGATCGATGAATCCTGGTACGCCCGCTTCTTTTGCTCCCGNGGTATTCGTTTTAGGAATGATCGTTTGTGCCAGTTCGCTGATTGTGCGAGCTTGTTCTTCTGTAAAGAATGAAGGCGTATAAGTAAGTTCAGGTGTGGCTTTGCACCCTTGCATAATTCCGGCAAGGGCTGAAGCCGAAACAGCCGCGCCCATCAGCAAGGCAGTCTTGCGCAGCGCTTCCCTTCTATCAATTAGTTGTTCCATAGTGTTATTGCTTTTCAGTTTTACAGATTTCCTTTCTTTAATTCGCTCACCGCATAATCAGCAGCACGGGCAGTAAATGCCATGTAGGTAAGTGACGGGTTTACACAATTGGCTGAAGTCATGAATGAGCCATCCGTTACAAATACGTTTTTACATGCATGCACCTGGTTATACTTATTGAGTACCGAAGTTTTTGGATCTTTACCCATGCGTGCAGTACCCATTTCATGAATACCAAGACCCAACCCATGCTGACTTGGCCTGTCGTAGGGATTTACATTCTTAAATCCGGCAGCTTCCAGCATTTCGGCTGCATCGTTAGCCATGTCTTTCCGCATCTTAAATTCGTTTTCTTTTAACTCTGTATCGAATGTAAGAGTTGGCAATCCATACTTATCTTTCTTTTCGCGGTTAATCGTTACCTGATTATCCCGATAAGGCAATACTTCACCAAATCCACCTAAGCCCATGGTCCACTTGCCGGGTGTGGTTACGGCATCTTTCAAATCGGCTCCAATACTCATTTCGGCAATTAATCTTGACCAACCTTGCCTGCTGGCACCACCCTGATAGCCGAAACCACGCAGGTAGTCGCGCTTTTCTTTACCCATGTTGCGGAAGCGTGGAATATAAACTCCGTTTGCCCTGCGGCCAAAATAATACTGATCTTCGAAACCATCCCACTCGCCCGAAGCGCCAACACCCAAATGGTGATCCATAATGTTGCGCCCCAGTTCATCACTATCATTACCAAATCCATTCGGGAAACGCTTGGAAATAGAATTCATCATGATATAGGTAGAGCCCATCGTAGAAGCACACAGGAAAATAACTTTTGCGTAAAATTCCAGTTGCTCACCGGTTTCAGCATCCAGTACTTTTACACCGGTTGCCTTACCCTTTGCTTCATCATAGATTAACTCGTACACAATAGAGTTAGGACGCAAGGTCATGTTACCGGTTTTGGCAGCAGCCGGAAGTGTAGATGAATTACTGCTGAAGTAGGCACCATACGGGCAACCCCGTACACATAAGTTGCGGTATTGACACTGACCCCGTTGTGAACTGTTATTGTGTGATAGCGGTGAAGTGATATGCGCTACGCGACCAATGGTTAACAACCGGCCAAACTTATCCTTCATAGATTGTTTTAATTCCTTCTCCACACAATTCAGTTCCATGGGAGGCAGGAACTTGCTATCGGGCAGGTGGTCTAACCCTTCGGCCTGGCCGCTAATTCCTGCAAAGGTTTCCACATAATCATACCAGGGGGCAATTTCTTTATAGCGCACGGGCCAATCGATGGAAANTCNCTCGCGCAAATTGGCTTCAAAATCAAAATCGCCCCAGCGATAGCTCTGGCGACCCCACATAATAGAACGCCNCCNCACATGATAGCCGCGCATCCAGTCAAAACGCTTACCCTCCTTTTCAGTGTACGGGTTTTCAAGGTCGTTTACGAACCAGTGTTTGGATGACTGGCGAATGGTATAACCCGTACGGTTTTGAACGCCTTGCTTTTCCAGGTCCTCCACAGTAGGTCTGTCTGCATTTTCAAACTCCCAGATGTCCTTGGTAGCCGTGGGATAATTGGGGTGTTCAACCATTCGACCACGCTCCAGTACCAGCGTTTTTAAGCCTTTTTCTGTGAGTTCTTTTGCAGCCCAGCCTCCGCTAATTCCTGTTCCTACCACAATGGCATCGTAGGTCAGTTCTTTTTCTGCATCGATGTTTAAGTTCATAAGAAGTGTAGTTCGGTGAGTGTTAAATGAGTAAGAAAATTAGAAATAAATCCGATATAGTAGTACTACCGTTTGTCACTTATTTAGGGTGGTTTACAGATGGGCCTTCAAACAAACCGGTTCATCGTTCCATCACCCCCATCCCAAACAAAGCAAAATCGTACAACACTGGGTCGGTTGCATTGAGTTGGCGAAGGTTAGAGGTCAATTCAATGGCGCTTTGCCAATTCATTCCCTTGCGGGAAATCAGCTTAAACTTTCGGGCAATACGTTCCACATGCACATCGCAGGGGCAAACCAACTGTGAAGGTGAAATATTTTTCCAGATTCCAAAGTCCACCCCGCGGGTATCGTGCCGTACCATCCATCGCAAAAACATATTTAATCTCTTGCACGCAGATTTACGAGCCGGAGTACTTACATGCTTTTGGGTGCGGGCAGGGGCATCGGGTAAATCAANAAACATTTTATTGAATTGAATCAGTGCCTGTTCAATCGGGAACTCATCGGCCACAGCCGGTTGCATCAGGTTCTGGTTTTGAACAAAGGCTTCTTCTAAAGAGGCATGTGTGCGATAGTAGGTTGAAAGCCTTTCAATAAAGTACAGTGTATCGGTAGCATTAAACGTGCGATGCCTAAATGTTGTAAATGGTTTCAGATCGTTTAGCCGATGATGCAACATAAACTCATACGGTTTGTTATCCATCATAGCCAGCAGTTCGTTGCATTTATTAATGATGGTAACGCGCTGACCCCAGGCTAAGGTAGCGGCAAAGAAACCGGCAATCTCAATATCCTGCTTATGTTTGAACCGATGTGGTATTGAAATCGGATCAGTTTCAATAAAGTCTGGCTTGTTGTATTGCCATGCTTTTTCAGTAAGCAAATCGTGCAGATTTTGCAGCGTTTTTTACGCATCAGTTTAAAAGCGAAGTTCAACCCTCCGGTTCGTAGCACGCGAAGTTTCGTCTGTTCCTTTTACCAGAGGCATTTGTTTACCAAAGCCCATTGTTTTAATCCNGGCAGGATCAATACCATTGTCAATCAGGTATTCGGCTACACTACCCGCCCGGTGCAAGGAAAGTTCGTTGTTAAAGGTATCGGAGCCTATATCATCGGTATGGCCACTCACCACTACCTTCCAGGTTTTATGATAACGCAAAACTTCCAGCAGTTTTTTTAACTCCGGATATGACTCTTCCAATAATTTAAAGTCGTTGTATTTGAATTGAATGTTTTTCATTACGTAGGTTTCATCTGTTTTCAGATCGGGGTAGCCGGTAAGTACCGNGGGTGCGCCTCCTCCTACTTTGATCACCTTCACCTCATCGATGTAAAAGTAAGCAGCACGGGCCAGCATGGGTTCGGTTGCCTGCGAGTTATCAATATAATGTGTACGTGTTGTTTGACTATCTGAAAAATTACCGATGGTAAGGTACTTCTCTCCGCCTTTCGCCAGGTGTGTGTAACCGAAGCGCGTCCATAAACCGGTTCCCCTTGTATAGATAGTTCGGTTAATGCGTTCGTAGGTGGCCGGTACCGCAAACACACCATCACTTGTCATCTGGTGTGAAGAATCGGAAAGTAAAAATCCAATGCGATCGATGGCGTATTTCGAGTTGGAAGAAAGTTTAAAATAAAACTCAACCAGGTATTCGCCACCGGGTTCCAGCGGGGTGGTTAACTCGGCCTGCAGGTACTCACGATACGCTTTGTCTGCACGCACCAGATAACAGTAAATACCCGCATAGCCCGAACCTCCATACGCCTTTGAATACCCGGCCCAGTTGGTGGGCANCCCGGCTTCGCCCAGGCTACACTTGTGAAACACATCGGGCGTACCGGTGGAGGGGGAGGTCCAACNCGGTGCAATTTCTCCTTTATGACTGGCCGTGTATGAGCCCGGGCATTTATAATATAGTTCGAACCCCGGATTGGTTACCAGGTTTTGTGCCAGGGCCGCATTGCCGATAATCAATAAGCAAATGCCAAACCCCGTTCTCATAACTTATTTATAGTAGGTAACTTCTACCCGAAACCGTGGGTCAATGGCACCTAACCGATCGTATGCCGATTTTGAAATTTTTAATATCACATTTGAGTTAGCCCCGATATTAGGAAGCGGGCCAGCCACGCGTACAAACACTTCGCGGTTATTTAATTCGTTGCGCACTTTTAATATGGTGCCCACCTTTGCCGTACGATGGAGCGCCAGGTATTTCCGGTTACCATCGGTACCTTCAATCAATTCGGCAAGGCCACCTTCTTTCACCTCATCGGTACCAGCTACATTTTCAGAAATGCGAATGGTTGTTTCTTTTATCTCAGGTAGCGTTTTTGTTTCCGGTTTAACAGAATTTGTAGTGGAAATTTTTCTTCGGGNGTTAACTGTAACTTCCGGTTGTATTTTTACCTCCTCCTGTTTTTGATAGGTCGGTTGCGTTACAAAGAGCGTTTGACCAATCTTAACCTCATCTGCAGTAAGCGAGTTCCACTCGCGTAATTGCTGTATCGAAATGTTGTACTGCCTGGCAATTGAATACAAAGTTTCTTTAGCTGCCACGGTATGCACGCCCTTCATAGATTGCGTGGCGGGCAACGGGGTGGTAGGTACGGCTGCTTTCTNTTTGATTACCAATTCCTGCCCTAACGAAAGGGCATTGTCTTTCAGGTTATTCCAGGTTTTGATTTCATCCACAGAAACATCGTAGAGGCGTGAGATGGAAAACAGGGTTTCCTTTGCAGCCACTTTGTGAATCCTATCTCCGCCAGCAATTATAGTTGATTTTGTTTTTGGTATATACGGAACTTTTAAAAGTTGCCCTACTGCTAAACCGCCATCGGCCGTTGGATTATGTTCTAGTATGGAGGTGATAGGAACACCATAGCGCCTGGAAATAGCATAGAGCGTTTCTTTCTCATCTATCTGGTGAATTATAAACTGTTTCCCGGCAATAGTTTCCATACGGAGCGAATCTGCCGGGGTTGCCTTTGCCTGGCCCGGAGTGCCCCACGTAGCAAGAGTTAAAANAATTACCTTTATCATAAGCTTAAACAATGCGAAAAGTTACCAATTCTGTCTTGTTCTTCACAANAAACACCGTGTTGGTTGCAATAAAAANAGTACCAATGCCCATTCCTTTCAAATTCGTGCCAATTTCTTCGGTCCAATACAGCAGCCCTTTGTGACTAAAGCAGGCCAATTTATTGGCATAAGCAGCCGGTTGGCCGGTATAGTACGATATCAAAATCAGATTTTTGGTTTCCAGGTACTCGGCACCCAAAAATATCTCCTGCTTGAGTTGTTGTCGCAAAAACTGCTGCACGGTTTCAAAATCCGGTTCGCCCTGCACATACACAAACGGCCGAAGGGCCTCGATCGTATATTCAAATTGAGCCGGCACCGCCACCTCCAGGCCGGTATCAACCTGCAGGGCAAGTAACCTTACCTGGTCTGGATTGGACGTATTTTCAAATTGGTGTAATACTACATGGGTAGCGGTAACTCCATTTAAGTTTATCCACCAGGAATCGGGCAGGTTGGTATTTCGCCAACGCAAGGTTCCTGTGGCGGTAAGGCATACAATGGAAACCTGGCGGGTATGTTCATTCCGTTCTTCGATAATAATACGATCGGTACCGGCCGGCATCATATTCCAGATTACAGCGCCCACAGGCGTTTGATAAACAACGCAGGTTTTTCGATCAAGAGTTGCTATTTTTAATGCAAAATACAAACAACAATGCGAACAATGTTGAGGATGTTAGGTATGGTGCTGTTGATTCAGACTTTGGGGCTGTACACACAGGCACAAACAGCNAAAAAGAAGGTGATGGTGATGGAGATTCGTGCAGAGATTGANCCCCGCATGGGCCGCTATGTAAAACTGGCGCTACAACGTGCAGAAGAAACAAAGGCCGATTACATTATTATTGACATGGATACGTTTGGCGGGGCACTTAACGATACCAAAGAAATTGTGGATCAATTGATGGCGTTAAAAGTTCCGGTTTGGGTTTTTATCAATTCCGATGCAGCCTCAGCCGGNGCATTAATTTCTATTGCGTGCGATAGTATTTATATGGCCCCTGGTGCCACCATTGGTGCAGCTACCGTGGTGGATGGCAGCGGTGTAGCCGCACCCGATAAATACCAATCGTATATGCGTTCCATCATGCGCTCTACAGCCGAAGAAAATGGCCGTGACCCGCGCATAGCCGAAGGCATGGTAGATGAAAATGTGGTGATCGACAGTTTAAAACAAGCCGGCAAAGTAATTACGTTTACTACTTCTGAAGCGATAGAAAATGGTTACTGCGAAGCAAAAGTGGAAACGATTGAAGAAATTCTGAAGCGTAACCAGGTGCAGGATTATGAAATTGAAACCTTTCGGCTGGGTGCAGTTGANAAAATTATTGCCTTNTTTCTTAACCCATTTATCAGTGGTTTGTTGATTCTGGTTATCATAGGTGGAATTTATTTTGAATTGCAAACACCGGGAGTTGGCTTTCCGTTATTTGCGGCTATTGTTGCATTGGTATTCTACCTGGTGCCCTACTACTTAAATGGCCTGGCTGCCTACTGGGAAATACTGGCTTTATTTATTGGTGTGCTTTTGATAATCGCTGAGCTATTTTTTATTCCGGGTTTTGGAATTGCCGGCATTAGTGGCATTGCACTCACTATTGTATCGCTTGTGCTGATTATGCTCAACAACGATTTCTTCAATTTTGAGTTTGTGCCTTTGGGCGATATTATTATGGCTACGTTTGCCACGGTGGGTGGACTAACCGGNGGTATATTGCTTTTATTNTTTGGTGGTGCGCGGCTTACNAAAACCAAAGCCTTTCAACGCATAGCACTTACCGACACTCAGGATGTAACCAAGGGATACACAGTAAACAACCTGCAAAAAGATTTGCAGGGCAAACAAGGAATCGCCCAAACCATATTACGCCCCAGTGGCAAAGTGTTGATTGATGGCGAGATTTATGACGCATTTACGCGTGGCGATTTTATTGAGAAAGGTGAAACCATTGAAGTTATTGGTACCGAGGGTGTAACCCTCCGGGTGAAGAAAGGATGATCACCCCTCACAAGACAAACGAAATGAAACTAATTGGAATAATCCCGGCACGTTACGCCTCCACCCGTTTTCCTGGCAAGCCCCTGGCCCGCATTGGTGGAGTAACCATGATTCAGCGTGTGTATGAACAGGCCCTTCAGGCCAAAGCATTGCACCAGGTAATCGTTGCAACCGACAACTCCGAAATTTTTAACCATGTACACCATTTTGGGGGCCTGGCTTGTATGACTGCCGATACACACCTTAGTGGCACAGACCGCTGTTATGAAGTATTGGCAACCCAACGTGAATCATACGATTACATCGTGAACATACAGGGCGATGAACCTNNTTTTGCACCCGAACAAATTGAATTGCTTGCCTCTTTGTTAGATGGACAAACACAGCTCGCTACCCTTGTNAAAAAAATTTCTGATCATCACCAATTGCTTAATCCCAATGTGGTGAAAGCCGTACTAGATAAAAATCACGAAGCCTTGTTCTTCAGCCGCTCGCCTATTCCTTACTGGCGCGGCCCCACNCCCGACTGGACAACCCAGCACACCTATTACAAACACATTGGCATGTATGCATACCGGGCCGATGTGCTAAAGGAAATTACCCGGCTTCCGGTTTCAGCCTTAGAAAAAGCCGAATCGTTAGAACAACTCCGTTGGTTAGAAAATGGTTTTAAAATTAAAGTAGCCGAAACCCACCTGGAAACCATTGGCATTGATACGCCCGAAGATCTGGAAAAGGCAAACGCAGCCTGGGAGGCAGCACAATCGTGATCAATCAGCTAGTTCTTTCTTCATCAGTTCCTGCAACACCTGCTGTACTACCGGNNGCGGTTTGCCATTGCCAATGCGCACGTCATTTACCTGCACAATTGGTACGGCCCTTTTGGTGGTGCTGGTTAAAAATACTTCCCGTGCCAACATCACATCTTCTAAAGTAACACGGCCGGTTGTTACACCCGCCATGGACAAAATATTCTTACGGGTAATGCCCTCTAATACATGTGCCTGCGGTGTAATAACTGACCCATCTGCCTTTACTATAAACAGATTACAGCGTGGAAACTCACTCACCTCACCTTGCAAATGATACAACACATCATAGGCGTTGGATTCCATCATCTTCCGTTGCAACCACACACCGGTAATATAATTTATTGATTTCACCAGCGGCATTTCCCTGCGAAATTCGTGGGTAATGATTTTTACTCCGCGTTCCAGTAATTGGGCCGAGGGCATGGTTAAGCGATGTTGTGTAATAATCAGGTTGGNGGTAGCAATCTCATACCCATCGGGTGAGTAGCCACCGGTTAGCACCATTTTAATACCCGCATCGGCTACTCCATTTTTCTGCAACATCTCGTGCAGGATACTTGCCAGTTGCTCGCGCGAAAGCGAAACCGGCAACTGCATAAAGTCTGCCGAACGATAGAACCTGTCGAGGTAGTGATTCAGGAAAGGAAATTTACCATTTACTGCTTTAAAAANATCGAAGATACCGTAGCCCCGTTGAACTGCCAGATCACTTACATGAACCATTGTTTTGTTGGCCGGTAGAAATTCGTTATTAAGGAAGGAGTACATAGTTCAGATTAATTTTCACGCTAAGTGGCAAAGTAAATGCATTTAAGTTATTTAGCCATAAACTTTAGTCTCTCTTATGATATAGCGTGCTGGTTATCACTTAACAACACCGTGTTGTTTCATTATTTTTATCACTTCTTCGCGCGGAAGCGCCTGAATGGTACGACCCGCTTTGCCTGTTATTGTTTCGGCAGCCCATAGCGAATTGATAATTGCCTCTTCTGTAGCTTCAATGGCCGCCATAAACAAAGGCGACATACTATCGTTTGTCAATTGGGTATGGGTGTAGGTGCGTTGATCTGAATTATGCGTAACCCGTACGGCCGCATGCGTTGAAAAAGCAATTACATAATCGCCACTTCCATTAGATGCAATACCTCCCGTTTTTGCCAAACCCATAAATGCGCGCTTCGCCAAACGTTCCAGGTTGCGCGCGTCCAACGGTGCATCGGTTGCAACCACCATCATACACGAACCATCGGGCGTGTTTTGCAACTGGTCGCTCATGAAATATTTCTTTAACGTCTCGCCTACCGGCACCCCATCAATCTGCAACACACCACCAAAATTGGTTTGTACCAACACACCCACTGTATAACCACCAGCCTGTTGCGGAAGTANCCGGGAAGCCGTTCCAATTCCACCTTTAAAACCAAAGCAAATGGTTCCGGTTCCTGCACCCACATTGCCCTCGGCAACCGGGCCACCTTGTGCTTGTATAATCGCTTCCTTTACATGCTGGGCTGTAATATGCATGCCCCGAATGTCATTCAGGTACCCATCATTGGTTTCGCCCACCAGGGCATTTACAGATTGAACATTTTCATTTCCATTCTGTGCCAGCATATACGCAACAACGCCTTCTATACCTGCAGCTACGCTAAGTGTATTCGTGAGCACAACCGGGGTTTCTAAATTTCCCAGTTCAACAACCTGGGTAGTGCCAGCCAGTTTTCCAAAACCATTGCCAACAAAAACTGCAGCAGGCACTTTTTCCTGAAACAAGTTACCTTCATGGGGCAGAATAACCGTAACACCCGTACGAATGTTACTTCCTTCTATTAAGGTTTTATGACCCACCTTTACTCCGGCCACATCGGTAATCGCATTCAGTTTACCGGGTGTTAGCACACCAATTTTTATTCCGTAATCGCGGGCACGCTTTTGTGCTTGTGCTGAAAAGGCAATCAAAATCAACAGGTATAAAAATGCTCTCATAGTTCAATTCGTTTTAATCGTTCCACCATTTCAAGTACAGCCGGGCATACCAACGTATTCTTAAAAGTTAGTTCTGTAATTTGTATCATCTTCTTACGATCGGTGTGTGGATATTCCCGGCAAGCCCTGGGCCGGCTATCATACACGGTACAATAATTTTCCGAATCCAAAAAGGACAAGGGGCTGATTTTAGAACAAAGTCATTGTCTTCATCCACGCGCAAATACGTTTCAATAAAATCGCCTGGCTTCATGCGCAGAGCTTTGGCTACCCGTTCAATATCCGTTTGATAAAAATCGGACTGGTCGTTTTGCAGCAGTTGGCGCAGGTCAGGCAATCCAATTCTTCAAAAACTTCTTCGTGCATTTGATGAAAGGCATCATCTACTAACCGCGCATCTTTCTTCTTCAGGGTTTGAAGAAACTTTCGGTTTTCGGCCGATTTGTTTTTGCCACTTCGCGAAACCGCTCTAAATTCATTTTTCAAAGTTAACAGCATTATCGGGAAATTTTTGTTACACCGCGCATCTCACAGCAAGGAAGTAGGAACGTATCGGTTTTTTCTTGATCTTTGGCTGCATGAATACATCTGGCGCACAGATTCTTTTTCATATCAAAAGCACATAACCACCACCCCGGAAGAAGAGCAGTTTTTATTTCTCTCTTAAATCCGTTAAAACTGAAACAAGGTGAGTTTGCTGAAAAAGCCGGAGATGTAACCTATAGTTTTATTCATGTTACCGCGGGCTGCCTGATGACCTATTATACAGATAAAGAAGGCAACGACCAGGTAATTCAGTTTGCTACCGCTGGCTGGTGGACAGGCGATTTGCACAGCCTTACTTCGCAACAACCCTCTATTTATACTACGCGGGCCCTGGCAGATAGCGAAATGTTACTACTGCCCAAGGTGCGAATGGAAGAATTACTTGAACGATACCCAAAGTTTGAACGCTATTTCCGCATCATGTTTCAGAATTCGCTGGTAACACATCAGAATCGGATCATTGAAGCCTTTACCGCAACCGCAGAAGAGCGTTATCATAATTTCCAGAANAAATACCCCCAGTTGGAGCAGTATGTTCCACTCAAGTACATTGCTTCTTACCTCGGCATTACACCTGAGTTTTTAAGTAAGATACGCAGAAAGAAATAGCTGCTCACCGCAGCTGATTCTTAAAATCCCCACTAGCAATCCATTTCTTAACCTGGTTCAAGCCCTTTCCATTTGCTTCTTAACCTGGTTTAAGGTATGCCGCAGCACACGGCATTTACCTTTGCAATGCAAAACAGAACAGAAACTATTAAGAATTTAAAATTTAAAACTATGTCAACATTAACAGCAACCAAGTGGGCTATTGATACTACCCACACCGAAGTACAATTTAAAGTAAAGCACCTGGTAATCAGCACAGTTACCGGTTCCTTTAANAAATTTAGCGGCAGTGTAGAAAGCGAAACAGAAGATTTTGATGGTGCAGATGTATCGTTCAGTCTTGATGTAAACAGCATTGACACCAACCAGGCCGACCGCGATGCGCACCTGAAGTCGGCTGANTTNTTTGCTGCTGACCAATATCCTACTGTCGATTTTACCGGAACACTGAAGAAAGTTTCTGGTTCTGATTATAAGTTAGATGGCGCTTTAACCATGCGCGGAACTACCAAAGCAGTTGTACTAAATGCAGCATTTGGAGGAGTTATGGTTGATCCGTGGGGAAATACCAAAGCCGGTTTTGAAATTAACGGCAAAGTAAACCGAAAAGAATTTGGTTTAAACTGGAACGCAGTAACCGAAGCCGGTGGCGTGGTAGTGAGTGAAGAAGTTAAAATTCACATCAATGTTGAATTAGCAAAAGGGTAGTTAACCAGGAGTTGGCAAGAGGGATGGCTCTGTCTTCGCTGGAAGGCAGGGCCTTGCTTTTTTAACCGGCACGAAAGTCTGGGTTTTGACAATCAACTCCGGTAACAAATGCCCTTATAGGGGCATGACTTACAAGTGTCGCTATCCGGGGTTTGATCGAAAGCAATTTCCGGGTTGAAAATTTCTTCCAGCAATTCTGTAAGATGCATCCTGAACTCATCCATTAACGGCATCACATCGAAAACCATTTCTTTATTCATCTCCAAACCAAACATTGTGCTGCCAAATAATACTTCACGATTTAAGATACCGGTTATCATCCGCTCATCTGCTTTAAGCGGAAAGTTAGTTTGATAGAGAAGGCCATAAAGCAATGTTTGAAAGGCCGCCTTGGATCGCTTCTTATTACGATCAAACAAAGAGGCCACACTTTGAAATCTTAACTCATCCTTACCGGTTTTATAATCTACAATTCGGATCAGGTTATCCTTGCGGTCAATCCGGTCGATCTGGCCGCCCAACACGGCATAGCCGGNGGCATGGTCAATTTTTATCCGATGCAACAACCCTTCTTGTTCAATGGCCTCCATTGTAAAAGGGGCCATCGCCTTATCAAATTCAAGAATACGGGTTGCAAAGTTTCGTGCAAGGTGTTGTATTACCACACTTTGGCCTTCGTATTCTACTTNTTTGTCGGGCTCCAACTTAAAAGTTGCGGCAAAGACTTCGTCCAGCAGTTTATCAATTGTTTGCTCCGCATCGGCAAAGTCGCCAGGCTCTACAACTTTATGATGTTTGCGTTGGGCTAAATTTTTATAAAATTTCTCCATCACCTTGTGCANAAAGTTACCCAACTCGCGTGCGCCTAACTCGGCTTCTACTTCTTTTGGTTCGCGAATGCGCATCACATATTTAAAGTAAAACTGTAACCGGCAATCCAGGTACGCAGCTAATGCCGAGGGTGAAATACCTTTGGAATGGGTATATCCTTCGTTCAACCTCATAATCGCTTGCTGAACTTCCTCTGTTTNTTNTATAACAATCGGATCAACAACTAAAGGATTTAGCGGATTATGCAACACGTGGGTTTCCATTTTCAACCCGCTCTCAAAAATGAGTTGTTGCAGGTACCGGCTCTTCTCTCNCTGGCCCAGTTGATCTGTTTCGGTATTATAAANAAGAAAAACATTTTCAGCTCTTTGCAACATGCGGTAGAACAGATAGGCATACATCGCATCCTGATGCTCGGTGGTTGGTAATGCATACGCTCTGCGGATATTAAACGGAACATACGAACCTTTGCCACCAAAGGCGGGGAATGATCCTTCGTTCAGCGAAAGCACAAAAACATTTTTATAATCCAGGTTGCGGGTTTCCAGTACGCCCATAATCTGAAGGCCCTTTAATGGTTCTCCGCTAAATGGAATTTNTTCAGCGCGCGCCAATTGGCGCAGCAACCGCAAAAACGATCGTAATGATTTACTAAATTCATTTCGATCAGTTACATCCTGTGTATGAACTCCAATAATATCCTGAATGCGGTTTAGTAATTTTATAAACTGAAATGCATATTCCCGATCCAGATCAAGAATGGATTTTAATGAACCAACCTCGCGTATCACCTCTTGCAAATATGGTATCAGGCCATTATCCATATTGCCAAAAACGATTCGGTGCAGGTCAGAAACACTGGCTAAATAACTTTGGGGTATGTGCAACCAATTACTTCTTTGAATTTCTTTTCGTCTGCTGTTGGCTAATCCGGCATCAGCGGCTACCATGTATGGATGCCCTAAAAGGGATAGCACCTGCCGGTGATTATAATGATCTTTCCGTTTATTAATCTGCAGCTCCACCAACAACTCTACCAGGTTAAAAANAGAAGTATTACTTAACGCATACCCCATAGTAACATTTAGTTTGTCGATAGGTTTTGGCAACCCAAATAATACCGGCATTAACAATTNTTCATCGGGCAACACAATCAGTGTATCTTCCGGTTCTAAGCCTTTATCCAATTCTTCCTGCAGAATTTGCCCCAGCAACTTGGCCTGCCCGATTGGCTGTGCAGCACCCAATACCCTGATCGATTTGTGCTTCCGGAAGTTTGCGGGAANATCCTGATTAAATGTTTGCTTCAGTATTTCATGATGTTGGTATTCACGAANAAACTCACCCGCTTCCTGTGCCTGGTCGTTTACGTAATACTCATCACCATCCCAAATCATCTGGCTTCCCTTATTCACAAAATGTGCAATAATTTNTTCTTCCGCTTTTGTTAACGCATTAAATCCAACAAAGCGCAGCGAGGAAGGATCATATTTATTTGCAGATAAAGAGGTTATGTTTTCGGCTACCTCGCGGTGAACAAGCCCTTCGTAAGCCAAACATGCTGCCTGCAATTGCTGGCGGTAAGTGGTATAAAGAGCAAACAACTTACTCCATGTAGTTAAAAATTGTTGCTTGTTATCGGTTAGGTGTTCTTCAAATTCATTCCAGAAATCAAGCAGGAACTTTTNTTGTTCTATAGTAAGGTAATCAAAACTGGAATCCAGTTCTTTTTGGTTGCGCAAATCGCGAAACAGTTGTTCGGCATTAACCAGGTATTTATCAATCTCATTAAAATCGCGCAGCAGCATTTCGCCCCAGAAATAAAACTGATCAAAATTTTCTTTATGGGTGCCAACCACATCGTTGTAGTTCGCATGCAGCCGGTGTACCAGTTCAAGTTTATCCGGAATGTGGTATAACGAAAACGAACTGATAAAATCTTCAATGGTTATAAGCTGTGGAGCAAACACCGGTTTGTCAATCAACTCGGCCAGGTGTTTACGAAAGTAAAGGGCTGCCCTGCGATTTGGAAAAATAANAGTCAGTTGCTCAACCTGAGGTTCAGCATTTACTTTTCTTGCCAGCTCTTTTAAAANAGGTTCCATCTAAAACTCCAATCCAAGTTGATCTTTATTTTGCTTTACTGATTTAGCAGGTTTATCGGGTGGAACCTGAACAACTTCTCCGGTGCGTATATACAACAGGTAACCCTTCACCGGGTGAAAATTCATTTTGCGCAATGTATCCAGATACCCATTCACCTGGCGTAAATCCGCGTTTGTTGGGGTGCCTGTTTTAAAATCAACCACCACCGCTTGCCGGCCTTTCAGCATCAACCTGTCCATTCTGCTTTCTTCACCACCGGGCAACAGCACAGGCACTTCGGTACGAACTTCCCAGTTTTTATCAAACCAGGAAGCAACTGTTTCGTTGGCAAGCAGTTCGTCCACCAGTTGCCGGATAACCGGTTTTTCCTGCTCGTTCATGATGCCGCTCTGCTGCAACATCTGAAACGTTTCGTTCAAATCATCTTTATACCGGATGCGTGAAAAAATTGTATGAAGGTGAATACCATACTTAATACGCGCTGTGGTTTCGCTTTCTTCCAATTGAAAATGCCCGGCCGAATGATGGCGGATGACCAGCTTGTTGCCCCACGAAGCAGAGACATNATTTTTGAGTGAAAGCGAAGCAACCGATGAATTCTGTTCTTCCCAATCGTTTGTCCATTCGCCTGCACGCCATACTTGTTCTGGCGCATGCCACCCGGTGGCAAGGGCAGGCTGTTGCACAATGTTGTGCAGCAGGGTTCCTACATTATTCAGCTTCTTATTTTTACCTGAAGCTGGAGCCGGAGCTGTTACAATCAATCCATGTTCGGCACGGGTTAATGCCACATATAATAAATTCAGATTATCCAGGTAACAGCGTTTGCGCTCTTCCTCATAGGCATCTTTAANAANAGTCTCGCTTAATTTGCTACTGTATTTGACCGGCAAAATTCCTGCACCATCAAATGGTTTTTGATCAGACTTCACCCACATCATGGGTCTTTTAGAGCCGTGATCAAGTTCCCAGGAACAAAATGGAACGAGAACATACTTAAACTGCAGCCCTTTCGATTTGTGAACCGTAATGATCTGGGCTGCATCCACATCGCCCGATAGCTGGATGGATTNTTTGTGACCCACATCTTCCCACCAATCCANAAAGGCGCCCATATCATTTCGCTCGCGATTCGAAAAATTCAGTACTTCATTTTGTAATGTTTGCAGATACTCCAACTCGCCCGTTAGTTTGCCCAGGTCAAAAATCTCTATCAGGGTTTCGGTTAATTCAAGGAGGGGTAGTTTTTNTAACCGGGCTTTATGGCTGGTAAAACTATCGGGCAGGTGGCTTTCTATCAAAGTTTGATTAGAAACGGTAAACACCTGGTGCAAATCGGTTAACGCATGGTTGAATCGGGCATATTCATAGGAAAGTTGGGCGCATGCAATGTGGTCATCCGGGTTGTGTAAATACTTAAGGGCTGTTATCAAAAAATTTACCACACCCGATCCACCCAACCGCAACGATTCGTTTGATACAACATCGTATCGGAAGCCCTCTTTGCTTTTACCCGCGTGTTTGAACTCCACCAGGTGCTGAACAATCTGCTGGCCATCATCATTTGTACGAACCAGTATCGCAATGTCTTTTAGGTTTATCTTCAGCGCTTGCAAACGTTCCAGGAAAAGGGGTATGTGCTGCAGTGCTATCTCTTTCCATTCTTCATTTTCATTGCCGCTCAAAAATGCGACCTCTACAAAACCCTCCTGTTNTTTATCAGTGCCTTGTGCCACATCTTTATACACCTCCGGAATGATGGCCGCGCCTATTTCTTTCTGCACCAATTGGGCAGCAGCCTGAAACACTGCGTTGTTGAATGCCACAATCTGCCTGCTGCTGCGGTAGTTTTTATCAAGCACATAAGGTTCAATACGGTGCTCTCCTATTTCTGTGTTTACTCCGCTTTGCAGCAAAAACAAATCGCCCGAACGCCATCGGTAAATTGCTTGTTTTACATCGCCCACAATCATACTGGAATACCCTGCATCCAGGCTATTCACAATAAGGGGTTTAAAATTTTTCCACTGCAGCCCGGATGTATCCTGAAATTCATCGATAAGAAAATTCTTATAAAACGATCCAACTTTTTCATATACAAAAGGCGTGTCACTCCCGTCAATAACCGAGTTGAGAAAATAAGGTGCGTCAGAAAGCAACATCATGTTGTTTTCCTGCTTGTATTCTTTCAGCTTCCGCGCGATGTCGGCAATCAAACCAAATTCGTTAAGGTTACTGAGCACAATTTCAGCGCTAAGCGCCCTGACATACCCCTTCTGGTGTATGTCGAGTATTTCCAGCAATAAGGGTATCAATTGTTCAGCAGCTACCTGCTCCATCCGGGCCTTGTGTGCAGTTTTAGTTGCGGGCCAGTTCGAACTGCTTTGATATTCATTCAGCGGTCGCTTGCCAATTCCCTCTTGATCAACTTCTTCCACCTGCTTAAGGTTGCTGAGTTTAAGCATAAAGGAAAAAGCACCCCNCTGGCCATACTTAAAATCATCTTTTGTCCAGCCTTCTTCCCGTATAATAGCTACGGCTCTTGCCGCACGTTTTTNTATTGCGGCAAGAAACTGATGCCGTTCGGCAGTAAGTATATGCTTAAGGTTNNTAAAAAAATCAGGTTGTTTAGCAACCGCTGCCACCTCGTTTTCTACCAACCGAAACTCTTCCTTGAAAATTTCTTTGGAAAATTCGCGTAACCCCGGCCGCACGTCCCAGCTTACATTATTAGCTAAATTTTGCTGCGCTATTCCTACTACCCATTCCGTTAATTCCTTTTTGGAACCCAACTCCTCCATCAGGTTATTGATCACTTCATCCACTACCCCTTCTTGCTCTACCTCCAGCCGATAATCTCCTGAAAGGCCGGCTTCCCGCGTAAACGCACGGATTACCCGCTGAANAANATGCATCAATTGTACTGATCGAAAACTGCGAATACTTATGCAGAATTACGCTGCGCATGGCTTCTGCATGTTGCTTAAACGTTTGCGCATCTAACCCCAATTCTTTCTGAAGTTCCTTTGCAATATCCTGTGCGCGATCGTTCGAAAATTCATCCAGATACTTCAGGATGCGATCCTTCATTTCCTGGGTAGATTTGTTAGTAAATGTAACTGCCAGGATGTGCTTGAAGTAATCGGCATTATGGCATAACGCCAGTTTCAGGTATTGTTTGGCCAAGGTGCGTGTTTTGCCAGACCCGGCCGAAGAGCGATAAATGGAAAATGGTTTGCTCAAAAATCCAGATGATTTACGGTTCCTATTTACACAAATAGATTGATTGAACATAGCTTTTGGAGGTAATACAAATTTCTTAACTTGAACAATTATCCTGCATGCGAAAACTTTACCTCTTTTTACCAAAGCTNTTTTATTCTTTTCCGGTACAGTTGCTCCTAAACAATTTCAGGCGCAACCATGTGCTCATTCTTTGCTGGATTATCCTCTTCGCTATGATTACCGGAAACTTTGGCAAATACCTGGGCATTCCGTACCTGTTTTTAGATCCCGAGTACCTGAACAAAGTGGGCTTCGCCAGCTTTTTTATGATGGGTTTGCTAACCGCAGGGTTTAGCATGGCATTTCATATTACCGGCTACATTTCAGACGGCCACCGGTTTTCGTTTATCGGCTCGTTGCCCAGGCCATTTAGGAAATTCGTTATCAACAATTCTATCATACCGGCAATTTTTCTGATTACCTATGTATATCAGATTATTGGATTTCAAATCAATAATGAGTTTAGTTCGGAATATGGGTTGATCCGAAACCTGGGTGGGCTTTTTACAGGTTACGCAACCATGACGATCCTCTTCCTGACTTATTTCCGGCTTACCAACAAAGACATTTTTAAATATGTGGTTTGCCGGATTGACGANAAAATAAAACAAAACGTAAAAGTAACGCGTGCCAGCGCGATGAGGAAGCTGGATATTGTACGCAANAAACAGGTACGGGTAGATTATTACCTCACCGGCAAACTTAAAGTAAAACCGGTTGAGCCCAGTTCGTTCTACGACAAGGCTACCATTCTGCAGGTATTTGATCAGAATCATTTTAACCTGGTGGTGATTGAGCTTTTCATTTTTGCCATGGTGTTGCTGCTTGGAATTTTTAAAGATTACCCCACCTTTCAAATTCCTGCTGCGTGTAGCTTCATGATTTTCCTTACCATTTTTGTAATGCTTTCGGGCGCATTTTCCTATTGGTTTGGAGGTTGGTCGGCTACTACCAGTTTAATCTTGTTTTTAATACTTAACCATTTGGTGGGTGAAGANTTTTTCACTAANAAATACGAAGCCTTTGGGCTTGATTATGGTACACAACCGGCCGAATACTCGATAAAAACACTACAACATCAGTTAGATAGTACTGCCATTGAAACAGATCGGAAAACCGTATTACTACAATTAACCAATTGGCGCAAAAAGTTTGGTGATAAAAAACCAAAAATGGTTTTCATCTGCACCAGTGGCGGTGGTAAACGGGCTTCCCTCTGGACGTTAAATGCCTTGCAAACCATCGACAGCCTGAGCCATGGCCGATTAATGGAAAGCAGCGTGTTGATTACCGGGGCTTCGGGTGGATTGATTGGGGCAAGTTATTTCCGTGAGCTGAAGTTGCGCGAAAAACTTGGCGAAACCATTCATCCGTATAGCCATATTCACCGACAAAAAATTTCGAGCGATAATCTGAATCCACTTATTTTTAGTTTACTGGCCAATGATTTGTTTGTTGGTTTTACCAAGTTTGAGTATGCCGGCAAAGCCTACCAACGCGACCGGGCCTTTACATTTGAACAACAACTGAATCAGATTACCGAAGGGCTGATGGACAAACCCATTACAGCCTATGCACAGCCCGAAATGGATGGCCTGGTACCCATGGTATTGCTTACCCCTACCGTTGTAAACGATGGCCGCAAAGTGTACATCGCCTCGCGCCCGGTTTCATTTATGAATGCCGAGCTGATGAACATGCCCGACTATCCGCAACGCAAAGTGAGCGGCATAGACTTTCATCGGTTTTTCAAAGATCAGGATGCAAAGGATTTGCGCTTCCTGTCCGCTTTACGCATGAGCGCCACTTTCCCTTATATCACGCCAAACACAACCTTACCAACCGATCCGCCCATTCAGATAATGGATGCCGGCATATCCGATAACTTCGGCATGTCGGATGCTGTGCGGTTTTTGTATTCTTTTAATGAGTGGGTTTCAGAAAATACCAGTGGTGTGATTTTTATTTCCATCCGCGACTCGCCAAAGCTGGGCACCATTACTGCTAANAAAGGACAGACTTTGATTGATGACATGACACAACCCATCAGCAGTGTGTATAACAATTTTGAAAATTTTCAAGATATCACCAGCGATTTACTATTAGGCCAGGCGTACAGTTGGATGCATGTACCCATTCATCGCATTGATATTCAATACCAGGCCGAAAGTTATGTTCCTATCCTGCAAAAGATGGATAGCATACGGCAAAACAGTACACGGGCCTCGTTAAGTTGGAGATTAACCACTCGCGAAAAGGATGGTGTGGTACGAAACATTTATTCAAAGCAAAACCAGACTGAGATCGACAAGCTAATCGGGTTATTGGATTAAAGTACCTTCCTGCTTCTCCGCTTGTTTAATTCATCTTCTCCGCAATACCTGGCCGCTGCGTGTACCGGTATGCTTTCCGTTGTCAACCACAACTTCTCCGTTAACCAGCACAAACTTAAACCCTGTTGAATATGCGTGTGGATTGATGAAGGTAGCTGCGTCACCAACTGTGTGCTCATCAAATAACACCACATCAGCAGCCATACCTTCAAGCAAAAGGCCACGATCGCGCAGGTTAAACTTTTGTGCGGGCAGCGAAGTCATTCTCCGGATAGCTTCTTCCAACCGGATTACTTTTTGCTCGCGCACATACCTGCCCAGAACCCNGGCATTTGTACCATAAGCCCGCGGATGAGGCATACCGGAACCATAGCGCGCAATTCCAGCATCAGAAGCTATCATATTAAAAGGATACTGCATAATGCGGGAAAGATCACCTTCATTCATACTGAAATAAACCATTTGCGTGCGGTTAATCGCACCAATCATTTCCAGAATAGTTTCAGCCTCTTCCATCGGTTTGGTTTTGCGGCCTTTCAGCTTATTGATTTCACTGATATTTTTTCCATTGTAGGTTGTATCGGGTGCATAGCGTGCCACCTGGGCATAGCTGTAGTTTTTCAGTTGCTTCTTTTTAAGTGTTTCCACCATCTCTTTTTNTATTCTTAATCGGGTTGCCGGGTCATTGATCCGAATTTTCATTGAATCTCTTCCTCCCGCAAATACCCAGGAAGGCACGGTGGTATCCAGGGTGGTACTGCTTGCCACGTAGGGATATTGGTCAATGGTTACATCCAACCCTTCCTGTCTGGCTCGCTCCACCAACTCAAGTGTTTCGACCGAGCGACCCCAGTTTGGTTTGTACGTAACTTTAAAATGCGAAATCTCTACAGGAATTTTTGCCAACCGGCCAATGTTAATGGCTTCGTTCACGGCATCGGTAACGTTATCGCCCTCATCGCGAATGTGTGAAGCATACACACCTCCTTGCTGCGCGGCCATCCGTGCAAGCGCAACTACCTCTTCCGTTTTTGAGAATGTGCCTGGTATATAAATTAATCCGGTTGAAAACCCTACGGCACCGGCATTCATCGCATCATTTACCAGTGTTTCCATTTTCTTCAGTTCATCGGGTGTTGGGTCGCGCTGCGCATCGCCCATTGCCGCCCTGCGCACGGTATTGTGGCCAATCAGCGTAGCAATGTTGATAGAAGTTTTAAGCGAATCCAACCGTGTAAAGTAGTCGGCTATATTTAAGTTAGAGCCTCCACAGTTTCCGGTAACAACCGAAGTTACTCCATCATGAATGAAGTTATCCGCGGTAGGCGTAGTACTTTCACCTCCTTCAATGTGTGCATGCACGTCAATAAAACCCGGGGCCACAATTAATCCGGTGGCATCAATTACACGCTTTGCCTGGGCGTTATTCAATTTTCCTATCCGCGCCACTTTTCCATTTTGAATGGCCACATCGGCATAAAACCAGGGGTTACCACTGCCGTCAATCACCTTACCGTTACGGATTATCAGATCATACAACTGCGCATTTGCAAACCCACAACTAAACAGCAAACAAAGTGTTACAAGAATTTTCATATCACCGGATTTTATTCAGGAAGGTAAACAAATAGCCAGATTAGAAAAAACAATTTTACAGAGTTGGAGAGGTGTAACGGTTCCTGTAAGTTAGCTGCATGATGTTGGCTGAACAAATTCTGAATTTCTTGCACCACCTGAAGATTGATGTCCCTGTTCCGCGTGGTGTACAGGTATTAAATCCGTATCAACAACCGGCCATATTCGACTTGTGCAAACAATTTTATACTAAATACTACGCTGACAATGAATCCCGCACGTTGCTGATTGGCATTAATCCGGGCCGCCTCGGTGCCGGCCTTACGGGAGTTCCGTTTACAGATCCGATCCGATTGAAAGAAATTTGTAAAATTGAAAATACACTACCTGCAAAACCCGAACTGTCCTCTGATTTTATCTACCGGGTAATAGACTTTTTGGTGGAGGCTCATGCTTTTTATCAAAAATTCTATTTCAGTTCAGTCTCACCAATCGGGTTTACCTTAAAAGGTAAAAACCTGAACTACTACGATGTTCCGTTACTTCAAAAACGATTAAAGCCATTTATGCAAACCTGTATGCGCACCCAGTTAAGCTGGGGACTAAATACACGGGTGGCNTTTTGCCTGGGCGAAGGCGAGAATTTTAAATTCCTGGCTGCGTGGAACAAAGAAGAAAAATTTTTCCAGGAAATAATTTCCCTGCCGCATCCGCGATTTATTATGCAATACAAGCGCAGGCAACTCAATTACTATTTACATCTGTATGTAAAAACTAAAACAGATCTGATTATTAGGGTAGAATACATATCAAACATTGAACCGGTTTTATAAAAACTCCTGTGTTCGAATTAAATCAAACACAGGAGAAATGATTAGCCGTTATCTAACTTTCAGTTCTTAGTTTATGAAAAACCGAAAACCGATGGAGGGAGTAAATGAACTTGCACCAAACGTAATTGTCTTGGAGTTATTATCATCCACATCTTTGTTGGGATCGTTGGATGAAAATCCAATGCCTTGCAACTGAAAATCAAGGCCCCATTTTTCAGAAAGGAAGTAAGTAAAGCCGGGCGATATAAATACCCCCATGTTACCTGTTTTAATTTCTGAAGAATTACTATAGGTTGTTTTTCCCGAACCAAATGAGACCCTGAACGTTCCGGTAAAAGCAAAACGCTCGTTGGATGTAAACTTATAGTACCGGGCAAATGGGCCTACTGAAAAAGAGGAGTTCTTGGTTGGGTCTAACCCAGTATATCCAGATTTACCGGAAGCATAATTTAACAGCACACCCACCTCCAGGTTATCAATAATAAAATACCCTGCCTGTGGCATAATCTCAAATGAGGAAGTCTCATAATCCGTATTTCCATAGGCATTCTCCTGTTTATTAGAATTATACTCAAAGCCTCCACCAATAGATTTACTACCCTGTGTGGTTTGAGCCCAGGCGCCCGAAGCAATGAACATCATTGCTAAAACTGCATACATAATTTTTTCATAGAATAGATTTTATGATTTTTCAAATTTACATATTATCTACTGTTTTACCTACACCCCATCGGCCTGCCAGAAATCTGTGGGCCATAATCGTGCTATATTTTTATTTACGGTTTATCTTTTCATATTCGTAACTCTATGAATGCCTTCAAGCACCTTCAACAGCAACTCGAACTGATAAAACTTGAACGTGCCGCTGACCTGGACCAATACCGGCAAAAGGTGTTGCTGCGCTCGTTAACACAACGCGTAAAAGAAGGTGTTACCTGGTATCCGCTAAGGTTCTTACGCGATTACATGGGCACGGGCGAGCGTGTGATCATTGAAGTAGAACGGGTACATCCTTCAGATAAACCCCATAGCTTTCAAAGCGGCAAATCGGTGAATGTGTTTTGCAATGCATCGGGCAAACCCGAAAAACAACACCTGCAAGGTGTTATCAACTACGTGCAAGAAAATACACTGGTAATCACCATTAATCCCGATGAACTACCCGAATGGATACACGATGGCCACCTGGGAGTAGATGTGATGTTTGATGAGATGACCTACAAAGAAATGGAGTATGCGTTAACATCGGTTATCAAAGCAGAAAATAACCGTGTGGCCGAGTTGCGCGAGATNTTNTTAGGCGACTTAAAACCCGGCATATTGCCACACGCAGCGCCTGTGGCTCCGGCTCCACATCTTAACCAAAGTCAGAATAACGCATTGCANAAAGTGATGCACGCCCGGGACGTGGCTTTTATACACGGGCCACCCGGCACCGGCAAAACCACCACGCTGGTACAAGCCATTGTACTGACACAGCGCGCGGAAGGCCAGGTATTGGTAACAGCGCCCAGCAATGCGGCCATTGATTTACTGGTTGAAAAACTTACTGAGCAAGGATTAAGTACCGTGCGCATCGGCCATCCGGCCCGCGTTACTGAACAAACATTGAGTAAAACATTAGATGCGCGAATAGCCTCACATGCTCATTATAATGAACTGCGTGCGTTGCGAAAGCGAATCGAAAAAGTGCGGGCCGAAGCATCAAAGTTCAAACGCACCTTCGGCCATCATGAAAGGGAGCATCGCAGGTTGTTAAAAGAAGAGGCAAAGCTGTTGAAGTCGGATGCAGACATGCTGGAGTTTTACATTATCAATGATGTATTGCAACAGGCACAGGCCATCTGTTGTACATTAGTTGGTGCTTCGCACCCGGTAATGCGCAACCGAAAATTCAAAACCGTTTTTATTGATGAAGCAGCCCAATCGCTGGAAGCTGCCTGTTGGATACCCCTGTTGCGGTCACAGCGAATAATCCTGGCAGGTGATCATTGCCAACTGCCGCCAACAATTAAATCAAACGAAGCGGCCCAGGCAGGGCTGGCCACCACATTGTTTGAACACGGTATAAAAAAACACCCACAGGCGGCTTCGCTCCTACAGGTACAGTACCGCATGCACGAAGCCATTATGAAATTTCCCTCGCGTTGGTTTTATGAGGATAAATTAATTGCTCATCCTTCTGTAAAAACCGGCTTATTAAAACCACATCAACAACCGGTAGAGTTTATTGATACCGCGGGTTGCGGATTTGCTGAAAAGCAAGACCCCGAAACATTGAGTCGGTATAATGAAGAAGAAGCTTCGCTGGTAATTCGTGAGGTTGAAAAATTGGTTGAAGATTATGACATAGAAGCCTGGAACGCGCACCAAATTACCATGGGTATTATTACGCCTTATCGGGCGCAGGTAGATCAACTGAATAAATTAGCCACATCATCAGCAATACTGGAACCAATTCATAAATTAATTACGATCCACACGGTAGATGCCTTTCAGGGGCAGGAGCGCGATGCGATAATAATTAGTTTTGTAAGAAGCAATGATAAAGCTGAGGTTGGCTTTCTGGCCGACCTTCGCAGAACCAATGTGGCCATGACGCGCGCCAGNAAAAAATTAATAATGATTGGAGATAGTGCTACGTTAGCTGCCCACCCGTTTTACGAAGCCCTGCTCAACTATGCGCAGCAAGAAGGTTTTTATAAAAGTGCCTATGAGGTATTCAATTAACTCACAGTTCATCGGAAACTATACCCACACCGCCTGATCTTATTTCATTCGCTCACAATGAATGATGATGAACAACTATCTTATTTATTTTCCAATAGTTCAGCGTACCTGCAACTAAAGGACTTCGGCACTAAATGTATCGCCCTGTTCTACATCGCCTGTAACAAATCCTTNTTTAAACCACCGTTGGCGCTGTTCGGAAGTTCCATGGGTAAATGAATCGGGCACTACATACCCGCGCGCTTGTTTCTGCAAGCGATCATCGCCAATGGCGCTGGCTGCATTCATTGCTTCTTCAAAATCACCTGCTTCCAGAATCTGTTTAGTGTTTTGCGCGTGGTGCGCCCATACGCCCGCAAGAAAATCGGCTTGCAATTCCAGCTTCACCGATAGCTTGTTATACTCCTCCTCGCTCAACTGATTTCGCATGGCGTGTACCTTATCGGTTATTCCATGCAGGCGTTGAATATGATGGCCCACTTCATGCGCAATAACATAGGCTTGGGCAAAGTCGCCGGNGGCACCAAACCGGCTGCGCAACTCGTCATAAAAACTCAAATCAATATACAAGCGCTCATCCGCTCCGCAATAAAACGGACCAGTTGCTGAAGTTGCGGCACCACAACCCGACTGCACATGATCGGTAAACAATACCAGGGTTGGTTCGCGATAGTCATCCAATAGTTGGTTCCACACATCTTCTGTATCGGCCAACACCACTTTAACAAACTGGGCCAATTCTTCTTCTTCGGCCGTTCCCTGGTATGGTTCTGTTTGCGAAACAGCGGGGCCGCTATCCATCGGCATCTGTTGCAAAAGCGACAACGGGTTTTTTCCGGTTATTAAGCCGATTACGACAATAACAACCACCAGGCCCAAACCGCCTTTGATGGGCATGCCACCAAAACTACGGCCACCTCCTCCGCCTCGTTGATCATCTACGTTTCCACTTTGTCGTCTGCCCCGCCATTGCATAAGTTTAGAATTTAAGGCAGGAAGGTACGAAGGGGTTTGGAGAAGGTCAATAGTGCGGAAAAGATGCGCCATGGCACTTCCGGTAGTTATGCCAACTATAGGGGTTTGGCCTACCCTTTGTTTTCTGATGCGTATAATTATTAAAACAAAATTGTTATGAAAACGCTTTGGATGAAAACTATCGTGCTAATGTTTCTCGGGGCAGGAACATTGCATGGGCAAGATCGCGAACAAGTGCCAGGCGATAACTTCAGCCTGGAAGGGGCGCTCGAATTATTCAAGAAGTCCGCTTCACCCGAAGAGTTCGAACGTTTGTTGAATTCGCCTGAATCGGAAGTGAATAACCTTGATCTGAATGGCGATGGAAACATCGACTACATTCGGGTAATCGATCGCACGGAAAGAAACATTCACACCTTTACAATGCAGGCCGTTATTTCCAGAAACGAATTTCAGGATATTGCGGTAATCTCGCTTGAGAAACTTGAGAACGGAAAGGCTATCCTGCAAATAACTGGCGATGCCGATGTATATGGTATTGAAACCATTATTGAACCTACGCAAGAAGTTCGCATCAATGCGGGTACCACCACTACACGCACCTATGTGAACGTGTGGGTGGCCTTCCGTACAATATGTATATAGTCCGTACTATTCACCCTGGGTTTCGCCCTGGTATTGGGATTACTGGCCATTTTGGTGGCGCCCCTGGAGGCCCGTTGCTTATGTGGTGTATTATCCTCGTTGGCACGTGTACCACACGCATTACAGATACTGCGATGCGCCACGCATTCGTTATGCCAGCAGGATTTATTACCCGCACCGTACTACCTCGGTAATTGTGTACAACCGTCATCATGATCAGATCAGTACCTACCGCTCTACCCGAACTGTTTATGGCGATGTGCGCGAACGGGATAGCCGCACCATGCGCTATGAGAATAGAGACCGCAGTGTTACCAATCGCAGCAGGGAGTATAGCCGGGAAAATGGCCGCGAGCCGGAACGGGAACGAACCAATACGAATCAAAGGCGAGGAATGGAGAATAACCGCCATTCAGAAACAACAGAATGGCGTAACCGTAACTCTGACGCGGGTGAAAACAGAACCCGTACCAATGAGAGGAGTAATACGTCCAGAAGTTTTGGCGAACGTTCCACCAACCAGAACAACAACCGGGTATTTGAACAACCACGCGAAAACCGGTCAAGTAATTCAGGCGGCAATAGCAGGCCAGCAGTCAGGCAGGAGTCGCGCTCCTCGCAGCCATCGATAAGATCAAGTGAGTCGCGCCAATCTTCTGGTGGGCAATCGCACCGATCTAGTTCCGGATCCGATTCGGGGTCATCCGGTTCCGGATCAGGCAAACGCGGTAGAAATTAGAATTGATTGATTGAATAATTTAAGATAAGGCCGTCTCAAAAGTCATAATAAGCGAGTGCATCCCTCCGGCCTTGTGCCGGAATCCCTTTAGCACCGCAGCATCGAGATCACGGAATAAATCCGCGATGACAGAACAACTTTTGAGGTGGCTGCATCTTTATTAAGAGCTTATGCTATTATCGTTTTAATAAACTATCTTAGCCTAACTAAACCCTATACCCATGTTACTGATTGTCGGAATTGCCGTTGTTCTTTTACTCGGTGCTGTTTTTACTTACAACAACCTGGTTGGCTCACGCAACAATGTAGAAAATGCTTTTGGTACTATTGATGTGATGTTGAAAAAGCGATATGACCTGTTGCCCAATCTGGTGGAAGTTGCCAAAACTTATATGAAACATGAAAGCGACATCTTTACCAAGATTACCGAACTGCGCGCACGCGCTCACTCAGCCACCACCACAGACGAAAAAGTGGCTATCGAAAATCAAATCTCGGGAACAATAAAAGGACTGATGGTTTCGGTAGAAAATTACCCTGATCTGAAAGCCAACGATCAGTTTACCATGCTGCAGCGCAGCTGGAACGAAACCGAAGAGCAAATCTCGGCCGCGCGCAGAGCTTACAACGCTGCGGTTACTGCCTACAACAATGCAGTAGATAAGTTTCCATCTAACATTTTTGCCGGTATATTCAACTTCAGGCGCAAAGAGGTTTTTGTTATTGCCGAAACCGAAAGACAGAATGTAAGCGCCAAAGCATTGTTTAATTCATAACCCATGCAGCCCGTTACAGACTTTCGGTCGTTTTATCAAACCAGCCTGCAACCAAAACTTACCGAACTTGAAACGACCCGCACAGCGCTTGTTAAAAAATAACAATCTTTGGTGCCATTGCATTGGGTGTTGGGCTGTTGTTANTTNTTTTTGAAAGTTGGCATTTGGCCCCTTCTGCTGGCTGCTATCGGCTCTTTTTTCTTTTATCAATATCATGCCAGTCCTTTTCGCACCAGTTATAAAACCCAGATTATAGCAACCCTTGCACAGGCACAGGGTTTACAATATAACCACCGGGCCTGCATTAGCCGCAGCGAGTACGATCAGAGCCAAATTTTCGTAACAACACCCGACCGGTATAGGGGCGATGACATGCTAACCGGTACAGTAGGCAAAACCGGTATTCGATTTTCCGAACTGCATACCCAGTACAAATCCGGNGGCAAAAACAAAAGCTGGCATACCATTTTCCGCGGCATCTTTTTTATTGCCGATTTCAACAAACACTTCATTGGCGAAACATTTGTGTTACCCGATGTTTCCGAAAATGCATTTGGCAGCACTTTAGGCGGCTTNTTTCAAAAGTTAAACATGGCACGACCGCAATTGGTAAAACTGGAAGATGTAGAATTTGAAAAACACTTTGCCATATACGGAACCGACCAGGTAGAAGCCCGCTACATCCTATCGCCCGCGTTGATGCAACGTATTCTTAACCTGAAGCAAAAATTCAATACCAAAGTGGCGCTTTCATTTATCGGCTCGCATGTGTATATAGCCATCACCATTAACAAAACGCTATTTGAAGCTCCGTGGCTTTTTAGCTCCGTTGATAACTACAAACAACTGGAAGAATTCCACACCGACATTGCCATGTGCGTGGAGATTGTAGAACTATTGGACCTGAATACAAGAATCTGGACAAAGGAGTGATTAACTATCTTGTAAAGTCCAAACTACCCTGCCCATCCCTCTCTATCCAGGCTTCTATATTGAATCGCTTCAGCCAAATGTTCAATTTTAATTTCAGGTGTGCCGGCCAGGTCAGCAATCGTGCGCGAAACTTTCAAGATACGATCATACGCGCGGGCACTCAATCCCAAACGCTCCATTGCCGTTTTTAAGAGTGTGCGCCCCGCATCGTTAATAATACAAATTTCTTTTACCATGTTGCTCGGCATCATGGCATTGCAATAAATATTCTTCTGGCCTTTAAACCGTTCGCTTTGTATTTCGCGTGCCTTTACAACACGCTCGCGAATTTCTTCGCTGGTTTCATTCTTCCGTTGGGTAGTCATCTGATCGAAACTTACGGGCACTACCTCCACATGCAAATCAATACGATCTAATAGCGGGCCACTAACTTTACTTAAATACCGTTGCACCACACCGGNGGCACATACACATTCTTTTTCAGGATGATTATAGTAACCACAAGGGCAGGGGTTCATACTGGCTACCAACATGAAGTTAGCCGGGTAATCAATCGACACTTTGGCCCGGGAAATCGTAACGCGTCTTTCTTCCATAGGTTGGCGCATTACTTCCAGCACCGTGCGTTTAAACTCCGGCAACTCATCCAGAAACAAAACGCCATTATGTGATAATGAAATTTCTCCGGGTTGTGGATTACCGCCTCCGCCCACCAAAGCCACATCGCTGATGGTGTGGTGCGGGCTTCTGAATGGCCGGGTGGTAAGTAAGGTAGCATCGGCTCCCAATCTTCCGGCCACCGAATGGATCTTGGTTGTTTCCAGTGCTTCGTTCAGCGTAAGCGGGGGTAAGATAGACGACAATCTTTTGGCCAACATGGTTTTGCCAGNCCCGGGCGGGCCAATCATAATTACATTGTGGCCACCGGCCGCAGCAATCTCCAACGAGCGTTTGATGTTTTCCTGGCCCTGCACATCCTTGAAATCAGCATCGTAATTATTGAGCTTACTCTGAAATACCTCGCGGGTATCAATACGCAATGGTTCAATCACTTNTTTCTTTTCAAAAAAATCAATTGCCTCTTGCAGCGTTTCCACACCAATAACATCGATGTTATTTACAATAGCTGCTTCGCGGATATTGGATTTTGGAAGTACAAAACCTTTAAAGGATTCTTTGCGGGCTTGTATGGCGATGGGTAACACGCCCTTAATCGGACGAAGGATTCCATCCAACGAAAGTTCGCCCATGATTACATATTGATCCAGTTCTTCGGCTTCAATTTGTCCGCTGGCTTTCAGCACCGCCAACGCAATGGGTAAATCATAAGCGCTTCCCTCCTTTCGGATATCGGCCGGAGCCAGGTTAACCACCACTTTATTGCGGGGCATAAAGTATTTCAAACTCTTGAAGGAAGACTCTACCCGATGCTGACTTTCTTTTACAGCCGTATCGGGCAAACCACTCATGTGGAAGTCCTTCCCTTGCGTAACATTTACTTCTACTGTAATAGTGCGGGCATCTACGCCATGTACTGCACTACCATAGGTTTTTGAAACCATGATTAAACTCTGGTTTTAAAATTCTAAAAAGAATGAGACCAAGATAGGAATCTTTGGGTTTACATGCCTTACTGGCCAAGCACTTCCTTCTCAACCAAAAGGATAAGAATATGTATTATTTTAATATGCACTTCCTGAATACGATCGGCATAACCGGTATGGGGCACACGTATTTCCACATCGGCCAGGGATGCCAGTTTACCGCCATCTTTTCCGGAAAGGGCAATCACTAACATGCCTTTATCTCTTGCTACCTGGGCTGCCCTGATTACGTTCGCTGAATTACCACTCGTGCTGATACCCAACAATACATCGCCCTTGTTGCCTAGTGCTTCCAGGTAGCGCGAAAACACTAATTCGTATCCGTAGTCGTTGCTTACGCAAGAAAGATGACTGGGGTCGCTAACACAAATGGCTGGTAATGCTCTTCTGTTTTCGCGATAGCGTCCGGTTAATTCTTCTGCAAAGTGCATGGCATCGCAATGCGAACCGCCATTACCACAAGAAATTACTTTCCCTCCTTTTTTAATAGCCTCAGAAATTAATCGGGCCGCAGCTTCAATATTCTTCAGGTTGTGTTCATCTGCCAGGAACTGATTTAGCACGGCAGCAGCCTGGTTAAGTTCGGCAGCAATAAGAGATGTGTAACTCATTTTGTTCCGGAAGCAGAAGTTTCCTTAACCGAAGGTTGCGGTTTTTGTTGTAAGTCGTACACTTTCGCTTTCAGTGTATTGTTTTCATGACGCAGCGCTTCGTGTTCGTTTTTGCAGTTCGCTGCTCAATGAAATTCAAACAACATCTGCCAGGAAGAGACCCATTCCGAGCAACGCCCCGTATTTAAAAGGGTAAGCTTGCTATGCAGGCTAAGCAAATCGCCCAGATCTTTTCTCGATTCCACATAAATCACAAAAAGAAAATGGCCATGTGGTATAATCCGAAAATGGTAAAAATATAAGCCTGCGTTGTTTCATTCAACCAAATTTTATGCAACAAACATAGGCTTTTTCGGGTAAAGCCAAAATGCAATTACCGGTAAAACCTTGCAAGGTTAATCGGTATTTTGAATGGAAACTAACTTCCGGTAAAGGCCGTTTTGGCTATTCAATTGGTCGTGTGTACCACGTTCTGCAATCGCTCCGTTCTGAATCACTACAATTTCATCGGCATGTTGAATGGTACTTAGCCTGTGGGCTATTACAATAGAGGTGCGGTNTTTCATCAGGTTAAAGAGGGCCTCTTGCACCAGTTTTTCCGATTCAGAATCTAAAGCCGAGGTGGCTTCATCCAAAATAAGAATGGGTGGGTNTTTCAATACAGCCCGGGCAATGCTGAGGCGCTGCCGCTGCCCGCCAGAAAGTTTAGAGCCCCGCTCGCCAATCAATGTCTGGTATCCGTTTTCGGTTTGAACGATGAAGTCGTGCGCATTGGCAATTTNTGCAGCTTGTATTACATCGGCTTCGCTTACATGCGGCATACCAAATGCAATGTTATTAAATATAGTATCGTTAAATAAGATAGACTCTTGTGTTACCACACCAATGTGTTGGCGCACACTTTCCAAATCATAATCGGTTAAAGAAATACCATCGATTAACACTTCGCCTTCGGTGGGATCGTAGAAGCGGGGCACCAGGTCGGCCAAGGTTGACTTACCACCACCCGATGGGCCCACAAGAGCCAGCGTCTTTCCTTTTGGGATTGTGAGGTTTATGTTTTNTAATACTTTCTCGGTATCGTACGCAAAGCTTACTTGTTTAAAGGAAATGTGCAGATCAAAAGATGTAAGTTTTCTGGCATTGGGTTTATTTTGGATGGCAGGTTGCAAATCAATCACATTAAAAATACGTTCGGCTGCGATAGTACCTTNTTGAAGAGATGTTATGCCGTTAGAAAAATTTTTAGCCGGTTGAATAANGGAAGCATAAAACACAAGAAATCCCATAAACTGTTCGGGCTGCAGTTCGCCCGAGCCGCCCAGCACCAGGTTACCTCCATAGTATAAAATCACGGCCACAATAATAACCCCCAACACTTCGGATAACGGGGAGGAGAGTTCGTTTTNTCGTGAGATTGACAAATTCACTTTTCGGTGAAAACTGGTTTCGTCATCAATTTNTTTAAGAATAAAGTTGCGCGCATTGAATGCCATAATTACCCGCATGCCACTAAATGTTTCATCCAGAATATTAACAATACGCCCCATTGATTCCTGGCTTTGTTTGGCCCGTCTTTTAANGCGCTTGATAATCTCTGCCACAACGCNCCCGGTAACGGGTAGCAGGATAAGGGTAAACAGTGTAAGCTTAACAGAGATGGTAAACAAAACGCCCAGGTAAACTAAAATAGTGATAGGTTCCTTCAATACCGATTTAAGACTATTCATCACGGAAGCTTCCACTTCGGCCATGTCGTTTGTAAAACGAGACATGAGGTCTCCTTTGCGCTGATCATTAAAATAACCAATGTGTAACCTGGTTACACTTGAAANAAGATCCATCCGCATGTTTTTAACCACATCCACACGCAACCGGGAAGCAGCCATGCGCTCAAGATATCGGAAAGTATTGCCGATAAACATTAGAACAACTATACCTAGGCAGATGAACAAAAGCGTGGTGTGCGGACCATAGTCCTGAATAACCCGAATGAAGTAATAATCGAACGTGCTTCGAANAAACTCTTCTGAAAGTGCAAAGTCGGACGGAGGCGTTGGCACTACCTTGCTCACATTAGAATCAAACAACACCTTCAGCATGGGCATGGTCAGGGCCAGGTACCCGGCACTAAAAAACCCNNCTAACAATGCAAAAACCAGAAACTTGATTAAGCGCGAGACTAATCCCGGTGCATAACTTAAAATCCGAAAGTAAATCTTCATCGCTGCTTAAAAATCGTACGACCGTTGAGGAATATTCCAGCGCAAAGCTAATGAACTAAGCGTTGTATTATAATTATAGGCTGCCAGTTCGCTTTTGCTTTGTCTCAAAATCTGCCTGACTTCTACAAATAAATTATGTTTCAGCATGTAAGACGCGTTAAAATCAACCGTGGTAATGGTATTGGAAACGCCCTGCCCCACTTTGTTGCCGTATTCCTGCTCCCGCACCTGGTAGCCTAATAAAATATTGCCACCCCAGTTCTCATCTGTATTATCCCGACCGGCCTTCATAAAGAATGATTTGAATGTAACATTCAGTCGTGGAATTGGCTGGTATCGTACCATAGCCAGCACTTCGTTAAAATTAGCTCCCAGCGGATGCGCCAGGGCCTGCCGGTAGTTGCTGTAACTTCCGTATTGCGAATAGTGTGAATAGGTGTAGGGCCGCACGCGGTTTATTTCGGCCTGTAAATCCAGATTGGATACGCCAAATGCATCAATATATTTGATACCACCCTGCATGGCATACTTGTTAGCCCACCAGCCATTGCCGGCTGTAATTTCTTTTAGCAGAAATTCATCCAGCACAAGCTGGCCATAAAACGAAATTTTCTTGAAAGCATTCCATTTAATATCGGCACCCAGTATGGCATTATCGCTACTGCCAAATTGTTGTTCGATGGCACGGTAAAAAATAACCGGGTTGAGGTAGCTGAAATCGAACGAGTTGTTATTGACAGAATCCTTCGGACTAAACACAACTGATTCAAACAATCCCACATTTAGTTTTTTACCGATGTTGACAGATGCGTGATGAAACGCCATAAACTTTTCCGGATAACGCCTTCCGCCACCTACGCGTGCATCGGCTGCCATGCGGTTGAGTTGAAACAGGTAGTTGAGCTTCCACACTTTTACATTGGTGCGCAAAANAAGATTAGGCGCTGAATGATCTGAAAAAATAAGCGACCGATACCCATTACCAATAAAAGTGCGGTCGTTACCAAACTGCATATAAATATGTTTGGTTAAACTAAAATCGATGTAGGCGCGGGCTTCAAAAANATCTACACCGGTAGCTTTAAATGCTTTCCAATATCCTTCGTGCGGTACCACGCGGTTGCGGGTTACTTCATCGGCCACGTACTGCGGCAATACGGCCTGGTTTTCGCCTACAAACGAATAGAAGCCGATTTTACGGTCAATCATACCGCGCACTTCCACTCCGCGCGTGTTAATCGTAATCCATTCATCGCGGTTGTTGTCTTTGCCTGCACCCAGGTACAACACCGGGTTTACATGAATATCAAATTCGGGAGTATCTACATACGCAAGATCCGATTTCTTTTTATACAAATGCTTCATAAAGGGCTTCTTACTGGTATTGGATTCTGTTCGGCTCCACTCCCAGCTATCGTTGCGAAGAAACTCCAGGTTAAATTGGTCGCTATGCGATGTGAAGATTTCTTCATACGCATTCAATGTATCCAGGTAACGCACCAGCGCTTCGCGCTTATAGGGTTTTATCGTTGTAAATAGCTGCGAACTGATTTTCCCGGATTTGATTTCATACCGATCCAGCCAATGATAATAGTCGCTGTTAAGTGGCGCATTGGTGCTTTGGGCTCCAGCAATTGTATTACCAATCAACAGAATAAGAAAAACGAATCTCATGCGTATTTACTTAGAAATTGTTCTACTGTTACTGCTACCATAGGAAATTCATTCAGGGTTTTTTTATCGTACGTCACCAACGATTTACCCATGCTTTTAGCTAATGCCACAAATTCACAATCATAAGGTGAACATGTGGATTGACTCACAAGACTCATCACCTCGGTGGAGTTTACCTCAAGGTAGGAACCCAATAACCTGTTTTCCTTATTAAATATGATCCAGTTTAGCTCATCAAGTGTATAAAGTCCCTTACGCAAATAACCCGCTGCTATATTTCTAAATTCACTTTTACACAACTCGGGAACAATCCAATCCGGATCGGCCTCATACAATCGCGCTACTTGATCAAAGTGCGGAGATTTCAGCCAGAAGTAGGCGACAACATTCGTATCAACCACTATCATTTGCGTCCTTCTGTTTTTGCTACCTGAACGCCTTGATCATCCAGAAAGCCTTTGCCCATAGCCTGTGCCTTGCGGGCCAGATCTAAAATTTTAGAGGTATTACTTTCCGTACGATGCGTATGCAATTGAATACTTAATATGATCTCGCTGTTTAGGCTACGGTTATTACGCTTTGCCCTCATTTTTAACAGATCGTACAGTTTTTCGGGTATTCCTTTCACCGTTATATTTGCCATAATGGTTCCATTTTGGTTCCAAAATACAACCTTTCCATTTTTGCCCAAATTGGTGGCTACCGGCCTTGCAAATCGGGACGATTTTTCTACTTTGCAGTCCTTTAAGCAAGAACATTATGAAAAAAGGCATCCATCCTGAGTATAAACAAGTGGTTTTGGGATACTTCAAGCGATTTCAAGTTTTTGAGCCGCTCTACGTCTGTTCCAAAAGAAACCATCAAGTGGGAAGACGGCAAGGAGTATCCGGTAATTAAAGTAGAAGTTAGCTCAGCCTCGCATCCATTCTTTACCGGTAAGAAAATGTTTGTGGATACTGCTGGTCGCGTAGAGAAATTCCAGAAGAAATACGGTAAAAAGTAAGATATTCTTCTTAGCGCGTTTTGTTTCAAGGTCTCGGCAAGTCGAGACCTTTTATTTCTGCTTCTTTAGAACAGAGGTTTGGCCATAGCAACCGGTAAACTTATTTTAGCGGCATGAATCTGATCTTATTCGATCACCCGGAAATCCGTTCAAATCTTTTGCCTTTTACGTTTACGCGGCCGGTTGCGGCTATTCGCACGGGCATCCTTACCATTGCAGAAAAATGGGAAAGACGTCTGGGCATTAAAAGTTCTTTTGCTACTGAACATTACCTGGGCGAAAAATTTCCGATACTCACAGGCCCCGACAATTTATGGATTAATGGTGCCGTGTGCCCTACTGCAGAACTTACACAAGCAATCCTCAATTTGAAGTTGGAAGAAAGTCTTGTTCAAAACGAACTTGTTATCGCCATACGCACAGCCAGTACACAACTTCCAATACCTGACAGCAAAAGCAANAAAGAATTTTCGGGTTCGCTTACGCTGATCGACCAGGTGTGGAAGATTTATCAGCACAATGGCGCACAGATACGGGCCGATTTTGAATTGTTGACTGCCGGAAGAAAATCTGCACCTATTGCAGATGAGCACACACGTGTGTACAATGCTTCTCAAATATTTCTGGAAGAAGGTGCNCGGGTAAGAGCCGCGGTTCTCAATGCTGAAAATGGNCCCGATTTATCTTGGAAAAATTCGTTTGTGCAGGAAGGCGCGCTGATACGCGGGCCTTTCGCACTATGCGAAGAATCGCACGTAAACATGGGAGCTAAAGTGCGGGGCGATACTACCGTGGGCCCGTTCTCTAAAATTGGTGGCGAGGTAAGCAACTCGGTTATTTTTGGGTTCAGCAATAAGGCACACGATGGCTTTTTGGGCAATTCTGTTTTGGGCGAGTGGTGTAACATTGGTGCCGATACCAATACCTCTAACATGAAAAATAATTACGAAAACATAAAACTGTGGAACTATGCCAAAGGTGGCTTTAAAGACAGTGGCCTCATGTTTTGCGGTTTAATGTTTGGCGATCATAGCAAATGTGGCATTAACACCATGTTTAACTCAGGCACGGTAGTGGGTGTTAGTGCCAGTATCTTTGGCGATGGTTATCCGCGCAATTTCATTCCTTCTTTTGCATGGGGTGGTGCTGCGGGGTTTACCACCTATCAACTTAACAAAGCGTTGGAAACAGCCGGCAAAGCCATGGAAAGGAGAAACCAGGTGCTGAACGAAACTGAGAAGGCTATACTGAAAAAATTATTTGAAGATTCTGCACCTTACCGCGTGTGGGAAAAAATCTTAATCATTAACCCGTGAAGTTCGCTGACATTCCAGGATTAGCAGATATAAAAGCCCGGCTTATTGATTCGGTAAAACAAAACCATATTGCCCATGCGCAATTGTTNTTGGGAAAAGCCGGAGCACTTAACCTGCCATTGGCGTTAGCCTATGCCACCTATTTGCATTGCGAAAACCGGGGTGCTGATGATGCCTGCGGTGTGTGTGCTGCCTGTAGTAAAAATCTGAAGTACATCCATCCGGATACCAGTTTTGTTTTTCCATTCCGGGCCATCCTTAAAACAGAAGATTCAGACCAGGTAAAGGCTGAAACATTTAAACAATGGCGAAGNTTTTTATTGAACCAACCATTCGATGACTTAACCGGCTGGATTAATGTGTATGAAGGAGAAGATAAACCTACCTCCATCTCCGTTGAAACCAGTCGCGAAATAATACGCACGCTTTCGCTGAAACCGTTCGAAAGCAAATTTAAAGTAATGTTAATCTGGCAACCAGAGTTAATGCACTCATCGGCCGCCAATGCTATTCTTAAAATTCTGGAAGAACCACCACCCAATACATTTTTCCTGTTAGTGAGCAATGCAGCCGAACGGTTACTTCCTACCGTACTCTCGCGCACACAAACAATTCAGGTGCCTTTATTAAACGATGCGGCTATTGATCAATTTCTCAGCGAAAAGCATCAGATAAACGAAGACCGCAGGACTGAAATCATTCAACTGGCCGATGGGAACCTGAACCTGGCAATCAAACTGATCAGCAGCACAGAAGATCATTATGCCGATAAGTTTGCCGATTGGATGCGGTCGTGCTTTAAACGCGATTACAAAAAGCTGGTAGCATTTGCCGATGATTTTCATGACCTGGACAGGCTGAACCAACGCAACTTGTTTCAATACGGGCTAAGTTTGATGCGCGAAGCATTGTTACATCGAAACGGAGCCGAGGCTATTAGCCGCGCCAAGAGCAGCGAATTGAAATTTGTAAAAGATTTCAGCAAAGTGATGACCGTAGATAAAATTGCTTCTGTTAATTCACTGATCAGCACAGCCCACTACCACCTGGAGCGAAACGGAAGCGCCAAAATGATTTTCCTGGATTTATCTTTACAAATCGCAAACACCATCAATCCAAATTAATATTCACAAAATGAAACACATCCTGGTTTTTATCGGCTGTATTGGTTTGCTTTTGCTGAGTCAATGCTCGAACAATAAAAATGATACTGTTGTAACCATCAAGACCAATTATGGCGATATGGTGGCAATTCTGTTCGATGAAACCCCAAAGCATAAAGAGAATTTTATCAAACTTGCAAAAGAAGGATTCTATAACGATTTATTGTTTCACCGCGTAATTCAGGGCTTTATGATACAAGGTGGAGATCCGGAATCTAAAAATGCGGTTGCGGGTCAATCATTAGGTATGGGTGGGCCGGGTTATACCATACCGTCAGAAATTAATCCAAAATTTTTTCATGAAAAGGGGGCCTTGTCGGCCGCCCGACTGCCCGACAACATGAATCCGAATAAAGAATCAAGCGGAAGCCAGTTTTACGTGGTACAGGGAACTATCATTTCACAAAACGACACAGACGCATTACGCATCGATCAATACAAATTGAATGATGCCTTTCAAAAATTTCTACGCGACCCAAACCAGCAACCGCTGATTGATTCCTTAAACCAAATTTACATGACGGGCGATATGCCGGCCTATCAGCGAAAAATTTTCAGCCTGGTTCCGAGGCTTGANAAAATGACCGGCATAAAAATCTACAAAGATGTTTCGCCCGAAAAATTAAAGGCCTATACAACCACCGGTGGCGCACCGCATTTAGATGGTGAGTACACGGTATTTGGAAAAGTAATCAGCGGTTTGGAAACCATTGATAAAATCGCGGCCGCTCCAACAAACAACGAGCGTCCCATCGAAGATATTCGCATGACGGTTACCGTAGAAGAATTATCACGAAAAGAAATTAGCACACGCTACGGCTATACTTATCCGAACTAAGATGCGCATTCTCATTACCGGTGCCAATGGATTATTGGGCTATAAACTGGTTCAGTTGTTAGCTCCCCAGGTTGGTATAACAACCATTGCAACCGCCAGNAANAAACCGGCCCACCTGCCAGCTGCCGTTCAGTTTATTGAATTAGATATTACAAACAAACCTCAAACAATAGAAGTAATTGCTTTAGCCAAACCGGATGTGGTAATTCATGCCGCAGCCATGACCCAGGTTGATCAATGCGAAACCGAACGCGACCAATGCTGGAATGCTAACGTAGATGGAGTATCCCATATCATTACCGCTTGCGCACAAGCAAACGCACACCTGGTACACGTTTCTACCGATTTTATTTTTGACGGAACCCATGGCCCGTTAGATGAAACGGCTGTTCCCAACCCGGTAAATTATTATGGCGAAAGCAAACTGGCTGGTGAGAAACTAATACAACAGAGTAAAATCAGNTGGGCTATTCTGCGTACTGTATTGGTATATGGAGTTACTCCAGATATGAGTCGCAGCAACATTGTATTATGGGTTAAGAAAAGTTTGGAGGAGGGCAAAACCATTCATGTTGTAAACGACCAGTGGCGCACACCCACGCTGGCCGAAGACCTGGCCATGGGCTGTTATTTAGCTGCTTCAAAGAAAGCAAAAGGTATCTATCATATTTCGGGTAATGAGATGATGACCCCTTTTGACATTGCGGTGGCCACCGCCCGCTTCTTTAATTTAGACACTTCGCTAATCAACGCAGCAAATAGTACAACCTTTACACAACCTGCCAGCCGACCACCCAAAACAGGCTTCATTATTACAAAAGCACAACGTGAACTGGGTTATAAACCGCACACGTTTACCGAAGGACTTGCCTTGTTGGCAGCACAAATCAAACGTTAACTTTTTCTTTTTCCCAACACAAGGTAGTAGATAGGAATACCCAAAAGTGTTATGATTAACCCAGGCCAGGTATAGCCCGGTTTGTAAATAACCAGCAACACACAAAAGGCTATGCCCATTAAAACATAAAGTGCTGGTAAAAACGGATAGCCAAAAGCTTTATAAGGCCGCTCAAGGTCAGGGCTCTTTTTCCTCAAAATGAAAATACCTGCAATAGTTAATGCGTAGAAGATAACTACTACAAAAGAAATCATATCCAACAGGTTGCCATACTCACCGCTTAGGCAAAGCAAGGACGCTACAATGGCTTGTGCCCACAAAGCCCACTGTGGTACCGCATTCTTATTTAATTGCTTTGCCTTGTGTAAGAACAACCCATCATTTGCCATGGTATAATAAACCCGGGCTCCGGAAAGCACTAATCCGTTAATGCAACCAAAAGTTGAAATCATAATGAGTACGGCAATTACAACCATTCCCGAGTCGCCAAAAATTTCATTTGCTGCCGATATAGCAAGCCGGTCTGCTTTTGGATAGGCAATGCCATCCAAAGGCAAAACATAAATGTACATGAGGTTGGTTGTAACGTATAATACGGTAACAATCAGCGTGCCGAGGAATAAACTTAACCCAATGTTACGTTTGGGGTTTTNTATTTCACCTGCAATAAAGGTTACGCTGTTCCAGGCATCGCTGCTAAAGAGCGAACCCGTCATGGCTGCAGCAATTGCACCCAGCAACGCTACACCACTTATCTCTTTCCAACCCACAGGAATTTTTCCATTACCATCCACGCCTAAATCCTGAAGCGCCCGAAACCCTACGCTCCAGTTTTCAGACCAGTAATTTTGTTTCACCAATAAGAAGCCAAATAGCACTAAGCCAAACAGGGCTACCAACTTTGAAACGGTAAATACCGATTGTATAAGCTTGCCTTCTTTTACACCTCGTGTATTAACATAGGTAAGCAGCATAATAAGCGCAATGGAAGTAAGTTGGGCAGCCGAAATAGTAATGAATCCAAGATCCAATGCAATAACACTCTCCCNCATCCAGGGAATAAGGTAGGCCGAGAATCTTGCAAAGGCTACACCTACTGCCGCAATGGTTGCCGTTTGAATTACAGCAANAANACTCCAGCCATATAAAAAGCCCATTAAGGGATTATAGGCCTCTTTTAAGTATACATACTGCCCGCCTGCTTTGGGAAACATACCACTCAACTCGCCATAACTTACAGTTGCGGTAATCGTCATAAACCCGGTAATCAGCCAAACGGCTATTAACAAACCGGNGCTACCTACGTTGCGCAGGATGTCTGCACTTACAATAAAAATTCCGGAGCCAATCATGGAACCCGCTACTAACATGGTACCATCCCATAGCCCGAGTACCGGCTTAAACTTTGTCTCGCTCATTGAATTAAAATAAGGCGGAAGATGTAATTAAAATCATTTACATACAAACCGGCATTTATGCCATCGTATATTTTCCTGAAATACTTTCGCTTAGTATCCGCAAAACTCCTCGGTAGTACCAATGGGCTGACCGGGTGGCGGTGTTAACAGCACATCTTGTTTAAACTCATCCGGTGCTTCCTGGAACTTAATCACCAACTGCGCGAGGTAGGTATTATAAGCTTTCCACGATTCGTCAGTGGCTGGCCGTGTTTGCAGCCAGGCTTTCAACTGATCCAGTTTTGCCATAACAATAGCACGGGTAGGCGCAGAGGCGTCTTTACTAAGAGCCAATTTGGTAAGGTTTGTAAACAGCGCATAGTTTATACTCATCTGCACAGCCCCTTCATACCCTCCCCGAGCCGGAGTTTTAAAGGTAGCGCTGATCATTTTGTCAATTACATTTTCAAGGCTTGGTAACCGGGCATCGCGCGAGTGATGTTCGAATACCCGATTGGCCCNGGCCGGATGCAAAATCAAACCAAAAGTAAGATCGGCTGCCGTTTCTGCTGCGGCCAGCGGATCAAAAGTTAAATCAGTTTTTCCACGCAGCAACTCGCGGTGGCGATTGTACCCCAGCGGCCGGGGTGGTATTTGCTTTAATAAACTTTCGGGTAAGGCCAGGGCTGCGGGTTGCACGGTTTTAAGCAATGATTCTAGCGCTTTTAATTCCATTTGTGGTGTAAGCAGTTCAGCAACCGGTTGGCCATCGCCACGCAGGGCGTACCGGTAATTTAAACCACCAATAATTTNTACAGCAGCCTCTGTTTGATAGCGATGAANAANATACACCGGCACCAGGGCTTCTTCCAAAGTAGCCATGGGCGCACCCGGTTTTATGTTGCGTTCGCCAAAGTNTTTCAATGCCACACTCCGCACTTCCATCACGCGGTTTAATTCTTCTACCGGATCCTTTCCGTTATCCCATAAGTGGGCAAACGGATGAGCACTTCCTGCTGGCCGCGCATCCTGATCCGATAAAANAGTATAGCCTGCTTTCAGCGAGTTTTGAATGATGTCATTCAGTGCTTTACTTTCATCCGTACCTTCCGGAAAGTGCTGGTACCCAAAGGCCACCATCACCTTATCAAACTCCCCAATCTTCGTGTCGTAGGCATTGCTCAAATCAATCTTGCCGTCTTTTAATGTTGCTATCGGATGCGGATAATCCATTACCGATGCCATGTTTTCTGTACTGGAAGAATATGCATGTGCAATGCCAATAGTATGACCTACTTCGTGGGCAGCCAACTGACGTAAACGTGCCAATGCCATTTCTTCCATCGCTTTTGTAACAGGTTTACCCTCTTCATACGGAGCCAATAACCCCTCGGCAATCAAAAAATCCTGGCGTACTCTCAACGATCCTAATGTAACATGGCCTTTGATGATTTCACCCGTGCGCGGATCGGTAACGGAACCCCCGTACGACCAACNCCGGGTAGAGCGATGCACCCAGTTAATTACATTGTATCGCACATCCATGGGGTCTGCATCTTCCGGTAAAACCTTTACCTGAAATGCATCTTTATAACCTGCAGCTTCAAAAGCCTGGTTCCACCAACGTGCTCCATCCATTAATGCCGAACGGATTGGTTCCGGGGNCCCGGGATCCATGTAATAAATAATGGGTTCAACCGCTTCACTTACTGCTGCACGCGGATCTTTCTTTTCAAGCCGGTGCCGTGCGATAAATCTTTTACNGATTGGCTCGCTGATGGGGGTAGCATAATCGTAATAGGAAATACCAAAGTACCCCGCGCGTGGGTCGGCCTTGCGGGGTTTGTAGTTATTGTCGGGTAGCTGTACAAAGGAGTGATGCTCGCGTATGGTTACGCTGGATGGTGTGGGCGTAACACTCCGAATAAAACCACCGGTTGGTTGGCCTGTAAGCGTAAGCGTAACCTCAAACTCCGTATTCTGCGGAAAGTTTTTGGTACGAGGCAGATAAAACGCTGAGCGTGATTTATCCAATGAATAATTTCCTTGTTGTGCTCCGCGCAGGGTACCTATCACATCATGTGCATCCTGCAAAAGAAAATCGGTTGCGTCCACCAAAATTTTACCACCTTCTTCAGCCAAAATGGTAAATCCCCAAAGTACGGATTGTGCAAAGGCTTCTTCTACTGCCCTGCGTTCGGCTGCATCATTGGAAATAGCACGAAATGAATAATTAGGTTCAAGCATCAAAACCTTGGGGCCGCGTCTTTCAAATTTCACTACCCGCTCGCGTCCAAGTTTGTTACGATCAAGGCCCAAATCGTTTGAACCCACTCCGGCTGTCAACGATTCGATGTAAAGGAGNNCCTCGGTGTTTAGTTTATCTATCAGAATCAATACTTTGTCTTGTTTTTCGTCATAATAAAATTCCAGGAAGCCTGGATACTTCTTCAAACCTGCAATTTTTGCTTCGATGGGCGATGTAGCAGATTTAACAACAGGTTCCGGGGTTTGTGAGGTCTCTTTTTGCGCTGGCTCCAGCCACAGATTGAACTGAAGAGAGAAACGAAAAGCAGGAAATATTTCATAAGCAGGTTGGTTTCTGAAAAGGAAAACTAAAGATTTCCATAACAGGGTACAATACAAATTACAGCATTTGTGACTTTCAGAAATCCTTCGGATTATTAAGTACGTAACCGGTAGGCTTTAACCAGAAACCGCATGTCGGAAGACGAAATCCGGAAAGAAGAACAAATAATCGAACGTTCGAAGAAAGACCCGCGTGCTTTTGGAGAATTGTACGAAAAATACTTTGACCGGATTTTTAACTACATCCTTCGGCAAACAGATGATGAAGAACTTGCCGGAGACCTTTGCTCACAAACTTTTGTAAACGCGCTAAACAATATTAGCCGGTATGAATTCCGTGGATTTCCGTTTTCGGCCTGGCTTTACAAGATTGCAGGCAATGAAGTGAACAAACACTACCGAAAGCATAAGGGCAACAAAATATTCAGCATTGAAGAACTGAAAGTACGCGAACTGATTGAACAGGCAACAGATGATTGGGATGAAGAAATGATTACCCGGTTGCTTGGGTATATGAATGAGTTGCCAACGGAAATGATTCAGGTACTTGAGCTTCGNTTTTTTGAAGACAAGGATTTTAAAGAAATTGCTTTTATTCTGGATATGACAGAGAGTGGAGCAAAAATGCGCACCTATCGGGCGCTGGATAAACTCCGCACGCATTTTAATTTAAAGATGAAATACGATGGGTAAGCACGAAATACGATTGCGCAGGCAACGCATGAGTGCCCGCGGAAGCGACCGGTATCGCAATTACAACGCTGTGCTTAAACAACATGGTACTGAAAAGCGTATTAAGCAGATTACGCGCATCTTCACCTTCTTTCTACTGATTGCCCTGATCGTTATTATCTTCCTGGCCATTACACGTTGGGAGAAAAAACAAACTAAACCACAATCAAAAATAAATACTCCGGCCTTAACCGTGACGTGACGCATGCCCTGGCATTAGTAAGGTAGAACCAAACTACAACCTTATTATGGAAGCCAAGAAAAATCCCCAACATGATGTACATCGCCAATCAGGAAAGTTNTTTTTGATTGGCCTATCCCTTAGCGTAGCATTGATTCTTACCGCCTTTGAATGGTCTGGTGTTAAACCAGCACTTCCGCACCGGAAGTATGACACTACGAATCCGGAAGCTGTCTTTCAACTACAATCGCCTATGGCCGAAGTCCAAAAACCGGTAACACAAAAGATTCGGGAGCCACGACCNAAAAATCCTGTGTTTGTTATTACAACCGAACCCGTTAACACCGAATCAGAAACGGAACCCATAATTGATTTGGACAGTCCATCAACCATCCATTTTGATTCGATTGGAATAACACCCGAACCTCCTGAAGAACCNTTTTTTATTGCGCCCGAAGTAGCACCTGTTCCGGTAGGCGGATTTGAGAGCTTCTACAAGTTTGTGAGCGAAAATCTAACGTATCCTAAACAGGCCCAACGCGCCCGTGTTGCGGGTAAAGTGTATGTAGAATTTGTTATTGATAAAAATGGCGAAGTAACGCGCATAAAAGTAATGCGCGGCATTGGCAGTGGTTGCGATGAAGAAGCCATGCGGGTGTTAGGCCTTACCAAATGGCAGCCCGGCAAGCAGCGTGGAAAGCCGGTAAACGTAAGAATGACAATGCCCTTGAATTTTGTTCTGAATTAACCTGAAAAACAAAGGTTTGCACTCCTTACAAATTTTTGGCAAAAATCATTATTTAATTACCTTTGCGAACCTTTTTGGGCCCGTAGCTTAACTGAATAGAGCATCTGACTACGGATCAGAAGGTTGGGGGTTTGAATCCCTCCGGGCCCACTAAATTTAACCTTCCTAACTCACCAAGCGGGTTAGGATTTTTATTTTATAAAACTAATTTTGGCCGCAGTCCATCGTTAAAGAGCTAAATCTGAACAATGAAGTATTTTCTCAACACCCTGCTTTTTGTACTGCTTACAACCGCAGCCTTTGCCCAATACGAAACAGTAACCAAAACCAAGCGGCCGTCAATNCCCGGAACATTTCTGGTAGATCTTGGTATTAACCGGGCCCTAAACCAGGTGGACTCTACCTGGAAACAGGGTTTCTGGGGCTCGCGCACGGTTAATGTTTACTACCAATATCCCATCCGTTTTGGCAGAAGCAAATTCAGTTTTAACCCCGGTGTTGGGTTAAGTATGGAACGCTGGAAATTTACCAATGGTGCCATGTTAATTGATACCCTGGGCACAACAGGCAATAATCTGATTGAACAATACAACCTGTTAAGTCCCGAGCGGGTTTATGGACAGCTTGCTAAAAAATCAATGCTGGTAACAAATTATCTGGAAATGCCTTTGGAGTTTAGATTTGACACCAAACCCGAAGATATTGCGCGCAGCTTTAATGTTGCCATTGGCGGTAGGATTGGCGTGCGCCTTAACTCGTTTACCAAAGTGAAGTACAAACAAGATGACGAAACCATAAAAGTTAAAGACAAACGAAGCCTGGGCTTAAATGATTTCAGGTATGGTATTTATACCCGTGTGGGTATTGGTGGCTTTAGCTGGTTTGCTTTCTATAACCTGTCTGAAATGTTTGCATCTGGTAAAGGGCCGCACGGACGCGACATTAACTCCCTTACCCTTGGAATTTCTGTTAACGGGTTTTAACTGCCTTTAAATACTGCCTTTCTTTNTTCAAGAAATGCAGTAACACCTTCTTTGTAGTCGGATGAAGTGCCGGCAATCTCCTGGCAATAGGCTTCGTAATCCAGCATCTCATCTAAAGTAGCTTGCATGGATTTATTCAACATCTTTTTGATTAGTCCAATGGATTGAGTTGGCGCGGTAGCATAATAATCGGTGTAACTTTTTACTGCTTCGTCCAACTGGGCTAACGGTGCCACTCTGTTTACCAAGCCAAGTTGCAATGCCTCGGCTGCAGGTACCTTTCTTCCGGTAGAGCAAAGCTCAAATGCTTTGGCTATACCCACCAGGCGGGGCAAGAAGTAAGCCGAGCCTGAATCGGGCACCAACCCGATGTTGATAAATACTTCTATTAAGGATGCTTCTTCTGCAGCAACCAATACATCGCACGCAAGGGCCAGTGAACAACCAGCCCCGGCAGCTACTCCATTAATTCTACCCACAATGGGTTTTGGCAACGAACGCATGGCGCGAATAATCGGGTTATATCGTTTATGCAACGACTCCATAAACGATCTTTTTTCCTTTCCGGATGCAGCCTTCAAATCCTGCCCGGAACAAAATGCCTTACCCGCACCGGTAAGCACCACTACCCGCACCTGATTATCTTTTGCGCAGGCCTTCCAGGCATCTTGCAACTCGTAGGTAATCTCATCGTTCAGGGCATTGTACACTTCAGGGCGATTGAGCGTAATGGTGGCTACACCATCGGCTACTGAATACAACAGATGTTTAAATTCCATACGTGTGGTGATTACTTTTTAAAAAAGAAAGAACTCCAAAAACCAATCAAAAAACCGGATATGCTTCCCACCAGGATTTCGCGGGGGTATGCGCATTCAAATACAATCTGGCGGCCATCACCACACCGGCAACCAGAATGGCAGCTGCGGTTGGCCATAATAAATCAGGCTGCTCAACCGCCTTGTTTAACGGAAGCAGAATACCAATACTGCCCCAGGCCGCCAGTGCATGCACGCTTACTTTTACAAAAAAATTAAGCACTACTGCGGCCACCACCAATAAGGCTATAATCAGCAATAAATAATTAAAGTTGGATGAAAACCGGAGCTTGAAAAAATAAAAATGCCGTTACCAAATAAATCAGTGCAATGGCCATAAACGGCACAATACGTTCTTTCCGGTCCGCCAACGTATAGGAGCTTATTGTTCCAAACATTCGGAACATGATAAGGTTTACCACCGGCAATAAAAACGTAAAGCAGAATATGAAAGCAATCATCACGCGCAAATATTGGGGTGCAATCATCAGCAAGGCCGGAAATAAGGTGCCCAGCAATAGCACCAGGTATGTGGTGAGCAACAGCGGGTGAAAAATAACAGATATAACGGTAGCTACTACTCTCACATTTCCTTTCTTAAGCGAGCTACCGGAATATTTAATTGCTCACGGTATTTTGCCACCGTGCGCCTGGCAATGTTATAACCTTTCTGATTCAGCAAGTCTTCCAGTTTATCATCTGAATAGGGTTTGTTTTTATCTTCGGCTTCAATCAGATCTTTGATAATTTGTTTTACCTCCCGGCTACTCACCTCCTCACCCGAATCAGTACTTATACCTTCTGAGAAAAAATACTTAAGCGGAAATACTCCAAAATCGGTTTGAATGGTTTTACTGCTGGCCACCCGGCTAACGGTAGAAATATCCATCCCAATCATTTGGGCAATATCTTTCAGAATCATGGGGCGTAATTTAGTTTCATCACCTTCCTGAAAATAATCATATTGAAATTCCAGTATGGCACGCATGGTGCGCAACAGGGTGTGTTGCCGTTGCTTAATGGCATCAATAAACCATTTGGCTGCATCCAACTTTTGTTTTACAAACGATACTGCCTCTTTCAGCTTCTTATCTTTCTTATCGCTTTTATCGTAAGCCTTAAACATTTCGGTGTAGGAGCGGCTAATACGAAGTTCGGGGGCATTGCGCGAATTGAGGGCCANCTCTAGTTTTCCGTTATTGTTTGTTAAAATAAAATCCGGAATTACATATTGGTTCTTCACAATCCCGGTGTTCACTTCGCCTCCCGGTTTCGGATTTAACCGAACGATTAATTCTATCGCATCTTTTATGTAATCTTCATCGTCCAGATCAAGCTTCTTCAGAATTTTAGGGTAGTGCTNTTTGGTAAACTCTTCGTAACACTCTGAGATTATCCGTTTACCCACAATCACATCTACATCCTGGCCGTCATCCATCCGCTCTAATTGCAACAACAAACATTCCTGCAGGTTACGGGCTGCAATACCAGCCGGATCGAATGTTTGTATCTTTTTCAGTATTTCCTCTACCTCGCTCAGATTAGTTTCAATTCCCTGCGAAAAGGCAAGATCATTCACAATCGACTCCAACTCTCTGCGGATATAACCATCACCCTCAATACTTCCAATCAGTTGTTTCCCAATGATAGTTTGCCGGTCGTCCAATCCTAAAAAGCCCAGTTGGGTAAGCAGGGTTTCGTGCAGCGATGTACCCATGGGTATAGGCATTTCGCGATCATCATCGTCATCGCCATCACCATCCGATTGCGTTTTGTAACTATTATAGTCATCATCACGCAAGTAGTCTTTTATATCCAGATCTTCATTGCTGGTCTCTGCTTCCGATGTTTCAGGTTGTTCTTCCGTGCGTTCTTCAGCCTCGGGTTCGTCTGAGCCCTCCTCCAGCACGGGGTTCAGCTCCAGCTCCTCTTCAATCCGACTCTCCAGTTCGGCCGTAGGTACCTGTAATAATTTAATAAACTGTATCTGCTGGGGCGACAGTTTCTGTTGCAGGCTTTGATTTAAACTAAGTTTTTGCATGTAGTAATTCGGCCAAATTTACCACTTCAAATGCTATGTAAAAAGGTAGGCACATGCAATTCCTTCCCCGTAAGGGAGCTCGATTTAGATTTTGATTAAAAATTCAAAATGTCGTTTTTTGCCAACCCAAATTAAGGGCTTATTTGAGATGAAACGCACAAAGATTAGCGCATTATTGGCAACGCAACCAACTGGCCAACAGGTAAAAGCAGAAGGGTGGGTACGCACCTTCCGCAATAACCAGTTTATTTCCATAAACGATGGCTCCACTATTCAAAACCTGCAAGCGGTTGTGGAGCTTAATTCTGTGGATGAAGCCACCCTCAAGCGCATTACTACGGGTGCCTGCATCTCTGTAACTGGCGAGTTGATTGCCTCTTTAGGTAAAGGCCAGGCGGTGGAAGTAAAAGTAAAAGAACTTCTCATTTTGGGCGATTGTGATGCTGAAGCCTACCCATTGCAACTTAANAACCGGCCCAGTTTAGAATACCTGCGCGAGATTGCTCACTTGCGTTCGCGCACAAATACTTTTGGTGCAGTTATGCGCGTGCGGCATGCCATGGCTTATGCGATTCATAAATTCTTTAACGACCGTGGATTTTTTTACATCCATACGCCCATCATTACCGGATCCGATGCAGAGGGTGCCGGNGCTATGTTTCGGGTAACCACATTGGATGCAAACAACCCGCCACGCAATGAGCATGGCCAAATTCTGCATAATGAAGANTTTTTTGGAAAAGAAACCAACCTCACCGTTTCAGGCCAATTGGAGGGAGAAACGTATGCGCTTGCGCTAAGTGAAATTTATACGTTCGGACCTACATTCCGGGCTGAAAACTCCAACACCACCCGCCACCTGGCCGAGTTCTGGATGATAGAACCCGAAATGGCTTTTTATGATTTACATGACAACATGCAACTAGCCACCGATTTGTTGCAATACCTGGTAAAATATGCGTTGAATAATTGTAAGGATGACCTGGAGTTTTTGAACAAGCGTGCACAAGACGAAGAAAACACCAAGCCACAGGATCAGCGCAATGAACTGGGTTTGTTGGAACGCCTGCGTTTTGTAACTGAAAATGAATTTCAAAAGTTAAGCTATACCGAGGCGATTGACATTTTGAAAAACTCAAACCCGAACAAGAAAAAGAAATTTCAATACCCGATAGACCAATGGGGCGTTGATTTACAATCGGAGCACGAGCGTTACCTGGTGGAAAAGCATTTTAAGAAACCGGTAATTCTGTATAACTATCCAAAAGAAATTAAAGCATTTTACATGCGCCAGAACGAGGACAACAAAACCGTAGCGGCTATGGATGTGTTGTTTCCGGGTATTGGCGAAATTATTGGTGGCTCGCAGCGCGAGGAACGGTACGATCGCTTATTAAAACGCGTTCAGGAAATGAACCTGCCCGAAAAAGATTTGTGGTGGTATTTAGACTTGCGCAAGTTTGGCTCGGCACCACACAGTGGATTTGGTTTAGGCTTTGAACGTTTAATCTTATTCGTAACGGGCATGACCAACATCCGCGATGTAATCCCCTACCCACGCTATCCGGGTAATGCCGAATTCTAGAAATTGTGCTTTAAGGTAACAAACACTTTTAACCTTTGTTGTACGGGCAATATAAGAACGGACTAATCTTATTTCCGTTTTACTGCTAATAAGGGCGTAGTACCCTGATAAGCCAGTTTACGCGTTACACTCTTGCCAAAGAGTTTTTCTTCCAGGCTAAGTTTGTGCGTAAACGTGGTAAGCAGATCGGCACTTGTTTTTTGTATGTAGTCTCCAATTGCTTTGGTAATATCTTCTTCCAGGATAAATTCAAATCGTATTTTATTGTACGCGTACTTCTGTACCATTTCATCTACTGCCAACCCTGCGGTTTCAATTTTTTATCAATAGCCGGTGCCACGTGAATCATGTGTACAAACGAGCCAAATATTTTGGCAAACTCAACAATAATATCAAGCTCTTTTTTACATTTTTCAAATCGGTAGCATAAACAATATTTTTCATATTGCTGTATTTGGCATAGGCAGGAATAGCCAGCACCGGCACCGGGCATTCGTCTATTACTGATACGGTTGTGCCTCCTAACCTGCCGATTTTTTTAGTGCCGAGGCCCCCTGCAAGCCCATAACTACCATGTTGGTAGGATTATTACTTACATACTTGCGAACCATCTCGGAAACGGTGCGCGCTTTTACTGGTTTAAATGTAAGGGTATAATTTCCTTTAACCTGTGCCCGTAATTCAGCAACCAGGTTATCGCCTTCCTCCTGGGCAATTTGTGAAATCGTTTTTTCAAGTTGCCTGGTTTTGAGGTTTGCTTTCGGTATTCCATCCACACGCACAATATTAAGTATGGTAAAATTTGCGCCTAACGGAGCCGCCATTTTAAGGGCATATAACATGGCTACTTTAGAAAGTGGCGAAAAATCAGTTAGCAAAACAAGATTGGGTGCTTTCATAGTTTGAAAATCAATTCAATCAAAAATAATGGCTTTGAAGGTATATCCCTAAAAACTCCTGCCAGAGGTAATTTTGTTATAGAAATGGAAGTTACTTTGTACCCGAATAAAATACACAACGAAAAATGCGCCTACTGATACTTGCTTTGTTGATTCCGGCAGCCGGATTTGCCCANAAAATTGAAGAGAANAAAATCAAAACACACATTACGGTATTGGCTGCGGATGAGATGCAGGGCCGGTTTTCGGGCTCGGAAGGCGAACAAAAAGCCTTGCAGTACCTGGAGAAAGAATTTAAAGCCTTAAAACTAATACCCAAAGGCGAGCAGGGATTTCGGCAGCAGTTTCCGTTTAAAGCCGGAGTACATGGCACAGGCGAAGAAGGTAAAGCAAACAATGCCATTGCCTATCTGGATAACCAGGCCGACAAAACGATAATTATAGGCGCTCACTACGACCACCTGGGGCTGGGAGAAAACGGTAGTTCGCTGGATGCCAACCCAAAAGGAAAAATTCACAACGGTGCCGATGATAATGCTTCCGGTGTGGCCGGTGTACTTGAACTAGCCCGTTACTTTTCGCAAAACAAGGTTAAAGAAAAGAGCAACTTTCTATTCATCTGCTTTAGCGGTGAGGAATTGGGGCTTTATGGATCGAAATACTTTACCGAACACCCTACCATTAACATAGATGAAGTTAGTTTCATGATTAACATGGACATGATTGGCCGCTTACCAGAGAACAAAAATATTTCTATCAGCGGAACCGGAACCAGCCCCGTGTGGGAACCTCTTTTAAAATCTGTTTCCACGCCATTGGTTATTAAAACCGATTCATCGGGTGTAGGACCTTCTGATCACGCCTCGTTTTACCTGAAGAATATTCCAGCGCTGCATTTCTTTACCGGCTCGCATAGTGATTACCATAAACCCTCTGATGATTCGGANAAAATTAATTATGGTGGCGAAAAACAAGTACTCGAATTAATTATTCAGGTAATTGAAAAATTAGATGCCGCCCCCAAACTTACTTTCCTTACTACAAAACAAAAAACTATGTCCGCACGCACTTCTTTTAAAGTTACATTGGGTGTAATGCCCAGTTATACTTCCGATCAGCCCGGCTTATTGGTAGATGGTGTAACCGATGGCCGCCCCGCACAGCAGGCAGGCATACAAACGGGTGATGTAATTACTCAGATTGGCGAAATTGAAATCAAAGATATAAACGATTACATGGGCGCTTTGGGCAAATTTGANAAAGGCCAAACTGTTCCCGTTAAGGTTAAGCGCAAAAACGAAACGTTAACCTTGTCTGTAACGTTTTAGAATCAGCCAATAAAAAAGCGTCAGGCCCTTATTTAAGCCTGATGCTTTTTATTTAAACGAGAGTTCACTTCTTTTCTACCGCATGACCGCCAAATTCATTGCGAAGGGCAGCAACAATTTTACCCGAGAATGTATCTTCTGTTTGTGAGCGATAGCGCATCAGCAAACTCATGGTGATAACCGGAGTGGGCACACCCATCTCCAATGCGGTTTCTACCGTCCACTTTCCTTCGCCTGAAGAATGCATTACCCCTTTTATCGATTCCAGGTTTTTGTCTTNTTCAAGAGCTCGTTGCGTAAGTTCCATTAGCCAACTGCGCACCACCGAGCCATGATTCCAAACTTTGGATAGAGCCGCCAAATCCATTTCGGGGTCATGCCGGTGTAATACTTCCATGCCTTCGGCAATTGCCTGCATCATGCCGTATTCAATTCCGTTATGTACCATCTTGGTAAAGTGGCCGCTGCCACATTTGCCACAATACAAATAACCATCTGGTACCGAAATAGACCTGAACAATTCTTCGCAGTAATCAAATACTTCTTNTTTCCCTCCTATCATGGTACAAACCCCATGTAGCGCCCCGGTTACTCCACCACTGGTTCCACAGTCGAGGTAATGAATGCCCAACTTCTCCAGATCGCGGGCCCGGGCCAGGGTATCTTTAAAATGCGAGTTGCCACCATCAATCACAATATCATCGGGGGCCAGGTGGTATTTCAGATTGCTTAGTACAACATCCACCACATTTCCTGCCGGTACCATTATCCAAACCACTTTTCGGTCCTTCAGGGCCAAGGCCAGATCGCCAATAGTGGGGGCGGTTTCAATCTGTTCGGCAGCAATTTTTTCCATAGCCGTCTTATTCACATCAAACGCCACCACTGTATGCCCTTTGCTTTTAAAATTGAGTGCGAGGTTATACCCCATCTTACCCAAACCAATTAGTCCGATTTGCATCCTTAAAAAGTGTTAAGTACCAGAAAGCCGTTCAGGCCTAAAATGGCCAAGGACAAATTAAACGATATGTAAACACAACCGAAACCCGGTTTTGGGCGATTTCCCAGATTCTTATTCCGCAACCGTTTGATTAGTGCCTAAACAGGGTTTATTAACTTAAAATGTTACCTTAAAATAAGTTTTTCACAGCCTCATAAAGCATTTTAAATTGCCTGTAGCCCTGCTCGTATGATTGAATCTGCGTTACATTGGGTCTAAATACCGTGTGCCCAGCAACCTCACTTTGAAAAGAAATTCCATGTGCCTTAAATGCCAGGTAAGCAGCACCTAACGCAGAAGCATCATGAACTGCCGTTACAAAAAGAGTACGATTAAGTACATCGGCCAGCATTTGCACCCACTCCGGAAAACGGGTTATCCNCCCACTCACCACAATCTTAGCAGAAGGGCCGCAAACCGTTTCAACACTTTCAGTAATCCACTTTAGTTCGTAACAAATACCTTCCAGCAAGGCATGTGCAAAATGTTGTTGTGTGTGCTGCATGCTTACATTAAAAAATATTCCGCGGGCTTGAGGATTATAAACCGGGGCCCGTTCACCCTGAAGAAATGGTAAAGCCAACAACCCCTCGCTACCGGCAGCAATGTTTGCACAAGCGTTTGTAATCGTTGCCTGTAAATTCATTTCAGGTTGTGCTATCTCACGAATAAACCAATCCAATACCACGGTGCCATTATTGGTGGCGCCTCCGGCTACCGTTTCATTTCCTGTCAACAAGTAATTAAATAACCTGCCTTCGGGATCGTGCAACTGGCGTGAAGCGGATCGCCTTACGGCACCACTGGTACCCAATGTAATTGTAAGCACACCTGGCTGCATGGCATTGCTGCCCAGTTGCGCCAGGCATCCATCGCTGGCTCCAATCAGTAAAGGCAGGTGGTGCAAATTTTTTAAAGCAGGTAAAGATATAAAGGATTGATATGTGGCGGGAACTGCTTCCGAAAGTTGATCGGATGAAATGCCGGCCAGTTCCAAAGCTTNTTTACTCCATACTTGCTGGTGAATATCAAACAAGCCTGTAGCGGAAGCAATGGAGTAATCTATTTTAAATTCTCCCGTAAGGCGATGCCATACAAATTCTTTAATAGAAACAAACTTATAAGCAGATTGAAATTCATCTACTCCGGACTCGCGCATCCAGATTAACTTGCATAAGGGAGACATGGGATGAACCGGTGTACCCGTTTCGTGCTGCAACGGTAATCCTTCGTCAGAATTCCGGAGTTGATTTGCCTGCGCCACGCTTCGTGTATCTGCCCAGGTGATTAAAGGTGTGAGGGGCTCTCCGGCAGCATCAACCGCTACCAAACTATGCATGGCACTGCTAAAAGAAATAGCCAGCCCCTCGCTCAAATTAATTTGATTTGCAATTGCCTGAAGAGAACTAATGACGGCATTGCAAATTTCATTTGCATCCTGTTCGGCATAGCCGGGCTTTGGAAAAGCGGTTGGATAAAACACCTGGTGCTGCGCCACCACAGAGCCGGAAGGCAAAACAGCTAATGCTTTGGTGCTGGTTGTACCAATATCAATTGCTATAACAATCTGGTTCAAGGCAAATGTGCGAAGCCCTGAAAATAGGAAAAGACCAGAAATTAAATAAGAAGGAAGTTACTTTTTAAGAAACTTATAAGTACCTCGCAGGCCGGCCTGCTCATCGCGCACGGAAACAAAGTAATAGCCCGTTGCCAGTTCCTTTACTTTTAATTTGATTTCGTGCTCATCCACAATCTCGGTTTCTACCTCCAGCGTATTACCCAGAATATTATAAACAGTTAACCGAACTTTTCTGGCTTGCGGAGTTTCGAACTTAAGGCTAAGAAATTCAATAGCAGGGTTCGGGTAAACCTGTACTTGTTTAATCTGATCGGGTGAGTTGGGACCAAAGCCTTCTTCGCGAAATTGCCCATAGCTAAAATGCGCTCCTGCTAAAAGAGCAACCAGAAATATAGCTTTGTTCAGGTTCATAAAGGCTTTTACGTGAATTAGTACGGTTTAGATGCAAGATGTAAGCCAAAAGTTTAATTGCTGTACAATTTTTTTCAAAAGTAAGTTATTCGAGCTTTTTAAAAGCGTACGGCAGATAATTGATCAAATCACCGGCAATCAAGCCGGTTTCACCGATTTCGCGGGCCGCTAAATCGCCAGCCAATCCATGCACATAAACACCTAATAGGGCAGCTTGCGCGGCTGGATAGCCCTGGGCCAACAGGGCTGTTACTATTCCGGTTAGCACATCGCCACTACCACCGGTGGCCATGCCGGGTTACCGGTTGAATTAAAATAAACCGAACCATCTGGCAATGCGATTGAACTGTATGCACCCTTTAGCACAACCACCGATTTTGTTGTCTCAGCCAATGCAATCTGCTTTTTAATTTATCAAAATCGTTCAACCACGCGCCCACCAATCGCATAAACTCGCCAGGGTGTGGGGTGAGAATACTTCCTTCCGGGATTTTGCTTAGTAACTCCGCATCGGTTGCCAATAAGTTTAAAGCATCGGCATCCAGCACCATCGGTTTTGTTCTTTGTGTTAACAAGTCTTTAAAGCCCTGTAACGTTTCAGGTGCCTGCCCCAAACCCGGCCCACACCAGTGGCGGTATAANAAACTTTCTACTTCGCATGCAGTGAAAAANATTTTGTGATACATCCTGTTGCGTCATTGCCTCCGGAACCGATGACTGCATAATTACATTACCAGTAGCCGGAATGTGTACGGTTAGTAAACCCACACCGGCTCGCAATGCCGCACGCGCAGCAAGTACGGCCGCTCCCATCTTTCCTGTTGAACCCGCAATCAATAACGCATGCCCATAACTACCTTTATGACTAAACGGAGTGCGTGGTTTGACAATACGTCTTACTGATTTTTGCGTTACTAAAANATAACCGGACTTAGCTTCCTTAACAAATGCTTTGCTCAAGCCTATGTCCACCACATGCCACTGGCCGGTAAACACACTACTTTGCGGAAGTANAAAGGCAAGCTTGGGCGCCTGAAAAGTAACGGTATGATCTGCTCTGAAAATTTCTCCGGAAACAGGAGCATCAATTCGCAACCCCGAAGGAACATCTACTGCCACTCTGATTACATCCAGTTCATTCAATTTTTNTATGATTTGCACGTACTTGCCATCCAACTCCCGCGATAAACCGGTACCAAATAACGCGTCAATCACAATTGATCCTGTGGGCACATCAAATTCGGATGATGTTATTTCTTTTACGGTAACTTTTCCATTCAGCAACGTTAAGCTTGTATCAAAATCGGGTGTAGTGTTGGTTCCACGCACAATAAATACCTGAACGGGGTAATTCCATTCGTGCAGCAACAGCGCAATGCCCAGCCCATCGCCACCATTGTTGCCGGTTCCGCAAACAACATAAACTTCATGAGATGCATCGTAGCGTTCGGTAAACCAGGTTACAAAAGCCCGACAGGCACGTTGCATCAACTCGAAAGAGGTGATACCGCGATCGCGGATGGTGGTTGCATCCCACGCCTTAATCTGATCGGATGTAAAAAGCTTTATCACAACAAATCAACGATCTACTTCACCTAATACAATATCAATAGAACCCAGTATAGCGATCAGGTCTGCAATCAGCACGCCTTTACAAAGATCTGGCAGTATGGAAAGGTTCACAAACGAGCATGCTCTTACCTTGCAGCGGAACGGAATATCACTTTTTCCATCGGCCCGAAAATAAAACCCTAACTCTCCTTTAGGGCTTTCGGCACGAACGTAAATTTCTTGTGCCTGGGGCCTTATCTTTTNTGGAATAACTGCCTGCGGATCAAACTCGCGGGTACGTTTGTGTTCGCCTTCCAGTCTATCCAGGCATTGCCGCATGAGGTTCAATGATTCGTGAATCTCGCGCACACGCACCCAGGTACGATCCCAACAATCGCCCACCGTGCCCATCTTCCCTTCTCCTACCGGAATATCAAAATCAAGTTCCGGGTAAACCGAATAACCATCCACTTTTCGTAAATCAAAACGCAAACCTGAACCGCGTAACATCGGGCCTGTGGCACCACCATTGATTGCCAGGTTGAGTGGCAGCACACCCACGTTTGCCGTTCGATCTATGAAGATTTTATTATCAATCAGCAGGCGTTCAAGTTCTGTAACTTTCAGTTTAAAGTAGGCAATAAATTCGCGACAGCGTTGTTCAAAGCCAACCGGTAAATCGTAGAACAGGCCACCCACCCAAATGTAGTTGTACAACATGCGGGCACCACTGGCCCACTCCAGCAATCGCAGAATATGTTCGCGATCGCGCATAATCCAGAAAAACGGGGTGAATGCGCCCAGGTCTAACCCATACGTACCAACCGCAATTAAGTGCGAAGCGATTCTGTTCATTTCTGCCACCAACANCCGGATGTACTCCACCCGTTTCGGTATTTGATTGGTGATTCCAAGCATTTGTTCCACGCCCATTGCATAAGCATGCTCGGAATTCATGGCAGCCACGTAATCCATGCGATCGACAAATGGAATGATCTGATTGTACGGAAGCTTCTCGGTATGTTTCTCAAAACACCGGTGCAGGTATCCGATATGTGGTACTACTTCTTTAATAATCTCGCCATCACTTAACACTTCCAAACGCAAAACACCATGGGTGGATGGGTGCTGTGGGCCGAGGTTGATTATCATTTCCTCCGACTTCAGCCTGGCGGCATCGAACTTATTTGGTTCAGACGCTACCAGGTTATCTTCTTTGTATATGTATTGCTGAGGTTTCAATGACTGTTAAAATGTATTCTGGCCAATTGCGGTTAATCGATTTTAATTCCCGGTACGTTTCTTCGTGTTTGTAATCTTTCCGTAGTGGATATCCTTCCCAATCCGCTGGCATCAAAATCCTTCGTAAGTCGGGATGATTTTTAAAAGCAATACCAAACATATCGAATACTTCACGCTCCAGCCAATTGGCCGACTTCCAAATCGTGGTAACACTTTCCACTTCCGGATTTTCACGCGGCAGCATTACCTTCAACATAAGGGATTGATGGAACGGAATAGAATACAAATGATAGATCACTTCCATAGTGTTTGCTTCGTGTCCATTGTCAACTCCGGTAATGCAGGTAAGCATATCGAAATAAGTTTCGGGATTTTTGAAAAGTAGCCCACACACCGGAACAAGTTCAGCAGCATCAATCACCAGCATGAGCGGCTTAGCATTTTTAACTTCTTCCACATTGCCTGCCACCGGGTGTATCAATTCCATTAACTGCGTACTATCCATTTTTTCAATTAAGTTTTCCAATGCGGTTGGCTTCACCCTGCTTTCATTCCGGATTTTCTCATGCAGTTTCAGAATACCCCGATCAATGCTTCCGGGCGGGGCGGGCAACCCGGCACATAAACATCTACTGGCACAATGCGATCTACACCTTTCACCACGTGGTATCCGTGTTGCCAGTAGGGGCCACCACAATTGGAGCATGAGCCCATTGAAATAACATAGCGGGGCTCGGCCATTTGTTCATACAACTGGCGAATGCGATCAGCCATTTTGAAGGTAACTGTTCCCGACACGATCATCAGGTCGGACTGGCGGGGTGTTGCACGGGGGCCATTCCAAACCGATCCATATCATACACGGTGGTGCCGGTACTCATAAACTCTATTGCACAGCAGGCCAATCCAAACGTCATTGGAAAGAGGGAAGACAACCTGGACCAGTTAAGCAGATCATCTACGCGTGTAATGATTACACCCCGTTTTCAAATTGCTGATCGAGTAGCCCCTTCATGCCTTGCGTTTGTATTNTTCATTAATAGCCTTGTATAAATCGGGCGGTACTGGCGAATTCACATCCTGCACATGCGGTTTTGATTTCACCCAATCGAGGTGCCCCATCTTCCAGGTGTAAACCAGGCCCAGCACTAAAATCAAAATAAAGATCAGCATTTCAGCTAATGCAAACCAGCCCCAGCTTCCATCTGTTTGCTGGTGTAGCTGCGCATCGCCAAAAACAACTGCCCATGGAAACATGAATACCACTTCAACTTCAAAGAGAATAAAAACAAGCGCCAATACGTAAAACCTCAGATTGAATTGCACCCAGGCATGCCCTTGCGGCATCTCGCCACTTTCGTAGGGCATTTGTTTTTGTGCGCTGGGGCGATTGGGCCGGATTAAACGCGATACCAACAATGCTACCAGCACAAACCCTAACCCGCCCGCGAGGAATAATACAAATTGAAACAGAAAACCTTCGGATGCAGAATGCATTCCCAAAGGTACTCACTCGTAAGGAAAATATGACTAAGACCTTCCGGGTCTTTGCAGTGTATTGAAAGACCAGGAAGGTTTTAACATTTAGTCGAGAATTTCAGTAACAGGTTGGCCGGTTGCACCGCTCGGAAATTTGATCTTAAGCAAAACCGAAAGTGTAGGTGCGATATCCGTTATGGTATGAAATTGAGTGGATGCGCCCGGTTTAATACCGGCACCATAAAATAAAACAGGTATATGGGTATCGTACGTATAAGCCGAACCATGTGTGGAACCGGTAACGCCACCCCACGAATACCAGCCTGGCTCCAGTACAAACGCGATATCGCCACACCGTTTGGGGTGAAACCCGCGCACTACCTTTCCGCGAATGCCCACCTCATCGGGGCTGGCCTGGCGCAGGGTGGCGGGTGTAAATACCTGGGCTATTCCTTCGGTGGCGAGCAGGTATTTTGTAATCAAATCGGTTGCCACCATCAGATCAATTCCGGCCGCCCGCGGATCGCCTTCAAAAGCCTGTTGGTTAATGAAAACCTGTTCGGTAGTAACATTTTCAATAATATCTTTGTCGGGAAAGTGCTTTTGTAAGTATTCTTTTAGTCCTGCCTCCACATAACTTCTGCGAAAGTAACCAGCTGGTACACGTTTATCTTTCATATACTGTGCAACTTCAGCCACACCATGATCGGCCGTTAGAAATACCGTGTAGTTTCCTTTACCTACTTCTTTATCGAGGTAGTTAAAAANATCTTCCAGTGTTTTATCCAAGCGCAGGTAAGTATCGGCCAACTCGATTGAATTGGGGCCCGTACCATGACCAATACGGTCGGTACTCGAAAATGAAACGGTTAAGAAATCGGTTATGGCATCTTTGCCTAAGCCTTCACCTGCCACGGCAGCTTTGGCCATTTCTGCAATTAGGGTATTGCCCCACGGGGTATTGGCCACTAAATCATAATTTCCATTGTCCTTTCGCAACTCGCTTAGCTTGTATGGAAACGTAGCTTTCTCTTTTCCTTTCCACTTCCATTCATAGGGCGAATCATCCACACTTACTTCGGTGTACTGGTCTATTGGCAACAAGGGTTTCCATTCCAAGGCAAGGTATTGATCGGGCAGCTTTTGTTGGTTGAACTTTTGCACCCAGGCGGGCAACTCGGTTTTGTAATACGTGCTGGTCATGAAGTTACCGGTAGAACCATCGTACCAGTAGGCGCCATCGGGCATGTGGCCGGTGGGCAATACCGCACCGCGGTCTTTAATTGAAATGCCAACCACTTTCGCGCGCATCTGGGTGGCAATTTTCAGTTCGTCTGTTATGGTTGTGCTTAGTAGCCTTGCCGGAGAAACTTTTCCTCCTTTGGTGGTACCAACGGGGGCCTGCTGATCATCGCCCACGCAATTCACTTCCTTTTNTAAAGTACGTTCATACCAATCGTTAGCCACAATGCCATGAATGGCGGGGGTTGTTCCTGTATAAACAGAAGCATGACCCGGGCCGGTTTCGGTGGGCACATAATTATAGTGCGCATTGCGCAGCATAAAACCCTGTTGAACCATCCGGTTAAAACCTCCGGTACCAAATTTAGATTCGTATCGGTACAGGTATTCCTGCCGCATTTGATCCACTACAATACCCACCACCAGCTTGGTTGGGTTTGAGCTTGCAGCGCTGTTGACAATATACAGGCTAAAAAGATAAAGGTAAGGCGTTTCATAACGAGCTCATTTTTTCAATAATACGAACAAAGTGCGGGTAAGAAAATTAAACTTTTGTGAGAGGCATAGGATATTCCGCTAAGGAAGAGAACCTAATTGGCATCGCACACTAACGTATCATACTCATCTTCCTCCAGAGCCTGCCTGCGCACCAGCCTGCCCTCTGCATCGTAATAAATAACTACATAAATTCCGGCCTCTTCTACTTGTTTTTCGGTAAAATAAANAGGCATATCGGGTGTACCCAAATTAATTACCTGGTGAAAGGTAGGCTGAATTATCAGGCCCCNGGAACTGCTCAATACCCCAAAAANATTTTCGCGTTGAATACGCACAATGTTTTCTCCGCTTCCTTNTTTGAACCAGGAGAAGGCACGCACTTTATCTATTTCGATGATTTGTGTTTTAAAGTTTAGTAAGACCCATTGCCGGTTTTGCCTGGCCCATATCCAATCGCCCTGCCACGGTACAATTTCATCGTATTCAAAGGGTGTTACCGGTTTCATATCCCAGCCCACAATACCATATTGACCATTTCGGAAGGCTACCAGGTATTGTTCATTTAATGTAACCAGGTTACGTTCGTATTCGGGTTTTATTATTTTATCCTGATTCAAGTCATACAATCCAAACTTCTTATTTTTTAACAGCGAGAGTTGTCCTTCCGGATTCAGTACAATAGTTTCCATTTCAACTGGTACCACCTCTTTTCCCAGATGATTTAATAAGCCTTTCCGGCCCGACCTGGCTACCATAAAATAATCGCCAATTGATTCAATCAACTCAAACTCGGTAGTAAACTTTTGTTCGCCACTTGCCAGGTTATAGACCATGCGTTTGTTCTTGTTTTCAGTATAAANAANACGCACGGAATCGCGGGCCGCAATAAACTTAACTTTTGAGTCCGGCTGAATATCTATGGCACGGGTGGCTGATAAAAATACCTTTACATTGTTATCCGATTCAACGAATGCCAATTGCTGTTCGAACCAGATGCTATCGGCTTTTATGGCTGCCATTTTGCGCGAAGGCATGTGGTACAACTGAATTTGCCCATCGGCCCTAAGTAATAACCATTGCTGATGATAGGATACTTTATGCCATTCTTTACTTCTTAGCTCGTTCGACAAACCATGTACGAGCGTGCCGGTTGGCCGGGTCTCCAATAATGCAAATGGTGTTTGCGTAAGCGTGTGCCGATCGAGCGGTATGGTAAACTGTAAATTACTGTTGATTATTCCTTCCATTGCCCCGTTGCGCACCAACAGTTGTCCTTTTGAAATTGCCACTACCTCATCAAACACAAACTGTTCAGCCAGCGGCAGGCCATCGGCCAGGGCAGCCAGTTGTTGTGGGGTAACCAACACTTTTTNTCCAAGCCGGTACAGAATCAATACTTCTTCAATCTCGCGCACATCAGTTAAACCAGCAATGGGCAACAGCCGGCCTGTTAACGTAAATAAGTCAACTTCCTCCTGGCGATAACCAACAATAAAATTTCCACCTACGATTTTAAAATCGTTGTAGCATGTTGAAACAACCCGAAGGCCAGACTTGTGTATGAGTTGTGTACAGTTCCTGTGGCTGGACTTAAGAAAACCATATCCAATGGATGTCACGGCTGTACCTGCATCTGCCAATTTTTTCCNCGTTCGGCTAAATACACCTTCCTCCAAAATAAGAATATCGTCTTGCACCGTTTCGCATTTGTAGTCTTCGTCAATACGCTCAAACTGGGGTGTTAGTATTTCGGTGCCTGTTTGATCCATAAACCCAAACAATCCATTTTTATAGATGGCTATCCAGCTTTGTTTGTCGATTGTCAATACCCGTTTTAGCGAGTCTGTAAGAATAGAATCAGGAATTTTTTCGTCCCACTCTTTATATAAATGAAACAGAATATTTCGGGCCTGTTGTGCATGGGGCGCGTGTGGGTAGGCTGTCAGGTATTGAAGAAAACTTTCAGGTTGACCGGAGGCGGTAGTGATTTCAAAGATCTGCTGATGTACCTGTACAGCATACGGACTGGTTGGAAACTGTTCTGCAAAATTTTGATAGCTGCTCAGTTTCTTATCTTGGGTTTTTGCTTCAAACAGTAATTTATCATAGCGGGTTTTTGCTTCGGCTGCACGATGTGAGTTTGGATATTTTTGCAAATACTCCTGAAAGGCTTCATCTGTATTTTCCCGCAAGGCATTGAGATAGCTTACTTCATCGCGCAATTCAATGGCTTGCTGCGTTTGCCGTGAACCCGGTATTTGCTGAGATACCGTATGTAAACCAGTTCGTTATTAACCTGCTTTGCTTCTTCAAATGCCACACTGTCGATACGATAACGAAGAGAGGTTAACACGGCACTATCAACCGGAAAGCGTTGGATGCGCTCGCGCTCGCGCATAGAAAGCAGTGCATAAATCCGAGATGAATTTCTAAGGTAATAATCACTGAATCGACCTGGTAATCGGGGTTACCTGCAGACAAAAACCATTGGGCCAAAACTACCTGGCTTTCAATATCGGCAGTATCCTTCCGTACAGATTTTTAAGAAGCCGGTAGGCACTTTCCCACTTGCCTGCCTGCAACCGGTTTTGCGCAATACGCGCCTGGTTTAGTTGGGCAAATGAACACACGGAGTTGAATACGAATAAACTCGCTCCCAGCATCCAAAACTTCAACCTGAGTGACATGGTGCAAAGTTAGCAGAGATGAACGAGTACGCGTAATGGGGTTGGCTTATTAAATTCTAATCAGTTATTGTTTAAGTGGAGATTTTACAAATTCATCTTCCTTGTATAACGGAATTTCAGCCCGTACAATCTCTCCTTCACCTATCAGCAAAGCTTGCGGAACAATGTAAGAAGTAAATCCACCTTCTGCACCATAGCCGGGCAGGTTATAGGCTGCATCTTCGGTGGTGGCCGAAATCTTTCTCAGGTTACGAAAGGCAAGCGCCCCAAATTGTGCCTGGCGCTGAAGTTCTTCCGCCCCTGTTTCAAGATTTACTTTGTACACATTAAACATTCCGGTTCGACCAAAGTTTTCGTTACGGATAATGAGGGCATAGTCCAGGCCTTCTGCTTTTGCTTGTGTAATTAACTTATCCTTTAACTGCTTTTGACTGTATTGCTCGCTTATAGTTACCTGAATTACGCCTGGCCCATCACGATGGCCATTGGCCGTTTGGGTAGATGAAGTAAGGCTTCGGTCATTCAGCAAATCCTTTAAGATACCATTATCAATAAGGATAAGTTCGTTGGGTGGCACCACCCCTTCCGAATCGGCCTCGAAAGCACCCAACAATTTTATTCCCTTGTGCGATTTGGTGTGGGGCAATGCCTTAACCGTTAACGAAGCAGCGGCCACATTTTNTCCAAGCTTTGTTTCCATGGGGTTACGGATCTCACTTCTAAATCCGGTAGGGCCCGGAATGTTGTTATCAAACATCAGGGGTTCGTCTCCCATAAACAAAAGGCTCGACATAAAATCTGCTACAGAACTACCTTCCAATAAAACCGGTCCGGTATAATCATCATCAAACCTGGCGGACTTCTTTTGTTCGTCCAGTTTCTTTAAACGTTCTTCAATATCCGCTTCCAGTTGCTGTAGGGATGGTAATTCGCTGGGTTGCGAGGCGGCCCACACGGCCTGGTCAAATACCAGTTCTCCTTCCTCCGTACGACCCACAATTGCCAACTGTAACATCACACGCTCTACCGGCAATTTCAGCGAAGTACCTTCACTGCTTTCAAAATAGTTATACCNCCGTATGTAATTGAACGAGAGTGAGGAAGCAGGATAGGCTGACTTAATAAAACGCTGTGTAAGCTGACGCAGGTTTGACTCCCATTGCTTTTTATCGAAGGAGGCAAACGCATTTTCTTTCTGAATTTTTACGGCCGGAAGTTTTGCAAAAACACGATGTGGAATTTCTTCCAGCGGCTTTTNTTGTTCCTTCCATGTTTGAACATTTTTGGCGTGTTGGTGCGCAGCATNTTTGTACACATTGTCTATCGAAACCCAAAGTGCCCTGCGCACACCCAGGTAATCATCATCCAATGGCACCGGAATGTCGTTCATTTCGGGCGTTGAAAACAAATTATTATCTAAACTCTCATCGTTCAGTTCGTATGTGCCAACCAGTACACGATTTCCCTTTGTTCGGCTCGTTAGTTCGTTTGAGTTAACCACCCNCCNCAATACCGAAGTAATGGAATACATGGTAATGTCACCTATAGAACAACTTACATAACAAGGTTTTTGCAAATTATCTAATTGCAATTCTTTCATGCTGCGCTCAATCTCATCCTGCATGGCTTTTTGAATTACATTCGGTTGAGAAAAAGCAGTTGTTGAAAGTGCTATAGCAATAAGGAAGAGACGTATCTTCATAGGGTATTTTTCGAGTATAAATAAAACTAAAGTTTATGACTGCGGGCAAAGAACAAGTTAGTATTCGGTGGTAGTTGGCGCTTTTAATACCGTTAACTCAATATCGGCTTGTGGTTNTTTCTGGGTTTCAATTCTTCGCACAAACAGCGAAGGCGAAATTGCCGTAACCGGTACACTGCCCGATTCGGCCCCACAAAATCCTGTAAAGATTGCCGCTTGTTTATCGGCAGCGGTTATCTCGGCAAACATGGCCAGGGGTGTTCCAATCAAATCAACCCCGCGCACCAATTCATCGGGGCGGCCGTCTGTAAATACCCGATACACTTCTGTTGGAAAAATATTAAAAGCATTGGGGTTAAACCGATCTGTAGTGGTAAACCCACCTACCACATCTTTAAAATAGTAACCATAAGGTTTGCCTTGCTTTTNTGCTTCCTGGATTAACATCTTCTTTAAATCCTGAAAAGTTACCGGCTTGGCTGTTTCCACCATGAGGTTAGACTGCCTCGAAACCGGATCGCGACCGGCATCGGCCCGACCATGCCCATTGGAAGTCTTTACCGACTCCAGAGGTGTACGTGACATCAGAAAGGTTTTCAAAATTCCATTATCTACCACTACTACCCGCTTGCCCTTCACACCCTCATCATCATAGCGATAGAAACCATTTAACGGTTTGCCCTGAAACTCTTTTAAAGTAGGATCAAAAATGACACTCAGGTTTTTGTTCAACACCAACTGGCCAATTTTTCTTTGAATGTCTGGCTGTCCAAATCGTTGCGCAGTCTTTCTCCTTCCACCCGGTGGCCAAAAATTTCATGAAAAAACTCCGGCAACCTGCGCATCGAGTATGGCAGGCCCTGTGTAAGGCTCGGCCAATGGCGCATCTTTTAACCTGGTTAAGATGGTAATAAGTTTTTCTACCTCCCGAAGCACTTCTTCATCGCCAGGAAGGCCTTCCGGAGTAAAGGCAAAGAAAGATTTATGCAAAGGCACAATATCACCATCTTTTGCACGGATGTTTCCATTTAGCATCAGGTACACATAGCGCTGATTTTGCACCACCCGGCTGCCTTCGGACGAAACAAAATATTTTCGCTCACTTACCAATTGCAACCTCACATCGCCTGTAACCATATCTGCACTTTTCTGAAACGGAGCAGAGTATTTGCGCACTTTATCCTGCCACACGGCCAGGTTAAACCAATTATCATTAAGCGGAGGTTCTGTGAACTGCTCCGCGTTAGTTTTTGAAAAATCTTCCAGGCTGCTTTNTTTGCTGGTAGGACTGTTTTTTAATGTCTTTAAAGATTCGCGCGCCTGTTTGTAATTGTTTTGTGTTACCCGCCAGATAGAATGCCGGATTGCTTCGGGCGAATCATCAACGGGTAAAGCAATCGCTCTCGTTCCTGCACCTCTTTCCATATATCCACCCCAGCGCGCTTCCTCGGCCGGATGGGTATTGTCAAACTGGTAGTCGCCTACACGCACCGTAGTAAACAACAAGCGGTTACGATTGGAATACGACTGTACCAGGCTGCCGAAGGAGGATTCAATTTGTGTATAGGAAACATCGTTTACCCGATAGGCCAGGTAATAAGGCGGAGGGTCTATTTTGGCAAACTCTTTTACCTCACGATCTAGTTCTTCCTTCAACACATCCAACAACACATCTTGTGCAGAAACACCGGTTGTTCCTGCCATCATTAAAACAANAAGAATCTTTCTCATGAGTTCCCTATAAACAATTAAAAATTAATATTGATGAAAAGCTTCCGAAACAAACCGCAACACATCGGGCAAGGCGGTGCGCCAGTATGTCCAGGTGTGGCCTCCATCGCGCACGCGAAACTCGTGTGGGATTTCTTNTTTCTTCATGGCAATATGAACAAGCGAATTGCCTTCGTATAAAANATCGTCATCACCACAATCAATATACCAACGCACAGCTTNTTTCTGATCGTCTTTGATGTCGTTTACGAGATTAATGGCATTATGTTTTTTAAAATATGTTTCCAACTCAGTATCGGTAGCTTTTTGATTGGTGCGTGCCAGAAAATTTTNTGCGTCATCCAGCGTTAGAGGGCCTACCGAAGCACTGAGCGGGCATGCCGAAGAAAACAACTCGGGGTGGTGTAACGCATACATAAATGAACCGCCCCCGCCCATAGAAAGGCCGGCTACCGCACGATATCGTTTTTCGCCTTTAATACGATACGTTTTTTCAATGTGGGGCATAAACTCTTCAAAAAAGAAGTCCTCGTAACGCCAGTCGCCCTTGATGTTATTAAAATAACCTCGTTGGCCGGTATTGGCATCGGGCATAACAATAATCATGGNGGTGGCCGTTCCATTGGCAATGGCTTTGTCAGTTATATGTAACACTTCGCCAAACTGAACCCACCCGGTTTGATCGTCACCGCCACCATGTAGTAAATATAAAACGGGGTAACTTCGCTGGCTGGTTTCATAATCCGGAGGTAGATAAATGGCGTACTTCCGATCCATTTTCAAAATTTTGCTGGGCATGGATAGGTTATCCATTACTTTACCGGTTTGTGCGAAACAAAGATTGGTAATGAGTAGTAAAAGGAGCGTAACCAGTTTCATATCATTAAGATTTAGCTGAATTTGTAAGTAACGAAAATGTAGAATAATCTACTGTGGAACAAATAGAATTATTTTAATGGATGCTGCATTTAGCATCGATTTGATGATTTAAGTACGAAATGCAAAGCCCGGCTTTCAAAGCCGAAACGAAAATGTACAGGAGATTATTGGGCAAGAGCAGTATTGAATCGCACCTTGCTTTTGTGAAGACTCTCTATCAACCCCGGTTAAATTCGCGATGAGCCACCCAATTAACAGCCAGTGAACTAAAACCCACAACACTAATGCTGCTGACCGGCATGAGAATAGCAGCTATTAACGGAGTAAGAAATCCGCTCATGGCCACACTTAATGCAATGGCATTATAGCAGAACGAAATAATAAAAGCCGTTTTAAGAATGGTGGTTGATTTTTNTGCGAGTTGCAGGAATGAATCCAGCCTACCCAACTGGTGGCCGGCCAGAATACCATCACTGGCAGGCGTAAACACTCCGGTATCATCGGTAACCGCAACACCCACATCGCTTTGTTGCAATGCACCAGAATCATTCAGGCCATCGCCAATCATCATCACTTTAAAGTTTTGTTTTTGCAATTCCGAAATAAAACTCAACTTATCATGTGGTGATTGATTGAAGCGCAGTTGTACCGAGGCCGGAAAAACGGTGCGCATCCGCCCTAACTCTGCGGGCTGATCGCCCGATACCATTGCTTTTACAATTGACCCCAACCGGGCAACCAAATTTTNTGCCTCGGGCCTGATGGACGTTTCGATTTCAAAATAACCGCGTGCCAGGCCATCAATAGAAACAAAAACACGCGAGGCCGCTTCGCCTCCACCTGTATTGCCGGTAAATGCGGCTGATCCAATACGAACGGTTTTACCGGAAACAACTGCCTGCACTCCTTTACCCGGAAATTCTTTTAACTCGGTAAGTACCGCATCGGATTTTCGTGTTATATGCTGCACAATCAGATTGCTTAACGGATGTGTAGAGGTTGCTGCCAGCAATTTAATCCAACCTTCTTCCTGCGCTGAAAGTAAGCCCTTAAATGTTACGGCCGAGGCTCCATGCGTAACCGTACCGGTTTTATCAAACACCAACGCATTGATGGATGCCATCCGTTCAATTACATACGCATTCTTAAGATAAAAACCATGGCGGCCGAATACCCGCAACATGTTACCATAGGTAAACGGAGCNNCTGCCAATGCCAACGCACACGGACAGGCCACCATAAGTACGGAAGTAAGTACAAGCCATGTTTGAGCAGGTTCGTAATAATACCAAAATACACCCGTGCCAATGGCCAGCAGCAATACAATCCATGTAAACCTACGGGCCGCCTTGTCCACAATCTTTCTATAAATACTTTCGTTCGGTTTTTGAAATGCCGCTTCGTTCCACAAACTGGTTAGCTGGCTTTGTGCTGTTTTCTTTTGAACAACCAACTCAACGGGAAGACCTACTAATTTCCCGCCTGCATACACATGTGCCCCCTTTACTGCTTTAACCGGCTTTGATTCACCCGTAACAAAACTATAGTCGAAGTATGCTTCCTCGCTACTTAAAATAGAATCGGCCGGTACAATTTCCATGTTGCGCACACGAATTACATCCTGGGGCTCCAACTCATAAACCACCACCGGTCGCCATTCATTTTGTACCCACCGCTGCACGGCTAACGGAAAATAAGATTTATAATCACGATCGAACGCCAGGCTATCATAGGTCTTACCCTGAAACCAGCGGCCTATTAATAAAAAGAAAACCAGGCCCGTTAAGGAATCAAGATNACCGGGCCCTGTACCCGTGGCGATATCGTAAATACTACGTAGCAACAACGCCAGTAATCCAACCGCTATGGGTACATCAATATTGATTTGTCGTTGTTTAAAACTTTTCCAGGCATTTGTAAAATAATCCTGACCGCTATAAAAGGTTACAGGCAAGGCAAGGGCTATATTCAGCCAGGAGAACAATTGTTGCAACGCAACATCGTGTTCATTCAGGCCCAGGTACTCCGGAAAGCTTAATAACATCACGTTTCCGAATGCAAAACCCGCAACGGCCAGTTTAATTACCAGGTGCTGCGTGGCAGGACTTATGGACTGATCTTCTTNTTNTAGATTAATACGGGGAGCATAACCCAGCGAAGCAAGCAGGCGTGCCAGCTTTGAAAGCGAAACCTGGCCCGGGTTAAAATCAATACGAACAGTTTTTCCTGAAAAATTTACCTCCGACTTCAATACTCCGGTTTGCAGTTTCTGCAAATTTTCCAATAGCCAGATACAGGAAATACAATGGATGTTGGGAACATAGAGCCGCACACGAGCAAACGTCTCTGAGTCAAACTCAAGCAATTGTTTGCGTATCGAATTTTCATCGAGGTATGCGTAGGTCTCGTCACTTACATGCCTTAGGTTTATGCCCGGGTTTTTATCAAACGCATAATACTCGCACAGGTTGTTTTCGCTCAGTATCTCATACACCGTTTTGCATCCATAACAACAAAACGATTTATTGTCTAAACTAAAAACCTCATCCTCGCAGCGTTGGCCGCAGTGGTAACAACTTATTTNTTCATTAACTGCTACCTCCATCAGGCGTTTGAATAAAAAATAGACATGTGGTGATCGGCCACCTGAGTTGCTAATTGTTGATTGTTTAGTAAATCTAATGCTGTTTTGCCCATTACCAAAACCGGCCGTGTAAGTTTGGTGGCGTGGGTCATTACCTGTTGCGCCAAATCCTCATTATTAAGCGGCACAATACCCACATCATTAAAAAACTTTTGCAGGTAACTTACCAGGTACTTCTCAAGATGAATTTCCGGTGAGTCGTCTGGACTTACGGTTAGTAAAGTTACTTNTTTATCGCTGCTTACTTTTCCAAAAANAGACANAAACGACTTGAGTGCCACAAGGCCCGATTGGTCATAATCAAAGAGTACCAGAATCTCCTGATACGGTGAGAGCAGGTCTTCCGAAAGAAAAATAGGACAGGCGATAGAGTCGAAGAAATGATCGGGAAATGCCTGGTTCAACTTTAAGATATTATCATGTTTAACCGGATTAATGATAATTAAATCAGCAAACCGGCTTTGGTTTAGCAGCAGGTTGGTACTTGCCTGCGTTTTAATGAAATCAAAGTCGAGGTTGAGTTGGCGTGCTTCCTCGCGCAAGCTCAATTGTATTGCATTTTNTTCCTGATCTCCTTCTTTTGATTTAATCTGTCGCGAAAAATCGCGTAAGAAAANACCAATAANAACTTTTCTTATCCACATGCGAGAGCAGTTGCGCATAATCTGCCAGGTGCAGATTGGTTTGAAAATCTATGGGGAAGAGAATCTGCTTATTCACAGGTAGGCTGGATTAATTGATTTTAAAAGTCCAGATAGGACATTGCAAATGGTTTACAGCATCTTCAGCAATGCTGCCACTCATCAGGTGGCTTAGTCCTCTGCGGCCGTGGGTTGCCATTACAATCATATCCGATTTTGTTTCGGCCACGAAGTTGCGGAGTCCTTCTTCTTCGGTAAAATCGTTATAGATGGTTAATGTGTAGTCTTTCAGCATAAAGCGTTTGGCAAACGCTTTCATCTCTTTCTTAACCTCCACATCGCGTCTGAAGCGCGATGGCGTATTGACATATAAAACATGCAACGAAGCCCCTAAGAAGGTTTGAAGGGCTTTTACCTTCAGGGTTAATTCCTCCTGGTCAAGATCCAGTGTGTTAGGAANAACAATATTTTTAATGGAGGATAGTTTGGTGTTTCCTTTAATGGTAATTACCGGCACGGGGCTGGTGCGTACAATTTNTTCGGTATTGGAACCTATGAAAAATTCTTTCATGCCGGTTGCACCGTGTGTACCCATTACCACCAAATCAATTTTATTGTCTTGAATAAAATCACGGATGGAAGAGGTTGTACTGCCATACTCAATAAGCGTAGTAACTTTTACATCTCCCGCCCATTTAGCTTTCATTTTGGTAAAATGTTTTTCAGAATGAGCTTTCATATCTTTAATAAACACTTCTTCGAAAGAAAGCGATGGCATAAGTACACTATCACTCATTACCGGAAGTTCAATTACGTTAAGTAAAATCACTTCGCCTCCGCCTTTGCGGGCAACTTCAACAGCAAACTTAAAAGCCTGTACTGCCGGATCAGAGAAATCACACGGAACCAGTATGCGTTTCATAATACCAATGTTTTTTTATTATACCAAAGTTATAGGGAGACGGGTACCCGGCTAATGATGAGTATCAAATAAAAGATGATTTTTGTCAGGTTTGACGCGGGGACATTCAAATAAAGCAGCCTTGGATGTTCAGGTATTGCTCATCCCATCATAGCATAATGTTTACTATAGCTTAATCAGGCAACAATCAGATCGGCTTGTTTTGCAAGTTTCTTAACATCAAGCACTCTGATTTNTTTCCCTTCGAACGCAATCAGTCCATCCGATTTGAAATCGGACAATAGACGAATTACCGTTTCAGTTGCCGTGCCAACAATACTGGCTAAGTCATCGCGCGAAAGGGCCAGGTCAATGAGTGAACTACCCTCGCCTTCCATACCGTACGTTTCCTTTAGCATTAACAGGTTTGCCGCTAACCGCTCGCGAACTGATTTGTGAGCAAGTTCAGCAAGTTTTTCTTCCATTACTCCCATCTCGTGGCAAACGGCTTTTACCACACGCTTCATAAACGTGGGGTTTTNTTGTAATACTTCGAAAANACTTTCTTTAGGAATGAAACAGATTTTTGCATCTTCCAACACCGTGGCGGTAGCCTGGTAAAATTCTTCGCTTAACAACGCACGGTAACCCAGGAAATCGCCTGGTTTGGCAATGTAAATGATAAATTCCTTACCCTGCACATTATTCTTAAACACTTTTACTTTACCTGCATTCATACAATACAAGCCTGTGGGGCGGGTGCCTTCGTAAAAAATGTTCTGACCTTTTTTGTATGACACACAGGTTTTGTGATTGTTTATACGGCTCAGGTCTTCCGGACTTAAGCCACTAAAGAGTGAGTCTTGTAAATGTTCGCAGAGGGAACACGCGATGTTAAATTCAACTTTGGCCACGGTTAAAGATGGTTAAATTGTGTGGGTTAATCAAATTATCAGTAACCCCAATCCGAATAAAAGAACAAAAAATAAGGCAGAAAGTGCCATTTGTTTTAAAAAAGGATCGAGTTGATGGGATGGCTTTTTGCTTACGGCTATTCCATTGTAGGCAAGCAGCGGTACCACTGCCAGAAATAAAAACTGCCAGGGCGAAGTATAGGTAAGTACGGTATATGCAATTGCGCTGCCTAATCCGGCAATCAGCAAAAACCAATGGTAGATAACGGCTTTCTCTTTGCCGATGCGTACCGGAATGGAATATTTTCCGGCTGCCTTATCGGATTCTATATCGCGGATGTTGTTTACATTTAACACGGCTATCGAGAAGAACCCACAACTGAGTGCGGGCAACATTTCCTTCCAGGTAATGTGTTGGGTAAACAGGTAGTACGAACCCATTACGCCAACCAACCCGAAAAACAGTAATACTGAAATATCGCCCAGGCCAATATACCCGTATGGTTTTTTACCAACCGTATAACCAATGGCTGCCGCGATACTTAACAATCCAAGACCAAGAAATAAGAACAAGGCTTTCCAATCGGGGCCAAAGGCTGTCCACAATAAAAACAGCCCACATGCCAGGCTAAGAAATGCAAACAAAACAACGGCACCACGCATCTGGCTGGCCGATATAACACCCGATTGTACCGCACGCTGTGGACCTTTGCGCCCGGCATGGTCGGCTCCGTTTACAGAATCGCCATAATCGTTGGCCAGGTTGGACAGGATTTGAAGCAAAACGGTTGTAAGGCAACACAAAACAAACAGCAAGCCGTTGAATTTACCCGCGGCTGCGGCCAGAAATCCGGCCATGCCAATGCAGGCCATGGAAAGTGGAAGCGTGCGCAATCTGAAAGCCTGAAGCCATGCTTTGGTCATCCGGCAAAGGTAATATCAATAAGCGAAAAATCAGATTATTCAACTCTTAGAATCGCAACCAGCTTATTCTGAAAAGTGATCTTGCTGCCCACCTTACTTCCCATTAATTGCAAGCCTATTGGCGAAGCGGGCGATACCGCCAGATACTCCTTGCCTTCAACCACCAACTTACCCGCGCTAATGGCCAGGTAAAAATTACCGATGTTGGTGTACACAATACTGCCAAGGGCTGCTTTTGTGGTTGGTTGTGTCGGGTTTATTTTATTCAAAACTTCTTTCAGTTTGTTTCCGGCTGCTACTTGTGCAGCGGCTTTCTNCTNTTCCAAATGAGCCATGGCCCGGCCTGTTTCGTATTTATCACCGGCACTGCTTTTCTCTTCGGCATTGGCTGCATGCTGGGCCTGTTGCATGGCTTCTTGAGCNNTGGAGATTCGGGCATCAGCAAAGGCATTGCATAGATCAAACAATTGCTTTCGTTCTTTCATCAAATACCCAATATAACCTTCAACTTACTGTACCCTGTTTTACTGATCGGAATTTGTTGACCGTTGCGAAGCACCGCCAGGTGTGTCTCTTTCTGATACGGTTCAATCTTGGTAATCTGGCCAATGTGTAGAATATACGACCGGTGCACCCGCACAAACTGTTGCGGATCCAGGGTTTGCTCATAGAACAACATGGTTTTGTTTTTCAGAAATGCACCTTCGGCTGTTACAATCTTAACAAAATCATCATCCGCCTCTAAATAATGAATGTCGTGCACCGGAATAATCTTAACCTTGTTACCGGTTTTAACCACAATGCGGTTATTCTGCGTGGTGGATTGAGCCATCGTATCAAGCAAGCCCGTGGTTACAGGTGGCGGTTGGGTTGCCTTGTCTAAAAACTTCTGTACTGCTTTCGCGAAACGATCTTCCGAAACAGGCTTAAGCAAATAGTCAATCGCGTTGGCTTCAAAAGCCTTCAAGGCAAATTCATCGAATGCTGTTATAAAAATTACAGCCGGCATCGGGCTTACCAACTCCAGCATTTCAAAGCCATTAATCTTCGGCATTTGAATATCCAGAAAAATCAAATCGGGTTGGTGTTGTTGAATAGCCTTTACACCCTCAAAGCCATCGTTGCATTCTTCCACAACCTGTATTTGCGGAAATTGAACCAGATAACTTTTCAGAATCTCACGGCTCAGCGGTTCATCATCAATCAATATCGCTTTTGTCATGGCAGGGGTGGTATTATCAGGTTTACCTTAAATGTAGTGTCAGTACGTGCCGTGGTAAGCAGATCGTTGCGTGCATAAAGCAAATACAACCTGCGTTGCAAGCCGCTTAATCCAAATCCACTTCCGGTAGCAGGTTGCATATCGGCATCGTACGGATTGGTAATTTCTATTTGTAAATCAGCACCTTGTTGACGGGCTAAAAGCTGAATAGTTATTTTTCCGGTCGTACCATATAATCCAAATTTGATTGCATTTTCAAGCANAGGTTGTAAGACCAGCGTTGGAATAGCACTAGCCTTGGTAGCGTCATCCACCTGAACATCAATTTCCAGCCGGTGTCCAAACCGAACTTTTTCTATAGAGAAATAAGTTTCCAGGTAATCCAGTTCCTGGGCCAGCGTAATCCAGGGTTTATCGGCCCGGGTTATGGTTAACCGAAGGAAATCCGAAAGTTGCTGTACCATTTGCCGGGCCTGATCGGGTTTAGTCAAAACCAAGGCATTGATGGAGTTGAGGCTATTAAATAAAAAATGTGGTTGCAATTGTAATTGAAGTTTATGCAGTTCTGCATCGCGCGCTATCAGTTGTGTTTCTGCTTCTCGGGCTTTGCTTTCGGCCAACTCGCGCCATCGCGAATAAAAAATCAAACCTACACCAACCGAAATGAGCATACTTAGACCAAGGGCAAATCGCACCGGCATAGACTGGCCGAGAAAAACCAGGTAGTGCGGGTCGGTTATTAATTGGCTGATTGCCTGTTGTGCTAACCATTGCGACACAAACGCAAACAAAAGGGCTATGCCCAGCGTTAGTTGAAAAGTTCTGTTGCGGGGTAAATACCCAACCACCCCATAAATTAAAACAGCTGCACTTACTGTAAACAGATTGAAGACTCCGGCATCAATTGCAGCTACCTGTGGCTCTAAATCAAAAAAATGATTTAACCCCGCTGCGTATGCCATCGTCCATAGCAGTACTATACCCACCAGGGGTAAGCGCGAAATAGATAATGTTTGAGGTATTGGCAATTTTTAATGAATACGTGCAGGCAAGATAAGGCTATTCGATTATTTTTATACAAACATAGAAAAATGAAAACCGACCGATGGAGCGCTGATCTCGATGAAATTACCCGATCTTTTAAAGAAGCGTTTGGGGTTTTAACCCCAGATGAACTAAACTGGAAGCCAAACGCAGGCACGTGGAGCATTGCACAGATCATGCACCACCTGATTGTGGTAAATGAAACATACTACCCGATTCTTGAACAAATCCGTAACAATAGCTATTACACTCCGCGTTTTGGACAAATCGGTTTTATCCATCGGTTNTTTGGAAAGTTCATCTTAAACTCTGTACAACCTACTCANAAAAGGAAAATAAAAACCTTCTCTATTTGGGAGCCGGAACAAAGCAGCATCCGGCCTGATATCGTAATGCAATTTGAAAAACATCAACATGAACTGAAACAGGTTATCCACAGCAGCGAAGACCTGCTCGCTAAAAATACAATAATCTCCTCNCCCGCCAATCGTATGATTGTTTACAAACTCGAAACTGCCTTTGACATTATAGTGGCACACGAAAGAAGACATTTTAAGCAAGCGCAGGAATTAAATATGTTGCGCACCTCCGCACGTTAAGTAAACACCCGGTCTTTTCTAATTGCTTAATTACTGTCACGTCTTCCAGCCTGACAGCCAATGAGCTCATAAAATTTATAAAACGAGTCATTAAACTTTATCTAAACTTTTAAGTCTAATCGGGTTTTATAGGTTTTGGCCAGATCCGTTTACCGAATTTTTTTAATTGATGGTTAAACTTTTTCTTATGTGCTTTCTCTAAGCACCACAAACAAACTTAATACACAATGAAACCATTTCAATTCATACATACGAACATCAGGCCGTTGTTCTATGTATTCCTTGCTTCGTTTATGTTTACACTCGGTGCGTGTAATCAGGACGAAACTCCGGACTTCTCACCGGAAGACACAGAAGATGCATCGCTTGATGCCATTGAAGACTCTTACTTTGACGATGCCGATGATTTGGTAAGCGAAGCTTTTGCCGGAACCGAGGGCACTTCCAATGGGAAAAAGGCTACGGATGAACGTTTAACCTGCGCTACCATTACGTATGAAGGTGATGGTACATCGGGCACACTTCGAATTGACTTTGGTGATGGTTGCACCGATCCACGCGGCAATGTGCGCACGGGTGCAATTGTAGTTACACATAGTGGTGCCTGGAATATCGCAGGTTCTTCTTGGTCAATCACATTTGAAGAATATACGATAAATCAAATTCAGATTGAAGGCAGCCGTACCGTTACGGTTGTAAGTTATACCGAAGAACTTTCTGTTTTTGACGTGGTATTGACTGGCGGCCGTGTAACGTGGCCTGATGGACGTGTAGCAACACGCGAAGTAAATCGCAGACGCGAACACGAGCGCAACGAAAACAACCTGTTGGATCGTTTGATCATCTACGGAACGGCACAAGGCACATTCAGAAACGGCCGTGGGTATTCCATTGAAATTCTGGAACCCCTTGTTTATACCCGCACTTGTGCCGCACAAGGTGTATTCATTCCTGTAAGCGGTGTAAAATTCGTTACGCATGGCTTACGCGAACTTACCATCGACTATGGCGATGGTACGTGCGATAACATCGTGACCTTAACCAACAAGAATGGCCGCACGGTTCGATACGAAGTGAAGAAGTAAAGATTGGTGCTGGTAAATAAAAAGTCCGCCTTGGGTTTAGGCGGACTTTTTGTTTTGCTCGAATTGTAAATTTTAATTATCAGGGTTCGACATTGCAAATGCCGAACAGCTAATTTGTTCCTTTGGATTAATTTCGGATTGTAGCCTGTCAGGTCGGAAGACCTGACAGCAAATAGGGTTCGACATTGCAAATGGCGAGCACCTAATGCTTTTGCTTTGATTGGAGTCTCGAATTCCGAAAATCAAGAGATAACCCACTATCCAAAATTCACCAACAGAAGCTGGGATTGTTAGCACATTAACAAGCGTGCCTTTAACCCNCGCATAACTTAGAAATGCACTAAGCAGGTAGCCTATACCACCCGCAATTAAAGTAAAACCTAATCCCCGCGGCATACGGTTAGAAGATACGATAATATATCCCATCGGTATAAGCCAAAGACCAANAANAAGACTGCCAACACCCCATGCATTGGAACTGAGTGAACTTAAGAGTTGGATTAACGGTAATTTATTATCTACTGGCTGCACAGAACTTGCCACATCAAGCGCAGAACCCATCGAAATTGCACTCACCATTATAATAACGGAATTAGTCAAGCCCCACACAGCCAGTGTAGAAGCTGCCCAACCGTTAATTTCCCTGAACAACTTATAAAACCATGCTGCAGCCAATGCTTGCGAAACAACTATAAGCAACTCCAATATTAGGCGAACACGGGCTATCGGCTCTTTTGATATCAGGTTCTCCAGTGTGGTGGCCGGATCGGACACATAAACCCTGGAATGAAAAACCATAAACCCCAATATCCCGGTAATTGCCAGCAGCAAATACAAGACACCGGTAATGCGTGCGGTGCTAACCAGTTCTCTGTGGGTCATACTCATAATCAGTAAATTTTTAAAAGGACGAAGGTACTAACTGCCTTACGTTCTTGCCCAAGACGAACGATTAAAAAATTTGTTACGGGTGATATACGCTTATTTTCTAGTTGCTGTCAGGTCTTACGACCTGACAGTCCTAGAAAAACTCCCTAAAATGCGTCACCGTACAACTTGGTTGATTTCCATACTCATAGAACCGTGCACTGGAATACACATAATCCTCAGGGCTCAATACTAAATTCCAATGTTCTTGTAAAGGATTCATGTGGATGTAATCGAGTTTAACGTTAAGAATCTTACTATTCGAAACAATAACATCATCAAACCTATCTTCCCACACCTTAAAAACCTGCTTCCTTTCTGGAACTCGCAGGCTTTCTAACAAATTAATATTACCGCTTTGCTCAATCTTCTGCCTAATTTTTACTGATGTAAATTTCTTTAAATCACGCATCCAATCAGAAAGGAAATTCCCTTTTGGAAAGAAAAGTATCAAATGAAGATGATTAGGCATAATTACAAAGCCAAGCAAGTGTGTTCGATATTTGGAATTAAGAAAATCTATACTTTCACAGATAATCTGCTTACTTGAATCATCAGCCAATAGAAAATACCACTTATAACAGGTGGTGGTTACAAAGAAGCAATCTGCCTCAGAGTATTTAGAACGACCTCGCAAACCCATTGCCGAAGATAATAATTTGTTACTTTGGATTAATTCGGATTGTAGCCTGTCAGGTCGCAAGACCTGACAGCAACTAACTTAATAACAAAAAAATCCCGCAGCACCGTGCCGCGGGATTCCTCTCCTTTGCAAGCAGAGAGCACTTTACCATTACCCGCACCTAAGGAGCAGGAAATTGGTTTAGTATCTTAATATCTGTAATAATCCGGCTTAAATGGCCCTTTCACTTCCACACCAATGTACCTGGCCTGGTCCGAAGAAAGTGTATCCAGTTCCACACCAATCTTTTTCAAATGCAGGCTGGCCACTTTCTCATCCAAATGCTTGGGCAGCATGTACACTTTGTTTTCGTACTTGCCCGCGTTGGTCCACAACTCAAGCTGTGCCAGTGTTTGGTTGGTGAAGGAGTTCGACATAACAAACGATGGATGGCCCGTAGCACATCCCAGGTTTACCAACCGGCCTTCGGCCAACAGAATTACCTGGCGGCCATTTTTTAAAGTGTATAAATCAACCTGTGGTTTTACTTCATCGCGTTGTGCATTTTTCTTCAGCCACGCCACATCAATCTCGTTATCGAAATGGCCAATGTTGCACACAATGGCCTTGTCTTTCATGGTTTCGAAATGGTGCGGCTTAATAATACCAAAGTTGCCGGTTGCGGTTACCACAATATCGGCTTCCTTCACGGCATCGTCCATTTTCTTCACAGCAAAACCATCCATGGCTGCCTGCAACGCACAGATTGGATCAATCTCAGTAACAATAACCCGTGCACCGGCACCGCGCAACGAAGCGGCCGAACCTTTGCCCACATCGCCATACCCGGCCACTACAGCTACTTTGCCGGCCATCATCACATCGGTAGCCCTGCGGATGGCATCCACCAATGATTCTTTACAACCATACTTGTTATCGAACTTCGATTTGGTTACGGAATCATTAATATTAATAGCCGGCAAAGGAAGCTTGCCATTGTGCTGGCGCTCAATCAGGCGGTGTACTCCGGTAGTAGTTTCTTCCGAAATTCCCTTTATGCCTTTTACCAATTCCGGATAGCGATCCAACACCATGTTGGTTAAATCGCNCCCGTCATCCAAAATCATATTCAAAGGCTGGCCGTCTTTAAAGGCAAACAAGGTTTGCTCAATACACCAGTCAAACTCCTGCTCGTTCATTCCTTTCCAGGCATAAACCGGAATGCCGGCTTTGGCAATGGCTGCGGCCGCATGGTCCTGGGTAGAGAAAATATTGCACGATGACCAGGTAACTTCCGCACCCAGTTCCACCAATGTTTCAATCAATACAGCCGTTTGAATGGTCATGTGCAGACAGCCGGCTATGCGTGCTCCCTTTAAAGGCTTTTGCTTTCCAAACTCCTCGCGGATGGCCATTAAGCCGGGCATTTCTGCCTCGGCCAGTTTAATTTCTTTGCGGCCCCATTCGGCCAGGTTCAGGTCTTTTACTTTGAATTTTGCTTTTTCGGTAGTTGTTGCAGACATAATTATCGGTGTTTTTACTTGTTTTTTGAACACGAAGTCGCAAAGGTAAAATAAAGGGTTTATAATACCATAAGGAACCTTTTGGGAACTAATTGACCTTTGTTTTGTTGAAGTTAGAAATCCAATTTGAATGCAAAAGATTAAAATCGATATTATTTCGGATGTGGTTTGTCCGTGGTGCTATATCGGAAAACGAAGAATTGAAAAAGCCATTGAAACGTTAAAGGACAAATATGATTTTGAGATTTCTTTCCTGCCTTTTGAGTTGAACGCACAGGTTCCGAAGGCGGGGCTTGAACAAAAGCAATATCTCACCAACAAATTCGGGGCAATGAACGGTACACACAAATTACTCAACACGTAACCGCAGTTGCTGCTGCCGAAGGGCTGCCATTCGATTTTGACAAACAACAGGTAATGCCGAACACACGCGATGCCCACCGCATTATTTGGTTAGCCAAACAAACGGGCAAGCAAGCAATTGTAAAAGAGGCCTTCCTGAAAGCTTACTTCGAAGAGGGTGTGGACTTATCCAAACCCGAAAATTTGATAACCATTTCCGTAAAGGCGGGATTATCTGAAGAAAAAGTAGCAACGTTATTAACCTCAGCAGAAGGACAACAAGAAGTAATTGCGGCTGAGCAACTAAATCAAAAACGGGGCGTTAGTGGCGTACCGTTCTTTATTATTAATGATCAATATGGAATTTCGGGCGCACAACCTACCGAAGTGTTTGTGCAGGCACTTACGCAGATTGGCAGTGAAGTAGAAGCTGCCAATGCATGCGATGTAGAGACGAAGGAATGTTAAAGTATCATGGCAGCGGGATGTACACAGGTAACCGCTAAAACGTTGTCCATAAAATCTAATAAAAATAGCACCACAGATTCACAGAAAAATCAGTAAACCTGTGGCTACTAAAACGAAGACTTACTTCTTAATCAACTCAGCCTCTTTAATAATAGCAGTAAGCACGCTCGTGCGGCCCTCATCCATGCGTGTCCAGATGGGTGTAATAATTCCTTTGAAGGCATCGATGTTGGTGTAGTCTCCAAAGAATTTTTCTTCCGTAGGAATAAACGGTGTTTCACTAATCTTCACCTCTTTAAACGAAGAGCCGCCATCGGTAGAATAGGCCAGGTACACATCGGTTTGCAAATCATCGTAAGCCCTGCGGTCATAATACAGAATATAGATGTAACCGGTTTCGTCATCCACGGCCAACCAGGGCAAGAACTGATGTTTGCCTGCTGCATCCTGATTAATGCGCAGGGGTTGTGTCCAGAAATCGCCTTGATTGGTAGAGCGCATAAACCAGATGTCGGTATCATGTTCGCCATTGCGCTGGTCAGCCCACACCAGGTACAAACTTCCATTCAACCGGCCTTTGCTATTATCCACTTTTAAAACCGGCATCCCGTTACTTCGGCTAAGACCCGGAATGTTCATTGCCCAGCCACCCGCTTGTTTTGTTATGGCCAAATCGTTTGTAAGCCAGGTCGTACCACCGTCAAAAGATCGGTCCATAAAAATTGTTCCTTGATTTGACCATACCACAAACACTCTGCCTGCTGCATCCACTGCCGGCACGGCTCCCTCAGCCGTATTGTCGTCATCCACACAATCGCCAGGGGTTTGGTTTATCTGAATGGCCTTACTCCACTTTTTACCTGCGTTGGTTGACATGCTGAACATGATATTGGAGTGGCAGTTCGGATCGGTTAATCCATACTTGTCAAACTGTGTCCAGGTAGTATAAATGTATTGCTTCCGCGGATGCACCGCGGGCCATTCTTTATCCTGATCGGCCGGAGGGTTGTAGCCAATGGATTCGCCTTCGCTCCAGGTTGCGCCACCATCGGTCGATTTCTGCATAACAATCCGATCGAGCCAGGCTTCATTGCTTCGGCCCTCACCACTTGGATCGGCCAAATGAAAATAATAAAAATCTCCTTTCACATCACTGATTACGGCCGGATCGCCATACACACCATAAGGCGATTGAAGTTGTATTGTTTTCCAGCTCAGGCCTCCATCAACCGTATAAATGGCTTTGTTCAATACCACACCTGCCACAATATTTTNTGGATTCTTTCTGCTTATGGCAATGCTTGGTTCCAAAGGTGGATATTCACCTTCTTTCTGTGCAGCTATTACTAAATTTTTAAACTGTGCCTGAACCTGATGTGTTACTGATGATACGATTACAACTGCTGCTAAAATCAATCTACCCATTTTATAAATGCTTTAACTCCTTTAATATTTCTACCCAACGTTGATAGCCTGCGGCATTCAGATGCAATCCATCAAGCGTATATTTTGCATCTAACCTGCCCTGGGTATCAATAAATTTTCCGTACAAATCTACAAACGTATAACGCAACCGGGTAGCATAACGTGCCAGTTGGTCGTTTATGGTGTTGATGTGCATACTATTATTAAACTGTTGCGGAAAGCGTTCCACCGTTTCGTTAACCGGAAGAATACTTTGAATAAAAATTTTTGTCTTGGGTGAACCTGCCTTAATTCTGGAAATCATTGTGAAAATATTTTCAAGAATAGCCTCATCCGGAATTTTTTNTGACAAATCGTTTGTGCCAATTAATACAAACAGGGATGCGGGCTTTAGCTTTACAAGCTCATCTAAACGGGCCAACACCCCAAACGTATTATCGCCCGCAATGCCCCGGTTAATTACAGTAGAGTCTTTCAGCAACTGCCTCCACTTGCCGCCTTCGGTTATGCTATTGCCCAGGAAAATAATTTTACCGGGCACCACAGGTTCTTTCTTAAATTTTTCCATGCGCACCCAATAATGTTCCGGCAAGTTAGGAACAGTATCGTACGGTCTCTTTTGCCCGAAAGCACTAACCGAAATGAGCAACAGGAAACTTATAGTCCATTTCATTTTTAAAGGTATCAATTTTTGTGTTCAGCTTTTCACCACCGCCAACCTCTACTACCGATGTCCCATATACTTTAATAGATGCTTTTATAAAATCCTCGGCATTTGCCTTATAAATATTATCTACATACTTCTGCGGATTGCGGTCGATGTAAGGAAACCATGTGCTGTGGATTTGCACCATAATTTTATGCCCCTTCTTAAATGTGTGCAGTATATCCTGCAAGGTAATGTTAACATCTGTTATTTCACCCGGCTTAAAAGGTTCGGGTTNTTCAAAACTATTGCGCCACCGCCCGCGAAACACTTCGTGGCGAACCAACTGTTGATAGCCCCNCATTACAATGTTGGCCGGGTTGTGCTTGTAGTTGGGATGATTATTCGGATACACATCAATTAGTTTCACCACAAAATCGGCATCGGTGCTGCTAATCGCTACTTTCAGTTTTGCCATTATTTCACCGGCAAGGGTTATCTCATTGGTTAATGGTTCCGTTTCGAAGGTAATTACATCGGGTCGTGTGGACGCATGGCGTTGGTCATCTGTCATGAATTTTCGCGGTGTAAATGTTAATCCTTCTGTTTGTGAAACGTAGGGCACGGGTCTGGCCGGATCGCTCACGTATTCAAACGTAGCATTTGGATTCAACGGCTGGTTTACAGAAAGTTTTCCGTTTTCACCAAAATATAGTTTAACCGGAAGAATTCCTTTGGGTGGCCATTCGGCAAACTGTTTCCATGTTTTAAGACCACAATCATACATGTAAGCTTCGGGCAAGTTCGGGTTTACATTGTCCTTCAATAATGAGTTGAAAAACTTCCGTTCAATTTCGCGCTGATAGAAAGTTGAAATGCTGTCGCCAAAATAAATATGATTCACCGCCTGAAACCCGGTTTCACGCGCCCAGTCACCATGACTCCACGGGCCCATCACAATTGTGTTTTGTGCATCCGGGCTGCTGGCTTCAATTTTCTTATATATATTAAGTGGGCCATACAGATCTTCAGCATCATACCAGCCACCCACCGTCATTACAGCATGCTTTACATTGGTAAGGTGTGGAAGCAGATTGCGTTTTTGCCAGAAGTCGTCATAGTTAGGATGATCAATAATCTGTTGCCAGAAGAAATTATCGTGATGATATTTTTCCGTTACATTATTTAACGGGCCAAGGTCCAGATTAAATTGGTAGCCATCTTTGGGAGCCTGGCCATAAAACCGCATAACCTTATCCATAAACCAATCTTGTTTTGTCTGGCCTTCTTTCTGGTAACCAAACACGCCAAACGCGGCTGTGTAGCTTTGCAGATACACTCCGTTATGATGAAAATCATCGAACCAGAAATCGGAAATGGGAGCTTGTGGTGAGGATGCTTTTAGCGCGGGATGTGCATCCGGAATGCCCGCAGCGGTATAAAAACCAGGATAAGAAATTCCATACATACCCACACGGCCATTGTTGTTTTTCAGATTCTTTACCAACCAATCAATGGTATCCCACGTATCGGAACTTTCATCAATATCCTTTTTATTCTTGCGGTCGTTGCCGGGAATGTTGGGCCGCATGTTATCAAAAGTTCCCTCGCTCATGTAGCGGCCGCGCACATCCTGGTACACCAAAATGTATTTGTCTTGAATCAGGTAAGGCGAAGGATACCCACCGGTTTTGTAATTGCCGTAGTTTGAAGCATTGTAACAGGTACGGTTCAATAAAATCGGGTATTTCTGTGATTGATCTTTAGGGGTATAAACCACCGCAAANNGTTTAATACCATCGCGCATAGGAATCTGCACTTCGGTAAGATTATAGTGCATGCGCATGTAGGTTGTATCGATTTGAGCGATGGCTGCACCTGGGCAAACCAACAGCAGAAAGACAAAAATACGTTTCATGATAAGGGTTGTTTCTGTAGCTGAAAAGTAACGATAAGGCCAGGTAAGTACAATGATTTTTGCAGTCTGATTCGTTACATTTGTTTTTGTACCTGTGTAACTTCGCGGTTTTTTCTGTGAACTCCCCACGTAAATATTCCCTCTCGGTAGCCATTATGCTGGTAATTGCCAACATGATTGGTACGGGTGTTTTCACATCGCTGGGTTACCAGGTAGGCCCGCTGCCTTCGGGGTTTGTTATCCTGATGTTGTGGCTGGTAGGTGGTGTAGTGGCTCTGTCGGGTGCGTTTACCTATGCCGAAATTGCCACTACATTAAAGCGCTCAGGNGGCGAGTACCTATACCTTTCTAAAATTTTCCATCCTGCATTAGGNTTTTTAAGTGGTTGGATGAGTGCCGTAGTAGGATTTGCCGGTGCCATTTCGGCTGTAGCCATTGCCATTGGTGCGTATGCTACAGAAGCACTGGGAATTTCTACCAAATTAATTGCAGTAGCTGCCATCGTATTTGTATCAGCCATCCATTGGTTTGGGGTTAAAACCGGAGGTATTGCGCAAACTATCCTCACCACATTAAAGCTAAGTTTAATTGCTTACTTTTGTATTGCTCCTTTTCTTGTTGTCGAAGATTCCGCTGTAAATTTCTATCCGCAGGAAGGCGATCTTGATTTGATCTTAAGTTCTGGGTTTGCAACCTCGTTGGTGTTTGTGGTTTATGCCTACACGGGTTGGAATGCATCGGCCTATATTGCCGGCAATCTTGAAAATCCAAAACGTAATCTCCCGCTTTCGCTTGTGTCGGGCACCGGTATTGTAGTGCTGATATACTTATTGCTTAACGCGATGTTCATGTACTCTGCTCCGTTTGCCGAACTGGAGGGTCAGAACGACATTGGAAATGTAGTGGCTTACAAACTATTTGGTGAGAAAATCGGATTTGTATTCTCGGGAATTTTTAGCGTAGCCTTGTTATCCACGCTTAGCGCCATGACTATAGCCGGCCCTCGGGTTACTGAAGCGATGGGCGAAGACTATAAATTGCTAAAACTATTTTCCAGNAAAAACAAATATGAGATGCCCTACCTCGCTATTCTGGCTCAAGCCGCCTGGGCTNNGTTTTTAGTATTGGTTAGTTCCTTCAAGGAGATCATTCAATACATTTCCGTTAGTCTTTCAATCTTTTCAATGATTACGGTTATCGGGATTTTCTGGTTGCGGAAACAGCACCCCAATGCCGATGCGTTCAAGGTTCCACTCTATCCGGTTACGCCACTCATTTTTGTTGGTTGTACGATATGGATGATTTATTATGTTGCTGCCGATGACCCGATGATATTGATTTATTCACTGGCAACCTTACTTCCAGGTTATCTACTCTATATTTTTACGAATCGTTTTAATAGAAATACAGGCCTCTGATCCATGAGAATATTTTTTACCAGCCTGGTGGCAGCAGTATTGTACGCGTGCACCCCAACACCCGAAAAACTGTAGCAACCGAACCCGACNTCAACTGCAACTGATACTATAACTATAGTTGATACTTCCCCACCTCCGGTTATTATTTACAAAGACTCTTTACTAGATAATCTGGCCCGCTTTGTTGGTGGTTTACCCCAACTCGACTCCAATTCTTTCACCGCTTTGGAAAGCGATCACTATTGGCAGGAATATAAAACTGCGATGGATAAAAACTGGAACCAGATGATAGAAAGCAGATTAAACAAAATTACCGGCTGGCGCGATAGTACGCTGGCCCTTCACAACGATTTGCTTCCACTCTTCTATCCTTTTTCGGGGCCGGANTTTTTACACGCCAATTACCTGTATCCGCATGCAGCCACGTATATCCTGGCTGCGCTGGAGCCCATCGCTGCGGTACCACAACTGGATACCTTGCCCATTGCCGATCGCGATAAATTTTTAGATACCCTCGGTGTTTCGCTGCGCGATATTTTTCANAAAAGTTATTTCATTACCAAGCACATGAAAACCGACCTGAAGCAGGTAAAAGGTGTATTGCCGCCACTTTACTTTTTTATTCAGCGATCGGGGCATGAGTTTATCTCGCAAACCTTTATAGCCATCGACAGCACAGGCAACGAAACCGAAGTGGATATCAANAAATTACATTGGCATAATACACCCGGAGTAAAATTGGTGGTCAGGAACCTTGCTTCGCAGGAAATCAAAACCATCTACTATTTTTCCATTAGTATTTCCAATGGCGGACTTGCCGAGCGGCCCGGATTTGTAACCTTTGTAACCAATCACGCACCCTTCAACACATTTGTAAAATCGGCCAGCTACCTGATGCATACCGCTCCATTTACCAGCATCAAAGAATTGATTCTTGCACACACCGAAAATCTTTTTCAGGACGATACCGGCATTCCGTACAAAGACTTTAAAAAGAACCTGGGATTTGAAGTACAGTTTTATGGCGAATATGTAAAGCCTGTGAAAGATTTTGGCGATGCGCGCTACCAACCCGATTTGGATTCGGCATTTAAGACCTCCGCCACCCGACAAAAACTTCCGTTCTCGTTAGGCTACCATTGGGGCTCAGCCAGGCAACATTATATTTTGGTGAGGAAGTCTACCCTCACCAATTTATAATTTAATAAATCACCCTATTCTATTACTCTAAATGTAAATGTTCCTTTTTGCTCATAGTAAACATTTATAAACACATCATTCTCGAGAGAAATTGCCTTACAGTGCTGTTTAAACAAATCGAAATTTGTATTGCCATTATTAATATCAAATAACAAAAATTCAAAAGTTGGAAGCTTTTTCTGTCCAGCAGAATTTACTCTAAGATCAACGGCTTGCCTTAAATCCAAATCCCTTGGCGGTAAAAATTTACACTAAACACTCCCGTCTTTTAGGTACCAATCCAACCCTAAAAGTGTATGCATTATCTTGGTATTGCATGGTAAATGGACTAAACGTAGCACCCACAAAAGGTATTGTACCCGCCTTAGGAACAAAATCGAAAAATCAACTGCGCTTGGTTGATCTGATATATCAAAAGAATTACTCACCAGTTCAAACAGCCCTATCTTAGATTGAAAGTCCAAATTTTTACAGCAATGATTTCTTTTGAGTTGTATTCTTCCAGATTTTCAGAAAATGAAGCCTCTGCCCACAGTGTATCGCCAAGATTAATTTCGGGGTCAACCGGAGTAACCGAGAATGGCAAGACAAACGTGAGCAATACATATTCCGGGTCTTCGTCTCCACAGCGCGAGGCAGTAGTCGAAACAAGGATTAAAAGTAACAGGCTTTTAAGCCCGTTACTCTGTTAAAAATTTTACCAACCATAACTTGACACTAATGCGTTTACTTGCGTGGCCTGATTGTTATTATTGTTGGCCAGGATAGCGGCCCGTAATGTTTGCACATTATCAGAGCCTGAATGGAAGCCTTTAAAAATTCCGTTAAGGTTATAACCATTTACCTGATCGTTGATGGAGGTAAGAGTCGGTTNCCCGGTATCGGTTAAATCGTGCAGCATGCCCCAGGGTATCCAGCCTTCAAATATGGTAATACCGCCAGAAGAAATATTCCGGATAGATTGAGTGTCACTCCGCCTTTGATTTTCAAGAAAATCTCTTTCGAAATTCGCAATTGCAGGGATGCTGCTATACCTCGTTCTATTAAAAGTACCACCAATTAAATTACCCCAACTCTCCACTACCGCTACCCTTCCAGAACCTGGTGTTGTTTTATCTCCATAACCGTTATTTACAACAATGTAAGCAATTTCGGCTGCCCAATAATTATTCCCAACTTTGTCATAATGTTGGCTATGTGCAAATTCATGAAAGAAGGTTCCTGTTAAATCTGTCGCATTACGAGTAGTTCCAGAAATATTTTGTAACCTGAGTGTAACATCAGGCAACCAGTTTTGCACGATGGTTTTAACTGCTGGTCCAACACCAGGAAGTAAATACGTAATCGCATTGCTTGCAACGGAGGTATTTGCTACCGCCCTAAGCATTGGGGCAGCCGCTGCCGAGGTCACCGCAGATGAAATCCAGATGTTCATAGAATTGTAAGGCCCAGGAAGGCTATTATTTCTGCAAAACTGCTTCATATCAAAATGCGTATTTACGCAGTGTGCCGCAGCCCATTGTAAACCTGCGTAGCTATCGGCATTAGTACTAAAGCCTAAGTTAATGGTTACATTCTGCAATTGAGCTTCGCTAAATAAACCTACTTCTTNTTCAAGTGCCTGAGCATATTCCCNAAATTTTAAGAGCCNGCTAATGCCTCTAATAGTAATATTATCGTTTCTGAACTTAAGAATTATATGGGCTTTTGAGCGATACGACTTGTTAATTGTGAAAAATCCACTTGCGTTAGTCTGGGCAAACCCTAATTTAAACCATCTTCTGGTCTTTACAGTTACATTCTTAACGGGAATAAGGATATTCCCAGCACTATTATCAACAACTCTTACTACACCTGAGGGTGTAACCCCCATAGTTTTATTGGTTCTACCAGAAGAAATTCCATCTTCAATTTGCTCATCTTCATGGCCACTTATCCGCATAGCTTCATTATAAAGTTCTTTCAGGTTAATTCCTGCCTTTAGTAGTTCTTTAGTAGCCTTTGCATAAAGGGTTTCAGTAGGCACCAACTTCTCTCTCAGGTAAATTCTCGGATTAGTTCCACAAATATATGCTTGATTGTATTCGTCATAACAATAACCATCACCTGGGTCCGGAGTCCAAGGGTCCCATTCCGGATCTTGTTCATCGCCTGCATTTTCATCAAACAAAAAAACCTGATAGAGAATACTATACGGCACGGTGGTTGGTAATGCATAGTTGGCAGGAACCAGCGAATACTGGTAAGTAATGGCTGTGCTTGGAAGTGAAGGATCTTGGTAGAATTCGCCTTGCGTGGTAATCTCTTGGTCTAAAGGAATATCGTACAAGTCATAACCAAGATTGTGCAACAACACTAACTGCTCTGTATCTTGTGGTGCAAACCGAACATAATTGTGTGTAGTTGAGGGAAGCACAACAGAAACCTTACCAGATTTACTTTGTCGCGCAAGAACATTTTCAAGCGCTATTTTCATGTTGTCAAGGCTGAAAGGGTTAACCTCAGGGCCACCTAACTCCGTTATGAAACTCTGTGGCTCCTCCAGCGTTGGTTCAACAGGAGGATTACACGAAATTTGAAATAGCAAAATGAACAAGAGAAGAATAACTCCACTCGGAACATTCTTCGGGGGGATTTTTGATTTTCATAGTGGTTAAGTTTTAATTTTATGAAAGTACCAACCGTCAGATCAATAAACCTTTTAAACTAAAAAAACCATACACCAAACTGAAAATTTATGTAATGTTAATAATATCTGAAAATCTATCGAATTATAAGCCACTAATCAGCAGATACTTGAATTCTGGTTGCCTCAAAATTGTTTTATTACTTATTTGTATAGTTTCTTACGTGCCTATCTTACTTCCAATTAATTTGAATCGTCCTTAATGCCCTTTCGTTTGGAATACTAAACCTATTTACATGAAAATCTTAATTGCTTTACTACTTTCCCTCCCCGCTTTCAGCCAAACCTACTATGGCTTTTCACCCACCAGTTCTTCTAGGCAATCCAAAGCCGAAGAAGTTTTTCTGCAACAGCAGCAGAACGAACGATATAAAAGCCATTTAAAAGAACTTACCAAAGAACCACACATAGCCGGCAGCAAAGCCAACGAGCGCGTGCGCGACTACATGGCCGAAGTCATGCGCAAGGCAGGGTTTCAAGTAGAAATTTTTCCCTACGATATTTATTTACCGGTAATGCCCGGCACCGCCTATGCCGAAGTAGTGGAACCCATTCGCATTCCGCTCAATAATAAAGAGTACATTCATCACGAAGATCCTTATACCACCAACCCCAATTTACCGGTGGGTTTCAATGCCTATTCCGGCTCGGGCGATGTTACAGCCGAAGTAGTGTATGCCAACTATGGCCGCAGAGAAGATTTTCAAAAACTGGAAGCCCTGGGAGTTTCTGTAAAGGGGAAGATAGTGCTTGCACGCTATGGCGGAAACTTTCGCGGTTACAAAGCCAAGTATGCACAAGCCTATGGAGCAGCCGGGCTAATCATCTTTACCGATCCGGAAGATAGCGGCTACACCAAAGGGTTGGTTTACCCGAACGGGCCTTACTCGAACGAAAGCAGCATTCAACGTGGTTCGTTGCTTACTGCCGACTGGACGGGCGATCCGCTTACTCCCTTTGAACCTGCCTTACCACTTGATGGCAAAAAGAAAGTGGTACGTAANAAACCAGAAGAAGTAAGCGGTATGCATGCCATTCCGGTGCTGCCACTCCCTTACGGTTCGGCTAAAGAAATTTTTGCACGCATGAAAGGCAAGGTGGTTCCGGCCGGTTGGCAAGGTGGTTTACCCTATACTTATCGATTGGAAGGCGGATCGGAATTAAAAGTGCGCGTAAGTGTACAACAGGAAAGAAAAATTCAACGCGTGTATAATGTGGTAGGCACGCTGGTTGGTTCCGAATCGCCCAACGAATGGATTATTGCCGGCTCGCATTACGATGCGTGGGGCCACGGGGCTACCGACCCCAATAGCGGCACCGCCATGTTGCTTTCATTGAGCGAATCGTTGGGCAAACTTTCACAGGCCGGGTACAAACCAAAACGCACCATAAAAATTGCACACTGGGATGCCGAAGAGCAGGGTGTAATTGGTTCAACCGAATGGGTAGAACAATTTCGCGATGAACTGAATACTAAGGGGGTAGCCTATTTTAATGCAGATGGTGCCGTAAGCGGAAGAAATTTTGGAGGTGCCTCCAGCCCTTCGTTGAAAGCCCTGTTTATCGAATCCACAAAAGTTATTCCTTATCCTGATTCTGCAAAAAGTGTTTACGACCATTGGCGCAAACAAAATCCAAACCCACCCATCGGCAACTTAGGCGGTGGTTCTGATCACATTGCATTTTACACCCATGTGGGTATTCCCTCGTGGAGTGGTGGCACCGGTGGCCCAACCATGTACCACTCCAACCACGACACATTCTATTTCTACGAACATTTTTCAGATCCTACCTTTTCCATGGGGCCGTTGGTGGAACGTGTATTTGGTATTGCTGCGTTGCGGTTGGCAAATGCAGATGTACTTCCTTATAACGTAAGCCGGTATGGAGCAGATTTACGTATGCACTTTGAGGGCATTCAAAAAGCAATTAATGCCTATGACAAATCAGAGAATAAATTTTCATTTGAAACTTTACTGAAAGCCTCCGATGAGTTAAAGAAAATCGGAGAGGATTGCGAAACCGCTTTGAAAAATGCCAATGCCGCTAAACTTAAAACCATCAATGCGGAGTTATTGTTACTGGAGCGCCAGTGGATTGACCCGGAAGGCATGCCGTTTGGCAACTGGTATAAATCCTTGTACGCATCACCCGATCCGTACAGTGGTTATGCTTCAGCTATTTTACCCGGCTTCCAGTATGAAGTAGCCAATAAATCTACAGCTAACTTAAAAATGTGGGAACANAAATATCTGGCTGCCATGACACGTTTAAGAAGTAAACTGGAAACCATAACCAAATTGGCCCAATAGTGTCAAAGAAAGTTCTGATAGCACGCGTTATTCCTTCCGTAGCCGAAGACCTGCTGAAGCAGGCAGGATTTACCGTTTCGGTTTGGAAAGGAGACCAGGTAATGACAAAAGATGAACTGATGGAGCATGCACTTAAAGTTGATGCGCTGCTTTCATTAGGCTCCAATAAACTTGATCGTTCGTTCTTTGAAACCTGCAAACACCTTGAAATTGTTTCGCAGTTTGCCGTAGGGTTTGATAACATCGATGTGGCTGCCGCTACCGAATTCAAAATTCCGGTTTGCAATACACCCGATGTGTTGAGCGAAGCTACGGCCGATGTGGCTTTTGGATTAATGATCAATGTTTCGCGAAAGATGTTTTACAATCACAAATTGATTTTACGNGGGGAGTGGAAACAATTTGAGCCNCTTAAAAACCTGGGCTTTGAACTAACCGGTAAAACGCTTGGTATTTTTGGGTTGGGAAGAATTGGCAGCATTATGGCCCAGCGGTGCAAAGGTGCTTATGGTATGAATGTGATTTATCACAATCGCAACCGAAACCTGGAAGCCGAAAGAGAAACGAATGCCCGGTATGTTGATTTCGATACACTCCTCCGCGAAAGCGATATACTTTCAGTACACAGCGCACTTACACCAGAAACAACCGGTTTATTCAACAAGCACGTGTTTTCCAAAATGAAACACACTGCGGTGTTTATCAATACTGCGCGGGGTGGTGTACACAACGAAACCGATCTGATTGAANNGTCTTGCAAAATGGAACTATCTGGGGTGCCGGTTTGGATGTAACCAACCCCGAACCGATGCAGGCCAACAACCCCCTGCTTCAAATGCCCAATGTGGCTGTGCTTCCACACATTGGTTCTGCCACACGGGAGGCCCGCACGGGTATGGCCCGGTTGGCTGCTGAAAACATTATTTCCTATTATCAAACCGGCAAGCCTGTTACGCTTGTAAATCCAAAGGCGCTTCTTTAAGGAAACCACTATAGCCTATCTACTTCCGGGTACACCGAAGAAATCTTCGTTTTCTGCCTATTTCGAAGGTTTATTTAATCTCTATTTTTAGACTTATCTAAATATTTTTTATAATGTTCTAATTAATTAAGTTTGTGGGTCTAAAAATGAAACTGGTTTATACATTACAAATTGTACTTACCGCCCTGGCGGGATTTGGGCAGACCATCCAGATNAAAGGGGTTGTTACCAGCCAGGGCGAGCCCGTACCCTTTGCCCACATTCAGATGGAAGGTACTACCATCGGCACAAGCACAAACGAGCACGGAGCGTTTGTTTTAGAACAAGTGCCGAANCAAAAAATCGTGCTCCTGATTTCAGGCATTGGTTACAAAACATTGCGTAAAGAAATCACCGACCTGAATACTCACCTGCACATAGAACTTACCGAAGATATTGCTGAACTGGAAGCCGTAGTAGTAACCGGCACTATGAAAGAGGTTACTAAAATGAATTCACCCATTCCGATAGAAGTATTTGCACCCTCATTCTTTATCAAAAATCCCACACCGAATATTTTCGAAGCACTTTCGCTGGTGAATGGTGTGCAGCCTCAGATTAATTGTAATGTTTGCAACACAGGTGACATTCATATTAATGGATTAGAAGGCCCTTATACCATGATTCTGATTGATGGAATGCCGATTGTAAGCAGCCTGGCAACGGTATATGGCCTGGCCGGTATCCCCAATAGCTTAGTAAAGCGCATGGAAATTATAAAAGGTCCGGCATCCACGCTGTATGGATCTGAAGCGGTTGGCGGTGTTATCAATATCATTACCAAAGAACCAGGCTCCGTTCCCAAACTTAAAACCGATCTGTTTGCTACAACGGTAGGCGAATACAATCTTGACATAGCCGTTGGCTTAAAAGCACGTAAGTCTTCTACCCTACTTGGAATAAACTATTTTACTTACAACCAGAAGCGCGACATTAACCACGATAATTTTACGGATGTTACACTTCAAAACAGAGTTTCACTCTTTAATAAATGGAGTTTTTACCGGCCATCGGGTAAAAACTTTTCGGTAGCTGCACGCTACGTGCACGAAAACCGGTGGGGTGGCGAATTACAATGGACCCATCAACACAGAGGCAGCAACCAAATTTATGGCGAATCGATTTATACCAACCGGGCCGAGGTAATCGGAAATTACCAATTACAATCGCAAACACCTGCTTTTATTGATTACTCATACAACTACCATTTACAAGATTCGTATTACGGTACAACNCCCTACTACGCGCAGCAACACGTTGCCTTTACACAATTCCGGTTTACTAAAAATTTAGGCCGTCATGATTTGCTTGCCGGCATTCCATTGCGATTCATTCATTATGACGACAATACCGTGGGCACAGCAAACGGGCCCGGAATTAATAAACCTGACATAACTTTCCTTCCGGGTATTTTTGTTCAGGATGAAATCGAAATTACTTCTTCTTTCACCACATTGGCCGGCTTGCGCTACGATCGGCACAATGTACACGGTCATATTTTTACCCCACGCCTCAGTTTAAAGTTTTCGCCCAACGCCAACCATACCATCCGGTTAACCGGAGGCAACGGATACCGGGTAGTAAATTTATTTACAGAGGAACATGCCGCACTCACAGGCTCGCGTTATGTGGAGATACAGAACAGCCTGAATCCCGAACAATCGTGGAATGCAAACCTCAATTACGCGCGCAACATCATTTTGAATGAAGGCTTTATAAACTTTGATGTGAGTTTGTTTTACACCTACTTCACCAATAAAATTGTGGCCGACTTTCTTACGGATCCGGATAAAATCATTTACGACAATTTAGATGGTTACGCCATCTCGCGTGGGTTAACGGTAAATACAGATATGGCTTTTGCCAACAGCCTCAAAGTAATATCAGGTATTACCTGGATGGATGTGTTTCAGGTACAAGGTACTGAAGCAAACAAAACTAAAGTACCCCAGATTCAGGCACCCAAATTTTCGGGCACGTTTACAATAAGTTACACCGCCCCTAAACTAACCACTACATTCGATTTAACCGGGCGCGTGTATGGCCCTATGCATTTGCCGGTGGTGAGAAATGATTTTCGCGCAGCGATGTCGCCCTGGTTTGGGTTGTTGAATATTCAGATAACTAAAACATTTGATAATTGGGAAGTGTATGCCGGTGTAAAGAACTTTCTCAACTTCATTCCNAANAATCCGTTGCTTCATCCCGATGATCCGTTCGATCGGCCCGGTGGAAAATATTTTGAAGAAAATGGAAATCCGCGATCTGACACAAACCCCAACGGCTACACGTTCGACACAACCTACAATTACGCCCAACTGCAAGGTGCCAAAATGCAGGTGGGGTTGCGATGGACCATCCGGTGATTTATTCAGGTTAAATGAATATTTCATTAAGAATTGAATTCAATTTGTACGAAATTTGACGCAACCTGATACATGTCAAACACACTACACGATCATGACCAAACACACGACCAACATGATCACGCATCGTGTTGTACTGTGGATGAAAAAGTAAGCGAACACACCCATGATCACAACCACCAGAAAAGTACGCTGAAATTATTTATTCCGGCCGGCCTTAGTTTTTTGTTACTCGCCTGCGCTCTTGTATTCGACTATTATTTAAAGCCTGCATTTTTTACCGGTTGGCTGCGGGTATGCTGGTATGGTGCCGCGTACCTGCCGGTAGCCTGGCCGGTATGGAGAGACGCCTTCAACACCCTTCGCAAAGGAGAAATTTTTACAGAGTTTTTATTAATGACCATCGCCACCATAGGGGCCTTTGCCATTGGCGAATTTCCCGAAGGGGTGGCCGTTATGTTGTTTTATGCCGTGGGCGAAATCTTCCAGACACTGGCCGTTCGAAAAGCAAAGTTCAACATCAATAAATTACTTGATCAACGGCCCGAACAAGTAACCGTTATTGAAAACAACCAGCCTCAACTAATAAAAGCTGCAAACGTTAAAATCGGATCAATCATTGAATTAAAGCCTGGCGAAAAACTTGGTTTGGATGGTGAACTTCTGTCGGAGGTTGCTTCCTTTAACACCGCAGCCTTAACAGGCGAAAGCAAACCCGACAANAAACGAAAAGGCGAAACCGTACTGGCCGGTATGATTAATCTGAACACTGTAGCGTTGATCAAAGTAACTACCGCTTTTCAAGACAGTAAACTTTCAAGAATTCTTAACCTGGTGCAACACGCAGCCACACANAAAGCTAAAACAGAATTATTTATTCGCAAGTTTGCACGGTACTACACACCCACCGTTGCCTTATTGGCAATTCTAATTTGTGTAGCTCCCTATTTTATTGTTTCCGAATATATCTTTCATGAATGGCTTTACCGGGCGTTAATATTCCTGGTTATATCCTGCCCGTGTGCATTGGTAATTTCTATCCCGCTGGGTTATTTTGGTGGTATCGGGGCTGCTTCGCGTAACGGTATTCTCTTTAAAGGGGGCAACTTTCTGGATGTAATGGCCGGCATTCGCCATGTTGTGTTAGATAAAACCGGAACACTTACACAAGGTGTCTTTCAGGTGCAGGTGGTTAAAATCAATCCTGAATTTGATAAAACTGAAATATTAAACCTGGTGAATGTGCTGGAAAGCAAAAGTACACATCCCATCGCCACCGCAATTCATCGCTATGTGGGTGAGTTAAATCACACCCTTTCATTTCAACAGGTAGAAGAAATTCCNGGCCACGGATTAAAAGGGCTGGTAAACAATAAAGAGTTGCTGGTAGGTAATTTTCGGTTGATGGATAAGTTTGCGATAGAACATCATGAAAACCTTTCCGGAATTTCCGATACGGTAATTGCTATTGCCTACGATAAAAAATTTGCCGGCTACATAATTATTGCAGATGAAATTAAAGCCGATGCAGCAGAAGCCATTCAGGAACTGCATCGCATGAATATTAAAACTACCATTTTAAGTGGTGATCAGCATATCCTTGTAAAAAANCTGGCCGATAAACTTGGCATAGACACCGCCTTTGGAGATTTGCTTCCGGAAGACAAAGTGAACAAGCTGAAGGAAATCAAAAACCAAAACGAACGCGTTGCCTTTGTGGGCGATGGTGTAAACGATGCCCCCGTAATAGCCCTTAGCGATGTGGGCATAGCCATGGGTGGATTAGGAAGCGATGCCACCATTGAAACAGCCGATGTGGTAATTCAGGATGATAAGCCTTCTAAAATTGCTACGGCTATTCATATCGGTAANAANACCAGGCAACTGGTTTGGCAAAATATTACACTCGCCTTTGGTGTAAAGGCTATTGTATTGCTGCTGGGAGCCGGTGGGCTTGCCACCCTGTGGGAAGCTGTGTTTGCCGATGTGGGCGTGGCTTTGCTGGCTATATTAAACGCCATCCGCATTCAACACATGCGGTTTTAATTTACAAAAACACCGGGCGGAACTTACCTGACGGATTTTGGGTTCATCCTGCTTAATCTGTTGAATAACCACTCGTAATAATGATAGGCAGGGTTGTCGTAAAGTGGTTGCATAAACCTGTATTCCTTTGTACGTTCGCTCAATATTTATGATCAGGAATAAAACCATCCACATCGTTGCACGCGCCAGCCGCGTTTGCCTTGCCCTGATTGTGGCAATGGCCTACCTGTTGGGTTCGGTTTCATTCGAAGCGCTTCACAGACTAATTGCCGGTCATTCACAAACCATTGCACATACCCAGGAACAGGAACAAGACCCCTGCCACATTACGCTATTTCATCAGGAACGTGCCGGAGGATGTGAGCATACCACACACATTGTAGAAATTGATAATTGTACACTTTGCGATCATTCCCTGCCTGCCTTGCTGGCCCTGCTACCCGAAGTATTATCCACACCCACACAATACACCAATTATACAGTAACCGGAGTTCTTTCTACCAGTAAGGAAGCGGTTACACTTTACACCTCCGGTCGCGCACCACCCCGCTCCTGATTTTACCGAACTCATCACCTCCTGCGATGAGCAAAATTTCCACACCGCGTTTGATGTGGATTACTGTTTCTATAACCGTGTAAAATTCAGTTTGTGAAGATACGTTCAATAATTGTGGCCATGTTGTTTACTATTGGTGGGGTTGCTGCCCAACCTTGCACCATTCAGTATTCCGGGTTGGTAGTTTCTGATACCGGTGAGCCATTAACGGGTGCCACGCTTAAACTAAATGAAAAAACTTTTGCTGTGGCCGATCAGGAAGGCAAATTCAATTTTAAAAACCTTTGCCGTGGAGAGTTTACCCTTACCATTCAGTTTGTAGGCTACCATACCAAAACTATTACAGTTTCATTAACGCAAAATTTACAACAAACCTACACGCTGTATCCGGACATCACCCAGTTGCAGGAAGTAATTGTAGCCGATCAGCTTCAGGGTATTGAACACGCCTACAACTTTGCGGCTTTAACTGAAAAGCAATTGGCCGCTACTGCAGGAAAAACACTGGGCGAGTCCGTAAAAGAATTAGCCGGAGTGAATACCATTCAGGCAGGTCCGGGTATTTTTAAGCCTGTAATTCATGGCGTGCACAGTCAGCGCATTCTCATTTTAAATTACGGTATCCGGCAGGAAGGCCAGCAGTGGGGTGCCGAGCATGCACCTGAAATTGANCCCCTGATGGCTTCAAACATTGTGGTGATAAAAGATGCATCAGCTATTAAGTACGGAACCGATGCATTGGGTGGCGTTATTATTGTAAACCCTGCGCCTCTGCCCGAAAGCCCCGGCCTGGGTGGCTCGGTAAATGCAATCCTGCAAAGCAATGGAAGATCGGGTACAATTTCAGGAGTATTGGAAGGAGGTATTAACAACCATAAAGGTTGGGGTTGGCGAACACAAGGCACCCTAAAACGTGCTGGTGATTTTCATACTCCTGATTATAACCTTACCAATACGGGTATTCAGGAAATGAANTTTTCAGGGGCCATTGGCTATCATAATGAGGAAAATTGTTTTGAAATTTATTTCAGCCGGTTTCAATCTGAAATCGGAATCCTGAAGGGTACCGCCATCAGCAACCTGGAAGATTTATTGAGTGCATTCGAACGGGTACCACCGCTTTATACTTCTGAGTTTAGTTATTCCATTGGCGAACCCCGCCAAACGGTTAGCCACAACTTGTTAAAAATCAATAGCGAGNNCCTGCCTGCAGCATCCGGTACCTGGAAAATTCAATATGGTTTTCAAAACAATAACCGAAGAGAGTATGACATTCGCATGGGTGGGCTCTCAAAAGTACCGGCCATCAATTTGCAACTTAACACGCATGCCCTCGAAACAGAATTTGAAACCAAAGCCTCAGCTAAACGAACCTACTCGGTTGGGCTAACGGGTATGTATCAGGATAACAAGAATATTCCCGGTACGCAGCGAATTCCTTTTATACCCAACTTCGTCAATTTATCAGGNGGCGCATTTGGTATTTCAAAATTCAGTATTGGTAAATTTTCGGTTGATGCCGGCATCCGTTACGATTACCGGTATTACCAGGTGAGTGGCTACGATTTTAAAAATACACTATACCAATCGCAATTATCATTTAGTAATCTAAGTGCTACCCTGGGTGCCTCGCGGCAGCTACAAGGCAATCAGAAAATAAGTACCAGCCTAAGCAGTGCATGGCGCCCACCTCATGTGGCTGAGTTGTACAGCCTGGGCACTCACCAAAGTGCTGCTGCTATTGAATATGGCCTGTTGCTGAACGACTCAACCAATGAGGTAATGAATATTGAAAACGTAACGTACCACAATGAACAAGCAGTGAAGTGGGTTACATCTTATACTCGGGCATGGGCCAACCTGCAGCTGGATTTATCAGCTTATGCAAATTACATTTTCAATTACATATACCAGAAACCCACCGGGGTTACTCAAAATGTACGTGGCGTTTATCCGTACTTCCGTTACACACAAACCAATGCTTTGTTTACAGGAGCCGATGTAGCCGCAAGCTGGAATGTAAATACGCATTGGAGCCTACACCCCAAGGCCACGTTGCTTTGGGCTGCGGATATGAAGCAGCATGATTACCTGGTATTTATTCCACCCAATCGGTACGAACTAACCTTGCGTTATGACCGGCCAACGCCTAANAAAGTCAAAAACTTNTTTGCTGAATCCCGGCTAAAGGTGGTAGATCAACAACACCGTGTACCCCGTACCATTACCGTGCGCGAGTTNTTTGAAGCCATTGATCATAATACCGATCCGCTTCAGGGAACTACCGCCAATTTTGATTTCATGGATGCACCGCACGCGTACGCCCTTATTAATGTGGCCACCGGGGTTACCCTAAAGAATGAAAAAACTCAATACGATATCAGGCTGGTAGCTGAAAATTTATTGAACACCACCTACCGCGAATACACGAACCGCTTCCGGTATTATGCCAACGACCTTGGTTCCAATTTTCTACTATCCTTAAAATGTACTTTTTAAAATTTTTAACATTATGACTATTACAAGACCCATTCAGATTATTACAGCTTCTTTCACATTTTTTATTGCATTGTTTTTATCGGGTTGCGAAAACGATGANCCCCACCGGGAAGATACGCCCGAGTTGATTACGCAAGTAACATTAACCTTTACGCCACCCGGNGGCAGTCCAGTCACCGTTACCGCAACCGACCCTGACGGAGAAGGCATTCAAGACCTTATTGTAGATGGACCGATTAACCTGGCNAAAAATACAACCTACACGCTTACGCTCGAATTGATTAATGGCCTGGCAAATCCTGCTGATCCGGCCTATAACATAACCGAAGAAGTGGAAGAAGAAAGTGATGAACACCTGTTCTTCTTTGCCTGGACCAACCAGACTTTTTCCGATCCGGCTGGTGATGGAAACATAGACAATCGCAGCGATGCCGTTAACTATAATGATACAGATGCAAATGGACTACCCGTAGGGCTAAGTACAACGTGGACTACCACAGATGTGAGTGCCTCCGGNACGTTTCGCGTTATTCTAAAACACCAACCCGATTTGAAATCAGCCACCTCTACCGCCACAATGGGCGAGAGTGATGTTGATCTTACTTTTACGTTAAATGTAAATTGATAGAAAAGGTCTTTTTCAAAACTAGTTAGCCGGAAATTTTACTTCCGGCTAATTTTATTTCTTTAAAGACCCTCGGGTTTATTTTACCAACACAGCTTCTTCCACAATAAAATTGCCGTGCTCCAGATCAGAATCGTTCAACTTAAGCTTGCCTTTGATACGGATAAACTCATCCGCTTCAAACGCAGGAGTTTTAGTTTTGAAATATACCTCGGCAATAGATTCCGGGCCGGCACCTCCGCAGAAAANACATTGGCTGTAAGGAAACTTGGATAAAATAATATAGGCATTATCGTCCACATCAATAGGCAGGTAATAACCTTCCAGTTCAATCTGCTTTCCTACAAGTGCTTTGAGGTCGGCTGAAAATGTTGGAAACAAAANATACTCTCCGGCTTTCTCATTGTACTTCGCATCGAATTTGGTTTNTGCAAAGGCTACCCAGCCATCGGTTTGAGAGAATCCAACCATTGGCCAGGTTATCAAAAGTATTAGAAGCCATCTCAAAAATACTTTGTCATCGCGGACAGCGTTCCGCGATCTCGGAATCTGTGCAGAAAGGTTGGGATGCCGGAATAAATCCGGCATGACATTCATCCTTAAGTGTATTTTTGAGATGGCTTCTATCAATAATTTCTTCATATTTCTTTGGTAATTATTAAATCCGCTCTGTCATCCTTTGATATGCAACAATCATTGTATCTTCTTATCTACAATCTTAACCAAATACGCATTCTAACACAAATCAGTTCCCGGCCAGTACTTTATGTATATCGGTACGGTATGCCTGAAGAGACGGAATCAACGAACAGATCATACCAAGCAATACACTTCCTATAAGTAAATACAGTTCTTCGCTGTAGAAAGTCATCCCATTTATTCCGGCTGTTTCACTTTCAGTTATCCATTGCGCAAACAAAAATAACACCGCATGGCCCAGAACAATGCCCAGCACACTACCCCATAAGGTTAGCCATACTCCTTCTAATTGTGTGGCCCATACCAACTTCGTCCGGCCGGCACCCATCGATCGCATAATGGCCAGATCGTACTTGCGCTCTTTCAAAGAATTGTAAAGTGCAATAAAAATACTAAGGGCCGAAATGAAAATGAGTACATAAGCAAAGCCGGTCATCGCTTCAATACCCACCCCTAAAATTGAAAACAACCGCGCAGCCTCAAATGAGGGTGACGCGGCCTGCATGTTAGTTTGGCTGTTGATGTAACGCGGTAGTTGTATTGCAGCAATCGGGTTTCTGTATTTGATCAACAACGAAGTAATCTCTTTTGTAGAATCCGTTGCCATTACAGAAGGCACCAGTACCGATGCGGTGGTTGAATCTGGCCTGGACACCGGTGCTTCTGCATCGGTATGTTCATGCACCATCCAAATACTGGCCACCTGGGTAAGGATAAGATTATCCAATACGGTATGCGTGGGTTTCAAAATGCCTTTCACTACAAAGGGGTGTGCTTCATGCGCATGCCCGCCATCGCTTAAGCCATGCGCACTGGTAAACGTATCGCCTACTTTCAGTTTAAGGTGTTGCGCAACAGCAGCACCTATTGTAACTTCCATTTCATTGTTCCACCAATCACCTGAAGCAAGTTCAGCTTTGTACAATTCTGCGTAAGCAGGAATCGTACCTACGATGCGGTAGTTTTGATAACTATCACCCAATGCCAGTGGTATGGCATGTTTTACCAAACGGTGTTTTGCCAGCCGGTCGGCATCAATAAGCGTAATGTTTCCGGTGGGGAAATCTATGTGAAACACATTGCAAAGAATCAATTGTAACGGGCTGCCTTTAGCACCTACCACCAGGTCAATACCTTTGGTAGTATCTGCTATTTTTTCCTGCATTTGTTTATTAAACAACAACAAAATTGTAATCATGGCAATACCCAGCGAAAGCAATACTATGTTAAGCAACGTATTAAGCGGTCGAGCGCGCAGGTAACTCGTAATGAGAATAAGTAAATTCATTACAATTGAATTACATTTTTAATCGTATCCTTCAACCGATGGTCGTGCGTGGCTATAATTAACGTAGCGGTTTTGTTCTGCTACCGAAGTTAGTAATGCAGCTACACGGCTGCAGTTTTTATCATCTAAGGCAGAAGTTGGTTCATCGGCTATGATCACCGATGGTTTATTTAAAATAGCCGGGCAATGGCAACACGTTGTGCCTGGCCTAAACTTAATTCACTAATTCTTTTTTCTTCTGATCGGCCATACCCAGTTGTGTCAGTACTTCATCTACCCGGTTAAGGTCTTGCTTAAGACCAGCCAGGTACGGGGCCATCAATAAGTTTTGCTCTACCGAAAGCACCGCCAGCAAATGGTTACGTTGAAATATAAATCCGTAATTTCTTCCCCGAAACCGATCGAGCTGCGCTTCATTCAAACCAGATAATGCGGTTCCGTTCACATCAATAGTACCGCGCTGTAATTTCAAAAGTCCGCCCAACAAGTGCAGCAAGGTTGTTTTACCACTGCCTGATTCGCCCAAGAGTAAAAACTGCCCCGCAGCAGGAATGGAAAGATCCGGAAACACTATTTCACTGGCTGATGGGTAGGTGTATGAAACTGACTTTGTTGTGATCATGGTTTGTAAACGCTCAAAAATAGAAAAGTAGCAGGAAGCACGATTAACTAACCGGGTAAACGGTTGTAAAATAATTTAAGTCCAATCGGCAAACGAAATCTCTTTCAGATCAAACTTCCGGATACCCTCATCCGTAAGAACCTGCAACCGGCCCAATTCATCAACCGCTTCTATTGTACCATAAAACCGAGTGCGGCCGGCTGCAAACAGGTGGCGTTCCCCCACCCGATACAACTGCAGGTGATAGTCTTCCCGAATCGCAGCCAGGTTGCCCTCCCGAAATCGCAAATAACGGGCTTCCAGCAACTGAAGTAATGCATTCAACTCCTGATTCAGGTTATACTCCTTTCCGGTTTCCAGTTTTAATGAAGTAGCCCGTGGATTTCGAAATACGGTTTGGTTAATGTTTAACCCAATGCCCACAATTACAAACTGAACCATTGCCCCCGCCAATGAGCTTTCAATCAAAATACCGCATACCTTTTTTCATTCACCAGAATATCATTCGGCCATTTGATTTTTACATCGGGGTCTTGGTTTTTACATAATCGGCCACGCCCAGGGCAATCAGTTGGGTTAGAATAAACTGCTGATCGGGCCGTACGTTTGGTTTTAGTAAAACAGAAAAGGTGAGATTTTTTCAGGCTCCGAAATCCACAGATTGCCGCGCTGGCCGCGTCCGCTATATTGGTTATCGGTAATTACTACCGTTCCTTCCATACTGGAAGTGCGCTGTGCCATATCCATCGCCAGAGAATTGGTAGAATGACAATCTGGCACAAAAACCAGGTTTTTGCCCATGAAAAGTGTTCTGGCAGGGATTTTATACAAGGTAATTTTGGTTAGCTTTGCAGATTGTACTGATTAAAAAATCCAAGATAGTTAATGCCTAAAAAAGAAGCGGGTTGATTCCGAAAAACTCAGCGATGCAATCGTGAAAGGGATGCAGGAAAAGAAAGCCTCTGATGTGATCGTGATGGACTTGCGCAAAGTAAAGAATGCGGTGGCCGATTTTTTTGTGATTTGCTCTGGAAACAACGATAAGCAACTGGAAGCCATTGCCGATTCCATTGATGATGAAGTGTACAAAACAATGAAAGAAAGACCCTGGCACGTGGAAGGCAAAAACAATAAAGAATGGATGATTCTCGACTATATCAGTGTGGTTTGTCATGTGTTTCGAAAAGACCGCAGGGAATTTTACAGCCTCGAAAAATTGTGGGGCGATGCCGAGATAACCGAGTTTGAAGACTAAGCGAACTAATTCATACTAAAGACGTTATTCATAAAGTAATTTTCAAATAAAGAATGGACAAGGAAAGAGATAAAAACGTATCGCCCAAGGGACCCCGGCCCAACTACCAAATGTGGATTATTTTATCGTTGGTAGCCGTAGTACTGGGTATCAGTTACTTCAACAAATCAGGAGAACTGGTTGAAATAACCGAAAGCCGTTTTGAAGATATGGTAGCCGATGGCAGCATTCGTAAACTTGTTCAAATCAAGAGCGATAATATCTGGATTATAGAAATAACCCTGAAAGAAAGTGCACTTCAAAATGCCAAGTACAAGCAGGAAATAGAAAAATCCAGCCCATGGGGCGTTCGNCCCGGTGGTCCACATTACAAAATGAAAGTAGGATCCATTGATAAGTTTATCGAGAAATACGAACGACTTAANAAAGATGTACCTCGGGCTGATCAGGTGGATCTTAAAGTAGAAGAACGGCAGGATTATACTTCATTCTTATTCAACATCGGATTTCTGGTATTGTTAGTACTGGGCTTCTGGATGTTGATGCGCAGAATGACAGGCGGTGGCGGNCCCGGTGGGCAGATCTTCAACATTGGAAAATCAAAAGCAGCCTTGTTCGATGCAGAGAATAAAGTACGCGTAACCTTTGCCGATGTAGCCGGACTGGAAGAAGCCAAAGAAGAGGTGAAAGAAATTGTTGACTTCCTCAAATCACCACAAAAGTTTACCAAGTTGGGTGGTAAAATTCCAAAAGGAGCCTTGCTGGTGGGCCCTCCGGGAACCGGAAAAACGTTGCTTGCCAAAGCAGTGGCCGGTGAAGCCGGTGTTCCCTTCTTCTCTTTATCGGGATCGGATTTTGTAGAAATGTTTGTGGGAGTAGGTGCTGCCCGCGTGCGCGATTTGTTTAAGCAAGCGAAAGAAAAAGCACCTTGTATTGTATTCATTGATGAGATTGATGCCATTGGCCGTTCGCGTGGAAGAGGCCAGATGCCCGGTGCCAATGACGAACGTGAAAATACACTCAACTCGCTGCTGGTTGAAATGGATGGTTTTGCTACCGATAGTGGTGTAATTATTCTTGCAGCCACCAACCGGCCCGATGTGTTAGACTCTGCCCTGTTGCGTCCGGGGCGTTTCGATCGTCAAATCAGTATCGACAAGCCCGATATTGCAGGGCGGGAACAAATCTTTAAAGTACACCTGAAACCCATCAAGCTTTCAAAAGATATTGATGTAAAGAAACTGGCAGCCCAAACGCCCGGTTTTGCCGGAGCAGAAATTGCCAACGTGTGTAACGAAGCCGCCCTGATTGCTGCCCGCAGAGATAAAGCGGAGGTTGACATGCAGGATTTTCAGGATGCGATTGACCGGGTGATCGGTGGACTTGAAAAGAAAACCAAAATTATTTCACCCGAAGAAAAACGCATTGTGGCTTATCATGAAGCCGGCCATGCCGTGGCCGGATGGTTTCTGGAGCATGCCGACCCATTGGTAAAAGTAAGCATTGTTCCACGCGGTGTAGCCGCGTTGGGTTATGCGCAATATCTTCCTAAAGAACAATTCCTCTATCAAACCGAACAACTGACAGACGAAATGTGTATGACCTTTGGCGGCCGGGCCGCAGAAGAAATTGTGTTCGGAAAAATTTCGACTGGTGCCCTCAGCGACCTGGAGCGCATTACCAAAATGGCCTACAGCATGGTTACCGTGTATGGTATGAATAAGGAAATTGGAAATATTTCATTCTACGATTCGAAACAATCGGATTATACTTTTAACAAACCCTATTCAGAAGCTACAGCCGAAAAGATTGATCGGGAGGTAAAGAAGATAATTGACGAAGCTTTTGAAAGAACCAAACGCCTGCTTACCGAGCATCGCGAACATCTCGAAATAATTGCCAAAGAATTACTCGAGAAAGAAATCCTCTTTCAATCGGATCTGGAACGCCTAATAGGCAAAAGGCCATTTGCCCACCAAACTACGTACGAGAAATTTACCAATGGCACAGCTACTGAGAANAAAGAGAATGCGGTAGAAGAGCCTAAAACGGAAGTTGCCCCTGAAGTGAAATAGTTTTTAGTCTCCTAAAGAGGCTGACTCAAAAGTCCAGTTTAATCTGGAATAACCCCGCCTAACGCGGGATCGCGATAACAGAACGCGACTTTTGAGACAGCCTCTTTTTTCATTGATGTGGTTTTGTCGTTATTTGCACCTATGGCACAAACCATTATCCTTTCACCGGGAAGAAAAATCTACTTTGCATCTGATTTCCATCTGGGTGTGCCCGATGCGGCCAGTAGCATGGCCCGAGANAAAAGAATTGTTACCTGGCTTTCGCAGATTGAACACGATGCAGCGGCCATCTACCTGATGGGCGACATCTTTGACTTCTGGTTTGAATATAAACATGCTATTCCTAAAGGATTTGTTCGTTTACAGGGTAAACTTGCCGCGTTGGGTGATGCAGGAATTCCCGTTTACTTNTTTACCGGCAACCACGACATGTGGATGTTTGACTACTTCAANAAAGAATTGGGCGTAACCATCTATCGCAAGCCGATTGAACTGCAAATCAATACCCATACATTTCTGATTGGGCATGGCGATGGCCTNGGGCCCGGTGATGCGAGCTATAAAATCCTGAAGAAATTCTTTGATAGTAAAATTTGCCAATGGCTGTTTGCACGCATCCATCCCAATGCAGGTATTGGTATTGCCAACTACTGGAGCCGGCAGAGCCGGATCAGCAATAACAAAAAAGGAGAAACGTTTGTAAGTGAAGAGCAGGAGTTTCTGCTTACCTATTGTAAAGAAGTGGAACAAACTACACATCATGATTTTTATATTTTTGGGCATCGGCACTTACCGCTCGATCTGAAGGTGAGTGACACAAGTCGGTATATAAACCTGGGCGAGTGGGTGCATTTTGATACCTATGCCGAGTATGATGGTGTAACGGTACACTTAAAAAATTTGAACCTCAGTAATGACGCGAATACTATTAATTGTTTTTCTGTTTGCCCCTTTTATTGCTCACCCACANAAAGATTTCGTCAAACTAAAATCGTGGAAGGCTAAAAAGACAGAACTGATTATGGTAGATCGCCTCGGTAANTTTTTGTTTATTGAAAAACCGGGTCGCATTACAAAGTACAACCCCGATGGNAAAAAAATTGCAACCTCTAAAAAGCAACCCTATACCTTAATAGAGCCCTGGTTTCAACCAACCATTTTTGTTTATGATCGCACCCGCCAGCAATACAANTTTTTAGATCGCCATCTTGAAAGTAAAACCACCCATTATTTAGATGCTGCCTGGGCCATTGAGCCCCGACTGGTTTGCCCAACACACGATAATCGCTTGTGGATCCTGGATCAGGCGGATTGGTCGCTNAAAAAAGTACAACCTACCACCAACCGGGTTGTACAGGAGTTTAACCTGCCCGTGGAAGTTTCCGATAAAGCAGATTTTATTTACCTGCGCGAGTACCTGAATCTCATTTTCTTGTTGGACAAAAACACAGGTATACTTATCCTCAATCAGCTGGGGCAACTTATTGAACGGATTGAAGTTCCGGAGCTAAAGGGTTTCTATTTCTTTGGCGATGAAATGTATTTCGTTCAGGATAACAACCTAAAATATTTCAACCTGCTTACCTCGCAATGGCGCGCACATCCTATTCCGGCCAACAGTGTACAGGCTATTATTACCGATGAACGGTTGATTACCATATCAATTAATAAAGAAGCCACCCTTTATAAATACACGCTCGACTAGGTTTTATCTGTGTTCATTTTTGAACATATTTGTACGCCTAAGCACAAACCGAACTATTAAAACCTGTATTTCGCACTAAAAATGCACTGGCATAATTTTTCCTTTACTGAATACACATTTAAACCTAATATACTGTGAACGAAGGCAAAATCCTGATGATTGATGACGATGAGGATGTTTTACTGGCAGCCAAAATGCTGCTTAAAAATCCAATCACCAGGTAATCATTGAAAAATCCGAACAAAATACCCTTCCTGTTAAACAACGATACCTATGATGTGATTCTGCTGGATATGAATTTCAGCAAGGATACCACCAGCGGTAAAGAAGGCTTCGAGTGGCTTAAACAAATTAAAGAGCGAGACCCCAATGCCGTAGTTATCATGATTACCGCTTTTGGCGATGTGGAGATGGCCGTGCGTGCCTTAAAGGAAGGCGCTACCGATTTTATTCTTAAACCCTGGCAAAACGAAAAACTGGTAGCTACAATTTCTACTGCCATCAAGTTAAAGAAATCTTATAACGAGGTTGATAAGTTGCGCAAAGCCAAGCAGATGCTGGAAGAACAAATCAGCCAGCCTTTCAGGGATATTATTGGCCAAAGCAATGCATTAAAAGAGGTGTTTGGTCTGATTGATAAAGTAGCCAAGACCGATGCCAACGTGTTGATATTAGGCGAAAACGGAACCGGAAAAGAATTGGTGGCCCGTGCTATACATCAGAAATCCATGCGTAAAGACAATTCGTTTGTAGCGGTGGACATGGGTGCAATTACGGAGACCTTGTTTGAAAGCGAATTGTTTGGTCATAAGAAAGGGGCTTTTACCGATGCGCGTGAAGACCGCCCCGGGCGATTTGAATTAGCCAATGGAGGAACCTTGTTTCTGGATGAGATCGGTAACCTGAGCATGGCATTGCAAAGCAAATTACTCAGTGCTTTGCAATCGCGGCAGATTACCCGGGTGGGTAGCAACCAACCAATTGAGGTAGATATCCGGTTGATCTGCGCCACCAATATGCCTTTGCATCAAATGGTGCAGGAAGGAAAATTCCGGCAGGATTTGTTATACAGAATCAATACAGTTGAAATTACCATTCCACCATTGAGCGATCGCATCGATGATATTCCGTTACTGGCTAATCATTTTCTGAATTATTACGCTAAAAAGTATCGCAAGGAAGTACACACCATTGCTGCCGATGCCATGAACAAATTGAAAAAATATCCCTGGCCCGGTAATGTGCGCGAATTACAACATGCCATTGAGCGTGCCCTTATTATGGCAGATTCGTCAACCCTTCAGGAAAGTGATTTTCTTTTTAGTCGGAAAAGTGCCAATGATATCGCCTCCGATACACTAAACCTGGACGAAGTAGAAAAGGCTGCCGTTGTAAAAGCAATTCAACTCCACAACGGAAACATTTCTAAAGCTGCGGAAGAATTAGGCCTGACACGCGCCTCGCTGTACCGTAGAATGGAAAAGTATGGACTCTAAGAAGCACTCACCACTCGTTACCCGTATTACAATATTGGTAGCCACCATCGTGGTGTTTGCTTTTNNAGTTTCGGCTGATAACCGGAGTTACCTCCTGATATTGGCCTTGCTGGGGGCCATTATCTTTCAGGTAAAATTACTTTTGAAAGAAGTGGAGGGACACGATGTACCCCTGGGTTCTATTTTTGATTCCATTCGGTTTGATGAAATCACACAAACCTTTAAATCCGATACCAATTCCGATACCGTTCAAAAATTGCAGGGCGAACTAAACGATGCATTAGCCAAACTGAAACAGGCACGCAAAGAAAAAGATTCAGAATACCAGTTTTTCAAAAATATTGTACAACACGTGGGCATTGGCTTGCTCACCTTTAAGCGCGATGGTTCCATTCAGATTATGAACAGTGCTGCCAAACGATTGTTGCGCATTAACAAAGCCGATCATCTGGAAGACTTAAAGATAGTGAGCGAATCGCTGGTAGATACNTTTTTAAAACTAAAAACCGGTGGCCGCGAGTTGCTGCAGTTAAAGTTTGGAGATGAAACCATCCAGCTATCGGTGTTTGCGATTGAACTTACTTTGCGCGATGAGGAAGTGAAACTCATTTCGATGAACAACATTCAGAGCGAACTGGAAGAAAAAGAAATGGAAGCCTGGCAAAACCTGGTGCGTGTGCTTACCCACGAAATTATGAATTCGGTTACACCCATTTCGTCTTTGGCCGGTATTGTGGAAGAAGATCTGAAACACCGCATCGACAGGCCTGCAGATTCAGAACTNGAAAAAGAAGAGCTGGAAGATATGTACCTGTCCTTGCAAACCATCAGCAAACGGAGCGCAGGGCTTATTAAATTTGTAAAAGAGTTTCGTAACCTCACCCACATTCCCAAGCCCAAACTGGCAGAAGTAAACGTAAAAGAATTATTGGACGAACTGGCGCAACTTCACAANAAAGAACTGGCCGACAACCAAATCACTATTTCCGTTTCTGTTACTCCTGAAAATCTTTTNGTGTTAGCAGACAAAACGATGATTGAACAGGTAATCATTAACCTGATTAAAAATGCCATCCAGGCATTTGATGAACAACCTACCCGGCAAATTGAACTTACCGGCTATACCAGTGAAAAGGCNCGCACAATTATCTCGGTAAAAGATAATGGCTCGGGTATTGACAGCGAAGCTGTGGANAAAATCTTTATCCCCTTCTACTCTACCAAAAAAACCGGCTCGGGCATTGGTTTAAGTTTATCCAAACAAATCATGCGGCAGCACGAAGGCAACATTACCGTAAAATCAGAATTGGGCAAAGGAACAGAGTTTTTGTTAAGGTTTTAAGTACCGAACTACCAATACCCAACTGCCCATCAAGTGCTTAAATATCTAAAAGTTTGCTTAGCTTTGGTTCTATAAACAGCCTTTATGCCAGACGTTCANAAAAAGGTACACGCCATTCTGAAAGAAAAATTAGGTATCCCCGATTCTGAAATTACCCCTGAAGCCAGCTTTGTAAAAGATTTGGGTATCGATTCATTGGATTATGCCGAATTGGTAATGGAGTTTGAGCAAACATTCGATATCAAAATTCCCGATGACGATGCCGAAAAGATGCAAACCATCGGGCAAGCCGTGCAATACATCGAAAGTAAACTACCCAAATAGCCTTACTTCAAAATGGTACCAGGTTCCAACTGGTAATAACTACCAAAGCGTTTCATCTTCGTTGCCAAATCCGACAGGAATGGGCGTGGGTCTTTTAGATTTGCCANGGGTGTTATCTGCCAACTGCCCGTGGTTTCATTCCAGAAAACCACAAATTTTTCCAGCGAAAGCAGGAGCACATCCATTTCATAAATTTCTTCACCTGCGCAATCGTGTAAGCCGGTAAACTGCAGCAGAATATGATCACGCTTCACCAACTCACCTTTACTGCAGTCGATGCTATTCAGCCGCATCAGCAACCTGTTTTCCTTATCCCAAGCTTTAAATTTTATTTTTCGCGGCTTAAAATCCATAAACGTAAAGTTACCTTTGTTTATGACTTCGCCTACCGGAAACAAGAAGGTATTATTCATCATTAACAAATATTCAGGTACTGGTTACAACCCATCGGTGGAAGGTCGATTGCTTTCTTCTTGTGAAGAAGCAGGCCTGGAGGCCCATCTTGAATTTACGAAAGACCGTGGGCATGCTACCCGGCTGGCATCGCAGGCATCGCAAGANAAAAAATTTGAAGTAGTTTTTGCTATGGGTGGCGATGGTACCGTAAACGAAGTTGCCCAGGGTGTGGTAAACACCCAACAGATTATGGGTATTATTCCAAAAGGTTCGGGCAATGGACTTGCGCGCCACCTCGGCATTCCGCTCAATCTTAAAAAATGTTTACAATACATTACTTCTTCACATGTAATTGCGATGGATTCGTTCACCGTCAATAATCATCTCTCTATCAATGTTTCGGGTATTGGCTTTGATGGCCACATTGCCGGGTTATTTGGTAAGAATGGTAAACGCGGGCTGGCCAATTACACCCGGTTGGTTATACAGGAGTTTATGAAGTATGCAGAATTTGGCGGTGAAATAAAGATAGATGGCAATTCTATTTATGAAAATACGTTTGTGATAGCCCTTGCCAATTCATCGCAGTTTGGTAACAATGCCCGCATTGCACCTTATGCCTCCGTATGTGATGGTGAACTGGACATCAGCCTTGTAAAGAAAGTGCCCTTTATTAAAGCACCTGCCTTTGCCTATAGCATGTTTACCGGTACCCTGGGGCAATCCAACTTTGTTAAAGTTATAAAAGGCAGAGAAATCGGGTTAAGATTTTCTCGCCCCATCGCCTATCACATAGATGGCGAAGCGATGCAACCTGAAAGTCAGTTTACAATTAAAATCAATCCTGGCTCCATCCGTTTATTGATTCCGCCCGGCCTTATAAAGAAAATTTAAGATAATTGTTCAGTTTCGGATACCCCATTGAACTAAATAACTCGTATAAGCATTTGTTTAAACCCAATACACTATGCAAAAAATAATTACGGTTTGTTTACTGGTATGGAGTATTTCTTCCGCTGCCCAGCAACTCACCACTCCGCCCAGTGGCGCCAATCAAAAAGCGAAGGTAACGCAGTTTATCGGGCCCGTGGAAATTTCAATTGCTTATAGCAGTCCGGATGTACATGGCCCGAATGGTGAAGATCGCACCGGAAAAATCTGGGGCGAAGTGGCACATTTCGGTTTTATCGATCAGGGATTTGGTACCTCCAAAGCCGCACCCTGGCGGGCAGGTGCAAATGAAAATACTGTGTTCACCGTTTCGCACGATGTAAAGATTGAAGGCAAAGAATTGAAAGCCGGCACGTATGGTTTGTTTCTGGCTGTTGCGAAAGAAGGCCCTTACACATGGATATTCTCTAAAAATTCATCCAGTTGGGGAAGCTATTTTTACGATCCTAACGAAGACGCATTGCGGGTGGACGTAACACCTCAGGAAGCTCCGCACAAAGAATGGCTCACGTTTGGATTTGATGATCGTTTGCCTTCCTCCGCCAAAGCATACCTGCACTGGGAAAAGAAAAGGATTCCGTTTACAATAGAAGTTGCCAACATCAACGAAGTTTACGTTTCTAAAATGCGCGAGGACCTGCGAAGTTCTGTTGGTTTTAAACAAGAGAACTGGTTAACCGCTGCACAGTTTTGCGCCCAAAACAAAATCAACCTGCAAGAAGCCTTAACCTGGGTAGATCAATCTGTAAGCAATCCGTTTATTGGTGTTGAAAATTTTAACACCTGGCAAACACGGGCACTGCTATACCAGGCCATGGGTAAAACAACCGAAGCAACCGCGCAAATGGACAAAGCGATTAAAGANCCCGGTGCAACTGTACAGAATATTCATATGTATGGCAGAACATTGCTGAACAGCGGACAAAATGAAAAAGCAATGGAGGTATTTAAGTTTAACGCGCAAAGAAATCCACAAGATAAATTTACACCCAACGTAGGGCTGGCACGTGGCTACGCTGCAGTTGGCAATAAAAAGAACGCCATTAAACACTGGGAGCTTGCCCTGAAAAATTTACCCGAAAATCAAAAGCAGTTTTTACCACAGTACGAGGCTGAGGTGAAAAAACTGAAAGAAGGAAAATAATTTAAAGGTTATTCATGGTGTGTTTCTATGTGTGATGAAATTTCGTATCTACACATAGAAACACAGCCATAACCTGGCAAGAAATCATTAAGCTATGATAACCCAAACGCTTGCAACACTCATCACACGCGATCTTCAGAAGTTAAAAGCAGAGCTTGAACTTTACCAGCACGAAGCCAACATCTGGAAAGTAGATAAAAACATTGCCAACACAGCCGGCAACCTTTGCCTGCACCTGGTGGGCAACCTCAATACCTACATTGGCGCCACCCTTGGAAATACCGGTTATGTGCGCGACCGTGATGCAGAATTTGCACTNAAAAATATTCCGCGTTCTGAACTGATNTCTAAAATTGAAGCTACCATCAACATGGTTCAACAAATTTTACCCAGCCTGAATGAAAAAAANTTAACCGAAGAATACCCGTTATTAGTTCTGAAAGAAAAGACCTCCACAGAATATTTTCTGGTACATTTAGCCGTTCACTTAGGATATCATCTGGGGCAGGTGAATTATCACCGCAGGCTACTCGACTAACCGACCAACCGCATTGTTATACTTTCGCATTAAATAATATCTTTACTGATAAAATTTGAACACCTATGATTAGTACCGCTTCCATATCCGTAAAGAAAACTACGCAGTCGCGTTTAAGCACGGTTGACTTCAGTAACCTTGGGTTTGGTAATTACCTTTCCGATCACATGCTGGTAGCCAAATACGATAAGGGTGCCTGGCAAGATCCACAGATTATTCCTTACGGTGATTTGATGATGAGCCCCGCCATGCTTTCGCTCCATTATGGCCAGGCTGTATTCGAAGGTATGAAGGCGTTTTACATGAACGATGGTGCCATTAATATTTTTCGGGTGGATCGGCACCACCAGCGCTTAAACAAATCGCTGGCCCGCATGTGCATGCCGGCCATCAGCAAAGAATTGTTTACAGCAGGCCTGGAAGCAATTGTAACAACCGATGCTGCGTGGATTCCGAAAGACAGCGGAAGCTCGTTATACCTACGGCCGGTAGTTTTTGCATCCGAAGCCAAACTGGGTGTTAAAGTTTCCGATCAGTATTTGTTTGTGATTTTAACCAGCCCGGTGGGGCCGTACTTTAGCAAACCGGTGCGACTAAAAGTTGAACTGGAGTATGTGCGGGCCGCTGAAGGTGGAACTGGTTTTGCAAAATGTGCCGGCAATTATGGCGGGGCGTTTTATCCAACCCAGCAAGCACGCGAACAGGGCTTTGACCAGGTAATCTGGACCGATGCCAAAGAACATAAATACATTGATGAGTCCGGGGCGATGAACATCATGTTTGTAATCGACAATAAATTAGTTACGCCTGCCCTATCATCTTCTATTTTGGATGGCGTTACCCGCAATACCATTATTACCTTAGCCAAAGACATGGGTGTTACAGTTGAAGAAAGAAAAATCAGCATTGCTGAAATTGAAAAAGCATTTCAGCAAAAAACAATAACCGAAGCCTTTGGTGCCGGTACAGCTGCGGTGGTATCTCCTATTGCTACCATCAATATTCAAGGAACCGACTACCATCTTCCTGAAGTTAAAGACAATGGCTTTCAATTAACCGTTAAGAAAAATCTACAAGATATACGCAGTGGTGCAGCNCCCGATAAATACAACTGGAACCACATCGTCAAATAAATTACGATGAGAGCGGCNTTTTTTACCGGGCAAAATTTGCCTTTGGAAATTCGTGAAATNAANAAACCAAAGCCGGTAAAAGACCAGGTGTTGATTCGCTTGCATTATGCCGCACTCAATCACCGCGATTTATGGATTCAACAAGATTCTGTTCCGCAACAACCGGTTGTTTTAGGCTCTGATGGTTGTGGTGTAATTGAAGATGTAGGCGAAGAGGCAGATCCCCTGTTAGTTGGTGCGGAGGTTATTATCAACCCCAGTCTNTTNTGGGGCAATAATCCCATTGTGCAGGGCGATAATTTCAAAATTTTGGGATACCCCGATGCCGGAACATTTAGCGACTATGTGTGCATCACCAAAAAACAGATTTTTGAAAAGCCTGATCATTTAAGCCTGGAAGAATCGGCTGCTGTTCCATTAGCGGGATTAACCGCATACCGCGCATTGTTTTCGAAAGCCCGCCTGCGGGCGAAAGAAAAAGTTTTGATTACCGGTATTGGAGGTGGCGCAGCACTATGGGCCATGCAATTTGCAGTAGCGTACCAGGCACGCGTATATGTTACATCAAGTTCTAACGAAAAAATTGAGAAAGCTAAAGCCTTGGGTGCCATTCAGGGGTTTAATTACACCGATCCGGAATGGGCACAGCAGGCACTAAAAGAAGCCGGAGGTTTTGATATTGTAATTGATAGTGCCGGNGGACCACACTTTTCAAAATTGTTCGACCTGATGATGCCCGGTGGTCGCATCGCTATTTTTGGTCGCACTGCGGGCAACATTCCTGATATACCCACGCGCTTGTTGTATTGGAAACAAATTTCCATTCAGGGTACTACCATGGGCACACGCGATGAATTTTTGTCGATGCTGGATTTGCTGGAAAGCAGAAACCTGAAACCGGTTATCGATCAAGTGTATCCTCTCGAACAAATTAACCAGGCATTTGAGAGAATGAAAACTGCCAACCAGTTTGGTAAGATTGTTTTGAAGATCAAGTAACTCGTACTATGAGCACCTTTCCTATCACCAACAAAACAAAAATTACACGTTTGCCTAAGCGTGGAGTTTATGAAACAGAAGCGGTGTACGCAATTTTAGATGAAGCATTGGTATGCACCATTGCTTTTGTGCTGGATGGGCAGCCGTTTCAAATCCCAACCGGATTTTGCCGTATCGGAAACAAAATTTACATACACGGCTCGGTAGGTAGTTTTTACATGCGCGAACTACAACAGAAAAAATTACCGGTTTGCATCAGTACCACACTGTTAGATGGTATGGTGCTGGCCCGTTCTGCGTTTCATCACTCCGTCAATTATCGCTCGGTTGTTTTATTCAGCGAACCCGAGTTGATTTCCGACAAGGAAGAATTATATACCGTTTTGGAAGTGTTTACCAATAAAATGTGCCCCGGNCGGTGGGCCGATGTGCGCAAACCCAATGAGGGGGAATGGAAGGCTACCATGGTTTTGGGTTTTGAAATAAAAGAAGCTTCGGCCAAGGTACGCGTGGGGCCTCCCAAGGATGATGAAGAAGATTATAACCTGGACATTTGGGCGGGAGTTCAACCTTTGAAAATGGAGCGAAAAACACCCGTTGCAGACCCTGCTTTGAAAGCCGGAGTGCCGCTGCCAGCCTATCTGCTTTAAGGTTTGAGGCGGATATTAAGACCAAATTTGGTATCTTCGCGGCCAGTTGAACCAAAAGCAGGTTTCAGCGGTTAATAAAGTAGGCCATTTGGCTTAAAAATCAATAAAACACAATAAATCATGGGCAGACCTCCTGTATTACCTAAGAAGAAAAAAGATGGTTTTTGGCTGGAAGTACGCAACAAGGGTGCAAAAACCGGCACAATTTTAATCCGCGATAGCTATGTGGCCATGATGCAGGCCGCCAAGCAATACGAAACTACCAAGGATGTAATTATTCTAGGTGAGCACAAAAACGGTAAAAAGTGGAAGAAAAGGCCACAAAAACAAAAAAGGCAAAAGAAGCCTGAAATAGGCTTTATCTGTAAACCAAAGGCTACCCGTGGTAGCCTTTTTTATTGCTCAGGCTAATCCCGCAATCGCTTAAAAACTCTTGAAGCATGGCTTTGCTCTCCTGCTCTCCAATTCCGGTTTTTACAAGCGTGCGCGGATGCAAAAGTGGTGAAGCAATCAACGAGTAACCCCGTTGTACATCGCTGGCACCAAACACCAGTTGTTGCAATTGCGCCCAGTGCAAGGCCCGGCACACATTACGCAGGGCTCCAGCGTAACATAAAGTGTACACTCACTCAGGTATTTTGAACCCAGGTAATTGGTGGCGGCTGTTATCGCCAACATCTCCGCATGAGCCGTTGAATCGGTAAGTTGCTCGGTTTGGTTATGGGCGCGGGCAATTATTTTATTGTTACAAACTACTACCGCACCCACGGGCACTTCGCCCGATTCCAAAGCTTTTTGCTTCTTTAAGAGCCTCGCGCATGAAGTAATCATCGGTATAAAAATCCATTCCCGCGAAGTGCTTACTTAATCCTTATTGTCTTCATCATGGTCCGTACGGTTTTCTGCCAATCCTCTTTCGATGATTTGGGACAGTTAAAAGAGAATACCAGTGTACGGCCGGGCTCTACCAAATATTGGATGTAGGTGTAACGAAATACAGGCTGCTGTTCACCCAGCGTCATTTTGTTTCCGTTTACACGCGATTCAAACTCCAGAAAAATCAATTTCTTTTGTGTACTTCATGAACCCCCTCGTCTATCATATCCACCCGATCATAAAAACTATGAATACTGGCTTTAAAAATTTCTGTGCCATTTCCAGGTTAGCATCGGGCCATTGGGTAGCTGAAACATTTACACTAAAATCAAGGGTACGGTTCAAATCAGTATAGGCTGCCAGCGGTGCACGCACAGAAGGATATCGCTGCACAATGTCATCCGGAGTCATAGGCGAAAGCTCCGGAGGCAACGAAATAGTAATACCCTCGGCTACTTTGGTTTTAATCAACTTATCGGGCGTAAAGCCAAACAGGCTAACAACTGACAGGAAAACAAGGATTTTCTTCATAGTCATTTTTATAACGAAAAAGGTTTTACCCGCTCTATATAACGATCAACCTTTATTAATTTGCGCACCCAAATTTAAGGATTTTACCATGTTACGATCGCATACCTGTGGAGAGTTGCGCCTGAATGATGTAAATAAAACGGTTACCCTAACCGGCTGGGTGCAACGAACCCGCGATAAGGGCAGCTTACTGTGGATCGATTTGCGCGATCGGTATGGCATTACCCAACTCTTGCTGGAAGAAGGTAAAACCGATGCCTCCACGCTGGCAGTTGCCCGCGGGCTTGGCCGCGAATATGTGTTGAAGGTACAAGGCACAGTAGTGGAGCGCCTGTCCAAAAACGATAAAATGCCTACAGGCGATATCGAAGTAAAAGTTAGTGCTATTGAAGTACTCAACACATCAAAAACTCCNCCGTTTACCATCGAAGACAATACCGATGGTGGCGATGACCTGCGTATGAAGTATCGGTACTTAGATTTACGCAGAAATACCGTTCGCGAAAGTTTGCAGTTGCGCCATAAAATGGCACAGCAAACCCGCATCTATTTAGATAGTTTAAACTTTATCGAAGTTGAAACCCCGGTGTTAATCAAATCCACACCCGAAGGCGCGCGCGATTTCGTGGTGCCTTCGCGCATGAACCCCGGTGAGTTTTATGCCTTACCGCAATCGCCCCAAACGTTTAAGCAGTTGCTGATGGTTTCAGGTTTTGACCGGTACTACCAGATTGTAAAATGTTTTCGCGATGAAGATTTGCGTGCCGATCGCCAACCGGAGTTTACGCAAATCGACTGCGAGATGGCTTTCATTACCCAGGAAGATATTCTGAATACATTCGAAGGGTTGGTACGGCATCTTTTCAAAACCGTTAAAGGCATTGACTTACCTGCTGTTCCACACATGAGTTATGCCGATGCTATGAAATATTATGGCTCGGATAAACCAGACACACGCTTTGAAATGAAGTTTGTTGAACTGAATGACCTGGCGCAGGGTAAAGGTTTTCAGGTGTTTGATGGTGCTGANGTGGTTGTTGGAATCTGTGCCCGTGGCTGTGCAGAATACACCCGCAAACAATTGGATGAACTTACGGAATTTGTAAAACGCCCGCAGATTGGTGCCAAAGGATTGGTGTATGTACAGTGCAAAGCCGATGGTACATTCAAATCATCGGTCGATAAATTTTATTCGGCTGATGATTTAAAAAAGTGGGCTGAAAGATTCAATGCCCAACCAGGCGATTTGTTGCTGATCCTTTCCGGAGAAACAGCCAAGACACAAAAGGCATTGAATGAATTGCGATTAAAAATGGGCGATGCGCTTGGCTTGCGCGATAAAAATAAATTTGCCGCCTTGTGGGTAATTGACTTTCCATTGTTGGAGTGGAATGAAGAAACCAACCGGTGGCATGCCATGCACCATCCGTTTACATCGCCCAAGCCACAAGACATTCAGTTGTTAGATTCAAACCCCGGGGCCGTTCGTGCCAATGCGTACGACATGGTGATTAACGGAACCGAAGTGGGCGGTGGTTCTATCCGGATTCACGACCGCGCTACGCAACAACTCATGTTTACCCATCTGGGTTTTTCGGATGAAGAAGCAAAGAAACAATTTGGGTTTTTGATGGATGCCTTTGAATTTGGCGCTCCGCCACACGGTGGCATTGCCTTTGGCTTCGATCGGTTATGTTCGTTGTTTGGCGGTGCAGATTCCATTCGCGATTTCATTGCTTTTCCNAAAAACAATGCCGGCCGCGATGTGATGATCGATACGCCTTCCCCTATTTCGCAAGAACAACTGAATGAACTGAGTATTAGCATTCGCGAAGTAAAGAAATAGCAAACATCTGTTTGGTATTGCGTGCAACACTCCACGCCTTAGAACCAGTACGGGTTGTGCATCAGGCTATTCTGGATTTAAAACTTTGGCTACTTAGTGGTTTAACGCTTTCTTCTTAAATACAAGAGCGTGTAAATAGCGGTTATCAAAAACGGTAGCGTGGAAATCAGGATTTTAAAATTCATACCTGATATACCAATAANAAACATTAGCCCTAACAGAATTCCTATACAAGCAATACCACTATAGATAAGAATTTTTCCGGGCTGCTTCTGAAACAAAGTAATCAAAAGCAGAATTTGACCCATAAGCGGAATAATCGTAAAAGGATGAAGTACCGTTTGGGGGCNCGTGAAGATTCCCGCCAACACATCATATTCCGTTTCAAACAAAAAAGCATGGTTGCCTCCGCCCCACTCCAGGTAACCAACCAGCGAGGTTAGTATCAACAACACATTTAAAATTTTTGTCTTCATTTTTAAATTGATTGACAATTTTTATCAATCACAGCAATAGTTGTCTTAAAAACTTCCAGCTTTTAAATATACGCAACTTCTTGCAGCCCTCTATCAAATTCTTCTTTGTAAGGAGTGGACTATCGCCAGTCACCTAACAAAATCGCACCAGCCCAATAGTACGGATGTTGGTATTTCGGATTGCGGGAGAGTGATACCTGCGCTTCGCGCAGCGCATCCAGCGTGGCCATTGTGCGCATGTTTTTGTAAAACTCCGTCATCAACAAAGCAGTAGCCTCATCATCTACTTTCCATAAAGTTGCCACTACGCTCTTTACACCATTTTGTAAAANACCACTGGCCGGGCTAACTGGTGAACTTTCGGCTGAGCCTTTGGTTACAGCTGTTTGACATGCCGAGAGAACCACAATGTCTAAGTGATTCATCACATCCATGCCCCACAACTCTTCCAGTGTAAGTTTACCATCGCTGTTGGCATCGTTACCGCCTGCCATGGTTAAAAAGGATTGGGTAAAATCTTCATAATCTAAATTGCCGTGCGTAGCAAAGTGCATGATTGTAAAATCTTCACCGGCTGTCTTTACTTTATCTTCGGTAGCCTGCTCGCGCANAANAACCGAAGAAGAAGGATATAATTTCTTTATCTCGGCAACTTCACGCTCGGTACTCGGCAATGTTTTATCCGGATTTCCAAAGGCAATGATTTTCATGCCTCGCTCGGCATCGGCCAATCGCAAAATATTTACTGAACTTACATAGAAAACAGCAAACTGATTGGCCAACAAAATAAATTCTCCATTGGCTAACGTTTTGCCCAACATCTGAAATGGAATATAATTCAGCACCCCGGTAGCAATTATTCCTAACCGCTTTTTATCAGCAATTTCGGCTGCAGCCGGAGCTATTAAATATTGGTACATTTCTTCAAATGGCACCATGGCTTTGTCTTTCTGTTTCAGGTCATAGACTAACTCGTGCCGGTACCGGGCCTCCTGTGTAAGATCCAGTTTAGTGAAGGTGCCCATTTGGTTACGGGTTACATTCAACATGGCGTTTACATTACGGCCCAGTTGGTCGCGTCCTACATTCACAATTTTAGCAATAACGGTGTCGCGTGTGGCAATAAAAATATAAAGCTGGTTCTCGCCCGGCAAGTAGGATAACAAGGCCATGTCTTCCGGAATGTTTTTCTTCTCGCGCCTGAACTCCACCGGTTGCACACTATTATTAAAATACTTTGTAAGCTCGGGCCGCACATTTACCTGCTGATTTACAAACTTGAGGTAATCGCCTTCTGCAATGGTTTTGGTTCCTTCCAGGTTCTTAATGCGTTCTTTGTTTTGCTGATCGCTGGGCAACGCTTTTTCGTTGGCAATCTGTAATTCAATTCCATCCAGCCTCGCTTTCATATTTCGTTCTTGTTCTACAATCTTGCTCTTGTTACTGTCTTCAAATTTTACATCAAGATTTTTAAACTTGGCTTTCAGGTTGTCTTCGTTGTTCTTCTGGAGATAACTCATGGCCAGTTCCGTTTCGCCCAATTGCAGCAGTACATCCACCAGGGCTTCATAAACTTTTAGAATATTTTTATCAGAGGAAAATAATTTACGTGCCTCCTCACCGCCTGTTACTTTATTCCGGATCTTTTCAATCACTGCTACCGATTCTTTCAGATAATCGCGGCTTTGGGACAATTGCTTATTCTCCTTGTAGAGAATGCCCAACCAATACAAACTTTCCCACAGCGTATTGTATTTGTTCATCTCGCGCGAGGTATTAATGGTCTCTTCCAGGATGGGACGGGCTTTGCTATAGTTTTTCTGCAACACTTCCAGCTGTCCTAACAAATTGATGTTTGCCAGGTAATCTACTTTAAGTGATTTTTCTTTTGCCGCTTTAGCCCCTTCATTCANAAAGCGCGCTGCCTCCGCAAATTNTTTCTCTTCAATTTTTAAGCGGCCCATCATGCTCAGTGCCTCGGTTTTAGGGCGCGGAGCACCTACTTTATCAAAAACGGTTAATGCATCACGCAACCACTTATCGGCTTGCACAAAATCGTTCAGGTAAAAGTACGATTCACCAATCAGGCTGTGAATAATACCAAAGTTTTCGTTGTAATCGCCCGCCTTCTTCATTATCTCGTACGACTTCTGGTAATACGTTAAGCCCCTCTTATAATCTCCTTGTGCTGTGTAAACAGTACCAATGTTGGCTAATGGTGCCAAGCGATTGTATTCCGAATTAACCTTTTGATATAAACTATCGCTGGCCATTTGATAGCGCAACGACTTGTCGTATTCGCTCAGTTGTTTGTAAATGTTACCTAAATCAATGTAGGCACCAGCCAAACCCCATTCATTATTTATGCTGCGATATAACTCAAAACTCTGATGCCCCAGGCTCTAACGCTTTTGAAACTCACCTGCCTCGGCCATAACATNNTGCTGCGCACTTCCAGTAAATATGCTTTTAGGGTAATATCGTTTAATGTATCTGAAATAAGCTGTGCCTGATCCAGCAACTTTACTGCTTTTACATTGTCACCATACACATAAGAGGCATCGTTGCCCATTTCAACCAATGTATAGGCAGCATCTTTGTTGCGGTTCGCTTTTACATAAATATCTAATGCCTTTTTAATATAATCTTCGGCCACCACAAACTTGCCTTGCGNCCGGTTCAGGCCTTTTAACCGCAGGTAACAAAATGCAAGGATGTTATCATCCTTTATCTCGGTAGCCAGTTTTACCGCTTCATCGAAATATGTACCTGCCTTTTTATAGTTATTATCACCCGCTTGCGCCAGCGTGCCCAGGTTGGCTAACGTGTAAATCAGGTTCGGTTTGTCTTTGATCTTTCGTTGCAGTGCCAGTACATCTAAGTACAATTTCTCCGCTTGCTTAAAATCTGTTTTGGATTGATAGCCGCTGGCAAGATTTGAAACTGCCAGCGCCCAATTCATTGTATCCTTATTGATTTTAAGAATGTCAATGGCTTTGTTATAGTAATCGAAAGCGGTTTGAAAAGCTTTTGTTTTCACATAACTCGCAGCCAGGTCCTGATAAGCCGATGGCAATTGAGTAGAATCATTTAATTGCCGCAACGCCTCTACGGTATTGTTCAGTGCTTCCTGGGCTGCTACGGGGTTATTGGTTTCGGTAAATAACGTAGCCAGTTTAGACCATGAACTGGCCACTTGTGTAAGGTTACGGCATTTCCTGGCCAGCGCAATCGCAGCCTGATGCGATTCAATGGCTTTCTCAAAGTCTAACTTGCTCCAGTAATTCTGGCCGATGTTTGAAAGCATCACCGAAGCATTTACAGAATCTGCTGCCTCCATATACAAACCGTACGCAGTGCGGTAGCGCGCAATGGCCTCATTATAATTAAACAGGTAGGTGCCCTGGTTATAGGCATATTCCCAATGCGATTCCGCTTCCTGCCCCTTATCTCCTAACTTTCTAAAAGCAGCTACCGCTTCAAGAAATGATTCGTTCGCTTTTGAATAGTTCTTGAGTGAGGCGTACGCTTTTCCTACATTGAGCAGCANATGGGCGCTTTTGTGTTCGTTGCCCGCTATTTTAAATAGCCGNNCCGATTCGCGGTAATGAAACAAAGATTGGGATATGTTGCCAAAGTACTTGCAGGTTACCGCCCACCGGTCGTGCGTATCGGCCTGTTCATCGGCCCGGTGTTTTACGGTTGTAATTGTTAGCGCAAGTTGATGGTTCTTGTAAGCATTTACGGAGTCTTTCAAATCGCGGTATTGATAGGCGATGTTATTATAGACGGTGGCCATGTTGGTTGTATCTCCCTTTATCTTGTAGATTTTTACAGCTTCGCTGTAATACTCAATAGCCTTGCGTGGATCGTTTACATAATCCTTTCCATGGATGTAAGCCAGATCCCACCAGGCATCTGAAAGCTGAGCGCTATCATCCGCTTTTATCAGCGGAAACACTTCCTTAATCTTCGCTACGGCTGATTTTGTATTCTTACTGTCGCGGTAACTTTTATAAATGTTTCGTTTGGTGGTTATCAATCGCGCGGTATCTTTTAGCCTTGTATAAATTTTTTCAGACTCGGTATAGCTTGTTATCGATTTTGAAAATTCGCCCAGGTTGAAATGAAGCAGGCCTTCATAATCTAATGCATAGGCCAGTTTTTGTGGCTTATTCCATGCACGGCCGTAGGTTACCGCTTCGGCAATTACGGCCTTTGCTTTGTTTACTTCTTTAATTTTATTGAAGTTAATGGCCATGTTCCGTTTCAGATCAATCATACTGGCCGTATCGCGCAAGGCGGTGTAAATCCTGAAAGCCCGCTCATAATTTATTACTCCATCTGTGGGTTTGTCCATCTCATCCGAATACATATACCCCATGCTCCACAGTACATCAGCCTCTAAATCTGCATTGTCAACCGAGCGTACAATACCCAGCGCCTGCTCGTACCAGGCTATCGCTTTCGTAAAATTTTTNTCTATTGCGCTCCAGCCTGGCTAATTCATTCAGTGTTGTGATCAGTTCATTTTGGTAGGATTTTGATTCACGTTCGGTCGAAANAACTTTGGTACGTAAATCTTTCGCCATCAAAAAGTTTTCCTCTGCTTTTGCCGTCTGACCTGTTTCCAGATATGCTACCGCCACATAATGCCGGGCAAAGCCTTCGCCATAATCGCTTTTAGCTGCCTTAAATTTTTCAGCAGCTTTCTCATACCATCGAATACTTTCGGAAAATTGCTTTTGTGCTTCTGCAATCAAGGCTACCTCGTAATGATACAATGCTTCGTTGTACGGGTCGTTCAGCTTTGCTCCCANAANAATACAGGCGTCTAATATTTTTTNTGCCTCTTCAAATTTCCCTTCTTTGCGCAAATCCTGTGCATCGGCATACCAATCATTTACCATTTCACTGGTAATTTTTCGTTGGTAGTGGGTATAGTGTGTTTCCTTTTNTTCAGTAGTTGCACCCACGAACAACGTGCGCAGTTCCGTAGCGGTAATCTGATCGCCCTCCAGGACATAGTCGCTATAACTTTTAACCCACGGTGTCGTTAGCCCAGCATGTTGTGTGTAAGTTAATGCGGCATGGTACAGGTAGCTCCAAACCGCAAGGGTATCCGCTTTTTCTAATACTTCGTACAACAGCTTACCCTTCTGTGGGCCTTCCTTTACCCGACTAGCATTGTTGGTTTCCTTCAGTTTCTGCCCGGCTTCATTTAAAGCCATTTGCATCTGTATGAATTTTTCTGTGCGCAACCGATATCCGTCCGATTTCAGAATCTCTTCGATTGTGTAGTAGGCCTTACCTGTGTCATCGGTTAAAAATATTCCGTAGGAAGCCAGGTAGAAGTATATGCTTTTGAACTTCAGGTTAACCGGAATTTGAGCAAATACCAGGTCGCCTTTATAAACAGGCTCTTTTGTTTCGAGCAGGGCGGTAGCCTTTCCGGTGGTCACTTCCTGAAAAGTTATGTTGTTAAGGTAATGAGCCTCTCCTTTGCGCTGTTGTTGCAGAATAGCCCACACTTCGCCATTGCCGTCTTTCTTCAGCCCAACTTCTGAGCCATAATTAATAGTTACCAGGTATTTGTTGGTGCCTTTGCTTTCGGCCGAAACAACCGGAAAAGCAAACCACATTTCTTCAGCCTGTGCGTTTACCAACTGACTGGTAACCACAAGGGCTAGTAGAATGATTAAGGAACGCATAAGGTGTTAATATGGTGCACAAAATTTAGTCAATTTAGCGCTACCTATTGTACCCAAAACAGGAATGATTGTAAAATCCGTGCTGGTACGGATATGCTAGTTCAAAAGCTGCGATGTTTCCTCCGCATCGATGGTTATGTCATCTTCGCCTACATCATCGAACGGATTTTCGAGATGATCCTGAATATTATCAAGACTTACCAATATGAAACTATACAACACGGGCATCACGTATTCCAGCGAATCGGCATAATCGCCTACGGTGCTTGCAAAGTAAGGACCATAAATAATGGGAAATACATAAATAAATACTTTGCTATACGTGCGCAGGGTTACCGGTGTCCGGTAATTGTGAATGATCTTCATATTATCGAACGCAATAATCATTTTGCTGATGTACTGGTTTATTCTCGAAATCTCACTGCTTTGTACCTCATACTTTCTCAATTCATTGGTAAACTCCGACAATTGCGAAAACAGTTTGTACATCATCAACTCATTTTGCTTCCACTCCGGGCTATGGTTGGTTTTAAACATGTCGCGCATCAGCTTCATCATTTCAAAAATGATTTGTTTGCTGCGATTGGGTAATGCTTTTTCCTTAATGGGTGGCCAATCGCGGGTAGCATAATAAATGGCTACTGCATGTCCTTTAAAATCTGCCAGACGTTGAAGTGCAGTTTCCCTGCGAGTGTAAGCCGAGCCAATTGAGAATACCACCGGAAACACAATGGCCACCCCCACCAACATATCCGGAAATTTGGCAATCAAACCATAATGAAAACAGGTGTAGGTTGAAATAACAGCCAGGGCTGTGATAATAAATGTTTTATAGTTAATGATTAAGGAGAAACTGCGAATGATCCGCTTCATAGGGTGTTGTAAAGGCCGCGAAAATTTCCAAAAAGCGTGGACATTACCAAATTGTTTAGCGCAAATTATCTGTAAGGGTATTAAAATTTTGTGATGGTTCCTGCATCAGAAAAGCAAGCCCGTGCGCGCACCGGTGTTCATTAACATATTTAATCCTCTACCACTTCCACTTCAACCCGCACATTTCTGCGTGCATTGTTGCTGTTTTTGTCGTGCAACATCCGGTTACCGCCCCATGCCTTAATAGTCATCCGGTTGCCCGAAATACCATTGGCTACTAACCAATCCTTAATTACCTGGGCNNCCGCGCTTCTGAAAGTTCTTTTGCCGAACCNTGAACCATTCACTACATCGTTGGTTAACTCAAAGAAATTTTTTGATGGCCCTACGGTAATAATCTTACCCCGTGCATTTCCATTGGTATGTCCATGCAACGTAATTTTGTATCGTTCGTTTGAGTTCATAAAATCCAGCAACTTATTCAATTCATACTTTGATTCCGGTAACATAACGGCTGCATCATTAAAGAAGTAAACATTGTAGAGCGTCTCAATATCGCCCCGGTGCAAGCGGGCCAGGTCGAAATGAATAATGTACTTGTCATCTTTCCACTCTATATGTTCAGGCAGGCTATCGGGTTTGATTGTATTCAGGTTAAAGTCGTGTTGTACTTTGCGGAAACCAAATGATGAAGCGATAAGGGTAATCTTACCACTCTTATTTTTAGGATCAACCATGGGTACAACTTCATGTGCCTTAACTTTTTNTATCAGGCGGGAAACGTCACTATCCACTAATTCAACCTCGCCTTCTATGGGCTGGCTGTTGGTTGGATTATATAAATAGAACAACACGTTTGCACTTTTTAGTGGAGGGGTTCCTGTTGGTTTCTCTTCCTTCGGTTTTTCAGGTTCGGGTTGTTTCTCTTCTACAACCGGTTCTTCATTCTTGGTTGGTTCCTCCGTTACCGGCTTGGGCTCGTTTATTACCAATGCACTGGTGTTCGGTTCAGGATTAACTTTTGTTTCGGTCGTTGTAATGGTTGGTTGGCCATAACCTTCTTTCATTACGCGTACCCAGGCCCGGTCAAAGCCACCTTCTTTGCGGGCTTTCAGCATTTCTGCAATCGACTCATCAAAGTCGGTAAAATAATCCAGGTAGATGTAATAAAACTTACGGCCCGCATCGTAACCAAACTTAGAATGGTGGCCGGAACTATTAAGCTGGTTTACATAATTCTCCATGTATTTTTCCTGCCCAAGGCGATAGGCCGCTACTACTATGTAATGTCCTTNTTGAAGGTACTCGCCTTTGGGTTCAGGATCGGTAAATGACAGGAAAGCAAACGAAACTAATACCAGGTACCATGCACCATTTTTACTGATTTTCCTTTTTAAAGTTGAGGGGAGGAGCCGGAATAGCACATCAACCATTCGATAAAATCCGATTGGCCATTTCATAGGACAGGGCTTTTGGTTAATTAAAGATTAAATAAAAACTGATTTATGCAATCGATGCACTCAACGGTTGAACATCTCCTTCAAAATCCAATACCATAACCCGTTAGTTGAACAAAGGCAGCAGGAATGCTACGCATCCCTACTGCGATTGATTTTACCGTAGTAAATGCATGTACTCCAATCAACAAAAATACACGAGGTAGATCAACAATAAACCTAAACCCACCTTCGGGAAACTCAAAATTAACAGTGGCCAGGCACACATCCCCAACAAGAAAACAGCCGGGAACCAATGTGTAAGTTTGATTTCGCCAGGATGTGCTCTTCCCACCAATACCCGTCCCTTACCAAAGTTTGATACTTGTTTAANAAATTCCTTTAGCGTTGCTCTGCGTTTGTGATAGACAAATGCATCCGGTATCAACACAACCTGAAATCCTTGCTTGCGCATGCGAATGCTCAGTTCAATGTCCTCTGCAAACCGATCGAATACAAAACCCTTTGTGCTGGTAAACACCGCACGGCTGATGCCCATATTAAAACTACGCGGCTGAAATCCTTTTTCTCTACNCCCGCGAATGCCACCGGTAGTAAAAATGGATGCCATCGTGTAAGCCATCGCTTGTTGCAGGGGAGTAAAATCCGTTCGGCCCCGATCGGGCCCGCCCCATGCATCTACCTGCTGCGAGTGCATGAATTTTTCAACCGATTCAAAATACGTTTCCGGAATTACACAATCGCTGTCAAACACCACCAGGTATTCGCCTCGTGCCCGTTCAAAACCAAAATTACGACTTGGGCCGGNGCCGCTGTTGGGCTTAANAAAGTAGGTGATTGAAAGTACCGAAGCATACCGTTCATACACTTCGCGGCTGGTGCGTTCAGAACCATCTTCAATCAACAATACCTCAAAATCTTTATAGGTTTGTTGCGTCAGACTACCAAGCAATTCCTCCACTTCGTGCGGACGATTGTAAACCGGAATAATAACAGAGTATCTGGGTAAATGCATGCCTGCACAAAAATACGGAATCAATAAATGGATTCATGATGTTTCCACAAACTGCTTATCTTTAAAACAAATACCCGATATGAAATACTTTCTAACCTTTTCCCTGTTNACTGGGGTGGCACTCAACATCCAAAGTCAGGATTTCTACAGTACACAGCGCGCATCGTGGCTTAGCAAAGCGGAAGCCAATAAGCCCTCCCTGTTTGAAACCATTAAGCAACCGGTGGGTTTGGTTACTATTGAAGAAGATAGCCGCGCCTTTCAGGGGTGGGCGGTTAAGCCNAAAAGCCCAGTAGCCGAATTGTATAAAAAGTCTTTCAAAACACAATCGGGTGTGGTGGTGGATTTTGGTGAACATCTTACCGGATTTTATAGCCTTACCTTAAAACCTATTCAGGGAACATCCGATGCGCCCCTGCGCCTTAAATTAACCTTTGGCGAAGTACCTTCTGAACTGGTAACGCCATTCGATCCTTACCCGGGAACATTGAGTCGCGCATGGCTTCAGGATGAAATCGTAACAATTACCGAGTTGCCCGCTACGCTGACGATAAGCAGGCGGCTGGCATTCCGGTATGTAAAACTTGAACTGCTGGGTAGTTCACCCTTCTTTGATTTTGCAATAACCGGCATGTCATGCAAAGCAACAACCTCTGCCATTACGCAACCTGCTCCGCTTAAGGAAGGCACCAGCAACCTGATTCGGGAAATAGATCGGATTGGGTTGGCCACATTGAAAGAATGTATGCAAACTGTTTATGAAGACGGGCCCAAGCGCGACCAACGGTTGTGGATCGGAGATTTATACCTGGAAGCTTTAGCAAATGTTTATTCATTTAAAAATCATGAACTAACCAGGCGATGTCTTTACCTGCTGGCCGGCCTTAGTAATAAAAACGGCTTTCTATTTTCAAATGTGTTTGAAACACCCGAACCCCACGCACAGGAAGGGGCTCCTTTCCTGTTCGACTATTCCTTACTCTATAATGTTTCTTTAAAAGATTACCTGGTGGCTACCCACGATAAAGAAACTGCGCTTGATCTGTGGCCCCTGGCAAAAAAGCAAATTGAAAATGCCACTACCTATTTAACTCCTGAAGGAATTTTTGATCATACCCAAGCCATCGAAGACCGGTGGTGGCTGTTTGTAGATTGGAATGATAAACTGGATCGGCAGGCTGCTATTCATGGCATCATTATTTATTCGTTGAAGCAAACCTATGAATTGGCAAAAATGCTGGGTAAAGAAAATGAACTTGAACACGTACCCGGCCTCATTAANAAATTTACAGCCGCAGCCCGAAAGAACCTCTATGATAAAAAAGCCGGAGTGTTTGTAAGCGGAGTTGAACGGCAGGTGTCTTATGCCTCGCAGGCCTGGATGGTACTAAGCGGTGTAGCTTCGCAAGCCGAAGGGCAAAAGGCATTAAAACAAGTAATGACTTTGCCTGACGTAGTAAAGCCAGGCGCGCCCTATCTCTATCACTATTTTATTGAGGCATTGATTCAAAGTGGATTAAAGACTGAAGCCAAACAACTTGTTTCCGACTACTGGGGCGGTATGGTAAATAAAGGGGCCGATACCTTTTGGGAAGTATATGACCCGGCCAACGANAAAACTTTCGCCTTATAAATTCTATCCGGTAAACAGTTATTGCCACGCCTGGAGTTGTACGCCCGTTTACTTTATCCGAAAATACCCCGAACTGTTTCAGAACTAATTGATAAAACCCGCCCCTGTTCCCTATGAAAAGTACACTAACCCTTTGCCTGCTTTTGATCAGTACGCTGGCTTNTCGCCCAAAAATACAGACTTAATCAAAGTAGCTGCTGAGTATGCCCGGCAATCGTTTCGTGAGTTTTCTGAATTGTTGAGCTTACCAAATGATGCACACTTTCCGCAGGACATTGAAAAGAATGTACGTTGGTGCGAACAGGCTTTTGCAAAACGCGGCTTCACCACACAACGATTAATCACCCCTACTGTACCTCTTCTATTGGCCGAACGCAAAGTGAAGCAGGCNAAAAAAACGGTGCTGATATACATACAAATTGATGGCCAACCGGTTGATGCCACACAATGGCAACAGGAAAGCCCGTGGATACCTGCATTGAAAGAAAAAGAGGCATCAACCAACAAATGGAATATCATTTCCTATGAGCGATTGTACGAAGGCTTTGATCCCGACTGGCGAATTTTTGCCCGCTCTGCTTCTGATGCCAAAGGGCCGGCCATGGCTTTTCTGGCCGCACTGGATGCCGCCCACGGGTTGAACGTGCAACCCAATTACAATCTGAAAGTAATTATGGACTTTGAAGAAGAGTTGGGATCACCCCATCTGCCTTCGACTGTTGTAAAATATAAAAACGAATTATCAGCCGACATGCTGATTATTTATGACGGACCCCGCCACGTTAGCAACCAACCCACCTTAAGTTTTGGCGCGCGCGGTATTTGTGAAATTACACTTACCACGTTTGGTCCGCGCGTGCCGGTGCACAGTGGTAACTATGGAAACTACACGCCCAACCCCGCCCTGCGGCTGGCGCAATTACTGGCATCAATGAAAGATGACCACGGGCGGGTTACTATTCCAACCTATTATGATGGAATAATTTTATCAGACGAAGAGAAGGCTATTCTGAAGCAAGTACCAGATAATGAAACCGAGATCAGAAAATTTTTAGGCATTGCCAAAGCCGATAACATTGGCAACAATTTTCAGGAGTCGCTGCAATATCCAACCCTCAACATCCGCGGCCTGGATGCCTTATTTGTTGGCAAAGAAGCCCGCACACTCATTCCGGCTACGGCTACTGCCGAAATAGATATCCGGTTAGTACCTGGCAGCGATCCGGACCGGCTGGTGGGGCTGGTNAAAAAACATATCCAGGATCAGGGCTATTATGTAATTGATCGCGAGCCCACGGAAGACGAGCGAATGCAACACGAANNAAAATTATTTCCTTCCAATCGCATTTTTCATATGCGGCATTTCAAACTTCTTTTAGCTCCGAACCAGGCATTNTGGCTTAACAAAGCAATGGTAAGGGCTTTCGGGAAAGAACCAATCAAAATACGCATGATGGGTGGCTCCATTCCCATTTCACCATTTGTTACCACATTAAACATTCCGGCTGTAAGTGTGCCCACGGTAAATGCCGATAATAATCAACATGCCGAAAACGAAAATATCCGNGTGGGGAATTATGTGGATGCCGTTAAAACCTTTCTGGCGATTTTGATGGAGAAATTGTAAATACTTGAATGGCAGGATAATAATACGCTCTTAAACGGCTATCAGGCGTATGACGTCTTTATGAAACAATTTGATTTTTAAATTTCAAATTGCTCAATTTTCAAATTGCACTATCTTGCACCCGATGGAAAATTTTGTGGTATCGGCCCGAAAGTATCGCCCGCTTGGTTTCGAAGAAGTGGTGGGCCAGGAGCATATAACCACTACCCTCAAAAATGCCATTGATAACAACAAACTGGCACAAGCCCTGTTGTTCTGCGGCCCGCGCGGAGTCGGTAAAACCACCTGTGCCCGCATTGTAGCCCGCATGATCAACGGCTTTGAAGAACGGGCCGAAGTTAATTCGCTTAATATTTTTGAATTGGATGCGGCCTCAAATAACGGAGTTGATGATATCCGCAACCTTACAGAACAGGTGCGCTACCCACCACAGTTCGGCAAATTTAAAGTGTATATTATTGACGAGGTGCACATGCTCACCACGCAGGCATTCAATGCNTTTTTAAAAACCCTGGAAGAGCCACCACCCTATGCTATTTTTATCCTGGCTACAACCGAAAAGCACAAAGTAATTCCCACCATCCTTTCGCGATGCCAGATTTTTGACTTTAACCGCATTCAGGTTTCAGATATTTCGAGGCAGCTAAAGAAAGTAGCCGATCGTGANAAAATAAAAGTGGAAGAAGAAGCGCTTCACCTGATTGCCCAAAAGGCCGATGGCGCTTTGCGCGATGCGCTTTCCATCTTCGACCTGATGGTTACATTCTCTTCGGGTAATGAGGTAACCTTTAAGAATGTACTCAATAACCTGCACATTCTTGACCACGATTATTACTTTAAAGTGGTAGATGGAATGCTTTCAGAAAACCACGCACAACCATTGCTGTTACTCGATGAAATTCTGAANAAAGGATTTGATGGTCATAATTTTATTGTTGGACTAAGCGAACACCTTCGCAATTTGCTGGTAGCGCAGGATGCACGCACCGTTGATTTGATGGATGTGCCCGAAAGCACCCGTAANAAATATTTGGAACAAGCTGCAACCGCTACACCATCGCTGCTGCTTTCGTGGTTAAATATTGCCAACCAGTGCGACTTAAACTACAAGGGAAGCAAAAATCAACGCTTGCTGGTTGAACTGGCGCTAATGAAAATGGCGCATGTTAATTCCGTACTGAAAGCAAACGGTACCGCTCCCGTTCAGGAGGGATTNAAAAAAAATGAACCCGTAACGAAAACCCCTGCCGTTGAATCCAATGCGGCACCTGCTTCCGCGGAAGCGATTGAAACCGTTAACCTGGTTGCCAAGGTTGTAAAAGAACCCATAGCCAAAACCGCTGACGAGCGCAATAAGCCGCGCACAACCATTAATCTCAGTAATCTCCTTAAGGGAAAAGTAAAAGAAGAAACAGTCGAACCGGTTGTGGCACCTGAAAAAGAAAACAAGCCGGTAACGGAATCAGACCTGATCCGGGTGTGGAGCGAATTTGCAGAGCTGAAGAAAACCCAGGTGGCAGAATACCATCTGTTAAAGCAATCATTCACGTTTAGTAACAACGTAATAAGCCTTACGCTTACCAACCCGGTTGAAGAACCCCTGTTGCATACCATTAAGTCCGATCTGCTTACCTATTTGCGCGATAACCTGAACAACGACCTGATTCAACTGGATTATCATTTTACCCAATTTGAAACAAAACGGGTGGCCTACACAAACAAGGAAAAATTTGAAGCCCTGGTTCAGAAAAATCCATCCCTTAAGAAACTACAGGAAAAATTCGGGTTAGATCCTGAATTTTAATTGCCAGGATTTACTTATCAAACTTTTACATAAATCTTTTTCTTATCCATCCAATAGCCTACCCCCAGCAGGTAAGCATTACCCAAAGGGCAAATAACACCGAGCCGTTATAATCACCTGCCCACGATTGAAAGACTTTCTCATAAATCCAATTGTATAAACTGGTATCCCCTACGCGAAGTGTCCACATCATAATCACAAACACTTCGGATAGCAGGTAAATAAACAATGTATTCTTACCAAAAACCTCGAAGAAATAAGTCCACTTGTTCAGTTTAGCAATTTCGATTATAAATACAAGGATGGCCAGTACCATCAGGTCGATGCCCACGGTATGCAACACATACGTACTGGTCCATAATTTTTTATTGATCGGAAACATAAGCCCCCACCATGCAGCCATTACCAATAGCACAGCACCTACCATGAGCAGCTTGGCAAGGGTCTCGTAGTTCTTTCCGTTTCTTTGTAAAAACATTCCGGCTACGTAACCTGCAATTACATTTACGGTAGCTGGTAATGTACTCAGCAATCCTTCCGGGTCGAAGGCTACCCCTTCGCCATGGTATAAATGGTTGGGGCCCAATAACCATAAATCCAGTTTGGTACCTGCATTCCCTTCCAGGGTAAGATCGCCAAACTCAAACAGAATAACCCGGTAAAGAATAAGTGCCAGCACACTAAATAGCAAGGCCCCTTTTACTTTGAAATAATGAATAACCAAAGATGCAATGCCATAGCACAAGGCAATGCGCTGCAATACACCAAATACACGGGTGGTTTCAAAAGGTTTAAATACCCACTCGCCCGTTTCATTTTGCGTTACAAAAGGGAACCAGTACATCAGGTAGCCCAATAAAAATGATCAGGGTACGTTTAAGTACCTTGGTTAAGAAAGAGCCTTCACCGGCTGCCTCATATTTTTCCTGGCTAAAGCTCATGGCATTACCCACCACAAATAAAAAGGTAGGAAACACCAGATCGGTAAGCGTGAAGCCGTGCCAATCGGCATGCAGCAAGGGCGAGTACGTGTTGGTACTGCCCAATGAGTTAACTACAATCATGAGGGCAACGTCCATTCCCCGAAAAACATCGAGGGAAAGGTAACGGTTTGGGGTTAGCGTCATGACGTTGAAAGTAGCAGGTTAACCCGATAAATCAAATCACTTGAAATAAAAGTGAGGTTCACAAAAGTTGCCCGTCATTCCACGATCGCAATACGGTGGTATTAAAGGGATTCCGGCACAAGGCCGGAATGACCTACTCCCATATTTCAATTTTTGAGAACCTTCTTGCTCGCACCGGGTTATTGGCGCGGTAAGCTATCTACCAGGGTACGCCACTTCTCCAATTCCGGAATACCCGGTTTGCGTAAGCCGAAGAACTGCACAATCATTTCCTTATTCTTATCGAAAGCTTCTATAGCGGTTACTACCCCATCGGTTGTTGGTTTCTTCACAATCCAGGCTGTATCAATCAGGTCTTCGCGCAAGTGCATATTAAAATCCGGATCGAGAATATTTAACCAGTTATCCATTACCCGTATAGTTTGAATTTTACCCTGGTGAATTTGAATGTTACCGCGGCTTCCGGCAAACACCATAATGGGTAAATGCTCTTTCGCTGCCGTTTCTAACAAATCCTTCAAGGCGGTTTNTTGAATACGCTCTGAAAACCGGCCCTCCGACAATACTACTGCATCCAACCTGTTTACCTGGTGCTTCCGCAACATCCCAAAAANATCGTGTGTATCTTTCATGCTTTCCCATTCGGAAAGCAAAGCAGCTTTATCTACCAGGTCAATTGCCTTAGTAGGAATTTCTCTAACAGCCGTTACTGCTATTTCTGAAGACTGATCTGCTGCGGTATAATCGCTCACCAGTTTATCAAATGCTTCCTGATTGCTACCAGCTTTGTTACCGGGGCCCGCTGCCTGCAAAAATATTTTAGTTACGGCAGTTCCGGCCTCATCAAAAATCTGAATGCTTTGCTGCAACCCATGTGGCGTTTGCTGGCGCACAGCAAAACCAAATTTCCAGGCAGCAAAAANAACGCGAGTTTCAATCGGGCCAATAACAGTTGCCATGCGGTGTGCAGGCGGCCCCATAATTTCAACTTTCTGAAACGGGCCCTTGTGTTCCAGTACACATCCCTCGTTTCGTGTAAGCGACATGACCCTACCCAGATCGGGCAACCGTTCAACCAGCTTGGTCCAGTCACCCTCCAACTTAATGGTATAATCGCCTACGGTAGTGGCCAACAATTCCGCTTCGCTTACCCCTAGCTCCTGCGCACAATCGCGAATGCGTAGAGTAGGTTNTTGTCTTTTTAGTTCATTCCATGCGGCACGCAAGGAGGCTTTTGGTTCGGCAATTGAGCTCATGTTAATACAATTTTTAAATGAGATTACTTCTAAATTAAAGATCACAAAAGAATCTACTATTTAGAATTAATCCAAATTAATGTTGTAAAAATACCCCAATAGGGTGCTTTAAACTTTTGAATTAACAATGTTGCGTGCCTGCCACACTAATTGCAGCTGTCCGTAAAGCAACTCAATATCATCTAACTCGTTGGTATTGAACGTAATAAATAGATTATCGAGCGGACTCGGAAAAATTCGATCCTGGCCGTTGGCCAAAGGAAAGTGCAAATCGGGATTGTCTCTGTTTTGAAGTAACCACTCAAAAACCAGGCCAGGTGATCTTCCGAAAAGGTGATAAGCAGGTTATTAAAAGCAAGATTATACTCGTTGCAGCAAGTGCATTGGCCAATGTACCCACGATGGCACTCGGCTATGATATTAAAATTACAGCTCATTATTTAGAATTATTCTAAACAAAGTTAATTGTAGCCGCGTCTGAATTTTCAATAGCCGGGTTGAAATTGCACCCTTGGCGGGAATAATTGTGCCTGATAAAAATGATGTGCACATTCGTTCGGCAAGGTGTACAAATATGCACAGGTTGGTTTGTGCTTACCCGGTTAATGGCCGAAGAATCGTGTTTTTATGTTTGGCCCGGTTTTGATAAGGAGTAGCATAAACGATTTTAAGAAATGAGAATATTCTTATCGATGGCCTTGTGGTTTATTTTATTAGTGTTATGCTGGCCGCTTGCGCTGATAATGCTTTTTCTTTTTCCGATTGTATGGCTAATTCTACTTCCCTTCAGAATTATAGGCTTTACATTCGATGTGGTTTTCAATCTCATAAAAGGAATTCTGTTGTTTCCTTTTAAGTTAGTAAAGGCTATTTAAGACTACGTTCTTCCTGAAGTTCGAGTGCACGTTTTTTAAAGATCGATCAAGCCAAAATGTTCCTGCGGGAAGCACGGAAACGGCCAACGCCACCAGGGTGTTGAACCAGTTCCACCTCATAATATCTACAACCGAAAATACAAGCAGTATGTAGGCAATAAACAACATACCATGTGCCCAGCCCACTACTTTAACAGCCAGGGGCATTCCGAAATAATATTTAAGCGGCATGGCGATCAATAACAACAACAGAAAAGAGATGCCTTCGGCCAATGCGATTTTTCTGAATAGTTTAAGGTCTTTCATAAAAAAGTAAAACGGCCGACCTGAATAAATTGCAGGTCAGCCGTTGTTATCGTGTAGTTTTAATCTTCGCCCTGTTTTATCAATGCAAACTCAAACTGTGGCTTTCCACGCTCACCACCGGTTGTAAGCGCAGTAAATTTCAGTTTGTAATAATTATCGTCTTCATCTTTAATCACATAAAACCGATCGGTGCGTACAGNTGGTGAAACACCCGGACCTCCGCCTGAGCGCCAGCCCGATCCAATTTTAACCTGCGATTGTGTCCCAAAGTCAAGGCCTGCAAGATCTGCTTCAGAAAATGCTTCGTATGTTTTTGTACTGGTTAAAATTTGCACAGTTTGTACATCGTCACGATTCTGTAAGATAACATCCTGAAAATAGTAAGGTACTGGACCTGTGCCAAAGTTTGTAGAATTGGTAAAGCCCGTCCAGACAATATCCCATTGATCTGAAGGTGGCTCAACGGAAACAGCACCGGTTGCAAAACTTACATATTGAAATTCATACGTTTCATTCTTGGTGATTTGAATTTCTGAAAATGTTGTAGCGGCTATATCGGCATGCTGCAACGTGTATCCATTTCCGTTGCGCACAATGCGTATTTTCTTCCAACCTAAAGCGGTAGCGGGCGTACCAGGGCCAGAACCACGATTTACGATATATACTTTATTTTCAGAGGCAGTCGCAGAAATTTCAGAAATGGCTGTGTTATCCAGATCTCCTGTAGGGTCATCAATCCAGTTAATAGCGTTGGGTACCCAATCCGGCACTGNAGTGGAGGTTATGCCGGCAAATACTGCCTCAAGCGATAACCTGTTACGCAACACTGCTGTATCTGCATTGGTTACCGCATTCATATCTGTTTTATCCAGCGCATAGGCCATCATTCCATTTGATGAATTCAGAATTACCCGAAAATCATCTCCCGTATAAAAACCAAGGTCCCACGAAGTTCTGGCAATAGCAGTTTGCCGATTGGCGCTTAGATCAATAAATACCTTGTTAGGATAAGTAGCTCCACCTCCATTTATTTCCATCGAACCAGAAGCAGCAACAATCTCCGCGAAAGTAAGTGTAAGTTGCTTATCATCACCCACAACAAGTGATGTGGAAGCATCCATGATTGTAAATATGAGTGATTCATCGCCATCAAAAAGCGCTGTTTCTGCTTTAGTTACTGTAAATGTTACCTCTGTATTGCCAGCGGGTACCGGAATGGTAATCAGGTTTGAAACTGCTTCAGGTGTAGTTGTATAATCTGTTCCATAAACAAGGTCATTTTCCTCTACACTAATTGTAATTGTAGCAGCCTCAGAAACTGCGCGTGAAAGCGTAATGGTTATGTCCAGCGAAGCCTCGGATTCTGTAATACCCAATTCGCCTGATTGAAATTCAACAACATTATCAGGAAGTTCGGGGTCTTCTTTACAAGATGTAAAAATCAAAAGCCCGCCAATCGCTAGCGCACTCAATACACTTTTAAAAATTGAACTCATTTTAGTTAAAATTTATTTAGTTAAAGAATAAGAAACACTTAGAAAATAAGACCGGCCGTAGCCGATTGGTCGCGCACCATTACTTGTATGTGCACCTGTGGCTACTGCCGTGGTGTTAATGCTGTTGATATCAANAAGATTTCTGGCTCCGGCTGTCAACGAAATTGTTTTTCCAAAATCTTNTTGAATGGTGATGTCGGCCCAATTGTACGAATCGGTTTCTGCCAGGCGGGCTACTTGTTCGCCATTCACCGTTACTAATTCAAAGAAAGGTGTAACCCCGGTAAACTTGTGGTACAACGAAAACTTTAATCCGGCACGTGGAATACGGTAAGAAGCAGAAGTAGTTATTTCGGGCGACCACTGAAACTCATCCAGATCAGAATAGCTTTCGCTGTATTGATTGAATCGCGCGGTAAGCGCATAACCGGCATTCANCTNCCACACATCACCCTTCAGCGTATTGTTCCAGGTAAAACCTTTGGTTTGATAGTGATCAATATTCAGATAGGTAGTAACCAGGTTATTGCCTGGCTTTTGGCCATACCCTATCATGTTTTCAACCGAATTGTAAAATCCACCAAGTATGGAGGTATATTTAAACCCATCGCGTTCAACCAGTCGCCAGCTAAATGATGCATTTACACTATGCGATAATTCTGATTCGAGGTCTGGATTTCCTTCAATAGAATGGCTTGCGTCATAAAAATCAAAATACAGCTCACGTAAAGAAGGTGCACGGAAACCACGGCCGTACGACACACGCAAGTCTTGTTTTTCACTCAATCTGATCTTGGTATTTACAGAAGGAATAACCGGAGGCGCGGTATATACTGAATTATAAACAGATCGAATTCCCGGCCTAATTTGTAACCAGTCCGTTACCTTCCACTCTGCAGAAAGGAATGCGGCATAATCGCCCATGGTTTGCGTTCCACTTTNTATCCGGCCACCGCTACCGGCCTCATAATTAAAATCGATACCCGGCTGAAACGAAATTTNTTCGCTCCATTTATATTGACCTGTGCTGCGCAGTGTAAGCCCATTAAACTTTGTTACATCCTGTAAGCCGGGTCCTAAGGCAAGTCTGCTTTCGTTGGTTGCTTCATCTACGGTGGTAGTTTGTGTTTGGCGCTTGTAGTTGGTGTATGATAAAACCCCATTCAAATTGAAGCGGTCTGAAAATGCGTGCGTGCCTTGCAGTTGTTGCATCAACCGGTTGGTGTAGTAGGTTTGATCCATTGCTTCGCCATTTGTAAACACGCCCGGATTATAAATGTCTTCAAACAAATAATCGGCCCGGTAATACACATCCGATTTGTCCTTGTTGTAACCAGCCAGTCCGCTGGCCAGGTATTGTGTTTTCGGGTGCCATTGTTTATCCCGGCCTTCAGCACTACCCTGCCAACCACCAAAATAATTGCGGCTAAAATCAGCGCGTGTGCGCCAGTTNNATTTTGCATACCCCAAGCCTATGCTTTCGTTGTGTATTCCTTTTTCCCAGCCGTATTCATTTCCTACCGATTCTTCGTGCACTTTGGCCTGAAGTTCAAGTTTACCATCAACCGNTTNTTTGGTAATGATGTTGATTACACCTGCCAATGCATCGGCACCATAAACTACCGACATGGGGCCTTCAATAATTTCAATCCGCTCAATCGCATTTACATTTAGTTGATTGATGTTTATTTCATTGGATGTTCCCTGCCGCCCGATCATGGGCGCACCATCCACCAGCACTTTCACGTTCTGGCCAGCCAATCCTTGCATGGAAAGATTGGAACCACCCAACGCAAGGTCCTGCGAAAAACGAATATTAAGTTCCGTGTTCAATACATCTTGCAGGCGCACTGCACCACGCGCAGCAAGCCGCTCCCATGGAATTGTTTTAACCTGATATACTGATTTGTGTGCCGATTGCGGCTCAAACTGACCAGTAATAACAACCGCTTCCAGCACCGAGGTCTTTAAGCTATCTTCTTGTCCGCTCGAAAGAACGGTGTAGAAGAATAGAAGAATGAGGGGTATTTNTTTCACGAAGGCAAAGGTTAGAACGATTCTAAATAAAAAATACCCAAAGGGGTATAATAAATGACATTGATTGCCTCAGATTACAGAACCATAAACTTTTGGTATTTTTGAACAAAATATGACCAAAATGGTCATTTAGCAGATAAACTTATGTCATTTTATAGATATGATAGATTCATTGGCCAATACACCCATAGATGAAAATACCCAAAAAGAGCACCTGAAGGTACTNTTTGAAAAGGATGATATGGTATTGCAAACGGTTGAAAACCCAACCGACCAGTGGACTGACCAACCCATGCTGGTAACCCGAAATATTATACACTTCTACTTTTGTGTAGATGGCCCGGCAGAATTTGCTTTTGGTCCACATTACAGCCGCCAGATTGAAAAGCAGCGAAACTACTTNTTTTATAATCCGGATGCCGACCTGCCCTTTGTTTTGAAACTTGCNCCGGGTGGGCGCCTGGTTATTCTTTCCATCATGTTGGAAAGCCTGCATCAGCTNTTTACGCACGATGCCATACCCTTTCTAAAACCCGAAAATGTAAAAACCAGGTTTTATGATGAACGGGAGATACCGCCTCAGTTATACGTTGTACTGAATCAACTCTTTACCATTACCCTGAGTGCCAATGCTGAAAAACTTTATTACCACGGCAAAACACTGGAGTTGCTAGGATTGTATTTTTCAGAAAAGAAAACGAACACTGAAAGTTGTCCGTTTTTAAACGACCAGCAGACGGTTCGAAAAATAAAGAACGCAAAAGAATATCTACTCCAACACATGGAGGCCCCTCCNGGCCTGAAAGAATTGGCAAAAATTGCCGGACTAAATGAGTATCAGCTAAAGGTTGGCTTTAAAGAAATTTACGGCAACACCGTGTTCGGCTACCTGCTTGATCATCGGTTAGATCATTCGCGCATGTTGCTGGATTCGGCACGGTACCAGGTAAACGAAGTGGCCTACCAAATCGGTTACACAAACCCAAGTCATTTCATTGCTGCTTTCAAGAAGAAGTTTGGGATTACACCCAAAAATATTTAATGAACCGACATTAATAGCGCCTGCGGGTTCGGGTACCAAACAACATCCCAAATACGCCACGTACCAACTCGCGTCCAATTTGCCGGGAAACGGGAGAAGACATCACCTCCTCTAACGTACTTTNTTCCCTGCGTGAGCGGGTGGTGGTTGATGAGGTTTGCTGTTGCGCCTCGCGTTTAACTTCCTCTGATTTGCGGGCCGATTGCATTTNTTCATCCAGCATTTCAAAAGCGCTTCGCGGGTCCACAGCATCTTTATATTTTCGGTACACGTCTGAGTTTTCAAGGTGTGCCTTGTACTCCGAATCGCCCAATGGCCCCATAAAGGAAGCCGGAGGCGCAAGATGCGTAACTACGGTTTCGGTAGGGATCCCTTTTTCGTTTAGTACGGTAATAAATGCCTGGCCGGTTCCCAATTGTGTAAACTGTTGTTCCATGTCGTAATACTCCGACTTCGGGAAAGTCTTGATTGTTTCCTTCAGCGCTTTCACATCGTTGGGCGTAAAGGCCCGGATCACATGATGCACGCGATTACCCAATTGCGATAACACATTGGCCGGAACATCTTGTGTAAGTTGGGTGCAAAAGAAAACACCTACGCCCTTCGAACGGATTAACCGGATAATCTGGTCGATCTGATCCATAAATGCTTTAGGCGCATCCTTAAACAGCAAGTGCGCTTCATCCAGAAAGAAAACCAACTTAGGCTTATCCAGATCGCCCGCTTCAGGAAGACTCTGGTAAAGCTCGGCCAACAGGGCCAGCATAAAAGTGGAGAACACCGCGGGTTGACTTTGAATGTCTGATACATTCAATAAACTGATTACTCCCCGACCATCCACTTTTTCAAACAAGTCGTCAATATCAAACGACTTTTCGCCAAACAAATGATTTACGCCTTGTTGCTCAAGCGCAACAATCTTTCGGAGGATGGTGCTGGCTGTTGTGGAAGAAATTTTTCCATAATCATTTTTGATTTCAGCTCCTGCTCCTTCCGATAAGTAATTCAAAACTTNTTTAAGATCATTCAGATCAACAATCGGCAGGTCTTTATCATCGGCATACTTAAATAAAATCATCATCACCCCGCTTTGCACCTCATTCAACTCCAGGATTTTGCTTAGCAACACCGGCCCAAACTCAGTTACCGTAGCCCGCATTTGTGCTCCTATTTTTCCGCTTAATGAATATAACTCTACCGGGTAGCCGGAAGGTGAATATTGGATTCCCAAAGCATTGGCGCGTTCATTTATTTTATCGTTGACAGTGCCTTCTTTCGCCATGCCGGAAACATCGCCCTTCATATCGGGCATAAACACGGGCACGCCAGCAGCAGAAAGTTGTTCGGCAAGCAATTGGAGGGTGCGGGTTTTGCCCGAACCTGTAGCACCCGTTACCAATCCGTGCCGGTTCATCATACGCAGCGGAAGGTTTACTTTAGCCTGCGCGTGAATTACCCCTGGTANAATTCCTGCACCGAGATAAATGCTTGCTCCGGAAATCGTATAGGATTTCGAAATGGACTCAATAAACTTTTCTGCTGACATGACTTTTTATTTACGCGAAACGAGTTCTGATTTGGAATGGAAAATTAACGCAAAATCTGAATGTAGTTTCGGGATATTATAGTTTTTCCTGAGCAGCCAATCTATTTGCGGATCATCGCCCATCCAAAAGGTATGCTCAGAAAATCTTTCAAATCCATAGCGGGCATAAAATTGCTGAGCCTTGTAATTCTTTTCCCACACCCCCAACCAGATCCACTCAACCTGCTGTGCTATTGCATAATCCAGCGCTTTTTCCATTAACCGCTTACCTATCGATTTGCCCTGGGCCGAAGTAAGTACATAGAGGCGTTGCAGTTCAATTGTATTATTGCCCAAATAGGATGCTGCCTCATTGCTCTGGCGCAATCGCACAAAGCCCACCACTTCAGATTCATCTAAAGCCAGGAAAAGTTTAGAGCCGGCTTCGTAAAATTCGCGTTCCAGTTGTGGCAGGTTGTAGGTCGCTTCAANAAACGCTTTCAGGTTTTCAGGAGTATTTGAATCGGCAAATGTATCGGTATAGGAAGCAATAGCCGCCTGGCGCATGGCCGGTACCTGATCAAAACGGGCCTCTTCAATTCGGATCATAGAATCATAAAAATAAAACTGCTTTACCAAACCTAAAAAGTTCAGTAAAGCAGTGTCAAAGGTTTACAGTCTTGTTACTTGTCAGAAAAGTTCTGAAAGGTATAAAGCACACCCAACGAAAATGCCTGGCTAAGTTGCACGCCACTGTCCTGATCAAAGTCATACAACAAAATACCTCCCAACGAAACATTTACAAACCGGTTTACCTTGGCGGTAAGATTTAAATCCAACCGATGATCGATTGTTTTAGCTTCCAGTGTTTCATAGTTGGCAAACATGATATAACGCCATTTCAGGTTTACATTTTCTGCAATGTCTTTGTTGAACTCGGCTGCCATTTGAAAGGCCAGCCACTCAAAGCGGGTAGTTTCACCAACCGTTACTCCATACGGACCGGTAGTACTTACCGCATCAAACCGGCCGTTATTGTCGGTAACAATGGTTACCCGCGGTGAAAATGGAGAAAAATTTATTTTAAAATAATCCACAGGCTTATACTCAACGCCCCATGCGGAGGTAATAAAAGCGGGAGCAAAAATATCGGAGATTAGCGTGCCTTGTTCAACACCATTTACATCTTTTGCATAGCTGTATCCTTTGGCAAACTGCGAAAGAAAAGAAAGGGAAGATGTGAAACTCCACTTAGAGCTAAGTTGGTGGCCGTATTTGGTTTGCAGGAAAATCCGGTCTAAGGTTTTGCGATACCCCTGGCCCTGGTTGTTCACCATACCATAAAGGAAATCAAATTCATTCTCCCACGAGTTTTTATCTTNTTTATAGTTGGCCTTGTAGTTTAAAAAACCATTGAAGCCAATTGAGTTTACCCCACCGGCTTTCCAATTTGATGAAAAGGAGGCTTGATTGATGTTTAGCCCGGCTTTAAATGACTTTTTCCAGTTGCTGGTGGAGTCAATTTTTACAACCTGAGCGGATGCAGCGATGGAAANAATGATTGAAACGCCAAGTAGCAGATACTTCTTTATGAAATTCATGTAATTCATAGGTTTTAAATTCGGTTGCAAAAATATGAAATAACCGACACCTATGCTTAGCGGAGAAGATCAGATGTTGTTTAGCCGGATTTCGTCAAGTGCAATTTCGGTAAGCGGTTTGGTAATAAACTTGATAACATGGTTGTTGTTTACAATCTTATCAATATCGCGCTTATTATCTGAACTGGAAAGGATGATTACCTTACACTTGTTTCTGACCAGTTCATTGAATTTTTCAAACTCGTACAAAAAAACAAAGCCATCTACAATGGGCATGTTGATATCCAGAAAAATCAGGTTGGGAATATTTTCAGGTTGATTCTGATGTTGCTTCAGGTAATCTAAGGCTCCTTTGCCGGAACTTTTTACCTCCACGCGCCTGGCAAATTTTGTAATCTCAATTATCCGCTTACTGATAAAGTTATCAGTATCGTTATCGTCAACCAATAATACAAGGTCAATCGTTTTAGTAGAGGCTACTTCCATGTACAACCTGCTTTAGTCATTTTCTACACCTTTCAACTATCGCAAAATTATTATTTTTGGGAGTTCCTAAACTTTTGGCCCCGATGTTAAGGCGGCACGTAAGTATTTGTTCAAAAAAGTAAAAAAGCGGGTTATTGGGTTAGTATTTTGAGTTTTTCGCCCCTGGCTATTTTAAAATCCTCTTTCTTGTTCCACGCCATAATGTCTTTGATGGTTACATTATACTGGCGGGCCACGCTATAAAGTGTATCCGACTCGCGCACTTCATGCACAATAAACTGAGGCTGTGAATTTTGGGGCTGAATCTCCTCCTTTGCTACCGGTTTCAAAGTTAATACCTGGTTGGGCTTAATTCCGGAGGTAAGGTCCAGCGAATTCCATTCTACCAGATCAGTAACCGCTACATTATATTGGCGGGCAATTGCGTAAAGTGTTTCACCTTGTTTAACAAGGTGCGAGGCAGGCTGTTCTACGCCTGTATCCGGCTGCGGAGCCAATCCGGAAGTATCGGTTTTAATAATTGTTTTAGTGTCTGGCTCTGGTTGAACGAGAGGTGGTTGCTCCACCACGGAAACTACGGAAGTTTCTTTCGGGCGAATCGCCCAATTAANAAATGAGTCCGCGTCCACTTCGGCAATAACGGTTGTTTCTTCTGTTACAGGTTCCAGCACCGGCAAGGTATTGGCACCTGCTGGTTTGGTGTTATCCAACCACACCACATCGCCTGGTTTTAAAGACCCTGCAAGTTGTTTATTATACCTCTTCAGGCGCTTGAGTTGCACACCTGTTTGCTGGCTCACCAGCCACAAATCATCTCCGGCCCGAACGGTATAACTTTCGCCTGAAGACCTGGNTTNTTTGCGAGCCAGGTAATAATAAGTGCCTGCCACTACCGCATGATCAATCGAAATTTCATTGTATTTCAAAAACTCCGCTATTCCAATACCCGATCGTTTTGCCAACGATACGGTTGTTTCGCCCGGTGTTGCCTGAATAGCCATAATTCCATTAAATCTTTTCTTTTCAGTACGTGCGGTTGGTTTTACTTCAATTACGTCCGGTTTTGTATTGGAGGCAATATGCAACGTATTAAATTCGGTTGGTAACGAACCCGTGGGGATAATAACGGCATACGCTTTATCTGAGGGAATCTGATCTTTGCGAATCCATTTGTTGTAATCGCGCAACAGCGATTCATCAATGGCCAGTTCGGCCGAAAGTTCTGATAGCCGTTTGGAAGTAGTAATTGCATAGGGCGAAACTTTTACCTGTGGTTCTCCTTTTACGGCACTTTCAAATGCCACCTTATGAGCCAGGTATTNTTTGATATACCAGTACGTATCGGATGTAATTTCCATATGCCGGGCGCCATTGTATTTATCGCCCACCGAACGCTGCACACCGCCTCCACCCATTTGATAAGATTGCAGGGCCAATAGCCAATTATTAAACAGGAAATTATTTTTCTTGAGGTAACGGGCAGCGGCTCGTGTAGCCGAATAGATATTCATCCGCTCATCCACTTCCTTATCCACACGCAAGCCCATTTCCAGCGCTGTAAAATCTTTAAACTGCCAAAACCCAACCGCATTGCTAACCGAAACGGCATCGGCAATCAATGCGCTTTCCTGCAACACCAGGTACTTGAAATCTAACGGCAGGCGTTCTTCTTCAAAAATCTTGTCGATAATCGGAAAATACGTTTTTGCCCGCTCTACTTTGATATTAAAATAGCGGGGATACTGTGTAAGTGCATCCACATCTTTTTGAATTTCGCGCCTGGCATCATCACGAATGGTGAGTGTCATGTCAGCGAAATGCATTTTATGAGGCACTTCAGGAGTTTGGGCGTATGAGGCAGCAACTCCAAAAAATGAGTGCGACTGCAAAAATCTCATCGGACTCAAAATTAAGTGAAAAGATCAGAAATTGAAAATATATAACGCCAGGTCGGGTTATTTCTTACGTGCCATCATAATTCCATCGCGCAGCGAAGCAACATACAATCCACACGGGTATCGGCAACTACGGCATCATTAAATTCCTGCAAAGCCCGTGTGTCTTTATCGGTTTTCGGTTGCGTAATTTTACCACTCCATAAAACATTATCGGCCAGAATAAGCCCCCGGAACGCACCTTATCAAAAATAAGGTTGTAATACTTCAGGTAATTTTCTTTATCCGCATCAATAAAAACCAGATCGAACGTTTCTTGCAGCTCGGGCAACATGGTAATTGCATTACCAATGCGGTAATCTATCTTCTCAGCCATGCCTGCCTGTTGAAAATATCCGCGCACGCGATTTTCCAATTCTTCATTGATATCCATGGTTATCAGTTTACCACCGGGTGCAAGCCCTTCTGCCAGGCAAAGGGCCGAATAGCCGGTATAGGTACCTATTTCCAAAATCATGTTGGGTTGCATTAGCTTGCTGATAAGGGAAAGAAACCTGCCTTGCACATTACCGGAAAGCATGCGCGGCTTTAACACGTATGCATGTGTATCCCGATCTATTTTTTCAATAGTTCCGGTTCGGCAGCAGTGTGGGCCTGCACATAAGCCGCAATATCGTCAGGCAGAAACTCCATGTGTTGGTTCCATTATCAGGTAACTGAGTTTGTCTTCATCAAACATTTCAACGGCTAATTGATGCAATTGCCGCGCAGTAGTATTCCTTACACGATCGAAAATTTCATTCAAAGAAGTTACGTGGCCCTGATCGAGGATGTTGCGGGCCATCATCATCATAAAACTTACATTGTTTTCTTCAGCCATGGCAATCTGACCTAATATCTGCTCTTTGGATGAAGCTAATTGTTTTATTCCCAATGGCGCATCGGTAAATTTTTTCAACTCTTGTTTAATAAGGGCAATGCTGCGTTTAAGTTGTTTGGGTTCTGTGCCGAATGAAATTGCAAACAAGCCGGTATCTGTAAAAGGAACATACTGCGCACCGATGGAATATACAAAGCCGTGTTTTTCGCGCAAAGCAAGATTTAGCCGCGAGTTCATTCCCGAACCACCCAAAATGCTGGTAAGCATATAAAACGGACTGCGCTTTGCGTCTGTAAATGAATAGGCTGGCCGGCCAATAGCACAACGTGCCTGCTTAACCGGGCGCTTTAATATTACTTCCTGTGGTTTATATCCTTTAAAAGGAATACGTTNTTTCTTTGATCGTAATGCCGGAATAGCACCCAGGTATTTTTCTGCCAGTTTAATTACTTGCTCCATCGGGATGTTACCCACACACGAAAATACAACCCGTCTTGTGTCCAGGTGTTCGCGGATAAATTGCTGAAAGTTTTNTCGTTTGAAGGTACGCACGGTTTNTTCGGTGCCGAGAATATTCATACCCAGCGAATGACCGCCAAAGACAACGCTGTCAAACTCATCCTGCAGTGAATCATCCGGATCGTCCATGTACATCATCATCTCTTCCAGAATCACTTGCCGCTCGCGTTCAATCTGCGAGGCTGGAAAAACCGAATCGAAAGTAATGTCGGTCAGTAATTCAATAGCGCGTTCAAAATAATCATCGCGCAAAGAGGCATAGAATAAAATTTTTTCCTTGTCGGTATAGGCATTCAATTCGCCACCCAGCGACTCTAACCGATTGATGATATGAAACGCCTTGCGTTTGCGCGTGCCTTTAAAGGCCATGTGCTCCCAGAAATGGGCAATGCCCTGGTTGGCCGGGGTTTCATCGCGGCTGCCAATATCCAGCATGATGCCGCAGTGAACAATTTTGGTGGTGGTAANCCGGTTATGTATTACCCGGATTCCGTTTTTTAAAGTGTAAATCTCGTACTCCCTCATAAGCGAACTGCAAAAGTAATCTTTGCGGTGCGCTGTACCAACCCCGAACATAAATGCCCGTATGCGGGCAGCGCTGTTGACAGGTTACTTCTGTTTTTTGTAAAATCGCCTTTGCGCTGCGGCACAATTATTGAATTTGGAGCAAATCAAACCCAGGAACTATGGAAACCCAAAAAGTTAAAACCTGCTTTACCATTACTTTTACTGACGATCAGTTTAACCATGCGCGTGCTTATGTGGAAGATATGAGGCGCCATCCGCAGCGCGTATTCTGGCGGGGCAAAGAAGACAAAACCGATGATGAGTTGATTGTGGAGCAGATTGCACATCGCATTTTATCGGGCTTCTATAACACCGATACCTATACCGCCAGCAAGCACATTGTGCGGATGGAGAGTATGAGTTCTACAAGATAAATTTTACTGTTATTGTCCTTCCAGTTTGCCAAGGCCTTTACACCCTATCCAATACTTNTTTAATCAAACTCTCTACTACTTTATTCGGGTCTTTTGCGAATCTATTCTTGATGCGGTTGGCAATAATTGCGTTGGCACTTAAAACCTCATGGCCCAGTAATCTGCCAAAGGCATAATAGGCCGAAGTTTCCATTTCGAAATTGGTTAGCCAGAAATCACCTTTGTGATAATAATTCAAATCTTCCAGCAGCCGTGGAAAGCGAATAGGCAACCGTAACTCACGACCTTGTGGCGCGTAAAAGCCCGGGCAGGTTACCGTGTTGCCGATCCGCATCTCATTTTCAATCTGCTTGCGTAATGTTTCAGACCCACGCACCACATAGGGCATAAAGGGCAACCCGGNTTNTTTCTGAAGATCATGCGCCAGCCCGGTTTCAAAATCGTCCATGGGCAAATCGTAAAAGTTCATCAGGTTATCCAGGCCCACGGCATAATCCGAAAGTAAGTGTGTGCCCACCGGTATATCTTCCTGCAAAGCGCCTGAAGTACCGATGCGTATCACTTTTAATTTTCTCTTTCGGGTTTTGGGCTCGCGGGTTTTTAAATCGATGTTCACCAGTGCATCCAACTCGTTGAAGAAAATTTCTACATTATCCGAACCAATACCTGTGCTGATAACCGTAATGCGTTTGCCCTTGTATTTGCCTACATGGGTGATGAATTCACGTTTGTTCATTTCAAACTCTACTTCATCAAAGTACTGGCTTACCATGTACACGCGACCCGGATCGCCAACAGCAATTACCGTATCGGAAATATTTTTGGGCAGCAAATTAAGATGATACACACTGCCATCGGGGTTCAGGATCAGATCGGTTTCAGATATTTTCATAGGAATTCAAAATTCAAGATTTAAAAATCAAGAATCAGGCAGATGTAAGAATTTTGAATCTTACTAAGGAATTAGCTGATCGCTTTTGCCGGATTACCAAAAATGGTTTCCCGGCCTTAACCGGTGCCACCACTACCGAACCGGCCCCAATGCGTGCACCTTTACCAATGGTTACACCCGAAACAATGGTTACACCCGAACCAATAAACACTTCGTCCGCGATGGTAACACCGGGATTAATATTGCTGCCGGCACCCACCTGCACAAAATCTCCCAAAATAGTTTCTACCCCAATAAAAACGTTGGCATGAATCAAACAATGGCTTCCTGTTTTAGAACCCGGTGCCAGGTAAGCATGACAGTCGATGAAGTTACCATAACCAATGGCCGCCAGTTCTGAAATGGTTGCCTTCGGATGGATAGCATTTACGGGTTGCACATGCCGCACTTCCTGCAGCATTTTCACTATTGATTTCCGGAGTTTGTTATCATCAATTGCCACAAACGCTTCGCACTTCTTACCAATCAACTTTAAAAAACCATCGTTATCGGTGTCACCCAGAATGGTTATTTCATCGAGTTGAGTTGTATGTAGCTTTTTGTTATCGTCTAAAAACCATAAACAACCACCCCGTTGGTTTCAAAAATTTCGCGGGCTGCGCGGCCCAGTGCGTTTGCTCCAAAAATTATTACCGGATTTTCCATAACACAAAAGTATGGAAATGGCGCTGATTGCGCGTACAGATTATGAATTGCGGATCAAATAAAGATGCACGGCTATGGCCACCGGGTACAGCAACAAGTAAACTGCCGATGGCCGCACAAAACCCATTAAGATGGTAGCCGGTAGTAAGAGCAATAAAATACTGATTACGATAATCCAGGTTTTATTTGGATTGTTGGTTTTTTGAATCTGAAGGATTCGGTAGATCAGGTAGGCCACTACGGCTACATTGAATGCCAACAATAGGATTCGAATCAGAATCATTTCAAAAGAAGTATTTTTACAAAGCTATGCAATCTCCTGAATTCGCCCTTATTGTTGCCGGTGGCAAAGGCACGCGCATCAAAAGCAAGTTACCAAAACAGTTTCTGGAACTGAACGGCACACCCATTCTCATGCACACACTGGAAGCATTTTACCGGTATTCGCCAACTATTACAATCGTATTGGTGTTGCCCGAAGATGATTTTGCAACCTGGAATGACCTCTGCAAAAAGTACAACTTCACGAAACCCATTATTCTGCANAAAGGAGGCGAAACCCGGTTTCAATCGGTTAAGAACGGGTTGGAAAAAATTAATGGCCCCGGATTGGTTGCCATACACGATGGGGTACGCCCGTTGGTGAGTGAGGATATTATCGGTGCCTCGTTCCGGCTTGCTGCAGTGCATCAATCGGCCGTAGCAGCCGTGCGGTTGAAAGAATCCATCCGCATGACCGACCAGGACAACACAAAGGCGATGGATCGTTCGCGGTTCAGGCTCATTCAAACTCCGCAAACTTTTTCTATCGATCTGATTAAACAAGCCTACCTGCTTAAAGAAGACCCAACCATGACAGATGATGCCAGCGTGGTGGAAAAACTGGGGCACACCATTTCCCTTTTTGAAGGCAGTTATGAAAACATTAAGATAACTACCGTTGAAGACCTGATTGTGGCAAAGGCCTTGCTGGATGCGCGCAAATAAAAATGGCTACGCAAAAGCGCAGCCACTTTTATATTATCAAAATGATAAACAGGCTAGTTAATACTCGTCTTCGTTAAAGAAGAAATCTTCTTTGGTAGGATAATCCGGCCAAATCTCTTCAATGCTCTCATACGGTTGACCATCGTCCTCCAGGCTCCTGCAGGTTTTCCACCACTTCCAGGGGCGCACCTGAACGAATGGAGAAGTCTATTAACTCATCTTTTGTTGCCGGCCAGGGTGCATCTTCCAGGTACGAGGCTAATTCAAGTGTCCAATACATAGTGGTTGTCCTCCTGATTAAATTTTTCGCAAAAATAAAATTAAATACCCCATAGTCAAGAGGTGCAGGTCGATTGTTCCAGATTTAAAAAAGTAACCGTTTCAGGATTTCCGGTCATTGGCACGCACCTGTGGATATTGACTCAAAAACGCCATATTTGCGTTCCCATTTAATAAATCATCACCCATGGCAGACGANAAAATAATTTTCTCGATGACGGGCGTAAACAAGATTTACCCGCCCCAAAAGCAAGTTTTAAAGAATATTTACCTCTCGTTNTTNTACGGAGCCAAAATTGGTGTGCTGGGCTTAAACGGCTCGGGTAAATCATCGCTGTTGCGGATTATAGCCGGTATCGATAAAGAATTTCAGGGCGAAGTTGTTTCCGACCTGGGCTATTCGGTGGGCTACCTGGAGCAGGAACCCCAGCTTGACAAAACCAAAACAGTAAAAGAGATTGTTGAAGAAGGTGTGAAAGATGTAGTGGCCCTTCTGAAAGAATTTGAAGCCATCAACGAAAAATTTGCCGACCCGGAGGTTCTGGAAGATCCGGATAAGATGGAAAAACTGATTACCCGCCAGGGCGAAGTGCAGGAAAAACTGGATGCCGTAAATGCCTGGGAACTTGATCACAAATTAGAACGGGCCATGGATGCACTGCGCTGNCCCCCGCCCGATGCCAAAGTAGAGCACCTTTCTGGTGGCGAAAAGAGAAGAGTGGCCTTGTGCCGGTTGTTGCTACAAACACCTGATGTATTGTTGTTAGATGAACCTACCAACCACCTTGATGCCGAATCGGTTCATTGGCTGGAAGAACACCTGCGCCAATATAAAGGAACCATCATCGCAGTAACGCACGACCGTTANTTTTTGGATAACGTGGCCGGATGGATTCTGGAACTTGATCGCGGAGAAGGAATTCCGTGGAAAGGAAATTATTCAAGCTGGCTCGACCAAAAACAAAAACGTTTAGCACAAGAAGANAAAACAGAATCGAAACGCCAGAAAGCATTGGAGCGCGAGTTGGAGTGGGTACGCATGAATCCGAAAGGCCGCCAGGCAAAAGGAAAAGCACGTTTAAGTGCATACGATAAATTGATGAGCCAGGAAACACGCGAGAAAGAAGAAAAACTTGAATTGTTTATTCCNCCNGGACCACGCCTGGGCAATAAAGTGATTGAAGCCAACGGAGTATCCAAAGCGTTTGGCGATAAACTGCTGTACGAAAACCTGACATTTACATTGCCACCCGCGGGTATTGTGGGAATCATCGGGCCAAACGGTGCCGGTAAAACCACCCTCTTTAAAATGATTACCGGCCAACTTAAACCCGATGCCGGAACATTTGAAGTGGGTGAAACCGTAAAGATTGCTTACGTAGATCAGGAGCATGACGATTTGAAACCGGAAGACACCGTATTTCAAGCTATTACCGGAGGGCAAGATTTAATTCTGGTGGGTGGAAAAGAAATTAACTCGCGTGCTTACGTTAGCAAGTTTAACTTTAGCGGTACCGATCAACANAAAAAGGTAAAAGAACTTTCNGGGGGAATGCGAAACCGCGCGCACTTAGCCATTGCCCTTAAACAAGGCGGCAACTTGCTGTTGTTGGATGAACCCACCAACGACTTAGACGTAAACACCCTGCGCGCATTGGAAGAAGCACTCGAAAACTTTGGTGGTTGTGCCGTAATTATTTCGCACGATCGGTGGTTCCTCGATCGCGTTTGCACACACATTCTTGCATTTGAGGGCGACTCGCAGGCATATTGGTTCGAAGGCACCTTTAGCGAATACGAAGAAAACCGCAAGAAGCGCCTGGGCGATGATCAGCCTCACCGGATTAAGTATAAGAAACTTGTAAAATAAAATTGCCAGTTGACAAAGACCAATTGACAACCAGATTAGCTTTGTCAATTGCATCATTGTCAACTGGCAACTCCGAATGAAAGCACTCTACACCACTATCCTGCTTATCCTCAGCAACACCTTCATGACTTTTGCCTGGTACGGGCATTTGAAGTTTAAGGAAATGAGTTGGGGTAAGAACCTGGGCCTGGTGGCAATCATTCTTATCAGTTGGGGCATTGCATTGTTTGAATATATTTTACAAGTACCTGCCAATCGAATCGGGTTTAGAGAAAATGGCGGCCCGTTTTCATTGATGGAGCTAAAGGTGATTCAGGAAGTAATTACGCTTGTTGTGTTTGTGATTTTCTCGCTGGTNTTTTTCAAAACCGAAACCTTCCGGTGGAACCATTTGATCGGATTTATCTTCCTGGTGCTGGCTGTCTATTTTGTGTTTAAGAAGTGAACTATAAATACACAGCAACCCCACTGTTATTTTGTAACTAAACTCAACTCAATTCAATAATTTTTAATTGACTATTTGCCCATTGCCAACTGCAAATTGTCAACTGGCTTAACGTATCTCCTGTCCCGGCTTTGTTTTCCAGCGTTCATGCATCCATACCCATTGTTCAGGATGTGCGCGCACAATTTGTTCAGTTACATTTGTAAAGTGCTGCGTGTTTACAACCAAGTCGGTTTCTTCATCTCCTGTAATCACCAGCGGTATCTCCGGCAAAATGCACATGTGCTGTTTACCGTCATCACCCAGGTAAATGTAAGTGGGCACTACCGCGCAACCCGTTCGTAATGCCAACACGGTTGCCCCGATGGGTGTTGCTGCCGGCATTCCAAAAAAATTGACAAAACGGCTTTTCACTTTTGTATCCTGATCGATGAGAATAGCGATTGACCCTCCCGACTTCAGAATTTTAAATAACCGCACACTTTCTTTGCCGCGTTCAATGGCAATTGCACCAAATGCATTTCGGTATTCAAACAAGAGTTCGTTTAATCGTTCATCTTTTAACGCAGTGCCAATAATGTTGGGCTTCAATCCCCGCAGCGCCATGTTGGTTACCTGTAAATCAAACGCACCCAGGTGCGAGGTAAGAAACATTACACCCTTGCCTTTGGCATTTGCCCGTTCATAATTTTCAAGACCCTCTGTTACCAGGAATTTCTCCAGGTCAGCAAGCGATTTTACCTTTAATGAGCGAAGAATATCGCCCGCATTTTTCCNCAACATCACAAACACCTGTTTACTGAGATCCAGAATTTCGCGGGTCGATTTTTTACCACTAAAGGCCAATCCTAAATGATAGATTGTACGCTCGCGCGGTTTAGGAGAAAAGGAATAGGCTATCTTACCCAACCAACCACAGAATGCCAGCCAGACTTTGCGCGGCAGCAGGTTTGAAAAGAAAATCAAAAAGCGAACGAAGTAATAAAGCGAGGTGTACTTGATGCGCTTTTTTAATGGACGTTTTTTCATATAGCCATGCAAAGATACAGGCTTTGATTAATTTAGAACCCGATAGCCGATGAAGAAACTCTACCTTATTCGCCACGCCAAATCCAGTTGGGACCATCCGGACCTGGATGATTTTGACCGGCCCTTGAACAAACGCGGGCTGAAAGATGCACCCCGCATGGGTAAGCGNCTTAAAGAAAAACGCATAACACCCGATGTTATGCTAAGCAGTCCGGCAGAACGTGCACTGGCTACCTGCCAGGCCATTGCCAGGGTGTTGGGGTTTGACAACGCAAAAATTAAAACCAACCAGAAACTGTATCATGCCAGTGAAGATGGCATTCTGGATGTAATCCGCAACCTGAAAGATTCACCCCGCGATAGCGAAGAAGTGGTGTTACTGTTTGGCCATAACCCCGGGCTTACGGAGTTTGCTAACGTGTTGCTGAATCAAACCATCAACAATATACCAACCNNTGCGGTGTTGTTGGCGCTGAACTTCCTGTTGAACACTGGCAGGATGTTACCTTTGGTTGTGGTAAAATGTTGTTTTTCGATTTTCCGAAAAGTAAGGATGACTAATCTGCATGTGTTGGCTCAGCCATTGAAATGTTCATCGGTATTCCTTTACGGGCTGCATCATAAATTTGTTGATGTTTCCGGGTACTCAGGTCGAGTTCACGAAATTCCCGTGGTGAAATACCGGCACGGTCGGCATAAATTTCATAATAGGCTGCCTGTATCGCATCCAGCGCATCAATAAAAGCCTGCTGCGAGGTTCCCCGATCTGTTTTTAGAGAAACAATTGCCTTTTCGGGATTTTCAGATAATGCGGGGTTCGCGTTGTTGTTTAAAATAAACTTTTTGATCTCCGCTGTTAAACCATCCAGGGTACTTCGGGGTTCGTCTTCAATCAAAAATTGGTTTTCTGAATTTATCTGAATTGTAAATACGTTGCGCTGGTGCACCGATTCGGTAATAATCTTATTATTATTCCAGGGTGGCAACATCAGGGATAGCCCTTTGTCGTTTTTGATAACCGTAGTGATCAGAAAAACGTAAGCAACAGAAAGGCAATATCGGCCATCGAGTGGTGCTAACCACCGCACGGCCCAGTTTACGCAGCATACTCATAAAACACAGGTTTTGTGTTTGTAACGCGAGCTTTCCAGGTTCGTCACAAAAATAATTGATTTGAATTTCAGGCAGATGCAAACCTGCATATCCTTCGCTTGGTACTTTTTAGTACTTTGAGGGCTAAATGTCTATGCAAGCCTCATCTTTTACTATCTGGAACACAGACAGGATTATTGACGATATTCAAACCCGTAGAATCTCGCTTATAAAGGGATTATTAATAGATCAGCAATTAGAAACTTATCTGGCTGAGATGTACGAAGGACAAAAGTTAAGTCAGGTGAAATCTGAATTTTTAAAACGCGATCTGAAGCAACTTTCTGAATCCTCGCTGGACCTGGTACATTATGCAATGCTCATCCGCAAGGCCAAAGAATCGGATGGCTGGCCCAACCCGCCCGTAATTGAAGAATTTGTACATGCCGAAATCCGCCAGGTGATACTAAAGTACATAGCCTGAAGAGCAGAGTTAAGTAAAAGCAAGTATTGTATTTTGAGACATCCGCTAGGTAGCTTATAAAATATCCCTCTAAAGATTGCTGTTAAGCAAAAAACCTTTCCGGTTTGGAAAGGTTTTGGGTGATTGTCGTCCTCCCTGTACAATTTTCGAACCTTTTATCGAAGACCTTAGAAAGCTGGCTAATATGGCGGCTTAGTCAAATCGGTAAGTTTTCGTGCCTTCGTATCTCGGAATATTTGCCAAGTATGGATAATTGACTCTAAATGACACGGCTGATCTTTTAAAAAAGGAATAAAAAAGGGCCCTATATGAGCCCTTCATCAGCGAAGGAATAATATCCTTCAGTGGTTATTATGATGTGATCAAGTAATTGAATTTCAAGGAATCTCCCAGCTTCTTTTATCTTTCTGGTCAGATCAATATCCGCTTGGCTCGGCTGCAAATTGCCAGAAGGATGATTATGACTTAGGATGATCCCTGATGCTGCTGCTTTGATCGCAGCTGCAAAGATTAGTTTTGGATCAGCTACAGTCCCGCTGATTCCTCCTGTAGATACTTCAAAAATTCCAAGAACCTTGTTTGCGCGATTCGTAAGCATTACTTTGAATTGCTCTACAAGTTCAATCTTCGTCTGATCCCAAGTTTCCTGCAATACAGTGTGGGCATCCCTTGAACTGTTGATCCTGGGACGTTGCGATGGCTTGACGTTTGACTTGTAGGTGAGTGNAATTTCTGCTACCTGGTACTGTCTTGTTTCTTTTGTGTTTTCCATAATCGTAAGAATTAATTATGGTGCACCCGAAGGCTTTGGAAGGAATTTGCGCAAGGAGGAACGGAATAATTGGGGGTTCCTGAAAGGAGGCACGACTGGAAGGGGGAAACCGTTTATGCCGGAAATTCCTTGCAAGCATATTCCGACATAAGCCTAAATTAGTACCGATGATTAATGAGAGATTAAAGTAATATGTGGAAGTATACTTGCATAGATCATCCTTTTGAATCCTTTATCCCAACGGGTGCCAAGACGCTGGTGATTGGCACGTTTCCTACAAGGTCAGTGAACTTTCAATTTCCGTTTTATTATTCCGGTAAGGACAATAGATTCTGGCCAGTGATGGAAAATGTTTATGGACTCAGGTTTAAACACCATGCAGGAAGGAATGCTGTTGATGAGAGAAAGGAGTTCCTTGCATCTAAGCAAATTGGAATTACTGATATGCTACTGAAATGCTATCGATTGGCTGAAAAATCGCAGGACAAACATTTGTATCCGATCTTGCTGAATAACATCTTTTCAATTTTGGATCAACATGACTCTATAGATTGTCTTTTACTAACAAGTCGAACTGAGGTCTATGGTGCCTTGGGGCTGCTGAATATGCATTTTCAGAGCGAAGGTAAAACGCTTGAATATCCGGTAAGAAACCGACACAATATATTAGAGGGGGATTTCGACATAACACGAGGAATATAGAAATACTCGTCCCTATTTCACCCTCACCAAGTGCAGAAAAAGTGCCGACCTAGAAACCCTTACGGAGATGTACAAGTTGTGTTTGATCGGGGTTAGGAAGTAGAACACACCCGACCATTTTTCCGACAAGCCGCCAATTGCGCTTGTTGCGCGGCCTTTGTCAAGGGTGACGATTCCATGAAGAAATAAAAGAACGATCGTCACTCGTACTACCCTTTACAAAGGTTGCGCAACAGGCCTAACTTTGGCTTGGTGGTGAAATGGTCTGTAACGTTGAACATAGTAAAATCAAAGTCTTTCCAAAGCTCTTGGAGAAAGTATGAGTCTTTAACGCCTGATTATTTCTCATACTTTCTCCAAGTGCTTTGGAGTTTATCAAATGGCATTCAAGATCACAAGGTTTAAAGAAGCTGATCAAATAAGGAGTCGCCACTAATGTAATTCGGACGATAATCGACTCCTTATTTGATCTGCTTCGAAGTGAGTACTTCATATTCACTTGAATGGATATAACAATTGTTTCCAGTATGATTTAGGAAAATTTGGTTCCTCTTTGATACCAATTTCTCCAATTCCTTCGGTGTGGTAGATTTTTGGATTATCGTAAGCCGTTCTAAAGGCATGATCCCACACGGTGAGCCAAGCACCGTAATTCACCTGAGCATCCTTATAGTCTGCACGATGATGCCAACGATGGAGTTCAGCAACACAGAAAAACTTCTTAAGGATACCAGCCTTGTAGTTTAGGTTGGTGTGCTGCATCATCATATTGATGGCAAGAATGGCCAATGCCGCAACCACTACCGATTGAGGCGTACCTATCACAAGACACAAAATTATTCCAGGACTGCCTTCCAGAATCTGATGCAAGGCATGCCGCTTTTCTCCATTCANAAAGTACAGGCGTTCTGAACTGTGGTGGATGGCGTGGAGTTTCCACAACCACTCATACCGGTGACTCTGCCAGTGAACCAGGAATAAGAAGAAGTCGATAATAGTGAGCGCCAATACTACCTGAATCCAAAACGGAAGTGTGGTAGGGAACCATTGCGGAAATGGTATCCAGACAGCAAACCATATAAGGGCATACTGTGCAGAAACCTTAATGAGGTAATTGACTACGTAATACGTGAAGTCTAAGTTCCAGTCGCTTCCATTCACCCAACTTTNTTCAAAGGGCAACCAGCGTTCGAGCAGTAGCGCCATCAAGCCGTACAATGCAATAATGGGTACGGTAGCCAAATACTGATTCACTTCACTCTCAATTAACCAGACGATAAAGAAGGAAGCAGACAGCATGAAAACCGGGTATATCGAATACTGGACAAGTTTTTCATAAGTCGAAGAATTTCTTTGCAAAATTCAAAGAATTATGTACTCCTGCTTGAATAAACTGGCTATTGTTTAAATACAGATGACGGGTTAACCCCAAACATATCCATAAAGGTGCGACTCAAATGCGAGGTATCAGAAAAACCTGCCTCGTATGCGGATTGGGTAAGCGTCATACCTGATAATACAGCCGTTAAGGCAACACGCATCCGACACCAAAGAATAAAAGGACGTAGCGGAATACCGACCTGATCTTTGAACAAATGGGTGAAGCGGCTAGTAGAAAGACAGGCTATCTCCGCCAGCAACTCCAGGGTAAATTCATGTGTGGTGATATGAGAACGGATAAAGTCTACAACTTTCTGCACTCGCTCGTCAAGTAAGTTGATGGATTTGATTGTTGTTGCAAATGATGTTATGTCACCTTCCATAAACACCTTTCTCTCCTCTTCCGATATTCTGCCTTCAATTGATTGAACGGTTTGAGTGGGATAAAATGTGCTGAGAATTTCCGCTGCCAAATCGGACTCCGGCTCAATAAAAATGAAGGAAGCTACGCCCGTGGTTATAGTTTGATGAAGTTGATCAGGCAATATCAACACAGCCTGCGAAGTTAAAGTATTATCAAAGGCATCTTCAATGTGTATTGAACCTCCTATGCTCACGATTACTTCAAGGGCGTGATGCTTGTGTTTGTCTGTACGAATAGCCGGGCTGATGAAGGTGGCGTGTTCGTCAAAAATTTGGATGTGCTTCACTTAGTATCTTTTTACACCTTCAACATCCGAGCATTAATAGCAACAACCACGGTACTTACGCTCATTAATACAGCACCCATCGCAGGACTGAGCATGACTCCGAAGTTGTACATCACGCCCGCTGCCAATGGCAGGGCAATCACATTGTAGCCAGTTGCCCACGCAAGGTTCTGAATCATTTTCCTATACGTGGCTTTTCCAAACAAAATAAGATTCACTACGTCTTTCGGGTTGCTGTTCACCAAAACAATACCAGCCGTTTCGGCAGCAATGTCAGAACCAGAGCCTACGGCAATGCCGATGTTGGCTTGCGCGAGTGCAGGTGCATCATTCACGCCATCGCCTGTCATGGCTACAAATTCTCCTTTAGCCTGAAGTTCCTTGATCTTCTCCAATTTTTGGTGAGGGAGTACTTCTGCTATGAAGCCATCCATCCCCAGAGAGTCACTAACCTGTTTTGCGACTTCCTTATTATCACCCGTGAGCAATAATGTCTTGATTCCATTAGCATGAAGTGTCTTGATCGCCTCCGGAGATTCTTTTCGGATTTCATCAGCCAGCGCAATGACACCCACGACTTGCTCGTCCTGTAAAACATACACTACGGTTTCAGCCTGGGTAGACGTGGCGATTGAAGCTTGCAAATTATTCTCTTTTAAATAACCTGGACTCACCACCTTTACAGACTTACCGTCAATGATGGCCATTATCCCTTTACCGGTAAGGGCTTTGAATTCATTGATCGCAGGTAATGTTAGTTTAAGCTCTTTTGCTTTCTGCGTAATACCGGTAGCTATGGGGTGCTCCGAGTTCTGTTCCAGTGCGGCTGCCCATGTTAATACCTGATTGCGATCAAAATTTTCGTTAAACGATTCAAAACGGACTACTTTAAATTCTCCCAATGTGAGTGTGCCAGTCTTATCAAAAACCAACGTTGTGATTTTTCGTGAGTTCTCAAACGCAGTTCTGTTTTTAATCAACAATCCGCTTTGCGCAGAAATAGCGGTTGATCTAGCCACGACCAATGGAACTGCAAGACCCAATGCGTGTGGACAACAAATAACAATTACCGTTACCATCCGCTCCATGGCGAACGCTAGCTCTTTTCCAACAACGAGCCAAACGACAAAAGTCACTGCTCCGGAGACAAGGGCAATGATGGTGAGCCACCGTGCCGCCTGATCTGCCAGTAATTGTGTCTTGGATTTACTATCCTGTGCATCCTGAACAAGTTTGATTACTTGTGCGAGATAGGAGTCTTTACTTTCATGAGAGACTTCCACTTTAATTGAACCATTGCCATTGATTGCACCAGCAATTACCTTTTCACCTTTTGTTTTCTCTACCGGCTTCGACTCGCCTGTCAGCATGGATTCATTTAGGTAACTAGTTCCTTCTACGATAATTCCGTCAGCCGCTATTTNTTCTCCTGGCTTAATAAGGGTGATGTCTCCTGCTTTTAGCGTTTCTGTTTTTACTTCCGTGATCTGATCCCCTTTTACCAGATGCGCTTCAGAGGGCATGAGCTTCACAAGTAATTCCAGTTCACGTGAAGCACCNNCATAGAAATAAACAACAGTCGCAAGCGTCATGAGGAGATAAGATGATCCTGTAAACGACCAGTTTAACTGAAGCCAATGTTGGATCATTGGCGATAATGCCATGATTGGAATAGTAAGCGCCAGCACAATATAAAATCGCTTTTTAAAATCGTCAATCATTCCTTCATGGTGAGCATGGCTTGAATGATCAGCATGTTGATGCTCATCCCCGTAGTTTTTTCAACTTTNCATGTTATGATGTGCGTGTTCATTTTCATGTTGAACATGATGTTGATGCTCCGCATGTTCGCCTTTCGAGTTTGAAAGCGGAACCAGATCCATTCCACACTTCGGGCATTTGCCGGGCGCGTCTTTCACCACTTCGGGGTGCATGGGGCAAGTGAATTGCCGATTTCCGTGTTGATGTTCCATCATGAAAAGATTTAGGTGTTAAAGTATTTTACTTACTCTGAACGTACTACCAGTTTTACAGTCATATCCACGTCATCGTAGACTAGCTTGTCGCCCAGGTTTTCGAAGAACGACTGTGACCCAAACTTCACATCATACTGACTCCGGTCAAACACCAGCGTGGCTTCGGCAATGGTTTGCTTGTTCATCGTAGTCACTTTGACCGTGAATGTGATTGGATTTGTTTTTCNTTTAATGGTTAAATTGCCCGTCACAGTGTATTCGTTTGTTGACTTCGGGTCTACTTTGGCGATGACAAACTTTGATGTAGGAAAGCGGTCCACNNTGAAAAAGTCTTCCGATTTCAAATGATCCACCAGGCGCCTGTTTGATTTTTCATCGGTAATGTCAGCACAGGTAATGCTAGCCATGTCCATTACAAAGGTGCCACCAGTTAATTTATTTTTGGCAAACATGAGATAGCCGGAAGCCATTTGTATTTCTCCATAGTGTTCACCGCCTAATTTTTTACCTGTCCACTCCAGTTTACTTAGCTTTAGGTCGATGTCAGTTTTTCCGGCACTGTTTCCTTGCGCAAAGGAAGAAAATGACAGTAATACAAATAGTGTGATAGATGCAAGTTTCCTCATTTTACTTTTTACCAGTTTTTGTTTCCCATTCAATACGCAGTTTCTCGTTTGCTACGATAACCTGATCGAGTTTCTTTGTTGTGGCCAAATTGGTAGAGGCTTTCAATGTTTTAAGAGCCGTTGCATAGTCATTCATCGCAGCTTCAATTTTTGCCTGTAATTGAAGATATCCAGCATCCTGTGCTTTGCTGTTGGCTATTTGCACCCACGCATAGGCCTGCTTCAAATCTTTATTGTTACTGAAGTAGTAAGAACTGGATTGATAGAAAAGACTAGCGCGGTCTTCCTTCTTTACATTAATCCGATCATTGATCTCTGCCATTACCTTTTCATCCACGTTCATTTTAATAGTGAGCTTCACCTGTGTGTTCTCCCACAGTAAAAACAATCCTGCTTCTTCTTTGGTGAGGTCATTTACTTCAATGGTAAATGTTTCGTAGTACCGTGCCGACTTTTCAGGCTTTGCCGTAAAGCGCACCAAGTCTTGCTCCTGTGTGTAGTCGGAAGTACCGTGCATTTCAGTAGCCTTGTTGATTACGATTGTCCATTCATTCTGGTTTGGAATAGTAAAGAAGGAGTATGTACCCGCAGGAATATCGTTGCCATTTAGCTTTACGGCTTCAGAAAATTTAATTGTGGTTGCATCGTGCGCACCTGTTCGCCATATTTCTCCATAAGGAACAATACCCCCGAAAATTAATCTGCCACGTGCGCTGGGGCGGGAGTATTTTAACTCCACCTCTCCAAAACCGATCTGCTGTTTAAATGTAGCATCAGTACTGGCCGGTGGCAAATTTAGCTGTGCATTTACAGAGCCAGCATACACGAGTGCAAACGCAAATACTAGTACAAACTTCTTCATATGGAATTTACTTTTTTGTTGGTTTAAATTTATTTAGCAAAAATCTTTTGAGTGTACGCGATGAAATGGTGTACAGCACAAAGCCCGATAATACGGTAAGCAGGCCGAATACGGAAAGTATCTTCAATAGCCAGTTGTTAAAGTTATCACGACCGGCATAGTCCATTGTGTGGAACATCCATANAAAGTCAAATGCCCGCCATTGGTCATGGCGAATGGATTGAAATGTGCCTAACTCGGCACTTACATACACTGTGCAATCCGGATTCTTGAAACTTACTGCCCAGGCTGGCAAAGGCTTTTCCCGGTACTCGTGATGGCCATCGGTCTGCTCCAAATAGTGCACTTCACTTACTTCTGCTCCCTGTACTACTTGCTCTTTTGCAACGGCAATTCCTTCTATTTTGGTTAGTGCCTGTTTCACCTCACCTGTCGCTGCATCGGCCAAAGCATAGTGAACGTGATGGTGCATACCTTCGCCTACATGGCCTGAGAAATAAGCAATCTGGTAAACAGGTTTGTCGAGTACACGAATAAGGTGAACCGAGTGAATGGAATCAACGGTCTGTGTTTGCTTAAGTTTTTCAATGGCATCCGTGGGTGATATGGTAGAAACATTAGCAGAAATAAATGCAGGCGATTTTCGAAGGTGATCGCCATGCACACTGTCGATGTCGCTCCAACTAAAAANAAGTCCACTGATTGTCCATCCCANAAACTGGATACCAATAAATAAACCAAGGTAACGATGGATTCTGCGGATGAACAGGTTTTTGTTTTTAATCATAGTATCGGTATTGTGGTTCGCTGAAAACTACAGAAGACAAAATTCTGTCGTGTGTTGAAGGGTGTAGTGTGGGTTTCTTCCATGCACTTAATACGCCTGAAATCTTTCGCAAAGAGTACAGACATTGATGCCTCGGTGTACTGCCTGATCTCCAGGCCGCTGCATTTGGTGGGGCCCTTATCGGAGAATGTGCCGAGAACCAAGTGTCCACCGGGTTTAATGCCCTGCTTCACAATGGCAAGGTATTTTATAATCTGGATTTCTGTTGTTAAGAAGTGAAAGGCCGCCCGGTCGTGCCAGAAATCATATTTACGATCAGGCTCAAAGTCGATAATGTCCTTCTCTATCCAGGTAATTGCTGATACCTTTTCTCCCAACCTCGCCTTCGTGCGTTCAATGGACTTAGCGGAAATATCAAGTACCGTAATATCCAAATAGCCTAATTCCAACAGCGCATCTACCAAATGGCTATCGCCACCACCAATATCAATGATGCTGGCAGTCTGCGGCAGTTTGAACAGGTTAATGAAGTCAACCGATGTTTGCGGGTAAGGTTGAAACCAACTGAAGTCAGCTTCTGCCTTGGTTTCATAAATTTTTTCCCAGTGCGTTTTATTACTATTCATGGAACCTTTATTTTGTATTGAAAATAAGTACGGGCCTTTCATACTCACCTGCGAACTTTTCTGCCAGTCCGGATGAAAAAGCGCGGATCAAGGAGTTCTTACCATGGGTAGTCAATACCACTAAATCAGCATCTAAGTCGACAGTTACTTTTTGATACTGGCCTCTTCGTTGCAAATTGAAAATTTGACAGGACTCTTTAATCCTTTGGTNGAATTGTTCTATTCTTCCCAGCGATATATTGGTTTCTTCGGATGTCAACGGCTTGGTAGCATAAAGAAGATGGATAACAGCATTCCACAGGTATGTTACTTGATCCAGGAAGGCAAGCGCTTCCTGTTCACTTTCGTTAAGGGTTGTGACAAAAACTACTGTTCGGATTTTGAAATCGGTAATGGCTGACTTGATGATTAATACCGGCAGAAAGGTATGACGAATCATCTCAAGGGCGCGGGAGCCTAAAAATATCCTCCTTATTCCGCTTACGCCATGCGATCCCATGATTATCAAATCGATAGAGAATGCAGTGGCATGCTTTTCAACCTGTTTCCAATCTTCGTCCATTACCAAAGCCGACTTGGCAGAAATGCCATGTTGCTCAGCCGCTTTTACGAGTTGATCAAGCCTGGCTCTCGCTGGACCGCTACAGTCATGATGCTGGTGCCCTTCATGCGAACCACCACCATGCATGGCCATGTGTCCTCCTGTTGGTTCAGGGGCATGCAAATGAAGAAAATAAATCTCTGCCTTAGTTTTTACAGCAATGGCAATGGCAATGTCCGCAGCGGCTTGAGCGCACTCTGAAAAATCGGTGGGGACAAGTATTTTCTTCATTCAATTTCAAATTTGCATTGTTATTTGGATTACCATAATACTGTTAGTCCAGCACCATATTTATAGTCCGAATCATAAGACGCGTGAATATAAAATCGCTTGGCAATGTTATAGTCAAAATCAATGTTGTATTCCCAATCCGTGTTGCCTACCAGGCTTAATCTTAATCGCTTTGTAATAGGCATATCGTTTCGCGAAAGCTGAAACCGAACATTCCCAGNGTGGTCAATGCGTACCTCTGATTGCATAAACATGGGTAACAAGTAGCGCACACCCAACACGCCAACCCTGCGGTCAGTCTGCTTCCCATTTTCTACAAGTTGAAATGTGTTCCGAATGTCGGCACCAGCGTATACCGAAAGAAACTGGTGCTTGTCCAGAAAACGTTGGTAGTCGGGCTGAAACTCGTATTGATTCTTGTAGCTCACCCGATAAGTAGTGCCGAGAATTCCACGATTTCCTACAATGTTGGCAAATCCAAACACAGCATCAGATGCAATTTTTGTTTGACCCCAGAAGTAGAGCATCCGGTCTTCCTTAAAGACTTTCTGCTGATCTTGTGGTGTGAGTTGTGTGTTCGGAGNGGAGTTTTCATAGCTTACCACGCGGGCCATTCCGGCCATCATGTGATAGAGAATGTGACAATGGAAGAACCAGTCTTTTTCTTCATTGGCATAGAACTCAATCGTAACAGTTTCCATCGGGCCGATGTCGAAGGTGTGTTTCATGGGCGAGTATTCGCCTTGCGCATTAACGAACCGAANAANATGGCCATGCAAGTGAAGGGGATGTCGCATCATGGTATTGTTCACCAAAATCATTCGCACATTTTCACCTTTGCGTATTACTATTTTATCAGATTGCGAGAGTGTTTTATTGTCGAACGACCACACATAGCGAATCATGTTACCGGTAAGGCTGAGGTTGATTTCGCGCATAGGTAGTTTTTCGTTCAGTACCGTAGGCGTTGGTGAGCGTAGCATGTCATAGGTTAAGGTGACTTCGCTTTGATCGCCCATGTTCATAATGCCCATGTTGCTCATCGCAGTGTCTTGCATGGTCATGGTATCCATGTCCATTTCTTTCATGGATGTGGTATCCATTTTCATGTTCATCTTGGAGGTATCCATGGGCATGTCTTTCATAGAAGAGTCCGTCTTCATGTCCATGTTCTGCATCTTCATATTGCCCATGTCATGACCTTTGTGTTCGCCTTCCATTTTCATTCCTTTCATGTTGCTCATGTCCATGCCCGCCATGTTGCCCATATTGTTCATGTCGCGCATCATGGCAAAGTAGTCGAGTTTGGGCAGCGTGGGTGCGCTCATCTTCATGCCGTTTCCAAAATAAAGCGAAGCATAGCCGGAAATATCCTGTGCGGTCGCCCGGAATTCGTAGGCCATGCCATCGTCAGGAATTTTTATTTCCACATCGTAGGTTTCGGCTATGGCAAGTAATATCTTATCTACCACAATTGGCTGCACAGCAATACCATCAGCAGCCACCACTTTCATTTTACTACCGGCATATTGAACCCACTGGTATGACGATGCACTACCATTGATGATGCGCAGGCGCAGCGAATCGCCCGGCTTCGCATCGGTAAAAACATGATCTGATTTTCCGTTGATGAAGAAGCGGTTGTAGTACACATCCGAAACGTCCATGGCAGGCATGCGCATCCACTCGGTTTTGGTGCGATCTTTCAAATATCCTTTAGCGAGGGCCTCGCCCCAGCTTTGCACGGATTTCTTTTTGATAGCATAATAATCGAGGCCGCGTTTCAAATTGCGCATCACTTCGTGTGGATTTTCATCCGTCCAGTCGCTCAGCATGATCACATGCTCTTTCATACTCGTTGATTCATTCCACCCACTTGGATGAATGACAATCGAGCCATAGATACCGGATTGCTCCTGTAGCATGGTGTGCGAGTGGTACCAGTAGGTTCCCGTTTGGATGAGTGGAAATTTGAATGTGTGTGTCTGACCTGCTTTAATGGGTGCGGTAGTCAGGTAGGGCACACCGTCTTCTTCGTTGGGCAGCAGCAGGCCGTGCCAGTGAATGGATGTTTCCTCGTTCTTTAGATTGTTGTGTACGCGAATGATGGCCGTATCACCCTCGTTGAAGTGCAGCACAGGCCCCGGTATGCCTCCGTTGATGGCCATCCCCATTTTTCNTTTGCCAGTATAGTTTACCATCAGGTGGTTGATGTAGAGATCATACTCCACACGTTTGCCTAAAGCCATGGGCTTTCCATCGTGCATGTTGTTGTGCTGCGCCAGCAAAGGCATGTATGCTGCCGCAACGGTAAGCAGCATACAGACCCCTGTGAAAAAGAAGTTCTCTTTTTTTGGTTTAATGCTCATGGTCATCTTTATGCTCTTTTACCGGTTCGAGCTTCATACCACACTTCGAGCACTTGTCTCCTTCTTTTCCCGTTACTTCCGGATGCATGGGGCAAGCATAGGCCATCTGTGTAGAGTCCATGTCGTGCATTTTTGCGGAATCCATTTCCATTTCATCGTGATGATCACGGGTGGTATCACCTTCTGCATGTTCGTGTTCTTCTGTGCCCTGTTCTTTCTTACTGCCACAGGAAGTGATGAGTACAGAGGCAACAAATAATCCAGAAATCACGATCGCAATTGTTAAAGTCGATTTTTTCATAGTTGTTAAGGTTAAGGTTTAAATTGACTATTGAGGTTTTAGTGATTATGTTCCATCTCCAGAAACTTTCCCTGCGGGCCGATGCCTTCGATGTGAACAAGTTGGGAACCGTAATGACCCGCGCGCGAAACGCTATAGGCAGAAATCGCCAACACTATTGCAATGACCGAAGCAGCCCAGCGCCTTTCTTTGAAGGCAAATAAATTGATGACCTGCAACAGCAACGCCACGATGCCGGAATTAATGGTCCAGTCAGCCCATTTGTCGTGCTGGTCTAGAACAAGTTGCGCATGCTCACTGATACCATGCGTATGCGGGTGAAAATTCTTTGCTGCGAACCAGGCTGCCAATACACCTACAAAAAGAATGGCGGTAATGATCCATGCTATTTCCTTTTTCATAAAATACAGATTGATAAACTGCATTCCTGCGGCCACTAGAATCAGCACAATGGCAAAGTGCACAATAAGTGGATGAAGTGTGGGGAAGTCATCGAGGTCGGCAGTTACTTTTGAGTCATTCACTTTCATGCCTTCATCGTGATGGTGGGTTGTGTCTCCTGTAACGTGCTGTTGCGCCATCGCAATGGAGTCAGCCGTTTTGGTGGAATCTTTTTGTGCTTCTTGCCGTCATGGGCCATTGCCGAGGTGAGCACAAACAAAAGTGCCATCGAGAAAATTATCTGTTTCATGGTTTTAAGATTTACAGTTGAGTTAAGAGTTATCGTAGTTAGTTAGACGGTTTTGGCAATTTTTTCTAAAATCATGTGACTGTCGCCAAACTTGCAGAGGGCATCACAGTGCTCACGTAAGTCTGAAANAAGAATGTATTTTATAAGTACCTGACTTTTCTTGATCGATGGTCGGCTGAGTTGAAGCAGTACATCCTTTTCACGCTTGTCAGGAATAATAATGAATAGGGACGAACTATGATCCGGCAACGAAAAGGCCAGATCGCTTAACCGAAGAATACCCGAGTAGATAGATGTACTTTNTTCAACTTCGAATGCGCACACTACTTTATTGGTACCCCTTTCAAACCAGATCACATCGATCAATTGTATCGTGCTTAGCGTTTCTTTATCAATGCTCAGCGTGGGAAACTTGTCGAGGCTAATGAATGAGAAGTTAATCTCCCCATAACATTTACTTCGGTCGTTGCTGGCTGTGATGGGATCGTAACCCAGTGCTTTGCCGACCTTCAGGAGATGGAATTGCATTTCGGTATGAAGGTCTTCTTCATGCTTCTCATCTAGCACCTCTTTGTGACGCTTGTCATACTGCTTCAAAAGTTTGGTTTTCTCGTCTTCCGATATTACCTGTCCTTCGATAATGATATTACGCATACCGACTTCATATAGTAATCCTGCAATGGCTCCCAGGTCATTGGAGAGTTGGCTTTTGTTTTCCTCGTTTGATTTTAAAATCACATCACGCATTTTTAAGTACTCTGTCCAACTACCCAACTNTTTATTATCCCGAAATAAATAATTGAAGCCATTTACAATTGCCGTGTTAAATGGAGGCATAAGCGTGGGGTGTAGAAAGTATAAAATGCTGGCAACGGCTGGCCCCAGACCTTTAATTTTAAGCGCATCAAGCTCAATAATTTCGCGAATAATTTGTTCTTCCTTCGTGGCACCGAAGCAATTTTCAAGGAATTGGCCAAATGCGCGTTTGTTGTTTTGGTTTTCGTAAATATCCGGAATCCGCATTTTAGGTTTCCAGTAAAATGGATGTGCTGCCCCTTCGAATACTTGTTTTTGCTCCGTGATAGCTGTTAAGACAAACTCAAGCGATGACCCCTTAAAATCATTTCCAAATTTTTCGTTTTTAATATCTTCGATGACCTGAATTACACCTCGTTTGATGGCCCGGAACGCTTTCAATCTCTCTTCGTTGCCGATAAACCACGTGTTATAAACTGAAGCCGGGTCGTGCTTATAAGATTTAATGATGTCAGATAATGATTCCATGCGACTTGTGTGTTTTTTTGTTGCTTTATGGGTTCGGCTCGATCCGCGTCCATAATTCAGTATCGCTGATCCAACGGAACGCCTTGTAACCGACAACTTTGAGCGTTTTGGAGTCCTTTAATGCAAGATATCCATCAGCCTTGTGGCCATGCCTTGGATCATAAACTGTACCGTCATTCCATTCGCGGGAGTCCGGGTAATACTTAAAACCAGATAAAACAATTGTGTTCAACTTGGCATTTTCCTTATCATCTTTAACCCAGGTAATTTTTCCAATGTACAATCCGTTCTCTAGGTAAATAGAAACTTTAGCCTCACCTTTCTCGGTAAGCCATTGACCCACGATATCCCTGGCTCGTTCTTGTGCAGTGGCTTTGAGTCCAGTAAAGCAGAACAAAAGAATCATCATCAATCTCATGGTCTGCGCGCTGAAGTATGTGTTTGCCATATTTTCCATGTGCCATTTTCCTTTTTAAGGATAGTAGTTGCAACACCTTTACGCTCAATTACTGAATTATCCTTTTNTAAAACGATGGTGTACTTATACGTTTCGGTGGCGAAAGCGTATAGCAAATCCACTGTTACATCAGCCTTATAATCGCTGAAGGTGAAAGACTTAAAATCACCGAGTTCTGGTCCCAGGTGGTGTGCAAGATAATCCTGGTACCTGCCTTCTATTTTCCCCGATTCGATTACGATTGATTTGGACACAAATAGTTTTCCGGTGCCGGTAGTATCAAGCTTTTCGATAGCTTTCTTGTATGCCTCAAGCGTTGAGATCACGGTGGCTATATCATCCGCAATTGGCTTTTGACCCCAGGAAGAGAACGTAACTGTAGTAAGAAAAATAATGATACTTAACGTTTTCATAAATTTAGATTGTTTAGTTGTTGCTGGATTTGCATTTATTGAATGGTTTCTTTCACCTTGCCGCAGGTAAGCATTTCACTACCAAAATAAGGGTTGCGTATTTCTTTTGAATCACTAAGCCAATACGCTCCCGAATTATTGTTTGCCATAGGACATTGCGCATAATATACCATGATGCCTCCGGCACCAAATTCTTTCAAACTCTTATACAATGCATCGCTGAAAGAGGAGAACGCGTGGCGTTGTAGTACAAGGTCATTAGAACCTGCAATTCGCTCAAGATTCTCATTGAGTATTTTCAGGTAGCCCATCCAGTCCATGAGGGCTTCATCTTTCAATAGAGCCAAATCTACTTTAGTCAATGCGCTTTTAATTTCAGAAGCAGATAGTGTAGCCTTCTCAGCATCGGAAGATACAAGCGCATCTTTCAATTGGAGGCTGGCAGTAAATACACCACGTAGCTGCATTTGAAATTCAGATACTGCACGGTNGCGAGTGGGTGGTTTCTTTTTACTATGGGCAGGCGTGTTAGTGTGCCCCGAACTATGATCGTGCTGGGCTGCTGCCGAACCGGCAAACAGAATCAGGCTTATAATTATGATGTTCTCTTTCATTGGTTAAGAAGATTTTAAATTTTATCAGATTACTTCATAGTTTAGCATCATGCCATCATCTTCATGCTCAAGGTTGTGGCAGTGAAATACGTACACGCCTTTATCTTGCGGGAAGGTCATGATGACTCTTACTTTTTCACGTGGCATCACCAGTACGGTGTCTTTCCATCCTCTTTCGGAAGCAATAAGCGAACCTCTGCCTCCTGTTCTGGAGAGGATTTGAAATTGAACCCCGTGGATGTGCATCGGGTGAATTTCATCTCCGACAGAGTTATCAAAATCCCAGATTTCAGTAGCTCCTGCATCAATCGTTTCGTCAATCCGGTTGAGTTCATAGATTTTGTCGTTAATGGTGTGCATGCCACTNNTCCCATGTTTCCCCATATTTCCATTCATGCCTTCCATCATTCCTTTGATTTTCATCGAGCGTGTTTTGGATGCTGAAGCTTCTGTCAGCGGTGTGATCACCGAAAGTTGAGAGGGTGTGGAGAATGAATCGCTCACCTGTTGATTCACCGTAAACTTCATGATCTTGAATTCCTGCTGGCCTTGCGCCCCACCATCGAAAGTTTTACTCACTAGATAAACTTCTTTACCAACCGCCAGATTTTTAAAACTCACTAAGATATCAACTCGCTCGCCTGGACCTAGCAATAAGGAATTCACAGAAACGGGTTGCGCTAACAAACCACCATCAGAACCGATTATTTCAAAACCCAGGTTGTCGCTCAAACTAATGTTATACACTCTGGCCGTTGAGCCATTCAAAATGCGCAGCCGGTAATACTGAGTAGATACATTGTGAAAAGGCGCATAGAGACCGTTTACCAAAACATACTCACCGGTATAGCCTGTCATGATTTCATTCATGGAGGGCGAATAATTCAGTTGCCCATTTTCAATGCGTTTGTCCTGGATGACCAACAAAAGTTCACGGTCGCCAGAAGGAAGGTTCAGCGCCTGCTCTTCCGCGTCATTGGCAATAAAAANAACGAGCCCGGTGAATACCTGTCTGGCAGTCTTTCCATGGGGGTGAGGATGATACCAATAGGTGCCAGCTCGTTGGTTAATGGGTAATGAGAAATCGAAACTACCACCGCTATTGATAACATTCTTGGGGTGTCCGTCCATATCGGCAGGAACCAATAGCCCATGCCAATGAATGTTGGTTTCCTCCGAAAGAAGGTTTTGGAAGGCCATCGACACGGTTGTGCCCGTGTCAACTTTAATAGTAGGCCCTAACATTCCGTCAGCGTAACCAAATACCGAGGCGTTCTGATTATTCAATAGATTGACAGTGTTTCCTCTGGCCTTCATCGAAAAATTACTGGACATAACATTCGGGAAAGCCAGAGGCGTGGTGAAGGCTCCTTCTTTAACCGTTACGGCATTGGAACCCATGTTCATATTCATGTTCATATTGTCCATGCAACTTTGTAGCACAGGAGGGATCATGATCACTGAGGCAGTTGCTGCGCCTGAAAGCTTTACAAATTCTCTACGTTTCATTTCTTTAAATAATTTTTAGCGTTTTGTTCCGATTCGAAATACAAAATAGAGCCTGATTTATCTGGACTCACCGTAATAAAAGCGCGCTTTATCAACTGTCACATGACTGTAAGGATCTACGGCAGACCTGACGGACTCGTCTGTGTTAAGGTCGCGTACACATTTCGGACAACATCCGTAATACGTCTTGTCAAGCACCACTACCGGAATTTGGTCAACACCCATGTACGTGTTGTTAACCATGCATACCAACTTATGATCAACCGCTTCCCTGCTACGGGCAATGTAGCTTCATATTTCGCCTGCATTTCACTTTCGTGTTTTTCCTGTAGATAAGTATGTACAGTGAGCCATACAAAAACCTCCAATTAAAATGATAGCAAAGGCGGTAATGAAAACTTCATTCCATTTGATTCTCTTGTTACTACTACCTGCAGAGGGAGACCTGCCGATTTGTTTCTTTTTCATAACTCTGATGAAAAATGTTTATTAGGGATAAAATTCATGTGTTAAGAGAGACGTTTCAATTTGCGGTCTACTCCGTCTCATCTCTAACCCGCTATTAGTGAATCATTTCTTTCACACTCCCGCATTTCAACATCTTGTCTCCGAAATAGGGATTCTTGATTTCCTTTTCGTTGGAAAGCCAATAGGCACCGGTGTTATTGTTGGCCATTGGACAGTACTCCAGATAAAGCATACCCATTGACAGTTTTCCATCCTTTACCAATGTGGCCATTTCGTTACTAAGTGTGCTAAACAATTTGCGTTGCTCTTCGAGATCCGAAGTATTTGCCAATTTTGCAGCCACTTCCATTGAGGCTGCTGATGCTTTGGCATCCTTTAATGCTTTATTCAGTTCAATGGCACCATTCTTGGCTTTCTCACTATCTGAGGCTACCAAAGAGTTCTTCACATGAGTGTAATGTTCATAGGCCTTGCCCAATTTGGCGTCTTTAAACATGACCATCGCTTGGTCAGTCTTCTTCTGATCGTGCCCGGCATGATCATGTTGTGCAAAAGCTCCCCAGCTACCTAGAACCAGGATAAGCATCATCATTTTAGTTTTCATGGTTGTTACGTTATTCATTATTTAATTACAGTATTGTGCTATTTATTTTTCTTGCCTTGATAAGTCTTACTGTGCCTACCATCGTTTTAAAATGCATGGTCTCTTCTGCCTCCGAAAAAGTGTCTTTGACGGCTTGGGACAACAAGTTCTTAATGTTATCGCCAGTTGTTTCAAATCCATCCAGCAGTTGAACGCCATAGAAGCCAAGCCTCTGGAAAGCACCTGTCGGTTTGCCGAAATCAGCTATGTGAAATTCCCCGGAAGGCTTAAGCACCCTGCGGATTTCTTCCAACGCAAGATATTTCTGTCGCAGCGTGAGGTGATGAAATACCAGGCTTGACATTACATAATCGAACGAGTTGTCCGCGTAAGGCAGTTTGCTGCCATCGTATTGTTGTACATCAATGGACAGGTTCAACTTTGAAAGTTTGTCTTTCGCAATGGCTATTATTTTTGCATCGATGTCCACACCAAAAATTGNTGCGTACGGATGTCTCTGAGCCGCCATGATGGAGAGCGTAAGCGAGCCGCAACCAAAGTCAAGAATCCGGTCATTGGGTATGATCTCCATTTGCCTGATTAATGCAGACTTAAATTTTCGTTCCGGCATGGTAAACTGTAACACGGGGTCATAGGCTTTTGTGAGCCAATCGTACTTTAATGCGGGTATATAGTTTTTATTTTCTGTCATTTTATTATCTGTTATTGATTATGCATGAATTGACTCCAAAGAACAAACAATACAATTCCGATCAGGATAGCATAGACAATTCGTCTTGACCAGACTTTCCAAACTGCAGGTGGCTTAGTATTTGTATTTTCGCAACAAGGCTTAGCCATAACTTTATTTTAAAGTTTCTTTTGTTTCACCGCACCGCAGCATCTGCTCACCGAAATAGGGATTGCTTATTTCCTNTTTACTGCTGATCCAAAAGGCACCTTTGTTATCGAATGCCATTGGACAAAACTGGTAATACGCATCAAGTCCCTCCACCCCGAAAGTTTTAATGGATGTGTAAAAAGCATTCGTGAGTTGAGAAANAGCCGCACGTTGAATTTCAACGTCCTGGGTTGACGAAATGAGTTTGGAAGCAGTCTCCATACTTTTCAACTGCTCCATCCATTTCATGTGAGCATCTCCTTTTAGCAGCGCCATGTTCACATTTTTTAACGCAGTAGTAAAGTCACCCGTTCGAGTTGAAGCGGACTTGGCGTCTGATAATACCAACGCATCTTCTATTTTAAGATAAGGTGCCATCAAGTCTTTGAGTTGTTGTAAAAATGTTTTATCCACAACAACTGTCTCTTCTTTCTTTGTACTCTGCTCCGCAGAACCTGTTGTTGCTGCCATGTGGTCATGACTATGCCCAGCCATTGGGTTAACTCCCTTCTTGAGTACGATCTCACTATACAATAGGTAGGCACCTGTTACAACAATTGAGTCTCCTTCTTCCACACCACTGGTAATTTCAACTTTGTTAAAATTCTCCAGCCCGGTAGTAATCATTTGTGGCCTGTACTTACCGATGCCTGATTTCTTATATACATGGTTACCCAGTTCTTCGCGTATGACAGCATCCGCAGGTAAAGTCAGNNTGCCTTCTTTTGAATGCTCGAAGACAATCTCCGCCTGCATGCCAGGCACAAAGCGATAATCAGTATTAGTAAGTGAAGCACGTAATACAAATATCTGGCTGGACTGCCTGTATTCCGNGGAGAGAAAGATGACCTTGCTTTCTATGGGCTGATTTTCGAATCCATTGACATAAATGGTTATGCGGTCGCCCAATTTTATCAGCGATGCTTCCCGTGGATACATTTCCGCTTCGACCCAGAGTTTACTAAGTTTTTCTAAACGATAAATGGCTGCACCCTCAGTAACATATTGTCCCTCTGCCACAGGTATTTCCGTTATAATTCCAGAGGCAGGCGCGACAAATTGTATACGCGGATTGGTGGTTTTCGATTTGGACAGTTCTTCAATCTGATGTTCCGTCATTCCATACAACCATAACTTCTTCCTGGAAGCTTCCAGGTAAGAAGAGTAGCGTTTATTGTCGATGGATTGGGATTGTGCAAGAGCGAGTAAATATTCATTCTGATAGGTGAGCAGTTGTTCACTGTAAATTTCATAAATCAGTTGACCTTGATTTATTGGAACGCCTGTCTCTTTGATGAAGAGTTTATCAATCCTGCCCGGAACTCGTGAGCTCACAACTTCCGTCTGCGTCTCGTCAGCGCGGAGACGGCCGTTCAGGAGAATGCTGTTTCCAATTTCCTGAACCGTTACCCGTTGCACGGTAATATTGGCAAGTTCTATCTGACTTTCGCTGAGCGTAACCTCTGNACTTATCTCCCCTGCATTTACTGATACCAAATCCATTCCGCATATTGGACATGTGCCGGGTTTATCCTGCACGATCTGCGGGTGCATGGGGCACGTGTAGGTTTGTTTTATTTCAGAAGACTGACCGTTGTCGTTTTTTCCTTTGCATCCTGTCAGTAGTATGATGATACTAACAACTAAATATTGGATTGTAGTTTTCATCGTTGTTATGGGTTAATTACTTTTATAAAACTCTCGCTGTCTACCAGGTATTGAGCATTGACGGCAATCTCCATCGATTCATCTAACCCTTCAGTAATTTCTATCCAGCCCTCCGTCTCCAATCCTGTTTTTACTTTAAAGGGAATGTAGGTAGCCTTCTCTTTGATGAAAACTATTTGCTGAACACCAAGATCAAGGATTGCATTTTTCGGAATCCACAGTGCCTGGCTATGTGTCTCAGTAACATGAGCCGTTAAAAGTTGTCCAACACGGATTTCAGTGGCGTTAGCATTGATGTAGGATCTAACTTGCAGGAATTGTTTGCCTTCGCTGAAAAATGGCTGAATAAAGTCCACCTTTGCCCGAATCGTTTCCTGTGTACCTTTAACGTGGAGTTCAATTGGCACACCCTTTCTGATCTGCGCGCCTTCCTTGGCAGGAAAATATAGTTCAGCCCAGAGGCGAGTGCCATCCACCACTTTGAAGAGACTTTGCCCTGTGGCCACATACATACCTTCGCGAATTGAAAATTGTCCGCCCATAGGCGGTGATGANNATTTGCCGTATTCATTGCATTGTTGGGTTGCACCCTCCACCCATAGTGCCTCCTGATTTTTATTCATTCCTCCTCCGCCCATAGATGTTGATGATGTACCACTTGCCGTGCTGGCTTCAGGAAGAGATACATTTGCCTCCACGATGTACCCGGAGTAAGGGCTATACACCGGGAAAGCAAAGGACTCTTTTCCGGTCTTGATAATGTTCTCGATTTGATCATTAGTAAGTCCCAGTAATTGTAGTTTCTGTTTTGCAGACGCAATGATTTCGAATTGTTCCTTATGTTGGCTTATTATATAGAGTAACTCCCGCTGTGCGGTGATCAACTCCGNACTATATATCTCCATGATCACCTGGCCTTTTCTCACAGGTTGGTAGTTGTATTTCAGATAAAGCTTTTCAATGCGTCCGCCAAAGCGCACAGGCACCGAGTAGGTTTTACGGGTATCGTAACTGACTACTCCCGGGGCTGTGACATTTACGGGCAACGATTTTCTTTCCGGTCGAATCGTTTCAATAGCAGCTATCACCGAGCTATTGGTAGGTTTGATTAGGTCTTTCATTTCATCTGATACGGCCACTGATTGCACATCGCCAGACTTCTTTACCAAATCCATTCCGCAGATGGGACAAGTCCCTGGTTTATCCTGAGTAATCTGGGNGTGCATGGGGCAGGTGTATTCATCGTGAACATGCACCTGCTTTTCTTTTTCTGAATTGCACGAGACAATCAAGCCCAGCATGATGATGAGCATGACGAATGTTTTCAGAGTCTTTTCTATTGCACATTGCATATTATTTCTCCAATTGTTTTTCATAACTCACGATCATCTGATAATATCTTCTCATCACATCTAAGTATTGGGTTTGTGCCATGATGAGGGCCTCGTATGCATCGATCACAAATGGCAATTCCTCGCGGTTCTCTTCGTATGCCAGCATTACGGTCTCGTAGTTTCTTTCAAGTGCTGGAATAATTTNTTGTTCGTAGTTGTCCAGTTGCTTCCTGGTGGTTTGTATTTCCCAGGCCATTCCCGCAGCCATTCCTTGTGCTTCATTCAGAATAGCTTCGCGCCCACGTTTCATCGCTTCAATTTGGAGATTCATACCTCGCACATTGGCCTTGTACATTTTCGAAGACCACGGAGCAATAGGAATGGAAACCATGCCTTCAATTGTATAAGCACTGGGCATCATCTGCCCCAATGGAGCCATGTGGTTATATCGGATTCTAAAGTCCGGCTTGGCCTGATAGCCTTCCAACTTCACGGCATAACGCATCGACTGAATGGTGTTATTGAGTTGGCGTATATCGCTTCGGCTGTTTGCCAATAGCGTAGTGTCTACAGCAAGCTCTACCGGATCGAAATCCTGGAAGACCGTATCGATGGCAAAGCGAACATCTTTAGGCAGGTTCATCAACGCATTGAGTTGAATATTTTTCTGAATGATTTCATTTTCCGTCATGAAGATCATATTCTCGACTTCATGCAATCGTCCTTCAGCTTTGAAGCTGTTGCCTAACGGACTTTGGTTATAGGGATACCGCGCCTTGGCAATGTTGAACATGAGTTGGATGATCTCCTGATTCTCGCGAAGTATTACCAGCTTCTTTTCTAAAACAAACCAATCATAAAATGCTGTTTTTGCCTGCGACCTCAGTTCGTTGAACGTGTATGAACCTGCTGCCTCTTCAATGGAAGCTTTTGAGGAGAGCAACTGCTGATTGGCCCTTAGTTTTGCCGGATTGGGGATGGATTGTTCAGCGGAGATCATGATCGATCCTTTATCCCTTTCATCCATCACCATCTGGCCGGGATAAGGAGTCATGAAAGTGCCCAAGCCCACCATTGGAGCCATCCAGCTTTTTGCCCCTTTGGAAATTTCATTGAGTGCTTCTGCTTTATATCGGTACTCCTGTAGCATGGGGCTGTTTTGCTTGATCGTGGAGAGAATACTATCAAGCTTCAAGCGCTGCTGCGAATGGGAGGCATAGCTTCCCAGAAGAGCAATCAATGCAAAAGCTATTGTTTTAGTGTTTGGTTTCATGGATTTCAAGTTTTCCGAATTTATTAAGCTCATATTCTTTGGTCATCAAAAAGATCAGTGGCGTTACTAAAAGGATGTGGGTAGAAGAAGTGAGCACGCCTCCGATCATGGGCAACACAATTGGTTTCATCACATCGCTGCCTACACCGGTAGCCCACAATACCGGTACGAGGCCAAATAGGGCAACGGATACTGTCATCAGTTTTGGTCTTAGGCGTTTTGCTGCTCCCGCAATCACATATTCTTTCAATTCATTCATTGAAATGGTTTCGCGCGAGTTGCCTCTTAACTCTACCAGTTGCCTCATCGCATCATTGAGATAGATTACCATCACAACACCGGTCTCTACGGCAATACCGAATAAAGCAATGAATCCAACTGCTACCGCTACTGATAAGTGAACACCCCAGAAATAAATTATGTAGGCCCCTCCAATAAGGGCGAAGGGCACAGTGATCAAACTAAAGAATGCTTCGCGAATGGAATGGAAGGCGAAGTAAAGCGAGAGGAATATGATGACAAAAACAATGGGAGCAATCAATGTTAAAGTTTTCTTGCTTCGGATAAGGTTTTCGTATTGACCGCTCCATTCAATATAATATCCGTTAGGCAGGCTTGAAAGGTCGGTGTTTAATTTATCAATCGCTTCTTGAACCGTGCTGCCAAGGTCACGGTCGCGCACATTAAAAAGTACAGCCCCACGCAACATGGCATTTTCTGAATTGATCATTGGGGGACCGTCTTCAAACCGCAGGTCAGCCACGTCTGATAATGGGATTGTTCCCAAGGCCGGTGTTTGCACCGGAATGCGTTTAAGTTGATCCAGGCTGTTTCGATAGTCTTGAGCCAATCGAACATTCACGGAAAACCGTTGTCGGCCTTCAATGGTACGTGTGATGGGTGTTCCACCGATAGCCGACTCCACCATCATATTTACATCATCTATGTTTAGGCCGTAACGCCCAATCTCTTCGCGTTTAATATCAATGACGAGATACTTGCCCCCTGTGATGGGCTCAACATAAAGGTCTTTCACTCCTGGAATTCCCTCCAGAGCCGTTTTAACCTTTTCGGAAACGGCATAGATGGTATCGAGATTCTGACCATACACCTTTACACCTACATCGGTGCGAACTCCAGTGGCCAACATATTGATGCGGTTAATAATGGGTTGTGTCCATCCATTAACCACTCCGGGAATTTGAAGTTTGGCATCCAATTCATTAACGATATCTTNTTTCGTTATCCCCGGACGCCACTCACTTTTTGGCTTCAACATGATGATCGTTTCGATCATGCTAATGGGTGAATTATCGGTAGCTGTGCTGGCGCGACCTGCCTTCCCTAACACTTTGTCCACTTCCGGAACAGAGTGAATCAGTTTATCTTGTACCTGCAGAATTCTTTTTGCCTCTGCATTCGATATGTCAGGAAGGGTAACGGGCATGAATAGAATGGATTGCTCATCAAGCGGAGGCATAAATTCTGAGCCTAGGCTGGTGATCAAAGGTATACTGATGACCAGCGCTGCGATGTTGATTCCAATGGTAGTCTTTCGCCATTTAATACACCAGCGTATAATCGGCTCATAGACCTTCTCCAGAATCCTGTTTACCGGATTAGAGTGTTCGTCTTTAAATTTTCCTTTCATAAAAANAGATATCAACACCGGAGCGAGTGTTACTACAAGCAGTGCATCAACCACCATAATAAATGTTTTAGTGTAGGCGAGTGGGCTGAATAGCTTACCTTCCTGTCCCGTCAACATGAACACCGGCAGAAAAGAGGTGATGATAATGATCGTTGAATAGAAGACCCCGCGCGAAACCTGCTTGCTGGATTTTTCAATAATTGCAATCCGCTCTTCTTCAGTTATCCAGGGCTCTTCTTTTTACGGGAGAATATNTTTAAACAATTTCATGAGATTCAAATTTTAAGGGTTACCGGATTTCTTAGCCATTACTTCGGCATAGCGTTGAGAAAGATGCTTGTAAGCATTTTCAGACATAATGATGCCGTTATCTACAATCACACCGATAGCCAGCGCGATGCCAGTCAGCGACATGATGTTGGATGAAATGTTGAACATGTTTAGTAGAATGAAGGCCGTAGCCAGGGTGATCGGTATTTGGATGATAATACTCAACGCGCTTCTCCAGTGGAATAGGAAAACGATTACCACCAGTGAAACCACGATCATTTCTTCGATCAACGTTTTCTTAATAGAAGAAACAGACTCCTCAATCAATTCGCTACGGTCATAAGCCAAATTGAATTTCATGCCTTCGGGAAAACCTTTAGCCACTTCTTCCATCTTTTTCTTTACCCTCTTGATCACCTCATCCGCATTTTCACCGTAGCGCATTACGACAATGCCCCCGACAGCTTCACCCTCACCGCTGACGTCAAAAATGCCAAGACGAAGTTGGCCTGTCATCTGAACGGTAGCTACATCTTTGACGGTAACCGGTATAGAGTTTACTGTTTTCAGAGGGATCATTTCAATAGCTTCAACGCTCTTGATGTACCCGGTGGTCTTGATCACGTACCCGATGTCGTTCACTTCAAACTTTCTTCCGCCAGCTTCATTATTATTGGCGCGAATGGATTGAATCACTTGCGGGATCGAAAGACCATAGTATGTAAGTTTATTTGGATTGATCGTAACCTGATACTGTTTTTCGAATCNCCCGAAGGAAGCTACCTCTGCTACCCCAGGCACATTTTGCAAACCGAATTTTATGTACCAGTCTTGTATAGCACGTTGTTCGCCCAGGTCCATGCCGGGTGCTTCCAGTGTATACCACAGGATATGGCCGACACCGGTGCCATCGGGACCAATGGTTGGAACAACTCCTTCAGGAAGAAGTCGTGAAGCGTAATTTAGTCGTTCGAGTACGCGTTGCCGAGCCCAGTAGACATCTACATCATCTTCAAAGATGACGTAAACAAAACTCATCCCGAACATGGATGTACCGCGAACATATTTTATCTGGGGTAAGGCCTGAAGATTGGTCACGAGCGGGTAAGTGACCTGATCTTCCATAATCTGTGGGCTTCGTCCCATCCACTCCGTGAAAACGATCACTTGGTTTTCGGAAAGGTCAGGGATGGCATCAATCTTATTCACCTTTACGGAGTGTAAGCCCCACCCGAAGAGGCCTGCTGCAATAAGCAGGATAATGAAACGATTGTGTATAGAGTATGAAATTATTTTCTCAATCATAGTAATCCAATAATAGAAATGAAGTCAGTTATCCTAAGGAAAAGGACATGAGGAAAGGGCGGAGATATCTTACAACACTTATCGTAAGATTAATTATATGACTAGATCATTCGCACATGCGAATAAAATCCATACGCCCTTAAGTGCAGTTATTAAATAAGGAAAGTCTGAACGAGTATAGTAATGTCTCGTTCGATCAAAGGCGGTCGATAATTGAAAAAGTGTCCGCGTTCTACCGCAACGGAAGAATTAAGATATTTTATAGACTCAACGATCAGCGGCAACACATCCGTCAATGGTTTGGCAATAACGGTTTCACTTACTTTAGTTGAATATTTTTCCGAGTCTACTACAACGGTTGCATCTTCGCAGCATGCTTTATGACCAACTGATTCTTGGCTTGAAGTTGTGCTGTCATGGTCACATCCGCGTGGGTGTTCTTCACAAGCCTGAGCGTGGCCAAAAATTGCCATACTTTGTACTTCGCCTCCACACAAATGAAAACTGACCGAATGGCTGATGGATGACATCAGCATAAGCGATGCAAGAATACCAGTCAGTATGGTGCGAAACTTATTCAAGATGCTGTAAATATACGTGGCTCAGGCATATAAGTTATTATACATTATTGCCAAAAAGTTATAAAATTCCACTCGATAATTGCCATAATTACCTCGATAATTGCCATAATTACAAAGAAAAGCCATTTCTGGGCCTATTCGCAAAGGTTGAGCGTCCCTTTTATCCAGCCTATGATAATTGTCAGAAGTTGAAGATTTCAGCCAGAATCACAAATAGTAAAAGTGCAAGGACAACGACCATCCAGAATCGCCTGATCCATTTCTTTGATTTTGGTGATGGATCGGGGTTTCGATTTGGCAACACGGTTTCGACATAATTCAAAAAGGTTGGTTTCAATATGCCGCGCTTCGGGCATAACCATTCTTAAACTCAGACACTGAACTGCCTGTTATAGCCGGAATTGTTTTGACAAGTGCTGAACGTTGGAGTAGCCCAGGCGATACGAAATTTCACTCAGGGTGAGTTCTCCCTCCCGCAGTAGCTGCTTAACTCTATCCACTTTTCTTTCAATAGCAAATGCCTCGATTGTCTTATTCTGGTTTCTACTAAAGAGTTTGGTCAGGCTGAAGTAATTTCTGGCGAGATGATCGGACAAGTAAGCCGATAGTCTGCTCACATTTTTCCTGACTCTATTTCGTTCAAGTACTTTATAATGTGAATTTTTATTTCTTCCACGGCCACTTCGTTTCTGTCGTAGACGACCTGAAGACCGACTTCACGCAGTTTTTTCAAGTGTTGGCAGAATTGTATCACAAGGGCTTGTAAAAATGACCCGACCCAACTCAACCTTTTGAGGAGGGCTATTTAGTTGCTGAAGTACTTGCATGACGTAAATAACACAGCGTTCACAGACCATATTCTTTATATGAAGTTCGTACGTTTTCATAACTAATATTTGATTTTCGAAATGAGTAAAAAGATTTTAAGATCAACCGTGCTGTATAAAGCGCAACACAGGTTTAAGCGGTAGTGCCTCGAAAACTAAATATCAGATTTGAAAGGAATTTAGAAGAACTCTTTTGTAAGATACCTTATGACCATAAAGAAACTGAGTATGCGTCACACAGGCAAAGGGGGCAGTGTTAATGTTGATGAGTGAATCTGGTGTCACCATGGAGAATAAAGCAATACCATTGGCTGAGACCTCTATAAGGGATGGCTCAGAACTCAATGAGAGGGATTCGAAGAATTTCGTCATCCCATTCTTACAGCAGGGATCCTCGTGATTGTATTCAAACACAACCTCTTTCGTGAGCAACTGATGCGCTTTTACCAATCTTTCCTTTATGTGTGCACAATGAGAATCGGAATGATCTGAGTGTAAAAGCGTGCCTGAAGCACACGCGAAATCGCAAGCAACAGCGGACAAAACCGATGTAATGAATAAGAGCGTAAAAGAGGCTGTATTTTCGTATGGTCGTCAGGGGAATCATTCAAGGACAAAGTAGCAACGTTTGTTTACTTTTATAATGACAAAAGTTGGCTGATGCTATGACTTTTATCAGGTATGGTATTTCAAAACAGGCGCATGAAAGTTTTTCCATGCGCCTTTAATTTCATTTACAACTTAGATCAAGTGAGGATCAATTCAGTGCTTGTCTGGCAGCCCTTTCGATGATACCCACTTGCCTTCAGGTGTGAATTTAATCTCTGCATTCTTGCCTTCTTTTTTGCCCTTGTAACTGTAGTGAAGGGGAATAGCCCTGGACGTTCCCGGTTTCCCCTGATCACCGGGGTAGCAGTTGTATGTTCAAAGTGAGCGTACCACGCGCCACCTTTAAAGTCAGCTTTTGCATAGGCGAATTCGCTGTCAAAGTCTTAAGGACAGCTACCGGGACCTGTTCGTCTTTTATTTTTCCACCATGTTCATGGGAATGGTTTGAGCGAATGTCCATACGGCACTTAGTAACAGAAAGGACAAAGTGAATTTTAGCGTTTTCATATTATTAATATTTAATAGTTTGACAATAAGTTATTTATCATGGGTGTCGAGAATCACCGGCAGGCCATCCTTACCGATAGGCACAAAGAAGAACTTGGTATTCGGGCTTGACGTTAGTTTGTCCTGCACTTCCAGTGCCTTGAACTGAAGGTACCGTTGCGTTAAACCGGCATCAATGATTTGCTGTGCATCGCGTTGCCCTTTAGCCAATACCCTTTGTATTTCTGCGTTTTTCTCCGCGATTTTCAATTCATACTCCTTTTGTTCAATAGCTTGTTGAACAGCAAGCTNTTTATCCACAGCCGAAGTAACCACCTCCGGATATTCAATATGTTTTACCGTAACGTTGTTGAATTCAATATGCTTTCCTTTTGTCAGCATCATCAGGCGGGTCAGGATGGCGGACTCGATCTCCGGACTTTTTGGTGACACCATGGTGTACTTGTATGTTGAAAAAACATTTCGTACCAGGCTCATGAACTCAGGCTTGATTACTTTGTTGTAGTAGTCTTTGCCAACTTCCAGTTCCAATTGTGGTAGTTCGGAAGCTACCGGCCTCAGCGTAACGGAAACGGTAAGATCGATGTGCAACTCATCTTCCGTAAGGATTGATACGTTTTCGTTATAGGTTTGCCATTGCATATTATAACCGACCACACCATTCCAGGGCCAATGCCACACAACGCCATTAGAATAGATTTTGTCGGTTACTAACCCTTTGCTTAATGGCTTCCAGCGCATGGCATTATAGCCGGGTTTTATCACCGAGCATCCGGCTGCCAGCAAGAGAATTGTTGCAGCCATCACGAAATTCAAATTTGTTTTCATAGCACTGATAAGATTAAGTGTTCAAGAACTCACAACGATCTCCAAATTCATTTTGCACCAGGCGATGAACGAACCAATTTCGTTCTCTGGCAAGAGTCTGAGCGACTTGACATATTCTTTCTTTAACAGGTCTCTGTCAAAGCTTATTTTCTCAAGATCAGTTTGCAGTACTCGAACCTGCTCATGGTGTGAATGATTTTGTTACTTTTTATAACGCGGGTAGCCTGAGCACGGCTCAAATTTTTTGGCTATGATGTGTATTTTATTGCAGCACTAAGAACGAGAAAGCGAGGGCAGGCACCTGACCAATTAAGTGTAAATCAATGCCAAAGTTTTTCACCTCCCCTTATGATGAAACGTTAAATTCAATAATGAAAATCAAGAGACTATGTATTGGACTTTTGGCTTTGTTGCTGGCGTTTCCTTCATGGAGGTTGCTGGCTCAAAGTACGTTTAAGTCGAAGTATGGATCATTGTCAATTACTGCCTCGTACTTTGACCTTCCCTTGACGGTCCATACGAAAGCGGTTTCAGAAATCATTCTTATCCTCAGCCCAACGGCTTTGCATACCGGCATCGATTCAATTGATCATCGTTTAAAAATAATCGACAATACATGGGTATTACGAGGCAACCTTAACCTGGGGCGCATTAATACAACAACCCATGCGCCACAGAATTTTCAATTGACCGGAATTCTTGAATTGCTGCCAAACCAGAAACTGACTGTTAAAGGCATTGGTCGGCTTGAGCATATCGGTGGAGGGGAAGAAATGGCATGCGAGCTTGCGTTTTACTTTGATTTAGATTTGGAACCCTTGGGGATATCCGCCCTAACGGGACCATCCGGGAGCGAAAACCTGGTTAAGGTCCGGTTCTTTGAAACGGTATTGAGAAAAGTTAACTGAAAATAATTTTAGACATCTTTTATGAAAAATCATTGGTTATGGATGATCATTGGGTGCGGCTTGCCGCTGCTCCTCATTTTCCTACTACCGGTTTTTGGCATTAAGTCAAATACAGGATTCCTGCTGTTTATGATTCTTTGTTTTGCCTCTCATCTTTTTATGATGCGCGACATGAATCACACAAGTAATGACAAACACTCCCATCACTAAAACGAAATTGATATGGCACAGATTCACATAAAACGCTTTGGTTTTGCCTGTGGAGCTACAGGAGTACTATTGTACCTGGGGTGCATATTAGTAATGGCAACAGTAGGGAGAGAAGGCACCGTATTATTCCTCAACAGTTTATTGCATGGCATCGATGTTTCATCAATCCTACGGATGAACATGTCCATAACAGAAGTCTTGATCGGTGTCGTTCAAACTTTTATACTGGGATGGTTAACTGGGGCGTGTGTAGCCGCCTTTTACAACATTTCAATAAGAAAGTCCGGATAACAAAAGAGAGTTCTATATTTTTGTATGAAAGCACTCACAACAATAATAATATTAGCTACAACAGGTTTCATAAGTGGATGTATGACTTTCACGAACCTGACGGTCAAGTATGATAAGAAGATTGATTTCGACCAATACCAAACTTATGCATGGCTGCCCGATGCCGACAAGTCCGGGAACAATGATTTCGACAACGATTTTATTCGGCAACGGATACGAAACTATATAGGGCACTGCCTAAAGGAGCGACAATATGCAACGGATACGCTGCAGCCCGATCTGCTGGTACGTGTGAAGTGGATGGCCGAAGCCAGGGAATCGATTACGCCTGATTTGACTGAGCGACCCTTTTATTACGACCGGATATATTATAATGATCCGTTTACTATTCGAATTTCACCGCGAGGGAAAATTGATTACACGAACCGATATCCGGTTACGAACACAAAAACAAAAAAGCAGACCTACTATCATAACGGAGTAGAAGTGCTTCTAATTGATGCAAAAACAAAAGAAGTAATATGGAATGGTTTCACGAGTGATGATATTTATGATCCTAAATTGATCCATAAAGAACTTCATCCTTCAATTCACAAAATGATGAGACAGTTGCCAGACTAACAAACACACTAGATAATAGATTGGGCACAGTATTAAATCACAAAGATCGTTGATTGGTCATTTGCAAGCCGAAATAAAAGGACGATGTCTCCTCGAAGGTAAGTTGCTAAGCCCACATAGGATAAATACAACTATTTGATTAATTTAAGTATTTGCTTAAATAAGGAAACTATTTTATCTTTGAGCCCGTTAAATCATTGAAAACAATTTATAAAAAATGGAAAAAAACACTTGTATTCGGGTATTGGCCGATCCTGTTCAAATCAGGCAATGCAAAGAGGAAATAACTGCAAAGAAGAGCGCTTTCTGTCACTTAAGTAATGTGCTGAGCCTGGCAGGCAACGAAGTAAGGCTTAAAATCCTGTACCTGCTGGATTCCGAAAAAGAACTTTGTCCTTGTGATTTGAGCGATATACTGCAAATGAGTATTCCGGCCGTATCTCAGCACCTGCGCAAAATGAAGGATGGCGGATTAATTGAGAATAAAAAGTCGGGCAAACCATCTTTTATTCACTGTCAGCCGAGCACCTGAAAACCCTAAGACCATTTTTAAGCAAATCAGAGAACTGAACGAAAAAGCAGAAGTATGAACAAGCAAGCAGAAAATACCTGGATAGCAGGCGTAGTGGTTGCGTTAACGGCATCGCTTTGTTGTATCACACCTGTTCTGGCGCTGATTTCAGGAATCGGTGGAATTGCGGCCACTTTCTCGTGGCTGGAGCCTGCGCGTCCTTATTTGATCGGTTTTACCACGTTGATATTAGGATTTGCATGGTATCAAAAGCTTAAGCCCCACAAAAGTGACGTAGAATGCGATTGCGAAACTGATGATAAACCATCGTTCTGGCATTCGAAAACTTTTCTTGGAATTGTCACCGTTCTGGCTATTGGTCTGTTGGCCTTTCCTAGCTACGCTCATATTTTCTACCCCAGAAGCCCAGTAGCGAATGTCGTGATTGTTGAAAAAAGTAACATCAAACAGATGGAACTGAAAATATCTGGCATGACCTGTNNCAGAGCCTGCTCGGAACATGTTAATCATGCACTGGATGGAGTTGCCGGAGTCCTTGAACATACGACTTCATACGAGCAAGGAAATAGCCTGGTAAAGTTTGACAAAAGCAAAGCCACTGAACAGGAATTAATTGAGGCTGTTAATGCAACGGGCTATAAAGTGACTGAAACAAAAACGATAGAGGATTAAGTCTAAACCAACTCAATAAAAATGAAAGCGATACTTTTTACATTTCTATCGGTCGCACTGGTGTGCGGCAGCAACGCAACTTTTGGCCAAAGTAAGGATAAACCCTTTGGCGATACCAATACAAAAGTCGTAGAGTTAAAAGTGACCGGCATGACCTGCCAGGGCTGTGCGGATCAGGTCACCTCGGCTTTGTCGGAAAAGAAAGGCGTAGTTAAATCGGATGTGAAATTTTCTGAGAACTCGGCAAGTGTCACCTATGATCCTGCCACCATTACTGAAACCGAGATCATCAAAACGGTTGAAGACACCGGGTTCAAAGCAGAGCCGGTTAAAAAGTCTACAAAAAAGATGAACTGAAAACAGGCTCAACAGACGCATCCTCTTGTTGCGCGCCTAAAAGAAGACGTAACAATAACATAGTAAACTATAATACTAAACGCTGTGAAAGAGAATAATAGTGAAGCAAAATCGGAAGTAGCATTGGAGATCAGTGGAATGACGTGTGACCATTGCGCTCTATCTATTGGAAAAAGGTTTGAAGGAGAAAGCGGGATACTGGATAAGCAGATCAGCTACTCCGAAAAGAAGGGTGTCTTCAGTTACAACCCTTCACTCATTTCGAAACAGGAAATCATCGACACCATCAACGCCTCTAAAAGCTACCGGGTAACAGGCGAGATCAATTCGAACGGAACCGGGAAAAACCACTTCGACCTGATTATCATCGGTGGCGGATCGGCCGCTTTTTCGGCAGCGATCAGGGCAGAAGAGTTGGGATTGTCAACCTTGATGGTTAACGCAGGGCTTCCCTTCGGAGGGACTTGCGTAAATGTTGGGTGTGTTCCATCCAAAACATTAATTCGTTCAGCGGAAGCGGCTTACCATGCTAATCATTCCAATTTCGGAGGTGTGAAACCCAAAGGCGCGGAAGTCGANTTTCAAAAAGTTATTCGCGATGAAAAAGAACTTGTCTCCGTGCTCCAGCANAAAAAGTATCTCGATGTTGTCGGAGACTTTCAGTCATTGCAAATGATAGAAGGATGGGCTGAATTCCTGGATACCAAAACCATCATCGTAAACGGTAAGGATAAATACACAGCCCTTAAATTTATCATTACTACCGGAGCAACAACACATATTCCCGAGATAGAAGGCCTGCAGGAAATTGATTATTTGACCAACGCAACCCTGTTCGACCTGGAAGAAAAACCTGAAAGCCTCACGATCATGGGGGCTGGGTATATCGGGCTGGAAATAGCAATGGCCTACAACAGGCTTGGCGTTAAGGTGCGCATTATCGAATTCACTGATCGTGTTTTAAGAACACAGACACCCGACATTAGCGAAGAGCTTGAAAAGCAAATGAGAGTCGAAGGAATAGAAATACTTCCCAACTTCCGCGCGGTGAAATTCGAAAAATCAGGAAACGATACGATCATCTACTGCAAGTGCCCCGATGGATCAATAACGAAGCTTGTTGAACCTGGCCGCATCGTTGTCGTCTCAGGGATCACTCCCAATACAAAGAAAATAGGAGCAAATAATATTGGGATTAAGCTTAGTGGNGAAGGAAACATCATCGTCAGCGANAAAATGGAAACGAGCGTGGCCAATATTTACGCTGCTGGAGATGTGACCAATACACCGTCTTTCGTGTACACAGCTGCACATGAAGGTAAAGTCGCTGTAGAGAATGCATTTACGGGAGCCGAAAAGAAAGTAGACTACACTTCCCTGCCATGGGTCGTCTTCACTGATCCACAAGTGGCCGGTGCCGGGCTTGACGAAGTGCAGGCTGAAGCGCAGGGCATCCCGTTTGAAGTTTCAAAAATTTCTCTTACGGATGTACCGCGCAGCATTGCCGCCCGCGACACCCGCGGTTTTATCAAGTTGATCAGGAATACTGCGACTGACAAATTGATCGGTGCAAGAGTTATTGCTCCCGAAGGCGGTGAACTTATCCAGCAGTTGAGTATGGCTATCAAGTATGGCATAACCGTAACCGATCTTGCACAAGATTTGTATCCCTACCTCACGCTCAGCGAAGGGATCAAGCTGGCTGCTATTGCCTTTGGAAAAGATGTGGCCAAGCTGAGTTGTTGTGCGAGTTAGGATGAACAAAACAGACAGAGTATGATCTCCCAAGATTTGACCAAAGATTTCAGGGATTCAATCCGTGGACTATCCGGCCATTTGCGTGGCATTGAGAAGATGGTGAACACAGAATTCCCTGACCAAACTCTTTTACAACTGAAAGCAGTTCAGGCAGGGCTNTCAAAAGCAACACTCATGTTGTTGGATGAAGTTTACCGTAAGGCGCTGGCAGAAAAGATTTCGTTTTCATGGCAAAACTGTCCTGGGAATTGCGGTTATGAAAAGAGTATTGATATGCTCCGCAGTTTGTTCCCTGATATCAAGTTGGATGAGATACCTGAAAAATTGAAGGAAGCGGTAAAAATCGAGCAGCATTTGAAGAAAATTATTTCACAAAATAACTTGGAACCCCCTCCACAGTGAAGTTACCTTTGGATGAGTAAACCATGTTCAACAACTAATTTAATAGTTATGGTAAAGAAAATATTTTTCATCTCCGCTGTAGCCTTGGCAAGCCTTGGAGCAACCGCTTTTGAATTGAGTAGAGAAACAGCCTCGGCTTGCCCCTTAGAAGGTACACGTGCGTGTCCGATTGTAAATTGCCCGCTAAAGGGAACGCCCCAATGTCCATATACTCAATCTTCGTTGCCATCGTGCTGCAAGACTGGTGCTTCACAACAAACGGAAACTTTGAGTCTATTCAGGTAAGTTTTGATTAGAGACATGAAGGTAAGCAGTATTTTGAGCAGTGGACTTATCGCAGCGATACTCAGTTCGCTATGTTGCATCACACCTGTGTTGGCCCTGGTTGCAGGAATGAGTGGTGTTGCAGCTTCGTTTTCATGGTTGGAGCCGGGTCGGCCATACCTGGCGGGTATTACAATTGCCGTACTTGGGTTTGCCTGGTATAAGAAGGTATTTCCAAAAACAGAATCACCCGACTGTGCATGTGAAACTGAAGGGAAGAATGTTTCATTCTGGCATACGAAAACTTTCCTGACGCTTATAACAATTTTTGCTCTTTCTACATTGGCTTTTCCATACTATGCTCATATTTTTTATCCTCATCCTGAAAAGCAAGTGATTGTAGCTAACGAGAACGATTTCCGTTCTGTGGAATTCAAAATCAACGGGATGACCTGTCAAGGATGTGCTGAGCATGTTATGTTTGAAGTCAATAAGCTTGCAGGAATTATAACAACAAATGCATCTTTTGAAAAAGGCAATGCGTTAATCGAATTTGACGAAAGCAAGGTATCTCAAGGTAGTATCGAGTCCGCCATAAATTCTACAGGGTATAGAGTAGTTGATGTTGTAAGGCTGCGCTAATTGAGCACCTCTCATTGCTTTCATGCGTAATAAACCAATGTTGTACAAGACAAATAACTTCAAAACTCCTTCATCAAAATGTAAAGAATTCCACTGATCAGGACAAGCGTGATCGTGATTCCAATCTGCTTTCGAAGTCTGGCATCTCCTCTGATTAGACTGATAACGAGCTTAACCATATTATTGCTTAATGACGCAAGAACAACAACGGACGCTGCTACAGGCACGCGTTGCGTTCGTTCGACAAACTTTGACATGTTAATAGTAATGGCATCTACATCTGAAAAGCCTGAAATAATTCCGGAAACATACAATCCGGCTGTTCCCCAGAATTTATCAGCATAAAATACCATCAAAACTATTCCAAGATAAATCGCTCCAAAGATCAGAGCGTTACCCAACTCCATTGGGCTGCCGGCAGAGATGCTGGTTGTTGGGGCTTGCTTGTTTTCTCTCCATAGTATCAAGCCTATAGCAATAAGCAATACTGCAATCATGATGAGGCCAGGGATCAGCAATTGCTCAAACAACAAAAAACTGAATAGGTATGAGAAGAACAATATTCTTACAAACATTACAGCGCATGCCAGCAAAATGCCACAAGCATACAGGTGAGCAAGTGGTTTTGNTTCTTTGCTTCTTGCTGAATATACCCAGGTTACAGCGGTGCTTGAAAACAACCCTCCAAGGAAGGCAGTTAACAATATACTTTTCTCCGGTTTTCCAAATTTAAGGAGCATGTATCCAATAAATCCAAGCGAGGAGACTACGAGCACGACCCAAGCAATTTCGTTTGGATTGATAATACCTTCGGGCCCGTAGTTTACATCCGGAATAAATGGCAGAACGAGAATAAACAGAATGCAGAATTTTACGAAAGCTGTTAATTCAACTTTGTTAAGCCGATCCAGATAATAGTGAAATTGTTCTTTAAAGGATAATATAGCGACAGCCAGCACCGTCAAAACCATTGCCTCTCGAAATAAATGCAGGCCAGTCAATATTCCGGTAACAAAAACTAGAATCAGAACTACTTCCTGTTTAATCTCCAATGATCCTGATTTCTCTTTGGTATAATAGATAATGGCGCTAAAAATAAAAATGCCTGCCACTGAGATAGCCAGTAACCAATAGTAAGTAGTGTGTTGTGCTATGATGGTAATCACACATCCCAGAACAGCCAGAAGCGGCATTGTGCGTATCCCAGTAAGGTGACGATATTGTAAAGAGGCATCAACTTCGCGCTCAAGACCATACACTAACCCAATGGCAATGGAGACGATGATTGCCAGCAAATTGGGTGATAGAATATTCTGAAGCGTTTCGTGCATTCATCTAAAGATTACTCAGGTATCACAACTGCATGGGTTTCATATGGAGTTTAATATAATGCTCAAAGTAATCCGGATTATCGGTAGCACCAACCGTTACCTTCATGCTTAATAAAACAATGTGCGATTATCGTTTACCGAGAAAATGCCGAGCGTAACCATTTGAAGCGTTCGTGGAATTAAAGGTGTAGTTGAATGTCCTGGCATTCATATCGAAATAACCATAATGCTCATCACTTGGATTGTGTTCAGCACTCATATGCTGTTGCCAGGAGGTTCCGTTACTCATATTTCCCATCATTTGACTATTTCCCATCATCTGATTATAGGACGACATGTTGTGACCATATTGATTCATGAAATCATTACCGGTGAAACATACCCTCATCATATTTCCATCAGGATATAATCCAAGAGAGAACGTTGTATCGATGTCTGCATTGTAACAGCGGACTTGAATGGTATAATCATTAACGGAGGTTATTTCGGCCGTTGCCGGTGTTGCATCCTGCGACAAGCTTGATGTTAAAGTACCTTTATAGGTACCCATAATCTGGTTTGACAAGTTGGGCTGCGGTTGTTCATTGTTCATATTACAGGAAGCAATGCTTACTGCCACGGCAATACTTAACACAACATTTAAGGCTTTCATATGCTTACTATTTTAAGGGTTCATATATGAGTCTGCTATAACATTTGCAGAGTTAAGCAGATCGCAAGATTTGTTCAGTGACGTCCGTCACCCAATAGAATGATCTTAGTCATTTTCTGAGGGGTTCTTGCAAGTTCACCTCCACTCGAAAAATAATCGCGTTAGCTTTTGAGAGTCTTTGTTATAAAACGAGCGTCTTATTATTAGGATGGGCATTGCAAACAAATTGTGGGATATATATTCCTAAGGATATCGCGCAGGTTTAAAGATTGCTCAACATCACAAACTGCATGGGTTTTAAGTGGAGTTTAATATAATGTCCGATGTAATCCGGATTTTCCAACACCTTTACTTTACCCGTATCTCCATAAAGGAATTTAAAGAAAGACTTATCCACATTCGGTTGGCGTTTAATTGCAACATACTCTTCCTTTTCTTCGGTAGTGGAGGAGTTGAATGCCACGACCATTTCCTGGTCGAATAAAACTCGTGAAAAAGCAATCAGGCATTTCTCACATTCGGGCAAATGAAAATGTAATCCGTCCTTAGAAATTTTCCGCATATGCATATGTCCAAATTTCAAAACAGAACTTTTCTTTCTGATGGCTGCTATCTGTGAAATCCCCTGATAAATTTTATTCGACTTATCCAATGCATCGGAGACTTTGTCATCGGGATTAAACATCGCCTCGCGAATGTTTGCGTCATGTTCACCCGCGCCCTCAAAGCCTTGTTCGGTCCCATAATAAATACACGGAGTACCCAGCGCGCAGAGTAAAAATCCAATACCTGCGATGACTTGTTCTTCGGTAGCATCCTTTCCAAAGCGATGTTTGAAGGATTGACCGACCTGGTCATGGTTGTCGATGAACGTAACAAGAAATTCTCCAAAGTCGCCACGACCCAGGGCATTTCTGCGCAGTGATTCATAGCGTTCCATCAATCGCTCTGGAGAAGCTTTTCCCTTAATGACATCGGCAAGAATATGATACAATGGAAAATCTAACACAGAGTTGAGTCCGTAATAAATATTTTGACCATCTACCGTGACTGTAGTTGTAGGACCTATGTACCGGTTATAGGTATCCTCTGAAGCGACCAATTCTCCAAAGAGAAAGAAGTTCTTTTTGCCTAACATATAAGCGTATTCACGAATGTGAGAACAAAATCTGCTAATGGCTTCTTCGCCCATGTGCTTGACGGCATCCAAACGGAAGCCATCGATATCTACTTCCTTCATCCAAAAGCAATGTGTTCGAATCAGAATATCCTGGACGTAGCGAGCCTCAACGGAGTCATCCATTCGAAACGCTTTAAGTTCCTGAAAATCTCCCTCGCGGGTTTCCGGTANTGAATCGTAGTTTCGGATTTGTCCTTGGCGCCCGTATAATTCAGGATCGCGAAGTTCGATGGGTATCGGGTGATCGTTAGAACGCCATCCTGNCCAGGGAAACTTTGCCCCTTGGTAATAATAGTAGGGGGCATCATCAGGATAAAACCAATTGTTTCCTGAATGATGCAGCACGACATCCAGAAATACCCGCATATCAAGTTTATGGGCGGCATCGACCAATTCTTCCAGGTCTTCCTTCGTACCAAATCGCTTATCAATTTCAAGATAGTTCTGAATGGCATAACCGTGATACGACTCAGGATTATTTTCGAACAGGGGACTGAGCCAAAGGGCAGTGCAACCGAGGTCAGAAATGTAATCGAGGTTATTAATGATTCCACGAAGGGTGCCACCACAAGTATGTTTAAGCTGTTCAGATTCTCCATATCCCTTGGAGAGATTTGATTTGACTGGCTTTCGCGTCAGGTCATCGTGAAAACGATCGACCATTAAAAAATAGATAAATTCTTCCCTCCACTCACGGTGGCAATTCTTCCAGTATTTCTTCCCCTGCTTAGGTGCAAGGTCAATTTCTTCAATGGACCAAACTGTATTCATATCCCGAATCGTTTAAAAGTCATTGCATAATTATTTTGTGAACTCAAATTAGTAAGAACGCAGGTGCCGAGCAGAAAAAACCTTGGTTGATTGTTATGGTTAATTGGTAAAGCAGGTCAAGGATTAGGGACTCCCGTATTGCCTACTAAAAAAGGGCACACCAACCAGATGTGCCCTAACCCTAAACAATACTCAACTAATTATGAAAACTCAATTGCTTTTTTATTTCGTTCAATATTAGAAACTGATGACGGCCTCCACCATTACTCCGCTAAATTCNNAGGCTCCCGCGAATCTTCCTGTCCAGCCCTTGCCATCGTAGCTTTGTTTTAAGTACTCAACTTTTGTCAGGATATTTTNTGAGATATACCAGCCACCGGCAAAATTCAGTCGACTAATCTCAAGATTATCAGTTGCGCTCTCTAACTGTTTCCCGCTGATTGTGTTGTAGCGGGTGGCCACATAAAATTTTTCATTCTGACCAAATCGATAAATAATATCTCCTGCGAGTTGGGTAAATGCACCCTCTTTATCTGGTTGTGGCGTAGTGAATTCATTGCTTCCGGAGGCCCGTTCGATAACACCAAACAATTCAAGTCCTTTAAATTTGATAAATGGGTTGATTTGAAGTGCCGTGATTTTGGTAAATCGTGCATTGTAACGACCATCAAAATTTCCGCCCTGCACGTTGCCATTGGCATCTGGCTGGGTGTAGGTTACGTAATAGTACCTTGAACCGGTGCGGTCGCCACCATAAAGCCAAGTGCCAGTGGTTTCACCTTTGTTGATATACCAGGAACCGGTTAATCGTACCCTTAGGTCATCGTTGATCTGCTTGTCGTATCCCAACTTGCCGTAAAACGAAGGCTTGTTGTCGCTTTGATCGTTAACTCTGACATTTTGGTTAAGTTTTCCATTGGTAACACCAACAATTGCTAAGAAGCCTTTGTTTTGCACAGTCACTTCTCCGAAAGGTTCAGTAGAAAACGCATCCATGATGTAATTCTCATTAAATGGATTGAATATCGCCCTTGCGTTGTCTGATCTTCTGAAGTGAGTGTCACCGTAATTGAATTCATCGTACCCGATAGTGATGCTTGTAAATTTCATCACACCTTCGAGGAATCCTGGCTTCACAAAATCGAGTTTGTCCAAGCGCAGATAACCGCCTTTGATATAGAAATCATTGTGGTTCCTGGAAGAAAGGTAAGACCGAAGATGCATCCGCACACCATCAAGCAATTGAACATCCACGTTCAAGTTTGCTGTAGGTAAGTTAAAATCCGATCCAAGTTCTACTAAGTTACCAAGGTCATTGCTTTGATCGAGAGACTGAAATTGCATGGCGAAGTCACCGCCAATTCTAATTTTCATTCCCTGGAAAGCAGATGTATCTGATTTGCTGGGTTCAAACACGTTGAGACCCCGCTTGTCATTAGGACGCCAGTATTGTAAAGACGGTACTTGTGCATACAACACTCCCGATGTAAAAAATAGTAGAGGAAGTATGGCTTTGAGAATATTACCAATAGTTTTCATGATGATCTTATTTAAATGGTTTGGATAAACAATTAAGATTAGAAAGGACGCTAAAGGACAAGCCTGCAACACGCCCGAGTAAGTAATACATGGAGGTACTACTTACCGATTTCGGCTAATGGTCTAAAGGAGAAAAGTTTGGAGCAGGATAGAGCGGTGTTTGCCCGACCTGATGACTGGTGGATCGTTGGCAGAAGATTGGAATAGCCCGTCACTTTGGATATCGTTAGTATCCAATTGTGTATTATGGGCTATGATTGTGACAAGGCTTGACGATGGTATTATGTTGGGAGCCTGAACAGACTGAAAATCATCGATTGATAAAGTGATTTCTTCATTCTTGCACCCGTCACAAGATTCCTCGGTCGTTTCACAACAGGAGTCCGTAGTTCTTTCAAATAACTCTGAAGTGATAAGTTTGTCATGACAGAAATGCTGATATACCGTCATTTCTCTGAATGGAAATAACACGGAGGTCAGCGCAGTAATATGCAGGATAAACCTTAGCATTTTTGTCGTGCTTTCAATATCACACCCAAAAGTATCCCACCGGCAAGCAACGGCAAATGGTTGAAGTCAGTCCATTAAATGATTAATATCAGTTTTTCAGCATTGGTGTGGGATACATACTTAGAAAACATAAACAAACAGCCCGGAACAAATCCGGGCTGGATTGGTGATTTGAAGGGTTTCAAAGCAAGGCCTTGATTCCAATAGTAAAACTTCTCGGCATTCCCGGACGCAGACCAGCAGGCCTCCGTGCGACCGCATATACCTCATTCGTAATGTTTGAGATTGAACCGTATGCTGTAAGAAATTTATTCAATCGAATGTTTGTAGATAGATCAACAATAAAATTTCTGTTCAGCTTTTCCGATGGCGGAATTTCACCTTGCCCGGGTGTGGTTCGCATTACTCCAACATACTTGGAACTAACATTTACATCGAATAAACGATGTTGTATTCCCGTGTTCAATGTTAGCTGGCTCATGGCCAAATAAGGAATCTGATCGCCTTTAACCACATTATTCCAATCTTCCGTATCAGGGTCAAACGAACTGCCAAATTCTCCATCGGTATAGGTGTACGCTAACGAAACTGGGATACCTATGCTATTAGACCCTGAGATAAACGTGTATTGTATTTCAAGTTCAGTCCCGGCAACAGTTGCTTTGCCCGCATTAAATAAATCACCGGTTCCGCCTCCACCGCTTGCCGCGAGATCAGACCCAAGCAGGTTTGAATAATTATTGTAGAAGAAAACAGCTTGCGCATTCAATCTTGAGGTAACCAGGCGTGCACCCAACTCATAGTTAGTGCTCTCTTCGGGCTTATCATCTTTATCAAAACCGGGAGGAGCAAACCCTTTGTGAATACCTGCGAAAGTATTTAAGCTTTTCGTAACAGAATAATTGATGCCCAACCCGGGGATCCAAACGCCAACACGATTGTCTTTCGTTGTAAGGTTTGCTCCGGTCCGCTGCGGATCAGCCGTTTTGTAGTCCAGTTGATTAAGTTCAATGCTTTCAAATCGAATTCCCGGCAAGGCGGAGAATTTTTGTACTTCAANACTATATTGTATAAATGCGGCCGAGGCTTTGGCACCGCTGATACGATTGCTTTCCGTTCCTGGTGTACCCGCGGTGGTGAGTTTCATTGCACCTTTGTCCATCGCGTATGTATCCTGCCACTGATACCGGTCTTCTTCGTCCTGATGGTAGCGAAAACCAATTTCAATATCATTATCAATTTCTCCTGTTTTAAAATTGAATCCCGTAACCATTTGGATGCCTCTTGAATAATAGCTACGATTATTTGCTTTTACATAAAGTGCATCGGTATTTGGGCTGGTCTGGCCTGTCACAATGCTGTACTCATCGCTGTAAGTAGAGGGGTCATCTAACAAGTTTGCAATGGAAACCTTTGCATTAGTACCATATTTAACTGCGTCAAGTTTGTACCAGTTGCGGCTGAATTCATTCCGGTAAGCCGTGACGGAAACATCCATGAAGCGGGTCGGTATTATATTGTATTTTAAGGAATATTGATTGTGTTTCGTTGTGATATTGTCAAGTTGAGAAGATGCATATCTCCGGTAAGGCGTGTTGTCGAAATCTTCCTGAGTTAATCCAAGATAGGTTTCATCTGCATCACTGGTAGCTTGACCTATCTTAAAGGTAAGGGCTTGGTACACTTTGGCAGAAGATGGGGTGTTTATCCTGAACTTGGCCAGATAATCCTCGTTGGTAAAACCTGTAGGCCCACCATTGTCAAGTTCTTTAAAACCCGTTGCAGTCTGTTGGTAGGTCTCCAGCACAAAACCACCATATTCAAACGACTGCCCGATGGAAGCCTGCGCGATTCTGCGTCCGAAGTTCCCGCCCAGTAAATTTACCCGGCAGAAAAATCNGGATGGAATTTGGGTGGAAATAAAGTTAATGGCGCCACCGGTGGTGTACGGACCATACTTTATCTGACTTGATCCTTTTCGCACTTCGATGCCCTGCATTCTACCAGCAGTTGGAAAGTAATAGGCGGCAGGCGAAGAATATGGTGCGGGTGCGGCAAGCACTCCGTCTTCCATCAATGTAATTTTGCTGCTCCGTTCAACTCCGGTTCCACGCATCCCTATATTCGGGCGTAAGCCAAAACCATCTTCTTCCTGCAGGTTTACACCGGNGACATTTCTCAGAATACGATTGACATCACTATAATTGAAGTCATTGAGGTCTTTCTGACTTAGATAATGTGCTGATCCTGGTATGTCTTGAAGAAATTTAGTCCCACCTGTAAGCGTTTCCCGCGAAACAACTATTTCCGGAAGTTCATACAAACTTTCCTTCATGGTCAGTGAAAGCGTTACAGTTTCTTGAACCGTCAAATCAATGGGCTGAGACAACGAGGTAAAACCTATGGATGAAAATTTCAGGATGTAGTTTCCCGGTGCCAGCCCATCCACCCTGAAAAATCCTTTTGCATCGGAAACATTACCTCTTTTTGTTTCATCAATATAGACATTGACTCCCGCAAGGGGTTGGTTGTTAAAATCGGTTATGGTTCCCTCAACAGACCTGTTGGATTGCGCCAGAGACTGAAGGAGACTAATATAAAAGAATGCAAAAAGGATTATAGGCTTGGATTTCATAACGCGTTTTATCTATTATTTAGAATTATTTTAAATAGACGCAATTCTATATATTATTTAGAATGATTCCAAATACAATAATCTAAACTGCTTCATTCTCTAAAGGAGCCAGAATCAAAGAACAAAAACCGGCTGTGTAAGTACAAATCGACTCCTTTAAAGTGCCGATGCAATCAAATCAGCAATTTCAATCTCATTGGTTGGGTGACAAATTGTATTAGTTGTAACGATTGCTCCGGCCCCAACTGCTTTCAATTCCTCAAAAGCATTTCCTGCAAAAATTCCGTGTACGCCAATGCATATTGGTGGTTTCANTCNCGCTCTCTTCAGGTGGCCGATTGTTTCAATCATGGTACGAGCCGTGGAGATAATGTCATCAACCAAAACCGGTGAATGCTCCTGATATTTCTCCACCTGGGGCACTGTAACCTCCACTTCCCGGTCACCGTGCCTTACTTTCTCTAATACAATAAAAGGTGCACCGGCATTCTTCGCCACTGCCTCAACCCACTGCTCACTTTCGCTATCGGGTCCAATGAGAACAGGTCTTTCGATATTATCGCGAATCCATGCTGATATTAGTCCTGCTGCATGCAGCACCATACAGGGTATGGTGTATATCTCACTCATCGAATGTCTCCTGTGAAGGTGCGGATCGAGGGTGAATAATGTGTCAGCAAAATTGGAAATAAATCGGGCAAAATATGTGGAGGTAATACCTTCTCNCGGCTTGAATTGTTTATCCTGTCGCATATAGGCGAGGTAGGGTGCAACCAGGCAGGTGCAATCAGCGCCTAATGCTTTGGCGGTCTGACTTAAAAAGTATAATGGCAACAATTTTTCATCTGGATTGCTAAGGGTGCACACCATGATTACCCGTTTCCCTTTAACATCAGAATGAATCCGGATATAGGTTTCCTTATCGGGAAATTGACGCAACGTTATTTCACCAATTTCCGCATCTAACCGCGCTGCAATCTTTGCGGACAGATTCTCATTACCGGGTAAGGCGAACACTACAGTTCTCATAATTCAATTGATTCAAACTATTTCAAGTATCGAATTCTTATTTGCATTCAGGTATTCCCTGGCATATTCAAGTTCGCCACGGGATTGGGAGTAAAGAGTATACAAAATGTCTCCCGGACTTACTTTCTTGTATAAGGGTGAGAGGAAAAGAATACCAGCCCCGGGAGATTGTGGTGCACCACACAACTTGGCCAGCCTTGCCAACTTCCGGTTATCAATGCGGGCCACTACACCTGACTGATCGCATCGGACATCGTGCTTGTATTCACCAATTACTGGCTCGGTAAATCTTCCTTGTGCTGCGCATATGGACTGAAATTTTTNCCAGGCATTGCCTTTCTCAAGAATTGAAAAAGCCATTTGATAACCGGTATTATCCGATGCTTTACCTGCCATTTCCAATAAGCGGCCTGCAAGTTTGAGCGAGCGGTCGCGCAGATCAATAGGGGCTGCATTGTCGCATTTTAACACGGAGATTAAGTCCAAGGCCTCAAGGGCTGGGCCTATACCGCGTCCCACTGGTTGTTGCCCATCTGTAAAGATGACATCGAGATTCATACCTATGGCAGCGGCCACGTTCATCATAAGATCTTTGAGGTGAACCGCTTCTTCCATAGTTCTCACTTTAGCTGATTCACCAACAGGTATGTCAATGACAACATGCGTAGAGCCTGCCGCTGCTTNTTTCGAAAGCACTGAAGCAATCAATTGGGCGGGGCTATCCAGATCAAGCGATCGTTCAATGGAAATCAGGATATCATCTGCCGGGCTAAGGTTAACAGCGCCTCCCCAAGCCATACAACCGCCTTCCTTTTCTATAACTTTTCGTATGGTTTCTAAATTGAGATTCACATTCGTGAAAGTTTCTACGGTGTCGGCTGTTCCGGCTGGGGATGTAATGGCTCTTGATGATGTTTTGGGAATCGTTAGACCGGCTGCCGCTATTATACTTACCACAATAGGTGTTGTTCGATTGCCGGGCAGGCCACCTATGCAATGTTTGTCTACCACAATACCGGGCCATGAAAGCTTTTGCCCCGAATGGATCATCGCTTTGGTTAATGAAATTATCTCTTCGTTATTAAGGCGACCATCCGAACACGCTGCAATGAATGAAGCAAGCTCTATGTTTGAATATTTACCTAAGGTGACGTCATTAATAATTTGATGATATGCTTCCGAAGGCAGCGTTTGTCCGTATAGTTTGGCGCGTACACTTCGAAGTGATTCAACCGGTGGAAGATGCAGCACCTCAATCAAATCACCTTCCTTTAAATTCAAACGCTTCATCGCTTCCATCGACAAGGCTGCTTCACTGTGGTTTAGCAGTTCATTGTTATGAATTACATTCAGTGTTGCAATAATATCCCGGCCATCATATTTTACAATCACTCTCGTAAGCGCGGTGAATCCTTCTGATAAACACACATGACAATCATGACGCATATAGATAATATTCTCACGGTAGGTGTCAATACCGATCGATTTTATTTTTAAATGATTTGAATGATTATGTTCCATAGTTCTCAACTCCTTTTTAAAAGTGTTTTCTTGCAGTCATCCAGCATATTCTTTAAACACCATAGGCAATACCAATCCGCAAACAAAAATGAAAGGAGTCGGTAAAAGAATCCTTGAGGCCTTTCGTAACTGATGGACAATTCTGCCGATGTACCACCGGGAAACCGTGTAAGCAGTAAATGCATCCGGTACCATGAGTAAATGATTAGTTGAGGCGTGCCAATGGTTTCCCACGTCTTTTCTTCTCCCGGCATCCATTTGGTCACTTCAACAGTGAAGTCCATTCTAAATCCCATCATCTTTCCTGTCCATTGGTATTTGGTTCCTAAGCCTGTATGCTGATCAGTAAGGAATTTCAAATCCAGTTTACTTCCCATCATCATCATAGACGATTGTGTCATATGCATCCCGGTAACTCCCAAATTATCGAGGCATTGAAATACGATGTCGGGCTGAAAGGAATAGGAGGCTATGCGTGTTAACGTCTTCATAGTGTTTGGAAAAATGACGGAACTGATTCATAAATCAATAACCTGATTCANACTGGGGATGGCAGTTTCCCAGCCATACACCTCCCGGACCTTGTCTTGCAACGCTTGCGCTGATGCAGGCTCTCCGTGGGTGATAAGAATGAATTTTGGAGACTTCGAAAGGCTACTCATCCAATGGATAAGTTCTGCCTGGTCAGCGTGAGCCGAAAGACCCTCTACATTCTCAATAACGGCCTTAACCTTGTAGTACTTGCCATGCAGTTTTATTTCGTGCACGCCATCCAAAAGTTGACGACCCCTTGTCCCCTCTGCCTGGTAACCAACCAACAGTATGGTGCAAGAGCTATCCCCCAAGTAGTGTTCAAAATAAGTAAGTATTCTTCCACCGGTAGCCATGCCACTTCCTGCAATAATAATCTTAGGGAGTTTATCGGATGCAAGCTTTAGCGTTTCATCCATAGTTCTCACCCGATCAATATCGTTGCACATTTCAGTGCAATCCGCCACGGACAACTTATGCCAATTCGAATGATGATGAAAAATCTCCAGCACACTTCGCCCCATTGGGCTGTCCATATAAACCGGCACATGAGGAATTGCATTTTGCTTTCGCAATTTCCAAAGTAAAAACATCAGGCTTTGAGTACGCTCAACCGCGAAACTTGGGATTAGTATCGTTCCACCTTTTGCAGAAGACTCCCTGATTATACGAGCAAGTTGCTCTTCACTGTCGGAAGGATGAAGCCGGTTTCCGTAAGTGGATTCCATGATCATTACATCTGCTTCCTCTGGCTGGTCAGGCGGATAAAGTAAAGGATCATTTGCTCGTCCGATGTCTCCTGAAANAACCAGGGTCTTTCCGCCTGCTTTTATTTCAATGAAAGTTGCTCCAATAATATGACCATTGTATCGAAAGCGAACCTGAATAGAATCTGATACATTGAGCCATTTATCTTTTGNCTGGGCAATAAACAGCGGAAGAGTTTNTTTAACATCATCGAGGTTGTACAAAGGGAGGGCTTTCTTGTGTTTACTATAACCAAACCGATTAGCTCGCTCGGCTTCTTCTTCCTGGATTTTAGCGCTGTCCTCCAGGATAACTTGAGTGATTTCACGAGTGGGAGACGTACACCAAATCTGACCGTTAAATCCCTCTTTCACTAACCTTGGTAAATAGCCAACATGATCGAGATGTCCGTGGGTAACTAATACCAGATCAATTGATAAAGGGTCAACAGGAAACTTCTCCCAATTCAAAACACGTAATTGCTTGAGTCCCTGAAACAGGCCGCAATCAATCAAGATGGTGATGTCATTTGTCTGGAGTAAATACTTTGACCCTGTTACCGTTCCGGCAGCGCCTAAAAATGTCAACTTCATTCCGCTGTTCATTGTCTTACCAACTTGAGGCTTTTTACAATCTGGATAACGACCAACGACAACAGACTCATTCCCACGGAAATCATCCAGTCCTCACTCGACATGCGGAAAATATCCAGTGCTCGTCTTACCACTTCGATCTGATAGGATATGAAAAGCAAAATCAGGCAGGCCAACACAGCATACCATACATACCGATNTTTCATTACCTCACTGGTAAAGAATTTCGACCCCGCGGCATTCATGTTGAAAACATGTAGAATTTGAGAGAAGATAAGTGTAAAGAACAAGATATTATTACAAAGTTCAGGGTTCCAGGTTTCAGTCTTATGAACTGTATAGTGGCTAATGAACACAGCGCCTAACGTTGTCAATGTGATGATTACCGAATAGAAAATAATCGCAGTCCACCGTTGTGTATCGATAATTGGTTCCTCAGTGTTGCGGGGAGGTTGTTTCATAATGGAGGCGCCACCGGCCGTTACACCAAGGGCAAGCGCGGGGAGAACATCGGTGATGATGTTGATATAAAGGATTTGCAAGGGAAATAATTGGAAATGAAGATTCAAAACGGAAGCAACTGCAATCACAAAGAGTTCGCTGAGATTGCATGATAAAAGGAAGATGACAAACTTCCGGATGTTGTCGAAGATGATGCGGCCCTGACGGATAGCCAGTACAATCGAAGAGAATGAGTCGTCTTTCAAAACCATGTCGGCTACTTCCTGGGCAACCTGCGTACCGCGTAAGCCCATCGCAATACCGATATCCGACTTTTTAAGGGCGGGGGCGTCATTCACGCCATCTCCAGTCATTCCGACAATATGTTTCCGGTCCTGTAGTACACTTACCAGGTCGAGCTTTTGCTTGGGACTTACGCGCGCGAAGACAGTTGTCTCCACCCAGTTGTCTTTCTCACTCTCTGAAAGGTGACCATAGTCCCTCATGTCTCTGCCGGTCATGACGGGTCGGTCACCCTGGTCCAAAATCCCAAGTTGTCGCCCTATATTTTCTGCGGTGGCCGGATGGTCACCGGTTATCATAATCACCTTAATCCCTGCCGATTTACATTCTTTGACAGCATCGAATACATCGGCCCGGGGTGGATCGATCATTCCAATCAATCCGGCAAATACCAAACCGGACGCCAGCGGATTATCTCCACTGTTAGCCATTCGCGTAGCGGCAGCGATCACTCGGTAACCCGATGCTGAAAGTTTTTCGGCCTCCAATAACAGGTTTTTCTTTAGGGCTCCGTGGAGTTCAAATTCTTCTGTTCCATTGATAACATACGTGCACCGGTCTAACAATTCCTCTGCGGCTCCCTTGGCATAAATCAATGATTTACCTTCAATTGTTTGATGCCGGGTAGCCATGACTTTGGTTTCTGAGGAAAATGGTTCTTCTTGTACTACCGCGTTTTCCTTCCGCATTGCTTCTATGGAAGTTCCCTGAGCGATGGCAAATTTCAGAAGCCCCACTTCAAGCGGATCACCGGTTTCACTTCCATTTACCCCAAGAGCAGCTGTATTGCATAGTACGGAACAAGCCAAAACCCGCTGAAATGCCGGATCTCCGGAATCGATTTTTGTGCCATTGCTTACATCGTATTTGCCGGAAGGCGTGACAATGACGTGTACTTCGATTTTGTTCTGAGTCAGTGTGCCTGTCTTATCTGTGCAAATCACGTTGGTACCGCCAAGTGTTTCCACCGCTGATAATTTCTTTACGATAACGTTGTGCCGGGCCATTTTCATCATGCCTTGCGCAAGGGCAAGTGTTGCTACAATAGGTAAGCCTTCTGGTACCGCTGCAACAGCCAACGCGATAGCTGTTTCCAGCATTTCAAGAATATGCTGACCGTTCAAAATACCTGCAAAAAANNTGATGACCACTAAAGCCACCGTCACTTTGATAAGTTTCTTGCTGAATTGTTCCAATTTCTTTTCAAGCGGTGTGGCGGCTTGTTCGGCTGATTGCACAAGACTTGCGATCTTACCCAGTTCGCTCTGCATTCCCGTTCCAGTTGTAATACAATATGTATTNNACCCTTCGTTACAAATGTTCCTTTGTAAACCATGTTGGTGCGTTCGGCAAGCGTGGTTGATTCCGATAAGGTGTCGGTTTTTTTCAACGGGAATTGACTCACCTGTAAGAGCGGCTTCATCGACCTGTAATTGTGATGAGCGAACGATGCGGCCATCAGCAGGAACCATATCACCCGCTTCCATAAAGATCAGATCACCAGGAACAAGTTCTTCTGCATTGATCTCTTTCATCTCCCCGTTGCGAATTACTTTAGCGGGTAGCACGGACANATTTTTCAGCGCCTCCATCGATCGCTCAGCCTGATATTCCATATAAAATCCGATGATGGAATTAATCAAGATAACGACCAGAATGGCTGAACCATCGAGCCACTCCTGAAAGAAGAATGAAAGACCTGCTGCCAGAATCAGGAGGTATACGATCGGGCTGTTGAACTGACGGAGAAACATCAGCCAAAGACTTTTCTTTTTCTCACGGGTAATGGAATTGTTTCCAAATTGTTGCAGCCTCTGAGCAACGGCTTCCGNGCCAAGGCCAACAGTTCCATCTGCCTCAAGTGACTGCAGAACTTCCTCCGTGGGTCTGCTATGAACCGGTTGTTTTAAGATTTCAGTGTTGATCATGTTGCAAAAGTTTATGACATAGTTGATGGCCTTCTTCGAGAACTTCCTTTACCCGGGATGCAGGAAGGTTTATCTGCTGGAGATAAGTGGGATTATGACATATATCTCGGCACAAGACAATTTTCTCTTCCAGTAACAATTTCTTTTCCTGTTGAGTGAGTGTAGTAAGGCATGTAAGGGGGTAAAGGCCAGTTTCCTCAATCATATCACGCAGGCTTCCGGGTTGGGGGAAATCAAGGCTTACGAGGTTCATCCCTGAGCATATCCCATATTTAAGTGCGTCTGCAGTGAACCGGGTATTGGTTACCACCCAGCCTTGATGAAATTTTTCTCCATGACCCGGGATTAATTTCCATCGCGCCTCCACATCTTGAAAACGCGCCTGTATGTAAAGTGGAATCTTAACATCGCAGACCATACCAGGGCTGTTGTGATACTTGCATTCAATCATGAAATGACGATCATCTTTCTGAGCGATAACATCCACTTCGTGGTTGACACAATGCCCTTCCACTATTTTTCCCACCTGAGCCTCGAAGCCTATTTGTTTAAGAATCTCTGATAAATATAATTCGAAGGGAAAGCCTGACGGGCCAAGTTCCATGATGCCACTTTTGAGATGGTAACGTCCTGCCACCGGCCGGCAGCACGCCTCAACAATTCATGGGCCTTCTTATAGATGTGTTTCGTGGACATTCCATTGCGCAGGCCTTTGGCTACTTCTGACGCTACTTTCTCTGCCAGAATGGACGTGGCACCTGCCCGCATTAGCGATTGCAGCAACTTGTCTTTTTGAAATGCTTCACTTTCACCGGAAGCTTTAATAATAGTAGCGGTCATGGCTGATTGATTTTATCAATATTGAACTGGACTCTTTCAAAGGAACGGATAAGGTCGTGAACGACTCTTGGAATACTTTCCGCGGCCAATCCCTTCTTTTCATTGGGATAAATTTTAACTGACCAGATCAATTCATTTCGGGTGGCATCTATGGCCTGCATTCTGATGAACAACTCTTTGTCATAGTAGCGAATTCTGTGAGGAGGGGAAGAATTCCCTTTAACCCATCGGATGTATTTTCAAAAGGAGAGTAAAAGGGATTCGTAATGCTGTATGCTGACCTGGTTTCGTTGCCTGTGGACGATGAAAACCGTCTCACCAGATGTTCTTCCCATCGTACAATAATTATGAGTTCGGGTTGGAGAGAATCATTTTTCAATCCGATGGTTTTCAAGTGACTGGAAAAGCCGCTCCCAATGGATTGAAGGAGACTCACGTGTTGCTTCCCCGAATCAGGAACTATCATCATGGAGAAGGACGAGTAAGGGTGTTTTGTCTTGGAGATACCTGATAGGTATCGATTTGGTAGCTGGATGCACAACTTATAAGAAGACTGCTTGCCAAAGCCAATCCGAGAAAACTGTGACGATGTGTGTTGCCGATATGTCCTGATGTTTTGATCATAATCATCCGCGCTTATTTTTCAGTCCTCAGAGGTCCCCACAATTGTGCTCCTATGCCTTGATCCGCCCGTAGAGCCAGTTGATCAGGTAGGTCTTTGTCGCTTTATCATACCGAGTCAATTCGGTGTCTCTTGTGAACACCTCGTCAATCTTCTTTTGAAATTCGGGTTGATCTGAAAAAGCACGTTTCAGGTTTTCTTTCGTGAGCTTATTCACTTGACCTTCTATTCCCGGCTGAACATATAGTGCAATTCACTTTGCTTGTGCGCCCTGATCTCGTGTTTGTATATGAGGATATATTCCGAAGGATTTAGAATGACGTAATTCACCTTATCGATAAAGCGATGAGGCACACCTTTACAGTCCTGATACCCAAATACCTCACTCTTTAGAAGGGTTATGACTGAATCGTTGTGAATTACTTTGACAAATTTTTGATCACTAAAGCTCGTTTGCACGATCTTGTGTTTTTGCGTCTTGCAATTGATCGCATACGCCAATTTCTGTTGCTGAAAATCTGCGATTGTCAGATAAACCCCACTGCTGTCCTGCTGGGCATAAACCGTATTGAACAGCCCTAATAGACACCATAAAGAAAATACCGTTCTCATGTTTAGTTAAATATGTAGCCGACCTGCAACAAGAAAGCTGCGTTATTGGACTGCATCCCACTATCATAGTACATACCACTGAAGACATTCATAAATCCGTATGTGTAAAGCAGGCGCGTCTGAATAGCTCCTTTCTTTAAACCAAATTCCAATCCTGGGCCCATCACCATGCCGATGTCAACGCGGTTTACATTGTCCATCATTTCTTGTGTTGTTCCAGAAGGTTCATCTTTTGCAGAAAGCAGTGTACTTTCTGTCAAGCCAAGTACCGCGGTGAACTTTACAGACCCCTTCGGCAGGCTGTTATACTGCCCCATCGCCCATAGATCCAGATACGAAAGATTGTAACTGTCGTTATAAGAAGAGTTCATCTCACCGTAATTTGCACCGCGATTCATGTACCCGAGATTGCCAACAAACGACCATCGTTGGTGTAGTGGTACAGTGAGGCTCAAACCACCACCCCAGGAAGCCGCATAGTTGTACATGGTCATGTTGTTGTTCATTCCACTATAACCACTGCCGTACATGTTCATATTCATGCCCATGCCCTGTACTAATGAACTTGTTCCCGCATTGGCATACATGCCAATCCTGATTTTTGAAGTTGGGGTGTCCTGTGCACCTACGTATGTGGTTACAAAGAAGAGGACGATGACTCCAATTGCTGTTTTCATATATGTTTTATTTTATGTCTTTCACTTTATTTGTTGCTTGTTGCTTTGTCTCCGGCATTCAAAAGGTCTTCTATGTTTGCCTCAAGCATTCTCTGGTACTCCCGCGAATACCAACTTATGGCGTCATTCTTATCCCTCAAGAGATCGCTGGATTTAGAGAATGCCTCAAATGCGTTGTATCGTGCTGCTGCAAACATGATGGCAGCGCCCACTCGTTCTTTGGGCTCGCTCTTGGTAAATTCATTGGCTAGGTCTATAAACTTATCGGCCATAGTCGCGCGTGATATCTTAGTTGTCTCTTCCATTTGATTGAGTCGGTTGTTCAAAGTATCCCAGTCAGTCAGTCTAAATTCTGGACGGTACTCCTTTGCTGCCCTGTAAAACATAGAGTCTATATATTTATTTGCATGATCCAGAATGGATATGGTTTTCATAACAAACTGTTCATTGTTTTAACGTTCGGACATAATTGATAATGAGCCAACGGTCTTCAGCATCCGGAATCTTCTTGTCGAAGGCAGGCATGTCATCACGGCCAGTAGTTATTTTGTAAAACAAGGAGCCATCCGTTTGGCTCTGGAATTCTGCTGTTGAGAAGTCTCCGACTTCGCCTTTCAACTCTTTTGCTTTGGGGCCATCACCATAGCCCTCCTTACCATGGCAGGATTGGCAATGTTTAGCGTATAAGGATTTGCCTATGGCAAGATCTTCTTTGCTTGATTTGTCGGTAGGGTTTTTACTTTTNNTGGCAGTTTCAGGCACTACCCATTCTTTAGACTGGTATACCAGTGTGAAAGAGTATAATGCAACGGAACAGGCCAGAAGAAGAATAATCGTGTGCTTTTTCATAGTTATCAGGGTTTGTTTTACGAATCGACTTTAGCTCTTGAAATTCTAAATAGGTTGATGATGAGCATGAGTATGGGTACCCACACACCAAGAATGATAAGGTTTGGAAAGATCAGCAGGTAGTAAGGTGTTTTTGAAGGTGGCGACCACATGGTTCTTTTATCAAAAGTTGAATGATCAGTAATGGGTATGCCGATTGGTGCATCGATTATGGCTTTCACTGTTCCGTATTCATCGCTTTCATTCAAGACCACTTCAAAGGTTAGTACTCCGTTTATTCCCGGCATCGGCTCTTCAAGCGGTACGGTGATAGTACCATTTTCATCGGTCTCATAACTTTCCTCACCAATTGAAAGCGGGCCAAACATCCTTTGTAGTTGAACTCTTAGTGGTTGGCCTGCCACAGGTTGACCGGTTGCATCAATGAGTGTGGCTGTAATTTGATTTACGCTATCAACGGTTTCCAGAACTGCCACCAGGTTAGCATCTGAAATAGTTAACTCTGTTTCTGCATCTGAAAACTTAGAGTCATTTTCAATTTTCACCAGGAATGTAAAACCACCATTCGTTGATGAAATGGAATCCTGATGGTTAGCTAGAGGAAATTTTGCAATCCCGTTATGGTTGGTAGTTACAGTTGCAAGATGAAGCAATGAATCTTCTGCAATTCTTTGATACACTCGAAACTCCATCTGGGTAGCAGGCTCAATGCCATTTTCACCTTTATACTTAGCTTCAATGCTTATGAATGACTCCTGATTCATAATTTTGCTATACTGCACTGACACTCTTGCTTTGATTTTATTGACTTGACCAAATGCAGGTGCGAGCAATAGCATGAGGGCCGATATTCTAAGAATTAATCTCATAGCGATTTGTTTATGAATTGATCTTCTATTAACCCTCTCTCTTCGGCTGTTTCATATATCGGAATAATAGGGAGAAACCTTACTAAGAGCGTAATGATCAATAAGGCAGTCGCCAATGTTGCCGCTGTAATTGCCCACTCCATCCACGTGGGTGAATAGTGACGCCACGCCTCTGGTACGCCTTCAATAGGCAGGAAAGGATGGCTGAGCGTAGGGATAACAATCAGATAGCGTTTCCACCAGGCACCCATGACCACCGCTAGTGAAACAAGGAATAGTGGCAACGGTTTTCTTCCTTTCGGAAAGAGGAGCACTCCAACTGGTGCAACCAGGCCTCCAAGTATGGCTGTCCAAAACAACCATGCATACTCTCCGGTGAACAGGCTTCGAAGGTGTACTTCTTCCTCTTCTGTTGATTTATAGATCGGCATGAGATACTCGTTGATGTTGAAATACAGATAGACCATGCAGAGCATGACCAGTATCTTACCCATCTTATCGAAGTGACTATCGGTGATGTAATCTTCCAACTGATAAACTTTTCGAAGCACATACATCACCATCACGACTGCGCCCGATCCGGCCACGAACGCACCGGCCACGAAATAGGGACCAAAGTTAGTGCTGTCCCACCCCGGTCGATAGGTAGTTTCGAATAGCCATGCAGTAACCGTGTGGATAGCAAAGGCTACGGGAATAATCAATACCGAGATCACTTTTATAGATCTCGAATAAATCTTCGTTTGCTTTTCACTGCCGCTCCAGTTAAGGGAGAGCGCGCGATACCATTTGGTCAGTTTAGAATTGGTGTCAGAATATTTGCTGATGATTGTGAAGTCGGGCAATAGCGGGAAGTACAAAAATAAAATACTTAGTACCAGGTATGTGCTGATGACAATCACGTCCCAGATAATAGGAGATTGAAGTCTGCCATGAATAAACAAATTCAATACTCTGTCCGGTCGTCCCATGTCAATGATAATGGCTATACCCGCCATGATGATGGCTGCGACAGCGATGATTTCAGCAATGCGTGTAAGCGGTGTGCTCCAATGTACATCCGACAATCGCAGGATGGCTGTAATCAACGAACCTACCAGGCTTACGGCAACAAAGAAGACAAAATTGGAAATGTAAATTCCCCATAGCGCATAATCTCTCATGCCCGTTATAACCAAGCCATGCTTTAGTTGCTGAACATAGGAATATATTCCTGTAAGAATAATGAGCACAAGAAGGGCGACCCACACGTTTCNCCTCCAGCTAAATTTTCTTGGCGCCAGATCATTTATCATTTTTCGTAAGCAGTGTTCATGGCACTTGTGGTTTATCGACCGATTGAAACTCCGTGTAATTCTCCAAGCCTTCCTCAAAGTCAACAATCCGGTCGCTTGGTGGGAGGTAGTACACACTGGGTTCTGTGCCCAGACTTTCCATCAACCGGTAGCCGGCTCTGTCTTTTAATAACTTGCTTAACTTAAAAGATTGACCGCTTCCGTTTGTTACGGTGTCTTCGTACAGGTCACCAAAGCTGAACACATCATTGGGGCATGCGCTTACGCAGTGTGGCAGTTCACCTTTGTCAATCATGTGCGGGCAGAAATCGCATTTATCCACTGTACCTTTTTGACTAGGTATTCCCGCATAGTCTGGTGTGTATTCGGCTTGCTCAACAGTATCGCCTTGCCATGGGTCGGACCAGTTGAACACCCTAACCGAATACGGGCAGGCAGCCATGCAAAATCTGCAACCGATGCAACGGTTGTTGTCAATCAACACTATACCATCTCTTCGTTTGAAAGTGGCATCCACCGGGCAAACCTTAACACACGCAGGCTCATCACAGTGCTGACACAGTGTAGGCTGCCAATACGGTGCAGACTTTTCAGAGTCCTGCATCCTATAAATTTTGATCCAGGCGTTCTCCCCGGTGATGTAGTGATTCTTGTTACATGAGCTTTGACACTTTTTTGCATTTCTGCATTTGGCCAAATCAACTACCATGACGAATTTCCGGTTGGGAAATCCTTCGCGGGGATTATAGTCAGATTTCTTTTCGTGCGCGTGTTCCACAGCGGAGGCAGGCACCTGCATCAACGTACCGTCCGTAGACATCACCTCAATTGTCTCTTCAGACTTCGAACTTTCTGATTTACCAAAAACCTTTGCGAGCAATGCTCCGCTGGCGACCGTGAGCAAACCATACTTAAGGCCCTGCTCCACGAAGTTGCGTCTCGACTTTTGCTGGTTATCTTTTTCTGGTTCCATGGTTCTTTATTTTGTAAAACCTTTTGGCTTCAGCCAACTCAGGAGCGACTGATTAGACATCTTCTTTTCGATTACCTTTGCATTTTTAACTGCATCCTTTCTCACTTTCACGGCTTTACCGTCTGCTGTGAGCATAGTGACGAACTCATCTTCCTTTGCTTGTTTGCCGGCAGGTTCCGCTACCAGCGAAGTTGGAGCGCTCAAAAACGGCAGCGTCAGACTAAGGCCTAAGAATTTCTTGCGGGAGATCTGAATGCTATTAGATTCGGATTTCATAGGTCATACATGTTTAGAAGTTCCAAAGGCGATTAATATTGAATCCAATAAGGAATTCCTTTTCAGACAATTTGTTCTCGTTAAGGAAGTAATTTGCCTGAGGTAAAATGCGATTATAGTTTCCGATAAAGACCTGAAAGATGTGTGAACTGGTTGCCATTTCAATTCCCAGAGCGAGGCCGGGGTTATTGGAGAATTCACCTAAAGGTTGGTTGTAGTCAATTAGTATAGCAGTCGTTTCGCTGATGTTTGCTTTTCCTCCTACAGCAATGGCAAATAAGTTGTTTGATTGTGATGGATCAACGATGTTGTAGTGAGAAAAACTAGGAGCTACCTGAAGCGAGATCGACTGATTAAATCGTCTCATAATTAACAACTGACTGAAGTAGGAAAATCGGTCGGAGTTTTTCGGAAAGAAGGAGGACTCCCGTGCATCGATTGCCGTGTTGCCATAGAGGGTTAAGCTCACCGGGATTTTCCCCGAACGTGTTTGACGAAGCAAGCCGACTTTAATATTAAAATCCTGCAAGCGATAATCTTTGGTAGTTCCAAAGCCCAGCGTTATGTTGTTTGAGATGGAGTAGGCCAACGCTATGCGTATGTTGGACGGGCCCCATAGGCCAGCCAGGTCGTTGTTGCCACTCTTTATTACACCAAACCGGTGCTGAATGTCGAACTGCAAGGTCTTCTTGGGATTAAGAACACCGGTGACATTGTCAATCAACCAGGCACCCTGAAAGGCGTTGCGTTGAGGTTTGTCTTTTTTCAGCAAGAGAATCAGTTTCCTGAGCAGACAGGTCGGCAGACCAAATCAAGAGAAGCAGGCAATAGAAAGTTGTGTAACGTTTCATAATAATGTTTTTATTGGTTAATTATCTAAGGCGCCTTCATCAATCCATTNTTTGATCAGCGCAATTTTTAATGGCGACAAAGGGGTGGATGGTGGCATATCGTTACCATCCTCGCTTTCCCATTCCAGCATTTCCATCAGTTCACTTTCCTCGGCATCACCTGGTATGATGTCCCCCTCCTCGATGAGGTCCTCTATTGATTCATAAGCATAACCCTCGCGCAGGTCTGGCTCCACATTATTACCGGGGTTATGACAACCCGCGCACTGCGTATTCAGAATCGGCTGGATATCCAGCGCGAATGAAACATTGTCCTTTACAACGGGAAGTTCTTCTTCGAACTTATCGTTTTCGCAGGCACCGAAAAGGACAAGGGCACCTCCGAATACAAAAAGTTTAATCGCCTTTTTCATAACTTGTTACGTTAGTTGAGACTTCAGATTTATTGTTCATGTACTTTCAAATGTTTCATCAAAAAAGATGGCGGATCTATCACATATCCATCCCCTCCATCGCACCGCCACCTTGTTTTACTTTCCATGCACTATTCAATAAGTATGCACCAGCTACTACCACGCGATCACCCGCAGAGAGTCCGCTTAGTATTTCCGTTTCACGTTTGTTACTAATCCCCGTTTCAACCATACGTTGTTCAAACATGCCATCGGCTGTTTCAATCCACACGGTAGTAAAATTCTCCATCAGCAGTGCCGATTTCGGAATTACCAGGGTCTCTTTTCTGTTGCGCTTTAAATAGACATAGGCCATCAAGCCAGGCTTATAATTTCCTTTCTGATTGTTAACTTTGATGCGCACCAGATTGATCTTCGTATTGTCCTCTAGTCGCGGATTATCGTACACGATCTCACCGTTGATGCGTTCGCCTGGAAAAGCTTCAAACTCCACTTCAAGTGTGGGTGACTGTCTCAGGTAATTGATTTCACTGCTGTATAATTGTGCTTCGATCCATAAGCTGGTTAAGTCAGCCAGCCTGAACATAGGGCTACCGATTTCAACGTATTCGCCCTCCCGTACGAGCAATTCAGACAAGAACCCACTGCGGTTAGAGTAGAAGGTGATCAGTGGCGAAATGTTTTTCGTCTTTTCAAGCTCATTGATTTGTTTTTCCGTCAGCGTCCAAAGTTCAAGGCGTCTCCNGGCTGCTTCGACCATTCTTTGGGTAATCTCTTNTTGTGTGGTTGCTTTTTTATTTTCATTGATCGCCAGCAGGTATTCATTTTCGTATGACAGAAGTTCTTCGCTATAGATACTGTATAGGGGATCTCCGGTGTTCACATAGGNTGCCGGGTTACGCACAAACAGTTTATCGATTCTACCCTTTACACGGGAGCTAACAATATTGATATTTCGTTCATCAACCGCTGCGGTACCAATCAGTGTTGTTTCTTCAAAGATTGTTTTGATTTGCGCTGTGTCGATCTGAATATTAGCCACGACTCTTTCCTGTTCGGTCAACGAGAGCATTGCTTCATGCTCATCGCCATGTCCTTCGTGCGCTTGTTCAGGTTTCTTTACGCAGGATGCAGAGAGGGCGAGAATTAATAAGGTTATATAAATCGTATTTCTTTGCATGACTCACTCTGGTTTAACCAAACTTTCACGATCCATTAAGTACCCGGCATCTAATGCCACTTCATCATCAGCCTCCAATCCGCTCAACACAGTTACCCGTCCTTGCGAAACCGGGCCAAGCATCACGAACTGGATCTCCAAAATGTGAGTGCCCTCTTGAGTTTGCCCCACTTTTTNCCATACGGCCTGTCGGCCACCTAAGTAAAGAATGCTGGTAGCAGGCAGCGTCAACGACTCTTTTGCTTTTGGGTGGATGGTAGCTTCAAGTAGTGAATTAACACGAAGGCTTCCATTGACATTTGACAGATACACTCTTACCTGGATGAACTTCTGACCTGTGGCATATTGTGGCTCGATGTATCGCACGACAGTCTTAATTGGTTTATCAGGAACTAATTCACTCACCATTGTCACACTATCGTTCAGCGCTATTTCATCCTGATGAAGGTTGTCCACTGACAGAATACCCCATACCTCACGAAGGTCATTGATCCAAAANNGTGTTTGCCCTGCCGAAACATATGCACCTTCACGAACTGGCCCAGACGCTGAGGGCATGGAAGGTGAATCTGACTGCCGTTGTTGGGAAGCTGACCCCATAGCACCACTCATTTTATTTCCACTGGTTGAACTGGCCATTGCCGTTCCCGTTGGGGACATTGGGGTTGATGGTGAATAGAAAATATATCCATCATAGGCGCTGTAGATGGAAAGGGTCAGCGATGCCTTACCCGATTCCAGGACCTGTTTTATCTGGGCATCGGTTATTCCTAGAAGTTTAAGTTTATGAGCCGCGTGTTTTGGAAGTTCTCCCTCCGGGTCAACTTTGTGGGCATACAGAAGTTCTTCCTGATAGGTATTAAGATCGGGACTATATAAGTCAAGTATCTTTTCACCTTTGCGCACAAATTGATTTTCATATTTTACATAAAGCTTTTCGATACGACCGCCTACCCGTGCAGATACCTGATTACTCCTTCGTTCATCAAGGGTAATAAACCCATAGGCATTAACAGGACTTGATTGAAGTTGCCTTACTGGCTTTACCAGAGCCTGGCTTGAAATAACTTTTCGGTTAGTTGGTTCCGCTGAAATAGAAAGCGCTTTTTGGCTTGATTCATCTTCCTGATGAGATCCATGCTTGTTATGTTCATCGTGCGATTCTTTTGTACAACCGTAAAAGATTGCGGATAAACCGACCATTATATATAAAGTGATTTTTCCCATAGTGTTATTCTTCAATATCTAGTACTTTGAGCGTTCCGGTTTTCTTCAATTCGTATTCCCTGACCACCTGATAAAATACCGGTAGCACCACGAGCACGAAAATGGTAGAAGAGACAAGACCGAACACAAATGGTATGGCTATCGGTTTCATCACATCACTGCCTGTACCTGTAGAAATGAGTATCGGGATTAATCCAAGAATGTTGGCAAGCACGGTCATCAGCAAAGGTCTTACCCGTGGTACTGCGCCTTCGAAAATGGCATTATGCAAGTCTTCTTTTGNAATTGGCTCATTAATTTCTTTCTTACTCCCCACCAATCGCTTGATAGAATCATTCATGTAGGCGATCATCAAAACACCAGTCTCTACGGCTACTCCGAACAAGGCAATAAATCCCACCGCTACGGCTACGGAAAAGTTAACGTTGTAGAAGTACAATGAATAGACTCCGCCAACTAAAGCGACCGGTATGCCGACAAACACGATAATTACTTCACGGAATGTATGGAACGTGATGTATAGAATAATACCTATCACGAGTAGCGTGATCGGGATAATGATCATGAGGCGCTTTTCTGCGCGCACCTGGTTTTCGTATTGGCCGCTCCACTGAATGTAGTAGCCCTTTGGGAGTTTNNTTAAATTGGTNNCATCGATTCTTGCTTTTGCTTCATTCACAACGCTTCCCATATCCCGACCGCGCACATTGAACAACACCGTTCCGCGAAGTCTTGTATTTTCAGAATTGATCATGGGTGGCCCTTCCTCTACTGTGATGTCGGCCAGCGCAGATAGGGGTATAACACCATACGATGATGTTTGTACAGGCACACGCTTAATCTCATCAAGATCATTTCGATAATCTTGGGCTAACCTGACTGTAACAGTAAAACGCTCACGTCCTTCAACCGTATTCGTCAGGATCATACNCCCTAAAGCAGTTTCAATAACCATGTTGACATCCTCAATACTCAGCGCATAGCGGGCAATAGCCTCGCGGTTGATTTTTATATTCAGGTNATTTCCCCGGTGAGNTTGCTCCAGGTAGAGGTCGGTTAGTCCGTCAATCCCTCTTAGCGCCTTTTCAATTTCTGCTGTAAGTATGAAAAGAGAGTCGAGGTTTGATCCGAACACTTTCACTCCAACATCGGTACGGATACCGGTGGATAGCATATTGATCCTGTTAATGATTGGTTGCGTCCATCCGACAACTACGCCTGGAATACTGACACGCTGGTCCATCTCCGCGATCAGTTTTTCCTTTGTCATCCCTTCCCTCCATTTTGATTTGGGTTTGAGCACCACAATGGTTTCAATCATCGCCATGGGAGAATTGTCGGTAGCGGTATAAGCACGTCCCGCCTTCCCCAGAACGTTTTCTACCTCGGGGATACTTTTTAATATGCGATCCTGTATTTGTATTATTCGTTTAGCTTCTGCGTTTGAAACATCAGGTAAGGTGACAGGCATCATCAATAGCGAACCTTCATCCAATGGTGGCATGAATTCAGTTCCAAGATTCAGTACAAAAGGTGTGCTGCCGGCAACCAACACAAAGCAGATTGCGAGTGTTACATATTTGAATCGTTGACAAAGACGGATAACCGGTGTATAAATCCTGACAAAGAAGTTCGACACAGGATTGCGACTCTCCGGCACTAACCGTCCTTTTACAAATATCCTTGCCAGCATGGGTGATACGGTGATGGCCAACAAGGCGGCACCCAGCAACGAAAATGTTTTCGTCAATACTAACGGAGAAAATAATTTGCTTTCCTGGCCTGTGAGAANAAGAACCGGAGCAAATGAGACGATCATGATGATCACCGAGAAGAAGATAGATCGTCCAACTGTTTTAGATGATTCTTCAATAATAGTCACACGTTCTTCGTCAGAAATTTCTTTGGTGTGACCTATACGTTGTTTTTCAGTTGTTTTCATCGCTAGTGTTTTTGTAGTACNCCGGTTAGTCAGTGATCGGTAAGCATTTTCGGCCATTACAATTCCTGGATCAACGACATCACCTATGGCAAGGGCGATACCGCCCAACGACATGATGTTAGAGGTTACTCCGAAAACCTTCATCAGGATAAATCCTATCAGTACGGAAAGCAAAATGGAAGCAATGGCCACCAAGCCGCTACGCACATGGAAGAGGAAGAGTACAACCACAATGGATACAATCAGTATTTCCTGCCACAGCGCTTCGGACAATGTGTTAATGGAATCATCGATAAGCCCGCTGCGGTCATAGGCAACATGAAACTCCACACCTTCAGGTAGACCCTNTTTAAATTCCTCTATTCTTACCTTTACGCGCTCAATAACGTCTTTGGCATTCTCGCCATAGCGCATCACTACAATTCCGCCAACCGCTTCACCCTCTCCGTTTTCTTCGATGATTCCCAATCTCAATTCCCCACCCATTTGGATATGGGCAACATCCTTCAGCCGGATCGGTATGGAGCGATAGGTTCCAACTGAAATGTTTTCGATATCTTCCGGTGTTTTGATGTAGCCGAGGCCACGGATCATGTAGCCCATGTCGTTCATTTCAAAGAGACTGCCTCCAACATCGCGGTTATTGTTGACAACCGCTTTCGCTACATCCATCAAGGGTACACCATAATAGATGAGTTTATGCGGATCAATGGCTACCTGGTATTGTTTTTGAAATCNCCCATAGGAAGCCACTTCGCTTACACCCGCTACATTTTGAAGGGCAAACTTTACATACCAATCCTGTAAGGCGCGCAGTTCTCCGAGATTGTNAGCCATCTCCTTTAACGTGTACCAGAAAACGTGGCCGATGCCAGTGCCATCGGGACCCAGCGTTGGCGTGATACCCGGAGGGAGAAATTTTTGCGCGTAGTTCAGTCGTTCCAGTACCCGTGTTCGTGACCAATAGATCTCCGCATCATCTTCGAAAATCACGAAGATGAAACTCATGCCAAACATGGAGGCACNTCGAATCGTTTTTATTTTGGGAATGCCCTGAAGGTTTGTGACTAGCGGATAGGTGATCTGGTCTTCGATGATCTGCGGATTCCGCCCCATCCATTCCGTGAACACGATGACCTGGTTTTCGGACAGATCAGGAATAGCATCAACAGGAGTTTCCCTGATGGAATAAATCCCTCCAATAGTAATCATCACGATCCCGATCAAAACCATGAATCGATTATGAATTGCCCAACTGATTATTTTTTCAACCATATTTTTCTGAACTTTAAAAATCGTTTTGTCTGACTGCCTGGTGGCAAATTATTCTGGCTATTTTTTATACTTAATTGCGTCTTCGCCATTAGTGTTGACAAATCAAATAGCCTTTATTCCCCGGTCATCCTCAATGGTGTAAAGGGCATTATCTCCCAACGAATTGGGTGTTTCATCAAAGCGATAGACTTCTTTTACCGTCACATCCTTCACACTCTTTGAATTACCCGCTACAACTATTTTATTCTTGTGTATGTCAAAAGCATTCACAAATCCGTTGGCGTGAATCTCAGTAAGGACCTCCATCAGCGACTTGTGAGAATGTTCCGCGCGTTGCANGCTTTTATACTCGCGCACAGAAAAACCGGTGACCTTCCTAAATTGCGATGAAAGATGCTGCACATTGGTATAGTGCAGGCGATCGGCTATCTCATTTAGCGTGAGTTGGTCTTCCCGGAGCAGTCTCTTCACACGTTCGATTCGTTGCCTAATCAAATAGGCCTCAATAGNTGATTTTTCAGTGCGACTGAACAACTTGCTCAGGTTATAGTAATTCTTCGACAATCGCCTTTCCACAAAGTCTGAAAACTTGCCAGCCTTGTCATGCTGTTCGATCTCATCGAGGTATTGCTTTACTTCCAGTTTAATAGATTCAATAATCTGTTCATCCTTAGAATGAATGATTTGCAGGTTGAATTCATTAAGCCTCTTTTCTAATAAGGGTATGATATGCTCATTTGCGGATAAGAAGGAAACCTGACCAAGTTCGATCTTTACACGCACTACATTGAACTGATTTAAGATCTGCCGCACCACGTAAATGCAGCGATCGCAAAGCATGTTTTTAATATGCAACCTGAATATTTTCATAGTTCAACCCGATGGGTTTAATGGCTAAAGAAAGACGTAGAAAGTATTTGCTATCCTCTCAGAAGTTGGGAGAGAGATACAATGCATGCAGTGCTTGCTACCGATTTAGCAAGTAGAGGCAATGAGTCGAATGACCTAAATTAGGAACGTGCAGAAAAGAATACAGATACGCTGGCGGATTCTTCCGCCAGGAGGGCCATTGGAGTGGTGGTCATATGTAGAAACAACCTGTAACCCTTTAAAGGATTCCACCTTGAAGATACCCGTGAGTGTAAATGTGCTGATTAATTTAAATGCTTCGGCATGAATCAGCGAACCAAGAGAAGCGCCAGAAGAACTGACCAGCGATGAATAGAACTGCTGGGTGATGTCATCGCAGCAATCTTCTGCTTCATTGCCATGGTCATGCTTATCACCTGAATGACTGTGGGAATTGTGATCATGACCTGTTGCCGAACTCTCATGATGCCCCTGCTCATTTTCGTGATTATGGGAAATAGTGGTTACAACGGTAGGTGTCGTAGACGAAAATGAAATAATGCCCAGGTCGCATAGAAGGTCACATCCAAATACTAAAGCAAATGATACGATCACACAAAGCGCGAGCGGGCATTTGAACTTTCGTATGGCTGAGAAACGTATCATTGCTCAATTGTTATGACAAACTAACTATTAAGCCAAGCAGCACCCTATGACTTTAGTTGCTTGAATACATGACAGAAATCAGGAATCTGGCATATATGATATAAAGTTATAAAATTATGGCAGCTTTGGAAACGAAAAAGCCTGCCAATTGACAGGCTTTTGCTCCTTTGGCACCAGTTTATTGCTGGATATTCTCATCGATTTCTTTGGCGTCTTCGCTTTCTGAACTGAAAAAGCAATGAACTACGCAACCGTGGTCTTTTCTGTATTTATATCCATGTTCTACCTTGGCTACTTCCTTTCCTTGCACTTTGAGCACTCCATCTTCATCGGTTACCACGTACCCCTTGCTGGATTTAAAGCTACCGTCTTTTTGTATGGTGCCGATGATGCCTTTGCCATTTCCGGTGGTGACGTCACCTGATTTTGAAATAATACCAATTACTTTTCCGGTCACATCGCATATTTTGCCCTTATTGGTAATGTACCCGAGTTGCTTTCCATTCTCATCGTACACCTTTCCATCTGCTTTTAATACCGGATGCATCCCTCTGTGTTTGGGTGGAAGTTCCTGAGCTTTTAATTGTGAAGAAGTTATTGTCAGTAGCAGTAGCAATAATAAGATCAAGTTGGTTTTCATAGTATTCATAGGGTTTAATGATAAGTAAATGATTTCTTAGTTTCGGGACATCTCCAGCAAATGATTGAGTTTCGACTTTTNGTGAAAGCTGTCAAACGCAGCTAACTCCGAATCGTTCTTAAATTGAGCGGTCAGGGCATCGTGAAATTTATGATTGTCCGGAAAAGCTTTCTTCAGGTTCTCCATTGTGAGCGGAAGGGTGTNTTCTCCACCGATACTAAAGAAATTCAAATTTGGCTCGGGCGAACCTTTCGGAGCTTTCATCATCAGTTTCTTATACAACCAAACATCACCCTTCTCTGTGAGGTGGTAATCCGAATTATTGGCAAAGCGAACGAAATTGCCATCACAAAGCTGGTAACCGAAAACACTGTCTTTGGCCAGTTGGTGAGGCTTGCCGTCATGTACAACGGTGATATAAGGTTTGTTCGGAAATTCGTGCAGTTTGATTTTGTGTTNTTCGGTTTTGCAATCAATACCGAATGTGAGTTTTTGGTTAGTATAGTCACTATAGGTTTTATACACTCCACTGACAGTGTTTTGCGCAAGTCCGGAGAGACTTAGCGAGAGGAAGAGTGAAGCAAGCAAGAGGTTTTTCGTTTTCATAATAGTCGAGGTTTAAGATTGTTTAAAAAGTTATCTGGTTACAGGTAATATGTGATGTTCGTGGTTACTTATATAATCTTGGTAATATTTTATACTTAATTGGTAGCGACCATCTTACTTGTTTAAATGAAACGCTCCTGAACAAAACAAGGTATCTAACCAACGGTTAAATTCAAGCCACTTTGGAATAATAATCTACGAAATCGATTTAGATATGGTTAAAAAACATCCAGTGAGCGTAAATATTAGTGTCATTTTAAAGATTCTAATTAAATATTGACCCTACACTTTGTTCCTTCCTGTTCTCAAATACTAGCTCCACGCTCCCTGCAATTAGATCGAACACTTTTGGCGGGACTTTGAAAAACTGTTAAGAGTTATCATTCCACTTGACCATTATCATGAATTGTCATTTCTTAAAGTGAAAACTTTCGAAGGTGTAAACGACTTGTGAATATTTTGAATTTAAGTTGAACCAGCGAGCAACTCATAACGTATTAAAAGTGGATTCAGAATGAAATCATTTCTTTCCATATTAGTCTTCGTTATATACGTTCCATTCAGTACGGGAATACTTATTGATTATCGGTATTGCAACGGTACAACAGACGATATAGGGTTGTTCAAAGCTGGAAACTGTTGCCCGCATGACCTGGTCGAGAACAACTGCTGCCAGCACGTTATACGATTAGCGAAAATCAATGCGAATTACGACTCGCACGTTTCATCATTTTCTATCCCGCCATTGTCAGGGGATTAAATCAAGACTTCGGCTTAAGAAGCCCTTTACTGGAAACCGGTTTAACCGAATCAATTATTGATCACCGTTTTAACTTCATTGACAAGAATCCAATCTACCTCGTCAATCGCGTTTTCATTATTTAGTATCCCCTCCAGGTCTGATCAGTCTTCAGACCACAATTTTTATTAAGCAAATCCGGATGGTTATCAATCATCCGGGCATTATTAAAATTCAAAATCTAAAATCATGAAAGCATCAAATAGAATTTTTATGGCAGTCGCGTTTTCGCTCGCCAGTATATACGCCTATTCACAAAATCAACCCGCCAATCGCATCGCACAAGGATGGGTAATTTCAAAGATGTTCAACGGTTCAGCAATAAAGATTTGCTAACCCGCAAAACAGGACTTGATATTATGTCGATCAATCAGCCTGCCTTTGTAATCTCCAAAGGAGTACAAACTGTTGGAAGAATGGGGGTGCAAAAAGGAAACGTAGTATCGCAGGGATACCCAATCTGGACTATTTCCAAAGGAGTCCAAAAATTGGAAAGATAAACTAAACAGGAAGGAAGGCTTTCAGGAAATACCTGAGAGCCTTCCTCGCTTAAAATCTCATTCGCTGAATTCTCACCGCGTTCAGAATCGCCAGCAAGGCAACACCGACATCTGCAAATACAGCTTCCCACATGGAAGCTAATCCCCACGCACCCAATCCCATAACAATAACCTTAACACCAAACGCTAAAGCAATATTTTGCCATACGATCCGGTTAGTTGCCTTTCCGATCTTAATGGCAGTTACAATTTTCGAAGGCTGATCCGTTTGTATTACTACATCAGCAGTTTCAATTGCTGCATCACTTCCAAGTCCGCCCATGGCAATACCAACATCGCTTATTGCGAGCACAGGGGCATCATTAATGCCATCACCAACAAATGCGATTGGATCCTTCTTGCCAGCCTTAATCTCCTCAACTTTCATCACCTTGTACTCGGGCAGCAAATCACCATAGGCACGATCAATGTTTAGTGCCTTTGCGACCTTGTCAGCTACGGCTTGCTTATCGCCACTCAACATAATAGTTTTGAGGCCAACAGCGTGCATGGATTCAATAGCTGCTTTGCTATCTTCTTTTAATTCATCGGCTATAATAATGTGCCCAACATATTCCCTATTTATTGCCGCCACTACAATGGTTTCGGCATTGCTATGAACTTCATCGGGAAGTTTGATTCCAAATTTTTCAAAGAGTCTTGCATTACCAGCAAGAACTTCCTTTTCATCGACAGTACCTTTTAATCCATGACCCTTGATCTCTTCGAGATTATTAACTTTCAGTTTTTCATGCTTGTTGTTCGCGTACTCTGTTATCGCTTTGGCAATCGGGTGCGTTGACTGTTCTTCGAGTGCAGCGACATAGGGTACCCACTTACCTTCATCAATTTTAGTGAGCACAGACTGGACTTTGAAAACGCCCTTGGTAAGGGTTCCGGTCTTATCCATCACAATGGTATCAACCCGCGTCATCAAATCGAGATAGTTGGAGCCTTTAAAAAGAATTCCATTGCGAGACCCTGCACCGATTCCGCCAAAGTATCCGAGGGGGATGGCAATGACTAAGGCGCAAGGGCATGAAATTACCAGGAAGATGAGTGCCCGATAAAGCCAATCATTGAATACGTAGTTCTCCACGATGAAGTAAGGAAGAAGGGTAAGGGCAACTGCAAGAAATACGACAATGGGTGTATAGACTCGNNCAAACTTTCTAATGAACAATTCAGTTCTCGCCTTCCGACCAGTGGCATTTTGTACCAGCGTAAGAATCCTGGCCAAAGAACTTTCATTAAAAAGTTTTGTAACTTTTAGTTCAACTACTTTTTGTTCATTGATCATTCCCGCCAACACCTTTTCACCCAGTTCAATAGTAGTAGGCTTGCTCTCGCCCGTGAGGGCAGCAGTGTTGAATGAACTTCCTTCACTCAACATTTCTCCATCAAGCGGGACACGTTCACCAACCTTTACTAGAATAGTTTCACCAACTTTCACTTCTGTTGGTTCAACATTCACAACATTGCCATTTCGATAGACAGAAGCTATATCAGGTCTCACATCCATGAGTGCTTTGATACTGCGCTTGGCACGGTTTACAGCAGCACTTTGAAATAGTTCTCCAATTGCATAGAAAACCATGACCGCAACTCCCTCTGGATACTCACCAATATAAAATGCTCCGATAGTCGCAATGCTCATCAGAATAAACTCCGTGAATACTTCACCCCGAAGAGCATACTTGGTTCCTTTTATTAAGACCGGAAGCCCTACAGGCAGGTAAGCAAGGGCATACCATATAAAACGAAACATATTTTCGAACCATGAGGGTTGTATCCAATTGTCCAGTAGCAAACCAGTGCCAAGTAAAATAAAACTGGCAATGGCTGACAGCCATTCTTTATTGATACCCTTCTCATTTTCTGTTTGGTTGGGTTGTTTATTTTGCAGCACAGTCTTCTGTTCGGGTGTGCAGCAAGCATCCTCCGATTGAATATTTGTATGTTGATGTTCAGCCATAAATGAAGTTTTAATGAATGAAGAGTGAAAGGATACCTGTTAATACCAGCGTGACACCAGTTATAATTCCTGCATTGTGTTCAAGGGTATGCCAGTTAAGTTTTAGCAATCCTCTATAGGTTACACTCACCCAAATCACCATGCCACCTACGGTTACAACGGTGTACAATAGAGCTATCAATGACACCAGCCACAATCCACGAGCACCCGCCATCAGAAAATACGCTTCAATTTCAAAGCAGGGCGAAAAGAACATGGCTACTACCAAACTGACTATTACTTTTTGTCTGAAACAATCTCTTTATGACGGTGCAGGTGAAAATGTTTATGGGTATGATGCTGGTAAATAAAGTAGACTCCCAACGCGATTAGTACCGAAGGTGCAGCATAGGCAGTGAAGTACTCCATATTGGCTGCTAACTGAACGCCCGCTACACCAATAATAAATCCGATAAGTACTGTACTTAACGCATGAGCTAATCCTGCCAGGAACGTTACCTTCGTTGTTTTTTTATCGACCAGTTTTCCTTTTTTGCAATGGCGAGTACTGGCAACCAATGGTTAGGAATAAGTGCGTGGAGTACACTCAGTGTTAAACTTCCTGCAACGAGTGTTATCATTTGTCAGTGCGGTAGGGTTTCAAAATAGCCTGCAAGTCTTCAGGTATTTTCATTGGTCGCAAGGGTGGCCCATCGGCACCGCCAGTATTACCCACTGGAATTGTACCCACAAATGATTTGACTCCACCAACCAGAAGCCTGGGTATTTGCCCAATTATCTCTCTAGTATCTTTTATCCGAATACCAAACTTGAGTCTGATCCAATGCACTTGAGAATGCTCCACCGGCCAGGGCTGTCCAAGAATATGCGCGAGTTCCAGGTGGCGCCAGGCTGGAGGAAGGTTTCCTTTGTCTAGTTCCTCTTTATGAAGTTCAAGTTCCTTCCGGTAGCGAATCTTCAAACCACCAGGCATTTTCAAGTAGAGTTTCATAGTCGAATTTTAATGTGGGTGTCCTTCTTCTTCGCTATTTTTCATTTTTGAAAGAATGGCATAAGCCCCTTTCACCACAACCTCATTTTCAGAATTCCACCCTTCTGATAAGGTTACTTCGGTATACCCTAATTCACTATTGCCAACTGTTATCTCCTGCATCAAAAAATGCTGACCTTCTCCTTTGTGCGCGGCACCTTCTTGTGGTTTCTGGGTATGATTTTCTTCTTCGTACTCATGACCTTCTTCTGTTTTAATAAAAATATATTTCTTCCCCTGATAATCAATGATGGCTTCATTCGGTAATGCAGATACAGCAGCGCCACCTGTTTCCACAATAGCCTTCAGGTACATACCTGGCAACAAGTCCTTATCTTCTTTATCGATGTGACAGTGAATACGAATGGTTCTGTCTGAACTAATCTCCCTTCCGATCAGGTACACGCTTGCCAGGCGTTCTGTGATTTCATTGGCAAGTGTAAATCGTANCCTTTGTCCGATTTTAATCTTACGAGCATCCTTTTCAAAAATAATCAACTCAGCATGTAGATGTTCAGTGTCTACAATTTCAAAGAGTATATCACTGGGATTGACAAACTTGCCGATGTTGACGTTTACTTCTGTTACGTAGCCGGTGATAGTTGAATAAATGTTTGATGTACTGGAGATAGTTCCTCCTTCCAGATTGACGATGTCAACATTGATTAGTTTAAGCTTAGCAAGTAAACCGTTCTTTTNTGCTAACCAACTTTGATAGGTTGTCTTCGCCTGTTGTAAAGTTTTCTGGGCATTCACATTTTCCTTAGCCAGTTCCTGCTGGCGCTCATAGTCAGCAAGGGCAAAGTCAAACTGGTTCTTGGCTTCCAGATAATCTTGCTGGAGTTGAATGTATTCGGGATTTTCGATTACAGCAATCAACTGCCCCTTGGTAACTCTTGAACCTTGAAGCAAAACAGTGCTTTTAAGAAATCCACCCAAAGGAGCAGAAACACTTACCAGTTGTTGTGGAGGAACATCGAGTACACCGTTAACCTTGATAGTTCCGCTGATTTGCTTTTGTTCGACTTTACCTAATTGAATACCTGCGGTCTTTATCTGTTCAGGTGTGAGTTCTACGGTATTCTCCTCTTCATCATGGTGCTCTTCGGCTACCGCTTCCGTGTTGTTATTACCGCATGAGATCAGAAAGGCTGGTATATAAAATAGTAGTAAGAGGCTTAGTAATTTATAGATGGTTTTCATTTTGTACTGTTATTTATTGCCTGACAAAAATTCAATGTAGATAATGGACTGATTATAATCGTTCAGTGTTAGGAGGTATCCCTCTTTNNATATGGCGATAGCCTTTTGAACACCTAACAAATATTCAGCATACCCAATCTCCCCGTTGCTAAAGGCAAGTAATGTTTGCTTTAGAATGAGTTCTGCGTTGGGTAATGCGGAGGTAGTGTAGTAGTCCAGACTGTTTTTGTTTTTGGTGTATTCTTGCATGGCTTGCTGGTATTGTCCTTGCAATGTTTTACTGAAGTAATGATAATTACTCTCCGCTGATTGCCGATTGTACTCGGCAGCCTTTACTCGCCCCTGATGCGGAATAAACCATAACGGAATAGCAAGCCCAACCTGAAAGCCGGTGAATCGATCACTGGAAGTGGCTATTGCCCCTGATGCGGATTCCGTATCCTGTATGCCAATTAATGTTTGGGTAAAGAAACCAAGCATGATTTCCGGAGCGGCCTTTGCAGACTCTACTTTCTTCTCATCATTTGCCACTTGCATTTGCTGACGCATGTACTTTGCCGAAGGATTGGCTTGAACGGCTACACTATCCAGTATGTTGCTAAACGAAATTTTGTTCAACTCAGTATCGGTTATGTCTGGCAACTCTTCGCTATTGATAAGTGTTTTCAATTGGGTACGAATCACCAACTGATCAGCCTGGTTTTTTGTCAACAAGTTTCTAACCTCATTGCGTTGTGTTTCGGCAGTGGTTTGTTCTAGCAAATTAGCTTCGCCTGTTTTATACCGAAGTGATGCTGCCTTCAGAAAACCTCCGTAGATACTATCCTGATGCTCAAGCAACTNTTGTTTAGCTTTCAAAANAGCTAACTGGTAATAGACCCGCTTCACCTGAAAAACCAGTTCGTTCTCCGTGGCAGCCTTCTGCAATTCACTGGAAGCCACAAGGGATCTGTTCAACGCCCCCTGACTACCAAAGGCAGTAAAAGGAATAGTTTGTGTAACCGTCAGGTTATTGTCATTTTTTGAATAACTATTGTATTGGCCATAGAGCAAAGACACATTTGTTTTCGGAAGATCAAACCCCGTTTTTTTCAATGCCTTTTGTGACTCTATGTTATAGCTTGCTGCCTGAACACCTTCATTTTNTTGCAAGCCTGTTTTTATAGCTTGTTCCAGTGTAAGCAATTGCTGCGACTTCCTAACAGGGTGATGAACAGGAGTAATGTTGCTAAAAATATTTCTTCATATCTTAAAGATTAGAGTCGCAATAAAGTTTATTGAACAGTACCATTCCTGACGACTTATCACTTAAATAGAGTGAGGGATAGTAAGATTTAAAAACGGTCTTTACACTTTGAACAAACTTAGGCTTGTCGGTAAAATCCTCCCGAATGGGTTTCATCCAAAGATGCTGAATAGGAGAATCCAAATCCCTACTATAGTAGTAATTTAGCCCACGTCCTGTTTTGTAATGATAGACTCGTTTTGAGTATGTCACCAGACATGAATCGTCCAGTATTTTGTAGTAACCATACGATTTGAAAAGACCCTTGTTTCCAAAAGCCCTGTAGCGGTCTGATCCAATACTGTATCCGGCAAGTGATCCGTATTGAATCGTTAGCGTTTCATCTATTCCACTAATCGTCAGCTTTGCATTCGGTGTTTCCTTCAAAGCATCTTTACAATCTTTTACCCGAATAACTTTATAAGGCTTGTCCGTAACAAAGGCTTCTTGTGTTGAATACAATTTCACCTCTTTGATTCCCTCTTGTGCCTGAGTGGAAATACCCACAGAAAGCAATACAGGGATTAAAATCAATCTGATTGTTTTCATAGAAATATTAATTTTTTCGAAATAGATATAAAGGCATGGCAGTACGATCAATGTCAACACAGTTGAACTGATCAATCCTCCGATGACCACAGTAGCCAGTGGCTTCTGTACTTCAGCCCCCGCGCTGGTGGCCAATGCCATCGGCAAAAAGCCAAGCGATGCAACAGCAGCCGTCATTAGCACAGGGCGAAGACGAATTTGGGTGCCCTTTCTTACGATGTCGTATAAGTCAGTAAGCCCTGCTTTCTTCAGTCGATTGAACTCGGCTATCAGCACAATTCCATTAAGTACGGCTACACCAAACAAAGCGATGAACCCGATACCTGCCGAAATACTGAAGGGCATTCCACGCAACAGCAATGCAAACACTCCTCCAATGGCTGCCATTGGGATGGCCATGAAAATGAGAATAGCTTGTCTCAATGAACCGAAGGTGAAGAACAGTAATGTTAAAATCAGGAGTAAAGCAACCGGTACAGCAATCGAGAGTCTTGCTTGAGCTTCTTTTAGGTTTTCAAACTGTCCTCCATATGTTGGATAATATCCTGGCGGAAAATCAATTTGCTTTTCTATTTTTTGCTGAAGCTCCTCTACAATGCTGGCCACATCTCGACCACGAACATTGAACCCTACAATGATTCTTCGTTTGGCATCTTCGCGTTGTATTTGATTGGGGCCAAGTTTGAATTCAACACTGGCAACTTGATCAAGCGGAACCTGATTACCTGTTGGTGTAGTGATAAAAAGATTCTGTACGTTTTCGATGCCTTGACGATTTTCTTTTGTCAATCTAACCACGAGATCGAAACGTTTTTCACCTTCGTACACCACACCCGCACTCTGTCCAGCAAACGCAGTACTAATGGCTTGGTTAATGGTTTCAATGTCCAGTCCAAATCTGGCTACCTCATCGCGGTCAATGTGTACAACTATTTGTGGCAGACCTGTAACTTCTTCTACATACAGGTCACGCGCGCCTTCAATACCTGCTACAATGCCTGCTACTTGTTTTGATAGACCAGTTAACACATCAAGATCTTCACCGAATATTTTTACAGCTACATCCTGTCGTACACCGGAGATCAATTCATTGAAACGCATTTGTATGGGTTGTTGAAATCCGAACGTCACTCCAGGTATTGCTTCCAGTGCTTCACCCATTTTCTCGGCAAGCTCTTCGCGATTAGTTGCCTTTTTCCATTCGCTTTTATTTTTCAGAATCACCATTAAATCACATGCCTCAATTGGCATAGGGTCGGTGGGAATTTCTCCTGCCCCGATTTTGCTCACTACCTCCTTAACTTCATCCGGAAATTCGCGCATCAGTATTTCTCCTGCTTTTAAAGAAGCATCAATTGTATGCGTAAGACTGCTTCCGGTAAGCACACGTGTTTCCACAGCGAAGTCGCCCTCTTCCAGTGTGGGAATAAATTCACCGCCCATGTTTACAAACAGGAGTAAACTGCCAATGAACAGAACAACAGCTATGGCAACCACCAGCATTTTTCTTTTCAATGCCCCATCGATGATAGGCTGATACATCCGCTGAAAGAAGTCCATCATCTTATCAGAGAAGTTACGCTTGTGCTGCGGGTTCTTGCTCAAGAAGAGTGCCGACATCATCGGCACGTAGGTTAATGAAAGAATAAAGGCACCGAGTATTGCAAAGCTTACCGTCTGCGCCATTGGCTTGAACATTTNTCCTTCAATCCCTACAAGCGCAAGTATGGGCAGGTAAACAATCAGGATGATAATCTCGCCAAAGGCTGCTGAGTTTCTGATTTTGGATGCTGAATCGTATACTTCAATATCCATTTCCTCTTGTGTCATCCTGCGTGAAAAGCTTCTGAGACCGAGGTGATGCATGGTTGCTTCCACTATAATTACTGCACCGTCCACAATCAAACCAAAATCAATGGCACCAAGGCTCATTAAATTTCCGGAGACGCCAAACATGTGCATAAGCGATACAGCAAACAGCATGGCAAGAGGAATTACTGAAGCAACAATTAAACCTGCTCTGAGGTTGCCGAGAAACAGTACCAGCACCACAATAACAATTAATGCACCTTCTATTAGGTTTTTCTCTACTGTTCCAATGGCACGATTGACCAGATCACTGCGATCAAGGAACGGCTCAATGACTACACCTTCCGGCAAAGTTTTTTNGATCTGCTCCATGCGTTCCTTTACACGTGCAACAACAGCATTGGAGTTTTCTCCCTTCAACATCAGCACAAGTGCGCCCACCACTTCACCCTCGTTGTTGTAGGTCATGGCGCCATAACGATTTGCGAAGCCAAAGCGCACCTCCGCCACATTCCGAATTAGGATAGGAACACCAGCGGATGTGTTCTTTACCACAATCTTTCCGATGTCATCAATGGAACTAATTAAACCCTCGCTACGGATAAACCAGGCATTGGGCTTTTTGTCAATATAAGCGCCACCCGTGTTTTGATTATTCTTTTCAAGCGCTGTGAAAACATCAGCAATACCCAAATTGTAACTTCTAAGTTTATCAGGGTCTAAGGCGACTTCATATTGTTTCAGAAAACCGCCAAAACTGCTAACGTCTGCCACGCCAGGTGTGCCGAGCAATTGTCTTCGCACAATCCAATCCTGAATGGTTCGCAGTTCGGCAGCATCGTACTTTTCTTCGTATCCTTTCTCCGGACGGATGAGGTATTGATAAATTTCACCAAGGCCCGTAGTGATGGGAGCCATCTCCGGATTTCCGATCCCACCGGGTATTTGATTTAGGGCTTCCCTCAGACGTTCATTTACCTGCTGCCTTGCCCAAAAGACATCGATGTTGTCGTGAAAAACAATGGTGACTACAGATAGACCAAAGCGCGAAATGCTCCGAATCTCTTTTATTTCCGGTATGGTAGCCATTGTTTGCTCCACCGGAAAACTAATGAGTCGCTCAACTTCCTGTGCAGCCAGCGAAGGACTTAGCGTGATGACCTGCACCTGATTGTTGGTAATGTCGGGTACAGCGTCAATAGGCAACTGCGTGAGCGAGTACGTTCCCCACCCGGCCAATGCCAGTGTAAGCAAACCGATGACCAGTTTATGTTTTATTGAGTATTGAATGATCTTGTCTAACATAATTGTTATTAGAAATGATGAAGTATGATATGCCGAATGAATCCTATTAATCCAAGCCCGATAAGTACAGCCACGACATATCCCAAAATGTCCATAGTCGTTCGGAATGATGAACGATGTTTTTCTTGCGCATAGCGCAAACTTTAAAATGTAAAAATCAGATTGTCAAAATGACGGGAATGTCATTCCAAAGAATGAAGTACTAAGCAAGTTTAGGAGGTTGCCAGATAGACTTTGCATTGCTAAGCAAAGGTTTTTCGAAATAAAGCGTTGTTAATTTTGTGTTATGAATCAGCACCGCAAATGAAATGTCGGAGATGCGATTGACTTGGATGTGTGCTGCACAACATGCACAAATGCAAAAGGGCGTACATTGATCTATTTCACTACTGGTATGGTCATGATCGGTAACAGAAACGAATGCTATACCCGCTTTGCGCTCATCCATACACGTTTCCTTGTCGCTGCACGGATATACAGACAGGAAAAGGATGTATGCTGCGAAGAGGAAGCGAATTATACTCACCTTGCAAAAATAAGATAAAAACAGCGCAATACGGTTGCAAAAACTAAAATCTTTAAAAATAGCTCGAAAAACCAAACTGAAATCCGGCTGTTTTAGAAGGTGGGTTGCCTAACAGATCAGTCTGCCAGTTATAGCGGTAGTTTAAACGAATAACGGTCTGTGCATTTGGCCGCCAGCTAATTCCGGGAACAACAGATACGATGTCCTCACGAATATTGCCACCGGTTTCAATAAAATCGCCCGCATTCCAATCGACATACTCAAACCGCCAAACGGCATTTACCACTGAACGTTCAAAACCAAATATGTTTTTTCTGAGTACAGGCTGAACCACGTCAAAGAACCCTCCCCATTGTTTATTGCCATACTGCTGGCTATAGGTGGAAGGAACATCTACAAGTGTGACGGTCCATTCAGTAGTCATGTAAGTGCCACTTGGTAAGATGGTGTTAAAATCAAGTGCCCAAGTGCGATGCCTGCGCTTTTCATCCAGTACCAATCCATCTTCCTGAAATTTATTGTAGACACCACCCATATATGACAAGCCTAGCTCACCGATTTNTTTATTTCGTATAGCAATCTTAGCCGTTAACAAAGGCACACCATTAAAGCTTTCTTCAAATCGGTCTTGATTTAGTTTTGAGGCCGGGAGGAATGTCTTATTCTCGCTGTTGCTGATGATCTGATCATCGAACCCGTTGGTAAGGTAGGTCTCATACGCATACACCCAGTTGTTTCTATACATTTTACCATACAAGCCAAAGCCTACATTACTCCACGTGGCGGGTAGCAGTTGAGTTGCTGAAATGGGTCGGTCAATAAACTCCCACTTGGGCCCATCGTGGTTTTGATTGAACGCACCAATCGGGTTCATCACAATGCCTCNCCTGAAATTCAGTAAGGGGTGAAATTCAAAATCAACAGAAGCAAATTCAATGTTGATTTCCTTTGTCCCGTCTTCAAATTCTATTTCTGAAAGGAATTTTATTCGCCTTGAAATGGTAGAAGCAATAAACAGGGTAAGGCGTTTCATCTGAAACTGATGTCCTTCGCTTACCCCATCAGTACCGAGGTGTTGCCAATTAGCTTCTACATAGCCACCCACGGCAACCGGGAGTTTACTTACCGACAGAAAAGGCCGGTTATACACCGCATCCATATTGAGTAACAGTTTGGAAGTGTCCTGCTGTGTTCTCTTGAACAACGTAGAATCTACTTGCGCAGTCGTTGGTGAGCACATGACTAGGGTAACCACTATCAGTAAACTTATTTTCATGATTGTCGCAAGTCTATGGTGATGGTCTCGGTTTGCACGATGACGGGAAATGAGCGAAGATTTTTTCTGCTGGCCCGTTCGTCACTGCCCCTTTATTGGTGAATTCACTTCCATGCCCTGGGCAATGGAGCGTGTCACCCAATGCTTGAAGTTCTGCGCCCTGGTGGGTACATTTCATCCAAAGGGCACTGTATTCTGTATCAGAAAATCGGTACACGTAAATTGGAAATTCTAATTTGTTGTTTTGCACGATGATATATTGACGGGTGAACACCTGATCTTTTCTCATGTATATGAACTCCGACTTCGGAACGTTGATGCCTGTAGAATTGATTACACCACTTGCATAATGTGTAGTCTGGCAACCGGAAATTAGGAACGGAATCAATCCGCCACTTACACAGGTGATACACGTTTGCTTAACAAAGGCGCGTCTGTTCATGGCTATAAACTTTCGAGAAATTGAATGAGTTTTGTTTNTTCGTCAGCCGTTAGTACCTGATAATTATTTCTTATTTGATTAGCCTCTCCACCATGAAGTAAAATAGCTTCATCAATACTTCTGGCTCTTCCATCATGCATCANAAAGTGCCCACCACCCTGTGAATTCTTAGAAAGTCCTAACCCCCATAATGGTGGTGTTCGCCATTCATAAGACTTAGCAGAGCCTTCGGTATATCCATCATCAAGCGCTGGGCCCATGTCATGTAACAATAAGTCGCTGTATGGATAAAAAACTTTATTGTTAATGGCGGCAATCGGTGAATTACCTGTTTTCATTTCAGGGCGATGACATTTTGAGCAACCAATTGTATTAAACAATTGCTTTCCTTCAAGAATTGAATTGCTTTCAGGTCGTGGTTCTGGTGTCTTAAGTGTCTTCAAATAGAAAACCACATCGTTAATGGTTTGATTGGAAACTTCCGGATCAAGCACCAATCCCGAGTGCGTGTCAACGGATTCGAAACTGGATGTAATTCCAATGTCTTGATTGTAGGCGGTTGCCGTTTGTTGGAGGAGATCATAGGTAGTAGCTTTCTTGCCGAAGCGGCCAATATACCTGCCGTTTTGTGTTACACTGTTTGGCCGTTCCTTTACATATTCTTTCAGATTAATCCAGTTGGGTACACCGCTGATGCCATCTCCATCAGTATCATCAGGGTCAATCCACGTTAAGATTTCGGTATCGCTTGCGGCATCGATAAAACCGAGTCCTGTATTGGCAGGCGGAGTGAATCGCGAAAAGGTTGCATTAGGTGGGATGTCTTCTGGTGTAAAACCCGGCACTGCACGATGTTGTAGTTGCGGACNCCCGAGGTTCAGATATTGATTCCCGCTTTCATCGATTTGCCCAAATCGTGTTAAAGTGGTGAATGGATGACCTTTGCCATCGCCCGGATGGCAGCTGCCACAAGAAGTCGCTACGAACAACGGGCCCAATCCGTTAGCGGTAGTGAATACTTCATCGTTAAATGCCACATCACCCCGGAGAAATTGGAGGTTCTCGGCTTCTGTTAACCCGGATACAGGACCATCCAGCAGGCTNNCAAATGCTTGAGGTGCCTTTGGTTGGAATTCCTCGCAAGCGACAAGGATAATCAAGCCCGCGAATAACGTTTTTAGGTTCATGCGTGTAAAAGTACGACTAATGTAAATAATATGTTAGATGGCTCTAATATATTAATTTCATGCTATTAACAAAAAACCTTATTTTTATCTGAAAAGCTGCAAATGGGATCACTGACGGAAGAAAATTATATCAAGTCGATTTATGCTCTTTCAGAGGCAACAGGAGAAGTCTACGTATCCGAATTGGCTAANAAACTGGATGTAAAGCTTCCCAGTGTAAATAGTATGGTGAAACGCCTGGCGACCAAGAAGCTGGTGGCTTATGCTCCTTATAAGGGTATCAAACTGACCGAAAAAGGNAAAAAAGAAGCTTTGGCAATTATTCGAAAACACCGCCTGGCGGAATTGTTTTTAGTAAAGGTGATGGGTCTTGGATGGGAAGAAGTGCATGACATTGCTGAACAGTTGGAGCACGTGAACTCCTCACGCTTTTACGAACGCATTGATGAATTACTGAATCGCCCAAAGTTCGACCCGCATGGAGAGCCAATCCCGGACAGCAACGGAAAAATTCACAACCAACAGCGCACCTCCCTGATAGACCTCGAAGAAGGATTGACCGCTACCATTACTGCCGTTACAGAAGATGAAAAATCATTCCTCGACCACTTGAACGCGAAGGGCTTGCAGATCGGAGATACCGTGACCATTAAGAAAAGAGAACTGTTCGATGGTTCCATCACCCTGCAACACAAGTCNGAAAAAGAAATACTGCTGACGCACCAGGTGGCGGAAAGGATCTGGGTGGAGGTGTGATTGTGGTAACTGACTACCACCGCAAATTTTTTAAAGTTTATCAACCCTGAACTTATTCGTCCATTGCTTCCGACAAGCCGCCAATTGCGCTTGTTGCGAACCCTTTGTCAAAGGGTGACGATTCCATAAGAGAATAAGCAAGCATCGGCACTTGCCTTGCCCTTGACAAAGGGTTCGCAACGGGCCTACCTTTGGCTAGGCGGTGAAATGGTCTCATCATTTTTGTTTGATATGGATATGACGCTGAATTTTATTGAAGTTGTTTTATAAAATTTCTTTGTAAAAGCTTTTGTTAAAACTTGCATTCCACAAAGAATTTAAGTCTTCGATCGGGTTTCATGGCAGTGCTTTGCAGGTTGAGTTAGGGTTTTTCCATACTTGAATATTGATTGGCTGTTCACAAAGAGTTATTCCAGTAAAAAATAACAACAACCTTTGCGAACAGCCATTCCATGCAGATCATTAGAACAAACGACCTAAACCCTAACTCCCTTGGTCTTCGACTTTCGCTTCCCCTCACTTTCCTCCTCTGCATCCTGCTTCACAGTTTCCTTTTTCTCTTTGGATTTATCCTCGCCTGACTTCTCTTTCTTCTCAATGCCCTGGAATTGCTTTTCCANTTTAGCATTGTATAGATCCAGGTTCTTGTATTGCGGATTGGCTGCTACATACATTTTGTCTTCTCCGCCTTCTCTTGCAAACGTGACCTGCGTGAGGTTCCCTTTTTCCAGAGACTTCATCAGCTTGGTTTTCTCCTCGGCATTCAGTTGCTCTCTGATGGGGTATTTGGCAACGACCATTTCAAGGTCGTACCCATAACCGGCATGGTATTGTTTTACTTTATAATTATCGTTCTTGTCCTTCTCCTGAAAATCAAGTTGCAACCATGCGTTGTAGGGTTGACCTTCTTTATTGGTTAGGTCTTTATTGACTGCGCGACCACTCAAAAGGTTATAAGCCTCTTTAGCGGTGATCCCCGAGTTTTTCGTGATATAAAATGTCTGAGTCACATCCTTTGCAGGGTCGTCACTTTTGAGGGTAGCCTGATACCGGTTGAAAAAGTACATATCAGTCTGGTCAGACTTTCTAAAATCAAGGGAATAATTCACTTTCTCTTTAGTGTCACCCTTATTGAATTCTCCAACCATACTCAGCTTAAACTCTGCTGGTTGCTCCTTGATCTTGTTCTCAAGATCAACATTAAGTTTCTCGCCAAAGCCTAAATACTTCAGACCCTCTTTCAGAAATTCCAGATTCTTGACATTCATAAATGTGTTGTTTAATAGTTTGTAATATTCATGTTGATCGGAAAGCATCGCTTGCTCATTGACTATTTGATCAGCTTTGCATTCACGATGGTCTTGTTCCGGATGGAAAGTTCCTGGTTTCTTCCACCGTTCTTTTCAAACATTTCAATGTGGAGGCGCTTGGCATCCGGGATGGTAAACTTTTCTAAGGCGTAAATAATGTCCTGCACAGTGTTGGCGGGTATTTGGTGATCGTCACCATACACATACACAGGCTTCATATCCACTTCCTGCGAAGCAGTACGTTTAACCTTTGTCTTGTCCTCAATGTAAAATCTCAGAAAGTCGATGTCGTAGTTGATGTTCGATGAGTTCCTGATCCGGAAATGATAAAAGATAATATTGTCCCGGACGTAGATGCCATTCAATGAAAGACCAATCTTATGTTTGCTCTCCCCGATAAACCGGATGCTACGCTTGGCATTCACAATTTGTGAAGCATACTTCTCCAGTTCAGATTCTGTTATCATGGACTGGAAGATCAGTTTTTGCAGATCGTCAGATGTACGCTCATCGTCACCAATATTGACCACCTGTGTTACGGGTTCTTTCGAATAGTTCACAGTGAAATGATGTATTCTTCCATCAGCNNCTGTGATTACCGTCAGGTTAGTCTCTGTAAATCCGGGCCTGGCTGCCTTGATCTGAAGAACATTTTCTACGCCTTTGGCCTTCTGAGCCAGCAGATCCCGACTTCNCCGGTCAACCGATTTGATGATTGCAGGGAATACGAGAGAGGATGTTTTATTAAATGTCACCTCTATTGATTGCACATGATTATCTGGTTGTGCTTCGACCTCAATGGTGCATAGTGCAAGTATGCATCCCATGAGTAGTTCGATACATCCATGTTTTAAAAAGTAAAGCATATTTCGATTTCATTTAAGTGTTAAATTGTTTTTAAGACTATCAAAGGAGGGGCGACTTCAGCCGCCCCGTACCTTGTCAGAGCAAAAGCAGGAGTAATACCGGCCATGCATGTGTAACAAACGCTACGATAGCGCCAAACAGTAAACCCAATAACTCTGGTGTTTAATAGTTGCAAAAACTTCCAGTACTCCCTATTGAGGGATCAAAAATCGCCTGTGTGATAAGTAGCTACAGTAATCAACAGGCGCACAGGTTCCGGAACCCGTATGTCGTTGCAAACCTTAATGAGAAGTCACGACAACGATCCTCTCATTACTCACGCTGATTCGGGATTGTGCATCGGCCTTTTCCAGCATCAGCGAGCAATCCCCATAAAACAATTCTTACAAAAAGGTTCATGATTGAATTAAATTATCATTAATAACTAGTGTTGCTTATTGAGTTGGTGTCCGTGAGGAAAACCTGGTAGCCGGCTTTCACCGTTACCTTGATCATCTTAGCTTNTTTACTGAACAATCCTTTAGCCGCTTCCACACCGGCTGCTGCTGCTTGTGCCCCGATGGACGGATCAAGGGACATCAATTGAATATTCTGCAAGGCATCATCCGAGGCTTGCTTGGCAGCATCACGCGTTATTGCTCCGGGAATGTAAATCCCTGGGAGTCCGTCCAGGTCATAAACTTCCAATGAGACAGGTAATAGCGAATTTGCTGTTCTGATTGTGCTGACTTCGATAGTCAATCTTTCACCGTTGATGGAGCATACACCGTAAATAAATTGATCTTTCGGAATGAGTCTCCCTTTGATATTAATATCATTAAGGAGTCGCATTTTCACGGTAGATCCCGCGACTAGCTCCTGTGTATCGTGAATGACTGCTTCAATTGCATTACTCACCTCGTTTGTCTGGTGTGTCTCATCGTCCAATCCAAAGAATCCATTCTGAGCTAGCGTAGGTGCTGATACTATTCCAAATACGGAAGCACTGTCAATGGATTCGTGAAAATCAGACTCCTTAGAATCAATCAATGAAATACTCTGATCATCCTTTGCGAGTTCAACGGNGAGGGTATTTGACTTGACTTTTGCATTTTCGGCCTCCAGCTTTTGCTTCACCCGGTCCGGATGTTGGATATCCAGTATCTTTTCCAGAACGCTTTCAATCTGCTCCATTTCGGGATCAGATCCTTGACCGTCTTGCATAAGTTGCATCATGTGTTCCAACCTGTCTACGTCTGCCGTAAACTGCGGGTCCGATGTTTGTTCGGGAAGTGGAGTCGGATCATTTTTAGATCAGCCGGTCTCTCNTGTGCTACGGTTTATTTCTTTATATAATTCATTTAACTTTTGTGTAACACGTTCTTCATTGGGATCATTTAATTGTCTTTCCTTTTGCCGGAAAGAATTGATCAGTTTGCTTTCTTTTTCTGCGGGCGACTTCTTTTCCGGTTGTTGATCCTGTGTCTGGAATGCGATCAAATCAAAATACGGATCGCTCTCTCTTGCCTCTTCGTATTTGGCTGAATCTCTTTCGGCCATTTCATACAGGGCAAGTTTGTCCCAGATCTCCATCTCTCCAAAATATGCATCGGGCAATGACAAATTAAGCCCTGTATGGGATACGGTGTGAGCTTGTGCCGAAGTACCTTGTCCGCCACCCAAGGCCCAAAAGATCATCGTAACGAAGGGAAGCACCAACAGTGGCAGTACCATGAAGAATCTTCTCTTCTGCAGGAATTTTTCTGAATGTGGTTTCATACTCTTTATTGTTTTAAGTTTTATACAGATAAATTTTTATGGTTTCAAACTCCTCCTTTGGTGTGGAATGAAATGAAGCTCTTTCTCATAAACCGCAAGTTGTTCATGCGTTACCAACTCCCAGCCTCTGGATTTGTCATATCGATTTTCCGAATAATCCGGATCACGATTGAGGTACACCTGGCCATTTTTATCGACCGCTAGATAGAAGGCCTCAAAGTCTCCATCAATCTCGCCTTTCATTTTGCCTATTGGCGTTAAGGTTGTTGTATCGGTTTGTTGCATCTGGATATCGTGAGGTAAGGTGATCTTGTCGAATGTCAGCGGATTTGCCGGAACGCCATAAATAGCATCGAGTACCATTGCGCCACTAAGGCAGGCGATCATTGTGCCAGTCAGAGCCAGAATAAACTTCTTTTGCCTTGTGGAAATGCGTTGAAGGTTGTGTTCAAGTTATCGATACCCTGCATAACCAGCCGTTGCATGGGTGAAAGTGATTCTTTGATTTTCTTTTTCATGTTCGAATTCATCGGTTCTCTGTTTTAATGTCCCTGTTCTCCAACGTGTTCCATTTTTCGATCAGGAATCCGTGCGGATTGTTGTCGGAGCGCGAAACGTTGCGCAGGTATCCTTCTGTGACAAGGCTTCTCGTCACAATGGACGTAGTGCGAATAAGACGCTGCCTTGCGAAGCAGCGGAAATAGAATGGATATTGGTTTATATCGATGCGAATACTGTCTATATCAATCTCCTGCGAAATGTTTCCTGAGATCACATTAGAATAGTATCGGTTCTCTTTCAGGTTATCGTACTGCTTCTTAGCCGAAGCATCGGCCAAATACAATGCTTTGGCAATGTTCGCCTGAATGACTTTGTCATCCGGGTCTAGGGTAAAGAAGTGATGATGGAAGGTCCGCACGTGATCACGGGCTTCCACAGGAATATTGTCCTTGCGTTCGGCCGACCAGGCCTCCAGCGCTTTTCCGTTCGAGAGAATGTATATCCGCCCTTGCGATTCACTGATGAGTTGGAAACTCTTGTAGAGTGTAAAGCAAACCGCAAAAACACAACCCGCAATGAGCACCAGCGAGAACAGCCGGATGTGTTTGAATGCCGTGTCGATATTTTNTAATTGTTGAAACATATTCATCATGATTTACCCGAAAGTTTATCGTGCATATAGCCTTCGTTAGTTTTCATAGCTGCACTGCCTGGTGAAGAACCAGCGTGACTTAAGTGAGATGATTGACTTACCGAACTAACTACTGCTCCAGCGCCTGCCGTGGCCGCTGAAACGGTNNTGTTCGCGCTCCCCGTAAAGACATTGGATGCTTTATGAAGCAGCGTATATCCGCCTCCGGCATGAACGATGTAGTTCGCGACACTCGGCACGGTAAAGTATCCAACAATACCAATGACCAGAAAGATGAGATAAGCAGTGTCCGTTGTGCTGAAGAACGTGTCGCCATATCGGATTACCTGCTGGATATCGACTTTCAGCATGTTCTCTTGTATCTTACCAATGATTGCTCCGAATATATTTGCAACCGGTAGCCAGAGAAACACACTAATGTAACGAGCCATCCAGACGGTGAGGGTGTGTTGAAAGCCATCAAAGACGGCAAAACCAAAAACCAACGGCCCAAGGATGGCGAGTACGATCAGGTAAAATGTCCGGAGCGTGTTGATGCAAAGAGCCGCGGCTTCATACAGGATGTGCAGAATTTCCGACATCCATTGTTTAATGGAATTGCGAAAGTTGTAGGCGGCCTTGGCCATCCCGAATTTGATATCGTTGCCGATGCCATCGAGCACGCCTTCGCTTGTTCCGTTGGGATGGGTGTAACGATACCACTTGTCGTAATCTCCTTCTCCTCCAGGCCCCACATACATTTGCCAGGAAGGAGTTTTCTTAATTGCTTCTTCTTTCAGCTTCAGCAAGTAGGCAATAGCATTGTTTGATCCGGTGACCATCGCTGCTGTACCCGTAACGGTCGGCTTCAACACGCCATTCATCAGGGCGATTACCCAGGGAAATATCATAATACAGAAGCCGAGTGCAAATGGACGAAGCAGTGGATAGAAGTCAATGGGCTCAGCATTGGCCAAATGTCTCCATACCCTCGATGCGATATACCACAGCGCTGCAAAGGCGGCCAGCCCTCGTCCAACCCCGATAAGTTTACTGCACAGAGGCAGCATTTCCGCATATAGCTGGTCCAGCACACTTTGCAGGCTGTGGATTTCTCCTGCGAAACCCTGGGCGTACATAACTCCCGGAAAAATGTCGCAAGAAGAAATATCAATATGATCTTAATGTTTTTCATCGTTTTACTTTAGTTGACGCCATAGAGCTTTCGCATGGTTTCCACGTCACTGCGCGAGTGTGCCCGTTGAATGGCCAATAGCTGCGTGTTGTTGTTGAAGGTTCTCANAAAGATGAGTTTGTCCTCCATGTCAAAGAATATCCTGTCGATGGCCTGCATGCGCTCATCGTCACTCATGCTTAGTTTGGTAGCCGTGATGATCATCATTAGCTCATCGATATTTCTAAGGGAAGCATCAAACAGGAATTTGTAGACGTTAGCCAGGTATTCGATCTCTTCCAATTTGAAGTTGGGATCTTGACGAAAACGATTATAGGCGCGCTGATACTCCTTCAGCAACAACTTTTGGTATTCGATGATAAAGGGAATACGCTTGTAATTTCGTATGGATGGATTAACGGCCATCAATCCGTCAATGAATAGCTGATGGATCGTGTAGTTTCCCTGTGCAATGTTCTTGATCGTGGTATAGCCCTTGTCGAGTATCTTGTAACCGCGATACATGTTATCCAATATCTCTTCGAGTTGACGAAGCTTTTCCCAGTTCAGTAATAGTTGTTGCGCTTCTTGTGACTGGGCGCAGACCGGCCTCAGACCCAACACAACAAAAAGTAATCCGGTAAGCAAAATTCGTTTCATAGCCATTTCGTCAAATTGTTCCATATTGTTTGTGCACCCTTTCAACAGAGCGAGTTTCACGTTCTCGCTCTCTGGCAATCAATCTCACATCGCTATCGAACGACTGCACGAAAGCATGTTTGTCCAGCATGTCGTCATATAACCTATCGATGCGCACTAACCGCTCATCATCTCTCATCTCCGTCTCATTCGACCCGATAATTGTCAGCAGTTCAGAGATTGAAGCATCACACAGGAAAAGCATATTGGAATACACGGCTGCGACATACCGGGTTTCTTCGGGCGTAAAGTATTCGTTGGTCTTGCAGAAATTATTGACCCGTTTTATATTCTGGATGATGTAAACCTGAAAGGCTATGATATCGGCCACCTTGGCTGAATTCTTAATGTGCGGGTTGACATTCTTGAGCGACCNCAAAAAATCCCGATGCAGGTTAAAGTCTCCGTTCTTGATGTTGTGAATGGTGGTGAGCCNCCTGTCGGCAATCTCGTATCCCTNTTTGAGGTAGCCAAGATAAACTTGCAGCAAAGCGATCTGCTTGGCAAGGTACTGGCGCTGTGTCTTCTTTTGTTTGAACCACTCGTTCCAGGTTTGGGCAGGAGCAGCGGTACTCAATATCATTCCTGCTATCAGGATCATTATAAATTTCATTGTCTTACAGTTTTATAGTTTTAGACTTCTTGTTTTCTGTCCCACCATCGCGTTCACCTTTTCGCATGTGGGAATATCTTCGTTTTTGTTCGGCTGAAACTCAATATTTTTAATTGTGCCGAAACGATTAGCACGCTTCGCTTCCATTCTTTCCACNNCGGAATCCCGCCCACGAATNNCATATTTCATTTTGAAATCGCACTTCACATAGGGCCTCTCCTCATCTTTCCAGTGTGAGAAGGTGGTGAGGTAAAATGGTGGCACGTGCGTCTGACCCTGGAGTGTCTCCAGGAGATGAGCATACATTGAGTCTCTCAGCTTGCCGGGATGGGCGCTGTTGCAGTGAAAGTGACCATCGTATCCCTTCTCCTTCATCAGCGTTTCAAACTCATCAATATGCGCCCGCAACCTTTTCATTTTTTATTCCAGCCCGTATAATTTTTNTACTACCAGTACTTCGTGCTCATCCTTGGCCCGGTTCATGCTCAATTGAATATTCTGATTGTTGAACTGTTTGAGGTCAGCATAGTTTTGTTCAATCTGGTCACCGGCTTTGTTGATGATCTCAAGACGCTTGGCATCGGTCATCTGTGTTTTGAATGAATTGATCACCAAAAGAATTTGATCGAGGTTGTACACGCTTTCATTAAGGATTCCCGTGTACACCCGGTACATGTAGTCAATCTCACCTTTGGTAAAATGTTTGTCCTGGTTGACCATGTGCCAGTTGAACCTGTACTCTTCAATGATCTGCTGTTGTCGTTGAAGGATCATTTTGACCCTCTTGTAAGTGGCAATAGTGTTCCTAACCTTCCAAAGCTCATCGTAGTATTTCTTGTAGAGTTGCCGCTGGCGCTCCGTCCATTGAGCAATCTCATTGAGTTTGAGTTTGGAAAGTTTGTTTTCTAACACCTTAGCCGCGTTCTGCAGCGCGATGGTTTTGTTCTGAAGCCGCTGGATCATCAGATCAACGGCTTTGATTACTTTCTTTACACCTTCCTGAATGATCTTGGCAATAGGAATGGCTGCATGGCTATCCTGAATGGGCGCGACTGTTAATGTCACCATTCCGATAAGCAGGATAAAAATGTTTTTCTGATTCGATTCATAGAAGTCATCGGTTTAAGTTTTCCCATTGCGTATGTCGTTGGCCAGTTCAGCGATTCCTTTTTNTATATCACCGTTCCATTTTTTGGCATACGCCTGCACTTTAATTTNTTCTGATTCCTCCGTAGTGTATGCCAGGTACTCTTCGAGAGAAACTTCGGTGGCGTACACTTTGGACAGCATTCCTCCCAGGCTGATAAATACTTCTTTGTATTTGCGGGAGGGATCGTTGGCTTTGTTAATGGAGAGCACAAGGGCTTTCTCTTTCTCGGTGAGCCCGAGCAGTTGTTGTATCAGGTCGAACTTGTTCTGGTACTTGCTCTGGTCAAGCAAAATCTTGCAGTCGGAGTTGTTGATGATCGCCTGTTTGACGATGGGCGAACTAATGATGTCTTCAACTTCCTGAGTCACCACAATGGCTTCCCCATAAAACTTTCGCACGGTCTTGAACAGATACTTGATATACTCTGCCATACCTTCCTTTGCGATAGCTTTCANGGCTTCTTCGATGAGTATCATCTTGCGCATACCCTTCAGTTTGCGCATCTTGGAAATGAACACTTCCATGATGATGATCGTGACCACCGGGAACAGGATCGGATGATCCTTGATGTTGTCCAGTTCAAAGACAATGAACCGTTCTTTGAGCAGTTCCAGATTTTCCGTGGCGTTCAGCAGATAGTCAAATTCACCGCCTTTGTAATATGGGCGCAATACGTAGAGGAAGTTTTCGACATCGAAGTCTTTCTCCTTCACCCGATCTTCCTTCAGGATGCCGACAAATTCATCACGGAGGAAGTCATAAAAAGTATTAAAACAAGGGAAGAGTTNTTTATCTGCCTCCAACTTCTCATAGTACATCTTCAACGCAATGGACAAAGCCACATATTCTGATCGATTGAATGTTTCATCATCCTTCTTCCATAAAGCGAGCAAAAGTGTCTTGATGCTTTCCTTCTTCTCGGTATCCAACACATCACCTTGTCCGATGTAGAATGGATTAAACCGGATGGGGTTAGCCTCATCATAGGTGAAGTAATATCCATTCACCAAATCACATAGTCCTTTATAAGAATGACCAACATCCACCAGCACGATATGTGTGCCCTGCTCGTAGTAAGATCGTACCATGTGATTGGTGAAGAATGACTTCCCACTGCCCGAAGGACCGAGAATGAATTTGTTCCGATTAGTGCAAATGCCTCGTTTGACAGGCTCGTCAGAAATATCGACATGAACAGGCTTACCAGTCAGCCTATCGCCAAGTCGTATGCCTACAGGACTAACAGAAGACTGGTAGTTCGTTTCCAGGTTCAGAAAACAAGTAGCCTGTTCTGCGAATGTATCAAAAGTATCATTCATGGNGAAGTCGGCTTCATTGCCGGGCAGGCCGGCCCAGAATATTTGTGGTGCTCCATCGGTTTCCTGTCTTGCGATGGCGTCCATCTGGGCAAGTGCCGATGAAACTTGTGTTTTAAGTTCTTTCAGTTCTGTTTTATTGTCTGTCCAAAGTAAGATGTTGTAATGGGCTTTGACAGGCAGGCGTTGTGATGAAATGGCTTCATTCAGAAAATCATTCGTTGCATCACGACTGATAGCATTTTCGCGGGAATATGTAGCCAGCGATTGTAACCTGAGTCGTTTACTTTCAAGCTGTTTAATAGTCTTGTGTGCGTCCTCGATGAAGATGTATTGGTTATAGATATGATCACAAGACAACAATTGGCCTAAGGGTGAGGCAAAACCAACACTGAACTTGGTCTTGTCAGTGGAGTATTTGTCATAGTTGATCCTTGAGCCGCATAATGCGGGAAGGTCTTCGACATCCGACAACGAATACAGTTGACAGTGCAGATCGCCAACTTTCAGATCATCCTTGAAGTGGATGTCCTTGATCATGGGTTGATCTGTTTCAGAAAGCAAATAGCAGTAGCGCTCCAATAAACCTGGTTTCCTGTTATTACCTACTAATTCATCGTCCGTTATCCTTGTCAGTTTTACAAATCCACTGTCTTTGAGTATCCGTTCAAACTGTCCAGCGCCATCCAGGAACTCCTGCATGCGCTGTGGATTTAGCGGGCCATCCGGTACAATGCTCCTGCGGATCAGGTTGGAGAAAACAGAGTTGGATGGTTTTCGATTTGCTGGTTTCCGGGTGAGCATGATATAGCACTTGTGATCCAAGTAAGGACGTTCATTAAAGAACTGTTCGCTTGATCGCGACAGGAATGAATTTTCCTTTCCTTCAAATTCGGGTTGATGTTTCCTCGAAAGAAACCAATCCTGCTTATGGAAAACAGTATTGTTAGGAAGCACTTTGATGGCTTTAACCAACACCTGATGAAAGGCTTCGTACTCCTGATCAGATAAGGTGAAAATCTCCGGAAGAGTCACTTCAAAAGCCAGCGTCACATCGCCCTGCTTCGACAGGATGCAGTCGTGTTCTACCTTGTAGATTGGGAATACTTTATGAAATGCAATCTCCTGTGCCATATGTTAGTTTTTGAGTTGAAAGCTAATTTTTCGGGAGGTTGACTTGATAAAATCCGGGAGGCTTCGCTTTGCCATTTTCTTCAAGAGGCCGTACTGACCATACTTGTCGCTCATCCGGTAAACAGTCATGAACAAGAGCACACCAAGCGTCAGCGTAAGTGCGAGACAAACAAACATGTTCACCCCGATGATGTAGAGCGCTGCAAACAGGATTAACAGGCCGATGAGTCCGATCGCGAGGTATGCGATATACTGCGCCTTGAGGCCTTTGAACTCAATCGGCTTGTTAATACCCTTGTTGATTTTGTAAACGCTTGATGCCATCAGATTCCAAAGAATGATCGTAACACGGTGGCCACAATGACCAGGAACACACAACTGCCAAACCATGCGGCTGCGACTTTCCCTGTATCGGGATCACCGCTGTTCCACTTCTGGTAAACTTTCACGGCTCCTACGAGCCCAAGGATGGCTCCGATGGCATACATTAGGTTAGTGCCTGTAGCGAAATAGCTCCGCACACGCATGGTAGCTTCGTTGATACCGGCATTGCCGTCTTGGGCAATGGCAAGCGCATAGGTGATGAGGTACACAATCAGGGCAAGTCCGAAAGCCTTGCCTTNTTGAATAGTGAATTGAACTGCTCTTTTCATAGGACTTAAATTTGTTTGATGATTATTGATTATTTACTCCGGTGTTTTCCTGCTGTGGCCACCACGTTTTGACTTCATTTAGTTCGATTAGAAATTCACAATGCTCCTTGCAGGAATTGTAAATGAATGCTGTGATCTCAGGCTCATGCGTAGTTTGAAACAGGTCAGGATAATTCGATAGTAGCGTGCGAAAGAGTTCAGCACACTCAGCCTTGCTGCCGACAGCGACAACTTCTGTGAGCGTATTGATTTCTTCGAGAAGGGTTGAAACAGATTTAAGTATGGCTTCATCCGCTTCGCTTGGTGCCGCTTCCGTAATCGGCTCTTCCGGTTCCAGTGCAGTAACTACGCTCAAACTTTCTGTTTCACTTTTTCTTCACGTGGAACATTTTCTGATTGGCGTCCACCATATTTCACTGAGCCCATGAGTTCAATAGATTCATTTGAATCAGTTTGATTCTCCCGCTCGTGGGTGTTCGTGAGATTTAGTTTCTTTTGTTTGAAGATGTTAGATATCTCGCTGCCGTACAGTAGCAAGGTGGTGATGACATAATAGCCACCGATAAGAAGGGCGATGGTTGAAATAAACTCCTGCCAGGAAATGGATTCGAACATAGCTTCCGTGATTGATTACGGAAGCGAAGGTGTGCGTCAGAAAAATCTAGTATTCACAAGTTGGTACCAAGGTGGGTGTTATTTTTATTGATTGCCCCGAGCCGGGCATCAGCATTTCATTAGTTAGTTATCTCAACACATTGGAAGGGTAACGCACGCAAAGACTTATTTTTCTTCGCGTCTTTGTACTTCTGCAGGTCATCATTAGGTTATTCCTTAACGACAAGTTTGATTTTAGATTTGATTTTTCTCCAAACGGAAGCACCATCACGAAGTAGTTGAACGAGTTATTAAAGAAATGGTACTGAAATGTTATATCACCATTTTCTCCTTTGTATAAAAACTGTCCGTCTACTTTCATCTTCCTACTGAATGAACAGTCCGCTATAAATGCTTGATCAGGCCCCAAGCGTTCTGGCCATTTTAACATCCCAAATTCCGATGTAAAGGTTGGTGATTGGAAATAGTTTCGGATCTTAAAACTTAGCAGTCCTTCTTTTTCAATAACTAAAAGGGCGCATCGCTTAGGAGATCTTTCAACATACCGTCTTATTGTAGCATGAATAGATCCACCGAATTGTTTAGATAAAGCCAAAGGTGATCGAATTGTTAACTCTAATTGACTAGCTTCTTCATCAAACCTATCAAGCTGAAACAAAGTACCGGACGCAAAAANATTTGCTTCAGCTTCAAAAGCGATCTTTACATCAGGACTAAGAGTATCATCATCATCGTAGTACTCAAAAGTCTTTCGCTGCCACGGTAATGCATTGTGACCAGTTTCATGAAGCTGGACAAATTTTTGTCTGCCGATCGGTTGAGTTAAGTCCAGACGAATGATTTTCTCTCTGGTATCAATGGCACCGCGTACTTTCCTTAGTGCACTTTTTAAAGTCTCGGAGACTTTGGCCAGATAGTTATTCGGAATTTTACTTAGACAAGTTTCTCGATCAACTTTCAGTTCACAGAACTGCACAATCTTATCTACTGGTGTGGGGAATACACCAAGTGATTTACTTTGTTTAAGAATGTCGAAGGATACATTTTCAATGTCCTTTATCGTTGCCTTGTTCATTCTTCTTTTTGAATCTCAAGTATTTTAGATAACCCGCTAACTCGGATTCTTCCTCAGGAGTTAATCCTTCGGAAGACAGAGCAAATCCCGCTAATGTTTTTGGCCCAGCTTGACCTTCCTTCTTCTCAACAATTCCTGCTTCACCAAGAAGAAATTCAAAAGCAATCCTGTACTGTTCAGCTAGCTTATACAGAATGTTCGCTGATGGCTTTTTGATCTTATTATTTTCAAGTTGACTTAAGTATGCGTTGGAAATTCCGGTTATCTCTTCTACCTGTCTTAGTGTTAATCCTTGTGTTTCCCTAGCATCCTTTAGTTTTTCACCTAATGATTTCTGGGCTTCCATATATGTAGTGGTTAGTTTTTTCAGCCTGATTCCGCCTGCAAAGATACCCACCCATTCTAAGTAAAGCAAGCACTGCTAATTATAAATCTAAGTATAAATTTTCTTGCTAAGTGTTTGCTTGATATACTTAGCATTGCTATATTTGGGCTTATGAAGAAGGATAAACAAATCTACGTACACGGTGAGGGCCTCAAGGAGGCCAAATTCATCGAAATTGATTCAGAAACAAAGATTTCTGATATTATTAAAGAGTTTGAGGCAATCACCGGAGTTGCTTCAACCAATGACGCCCCGGTAGAATGTTACGCGGATGATGATGACAACCCGTTAGACAGGTTATCAACTGCAGGTTCGAAAAAGATCGACAAAAGATCTCACGTCCACTGCCACCGATGCAGGAAAGTAGAGGTGACTGTTACCTATAATGGTCACGAAGAGAAATTCAGCTTCCCGCCACAAACCAAAGCCGAGAAGGTTTTTAAAAAGGCGATCAAGGAGTTCAAGATATCAGACTCAGATGCGAGCAATCTTGTCCTTCGTTCAGGCAGTGGACAAGGGGAGATTCTTCAGGATGATGACCGTATCGGTTCATTCGTGAATTATCCGGCTTGTCACCTCTCTCTTTACTTAACGCCAAAGAAACAAGTACAGGGATGAGTGTCGATAAGGGGATGGTCAAAAACATGTGAGTGAAGCTCCGTTCCANAATGGTGTTGACCAGGCNCGCTGGGAAATCCTGTCTAACGAGGATTTCCCGGAATGGCCAAAGGTCATCATTAGGATAAGAGCAAGGGCCAANAAGGACAACCCAGANTTTTTCTCTTTTCGATTTGATCTCAACGACTATCCATCGACCCCTCCCACATGCTGTATTTGGGATGAGGAGAAGAAAGCAATACTGGAAGATTCTAAATGGCCCAAAGGGGCAACCTATGTTTCAAAAGTCTTTAATCCAGGATGGAAGAAGGAGGCACTGTACTGTCCGTGTGACCGAATAGCAATAGCCGGTCACGACAATTGGAAGACTGACCACCCAGACTACTATTGGAGATCTGATTTTACAATTGTTAAGTACCTCCTATTCATTTATGATCTTTTAAACTCAGATGATTATGCCAACAGTTAAGGAGTTATTAATAGTGGAGTCAGTGTGGGANCGAGTGATCCACGATCTGCGGAAAAGAGGAGATGGAGAGCGCGAGAGTGGTGCGTTTCTACTTGGAAAAGTTGGTGGAAATCTGATATCCGAATATGTATGCTATGACGACCTTGATCCCAACTGTTTGGATCATGGTATTATCACTTTTGACGGAAGTGGATATGTTCCACTTTGGCAAATGTGCAAAGAGAAAGGGTTAACGGTCCTCGCAGATGTTCATACTCATCCCGGTCAATGGGTGGGACAGAGTAGTTCGGATTCGAATCATCCAATGATTGCCCAGTCAGGGCATATCGCAATTATTCTTCCGGAATATGCACAGGCTAAAACTTTAACACTTATGGATGCTGGTATCTATGAGTATAAAGGTGACAAGAGATGGAAAACAGTAAAGCCTAAAGGAGGACGGGTGAAGCTTTTAAAATGAATAACAATTTAACCGAAGATAACCTTAACCGACTTGCATTGGGTATCATCGAAAAAACNAGATGCTCATACCAAGACGCCCTGAAAATCTTGGGGTCGCTCAAATTACATGTGAAATGCGGGGAAGCAATCCGAAAGTCAGTATGCCTGCAAGCTGCACTGCTTACCATTGTGAATACTGGAAAGCGAGCNTTTTTGGGTGGCGTACATGTTGCCATGCCCGGTGATGTGGCCTTAGTATTACCATGGCCATTTTCCTCTAACCTAAACACAGCGGTTAGGGATCTCGGAGCGACTGTTATTTCAGAAACAGAAATTGGAAAGAATTTCTCAATACATCTGGGTTTACCTGCATCAATCGATGACAACTCAATTGAAGTAGTTTGCAACGGTTGGAGTGGAGGCATATCAAATGGAATTGATAAGATAAATTTAAATCAAGATGTTGACTTCGCACTTGGCGGAATTTTAGGAGGTGCTATTGCCGTCTCTGCCGTTTTCATTAAGCAGACCAATATCACTCCATCCTCCTGTGATCACTCAACTGGGGTATCATTATGGCGACCAGATCTAAGCTGGACATCAGTGGAAGCACAAGGGCCGAGGCTAAAGTATCTACCAAAAAGAGTTTGGCTTCTTGGGCTTGGCCACCTAGGACAAGCATACGCTTGGACTCTTAGCATGCTGCCATATGCTAAGCCAGAAGATTTCAATCCACTTCTTCAAGATTTTGATCGAATAACAGATGGAAATTATTCTGCCGGGTTGCTGACTGATAAGCAAAATACTACTCCTCGGAAAACAAGACACTGTGCGAATTGGCTTGAGACTTTTGGTTTTGTCGCCACGATTACTGAACGTAAATATGATTCAAGCACAATACGCACTGACGAAGAACCATACCTTGCTCTGTGCGGCTTCGACAATGCAAAATCGAGATTACCACTTGAAGGAAGTGGTTTTGATCTTGTAGTAGAATCGGCCATCGGCAGTGGCGTGTCTGATTTTGACTCCATAATTACCCACACTTTTCCGGGTGCAACTAAAAGGCCATCGGATATCTGGGAAGATGAAACTGAGAACAACATAAGTGAGGCATTAATCGATGCTATGCAGAANAGAGGTGAAAAAGAAGAGTGTGGTGTTCTTGTCACTAACCTTGCTAGCAAAGCAATGTCTGCCTCCTTCGTGGGAGCGGTTGCTTCAGCTTTAGTTATCAGTGAAGTACTAAGAGCTCTTCATGGTGGAGTAAGATTTGAATCAATTGTGGTTCGGCTTAGAAGCCTCAAAAATATACGGACATCTGCTATTGGAGATTATTCAACAGAATTGGGAAGGAATGGATTTACCATGGCCGCTCACGTTGAAGAAGTGCGACAATAAACCTAAATTGGTAAACCAAACCCTAATTAAATGAAGGATAACGCAGCGCACAATCTACTTGGCCTAACCCTCAAATCAGGATGGAAGGTGGTAGAAAAAATTACTAAGACGGCCAATTCAACGGGTTCCTTNTTTTCCGTTTGCTATAAGGTTGAGAAAGATGGTGAGGTGTGTTTCCTAAAGGCTTTTGATTTTAACAGATTTTTGGGCCTTTCAAAAATGGAAGACCCCACACGTTCAGTGGTTGATATAATCAGTGAAATGACGAGTGCTTATAAATATGAACGAGACCTATCAAACCACTGTAAGAACCAGCACGTCACTAAGGTCGCGTTTGTAAGAGAGGCTAGCGAGGAACACGTAGAAGGTTTCACGTATTCGTTCGTTCCGTATTTAATTTTTGATCTTGCTGATGGTGACGTTCGAATGCAGTTGGCTTTTTCTGACAAACTGGACTTTGCCTGGAAACTTGGATCATTACACGACATCGCTGTGGGGCTTAGACAATTGCATCAGATCGAAGTCTCACATCAGGATATAAAACCTTCCAATATTTTGTTGTTCAATCGCAAATCAAAACTCGGTGATATCGGAAGGTCCCTTTGCAAAACTTTGAATAGTCCATACAGCGACTACACATTCACAGGTGATGCCAACTACGCTCCACCTGAAATTATGTACGCCTATTATGAAAATGATTGGCATAAACGAGTTTTTGCAACTGACTGCTACCTACTTGGAAGTATGGTAGTATTCTACTTTAGTGGAATTAGCATGTCGGCATTATTGATGAAGAATCTCGAACCAAATTTCCGACCTGAAAGTTGGCAAGGGGATTTCGCGCAAATAAAACCGTACTTAGCTGACGCATTCGCTAAAGCATTATCTGAATTTGGTCAATGTATAGAGAATGAATTTTTCAGATCAGAACTTACGCAAACAATTGAATACCTCTGCTTTCCATTCCCTGAGAAAAGAGGTCATCCAATTGACATTTCACAAAGAGGCAACGGATATAGCCTTGAAAGGTTCGTCTCAAAATTTGATTTGCTCTTCAGAAGAGCAGAACTTAATATAATGAACTAACGTGGCAAATATTTTTGAAAATAAGGATCGGAGAGTCATTCCCAACTGGCGGAGTTTCAAGAAAACTGCGGTGTTGGGTGAGCTTGATAATAATATTGGCCGGGTCAACAAACAGCCAATCCGGAGCCTTATATCTATTGATGAATACATTGAAGATTGGTCTCATAATAAGACAATTCCTCATGCCGGAGACTTGCTTAGTTCTGCAATAGTGAATGGCATAGCCAGTAACGAACATGTATTGGAGGCANNACAGTTTATTCTTGGTAACAGCGTAAATTCAACATTACCGCAGATATCNACTTGCAAAAGATTTGTAACCAGCAATGACAAATTATTAACCGACAAATTAGAAAGTATAACGATAAGTGAATTCTCAAGTTTGGTTGATCCTAAACTGATATGGAATAAAATAAAAGAGATAAAGGCTGCCATTACTGGATTCCCATATAATCCCATTTACTATGTGGAATTGGCAAGAAATTATTCAATTGTAGGGCAAGAAAGAAAAGCTCTTCGTGCAATGCATATTGCTTTAAATTTATCACCAGACAATCGATTCATACTCCGGTGTGGTTCCAGGCTCTTCGCACACTATGATGAAATTGATATTGCGCATGACATCTTGCGTAAAACGTCACTGGCCGTTATAGACCCTTGGATTACATCTGCGGAGATTTCGCTAGCGACTTTAAGAGGACGGTCGTCAAGGTTTTTGAAAAAGGGGTTTGAAATGCTTAACTCAAGCAACTTTTCATCCTCTAACATAACGGAACTTGCAAGCGCCATCGGCACCGTAGAACTCATTGACGGAAGTCTCAAGAAAAGTAAGCAATTCTTTAAGAAGTCCTTATTGGCTCCTAACGACAATTCACTTGCCCAAATCGAATGGGCTTCATCCAAGGAGCCATCATTGAGAATTGATATCAATGAATTTCACGTAAAGCATAATTTCGAGGCTCAAGCTCTTGAAAATTTTCATAGTAATCATTTGACTGAATGTATTGACAATACTTTCAGATGGTTTTTGGATATGCCNTTTTCCAAAAGGCCGGTAATGCTGGGAGCCCACATTGCGAACTCCTTCCTAAATAATCAGGAAACATCTCGTGGCTTTCTAAAAGCAGGGCTTATCTCTCATCCGAATGATCCTCAGATAGTCAATAATCTAGTGTACTCATTGGCACTTGAGAACAAGATTGAGGAGGCTATGAAATATATGAACCTTCTTGTCGACAACCCAACTGGTGCTGCAGACATTACGAAAATCTGTCTGAAAGCAACAAGAGGCTTACTATGTTTTCGAAGTGGTGTTCCGGATATGGGTAGAAGGTTATATTTGGAAGCGATCGAAAAATCGAAAGAGATTAACAATCAGTATTACAACTGGCTTGCAATATTGAACTATGCCAGAGAAGAAATTCTTGTAAAATCGAACGACATCGAAACAATCATGGAAACAGTTGCTCGTATTCCTGACAATACTTCTGCTGGAGATGTGAACAAACTTAAGCAGGAAGTTGTGGAGCTTCATGCAAAGACTAAGGTAGCAGCTAAGTAGCTATAATCATACATAGTAAGTAGGTAAGACTCAAGAGTTTCCAAACCCTGCGGAAGTGATTTGATTTAACACGATTTGAAATTGCCGAGGTTAAAGATTTTGAAACTTTTGTCCTTGACCGAATAAAATAAATGGGTGAATTACTCCTCACTTGCAATTTCGCAGCATGTGAGAAGGACGTCACCGTTTCGGCCTGAACAAATATCTTACGACCACCAGAAAAATGCGGCCACATTGGTAGTGGTAGTTGTAATCAAAGTTATTAACACTTTATCGGACAGTTTAAAATAGAAAGGGGTCCACGGCAAAGACTGCAATCCTTGAAGAATAATGATCAGTAAAATTACGACCAACCATATCAGTACAAGCCAGTATAATTTTGAGGCATAACTCTTCCGTTCGTCACGGTCTTGTTTTAAATCTTTTAATTCCTCATTCAGTTTTCTGAGTTCGTTGTTTTGCATCTCATCAAATGAGAAAGGGTCAGGCGCATGAGTTCCTTTTTTAGAATGTTCTTTAGCTGATCACCCAGCATATCAATCTCGGTTAAAAGGCTCATGGCTCTGAGGTTTTACTTCGCTGATCTAAAAATATTCTTTGATCAATTGATCATCAATATCCATATTGGCGGGTATCCGGTGATCGAATTCCTTTGCAATTTTTGCCCACGGGGTTCCTTCCTCGTGTGTCATGTTGGAAAGCTGAATTCCTGTGAATGGCGAATACAAATTCCAGATGCGGTTCAGGTATGCATGCAACTCCGTGTTAGAAGCATCCGCTATTATTAGATTGTCAAATTGAGATACCTCAATAGATTTTGTGATTGGGAGATTGCCAGAATATTTCAGGCTGTGATAAAGAGAGGGAATAACCGGGCCGAAACGCCAGGCTTCTATGGTTTCATTGAGAAGTGGCTTCCCGGTTATCGCCAAGAACCAACCATGCGCGAAGTAAACCAATTTTTGAACTTTCATTTGGTCAACCGGTTTGCACTCCAGTTTCCCTTTTTCGATAAAGAAATTTGCTATAGCTGTGGCCGTGTACATGGTGTCGAGGGTAAGTGGTTTTGTCATATTCGAATTTTGCGCCTGTTACGTTTCTTTTGTGTTTCATACTCCAATGAAGGATCTTCCACACCGGAAAGCTGCAATTCATCTTTTGCAGAAAATGCTTTCTCCAACTTCGTAGCGAGTTGGTCAATTTGGTGTTTCAAATCATGGATGAGTGATTTCTCCTTGAAGTCGAGCGTTAGTTCGTGCTTGTAGGTATTAATCTTTTNTTGAAAGATTTGGATGGATTCTTTGGTATTGTCGATCACTTTAGGAATCCGTTTGATGGAGTCTGTCATGTAACGGCCAGCAAGGGAAGGATTCTCATTGAGCTTTCCATCGGCATAATTGTAGATCATCCCGGACGGACCGCAGACATAGACCTTTGATTGAATGGGGTTGTAAAAAGTTTGAAATCCAACAGCCGGGCNTATTTCGGTTTCGGTAGCTACGCCTTTCTGTTTTAGGTGCTCAATAGTTACATGCAATTGTTCACCGGCTTCCTTCTTATCGTCAAATGACTTGCCCGCAATGACCAACGGTGCCTTCTCTAAATCAATGGAATGAATCGGTTTCCAGTCGGCTTCCAATTTTACCAACGCAGATTCTTTCTGTTTCAGATCGCGGGTATTCATGTCAATGTAGAACGAAGCTTCTGATTTTCGCTTCAGGAAAACCTGGTAACTGCGTTCGAGGTCGTACAGTTTCTTTTCCTGCTTCACCTTTTCCAACAAGTCGGTATTGCCGCTGAGCAACGCCACGTATTCCCCGAAGTTCATTCCGCCTTCCTGGTCGAGTGCGCCTTCATCGATCTTCCGCTTGTCGATAGAACTGTTTTTGATCTGGCTGATGAATTTCTGTTTGTTGGCCAGGATGTTGAATTGGTAGGCATCCAGTGTGCGGTTTACGGCATACACATAATTCCGCACTGTATTTTCCCGGAAATCCTTTGCCATTCTATTCCCCTGCCTGCCGCCACGGCCTATGCGCTGTTCAAAATCACTCGGCCGCCAAGGTATGTCGAGGTGGTGCATGGCAATCACTCTTTCCTGCACGTTAACACCTGTACCCAATTTCTTTGTGCTGCCGATCAACAGCCTCACGTTGCCGCTATTGACATCATGGAACAGCTTTTCCTTTTTTGTTTTGGAATCGTGGTCGTGAATGAACTGAATGTCCTCCGGCCGTAGTCCATGTTGTTCTACAAGAACACGCTTGATCTCTGCGTACAAGTTAAATCTACTCCCATCCGGGGTGCCGATGTCGCTGAAGATGAGTTGCGTCCCTTTATAACGTTCGCTGTCCTTGTATTCTGCGGCCACGGTTTCGCACATCTTTGCCAACTTTCCATCCGGTTCAAATGCATATTTCAGCGGATCGATTAGCCGCATGTCAATGCTCATCTTGCGGGCCAGGTTAGTGGCGATAAGCATGAATGCATTCTTTTCATTTTCACCAAATACAAGGTCAACGTAGGTGGGATTTTNTGTCTTAGTAAAATTGATAAGCTTTTGTGTGTACTCTTGCTGGTTTTCAGTGGGATCAATATTAACCACGATATTTTCAACACGTGGCTTTTCGATCTTCAGATTACCATCGGTAATGACGTGTGTGATTTCTGCGTAAAACCGCGCCAACTCCGGAACTTTAATGAATTCCCGGTAACGCTCCTTCAATTTTAATTCGTTCGTCACGGTGAATTCATAAGTAGAGCTTTTTCTGGCATACATCTTCGCCCAAGCATCGAAGGAGTTGATGTGCAGTTCATTCAGTTTATCGGGTCGTAAATATTTGAAGAGTAGATACAATTCAACAAGACTGTTGCTGATCGTAGTACCTGACAAGAACGTTGCGCCTTTGTNCTCCGGCTTTTTCTCCTGAATAGTACGGATCGCAAGTTCAAGATTAAGTGCCCGTTGGCTACCGGTAGGATCGCCTAACCCTGCGACTTGCTGATGGCGAGTAGTAAAATGAAGATTTTTGAACGCCTGGCTCTCATCAACAAAAATGTGGTCGAAGCCCATCTTCTCAAAGTCGAGAATGTTTTCATCGCGCCTGATCGCTGCATTGGCGATCTCAAGCCTTACTTTCAAATTTTGCTTTCGACTTTCAAGTCCTTTCAATACTCGTTTCGACAATGAACGATCTTCCGATACTGCTTTCAGATCATCTTCGAGATTTTNTAGTTCCTGTTCCAGTATCTCTTTCTTCATGCGTGGTGACTGAGGAATGGCCTGGAACATATCGTGTGTCATGAGCACTGCATCCCAATCGTTGGAGGCGATGCTCGCGAAGAGCCGTTGGCGTTTTTGTTTTGTAAAGTCCTTTTGCGGGTCAGGCGCCAATACTTTAGCGGAAGGATACGCTTTAAGAAAGTCTTTGGCCACTTCGGCCACGTTGGCTTTCATGCAGATGATCAATGGCTTCTGTGCGATACCGAGCTTGCGCATTTCCATGGTGGCAGCAACCATCACCAGGGTCTTTCCGGCTCCCACTTTATGGTCAACGATGCCGCCATCCTGTTGCAGGAGCATCCAGATCGCGTCCTTCTGGTGAGAACGTAAAGCAAAATGTTTTAAACCCGTTAACTGAAGATGGGACCCATCATAGTTGCGTCTTACTGCATTATTAATATTCCGGTTGTACAGTTCTTCGATTCGCCCCGCAATGTCCTGCCGTGCATTCAAAANATTCTCAAACTCATCCTTGACCTCTTTAATCTTCATCTCCACGTTCTTCATGCCGTCCTGGTCGGGCTTGTATTGTGGAGGGTTGGTTCCGCCTATCCTGATTTGTAAATACGGCTGGGTGTCGGCTATGGCATACTCCATGATCTTACTGCCGGGGATCCTGCCATTGTGAATGGTGGCCGCGTAGGTAATGTTCTCTTCGTTGCTGTACCCTGATACTTTCACGAGGTACTGGTCGGTTGATTCGAGGTATTTGATATCCGTCTTTTCTTTGAACAATTGCTCGGCAAAGCTTTCGTAGATGTCGATAGGTATCCAGCGTTCACCCAGATTGATATCAATCAGTTCACGTTTCAGGAAAACCGGCTGAACTTCTTTCAACCGTTCAAGATGTGTCTCAATGTCTTTCTCGGTGAGTTCAGGAAATTGATTTCTTTGACCGGTGTCTTTAAGATTTTCCCAGGCCTCAATCTTGTGCACAATGTTGCCGCTGAGAAATTCATCTTTGGTAACATACCGGTTTACCTGGCTTTCGATGTCGCGGAATAAAAGTTCCTGGTCAAAGCCTTCACGGATGATCTCGTCCCTACTCTTCTGCATGAGCGAAGCGATGAACTCCACGTTGATGCCATTATGCGCATTCAGCGAAAGCAGGACAGCATCTTTCAGCGATTCCGGTTTTGCAAATGTCTTCTCAATGTTGTTGACCTGCTNTTGAAAAATATCAGCCTTGACATAGCGATTGTTTTCAAGGCGTTCAAGAGAGAGCACCTTAAATCCTTCCGCATCGAACAGGATCAGTTTCTTGTTGGAAGGGTGATTCAGATTTCCATAGCGGAAGGTGAACAGGTCATATTGATTGTTCAACTCTGCCCGGTATGCCTTCATGCTTTTATCATCGCCATCTAACTCCGATTGTACGAGCCGCACCAGGCTGTTGCGCAGTCCTGTAAAATGAAAGGCATGGTCGGTGTCCTTGATGACCTGTTCAGGATTGATGATCTTCTCCGTTCCCGAGTAGTCGATGATACCCACTTTTCCCTGGTGGATGATCAGGTATCCCCGTTTCAGGATGTCGTAGTCGGGGTGATTGCGTGGCAAAACAATGGCCGATGAAGTGGCCGATTCATCTTCGGTTATTGTCTTTGCAACGACCTTTGTTCCAACTGCCGGNNAAGCCTTCATCAATTAGCTGAGTGATAGACTCCCGGAAGTCATTCTCTCCAAATCCTTCCTTCGGAAGCATGTTGAGCGAATCGTGCTGGTACTTTCCACCGGCTGAGAATATACCGAGGGCATGGTCGCTGTTGGTTTTGTAGAATGCGTNNTTACGTTGACTTCAACCGACAGCCCTTTATCATCGGGCACGTTGATCTTCTCTGATTCGATAAAGAGTCTTTCCGAAGGAGATACATTTCGTTTTTGTGAATTTCTTCGAAGCAGGATGATATCGGTGACTGGATACGTTCCTGATTCAGCGAATGTATCGTAAGGCAACCGGATCGCTGTGACCAGGTCAGCATTCTTCACCAGGTGTTCCCTGATCTCGCGATTGCCCGGACTGTCCATCAGCCCGTTGGTGGAGATGAAGGCCAGTATTCCTCCATTGTTTAAGTTGTCGAGTGATTTGACAAAGTAATAATTGTGGACGCGTGTAGTGGCCTTGATCTTCACCGGCACCGCTTCGCGGAAAATCTGGTCATCATACACGCTGGTGCTGCCGAACGGAATATTGCTAACCACTAGGTCGAAATTCCTGTTCTTAAAATTCTCGTATCCGGAATGAACGACTTCAATGTCCGGGTGCAATTTTTNCAATGCTTCCGAAGCCAGCAGGTCATTTTCAATAGCAGTAATTGCACTTTGAGGGAAATACTTTCTGAGCGCTTTTACAAAATTTCCAGTACCTGCCGCAGGTTCAAGGATAGAGTCAACGGACTCGCTGTTGCGCTTGATGCTATCAATAATTGGCTCGGTGATAAAAGGAGGCGTGTAAAACGATGTGAGTATGCTGTTCTTTAAAGATGAAAGCGCTTCGTTGTAGCGCCCGTCAAACCGGACTTTCAGCAGGTCGTGGAACTTCTTTACCTCCGACTCATACCGTAAGTCTTCCGCACTCCAGGCAGAGCGATTATCCAGCGGCAACAGTAATTCTTTCAAAGCGCCAAATCCATTGAACTGCATCTCTGTAAGCCTGCCATTGGATTGACCTGGTGTGAGCAATTCTTCCAACAGTACCAGCCCGTTTTCATACGCCTGCCGTTTCGAAAACTTATTCATCGGCTTCGCTGATTCCGGCCAGGCATTCCTTCAAGGCAATTTCTTTTGCACCGGCTTCATCGTAGCCATTGTGCATAGCAGTCTCCAGCACTTCGAGATAAATGTCGACCCTATGGCTGATGAACTCATCCATTGTCATCGTGCCGAGGATGAATTTCCAGTGTTCTTCAGATAAATCTTCAAGAGCTGCGCGGATAACACGGCCCACCGGAAAGTCGAGGTTGGATATTTCGTTTGAGTTGTTCATTGTTGAATGGATAAAGTCCGAAGATCAGACCACGGAAGAATGGTCTTTAAGTACAAAAGCGAAGATGGGATTCTATCAATTGTGAAATTCACAAGTTGGTACCAAGGTGGGTAGTTTTTAGGACAGCGTAGATTTAGTGTTAGTATGGGTTTAAAATGTTTTATGGATATATTGGTAAAGCATTCATCATTCAAAAATTACATGAAAATTAGGATCCGAGGTTTAAGCGTAGATACGAATTTGTTGTTTCGGGTCGAATGGAAATTTCCCTTACCAAAAATTTATCTCCATGAGAGATTTGAAAGCGTTGCGAAATGGACTTCGCGCATTATTGTTGGTCTTGGTATTAGTGCAAGCCTCATGGCTCTCCCCACATTTATTGATTTTTCAGTTGCCATATTGCTTCTTGGATTGGAAGTAATAATCGAAAAATTGTTTTTGAGTATAGCGTATTAATAGTTCAACCTCCTCCGAATTTTGCCGTAGACGAAGATCAGTGGATCACAAACGGATACCTTTTTCCCGAGCCGCAGTACAAACAGCAGTATGACTTACAGAATCATTTTGGTCCTGTTTACAAGGATGCAATATACGGGAAACAGTTTTTTGACTACTTAAAATCCTGGAACACTAATGATCCAGATGATGTAGACAATAATATTTGCTTATCATTTGTTGTGGAGGAGGATAACTCATACACCACATATATCTATGCAAATCCTGATCGAAAGTGGCTAGATGCTGCGTTCAATCAATACAGAGAAAATGTTAAGTATGAAAAATATGGAAAGGTTCAGCAATCAATGGTGATGCAGATGGTTTACTGGAAGACACTACCAAACCTAAAAGGAACATTATTTTATTCTTTCACGTCTGTACAGGAACGAGGTAAGAAATTTCACTTTTGCCCTTTCTACATGGTCAATGAGAGGCCTGTTGCTATTGATAGCCACATTATTACGAAATACTACTATAGCTTTAAAAAGCGTGAGGAAATTACAGATCGAGATTTGGAGTTCTACTATGGTCCGACAATAAAAATTGACCCTGACGTCAAGCGTAGTATTCCGTCAAATCCGCAGGAAGAAGTCAATAGACTTTTTAGAATTGACATGGAGACTGCAATTAATACTGCGGTCAGTATTGAGTTTGCGCTTTCAGAGAATTATGAAAAATCGCCACCGGTAATCTATATTATTTTCGAGACAGCCGCTCTTGCATCAAAAACTTATGGGCTTTTCCTTCGAAGATTTTCAAGTTACAAATGTAGTGCAGAAATCCGAAGAGATAGAAAAGGGTTAGCCATTAAAGTCAGAGAAACAGAAGAGTTATTTGCAGAAAGTAAGCCCCTTAATTATTCTAAAGACAATTATGAAAACTTCAAGAATAGTGATCAAGCTAACAATAGAATTGTATTGGCATTTGGTTTTAAAGATGGAGGCCAGCCGGTAATAGTTCATACCGATAATCCATACATTCCATTTGTCATTACTAATTGCTTATTCAGAGGTCGATTAAACTGAAGAGGTTCTACTTTGATTTGCTTCAAATTGTTTAAGGGCATGCTGGAAAATGAGGCGCTCGTGAATGATAACTATTCACCCAAGTCGGTCGAATCGGGAGTAAGATGTGTTTGATTGAGTAGACAATGTAATCAACTGCCTTCGCAAGCAACTCGTCAAGGTAATACCTCATTCTGTGTATAATCTGCCTATGAACCTCTCTTTAAGAGTGTCCAAAAATGGTGTCTGGCTTCTCTTGCGAATGCGCATATCCTGGAACGTCCGGTAGTAATCCCCGAGGCTGATATTGAACACATCTTCAAACGCAGAGGCGATTACTTTGATGTTGGCTGTTCCGTTGTTGAAAACGTCTGCACTGTGCAGTGCATAAATTATTTCGATCAGGTCAGTTTTCGAACCCGTCCAAGTCAGGGTTGTGGATGTATCAGTTGAACGATCAGCCTGTGACTTCTTTAGCAATTCAAGAATGTACTTTTTCAACAGTTCAGTCGCGAGAATTTTAGCCAGCTTCGTATCATATCCTGTTGAAAACTTTTCGTCCCTGTCGATCGATTTATGATTCTGTTGGTTGCGGGTGAAATAGTGCTTGTCGAGATAGGTAGTGTTGGTCATGCAATACTCGTAGAACTCCAGGTTCTTCTGGACGAACCTTTCCAATTGCTGCAATATCTTGTAATAATTTGCCTGGCGTGTTTTCACATCCTTGAAGGAATCAAACAGTCTCAGCGCAAATACTTTCTTATAGTAGAAGAATTGGCTGAGGAAGACTGGTTTTACATCCTTGAAAAACGTGACCTCTTCTGACTCAGAAGCAAACTTGTAGGTACTGGAAAATTGCTTCAGTTCAGTGATGATCTCACGTATGAAAGTCAAGGCGTGACCGACCTTTAGTATTTCATTCTGGTCCGCATCGAATTCCTCCAGCCGCTCTTTCATGCGGCTTTCGAGTTGTTTTGAGAATGTCAGTATATCCATGGCCTTAAAAATTTTTCATTTCTTCAGTTTATCTTCCACAATCTGATCGATCTCCTTCTTGATTCGGAAGTAGTTCTCCTGTATTTCATAGGGCGTGATCTTCCGTATGGCGGGAATGGATCGGTAATTTTCTTCTTCCTTGCGAATGGCCGCATGGTCATTTAATATCTCGGCATGAAATACCTTCAGGTCGATCTTTTGATCGGGATCATCTGCCACCGTTCCCACAAATTCACCGGATGATAGTGTGGCAATCTTTGATGGCGGTATGGCCGAATCAAGCTGGGTGGACCGGCTGATCGAAGTATCTGAAGCATTGATAGAAATGCTCTCCCGCTCCTGAACAATCTTTCCGAAACGCTCTGACAGAAGTTTGGCGGTTTCACCCACAACCTGTCCGCTGATCACGTTACCCACGATATTCATGATCACTTCAGCTTGATCACGGCCATAATCTTTCTTCAGTGNACTATAGTCTTGTACCGCCAGGCATGTAGCTACCTTGTTGGCGCGAGCTGTTGCTATCAGGCTATCAATGCCGTTGAAGTATATCGTAGGGAACTCATCGAAGATCAGACTACACTTCTGCTGGTTTTNTTTGTTGACTAGTTTTATTACGCGTGAAATGTAGAGCGAAAGCACCGCTCCGTATATCTGCTGCTTCTGCGGATTGTTGCCCACGCAGACAATCTTGGGTTCTTTTGAATTGTTAATATCAAGGGTGAAGTCGTTACCTGAGAGAACATAATATAGTTGTGGTGATGATAACCGCGCCATGCCGATTTTCGCGCTGGCAATCTGGCCCTCCAACTGCTCCATCGCTTCATTTCGGAAGGCCGATTCAAACGGGTTAATCAGCACCTCAATTTCCGGTTCGGTTCTAAGGAGTTTGAATAACTTGGGATAGTCAAGTTGCATCAGTTCGATTACATGTGGAAGCGTGCAGTATTTACCGTCTTCATACTTTCTCAAAAACCAGATGATAGCAGTCACAAAGTTGATAGGAGATTCCACAAAGAAGTCACCCTGCTTTTTGATCCAGTCGCGGTTCAGCCCTAACATAATCGTGCGTGATGACTCTGTCGCATCGGTGATGTCTTCCATGGTGGCTGGGTCAAGAGGATTGCATCGGTGAGAACGCGAGAGGTCTTCAAAATTGATCACATAAAACCTGGGCAGAACAGGATACTTCCGGGCGTTTCTCAATAAGGTGTTATAAGCAATCCTCGACAGGTCATCGTATTTGAAATCGTAGATGAACATAGTGAAGGCTTTACGAATGTGCTGGGTGATAATATGTCGGATAACGAAATACGATTTACCTGCACCAGGTGTCCCGATCACCAGCAATGACCTGAAAGGGTTGATCACATTGATCCAACTTGTGCGTCTTTTGCCTCTAAGATTATAGGCTGTTGGCAGGTTAATGGAGTATTCGTTTTCAAGCAGTCGTTCCTCCTGCGGAAAGGATTCATTCATCCTGTTGAAAATGTCCTTCCTGAAATTAACTTTGATCAGGCGCGACAACCACGTGCCACCTGTAAGCATAAGCAGGTAGCCCAAGGACGTAAGGCCTATGTATAATCCCACCAGAACGATGCTTTCAAATGGAGCCAGGAGTATGAAGTGGCAGAGAAAGAAGACTATAAGTCCGGTGATGATGTAAAGAACAGCCGTCCTCGCATTAATTTNTTCGTCTTTCTTTCCCTTGGCCCCGATCAACGAAACGGCAAGTAACCCGAATGAGATCAGCTTGGCGTGATAAACACTTTTGAATATTCCGGTATTCTTGAGTCCATAAATAATCCGGTCAACAAACTCCGATGTGAGTCCCCAGCCTTCAAAGACCTGGTAGCAAACGAAATAGAGATGGAATAACACCACCACTACACTTAAGAGCCTGATGAAGTCGATGATCTTTCGTAAAGCTTGTTCGTTCTCGCCTGTACTTGCCATAAGAAATCATTTAAAGTGACCGACCTTTTCTCTTTCTTTTCTTCCTGCGTTTTTTCATCGCTGCTTCCGGTGATGTGAAGTCGTATGCTTGTGCTGTCACAAGGTCTTTCAGAAGTTCATTTACATGAAGGTTAACTTCACCCGTATGTTGTATTTCTGCATGAGGAGACTGCGGCTGAATTCCAGATGAGGTTGTGTCGGGAGCCTGAGTTAACTGTTCAAGAATTGCCTTTGCACCGTACGCTTTGCCAAGGTCACTGCCATTGAAGACAACCTTATTCTTGTTGTCCACGAACGTGATCCCATAAATTCTACCTTCGTCATTTTCGCGAAACAGCACGAACACGCCTTTATTGGCAAGCATCTTGACGAACGCATTTTTTGACAGCGACTTTTTCAGGACTTGATCAATAATGGTTTTCAAACCTTCACGAAATGGCTTTCGCAGGGCTTCATTCAGCTTGAATTGTTTCTCAAGATTGACCAGAATTGGTTTGCCATAAATTGAACTGGCCTTGATAGGTACACCAATCTTTTGCCTTTTTCATCAAGCAGACTGTATAGCAGTCCTTTCTTGTTGTGCATTTGCGTGCCCTCTGCTCCACGATCCGCGACTACATTGAATTGCCTTAGTACTGCATTCAACTCAGGCAATGATGTGTATTTGTACGACCGCGTGACCATGCGTATCACATTGGATATGCTGCGTTTGGTTTCTGATTTGCCATATACAGCGTTCTCAATCTGGATGGGTTCCATCTCCCGTTTCTTGCTTCGGCCTTCTGCACGGACCAATCCATAGGCAACCTCTATTTCCTTTCTCGCTTTTTCCGACTGGTTTCTCCCTATGTTGTGAATATCTATTCGCTTGCCATCACTCTGCACGTTAGTTGTAATGATGTGTACATGGGGATGGGCCGCATCGGTATGCCGGTAAACGAGATAAGGTTGTTCACCAAATCCGATTCGAGTCATGTAGTCGGAGGCAATGGTGTGTAACTGTTCGTTGGTCAGCTTTTCGTTAACATCGAAGTTCAGGGAGATATGAATAGCATTCGTGCGTACCTTCTGATTTAAGTCTGTGACCTTGCGGAAGCGGTTAAGTTTGTCGGAGAAGGTAAGGCCATGCGCATCGCAACCAAACCTACTGGCGGCAATGCATTGAGCAACCCCTTCGCTCACCTTGTTCTCATTATAGTTGAGCAGGCCCCGTATATTCTTCCCGCTGATCACTTTTGCAACCATTTTTAGCCAGTAATGAAATCTCGTTGAGCAGCAACTCCACCTGGTCACCAACCTTGTTGTATTGCTCAGCCACTTTAAGCGCGTGGAACAACCGCTGGTCTGGTGCGGATGCATTGTGGAAGTGACGGGCGATCTGGTTAATGTTTACCCCGATAGCGTTGAGTTCCTTCCGGATCGCGATCAACTCCTCCATCGCAGCATCCATCGAGCCGTCCCTAAGCACATAAAGAATCTTCTCTTTCGACAACACCCTGCGGGCAACTTCCCCGATGGAGTGGCAATCGCCATTGCCAACGAATGCGTTGAGCCGGTTGTAGATTGACTCGGTAACCCTCGTCCGGACGGGGTGGGTGTATAGCTTGGTTTGATCTTTGGCTTTCTTCCGTGACATACACTTGCAGGTTTAAGGTTGGCTGGACGGTGTATGCAAACCTGTTGGCTGAAGAAAGCCGAGTTCCGAGGCTTTCTCTTCCGAATGGTAATGAGGAACAAGATTATTTTTGTGGACAAAAATACATCTTGCTGATACTGCAAAGCCGGTATCGACCTTGCCAAATCTATTTTGAAGAATCGTGAAAATCAGCTTAGCCATATCAAAGGGATTTTGGATTCTCGAAGACAATATCACGCGTACGTTTATGGTCTTGAATCATCTTTTGGATGTCGTGATAATCGTACAAAATGACTCCGCCTATTTTGGTAAAGGGTAGGATTCCGGTGGTACGCAGGTGCTGAAGAGTGCCCTGTGAGATGCCGAGAAGTTTTCGGATTTCATGGGACTTATACCACTGTTGCGCGGGTACGGTATTTCGTTCCGAAATTAGTTTTCTGAGGTCCTCCAAAAGTTCCAGTTTGAATGCCCGTAAGTCCTCAGGGGTGATAATTGTTGCAGCCATAAATCATTGTCAAATGATGATGGCACAAAGGAGGGTTTCAATCCGCTTCAAAAACAGTCACAGGGGTACTGGTACCCCGGTAACGCTTTCATAATCAGGGAGAAAAATTATTCAGCCATCAAGATTTTAAGTTGATGTTTTTCACTTTGATTAAATTTTTCATGGTCGGGCATAGGAAAATTCAATGGATTTCGGAGTATAGCAGTAGAGGAATAATACCAAATGAAACGGCACTATTATAGATCCCAACCTCATGAAGACAGAAAAGCTATTCTCCGTTTTATCCTCTATTCATCCCGTGAGTACCTCTTTCAGACAAGCTGTTGAAAAGGTAATTACGCCTCTTTCACTTCCTAATTACTTTATGCTACTGGAGGCGACAAAAGTTGCTGAATGTGCCTACTTCCTTGACGATGGGTTTGCCATGTCGTACACATTTGTAAAAGGCAAAAAGCAGGTGGAGTGGTTTTGGCGTACAGGTGAGATCATGGTATCGGCCAGAAGTTTCTTTGAACAGGTTCCGTCCCAGGAATTTATACAACTTCGCAACCACTCGGAGTTGTTTTGTGTCACCCACAATAGCGTTCTTCAGTTGTTTCAGACTTTCCCTGAAGCACACTTCATTTACCGTGTGATCATGAATCAATACTATGAGCATAGCCGTGAGCGAACACGCGACATGCAACACCTCACCGCGATTGAGCGATATGAAAAGTTGATCCGTATTTATCCCCACGTAGAGCAACATGTTACGCAGGAGCATATCGCCTCGTATTTAGGTATTGCGCCACAGTCATTCAGCAGGATAAAAGGCGCAAAATATGATCTTAACAATTGTTAAGCACACTTCTAAACCTATGTTGGTGCAAGTCTGAACAAAGGTCAATGGATTTTATTTCAAGGCTGATTTACTTTTAATATGTAATTCAGCCCTCGAAAATGATCCGCAAGATTGTCGTTGATATTGCATTTTTCTCATGCATCCTATTGTTTGTGTATGCAGCACTTACAAAACTGTTGGATTACCAAAAGTTTGTGGTTCAACTCGGTCAATCACCAATGCTCACAGACTTTGCCTGGTTTCTGGCATGGTTGGTACCTGGAGTAGAATTGTCGATATCCCTTCTCCTGATTTTTCAGACGACTCGTTTAGCTGGCTTCTATGCTGCATTCAGTTTGATGACGATGTTTACCACGTACATCGTGCTTGCGTCTCGCTTCAGCGATTACGTACCATGTTCTTGTGGTGGTATTATTCAAAACATGAGTTGGGCACAACACCTCATCTTTAACCTTGTATTTTTATCGATTGTTGTGATAGCCATACTGTTGTACACATCTACATCCAATCATAAAGTTCTTTCACATGAAACCAATGGAGTGGTTCTTTAAAAAATATTTTGTCTTTAAGGCATAACGAACTGATCGGTACTGCAACTACCAGTCAGATTTTTCTGATCACCCTCGTTGCAGAAGGGTGAGTGTTTTTAAAATGATGTTCAACCTAAAGTTTTTCAATTGCTTTTGAATTACAAAAGCAATAACATTTATGAAGAGCAAATTTATTTTACCGCTATTGGCGGTTGTTTTTGCTGTTGCCGGTGCGTTAGCTGCGCCAATGCTTGCCCAAATTGGATGGTATGACTCGAACGGTTCATCTGCCGGAGGAGGCATGCAGGGAACGATCACGACTCCTCCGGGTGATACTCCCGTTTGCTCGGTGAGTGCAACAAACCAGATCTGTAAGATCCGGGTGGGGCTGGTTGACCACAATGCATTCAATACCAAGGAGAATGCCGAGTCTGCCAATCAGGCCGGGCTGTTGAGGTATGATTAACCGTCCATTGAAAGAGTTGGGGCATTGTCCCAACTCTTAAGTTTTCTTTTGAATGAAATAAATGGGGAAAGATGAAAGGGAGAGTCGCAATTTTACTTTCACTTTTTGTTGCAAGTAACATACTCGTGTTATTGCTTCATTTGTCTGCACAAAAGGAAATTGAGCATGATGAATTTACTAGAAACTTTATTACTTCCGGCATCAAGAAGGAAAGTCAATGGACATTGGATGGACCGAAGCACTACATTGCCGGATTGCATGTTGGCCATTTATATTCTGCAGATATTTTTCAGCCTGGAAAGCTATTCTTCGTCAAATGGAGGGGCAACAACAATTCTATCCGGGCAATAGACATCCCCGTGACGTTTAGAGACTCACATATCTCCGTAGAATTAGGGTGGGTATATGTCTCTGATCTTAATAGCTTCGATATTTTCAAGTTTCCCATTGACACTGCGAATATAGTTTCCACTGGGATACAAGTGTTCGACAGCACGTTCTTTGTTGAAGCCATCCCACTCAAGAGAGATGCGTTTGCCATCCGGACTCTTAACCAATCGAAGGAATACGTGCTCGCGCTTAAGCGTTCTCCTAATGCGCTTCCCGTTCATTCAGGGAACATTTTAGAAAAGCAACTTGATGGACTGTTCTGTACAGATGGCATGCTTCACTATAATTCGGCACTGGAACAACTCATCTATGTCTATTATTACCGGAATGAGTTTATCTGTATGGACACTGCCCTTCATGTGGTTTATAGNGGGAAGACAATTGACGGTGTTGAACGTGTGCAGATACGTGTTGCTGAAATTGAATCCAGTCAAACGATGGCTCTTACGTCTCCTCCGCGAATCGTAAATAAAAAGGCCCACTCATCGGGTGACTGGCTCTTTATTCACTCTACCATCAGGGCAACAAATGAAAGCAGATTTACTTTTGAGCAAAATGATGTCGTTGACGTATATGGCCTACGTGATGGTCATTATTCAGGGAGTTTCTATATCCCCAGAATCAACGGAGAGAAATTGCGCGATTTCAAGGTGTACGGAGACCTGTTGGTCACCATTCACGGACGAATCCTTACAACCTTCGATTTGCATTTCGTTACCAATACGCTACAAATCTCCCGCTCGCATTAAAGCATTGTATGCATTCAAGACACGCCCCGATGACGATAACCTTCCGAACGGAACAGCTTTGCTAGNTTCCGGGACAATCATCAATCCATCATACTCTATTCCGGTATGGAGGATGATCTCCTTAACTTCAGATGCACTCAAGGATGGATAGAAATGCCGTATCAAGGCAGCAACTCCGCTTACAAAAGGGGCAGCCATCGATGTGCCGCTATTGAACCCGTAGGTGCTGTCAGGTAGCGCAGCGTATATTGACAAACCAGGTGCAAATAGGTCAACATTATTTTCCCCATAATTGGAGAATGGCGCAACCAACCCTTCGTCAAAGTTTTGCGTTGATGCTCCCACATTGATGAAGTTTGAGATAAATTCATTTTTGCCACCCGCCACATCACTGGGAAAAGACTGTTTGGTATCAATATTCATATACTCATNTCCGGCACTGTGTACCAAAAGGACATCTCTGCTTTCTGCATATTTCATGGCGTCCATCACCCATTGCTTGTGCGGTGACAAACTTTTTCCAAAACTCATATTGATGATTTTGGCACCATTGTCAACGGCATATCGAATAGCCAGGGCAACATCCTTGTCATACTCATCCCCATCGGGTATTGTCCTGATGGGCATGATCCTGATTCCATCTGTATGTTTGATCAGGGAGGCCGCAATTCCTGCCACATGCGTCCCGTGCTTTTCATCCGGATACAGTGGTGTAACGTTGTTGTTTCCGTACCGGGTATCTTCTATGTCGTTTGGATCATCTCCCACCAAAATACGCGGATCGATTGCATCATTGAGATGGTACTTATTCTGACGTTCAACAAAACTGAAGTATTCCTTGAAAGCAGTATCCGTTGGCTTGTAGTTCTCTGTCAGGTAGGCGTACTGTTTACCAGCTTCCGAGGCAGCTATTTTATAAAGAGAGTCAGCTTGACTAAATGCTTTAGTAACAGAATCCCGCAATTTGGTATCGGAAAAACTTTCAAGCTGTATGGCCAGTTGTTTTCGCAATCTCGTTACTTCCGATTGAGCATAGTACATGTTGCCCAGGAAATTCCAGCCGTAGTAATCATCGATATACCCATTGTCATCATCGTCAAGTCCATTATCCTTGATTTCATTTTCATTACTCCACAGGTAAGGGTGTATCTCTGGGTGATCTATGTCAATGCCGGAGTCAATGATCGCCACGATGAGGGGAGAACCTTTCTTCTTTCCAATTGACTTGATTGCTTTGAAATAACTGATACCGGAAACCGAATCATTGTTGAAATCGAGGTAAGGCCAGAGTATGGTTTTGTTGGTCGGGGTAGCCGGGTCAAGACCGAACATTTTGTGCGTAGTCAGGTCAAGGCTTCTGCACCCTGACAACATCATAACCACAGTCGGAAATATAATAGTGGATAGTTTGAGCGCTCGCATAACCTATTTGTCTTTGATTATGATCACATTCATTTCCTTTGTCCCCTTTACCAGTTGGAATCCAATCTCTTCGAGCATTGCTTTATAATCCTCGAAGGTGAAGGGCTCACCGCCATCGAGTTCATTTCTTAGTTTGTTGGCGAAGGATGCCGGGTAGGTGTAGTCAATATTCCCTATTATTCCTGTTGCATCGATAAATGGTGGCTGAAGATCAGGACTGTGGACAAGGGCTCCGGAGTTGGTGCAACCGTAGCGGATTTCAAGTTGAAAGATGATGTCCCTCACTTCGGCATTTTGAAATAACCGTTGCTTTCTTCATCTTCATACATTTTGTATTTTCCGTCAGGTACTTTTGATTTCAGCTTTGCTTTTGTTTCTGGCGAGGCCTTAACGTACCAACATGGCATCATGCGTTTTTCAACAGTTACATGATAACCGAAATAAGCTGTCAGGTCCTGCTGCATCAGTTGCTGCATCTTCTTGGCAGTGCCCAATTCAATAGGAACTTTCAACATATAGTTGTAACGGTTCTCCGGCAAGGGGTACTTAGCTTCAAATTTTGCAGTGTCTTTCATTTCAAGGAGCGGGCAATACCAATACTTTCCGTACGATCTCCGTTGATGTGGATACTTGATCGTGTCAGGAAATGTCCACAGACCCAGGGTTCTACTGAGCGGGTAATTCCATAGCGTGTCACCGTAAGCCATGGCATAAAGCACCCGGAGCGACTGACCTAACGCAAGTACTTTCCCTCTTCGCTCATACAATTCAGAATTGGGTTCTGTCCAGCGAAAATTGGCAACATGAGGATAGTATGGTTCACCCGTTTGGCCGCTCTCATACTTCGACAACATTGAAAAGAAAAGAATACTTTCGCCACCATCATTCAGCCACTCTTTTAGTGGTGAGAAAGGATTATTTGATGATGACTGTGTTCCGGTGCATTTGATGTATTTTTTCTAGTGCATACTTGTCGTTCACAACAGCATCGATTACTCCGTCCAGCAATTTTGGATTGCTGCCGATCCAGGCTATTTGGCCTTCTTTGTCGATTACGAATGTGTGCGGAATGCCGACCTTGTTTGCGGCTTTTAGCCATGTGTTTTCCAACGTTTTAGCGGGGTCATCCACAGCAATCCGGTAGTCCATTTGATCGCCTCGCTTAGTTACGTATTTTTCTACTCGGCTTACATACGAGGGATTAGCAGTGTTTGAAGGGTCATCATTGTATTCCATAACGAAGGCACTAATAACAGTCGCCTTTCCCTGGAATTTTCTCGACAACCCTGATAGTTCAGGGATGGCAGCGGCACATGGACCGCACCAGGTCGCTCCGAATTCAACGATGTAAACATGCCCCTTTTTGAATTCTGTTACAGGTTCTCCTTTAATCCACTTGAATGCTTTGAATGGTGGCGCCATATCCCCGGCTGAAAGTGGGGAGGTAGTCGCAACGTGCTGACCGCTCAAGTTCGCATGCAAACACGCCATGAGGATGACCAATATTGCTAATGAAAGTTTTTTCATTTTGATTCAGTTTTTTATGTTTTGAAATGAGGCGTCCCAGGCAGCCTCGTAATGAGGCTGCTCAAGACCGCTTAAGAAATTGCTGGTTAACTTTTTAGTACCCCGGATTCTGAGTTAGTGCAGGATTCAGTAGTCTTTCAGACTGTGGGATTGGGTATAGCTCATCCGTTTGCTGCCAATCCAGTTTGATTGCACCTAATGTTGCCTCTGTACTTTCCGAACGTTTCAGGTCTAACCATCGATGTCCCCATTCCGCCATGAGTTCAAATTTTCTCTCACGCGCGATGGATGCCAATAAATCTTCTTGGCTGATCCCTGGTTCAGTATCTTGTATGAGTGGAAGCCCGGCACGTTGTCTCAGTATGTCAATGTCTTCTACCGCACCGGACAGGTTCATCAATTGCGCGCGGGCCTCGGCACGTATCAGGTATTGCTCGGCCAATCGAAGCACCATTGCGTACTCCGTCAACGTATTGCCTGAGTATACTTTATACTTCCAGGGATAGTAGTAGGTTCCCGTGGCATCTGAAAATTCTCCAACCCAGGCGCCTCTTCTTTCATCATCTGCTTCAAATGAACTAACAAAGTCTGGATTAAGAGAGACCTCAGTGGGTTTGTTGAACAGCAGAAATATTCGAGCTTGTGCTGTGCTTTTTCNCGGCACCACGGGCTGCAATTGCCAAATGGCTTCCTTGCTATTGGACAAAANAACGTTGTCCAGTTCGTCCAGTCCAAAGTCAACGGTATTATCAATGATGGCGCTGGCTTCCTGGTNCGCTTCGGCCCACCTGCCGGAATAGAGATAAACTCTTGCGAGCAGCGCCATTGCCGCATACCGATTCGGTTGACTTCGCTCGTTATTGGAAAATGAATAATCCGCTGCCAAAAGATTTTTCGCATCGATCAGGTCAGCAACTATTCTTGTGTAGACCTCCGTTACAGTCAACCTGACCTCTGTTGAGTTCTGACGGTAATCAGTTGTGGTAACATAAGGCACATCTCCAAACAAGTTCACCAGGTAGAAATGGCTGAATGCCCGTATGAACTTTGCCTCACCCTCCAATTGAGTACTCGTGCCGTTGCTAAGCGATGTTGATTTGGACAGCCCTTCGATAACCGCGTTAGCGTTGTTGATATACTTATAGGCCTCTCGCCAGAAGACACCATGCACAACACCGTTAAGGCTGGTGAGCGAAGGGAAGTAGAACTGTTGTTGTTCATTCCGGCTGGAGTGATTGACTAGTTCGTCCGAAGAAAGCCCTGTATATCGTTCGATCTCGCCATTGGTGAAACTCTGGCTTGATGTCATTAAGCTATAAATTCCCCTGATTGCGGACGTGGCTGCCGCATCGTTGTTAAAAACAATGTTGCTGGTGATTTCCGTTTTTGGGGCATCGATTTCGATAAACTCTTCGCAGGATGTTACAGCGAACAGGACCAAGGCTTGAACCAATGTTCTACCTGCGAAGTTGAAAATGTGATTTACGTAAAGTGTTTTCATTACCTGCATCTTTAAAATGTAATCTGTGTACCAATGCTGATCATTCTGAGCGGAGGAAGAAAGGAGACATTCTGATTTTCGGGATCCATTCCCAGGTAGTTCGTAATAGTTAGAAGGTTCTGACCCTGCAAATAAAGTCTTGCATTTTGCATCCNTAACTTTTTCAACAGGGTAGCTGGAAACTGCCATGATATGGATACATTCTTAAGCCGGATAAATGAAGCATCCGATATCGCCTTATCCGAAAATTTCTGATTGATAAATGCTCCTGTTCCCGGGCCGATCAACGTATATTGTTGAATCCCGGTTTGATCACCGGAATTCTGCCAGCGTGCAGCTACAACTTCAGGTTGGTTTGAAAAGTCGCCCGGCACCGTGAAGGAGTTGATATAATTGTAACCTGTCTGCTTGACGAATTGGAACAGAAAATCCACCCGTAAGCCACCAATCGAAATACTGTTGCCCAAGCCACCAAAATATCGCTGTGATACTTCCCTTAAGAAAAGGCCATCGTTAACCACCGAAATATTCCCATCACCATCAACGTCCTCGAAAGTATACAAGCCTGTCGTTGGATCAACACCTATTGACTTGAGCGTTCTCTTGATAAATATTGATTCCCCGACTTTGTATCGATTGCGGTATGCAGGAAATGCCTCCAGGTTGGAAAATTCCGTTAGCTCGTTACGTGGCAGTGTGATGTTGACGGTTGTTGTCCATTTGAAATTATCTCTCTTTACGTTGGTTGTAGCGAGTTGAAACTCCCAACCCTTGTTGACAACCGTTGCAGGCAGGTTGTACTGAATGCTTGACTGTCCGGTAACTACTGGCAACGGCAAACCTACCAACTGATTAGAAGATTCATTATAGTACTGGCTAGCCGTAAAAAGAATGCGATCCTTAATAAAGCCAAGTTCAATTCCGCCTTCCATCTTCTTATTCGTTTCCCACGAGTAGTCAGGGTTGTCCAGGCGTGTCAGCACCAAACCGCTTGAACCGTTATATGGGTATGTAGTGGAGGAAAATGTATTCAGGTACTGGTAGTTTCCAATCGCATCACTTCCAGTTGTTCCATAGCTTGCCCGGAGTTTGCCGAAACTCAGGAACGTAACGTTGTTTTTGACAAAACTCTCGTTAGAGAATATCCAGGCAACGCCTGCGGCTCCGAAGTTTCCAAATTGCTGGCCTGGTCCAAACCTGCTTGAACCATCGCGCCTGCCTGTCAGGTTGACGATGTATTTTTCCTTCCATACATAATTTACCCGACCGAATAATGCTGCATACCTGTATTGTGAATAGGCCGAGTTGATGATGTCAATGCTCGTGGCCGATCGGATATTTTCCAATAGTGCATCCGAAGTATATCCGCGGGCTGAGATTGTTTCTCCTTGCTGAATAGATTCTTGCAACGNTTCCCCTGCAAGAATCGTCAGCGTGCCGTCCCCGATAGTTCGGGTATAGTCGGCTTGCGGTTCAATGATCCATGTTTTGTAGTAGCTGTCGCCAAAATTGGAGGAACCTGTTTGTCCTGGCGCAAGGAATTGTGGTGGAATGGCGCTTANGGGATTCGTGGAAAGTTCTTTCACGATCATGCTGGTGTATCCGACATTGGTCTTCAGGCGAAGCCCGGTTATCACTTCATAGCTGAAGGAGGCGTTGGTAATAAGGTTATCGGTATTGTTAACATACTTTTTCCTGACGTAAGTCAATGGATTTTGCATAAGATCGTTTTGCCAGTTCCAATTGATCTGTCCATTTTCATCATACAATGAAGGAGCGTTAGGAGGAAGCGTGACGGCTATGCTGGTCAGGTCTTGCGAGAGTAAATTGTTGACGCTGCCGGAGTAGTTCACAGCGATGGAAGTCTTGAACTTACGGTTGTCAGACGTGTGGTTTAAGCTCAGACTGCCGGAGAGGCGCTGAAAATTAAAGTCTCCAGGAAATACTGTGGTCTCACGATAATATCCCCCACCAACAGAAAACTGAGTGTTTTCACTTCCACCCGAAACGGAAAACTGGGCGTTGGTTGTATTGGCTGTTCCACCAACTAACTCTTTCTGCCAGTTCGTATACCGGGTGGTGTCCCAAAGAAAGACATCCGGCACATAGGATTGAAGGAAGTCCGGCAACGGCCACAGGCCATCGTTCTGAAGTGCCTCTATACGCATGTCCACATGTTGCTGGGTATTGAGTAAGTCAAGTTGATTGCCAACCTCACCAACGCCTTGCGAGAAGTTCATTTGAAATCTCGTTCTGCCTGCCTGTCCGCGTTTCGTGGTGATCAGCACCACCCCGTTAGCACCGCGTGAACCATAGATAGATGTTGCATCGGCATCCTTCAGAATTTCAATGCTCTCAATGTCGGCCGGGTTAATAGCCGCCAGCGGATTACCTTCCTTGATGATTGTACCACTGATGGCGGTGGATGTCAGAGAAACAGGTGTGAACGGAACGCCATCAATTACATACAGCGGATCATTGCCATCCGGGCGCAAACTGTTTTGACCTCGAATTTGAATTTTGAATCCTCCTCCCGGAACACCGGTGTTTTGAATTACTTGAACTCCGGCCATACGTCCTTGCAGCGCCTGCAGCGGGTTATGGATGGGCTGGTTCTGGATTTCCTTTGATGAAACTTTACTGATATTTCCCGTGCGCTCCTGATCCTTTACTTCCCAGTACCCGGCATTGACTATTACTTCGTTGAGACTCAGAACATCCTCGGTCATGGACACATCAATAACCGATCTTCCACTCACTGTAATTTCTACAGCTGCATAGCCAATGAATGAAANAACAAGTATGTCGTTGTCTTCGGCACCGAGGCTGTATTTTCCAGTGGCATCGGTTGTTGTTCCATTCAATGTTCCTTTTACGAGCACGTTCACACCCGCCATCGGTGTTTGGGTGGAGGCTTCGGTTACTGTTCCGGTTATTTGAATCAGCGCACGCTGCTCACTATNTGCCATTCGTACCCTCATGAACTGAGGACCGTTCTTTGTTGCCCTCACCGTTAGCCTTTTTAGTGTAATGGCCGCTTCCTTTTCATGCACTTTGTACGATATTTTGCGCGGTGCCAGCAACTCATCCAACGCTTCGCGTAGTGCGCGCTTGTCAATATTGAGCGACACGTTGGGTTCATCTTGCAACTGGTTGATGCTGTAAGCGAATTTCACTTTCGCAATAGCTTCAATTTCGTGCAGGGCTTTTTCAAAAGGCAAATCGGTAATGCTGATGGATACTTCCCTGTCCAACAGTTGCGCGTAGTTAGTGTGGGCTAGTGTAACTCCGCATAGGGTGATGGCTATTATTCCCTGAACCGCGCATATTTTCATAACCTTCCAAAGTTTTGCGGTAAAACTTTTTTCATAACTTTCATTGTTTTGTACTGGTTTCGTTAACTGAAATAAGACAAAGCAACCTCGCATCAACCCGGCAAAGGGTTGTGTCACAGCAGAGGGCAATAAGCAGGAGTGGTCGAATCACTCCTGTTTTATTTTTACGTTGAATCGAAAAGTGGGGAGACTCGGTTTCATAGTTAATCGGGTTTAGGTTCTTACTTACATCCCGTACCGGTAATCGTTACGGTGTTATCTTTGATGGAGTAGGTTACATCCAACACCTCTGTAATCAATTGCAATGATTTTTCCAGCGATTGATCGGTGAAGTCCGCAGTAATCTGGCAGTCGCGTATGTTCTTGTCAGATAGTTTTACGGATACGTTAAACTTGCTCTCAATCCGCTCGATCACATCATGCATCTTGTTGTTTGTGAATTGCATGTTGTAGTCTGTGTTCTTGGTGATGGAAGCAATCTCCTGCTGGTTTGTTGAAAGTTTCTCAAACTCTCCATTGCTTTTGTAAATCACTTTTTCTTGTGGCAAGACATCAATCCCTTCTGTGTTGGCCGAAGAGGAGAGGTTCACTTTTCCGGTGAGTACAGTTAACTCAACATGCTCCGGGTTTGTTTTAATGCTAAAACTTGTGCCCAGCACTTTTACTTTTACATCACCACACTGAACAATGAAAGGATGTTTTTCATCTTTCACCACTTCAAATAGCGCCTCACCTTCAAACGTGGCATAACGCGCGCCATCACTTTGCTTCTCGTAGTACATCACTTTACTTTCACCATGCATCCACACCAACGACCCGTCATTGAGAATGATTTNTTCAACACCATTTTTAGATACTACTTCAAGTTGGTTTTCAGTTGATGCCGTGAAGTACCACACGGTGTATGAAACGACTGAAACGATAACCAACGATGCCGCTATCCGAAGCATCCACCGGTCAAGGCGGGCTTTTCGCTTCGGGCGCAGGGCCACCACATCATCCACCGTGGTTTGGCTGCTGGTGAGTTTCTGGAATATCCGGGCTTCATCCTCGTCACTCAATTCCAGGTCGGTGTTGTCCTCGGTCTTCATCACATCGAGCCAGGCTTCTATTTTCTTTCGTTCCTGTTCGGAGACTTTCCCCGTAACATAACGCTCCATTAATTGGTCAAAATCTGATTTTTGCATGGGCAACCGTGGTTTTGTAATGTATCTACTAATTTAAGCAAGGGTTTGCCTCTTTACATTAAAAAGTGACGGTATCTGAAGCTTTACGTATTCTGGCGAGGGCTAAAAATACCTTTATAAAGGCCAATTGGAAGAAGAGTCGATTTATTCTGCCGGTTTGTAAATCTTATCGTATGAGGCACGCAGGTGGTTGAAGGCCTTGAATATATACAGTTCGGCAGTTCGTTTGTTAATGTTCATGCGGCTGGCGATTTCACCGTTTGAAAGATTTTCTGTGATGCGCAACCGGATGGCTTCCTGGCACCGTTCCGGAAGGCCATCGAGGTTTTGAAGAAGTCTTGCATGCACCGCTTCGGGGTCATGGCTCTGTTCTGCCTCCAGTATGTCGTACGCTGTTTCAAATGCCGTGTAGTGTTCAACAAATTTCCGCTTCACATCACGGTGGCTGAAAGAGCGGATAATCATATACCGGATGGAAGTAAACAGGTAGTGCCTGAGTGAAGTAATGTTTAGCGATTCTCTTCTTGCCAGTAGCGACTCAAAAACATCGTGCACCATTTCTTCACAGTCTTCTTTTGCCTGTACGCTCTTTCGCGCATAACGGTACAGGTCTTTGGCATACCGGTGATAGATCACTTCAAACGCCTGTTGGTCACCCAACTTAAACAGGTGTACCAACTCCGTATCCATATGGTTGTGATACGGGTTCATGACTTGATAAATGTTGGGTGAAAACAAAAGTCCATGCACTGGAAGGCGAAACCAGGCATGGACGATGTGGGCTCCTTATAAATACTTTTTACCAGGAGGTTCGATACAAATATACGAAAACACCCACGCAGGTAAGCGAGTGAACCGGGCGGCATAGAAATAAGTGCGGGGCTTTGCTTACCGTCATTACTGAGGCCTGAGAAAATGCCCGGTACGCCAATAAGCAGGGAGCACCCGCACTTAATGCGGTGAATATCTTGGAGGGTTGTCCCATGATCTCATTTTCTTCTGTTTCTCAGGCATCAGTAAATGAGAGGGGAGACTTTTAGTGCTACTATTTCAAATATACTGAATGGTCAGTTTATATACAAATTTGGTAATAAACTAATCATGTTATCCGCGCAGTTTGAATGCGTGAAGAACAAGGATAAAGAGTTTCAAGTTGCATTTGGCAGGCATCTNAAAAAATTAAGGAATGACCGCGATTGGTCGCAAGGCCAGCTGGCTGCATTCTTGAATATCGACAGCAATCAAATATCAAGGATTGAAAATGGACGACACGCTGTCAACATACACACCATAAGAGCGCTCGCTACAGCACTTGGCAAATACCCTGATGAATTACTTCGATTTGAATTTGATCACAAGCTAAATACAGACTTTGGTGCTGGCACTAAAAAGACTAAGCGTCCACAAACCACATTATCAATAATCAACATGATCGGGACAGATTTTCTCAATTCACCAAAATCAGTTGGTCAGATCATTAAGCAATGTAAAAGNCTTTATGGTGCAAATCTAAGGAGTTCTGCTGTATCTGGAGTTCTTAAGAAACTTGTAGGTGAACGGAAGTTAAAAAGAGTCAAGTCTCAAAATAAAAAGTCAAAATATATGTATCAAAAGAGAGTGAAGTAACTATTACATATTACTTGATTGACTCGATTTTAGATGCGCACAAACCTTCGACAATTCTACTCATCGACTTTACTCGTTCAATGAGTTCAGCCAATTCGCTACGGGTAATTTGATAGTCCTTTTGCTTATAGCGAGCTTCAATATATCCTCGTTTAAGTAAATCAANAAGATGTTCTTCTTGCTTGTCGCTCTCTGCCTTAAAAACTAGAAACAGTTCGTCTGAATAGGCCTTGGTCTTTTTCCGCAACTTCCAAAGATTGTGTGTTTTAGGTTTGTAGCCTGTAAAAACCAATAGCAAGGAATAGTACAGACTTTCAGTCGATTGATGTAGATTGAATGCACCAATTTTAAGATCGCCTTCACTCAGGCAAAAAGTAGCAACTTTCAAAAAGCCTTGACTTTCTGGATACCAAATATCAAAGTAGTCACTTGCCTTCTTCCTTTCTTCGGAAACAGTCAAAACGCGAGTCTCAACAAAATTCACCTTACCGGAATCAAAAAGGAGAATGCCTTCCTTCACAATATCAGCAAAGAAATACTGGCCCCAGGCAAGGCCCTCGTTGATGTAATCAATCTCGTGTATTTCCAGGTTCACCGGTGGGTTAAAGTGGTCGACCCTGTCCATGATCTTGCTTTCCTGTACGTAAGTCTTTTCCGGGTTGTCCTGAGTTACCACCAAAAAATCATAGTCGCTAATGTACTCGTGAATGATACCGTCTTTGGTTTGGTAGAGATGCTCTACCTGCGTGCCTTNTGCATGGCTGCCAAACAATATAATTTTCTCAGGGCTCACTACCTCCTGAATAATGTCCACAATTCGCCTGATCTCGTATTGCTTGTTTTCGGAAAGATGGGAAAGGGAGGTTTTCATACGCTAAAACTTAAAATTTCTTTTGATTCTCTGAATACATCATCAAATTTCGGCAGTTCGTCCATTTGGTTTTCCAACTTTCTTTCCCAGTCTTNTTTAAAGTTCTTTTCCTTGGCCAATACTTTTTCTTCCAACTTCGTGGGATCATNGCTTTTGTTCGTGGCCTTTCGCTCAAACTCGCCACGGTAGTCTTTGGGTTTAAGGCCATCTTGCTCGGTCAGGTACCAGAAATCGTAAAGATCTCTTGGTTCGGTACGCCCCATCAAGGCGGCCATTTTTTCCACCAGCACTTCCGAGAGCGAATAGCACTGTAATGAAAAAGAGTCTGGAGGTAAGTCGGAGTAAGTGATGATCAATGGCTTCGTTTCAATTTCAAATTCCAGTATTTCTCCACGTGTGATATCGATCTTGATATCGCGACTGTCAATATTTGCCTGAAGCGGCCCTACATAATTCACGTAAAATACAAGACTACCGCTTTCATGTTCGTCATGTTCTTTGAATTTCAGTGAAATATTGGCTTCCTGTTTCACAAAAGCATATATCTTTTCGAATTCTTTGAGTAATTCTACATTGGTAATTTTTTCATCTATAAGGGTGAAGTCAAGGTCTTCCGAAAACCGGTAGTCTTCAAAGTAAATTTTCTTTAATACGGTGCCGCCCTTAAACACAAGGCTCTTAAAAAGTAATTCATTCTTTGAGATGCCATAGAGAATCCAGGAAAGAACATAATCCTTTTCCACCTGGGTATCCTTCAGTTTGTATTTGGCCGCGGCCGCGCTCAGTTCCTTAGGTGTTATCATGTCAGCTAAAAATAGGTGATAGAATATCAGAAAGTTCCATGTTTTGCCGCACGTACCAGGTGCCGTTCATCTTTCCTTNTTTCTCGTACGAAGGTTCCAGCAAAATGTAAGTGGGCGTTATCATAGCATGGAGTTTATCTGATATCGGATTGTTAATTTTAAGTAACTCCAGCAGAAATCCGAGCCGTTTGATTACCGACTGGGCTTTAAATCGTTCGCAATAATTCAGCAGCTTACGGTAATCAATTTNTTCGCGTGACTTATGGAGTGCCTTGGCTATCTCGCTAATACCACCCGCATAGTCGGGTTTGTAAAGGCAATCGATGAAGGTTTNTTCAAGATCAGAACAACTGGCCTTGTTGAAGCTATCAACCCACAACTCGGCTGCTCCGAAGTAATGGTTACGGTTATGGTATATGAACTGAAACTTGTGTCCTTTTATTTTTACGGATGACGGCTTGACTTGCCTGTTCACCACGATCTGCTCCCGGAACGAAGGTTGCGTGATAAGGCTGTGAAGTTCCAGCGCACTGTAATAGCCAATATAGAACCCAACGTCCCCGACCAGATATTTGACCACCAGGTGGATGTTAGGAAAATAGGCGTTGGGGTCTTGATCATACGGAATAATCCAATAGACCCNCTCTTTGAGTCTTAGCAAGAGCCCGCGTTTAACCATGCCGCTAAGCAGTTNTTTGGCTGCCTCCCTGGTGGAGTTTTTAAGCACTTCAGCAGCTTCCTGAAGAGTAAATGCCGACCGGCCAGTATCATTAAAATGCCGCAGGAGTACCGAACCCTGGGTAAGCAGCGTTTTCGTTTGAATATTTGACGGGTTGGTATATTTCATATCTTAATAGGGATTTATTAGGTCTCTAAATAGATACGAAATATAATTAAGTTACATTTCATATCCAAATAGGGACTCATTAGGTCTCTAAACGGATATGAAAGATAGTAAATCTTAAATAACCCAGTTTTCAGGCAGATCGTGGATTTTATTAGTCGGGATGTGCACTGGAAAAATTAAATTCAAGATATGAACACGATAATTATACTCGGAATTGTCTGCCTGTTCTTGTCTATCGCGATATACATCTTTGTAGGCAGGCGGAAATTCTACCGCAGAAATCAAAGCGGCATTGAAACATTCCGGACATATTCAAGTTCAGTACTCACCCCCTGGGTGAAAGAATTCTCAAACTTGTAAGTTTTTACTTTTCATTGCTGGCCTCTTGTTGTTTGTGGTCGGGTATTTTGCCAATCAACATTAGATGTAACATTTAACTTTTGAACGACTATGGCAATTTATGGTGCAGGATCCAATTGGAGTGGCGATGAGATNGAAGGAAAGTTTTTCGAGCAAGGAAGATTTATCATTGGCTGGAACGATGCAAGCGCTAAAGATTTATATGAAGCAGTTTCATTACTTAAAGTTGGTGATATACTGTATCTGAAGGCAAACCAACCCGGCTCACGAACCATTCGGGTCAANGGGGTGGGCGTTGTTGANAAAAGCTTCATACAATCCTTGATCGATGAGGGGCTTTCTCATGAGGTCATTTCTAATTGGAGTAATTTCTACATTCGGATAAAGTGGGTGGTGCGAGACGAATTTTTATTNGAAATTCCTGAAGACGAAGGCAAACTCACCAATATCCGGGCGGCTACTTTCTACGAAGAGAATCTTCCATTTGTCCAGGCAAGAATTCTGGAGAAGTTGTTCAGCTAATTTTGCAATCTGGTTTAATACTACTCATCAACTTTTTGTGGTTAAGTACTTCTGAATTTTTTAAAGAAATTCAAACTGCGGGCTGTGTATTGACCGCGCCCCCGTCACTTTGTAATTGTCATAACCCCCATAGCAAACATTCAGGGCCGGATACTGCGGAGGCATCCGATAGAAATTTCTTCATACGTTTAGGTTAAGGAAATAGTCCGGTTCCTGTTTGTTTCGTATGGCTACATTAAAACGCCTTTTACTAACATGATAGATCACGAAAAGCTGTCTAAACTAATCGAACGGATGCAGCGACTTGCTACTTATCTTAATGATCGAAATGATTTAGTCACTCACCAGCAAGTGAATCAGTTCTTTTATATGCAAAAACAGAGGATTTCCTTCCTGTACTATATGGGGCTTGCCCAGAGGAAAGAAAATTGGTTTGCATATTAAAAATATTCTCATTTTCGAGCCAACGATATGAGTTTTATCTCTTCCTGTCACTTATTAAGTGTTAAAACCCATAGCGAACATTAAGGGCCGGATACTTTGGAGGCATCCGGTAGAAATTTCTTCATGACGAGAAATATATTTCGTGTTTTGAGCAGTGGCGTAGAGACGCCCGATGGTTAAACTTGTTTAAATTGAACGAGCGGTCAAAATCAATTCTCTAAGCTCTATCAATATATTGGATCATGGAAACCAGCATGCTTCTAACTGATTCTTTTGTACCGGCTTCAACGCTGTAAAATTTTGATCTAAAGCTTCCATAAGAGATGGTTTCGGAACGTTTTGTTATTACGTATTTCACAAGAAAGTGGAGCACCTGGCTTAAATTGTTGTTGATGATAAATTTTGTTTCCATGAAAATCCTAAGCAGGTAAGCCAGTTGCGAAACAGAGGCTTCAAACTTGAGTTTGAAACCTGGCAGGAACGAGTCTGGCGATCTGTCAGATGAACTATTGCTCAGTTGCTGCAGTCTTTCCTGGTAGTCAATTTCTTCTGCAATGTAAATGTTCAGTTGATCCTTCAGAGGACTGCCGTTCTGGTTATACCGTATTCCCGGTTTCACTTGCGACTGATTGATCTTCTTTAAAACAAAAGACAACGTCTCGATCTTTTCAGCCCGTGTTTCCGATCGATCGAGAAGAGAGGAAATGTAGTGAGCGTGATAGGTGAGCACTTTCACCGAGTTGTAATTCAGGTAGTACATAATTTGTCGAAGTTCATCGTCCCAATCCTGCACTTCACTTTCTCTTTCAATTAACCGGAATAATTCTTNTTGCACTTCCTTCGCGTACATTACTTTCCGATATGTAATTCCCTGATCTGATTTGCTGTCCACAACTTNTTTAAGAATGTGCAGCAAGAGGTCAATCAAGCGTTGGTCTGTTTGCTTTGCACCAAACGCTTTTTGAATCTTTCTGATATTGGCTCTTGCATCCTTTCGGGCCATATCGATGTAACCCTCAGGTGCCTTGGCATCCTGATCAAAATATTTCGCAAAGTGCCGCTCAACGAACAAGAGGAGTTCCTCCAATCCTGTATAGAACACTTCATAGAATTTTTTGCGTTTCTGATCTGCTGGACTTTCTGTGTGGATGAACAATGCTGATTTATCCATTAACCTGATCAATGCTTGTTGGTGGTACTGTATGTAACGCTCCAGATGACGCTCATCTTCGAAGCTGAACACCTCGTGCACGAATGTTTGCTTTATTCTTTCTATCTCGCTTCCAACTGTGTCTTTTAGGGCAGAATGTTGCTTTTCATCAAGGATTGTTTGATCTCCTGATGAAATGAGTTTTTCCAACTCCTGCAATTCATATCTGACACCTGGGTGCATGGCCTGTAAGACCGGTTAGATGAGCCGGTATTTTCAATCATATCGATACTTAATATCCTTTGCGTTAATCTAGTCCTTCATAAACTTGAGCACCCGTTTCCAACTAAGCTGTATTTGCGTTTGCTTTGGGAGATAAACGCGACATCCAGTGAGTGTTCGATTGATTGTAATGCTGTTTGCTTGTCCTTAATTTTATAAAGTGTCGCAGTAAAATGACATTTTAATAACTGCGGGTTATTCACCTCGATCTGAATTTGATATTCATTCTCAAGCATCTTAATTACTTCGTTCATTCCTGTATCATTAAATTGAATTCCATGCGGATTTCTAAACCACGTTTGCCTGAACAGCAGAAAGAGAATTACCACAAGAGTGACAATGATGCAAGCGTAGAGGATAGAGCGAATTTGCTTTTTCCTTCGGGATCGCTGTTGAATTCGTTGCCGGATTTTCTCAAAACCAGTTTCATCTTGCTCAGTATCGGAAGGTAAAGGCGAATTTTCCCAGAGTAATTTGATATCCTCGAACTCTTCCTGGTTGGCTTCGCTTTTAGTGACCCATTCATCCAATTCCTGTTTTTCGTCCAGGCTGGCTTCCCCAGACAAGACTTTGTAAATAAGCGATACTCTGTCCATAATGGTGGCTTTCTATATTATACTCTGAGATAGAACCCAATTTCCTATGTTCAGGTTGAAATATTTTCAAGATTTAGCCTGTAAGCGCCTGTGGAGTCGTTNTTTAGCGCTCGTCAGGCTCCTTTCTACTGCCTTTACACCCACACCCAGTCGGGCGGAGATTTCGTTATTGTCCAGTTCGTCTTCAATTTTCATCATCAAGCATTCGCGCTCTCTCTGGGGAAACGTGCNTATTATGCCGAGGATTTCCTGGGTCACCTCAATCTGGATGATCTTTGATTCTATGGAGTCTTGCACTAGGTCATATGTATGGCCGTTTACAAATCTTATTTTCTTTTTGCTGAGTTGTACATTTTCATTATAGAAGGTTATGGATTTGTTTCTCACAATTCTTACCAGATAATGCTGAATGGATCGTTCATGATAGTTGCCCAGTTCTTTGGCATTTTGCCAGACATAAGCGAAAGTCTCCTGCACAATATCTTTCGATGCCTCCTTATCATGGGTTAGATTAAATGCAATTCGGACAAGGCTGTTGTAATATTGATCGCACAAAATCCTAACGGCTCTCTTGGGATATGAAAGCAGTAATTTTCGAATCTCATGATTATTAACATGATCAGGCATCTCGCAAATGATTTCTTATAGAGGATGTGAGGCTAATAGTAGTAACCGCAGGCAACCCGTTGATACTTAACTATCTCGTACAATCCCGCAAAAAGATAGTGCTATTAAAAAAATAGCCTAACAGCCTCCCTTAATTTAGGGGTTACCACGCTAAAAATGAAACTTTCTTGGCCCTCCATACCCGAATAAAAAAGGGGCTAGACCCCTTCGCTTGCATTAGCAGGAGAAACCAATCTCTTCGTCAATAACCTTGACAGTATAGTTTCGCTCAACTAATTCCTTTTGGAATGATCGTCCCATTTGTGGCAACCAGATTCAATTGCCATCATATATTTTACATGGAGTTGATCCTCATCGTCATAGTAAAACCGGATATCGAGGTATGTTCCGAAGTCGTGCGGACAACGAACAACTTTGAAAAATGATCCTTCCGGGTTATTGCCAAATTCGCGTTTCAATTGATCAATGTACACGCGGACTTCAATGCGAGCGTTGTGCATGTAGTCGTCTGTCCCAACCTGTGCGCATGGCTCATCACAGGGAGTTGTTTGCGAGAGATAGATGTAGTCTAACATAGCTGTATTTGTTTTAGTTGAACATCATTTTTGTGCTCAACCAAACCGGACTTTTCCGGAACGGCTATTGCGGGAGGACCAATGAAGAAGCCAAGAGGAAGCGGAATAAATGGGAAGGCAGGCCGTAGGCAGGTGCCCGTTTATGCCGAACTCTCTTGGCGGGGTTCCGGAACAAGGCCGAACTTTGCTTAAAAAATGAAGGAACTTAAATGTAATTAGAAACAGACTAGCTGACTACTGTCGAGTCAAACCTTAGAAGACTTTAACCATGAATCGATTCGCTCTACTAATGACTTTGTATCCTGATTAGGATATTTCCGTGCGATGTATCGCTCAAAAGTCATTTTAGTTTTTAAATCTGTCCATTCCTTTACGGTAAGACTAAGCAACGGCCACCTCTTTTGTTCGATCATGAAACCATACAGAGGAATATAAGGCGGAGCGTAATGAAATGAATTTTCAATTAGTTCGTCATAGAGATCCGGCTTCAGCGCAAGCTTTAAGTCTTGTATAATATCGAATAGTATTTTTCCCATGCTTCCATCCCAGAACATGGTGGCAACTGCGGGCATTCCTTTATCACTGAAGAAAGTCAACAAGAAGTCGCGGAATCCAACCTCGGTTATGTCGCACAGATCCTGGCAGTAGAATAGATACGTTTTCTTAAACTGGTCTAATGAAAAACNATCTAAGGTTCTTTCTATTACAAATTCGATCAATTCATTTTCCTTCGAAATAATATCTTCAATAGAGGGGCCTTTCTTTTTCCCGGCCGCCAGAAGCATGTACCTGGGCTTTGAGAACAGTTCAAAATAATAGCTCTTGAAAAATATAGTTTTCCGGTCGAATGTCACTTGAATATAGAGGGGGGTGCGTTTACCATGAAAGGAAACCTCCTTGAGGCGCTCATTAAAGTAAGTTCTGTAAGTAACCTTATATGTCCGCGTCATTTTTAAATACAATTCATGATACAATAGACTAAATCAAAACAAATCGGTACAACTGCCCTTACATCTGTTGCAGTCGTAAAAAATGTAATACCAAATTATTAAAAGTTTTGCTAAATATTATGTTATCAAAACATATATTTTTATCTTAGCGTTACAATGGTACCCTGTGCTGTGGACTCAATGAAGTACGAGGGAGTTATGGAGGTACCAAATGGAGAAGTTGAAGCCCGAGAGAGTTGTCGCGATACTTAAGGAAAAAGGTGTCGAAGTATCCGTTGAGGAAGCAACGCTAATACTCAAGTTTCTCCGGAAGATGGCAAACATTGTTGTGAGCCAATATTTGAGCAGAAACACGAAAGACAAAATTTGAATTAGGTGCCAAATATTCATACTATGAAAACAGCCGATCTATACATCAGGGTAAGTACAGACGAACAAGCTGATAAAGGTTACTCTCAACGGAGTCAGGAAGAACTTCTGCGGAGGTATTGCGACATCAATAAGATTAATATTCGGATGATCATTTTAGAAGATCACTCTGCTAAGACCTTTAACCGTCCTGAGTGGCAAAAGTATCTTCAGAATCTTCGTAAACATAAAAGCCAAACCGACTTTGTGCTGTTTCTCAAATGGGACAGGTTTAGTCGAAACGCTGGCGATGCATACCAAATGATTAATATCCTGCGGAAGCTTGGCGTAGAACCGCAGGCCATTGAACAACCACTTGATCTATCAATTCCTGAAAACAAGATGATGCTGGCTTTCTATTTGGCGGCACCCGAAGTAGAGAATGACAGACGTGCTTTGAACGTCATTCATGGTATGAGAAGAGCAAGAAAAGAAGGGCGATATATGGGATTGGCTCCTGTTGGTTACATCAATAAAACTGATGAAGGTGGTAGAAAGCTTATTGCCCCCAAATACCCTGAAGCGGATGTTATTCGATGGTCGTTTGAAAAAATAGCAGAAGGCATCTACAACACAGAGCAGGTTTATAAGATTGCAAAAGAGAAAGGATTTAAGGGGACTAAAAGCCTGTTCTGGTTTGTGATAAGGAATCCTGTTTATTGTGGTAAAATATTTATCCCAAAATATAAAGATGAAGAAAGCCGGTTTGCCAAAGGGCAGCACGAGCCCATTATTACTGAGGCGTTGTACTACCAGGTGCAGGACGTTTTAGATGGCCGAAAGAGGGGACAATATCGGCTCAAGGTAGCTTCTAATGCCACGATGCCGCTACGTGGATTTCTCATTTGTCCACACTGCGGTAAACTACTGACCGGGAGTGCTTCAAAGGGTCGCTACAAATACTATTCATATTATCATTGCTTTGATGGTTGCACCTGTAGATTTAAAGCTGATTATGTGAACAATCTTTTTGAGCATGAATTNAAAAAATATATTCCACGACCTGAAATGATGGAGGTCTACAAGATAGCTTTGGCTGAAGCATGGAATGATAAGACAAATCACTTACAGAATGATAGGAAGCAATTGCTATCGCAGATCAAAGAGTTAGAAGGAAAGTTGTCCTACATCAGGGATTTGCTTTCATCAAAGCAACTCGACCCTGAAGATTTCAGGGAGATGAAATCGGAGTATTCCGGTAAGCTGGAAAAGTTGGAAGTTAAACTTGGCGCGTGTGATGATAGCCAAGTCAGCATTGATAAGTTGTTAAATCGCGGATTGGATAATCTACTAAAGTTGGATTATATCTATGAAACCGGAGACATTGAAAAGAAGCGGGAAGTGATTGGTTCGATGTATCCCGAAAAATTGACTTTTGATGGATTTGTACTTCGAACCACTCGCATCAATGAGGCTGTGCGTTTTATTTACATGATGAACAGCGAGTTAGGAGCAAATAANAAACAGGACAAACGGAAAAAANNTTCCAATTTGTCCTGTCAAGTCGAGATGAGAGGATTCGAACCTCCGGCCTCCACGTCCCTAACGTGATGCGCTAACCGGGCTGCGCTACATCTCGATATTCTATTAAAAAATGAGGTTGCAAGTATAGCAAAAATTGATGAACCAAGTCTCTAAATCTGAGGCCTATTTCTTATTCTGCTTCAGATCGCGAATAAATTTCGCCCAGTTGAACGGGTTAAGAAACGGATTGGTACGCGGCTGAAACCGGTCGGCTGCTGAGGTACTCCATTGATCCATGTAATATTTATAATTCGCGGCCCCATCCATCGGGGTTGTTTTAATCATCAAGGCAATTAACTCAGCATTGATATTTTTCTGATCAATACCATTGTCCATCGGGATATTTAACGCGAGCACAGCCTCTTTAAAAACTTCTTCTGTTGGAAAAGGCATAATCTGTACTTCGCGTAAGTAAGTAATATCCGAAACCATCTCAATTACAATGGTAAGGTTATCGGGCGCACCGTTTGGCACCAGGTAATGTTGCCGGTGATACCCTACCGAGCTAATCACCACACTATCCCCCTCCAACACGGGCATCGAAANAANACCAGCCGGGCTTGTACTGGTTCCCCGTCCTGCTTTTGGTACATAAATGTGTACACCGGGCAACACATTCACGCTATCACTCACAAACCCCGAAAGTTGAATAATCCTTCTTTTATTCTGCGCCATAGACTTGGTGGCAGCCCCTGTTAAGATTATTGCAAATACGATTAAGCCAATTGTTTTCCTCACAGTATCACGTAATTAACGAATCAAAGATAGAGATTCAGGCTGTTCCGGCCTAATCGGCTCCACCAGTGGTTTTTACTATCTTAGCCGCAACATTTATGCGGTTAAAACATTTTAATATTGACCTCGGCTCGCAGATTTTTCTTGCATGTTCTGATACCTCGCGCCTGCGAATCTTAAACCTGATTTTGACAAACGGTGAAATGTGTATTACCGATCTGGAGCATATCCTGGAATTTACCCAAACCAAAACTTCGCGCCATTTGTTGTATCTCAAAAACTCGGGCATTCTCACGTCACGCAAAATCAACCAATGGGTTTTTATCAATTAAAGGAAGAGGCTTTTGATATTACCCGGCAGATTTTTCAATTTTTGAGCCGCGACCCGGTATTGCAAAAAGATCAACAGGTTTTTCAAACTCTTTATACCAATCGCGAATTGTCGCTCAATAAACTTCACCTTAAACCCCTGAGCCAGCCCCGTTGAAATGAACCAAAAACCCAATTAGATGTTAAAAATGATTTGAAGCGGCTGGGTAAACCGCAAAAACAAATCCGATGTTTGCGGGTAGCGCCTGTTAAAATTGAATGAACCCATGAAATATAAATGTATTCTGTTTGATTTAGACCACACCTTGTGGGACTTTGAGACCAATTCCTCGCAAACGCTTGCCGAGTTATTTGAAATACATAACCTTCAAAAACGCGGGGTAACTCAGTTTACCGATTTCAAAAATNNATTTTCCCAAATCAATACCAATTTATGGACACGGTATGATGCCGGGCAAATCAGCCGCGATGAAATCCGGTTTCATCGTTTCAAAAACATTTTGGCCCATTTCAATATTGATGATGAAAACCTGTCGATGACATTATCCGATCAATATGTACTGCAATCACCNCAAAAGGAGCANCTGATGCCCAATGCACTCGAATCGCTCGAGTATCTGGCATCGCGCTATCACATGACCATTGTAACAAACGGGTTTGAAGAAATTCAGGGAACCAAACTCGCCTCTTCGGGTATTACACATTATTTTAAAAGTGTGGTCACCTCGGCAAGGGCGGGTCATAANAAACCTGCGCGCGAAATTTTTGATTTTGCACTTGCCGAAAGCGGCTTTAAACATGATGAAGCCGTTATGATTGGTGATAACTTATATACCGATATAGGTGGGGCACGCAACGCCAATGTAGATACGATCTATTTTAACCCGGATCAGGTCGCACATAACGAAGCTGTGAATTTTGAAATTCAAGACCTGAAGCAACTGAAGGAGATACTTTAAAACCCAATTTAATCCTATAAATTGCAACGTCTTTAGTATAAAGACTTAGAACTTTAAACTTCACCAATATGTCAACCGGCTTNTTTCATGTTCCCGTACCAAAAAACGAACCCGTACTTTCCTATGCACCTGGCACCAAAGAACGTGCTGCCTTAAAGAAGGCCCTTGCCGATGCGCGTGCGGCCCAGGTGGATGTACCGATGTACATCGGTGCCGAAGAAGTACGGTCTGGAAATAANAAACCACTTAATCCGCCACACGATCATAAACACCTGCTTGGTTATTTCCATGAAGGCGATAAGCGCCATGTGGAACAAGCCATCAATGCTGCGTTGGCAGCAAAAGAACTTTGGACTGGTTTAAGTTGGGAAAACCGAGCCAGTATATTCTTAAAAGCTGCAGATCTATTAGCCGGACCGTATCGCTATAAAATCAATGCGGCCACCATGCTGGGGCAATCTAANAATGCCTTTCAGGCAGAAATAGACTCAGCGTGTGAGTTGATTGACTTCCTGCGCTTCAATGTTTATTTCATGAGCGAGATTTACAACGACCAGCCGCAATCATCGCCCGGGGTTTGGAACCGCATGGAATACCGGCCGTTGGAAGGTTTTGTGTTTGCTTTAACTCCGTTCAACTTTACGGCCATTGCCGGAAACTTACCAACCAGCGCTGCCATGATGGGCAACACCGTGGTGTGGAAACCGGCAAACTCGCAGGTTTATGCCGCCCATGTAATCATGCAGGTATTGAAAGAAGCTGGCTTGCCCGATGGTGTTATCAACCTGGTGTATGTAAGTGGCCCCGATGCAGGCGATGTGATTTTTAATCATAAAGATTTTGCCGGCATTCACTTTACCGGAAGTACAGGTGTATTTCAAAACATTTGGAAAACAGTGGGTAATAACATCCACAAGTACCGCTCCTATCCCCGCATTGTAGGCGAAACCGGTGGAAAGGATTTTGTAATTGCACACAAAAGTGCCAACCCGAAAGAAGTATCTACCGCACTTTCGCGGGGTGCGTTTGAATACCAGGGGCAAAAATGTTCTGCTGCATCGCGCGCATACATTCCATCTAACATGTGGGATGAAGTGAAACAAAATTTAGTCGAAGACCTGAAAAGCTTCAAGATGGGACCCACGGAAGATTTCGGAAATTTCATCAATGCTGTAATTGATGAAAAGGCATTTAACTCCATTACGGGTTACATTGAAAAAGCCCGTCAAAACCCCATGAACGAAATTATTGCGGGTGGCAAATACGATAAATCGAAAGGCTATTTTGTTGAACCTACCATTATTGTTACCAAAGATGCTTCGTCCTTAACCATGTGCGAAGAAATTTTCGGGCCGGTACTCACCATCTATGTGTACCATGCCGAAAACTTTGAACAAACATTAGAGCTGGTAGATGCCACCTCGCCTTATGCCCTTACGGGATCAATTCTTGCTAAAGACCGGTTTGCAGTTGAACTGGCTACAAAAAAACTTGTGAACGCTGCCGGTAATTTTTACATCAACGACAAACCAACAGGTGCGGTAGTAGGCCAGCAACCTTTTGGTGGTGCAAGAGGTTCCGGAACTAATGACAAAGCAGGAGCAAAAGTAAACTTGTTGCGGTGGGTAAGCATGCGCACCATCAAGGAAACATTTGTTACACCAACCGATTACCGCTATCCGTTTTTGGAAAAAGAATAGAAAAAGTATTTGCTATTCTACCCGAATGGAATTGGAACCGGATTTCAATTCAACCACTTTTCCGTTCCACTCCAGGCGGCCGGTGATGGTGGGTGGCAACATTACTTGTCCTGTTAGCTGATTGCCTTTCTTTTCAAAATCAACAGAAAGTTCACCGGCCCAATGTGGAATTTTTCCGGCTACGTGTTGTAAGACTTGTAACTGCGGCCGAATCAATACCTTTTTAAATCCAGGTGTTTGTGGTTGGATACCTGCAAAAGTTGCCAGCATTTCGAAATTCGGACTTGCACTCCAGGCATGACACTCGCTGCGCGATACACCCTCCGGAAAAGTGGTTAATCCTAAATCCAATAGTTCCTTCCATTGATTGAGCAATTGAAAATACTGATCTCCTGCCTGTGCTAAATTCATAGCCCGGCCCAGATAAAAATCAAAATACAAGGTAGTGCGGGTAATGTCCTTGCTTTCCACCAACCGTTTTACAAACGCTGCCTGCTCTTCGCGGGGCACCATTCCACAAAGTACAGCCAGAATGTTGCTGTGCATGCTAAAGTGCTTTTTATCCGGAGTATCGGCATAAAGCAACCGGTTCGCATCCCAACATTGTTGTTTTACACTTGCCTTTAGTTGCTGGCTTTGCAAGGAATATTTCTGAGCCAGTTCCGGCTGGTTAAATTCGCTGAACATTTCTGCCGCAAGGCTTAAGGTGTATGCATAAANAAGCGAATTGGTGGTGAGCTTCTTGAAAAAGCTTTCCTCCACAATCTTGTGCGTTGGAAATGAATGATCCAGAAAATCCCAATACGGTTGCTCCTTCATCATGTTATCCGGAGTAAGGTATTGCGCAAAGTGTTCCAGCACCCGTTGAATACCCGGCAAAAATGTTTTAACAAATTCCGGATCGTTGCGATACAGGAAGAAATCATGAATCATAGTAACCCACACGAGCGAATAGTTTGGAATATACTGAGCCAGCGAAGAGGGATAACGGCTGTAGGTAAGTCCATCGTAGGTTAGCGACCAATAAAATTGTTCCAGGGAATTTTTCGCCAGGCGATCATCTCCGGAAACATAATACGAAACAAGCGCCTGAATGCGCGTATCGCCAATGTATTGCAACCGCTCCCAATACGGGCAGTCCATGTAGGTTTCGTAAGCACACAATCTGGCCGTATGCCAGCCGATATCAAAAATTTTCGACAAGGCTTTGTCGTTGGAACGAAACGCTGCCTGATTGGTAAACGGATAACCCGTAAACCAACTTCCCATTTTATCAATAGTTAGCGGCTGGCTGGCCGTAACAATATCCAATTGAACATAGCGAAACGTACGATAAGTAAGCGTAGTAAACAGTCTTGATTTACCTCCATCGGGTATGAACCAATCATAAACACCATGAATGGTTCTGTTGCGAATAGAATCGCGGTGGCCTTTATTTTGCGAATCATTATACACCGCCTCCGCATAGGTTACTTTGATTTTGCTTCCGGTACCTCCCGAAACAAATAATTCCGGAAAAGCCGTAGTCAGTTGTTGTTGATCCAGCAAGATAGAACAGGTTGTGTTGGCCGGAATGGTAACGGGCATACTGGTGGGTTGTTTCGATAGCCCCGCACTCCTTCGAATAACTCCGACTGATTGATACGTGCGTTCCATCAGGGNGATGGAGCGTGGCACCAATTCCCATGTAGCATCTCCATATCCTACTACTCCAAATGGTGCCCCGGTTTCAGAAACAGCGGCCGGTGTCCAGGTGCCATCCGGATAGCCCGGCTTCTCCCAGCCCCATGGAAACTGGGTGCCATCCACTTTATCAAGCGGGCCGGCTGCATAATAATGATAATACAAATTGGGATCACCCGGATTAAATATGGTGGGCTCTATCCCTTTGTTAAAAAAATATTTCCACGTCTGATTGGTATTTACCTGGGCAGCCAGCGAATCTTCGCCCTGCACAATCAAAGCCGTTCGCTTGCCCATCATATACACGGGGGCAGCCTCTCCAAAGTTCACTACCTGAACGGCCAACAGGTTTTCACCGGATTTCAAAAGTGGCGCAATGTCTAAAGATTCAAATCGCCAATGGCGGCCATCGCTTATTTGCGGACCATCCGTAACATAAACACCATTAACAAACAGGCGGTACCGATTGTCTGCTGAAAGGTGAATAATAAATTGATGGGGTTTTACCTGAAGCGAAAACGTTTTTCTGAAATGATACACTCCGTATTGAAACGCCCCTTCTTTCGGCCCGATCCAACGTGCCTGCCACCGGTTCTTCACATACGTATTGGTGGNGGTTACCAAATGTTGGCCAAGCCCAACTATGGGCAGCAACAGAAATAATAAGATTCTAATCATGAAGAAAGTTAAATAAAAAAGGCCCTGTTCAGGGCCTCTTTTGAAAATAATTTCAAATGCTCCGCCTAACTTCGGGAACCATACCATTTAATATTTCGGGAGAAATACATCAGCAAACCAATGATCAGGAACAAGCCAATGCTTCCAATCAGCAAGCTAAAGTCTTGTGCCTGAATAATAATGAAAATAAACACATAGAACGATGTCATTAAAAGTGAGAACAATAAAACCACCGGTTTGCTTTTCAAAANAGTTGTTGAATACAACGTGATCAATGCTGTTGTAGCGAATGAGGCAATCACGTACGCACCATTGTAACCCACCTGCTCTGAAAATGAAAGCAACAACGTATAATAAATGATCAGCGCAGCACCAATCAATATGTATTGAAATGGATGGATGCGGGTTTTGGTTGTTATTTCTACCAGGAACAACGTGGTGAATGCAAGCAAAATAATTAAAACTCCATACTTGGCTGTACGTGTACTCTTTTGGTATTGATCGGCCGGAATTAATAAACGAACACCAAATTCCGATCCCGATAAGGTTTGTTCACGATCAACCCATTTTTGCGAGAAGGGCCTGTTAAAGGAAAGTACTTTCCAGGTTGCTGTAAACCCAGAATCGTTTACCGTGTGTTCGGGCAGCAACTTGCCTTCAAAACTGGGCGAAGGCCACGCACTGGCTGAAGTTACTTCCGTGGATTTACCCGTTGGCACAAAGTATAAACGTTCGCTGCCCTTTAAACTTAGCTGTACCTGGATGTTCATGGTTGACTCCGNGCGCGCCTGCCATAACAAGGGTGTTATGATGCCGCTTATGGTACCCAGGTTAGTCTCATCGGCAGGTTGATTGCTCGCAACCTGCGTATGTTGATTTACAGCCACACCAATATCACTTATTGGTTCGGAAGGCAATACAGCCCCCGATTTTACAACCGGGTTCTCGCCTATACCACGCAGGTCCGAAATTCCATTTAGCAATACAGCTTCTTTCCACTTAACCTGTTCATGGGGAATATTCCAGGTTGAAAAATCGGNGGCTTCAAATTGCGCTTGCATGCTGATGTTACTCTTGTACAACACCACTTCAAAAATTCCGCGTTTGCGCACCTCGGTGGTTATAGCGCTGTTAACGCGATAGTCTTCCGGTAAGAAATAGGCATGGTGCTCGGTTTCAATTATCTCCTCCACCTGTTTGCCTTCGTGCCACGTTTTTATTTNTTCCTTTTTGATAAATGGAATGCGTACGACCGGGCCAGAAAGTAATTGCGGGCCCGACCATTTATCAGACACTTCGCGAATCACATCATCGGCCCGGTTTTGCCTTTCGCGAATCAGGTCTTCAATCCACGATGATGGGATGAGCAAGATCAAAATCAAAAAGCCAATGGAAAATAATTTTACCATGATGGATTCGGTAATCCATTGGTTAAAGCGCTCGATAATGCTGAGGTTGGGAGTTGGTTGTGTTTCCATAAAATTAGTTAATTGAAAGTACTTTTAATTTAAAAGTGATTGAGTAAAATTTTTATCGCTTTTGTTGTTTAATTAATTCTTCCATCGCCTCCAGGTGCTTTCTAAACGCGGTTCGTCCACGCTCGGTAATCTTATAACGGGTATTGGGCTTTCTGTCTATAAATGACTTATTCACTGATAAATATTTTTCGCGTTCCAATGCCCTCAGATGCGTGGCCAGGTTACCATCGGTGGTATCCAGCAATTCTTTCAACGCATTAAAATCATACGAGTCGTTAGCCACCAATACGGAAACAATCTGCAGGCGCAACCGATGTTCCAGAATTTTATCTAAACTGTCGAAAGGGTTCTTCATCGGTCGTATTTCTTGTACATCAGTGTACCATACAAAATGTGCAATACACCAAAACCAACAGCCCAAANAATTATACCATACCNCGGAAGCAACGCGCAAATTAGTCCCAACACAATTTCAGAGTACCCGAGGTATCGGATTTCATCAAACAAATGCGCACTGGCATTTAACAAAGCTAAGCCATAAAAGACAAGGCAGGCAGGCGCGGCTACACCATACTGGCCATTCCATAATAAAATGAGTATAAACAATGCACCTGTAATTAACGGAATGGCAAGGTTAACCACCAGCCGCTTACTGGTCGTATTCCAAACTTTTACACCTTTCCTTTTAGCTTTTTGATTTGCCAACACATAACCGGTGATTAACGAAGCAACTAAAACCAGTACAGCAATGCCCAGCAATTTCATAATCACCTGGTCGTCCTGCAGAAACTCCTGGCGGTACTCTCCTGGTGACAGTGGAAAGGGTACCACAAAATATGCTATAGCAGCACCAACCAGCGCATACAACCCAGCCAATACCCCTGACAGGCCGCTGAGTGATAAGAATTTTACCGACCGTTCCATTAAGTAACGTATGGACTCCAGGTCTTTTTGGTAGGGTTCGTTTTGACTCATACAAAGTACTTTGTAATTCAAAGTTATAAAACGAAGTTTATCGATCAAGGTTTCAGTCAATTTTTTCCACCTGATTTTGATTATTGTAAGGCAATCCAGTAATATTGCACTCCCAAATTTTTGGGAAAACAAGAAATTCTCCCTTAGCTCAGTGGTTAGAGCATCTGACTGTTAATCAGAGGGTCGATGGTTCAAGTCCATCAGGAGAGCAAAAGTCCCGCGAAAGCGGGACTTTTTGTTTTTCAAATTACTACCGGACGGATCGGTCCAAAAGATTTCCAAATCCTGAACCACGAATTAAAATATTTGGTTGAAGAGATCGTCTTTCAGTTCACGCCCCCATTCTATGTCGCAACCAAAAGCTAAAGTTTCCCTTCGTTCTGTCTTTAAAACCATTATTTGGCCACGCAGAAAACTCATATTTGTTGGCTTACTCTTAATTGTTATTAGTCGCGCAGCCGGNCTGGTGCCCCCGTGGGCTACCAAACCCTTNTTGGATAACATCCTGGTAAATCGGGAAATGGATAAGCTACCCCTGTTGCTAACCGTGCTTGCTGTTGCCATCCTGATTCAAGCGGTTACCTCCTACATTCTAACCATTATCTTAAGTGTGGAGGCCCAACATCTGATTTCGGAATTGCGTGCCAAGGTGCAAAAACATTTGTTGCGTTTACCCATTCGNTTTTTTGATAACCAAAAATCAGGCGCGCTGGTATCGCGGGTGATGAACGATGTAGAAGGTGTGCGCAACCTGGTAGGTACCGGCTTAGTTCACCTGGTGGGTGGTGTACTCACCGCTTTACTTTCAGTAGGTTTTCTTATTTACATTAACCCGTGGATGACGCTGTTTGTATTACTTCCCATGTCCATCTTCGGAGTGATAACAATGAAAGCATTCTCAATTATCCGACCCGTGTTTCGGGAACGTGGAAAAATAACAGCCGATGTAACCGGAAGACTTACCGAAACACTAAATGGCATACGGGTAATAAAAGGTTTTAATGCCGAACCTCAGGAAATAAAAGTGTTTGAAAGTGGCGTGGATAAACTTTTCAACAACATCAAGAAGAGTTTAACCAGTACCAGTTTTGTTACCAGTGCCGGCACATTTTTAGTTGGCCTGGCCAGCGTAGGGATAATGGGGCTGAGCGGTTACTTTGAGCTAAGTGCCGGNGACTTNTTGCAGTTCACCATGTTTATGGTGTTTATGATTGCGCCCATCGTGCAAATGAGCAACATCGGCAGCCAGCTTACCGAAGCCTTTGCGGGATTGGATCGTACGGAAGAATTGATGAATATGCCCGTAGAAGATGATGGCACAAAACGAATTATTCAAATCGGAAAAATCAAAGGCGATTTTGAATTCAACAAGGTGTCGTTTGCATACGAAGAAGGTAAACCCGTACTNAAAAATATTTCATTTGCTGCTCCTGCCGGAAGTGTAACCGCGTTGGTGGGCACATCGGGCTCCGGTAAAACAACCATTGCCGGTTTGGTTGCCACATTTCTGAATCCTGATAGCGGCACCATCACGCTTGACGGCCTGGATCTCTCGAAAGTTTCGTTAAACAGTTACCGCAGCCAGTTGGGTGTGGTGTTGCAGGATGATTTTCTATTTGAAGGCACCATTCGTGAAAATATTTTATTTCCAAGACCGGAAGCAACCGATACTGCATTGCAACAGGCGGTACAGGCTGCTTTTGTAAATGAGTTTACCGATCGCTTCGAAAATGGCCTGGATACTGTTATTGGCGAACGCGGTGTAAAACTTTCGGGCGGGCAACGGCAACGCATTGCCATTGCGCGTGCCATTCTTGCAAACCCCAGAATACTGATTCTGGATGAAGCTACCTCTAATCTCGATACCGAAAGCGAAAGTTTTATCCAGGAAAGTTTAAAAACATTGATGCAAGGCCGCACCACCTTTGTTATTGCCCACCGCCTAAGCACCATCCGCCAGGCTAACCAAATTCTTGTAATAGAAGCCGGGCAAATTCAGGAGCGTGGCACCCACGATGAACTGATCGCCAGGCAAGGCAGGTATTACCAACTTTATACGTATCAGGCACGGATATAACTAGTTGACAATTGACAAATAAACAGTTGACAATTTTTGTTGTTATCTACTCCCGATAGCAAACAGTCTATTTTCCGGATGGAGAAGCATAAATAGACATAATGACTGATTTATACCTGTTATTTAACATCAAATCAGCCAAATAGTCTTAAAAATGATGCAAAATATCCATCGGCACACTTTTCCCGGAAGGGATACATGTGAGTTTAAAACACATGTTAAACCTTAAAAAATAAAATTATGAGCATCATCCGTTATAACGCCAATGAGTTTGTACCTACATCGTTTAGTGCTTTGGTAGATCGTTTCTTTAACGATTCACTTACCCGTTCTGGTGGTTCTACCTTTGTACCAAAGACCGATGTAGTTGAAACTTCCAATGCCTACGAAGTACACCTGGCTGTGCCCGGTCTTAACAAAGAAGACTTTACGATCGAAGTAAATGACAACTTCCTTACTGTAAGCGGTGAACGTAAGTTCCAAAACGAGAAGAAAGAGAAAAATTACCACGCTATTGAAACGCACTATGGTTCATTCAGCCGTTCGTTTACACTTCCTGAAAATGTAGATGCCTCTAAAATACATGCGAAGTATAACAACGGCATTTTGGAAATAAGCATCCCAAAAGATGAGAAGAAAGTATTAAAGCAGACGATTAAAGTCAGCTAATAAAAAAGTGGGGTTAGGTTTAGGTTGCGCCCTTCCGGAAACGGGGGCGCTTTTTGTAGTTTTATCGCCTGACCATCAAAAATCCTTTTTCAGTTCCTGAGTTTATTGCTTTAGCCGTATCTTACCTGTAAAGTGAGGATATGAAGCGCTCGTTATTGTTATTACTGGTTACCTGTTCGGCATTTATCGGAGCTATTACAGGTTCTATTTTTACGTTAAAGTATTTTGATGCGGGGCCGGCTTACAACTCCATTGAAGAAAGACAGAACCTGAGGCTCGCCACCTATATTTCCGACTCATCCCGCTACCGAAACATTGCTCCTATCAACTTCGAAGCCGCTGCCAAATTGGTTACACCGGCTGTAGTTCATGTGCGTACCATCTATGGCGGTGGAAGGTTTAGCCTCAATGCGTTGGAACAATATTTTAATCCACATGCCCAGTCGTCTGGTTCGGGTGTCATTATTTCCGATGACGGGTATATTGTTACCAACCATCATGTGATTGAAAATGCCAACTCCATTGAAGTAGTGCTGGATAATAACCAGCGTTTTTGCCAAGCTGGTTGGCCAGGATCCTTCCACCGATTTGGCCCTGCTTAAAATAAAGGCACATAATCTTCCCTTTGTAAAGTATGGCAACTCCGATAATCTTTTAACCGGTGAGTGGGTATTGGCTATTGGAAATCCTTTTGAACTTACCTCCACCGTTACAGCGGGAATTGTAAGCGCCAAAGCCCGCAACATCGGTATCCTGGGCGACCGCAATAATCTGCAGGTTGAATCATTCATTCAAACCGATGCCGCGGTTAACCCGGCAATAGTGGTGGCGCCCTGGTAAACCTAAAAGGCGAATTGATTGGTATTAACTCGGCAATAGCAACTTCAACCGGAGGGTACGATGGCTATTCTTTTGCCATTCCGGTAAGCCTGGTAAAAAAAATCATGGACGACTTGTTGGAATTTGGAACGGTACAGCGCGGACTATTGGGTGTGCAGATCAATAATGTAACCCCGATCTTGCGGAAGATCGTAAATTGAGTGTGGTACAAGGTGTTTTTATTAGCCGGGTTAACAAAGGCAGTGCAGCCGAAGCTTCGGGCCTGGAATCGGGTGATGTTATTGTAGCCATTGATAAACATCGGGTTTCCGGTGTTTCTGAATTGCAGGAGTGGGTAGCACGCAAGCGGCCTGGCCAATCGGTGCTGGTAACTTACCTGCGCAACGGGTTAGAAAAAGAAGTTGTATCTGTTCTTAAGAATTTTGAAGGCTCGGAAGAAGTGAAGGAAAGAACTGTGCGGTATGAGATTGAGGGCGCTCATTTTGAGGATTTGTCATATTCAAAACTGAACGAACTAAATCTGGATGGTGGAGTGCGTGTAAAAAATAGAAACCGGCAAATGGAAAACTGCCGGAGTGAAAGAGGATTTTGTTATTACACATATTGATAAGGTAGCCATCGACAATGTGAAAGATTTAAACCGGGCCATGGAAATGAAAAAAGGGGTGTACTGATTGAAGGGTTACTTCATGGCGAAAAGCAGAGTATTGGGATGGAGTGGTAAACTTCTTAGTTTTGCACCATTCTTNCTACCTATGAAAAATTTCGGCATTGCAGAAACCCTTACCAAACTGGGTATTAANAAATCCAATCCGGGTACTTCTACCGGGCAAAAGTGGCTCCGTTCAAAAGGCAAATCAATTATCTCTGTTTCGCCCGCAGATGGCAAACGAATTGGTTCCGTGTTGGCAACCGATGATGCTGCTTTTGACAAAGTAGTGAAGCAGGCGCATGCTGCTTTTTTAGCGTGGCGGTTGGTACCTGCTCCCAAACGCGGTGAAGTCGTGCGCCAGGTTGGTGAGGCCCTGCGCAAATACAAAGAGCCTTTGGGTAAATTGGTTTCGTACGAGATGGGTAAATCTTACCAGGAAGGATTAGGCGAAGTGCAGGAAATGATCGATATCTGTGATTTCGCAGTTGGGTTATCGCGCCAATTGCATGGTTTAACCATGCATTCGGAACGACCGTTGCACAGAATGTATGAGCAATACCATCCGCTGGGCGTGGTGGGTATCATCTCGGCATTTAATTTTCCGGTAGCTGTGTGGGCATGGAATGCGATGATTGCCTGGGTGTGTGGCGATACGTGTATCTGGAAGCCTTCAGANAAAACTCCGTTGTGCGGAATTGCCTGCCAACACATTGTTAATGCGGTGTTCAAAAAGAATGGTGTGCCGGAAGGAGTTAGCTGTATTATAAATGGCGATTATAAAATAGGACAACGGTTAGCGGCACACGAACAGGTTCCGCTTATTTCTGCAACCGGAAGCACCCGCATGGGTAAAGCCGTTGGTAAAACTGTAGCCGAACGATTGGGTCGTGCATTATTAGAGTTNGGGGGCAACAATGCTATTATTATAAGTGAGCATGCCAACCTGGAGATGGCCATCCGCGGGGCGTTGTTTGGTGCGGTGGGTACAGCCGGCCAACGGTGTACAACCACGCGCAGGCTTATCATCCACGAAAGTGTTTATGAATCTGTAAAAGAAAAACTGAAACAGGCTTACAAACAATTACGCATTGGTAATCCGCTTGACCCGGATAACCATGTAGGGCCACTCATCGATACCCTGGCTGTAAAAGCCTATCGAAATGCATTGCAGCAGGTAAAAGCAGCCGGTGGAAAATTTGTAGTGCCTGGTGGTGTTTTTAAAGGCAAAGGATTTGAATCGGGATGTTATGTAAAACCAGCTATAGCCGAAGTAAAGAATGAGTTTGAAATAGTGCAGCACGAAACCTTTGCGCCTATTCTTTACCTGATCAAATACAAAACCATTGACGAAGCCATTGCCTATCAGAATGGTGTAAGGCAAGGGCTGTCTTCAGCCATCATGACTTCGCACATGCAGGAAATGGAAAAATTCCTTTCGCATGCAGGTTCTGATTGTGGCATTGCGAATGTAAATATTGGCACCTCGGGCGCTGAAATTGGCGGAGCATTTGGTGGCGAAAAAGAAACCGGNGGCGGCCGCGAATCTGGTTCGGATGCGTGGAAAGCTTATATGCGCAGACAAACCAATACCATCAACTTTGGCAACTCGTTGCCATTGGCACAGGGTATTAAGTTTGATGTGTAGTTGCAAAAAGTTGTAATCGGGCTATCTTTAAAATCTTACTTCTGCGCTAACCATGTCTGATCCGAAATTCCGCATTGTAATGCTCATTGACGACAATGAGATTGATAACCTGATCAATCAAAAGATGATTGAAGCGGCATCCATTACACAGCACATTTATACCCACACCGGAGCAAAAAGCGCCATTGAGTTTTTACGCAACATCGAAAAATTAGAAGTGGCCGATAAGGTGCTGCCCGACCTTATCTTTCTGGATATTGATATGCCCTTGATGGATGGCTTCCAGTTTCTGGATGAGTTTGAAAAATTCGGTTCTTTGGTTAAAAAGAAATGCAAGATTGTGATGCTTACTTCATCCATCAATCCGCAGGATTTTAACAAATCCAANAAATACATTAACGTAAAACAGTACCTCAACAAACCCCTTTCGCACGAAAGTATTTTGAGTATTAACGTGTAGTGCCGGTTGTTGACAATTCGGTTCGTAAATAGAATCTATTGAATCAAATGCTGATTGCTGTATTCGGCAACTCACCAACCAATTCCATAATCCTCTCCGTGGTTGCTCGATCCACCCCAGAAACTTCCATGTTCCCAATCAAAATAGATGGCATTGATCGGGCCGCTGGTGCGATCGTCAAAGCGTAACCTGTATCCCATACCTTGCAATGCTTTCCGAACATAAGGCGGTGTGCTGTCGTGAAGTAAAAGGTTACCGTATTTTGGTTTGCGATCTTCTCCGCCAAGCGAAAGCCGCAGTTGATCTGAATTTATATTAGGCGCTTCGGTTGCTTCTTGTACCGTCATTCCAAACTCCACAACATTCAAAAAGAATTGCAACAGGTTTTGATCCTGGGTATCGCCACCCTGCACCGCAAATGACAGAAATGGTTTGCCATCTTTCAATGCGAGTGTAGGGGTTAGCGTAACACGTGGCCTTTTACCCGGTTCCACTACATTGTAAGGATTTTCCTTTGGGTCGGTTACAAAACTTTGCATTCGCTGGCTTAACCCGATTCCGGTTTTACCGGCAATGCAAGCCGGGTTCCATCCTCCACTGGGTGTAATGGAAACTACCCAGCCTTCTTTATCGGCTGCTTCCACGGAAGTGGTACCCAAAAATACCTGCTGTAGATATTCTTCTGAAAGTGGTGACGTATAGGTTGTATTAGTTGCCTGCGCCCATTGCTTCAGGTAATCTTTGTAGGGATTGGTTTTGCCTTCAAATGGATACGGATCGCCCGGACCGGCTTTGGTATCATTTCTTTCCCAGTTAATAGCCTTTACCCGTTCTTTGGCATATTCTTTCGAAAGCAACCCTTTAATTGGTTCTTCGGGCGCAAAGTATGGATCGCCATAATAAAAGTCGCGATCGGCAAATGCAAGGTTCATTACCTGGTAAAGTGTATGGATATAATTGGCTGAATTAAAACCCATTGCTTTCAAATCGATGTTCTCCAACATGTTTAACGCTTGCAACATTACGGGGCCTTGCGTCCATTGTTGCATTTTATAAACTTCAATGCCTTTGTAGTTTACGCTCAGTGGCTCTTCGGTAATCACTTTCCAGTTGGCCAAATCTTTTTCGGTAATCAACCCCCTTGCTCCTGGGTGCCGCGCGCAATTTCTTTGGCGATATCGCCTTTGTAAAANACGATCGTAGGCAGCATAGATCGCTTCTTTCCGCGACTTGCCTTTCTTCAAAGCTTGCTGTTCAGTATCTACTAGTTTTTGAAGCGTAGTTAACAAATCTTTCTGCATAAATATTTCGCCCGCCACCGGGGCTTCGCGTTTCTCACCCAAATGCGGAAGAAAAATTGCTTTTGAATAGGGCCACTCTTTAATTGTTTCTTTGCTGCGTTCAAAACTGTTTGCGGTTTGTGCTTCTATTGGGTAACCTTCGGCTAATTGCATGGCCGGAGCAAGTACCTCTTNTAAACTCAACGTGCCATACTCAGCAAGCATTACCATAAGTCCGCCCGGTGTGCCGGGTGTTACCGCTGCCAACGGGCCATATTGTGGCGGGTAGTTCATTCCTTTGCCTTTAAAAAAATCGGCCGTAGCCCCGGTGGGTGCCACACCCAATGCGTTGATGGCAATTACTTTTTNTGTTTTAGGATTATAGATAAGTGCCTGGGTTTCGCCACCCCAACTCAATACATCGAACATGGTGCAGGTTGCAGCCAGCATGGCACACGATGCATCTACTGCATTTCCTCCTTTCGAAANAATCATTGCTCCGGCAGTAGCTGCCAACGGTTTGCCGGTAATGGCCATCCAGTGTTTACCATGAAGCGGTGGCTTTTGAGTGGTAACAGGTAAGTTGTTGAACGATTGGGCCAGTAATCCATTTACTAATCCTACCATCCACATACCTAAGAAGAGATTTTTCGGCTCATTTTAATTCAGGTTTAGGTTATCAATAACATTGACAGGCAACTTCCGCAACAATTGATTATTTTAGTTGGTGTTTAAAGGTACAACAACCGAAACCGATAATAAAGTACGGGCGTACCGAACAACCGGATTGTTCCACCAACGGAAAAAGAATGCATACCGAACTGATTACACGATTTTACACGGCTTTTCAGCAACGCGATTGGCAAACGATGAATACCTGTTACCATGCCAATGCATCATTTTCCGATCCTGTTTTTCGCAACCTGAACGCCAAAGAAGTACAAGCCATGTGGCATATGTTGTGTCTGAATGCCCGCAATTTTTCATTAACCTTTTCGGATGTAAAGGCGGGTGAACAGACCGGCCATTGCCAATGGACAGCTACTTATACATTCTCTAAAACCGGTAGAACCGTGGTAAATAATATAAATGTGGCATTTACATTTAAAGACGGGTTTATTTTAACCCACACGGATACCTTCGATCTGTGGAAGTGGAGCCGGCAAGCATTAGGGCTACGCGGCCTATTGTTAGGATGGGCACCCTTCTTTCAAAACACAGTACACCGCAATGCCCGAAAGAGCCTGGCCTGGTTCATTTTGGAGCACCCCGAATACCAATAAAAGCGAATAAAGAAGCCAGAAATGACCCGATTTCGATGATAATTCAAAAAACCATTACCTTTGGTTAGTTAATGACATAATTCCCACCTGAAAGTAGTCCACCTAATCGTGTTTATTTATCGGCAGGCCTTATTGAGTTAGCAAGAACATTTATCACTTAATTTCAAAAAACAAAAATGAACATTTATGTAGCCAACATTCCCTGGAAGGCATCCGAGGAACAATTGAAACAACTATTTGCCGAGTACGGTGAAGTAAGTTCAGCGAAAATTATTATGGACAAAGTTACCCAGCGCAGCCGTGGGTTTGGTTTTGTTGAGATGGCTGATGATACGGCCGGACGTGCAGCAATTACTGCTTTAAATGGTTTTGACTTTTTAGGAAAAGTGTTGGTAGTAAACGAGGCTCGTCCGCGCGAAGAAGGTGGTGGCAACCGGGGTGGTGGCCGCGGAGGTTTCCGTGGTGGTTATAACAAAGACTAATCCGAACGGAGTTATATAAAACAAAGCCCTGCCCGTGCGGGGCTTTGTCGTTTTATAGCGCACCACATCAAAGGATCTGGAACAGCAAACCGTTCCCGATTTTTCACGAAGCATGCTTAATCGTGCACAAACCCACTCCGCTCCCTTTCATACGTTAACGTTAACCGGTGCATGGCCCGTGTGCAGGCAATGTAAAGCATGCGTCTGTCAATATCCGATTTATAATTACGATCCGATACAAACGGAACCAGCACTTCATCAAATTCAAGACCTTTGGATAAGTGTACGGTCGTAACAACAATCCCGCTGGAGAAATTGGTACTTTCGGGAGTAAGCAAATGAAGCTTGAGTTCTTTGTTCTGGTTGTGCTTTGTTTTCAATTTTTCAAATAGCTGTTGTGCTTGCTGCTGGGTTTTACAAATAATACCCATCGATTGATTTACTGAGCCCGTAAATTTCAAACACGCCTGGTCAATACCCTCCACTTCTGCATCTGCTGAACCAAAACCCAATACCTGTGGCACTTCACCATGTCGTTCCATGGCAATCAGGTTTTCATTCGGGCTAATGCGCAACGAGAATTGGGTGATCTCCCACGTGGATCGATAGCTGCGGAACAACTTCACAATTTCTCCTTGCGGAAACACTTCTTCAATACCTTCGGCTGAGGAGGCACTGTATGGATTAACCGGTTGGTTCACATCGCCCAGAATCGTTTTCTTACACTTAAATACGCGTGAGAGTACTGCATACTGCACGGGTGTATAGTCCTGCATTTCATCCACCAGCAGATGCTTAATGTGATCGTAACTCTGAATACCTTCCAACCGGATCTTACAATAAATTAATGGAAACACATCGGCAAACTCCAGTTTCATGCCGTGCATCATCCGAAACATTTCCGGCTTCCCTATCCAATTGTAAAAACCTTTATACACATCAAACGCACTGCGAATGGTAAACATGCGGGGCACCAGCTCCCATACCTTTGCTTTCTCGCCACCACTTAACTTACGGTTTGCCCCATTGCGTATGTATTGTAAAACTTCTTTTACCACTTCCGGAATGCGCCTGCCCATGGGCATGCGGCTCCATGACCTGAATTTTTCTGCTACAAATGGAAATGGCACAACCANCCCGGCCACTTTTAAATCCATTGGTTGAAATGAATTGTTTTCGAGGTGGATAAAGTATTTATTCAGTTGACTGAGAAACTCAAACGATGATTTAAACCGGATGCGCCCGATAAAATCCGCGTGCGGGTGCTCAAGCAAAACCGCTACCTGTTGAAAGAAAGTTTGAAAAGGAAATTTATTTTCGAGCAACTCATTGGCCAATTCCTCCATGCCCGTTTCCGNGATGTACTCCTCGCCCAGNNGCTCGGGCAATACGTTGCTGATATAGTCGGCAAATACTTTGTTGGGTGACAGAATTAAAATATCTTTTGCTTTAACCGTATCGCGGAAGCGATACAATAAAAATGCTATGCGATGAAGTGCAATGGAAGTTTTTCCAGACCCGGCCACCCCTTGAATAATCATGACTGAGGCTGTTTCGTTTCGGATAATCTGGTTCTGATCGCGCTGAATTGTAGCTACGATGTTTTTCATTTTATCGTCAGCCGATTTGCTCAATTCGCGTTGCAGTACATCGTCTAAGATGCTTACCGAGTTTTCAATCATAAACTCCATGCGCCCATCACGGATTTTATATTGCCGCTTTAGCAGAATATCGCCCGAAAATTTCCGGTTAAGTGTCTGATAGGTAGCTGGTCCTAATTCAAAATCGTAAANAAGGGAAGAGATAGGTGCGCGCCAATCAAAAATATAGTTCACCCGTTCCGCATCATCCGTAAACGTAGCCAGCCCGATGTAGATGGAAGCCTCTTGTTCTTCTTGCGCCTGCCTGAAATCAACGCGCCCGAAATAGGGAGACTGCATGAGCTTTAATAATTTTCGCCTTCGCTCCACAGCCGATTCGCCTGTGGAAACCATGCGATCGATGGACTGGCCGGAAGCCACATGGTCTGCTTCATCCATTCCACTTTGGTTTTCAAAAATGTATTGTTTCTTTTCGCGTAGTTCTTCGGAATATTCGCGCACGCGCGTTTCCATACGGCTAATTGCCCGAGCCAGTCGCTCCTTTATTTCCTCCAGGTATTGCCGTTCTTCTTGTTCAGTAAGATTTAGCATGCTTTGTGCCTCAAATTAAACGGCAAAGGTACAGGAAAGAATCTGAATGACTGAATGCTTGCCATTGCACGAACGCATACCCTGCATTTCACAAGCCGGCAATGAAGAAGGGAAACAGGTGAAACCAGAAGAGACAAACCACTCCGCAATCGGTAGAGATAAATTTGTTTCGTTCGTAATGTAAAGAAATTGTTAAGTCAGAAACTAAAATATTGAATGGTGCGTTAGTAAATTCATGAAGATGGATAAGGAGCGGTTGAGAAAATCTCAGAGCCGGGTGGCTACGAAAATGCGGGAGCGGGATTATGAAATACTTTCTGTTTTTATAATCAATACGCTTGAACAGGCCGGAGAGGCTGGTGTTACCCTACACGACCTGGTACAGGAAGCCCAACANAAATTTAATTCAAACTTTCAGGGTAACGTATCCTGGTATTTGCTGGAGGTTAAATATGATCTTGAACTGCGGAAGATAATCACCAAAACCATCACACCCCAACGCGAGCAAATCATCAAACTTAATTCCGACACGGATAAAAAGTGGTGGTTTAATTAGAGTAATTTTATATCTGTAACCAGAAGCCATCGCCAAAGATTAACCCAATCCTGCATGCGGAAGAGGGCCATACTGAAAGAGCGAACCTGCTAATGGCTGGCGCAAAAGATCATCCTGAGTAAGTTCTGTTCGTGCTGAAGTAATAAATAAATAATTCATGTCTTTGCCTCCAAACACGCAGGAAGTTGGGCGAGCCACCGGCATTTCAATAGTATGAACTAATTTCCCAGATAAGGAATCGTACCCGGCCACGCGCCATCCATCCCAAAACGCAATCCAAAGCGTTCCGGCAGTATCTATGGTCATTCCATCCGGAATGCCGTCCGTCTTCGAAAATTTTACAAGGGTTCGGGCATTGTGAATGTGACCGGTTTCCAAATCGAAATCAAATACATCCACCCGCGCTGTGAAGCTGTCGATATAATAGAGTCTCTTATTATCCGCACTCCAGGCTATGCCATTGGAACAGCCAACATTTGAGATTTTCGATTTGACCTCGGACGCATCAAGACAAAACAAATTACCTTTATTGCCCACACCATCAACAGCCATTGTCCCGATCCAGAACCTTCCTTTGGCATCACACTTACCATCATTAAACCGAATTTGTTTGGTGTCAAAATCAAACTTCCTGATTATACTGGCTTTGCCTGTTGCCCAATTTATGCGACACACGGTGTTGGCAATGGCAGCAATGAGGGTATCTTCCGATTCAATGGCAATGGCACCAATTAAACCATCAACAGCCATTTGTGTCTGTACCTTTTCTTCTAATTGGAAAGAATGAATGGCCTGGTTTAAAATATCCACCCAAAGAATCCTGTTTTTATACTTATCCCAAACCGGCCCTTCGCCCAATGTGTTTTCAGCTTTACATACTACACTAAGCATAATTTCAACAGCGGTTATTTTTTCAACTTCAATGCTTTTAAAATTCTATAAAAGATATCTGTGTTTTCATACACGCCACAAAATAAGTTTGACTGCGGGCCGTATGCATAAACCGGAACCGGAATAGCCGTATGTCCATGTGTTGAAAATTGCCCATTAATAAACCCCGCGCCATAGTCTCCACCCGTTAACGTTAACCCACCGGTTTCATGATCACCTGTAACAATGACCAAGGTTTCTCCATTGCTGTCTGCAAATTCCATCGCTTTACCGATTACCTGATCAAAGTCCATTAATTCCGTAACAGCAAAGGGCAATTTGTTTTCATGACCACCGTGATCAATCTGCGCACCTTCCAGCATCATTAAAANACCACTATTGGTTTTAGTCAACAGTGCTATTGCTGATGCGAAGGCTTTTGATAACCATTTACCCCGTCCTTTCAATATCTCAAGATCCGCTACGGAATCGGCTACTATAAGCGGAAGTTTTGTTGTTTGCGTAACTTCGTCAACAGATTCCAGCACATTGTATTTGGCTTTAAGCGCCCNGGCCAAGGTATCGTACGCACGCATATTGCAGGCCCCCATTATTATATCCATACAGGCATCCACTAAATCCTCCATCATTCCTTTGTAATCACTCCGCTCCGGACGGTGCCCATAAANAGATGCAGGCGTAGCATCACGAAAATCGCCACTCGTAATAATTGCTGTTTTCATCTTTCGCTTTTCCAGGAGATCCGGCAGGAGCGTGAGTTTTGCACCGGTATGATCTACACCTATTGCACTGTTATTGGCTTTTATTCCGGATGAAATAGAAGTAGCGCCTGGCGCGGAGTCGGTAATATAGCGGTTGTACGAGCCNNTGGTCTTCGACAATCCGATACTTTTCATGTTGAAAACATTCAGCGCTCCGCCATTTGCTGTGTACCCTGCATACCATTGCGCGAGGCCGGTACCATCACCAATCAAAATAATTACATTCTTTACCGGTTTATCCTGCCCGTCATTCTTCCATTGGGGTTGGTACAGGGTATATTTTTCTGATGATGCATACACTCTGTCTGGCCATTGTTTTATGAATCCCGTCAGTTCAATTGTTTTATCTGTATTCACATAGTCAACCCCGAGCGACATAAAGGTATTCCAGGCAACCATGTTATCCGGGGCACTCCAGAACCGCACCTTTTTATTCATTGCATGGGCTTTTTNTATAGCCGCCACCAACAACTGTTTATCCTGCTCCGAAANAGTTCCTGTACCCTTCCAGGATGAATAGTTTTTAAAATTGTCGCTGAACATTTCAATTTNTTCAAGCGCCTCTTTGCTGTAACTCTTTTGAAATTCACCATCAAAATACAACCATGAAGGAAAGGAAGAATAGGTAGATGGATCGGGGCGGTTGCCGGAAATAGCAATTCTCAGAGTGGCTGTTGAAATAAGTAAGGGGTAATCTTNTTTAAGCTTTTCAATGAGTTTGTTTAACGTAGTGGTTGCTTCGGTTTTAATATCAATCATCAATTGCAGCGACCGCGAAGAATCTGCATACACCTTGCCTGCGTTATTTTTAATACACTGTTGCAGGGGCAATAGGTACATTGAATCGAGAGTTCTTCGTTGCTGCCNCGGTAGTATCGGGTCGTGTGCTACCAGCAGTTCCCCGTTATCCAAAATGATATCGGCTTCAATAGAACCAAAACTATTTTGCCATGCATTCCAAANAGGAGTTTTGTGCACATAGTCATTATGCGAATGCGCATTGGCCGTGGTGTAGTTGGCTTGTTGCGAATAAAGTGAGGAAACAAAATATACAAATACCGCAGAGGTTATTAACAGTCGTTTCATAGTTGATATCAGGCTTTTTCGAAAAAACAACAACCGATTTAGCATCCTAATAATGCTAAATATACCTCAAAGGATAATTTCAACCTGCTGCCCGGTGGCTTTATTAATTTGTAAAATACCACCACCGCTATTTTCGATTCTTTCCCATATCCAGCCGGTTGCTGCCTGATCAGTGGTTTGTTGCAGCGCTTTTCNCCCTACGGTAATATTTACCGGCTTTTNTGTTAATCGAAACTTTTCAATTGAATTTTCATCAAAGGTTAAATAGTTGATTCGATTTGCTTCATAGCTGATTTCAGAAATTATAGAAGATGAGCGTAACAGATGATTTGCATTTGACGGTGCCAGTTGAGNGGCTGAAGCCATCGCCCTTAGGTAATGGCGCACATAATCACCATACCCATCCGTTAACCAGTTATCGTCTCTCACGTAACAATTTTTTCCGTCTTTATCTACCATATAGGTAGCCCAACTCAACTGCCGTATTGCGTTGCGGATACCCGTAGTATCTCCTGTTTTTTCCCAATATCGCAATTCCGCGGCTGCTTGTCGGGACGAATGACTGTTGCCCGGTACACGGTATGCGGTTTGTTCATTAATGGTAGTAACTCCATACTTAATGTATTCGGTATTGTCTAAGGACTGGTGTACCCATTCGAAGATTGCGCGCACCGTATTCTTCCAATCGGGATCAGCATCTTCATAGTCCATTAAAAACAATGCATAGGTTACCGCATTGATCTGTGTATCTGACCAGCCATCTACGTCTTCAAAAAATGGACCCCATTTGTTGTTTTTAACGGGATATGTCTTTAGCCATTCCAACACCGTTTGGTAAGCTTTACGGTAAGACGTTGAATCCCCCTTTCCCAGTTGTTGCAATTCCACGAATAACCGCAACGCACCTGTCCAGTTGGTAGTGTAGCTTGATGAAAGAATTTCAGGTAATCCGTTTTNTGCGTACTCCGCATTGATTTTTACGCTGTTAAACAGTTTCCCTACTTCTCCGGTAGTGGCATTTACCTTAAATGGCCATGGCGAATTATTTTCATCACCAGGCTGAACTTTTGCAGCGAGCGTGTTGGCAATTTTTACAGCAGCTTCCAGGTAACGGGCATCCTTTGTTTTCTTATATAAATGCAGCAGTTCAAATCCGAATGAACCGGCTTTATCAGGTTGAAGGTATCCCTTCCCCATAATCATATCCCCGTCATAAATACCGGAATGAATATCTGTATTGTAAGGAAACGGAAGATTAGCCCATGCAGCATCCGGAGNTGACATACCATGCTCCAGGTAATAGTCTGCCATGTAACGCATATTATCCAGAACCCGTTTGTTACCTGTGTAGTTATACAACAGATCCCACGAGGAGAGCGCCATCATCAGTTGATCCCCACCCAATCCCCTGGAATCATGATGCTCCTTCCACACCTGATGCAACAGGTAATACTTTACATTCCCTGTATCCATTTCCATATTATCCCAAAATGTCCACACGGCATTGATTACCTGGTCGTAGGAAGCGCCCAGGTCGGCAGAAGGCCACGGCAGCAGGTTGCCATTTTCATCAACGCGTATCGGAGGAAAAAGTAAGGTGGAGTCTTGACTAAGATATACGGTATCCGGTAATAAACGATCAGCCTTTGCCTGTACCAGAGATGGGTCTAATCCTTTATACACGTTGTCCTTTTCGGCATGGCCGCACGAAACAAGTAATATCAGGGCGATCAACCATGCCGGGTAAAAATNAATCTTTTGACTGGCTGAAAAATCTTTATAAAAATCGAAGTGCATTTTTCTGTGTTTTCTTATTTACCGGATGCTATATAAAAATTTCACAATTGTTTTACCACTTTCCGTGTTACTTCCAACGTTTTCATAATATCATCTAAAGTATGTGCGAAGCTTATAGAATTTTGCTTGCANGGGAAGAGGTATTTGATAAACACCATTTTCTATGAGCAGCCTGCGATATTTCAAGTCAAGATTAAAATCATGATTCTCTAAAATATCATGCAGATCAGCGGGCGGGTTTTCACAGAAATATACTGCCGAGGCGGAACCATTATGAGTAACCGTAGCCGGCATGCCTTTTTCGGCAAAAATTTGCTTCCACCCAGCATACAAGATTTTGCTTACCGAATCGAGGTGCTCATACACCGATTGGCTTTNTAAAATGCCTATGGTAGCAAGCGCTGCTGCCGTATTCAACGGATGTGCATTGTAGGTTCCTGCAATCAACACCCTGCGGCTTGTATCCGGATCATCAAACAATGACATTATTTCTTTTTTGCCTCCTATTACGCCCACGGGATAACCGTTGGCTATTGCTTTTCCAAATACAGACAAATGCGGCACTACACCACATGTACCCTGGTACCCCGACAAAGAAGTTCTGAAACCGGTTTTTACTTCATCAAATACACACACCGCCCCATACTGCTCACAGAGATTTAGCATGGTTTGTAAATATCCTTTGTGAGGAAGTACTACACCAATGTTTTGCAATACAGGCTCGGTAAGCACACAGGCTACCGGGTATTTTTTCAACACATACTCCAGTGAGCCGATGTCGTTAAAATTGATACAATGAATTTTGCTCTTTACAGAAGCTGGTATGCCTGCGGATGAAGGGATAAAGGGATATTCACCCAACGCTAACCTTTTGCCAACAACATCCAGCGAAGGCATTACCGCACGGGCCACATCGTTGTGCCAGCCATTGTAGCCACCCATCATGAGAACAATATCCTCCCTGCCGGTGTATGCCCTGCTGAGCCTGATGGCATGCGCAGTGGCCTCACTGCCTGAGTTGGTCAATTGCACCAGGTCGAAAGAAGGAATGATGCTGCACAACTCTTTTGCGAGTTGAATCTCCAGCAAATTGGTACCGGTACCATAAAGGGAATGGTTTTCTTTAATGGTATAAAGAACAGCATCATTTACCTGATCATTATTATGCCCCAGAATATAGGGTGCAAACGCTGCGTGATAATCAATGTATTCCTTATTGTTAATGTCGAAGAGTTTACAACCTTTTGCTTNTTTAAATACAATGGGTGGAGAAACCTTCCTGTTTAAAGAAACTACGCCCCCTGCTATATAGTGAAATGCCTCTTTATTAATTGTATCAAAACTTGTTATTGCCTGATCGCTGTTCATTGTTCGGTCACATTTATATAAAATTTTTCCCGGGTTTCTGCCCTGCAAGTTGGCCTCCATCTACGATAATAACCTGGCCTGTAATAAAGCTGCTGCTACTGTCCGCAAGGAAAAGAANAACGGGTGCTATATCTTCAACCGCACCTGGCCGGTTCATAGGAATATATCGATCAACAAAGCCTCTTGTAAATTCAGGACTGTCTATCTCTTTCGACATGGGTGTTTCGATGTAGCCGGGGCAAACGGCATTTACCCGTATGCCCACATGCGCAAACTCCAAAGCCATTGTTTTGGTAAGCATAATTATTCCGGCTTTTGTAGCATTGTAGTGCGCGTAACCGGCTTCTCCATCCAACCCGTTTTTGCTCGACATATTAATAACCANCCCGCTTTTTCGTTTTACCATGTAGCTGCACACGATTTGCGACACATGAAAGAAGCCGGTGAGGTTCACGTTCAGCACTTGCTCCCATTCGGCAGGGCTTATTTCCAGAAACGGAGTTTCAAATGCAATACCCGCATTGTTTATCAGGATGTCGATGGGGGCTGTCTTTTCAGCGTCCACCACTCCTTTAATTTGATGGCGGTTGGTAATATCGGCCTCGTACATAGTATGCGTCCCGGTCGTTTTTTCTTTCAACAGGGCCGCGGTTAGCTCCAGGTTTTCCTTATTCACATCCACAATGGAAAGGTTTGCCCCTTCTTCTGCAAACTGTTTGGCAATCTCCCTTCCAATGCNCCGGGCACCACCTGTAATAAATACATGCTTGCCTTTAAACCGAAAACGCGCGGATTCTTTCATAGGTGATGTTGATAAAGTAAGGTAAAAACTGTTTACAAATTTAGCAAATTTTTGACTACAAAAATATTACTCATATCTTTGATGATTGCTTAGTTTATTGGATTAAAATATTGAAAATTGCTCCGGCAGTAACTACCTGTCATAAAACAATGTATAAAAAACTGGTCTCATGGTCTGCCTTACTTGCCTGCAATTTCATGTGGTCATTGCAATTTTTATGTATTAAACTGGTACAGGATCAGGTGGGCGCTTTAAGCACGGTGTTTATTCCGGTACTGATTGCCACCCTTTTTATGACCCCGTTCGTCTTAAAAGGCATAAAGCATAAAAAGAAAACCTGGAAACACTTGCGGATTTTTGCATTGTTGGCAGTTGCCGGGCAGTTTCCCGCACAGATTCTCATGACCTATGGCACCCAATTATCTACTGCCAGTAATGCAGGTATCATTAGCCTTACCTTGCCGATCGTATCAGCCTTGTTAGCCGTAATTTTTCTAAGAGANAAAATGACACCCGGGCGCTGGCTGTGCTTTGCGATTGCTATCATCGGAGTTATNTTTTGCTCTTTGAAAGACATTCATAATCTAAATACCAANTGGGCCTTTATGGCGGGCAACCTGTTGATATTTTCTGGTGTGGTGGGCAGTGCATTCTATAATACCCTCTGCAAAAAAATTGCAAATGATTTTACTGAAATGGAAATGCTCTTTTACACCTACATCTTTCTGCTTGCTATACTTTTGCCGCTGGTTGTTTTTTATGAAGGAGATATACTTACCCGCATTCCGGAATTCAGCCGCCAAACCTGGACAGGGCTTATACTACTAACCGTCTTTCATAATTTTCTTTCGATGATTCTCTTTTTTGTCGCGCTAAAAGTTAGAAGCTATCCAGGTAGCCTTGTCGAACTTCTTAATTACTTTTTTGCCTTGCCCATTGCGGCCATTTTTTTACAGGAAAGACTCTCGTTTATTTCAATTGTTGGCGGTGTATTGGTTCTGGTTAGCACATTGCTTATTACGGTTATCGAATACAAGAAGACTATCCGGCAAACTCAACCCGCTTTGCAAAAAGAGTAGGTGGTCTTCAATAAACTATGAATAGAATGAACTCCGAGTTGCGAAGTCATAACTGGTTCTTACACCACAACATTGAAGTCCGGGCGCTGCATCAATCAGCATTACGTTCAGCAGGATTTGATATGGATGCTTATACAGGACAACCGGTGATTGGAATAGCCAATACATGGTCTGAACTAAATAGCTGTAACATGAGCCTGAATGTAATTGCGGCTCATGTTAAAGATGGCATCCGCGAAGCAGGAGGCATCCCTGTTGAATTCCCGACATTTTCGCTTGGGGAAGATCTAATGAAGCCCACCGCGATGCTGTACAGAAACCTGCTCTCTATGGTTGTAGAAGAAAACCTTCGCACCTACCCGCTTGATGGAGTAATTCTATTAGGCAATTGCGATAAAACAGTGCCCGGACTTGCGATGGGCGCTATTAGCGCTAACCTGCCCTTCATACAATTAAATGCAGGTCCCAANAAAGTTGGAACATTCAAAGGTCAACGCATGGGCAGCGGCACCGACTTATGGAAATATTCCGATGAGTTGAAATTGGGAAAGATTTCATTAGATGATTGGGATGCTATTGTTAAAAGCCTCAGTTGCGGATTTGGTGCCTGCAATACGATGGGTTCCGCTTCAACCATGAATGGTGTGTTAGAAGCGCTGGGTGTAATGCCCCTGGGATTAAGTACAATGCCGGTAGCCTGCGAAGAAAGGTATGCCCTGAGTAAAGAGGCAGGCAGACGCATTGTTAGCATGGTTATTGAAAAACTTACACCACAAACTATTCTTACCAAAGAAGTTTTTGAAAATGGCATTAAAGTATGCATGGCCCTNGGGGGTTCAACAAATGCCATTTTACACCTCACTGCAATGGCCGGGCGTTTAAATATTTCTGTTTATCCCAAAAGTTTTGAGGAAGCAGGACANAAAATTCCATGCATTGCCAATGTGCAGCCCGGAGGTGAATTTTTAATTGATGATTTACACGCAGCAGGGGGTATTCCTGCCGTGATGCAGGAACTTAAAGAACATCTTCATCTTTCAAGCATTACCTATACGGGCTCGACTCTTGAAAAATTACTCTCCCACAANAAAACGGTTAACAGAACTGTCATTAAATCATGCAACCACCCGGTAAAAGCAGCTCCCTCGCTTTGTGTCTTGCACGGATCGCTGGCGCCTGATGGTGCGATCATTAAGACATCCGCAGCGTCTCCTGAATTATTCGTACATACCGGACCTGCCATAGTTTTTGATGACTATAAAGAGATGCTTGCAATTGTAGAAGACCCTACCCGNGAGTTTGATCCAAATGCCGTATTGATTTTAAGGAATGCGGGCCCGGTTGGTTTGCCCGGCATGCCGGAATGGGGCATGATACCCATACCCATTAGTTTACANAANAAAGGCATCCGCGATATGGTACGCATCAGTGATGCCCGCATGAGCGGCACCAGTTTCGGTACAGTGATCTTGCATGTGGCACCGGAAGCAAGTGTAGGTGGTCCGTTGTGCGTAGTAAGAAACAATGATCTAATTTCACTGGATATTCCAAACCGGAAACTGGATATCTGCATTTCACAGGAAGAGATACAACAGAGAAGGGCCCTATTGAAATCAGTACCATCCAAATACACCAGNGGGTATCTTAAATTATTTCAAACGAATGTGTTGCAGGCCAATGAAGGATGTGATTTCGAAATGCTCAAACCTAGAACCCAGAAAGACCTTGAGTTTATAGAACCAGTAATTGGACGTTCGTGAACCGAAAATCCAATTTGTTATATTTATTGTCAAATTTTACAGGAATGAACCATGAAGGCAGATTCGCAAGCCGCTAAAGCATATAACGAAATCAGGAAAAAATTCTGGTAAACCAGTTAAAGCCAGGCTTAAGATTGAAGGAAGATATCTGGAGTAAGAATGTTGGTGTAAGCAGGGTGGCTATTCGCGAAGCGCTTACCCGATTGCTGGGTGAAAGCCTTGTTATGCAGGGCGAAAAAGGAGGCTTTTACGTAAGAGGACTTACCAAAGGTGAAGTACAGGAAATAAGAGAACTACGAGAAGTCCTCGAGTTGGGTGCCATTCGGTTGTCTCTTAAAAAACTTACAACCGAGAACATTAAAAGCCTTGANAAAATTTGTGATGATTTTTCCAGCATGATCGAGCGTGGATATTTTAACGGTGCCTGCGAAGCGGACATGAAATTTCATGAAATGCTGATTAAGCTGAGTGGAAACAANAAATTGTTTAACGCCTATTTTGCAAGTCACATTCCACTGTTTCATCAAAAACTAACTGAAACACAGGAAACGCTGAATGATTACGAACTTACCGATAAGGAACACAGGGCAATTGTAGCTGCGCTGAAAACCAAAAACTACCGCAAAGCAGAAGATGCATTAATCAAACACATATCCCGTGGTGAATCTGCCATACTTGATTTATAGCAAGTGAATTGTATGCTGTAAGAACTACTAATTTTTCTTATCACTGCGCTTCCCCTTCCTGCATTTGAAAACTGACTTTTATTGGTATCCGGAACCAATTCCATTTTTGCTATGGGAAATTTTTAGTGTGCAGCCTCCCTGGCAACCTGCTTTTTAGAACCATTCTAACAAGCGGCTTCAAATCAAAGAATTTCAATGGTTGTGAGGAAAATTAATTCGTCCCGTTCAGGAGCTACCCGTTTTTCGGATATGGGATTTTTATGAATTACAAAAATCGCATAAATTGTAAACAAAAATTGATATATTTGTTTACGTTTAATGCAGGTCTGAACTCTTTCTACTAACCACTTATTGTTAAACTAAAAATGCAGCGCTATTCTTTAAAAACGGTCGTAGCTATTTTGATCTGCTGCAATGCCTTTGCCCAGTCAAAACTTTTGAACGATTCCATTGCAGGACATAAGAAGATATTTGACAAAACGGGAGAAGTAGCCGCGTGGTATAAACCCGAAATACCAGGTGCCGCCTATGCCCATGTAGCTAAACTTGCTTCTGAATTTATCAAAAACACCCCTCCTATTGATCCAAAAACAGGAATGCCATTGTATTACTTAACCTGTTGTTTTAGCGGTCCACACATGGTGGGCGAAGAAGCATTTTCAAAAGGCCAGGCACCTACTGATTGGTTAAATAACCCCGCTTGCATCTATGCGGGCATGGTACACAGCCTTGTAAACGGGTATATGGTTTACGCGGGTGATATGTCTTACGTTTCTATCGTTCGGAAGATGTTAGACTACCAGATTGAGAATGGTACAACACCAGCTACATGGCCCTGGGCAAGTGTGCCGTATGCAAGTGCTGATCCGGGTGAAACTGTGTATCGCGGTTCTGTAAGGTGGGCAAAAGATAATATGCGAGGCGAAGGGTTGCACGGCATTGAACCCGATAAGGTGGGAGAGTTGGGATATGCCTACCTCCGGTTTTATGAAGTAACCCTGGAGGATAAGTACCTGGCAGCCGCCATTCAATGTGCTGATGCCCTGGCAGCCAATGTACGAGATGTGGTGCCACGCGGATCTTCCACCGAAGAGTTTTCGATCGGCAAATCACCCTGGCCCTTCCGGGTAAATGCCCAAACCGATGTAGTTATCTCTGATTATTGTTCAAATGTTATTGAACCCATTAAGCTGTTTGATGAATTATTACGCCTGCAAAAACGGCTGAACCTGGCTGAACAAAAAGTGGCCGCTTATGGCAAAGCCAGAACAATAGCGTGGGATTGGTTATACTCCAAGGCAGGCCCCATAGCAACAGGAATTTGGAGTGGATATTTTGAAGATATACCGAATGACCATGGATTGGCAAACCGCAACCAGGTAAGCCCGATGGAAACTGCGCGCTATTTGATCAGAAACCCAACCCTGGATCCCAATATCAAAAAGACAGTACCCTACCTTCTCAATTTTGTATCAACCGCTTTCAGGACGGAGGGACTTAAAGCAATTAAAGAACAAACCTGGTGTTATGAACCGATGGGAAGTCACACAGCACGCTATGCTTCGGTTTGTGCATTATGGTATGATTTTACAAAAGACCCCTATTGGAAGAAGGAAGCCTACGACTTTTTCAATGTAGCCACCTACATGACCGATCCCAATGGCGTGGTGCGGGTTGGTCCAACCTGGGCCGGTTCCTGGTTTTCGGATGGCTATGGCGACTACATACGGCATTTTCTGGAAGGGCTTTACGCAGTGCCGGAATGGGTAACCGATGGTGACCGTTTATTGGGAAGTAGTTCTGTGATTCAATCCGTTCAGTATTCAGCTATTCAGATTTCGTATAACACGTTTGACAATACATCTGTTGAAAGACTAAAAATGCAAATGAAACCTAAATCGGTAACCATAAACGGGGTGAAAATAGCAGAACAAAAAAATCGTGTTGCAGAAGGGTGGTATTGGGAAAAGTTATCAACCGGTGGTGTGTTAAGTATTCATCACACGACAGGCAACAACATTGTAATTGCAAAATAAATGAAGATGGTACGGTGATTTCGCAGACTTATTACAATCACCACCTTATCAGTTTAATAAAAATGATTAAGAACACATGTGATATAACCCAAAGCCCATAAATCGACTCGTTAACTCATTGTAAAAACCAAAACAACAACGCGTATGCTTAACTGTTTTTTACGAATCAATGAGGATTCAAAAATNCCCAAGTACAAACAAATCGTTGATACGATTACTTCAGACATTGAGATCGGAATGATCAAATATGGTGAACGAATTCCATCTATCAATGAGACGAGTGAAGAATTCTATCTTTCCCGCGATACCGTAGAGAAAGCTTACCGTGTTTTGAANAAACGTGGAATGATTACCGGNGTGCGGGGAAAAGGATTCTATGTTTCAAGTTTAAAACGCAATGAAGANAAAAGGATTTTGTTGGTGTTTAACAAACTAAGCGACCACAANAAAGCGATCTATAATTCCTTCGTAAAAACCATCGGGCCCGAATACTCTACCGATCTGCAGGTACACAACTGTGATAGCCGCACGTTGGGGAAAATAATTATGGATAATCTGGGGCGTTATGATCATTTTGTAATTATGCCTCATTTGCGCGATGAAACCATTAATGTAACCGAACTGCTCAACAAAATTCCAAAAGATCAACTCACCCTGCTAAATAAAGCTTTCGGAAAAGCGGATATTGACTGTGGATGCGTTTATGAGGATTTCGAACTGGACATTCATCAGGCATTATGTTCAGGCCTCGATAAAGTAAGGAAGTATAANAAGCTGTTCCTGGTGTTTCCTACCGATAACTATTACTGCAGCGGAATTAAGAAAGGATTTATCAATTTTTGTGAAGCCGAAAATATTGANGGGGAGATTATTGANAAAACTTGTGATCATCGTGTTGGAAAAGGAGAACTTTACATCGTTATTGAAGAAGTTGACCTTGTGGAGATAATAAAAAAGGCGAATGGTAAAAATATGAAGTTGGGATCTGATATTGGAATTATCGCTTACAATGATGCCCCGTTTAAAGAAATCCTGGCCGGTGGAATTACGGTACTAAGCACAGACTTTGCAAAAATGGGCGAGACCACTGCCCGGATGATTCAAACNAAAAAGCAAGAAGCTATTAAAAACCCATTCCAGCTTATCGTTCGAAATTCTATCTGATCTTATTTACCGCTATTTCTTCGTTTCAAGAACGATGAAATTCTATTCAACTGGAATTGGCTTAGAATAACTCTATTTTTCTAATTCTATTTCAATCCATCAATATCATCCAAATAATAACAATGCTCATGTCTCCGCATTCCTATGTTGGGATAATAGTTAACTGCTTTGGGCGCTGATAAAAGTATAAGTTTAGCTTGTGGGGTTCTTAGTTTAACTTGCCTGATCAGTTCCTTTCCAATTCCACGATTTTGGTAATCCTTATCCACAGCCAGATCGGAAAGGTAGGTACAAAAGGCAAAATCGGTCAGCGCCCNGGCAACACCAACAATCTTCTTATTTTCCCGCGCGGTAACAATCAGGTTTGCGATTGTAACCATCTGTTTTATCCGCTCAAAATCCTCAACTGGTCTTCGTTCGGCCAGAGTTGAGTTTATCAAGACATCTCTGAATTCTTCCGGACTCAAGTCATTTTCTACATTATAAACAATCATACTACTTTTTGTTTCCTGATTTCATATACAGATCATGTGGCGATTTGTCTTTCACCAAGTTCAAACCTTCTGCTATATTGGAAGGATTATAAAAATAAATAAAAAGGCAGTACACAAACCTTTAATCTTAAACTTTCCTGCCCAACTTTTGACCCATGCGACAAAAATCCGCGCCCCGTCCTTTCACCCTGAAAAATATTTATCTTCACTGGCAAACTCCAACCCTGAACAAGGTTTTTGCTAAAAAACAGATTGACGGATACAGGATAGTACAAGATAGTACCCGAATTTGTCCTGATTAAATTTAGAGACATGAAAACAAGCTACTCACTCCTTCTCATTTGTTCTGTACTTGTGTCGTGTAAATTGTCCAACGATAAAGAAAATTGTTCGCCATTCGGCATGGTCATGAATTGGGCGTTGATTTTATCAACACGATTATTACATCGGACACACTGGGGCCTTCTCTTTTGAGTACATCTACAATGGCAGTGGCGTGGGAGTAGGTGATTTTAACCTCGATGGCCTTCCTGATCTATTTTTCGGAGGCAACCAGGTATCATCCCAACTTTACCTGAACAAAGGCAACCTTCAGTTTGAAAATGTTACGATAAAGGCAGGAGTTGCTACCAATCGATGGGTTACAGGAGTCTCGGTGGTTGACATCAACCAGGATAGCCGGCCAGACATATTCCTGGCTGTTGCCGGAAAGACCTCTACTGAAAATATGCGCGACCTTCTCTTCATCAATCAAGGAGTAGTGGATGGTGTTCCGGTCTTTAAGGAGATGGCCAAAGAATATGGCATTGATGATGATGGCTATGGTACGATGGGAGCGTTTTTCGATTACGACCAGGATGGCGACCTGGATCTGTATCTTTTAACTAATGCACTCGAATCTTTTAACCGGAATAATCTGCGGGTTAAAAGAATTAACGGAGAAGCACCAAGTACCGACCGGCTTTATCGCAACAATGGCAACAACACGTTCACAAATGTTTCGAGAGAAGCTGGTATTCTGATTGAAGGGTATGGATTAGGAGTAACTATATGCGATCTCAATGACGATCATTGGCCGGATGTGTACGTATCGAATGACTTTATGTCGAATGATCTCATTTGGATTAACCAACAGAACGGTACCTTTAAAAATGCCGCGGCAGAATATCTGAAGCATCAGACACATAACGGGATGGGCATTGATGTGGCCGATTTCAACAATGACGGCCTGGTGGATATTGCTGTTGTGGATATGCTTCCACCGGGGCACAAACGCCAGAAGATGATGACGGCTGGTCAAAATTACGATCACTTCCACATGTCGCAAAGCATGGGATACCAGCCCCAATACATGCGCAATACACTGCAACTGAACCGAGGCAAGTTCGCGGATGGCCGGGTTCTGTTCAGCGAAATAGCGTTTATGTCGGGTGTAAGCAGTACAGACTGGNNTTGGGCTCCGCTATTTGCCGATTTCGACAACGATGGGTGGAAAGATCTCTTCATTAGCAATGGCTATCGCAAAGATGTTACTGATCTGGATTTTATTTTCTATGGTTCACAAGAGATAGGNCCCTTTGGCACACCCGAGACGCGGAGAAACAAATTCAACGAACAAATCAAAAACCTGGCAGATGTGAAGCTTACCAATCGCATTTTTCACAATAACGGTTCCCTTGTATTTCAGGATAAAACCGATGAGTGGGGAATTAATATCCCAACATTTTCAAATGGGGCGGTTTATGCTGACCTGGATATGGATGGAGATCTTGAACTGATCACCAACAACATTGACCAGGAAGTGATTGTTTATGAGAACCTGTCTCAGCAACAGACGAANAAAACGAACTACATCCGGCTTCACACAAATGATCACACCTTCAATGAAAAAATACGGGTATATACCGGAGATAATATTCAATTCATTGAACGAACACCCTTTCGGGGATTTCAGTCATCGGTTATGGACAATGTACATTTTGGTATAGGCACAGTTGCTACAATCGACTCTATTCAAATCATTTGGCACGACAGCGTGGCGACTTACAAAAATGTTCCGGCCAATACTACCCTTACCTACACGCGCCACGATGCAACCGCCCGGTGGATTCATGAAAAATGGGGGCAACCGATTTCTTTTGTGAGACAGCCCTCTCCTTATGCACACGTGGANAAAAGCACTTCCGATATGAAAACCACACGAACCTTGTTGCACGATTTAACGCGTTATGGCCCTTGCCTGGCAGCAGGAGATGTGAATGGGGATAACCTCGATGATTTTTTTGTTGGAGGCGAGAAAGGTTTGAAAGCCAGGTTATTTATTCAGCAACCTAACGGTACCTTCATGTCGGAGTTTATTACAACCGATTCGACACGCGAAGATGGTGCAGCCGCTTTCCTGGATGTTGACAATGATGGAGACCTGGACTTGTACGTNGGNGGAAGTTGTCATACCAGTTCAGACAGTGCGGCTGTTCATCTACTCTATCTGAATAACGGCAAGGGAAAATTCACAACTTCTACAACACTGCCCAAAATAACTGTACCCGCTTCTTGCGTGGAGCGCGCGGATTACGACAACGATGGCGACCTTGATCTNTTTGTTGGCGGAAGGTATCAGGCCGGAAAGTATCCTGCTATTACAAGAAGTTACATCCTTCAGAACAACAACGGAACATTCGTTGATGTAACCGCAAACCTGAACCCTGCGCTTGAAGCACCCGGTATGGTTACTACCGCCAGTTGGGTAGATATTGATGGTGATAANAAAATGGATTTGGTGATTGCCGGAGAATGGATGCCGATCCGGGTTTTTAAAAACGATGGTGCAACATTTAAAGAGGTTACGCTCGAAATGGGATTNAAAAATACCAATGGTTGGTGGAACTGTCTGAAAGTGGCTGATCTGAATGGAGACGGATTTATGGACATTGTCGCTGGCAACACGGGCAAAAATTCNTTTTTCCAACCCACGCTGGAAAATCCCGTGCAATTGTATGCCAAAGACTTTGACAAAAACGGATTTATCGACCCCATTGTTACGTATTACAACAACCAGGAAAAGGAACGATTTATAGTACATAACCGCCTGGTGTTAATCGATCAGATTCCTGGAATGAAACTCCGATTCCAATCCTTTAAGACGTATGCCTCCACNCCCTTCAATAAAGCCTTTAAGCCTGAAGAATTGGAAGATGCCAAAGTATATGAAGCCTTTTCTCTTGCATCCTGTGTTTTAATTAACGAAGCCGGGCAACAATTTAANAAAATAGATCTTCCGCAAATCGCGCAAGTTTCAACGATCAATGATATTTTAGTTGAAGACATTAATGGCGACCACCTTGTGGATCTGTTGCTGGTTGGCAACAATTATTCGCAGGAAACCATGTTTGGCGCATACGATGCATCCCTGGGCACAATCCTTTTGAACGATGGGGCATTGGGTTGGAAAAATCTGGAAGCATCACACAGCGGATTTCTGGTGGAAAGGGATGCCCGTTACATTAAACCCTTACGCACCGCTGCCGGAAAAGGCTACATCATCGGAAATAACAATGATAGCCTGACATACTTTTCGCTGCAGCCTCTCCCGCTTCCCTGAACACTGAACCATTGATTCAATAAAGGCAACTGATATTCAATTTCATCAAAACCAGCAGCCTAAACCTAAAAGTTACTTCACTTCTCTTTACAATTTTGATTACAACNNCGCCGATCAGGCCGGCCTTAAGAAGCGAAGCTTCAGCAAAGGGTGTGCTCCACGCATTCGGAAGTTTTGAGATATTGCTTTTGTAAACCCGAAATTGTTCCGGCCGCTTCGCATCACCAATAAGTGCGTTGTTGATACTGTTCACCACCTCTATCGTTAACAGATTGTCACCCTCCTTTACATTTCTGGTAATATCAAACACCTGGCTTCTGTGCCAATGATTTCCCAGCTTCTCACCATTCAGAAAAACATCTGCTACCTCAATCACGTCATTCAATTCCAATAAAATGGTATTACGGGATTGCAGTTGCTCCTTCGTTATTGTAAACCGGTTATTGTATGCTGCAGCTCCTGAGAAATACCGGATCGCTTCGTGCGATGACGTGTGCCACGATTTCAACTCCGGCATATTCATTTCGGTTGGTGTATTTCCCGTGTGTTCAAACCGAACCTTCCAGGGTGTAGATATAGTAAGCGCCTCGCCTTCGGAAAGATTCCGAGTTCCGTAGGATGTATTGTATAGATTATCCATTGCCGAAAGGGACCGATCAGCATCCGTTTTTCTAAACACAACAAATAACGATTCGTTGCCTTTTAAATATAGCGGTATGGTTGTGCTTCCATTCTCTTCCTGAAACACCTGAATCTTTGAAGTGTTTCCGTTTACCGGGTTCCACCACTCCGGCTGGCGATGGCCTATGCGAAACGTGGCGGTACCTATAAAGTCCTTTGCAGAAACATTTTGGATAAAATAAAAATCCATGCTTTCCGTATAGCGATGAATAAAGTCCAGCGAGTCGTGACTTACTTTACTCTTAACCTGTACATCCGGTTGAATCCCTTNTTCAAGTAAGACCGTTCGCACAGATTTACCCCACACCATCTTACCCTTGCCATATTTCTNTTCCACTCCGGAACGGCTCCACATCTTTCCTGCAATATCTTTTACCTCTTTATCCTGCTGACCAAAATCAGACAAGGAGTATGACCGGGCAGGTCGCTTACCCACCACCGTTGCTCCCATGCTTACCATTTGTTCAATCTNTTTCAGCACTTCCGGATTTATCCGGTCATCATCCGGAAGTACAAGTACTTCATAGGACTGGCCATGTGGCAAAACGATCTTGCCATTCTCCACCTTCATCTTGTTTAAAATTACGTCTGTATTTACAACATCATAATCATAGCCCTTGCCTAAGGCAGCCGGAATATGTTTTGGTGCTACAAACTTTGGTGCTTCATCTCCGTAGTAAANAGCTACATCGCCCTTAAAATTTCCCTGTTGCAGGATGTAACTACACCGGGCGAGATAGTGGTGAAATCCTTCCGATTTAGGCCACCAACCATTGGTGGTATTTATCAACGTTCCAAAATTATAAATCCATCCGGGCGAACCCGCCTCGGNGGTGGTATGTGGAAACGTGTGGTACACAAAACGATTGAGCCCTTCGCACATAGCCCGATCTGCCAGTGGTTTTAACGCACCTGGACCTTCCTGCCATAACCACACACTGGTGAATGCCTCTGCCTCCACCGCTTTTTGATTGTAGATGTGGGCCGCACTGGCTATGCCTTTAACAATTTGCAGTTTTTCTAATTGAGGATGCTTGTTCCAAAATTCGCCCCGCGGAACAGTCAGAGCNNCTCCGAGTGCTTTTAAATCTTCAAATGGTACATTATGAATGGGTTTACCGGNGCCTCCGGCCTCGGCATAAAATCCAATTCCCTCACGTTCACAAATTTCCCGGCCCTTCGCATAGTGGTTCTCAATGATAAGGTCGGATAGCACTTTATCGAAGTCAAACCTGAATCGCGAAGTGAATTCTTCCGATTGAATGGTAAATCCATCCAAAGCAGGCAGGTATTTCCGGAGGTCATAGCCGGTTTTTTCTTCAAAGAATGCTGGCAGGTCTGGTGTCCACACTGCTGTATTTACTTCATAACTATCTTCATACAAGTACTTCAATGCGGTTTGATTCAGTGAACCAAATTTCGATTTTAATCTTCCAATGATGTAGGCCATATTGGCTTCTTGCGCTGCTGCACTAAAGTGATCCAACATTAACCCATTCGATTTCGGGCTGGGGACCATGAGTGGCTGACCGGTTGGTGCGCACACATAACGCACAATTCTCCAACGCCCTTTTGGAATGTTGAGTGTCAGGTCTTCCTTATCTGCCGGATTTTNTTCCAAAAACAAAATTTCTTCTTTCTTAAAACTTGAATCGCCACGAATCGGGTGCGCTACGTAAGCCACTTCTTTATAGAAAACAGGTAGTCCATCTGCCTGGCGGGCAACCAGGGTTTTTCGGCTCCCATAGTTATCGGGGATTTCCGGAAACGGTATCCGACCCTTAAAAAGTATTGGGCCATCTACAATTGTATCGCGCTTGAATAAACCCATCGCGCCAAATTCCGGTTTGATCCAGGAACCACCGGCATTCCAACTGCTTGAACTAATCAATCCAAGTTCCAATCCCAGCCGGCCGGCTTCCCGTATAGCATGTGCAATTCCATCCAGTGATTCATCACCAAGAAAAGGCGGACCAGCCGGTACTATGTTTCCGGGGTTAACTGATGTTCCAACATCCCAAATATCAAATCCACCCATGCCTTTTGTTTTTGCTTCTTCCAGTTCGTGGGTAATACGCGACAAACTGAAGTTGCCATTAACCCAGGGCCATAACGCTTTTGGTCTGGCAGTAACCGGTGGGTTTTTGAAACCATCGCTGATATCCTCTTCCGGAGGTGCTGGTGTCTGTGCCTTTACATACACATCCATACAAAAGATAAAAAGGAACAAACCGGATAACCTGGCAATTAATCTCATAATCGAAAATAAAGTTTTACATGCATCCAAGAAGGCAATAAAATACCTTAAAACTATCCCGTACTTTGCCGCGTTTGTTAAAAATGTAAAAATGCAAATGGAGCATTTCCTTAGCGCACACTATTCCTTACTCTGAAAACTTATGCAGGGTTTGAAATAAAAAAGGCTCTGTTTCCAGAGCCTCTTTAAACAACAATTACCCTAAATTAATAACCGTTATTCTGAACGATATTCGGGTTCACATCAGTTTCCGATGTGGGAATCGGAAAATTAATATGCCGGTCGGCAACAAAGCCCATGGCGCCCGGCAGGTCTGAACTAAAGAAGGCGTTGTTCAGTGTAATCATTCCTCCCATATGCCAACGTCTCAAGTCAAACCAACGTTGTCCTTCTCCAGCCAGTTCCATCAACCTTTCATCCATAATCCACTGGCGAATAATGTTGCGGTCGGTTTGCGCGGTTGATAAATCCGCAGGCGAGGCTCCAGCCCNCTGGCGCGCGCGCACCTGGTTGATGAGATTGATTGCATCGGTGGTAGAACCCCNCGATTCATTGAGTGCTTCTGCTTTTAACAATAACACGTCTGCATAGCGAAGAATGCGCGGATTGTTCACGGAGGCAGCGCCAGGCTGGTTAAGAACATCTCGTGTTACGTATTTCTTAAAATCCTTTGTGCTTGCATCGAGGGAAAGATCAAGGCGTGGGTCAGCCGGATCAAACAGATCGACAAGTTTTTGAGTAGCTGTAAACTTTGCCTTACCAANAAGATTCCACGCATCGCTGTAATAGCCCCAGAATACTGACATCGATCCGATTGCGTTATCAAAATCATTGGGTAACCAAACGTTATCAAACGCAAAAGCCTGTGTGGCCTGATATTCAAATAACGATTCTGCATTGTTCTCTGTATCAGCAGCAAAATTATCATCATAGGCCGGCACTAAACTTACACCGGTGATATTGTTGAACGCTGTAACAGCAGCTTGATAGTCTGCATTATTTCCGGCAACGGTGGCCCGGAGGCACTTGCCTAACATTCCGTTAGCGGAATTCTTCGTAACCCGACCGCGGTTCGCGTTATCCCATGTGGCAGGAAGAAGGGTTGCCGCTTCGGCCAGGTCTATGATTGCCTGATCGAGTAATTGTGTTCCCGAAGAATTTGATGGTGTTGTTTGATCCAGAGACAACACCCTTTCGGTAACCAGCGGTGCGGTGCCATAGACATTCCACAATTGGTAATATCCAAAAGCCCTTAAGAAAAGGGCCTCACCATGATGATAATCTTTCAGGCCGGNGGTAACATAAATCCCATCTTCCACAGCCGCAATCTTTTGCAGCACCACGTTAGCGCGTGCAATGAGNNCCTGATAGGCCGTTCCATAAAAATAGCTGATACGGCCACTGGAAGGATTGATGTTTGAAAAGATCTCGAACGCATCCTGACCACCCGTTGTGATGTCATCGCCTGGTAGATAAACCACAGGAATTACGCACGCATTTTGGTCGGCATTATACCAATAAAAATCTGAGAGTTTGGCGTATATTCCATATACCGCCCGGGTAAATTCAATTTCCGNAGTGAAGTAAGACTCTTCCGTAGGACCACCGGGTTGAATATCCAACTTCGACTCATCGCATGAATTGAATGCAAGAAAGCTGAATAGCAGCAATGTTAATATTCGTTTTGTGTTCATAGTTGTCTTCATTAAAATGTTGCATTAATTCCAAACAAGAATTGTCTCAATGGAGGAACAAAATCATTTTCAGGATCGATACCCTTCCAGCTTGTGAATGTGGCCAGGTTGGTTCCGCTTACGAATACCCTTAGTTGCTGAACAGCCTTTGTTTTTGCTAGCAAATTTGAGGGCAACGAATACCCTAACTGAACGTTTTTCAGTCTCATGAAACTCGCGTTTTCAACAAACCGGCTTGAAAAACGGTTGTTTTCGTTCGGATCGCTTCTAACGGCTCGAGGCATGGTAGAAGAAGGATTTTCAGTTGTCCATCTTCCCAGCGTTGATGCCCATTGATTTACCCCGGTGCTGGACATGGCTTCACCACCCGCGCGCGCATCGTTATACTTCTGGATGTCTCCAACTCCCTGAAAGAAGATTGACAAATCGAAATTCTGATACGTTAGTCCCAGGTTAAGACCATAATAAAATCCGGCAATTGTTTTTCCCAAATACGTGCGGTCGTTGCTATTTATGATGCTATCAGGTCTGGGATTAANAAACTGACCCTGCTCAGGCGTACTTCCCAGGTCGGCAAAGTACATATCGCCTGGTTGCTGATCATTTGTTCCTACGCGATCTTCATAAATTGCTTTCCAATTCGCAATCTCGCTGGCTGACTGGAACACACCTCCTACTCTATAACCCCACAGGTATCCGATGGGGTAACCTTCCTGAATTCTGCCATATTCTCCGCCAATGGGTGTGCCCCGGAACATGGTTTCCACGCGGTTCTTAACGGTAGTGATATTACCTGAAACATTGAATCCAATCTTTCCGAACGTATTATTGTAACCAAGCTGAATCTCAACGCCATTGTTCTTGACATTTCCAATATTCAAATCAGTGGCTGATTCGATTCCGGAGTTTGGTGGCAGGGAAACACTTTGAATAATTCCTTTTGTGTATCGATTATAATACTCGGCCGTGAAGGTAACATGGTTCTTAAACAGGATCGCATCGAATCCAATATTTGTTGTTTGAACACGCTCCCACGACAGTTCAAAGTTCGGGAAATTAGGAAGTCTGATTCCTCCTAGTTGCGTACCAAATGGGTTACCGTTACCAGAGCCCAGTGCATAATCAGGTTGACCTTCTACACTTGACAGATAAGCAAATCCTTGTGTTGTTTCCTTGTTCCCAAGTTCGCCCCAGCCTCCTCTTATCTTCAAATCATCTATAATATTTCCTTTTAGTGGCTGAAAGAAATCCTCACCGCTGATGCGCCATGCAGCCGCAAATGACGGGAAAGTTCCCCATCGGAAATCAGGAGCAAACGCAGAAGCACCATCTCTTCGTACGGTTGCATCAAGATAATACCGGTCCTTGTACTTATAGCTAGCGCGAGCCAGGTAACCCTGTAATGCCTGTGGTATTCTTCCGGTAAACGTACCGTTAAAAGGAGGATTGTTTCCCACATTACGTAAATCCGGATCCGTATAATCTACTTGTCCCGTACGGGCATCGGTATATTTCCAGGTTGTTTCCTGGGTCATTGCGCTCAGAAGTACATCGATACTGTGATCACCAAAAGCCTTGTTATAGTTAATTGTAATGTCAGACATCAGGTTGAGGTTCCTGCTTTGTCTTTCCCCAAAGGATCCTTTTGCTGTACCATCGTGCCCGGAATATGGATTGCCCGGTGTTTGCGAAAAGCGATACCCTGCATACTCGCCCCAATCCTTTCGAATGTTGAAGTAATAGTCTCCATTTACAGATCCTTTGATTTTCAATCCTTTTATAGGCTCTATTTGCAAATAGATATTTCCAAATGTTCGGAACAGGTTAAACCTCCGATCACCGTAATTCAGGCTTGCAAAAATGTTGCTGCGGGTTGAAGGCCNCCACAAGAATTGGGGATCTCCATCAAAGTTGTAACGAGGGCCTGGGTTAACCAAATCAAGATCGAAATCCGGATTTTCAACAAACTGTGCCACTACCGATGGCGCATATCCCGATACATCATTCGCATCATAAATAGGCTGCCACGGAGGGGCCTCGGCTGCATAGGTAAGAGTGCCCGGTGCGTTATCCACTGCGTTGTTGTAGCCAAGGCGCACGTTCATGCCCGCTTCGATGTATTTGCCAATCTTGCTGGTTACATTGGAAGCCAGTGTGAGTCGCTCCAGGTAATTCGCAATTATTGAACCTTGCGTACGTCCGTATCCACCAGAAACAAAATAATTGGTGTTATCGCCCCCACCAGACACGCGCACACTGTAGTCTTCTATTATCGCACCTTTGTTCAACAACGGACTTTGCCAATCATAGGTCTGGCTGTTGCCGAGGTAAGCAGGATCTGAAGGGTTAAATTCTGCAGGAAGGTTCGCAACTTCGTCCGGATTGTTTGCATAGGCTTCCCGATACAATGCAGTATAATCTGCTGTGTTTAGCACATCATATTGTTTAGGTACGTTCTGGAAACCGCGTTGTGCATTGAATTCAATTTTTGGTGCCCCTTTCTTTCCTCGTTTCGTAGTGATAAGGATTACCCCGTTCGATGCCCTTACTCCATAGATCGCAGCTGCCGATGCGTCTTTTAAAACAGAAATTGATTCAATATCATTAGGGTTAATTGTTGCCATAATATTAACAGGGGAACGAATATCCTGATGACCTGCCCAGGAACTGGCCGCTCCACCTTCAATAATTGGAATACCATCTATTACATAAAGAGGCTGCGAATAACCCCATGTGGCAANCCNCCTGATTTGAATGTTTGGCCTGTCAAACGGATTTCCACTTGGTGTTCCTACAAACACGCCCGCCATTCTACCCTGCATGGCCAACTCAGGTGTCATATTAACGGTTTTAGTAATCTCCTCACTATCCATAGTGGAAATCGCTCCGGTGAGGTCCTNTTNTTCACGCTCTCCATAACCGATAACAACAATTTCGCCCAGTTGCCGAACGGATGTGGATAAAGCCACATTGATAGTAGTGCGTTCTCCTACTTCGACTTCCTGCGTTTCAAATCCAATGAAAGAAANAATTAATACATCGCCAGAAGCGGCTTCAATTGAATACCCACCGGTGGCATCCGTTGCCGTGCCTCGGGTTGTGCCCTTTACCAGAACAGATACCCNCGGCAAGGATGAGCCATCAGAAGCATCCGTTACTTTACCCATAACAGCGCGTTGTTGGCCATACAATGTCGCTGTCAAAAACAGACAGCACCCTAACAGTAAATACTTTTTCATAGAAGGTTGATTTGGTTCCATACTTTTTCCCAATACCTAAAAGTGGGTATAAACGCTCGCTTTGCTATCCTGCAATTACATGGTAGCCATGCTTTTCAATCATAAAATCACTCAAAAACTATATGGATAAGCATCAAAATTCATCGTTTTACGATCCTCCTCGCTACGGACCTGCCCCCATCATATATCATTTCAATATAAAATACCCCATTGGGCAGGTGTTGCAAAGGCAGTACTATCCTCCCTGCTGATTCCCCCACATGCTTTCTGAACACCTCCTGGCCAAGCAGGTCGGTAATCACAATGTGTCCGCCCCGATTAAACATAACGGTAACACTATCTGAAAATGGATTTGGAAAAACCGAAAGGACATTGTTTGACTGATCTTCGCCAATGCCTGTTGTAACACTGTTGAATCCCGATACATTGTTTTGTGCATCAACGGCTGTAACCTGCAGGTTGCCCAGGTTAGCAGCGGGATAGTCGGCAAGCGTTACGGTTAATGCTTCTGATGCAAGTACGGTTGCCAGCGCACCGGTATTATCCGAAATTCTGTAATGCGTAACGGCTACGTTATCGGTTGCTTCCGTCCAGGTAAGAATCGCATCTGTTCCACTCATGGTGGCCGATACATTTCNCGGAAACGTTGGTCCCTCATTATCTTCTACAATACCCGCCAGTTCATAAATAGCTTTAAGTTTTGGAGTATGCATGTTCTCCAACTCTTCGGTGGCTCNCCAGCTTCCATAACGCGTATAGCTGCTGCAGAGAACAAAGTACATGGCCAGGTCTCCGTGTATGAGATTATCATCGAACCAATTGGTTCCGAGATCATGAAGCAACAGATCCTTCATACCCGGTGCGCGGTTCGCCTTTATCCGGTTGCGTACGTTGGTAGCACTTCNCCCACCGTTGTCTGGTCCTGTTTCATATTGAAGCACTTTAACCTGAAAAATATCCGCGATCTCGGCCAGGCCAATTTTCCCTTCACCGGTTGTCCATGAGGTTGGTGTATCTCTTTNTTNTCCACGCCCTGCTTCGCTGTTTGAAATCATTGTAGCAAGAAGTTGTGCCGGTGTGGCATTGGCCGCTGCTCNCTCTGCATTTACATAAGCCGCACCTGCCAGCCCGTAAAAGTGTTCTTTCACACTTCCGCCTCCATAAACATTTTCAAACCAGGTAAGAACGCAACTGTAATACGGTATCCACCCGCCAATCTGCCACGAAAATACCGGACGAATTTTTGTTTCAAATGAACCCCTGCTTCCAGGGCTGAACGTTTCAATAAAAATATCTCCGATCTCTTTCATTCGCTTAACATACCGCCTACCACCCCAGAGGGTCTCATCGTTGCGATCGCATTGGCCTGCGTCATCATTAAGGGTGGTAGCGGCCCCGCCATCTATTTCTGTTTGTATTTCTGCTTTTGCCCCAGCTAAATTGTAATCGTATTGGGTGAATCCGGGGTTCCACACTTCGTTACTGTATTCAAAATAGATAACCGCATCCTGGTGAAGATTGTCCTTCAACAGGTGTGCAAGGCTTTGCACATAACTGTCGGTTGCTGCTACCGGAATATTTATCCAGATATCTTNTTGGGTAATGTTTGCAAGCTCAATCACGTATTCCCACGGGGCGCCACGCAACCGCGCATGCGAAGGCAACACACGATCTGTCCATTCGGTAACACCGGGAAAATCAGGATTCGTATTATTCGTATCGACAAAATCCATAAACCGGATTACAGGAAAATGTGAAACCGCATTAATGAATTCCTGCCTGAATAAATTGCCAGGGCGGTTGTGATAACCCGGCCTTAACAACCGGAGGTTGGTTACACCCGTATTGGTTGCGCTTGCTTCCGTACGTTTCGTATTTGCAAAGGCCAGATATACCAACCAGTTACCTTTTTGAACTACAACATCCACTGTGGTAAGATTTGTTGTTGCATCATATTTCTTGTTCTGAATCAGTACAGGATCGCCAATGCTTGTAATGGTTGCCTGACCGTTAAAAGATAATTTGTATGTTCCTGCCATGAGCGCGGGAACAAATGCATCCGNGTCATCAACCGAACCCAGCCAGGGACAACATGGCCGCGCATCAANAACCACGGTACGAAAATCGCTCTGTGGGTATCCGTTTTCATCGAGTGAAGTTCCTTCAAAGGGACGCATTGTTTTCGATGCATCAGTAAATTCCATACCGAAACCACCAATGTGTTCAAGACCAATTCCTATCTTATCTATTGTTGACTGACACAGCCCGGAAACCGGTGCAAGAAAAAGGATCACGTAAAGAATCTTTACATTCATTCTTAAAGAGGGTTCAATGAGAGTTGTTACTTGTTTCTGTGAATTATGCGCAGCCGGAAGTATTTTGAAAAAGGGCTCCGTTTCCAGAGCCCAAACTAAACAAGCAACTACCTAAACGCATTGGTTGCTATTCAGCATACTATTCGGTTTTGCTTTATTTCATAGACATCGAAGGTGAGCATAAATGATCGCATCACTATCCTGCAATTACATGGCTTCGCTGTACCAGGCGGATATAAAACAACGCCCAAGGAATTAATGGGCAATTGTGTGCGAATGGAACTATAACTTAAAAATATTTTTCTTGTAGAGGAACCAACACAGAGACCACTCTAATGCAAATAGGATTAATGAGGTAATAACCCCCATCAATCCTACGGGAANACTCATCATCCCCATCAAGCCATTTGAAATGGCACCAATGTATTCATTGAACCAGCGATTGCCTACAATTTCAAANNAAAGATAAATGAAAATAGAATTCATTCCCACCACCACAANAAAGAATAAGTAGCGCTTATGATTCCGTACATCGATCCACCCATACAGCAATCCCAAAGCAAGTAAACACCACCCGCCTGATACAAGCGTGAACGAGCTTGTGGCAATGCGTTTGATGATGGGTGTTATGGTAACGTTCATGGTATAACCGGCAACCAACCCTACTACCCCAAAAATGATTAACCATTTTACTTTTTCAATATCTTTTTNTGAAGATAACAAAAGCTTTCCGGCCAGGGCGCCCCATATGGTATGGGCAGCCGTAGGAATACAATTAATCGCTACCCAACCGCCACCATTAATTTTGTTCATCAACAACAAATCCACATAATTTCCGAAGTTGTGCTGATCGGTAAAGGGTTGATCGAAACCCGGTACATTCGTAAACCGATAAAGAATTTCGGTAAGCACCAATAGCCCCATGCTGATTGAAATCTGCGCGGTAAAAGACCAGTTGAAAATCAAAANAGCTACCAGCATTGTAAACGACAACTGCGTTAGCACATCCCATAACTCAAATGAAAGCCCTCCGGGACGAACAGCATAATCGAGTACACCCCAAAAGAATAACCAGCCAGATCTTTTCAGCGCCTTTTTAAAAGAATCGTTCCAACTTTTTCCCTGGGCCTGTTGTCTTGTTAAGGAATAAGCCATTGCTGTTCCTGCAATAAACATAAAGCCCGGCTGAATTAAATCCCAAAACCGCAGGCCGTTCCAGGGATGATGAAAGAACTGAAGAAAAAGCCGCCNCAGGAATGAACCCTCTGTCAATTCAAAAAGATGATCGTAAAGGCGCGTGCTTTCCAGCATCAGCAGCACCATAATAAGGCCTCGCATAAAATCAAGAGAAAGCAGCCGCGATTCTTTTTGAGTAGTCATAGGCAGGTGAGAAATACAATACGATGGTAAAGAGAATTATTATACAGCACAAGAAAAATAACTTGTGCCGATAATTTTTATCAAAAAGTGCCCGCCTTACAATCTTTTATTAAATTAACAACGCTGAACCGAATATGGCTGTTGATTTGGCGGCACGCATTCCACACCTGCAATACCTGACAATACAGGATAGAGAAAAATCAGAAACTTTTTATTTGCTACCAGCATCGTTTGATTTATGCATCCGACTCGGATTCTGATGCAGAATCCGATTTTGAAAAAGTAAAAGCAGGTGCATGAAAAATGATAGCAACGGCCTGAAGTTAAAGAAGGTATAGACAATATTTTTCATAGAAATGCAATTCAATGATTTAAACTATAAACGTGATGAATAATTTTTCAAAACGCTTGCCTTCATTCTTCTGATCCTGGCCGGTTGTAATGCGCAGCAAAAGCCAATTCGGTTAATTGTACGTGGCGATGACATGGGTTTTTCTCATTCAGGAAATGAAGCGCTGATCAAATGCTATAAAGAAGGAATCGAAACATCCATTGAAGTGATTGTTCCTTCACCGTGGTTTCCGGAAGCAGTGAAGATGCTGGCGGAAAATCCGAATGTAGATGTAGGAATACACCTGGCTATTACAAGTGAGTGGGATAATGTTAAATGGAGACCCCTGAGCGATTGTCCGAGCCTCAAAGATCCAGATGGCTATTTTTATCCAATGATCTGGCCAAACAAAAATTACCCGGCNCGGGCCATTAAAGACAACAAATGGACTTTGGCCGATATAGANAAAGAATTTCGCGCGCAGATTGAGCTCGCNCTTAANAAAATTCCGCGCATCAGTCACGTTACCGGCCATATGGGATGTACTGACTTCAGCGATTCGGTTGATTTGCTTGTGAAAAAACTTACGAAAGAATATAACATAGATATTGATCCGCAAGACTATGATGTGACTTACGTTGGATATAAAGGAGCGCACGGCACCCTGGCAGAGAAAACAGAAAGCTTTATCAACATGCTCCATTCGCTGGAGCCCGGGAAGACCTACATTTTTGGTGAACATCCGGGATTCGATTCTCCTGAACTCCGGGCTATCCATCACATCGGTTATGAAGACGTTGCTACCGACCGGCAAGGTGTTACCTCACTTTGGACAGATCCAAAAATCAAAGAGTTAATNCAAAAGAAAGGCATTCANGTGATTTCGTATAAGGATTTGAAGAAGTAGGTGATGCGTAATGGGGCCAGAAGTAAATTTTGACTTGCCAGAATTGTGTTCCGCCAATCTCCGGTCAATATCCTGCGACATCCCCCATAGATTTTGCCGTTCTTTTGGCTCTTCAAAACATAGACATACCACATAAACAAAAAGTCCAGCGTTTGAACTGGACTATTGTACCTCCGATGGTCAGAAAGTTGGGAGGAAATTGAGAGTAAGGATTTAACCCAATTATGAGCCCACCCTGAGCCCATTAAGGCTTATTGTAGATGACAATTAGTGGCCTTCCGAGGCCAATCCGGCCAATTAACGGCCATTTCCAGCCATCATGAGTCTATGTATAAGCCGATTGTCAGCCCATTGAAGCCAATTCTCCGGCCAATTCGGCCAATTCGCGGCCAATTACTTTTCCAATTCGTACTTACTCCNCCTGCCTTTTGAGCCTGTTTGTTTCAAGACCGTTTTCCCGATCAATTCCTGAAGTTCTTCGGTAGCAACAGTTTTTCCGACCGCGTTTAACTGCTGGTACTGCGAGTTGGTAATACTTCCATTTTCAACTACATACAACACTGCTTTCACCTGCCGTTCATTCAATCCCATTTTTCTCAACTGCTCTTCGGTATAACGGTCTTTAAAAAGAGTTATCATAACTCCTCCAAATTCTTCCTTCATTTCGGGTTCAGGAAGTTCGGCCTCCTTGCATGCAGTTATAATCTTTAAAGTTCCGCGTCCCCATGCATCAATGTAACCACCCTTGAAACAGACATCTGCAATAATCGGGTTTCTTGGTTTTGATGGATGATNTTCCTTTAAGTCGGCAAAGGTCATCCCCTGAGGTAACGTACCTTCATTCCAGATACTCAATTTATTATCATAGATTCTGATCTGGATCATAGCTCCCATATAGTTCCGGTGAACCAAGGCATTCAACAACATTTCGCGTAAAGCTGCTTCTGGATATTCACCCTTTTCGATCCTCAATAATCCTTCAAAGCTTATGTTTTTAACCAGAAACTTGTGTCCGAGTTGTTTAGGTACTTCCTGAAGAAGTTGTATCAAATTACCTTCTTCAATTTCCTGAAATTTCAAATCATCATCAGTCTTACCAAACCTACCCATCTTTACTGTTAGGTTTGGGTAAAATCTCCCAGGGTCTTTGCTAAATAGTATGAGCGCAGCACGTTTTAGTTTACCACCATCGGCCACACGTAATTTCTCCAATAATTCCATTGGGCTCAACCCCTTCACCTCTGGCATGCGGCCAGACTTCTCAGCAGCTTCTAAAAAAGNATCAACTGACTTTTGATCAATGTCCTCAATAGTGGCGCGGGACTCAATAATCTCGTCCCAGGTCTGGCCGGACTTCCTTAAGAGGAAATCGGTCAACGCAGTTCCGATCAATTCGGTATTGGTGCTTCCACTTCGTTGGTAATATCGACCTCTTAATGAAACAGCTACGGTGTATGGTGGGGTTATAATTTCAATGAAGTATTTCCCTTTTTCACTATGAAGATTCACTTCAGCAATTATTCCTAAATGACTTTTGACCTTACTTGGAATATCATCCATCAGCTTCTTATGGTCAGAAACCCCAACTACCTCCCCTTTATCGTTCTTGCCAATAAAGATTGTTCCTCCGGTAGCATTGGCAAAACCGCATACCCATTTTAAATGGTCATCATGCCAGGAGGATTTATATTCTATAGTTTGAGTTTCATTCATTTTCCTGAGGTATTCAGCCCAAAGCTTACCAATCCGTTTTTAGTTGTGGTGAAAAGATACAAATTTGACAAGAATCTCCTTCCGTAATTTATAGGCCAACCCAGAATTATGACTTCTGCTTTTTGCGTGCCCGTGCTTCTTTGGTGTGCTGTGAAATAAGGTTGCGTTCTATCTCTGCCGATAAACCAAAATCAAATGCTAACACTTTTGAGTTGATGTTGTTGCCCATCTCATAGTGTTCTTTAATGGTATAAACCATAATATCTTTCTCCATACAATCGTGCAGGATTTTCATGATTTGCATGAGGTTGCAACCGAGGCGTGACAGTTCTGTTACCACCAGTACATCTCCTTTTTAATTTTGTTTAAGAGCCTGACCAAATTTCCGTTACTGAAACGAATCACGATAAGTACCTAAACTTCGGTGTGAACCTGATTCAGAATCTTAGATTTTATTATGAAAATGCAAACCTCATAAGCAAGCAAGAAACTCATTGGTTCAATTTTCCCTGAAAATCTGATCATCGAAAATGGAGAGTGTCGAACCGCCCGTGAGAACGAGGTAATCTTGGCTTTAAAGGGCTTTGAGGCAGATTTTAAAACAGAAAACCCGACCGCGAAGTCGGGTTTTCCCATTCTGTACCTAAGGCCGGAATCCCCGCCTGACCGATGTCAGTCGGGCAGGGAACCGGCCGCCATTATTTTTACAAGCGCTTTTTACCAGCAGCAGACTTAAAATATTTTTCCCTTGATCGGGCTTCGATGCTCGTATTACATGCTTCTGAGTAAATCAACTTCCAGGGAAGGTGACCAGAAGTAAATTTTGACTTGCCAGAATTGTGTTCCGCCAATCTCCGGTCAATATCCTACGACATCCCCACGTAGATTTTGCCGTTCTTTTGGCTCTTCAAAACATAGACATACCACATAAACAAAAAGTCCAGCGTTTGAACTGGACTCTTGTACCTAAGGCCGGAATCCCCGCCTGACCGATGTCAGTCGGGCAGGGAACCGGCCGCCATTATTTTTACAAGCGCTTTTTACCAGCAGCAGACTTAAAATATTTTTCCCTTGATCGGGCTTCGATGCTTGTATCACATGCTTCTGAGTAAACCAACTTCCAGGGAAGGTGACCAGAAGTAAATTTTGACTTGCCAGAATTGTGTTCCGCCAATCTCCGGTCAATATCCTGCGACATCCCCACATAGATTTTGCCGTTCTTTTGGCTCTTTAAAACATAGACATACCACATAAACAAAAAAGTCCAGCGTTTGAACTGGACTCTTGTACCTAAGGCCGGAATCCCCGCCTGACCGATGTCAGTCGGGCAGGGAACCGGTCGCCATTATTTTAGCAAGCGCTTTCTTACCAGCAGCAGACTTAAAATATTTTTCTCTTGATCGGGCTTCGATGCTTGTATCACATGCTTCTGAGTAAACCAACTTCCAGGGAAGGTGACCAGAAGTAAATTTTGACTTGCCAGAATTGTGTTCCGCCAATCTCCGGTCAATATCCTGCGACATCCCCACATAGATTTTACCGTTCTTTTGGCTCTTCAAAACATAGACATACCACATAAACAAAAAGTCCAGCGTTTGAACTGGACTATTGTACCTAAGGCCGGAATCGAACCGGCACGCCCGAAGGCACACGATTTTGAGTCGTGCGCGTCTACCAGTTCCGCCACTCAGGCATTATAAACTGTTTAGCACTGGTAAAACTTCTAAACAGGGTTGCAAAGATGTGCAAAACTTGGTTTTTGCCAAAATCACAACTCAATAAATTTCTCTAACGAAAAAGCCTGCGTGCGCTCCGAAAAAGTGTTTTCACCGGCCCCATACCTTTCCAAACAACTCCGATTTACGATAGTTTTCAAGGCTTTGGCCATCCACCCAATGACTTAGCGTAGTATAACAATGGGCATCCTCGGCATCCTTTAGCAATTGCAGGTGAGCACAACCCGGAAAATTGCGAATAGCAACCTTGTTGGCTTCAAATATTTCCAGAAACTCGTCCACCCCGGCTTCTGTAAAGTGCATGCGTACTATTCGGATTATCATATTCATTCAAGATTCAAAATTCAAAATTTAAGATTGATGGTTGATTAATTAGCGATACAAACAACAGAGCCTACGACCCAGGGATCGTATCATTCATCAAATGTAATAGTAACCGGGCTATCGTATTGCAGGCCCAGCAACTCGCTGGCATTTCCTTTAAAGATGCCAATCTCTAAAAGCCCCAGGCTGTTAAAAATCAAAAAACAATCGCCCTGCTCCGTTTGGTAATAACTGGTGTGTATGCGCCTGAATTTTTCGCCACCAAACTGAATGGTGTAGTTCCTGCCCTTGGTTAAAATATCAAAGTCCGTTTTGTTGATGTTGGTAATCAGGTTACCATAATTATCCACGCGTATTACATGGCCGGCAATAATTTTACGGGTAGCCTTTACCTGGCGGTTCAGCATCTTGCGGAAAGAGTCAACCGGTTTGCCCACGTTGGTGATGGCATCACCCTTGGCCAACCGGGCGGCTGCCGGGGCCAGAATATCCTTTTCGGGAAAAGTGGATTCCGGAGCTTCCAACCGCACCGCTTGTTGATGCGGCTGATCGCTTATCAGACCAAACAATCCATTATCCACTCCCACAAAAAATGATCTTCCAGTTGCACAGCCACATAACCATCCTCGCGGTTGCCGGTTGAATCAACCCCTACCAAATGGATAGTGCCTTTGGGAAAATCGCGAAACACCGACCTCAACACATACGCGCCATGGGCTATATCGCACGCCAAAATATTATGGCTGATATCAATTAAGGTTACTGCGGGGTGATGCTTATGATCTTAGCCTTAATGGCCCCCACATAATGATCGCTGCCTCCGCTGTCGGTAAGAAGAGTAATAATCGCCATGGAAGGTAGTTAGCGTTTTGGCTTGGATCGATTTTTTTACTTTTACATGTCTTACCCCAGAACAAAACCCATATCCGGAAGAGTTTTGAGGTTTTACCGCATCAAAATTAATTGATTTCAACCACTTTACTTCATTGATAGAAAAACCATTACTCTGGAAGATGTTTCGCTCACCGACTTTCTGGGAGTTGAAAACAAAAACATAAGCGAACTGGCAGCCGCATTCCCAAAAACAAAAATCGTTTCGCGTGGCAACGAAATATTGGTACGTGGTGAGGCGCCCGACCTGGTTCAGGTAACGGATATTCTCAACTCACTCATCGATCACTTTCACCAATTCGGTCGGATTACCGAAGAGAATGTGCGTGGCTATATTGCCCAGGAGCGGCAGGAGTTTATACCTGAAGATTCGCCCGATGGAATTATTTTATATGGCACCAAAGGCTCGCCCATCAAAGCCAAAACCGTTAACCAGCAAAAGTTGGTAAAGGCCGTAAAAGATCATGACCTGGTATTTGCCCTTGGNCCGGCCGGAACCGGCAAAACATTTGTATCGGTAGCAATGGCCGTGAAGGCATTGAAGAACAAGCAAGTNAANAAAATAATCATAACCCGCCCTGCGGTAGAAGCCGGTGAAAACCTCGGCTTCCTTCCGGGAGATCTGAAAGANAAAATAGATCCGTACCTGCGCCCTATTTACGATGCCCTACATGATATGGTGCCGTTCGAAAAACTGAAGTATTATATGGAGCGCGAGATCATTGAAATTGCACCCCTCGCCTACATGCGCGGCCGCACGCTTAACAATGCGTTTATCTTGTTGGATGAAGCCCAGAATACCACACCCATGCAAATGAAAATGTTTCTTACCCGCATGGGCCCCGATTCGAAAATGATTGTAACAGGCGATACCTCCCAAATTGATTTGCCACCCAACCAGCGATCGGGTTTAAAAGAAGCCGTGCGTATCCTTAACCATGTAAAAGATATTGGTTTTGTGGAACTGAACGAGCGCGATGTAATACGCCATAAATTAGTGCGCGACATCATCGAGGCGTATGGAAGAGCTTCTACCCCTCCAAAGACCACCGAAAGCATCGAATAAACTACACTTTAATTCAGTGATCATTTAGTTTCAATTACACTTTTTCAGATATTCAGCACATGAACTGGTATCGAAAAACCGTGTCTGAAACACTTGTCGAGCTTCACTCTGCTGCTACCGGAATTTCAGCCAGCGAAGCCCAACACCGAATTTCNCTTTACGGCCTGAATGAAATTCAGACNAAAGGTAAAAAACCTGGCTGGCTTATTCTGCTTTCGCAGTTTAAAGGATTAATGATTCTGATCTTGCTGGCCGCAGCGGGCTTGTCGTACTTTATTGGTGATAGTAAAGATGCCATTATCATTCTGGTAATTGTAATCATAAATGCCCTGGTTGGATTNTTTCAGGAGTACAAGGCGGAACGTGCCATGGACGAGTTGAANAAACTAGCCGCCTCGCAAGCCCGTGTTATCCGTAACAACGAAACCAAAATCATTCCTGCACACGAATTAGTTCCNGGCGATGTTGTAAAGCTTGAAGCCGGAGACAGTGTACCGGCAGACTTGCGCTTAATCGAAGCTCACTCATTAAAAATTGAAGAAGCATCCCTTACGGGAGAATCGTACGGAGTTTCGAAAACTACCGAAATCATTGATCAGGAAAATGTTTCTGTAGGCGACCAGGCAAACATGGCATTCAAATCTACCCTGGTTAGCTACGGCCGGGCTACCGGTGTGGTGGTTGCCACCGGTATGAAAACTGAAATTGGTAAGATAGCCACCCTGCTGGAGTTTGCCGATGTGGAAACACCTCTTCAAAAACGAATGGCCGACTTCAGCAANAAATTATCGCTGGTCATTCTGCTTATCTGTATTATTATTTTCAGTGTTGGATTGATGCAGGGAGAAGGCCGGATGCAAATGTTAATGACTGCTATTTCAGTAGCCGTGGCGGCCATACCCGAAGCCTTACCTGCTGTAATTACCGTTGCCCTTGCGTTGGGTGCACGAAGAATGGTGCGCAAGCAAGCGCTGATTCGTAAACTGCCTGCAGTAGAAACATTAGGATCTGTAAACTATATCTGTACAGATAAAACAGGAACCCTTACAGAAAACAGGATGACTGTGCGGGAAACATGGATTGCCGATCATCCTACCCTGCTCGAAAATTTTTCTGCAGAAGAAACCTTGTGGCTGGCAATGGGGTTAAACCAGGACACCACGCAAAACGANAAAATTATTTTGGGCGACTCGACCGAGGTGGCAGCAGTACAATATGCCCGCTCCCGGCTAAGCGATTTACCAGACAAGACAGCGCGCTATCCACGCATAGCAGAAATTCCTTTTGACAGTGATCGCAAAATGATGACCACCGCGCACACCTTTGGCGATCAGGTATTGGTTATTACCAAGGGTGCAATAGAATCCATATTATCCTGCTGCCAGGTAGTGGATACCGAACCCATCCTGCATCGTGCAAACACCATTGCCGCCAAGGGTATGCGCACATTAGCGTATGCCTGTAAGATTATTACGCCCAATCAACTTGAAAATGAAGCACTGGAACGCAACCTCCGTTTCATCGGATTAATTGGTATGATGGATCCACCGCGCCAAGAAGTGTACGAAGCCGTTAACGATTGTAAATCCGCAGGCATAACTCCGGTTATGATTACGGGCGATCATCCACAAACAGCCATTGCCATCGCACGCGAACTGGGCATTGCATCCGAAAACGAAGAAGCTGTATCCGGAATGGCGTTGAGCCAGATGAGCCCTGAAGAACTTACTGAAAAAGTGAACCGCATACATGTGTATGCCCGTGTGAGTGCCGAACAAAAACAAATGATTATAAAGGCCTTGCAAAGCCAGGGAAATTTTGTTGCCATGACCGGAGATGGAGTAAACGATGCCCCTTCTTTAAAAATGGCAAACATCGGAGTGGCCATGGGCATAACCGGTACCGATGTTTCCAAACAGGCATCGGATATGATTTTGCTGGACGACAACTTCACAACCATTGTAAAAGCCGTGCGCGAAGGCCGCAGAATCTTTGATAACATTCAAAAGTTTATCAAATACATCATGACCGGAAATGCGGGTGAAATCTGGACAATATTTCTTGCGCCCTTGCTTGGTTTACCCATACCCCTGCTTCCCATTCACATCCTGTGGATTAATCTGATAACTGACGGGCTGCCTAGTATAGCCCTGGCTTATGAACCTGCCGAAGCCGACATAATGAAACGACCGCCTCAAAAATCAAACTTAAATGTTTTCTCAAATGGCGTAGGCCTCCACATTCTTTGGGTTGGATTGACAATTGGCCTGGTTTGCGTTTTTATTCAATTCATGGCCATTCAATACGAAATTACGCACTGGCAAACGTTGGTTTTCACCACGCTGTCGCTTTCGCAGTTGGCTCATGTACTAGCCATCCGCAGTTCAAAAGTTTATATATTTAAACACGGCCTTTTCCGCAACCCTGTTTTAATGGGTACAATTATATTAACCGCTGCGTTACAACTTGCCTTGCTTTATGTGCCCTGGTTACAAACAATTTTCAATACCACCGCCTTAAGTGCAGTTGAATTAATAACTTGCATTGGTGCTGCGGCTTTGGTCTTTCACCTGGTAGAGCTTGANAAATGGATTGGATCGCGATCAAAACAATAATATATAATTTACCACTAACCTTTTTTAAATGCCTGCCTACATCATTGCTGAAGTGTCCATTCATAATCCTGCGGAATATGAAGACTACAAAAAGCTCACTCCGGGTTCATTAAAGAATTTTCAGGGTAAGTTTATTGTACGGGGTGCAAAAACCGAATGCCTGGAGGGCGATTGGAACCCCGAGCGCATTGTGGTATTGGAATTTCCTTCTGTAGCACTGGCTAAAGCGTGGTGGGCTTCTGAAGAATACGCCATTGCCAAAGCACTTCGGCAACGCACAGCACATACTAAAATGATAGTAATCGAGGGCTACCTTCCTTAGTCAACATCGTTAGCGCAACCTGTATTTTTGCTACCTTCACTACATGCAAAAGTGGGTTCCGTATGCAATGGTGCGAATAACACTGTACCTGGTGTGTGGTATTCTGCTGGCTATTTATCAACCACAGTTATTAAGCATTACCACCGCAACTCTCCTGCTGGTATGTGTTTGCGCCCTGGCTTTCGTCTTCTTTTTGATTAGTCGCAGAAAAAAGATATCAGGTGGCGTTTGGAATCACATCTTTCATCGCCCTGGTTATTTTTGGATACATTCATCTGTATCAAAATACAAAGAGCAACCACCCCGATAACCTGATTCATCTGGATGGCATAACCGCCTACGAATGTATTGTTCGTAGCGCTCCCGAATCAAAAGCAAACTCCTGGAAACTTTATGCAGAAGTGGTGCAGGCAAAAACCCAGGTTTGGAAACCAGTTACCGGCAAGGTGGTCTTATATATCTCCAANAAATCAATTGATAAAATTCCGTGGCTGTATGGCGACCATCTGCTGATTGAAGGAACTCCNCAAAAACTAAAACCTCCTGCTAATCCAAACGAGTTTGACTTCCGGAGATTTTTAACATTCAAAAGCATCTACCACCAGCAGTTTTTAAAAGCAAACCAAATACAATTTGTTGCACCNCCCGCCCGAAAGGGATTTATTTATTATTCCCATCGTGTGCGCGACTGGGCCAGTACCGTAATTCATACTCATATCCAAGGCGATCAGAATCAAGCCGTAGCGATGGCCTTGATTTTGGGTGTAACCGAAGGTATTGATAATGAATTGCTGAGTGCCTACGCGGCCAGCGGAGCCATGCACGTGTTGGCCGTTTCAGGAATGCACGTGGGGATTATCTATGTAATTATCCTGTTTCTATTCAAACCGCTNAAAAAATTCCAGGGAAGTGCGTGGCTGGTAGCCGGTATAAGTATCTTNTTATTGTGGTCGTTTGCCTTTGTTACCGGACTTTCACCATCGGTACTGCGAGCCGTTACCATGTTTTCGTTTGTTGCATTGGCAAAACCCTTAGGCTGGCGCACGAATATTTATAATACACTGGCCACATCGGCCTTTGTCTTATTATTGTACGATCCGTACCTGATTATGTCGGTTGGGTTTCAACTCTCATACCTGGCCGTGCTGGGAATAGTGTATATTCAAAGGCCCCTCTACAATCTTTGGTTGGTTGATACCAGCGTTGGTAATTGGATTTGGAAAATTACGTGCATCTCCATTGCCGCACAGATTGCCACGTTTGCATTAGGCATGTTGTATTTTCATCAGTTTCCGGTTTANTTTTTGGTTTCCAACTTATTTGTAATCCCGCTTTCAACTGCCGTTTTGGTTGGTGGCATTATCTTATTAGCCCTGGGCTGGATTCCACTTGTGGCCAATTTAATGGGTTGGTTGCTGCAATGGTTAATAGAACTGTTGAATTGGACCGTTGTGACAACCGAGAAATTACCGTTCAGCATTATAAGCGGTATTCACATTACCACATTTCAATGCTGGGTTATTATGGGTATTTTGCTTTCACTCATCCTGCTGCTGGAATACCGAAGAATGAAACTGATCGGGCTTACAATCTCCCTCTGTGCGATATTGCTGTTTTTACAAGTTCACCATTTGAACAAAAATCTAAACGCGCAACAGTTTGTAGTTTACAGTGTTTCGAACCATTCTGCCATGGAGTGGATTAGTAAAGGCAAAAGTTATTACCGTGCAGATAGCGCCTTGTTGCAGGATGCGGAACGAACGCGTTTCCACATTCTACCCAATCGTCTTCAACACGGTGTAAAAGAAACACATCAACAAATTCCGTTTGAGAAAATTTATTCCGGCTACCCGTTGTATCGCTGGCAAAACCAAACCATCGCAGTAGTGGACAAGCGCGGGCAACCGATACCACCCATACCCGTTGATTACTTGGTTATAAGTAATCATGCACTTTCTCTTCGCGATACCGTTCATTTACCGGCAACAACTAAATTAATATTAGACGGAACCAACAGCAGCTACTATATTGCCCGATGGAAACGGGCCCAGCAAAATAAACCGTGGCAGGTACACGCTGTATCTGATGATGGCGCCTTTGTTCTAAACAATTACTGATTTTATGAGTTTCGTACTTTACACCGTCACCAACCAGATTGCCTGCATCACGCTCAATCGGGCCGATAAAAGAAATGCCTTGAGTCCGGAGTTAGTTACTCAACTGAAGGCAGCCTTTACAACAGCCGAACAGGACAACCAGGTTAAGGTTGTAATACTCAAAGCCAATGGCGAATCGTTTTGTGCCGGGGCTGATTTGGGCTACCTGCAACAACTTCAAAATTTTTCATTTGAAGAAAACCTGGCCGACTCCAACCATCTTAAAGAGTTGTTTCTGAAAATTTATACTTTNAAAAAAATCGTGATTGCGCAAGTGCAAGGTCATGCGTTGGCCGGTGGTTGCGGACTTGCCGCTGTATGCGATTTTACNTTTTCTGTGCCCGAAGCAAAGTTTGGTTATACCGAAGTGCGCATCGGGTTTATTCCGGCACTGGTTTCTGTATTTCTTATCCGAAAGATTGGTGAACAGAAAGCCCGGCACCTGCTCCTTACCGGAGACATCATACAAGCGGATGCAGCACGGGCGTATGGATTAATTACGGAAGTAGTACCCGCTGGCGAACTGGAAAAGCGGGTAAACCAATTTGCCCAAACACTAATTATCCAAAACTCCTCACAAAGCATGCAGTTAACCAAGCAATTGATTAACGAAGTACAAAACCTGAAGCTGGAAGATGCACTGAATTTTGCAGCCAATCAAAATGCAAAAGCACGTGCAACTGATGATTGCAANAAAGGGATTGCATCCTTTCTGAACAAGCAGGAAATAAAATGGTAGAAGCATGCCTGCACCTACCGACATATTAAAGCAGTATTGGGGCTACACCCGCTTTCGTCCTACACAAGATCAAATCGTTGATGCGGTGCTGAACAAGCAAGATGTAGTAGCCATTCTGCCAACCGGTGGTGGCAAGTCTATCTGCTTTCAGGTTCCCGCGCTGATGCAAGATGGTATTTGCCTGGTGATAACACCCCTTATTGCATTGATGCAGGACCAGGTAAAGCAACTAAAACAACGAGGCATCGCTGCGGTGGCGGTGCATGCCGGTATGCACCACCGCGAAATGGATATTACACTTGACAATTGTATTTACGGTCAGCAAAAATTTTTATACCTCTCGCCCGAGCGTTTACAAACGGAGTTGTTCAAAGAGCGGGTNAAAAAAATGAAAGTGAGCCTGGTTGCCATCGATGAAGCACACTGCATTTCGCAATGGGGATATGATTTTCGGCCCCCTTACCTGAAGATTGCTGACTTGCGGGAGATACATCCGGACGTTCCGTTTATTGCACTTACGGCCTCAGCCACCGCGCAGGTAAAAGCCGACATAATTGAAAAGTTGCAACTGAAACAACCGGCTGTCTTTCANAAAAGTTTTGCCCGCGATAACCTGTCGTTAGTAATACGAAAGTCGGAGTTGAAGGAGAANAAATTATTGGAAGTGCTGCGAAAAGTTCCNGGTACAGCTATTGTGTATGTGCGATCGCGTAAAGAAACCGTTGTGCTGGCTACATTTTTGAAAAGAAATGGGATAAGTGCCACTTTTTATCATGCCGGACTTACGCATGCCGAACGCACTACACGGCAAGACGACTGGGTGTCCAATCGCAGCCGTGTCATGATAGCCACCAATGCGTTTGGAATGGGTATCGACAAGGCCGATGTGCGGGTAGTGGTACACATGGATTTACCTGAAAACCTGGAATCGTATTACCAGGAAGCAGGCCGTGCGGGCCGCGATGGCAAAAGAAGCTATGCCGCCATTCTGTATCATGATTCTGATCTTGATTCCTTAAAACTAAAAGTTGAACTGGCGCAACCCGCATTAACCGTTTTNAAAAACACATATCAGGCTTTGGCCAATTATTTTCATGTGGCCGTGGGAAGCAACCAGGGCGAAAGTTTTGATTTTGATTTAGAAGTTTTCTGTAAAAAGCTGAATCTTAAATCAACGGAAGTTTATCCCTCACTAAAGAAACTGGAAGAATTTGGATTGATTGAATTTAACGAAAGCTTTTACAGACCATCCGTGTTGCGCTTTTCGTTCGATAATAAAAAACTGTACGAATTTCAGGTGGCACATGCCCGGTTCGATCCAGTCATCAAAGCGCTGCTAAGGCTTTACGGTGGCGAATTATACACCGAGTTTACCATTATTTCAGAAACACAGGTAGCCCAGATGCTTCGATTGCCCGTTGGAGTTGTAAAACTTGAGTTGGAACAATTACACAACTTGCAGGTACTGATTTACGAACCGGTAAACGATAGCCCCCAGGTTACCTTTGTTACAGCACGGCAAGATGCCGCAAGGTTATCCATCGATGTGAAGGAGTTTGAACGCAGGCGCAAACTTCATCTTGATAAAATGGAAGCAATGATTAACTACACAACCCAAAGCCAGCGATGCAGAATGCAAATGATTCAGGAATACTTCGATGAATTTACCGATACAAATTGCAACCGTTGCGATGTGTGTATTGACAAGCACAAGAAAGAAAACACCGCGTTGTTTAAAGACTATGCACAACAAATTAATTATTTACTGAAACAAAAACCCATGACGGTGGATGAACTTGAATTAGCTGTTGACCCTGCCGAGAAAGAAGTGTTTATTGAAGTGATTCGGGAAATGGTGGACAGCGAGGAGTTGTACTATGATGAAGTTTGGGTGTTGCATAAAAGTAAAGGGTAGGGTGATATTGCACAGGATTTAAGAAAGAACTACCCCACCCTATTCCTCCTTCTCCTCCTTACCCACCAAACCACCAACGCGGTTATCCCCAATACAAACGGCCACAGGCGCAATAACCAGAAAACAAAATCAACCAGGTTAAACCAGCCCGACTTCAGCGCGTTTATAAATTTAGATCCAAACCCATAGCCTACGGCTTCCTCCTGGTAGTAGGAAACACTCAGCGTACTAAACGAAACCTGGTTAGTCAAATATTTCAACCGCCCCTCCATGGATTCAATTTCGGCACGTACGTTTGCAACCTGGCTTTCGATGGAAACAATATCTGCTATGGTTTTGGCCTGCTTCAATAAATCGAGGTAGCGGGCCTCCAGTTCCTNTTTGGTTTTGAGACGTGCCTCTACATCAATAAACTCCGCAGTTACATCCTCCGTGTTAACATGTTTATTCTCTACTTTTTCAGCAAGGCCTTCCAGTTGTTTCATCACCTCATCAAACTTATCGGCCGGAATACGCAGTGTTTGGTTTACCTGAAACCGGTTGCCGTAATTATTTTCATTCTCGGCTGCGATGTAGCCCTTTTGTTCTCTGGTAATGCGCTCAATTTCTGTTTTGGTTTTCTTTACATCGTTCGTCAAAAACTCGATGTTGCCATTCCGAATGAGTTTGCGTTCCACCAGAGGCTCAGCGGGTTGCTCAGTAGGAGGAATTTCGGCATTAAAACTTACTGCCCGTGTGTTTTCAGCAGCATCCTTTGCGTAGTGAAATTTATCAGATTCCTTGCCATTGCAGGAGGCTAACAACAGGACAATTGCCAGGATATTCATTTTCATAGTATTCAATTAGCGTTAGAATCCGAATTCAAAAATTAATCACCAAAGGTAACGGTAAAAAGGATTGCTTATTTTTACTAACCTGAAATCTTTCATCCATGCGCCTACTTGCTTTCTTCATCATTTTGGTATTTGGTTGCACCACCCCACCCAAAGAATACAAAACCTGGAATGCTTACAACGGCTCATCCGAAGCCATCAAATATTCTTCCCTCACTCAAATTGATACGACCAATGTAACGAACCTGCAGGTAGCGTGGATGTATCATACCGGTGATGCCGATACATTAAACGGCTCGCAAATTCAATGCAACCCAATTGTTATCGATGGCACTTTGTATGGCGTGGGGCCACAAATGAAACTCTTTGCCATTGATGCTGCTACCGGAAAAGAAAAGTGGGTGTTTGATGCGAATGCACCAACTGCTTTTGACCACCACCGTACTGCGTTTCATATTATGATTAACAGTCGCGGGGTTGCTTACTGGACAGACGGCCAACTGGATAAAAGAATNTTNTTCACAGCCGGTTCGCTTACCTATGCCATTGATGCTACCACCGGCAAACCAATTCCCACCTTCGGCAAGGGTGGCTTTATCGACTTACACGAAGACTTGGATCGCGATGCGAAAGACTTGTTTGTGGTGAGTACCTCGCCCGGCATGGTTTATAAAAACTTACTGATACTGGGTACCCGTGTAAACGAAGCACCACCCAGCGCCCCGGGCCACATTCGCGCATACGATGTTATAACCGGAAAGCGCCAATGGATTTTTCATACCATACCACAACCGGGCGAGTTTGGTTACGAAACCTGGGAAGATAAAAATGCCTGGCAACACATAGGTGGTGCCAATGCCTGGGGTGGCTTTTCGCTGGATGAAGAACGTGGAATTTTATTCGCGCCCACCGGTTCGGCTGCGTACGATTTTTACGGNGGCAAACGCAAAGGCGCCAACCTTTTTGCTAATTGCTTGCTGGCATTGGACGCCAACACCGGCAAACGCATCTGGCATTTCCAGTTTATGCATCACGATTTGTGGGATAAGGATTTACCTGCACCTCCCGCGCTGGTTACACTAAATCACAATGGNAAAAAGATAGAGGCTGTAGCACAATCAACTAAGAACGGAATAATCTATGTGTTTGAACGTGAAACCGGAAAACCCGTTTTTGATATTGAAGAAGTACCGGTAGATACCATCAGTGAACTAAATGGTGAAAAAATATGGCCCACACAACCAATACCCGTAAAGCCTGCACCTTTCTCGCGGCAAACAATAACATTAGATGATATCAATCCCTATTTACCAGACACCGCACGTGCCCGGTTATACCGCGATATGTTGGGGTATCGCTTTGGCAACATGTTTATTCCACCGGGCAAAACACCCTCATTAATTTTTCCAGGTTATGATGGCGGTGGCGAGTGGGGTGGCNNGGCATTTGATCCGGCCACCGGAATCCTATATGTAAATGCCAATGAAATGGCGTGGGTGATGAAGATGCTGGATAATAAACCGGCAACAGGAGAAGGAGAAACCTGGCTAATGGCCGGCCAGCGTTTGTACACACAACATTGCACTACCTGCCACGGGGCCGATCGCAAAGGCACAGGCAACAACCCAACCCTGATCAATATAAAATCAAAATACACTACAAAAGACATTGCTGAACTTATGAATACCGGCCGCAGAATGATGCCCGCTTTTCAGCAGTTAAAAACGGAAGAAGTGCAGGCACTGGCTTCATTCCTGTTGGATCAAAAGGCAGAACAAGCCAATATATTTACAACAAGCATTGCAGCAATTGATAGTGTAAACTTTATTCCTTATCGCTTAAGCGGATACACCAAATTCATTTCATCCGATGGATACCCGGCCATCAGTCCACCGTGGGGAACCTTAAATGCGATTAACCTGAACACGGGTGAGTTTGAATGGAAAATACCATTAGGTGAATATGCTGAACTGAAAGCGCGCGGAATTCCACCAACCGGAACAGAAAATTATGGCGGACCGGTAGTAACGGCCGGTGGTCTTGTATTTATTGCTGCTACGCGCGATAACAAATTCAGAGCGTTCAATAAAATAAGTGGTAAACTTTTATGGGAATACACCTTACCTGCTTCAGGTTTTGCCACTCCGGCCGTATATGAATTAAATGGAAAACAATATGTGGTAATTGCCTGTGGTGGTGGAAAGTTGAATACCAAACCGGGCGATGCGTATGTGGCTTTTGCATTGCCTTAACCATTCAGGTATGAATTCTATAGTACTCTGTAGCTTGTACCAAACAAATGCCTGCGCTTCCTTAACTTGTAAAAAAGGTCATCTTTGCCACTCAACTAATATTATAAACCATGCAAATTACCAAGCACAAAGTAGCCGCAATTCATTATACCTTAACGGATAACGATGGTAAAGTTCTCGATTCAAGTTCCGGCCGCGAACCCTTATACTACATCCACGGCATTGGAAATCTAATTCCCGGAATGGAAGAAGGACTGGAGGGGAAAGTGAAAGGCGACAAGTTCAATATAAAAGTAGCNCCCGAAAAAGGATACGGTGTAAAAGAAGAATCGCTTATGCAAAAAGTACCCCGGTCAGCTTTTGGAACCCAGGAAGTTAAAGTGGGCATGCAGTTTCAAACCAACCAGGGGCAGGTAGTTACAGTAACACATGTTGGCTTGGAAGCTATTACCGTTGATGCCAATCACCCGTTGGCCGGAGTTGAGCTTAACTTTGCCGTTGAGGTAATCGAAATTCGCGATGCCAGTGCCGATGAGATTTCGCATGGCCACGTGCACGGCCCGGGCGGGCACCACCATTGATCATACTCCGTTCGGTTTTGGGGTTATAAACAAATCCAAAACTGAACGTGTCATTTAATTTACACGCCCACTACACCGGTGCGGTGGTTAGCGGATCAATACAATTTTACCCCGTTCACTAATCTGGCTTCCTGCAGTGCCCATGCGAAGATCGTAGTAATAAATACCGGGTGCCAGCAAACCACCCGCTGCATCTGTTCCATTCCAAATCAACTCATTGGTTCCTACATGAAACTGCAACAAATCCGTTATACCAAAACGATGGAGGCGTGCCCCTTGTGTTGAAANAATTTCCAACGCAAATTCGGTGGGTAAATTTCCTGTTACCACAAACTGAAAAGCAAACCTGCCCTGCGAAGGATTTGGATAAACGCCCATCCATTTAAGGGAAGATTCACTTTGCACCTTAAATGCAACCCGGTACGGAGTAGCACCTGCCAAATTACCCTTTGCATCTGCACCCTGAACCGATAACTCGTACAAACCATCCGCCAACGTGGGCCGGTATTCAATACGGAAGGGTGTGGTGGCGGTGGCGGGGTGCCAGGTTACTTGCGCACTGCTAAAGGCAATTCTTGTAAACGTACAGGCGGGTGCATTGCAGTTATTTCCTAGTAGCAAAGTAAAACCCACTGTATCGGTCTTCAACAAAANAGCATTTTCATCCACCAACTCTATTACAATATGGGGTGTAGCCGAAACAAAATCATTGTTGCGTAAGGGGCGGCCATCTACGGTTACATTCAATACAGGAGGAATATTGTCTGCCTGTACCTGCAGGTAATCCGGCAGGGAAAGCATATTGTTTTCATAATAACATTCAGGAAGCACGCGGTTATTAACCGCTACCTGAATTGTATTATTNNCGGCCTTACCCGTAGTGACCGATGTGATGGCAAACGAGGTGGTTGCACCGGGCAACGGTGGTTCAATTTCGAAAGTTTGAATTTCGTGTGCCTGTGTTTGTGTGTTTGTTACTTCAAGCGTTACCGGCAACATTCCGGTAAACGCTTTATCGGATATGTTCCTGAATCCAAAGGTAGTGCTCCAATCCTCTCCTTCGTGCACCTGTTGAAAATCTGATTCGCCCGAATACATCAACAGCCCTTCGGCAGGCGATTCATATAATACAATCCAGTTTCGCCAGGCGGCCGGTGTCAGGTTGGTTTCATCGGTGGTGGTAAACTCAACACGTAAATAGGGAAACTCCGAGGCCGATATACCCGACAAATCATAGGTTGTTGTTATCCCATCCGCAATAAGCGATTCAACTCCCTGCCCTGTAACACCATAAATAGAAAATGAAAACTCATCGCCTGCATCTTTTACCGAAGCTGCCTGTTTAAATTGGCCCCAGCTTACTGCAGGACCAATACTTGCCGATTTCATTTTTCCGGTAGAATTACGCCCGGTTATAGAACCGGCAACAGTTAACAGTTGCTCATTTGCCGGTGCAATAGAAGCACGAACAATTCGTGCACTACCCATGGGCGCTCCCTTCTTTCCAAAAATCACAATAGGCTCACCGGCTTGCAGTCCTTCGATATCTGCCGGGTTAATTCCAAATTGAGCAAGGGCTGTTTTTGCTGCCAGGGGCCATGCGGTGTACGATGGGTTATGAATTGTAAACATCACCACCGAATCGCCCGCGGCTACTGCATCTACAAATGCAATTAAATCATCTCCCAAACCGGTTTCCATTTCAGAATAAATAAAACTGTTTATCACTTGCGGTTCCCGTCCGCAGGTGCGTGGGTCTTGAAAATTAAATGGAAGGGCAGCATACGGAGCAGCCGTATTCTTATTAAACGCAACCAGATTAAAAGAATGGTTCCGGCAAGGCTGCCCCTGGGTGGCCAGATTATATTCCGAACCGTTAATCTTTATAGATGCCTCGGTATAGGGCGTGGGGTTTTCGCTACCAAAGGTTGCTACCGAAACATGGTTTATTGTTTCTTCAAATGAAAAGGGACTCGTACCAGCCGGTGCCAGTAAATTCATAAACGTGTTTTGCTGCACTTGTGGTGGTTTAAGCTGTGCCCAACCGGCACCGCTATTAACAATAAATGAAAAGCTGCTGGTTACCCACGCGCTGCTTTCCCCTGCTTTGGGATCTTTAAAACGCGTGCGCCAGTAATAAGCCATTGAATCTGCTACCGGTATGGTAATGTCTGTTTCGGCCAGTACTGCGCTTCTTACCGTGCGACTGATTTTATAATCGCTATCAAACGTATTTACTGAATCTACCTCTACTTCATAGTCCCTTTCTTCCGAACGCAGGTTGGTTGACTGCCAAAGTAATTTTATTTGTTGCTGGCCAACCAGCGCAAACGATTTGGGAAACAGGTTAAGGGTTGTGTTGGTGGCAATAAAACTTTCAAGCGTTGCTTCGTTGTTCGATTCGTTCAATTCTTCAATTGCATTCTCCGGATCCAATGTAACTGTAAACTGATTCGCACCTCCACCCTGTGCCAGTCCGTTCAGATGGAAATAAACCGTGTCTTTGTTAAAGACAGGAGTAAATAAGGAATCATAATGAAACTGCGTTCCGTCTGCGAGTGTGCGTGCAACCGAAATTTTCAGAGGGGCATTTGTTGCAAGCCCCAGGTTGTTGCGCACAATTCTAATAGCAAATGAATCGCTGGCCACGGTAATCGGTTTTCCATCAAATGAAACAAGGGCCAGGTCTGCGGTTTNTACTTCGTAATCGGGTTTAGTAAAGTTGAAAAGTTTAACGGCCGGATCGCCCAACAAAACCATCTGTTGCACTTGCGTAATGTTGGCCATACTGGCTGCGGCCGATTGCATGTATAACCGTGCCACTTCCTTTTGCACATCGCCTATCCCCTTCCCCACAAAGTTGGTATCAGAAAATCCAACCTGGTAAAACAAACTGGAGTAGTATTGTAACGTATAGGTAAATCCAAAAGAACTATGTGCTATAAAGGCGCGGGCACCTTTATTGGACGCATTCATCCAATCTTCGCCAAATGCCTGCGTATTGGAAAAAAAGTTACCGGCATTGCAGCCGTTAATTAAGAAAACCGGATACTTACCCGGGTTGGCATAACCCATCAGGGGGTCGGTTACAAATCCTATATCAATATCAATAGTGCTGGAAGAAGAATGACCGAAAANAGTTACCATGTTCACTCCTGCATTTACCTGATCCGAAACATTGATCAACTCAACTGGATTTGGATCGCGTTTGGCAATGGTAGTTATTGTTCCGCCCCAAGGCGGTTGTTCGGCAATGGATTTATAGCCATCCAGGTACTCGCGAAAAACAATTAACTCGTTGGGCTGAATGCCTCCACTTAGGTGTAACCCATTCTTTTGCCAGGGTTGTGCAGGTGCCGATTCATACTCAATAACTTNTTGGAGATACGCAGCCACCTGCGCAGGTGTTGTTGCCGATAACCTTCCGGTTGGTACGGCAGGCTCGTACGTTGTTCCGGCCAACCCCATGGTGTATAACATATCCGATGGAGGCGAACCTGCTGTTGGTACAAGATCTTTTGCAACGGATGAAGGTGGGTTGATTAACCGGTGATAGCCCGAACTTACATCCCGTCCCTTCCCAATCAGGAACAAATAATCAGGTGAACCTTCAGCTACCATAAAGCGCATGAACTCATAGATAGCTCCCGGAGACGTTTCGCCATAGTTAAACTGGTTGTATAACTGATCGATTGTTACAACTAAAGTATCATAGTTTCCTCCTGCCTCGCTGGCACGATAGCCGGCAAATGCTTTTACCGGATTGGCAAACCCTCCGGCTGGCTGCATCAACTCCTGGTGAGATACGATAACATAATTATGCTGCGCGGGCACCAAGGGGCGGAAGGTAACACGCTTCAATGTTGTTGAGCCTACCTGATCGAATACAANAAGCGCGCGCGAAGTTTGTGTTTGATCTACCATGACCGTTAAGGTGGTACCCGCTAACTGGGTACCAAGCACGGTAGGGTTTTCAGGATCGGTAACATCCCACACACGCGTTGCCGCATTTGCACCCGTCCATTCTACATACGATTTCCCTCCGGCATTTTCAATTAATTGAAACGAACGGGCTACCGGAGAAGCAACCTGAAAAGATTGTGGAAAAGTAACATGCACATAGGACACACTAAACTGAAGCCGATTGCTGGCATCGGGTGGAGCAACCAACCGAATTGTTACCTGGCCACCTGCACTCACATCGCTCCATGCAAGCGGGTAGCTAAGCATAGCGGTACCAAAACCATTAAAACTATGTGTATCCAGCAAACGCAATGCGCCAGCATGTTGGCCCACATAAACCTGCGCGGTGTGTGACGTCTCGCCACGGCCAACCAATAAAATTTCTATGTGCGGATCACNCCCGGCCGGAATAGTTTGCGTAATCTGATCAAGTGTATAGTCAACCTGCTGACTCTGTTGTAAGGCTACGCCTGTCCAACCCTCGCCTTCATCAAAATGAGTATAACGCAACACATCGCTTACTAATTTACCTCCTGCATATTGTGCTTTATTAATCAATAAGTGCTCTTGCCGGTGGCAGAGTTGTGCCGGAAGAGCCGATACATTTACTTCAGAAAAAGTATTAACTCGTTTACCAAGCGTAACCGCCAGTGGCCAGGTAAGGAAATAAGCAGTGGTATCGCTGTAAAGATTATAATAATTATGCGGCTGCAAAGTTGCCGGCTTGTACAAGGCTTTGTCTAAAGTACCATCATTACCACGACCAANAAATTCGATATAATCCGTAGAATTAAAAACTGCATCCGCCTCACCTGCTACTAAAATTGCTTGCTCCACCCNCCGATGAAAAATCTGAATCTGCCTGGGATCTATCGAATTTACCGGAACACCCGCATTTTGCAAATCGGTATATGTAAGCCGGTAAACGCCCTTGTTGGCAATGGGAATCCGATAATAACTCTGGCCAAAAACAATCCACGAGTTTGCATACTGCGCAGATGCCTGAAAAGCCAAACAAAANNAAGTTAAACAAAGCCAGATGCCAATCCGCACAGTAATCCTGAAGTTAAAGCATTAAATACGCGGGTAAAAATACGGGTAACTGGTGGCAAAGCCCTTAAAATACAGAGCCGTTTTGTACGGTTTTGTCAGATACCCTGTTCATTAACGATCAATACTCAACAACTAAAAATTAAAAACTCGCTTTTAAGCTGATTTAAGGCATTTTTGCGGGCTAATAAATCTGGCTTAGTACTTGGTGATGCCAAGTACCGACCTCTGAAAAGTCGGTAACTATGAACATGGAGAACACACAAGTGCAGATGAGAAAAGGCATACTCGAATACTGTATCCTGCATATTATTTCGCGGGGTGAAGTTTATGCCACCGATATGATTGATGAACTGACAGCCGCCAAAATGATTGTGGTAGAAGGTACCCTGTACCCGCTGCTTACGCGACTGAAAAATGCCGGGCTGCTGGAGTACAAGTGGGTGGAATCTAAATCGGGCCCACCCCGCAAATATTATAAACTAACCACCGAAGGTGAAAAATTTCTGCAAGGGCTTACTGAAACCTGGAACGACCTCGTGCAGTCAACCAATCTTATAAAATCAAAATCGATCAGCTAACTTCATAACGGGCTATTATTATTATGAAAAAGAATATAAGCATCAACATCAGCGGCATTATCTTCCACATAGAAGAAGATGGCTACGAAACCCTGCGCAAATATTTAGACTCCATTAAGCGCTATTTCGCCACGTTTGAAGACAGCAGTGAGATTCTGTCTGACATTGAAAGCCGTATTGCCGAAATTTTTCTGGCCAAACTAAACGAAGGTAAGCAGGTAATTACAGCCGAAGATGTAAACAGCCTGATGGCAACCATGGGTAGCGTAAACGACTTTAAGGCTGCCGAAGAACAAGAGTTTGCCGGTGACTACTCCAACCCGGCCGATACCGACAAAACGCAAACAGAAAGTAAATACGCAGCACGCAAATTATTGCGCGACACCAAACGTAAAATTTTGGGTGGTGTGTGCGCAGGCTTTGCACACTATTTTAATATTGACCCGGTTTGGCCGCGCTTACTCTTTGCATTGCTCGTGTTGGGTAGTTACGGCAGCCTGCTCCTTATCTATATCATTTTATGGATAGTATTACCCGCTTCCGCTGAATTAGAAGATGAACCAACCGTAAAGAAAATGTTTCGCGACCCGGAGCGTAAAGTAATTGGCGGTGTAGCCAGTGGTGTAGCTGCGTTCTTTGGTGCCGATATCGCCATCATACGGTTGATGTTCGTAATCTTCGCCATTTTCGGAGTTGGTTTTCTGGCCTACATCATTCTTTGGATTGTATTGCCCGAGGCTAAAACCATAACCGAAAAAATGCAAATGCAGGGCGAGCCGGTTACGCTTTCCAATATTGAATCGACCGTNAAAAAAGGGTTGAACGAAAAAGAACAAGGCGAAGAAAGTTTGTTGGCTAAAATTGTTCTGTTCCCTTTCCGGCTTATCGCGATGGTGATTAACGGAGCCAGTGCAATGCTGGGGCCGCTCTTTAAAGTTGTGGTCGATGTGTTTCGGGTAGCCATTGGTATTGTGCTTAGCCTTACGGGTTTGCTTGGCATGCTTTCGCTGTTGTTCACCATGGGTGTAATCTTTGGTTTCTTTCATTTGAATGATTGGGCCTGGTGGAATGCCAACGTAGGCGAAGTGGGATTACCCCTTGAAGCATTTCGCAATACCTTCCCGATGTGGACTATCATCTTTGCNTTTTTGGTTGCATTTATCCCCGCTTTATTCATTAACCTGATTGGAAATTCAATCATTGCCAAGCGCATCACGTTCAATCCGTTAGTAGGCTGGTCGTTGTTTGTCCTGTTCTTCATCAGCATTGCTGCAGTAGGGATTAGTGTTCCGCAAATGGTTTATGCTTTTAAAGAAGAAGGCGAGTACAAAACTGAAAAGACTTTTGCGACTAATGGAAAAACTACGGTGTTGCGGGTAAATGAAGTAGGGCTGGATGATTATGACATGACCTCGCTGATCCTTAAAGGCTACGAAGGCACCGACATAAAATTAATTCAGCGCATTGAAGCCCAGGGCAACACCCGAAAAGTAGCAGCCGAAAATGCCCAAATGGTTGATTACAACGTAGTGCAACAAGATAGTATCCTGCTGTTTGATTCTAACATGACCTTTAAGCCCGAAGCAAAATTCCGAGCACAACGCCTGCACATGGAGTTATACATTCCTTACAACACCTTGTTTGTAATTGAAGAACCCATGTGGCGAATTATCGACAACTGGTATGGCGATTATGACGGTTATGCGGATTCTGATTTTGATAAAACCTGGCGCATGACTGCGAATGGATTTGAATGTATTAATTGCGAACATCCTACCGAAACACAAAAAATCCGCCTGAGCGACCAATACGGGTTGCAAAACTTTGCACGCGTGGACTTAACCGGAATTTTTGATGTAGAAATTATGCAGGGCGAAACCTATGCCGTGCAATTGGACGGGCCCGANAAAGANAAAGTCGCGCTATTCCATCGCGCGGGAAGGCGAAACGCTTACCATTGATTATAAAACTAACCGCAAAATGTTTTGGGAACGCAACATCCTGGACGAAGACAAGGTAAAAATTAAAATCACCATGCCAACGTTGAAGGAGTTAAAAGCCAAAGGAGCCGGCAAAATTAATTTTGAAGGGTTTAGCGAAGAGGATACTGAAATTGATTTAACCGGGGCCGTGGTAGCAGAAGGAAATCTGGAAGCCCACAATCTTACCATTGAACTTACAGGGGCCACCATTCTGGAACTTCGTGGCTCGGGTAATTTTATGGAAGCCAATGCAACAGGCGCTTCCTCCTTACGGGCATTTAATTATGAAGTGGACGAAGCAATTATAGCTGCACGCGGTGTGTCTTCCACGAAAGTAAACGTATCGCATAAACTGCAAATTAAGAAAGACATCACCAGCTCCGTATCACACCGGGGCGATGCAGAGGTGATTGAAGACTAAAACTTTCGAAAAATATTAATTGACAGTTGACAACCCCGATACGTATCGGAACAATTGATAAAGACAAAGCTATCCATTGACCCATGTCAACTGTCAACTATTTTTCCCTACATTTCGGCAAGACAAAACGAAATGAATGTTCGCTTAAAATTTCTGGGTGCCGCACAAAGTGTTACCGGCTCCAAATACTTACTGGAAATCGATAAGCTAAAAATTCTGATTGATTGCGGACTCTTCCAGGGTCAAAAAGAATTACGCTTGCGCAACTGGCAAAGTTTACCGGTTGATGCGGCATCCATTCACACAGTAATTATAACTCACGCCCACATTGATCACATCGGGTATTTGCCGCGATTGGTAAAAGATGGCTTTCGTGGCAAGATCATCTGCACGCACGCTACTGAAGACCTGATGAAGATTATGCTGCAGGACGCAGCTAAACTTCAGGAAGAAGAAGCGGAATTTGCGTTTAAACGCGGCTACTCCAAACACAGCAAGCCCGAACCGCTCTTTACAGAAAAAGATGTGGAAGATGTACTGCCCCTGGTTGAAAGCGTTCGGTTTAAGAAAGAAATAAAAATTCTGAATCAACTGTCTGTTTGCTTTTATAACTCCGGCCACATTCTTGGCTCAGCCATTGTGCAGCTAACCCTACATTCGCAGCAGCACGAAAAGAAAATTGTTTTCTCGGGCGATTTGGGCCGGTATAAGGATGCCATCATGCATGCACCTGAAGCGGTGGAACATGCCGATGTGCTGCTGGTTGAATCTACCTATGGCGACCGCTTAAACCCGGTAGATCAGATTGACAACCATCTGGCACAAATCATAAATGAGGCAGTAGCCCACCAGGGGGTAATTGTAGTGCCGGCCTTTGCGGTGGGGAGAACACAAACACTCATTTACCATTTCCATCAACTCATGGAACAAAAACGAATTCCAAAACTGCCCATCTACATCGATAGCCCCATGGCTATTAATGTTACAGATTTATACGAGCGTCACAGTTACAATCATAAAATAAAAGTAGAAAATCAACATGGTAAGTTGATTAGTATTTTCGATTCGCCCCACATTCACTTTTGTACTACCCGCGAAAGCTCCAAAGCTTTAAACGACCTGAAAGGTTCTGGTATAATCATTTCAGCAAGCGGCATGGCCACCGGTGGCCGTGTGCTGCATCATTTGTTTCACCGGCTGCGAAATGAAAATGATACCGTGTTGTTTGCAGGGTACCAAGCCGAAGGTTCGCGCGGCCGTAGAATTCAGGATGGCGAACCCCTGGTGAAAATTTTTGGTGAAGAGGTTCCGGTTAAATGTCATGTAAAAACCATTAACGGACTTTCGGCTCATGCCGATCAAAGTGAATTGTTGCAGTGGCTCGATAATTTTAAAGACAGCCCCAAAATTACCTTCATCACCCACGGTGAAACATCGAGTGCAAATACACTCGCAGAAAAATTAAAACCCCGAAACTGGAATACCGTTATTCCAGAATACCTGGAAACATTTGAATTGTTTAGCGGTATCTAAATGTTTGTGTCGAAGGTTGTTGTAAAATGTGCGTCCCTAACAATCATTTTAGGAACTCAAAGCCAGAATCAAACCGGTCATTTTCCATTAAAAGGCAACCCCTTACCTTCAGTAAGCTACCTGCTTTTTCCTGTAAAAGGAGGGTTAAAATATTTACTCCCCATGCAACCCCACAGCATTCCCCGCATCTTGGTATTGATTAACGGCTTTACATGGATTTTGAAGTTTACCGGGCCAAAGACATGGAATTGATTGAGGCTTGCAGGCGCAACGACCGCCAGGCGCAAAAACGCTTGTACGATCGCTATAGCTCCAGACTGTATGCCTTGTGCTGCCGCTACATCAAAGATAAAATGGAGGCCGAAGATGTGTGGATCACCGCTTTTACCAAAATCCTGAACAAGATTGATCAATATACAGGTGAAGGAAATTTTGAAGGGTGGATGCGCAAGATTGTAGTGAACGAATCGCTCAGCTACCTGCGCAAGCACAAAAACATGTACCTGGAAACCGACATTGAAGCGGCTGACTACGAACCCGACTATCAAAACCTGGAGGCACACTTAGAGGCCGAAGACCTGATGAAAATGATTGAAGCATTGCCTGCCGGATATCGGATTGTGTTTAACCTGTATGCCATTGATGGCTATTCGCACAAAGAAATTGCCGAACAGTTAAACATCAGTGAAAACACATCCAAGTCGCAATTGAGCCGCNNACGGGTGGCGTTACAAAAAAGTTTACAAGAAGCAGAGCAGGACTTGCTCTACAAACAAAAAGGATATGAACCGAATAGATGAGCTTTTCAGAAACAAACTGGCTAACCACCCGGTGGCGCCATCGGCTGATGCGTGGCAAAAAGTAGAAGCCGGTTTAGCAAAAAAATAGCGCATGGGTTTGGCGCCTGGCGGCTGCATTGGTGTTGTTCGGATTGGTGGGTGCCTGGTATCTGTGGCATACTACCGAAGTACAACCGGAACTGGTACAGCAACCGGTTCCCACACAAAAGAAATTCCGGTAATCGTGCAACCCGAAGAACAAAAACAGAATCTGGCTGAAACGAAAAAGGGAACACCACGAAATCAAAAAGTAAACTCAAAACGATCTACATCAGAAATAAAAAAGCANGAATCTGAAAAGGTGAATACACAACCAGAGGTTACCATTCAGCCTGAGATATTGATCACAGAAAATAAAACCGAACCCGCTCCGGTACGCAAACCCATAGTAATTGAGTTTACCTTAGATGCGATACCGGCACCCATTACGGAACCTGCAATGGCAAGTGCCGGGGATGACAAGAGTGGATTACAAAAGATTCTCGAGNNAAAGCGCGATATTAAAAACGGAGAAAGCGAATTGGGCAGTTTGCGCGATGCCAAAAACGAATTGTTCGCCTTCGATTTCAGAAAAGACAAAACAAAAAGAAATTGATTATGAAGCGTACGATGATAACAACCTGTTTGATTGCACTAAGTGTGGTTGGATTTAGCCAAGCCAAACCAGCCGATACCGTAGTGATAAAAGTAGGCAGCGGCAGTAAACTAATCCTGGCCGTACACGACAAGAAAGATCTGGAAACCATGAAACAATATGATTTTCAAAAACTGATTTCCGATCTGATTGTTAAACTGGAGAAAGAAGACACTTCAACCCATCAAAAGCCATCGTTCGAATACCTGAAAACGGATTCTGCCCGGCTGGCTGAGACTAAGGAAACTGTTGAAGCTGAAAAAGAAGAAGACTGGGGTGTGGATTGGAGCAGCAACCACAAAGAGAGCAGACGCTTCCGCAAGCGTACCTACCACTCGCTGAATTTCGACCTGGGCACCAATAACTACATTACTAAAAACGGNTTTCCCGATCAGGATAATAGTTTATACACCGTAAAACCGTGGGGCTCGTGGTATGTGGGTATTAACAGCGTGCAACGTACCCGCATCGCAAACAAATTTTACCTGGAGTGGGCTTTGGGCGCAAGCTGGTATAATTTCAAATTTCAAAACGCACAAACCCAGATGAGCAAAGATGATAACAGCGTGATCTTTCAACCCGACACGCGCGATGCCGATTTTATCAAAAGTAAATTAACGGCTTCTTATCTCAATGCATCGCTCGTTCCCATGCTCGACTTTGGAGGCAACCGGCATAAGCCCAGTTTTTTTGATGGCTACAATGCCGATTCATTTCGGATTGGTGTTGGTCCATACGTAGGTTATCGCATTGACAGCTACAGCAAACAGGTATTTAAAGAAAATGACTCTGAACGCAAACCGCGCAAGCACGATAATTTTTATCTGAATAACCTGCGCTACGGGTTGCGCGCCCAGATTGGCTTTGAGGATGTGGATTTATTTTTCAACTACGATATGAACGAACTGTTTGTAGAAAACAAAGGCCCGCAGTTGAATGCGTTTAGCTTTGGAATAACGTTTTAAATTCAAGATTCAAAATTCAAGATTCAAAATTGGCCTGCACCTAGAATTTTGAATCTTAAATTTTGAATAGTTTTCTACTTAAACGCTTCTCCCTTGCTTAGCACCATTTCTTTTTCATCGCCTTTTAGTTTTAGCAGGCGGCTTACTTGCGCGGGTGTTGGCCAATTCAAAANATACCAGGCCAGCAAAACAATAAAACCCAGTGTAAAGCCAAGATGGTGCGTAAACACCAAACCCACCGGCATGGATAGGGTAATCAGTGCCAGTGCTATAAACCGCTTCATCAACGTACTACCAAGCAATTCCAGTTTTATTCCCAACCCGGTTTGTTTCGCAATTTGTGTTGCACGCGAGTGCACAANAANATGAACAACTGTTAGGGTGGTGAACGCCCCTGCCCCAACCCCGGCTAACATATAGTTTACAACGGTTGCATCCGCTATCCACCTGCTGGTTGCAAATGCATACACACTGGCGTAGTGATATATGAAAACAAGTAACGGTACCATCATCAATTGGTAGCCGGTATTATTTAGCCTAAAGAAATACTCCTTTACCGAGTTGAACTTCATTTTTATCGGTTCTGAATTTTAATCAAATTTAATTAATTACTTTAGCCTGTGATTTCAACCAGGTAATGGAACCAGCAGGTAATTTATCCCGTAAAGAACAAGTAATTCGAAGTGCTGCTGAATTGTTTCGCGAAAAGGGTTATGCAGCATCCTCTATGCGCGATCTTGCCCAGAAGTTGGGCATAGAAGCAGCCAGTTTATACTCGCACATTAAATCGAAAGAAGAAATTTTGCAGCACCTGTGTTTCGACATGGCTGCCGAGTTTCGCAAATCCCTGGCCGAAGTAGAAAAGAAAGAGGTATCCGCATCGGAAAAACTAAAACTTGGAATTATCGGCCACATACAGGTAATGGCAAAAGACCTTACGGCATCGGCTGTGTTTATGAATGAACATAGGCACCTGAGCCAGCCCTACCTGCGCGATTTTCTGTTGCTGCGCATCAATTACATCAATCGCTTCAAAAGCATTATTGAAGAAGGTGCCCGGCAAGGAGAATTCAAAGACTCCATTGATAAGAAACTGGCCGTAATGACCCTGTTTTCGTCCCTCAACTGGATGCCCATGTGGTATGATCCGTCAAGCAGAATTGTTCCTCAGGATTTAGGTCAGCAACTTGCTGATATGCTGGTGAATGGCTTGAAAAAATAGCCCGCATTAGTCCACGTATTTAATTCTGTTCCATTACCCCTCAAAGGGTATTCCTGCTTATATTTGCAAACGATTGTTAGGCAAATAAACCATGTACGGAGGCGGAAACACATTTGAAGGTATTAAAACCGATAGCCTTGCCCAGGAAGACCCAGGCATGCTGGCTGCTTTTGAAGCCCGTATTGAGCGGGGTGANAAAATTGAACCCACCGATTGGATGCCGCAGCTCTATCGCAAGCAACTCATCCGCATGATTGAACAACATGCGCACAGCGAAATTATCGGAGCCCTTCCGGAAGGCACCTGGATAACCCGCGCACCCGGCTTTAAACGCAAAATGGCACTGATGGCCAAAGTGCAGGATGAAGTGGGCCATGCACAACTATTATATAGTGCTGCCGAAACATTGGGCAAATCGCGCGAGCAGATGATCGATGACCTGATTAACGGCAAGTCGAAGTACTCTAATATTTTTAACTACCCCACTTTTACCTGGGCCGATTGCTGTTTTATTTCGTGGCTGGTGGATGCCGGTGCCATTGTGAATCAGTTAGCAAACGCGAAAGGAAGTTATGGCCCATATTGCCGGGCGCTGGACCGGATTTGTGCCGAAGAATCATTTCACCTGAAATATGGCCACCATTGCGTAATCTACTTAGCCAGTGGCACAGCCAAACAACGGCAAATGTTTCAGGAAGCATTGAACCGCTGGTGGCCACCGATGATGCACTTCTTTGGGCCGTCTGATAAAATCTCGGCACACACCGAAGTGTTGATGCGCTGGAAAGTGAAGATGGGCACCAACGATGAAATGCGCAACCAGTTTTTGGATATGTATGTTCCAAAAATCTGGGAACTTGGGTTTACCATTCCCGATCCTAACCTGAAGAAGAACGAAAGCGGCAAGTGGGAATACACCGAACCCGATTGGGAAGAATTTAAACGCGTGATCAATGGCGATGGACCTTGCAACAAAGAACGATTAGAAGTACGCAGGGTAGCTGAAGCAAGAGGCCAGTGGGTGCGCGAAGCATTAAAGACACCNAAAATAAGTTACGTTACTCCGTTAGCATAGATAAATTCAAGATTCAAAATTCAAGATTAGGTGCGGTAGCAACATTCCTTGAATCTTGAATCTAAAATTCAGAATCCTGAATCTTCACTCTTGAATTAAAAACCTTGAATTCCCTCGATCCACGTGTGAACCGACTACCGCAACTGAAGGAAGTTGTTTTGCCCAAAGCTCCGCTGGATCAGTTTGGCACGTATGAAGTATTTGTACAACCCAAAGAAGGAAAACCATTTCAACACGAAGGAATTGTACATGCACCGAACCTGGANGTGGCGTGGGTCCTGGCAAAAGAAGCATTTACACGCAGGTTTACTTGTACCTCATTATACGTGGTGGATACACGCAATGTATTTGTGTCACCNCTTACAGAGGGCGATACAAACGCATACGATTTGATTCCTGAAACAGCAGAACAAGCCGGAAACAANAAGAATTTTGAAATCTATCATTTGGTAAAACGCGGAAAGCAACATGTGCATGTGGGCACAGTACAAGCAGTAATACCCCAGGAAGCCATGCAACTTGCCGGCAAGCAATTTAACAATGGCAAAATCGTGTTTAATGTATGGGCTATTGCTACCGATACAATCCGGTTTACCAGCAATGAAGAAAAAGAGTTGTGGCTTACCTTACCGNNGAAAAAATTCCGCGATGCCTCGGATTACAAAGGTGGCGATAAACTGAAAGCGTTTTTAGAAAAGCGATAGAACCGGAATTTTAATGATTATCCAAACATTTATTTTGAAACTCAAGTGCGATGGCAAGATAAAAAAGCGAGGTTGTGTCGAGCAAAAGTACCAGGTCTTATAAAAGAACAAATTCAGTATCATTAGAAACCCGATGACGATGAACACCGCCCTAAAAGAACTCCTCTACAAAATGGCCGATGATCAATTGGTTCTTGGTCATCGCAATTCTGAATGGACAGGCATGGGGCCTTTGTTGGAAGAAGACATTGCCTTTTCTTCCATGGCTCAGGATAAAATTGGTCAAAGTTTAGCACTCTACACCTTATTACAAACACTGGGCGAAAGCGATCCGGATACGGTTGCCTTTACACGCAATGCCAACCAGTTTCACAATTGCATTTTGGTTGAGCTACCCAACCAGGAATACGACTTTAGTTTAATCCGCCACTTTTTATTCGATACAGCCGAAGCCCTGCGGTTTGAATACCTCAGCCATTCTTCGTATGAACCCCTTGCACAATTGGCGGGTAAAATTCGGGGCGAGCTACGTTACCATACCCTGCACGCCAACACCTGGATTAAACAATTAGGATCGGCAACCGAAGAAAGTATTACCCGGCTGCAAAACTCGTTGAATGTTGCACTTCCGTATGCGCTGGGAATCTTTGAACCCTCCCCTTTTGAACCAGAACTGATTGATAANAAAATATTTATCGGTGAAGCTGCATTGAAAGAAAAATGGACATCAAAAATTGAATCGGTTATTAACCAAACGCAATTGCACCTGCCCGACTGGAAAGCCATCACACCCATATATGGTGGACGCGTGGGAAAACATAGTGAACATCTTCAACCGTTGTTAGATGAAATGAGCGAAGTGTTTCGGATTGATCCTACTGCGGAATGGTGAGAATAGTCCTGCATAGTTAGTCTATAGTCCTTAGTAACTATCAACAAAACTCAAGACTAAGGACTAAGGACTAAAGACTAAGGACTGAGTACTAAAGACTAACAATGAACGATCAAATTCTTCACATTCTTGAAACCGTAAAAGATCCGGAGATACCGGTACTCTCACTGGTGGATCTGGGTGTAATTACAGAAGTAAAAGTTGAAGGAGACACCGTATTTGTAAAAATGACACCCACCTTTGTTGGCTGCCCTGCAATGGACTATATGAAAACCGAAGTGGAAAGTGCCTTGCAACAACAAGGCTATCAAGCACACGTGGAGATTACTTTTGAAAAACCGTGGAGTTCAGACTTAATTACAGAAAAAGGAAAAGCGGCTCTGAAAAGATACGGTCTCGCTCCGCCNCCCGATAACAAGGTATTCATCAGCCTGGAAATTTTAGAAACCGCCACCTGTCCCCGTTGCAACGGCTCCAACACCGAGCTAAAAACTCCCTTTGGCCCTACCCTTTGCCGGGCTATTTACTATTGTTATACCTGCAAGGAAGCTTTTGAGCAATTTAAGCCGGTATGATGGCTACTGGTTGGAGTTATCATAACCATGCCGTTTATATTTTTAAGTTTTACACCAACATTCAAACCTATAATTTAGCCGCATGATTCGCATCTACACAGATGGTGCTGCACAAGGTAATCCGGGCCCCGGTGGTTACGGTATTATTCTAAAGTATAATAGCCATGTAAAAGAACTAAGCCAGGGGTACCGGCTTACAACGAATAATCGTATGGAGTTGATGGCTGTAATTGTAGCACTGGAAGCTATCAANAAATTTGGTATGGCTATTACCATTTATTCCGATTCGAAATATGTAATTGATGCTATTGAANNAAAGGCTGGTTGTGGGGTTGGCAAAAAGAACTTCGCNAAAAAGGCGAATGCGGATTTGTGGCAACGGTACATCCCGCTGCACCATCGCTTCAAGCCACGCTTCAGTTGGGTGAAAGGGCATGCCGGCCACCCGGAAAATGAACGGTGCGATCAGTTGGCTGTATCGGCAGCGCTGGGCGATGATTTACTTACCGATAACTGGTATGAAGAAAATCAACCAACCGAAACAGATTGATAATTAACCAAATCTGTATATTTAAACTTAAACCTAATCCTCTTGCCGGAAACCAGCATCCAATTTTCAGAAAGCAGTCTTACGATTTTAAATGTATGCCTGGCCGTTATCATGTTTGGCGTTGCGCTGGATATCCGGTGGTCGCACTTTACACAACTGGTAGGCCAGAAGAAAGCAATAGTAACCGGTTTGGTTTCACAGATAATCTTACTGCCGGTATTAACGCTGTTGCTGATTTTGGTATTACCCGTTTCATCGGGTATGGCATTGGGTATGTTGCTGGTGGCATGTTGCCCCGGAGGCAATGTCTCTAANTTTTTCACACAAATTGCCCGTGGCCATGTGGCCTTGTCAGTAACACTCACCGCGTTCTCATCACTGGGTGCTTTTCTTATTACTCCGCTAAGCTTTTTCTTTTGGGGGTCGGTGCTTCCATCGCTTACAACCGAAATCAAAACATTTGAGATTGACCTGGGTTCGTTATTGCTAAACATGGTGTTTATTCTTTTGATTCCACTTATCGTTGGCATGACGGTAGCCACCCGCCTGCCCGGTTTATCGCTAAAAATTGCCCGGCCTGTGCGTATTATTTCCATGTTCATGCTAATTGGTTTTATTGTAGCGGCTGTATTAAATAATCAAGAGGCTTTTGTTGTACATCTGGGTGGTGTATTTTGGATTGTATTAATTCATAACGGCCTGGCCCTTCTACTTGCTTATTATTTTAGCAAAGCATTGAATAACCCGGAAGAGGTAAACCGAACCGTAGCCATTGAAACCGGAATACAAAATTCCGGCCTTGCGCTTATCCTCATTTTTACTTTCTTCGATGGTAACACAGCCATGGCCGTGGTGGCTGCCTGGTGGGGTGTATGGCATCTTATTTCCGGGTTAGCTTTTTCGTCTATCATGAGCAAGCGTAAAGTCGTTCCTCAATATTAAGTCGGTGTTTCAAAAGTATTTTATCAGCTACTCAAAGTTTATTGCCAGGTCGTATTGCGCTTTTACTTCAGCCAATGGCAGGTGCAAAAACTTTCGGCAGTACCAGATGGCCCCGTGATTTTTGTTGCCAACCATCAAAATGCTTTTCTTGATGCGGTGTTAATAATCTGCAGTTCGCACCGCAACCCCTGGGCATTGGCGCGGGCAAATGTTTTTAAAAAATGGGCGAATACATTGCTTACACTTATTCAGATGATGCCTGTGTATCGTTTCCGCGATGGGTTTGATACGCTTCGCAAAAACGAAGTTATTATGGACCAATGCGCCAGTCTGTTAAAAAAGGAAATGCCATTCTTATTTTTGGAGAGGGTAATCACAACAAACATTATAATTTACAACCGCTGCAAAAGGTTTTGTCCGCATTGCACAAGCCGCATTGCAGCACCTTCCCGCTGTTCAGATTGTACCGGTTGGACTTCATTATGAAAATCATACCGCTTTCCGCTCGCGTGTGTTGGTTAATTTCGGCTCGCCTATTTCGATTTCCAAAAATTACTTTGACGAGAATCCGGTTCAGCAAACAGAACTATTATTAAAAACAGTAGCCGATAAACTTACACCTTTAATTCTTTCAATACCCGAAAGCAATTATTATGACACCTGGCGCAGGCTGCAGGATCAGCGGCAATACCAGGCAAATATCGCAACACAATTGCAACATGAACAGCAATTGGTAAATACCCCTTCTACCACAGCTATCCATAAAACAAAGGGTATAAGTTTTCTGCAAAAATTATTCGCAGTTATTATGCAGTTAACCATTGGCCGGCCCGGTTAATTGTGCATCGTATTACCGGCAAACCAAAACTCGATCCGCAATTTATTGGTTCTTTAAAGTTTGCGGTAGGTATGGTTGCGGTACCAATATTTTATTGTTTACAGATTGGCTTAGTGGCTCTAGTGGGCAACCTAAATTGGCTCACCATCGGGTACGCCATAAGCTTACCCCTAAGCGTAGCCTTCTATAAACCTCAGTAAGCAACCTCCTGTTCTTGTAGAGCAATACCATACAGGCTTAGTTCCTCCAGAATAGGTGAGTAAAATTCGGATGTAACGGGAATAGTTACACCTACTGTACGAAAACGATTTTGCAACAAAAGTTTTGCAGCAATACCCAACGGCAATCCTACTGTTTTTGCCATCGCAGTTTGTACTTCATCGGTACCGGTGGCCGTAAGGTAAGCCTCCACGCATTTTCGCTTATCTGCCAGTGTGTATCTGAACCGATGCCACATTACAATAAAATCTTTATCGCCCGGCTGCAACTTCCAGCGTTTGTTAAGAATGTGTTCCAGAATGCGAGCCGGGCTTCCTTCACTTAACCCAATCTTTTCGCTCGAAAACAAACCACTCCATACAAGTCGCTTTAATTCTTCTCCATCGGCTTTCAGGTTAANAAGGCTTGCCACAATTTNTTCGGCTGGCTCATTGGTAGGTAAAAACGATTGCAAAAATTCCCGATGAGTCATGGATCCGATATTTTCCATTATATAACTCTCATCACAGCAACCCAATTGCACCAATACATTCCACGCACTGCAAAATCCCTTATTACGCAGCGTTCCTCTAACCATCGTTTGAATATGTTGTAACCGGTATGTTTCCAGGTATTTTAGCGAATCGCGGTTGGCATACCCATCAAATGCTCCAAACCCCGGCACCACCACCGGGGTAGTGCGGGTAAATAATTGCTGATACGGTATATACCGATACTTACCATCCTGCAAAAGTTTTGCAGTTCCCTGCCCGGCCACAACTACATTGCGCGGGTTCCAGGTAAACTTATACCGCCAGGGATTTTCAGGATCGGTATCCGGAGCTATCAAACCACCGGTAAACGATTCGAACGAAGTAACCTGGCCACCAGCTTCTCTAATCCTGTCCACAACCTGCATGGCACTCATGTGGTCGATACNCGGATCAAGCCCACATTCATTCAGAAACAACAGACCTAATTGCTTTGCCTCGCTATCAAACTGTTTCATCTCTTCCGATACATAACTGGCGGTAATCAGGTGCTTGCGATTACGAATACACAGCGCGGCCGCTTTTGCATGCAGGTGTGCAGGCATCAAAGAAATCACTACATCCGCTGCAGCAATTGCCGCTGTACTGGTTTCGGTATTATCAATCGAAAATAAAATTGCTTCGCCCTGTGGGTGCCCNNCCACGTGTGCTTGTGCATTTTTCAACTCCACATCACCCACAGTAACCCTCCACGAATTTTGTTCTGCTTGTTGCAACAGGTAAGAAATTAATGCGGCCGATGACCGACCCGCCCCCAGCACCAGGATATTCTTATTTAGCATAACGGTATTAATAAGAACAGGCAATTTAGTGGAATTTGCAGGTATTATTTCATTTGCATAGCTGGGTTTACTATCTTTCTACTCCATCAACATGACTACCGATATGAAGGGTTATGAAACTTTTAAGAATCTGGAAGAACTTGATAATGAATCAAAGTACCTGGTGCACAAGGCCAAAGAGGCTGCACATCATGCCTATGCACCTTATTCTAAATTTCATGTAGGTGCTGCGTTAATGCTGGAAGATGGAACCGTGGTTACAGGCTCTAACCAGGAGAATGCATCGTATCCACTATGCATGTGTGCAGAGCGTGTTGCCCTGTACACAGCAGCCTCGCAACACCAGGGAAAACGCATTACCAAAATGGCGGTAGTTGCACATAANAANAATCATAAAGAACTTTCGGCCGCCTCCTCATGCGGAGCTTGCCGGCAGGTAATGGCCGAATTTGAGGAGCGTCAACACAAACCCTTTGAGGTAATTATGCACCACACCGATAGCCAATGGATTAAAAGTGCCTCAGCCAGTTTGCTGTTGCCCCTCGTATTTAGCGGCAAAAGTTTAAATGATTAAACAACTCTTAGTTACCTTACCTATGCAAAAGCTTGAAATTAGTGCCACTGATTTAACACCCGATGTACTGCTTGATGCAACCACCCGCACATTTAAGTTTGAGGGGCGCTCCGTATCGGATAACCCGGAAGAATTTTTAAGCCGATCCAAGCCTGGTTTAATGAGTATGTCAAAAACCCAATCCGGTAACCGTGTTGGTAACACGATTTGAATATGTGAATACTGCCACCCAACGGGAACTCCTCAATATTCTTAAACTACTGGAGCCCATAGCAGGCGCAAAAGTGGTATGGCAATTTCTGGAAGATGATGAAGACATGGAAGAATGTGGCCAGGAACTGGCACAGTTGACTTCCGTGGCCTTTGAATTTCAGGCGTATTAGTTTAATTAGTGGTTAAACAGGAGTTCTTGTTTTATGAGTGAAGAAATTCTCAAAGCCCTCACCCAGTTATTTGCCATTATTACCAAGCAGGATGGTGGAGTTTCTGAGAACGAACGCCAATTTGTAATAGATTTCTTTCAACAGGAACTTGAAAAATCTGCCATTGAAGGATACCTTCAATTGTATGATAACATATCGGGCTACAGCGAGCAAAAATTCCGCACGTTGACGACAAGAGTCATAAGTTAACATCTGTAAAAGACTCTATTAAAACGCTGGCAATCTGTAAAAAGATTAACAAAACACTGGCGCAGAAACAAAAGGTAGTTGTGCTAAGTAAAATCCTGGAACTGGTTGGATCCGATAAGCACTTTACTCCCCAGCGCATGGAAATTGTAAGCACCGTTTCAACTGTGTTTAACATTTCGCCCGAAGAATATAAGTTAATTGAGAGTTTTGTGATTTCGGACCATGCAGCTAACCTTAACTTCAAAGATATTTTAGTTGCTGATGAGAGCGCCCAAAAACTAACTCCNCTTCAAAAGCACATCCATACGCATGTACACGGGCATTTGATTTTTCTTCGCGTAAACAGCGTGGGTATGTATTTTGTAAAATACCTGGGTGCCGATGCAAATGTACTGAACGGATTTGCCATGAAACCGGGCCGCGTTTACCTCTTCTCGCATGGAAGCACCATTAAAACACCCGATGGAAGCGCCTTATATTATAGCGACCTGGTAGCTGAGTTTAATGAAGAGTACCAGGCCACCAAACTTTCATTCAAAGCAAAAATTGAAGAATACAAGTTCAGCAATGGCGCGGTAGGCATACACGATGTTAAAATATCGGAGGGGCCCGGAAAGCTGATTGGAATTATGGGTGCCAGCGGTGCAGGTAAGACCACCCTGCTAAACATTATGGCAGGCCTGGAAAAACCCGGCAAAGGCCAGATCAAAATCAATGGCTTTGATATACACACCGANAAAAGAAAAGTAGAAGGAGTAATCGGGTATGTATCGCAAGATGATTTACTGATTGAAGAATTAACGGTGTATCAAAACCTATACTACAACGCCAAGCTATGTTTTGCTAACCTGAACGAAACTGAAATAGATTTTCGGGTTATGAAAGTGCTGGAAGAACTGGGGCTTGACCAGCGGAAAGACCTGAAAGTAGGAAGTGTACTGGATAAGAAAATAAGTGGCGGCCAGCGTAAGCGTTTAAATATTGCCCTGGAGTTAGTTCGCCAACCGGCTATATTATTTTTAGATGAACCTACTTCAGGTCTCTCTTCGCGCGATTCTGAAAATGTGATTGACTTACTGAAAGAACTTTCGTTGAAGGGCAAGCTCATTTTTGTGGTAATCCACCAACCCTCATCGGATATCTACAAGATGTTCGACAAAATGTTGATTATGGATACCGGTGGCTACCCGGCCTTTTATGGAAACCCGGTTGAAGCAGTTACTTATTTCAANAAGGCAACCCACCAGGTGGACAGCAACCGCGGCCAATGCGAGATATGCGGTAATGTAAACCCCGAACAGATTTTTAATATCATTGAAGCAAAAGTGGTTGACGAATATGGTCAGCCTACTTTCAAAAGAAAAATCACACCCGTTCAATGGTACGAAATGTACAAACTGGCCTTTAAGCCTGGCAAACTTGAAGAAGTAAAAGAAACACCACCCCGCAGTTTGCACATTCCTGCCCGTATAAAGCAAACGATTATTTTTGTTACACGCGATTTGCTGGCCAAGCTTAGCAACCGGCAATACCTGCTTATTAACTTGCTGGAAGCACCGCTGTTGGCCATCTTGTTGGCATTTGTAATTCGCTATCGCAGCGCGCCCGATGGTTCTGAATACCTATTTCGGTATAACGAAAATTTTCCGGCCTTTATGCTTATGGCCATTATTGTTGCCCTGTTTATGGGACTTACAGTAAGTGCCGAAGAAATTATCCGCGATCGAAAAATCCTGAAACGTGAATCATTTCTGAACCTGAGNTGGAGCAGTTACCTGTACTCCAAGCTTGGCATTTTGTTTTTACTTTCTGCCATTCAAACCTTAACCTTTATTATAATCGGAAATTGGATTTTGGAGATTCATGGAATGACCTGGGCCTTCTGGCTCATTCTATTCTCCACATCATGTTTCGCAAATGTGGTGGGTCTAAATATTTCATCGGCATTTAATTCGGCCGTAACGGTATATGTATTAATCCCGCTCCTGCTGATACCTCAGATGATTTTAAGCGGATTGTTATTTGACTTTGATAAATTAAATCACTTGCTAAGCACAAAGGGCAAAGTACCATTCGTGGCTGATCTGATGACATCGCGCTGGGCGTACGAAGCCATGGCCGTACATCAGTTTAAAAACAATGAGTTTGAAAAACCTTACTTTGATTATGAGCGTGGCGAGGCGTTGGCCGATTACAAAGCGGCCTACCTGGCCGATGAATTGCGTATGCGTAATCAATTCCTGATGGACTTTACAGCGCACCCCAATGACACAACCCGGGCAAACCTGAATAAACAAATCTTACTAACCGAACTGCAACACGAACCTTACCGGGAGGGAATCGAAACACTGGATCTAAAAACCCTGTTTACCACTGGCTATACCAAAACTGCCGGCCAGCAACTGGATACTTACTTTGAGAAATATAANAAACATTATCAAGGCGAATACAACCATTACGCCAACCTGATTGANAAAAAGATGGCATTCTATGAAAAGCAGAGATTTAATGTGCAGCAGGATAAGAACAGGTATTTTAATGAAAGTCTGGCTGATTTGGTACGAAATGTTTCTACCAAAGAGCGAATTATTGAATACCANGGGGCACTTATTCAAATCTACAACCCTATATTTCAACACCCCAGACCTAACCATCGGCTGGACTACCGGGCACCATTCTTTATCAGTGAAAAGAACCTGGCTGGTTGGCCGGTTAGCACATANTTTTTTAATCTGCTGGTGATCTGGGCTATGTCTGCCCTCTGTTTCATAGCCCTGTATTTTGAATGGCTTCGAAAGATTGTTCGCCTGTTTGGTAAATTTAATCTTACATTGAAAAATAAGACCGTTTTACACATTTGCCCGACCCGGCCTAATGCTTATTTTTGTAAACAACCCAATATGCTATGAGACTATTCGTTATCGGATTAGCCGCTGCCATGCTGCTTAGTTGCTCATCGGGCAANAAACCCGATGACTCAGCATTTCTGCAAAGCCTTGAAAAAGAACCTACTGCCGGAGCGGGTGTAGATGAAGATGTGATCAATTCCATCCTGGAACAAATTCCCAGCCCACTCGAAATTTCAGTATTACTAAAAGAGTCGGGCTCCAAATACGCTCCCGAAATGCTTAATTCATCTAATAACTTACCCAAATACAACAGCAACTATAAGAAGGCGCTAAACCTGGGTGTTTATGGTACAGACCTGGGGTACACCAACATTTTTGGTCGTAATGCAGATGGTATTAAATACATTTCTTCCATCAAATCGTTGGCGGATGAGCTAAACATCGGCCAGTTTTTCGATGTAGAGACAATTGGCCGCCTTGCTGCCAACAGTAAAAACCTGGACTCGCTGTTGCTAATCACTACCCTGAACTTCAATCAAATCAATCATTACCTGCAATCGCAAAGCCGCGATAACCTGAGTGTACTGCTGCTTACCGGTGGCTGGGTGGAAGCCATGCAGATTACCTGCCAAACCGCGGTTAAAAANCCCGGCAATACCGAACTGCGCGAAAAAGTTGGCGAACAAAAAATTATACTCGAGCAAATTCTGTTGTTGTTTTCTTTTTACAAAGAAGACGCTAACATGGCTGGCCTGATGGCCGACCTGGAGCAACTTAAAACTGCTTACGACAAAGTAGAGATTAACTACACCTACAAGGAATCTACTATGGAAATTGTAAATGGCATTGCCACTATAAAAGACAACAGTACCACAACCATTAACATTACACCACAAAACGTAGAAGAGATCAGGAATATCACCAACACCATTCGCGGAAAAATTATCAGTTAACACCCATACACCCATCCTATGAAAAAGTTCGTATTTGCAATTTTATGTTTGTCTTTGCTGGGCATGCGCCCCGCCCCGGATGATCAGGAGTGCAACTCAGAAAATCTTGCAACAGCCTGTATCCCAAAACTTTCTTCTGGTTTTAATTTTCTNAAAAGTTATAAAGTAGATGGCCTTGCCAAGGATAAGGTGGAATACAGTTACGTATTCACCAAAGGAACCCAATACCTGATAAACCTATGCGCTAACGGAACTGAAACCGATGGTATTGTGGTGAGTATATTCGATAAAGAGCGTAACAAAGTAGCAACCAGCAAAGTGAATGGCAAATTCATTTCTGCTATTGCATACCCCTGCAATGCCACAGGTATTTACTACATCCAATATACGTTTGATGAACCCTCGAGCCATTGCGGTGGTAGTGCTATGGGTTTTAAACGATAGCAATTTTACTGCACATTCAGCGCGGCTATTGTCCTTGAGGGCAATAGCCGCGCTGTTTTAAAAACCACATGCAAAAAGAATTACACTTTGAGTTTAAAGCACGCTACTTCACTTCCGGCTCCATCACAACCCAAACCCGAAATATCTGGTTTGTGTTACACGGATACGGCCAACTGGCACAATACTTCATTCGCAAGTTTGAAATCTTAAAACCACCCGAAACGGTAGTAATAGCCCCGGAAGGGTTATCGCGTTTCTACCTGCAAGATGTTAATACGCAGGTTCAATCGGGCAATGTTAAAGTAGGCGCTACCTGGATGACCCGCGAAAACCGGCTGGCCGACATTGAAAATTATTTAAACTTTCCGTGCAAACTATACCGCACAGAAATACCAAGCGAATATACGGGCAACATTACTATTCTCGGGTTTTCACAAGGTGCCGCAACTGCATCGCGTTGGGCCACAGACAGTCGTATTCGCTTTAACCGGCTAATTCTATGGGCTGGCATTTTTCCTCCTGACATGAACCTTGAGCAAGCAGGTTCTTTGCTTCCACCCAAAGAAGTATTGCAGGTGTATGGAACCAATGATCCTTTTATGAATGAATTGCGATTGGCCGAAATGCAGCAAATCAATACCCGGCTGGGAGTTACCCCGCGCTTAATCACCTTTACGGGGAAACATGAAATAAATACCGAAGTGCTGAAGCAGATTTCAGAAGGAAATTAAACACCCAGGTCGCCACCATCTGAAATTTCAATCAGCAAGAGTTTTACCTCCTCTGCCTTGGCGTGTTCGCCCATTTNTTCGAATGACATGATTAAGTTACGCAAAGTCCTGCGTACAATTTCAATTGCCGGGCAAGGTTCAANAANAGATTGTTGCGGCACCAGGTGTAATTCGTGTATATAGTTCTCAATGTCTTGCTTCGAGAAAATTAAGCCCCGGTTAAATGCATTGATATAAAACTGATGATTGTCGTCTTTATACGTAAGAATAAACAGGTTTGGTAAATTAACCCCATACACCGGCAGTTTTAGTTTTTGAGCTACCAGCATATAAATTACACATAGTGTAATCGGATTTCCTTTACGACTCTCTAACACCACATTAATCATGGAGTTTCCGGGCGAATGAAAGTTCTTTGTGTTAGCACCAAACTTCAGCTTATTAAAAATTACTCCGTTTATAATTTTGATCTGATCGAGTGGATATAATTCGGGCCTGAATTCCAACCAGACTTCATAATAAACCTGTTCTAATTCCTGCCGAAGTTNTTCCAATTCAATATCCGGGTATTGATAGGTAGTCACTATCCACATACCGGTAAGCAATTCCGGTTCTGGCGATTTGTACCATTCAACCAGCCGCTCCTTTACCAAATCGTATTGCAGGGTGTGAATTAATTCTTCAATACGGCTTTGAATTTGCGGGTTCAGGTTGCTCTCCCATTCTTTTTCAAGAAATGGAATTGCTTCGGTGCCTAGCGATAAAATTTTAGACTGTACGTGGTCTGCTATCTGCTTATCGTCATCATCCAGCAGGGAAACAAGCGCCTTTAATTCATTTTCCGACATCAGCACAAGATTATAAAAAACCAATCGCAACCGCGATTGCCAGAGTTAAAAAATCAGGTTTGAATAACGCCTACATTAAATTTTTCTACGGGTGCATGATTGGCCGCAGCTATTCCGGTAGAAATAACCTGGCGTGTATAGAGCGGATCAATTACACCATCTACCCACAACCGGGCTGCTGCATAATAGGGGCTCAGTTGTTCGTTGTAGCGTGCCGTTATTTCTTTTAGTAACTGATCTTCCTCCTCTTTCGAAATGGTTTTACCCTGCGCCTTCCATGCACTTACCCGAATTTGCAACAATGTTTTAGCAGCGGAGTTGCCACTCATTACTGCTAATTGCGCAGTAGGCCATGCATAGATTAACCNGGGATCGTAAGCCTTACCGCACATGGCATAGTTGCCCGCCCCGTAGGAATTACCCAGCAGGAAGGTAAACTTGGGCACGGTAGAGTTGGCCATGGCGTTTACCATTTTGGCTCCATCTTTTATGATGCCTCCATGTTCTGCTTTGCTCCCTACCATAAAGCCGCTCACATCCTGTAAAANAACCAACGGTACTTTGCGTTGGTTACAGTTCATTATAAATCGTGCCGCTTTATCTGCCGAGTCGGAGTAAATAACTCCACCCATCTGCATCTCGCCTTNTTTGGTTTTTACCACTTTGCGTTGATTGGCCACAATACCCACCGCCCAACCATCAATTCGCGCAAAGCCGCACAACAAGGTTTTACCATAAAGACTTTTGTATTCTTCAAACTCTGAGTTGTCAACCAATCGTTTAATGATCTCCAACATATCATAAGGCTTAACGCGATCAACCGGCATTAATCCATAAATTTCTTCGGGCTTTTCCTTTGGTGGTAATGGGTTGATCCGATCGAACCCGGCTACGGGGTGTGCTCCCATCTTGTTAAACAACTTCCGGATATAATCCAGGCAAGCCTGGTCGTTGGGAAATTTATTATCGGTAACCCCAGAAATTTCGCAATGTGTGGTGGCTCCGCCCAATGTTTCATTATCAATATCTTCGCCAATGGCCGCTTTAACCAAATATGATCCGGCCAGAAAAATTGAACCCGTCTTATCCACAATCATGGCTTCATCGCTCATAATTGGTAAGTACGCACCTCCTGCTACGCAACTTCCCATGATGGCCGCTATCTGCACAATACCCATGGCCGACATCTTTGCATTGTTGCGAAACTGCCTACCGAAGTGTTCTTTGTCGGGAAATATTTCATCCTGCATAGGCAGAAATACACCAGCGCTATCTACCAGATAAACAATGGGCAATCTGTTTTCCATGGCTACCTCCTGTGCTCTCAGGTTTTTCTTAGCGGTAATAGGAAACCAGGCTCCGGCTTTTACGGTAGCATCATTTGCTACAATTACACACGGCCGGCCTTCAATGTAGCCGATGCCGGTTAGTACCCCACCCGAAGGGCATCCGCCCTGTTCGGCATACATCCCTTCGCCAGCAAACAAACCGATTTCAAGAAAGCCAGTTGATTTGTCAATCAGGTAATGGATACGCTCGCGGGCAGTAAGTTTTCCTTTTTGATGTTGGTCGGCTATTTTCTTTTCGCCACCGCCCAGTTGTGTTTTGGTAGCTTTTGCTTTGAGCTTACTGCAAAGCTGTTTTAGCTGGTCTTCATTTTTATTGAACTCCAGATCCATACCCATGGGGTTAGCCTATTTTTGTTTTGCTTTCTCTGCTTCCTCCTTGCGCCTGTCGCGTTCAATTTTACGCTTGCTCTTGCCCAACGGAGCCATAAAATGTTTAGGGTTATCATCGAAGTGAACCGCCAGCGAATCAAGGTTGCGCAGTAAGGTATTCAGGTTTACATACAACGAATCTTCAGTAAGCAACTTGCTGATGGTGCCATTGCCCTTACTTACCTTATCCAGTGTTTCGTTCAGCTTCTGAACTGTTCTTTTTGCTTCAGCCACAGTTTGATTGAGCTCCATCCGCTTCAGCGAGTCAGAAAATGTTTTGAAGTTGACCAGGGTGGGCTTTAATTCATTCAGGCTTCCGTTCAGGTTTTCAGCAACAGTTTTAAAACTTGCAGCCAGGTCCTCCACTTTTCCATTCGCTGTTGCTAATGTATGATTAAGAAGATCGGGAGTGGTTTGAAGTTTCGCAAATATTGCATCAAGTTGTTGCGAGTTTTTCGTGAGGTTGTCCAGAATAACATTAAACTTGCGAAGTGTAGTTTGCAGGTTATCGGCTACAGGGGTTGCCGTTTCAGAGAGCACATCCAGCATCCCCTTGGCAACCTCGGCCAGCAAAGTATCTTTCGGTTCAAGTACATGGGTTCCTTTTCCAACAGAAAGCAGTATTGACTTTCCACCCAGGAAATCGCTATTTAAAATTGCTTTGGTAGAATCACTTAGAGCTATTTCCGAGTCAATCATCAATTCAACCAGCACTTTGTTTTGCTTGTCTTGCAAAATAGCTATTCGGCTTACACGGCCCACGGCAAAGCCATTTATCAACACCGGGTTGGAAACAGCCAACTGATCGATATTATCGTACACCACATAATACTTGCTGGTGGTAGTAAAGAAGTCGATTCCCTTTAAGAAATTAAATCCGAAATAAAGAAGCACCAACGCCACGGTGGCAAAAAGCCCCACCTTAAACTCTTTGTTCTTAACCATTAGTTTATTGATTCAATATCTGTTTTATATTCTTTAAAAGCCCGGTAAATACCAGAGGCTATCAGATCCTGTCCGTTATCACTGGCCAGAAACTCTTCTTCCCTTTTATTTGAAAGAAAACCGGTTTCAATTAATACGCTGGGGGTGGTGGTCATCCACAACACCAGAAAGCCGGCTTGTTTTACTCCGCGGCTGTGCCGGCCTACCCGGTTCTTGAACTGGTCTTCTACCTTTTGGGCAAACCGCAGGCTGTTTTCCTGGTAAGCGCTTTGATTAAGCGAAAATAAAATATAAGACTCCGGACTGTTGGGGTCAAACCCTTCGTACTTCTCTTTATAGTTTTCATCCATCAAAATCACCGAGTTCTCGCGCTTGGCTACCTCAAAATTACTGTTGTCTTTATGTAACCCCATTACAAAAGTTTCGGTACCATACGCATTGGCACCCACAATCGAATTGGCGTGAATACTCATAANAAGGTCGGCCTTATTCTTATTGGCTACATCGGCCCGGTTCTGAAAATCTACATATTTATCGGTTTTGCGGGTATAGAGTACGTTTACACNCGGAATATTCTCTTCAATGTATTTACCGGTTTTAAGGGCAATTTTTAACACTACATCCTTTTCCTGGGCAAATTTACCAATGGTACCGGNGTCTTTCCCTCCGTNGCCGGCATCAATTACTACCGTGCGCACCTTAAAATTCTTCTGGTGTTGAAACGAAAACAGCGGCAACGTGGCCAGGGCCGATGATTTCAGGATAAACTCTCTTCTTTTCATGTGTTACTTGTTTTTCTTGGGCACATGCCATTCGCTTTGGAACAGGTTGGTAGCCAATCATATCAGGTCTTTTGCTTTGCAGAATATGGTTTTCTTTTCTACTCATTTTATACCCCGATAGGTTGGTATAAGGTCAGAATTTAAGTTTAGCAAGGTTATTGCTTTCAGGCGGTGTGTCGGGTCGATATTATTCACTGACTTTCTGATGTAAACAGTATTTGCAATAACTTTACACAAAGTTGTGAATTTTTCACTAAAAGCTAAACCCCTGAGTTTCAACATTGGGCCTGTAAATATTGTGATGCGCATAGTTTTTCTCTCTGTATTTCTGGTTACTGCGTATCTTGGTTTTGGCCAGGTAGAACGCCCCGTGCGAACGCCTGCCCGCTTACCCGTAAGGCAAGATTCGATCCANAAAACGCCAATCAATCCGGCTGATACGGTTAAAACTCAAACCGATACGCTGAAAAACAATCAGCCCAAAAGCGAAATTGAAACCACCATCACCTACGCTGCCCGCGATTCTATTAACTCCAACCTGCAANNAAAAATCATAAAACTGTATGGCGATGCCCACGTAAAGTACGGCCAGATAGAGTTGCAAGCTGAAGAAATCGTTATCGACTACGAAAATTCTACTATTACCGCCCACAGCCGGGCCGATTCTACAGGCAAACACATTGGCTACCCGATATTTATTGATGGTGGTACAAAGTACGAAACCAAAGACATGATGTACAATTTTAAAACGCGGAAAGCCAAGATTACCGGAGTAGTAACCCAACAGGGCGANGGGTTTTTGCATGGCGATGTAGTTTACAAAAATGAAAAAGATGAATTGTTTACGATTGGCAATGCCTATACCACGTGCGACCTGGCTCATCCGCACTTTCGTATTATTTCCAANAAAGTAAAGGCTATACCGGGCGATAAAATGGTGTCGGGTCCTTTTTACATGGAATTTAATGATGTGCCTACCCCGTTGGGTTTTGCCTTTGGAATTTTTCCCGCACCCCGCAAAAGTGCTTCGGGCATTCTTATTCCCAGCTATGGTGAAGAACGCAGACGTGGATTNTTTCTGAGGCAAGGCGGATANTTTTTTGATGTGAGTGAATACCTGAAGGTGGCCCTTACCGGTGACGTTTATTCTAAAGGCGGAAGTGCCATTACGTTGAATACCAACTACAATAAACGGTATTACTATTCGGGGGCATTCAATTTTACCTTTACCAACAACGTAAACAACGAACAAATTGAGGCTCCTGTTAAATCAAAGGATTTCAGAATAAGCTGGAGTCACAGCCCGCAAACCAAAGGCACCGGTAGATTTTCAGCATCTGTAAATGCAGCCAGTTCCTCGTATAACACCAACAACTTTTTAGGTGTAAACTCAAATTCACAATCTACACGCATCGACCAGACTACACAAAATCTTAGTTCGAATATCAACTACAGCAAATCGTTTTCGGGCACCCCCATTAGTTTAGGTATTAACCTGCGCCACAACCAAAACCTGAGCACCAAACAGGTTGATTTGCCGCTTCCTGATATGAGTTTTAATGTAAACAATATATATCCATTCAAGAATGTGCAAAACAGTATGCTCCTGCAAAATCTGAATATGCGCTATACCATGAATGGCACCAATCAACTCACTAACAACCTGGGCAAAATCAGGCTTGATGAAAATGGAATTCTTCAAGACAGCATTGTTCCTTTTACATTCGATAATCTGCCCTTATTNTTTAAAAATTCCAANAAGGGCATTCGGCACAGTATTCCCATCAGCACCTCGTTTAAGGCCTTCAAGTTNTTTACGCTTAGCCCCAGCCTGAATTATGAAGAGCGCTGGTATTTTGATAAGTTAGATTGGATATACATTGATTCAACCCGCACGTTTGTATCCACGAAAGTGCAGGGGTTCAATCGCGTGTATAATTACAGCGGTGGTGTTAATATGACCACCCGGCTGTACGGCATATACACTTCACGAAATCCAAATGCGCGCATAAAAGCCATCCGCCATGTTATTAATCCTTCGGTTGGCTATTCGCTTCAACCCGATTTCTCAACCAATTCGTATGATTATTACCAGCGTTTTGTAACCACCGATGGTGCCGGAAACGAAACCGTGCAGTACAAAGCGCGCCATGAAGGTTATTTGTACGGTACTGCCGGGCAAGGAAAAAGCAGCGCAATGAGTTTTGGAATAAATAACAACGTGGAGATGAAAGTACGAAATCCAAAAGACACAGTAGATCGTAAAATCGCCTTATTCAACACGCTCTCCATTGCTTCCTCTTATAATTTTTTGGCAGAGTCTTTTAAGCTGGCCAACCTTTCGCTATCGGCAAATACCAACATATTACAAGACAAAATTAATTTGAACTTCAGCGCTACGCTTGACCCCTACCAATACCGGATGATTGTTACAGATTATGCCTTGGACGGATGTCTTGAGTGTATTGTTGACCGGGATGAATACGAAGGTGACCCGGCCCTGCTCGTACCCATTTATACCGAAAAGCGCGTGGACGCATACGTGTGGAAGGCAGGCCAGGCAGGGCGAATTACACACGCCAACTTTGCGTTTAGCACCAACCTAAATCCCAAAGGACAAAAAAGTGATAACAGCACACGTGATAGAATTGGTAAATCGGAATTGAGTGATTCAGATAANAAATTTCTACTTCAAAACCCCGATGCGTATGTGGACTTTTCTATCCCCTGGAATTTGCGCATAAGTTATAATATTGATTACAGGCATAATGCGAACCAATCACCATCAATTACACAAACTGTGCGCTTTAGTGGCGATGTTTCCCTTACTGACAAATGGAAGATTACCTACAACTCTGGTTATGATTTTGAAAACAATGAATTTACGCAAACTCAAATTGGCATTAACCGCGATTTACATTGCTGGCAAATGAACTTAGGCTGGACACCCTTTGGCCGATATCAATCGTACAATTTCTCGATTGGCATTAAATCGTCTTTGCTTCGCGATTTAAAGTTGGATCGTCAACGCAGTTTCTTTGATAATTGATTTATTGCAACCAGCCTTCAATCTCCTGAAGGGTAGGATTCTGCACCGCATCCAGTTTTAGTTTCTTACGCATACCCGGAATATCGTTAAAGAGTTTAGTTGCTTTAATTCCTCTCAACTGCTCTATCGTATGAACACCCAATTTTTGAAGAATGGGCAACAACTCTGCACGCACACCTATTGCTGCAAAATCTGCCTCGGTACTGGCTTCGGCCTNTTTCTCAGGCTTCATTTGCGGAAAGAAAATTACATCCTGAATAGAAGGTGAGTTGGTCATTATCATCGACAGCCGGTCGATCCCAATGCCTAAACCAGCCGTGGGCGGCATACCATACTCCAGTGCACGAAGAAAATCTTCATCTAAAGTCATGGCTTCTTCATCGCCCCGCTTGCCTAACTCCAGTTGTTCTTCAAATCGTTCGCGTTGATCGAGCGGATCGTTCAACTCCGAAAATGAGTTACAGATTTCTTTGCGATTACAAATTGCCTCAAACCGTTCTACCAGGCCGGATTTGCTGCGGTGTTTCTTCGCCAGTGGCGACATCTCTAAGGGATAGTCGGTAATGAAGGTGGGTTGAATCAAATTCGGTTCGCATTTCTCTCCAANAATCTGATCAATCAATTTTCCCTTCCCCATGGTATTGTCCATCGGCACCTTAAGCTTTTTGCATGTTTCGCGCAACGTGGCTTCATCCATCGCAGAAATATCAATGCCTGTAAAATGCTGAATGGCCTCGTACATCGTAAACCGTTTCCAGGGGCGTTTAAAATCGATGATGTTATCGCCTACTTTTACTTCGGTAGAACCGTGCAGGTCAAGCGCTACTTTCTCAATCATCTCCTCCACCAGGTCCATCATCCAATAATAATCTTTGTAGGCTACATACAATTCCACCTGGGTAAACTCCGGGTTATGAAACCGCGACATACCCTCGTTGCGGAAGTCTTTCGAAAATTCATACACACCATTAAAGCCGCCCACAATCAAACGCTTCAAATACAACTCGTTTGCAATGCGCAGGTATAGAGTCATATCCAGCGTATTGTGGTGTGTTTTAAAAGGCTTGGCTGCAGCACCACCATACAACGGTTGCAAAATGGGTGTCTCCACTTCCAGGTACCCTTTCCCATTCAGGTACTCGCGCATGGAATTAACCAGCCTGGTTCGTTTTACAAATGCATCGCGCACGTGTGGGTTTACTACCAAGTCAACATACCGCTGGCGGTAGCGTTGTTCCGGATCGGTAANTGCATCATGCAGGGTTACATTTCCTTGCTCGTCTTTCGTTTCCTTTACAATCGGCAGCGGTTTTAGCGACTTGGACAGAATTTTGAAACTGGTAACATGAATTGAAATCTCTCCGGTTTGCGTAGTAAACACAAAACCTTTTACTCCAATAATATCTCCTATATCCAACAGCTTTTTAAAAACGGTATTATAAAGCGTTTTGTCTTCACCCGNGCAAAGGTCATCTCTGCGAAAATACACCTGGATACGGCCACTCTCATCCTGCAACTCGGCAAATGATGCATTGCCCATAACCCTGCGCGACATGATGCGACCCGCTATGGAAACATCCTTAAATTCTATTTTCTGATTTGGGTAATGAGTAAGAATATCCTGTGCCGAAGTATTTATTTCAAATAATTCGGCCGNGTAAGGGTTTATACCCAATTTGATTAATTCCTGAAGGCTTTGTCTGCGGATGAGTTCCTGTTCGCTCAATTGCATGATTCTGTAGCTAAAATGAGGGGCAAAGTTAACAAAAGGCTTGAAGAAGATACCAATTATGGCAGCCTGTTACCCATAACAAAATAAGGACTGTGGCCTTATTGTTTTTTCTTCTTGCAATCTCCTTTCGGATCAGGGTAAGTTCCCGGCTGCTTTGCCCGGCAACCGATGTATTCTCTTCGGCCCTGCGAATCAGGTAAGGCATTACCAATTCTACCGGACCATATGGAACGTATTTGGCCACGTTGTAATCTGCTTTAGCAAGGTTAAACGAAATATTATCACTCATTCCCAGCAGTTGGGCAAACCACACGTGGCTGTCGCTGTTCTTAAGCCCATGTTTTTCCATTAATTGCGCCAGGTATTGATTGCTGTATTCGTTGTGCGAACCGCACATCAGGCTTATCCGGTGTTTGTTATCCATACAAANAGCAAGGCCGTTGTTGAAGGAATCATCGGTAGCTTGTTTGTTGGGATGAATAGGATTGGGGTAATTCATCTTTTGAGCCCGCTCCGCTTCTTTCTCCATATAAGCCCCGCGCACCATCTTCACACCCAAGAAATAATTATGCAACTCGGCATCATGATGTGCCTTGCGCAGGTTATCGAGCATATCTCTCCGGTACATCTGGTAGGTATTGTACACGATGGGGCGCTTCTGATTGTACTTGCGCATCATCTCATACGCCAATTCATCAATGGGATCCTGAATCCAGCTATCTTCCGCATCAATCATTACCGGAACATCATATTCAAATGCCCNGGCACAGATTTTCTCAACCCGATCGCGAAAATGTTGAAAGGCTTCCTGCTGTTCAGACGAAAGTACTGCTTTGCTTTGTACGCGCTCCAATACCTCCATCAATACCAACCCGGTTGATTTGAAAACAGTAAACGGAATGGCCGGATTTCNCTTGGCTTTATCCAGCGTCTTTAAAATCTCATTGGTTGTGTGATCAAATCCTTCCTCATTTTTTGCACCCTCGGCCGAATAATCCAGAATAGCACCCACATGATACTTGCTGAGTGTATGGATGGTGTTCACACTTTGATCAATGGTTTCTCCTCCACAAAAATGTTCAAAAACGGTAGTGCGTATTAATCCCTTAACCGGAAGTTTAAGCGCCAGGCCGGCTTTTGCAAGGCCGGTTGCAATACTTGAAAGCCAGGGATTATTAACTAACGAAANAATAAAATGTGCCTTTTNTAGTGCCTTGTCAGATTTATATGAAAATGCTACTGCGGTATCGTCAAAGCGGATTTTGGGATCTGTTTCCATAGCTGCGTGAATCGGCAGCAAATATAAGATTGTGGCAGATTTTTAACAGACCGCTCATCTTAAAGGCAATAATTGCCTTATTTTGCCCGCAAGAATTTAGTATGCCCCAGATTGTTATCCGGCAACAGCCGACCGAACTGATTTCTGATTTTTTTGCGCGTGTTTCCTACTCGCAGGTAGTTGTACTTGCCGATGAAAACACAGCCCGGCATTGTTACCCGCTGGTGCAACAAACCATTCCTGCCCACCGGTTGATTACAGTAAAGGCAGGCGAGGAACANAANAACCTGGAAACATGCCAGCACATTTGGGAACAACTAACCACCCAGAAGCTGGACCGTCATAGCCTGGTATTAATTATAGGAGGTGGTGTTCTGGGTGATATGGGTGGATTTTGTGCAGCCACTTATAAGCGCGGTATCGACTTTGTATTAATGCCCACCACCTTATTGGCTCAGGCCGATGCCAGCGTAGGTGGCAAGTTGGGTATTGATTTTATGGGATTCAAAAATCACATCGGCACGTTTTGCGAGCCGCAGGCAACATTGATCAGTCCTGCATTTCTTAAAACCCTACCCGAACGCGAATTACGATCGGGTTTTGCCGAAGTGATCAAGCATTGCCTTATAGCCGATCAACCCATGTGGGATGTACTGCGCAANAANGAACTGCACCATCAGGATTGGGAAACGCTTCTGGCACATTCTGTTGATTTTAAACGCGGGGTAGTGGCTACCGACCCGAAAGAAAAAGGCCTGCGTAAAATCCTGAATTTTGGTCATACCATTGGCCATGCGGTGGAAAGCTACTTTCTGGAAACGGGTAACCGCATTTTTCATGGCGAAGTCATTGCCGTAGGCATGATTACCGAAGCCTGGATTGCCATGACNAAAAACCTACTTAAAAACCCAGAATTGAACCAGATAACAGCCTACCTGAAACAGGTTTACCCGGTTGTACCTGTGCCCCCGAACAGAAATGAACTGGTAGCGTTGGCACTACAGGATAANAANAATAAAGGCAATAAGATTTTAATGGCTTTGCCGGAAGGAATTGGCAAAGCCCGGTGGGATGTAGAGGTTACCCGGAAGAAATAAACGGCTCGCTTGATTTCTATCAATCGATTTACACATAATGCGTATCCGAATCGTCAAAAGCACCTTTCGTTTTCTCATTAAAAGCTTGCTTCAAGTCTTCTGCTTTTTGGAAACAAACTCCTTGGTCTTTTTTCCCGGTCTCCCGTAAGCAACCAGGCCGCCAGCAAGGCCCCGCCTGCTACACCTAGTCCAATCATCAGTTTTTTTGTAGTCGTCATACTTTGTAAACTCTAATTCAAATTAAAATGTTTCATACACTCTCAAAAATGTTCTATTAAAATTATTTTTAACACTCACTTAACGCAACCGGTTTTGACATCTTATTTTCTTCTGAANAANACTCCGCAACTGAGCGGTACTACCCATAAACTGTCTTCTTCCAAGAGTATCAGCAACCGGGCCTTGATTCTGAAAGCCCTGAGCGGAAACCAATCGACCGTTAGCAATTTATCTGACGCGCGCGATACCGTTTTAATGACTACCCTGGTGAGCAGCACAGATAAAACCATTGACGTAATGGATGCCGGTACGACCATGCGCTTTTTAACAGCTTACTTCGCAACAACCAATCAGCATAAAATTTTAACCGGTACTGCCCGCATGAAGGAGCGACCTATCGGCCTTTTGGTAGATGCCCTCCGTACCCTGGGCGCCCAAATCGATTACCTGGAGAANAGATGGTTTTCCACCCATCGAAACCAAAGGTTTTACCCAACANNGGAAACAGCATCGCTATCCATTCCGGGTAACATCAGCAGCCAATACATTTCGGCCTTAATGATGGTGGCCCCCACCCTGCCGCAAGGTCTTACCCTATCCCTTACGGGGAAAATTGGCAGTGTGCCCTACATTGAAATGACGGCTGCGTTGATGAAGCAGTTTGGTATAAATCCTGAAATTGATTTTGCGGCACAAACCATTCGCATAGCNCCGGCAGTTTACAAAACCAGCCACGTGGTTGTTGAAGCCGATTGGTCGGCCATCAGCTATTGGTATGGATTTACGGCACTGGCCGAAAAAGCTGAAATTATATTGCCCAATGTTTCGCCCCAATCGCTGCAGGGCGATCGGGTAATTGCCACCATCATGGAGAAATTAGGAGTACACTCCGAATTCAAAAACAACCAACTGATTTTAACCAAACAAGCCGCTGCTACCCAATTGGTGTGGGACTTTAAAGATTGCCCCGACCTGGCACAAACCGTTGTGCCGGTATGTGCCGTAAAGGGGATTGCCGGAGAATTTACCGGNCTGGAAAGTTTGCGCATAAAAGAAACCGATCGCATTGCTGCCTTGCAAAACGAAATCGCGAAAGTGGGCGCGACATTAACTGAACCAACAACAGGCAACTGGATTTTAACACCGGGAAAAATTCCGACTACAGAAATCACGATAGACACCTACCACGACCACCGCATGGCAATGGGCTTTGCCCCGTGGGCTACGCTTATCGATTTAAAAATTAATGACCCCTCNGTAGTGAATAAATCGTATCCGGGATTTTGGGAGGATGTCGCTTCTGTGGGTATAGAAGTTGAAAGTATGAAGTCGAAAGTTTAAAGCCATTTCGCTTTAAACTTTCGATCCGATAACTTTATACTTATTTAAGATACCTGAAATCGCGTCCCGGTTTTACCTGCAATAAGGTTTCATAAATCAGGTTGATCACATTTTCCACATCCTCTTTGTGTACGGTTTCTACCGTAGTGTGCATGTACTTGAGCGGAAGGGAAATCAGAGCGGAGGCAACACCTTCGGCTGAGTAGGCAAATGAATCGGTGTCCGTTCCGGTTGAACGCGATACCGCCTGGCGCTGGAATGGAATCTNTTNTTTCTGCGCTACATCAATAATCATCTTCAACACATTGTTCTGCACGGCCGGGCCGTAACACAATACAGGGCCAAGTCCGCATTTTAAGTTGCCACTCTCCTNTTTGTTATACATAGGCGATTGTGTATCGTGTGTTACATCGGTACAAATAGCCAGATCGGGTTTTAACCTGCGCGAAATCATTTCCGCACCGCGTAAACCAATTTCTTCCTGTACGGCATTTACCACGTACAAACAGAACGGAAGTTTCTNTTTGTTTTCACTCAGCCTGCGGGCCACCTCGGCTATCATAAAACCACCCATGCGGTTGTCCAACGCACGACCGGTTAAGTAATTTTTGTTCAGTTCAATCAACTCATCTTCAAACACGGCAACAGAACCTACGTGCACGCCCATGGCCTCCACTTCCTTTTTCGATTCGGCACCAATGTCAATGAAGATATTTTNTAAAGTAGGCGTTTCTTCCCTGGCTGCATCCCGTACGTGGATGGCCGGCCAGCCGAATACACCTTTTACAATTCCTTTATCTCCATAAATGTTTACGCGCATGGAGGGTGCAATCTGATGGTCAGAGCCACCGTTTCTGCGCACATAGATGTAGCCTTCTTCCGTTATGTAGTTTACAAACCACGAAATCTCATCGGCATGTGCTTCAATCACCACTTTGTACTGACCTTTGGGATTGATAACACCCACTGCGGTGCCATACACATCTACCATGTAATCGTTGGTATAAGGCTTAATGTAATCGAGCCAGATTTGCTGCCCTGCTTGTTCAAAGCCGGTGGGCGATGCATTGTTTAAATAATCGAAAAGGAATTNTTTACTTTTTTTGTCCATGGGAATATTACATCAAATTAAACTTCAATATCCTAAAAATAAGTAATTTGGCTATACCCAATCCGAAATCATTAATAAAAGACGATTTTTATTACCCTAAGTGAGTTCTCAGAAGAATGTAGAATAACTTGGTTACATTAATTGATTTACTAAACCTCACTAAAATGAAAATTCACTTATCCCCCTGGATCCATACCCTAGCGGTTCTATCTTTTACGGTGCTTGTATCCTCCTGCCAGGAACCTAACGCCATTGCTCCGCAAGAAGACGTTGTGCAGGAAAATCTTAAAGATATTGAATTTGCGCAAGCCAACTTGAAGTTCTATGCTCAATCAGTGCTGGCTATGCAAAACGAGTCAGGATTCAGAGCCGACTTGTACGCAGCAGTTGAGGAAGCATTTGATGGCGAAAAGAATGTGCTCTTCAAAACTTTNAATGGACGATTCAAGAAATCCCAAAACGCCCGTTCTCTTAAAGACAACCTTCAACAATTAAGCAGTAATGCATTAACTGCTTTTAATAATATTGAAGGAAACAATTACTATCCCCAGTTATACATTCCATTCTATGATGAACTTAAGGCTACCGGAAAACTCGGCAAATCAGAGCCAAAAGTTATTGTTTATACGCATGATCTTCCTGATTCAGAATTTCCAACTTATACAATAAATAATGATGGTATGTTGATTGAGGGACAATCTGTTTCAGAAGATTTTGCNAAAAATAATGAAGTTTGGGTCGTTTCAATAAACGAAAGAGTGAACGATCAGGGATTGGTTATTTCAAAAGCAGATAATGAAAGAGCTAAAACATCTGCATCACCCAGCNNGCTATTGTTGACCAAATTAAATGTAAGTGCCATAAAGAAAGTTGCCGCTGGCGCAAGTGAAGTAAATATTATTACTGCATTTAGTGATTTTGGATTTTTTGACTATGATATTAATTTTTATGGAAAAGGTGAAAACGAAGGGGGTGAAATTTATAAGTTTAGTAGAAGTGATGTAAGTAATGAGAGAAATAANGGATGTTAACTTTTTATTCTTAATGATTGGGATGAACGCGCTCCAACTAAACCTTATGCAAACTATGTTATTTTTGAATACGATACTTGGCCAACAGGAAAAAGAGGGGTAAGTTGGGAGCTAGGTAGTGCAACTCTAAGCTGGGAGTATAGATCTGCAGATGGCTATTACGATAAACAGACAGTCTTCAAAAATAATTTCTCGTCACACAGCGTTAACAATGGATGTATAGAATGGCGATCTCAATATCAATAACTCTAAGAATAAGGAAGGTAGCATCAGCTACTTTCCTTTCAATGTTACTGACTATTGTAAATTTTGATTGCAAAAGTCAGAATACAAAGTGGAATTTGACCAGCGGCCTTACGTGGCGCAGTACGGTTATGAATTTTTTTAATCTGAAGGGCTTATGGCCTTCTGATCTAACCGTACCCTATCGATATGANAAAAATGTGCAAGGTTTTAGCTTAAACCTCGGTGTTAAGTATGAAACTTCTAAGTACAGTTTGGAGTACTGCCCAAACTTTCGATATGATGTTACACACTCGAATTTAAAGATTGAAAATGACTACTTTAAATCTTTTATAATTGATCACAATATCAATTTTCTTATTCGCAGAAAAATTAGCTACGGTTTGGGAATGAGTATTATTAACCATAACGAAGGGTTTGAATTTGAAAACCCTGTNGGGGTCCATCGGTATAAAAACATTGAATTTTCCACTATTAATTGCCTGATGGTAATACCCATGAAGAAACGGGTTTTTCTTGAATTAAAGGCGCTATATATACCNAAGGGGTTTCCGCTGGACGAAGANAANAAAATACATTACTTACTCTATGCNGGGGTACTATCAACTTCCAATACAAAGGAAAAAGTAATTCGAACAAGCTACTCATTTTCCAACTCCTCAAAATCAATATCCAAAACCTCAAATTTCTGCCAACCTACAAAATCGAAATGCCACCATTCTGATTCATAGACGGTAAATCCAAATTTTTCCATCGTGTCAATCAACAGCTTTCGGTTAGCCCGGATGGTTGGGTCGGCAACCGNGGTAGAGGGCCAGGCCTCTTTCGTAAAGGAATCCCACCCGGTGGGCATCTGTACTTCCTTGCCGGTTTTCAAATTGATTAAGGTAAGATCAAGTGCACATCCCCGGTTATGGCGCGAGCCCTTGTAGGGAGAAGCCACATACGTAGTATCGCCAAACAACTCGTAAAACTTAACGGTTGCCGAATAGGGCCGGTACCCATCAAATATCTTTAATCCCAAACCTTTCCGCTTCAAATCGGCTTGTANTTNTTTAAGCGCTTCGGCCACCGGCTTGCGGGCATAAGCCCGGGGCAGGTTATAGACCTTTTCGCCAGTAAGGTTGTTGGTAGTGGCATAACCTATTTCCAACACCACATCGGGTATAAACTTTTCAAGATTTATCAATTCATTGTCGGGGTTGCGGGCTACACTTTCTTTGTATTCGGTCAGCTTCATGGTCTTAAGGCCGTATTTGTTTTGGGCAAACAACGAGAGGGGCAGCAGCAGGACAAGCAAGAATTTCATACCAGTAAATTTTAAACGAAAGGTATCAACTTAAATCGTGCATCGCACGATTTTAAATTGAAATTATCAGCTTAGGTTAGCCCCTGCAACAATCATTTACCGGAAACCGGGCGAGGTATAAAATCATTCACTACTTTTAACAGCTTATTTCCTGTTATGAAACTACTCAAACGCATATTGCTTGCTCTCTTCCTTCTCAGCTTCTTAATTGGAACGGGTGTGTACCTGTTTTTAACAACTACCAAACCCACGTACTCGGGGCAACTGCAACTCACCGGCCTGAAGGAATCCATTGAGGTTTATTATGACCATTACGGAATTCCCCACATCTATGCACAAAATGAAACCGATGCTTACTTTGCGTTGGGTTATGTACACGCACAAGACCGCCTGTTCCAGATGGAGATGATCAGGCACGCAGCCAGTGGTCGCTTATCCGAAATCCTGGGAAAAGAAATGCTGCCGGTAGATAAACTCTTTCGGGCACTGGGCATTAATGAATTTGCAGAAGCACATGGGCAAAAANTTTTTGCAAGCAGATACATCCGGNTTTCAACGCGCAGCGCTCGCCTATCANAAAGGAATAAACGAGTTTGTTCGTACCGGACAAACACCGCTGGAGTTTTCTATTATCGGCATTCCCAAAACCGAATTTTCACCCAAAGACATTTACCTGGCCGTTGGTTTTATGTCGTTCGGGTTTGCCGAGGGCCTGCGGGCTGATCCGGTATTGGAAAAAATTAAGAATGAATTGGGTGCCGAATACCTGAAAGATCTTGCAGTACAAACTCCGGCCAATGCTGTTCGCATTCAGAATTTTGATGGCGAGGGGAAAGTTAAAGCCACCGATTCGCTGATAGCATTTTTTGATAAAGCCTTAAATAAAATTCCGGTTCCGCTTTGGCAAGGCAGCAATGGTTGGGCTATGGCCGGAAACCATACAGCCTCGGGTATGCCTATTCTCTCCAACGATACACACATCGGGTTTGCGCAACCGGCTGTCTGGTACGAAGCACACCTGGAATACCCCGGCTATAAATTTTATGGTCATCATATCGCAGGCATTCCGTTTGGGTTATTAGGTCAAAATCATTTTGCCGGATGGGGATTAACGATGTTTGAAAATGACGATACCGATTTCTTTTACGAAGAAACAAATGACGAAGGGCAGGTAAAATATAAAGGCGAATGGGTGGACATCCGTTTCAGGAAAGAAATAATAAAAGTGAAAGACGATGTAGATGTGGAGTTAACTATTCCGGTTACACCGCATGGCAATGTGATTAGCGGCATTATCGAATTTACGGATGAAACCAGGCCAACCTCCCTGTGGTGGTTGCTCAATCACGAAACCAACTATGCATTGCAGGCGGCCTATCAACTGAATCATTCAAGGAATTTTGCAGATGTTGAAAAAGCGGCCTCCTTGTTTTCTGTACCAGGTTTAAACCTGATGTATGCCGATGCGCACGGCAATATTGCCTGGTGGGCCGTGGCTAAACTTCCCGTACGGCCGGCACATGTAGTGTCAAAATTTTTCTTAGATGGTGCCAGCGGCAACGATGAGTACCAGGGTTTTTATGATTTCACTAAAAATCCGCATTCGGTAAATCCACCCTGGGGGTACGTATATTCGGCCAACAACCAACCCGATAGTGTAAACGGTGTGTTATATCCTGGTTATTACTATCCGCGCAGCCGTGCGGGTCGTATTGAAGAATTAATTAAAGAAAATAAAAAGTGGACGGTAGAAGATGTGAAGACTATGATCCTCGATGAAACCTCGCACATGCATGCGGATATAGCCCACCAATTTGCTTCTATTTTAAAAGAACTGAATCAACCCGAGTTCACCAACTTAACCACACCACTTGAAACCTGGAAAGGACAGCATACAACAGACCTTACAGCCCCATCCATTTATTACAACCTTCTTTCGCAAACCATGCGCCTGGCCATGGCCGATGAAATTTCGCATGAAGCATTTGAAGCAATTGCTGCTACATCCGTATTAAAAAACAGCTACGAACAATTTATTTCCAANTGTAACCTCCCCTGGTGGGATATAAAAGGTACCGATGCCAAAGAAACACGGGCCGAAATTATTCGTCAGGCAGCAACCAATACCATTGCGTTGCTTACTGCGGCCTGTGGNAAAAATCCATCGGATTGGAAATGGGGAAAAATACACACGCTAACACACAAACATGCTTTTGATGCCGTAACACCCTTGCGAAGTTTCTTTAATGTAGGTCCGTTTGAGGTTCCAGGAGGAAGTGAAGTAATCAACAACCTCCACTTCGCTTTGGATACTACCGGCTATTTCCAGGTGGATGGTGGTCCTGCCCTGCGCAAAATCACCGATTTTGCCGATGCAGAAAATGGAATCACCGTTTCGCCCACGGGTCAATCCGGAAATGTGATGAGTCCTTATTACAGCGATCAGGCCGAAATGTTTGCCACCGGGAAATTCAGAAAAATGCTGATGAACAAAACCGAAATTGAAGCCAGCAAAAGAAAACTGATACTGAAACCCACAAACTAAAATCTTGTGAACATCGAAATACTTCGCCAGCAAACACCCGGTTGCAATTATAAAATTCATTTCAACAATGCCGGGGCCTCGTTGCCACCACAACAGGTTTTGGATGCAATAACCACACACTTGCAGTTGGAAGCCATAACCGGTGGTTATGAAGCGGCCGATCTGAAAGCAACAGAGATAAACGAATTTTATGAATCAACTGCCCGGTTATTAAACTGCAAAGCCCGTAACATTGCGTTTACATCAAGCGCAACCAACTCATTTGCCCGCGCATTGTCCTGTATTCCCTTTCGGGCAGGTGATTATATTTTATTAGCCAACGAAGACTACATCTCAAACCAGATAGCATTCCTTTCCCTGCANAAAAGATTTGGCATTAAAATACTTCGTGCCGCCAGCTTAGCACAAGGAGGTGTGGATGTAAACGACATGAAACGCCTTATGGATTTGTATAATCCAAGGCTCGTTTCCTTAACGCATGTACCCAGCAACACGGGACTGATTCAACCGGTTGAACAGGTTGGACAACTGTGTGCGGAGCGCAATATTTATTATCTGGTAGATGGTTGCCAATCGGCCGGACAAATTCCNACTGATGTTCANAAAATAAAATGCGANTTTTTTACCGCAACCATGCGCAAGTTNTTGCGCGGCCCGCGGGGCGCTGGGTTCTTGTATGTTTCCGATCGGGTAATCGAACAAAAACTCGAACCTTTGTTTATTGATTTGCGTGGTGCCGAGTGGACTGAAGCAGACGCATACTCGCCCCGCATGGATGCCCGCAGGTTTGAAGATTGGGAATTACCGTATGCCATCGTATTGGGCAGCAAGGCTGCCATCGATCTGGCTCTTACCTTGGGGTTAGATGAAATTCAAAAGAGAAATTCATTCCTGTGCGANAAAATCCGGGACGCATTGGCCACGTTACCCAACATTACTTTACTTGATAAAGGGGCCAATCAAAGCAGCATTATTACGATTAAGGTGAGTAATCAAAAAGCTTCAGACACCCTGCAGGCCTTGCGCGCACAAAACATCAATACATCTGTAGGCTATCGGAATTTTGCACTTATTGATTTTGACGCTAAAAAGGTGGAGTGGGCGCTGCGCATTTCACCGCATTATTACAATACTGAGGCCGAAGCTGATCTGTTACTGCAAGCAATTCAACAACTAGTGGCCTCATGATTTTCAAAATGCCTTGCTCAGTACACTGATTATTGAAGTGGGCGTTGCCGTACTGGCAGTAATCAATTATGGTTCTTCTCTTGAAGCATTACAAGCCGTTACGCGGTTTTCTGGTCGTACCTCGTTGGCGATCTTCAGTCTTATTTTTCTGTTTCACAATCACCGGCATGTAAAAATAAATGCAATTCTCTCTGATAAGTATTTTCTGGTATTTGCTATCGCTCATGCCATTCACTTAGCTGAATTGCTATCCTTTGTAATTCTTTCGAACAACGAATTGATCCCAATCCGNTTTAGCCGGTGGTTTTGTTGCCTACGCGATTATTTTTCTAATGCCCTGGTTTCAATACCGGGTTGAAACCGATCAGCTATCAGAAAAAAATTCAAAACCATCAAGATCATTGCCCTTTATTATGTTTGGTTCATCTTTTTCATGACGTACCTGCCCCGCGTGCAGGGCGAACTGCCACATGTGGGTGGTTCATACAAAGAGTTTGTAATCCTGCTGGCCTGGGTTTCTACGATGATGGGTATTAAGGTTACCAGTATGTTGAAGCCGAGGCGATAAGTTTTCCTTTTCACACAAAATCCGCCAAGATTAATGCGGGCGCGAATCACCAACATACCCCGTGGCGTGTATCCTCACGCACCACGGTATAACTCCTTAAAATCTTACGCCTTCACCGGCTCGCGATGCCCTACCCACGTAAACCGTTTTGTTACATATTCTGCATTCGTAAATGATGCATTACCCGATGGATTACCACCGGTAACATGAAAATCAGAAAAGGCCGCATTCTGATTCATGTAAATACTACCCGTAAGGTTAAAGGATACCGNGGTAGCTGCCAAGGCCATCTCATCCGCAATCTTTTCGCGCACAACAGAATCTGTAGTGTATGCTCCACACGAAATTGCCCCATGTTTACACGCCAACTCCTGAGCCAACGCAATTGACTCGTTGGTGTTTTTAGTTTTAATCAATAAAGCTATCGGACCGAAAAGTTCTTGACTGTAAATTTCTTNTTTAGATGAATCTACTTCAACCACAACCGGTGTAGCCACACGCGCCTGCTTAAACATCGGGTTTTCGAACGTGCGCGAGTTTAACCAGACTTTACCCGGAAGACTGGCNNAGGCTCCTTCTACCCGCTCGCAGGNTTNTTTATTTTGAACAGCGCCTAACACAAATGGGCCAGCCTTCGGGTTATCAACCAGGCTGTTAATGTTAGCTACAAACTTTTCAGCAAACTGATCGAATGTAACCACACCGGTTGGCGTTTTGATTCCGCTTTCCGGTATAAANNAGTTTTGAGGCGCTGTACACATCTGGCCACTGTAAAGATTAACGGAGAACGCAAGGTTGGCCGCTACCTTATCAATATCCTCAGCCGAATCCAGTATAACCGAATTCACTCCTGTTTNTTCTGTAAACACAATTTTTCCAGGTAATGCTTCCAGGTAGCTGCCAAATGCTGCGTTGCCGGTAAAATCAATCAACTTAACTGCTTCGTGTTCGGCCAGTTCTTTCGTGATCATGTTATCAAACGTATCCACAGCAAGCTGGCAGATATTGGGATCGAGTTTATGTTCCGCCAACACATTTTGAATTTCGGCCACAAAAATAGCAATGGGTAATATTGCTCCCGGATGAGGCTTAACAATAACCGGGTTGCCGGTAATTAAACTTCCATAAATNNCGGTAACGGAATTCCAGGTAGGAAAAGTGGAACAGCCAATCACCACCGAAATACCTTTAGGAACTGCGCGCCATTCTTTATTTAATTGAATGGTAAATTTTCCCATCGGTTTATCCCACAAGGCAGCACCGGGTATGCGAGAAAGCTCTTCATAGCCGGCTGCAATTGCTTCGAGGGCACGATCGGCTGCATGGGGGCCCGAAGCCTGAAACGCCATCATATACCCTTGCCCTGTAGTATGCATGGTGGCGTAGGCAATTTCAAAAATCTTTTTTATTCGCTCCAACGATTCAAGCAGAATGGANNAGCGGTCCTCTTTCGGGATTTTACGCCATTCATTAAAAGCAGTTTTCGATTTTGCAATCAAAACCTCAGTTGTAAAAACAGGATATGAAATATTTAGCGGTTGTTGCAGGTAAGGCGATTCTTCCTGGCCGGCCCAGGCTGTTTCTCCGGTTTGTTTTAACTCCGTAAATCGTTTGCCCAATGTTGCTTTAAATTTTGCCTGCCCATCTGCATCGGCCGTTTCACCATACATGGCAGGCGCAGGATGTTCCGGATAGGCCGCAANAAAGGTACGCGCATGCAGCGCTTCAATGGCTTTGCCAAGTAATTGGTGGTGTGATGTCATTTTGTTATTTGTTTACTGATCCAAATACACGTTTCAATAAATCGGTTGTGCGCGCAACCGGATCTTGCCGGATGTTTTTTCTTCTTTTGCAATCATGGTAAACAATCCCTGAATGGCCATATCCGTAGCATACTCATTCAGGTCGGGGTTTACCTTTTGCACCAGGGGAATATTGTTATATACAGTAACCAGATCGGTATAATATTTAGTTGCATTTACTCTATTTAAAGCACTTTGTACAATCGGTGCAAATTTTTCTTTCAATTGCGCAGTAGTTGTACGTTGTAAGTATTGAGTTGCTGCGTCTTGCTCGCCTTTTAAAATTCCCCACGCATCCTCAATCGTCATTTGTTTAATGGCTGAAATAAAAACCGGCTTAGCTTCTTTGGCTGCTTCTTCGGCTCNCCGGTTCAGCGTCATCACAAATTTATCCACCTCGCTACCCAAGCCAAGTTGCCGCAACCGGTCCTCCACCTTTTNTACATCAGGAGGAAACGGGATTTTTATTTCAGGATTTTTAAAGTAGCCATCTAATTGTGATACAATATCTGATCCATTGGAAATACCTTTTATTAAGGCTTCCTTTAACCCATCACCTACTTCGGCTGTAGTGAGCGGTTTCTCACCAGTCATCATTTTATTAGCCTCCGAAAGTGCCTGGTTTATCTGAGCACTGGTGCAGCCCAGTATAATAAACACAAAAACTATAATTATTAGTCTCATAACTATTCAATTTCACCAACGAAGGTATAAAAGAAGCTATTCGCAACTAAACTTATTTAGTTCTGTTAGGTACTGATATTACCTGAAAAGACTATTTTGCCATTCGTTTTAAAACTGTAACCCGTGAAGAAAATACTGGCCGAACTCCTAATAATAGGCGATGAAATTCTCTATGGCCAAATAACAGACACTAATTCGCAATGGATGAGTGTGGAGNNCCTGGATAAAATCGGAATTAAGGTTGTTCGCAGAACCACCGTGGGCGATGTAGAAAGCGAAATCCTTACCGCTTTTGCAGAAGCAGAAAAACGAGCCGATGTAATTCTGATTACCGGTGGCCTTGGCCCCACCAGCGATGACCTGACCAAACCTTGCCTTGCAAAATATTTTAACTGCGAACTTAAAATACACGATGAAGCATTGGCAGAAGTAACTGAGTTTTTCAAAAGCCGNGGGCGCGAACTAACCGAATTAAATCGCCAACAGGCAGCTTTACCATCGGCTTGCGTTAAGATTACCAATGCGTTGGGTACCGCACCGGGTATGTGGTTCGATAAGGGCGACAAGGTTTTTATGTCAATGCCAGGNGTGCCACACGAAATGAANAAAATGATGACTGACCACGTGATNCCCCGGTTGCGTAAGAAGTATCCGCTTCCGGTTATTCACCATAAAGTAATTCGCACTATTGGTATTGGCGAGTCATTTCTTGCAGAAAAAATTGCTGACTGGGAGAAAGCTCTCCCTTCGCACATTAAGCTTGCTTACCTTCCCAGCCTGGGCGAAGTAAGGCTACGCCTTACCGGGTTTGGTTCTTCATTGACAGAACTTGAAAATGAAACTAACCAATTGGTTGATTCCTTAAAAACACGGATTGATCAGTTTATCTATGGCTATGGCGAAGACCCCATTGAAGTAGTATTGGGTAGAACCTTGCGCGATCGTAAACTCACCTTATCCATTGCCGAAAGTTGCACCGGTGGGTATCTATCCCATTTAATAACCAGCGTACCCGGCAGTTCAGAATANTTTTTAGGAACGATGATTCCTTATGCGTACGAGATTAAGATGCGGCAATTGGGCGTGAAACCAGAAACCCTTGAGAAATATGGTGCCGTTAGCGAGCCTACTATTGTGGAGATGGCTAATATTGTGCGGGCTAAATTCAGTACCGATATAGGCGTGGCTACCAGTGGAATTGCCGGGCCTGGCGGAGCAACACCCGATAAGCCAGTGGGTACCGTATGGATTGCCTACAGTGACAAACACCATACCGTTACCAAAAAACTGCAACTCACCAAAGACAGGATGTTGAATATCAAATTGGCAAGCACAGCCGTTCTTAACCTGATCAGGCTAAGTTTACCAACGTAAAATCAAAATTTCCAGATTACCCGTTGGCACGTATATTTTTCAGAAACGGAGTATTGCCCAAACTGAATAAAGTACATCCTGCATAGAGCATAAATTTGATTTGTACCATATTTTATTTTCTAAAAATTGTGGTTGACCTTAAAGGAAAGATGTGATTATCACCTTTTCCAAATCGGCTACGGCCTGTTTCAATCCTGTTAAAAATGTTAACTTGCACAACTAAAACAACCGATTGAATCATGGCGCAGGTGCAGCTTATCATGCCCAAAATGGGTGAAAGCATTATGGAGGCTACCATACTTTCATGGCTTAANAAACCAGGCGATAAAATTGAACAGGATGAATCTGTGCTGGAGGTTGCTACCGACAAAGTAGATACAGAAGTACCCTCCACCCATGCCGGAATCTTGAAAGAAATTCTGGCTGAAAAGGGTGCAGTAGTACAGGTAGGCAAGCCCATCGCCATTATTGAAATTGAAGCTGAAGCTGAGTTAACAGAAGTAGTCGCACCGGCACCCGTTGCAAAATCGGAGAAAAAGGTGGCACCGGTTCCATCTCCTGGCAATGGCACCCCACACGTTACCAATTTCAAATCAACCAGTCGCTTTTATTCGCCTTTAGTAAAGAATATCGCCAAAGAAGAAAAGATTGCGTTGGCAGAACTCGAAGCGATNACCGGTACCGGAAGTGAGGGCCGGGTAACCAANAAAGATTTGATGGGCTACCTTCAAAATCGCAAACTTGGCCAATCTATTTCGTTTACAACCAGTGCACCTCTTGTGCCGGCTTCCATTACAGCAGGCGATGAAATAGTTCAGATGGATCGCATGCGTAAGATGATTGCCGAACGCATGGTTGACTCGAAACGGACTTCACCACATGTTACTTCATTTGTGGAAGCAGATATGACCAACATCGTATTCTGGCGTAACAAAATGAAGCACGCGTTTCAAAAACGCGAAGGCGATTCATTAACCTTTACACCGGTATTTATCGAAGCAATTATTCAGGCCATTAAGGATTTTCCGATGATCAATATACAGGTGGATGGCGATAAGATTATNAAAAAGAAAGACATTAACATTGGTATGGCAGTAGCATTGCCTACCGGCAACCTGATTGTGCCGGTTATTAAAAATGCCGATCAACTTAATATTACAGGCCTGGCCAAAGTGGTAAACGATCTGGCTAAACGTGCCCGCGAAAACAAACTGAAACCGGATGAATTGAGTGGTGGAACCTATACCGTTACCAATGTAGGTTCTTTCGGCAATGTAATGGGCACCCCCATCATCATGCAACCACAGGTGGGAATTATGGCCATAGGTGCCATTCAGAAAAAACCAGCAGTGATAGAAACTCCTTACGGAGATGCTATTGCCATACGCCATAAAGTTTTCTTATCACACTCGTACGACCATCGTGTGGTAGATGGCGCATTGGGAGGCAGCTTTGTGAGGCGTGTGGCCGATTACCTGGAAAAATTTGATATCAGCCGATCTATTTAAGGTGCAAGTAGCCGGTTTTGGTTTCTGAACCATCGCCCAGGTTTATAGAATAAAAATAAGTACCCGAAGGCAATGCAACTCCGGCATCGGAAAGGCCATTGAATCTCTTATTGCGGTCGTTGTTATTATACCCCTTCATCTGAAACACCCTGTCGCCCCAGCGGTTAAAAATAGTTACCGCGCTGTTGGAATATTGTTCAATATTCAAAATTTGCAGGAAGTCATTCTTTCCATCCTCCAATACCGATACCGCATTATATACATTAATGGTGCTTTCTGTATTGGCTGCAGCAAGTGCATAAAACACGGCTGTTGGAGCAAGCTCGCTAAATACTGTTCCTGCCGATGGGGTACCGGTAAAATTAGAACTACCCAAACTTGCGTATGGACCTAAAGCCGTACTGCTTCCGGCAACTACCACATTTGTGAAGTCTGTGAAATTTTCGCCTACTGCCGGAAGTACAATTTTGCTTTGAGAAAGGTTACCACTTAGCAAATCAAGACCCCAATATCGCTGGTTGGAAAGTGATGCAAGCGAATTATCTCCGGTCAGTACTTCACCGGAAATTTCATGCAGGGTAATGGCTGCCGTAATACTTGCCCCCACCTCATTTAATTGTACGGGCAAATAAACATTTCCATTCCCAATTGGAAAAATTAAATTGCCCTGCCCCGTTCGCTGAACAATACCTTTTATGTGCGAAGCATCCGATCCGCCACTAAACGTTGAAGTGGCTCCAAAATTTATCCTGGCATTGTTCGATGACTCCAGAATTCCATCAGTCAAAACTAATTCATCGTTAATTACAATATCAGCCAGAAATTGTTTTACTCCACCACCAGAAATTGTAAGTGAATTAAATGCCTGCGCATTGTGATTGATTACCTGAACTGGAGCTGTACTATTAAATGTAATGGCCCCTGTGCCCGGTGTATAGGTTCCGTTATTAACCCACTGCCCGCCAATAAGAATTGAGCCATTATTTACCAGGGTACCATTGTTGGTGAGGGCATTGGTAATTGCAAGTGGAGTTCCTGCCAAAATAGTTACGGAAGTTCCTGGCGTAATTAATACATCCTGGGCAAACACATTGCAGGTAAAGAAAACCTGAAGCATGATTAATATCCGGATCATAGTCTTCTAATTTGTGGTTCCGTTTCTATCACGGCCAATAGTTATCCAGCCAACTTCTGTGGCCACAAGGGTAATACAGTAGGTATAGGAGGTTGAATCATTATTATAAATAAGAAAATACGAACCTCCTGCTATTAAATCGAGTCTGTCTTTTGAATCAACCAAGGAAACTCTTGCTCCGGCTGAAGCACTTGTACCAAATGTGCGAATAATTAATATTCTTCCAAGATTATCATCTGATAATGGTAACCCAATATCCATAGGCTTTGATGTAGATGTAGGCGGGGCAATTACAATGTAATCCGATGACTTTATTACATAGGTACCCGTGCTGGCAGGTAAAATGGTGGTACTTACAAATTGAGAACCTGTTACATGCAGATTACCCTTTGGGGAAGAAGTGTTTACCCCCAGGAAACTGTTTTTTCATCCCAAACAAAGTTTGGATTGCCGCCAACACTGCTGGTTCCTCCCCAAAAAGTAACCTGACCATTACTACCTGAACCAGTAACACCACTGCCTGTATTATCCGTGCCGGGTGCCCAGGCGCTGCCATTCCATTTCAAAACCTGGTTGGTTGCAGCACCACCCTGTAAAAGTTTACCAGGCGCTACGTTTGCCACTTTCGCATCGGTTACCGCACCATTGGCCAAATCGGCTGTGGTTATCGTTGCATCTAAAATATCGGCACTGGCTATTGTTCCATCTAAAATTTTAGCGGAGGTTATTGCGTTGTTGGCTACCGTTGGGTTGGGATATGTGCCGGTTAAATCGCCACCCGCAGCTCCCGAAGGTGAAAACGCGGGGTGGTCCAGGTGGGAACTCCGGCATTGGTAAGCAATACCTGGCCTGCAGACCCTGCTGCTAATTTCGTTACCGCTATCCCGGCCGTGGGGCTGATGTCGGCATTGCCAATTGTTCCATCTAAAATCTTGTTCGTGTTAACTGAACCATCGGCCAGATCAGCATTGGCTATTGTTCCATCTAAAATTTTAGCGGATGTTACCGCGTTGTTGGCTACCGTTGGGTTGGGATATGTGCCGGTTAAATCGCCACCCGCAGCTCCCGAAGGCGAAAATGCGGGGTAGTCCAGGTGGGAACTCCGGCATTGGTAAGCAATACCTGGCCTGCAGAACCTGCTGCTAATTTCGTTACCGCTATCCCGGCCGTGGGGCTGATGTCGGCATTGGCAATTGTTCCATCTAAAATCTTGTTCGTGTTAACTGAACCATCGGCCAGATCAGCATTGGCTATTGTTCCATCTAAAATTTTAGCGGATGTTACCGCGTTGTTGGCTACCGTTGGGTTGGGATATGTGCCGGTTAAATCGCCACCCGCAGCTCCCGAAGGCGAAAATGCGGGGTAGTCCAGGTGGGAACTCCGGCATTGGTAAGCAATACCTGGCCTGCAGAACCTGCTGCTAATTTCGTAACCGCTATTCCGGCCGTGGTGCTGATGTCGGCATTGGCAATTGTTCCATCTAAAATTTTAGCAGATGTTACCGCGTTGTTGGCTACCGTTGGGTTGGGATATGTGCCGGTTAAATCCCCGCCTGCCGTTCCTCCGGGTAGTGTGCCTGTTATATTAACACTATTACCATTACTGATTTCCAACGCACCAGTACCAAGCGTAAAGGTTAAAGTTTGATTGTCGGCTCCTGTGGCATCATCTATAATTACCCAGGCAGTACCGCTCCAAAAGTGAAATTTATTGGTATCGGTATCAAATACCAAAAGTCCCTTATCGGCTGTTGTTGGCGCTATGGTACTTCGTTGTGCGCTTGTTAGCCGTGGCACTAAAAAGCCCTGGTTATTCCCAGGTGAACTTAACTCTAATACCGCTTTTGGATTGGGGTTATTTGTGCCTATACCCACTTGCCCAACAGCAGTGGTACCAATAAAAGCCAGCAAAATTAAGGGGTTAGCTTTCTCATAATCCGATTTTTGGAAGAGTCTGAAATTCAAGATAACAACATTCATAACAAATATCCTTGCCAGGTAATCGATACCCTCAAAAATTCAATATTTAGGGGATTATCTTGCTAAAAATGGCCCTATCTGCAGTATGGGTTGCAAGTACTGCCATCGCGAAGCAGAATCAACCAGCGTTCTGCTAAAACCAAAATGTTCTTAGTCAGGATTGAACATTAGTTACGCTTACCGCACCAAACCGAATTATACCCAAACCAAAGCTTATTAATTCGTATGCGGGTTTGTATAATTGCACAAACTTGAATGAAATGAAATTCGGAACCAAAGCCGTGCATGCCGGTGTGGAGCCAGACCCCAGCACCGGGGCAATTATGACTCCCATCTACCAAACCTCCACCTATGTGCAGGAATCTCCGGCCAAACACAAAGGCTACGCGTATGCCAGGGGTGCCAATCCAACCCGTAATGCCTTGCANAAAAGTATTGCCGCATTGGAAAATGGCAAACACGGTATTTGTTTTTCTTCAGGCATGGGTGCTACGGATGCGGTAATAAAATTGTTGTCCCCGGGCGATGAAGTAATCACGAGCAATGATTTATATGGCGGATCGTACCGCATGTTTAAAAGAGTTTATGAAAAATTCGGAATCAAATTCCATTTTATTGATTTAACCAAAAGTGAGAACCTGATCCCCTACATCAATTCAAAAACAAAACTGCTGTGGCTTGAGACACCCTCTAATCCGCTGATGCGCATTATTGATATTGAAACCTGTGCCGCATTGGCAAAAAAACAAAATGTATTAGTGGCGGTAGATAACACTTTTGCTTCGCCTTACCTACAAAATCCGTTGGCCCTGGGTGCTGATATTGTAATGCACTCCGTAACAAAATACCTGGGTGGGCACAGCGATGTAATTATGGGAGCATTGGTTGTAAATGATGATCGGCTTCATCAAGACCTTACTTTTATTGCCAACTCCTGTGGCGCTGTGCCCGGCCCGCAAGACAGCTTCCTGGTGTTGCGGGGCATCAAAACCTTGCACCTGCGCATGGAGCGACATTGTTCAAATGGAAAAACCATAGCCACATTTCTTAAGCAACACCCTAAAGTTGGGCAGGTGTATTGGCCGGGCTTTGCGGATCATCCAAATCATGCAATTGCCAAAAAACAGATGCACGATTTTGGGGGTATGTTGTCATTCACGCTGAAAAATAACAGCCTTGAAAAAGCAAAATCGTTGATGGAAAATGTTCAATTGTTTTCCTTAGCCGAATCGTTAGGCGGTGTAGAATCCTTAATCAATCACCCGGCCTCGATGACGCACGCCAGCATTCCAAAAGAAGAACGCGANAANAAATGGACTGAGCGATTCATTAATCCGATTGAGTATTGGGGTTGAAGATGCCGAGGATTTAATTCAGGATTTAACCCAGGCGTTGGATTCTATTTAGCTCAAAATAAAAGAGGGTGTATCAAAAAGTCCATATGTACTCCGGAAACGAGATCGCGGAATAAATCCGCGATCACCGAACGATTTTTTGAGACAGTCTCTTAAATTTTATCTGATTCGATTAATTGTTAGGTGTTATCGAATTATTTTTTGCCCTGCGAATATTGCGATTGGCACGATCTTGTTTCCTTTCAATCTTCTTTTTCTCAGCTACAGTAACTGTCCCATCTGCCTTTGCCCTTCTTTCCGTTCTTCTGATATGGCGTTGCTGTTTGTTTAATGCGGCTGCTTCAGCATTGGTTAAGTCGCCATCAGCACGACCCTCAGCTATTCGAACGCGTTGTGCTTTTTGTCTTGCATTTGCCCGTGGGGTTGCATTTTGTGCGTACAGGGCCACGCTAAGTAAACTTAATACCGCGATGATTAGAATGTGTTTTTCATAAGTATTTCAGATTTTGCCTTTAGACAGCCCCGCAAAGCGATGGTTTAATCACCACCAAAATTTTATTTCTGTAAAGCAGGAATGGTAACTGTAAAAGTTGCCCCCTGGCCAGGCAGGCTCTCCAGGCGAATGTTTCCGTTTAGTCGGTCAACCAGTGTTTTAACGATGGCTAGACCCAAACCATTAGAACTTTCGCNCCCGGTAGGCTGCGCAGAAAGTTTCTTAAACTTTTGAAACATCAGTTGTCTGTCCTGGTCTGTAAAACCCGGTCCGTCATCTTTAATCATTAATTTTAATGTTCCGGCTTCTGCCGAGGCGGCAAGCCGTATGGTCTTACCTGTTGGCGAAAATTTAATGGCATTTGATAGCAGGTTATCGAAAATCCTGCCCAGAAAATCGGCATTTGTTACGAACAAAGCAGGGGCCTGGTTATTCGTTTCCAGTTTGAGTTGCTTGGCATCGGCCGCCACCTGAAATGTTTTTACGCGTTCATCAAACCAATCTCTTAATTTGAGTTCTGCTGCACCGGNGTTACTCCCCTTTTCTTCAATGGCGTTTACATCCAGCAAATCAATAATCAGGTTTGACCCCGAGCGGGTTGAGTGATTAATCATCTTAATATACTCCATTTGTTTGGCCGACAGGCCCCCTTCAAGCTCCATTACTTTGGTTAAACCCAGAATGCGATTTAATGGCGCTTTCAGATCGTGTGCCACAATATTCATGAGGGAGTTCTTCTCATCGTTCAATTCACTTAACTGATGGTTTTGTGCCTGTAGTTTTTGGTTTATGAGTTTCCGCTTCCGGCTAAAATTCCAGAAAATAATCATAGCTGCGGTAATTGAAATAATAAGACCCAGTAGCAACCGGTTTTGAAAGCGCTGGGCTGACAGCAAGGATTCGTTCTTAACCTGGTTGGCTTTGAGCAGTTCATTCTCGCGTTCCTTCTTTTCTATTTGCAATTGAAACTGCAGGCGCTCTATCTGTTGTTGTAAGTCAGTATTTTNTATTTTCTCTTCCAATATTTCCGATCGGTCGTTCAACTCACGCGATTTGCCCAGGTTACCTAAAGCCCGATAACAGGCAGAGGCGGCCTGTGTGGCTTGAATCTGATAACCCAGGTTGCCTGATTCTTCTGCTTTGGTAATGATATCTTCAANAATTGCTAATGCCGCTGCATGTTTCTTTTTAAAAGCAAGAAAGCGGGCCTTAATCAAAGAAGCACGAATAAAAATTTTCTGGTTGGATAAGTCGGCCATCGTGTTCAGCACTTCCTCTGCTTTTGCATTTGCCTCATCCATCTGATTTTCATCAANAAGAATCTCAGCCATACCCAGGTCCAGGCTCGGCAAGTGTAACACGGTCGTTTATCTGGCGGGCAATAGAATCGGCCAACCTCATTTTTTGTAAGGCCATTTCGGTATCATCCATCGATTCATAAATCAATCCTAATTCAAGTAAGGAGGATATGATACCACGTTGGTCACCCAACTGCTTGCGCAATTCGTAAGCCCGGTGGACATCTCAACTGCCTGGTCAAATTGGTTCTGCGATTTGTAAAGGTTTGCGAGGCTTCGGTAAACATAGGCCAACCCAAACTTTTCCCGCAGCGCTTCAAAAATATCGCGCGAACGTACCAGGTTATCAGAGGCCCGCACCAGGTCGCCCCCATCAAAATACATTCGCCCCAGGTTATTATAACTAAACCCCAGTTGGACAGAGTCTTGTTGCCCAATCGCCATCTCAATAGCGCGCTCGTGATATTCGGCCGATTTACTATATACCCNCTTGTTCGCGTAAGCCAGCCCGATAAAACTTAAGGGTTTCGATAAATTTTTATTCACCTTAATCTGCTTGCCCAACTCATAAGCCCGTGTGCAATAGAAGATTGTACTATCCGGATACGAGTACCGGTACTCAAACCCGATGGCATTCAACAACTCAAATTGTTGAACCGTAGATTGATCTGAAAGGGCACTTCGCAGGCTATCAATCGTGTTTAAATTTTGCCCGGCCACTGAAAAGACCTGACAAATGAATATTACCCGAATTAAAAATCTGAACTGTGATATCATTACTATCATTAAAGCACCACAAACCCTTATAAGCATGAAGTGAAACGCAATTTACCCACATACGTTGCACGAATTCCACTAATGTAAGAAGTTCTTTGAAAGAGGAAAATCACACCGGGAATTACCCAAAACATTTCTGGCCTTGCATCGAATTTTGCATGAAAGAAAATATACTAGGGGCCGCCTCAACTAATCTTCTAAAAATTAAGATCTTTCCCAAAAGTCTCATCAATCAGGCGCAATGCCCATAGTGCTATGGCAATTGTTATAAGTCCCACAATCAATGCGCCAGTCAATATTCCAAAATCATTACGAAAAAATTGAAACATGAGTGTAAGTGGTATTACCGTACCCCTGATAAAATTGGGCACTGTTGTAGCAACGGTTGACCGCAAGTTTGTACCAAATTGCTCGGCCGCTATGGTAACAAACAAGGCCCAGTAGCCTATACCAAAACCCAATAAGAAACACACGATGTAGAACTGAGTAGCATTTGAAATGGGAGCATAGAGGTAAATTAAAATAAATACCAGAGTAAGCAGGATGAAGAGGAAAACCGCCCTTCTGCGCGAGCGAATAATCTGGCTTAGCAAGCCGCTGCTCATATCGCCAGCAGCCAGGCCTATATAACTGAACATCACGGCATCGCCTGCCACAATTCCGGTTATGTTCATGACTTTGGCAAACTCGGGCGAGAAAGTTATCAATATCCCAATCACATACCAGATGGGTAACCCAATCAGAATACAGCCTAAAAACTTAACAAACCGCTGCTTATTATTGAACAATTGAANAAAGTTTCNCCGCTCCACGTGCTGTTCTTTCACTTTTAAAAATATCCCGGACTCAAACACACTTANCCGGGCAATTAATAAAATCAAACCCAGGCCGCCACCAATAAAATATGCTACCTGCCAATCAAAAGTTTTGGCAATATAATTCGCTAATACGGCCCCCATCAATCCTACACTGGCCACTAAGGTTGTACCATAACCCCGAAGTTTGGTTGGCAGTGTTTCAGACACCAGCGTAATACCTGCACCTAACTCGCCCGCAAGGCCAANCCCGGCAATAAAGCGAAGTATCGCATATTGTGTTACTGTTACCGCAAATCCGTTGGCAATGTTTGCCAATGAATAAAGAAGAATGGATCCGAATAACACAGATAATCGGCCCCGCTTATCTCCCATTATGCCCCATATGATTCCACCCACAAACAAGCCGGCCATTTGTACCTGAATCAAAAACTCACCGGTTTTCATCATATCCAACTCCGCCACCCCCATCGACTTTAAACTGGAAATCCTTACGATACTGAAAAGCAACAGATCATAGATATCCACAAAGTAGCCCAAAGCAGCCACAATAACTGGTACACTAAAAAGTTGCTTCAGATTGTTATTTGAATTCATTCTATTCAGATTTTGGCTCAAAATAGTGAGTTTTATTAAATCTCGCCTTAGCGAGTGGCTGGCAGTTTTGCCACTGGTCAAAAATGTATGCCGCGATATCAAAAATCAACTTATACTCGCTAACGAATATCTCAGTAAAAATTCTAAACCATAGCTATGAAAAAATTCTATTACTACCGCTGTTGCTCTTATGCTTTGGGGTACAAGCCCAGAANAAAGGAGCCGTACCCAAAGCCGCAACCCTTACCTACGATGAAAAACTTTATAACGCATTGGAGTGGCGCAGCATCGGGCCGTTCAGAGGTGGGCGGTCTGCAGCCGTTACCGGGGTGCCAGGCAAACCCAATCTCTACTACTTTGGCGCAACCGGTGGTGGCGTTTGGCGAACGACCGATGCCGGCAACAGTTGGGAAAATATCTCTGACGGTTTCTTTGGCGGATCGATTGGTGCAGTAGCAGTAAGCGAGTGGGATAACAACGTGATCTATGTAGGCGGTGGCGAGAAAACAGTTCGCGGAAACGTATCCTACGGATATGGTATGTGGAAATCGGTAGATGCCGGCAAAACATGGTCTGGCATTGGCCTGAAGGAATCCCGACACATTTCGCGCGTGCGCATTCATCCNAAAAATCCCGATGTGGTCTTTGCTGCCGTATTGGGCGATCTNTTTAAATCATCAGAAGAAAGGGGCGTTTATAAATCTGTTGATGGGGGCAAAACNCTGAAACGAACCCTTTTTGCAAATGCCGATGCAGGCGCAGTTGATCTTTGCTTCGACCCGAATAACCCACGCATTTTATATGCAAGCACCTGGCGCGTTCGCAGAACTCCTTATAGTTTAGAAAGTGGTGGCGATGGCTCGGCCCTGTGGAAGAGTACCGATGGAGGGGATACCTGGACAAACATCACCACAAACAGCGGGTTACCAAAAGGTACGTGGGGTATTGTTGGCATCTCCGTTTCGCCTGTTAACTCAAATCGCGTGTATGCAATTATTGAAAATGAAAACGGTGGTGTGTATAGCTCGAATGATGCCGGCCAGACCTGGCGTAAAATGAATGACGACCGCAGCCTGCGCCAACGCGCCTGGTATTACACCCGCATTTATGCCGATACTAAAGATGTGGATATTGTGTACGTACTCAATGTTTCTTACCATCGCTCCAAAGATGGCGGCCGTACCTTTCAATCTTATGAAGCTCCACATGGCGATCATCATGATTTGTGGATAGCACCCGAAGACAACCAACGCATGGCTATTGCCGATGACGGTGGAGCACAAGTTAGTTTTGATGCCGGTGAAAACTGGAGCACGTATGATAACCAACCTACCGGTCAGTTCTATCGTGTGATTACCGATAATTCATTTCCTTATCGTATTTACGGTGCCCAGCAAGACAATACAACCGTTCGCATTTATCACCGCGTAGATGGCGGAGCTATCACTAACAGCGATTGGGAAATAACTGCCGGAAGCGAAAGTGGCCACCTTGCACCAGACCCGGCCGATAACGACATCGTATATGGCGGAAATTATGGTGGCCTGCTCGAAGTTGAAAACCATCGCACACATGAAAGCCGCTCCGTTAATGTGTGGCCCGATAATCCCATGGGGCACGGTGCCGAAGGTATGAAGTATCGTTTTCAATGGAACTTCCCAATATTCTTTTCGCCACACAATCCAAAGAAATTGTACACTACCTCCAATCATGTTCATGTATCGTACAATGGTGGCCAATCGTGGGAAACCATCAGCCCCGATCTTACACGTAATGATAAATCAAAACTAGGTCCTTCCGGTGGCCCGATTACCAAAGACAACACCAGTGTAGAATATTATTGCACCATATTCGCTGCCGCAGAATCGCCATATGAAAAAGATTTTATTGTTACCGGATCGGATGACGGCCTGGTGTATGCCACTACCGATGGCGGTAAAGAATGGAAACCGATTACTCCGGCTGGTATGCCCGAGTGGACGATGATTAACAGCGTAGAGTTTGATCCGCACAGCAAAGGTGGAATTTACATTGCGGGTACACGCTATAAGCTGGGCGATTACAAACCCTATCTTTTCAAATCAAAAGACTATGGCAAAACCTGGACAAAAATAACAGACGGTATTGATGCCGGACACTTTACACGCGTGCTGCGGGCCGACCCTAAGCGCAAAGGCTTGTTGTATGCAGGCACTGAAACCGGTATGTATGTCTCGTTTGATGATGGTGCCAGTTGGAAAACGTTTCAATTAAACCTACCCATTGTGCCCATTACCGATCTTACCATTAAAAACGATAACCTGATTGCCGCCACACAAGGTCGTGGTTTCTGGTTGATCGATGACCTCACTCCTTTACACCAATTAAGCGAACAGGTTGCTACAGCCGATACATACCTTTTTAAACCCCTGGCAAGCTATCGCATGGGGCCGGCATTTAGCTGGGGCAGGCCATCGCGCACGGCAGGTCAAAACCANCCGGGTGGAGTTACTGTGCACTATTATGTAAAAGATACAGCAAAGGCGCAGGTTAGCCTTGAGTTTTTACAAACCGATGGCAAACTCATCAAAAAGTTTTCGACTAAACCCGATACCAAAGCCAAAGAAGAAAAACTTACACTTAAACAACCCGGCATGAATAAGTTTAACTGGAACATGCGCTATGCCGATGCAGAACGTTTTGATGGCATGATTCTTTGGGCATCTTCATTAAATGGCCCACGTGCGTTACCCGGCACCTACAAGGTAAAACTTACTGTAAATGGAAAAGTGCTGGAATCAGACTTTGAAATCTTAAAAGATCCGCGCGCCACGGCTACCCATGCCGACATGCAGGCGCAATTTGATTTTCTTCAAGAAGTAATTGCCAAAGTGAGCGAAACCAACCAGGCAATTAANAAAATACGTACCGTACGCGAGCAGATTAATCGTGCAATTGATCCGATTAAAGATCAGAAAGACGCCATGAAAGATGTACTGGACAAAGCCAAAGCCATTCAGGATGGCATGAAAACGATTGAGGAATCGCTATACCAGACAAAAAACCGAAGCGGCCAGGATCCACTCAACTTCCCCATCCGGTTGAATAATAAACTTGCGCATCTCAATTCATTGGCAAGTTCGGGTAACTTCAAACCAACCGATCAGATGGTGGCCTTTAAAAAAGAAATAACAACCGAAATAGACGGCCACCTGGCAGCGCTTAACAAAATTTTAAAAGAAGAAGTACCGGCTTTTAATGCACTGGTAAAACAAAAGAATATTGATGCAGTGGTATTGAAAGATTAATGCAACAATTAATATTTAAAAAATGCCTCAGAAAAAGCTGAGGCATTTTTTATTGGCTAATTCTCAAGAATTTTAAACAATTCACCAAGCTGTTCGACATTTGCAATGTCGAACGCCAGATAGGATAGCATCTGTGATGCGGTGGATGAAAGCTCCTTCAAGTTGATATTGGTCAAAACTCGTTGTTGCAGGTCGCCTGACCTGCGCCTTACTTTTTACCTACTTCCGGCTTTGACCCCGGCATGGAAATGAATGCACATCCATTAGTAAAATTCCCTCCATAGCCCTCACTTAATTTCCAAGAATCTTAAATAACTCATCCAGGTTTGGTGTAATAATAATTTCGGTTCTGCGGTTCTTCTGTTTATTCTGCGCATTATCGTTAGCAGCCAGAGGCGAAAATTCACCTTTACCGGCAGCCGTAATCTGTTTAGCGTTAACACCTGCCGCTGTCAGTATCTTGGTAATAGAGGTTGCGCGCATCACGCTCAAATCCCAGTTATCCTGCATGTATTGCGATTTTTNTGAAATCGGCACATTGTCCGTATGGCCCTCAATCATAATCTGAATATCGCGCTGATCCTTAATAGCACGGGCTAATTGTTGCAATGCCATTACACCTTTACTGTCCACTTCTATGCTACCCGATCCAAACAACAGTTGTTCCGCCANGGAAACATACACCTTTCCGTTTTTAACTTTTACAGTTAAATCATTCTCTTTGAAATTCAGCAAGGCATTGGTAATGCGATCCTTCAACTCTTTTACCGCCTTGTCCTTGCTAGCTAAAATCTGTTCCAATTCCTTAACCTTCCGCTCACGCTCTGCCAGGCTGGTACTCAGTGAATCATTTAGCTTACGGGTATTCTCAAGGTTTTCCTGGATAGCGAGCAATTGATCTTTTTGTTGTGCTAAATCGCGGTTTAGTTTGCCACTATTAGTGAGCTGATTCTTGTAATAAGCATTTAACTGATCGTACTCCGCATTAAGGGTAGCTAATTTCTTTTCCGTTGCCCGGTAAGATTCATTCAATTCTGTTGTGTCTGCTTTCAATCTTTCCAATACTTCGCTCAACTCCTTAATAGACGCATTGGCCCTGTCCAATTGCGCAACTTTATCAGCAAGTTCGCCCTCGGTCTTAATTTNTTGGGCTAACACATAATCATACTTCTNTTTGGTAACAACACACGAGGAAAGCAAAACGAGTGGAATAAAAAATACAATCCGGAAGTTCATAAGTTTAAAAATTTGTGATGTAAATATCTAAAATAAAATTCAATTGTTACTTTCGATCAAACAACAATCGCTATGGAAGGAATGCTGAAACCCGGGGCATTAAAAGGCAAAACTATTATTATTACCGGAGGCGGAACCGGCCTCGGCAAATCAATGGGCAAATACATGGTAACACTTGGCGCCAACCTGGTCATAACCAGTCGCAAAAAGATGTATTGGAAAAACAGCGGCCGAACTTGAATCTGAAACCGGAGGGAAAGTACTAGCGATTGGCTGCGATGTGCGCAAGTATGAAGAGATTGTGAATGTAATTGCCGAAACTGAAAAACGATTTGGGCAGATACACGGTGTGCTTAATAATGCTGCCGGCAACTTCATCAGCCCAACCGAACGTTTGTCGCATCGTGCATTTGATATTGTGGTGGACATCGTTCTGAAAGGCACGTACTACATGACCTTGGCCATTGGCAAACATTGGATCGCAAATAAACAACCCGGCACATTTTTAAACATTGTTACTACCTATGCATGGACGGGCTCCGGCTATGTGGTTCCTTCTGCGTGCAGCAAAGCTGGAGTATTAGCCCTCACACGTTCGCTTGCTGTAGAGTGGGCTAAGTACAAAATCAGAAGCAATGCAATTGCACCCGGACCATTTCCAACCGAAGGTGCCTGGAGCCGGTTATTACCGGGCGATCTGGTTCACCAATTTAATCCTGCTGAACGCATTCCATTAAAACGTGTGGGCGAACACCAGGAGCCTGGCCAACTTAGCAGCTTACCTCATGTCTGATTATTCCGCATACATTAATGGAGAGGTTATCACTATTGATGGTGGAGAGTGGCTCCGCAATGGTGGCGAGTTCAGTCACCTCGAAGCAATTCCTGAAAATTTGTGGAACCAATTAGAGAAGTCGCGCGGAAAATCTAGTTAAGTGGTGTAGCGGTAATGGTGTTTTGATAAACACTATATACCGTAACCTGCTTCGATTTTAAGTTTACATCATACACAGGTGGCAGTGTTGCTTCCACCGGGCGGTTTATCACGGCATTGCCTGACGTGTTGTAGAAATAACACAGCTTTTGCTCCTCATCAANAAACGAAAACAAAGCAGGGGCGTCTGTCGTTTTTACAACACCTGCCGCTAATCGAAGTGATCCGGGATTCTGACGCTCAAACACAAGCTGACCTTTACGATCAAACACCGCTATTTTGTCGGNTATCAACCCTGAAAAATAAAAATCAGGCTTACCGGTAGTCGAAACCGCAAGCGTAAAAGTTGATTTATCTCCACGAATTAAACTTTCAGTTGTTCGTTCCCCATCTAACCCAACTTTCTGAATTTTTCCGTCTTTCGAAATAAAATAAACTACACTACGCATCAACGAAGTACCCTGTTCCAGAAAATAATCGCCCGAAATGTTTTTATCAATCGCTAATGGAAATCCTTTTTCATACTNCCCTCTTCGGTTGAAAATATGAAGCTGTCCGTTCTCCGTTATCACAACAAAATAGTCCTTACCACCAATTCTGTAATGCTTAGGCGAAANAAGAATTTTTGAATTTATCTTCTTTGGCGCCCATCCTTCAAGCTCCTTCATGGTTTTATCGAGAATAAAAATATCTCTATCACCACTCGTTAATAACAATCTGTAATTTCGGCTTTTATCATAATCCACTACATCCGAAAATTTGTAATTCAAGTCTTTCTTCTTTGGAAAGCTTTCAACATCGCGCCCTAAGCGATCAATCAAATAAATATAAGATGGGGTAGTAATAAGGTATTGAAGCTTTCCGTTTTTAAAGTAGTCCAGTTGCTGTACTTGCTCCAGCTTTTCACTGAGGGAATATACCCATTGCACACCATTCTGTTTTGAAANAAGATAAATTTTATAGGTAGAGTCCTGCACTAGTAATTCGTTGGGCCCACCTGTGTGATTTTTACTACATGGCCGGAAACAAGGTTGTTGGGTAGTTCATACAACTTGCGATCAGGCTTAATTCGCTCGGGTTGCTTTCTTGAATCAATATAAAAATTGGCACTTGTAANAAAGTGGTTATCTAACGAATTAAACTGCAAACTCCNCCAGGTCATAGAGGTAAGATGTAAGGAATCAAGTATAGGCTTCCAGTCATTATTTATAGTACTGCCAAGCAAAGCGGGTTTATTAANAAATACCGACACATTTCCTTCCTGTAAGCAAGTATTAAAGAAATGTTGAAAGGCTACCGATCTACCCCAGGTTTCATCGGCTTCAATAGCATCAATAACTTGTTTAAGCACTTCTGTGCTTTCTGAAAGAAAAATATAATCATCTTTAAATGTCAGAAAGGCTAAGCTAGTTTCTGGCAGCAACGGCTTTATAGAAGCGCTCAGTTTATCATCAGTAACCTTTCTAATATCATACCCCGCGTAAGATTCTACGTATTCATATTTATCATACGCATACTCATCCTTTACTTTTAAAAGCACAACAGGTACTTCATCATCCGTTAAGCAAATCCCAACCTCATCCCTCAAATCAGATTTCTGAGGTTCATCCGGATCACCCGTTATAAGCGCATCCACATTCGAAATACCATAGTGAATAAAAACCTTGGTAGTGTTTGGCACAAATCGCATCACCTCAATCTTCACCGGGCTTTGGTTCTGAAACCGAAATAACCCCCAATCTTTATTGAGAAGATCAAGAGTAAATCCACTTAACGAGATCTGTTCATTGCTTTGTGCAACATCCAATACAGAGGCAGTTGCTAAGTCTTTAAAAANAGGTATCGACTGAATAGTTTTAAATAGTGGAACAGCAGTTTTATTAAGTTGATCATAATTAACCCAAACGTTACCCGCATCCGATTTTATAGTTACAAAACCAAAAATTTGTGGATTTTCTGACTTGAAATTTTTAGGCTNGTGCAGAACGATAGGTGCGAATTGCATTCTCAATCAGAATTGATGACTTACTTAATATCAGATAACCCTCAAGATTTGCCCAGGCCAATGCTGTCCCTCCTTCTTTCTTTACTTCAAAATTGTGATGCCGTCTAACAACCGACTGGATGCTTTATTAGCTGAATTTATTCCAGCCCATTCAGCATCCGTAACGTTACATACATAAATAAGATCGTACGAGTTTTTCGTAATAGACTGAACACACGTTACATACTCTTTGGCCGATAAGGAATGAAGCATTGAACCAACCGCTTTGTCCTTAACCAAAACAGGTTGCGTAGATTCATAAACCAGAATAGTGTTGGCATCGATCAGGCTCCAAAAAGATAACTCTTTAGATTCCCGACAGGACATTACCCCTAAAAGTAAGAGGAATACAACAACACCCGGTCTGATTTGAAATCTCACTGCCTCAAAACTACAAATTAAGACTTAATCAAACCCGTTTGAACTAAAGAGATGTTATTTGGGGCATGGCCATGCGAAACGCAAGGCCACCGGGCTTTCGTTACAAGTCCGCCCCACACACAACCCTAACCCGCTTCGGGCTTTTCACTACAATCCCTTGCCCTCACTACACCATAACTCCTGCAACAAAATCTTTCGTAACGTTTAAAAAGCAAAAAAGTCCAACAAAAAACCCATCTGGTATACCGGATGGGTTTTGAAAAAGATAGGCAACGACTTACTCTCCCGGGTTTTACCCTAGTACCATCAGCGCGGGTGGTCTTAACTGCTCTGTTCGGAATGGGAAGAGGTGATCCCCACCGCTATAGTCACCTTAATGTCTTTGGTGTTTGGTCGAGATTTTGATCCCCACCGTCCCGATCGCTATCGGGATCACCTTAAAACGTTGAGTCTTGAGTTCCTGGTCTGAGGTACATATTACTATGGACTATCGACTATCAACTATGGACTTCTTCAATATCGTTGACACCATTGATGAAAGAGTATCTTTTCCGTTGTTTAAAAGTAAAAGTTACGAGCACATAGATTTTTGTTTGTTCTGAAGCGAACGGGTAATTAGTACTGCTCAGCTTTGCCATTTCTGACTTTACACCTGCAGCCTATCAACGTCATCATCTCTGACGTCCCTTAATGGAAGTCTCATCTCGAGGTGGGTTTCGCGCTTAGATGCTTTCAGCGCTTATCCCGTCCCAACATAGCTACCCGGCCGTGCCGCTGACACGACAACCGGTACACCAGCGGTTGGTCCAACCCGGTCCTCTCGTACTAAGGTCAGATCCTCTCAAACTTCCTACGCCCATCACAGATAGGGACCGAACTGTCTCACGACGTTCTGAACCCAGCTCGCGTGCCACTTTAATAGGCGAACAGCCTAACCCTTGGGACCTTCTCCAGCCCCAGGATGTGACGAGCCGACATCGAGGTGCCAAACCTCCCCGTCGATATGAGCTNCTTGGGGAGATCAGCCTGTTATCCCCAGCGTACCTTTTATCCTTTGAGCGATGGCCCTTCCATGCAGAACCACCGGATCACTATATCCAACTTTCGTCCCTGCTCGACTCGTCAGTCTCACAGTCAAGCATGCTTATGCTATTGCACTCCACATACGATNNTACCAACCGTACTGAGCATACCTTTGAAAGCCTCCGATACACTTTCGGAGGCGACCACCCCAGTCAAACTACCCACCACACAATGTCTCCCGCTTTTGCGGGATTAGGAATCAAGAAAATAAAGGGTGGTATTTCACCGTTGGCTCCCCAAAACCTAGCGGCCCTGGATCAACGCCTCCCACCTATCCTACACATCATTCTCCCAATGCCAATGTGAAGCTATAGTAAAGGTGCATGGGGTCTTTCCGTCCCGTGACGGGTACACGGCATCTTCACCGTGACTACAATTTCACCGAGCTCATGGCTGAGACAGTGCCCAGATCGTTACACCATTCGTGCAGGTCGGAACTTACCCGACAAGGAATTTCGCTACCTTAGGACCGTTATAGTTACGGCCGCCGTTTACTGGGGCTTCAGTTCAACGCTTCGCAGTTTCCCACTAACGTCCCCCTTAACCTTCCAGCACCGGGCAGGTGTCAGGCCTTATACTTCATCTTGCGATTTCGCAAAGCCATGTGTTTTTGTTAAACAGTCGCCTGGGCCATTTCTCTGCGACCTTTTTGTATTGCTACAAACTAGGNCATCCCTTCTCCCGAAGTTACAGGATTAATTTGCCGAGTTCCTTAGCCATGATTCACTCGAGCACCTTAGTATCTTCTACTTGACTACCTGTGTCGGTTTGCGGTACGGGTACCATAACAATATGCTTAGCGGGTTTTCTCGGAAGTCTGCTTACGCTCTCTATCCATTCGGCCGAAGCCTCCTGGTACTGTTGGGTTTCAGCAAGCTGTGCGGATTTGCCTACACTGCCTATACCTACGCCTTTTAANCGTCCAATTTCGTCTGAACGCGGAGCTTTCACTCCTCCTTCACCACATCGCTCATTACGGTAGTACCGGAATATTAACCGGTTGGCCATCGACTACTCCTTTCGGATTCGCCTTAGGTCCCGACTTACCCGCGGCTGATTGACATTGCCGCGGAAACCTTAGTCTATCGGTGGGCAGGGTTCTCACCTGCCTTATCGTTACTTATGCCTACATTTGCTTTTCTAACCGCTCCACCATCCATTACCAGATAGCTTCTCCGCTGTTAGAATGCTCCCTACCACCCCGATTTGCATCGGGGATCCTAAGCTTCGGTACTATACTTGATGCCCGATTATTATCGATGCTCTGTCGCTCGACCAGTGAGCTGTTACGCACTCTTTAAAGGAATAGCTGCTTCCAAGCTAACCTCCTGGCTGTCTCAGCAACTGAACCGCCTTAGTTCAACTTAGTATAGATTTTGGGACCTTAGCTGTAGGTCTGGGTTCTTTCCCTCTCGGACACGGACCTTAGCACCCATGCCCTCATTGCAGAGTATATTTAATAGCATTCGGAGTTCATCTGGATTTGGTAGGATGTGACTCCCCTAGTCCAATTGGTAGCTCTACCTCTATTAAACTCAAACCTCCACACTGTTCCTAAAAACATTTCGGGAGTACGAGCTATTTCTCAGTTTGATTAGCCTTTCACCCCTACCCTCAGTTCATCCAAAAACTTTTCAACGTTTACTAGTTCGGACCTCCACCCCGGGTTAACGGGGCTTCATCCTGACCAAGGGTAGATCACAAAGTTTCGCGTCTACTACCACTGACTATGCGCCCTATTCAGACTCGCTTTCGCTCCGGCTGCATTCCNNTTCAAGGAACTTAACCTCGCCAGGGACAGTAACTCGTAGGCTCATTATGCAAAAGGCACGCCATCANCCCCATTACGAGGCTCTGACCGCTTGTAAGCGTATGGTTTCAGGTTCTCTTTTCACCCTCCTGTTCGGAGTANNCTTTTCACCTTTCCTTCACAGTACTGGTTCACTATCGGTCTCTCAGGAGTATTTAGCCTTACCGGATGGTGCCGGCAAATTCAAACGGGGCGTCTCCGACCCCGCCCTACTCAGGATNACTACCTCTCTCCGCTAACTTCTCTTACGGGGCTATCACCCGCTATGGCCGGCTTTCCCATACCGTTCAGATCGTCTTTGGTTTTGATTATGTAGTCCTATAACNCCCCATTAGCCTTAACTAAGTGGGTTTGGGCTCTTGCGCGTTCGCTCGCCACTACTTGCGCAATCNATTCGTTTATTTTCTCCTCCTCCAGGTACTTAGATGTTTCAGTTCCCTGGGTTTGCTTCCCGCTTTTCAGCNAGGATGATGTGTCTTCAACACACCGGGTTGCCCCATTCGGACACCTGCGGATCACGTCCTATTTGCGGATCCCCGCAGCTTTTCGCAGCTTATCACGTCCTTCTTCGCCTCTGAGAGCCTAGGCATCCNCCATACGCCCTTCTTTACTTCTTCTTCGATTGATTGTGTCCTCTTCTCACGAAGAAAACCAATCTCACCTATGTGCTCGTTGCGTTATACGCCCCATGGCATATAACACGCTTTTTACTTTTTCGATGCTTATACATTGCTGTACTTGCATCCAACTTTTACTACTCTTTCATCAATATGTCAATGAACTTTTTATCAGTATATAGCTCTCTTCGCCTGGAGGACGGCTATCCTCTTTGGCTCTGATGGCATCTGATAATGTGATAAGCTGACAGTTGACAATTTTTCAATTGACAACTCTGCCTTATTGCTTATCTCAACTTTTCAATTCTAAATCAATCGCGTTTGACTGATGTGTTTCCTCTTCTTAACTCTTTCTCTCTCTTGTCAACTGTCAACCCGTTCGCTTGGCTGTTGACCCTGGTGGAGAATATCGGAGTCGAACCGATGACCTCCTGCTTGCAAAGCAGGCGCTCTAGCCAGCTGAGCTAATCCCCGTATTCAAAATTCCGAATTCAAAATTCCGAATTTAAAATTTCGAATTACGAATTTTATCGTGGGCCTGCGTGGACTCGAACCACGGACCTCTACATTATCAGTGTAGCGCTCTAACCACCTGAGCTACAAGCCCTCTTTAACCAGTAAGCAGTTGGCTGTATGCAGTTGACAAGTATTCTTGCTGCCCGATCTGCCTGGATCTTCTGGTTTTACAAGCTGCTTTTTAGCACCAAATGGTACCAAATGGTTCTTCTCTCTTTCAATAAGATTTGAATAAATAAATTGATAGCGGACCGTAAACCAAGGTTCTCGGATTTCGAATTCCGAATTTAAAATTCAAAATTCTTAATTCTTATCCAAGTCTCCAGAAAGGAGGTGTTCCAGCCGCACCTTCCGGTACGGCTACCTTGTTACGACTTAGCCCCAGTCATTGGTTTAACCCTAAACAGCGCCTCGCAGCAACTGGCTTCAGGTCCTCCCAACTTCCATGGCTTGACGGGCGGTGTGTACAAGGTCCGGGAACGTATTCACCGCGCCATTGCTGATGCGCGATTACTAGCGATTCCAACTTCATGCAGGCGAGTTGCAGCCTGCAATCCGAACTGAGACGCTCTTTTTGTGATTGGCTCGTCATCACTGACTGGCAACACTTTGTAAGCGCCATTGTAGCACGTGTGTAGCCCTGGGCGTAAGGGCCATGATGACTTGACGTCATCCCCTCCTTCCTCTCTGCTTGCGCAGGCAGTCTTCTTAGAGTCCCCACCATCACATGCTGGCAACTAAGAATAGGGGTTGCGCTCGTTGCGGGACTTAACCCAACACCTCACGGCACGAGCTGACGACAGCCATGCAGCACCTTGCTCTTTGTTCTTGCGAAAAATCCATCTCTGAATCTGTCAAAGGCATTCTAGCCCAGGTAAGGTTCCTCGCGTATCATCGAATTAAACCACATGCTCCACCGCTTGTGCGGACCCCGTCAATTCCTTTGAGTTTCACCCTTGCGGGCGTACTCNCCAGGTGGATTACTTATCGCTTTCGCTAAGACGCTGGCCGTGTATCGNCCAACATCGAGTAATCATCGTTTACAGTGTGGACTACCAGGGTATCTAATCCTGTTTGATCCCCACACTTTCGTGCATCAGTGTCAGTTACAGTCTAGTAAGCTGCCTTCGCTATCGGTGTTCTTGACGATATCTAAGCATTTCACCGCTACACCGTCAATTCCGCCTACCTCGTCTGTACTCAAGTTCTGCAGTATCNNAATGGCACATCGACAGTTAAGCTGCCGGATTTCACCACTGACTTACTAAACAACCTACGCACCCTTTAAACCCAATAAATCCGGACAACGCTTGCCACCTACGTATTACCGCGGCTGCTGGCACGTAGTTAGCCGTGGCTTATTCACCAGGTACCTTCAATTTTCNCCCGCAGGGACTTTTTATCCCCTGGCAAAAGCAGTTTACAACCCANNGAAGGCCGTCTTCCTGCACGCGGCATGGCTGGATCAGGCTCGCACCCATTGTCCAATATTCCCTACTGCTGCCTCCCGTAGGAGTCTGGCCCGTATCTCAGTGCCAGTGTGGGGGATCAACCTCTCAGTTCCCCTAATGATCATCGTCTTGGTGGGCCGTTACCCCGCCAACTAACTAATCATGCGCATGCTCATCCTCAACCACCTCAGTTTTAATTGCTGTCTGATGCCAAACCACAATCTTACGGAGTGTTAATTCCCCTTTCGGGGAGCTATTCTCCTGTTGAGGGCAGATTGCATACGTGTTACGCACCCTTACGACACTCTAGAATCAATATTGCTATCAATCTTACCGTTCGTCTTGCATGTATTAGGCCTGCCGCTAGCGTTCATCCTGAGCCAGGATCAAACTCTCCATAGTATGCTCTTTAAAGCGTAAAACTTATAAACTATCAAGCTTAAAGCTCTTAACGCCCCGGTGATTTAAGCTCCCCGCCTCGCAGCGATCCGCTCTACCACCCTATGTCATTTAATCCTCGGTCCTCATTAATTTTTCGTCCTCCTGATAACATCCCTGTTATCAGGCTCTAAAGAAATCAACTCGAATAATACCTCTATCGATATTATCCGGGTCCGCTATCAATTAAATTCATTCAAAGAACGTTTTGAATTTTAAGCCATTGGCAAATCATTCAAGAGCGACTTTCGTCTGATTTAGTTCTACTAACTAAACCCCATTTTCATTTTGGGACTGCAAATGTAGGGGATAGAACAGGCCTGTGCAAGGCCAGACTGAAAAAATCAAGGTTTATTGATCTCTCGTAAAATTGTCTGCGACCGATCTGGCCCGATAGAAATAAGGGAAATGGGTACACCCAAAGATTTTTCCAGGAAAGTAATATAAGCCAAAAGATTTGTTGGCAAATTCGTTTCATCGGTTCCTGAAAGTGGCGTTTCCCAGCCGGGTAACTCGGTATATTTTGGGATAATTTTCTGATTCACAAATTCGTAGGGCATGGTTTCGGTTATTGAACCATCGGCCAATTGGTAATGGGTGCAGGCTTTTATTGTAGAAAAACTACTTAGTACATCGGCCTTCATCATCAATAACTGCGTAACCCCGTTAATCATTATCGAATACTTTAACGATGGCAAATCAATCCAACCACACCTGCGGGGGCGGCCTGTAGTTGACCCAAACTCGTTCCCTTCTTTACGCATGCGTTCTCCATCCTGGTCTAAAAGTTCTGTAGGAAAGGGGCCACTACCCACACGGGTGCTGTAGGCTTTAAAGATTCCATATACTTCTCCAATTTTTGAGGGGGCAATGCCAAGTCCTGTACAGGCACCGGCAGTAACCGTATTGGAGCCNNTGGTTACAAACGGGTAGCTTCCAAAGTCAATATCTAACAAAGAACCCTGGGCGCCTTCTGCCAATATGGTAGAATTCTTCTTCAGTTCATCATTAATAAAGTATTCGCTATCGATAAGATTAAATGACTTCANAAATGAAATTGCTTCTGAGAATTGTTTTTCCANCTCGGACCAATTGTATTCGATGGAATGATTCTTCAGTATCCCGAAATGAATGTCTGTAAGTTNTTTGAACTTGGCATCAAACTCTGGTGAGAGGATATCGCCCACACGCAACCCCTGCCGGCCAATTTTATCCTGATAGGAAGGGCCAATCCCTTTCAGGGTGGATCCTATTTTCTGATCGCCTTTGGCTTTTTCATAAGCCTGATCCAGTAAACGATGGGTGGGAACTATGAGGGTAGCTTTTTNTGAAATGAAGAGATTGGCTTTTACATCCATGTTAAATTTTGCCAACTTCTCTATTTCAGTTTTGAAAACAACAGGATCCAGCACAACACCATTGCCAATAATGTTGCGTGTTTTCGATCTGAATATGCCTGATGGAATTTGGTGGAGTACGTGTTTGATGCCGTCAAACTCAAGTGTATGGCCTGCATTCGGACCGCCTTGAAAGCGGGCTATCACATCATACTTGGGAGCAAGTACATCCACTATTTTTCCTTTGCCCTCATCGCCCCATTGAAGGCCGAGCAATACATCTACTTTCATGCCTAATTTACCTTAGCTTACGCTTTTTAATTTCTTCTTCGGACTTAATGATCTGGAAAATGGAATTGAGTTTTGTGATGGCCAAAAGCTTGGTTACACTTTCGGAAGGGTTCATCAGGTAAACTTCACCGCCTTTGTTTCTGAATTTAGTAAGTATGGTTATCAGGATACCTATTCCGCTACTATTAATATAGCGAAGGGCCGATATATCGATAATGCAAACAGATACCTGATGACTAACTGCTTCATTTACTGTGTCAATCAGTTGTGAATTGTTTTCTTCTCCAATCAAATCGCCCGATATTCTTAATATCAGGTTATTGCCTTGTATTTCCTGTGCAAAATTCATGATTTCTTATTTTCGCAATTGACTTTTTTACATGATGCATACAAGATCAAGGAATGATGCATCACATTAAACTGAAGCAACTCTTCTACTGTATTTTGAATGGTTTGAATGCGGGGATCGCAAAATTCCACAACCTTGTGGCATTCTGTGCAAATTAAATGATCGTGTTGTTTATACCCGTAAGACTTTTCGTATTGCGCCAGATTTTNTCCGAACTGATGTTTACTCACCAAATCGCACTCTACCAGAAGATCAAGCGTATTATAAACCGTAGCGCGGCTTACCCGGTAGCTTTTATTTTTCATGTTGATGTACAATGATTCTACATCAAAATGACCATCCAAAGAATAAATTTCCTCCAGAATGGCGTAACGCTCGGNGGTTTTGCGCAGTTCTTTATTTTCCAGATAGGCGGTAAAGATCTGCTTTACTTCTTCAAATACTTTCGGGTTAAGGGCCATGTTTTGTTTCAGCGCAAATATAGTATTTCGTTTATCAGGTTAAGGTCTTGTTTTTAAAATCAGGCAGCCCGTGAATCGAATCGAGCTACTTTTACAACCCNCTCCACTTTTTCCAGTTTTGATATAAGCATTTCAAGGTGGCGGGTATCATTTACATATAACATGATTTCACCACTAAAAATGCCCTGGTCGGTTTTAAAAGCCAATGAACTCATATTCACTTTCAACTCTTCAGAAATTACTTTCGATACATCGTTAATCAGGCCCACCCGATCGGTACCAATAACCTTTAAACCGGTTAAGAAGGCGACTTCGTGCTGAGAGGTCCACTTGGCTTTAATAACCCGGTTGCCATGGTTGGCAAGCAGTTCGGTTGCGTTAGGGCATGTGGTGCGGTGTATTTTAATGCCTTCGTTAACGGTAACAAAGCCAAATACATCATCGCCCGGAATGGNGGTGCAGCATTTGGCCAGTTTATACTCTACCACATCCATATCTTCGCCAATCAGCAGGGTATCTTCCTGACGGCCTTTGGCTTTGATTTCCTGTTCAATGGTTTTTACATCTACCTGCTCTAATGGGCGGGTTTTGAGAGGCGATGAGGGCTTAAACTCTTTGAATCGTTTCAGGTCGTTTAGTGTAATGATTTCTTTACCTACCCGATAGTGCAATTCAAACTGCGAGTTTACATTAAAGTAGGCACGCATCTGTTCAAACACCTGGCTGTTGGCTTCAATTTTCAGTTGTTTTAGTTTTCGCGCCAGCAATTCTTTGCCCTCCTCCATCACATTGCGCTTATCTTCCTTCAGCAATTCTTTAATTTTAGATTTTGCCTTGGGGCTTATTACAAATCGCAGCCAATCTTCGTTTGCTTTTTGTTTGGATGAGGTAAGGATTTCAATCTGATCGCCATTTTTCAGAACATGATTAATGGGTACCAGTTTCTGGTTTACTTTGGCTCCAATGCACTTGGCTCCGATGTCGGTGTGAATATCAAATGCAAAGTCAAGGGCGGTGGCTCCATTGGGCAGTGTTTTCAATTCGCCCCGCGNGGTAAATACAAATACTTCTTCATTGAAGAGATTTCCCCTGAAGTCATCTACAAATTCGAGTGCTGTCAGGTCTTGTTTTTCCAACAACTCGCGCACACGCACCAGCCATTTCTCCAGGTTTGATTCGTGACTGGCGTTGCTGTCTTTATATTTCCAATGGGCGGCATACCCTTTCTCAGCAATTTCATCCATCCGCCTGGTTCTTATTTGCACCTCCACCCACTGGCCGTTTTNTGCCATTACTGTAGTGTGCAATGATTCGTAGCCATTTGCCTTGGNGGTGCTAATCCAATCGCGCAGGCGATCGGGGTTTGGAGTATAAAAATCAGTAACAATTGAATACACTTGCCAGCAGAAGGATTTTTCGTGTTCCAGTGGTGTATCCAGTATTAGGCGAACGGCAAACAAATCGTACACTTCCTCAAAAGGAATGTTCTGCTTGCGCATTTTATTATAGATGGAGAAAATGGATTTAGGGCGGCTCTTTATTTCATATTCTATTTTCAGCTTGTCCAACTCTTCTGTAATGGGCTGCACAAATTGTTTTATAAATTTATTTCGGGAGGTACGTGTTTCATCAATCTTATCGGCAATTTCCCGGTAAATGGCATAGTCTGTAAAGCGCAAATACAAATCCTCCAGTTCGGTCTTAATTGCATTAAGCCCCAGGCGGTGGGCCAGCGGGGCATAGAGATAAATTGTTTCGGATGATACCCGCAACTGTTTGTTACGCGGCATACTATCCAGGGTGCGCATGTTGTGCAGGCGGTCGGCCAGTTTGATCAGTATCACCCGCACATCTTCAGAAAGGGTGAATAACATCTTTCGGAAGTTTTCGGCCTGAGCCGAAGTTCCGTACTCAAAAACACCGCGTATTTTGGTAAGCCCATCAATGATACGCGCTACCTTGTTGCCAAAAATTCGTTCCAGGTCTTTAAGCTGTATGTCGGTATCTTCCACTACATCGTGTAGCAGCGCAGCAATAATTGAGGTTGTGCCGAGTCCAATTTCTTCCACACAAATTTCGGCCACGGACAGGGGATGGAAAATATAGGGCTCGCCTGATTTTCTTCGCATATCTTTATGCGCATCCATGGCAATGGTAAAGGCTCGTTTAATAAGTTTTGCATCGCCTTCATTTAAAATTGGTTTTGCCTTTCGCAGCAACTTTCGATAGCGGGCGATGATCTCCTTTTTCTTCTGCAACATCAATTACCACAACCCAGAAATTTTAAAGATTTGATTTTTTAACCAGACCTATAATCATAACGAAATATCCCTAAATTTGCACTCCCTTTGATAAAAACTGGTTTTTTTAATTCAAAAACGGGAAATGAGTACCGGGCAGGTTGGCTCCGAAACGCCATCGGGATGCCAAAACAGCGGATAAGGATGGTGATTTTTAAATTGCCAGCCTTGCCAGAAAGGCCGGGTACATCAAAATGCGCATGTGGCGTAATTGGCAGCCGCGCTAGACTTAGGATCTAGTGCCGCAAGGCGTGGGGGTTCGAGTCCCTCCATGCGCACTTAGTTTAAGTAGGCAGTTGGCAGTACGCAGCAGGCAAATTTGCTCTGCAACGGCCTACTGCCTATTACTTTAAAAGAATACTAATTTTTAAATCAATATCCTTTGAACATTACACTTGACAAGCAGAGCGCTACAGACGGAATAATCAAGATTGCATTAACCGAAAGTGATTACCAGCCAAAAGTTGAAGAGAAAGTTAAAGACTATGCCCGCAAGGCCAACATTAAAGGTTTCCGCCAGGGCAAAGTACCATCGGGCGTAATCAAAAGATGTTTGGTAAATCTATTTTGGTTGAAGAAGTAAATCACCTTGTATCGCATTCGGTATCAGACTATATCCGCGATCAGAAACTTCGCATTTTGGGCGACCCCATGCCCAACCAGGAAAAGGCCTTTGGAATTGACTGGGACTCTCAGAAAGACTTTGAATTCGAATTCCAGATTGGCCTTGTAGAAGATTTTAATGTTGATTTATCTTCCAAAGTAAAAGTAAAATCTTACCCCATTACCGTTGATAAGGCCACCCTTGACGAAACGCTGGAGGATATTAAGCAACGCTTTGGAAATGTTACCTATCCTGAGGTAACAGAGCCTGGATGCAATCTGTATGGTGAAATTTCAAAAGCAGGTGAACCCGAGCCCAAAGGCTCATACATTGTGCTGGATAAAGTAGCGAANAAAGAACAGAAGAAGTTTACCGGCCTTAAGAAAGATGACGTTATCGAATTCGATATCGACAAAGTGTTTGACGATGCCAAGGCCAAAGCCCAGGCATTGAATGTAGCAGAAGAAGAAGCCGGAAAAGCCACAGGAACTTATTCCTTTAAGCTAACCACCATTAGTAAAGTAGAGCCTGCTCCTGTTGGCCAGGAATTATTCGACAAAGTTTTTGGGCCCAACACGGTTAAGAGCGAAGAAGAGTTTATGGANAAAATAAAAAGTACCATAAGCGAAAATTACCAGCGCGAAACCGAACACATGCTGGATCATGAAATTCAACATTATTATGTTGATCATACCCAAATAACCATGCCGGAAGCATTCTTGAAAAACTGGTTAAAACACTCCAGCAATGGTGAGGTTACCGACTCGGTACTGGAAAAAGAATTTAATGCATACCGCGACTCGTTAAAGTGGGATCTGATTAAGAACAAAATTGCCGAAGACAAAGAGATAAAAGTTGAAGGTGATGAGGTACGCGAAAAAGCCAAGCAGTTTATAATGGATCAGTTTGGCGGCCCGTCCATTGCTGCGCAACTTGGCGATAAATTAAACGACATTGCCAACAACTACTTATCAGGCCAGGATGGCAAGGGCGAAAACTTTATGAAAATCTACAATCAGCTTCGTCACGAAAAAATTCTGAAAGCGATAAAGGAAAACATTACCATAACCGAAAAGCCGGTTTCGCTGGAAGAGTTTAANAAACATGCGGAAACCCACCGCCACTAAGCCGAACCAAAACAGCCTGATTCCTGTTTTATTAAGCCCTGTTTAATTCAATAGGGCTTTTTATTGTGTTTTTCCTTACTAACATTGACTTAAGAAAAATAAAAACACATCCGTATACGACTCTTTTCTAAATAAAAACTTTTAACTTTTTATATGTCACAATCCAACGAATTCAGAAAATTTGCCGTGCATCACCTGGGTATGAGTGGAAATGCACTGGATAGCTACACCCGGCACTTAAACCAGAACCCATATACTGTAACCGGCATGACACCCAACATTGTTGAAGAACGGCAAATGCGGGCTACTGTTATTGATGTTTTCTCGCGCCTGATGGCCGATCGGATTATTTTCTTCGGTACAGCCGTTGATGATTATGTTGCCAATGTAATTACTGCACAGCTCTTGTTCCTGGAGTCATCCGATCCTAANAAAGATATCATTATGTATATCAACAGCCCCGGAGGGTCTGTGTATGCAGGCCTGGGCATTTACGATACCATGCAGTATGTTAATCCGGATGTGGCCACCATTTGTACAGGCATGGCCGCCTCGATGGGCGCAGTACTGCTGTCGGCCGGAGCTTCCAANAAGCGCTCGGCACTACCCCATGCCCGTGTAATGATCCACCAGCCATCGGCCGGTATGCAGGGTACTTCCCGAGACATGGAGATTTCCATGAAGCAAACCCTGGAGTTACGGCAAGATTTGTATAATATTCTGGCAAAACACAGCGGCCAGACCTACGAAAAAATTGACAAAGATTCTGATCGCGATTACTGGATGCGTGCTTCTGAAGCAAAGGCCTATGGCCTGATTGATGAGGTGCTGGAGCGCAAGAAATAATTACCCGATCGGGTACTGGTTCAGTTAGCCAATGGTAAAAGGAAAAATCGTACCTTTACCATTGGTTAACCGACTAATTACACATGACCAAAAAAGTATGGCAGAAGTAACCTGTTCATTTTGCGGAAGAAATAAGAAGGATGTTGACCTGATGATTTCGGGCATTCATGCGCACATTTGCGATAAGTGCGTAACGCAGGCCAGCCAGATTTTACAGGAAGAGAAAAAGAATAAAGTAGAAGCTGGTGCACTGCCAAACTTTAAACTGATAAAGCCCCGCGAAATCAAAAAATTTCTGGATGAATACGTAATTGGGCAAGATGAAGCCAAGCGCGTAATGGCCGTGGCTGTGTACAATCATTACAAACGCCTGATGCAGCGTAAAACAGATACTGACATTACGATTGAAAAATCGAACATAATCATGGTAGGCGAAACCGGTACCGGCAAAACTTACCTGGCCCGCACGCTGGCTAAAATTTTACAAGTACCCTTCTGCATAGCCGATGCCACCGTTTTAACCGAGGCAGGTTATGTAGGAGAAGATGTTGAAAGCATTTTAACACGGCTATTGCAAGCTGCCGATTATAATACGGAAGCTGCAGAACGCGGTATCGTGTACATTGACGAGATTGATAAGATTGCCCGTAAGTCTGATAACCCTTCCATTACCCGCGATGTAAGCGGAGAGGGTGTTCAACAAGCATTATTGAAACTGTTGGAAGGCACGTCTGTTAATGTTCCNCCGCAGGGTGGCCGCAAACATCCCGATCAGAAAATGATTACCGTTAACACAGAAAATATTCTATTTATCTGCGGAGGAGCGTTTGAGGGAATCTCGCGCCTGATTGGTAAACGCTTAAATACACGCCCGCTTGGCTTTACCTCCTCAGCCGAAAGCCTGAGCCCGGCTGAAATTGACAAAGACAATCTGTTACAGTTTGTTTCATCGCAAGACTTAAAATCGTTTGGGTTAATTCCTGAATTAATCGGACGATTACCAGTGGTTTCATTTCTCAATCCGCTGGATCATACCGCGCTTCGTAAAATTCTTACCGAACCCAANAATGCCCTCGTAAAACAATATAAAAAGTTGTTTGAAATGGAAAATATTGAACTCGAATTTAAAGACGGAGCGCTTGATTTTATTGTTGAGAAAGCGATGGACTTTAAACTTGGTGCCCGGGGCCTAAGATCGATTTGCGAAGCGATTGTGAACGATGCCATGTTTGAATTACCCTCCGATAAAACAACCGACCGGTTGGTGATTAATCGCGCCTACGCAGAAGAGAAATTTAATAAATCGCATTACAGTAAACTGAAGGTAGCCTAAAACAATACGTTTGCAAACGTATAAGCTACTGATTTATGCTGTGTGGAGTGGCTCCGGAAAAAGGAATCTAATCCTTCAGGTTATCCAAAATCAGTTGCGCAGTATTATCGGATGCCGAACCGGTATTTAGTGTTTTATAGATCTGCTCATACGCATCCTTAACCTGTTCAATATAAGCGGTATCGTTCAGCAACCGGTTTAATTCTTCATTAACCATTTTGAAGTTGGCTTCCTTCTGAATCAGTTCTTTGATTACCTCCTTATCTGCAATCAGGTTTACTAACGAAATAAACTTAACCCGCACCAACCACTTTGCAATCAGGTACTCGAAATTACCAGCTCTGTACACAACTACTTGGGGCACTTTAAAGAGTGCAGTTTCCAGTGTAGCAGTACCCGATGTAACAATTGCAGCCTGTGCCTGAAGCAGTAAATCGTACGTTGATTCTTTAACAAAATNTACATTTTGCCTGTTGGCTAATGGTGCATAGAGCGATTCCGGCAAGTTGCTAACGGCTGCCACGGCAAATTGCACGGAAGGATTGGCGGCTGCTACCTGGGCCATTAATGGTACAATACGTTTTAATTCTATCTTTCGGCTACCCGGAAGCAACGCCACTATTTTCTTATCGGTAGTAAATGGATACGCCTCTAAAAAATGCTTGTTGGGCCGAAACGATTTGATAGCATCCAGTACGGGATTGCCCACATAATCCACTTCACAATCATACTTTTTAANAAATTCTTTCTCGAAAGGAAGAATAACAAATATGCGATGCACGCGTGCCTTAAGTTTTAAAGCCCGGTNTTGATACCAGGCCCACACCTTGGGTGGGATGTAGTAAANAACCTTAAAGCCATTGGCTTTGGCGAAGCGGGCAATCTTCAGGTTAAATCCACCGTAGTCGATCAGAATAACAGCATCCGGTTTATAGGCCAGTATATCTTGCTTACAAAAGTGGATGTATTTGAAAATTTTAAACAAGCTAAACGTAAGCGAAATAAAACCCATAAAGGCCATTTCGCGATAATGAACAGAAAGCGTTACACCTTCGCGTTGCATCTCATCGCCACCAAAACCCCGAAACGCACCATGCGGTTGCTNTTTACGCAACGCTTTCACCAGGTTACTTCCGTGCAGATCGCCCGATCGCTCACCAGCTATGATGTAGTATTTCACCGGGCACAGGGTTTACTCGCCAAAATATTCAACATAATTGCGCGGGGTTTCAAACAATCGAACCGAATGTAACACTCCATATTTGCTGATGGACTTGATTTGAGGGGCCAGTATTTTCCATATTTCAACCACCAGCGTTTCGCAGCTTGCCAGCTTGCCTTGCATAAAATCCACCTCTACATTTAGGTTTTTATGGTCCACTTTTTCAATTACCTCGGTTCGGATTAGTGTACTTAGTTTTTTCAGGTCGATGACAAACCCGGTATCCGGATCGGGTGTGCCTTTAACAGTAACGATCAGATCGAAATTATGGCCATGCCAGTTCTCGTTGGCGCAAGGGCCAAAAACCTGGGTATTTTTCTCTTTACTCCATTGCGGATTGTAAAGTTTGTGAGCCGCGTTAAAATGTTCTTTCCTGCTTACGTAAACCATATTTCACATTCGGGCACAAATATACAATAGATAAACCAGCCACGGCAGATGTTGGTTTTGCGTAAATTGCACTAAAAAGAATATGATAATTGTAACTGGTGCTGCCGGCTTTATTGGAAGTTACCTGATTCAGCGACTGAATCAGGACAATTACAATGCAATTATTGCTGTGGATAAGTTTACCAACGAAGCGAAAAACAAAAATCTGATTGGCGCTAAAATACAGGAGCGCATTGATCGGGATTTATTCCTGACCTGGCTTGATCGCAACTACGAAACAGTAGAATTTATTTTTCACATTGGGGCGCGAACCGATACAACAGAGTTTAATCTGGACCTCTTACATTCGCTCAATACCGAATACACAAAAGAGATATGGAAACGATGTTGCAATTATCAGATTCCTTTGGTTTATGCGTCATCGGCAGCCACCTACGGATTGGGTGAGTTTGGGTATGATGATGATGAATCTAAGATTCCCCAACTCAAGCCGCTTAATCCGTATGGTGTGTCGAAGCAGGAGTTTGATGTTTGGGCCTTGCAGCAACCACACAAACCCTTCTTTTGGGCCGGCTTAAAATTCTTCAATGTTTATGGCCCGAATGAATATCATAAAGGCAGGATGGCCTCGGTTATCTGGCACGCGTATAACCAGATTTCACAAACAGGAAAAATGAAGTTATTTAGATCACATCATCCTGACTATAAAGACGGAGAACAAAAGCGTGATTTTATTTATGTGAAAGATGTGGCTGAGGTTTGCCTGTTCTTTATGCATCACCGAAAACACTCCGGCATTTACAATCTTGGGTCCGGGCAGGCGCGCACCTTCAACGACCTGGCCAACGCGGTATTTCGTGCGTTAGATAAACCTGTTCAAATTGAGTACATAGACACCCCGATTGATATCCGGGACAAGTATCAATACTTTACGGAGGCCAGGATGGAGAAGTTAAAGCAAGCGGGGTATTCTAAAAATTTTCATGATTTGAATCGTGGTGTACAGGAATACATCCGCACGTTAGTATCGTAAAGAGAAATGCTCTCAAAAAAATAAGAAGACTTTTCTCATTTTATCCTGTCTATTACCAAATACTATATAGGGCTGAGGTCAAAAAAAGACTGCCAAATAAAATATTTGGCAGTCTTAAAAATTCAGAAGTCTGGTTTATCCTATCTCCAGCCTCCGTTGGATGTACCAATACCATCCGCGTTGGCTACTGTACCAAACGTGTAGAAAGTAGTTAAGCCAAACAACTGGAGTGTTTGACCAGGAACCGGTAGGTGTAATGGGGTACCCTCTTGCAAAAGATCACGCTTTCTCATTTCAANAAACTGTAATCCGGCACCGGTGGTGTACATCTCAACTTGCCGCTCATGGTGTATGGCATTAATTATGTCGGTTAAGTTGGCTGCCACAGGATCTAAACCACCCCGTGTTACACGCGTACCAGCATTAATAATTGCTGCTGCGCCAGCTAAGTCACCTGTGCGCGCCAATGCCTCTGCCCGTAGCATATCATTTTCTGCAAGCATTACTGTGGGTTTAGGACCAATAGCAGCTACATACTGAGCATCATAGCGCTTAAATCTATAACAGCTATAATGGTAATAGCCCCTGGAAGCAAGGAAGTCATTAGATGCCAAGTAAGAAAAATCCGACTCTAAACGATCGTCCATTGGGTCTGAAGGTTCAGCCGGATGTGGGAAAGTAGGGATATCATCCCAATGCTGCGGCAGGGAAGGCTCCATCAGGTTCACTACATACATATCTACTCTACCCCAACCTGGGTACGTTAAGTAATCACCAGACTCGAAATACCACTTGCTGGTACCATCCATTTCGATATTCCAATCAGCAGTTATTCCAGCCTCTGCATACGCTTTAACAGCATTCCAGTCAACACCAGCCAGTTCGGCACTATTTCTTGGCAGGTATGCAAGTATGCGGGCCATCGAAGTATTGATAATCTNTTTAAAGTCACTATTACTCAAATCTCCCGCGCTGCCCATCCAACTGGCCGGAATTGTAAATGTCGAATTTGACAATGCCAGCGCTTCTTGCAGGTATCCGATGGCAGCAGCCGCTACATCAGTATAGGGAACTGCTGAATCAATTGTTCCTTCGGCTGACACGGTTTCATCCACAACATGGGCTCTGTCAAAAAACAAAGCCAGGTTTCCATATGCCATCCCTAAACCAAATTTGGCAAATGCTTTGGCGCGCGTGGTTTGATCTTCACCATCTACAATAATGGCCATTCCCTGTATGTCGATGGCTGTTAACACATCAATAGCAGAACCAATTGCCGAATACCACCGGTCGTAAGACGACTTGGTTTGCGCTTGATTTGCATACGTAGGTGCGTTGTTCCATGCATTGTTGCGAGGCTCGAATGACATATCGCGCATACCAAAATTACCCCACGAGCAGGTTACATGGTCTGCTGCTGTAGCTAACATGGGTTCAATACCATTTAATCTATGCTCACCAGCAAATACGGTGTTGTAAATACTGGAAGCCACCGTTTCCACATCGGTAGGGGTTGCCAAAACCTTTGAAAAGTCAGGTGTGTTTTCATTAGGCACATCCAAATCCTCGCAACTAAACAACATCCCGAAGGTTGCCAGAATGAAAAACAGAAATTTATTTATTTTCATAATTCTTAAGATTTTCAGTTTATAAGTTAAATCCTAAAGAGAATGCAATATTCCGGTAAATCGGATTAGCTCCAATTCCATCAATAGGCTGTCTTACCGTTCCTACTTCGGGGTCATAACCTGAATATCCGGTAATGGTATAGAGATTTCTACCTACCGCTTTAAGGCTGATGCCCTTAATAGAACCTTTCAAGAAGCTATCCAGTACCTTTTTAGGAACATCGTATCCTAATGCCACTTCTCTTAATTTCAGGTAGCTGGCATCTTCAACCCAATATGCATTGGCAAAATTGGCATCGTACATTCCGGCATTCCAATAAGCGGCCACTTTCTTTTGACCGGCAGGAACGTTGGTCATATCCTGCACCTTGCTTACGTTATTAAATGCAAGACGTTGGTTATTGCTATTGTACACATCACCACCGTTCTTCCAATCTAACAACACATAGAGTGTAAATCCTTTGTACTTAAAGGTATTCGCAATACCCATATTAAACTTGGCATTACCATCTCCTATTTTACCTAACCAGGTAGAACCGTTTTCAGCATATAAAATTGGCCGTTCTGTTAAGGTGCCTTCTGTTCCGGCAAGTATCACGTACCCTTCGCTGTTTACAACATATTCATCGATTGTTGCACCTGTTGGTAACTGACGAGACATTTCATCCAGGGTTCTTACCATGCGGTGACCATAAATCGCACCATATGTTTCGCCAGTTGCTANCCGGAATGCAGTAACATCTCCACTAACTGGGCTTAACCAATAAGCGGGAATTGGCAAGTCGGTAATTTTTTGACGCACTCTTGAAAACACAAAATTCGAACTCCAGGAGAAATCTTGTTNTTTCATCCAGTTCGCACTCAACGTAAATTCCAGGGTTTTTGATTCAATTGTTCCGGCATTCTGCCATCTGTTGCTATACCCTCCATTTAGGAATGGAATCAATTGTACATTAAGAAATTGGTCGGTGGTTGTTGAATGTGCATACGTTCCTTCAAAGCTAAATCTCTTCAGGAAGTCCACATTTAGGCCAAACTCTGTTTCTGCCGTCTTAGATGGCTTTAACATTCTGTTACCATCCTGTGCTTTGGTTGCATTACCCTGCGATAAGTTAAAAATCTGGTATTGCCATGAGAAATCAGGACGAATACCTGCTGTACCATAGGCCATTCTCACTTTCAACTCATCAACACCAGGAATACTCACGTCTTCAGATACACGATATGCACCCGATAATCTGTAATATGGATTCCAGCGGGCATCAGGACCGAAAAGTGAGGAACCATCATACCGGAACATACCATCAAACAAGTATCTTCCCTTATAGTCTAATCCTAAAATGGTAAAATAATTCTGTGCTATCTCATTTGTCTTTTCAGAGTATGCATTATTGATTGATGAGAAGTTAGAGAAATTTTCGATACCTGATACTTTGAATACAGAGGCCGTAGTATAGGTATATTCATAATGACGATTCTCATACAAATAGGAAAGCTTAGCCTTCATAATGAGATCTCCAAATTGCTTATTTAAATTTAGTGTTGCCTGTGTATTTTGCGTTACAGTTTCATCACTATCCTGAGTAAGACCTCCGTTTGTATAAACTCCCTGAATACTCCAGGTATCCTTTGGGTTAATTGTTTCTCCTCTGTAATTCTCAATTTCAAAAGTTTGAGAAACATCCAGATTGGCCCAACTTGTAAATTCAATATTGGCAGTATAGTTACCCATCCACCTGCGAGATTGGTTGCGGCTCTTCACCTTATATAAACTATACAAGGGGTTAGTAACCTCACCGTTAAAGTGATTGATTCTTAAATTATAGGGCTGGCCATCCGGATTCGGGGCAAACAAATCTATATCCTTTTCCATCCGCGCTACGTTGTAGAAAATACCAGATGGAGCCTGGATTTTTCTATTAATAAACAGATTGGATGCGCTTATTCTTAACCAAGGTGTAATTTCCTGGTCAATATTGAAACGGAAATTTTGCCGAGCGTAACCATCTCTGAATTGTACTACGCCATCCTGCCTGTTATTCTCAAACGATAAGAAGACATTGTTTTTTTCAGATTTGCTGCCGATACCAACATAGTTAGTCATCGAATTTCCAACCTGGAAAACATCGGCCGGATTAAATCTGTAAACACCATATGGATTATCCATGTAACCATCATCATCAATTACTCTGGATCCGGAAATACCTGCATTGTAACCACCGGTATATCCCGCAGGGAACGTTACCCCATCATATTTGGTGTACTGACCTTTAAACTGCTCCCAATCAGGCGCAAGTTTATACATGTGTGATTCGGATGTTTCCAGATAATGCTGCAAACTTTGAAAGCCTACTTCATTTCTAATGGTAATTTGAGGTGCTCCGGAGGCCCCGCTCTTTCCACGCTTGGTTGTAATGGCAATTACACCGTTACCGGCACGTGATCCGTACAACGCAGAAGCAGCAGCACCTTTAATAACCTCCATCGACTCCACATCGTCCACGTTAATATCGGCCAGGCTACCACTCATGATGATACCATCGATCAAAATAAGTGGAGAAGCGCTCACGTTAAGCACGTTATCGCCACGAAGAAGAAGGTCAACCTGCTGACCAGGCGCACCGCCTACTGACGATGTTCTTAAACCCGCCACCTTGCCGGTTAAGGCAGATGCCAATGACATTGCAGGAACAGCGGTAAGTTGAGCTTCACCTACCTTAGTAACCGAAACGGTCATTTTCTNTTTGTCGGTAGCACCGGCAACACCCGAGATGATAATTTCATCCAGCACTTTAAGGTCGGTTGCAAGCGCAACGTCAATTACACTTCTGGTACCAACCACTTCTTCCACCGGAGCAAATCCAATGAATGAGAACACCAATGTTTGGTTACCGCTAACCGATATGGTGTACTCTCCATTTGCGTTAGTTACGGATCCTTGCGTTGTACCCTTAACCACCACGTTTANCCCGGGTAACGGTAACCCGTCTTCCTGAGAAGTAACCTTCCCGGAAACTGACCGCTCCTGAGCATACCCGCTGAACACGGGTGCAAGAAGGAGCATCCACAAACTTAACTGTAAAATTCTCTTCATACTTTTTAGTTTAGATTAAGTAGAATATTATTAATAGGTAGCAATTTCAAAATAAATTGCCTTAATACCATACCAATTAAATAATAATTAACTTCTTAGATTTGGAAGTCTGACTAATGTCATTTTCTGGAGCCGGCCCAGCCTACAACTTTAAACTCGATACGCCTGTTTTGCTGCCGGCCAGCCTCGTCAAGATTTGGAAATAGCGGTTTTTTTGATCCATACCCTCTAATTTGAACCCTACTTTNTTCAATTTGCTTTGAAAACAGAAAATCTGCTACGGATTTGGCCCTGCTTTCTGAAAGTTTGAGGTTATACGCCTCGGTGCCGGTATCATCCGTATGGCCACTTACCTCCACTTTTAACCCTTCATTTTTTGCCAGAAAATCAGCAACTTTCTCCAACTCGGTAAGAGATTCGGGCCGTAAATCATACTTATCTACATCAAANNAGATATTATTCAGTACAATGGCTGCATTGGCCTGCACCGGCTCTAACATCACATCTTTTTTAACGGGCTGGGCAGCCCCTGCGGTATAATTAAAGTGCTCGCTATTAAATAAATACCCCACCTTATCCACGTACAGGGCATATTCGGCACCACCGGGCAACACCATTAAATATTGTCCTGTAACAGAATCGGAGAAGATTTTTGAAACCGACTTTTTCTCGGAAAGGTTAAAGAGTTCAACCTGTGCCTGTAATGGTTGCTGCGTAGCTTTATTGGTTATCACACCCGTAACCGTATTTCCTTTATAGGGTGTAACCCACGCTTCCGGAATTACAATTCTGTAAAGCCGGCTTCGGTTTCGGGATTCTTCGCGCGAGTAATACCCCTGTGTACCCAATGCCGATACAATAAAGGAATACTGATCGTGATGGTCGTTTAACGGCTTGCCTAAATTAACGGGTAAACTCCAACCCGATTCACTTTTCTGAACCTTGTAGATATCATAGCCCCCATAACCGGGTAATCCGTTCGAAACCATGTAAAGTTCGCGGTTATTTACATGAATATAGGGTGAGATTTCATCCTGAGGTGTGTTTATTTCAGGGCCCAGGTTTATTGCTTTGCTCCAGCCTTTATCGGTCAATTGCGAATACCAGATGTCGTAGCCACCAAAACCACCGGGTCTTTCTGAAACAAAATATAACTCGCGGCCATCGGCCGAAAGGGAGGGTTGGGCATCCCACCCGGTACTATTAATATTGGGGCCCATGTTTTTGGGGCGCGACCATTCGTTGCCGGTTTTCCGGCTTTCGTACAAATCGCAACCGGAAGTACCACATACGGTAAAAATTAAATGTCGGCCGTCTGCCGAAATCGTGCTGGCCCCTTCCCGCTGTACTGTATTAATGTTTGCCGATAATGAAACCGGTGGTCCCCAACTTCCATTGCTTTGCTTGCGGGATACCACCAAATCTTCATTGTCATTTCTTCCTCCGCCATAACGAGCTGTAAAAATCAATTGCATACCATCGGCCGTTACCGTTGGGAAATATTGCATGGGAAATATATTCACCGAATCGCTTAATGGCGTAATTATATAATCGTAGGTGGTGGTATGCGTCAATGCATACCCGGCCTGGAGTTGCCACACTTTAACAAGTTCAATTTTTTTGCGATCGGTTTTTTCCAGCTTCAGAAATTCGGTGGTGTAATTCTTACATTCTTCATACTTCCCCTGCCACAGGTTAACCCCAGCTAATTCGTACAGGTACATCCGCCTGCGTGCATCGGACCTGGCTAAGGATAAACCTTTTTCGAATGTGGCGGTTGCCGATTCAAATTGCTCCTGCGCTTTATAAATAGTGGCCAGCCTGTAATACGCTTCTTCAAAATTTTTATCGCGGGTAATCGCTTCGTTTAACAAGTTAATGGCCTGGCTAAATTGCCTGCGCACCCGAAAGTTATCCGCCTCGGTATAAAGCTCAATGGCCTTTTTGTTTTTGGTGCTAAGCGTTTGTGCACCCACCTGGCCACTTAATAAGACCAGAACCAACAGAAATATTTTTGCATCACCCAATTTACAGTATAAAACGCACAAACAATAGTAACATGTATAATTACGGGTTAGAGTAAGTTGAGTTCGTAAAATTAATCCGTTAAGGAATGTTCATGTATTTGTGCACCTGCAACGAAATCTGCCATTTCGGATTTGCCTTAACGTAGGCAATTAACTGAGGCAGCACCTCTTCTTCTTTCGACCATTCGGGCTGCAGATAAAGTTTACAGGTAGCATTTACCTGTTGCGCAAATTCTTCGGCCCAGGCAAAATCGCTTTTATGAAATACAACTACCTTAAGCTCGTTGGCTTGTTGCGCTACGGATGGATGCGGATGTTTGAATTNTTTAGGCGAGAAACAAATCCAATCCCACGTTCCGGTAATGGGGTAAGCACCGGAAGTTTCGAGGTTTGTTTTTAATCCGGCCGATTTTAGTGCGCGCGTAAGTTCCGCCAGGTTATGCATGGTGGGTTCGCCACCGGTAACCACACAGATTTCTGTTCCGCTTGCTTTTGCTTTGGCTACGATCGATTCTATTGAAACTTTCGGGTGGTCGTTTGCATTCCAGCTATCTTTTACATCGCACCAAACACACCGCACTTCACAACCAGCCAACCGAATAAAATAGGCAGCTCTGCCCTGGTGAAACCCCTCGCCCTGAATGGTGTAGAAGTCTTCCATTAGCGGTAATTCAAGATTCAATATTTGGGATTCAGAATTCAAAATTCCAGATTAAAGATTCTGATCGCATATCTCACAATTTCGAATTTAAAAGTTGAATCGACTTACGGATTGCGTAATTCCGTTGCGCGTAACGTATTCAGCAACAAAGAAGCAATTGTCATAGGCCCCACCCCACCCGGCACGGGTGTAATGTATGATGTTTTGGGAGCTACCGTTTTGAACTCAACATCGCCTTTTAAACTATACCCATTTTTATATTGCGGGCCTTCTACACGGGTGGTGCCTACATCAATAACCACTGCACCTTCTTTTACCATATCGGCTGTTATTAAACCAGGCTTGCCCACGGCTGCTACCAGAATATCCGCATGGCGGGTAAAATGTGCAATATCCTGTGTGTACTTATGGCAAATGGTAACGGTAGCTTTGCCTTCCTCCACCAACATCATACTTAACGGTGCGCCTACCAGGCGGCTGGCGCCTACCACCACACAATTTTNTCCTTCGGTAGGAATCTTGTAACGCTTTAACAACTCCATTACACCATACGGTGTAGCCGGTAACAGCAAAGGATGTTTAGAAATAATACTTCCAAAGTTCCGATTGGTAAATCCATCTACATCTTTATCGGGGCGAATTTTTTCGGTTATTTTTTCAACTGAGATGTGAGCCGGCAACGGTAACTGTACAATAAACCCATCCACATCTTCATCGCGGTTTACCTGGTCGATGTGTTTCATCAGTTTATCTTCACTAATCGTATCGGCAAAGCGGAGCATGGAATAATGGAAACCAACTTCTTTGCACGCTTTTACTTTGTGATCTACATAGGTTTGGCTGGCGCCATCATCGCCCACCAGGATAATAGCCAGGTGCGGTACTTNTTNTCCGGCCTGTTTGCGCAGACTTACCTGTTCAGAAATTTCTTTCTTGATATCGGTCGAGATTTTGCGACCATCGATCAGGGTATAGGTTGTGGTTTCTGTCATGCTAAATACGCTAAACACGTTGGCGTTTCAATCTATTTGTTACTAACCATAGATCAATATATTCTCTCGATTCATTCTGGTATCGAATGATTTCATACGATCATTTTGCCGTTGCAGTGCTGCTTCAATGTTAGTCAACTGAATCAGCATATCAGAAATAACCTCATCATAATTTCGTTCCATAAACAATGCTTTTACTAACGAAATTTACTCAATTTTCAACACCGCCATAAATGCTTCCTGCGGAATTTCTACGTTACCCACCTGGCGCATGCGTTTCTTTCCTTTCTTTTGTTTCTCCAACAGTTTGCGCTTACGCGAGATATCACCGCCATAACATTTTGCCAATACGTTTTTACGAATGGCACTGATGTTTTCGCGGGCTACAANTTNTTGCCCGATAGCTGCCTGAATGGCAATCTCAAACATCTGGCGCGGAATCAGTTCTTTCAGTTTTTCACACAACTTTCTTCCCCAATCCTGTGCCTTGCCGCGGTGTACAATTGCACTCAGTGCATCTACTTTATCGCCATTCAACATCACATCCAGTTTTACCATGTCCGATTCGCGCATGCCAATTAAATGATAATCGAGCGAGGCATACCCGCGCGAAATAGATTTCAGTTTATCGAAAANATCGAATACGATTTCCGATAGCGGCATTTCAAACGACATCTCCACGCGATCGGTCGTCAGGTAGTTTTGGTTTAATATCTGGCCCCGTTTTTCAATACACAAATTAATGATTGGGCCGATGTACTCTGCCTTACTGATAATCTGCGCTTTGATATAGGGCTCTTCAATAAAATCAATGCGGGTAGGATCGGGCATTTCGGAAGGAGCATTTATAAACACCTCGTCTCCGTTGGTAAGCGTTGCTTTAAACTGCACAGAAGGCACAGTGGTGATCACCGTCATGCCGAACTCGCGCTCCAACCGCTCCTGAATAATTTCCATGTGCAACATGCCCAGGAACCCACACCGGAAGCCAAAGCCCAATGCGGCTGAGGTTTCCAGTTCCCATACCAATGAAGCATCGTTGAGTTTTAATTTCTCCATGGATGTGCGTAATTCTTCAAACTCGGTAGTATCAACCGGGTAAATACCGGCAAACACCATGGGTTTTACTTTCTCAAATCCTTTTAGCAACTCGCCCGNGTTTACAGCGGTAGTAATTGTATCGCCCACGTGTACTTCGCTGGCTACTTTAATACCCGAAATAAGGTATCCAACATTGCCGGCTGTAATTTCATTGCGTGGGTGTTTATCTAATTTCAGCACCCCGATTTCATCGGCAAAATATTCCTGCCCGGTGCTTATAAATTTTACTTTATCGCCTTTGCGGATGGTGCCATTAAATACGCGGAAATAAATTTCGATACCCCGAAATGAATTAAACACGGAATCGAAAATCATGGCCTGCAAAGGTGCTGCCGAATTGCCTTTGGGGGCGGGGATTCGTTTTACAATGGCTGCTAAAATTTCTTCAATGCCTTTACCCTCTTTGGCGCTGGCCGATAAAATATCTTCGCGTTTGCAGCCAATCAGGTCGATGATTTCATCGGCCACTACTTCGGGGTTGGCGTGTGGTAAATCGATCTTGTTCATGACCGGAATAATCTCCAGGTCGTGCTCCAGGGCCAGGTACAGGTTAGAAATAGTTTGCGCTTCAATGCCCTGGCTGGCATCTACGATCAGCAGCGCCCCTTCGCAGGAGGCGATGGCCCGGGAAACTTCGTATGAAAAATCTACGTGGCCGGNGGTATCAATCAGGTTAAGGGTGTATTCTTTGCCTTCAAACTTATAATTCATCTGAATGGCGTGGGCCTTAATGGTAATGCCCTTTTCCTTTTCCAGGTCCATGTTATCGAGCACCTGGGCTTCCATCTGGCGCTGGTTCAGGGTGCCGGTAAATTCCAGCAGGCGGTCGGCCAGGGTACTTTTTCCGTGGTCAATATGAGCAATTATGCAGAAGTTACGAATGTGGTCCATCCCGTCCGGTCGATTTTAAGGCTGCAAATGTAGTAAGAAAATACCCCTGAAAAATGGTGAGCACGCGACAACCTACCCTACCTTCAAAAGCGTAAGCACCGAGAAAAATGCAACACACTACCTCCAATTACAAAAACATGCCACACGCTGTGGTTATACTTTACGTGATCCCGGATAAAGAAAACGGTGCCCAACGTATAGGAAATACCGCCTGCAATCAACAATATAAACCCGAGCCGCGGCATGGCATTATAAAGGGTTTAATGGCTAAAAGAATTACCCAACCCATAGCCACATAAAGTAGGGTGGACAGCTTTACTTTTCTGCCAACTGAAATAGATTTAACAATGGTGCCCAATATGGCACAGGCCCACACCACGCCAAACATCGTCCAGCCTATCCACCCGCGCAGGGCGGTAAGACAAAAGGGAGTGTAGGTGCCCGCTATTAAAAGATAAATAGAAATATGATCGAATTTATGAAAGAGGTGCTTGGCTCCTTTATGCGTAAGGCTATGATACAATGTGGATGCAAAATAGAGCAACACCAGGGTAGCACCAAAAATGGAGAAGCTCACCACATGCCAGGCATTTCCATCAATAACAGCAAACACAACGAGTATAACCAACGCTGCAATGGCCAGGGCAGCCCCGATGCCGTGTGTAACGGAGTTCGCAATTTCCTCGCCTGTTGAGTACTCACGTTTTTGCTTTTCGGTTTTCATATTGCAAAGGTATCAGGCCTGTGTCAATTGGCTATTGAAAACGAAACTTCAATAAGCTATTCGTTGATTAACTAATAATTGGTAATGAAGGTAATGCGGCAGCATAAAAGGCTGTTCAGCGTCTGGAAAGTTCTGTTACAATTGCCAATGCCTTATCAATTTCTTCTTCGCTGTTAAAAATATGCGTACAGTGCCGCACGCCAAACACCTCGCCACTGGCCCGGGNGCGCATGCGGGCCCGGGTCCAGAATTCATCTTGCAGTTGTGCGCCCGTCATCCCAGCAATGTTGTAAACCGTAATGCCTGCACACATGGCTTCGTCTGCAGGCGAGAAGATTTTTACTTTCGGATTTTGTTTTAAGCCCGTACGCAACCGCTGGCCTAAAAATTTAATACGCTCATACACACGGTCGGGTCCTATTTCGAAAAGAAAATCCAACGCGGCATCCAATCCTTTTAAGATTGGGAAGTTGCCCGTGCCCCGTTGTGTAAACCGAAAGCCTTCATCTTCGTGGTTATCCCACCNGGCACTGGCCACCGTAGTCCAGATGTCTTTCATCTTATCTTGCTTTACATACATAAAGCCGGTGCCATGAGGCGCACCTACCCACTTATGAAAACAGCCGGCATAGGCATCGCAGCCAATGTCTCTTACATCTATTTTAATATGACCAACTGTTTGCGCACCATCCAGAATAGTAAAAATGTTTCGTTTACCGGCTTCTGCACAAATCTCTTTAACCGGTAGGATGGCCCCACTGCCCGAAATCATGTGCGAGATGATAAGCACTTTGGTTTTGGGTGTAAACGCGTTTATGATGTCGTGATAAACTTCTTCGGCATTTTTAATCGGTTTGCCGATGGCTACCTCTTTAAACAAAACACCGTATCGCTTTTCTTTCACAAGCCAGCCACCGCGCCCGCCCGNGTGTTCCTGGTTGGTGGTTAAAACTTCATCGCCCGGTTGCAGGGTAATGCCATTGGCTAAGTAACTAATGCCATGGGTTACGTTATCGGTCATCGCAATTTCACCGGCATTGGCGTTAATCAACTTCCCAACCTTGGTGCGGATGCGCATCAGGTTGTTGTAGCCGCTGATAAATTCTTCTTTGTTATCATCTTTATAGGCCCAATCGGCTACGTGGGTGGCCAGGTATTTTACATAGTCAGTCATTTTATCGACTACCACTTTGGGCATAANCCCTACCGTACNCGGATTAAAAAATACGCTATCCTTTGCTAGCATAAATTGATCGCGGATTTTCATCCAGTATTGCGGATCGTTTGCCGGTGGCAATGCAGGTGTTGCGTCTGCTGATACCCATGTAGGTACTGCCAGCGTAGCCAGACCTAATGATTTGAGTACGTTTCTACGGGTGGTCATGATTAAATCGATTAGGAAACTTTGTTAAATATATTCGATTCAAATGCAATTGCCATGGCCTGAATAGCGGCCCACGGTACCGCTTCGAATCAAAATACGGAAATGTGTATTTACGAAAAGCGTTGTAACTCAATCCAATTTTTTATGAAAGAAAAGCGCGTGATCGGGCAACAGGTTCGGATGAGCAATCTTAACCAAATCTTTCAAGATTAAATCAGGCCGGAGATACCCAAGCTCTANAAATTCACTGCCCCNCTTGGCTCCCATTCGTGCATTGTAACTATACACGGTACCTTGCTGAAATGGTTTAAACAACGTGTAGCGCTTTTCAGCAGCCTTCAACCCTTCCAGCGAAGCAAAGGAACCGACTCCAATCCACAAATCGGCTTCTTTTGCTTTCTCATATACAGCCTCAAAACTTAATTCCAAAAACCCACTTGTTTCTGTTTCGCTCCATAAATATTTAATGCCGGCATCGTGCAGTAGTTTTGCTGCATAATTCTTTCCGGCTGGCATAAACCAGGTGTCTCCATATACGATGCCACTCATGGCAGTGGGCTTGGTGGCGCTGGCAACAAGTTGTTCAGTAGCAAGGTATTCGTGCTCAATCGAATTAAATACCGAATCGGCTTCACGCTCTTTTCCAANAAACAAAGCCATAAATTTTATCCATTCTGCACGGCCCAGCGGGTGTTCTTCCAGGTATTCGGCATTGATTACTACGGGTATTCCCANCTCGGCTATCTTTTNTAGCTGGCCCAGGTCGCTGGTCATAGTATAACTCATTACCAACTCAGGTTTTAAAGAGATTAACAATTCCAGGTTCATCCCTTTATCAATTCCTACATCGGTTACTTCTCCTTTATCAATCCGGTTACGCATTACGGCAGAACTCACGTAGTCTGTAGTTGGAAATCCTACCAATGCATCTGATTCATTCAGATAATCGAGCAACGGAATGTGGGTGGTAGATGTACACACTATACGTTCAATTGGAATTTGAATTACCTGCTCAGCCGCATCGTGTACTGGCACCGCCTCTCNCCTGGGAACCAACAAATAAGAATAGCCTTTTTCTGCGCCTGCATAAGGGCGATTAATTGTTACCCGAATGTTGCTGCCCTCGTGGCGTATCGAAAAACCTTTTGCGTATTTTAAAGTATCATTATAAACAATATCCGAAGTTTTATCTACCGGCAAGCAACCCAGCATTATAAAACCAAACCCTATTAGTAAACCACAATTTTTCATCTGGCAAGTTTAAGTAAATTAATTATGTTTACAGCCGTATTGCGGTCCCCTCTATAACAGGGGTTAAAAGGGAATTCTGTGAAAACCAGAAACTGTTCCCGCAACTGTAATCCGAACCGATTTATCGGGTAAGTTCAACCCATACCATTGTGGCACCTGGCGCCATGAGAAGGCGAACCACGGAGAGTCAGGAGACCTGCCACACTACACTATTATTTATCAGTGCTTCGGGTAAAAGCGACTGTGATTCTCTTGATACGTGCTTCTGCAACGTGTCATCGTCTCATTTAAGCCTTTTACTCTTTTTCAAACAATTAAAACCTTTTTCATTATGAAAAAGAGCAAAAAGTTTGGGCAATCACTCTAATTGCCTTTGGGTGGCTGGCACCCAACTTCGTACTAAGTCAGCAGGATAGTTTGCGCACAACTCAACTACCTGAAGTTGTGATTACCGCTTCTAAATTTGCNAAAAGTAAGCGCGAAACCGGCAAGGTGATTACCGTAATTAATGCAGATCAACTAAACTTTGCTGCAGGCAAGGACCTGGCACAGGTTTTAAACGAGCAGGTTGGATTAATTATTAATGGGGCTAACAGCAATGCAGGTAAAGACAAATCGGTGTATCTGCGCGGAGCNAAAAGTGAATACACATTAATTCTGGTTGATGGTATTCCGCTTGCCGATCCTTCATCTGTTTCGGGTGGGGCCTATGACTTGCGTTTACTCTCGCTCGATCAGGTTGAGCGGATCGAAATCATGAAAGGCAGTCAATCCACGTTGTACGGCAGTGATGCTGTTGCCGGTGTAATCAACATCATCACCAAAACGGAAAGCGAAAAACCTATTGGCGCAAATGCGCGTATCGGTTATGGCACTTACAACACCTTTCAGGCAGCTGCAGGCCTTGCCGGCTATGTAAAAGATATAAACTATCGGATTGGCTACTCGNNGTTTAGCACCGATGGCTTAAGCGAAGCAAAAGAAACAGGCGCAGGTAGTTTTGATAACGATGGCTCTTCGCAAGATGGCCTTACCGCTAATTTCAACATAGAAGCTGTCAAAAATCTTAGCATCAGACCATTCATTCGTTACACCCGGTTTACTGGCCAATACGATGCCGGTGCGTTTACCGATGACACACAGAATCGATACAAAGGCAACCTGTTCAATACCGGAGGATTGATTTTCTATAAGTTCAATAAAGGCACGCTGCAAACTCAATATACTTTTGATGAAACGAACCGTTTGTTCGATGGCACCTACGGTAAATCGGAATACACCGGAAAATTTAATCACCTGGAGATTTTTGGCGATTATCAAATTAACAAGCCTTTGCGTGTATTGGCTGGTGCATCAAAACAAGACTACAAGATGCTTGATAAGACATCGGTAGAAATAGATCCCCGCATTACAATTTACAGTTTGTATGCAATGCTTACGGGATCGTGGAACAATTTTAGCATAGAGACTGGTGCGCGTTTCAATCATCATTCAAGATTCGGAGGTCATACTACTTATAGTGTAAACCCGGTATATGTTTACCGAAAGCATAAATTGTTTATCAATCTTTCAACCGGCTTCAAAGCCCCTTCCCTGTATCAACTGTATGGTCAGTATGGGGCTAATCCCAACCTGAAACCAGAACGAAGCCAAAGTATGGAAGCAGGTATATCTGGATTATTATACAGCAACAAAATTGAATGGCAGGTTGCTTACTTTAACCGAAGTATTCAGGATGTGGTTGTTTACACTAACGGAACAAACTCCAACCTCGATAAACAAGACGACCATGGTACTGAAGCAGAATTAACTATCCACGCAAGCAATCGATTTAAAATCCGGACGTGGTACACCTATGTAACCGGGCAGGTAACAACCAAAACCCCTGCCGGAGACACTACCTTTTATAACCTGATCAGACGTCCGAAACATGCCGCAGGCATTAACCTTTCGTATGGGATATCCGACAAATGGAAGGTAAGTTCATTCTTGCAGGTAATAGGTACACGAACCGACTTGTATTTTGACTTAACAACTTTTAGCAACAAATCCGCCAACCTTGAAGCCTACACCTTGTTAGATGTTTCCATCCAATATCAGGCTTCNAAAAACTTCGAATTATTCTTTTCAGGCAGAAATTTGTTTAACACTCAATACCAGGAGGTATATGGTTACAATACATTAGGGCTAACCGCTTCAGGCGGGTTGCACGTTAATTTTAACATAAGCCGAAGTGAAAGCAAAGACCTGAATACGGAAGAGTACGATGCGTAAAGCAGGTGGGTTGTTTCACTTCGGCTTCCCTTCTGAATGGAGTTGCCAGAGCAGACATGCCCGTACAAAAAATCTAAATGGAATGCTGGAAGACCTCATTAATCAATTGCCGCGCTGCTTCAGATGGAAGGCGCAGTCCCCTTGCAATTTCTTTTTCAAATCTTTCCAGGTTATTCTTAATCTTTTCCGATTGCTCCATTGCCTTTAATAACTGGGTTTGAATGCTTTCGTAGAACCAGTTGCGGTTTTGCAGATGCCGGTTTTCCTGGAAATACCCGCTTGTTTTTACGAATTGTACGTAGTCGGTTATTACTTTCCATGTTTCTGCCACACCCGTATTTTCAAGAGCCGNAGTGGTAAGCACTTTGGGCTTCCAGCCGGAATCGCTTCCCGATACCAGGTGCAACGCATGGTGATAATTTGCCCGTGCCAGGGTTGCCGCTTTTATATTTTCGCCATCGGCCTTGGTAATTACAAGCGCATCAGCCATTTCCATAATACCCTTCTTTATTCCCTGCAACTCGTCTCCGGCTCCGGCTAGCATCAGTAACAGAAAAANATCCACCATACTTCGCACGGCCGTTTCCGATTGCCCCACGCCTACTGTTTCAACAATAATTACATCAAACCCCGCGGCCTCACACAACAACATAGCTTCGCGGGTACAATCCGCCACACCACCCAATGCAGAGCCTGTGGCTGTTGGCCGGATAAAGGCATGTGGATTTTTCGCCAGGTTTTCCATACGCGTTTTATCTCCCAAAATGCTTCCTTTGGTTTTGGTACTGCTGGGGTCAACCGCTAATACTGCCACCTTTTTGGATTGCCGGGTAAGGTAAGTGCCAAACGTGTCGATAAAAGTGCTTTTGCCCACACCAGGAACTCCGGTTATGCCAATGCGTACTGATTTACCAGTATGCGGAAGTAATTGGGAGATAATCTGGTGGGCCAACGTAATATCATCCCTGCGTTGGCTTTCAGCTAAGGTAATAGCTTGCGCCAACACCACCCGGTTGCCACTCAAAATAGCATTCACATATACATTAAAATCCTTTTCCTGCACTTGTTTTTCAATTACAGATTGCCGGGTTAAATTTCTAAATTTATATTGAAGTTTATTTAACCCATGAAGAAACTCTCTCTACAAGCGCTTACCATTACTGTATTTGTGTTTTCNCTGATGTGGGGAGTTGACAAAATAACTGATTACAAATTTTTTAATGCATTTGACCCTATCTCGCAAGCTTTAAGCGACTTTGAACTAACTGATTACGCATTTTCGAACCTGCGCGAAACTCCATTGGTGGATCAACGAATTATACTCGTAAACCTGGCACCCACCCGNGGGTTAATTGCCCAGCAAATAATGCAACTCAATCACCTAAAGCCAAAGGTTATTGGTGTCGATAGNTTTTTTGATTGCGAAGGCGGATTATACGACACCCTTAATTGCCCGCAACTATTGGATACCCTGGGAAACCTGATGCTGAGCAATGCCATCCAGGAAGCCGGTAATGTTGTGCTTGTAACCAAACTGATCCAAACACGAGCCCTTGCCAGCAAAGGCGATAGTGATGTGTATGATTCGATTGAATATTCCGATCTCATGTTTAGGAAATATGCTATCAATTCATACGCCAACCTTCCTACCGATGCCGACTATCAGGATGATGTAAAACTGTGTAGATCAATCTTTCCAAAAATACCGGTAAACGGAAAAGATGAGTTAGCTTTTGGTGTTCAGCTTGCTATGATGTATGATTCTGCCAAAACCAAAAAATTTTTAGAAAGAGACAAATATGAAGAGATTATCAACTTCAGAGGCAATGTAGAAGTACGGGATAACCGGTTAAGCAGCCTTACCAAAATAGACAACTCCACTACCCGGTATCCCGTTATGTTTTATGCCATTGANTTGGGACAAGTTTCTGGAGGAGAATATCTTGAAGATATTTTTAAAGGCAGCATCGTGATGATGGGCTCAATGGGTAGTTATTTTGGAGACCCCAGTTGGGAGGATAAATTCTTTACTCCGCTAAATAAAAAAGTTGCAGGCCGCGCTAATCCGGATATGTTCGGTCTGGTAGTTCATGCCAACGTGGTGGCGATGATTTTGAATGAAGACTATATTGATGAGCTAGAAGACTGGCATAAATATGCTATTGCCATTCTGATTTGTTTTGCCACCGTGATCCTGTTTATCCTTATAGATCATCACCTTCCCTTGTGGTTCGATACGCTGTCTGTATTAATTCAGGTAATGTTACTGTTGTCTGTTTCAGGGGCCGTTGTGTANTTCTTTCGGCCATTTTCATTTAAATTAGATTTGTCACTTACATTAGCCGCTTCTGCCCTGGTTGGCCCCGCGTATGATATTTTCAAAGGTTTCCAAAATCAGTTCCGAAAATGGTTTACCAAGAAGCCCCGGANAGTATTAACGGAGTAGTCGATTTTGGCACAATTTTTCGTAACTTTAGAATTGCAAATCCACANAAAACCATGAAAAAAGGCAGATTTATCCTATTAGTTGGCTTATTAGCAGTTAGCAACCTGGTTTTGGCCCAGGACTATACCTTCCGGGTATTGGCCAATAAAGGTGCTAATGAAATTAAGTCAGGTGCAGCTTGGCAACCCGTTAAAACCGGTTCTACTTTAAATGCTACTGATGAGATTAAGATTTCTGAGAATGCTTCCGTAGGATTGGTTCACTTTAANGGGAAGCCNCTGGAAGTAACACAACCCGGTGTTCATAAAGTAGCCGATTTAGTTGCAAGAGTTACTTCCGAGGCAAGTGTTTTAAATAAATACACCGATTTTATTCTTAGCAGCAATTCGGCTGAGGCAAAGAAAAACAGGTTAAGCGCAACCGGGGCTGTTCACCGAAGTCTTAAAGATGCAATTACGCCCCAATTGCCTAAAAATGAAGGCGGAGAAATTTTTGGCAATCAGTTAATTATTAATTGGGAAACCGAAAGCACCGGACCATTTATCGTAACGGTTCTGAATATGTTTGATGAGGTAATCTACACCGCTGAAACAGCAGAAAAGACTTTAACTGTTGATCTGGCCGATGCTAAATTCAGTGGCGAAGATGCATTATTGGTTGATATTAAGTCTAAAACAACCGGAGCCAAACTGGACGATCAATCAAGACCTATGGTGAAAAGATTGAGCCCCGCCAAGGCAGANAAAATTAAAGCCGGTTATGCAGAAGTATCAAAAGAAGCAGACCCAACTTCGGCCTTTGGAAATTTATTCCTGGCTGGCTTTTATGAGCAAAACCGACTAATTGTGGATGCTATTGCAGCCTACGAAAAAGCTATCGCTTTAGCNCCCGATGACCCGACCTATAAAGAATACTACCTTGAGTTTCTGTACCGAAACAAACTCAAGCCCGATCCGAATGCACCAAAAAATAAGCAAATTAAAAATCCCGCCCCAGCGGGGATTTTTGTTTATTAGGATTCCTATTACGCCATGAATTCAATGCATGATAAAATTAGCTCCATCTGGCCAAGCCCAAACTAATCATGGATCTTTCAGTTGCTGTTCGTCTGATCCGGAAAGGAGTGCCGCAAACAAAGTCAATTCAGCATTGGGTTGACCTCGGTGCCGGCACCGGTTTATTTACGCGCGCACTGGCCAGTTTATTACCTCCACACAGCACTATAACTGCTGTTGATAAAGATAAAGATGCCCTCCGGTCAATACCATGGGATCAACCGAATGTTTTACTCAACCAGGTGGATGCCGATTATTCTACAATTGATTTTAGGAAATCAACGCACGGGTTTTTATTGGCTAATTCGCTACACTTTTGTTCTGATCCGGTAACGCTGCTTAACAAGCTAAAACAATCCATGCTACCGGCTGGCCGTGTAATCATCATAGAATATAGCAGTGCTATACCCAATGCATGGGTACCCTACCCGGTTTCTTTTGAAAAACTGAACGAAATTGCTGCTGCCGCAGGGTTTAGAAATATAGAATTAATGGAAACTGCAAACTCAAAGTACCAGGCTGGCGGAATGTATGCCGCAGTGCTATTTGATTGACAGCTTCATTTCGACATCAAATGAATAAGGCGCAAGTAATCTTGCGCCTTATTCATTAACTACAAAGGTGCCTCAAAAGTAGAAATAAGATCAGACAACCTCATTTTTGTTCTTACTCATTCTTATACACCACACCATCCTTCATCACAAACGTAACCTTCTCCATCGTTTTAATATTTTTGGTAGGGTCTTCGTTTACGGCTACAATATCAGCCAGTTTACCTTTTTCAATAGAACCAATTTTATCGCCCATACCCAGAATATTGGCATTTACCTGCATGGCACATAACAACGCCTCAATGGCGGGCATACCACCTTCAACCATATACCCAAACTCGCGTGCATTTTCTCCATGTGGAAACACACCGGCATCGGTACCAAAAGCAATTTTAACCCCGCGCTTATAAGCCTTCCCAAAATTTTCCTGAATTCTTGAACCAATCTCAATAGCCTTAGGTACTACCAATGGATGATAGTAGCNCGGAATTTTGGCATACTCTGCTGCCGACCGGCCTGCAATTATTGTAGGCACGTGGTAAGTTCCTTTCTGAATCATCAGATCCATCACTTCTTCACTCATTAATGTACCATGCTCGATGGTAGTAATACCCGCCAGTACAGCCCGCTTCATACCTTCCGCACCGTGTGCATGCGCAGCTGTATGAAATCCATAATCCTTTGCAGCCTCTACAATGGCATTTACTTCTTCTTGTGTAAACTGCGGTCCGCTTCCATCTTTTGCCACACTTAACACACCACCCGTAGCTGTTATCTTAATGAAGTCAGCACCATCTTTATAGCGCTGGCGCACGGCCTTGCGTGCATCATCAGGACCGTTGATCACCCCTTCTTTCGGACCAGGATCGCCCATTAAATCTCTGCGCGAACCATTGGTGGGGTCGCCATGACCTCCCGTAGTAGCTACTCCTTTTCCGGCTGTAAAAATTCTTGGTCCAACAACAGTACCTGCATTTACCGCATTACGTAACGAAATATTTACACCCGAGCCACCGCAGTCGCGCACCGTGGTAAAACCGGCCATCAGATTTTTGCGCGCATACACGGTAGATTGAAAGGCAAAGTCGGCCTCGTTCAGGGTGTACCGTTTAACCTGTCCGTCTTTACTGGTTTCACTTTCCAGGTGAACGTGCATATCGATTAAACCGGGCATTACGGTTTTCTTGCTCAAATCGATCAGCTTATCATCTTTACCTGCTTTGGTAAAGCCTTTGTCCACCGACATGATTTTGTTGCCTTCTACCACAATGGTAACCTGGCTTTGAAGTGTTTTTGATTTTCCATCAATCAACGATCCACAATGAATAAGTGTGCGTTGGGCATAACCCGTGGCGCTGAGTGCCACCAGTAAAATTAAGATGTATAGTTTTCGCATAGATTTAGGTTTATATAAAGTTTAATTCAAATATTTATTAGTTAGTTCTTGCAAGGTTTTCTTTTCATTCCCAGCCATTTCAGTTGATTTTACTTTGAGCATCAACTCAAACATTACTTCGGGTTTATAGCCCAGTTTAGCTGCTGTGTTTGCACAGAATTTTATCTCTTCCTGGTATAACCGCTCGTCTAATTTCATCAGCTGCACAAGATTAAACAGGTAGCTGAATTTTTGATCGGCAGTTAATTCTTTTGCTATAATCGTTTCGTGGCTTGAGTAAAAAGTGTTTCCACAGATGATTCGGGAAACCCGTGCGCTTTCCCAATATTGATTATGTAGTTACGTTCGTTTCCACCCATCGTACCATCGATGCGCGCCAGGTTTACCAATAATTTAAGTTGTTCCAGTACAATCATAAGCAGCGGTCTTGTGAAGTAAAAATAGTTTAAAATAGCCTATCTTACACACCGTCTGCATAAATGAAAACCAGTTGAATTTTCTGGCACATCTGTATCTGTCGGGCCATGACGAGGAGGTTATGGTGGGTAATTTTATTGGCGATTTTGTGCGCGGCCGTGCCATCTACGAGCAATTTCCGCATCGGATTGCCCTGGGCATTGAACTGCATCGGGAAATTGATGAGTTTACCGATAATCATCCGGTTGTATTGGAAAGCAAGATCCGGTTACGGCCCAAGTACCGGCATTATGCCCCGGTTATTGTCGATATGTTTTACGATCACTATCTGGCGGTAAACTGGAAAAACTATCACCCACAACCACTTTCTGATTATGCCCAACACGCATATCGGGTACTGGAAAAGTTTGAAGCCCACCTTCCGCAGCAGGTAAAATACATGATGCCCTATATGATTGAAGGAAATTGGCTATTGAATTACGCCAAGCCCGAAGGAATTTACCGCGCTCTGAGTGGTATGGCCAAACGCACGCCTTACGATTCAAAAATGGACGAAGCAATTCAGGAACTTGAACTTTATTACAAAGATTTTGAGAAAGAGTTTCTCCACTTCTTTCCGGACTTGATAAAGATGAGTGTTGGTTTTATTGAGAGCCCGAAGGAGTAACCGCAGAGGCGCAGAGACGGGAAGCATAACTTTCTTTGCGACTTAGCACCTCTGCGGTTACTTTCATGATATGAAAACCACAAGTAAGATGAGGGTAGTAACTTTCTTATGGGATTTCCTTATTTCATATTAAAGGTTCCTCGATCGCTGAAACCCTTAGTAATTGAACATTTTGCGGCTCCTCCTAACATTTTTGCCGATCAAGTTTTAAAAGGAGCCTTGAACGATAATACATTGATTGATAAGGAAAACTTTGTTATTGACAATCAAGACGAATGGAACAGTCTTCTGGAAAAAATGAGTGATAATAGCTCGATTAATTTTTAGAATTCTCATCTTCGGTTGATTTTGATAACTATTTGGCACTTGCTTCATTTGATAAATTCGATTGTAGCTATGTATCAAATAATCAAGATTGGACCTTATTGCTTAATCAAATGAACTCGTTTTATCAAAATCCAAATTTTCCTAATAACTATCCGAATGCGAACGTTAACTTTGATCAAAATCTTGTAATCGCAGTATTTGATAAAGTAAATGGATACTGTTGTGGGACAATTGACATAACTGATATCCTTGAAGAGGAAACAGCTATTAGAATTACTCTTCAGTACCTTTTGAATGGGGCATTAGCTAAGGTTGCCCAACCAATTCATGTTGTAAAAATTCCGCATACAACTAAAACTATTCAATTCGAATACAAGTGATTTTTATATGACGCTAGTTTACAAGTTAATTCTTATCAATTTTACTTTAATTGCATCGTTAAAAATCGGATTCAGCCAAGACAAAAGACTATATTACTATTATGGAGGAGAAAAATTAATCTGATTCTTGATGAATCAAGAATCAATGTCGTATCTAAAATGATTTTAAATCAAAACATAGAGACCGGCAAAATTAAGATAATTAGGAGCAGACTTGAAAGTTCAAAATATTCTAGTCAAAGAGTTTCTGAAGCCGTTGTAAAAAACCAAAACTCAAATTTCAATAATTTGATTGCTGAAATAAGTAAATCATCGGAGAATTTAAGCGTCTGTCCTTTTTACAAGGTCAACGAAAATCTTTCAATCGGAACATCAAATACATTTTATGTCAGACACAACTGATTCGATAAATCCGTTTGTAATTTCTTCTGCGTTCATGCTAGAAGAGAATGGAGTAACTGTCTCAGACGGAAAAGAAAATAATGGAAAGCAAAGATTTGACACCAGTAAACTTAAGAAAGGCATGTACTATCTACACGTTCAAATTGGTGGTGAGTATTTCAAAGAGAGAATTTTAATTGAATAAATCAATTTCGCCCACCCTGCTAACTGCTTAGATCATTCCTTTAAGGCAAGTACACATGTTCAACGATCCCGAATTAAACGGAAAATACCTCGGCACCATTTCGCAAGATTTTGTGAAAGTAGCCGATACCTTGAAAGAAGCTTCGTATCAAATCCGAAAGGCTGGTTTTGAGTTTCCGATTTTTCCCATCTCGAAAGAAAAATTACCGATCGGCCAGGTGTTGATACCCGGTGGTCCGCTTAATTTAGAATGGAATTATTACGCTTCCTTTCTGGATGAGTTTTTACAACGCGAACTGGTTGCACCTGATAAGGAAGAAGATTTTAAAAATGCATACAAAGACCCGGACGAGTTCTGTTGCCTGTTCGTAGTTGATCAGGACTTTGCCAGTTTTGTTTACATTCCGTTTCCGGAGGATTAAATTTAAGATTCAAGATTCAAGATTTAAGATTTAAGATTTATAAAATCAATAATCCCAAATCAACAATCACAAATCAAAAGTGTTTCCACCCTTGCGCCTTTAGCGGCACCACTGTTTGTTGTTTCGTTACCAAAACATGTTGCGTGGGGTCGTTATGCATGTGCCCGATAAAATGAATATCCGGATGGTTTTTAATTTTATCGTAATCGGCAGGGCTGATGGTGAAGAGTAACTCATAATCTTCGCCTCCGTGCAAAGCACATGTAATCGGGTCTAGCTTAAATTCAATAGCGGTTTCAAACGTATCGTGGTCAATTGGTACTTTATCTTCAAAAATTTTAACCCCGAGGTTAGAATTTTTCCGAGGTGAAACAATTCCGAAGCCAGTCCATCCGAAATATCGATCATGGATGTTGGTAAACAATTTTTATCGTGCAGTTCGTGTATAATATCCATACGCGCTTCGGGTTTTAATTGCCGGCCTACCAGGTATTCATATTTCTCTAAATCGGGTTGCATGTCGGGGTTTGAAAGAAACACTTGTTTTTCGCGTGCCAGTACCTGCAAGCCCAAATAGGCAGCGCCCAAATCGCCTGTTACACAAATTATGTCATTCGCGTGTGCGCCACTGCGTTGTACCACACGCTTTTTATCAGCCCGTCCTAACACCGTAATCGAAATTACCAATCCGGCCGCTGACGAAGCGGTGTCGCCACCCACCAAATCGACATTATAATTTTTGCAAGCTGCCTGCACCCCTTCAANAAAGGCATCAACAGCTTCAAGCGAAAACCGGTTGCTGATGGCTAAGCCCAACACAATTTGTTCGGCAATTCCATTCATGGCCGCTATATCCGAAACATTTACTGCCACTGCCTTATACCCCAAGTGTTGCAGGGGCATGTACGCTAAATCGAAGTGAACACCTTCCAGCAATATATCGGTAGAAACCAACAAGGTATTATCGCCCGCATCAATCATGGCCGCATCATCCCCAATCCCTTTAAGGGTGGATGTGTTCTTCGATTGAAACTTGCTATTGATCCGATCAATAAGCCCGAATTCGCCTAATTGTGAAAGTTCTGTTCTGTTTTCGCCCATAGGAAGTGCCGTTAACCGGCATGATTGTTAATTTATCCGGCAAAAGTACTATTTGCCCCACATTCTGCTTACATTGTTTTGGTATTTGGTATTCACCCACAAATAATCTGTAAGGATATGAAAAGATCTTATGTTGCACTTTTATTAGCGCTTATCTTTTTAGCCGCCTGCGCCTCGCCCAAGCCATACTACGAAACCAAAGAAGGTAAACGTAAACAGAAGTATTATAACGACATACAGTATGGCCGTGATGCGCATCCTAAAATGAAGTTTTAAGCTTCACGCAAAAAACGCAAGCCAAGCGATTCCTTTTAAGTTTCTCCAGAATAATCCGATTCAGTTAATTTATTTTCTTTCTTCACAAAGCTCCACCANNAAACATGGTTTGTTGTTTTGGGGTGTATAAAGGCCACATTTTTATTGTCGGCACNCGGAAAAGGTTNTTCCGATAACCACACAAACTCTTTCGATTTCAATTCATTCATTTCGTCTTCTATACCTTCAGACTCGAAGGCGAGATGGTGCAAACCTTCGCCCCTTTTTTCAATAAATTTTGCAATGGCCGAATCGGGCCGGGTAGCCGCAACCAACTCAATCTTTACATTACCCAGATCGAAAAAGGAGGTTCGCACACCTTCCTTTTCAACATCTTCAATTTTATAATGAGGCCGGCCAAATAATTTGGCAAATAATATATTCGCAGCATCCAAATCTTTTACAGCAATGCCTATATGCTCCAGTTTTTCATAGCATGAGGGTTTAACCCGATTTTGTTAATTTTGACGAAAAATCCGGAAACTTTTCACGTTTTACGAAAGTTTTAATTCGAAATGCCAAAAATTACTACTGAATCGAACAGCGATGCCCATGTAGAGGCAGCCCGAATTCAGCAACAGATTAAGGATTACCTGGGCCTGCGCTCCAGCGATCTTATTTTTGAATACAGTTTGCTGGATGGCAAAACCAAGTTGGATTTGATAACGCTAAACCCACGGCATAATCAGTCCTTTCTTTTTCGCTCTGAAACCGGTGCCGACAAAGTAGATGCCTTGAANAAAATGTGGGACTACGTGCAGAATTATAAAGAGAAAGAAAATTCCTACACCATTCAATGGGTAGTTAAGAGTGAACGTGAATTACACACGTCTTATTTCCGCGCCAGCAATATTCTGGATGCGTTGGAAAAATTATATTATGGCCGCGACCGGAACACAATTACCGTGTTTAGTGTTGTATTGAACCCAGTATCTTAATTATGATTACCGTAACCGAAAAAGCAAAAGACAGAATTATCAGCCTTCGTAAAGAAGAGGGTAAAAGCGATAATCACAACATCCGTGTCTCTGTAAAGGGAGGCGGTTGCTCGGGCCTGATGTACGATTTGGGTTTTGATGACCAGATTAATCCCGTTGACCAGATTTTTGAAGATAAGGGTGTAAAAATTCTGGTTGATAAAAAGAGCCTGCTCTACCTGTTAGGAACCACACTGGATTTTTCGGATGGACTTAACGGAAAAGGATTTCAGTTCATCAACCCCAATGCTTCGCGCACGTGTGGTTGTGGAGAGAGCTTTTCGGTTTAGTAATCAGCTTTAAATAGTTGCCACACACTTCAACTCAATAGCAATGGGCGTTGGCAACGCATTTACCTCCACCGTGGTTCTGCAGGGTTGTGTTTCCGGATTGGGAAAGTATTGGGCATAAATTTTATTAAACACCGGAAAATCTTNTTTCATATTGGTGAGGTAAACCGTTACATCCACCAGGTTTTCCCACCGCGAACCCGATGCCTCCAAAATATAACGCACGTTTTGAAAAACAGCATGGCATTGTGTTTCCAGATCATAAGCCACTATATTTCTGTTTTCATCCAGCGTTACTCCCGGAATTTCTTTAGACCCACGCTTGCGCGGCCCAACACCGGAAAGAANAAGTAAGTTGCCCACTTTGCGGGCATGTGGGTAAGAACCTACCGGTTCGGGGGCCATGTTCGAATTAGCTATCTCCATTCAATCTACCTTAATGATTACAGGCATCACGAACTTGGTCCTTATCGGCAACCCTCTCTNTTNTGACACCACGAGAGTTGCTTCACTCGCTTTAATAGCTCTAATTGCCCCCTCATTGTAACCTCCACCGACACCTTTTAGAATTTTAAATTCAGCGACCTTTCCATTCTCATCTATCTGGAATTCAACAAGAACCTCACCCTGAATACCTCTTGCTCTTGCTCCTGATGGATACTTCATATTATCTGCTACACTTTTATAAAAGTAGAACTTACAGTTTGTATCATCCAGAAATGTAAATATTAACTTATTGTATTTGTAAATCTTGCCATCCTTATAACTCTCACCAACCTTAAAATTCCCATTCACAAAAGTTTCTTTGTGGAGTAAAATACCTTCATTATTATGGAGCAACCATACCGAATCTCTTAAGCCATCCTTTACTTTTCCATTTTCATTAAGGCTGTATTTCAAGCCATTTGCATCGTGATAGTAGTCTTCTGGATTTACTATAGAAGTGGTTCTATCTAATTGATTAGTCAAGCTTATCGAATTTATACTTTTATAGTCAAAACTGCATTTACAATACCCATTTCCGTTGTTCACCAACTGCTCTCCTTCCGGGCTCCAATAATTTATTATCAAAAAGTCATATTCTTTGAAATCATTAACCTGACCCCTTTTTTNTGGATAATATAAAGTAGATCTGGGATTACCATTTTCATAATACTGAAATGCATACCCCACCCTTAATCCACTTAAATACAAACCCCTTTCTTTCACCTTTCCATTTTCGTAATAGTATATAAATGGACCATCTGGTTTACCCCGTTTAACAATTTCACGACCATAAAGGGAATTGTCCTTTGAATAAAGGAGAAGAATCGTATCAACCGCAAGTAGCGAGTCCACCGGTTNTTNTTGATAGAAAAATGATACCCCCTTTTCTCCAAGCCTTTTACCTACCTGATCAAAATAAATTTCCTGTGCCCTTAAATTGAGATAGGATAAAAAGACTATTACAGCAAGTAGGTATTTCGCTGTTCTCATATTCCAAAACTAAACTTGCCCATAAACTGTGGTACTCAGCGCCTTCTTTTTCGGAAGCAATCATACGCACACTGCTTACCATCCAGGGGCCGGCCGCGCTGATCGGAAAACGAATGGTACCATCATTCTCGGTATAAATGTTTTGCATAAATGAGTTGTCGCGTACGCGGTTCCACACTTTTACCAATGTATGCGGGGCTGGTTTTCCTTCAAACAAAACTTTGCATGTAAGGTAATCGCCCACTTTTAAATCGTATGGATTTTGTTGTGGTACGATTTCATATTTTAAACCTACCACTTTATTAAATGTACGGTCGGTACGATCGCCATTTTGCACCAACAACTTGGCGAAGCGGGTATAATATTCTGTTGATTTTTATCCAGCGAATTAGACTTCTTGCGTTGATCTAAAATATAATCCAGTCCGTCTTCTTCCAGGTATGCATTAAACGCTTTGCCTTCCTGCTCGATGTAGGCATCATTGCTTATTAATGTAAACAGGTAGGTACCTCCCAAATCTGCTTTATAAATCAGGTTATTGCCTTCGGTGGGTTTTACATCTTTGGTAAGGTCTTTCACACCACTTACCCGGTGCAGGCTCTAACTTTTCCACTTTGTGCCGCTTCAAATCCCAGTATTCTCCTTCAAAGCCCTCGCCCACCATCAAATCAATCTTAATCTCTTCGCCAGCTTTGTAGCGAAATTTTTCGGCTGCAACCAAAACTCGTGTGCCTGCGCCAGACAGGTAATCATCAAAACAAAACTTATTGCAACTAATCTTTTCATATTTCTTCGTTAATAGCGATACTATGCAACCATCAGGCTACACAGCCTACTTTCTCTTCCTGTTCATTATCTCCTCTATCTCTTCTGCTTCAATTGGTATGTTTTGCATCAGGTCGAAATTCTTATTCGTTCCGATTACAATATTATTTTCTAACCGGATACCGAATTTCTCCTCTTTAATATAAATACCGGGCTCCACCGTCCACACCGAACCTACTGCCACTTNTTTATGCATATTCCCCACATCGTGTACATCTAACCCCAACATGTGCGAGGTGCCATGATAAAAATATTTTCTGAAAGCTGGGTTGTCTTTGGTTTGGTTCTTAATATCTGTTTTATCAATCAATTTTAATTTGAGCAGTTCGGCTTCCATCAGCTTTTCAATCTCTTTCTGGAAATCGAAATACACCACATTAGGCCGAAGTAGTTTGGTAGCTGTGTTTTTGATCCGCAACACGGCATTGTAAACATCTTTCTGGCGCTTCGAGAATTTACCGCTTACCGGTATGGTGCGTGTCATGTCCGCATTGTAGTTGGCATACTCAGCGGCTACATCCAGCAGAATCAACTCACCCGCATGGCATTGTTTACTGTTTTCTACATAATGTAAAATGTAATTGCTGCTACCCGATGCAATAATGGGCGGATAGGCAAATCCTTTTGAGCCCAGGCGTTTAAACTCATGCACAAACTCGGCTTCAATCTCGTACTCCATCACACCCGGGCGCACATAACCCAGCACCCGCCTGAACCCACACTCGGTAATATCACATGCCTTTTGCATCAGTTCTATCTCGCGGGGTTGTTTTACTTTACGAAGTTCGCCCATTACAGGTGCAATTCGATTATACGCGTGTAGCGGATAGGCCTNTTTACACCACTCTATAAAACGCGCATCGCGACTTTGCACTACTACCTCCGACCGGTAATGCTCGTTGGTGTTGAGATATACTTGTTCACNTCCACCCATCGTCATCATGTGGTGAAATAATTTTTCAAAGCCCGAAACCCACACTACTGTTTCAATTCCTGAAATTTCTGTTGCCTCCTGCTTGGTTAGTTTATGACCTTCCCACTTTTCCAGCAACTCGTTGGGTTCGCGCAAAANAAGCACTTCCTGGTATTNTTTATCCGGAAAGCCAGGGCACATCACCAGCATGCTTTCCTCCTGATGGATACCGGTTAAGTAATACAAGTCGCTGTTTTGAATATAGCCCAAAACACCATCGGCATTGCTGGGCATAATATCGTTGGAATTAAAAACGGCAATAGAACCGGGTTTCAGTTTACTCACCAAACGCTTGCGGTTCGCAATAANAAGTTCTTTGCCTATTGGTTCGTGTCTCATGGTTATGGAAAAAGCTTGTTAAATCCGTTAAGTTCTGATAGATTTTGGAAAGTTATTAATACCGCTTCACATGAAAAAATTGTTATTTACAGTTGCTGTTCTNTTTTTGGTAACCACATTTCCACAAGCCCAGGAAAAGTATGTGCCAACACCCGAAAATTTGAAGAACCGGGCCTGGTTTCAGGATGCCAAGTTTGGGTTGTTTATCCATTGGGGTGTGTATAGTGTGCTGGGAGATGGTGAATGGGTTATGAACACACAACAAATCCCAATCAAGACGTACGAAAAACTTCCTGCNTTTTTTAATCCCACTCAATTTAATGCAGCCGAATGGGTACAAATGGCAAAAGATGCCGGCATGAAATACATTACCATTACCAGCAAACACCACGATGGCTTTGCGATGTACGATTCTAAAGTTTCGGATTATAACATTGTGAAGCGAACTCCTTATGGAAAAGATGTATTAAAAATGCTGGCCGATGAATGCCGGAAACAAGGTATTAAGTTATTCTTTTACCACTCGCAGTTAGACTGGCATCATCCCGACTATTTTCCNCGTGGCTTTACCGGTGGCAGCTATACCGGCCGCGAAGAAAAAGGTGACATGAACAAATATCTGGACTATATGGATGCACAACTTACCGAACTTCTCACCAACTATGGAGAAATAGGTGGTATCTGGTTCGATGGCATGTGGGATAAGAAAGATGATGATTGGCGCCTGGGCAAAACCTATTCACTCATTCATAAATTACAACCCGGCACACTGGTGGGCAGCAACCACCATGTGGCACCCTACGATGGCGAAGATTTTCAGATGTTTGANAAAGATTTGCCCGGCCACAACACAACCGGTTTTGCACCCGAACAAAAAGTAGGCGACCTACCCAAAGAAATTTGCGAAACCATTAACAACAGTTGGGGCTTTAACCTGCGCGATGATAAAAACAAAAGCATCAAAGACCTGATTCAATACTTAGTGAAAGGCGCGGGTTACGATGCCAACTTTCTGTTAAATGTAGGCCCCATGCCCAACGGAAAAATTCAACCCGAGCATGTGGCGTTGTTAAAACAAATGGGAGAATGGATGCGCCAGTATGGCGAAACGGTTTATGGAACCCGAGGAGGCCCGCTTACCCCGCGCGATTGGGGCGTTACAACCCAAAAGGGTAACAAAGTTTATGTTCACATACTTAAATGGCAAGACGAAACCCTTACCCTGCCCAGGTTGGGCAAGAAAGTAGCAAGCGCTAAACTCTTTATTGATAAATCGCCTGTAAAATTTACGGAAAATGATTTCGGCCTGAGCATTAAAGTGCCGAAAGACAAGATGAATGAAACAGATACAGTGATTGAATTGGAGTTGAAATAGTTAGCAATGCACAAACTGACAATTGACAATTATTTAGTTGCCAATTGTCAGTTGGATGTTGTCAACTTAATTACTCTCTCCTTGTGGTTCGTTCACATCATCGGTATTCACGTAGTTGATAATGATGAAGGTGAATAAAAAGCCTGAAAAGAGTCCTTCCAGCGCAACCATAAATGCGGTAATGTAAGGATTCAGGTATTGCCCCATGGGTTCCTTGTTGATTATATCCTGCATAAAACCTGTATCAACCGTAAGGTAGATGAACAGGAAAAACGCAAAAATTGCGGCCGATACCGCTCCGGTTGCCACACCAGTAACCAGCGCCCTGAAATAATTCAGGTGCTCGTCATGTGTTTCTCTGAATTTCTTTAAAGCGAAATAAATACCCCNCACCTGAAAAANAACATTCAGAAAACGGAGTTCATAAATATGGGCCAGCCCCAAAACTTTCATTAATAGAAAAAACGCAATCAGGCAACCGGCAATTTTTAACCCGTAATTTTCGGGAATACGCTTTGGATTTGTGAATAGGCTCATAGGTAAAAGGATTAGTGGAATAAATAAATATTTGAATTTTTAAGACATAAGCAATCTTTTAAATACCATATTATTTGAACACCTTCGATCTGGCTTAAAAACAACCTTCAACTCTCTCAAACCCAAACGTCCTATGCTTAAGAAGATTCTTTTAGTATTAGCAGGACTCATTTTAGTCTTGCTATTAGTGGGCTTTGTGCTTCCGGGCAAACTGGAAGTTTCGAAGAGTGTTTCTATTAATGCTCCTGCAGATGCCGTATTCGAAGAAATTAATGATCTGAAACGGTGGGAAAACTGGCAATACTGGAATACACTCGATACGGCAAATATGAAAATCACCTATGGTGACAAAACATCCGGCACGGGGGCATCCTATAGTTGGGACAGTCCCATTCTAAAAACCGGAACTATTTCCCTCACCGAAAGTATTCCGAATAAATCGGTAGCGCTATCGATGGATTTTGGAGGCAATCCAGCTTCCGGGCTTTATGCGCTAGACCCCGATGGTGAAAACACAAAACTTACGCTCAACTTCAGCAACGACACAGGCATGAACCCGATTGGCCGGTGGATTAATGTGTTTATGAAAGGTGAGATTGAAAAGTCGTTTGATTATGCTTGTAANAAAATAAAAGACATCGCGGAAGCAAAACCAAAATTCACTTATACCATTACAGAAGAAATTTTGCCTGCCATGAGCTATGTAGGTTTAATGCATACCATGAGCCCGAAAGATCCCGTTGCCATCAGTGCGCAAATGGCAAAAATGTATGGCGAGTTAGAAACTGCATTGAAGAAAGCCAAAGTTGAAATAACCGGCTATCCATTTGCCATGTATCCGGCCTTCTCGGAAGAATCGATGGATATGATTTGTGCCCTACCGGTTGCAGCCGATGCCAAGGTACCTGCCAAATACAAAGTGGAAACTGTTGCGGGCGGCAGCGCGATTAAAGGAATTTACAAAGGCGATTACAATAACCTGATGGCCTTGCACATGGAACTTGAGCAGTACCTTCAATACAAAGGACTTACTATGAATGGCGCACCCATTGAAGTTTATGTAACCGATCCGATGTTGGAAAAAGATACTTCCAATTGGATAACCGAAATTTATTATCCTATAAAGAAAAACTAATCGATTTCAGGCGTCAAGACGGCTCAAAGCCGTCAGACGCCTATGCTTACGAATGACTTTAGCTGAATTTAAAAACTCACTTACTCAACAGCAGCCACCACCGGTTGCTGTTCTGTTGCAAGCCATGTGGTACGAAGCCAAAGGCGATTGGGAAATGGCCCATACCCTTGCGCAAGATGTGCATACAACAGATGGTTCATGGATACACGCCTATTTACACCGGGTAGAAGGCGATAACAGCAATGCCCAATACTGGTATCATCGCGCTAACCGTAAGATGTCGAANAAACCACTAACGGAAGAGTGGGATGATATTGTGCGTGAACTCTTGAATACTTAGTGAGACTTTGTGATTCACTTAAATCAGACCACAATGTCTCCGGCAAACAAAGCATTAGTAACTAAACCCCAACTCCTTCAAACCATCCTGCACTTCGGGGCAACTCATAAATAAATTCCAGAGTAAACCTGTGCGGTGGTTTTCCATCATTACCACAGCAGGTCCCTGGTCAATAGCCAGGTAGCGTGTTGGATACCAATTCTCTTGTTCGCTAAAGGCATCATAAAAACCATAGTCGCCCAAAATTTTATCGCCCAATTCAAAGTAAAAATGTTTCATGGCGGCCATACTTTGTTCGGGCGTATATGGGAATGAAGAGAGAGCCGCAGTAGGCGATATCACGCCCAGATCTTCGGTAGGACTATGAGCCGCATAACCCTTTACGGAGTAACTTGCCGTTAGTCCCCAATTGTCTTTACCATAGCCTTTAAATCCTTTCGGGTTTTCCACACAATATTGGTAATTGATTAAGGTGTGATTTACATTATGTTGCCAGTAATCGGCATACTGATCTTTAAGCTTACGCGGATCCAATCCCAAAANAGAATAATGCGACCAGAACAGCGGACCACCAAACTGAGGCGCTCCGTTATGTTTCAAATCGAGGTGGTATCCATACTGCTGATGGGCCGGATCATTTTNTATTGCGCCTTTACGCGCCCACCCTTCGTGATAGGCTACGGCCGGAACTTTATGGGTAGGCGAGGAAGCTGCCAGCACGTAGGTAATCAAACATTCGTTGTACCCTTCCAATGGGAAATTCATTTTCCATTCCTTATCAGGCGACCAATGCCAGTAGATTACATTTTGTCCACCCCTTCGGTACCAATCCCATTCTACTTCGCGCCACAGTTTATCAATACGGGCTGCCAATGCTTTTTCGCGTTCATCACCATCTTTAAAATATTGACGCACGCATAACAACCCCTGAATAAGAAAAGATGTTTCAACTAAATCACCCCCATTGTCATTCGGGCTAAAGGGTTTTACTTCACCGGTTTCGCCATTCATCCAGTGAGGCCACACACCTTTAAAGCGATCGGCTTTTTCTAAAAAGGTAGTAAGCTTTTCAAGATGTGCCACACCCTGCTGGCGTGTAATAAAGTTGCGTTCCATTCCAACTAAAATCGCCATCACACCAAAGCCTGTTCCGCCACTGGTTATTATGTGTTTGTCATTTTCAGGATACACATTGTCGGCATGAAACCGCTCGCGCGCGCCACCTGAAACCGGTTCGGCACCATCCCAGAAATATTGAAAGGTTTTGTATTGCACCAGCGTAAACAATGAATCATCGCTGATGCGGTTGTCGGTTTCTGCCACTTCTGCTGTTTTTTGAGAACAAGCGGCCATGCATAACACAACACAACCTATGCTCAGAATTTTAATTTTCAGATTCATGATTTCTGGTTTTTACAGTTTGCTCACGCCAAAGTAGCAATTCTTGTTTACGTTTCGCTATCTCTTCTTCGGTTGGTTTATACTCCATCAGTTTTTCAGATCGGGTTGGCCGGCATCTACCCAGGCCGTGTACCAGATATTGCCGGTTTGCTTTATACTATTGCGAAACAGGCGCTCTACCATGCCATTAAGCGCACGATGATACTTTTGCGAATACTCCTGCCCATATACTTTCACTGTTTGTTTTCCTTTGGTTTCAAAACTAAAACGCTCGGCTTCTTTCGCTACTTGCTGTTCAAACCTGAGTACGGAATCTACCGCCAGGTGCGATTGTGCCACAATCTGCCATGCGGTTTGTTGAACATTTGACAAATAAGTAGCCGGGCCCACGTAAAAGTCATACTGTTCGTAAAACAACTCCGGCAACCGCGATTCCCAGAAACCATGAATACCCACCTGGTTGGTTAATTGACCATCGTAGTTTTTGTTGTGTGCAAAGGCACGTGTGCATCGGCTACATAATGACCCAGATCGGCCGAAAGGCGAAGGATACGATCCGGATCATTAATCAGAAACGCCTCTTTCAACTGCAGGTAAACCCTGTAAATGTGCCAGGGAAGGATGCCTTTGGCCTGTAACGAGTCCTCGCCATATTTTTCAACGGCCTGATTCCAATATCGGGGTAATTTGAACACCGCGCTGTCTTCATAATCATCTAAATCGATGTAGTGCCTGGGAGCTTCCTCTGCCACCGCATACCGCCTGCGATCGGGGTTTACAGCGGCTTCGGTCAGGTATTCAATGTTTTCTTGAAGAATCCGGCCATTTCTGGCGGAAGGGTAAATACGGCCAACCGGTTAATTTTTTGTGCGCAAAAAACCCCATCTGAACCCCATGGGAAGCAGGCAAAAAGTCCAAAGAGCAATAAAAACCACCTTTTGGCATATCTTATAAAGATATTCAAAGTGAATGGAGAGGCCACGTTTGCATTTCCGATTATTGCGCTTATTTTTGCAGTCCGTTTTGAAAAAAGCATTATGGCAAATCATAAATCAGCAGAGAAAAGAATCCGGGCAAATGAAGCTAAGCGCGTAAGAAACCGCTATCAGGCCAAAACCACCCGTACCCAAATCAAGAAATTGAACGCTACTACCAAGAAAGATGAGGCGCAGGCCCTTTTAAAGGAAGTGTCTTCCATGATTGATAAACTGGCTAAGAAGAATATCATTCATTGGAAAAAAGCTGCCAATCAGAAATCAAAGCTTACCAAGCGGGTAAACGCGTTAGCGTAACCTTTAACCAATATTATTTTTCCCTCCCTGACTTCGGTTGGGGAGGGTTTTTTATGCCTTTTTTAAAACGCATAAGAATAAAGTACCTTCAAGGTTGTGAAAATTGAAGACAGCAAACCGCTTAACATCCGCGAGTGGTCGCCCGAAGACCGGCCCCGCGAAAACTTTTACTCAAGGGCACATCGGCATTAAGCGAAGCCGAACTGGTGGCAATCCTGATTGGTTCGGGCACCACCAAGACCTCGGCTGTTGAGTTAGCCAAGAAAGTTTTGCTGCTTAGCCATAACAACCTGAATGAATTGGCCCGTTTAGGGGTAAAAGACCTGATGAAAATTAAAGGCATTGGAGAAGCTAAAGCTATTACCATTGTGGCCGCCTTGGAACTAGGCCGCAGACGGAAGGCACAAGACCTGGACGAGAAACCTAAAATAAGCAGCTCTCAAGATGCGTTTAATCTTTACAGGGCGATTTGATGGATTTGCCCCACGAAGAATTCTGGGTATTGCTGCTTAACAGAATGAATAAAGTGGTAAAAATGAAACGTATAAGTGAAGGGGGCGTTTCAGGTACCGTGGCCGATCCGAAAATTATTTATAAGCTGGCATTGGAAAACCTGGCAACGGGTGTTATTGTGGCGCACAATCATCCTTCGGGCAATTTAAAGCCCAGCCAGAGCGATATTGACTTAACACGCAAACTCAAAGAGGCCGGTAAGTTTCTTGAGGTGCAACTACTTGATCATCTGATAATCGCTAACCGGAATTATTTTAGTTTTGCAGATGAAGGGCTGATATGAAAATAGCATATAGCATTTTAGTGGGTGTGCTTTTACTATTGTTTGTAGGGTTTATGTATTTGCCGCTGCACGAAGAACGCATTGTAGCAACTACAACAACCGAAAATAAGACAACAGACTCTTTAGCACTACCNCCCGCTGCACCCGTTACGGCAGTTGAAGTTGTGGCTACTGGCAACCCCTATCTGCAAGATGCCTTAAATTCGTATCAGGAGTTNTTTAAAAACGCCATGGCGCGCGGCATGGCCCCAGGTGCTGCAGTAGCCATTGTTTACGATACGTCTGTTGTNTTNTTAAAAGGCTTTGGCTTAAAACAATCCGGCACCACCGATTCTATCAATGTACATACCGTATTCAGGTTGGGCTCGGTTTCAAAATGCTTTGCATCGGTACTGGCCGGTACACTGGTAAGTCATCATCTCATTGGGTGGGATGACCCCATCTTAAAGTATTATCCGCAATTTCAACTTAGTTCGCCCGAACATGCCAGCAAGGTAACCATCCGCCATGTGCTTTCGCACACCACCGGCTTACCATACCATGCTTACACCAATATGATTGAAGAACATTTGCCGCTGGATACCTTATTGGCAAGTTTAAAAACAGTAAAACTNTTTGGCGAACCCGGCCAGATTTACAGCTACCAAAATGTAGGCTATAGCCTGATTGAAAAAGTGGTGGAGAATGCCACCCACCAAACCTTTGAACGCGCGCTGACTGAAAATGTATTCAAGCCCCTGGGTATGTACAACAGTTCGGCATCTTACCTGGCCATTATGAACAATGATAATGTAGCCAAACCACACTACTTCGCGCGTAAACATTGGGTACCCGTACCCATTTCCGATACGTATTATAATGTTTCACCTGCAGGGGGCGTAAACGCCAGCATTGCAGACATGGCCTTGTGGTTAAAATCATTGCTTACCGGNGGCGAAGACATCATGGCCGATACAACCTTAACTGAAATATTTGAACCCCAGGTAAAAGCTATTTCCAANAACCGGAACTTTAACCGGTGGAAAAGGCCACGCTCATCTTACTATGCATTGGGTTGGCGGGTAATAAATTTTCAAAACGATCAATTGCTATACCATGGCGGGTATGTAAATGGATACCGAAGCGAAGTAGCCATCGATCAGAAAAATAAAGTTGCGATTTGTGTGCTCACCAATTCGCCCGGTAACCTGGCAGATGTTTCGGTGCCCGAATTTTTCAAACGGTATTCACAAAAATCAGATTCGATACGGTATTGGCAAAACCAACAAAACCCGGTGTTTGTACGCCATACCAACCCTACCCCACCCACCACGCACCAATGAAAAGTTCTAAGACAATTCCTGTAATTCTGGTAGTGGTTGTGCTGGCGCTGATTATTTTTCTTATGCGCCCAAACCAGGAATCAACAGACGAAGGGTATGTAGCACATATCCAAAAGGAGCGCAGCGAGATGGAAACTTTCATGAAGCGTGGTGCAGGATCCCCTTTTCTGCAAGACACCCTTTCGTTTGATAGCCTGAAGTTCTTTCCGGCCGACATCCGCTACCGCATAAAAGCAAAACTAAAACCCATTGAAACCAAAAAGTGGTTATCCTATCAACCAGCGATGGCAAGGAACAGAAATATTTGGAATATGCTTTTGCCGAATTTGAACTGGATGGTGTACAAAATCAATTGCTGATTCTGGAAATAATGGAAACAGGCCCTCAGCGCGGTAAACTTTTTCTGGCATTTTCAGATGAAACCAGTGGCCGTGAAACGTATGGAGCCGGGCGATACCTTGATGTAAAGAAAGTACCGGCTGCAAAAACAGTTGAACTGGATTTTAACCTGGCCTACAACCCCTATTGCGCCTACAACGATAAATATTCCTGCCCCTTTCCACCAAAGAAAATTTATTAAAGGTGGCCATCCGTGCGGGGAGATGAGTTATCATCCATAACCCGGCAATTTCCCGGTGCATTCCTGATTCGCCCCCTTAGAAATAACCCCTTAAACCCGTACTTTTGGGGTTCTGATTTTTCGCACCATGAAGATTTCCTATAACTGGCTCAAGCAATACATCGATATTCCCGAAACAGCCGAGGATATTGGTAAAGTTTTAACCTCTACAGGGCTGGAAGTAGAAAGTGTAGAACCCTTTGAAACCATAAAAGGCGGATTAAAGGGACTTGTAATTGGCGAAGTATTAACATGCAGCAAACATCCCAATGCCGACAAACTTTCGGTTACAACCGTTAATGTGGGCGATAAGGTTTTGCCCATTGTGTGCGGAGCGCCCAATGTAGCTGCCGGCCAAAAAGTGGTTGTAGCCCTGCCCGGCTCTACCGTGTTTCCAACCAAAGGCGAACCTTTTACTATCAAAACCACAAAAATCAGAGGCGAAGTTTCCGAAGGCATGATCTGCGCAGAAGATGAAATCGGAATGGGCGAAAGTCATGCAGGAATTATGGTGCTGGATACAACTGCACCCAACGGAACACTTGCTGCCGAATATTTTAATGTAGATACCGACTATGTATTGGAAATTGGGTTAACCCCAAACCGGGCCGATGCCGCATCTCATATAGGCGTTGCCCGCGATATAAAAGCCGCCAGGCAGCGAACGCTTAAACTTCCGGATGTAACAAACTTTAAAACCGAAAATAATAAGCTACCCATATCGGTTCATGTAGAAAACACAACGGCCTGCCCGCGGTATTCTGCGGTAACCATTGCCGGAGTAACTGTAAAAGAATCGCCTGCGTGGCTGAAGAATCGTTTAAAATCTATTGGACTATCTCCCATCAACAACCTGGTGGATATTACCAATTTTGTTTTACACGAAACCGGCCAGCCGCTGCATGCCTTTGATGCAGATAAGATTGCCGGCCATAAGGTAATCGTAAAAACATTGCCTGCGGGTACCGTATTTAAGACTCTGGATAACAAGGAACGTACCCTTACCGAAAACGACCTGATGATTTGCGATACAAACGAACCCATGTGCATTGCCGGTGTGTTTGGTGGTATTAAATCGGGCATAACCTCTACAACCAAAAATTTGTTTTTNGAAAGCGCCTGTTTCTCGGCTAATTACGTGCGTAAAACCGGCATGCACCATCAATTAAAGACCGATGCTTCATTTCGGTTTGAAAGAGGAACCGATCCGAATCTTACGATATATGCCCTGCAACGTGCTGCCTTATTAATCAAAGAACTTGCAGGCGGAACCATCTCTTCATATTTAACCGATATATATCCGGACAAAATTGAAAACCGGCTGATCAGCGTAAAGGATAAACACATTACCCGGCTTATTGGCAAAGCCATTCCGCGCGAAGAAATTTTTGCCATTCTCCAAAATCTGGAGATCAGCATTGTTCAGAAAGAAGCAGATGCCTTTACTGTTTCGGTACCACCCTACCGGGTAGATGTAACACAAGAAGCCGATGTAGTGGAAGAAATTCTGCGGATTTATGGATTCAATAACATTGAACTTACAGAAATAGCCGGTACCGATTATTTGGCCGAGTTTCCGGAAAAAGACAGCAATAAATTTAAACGTACCCTCAGCAGCCAATTGGTTGGGAATGGTTTCTTTGAAATTTTAACCAATTCACTTACCAACTTAGCCTATCAGCAAAAGCATAACCTCACATTTGCCGGTACCCCTGTAGAGATGCTGAATAAACTTAGTGAGGAACAAGGCATTTTACGGCAAACCATGCTGTTTACCGGCCTGGAGGTGTGCGCCTACAACATTAACCGCAAGCAAAAAGACCTGAAGTTGTTCGAGTTTGGAAAAATTTATCGGAAAAATGAAGCTGGAGAAGATGTTACCAGGCGATACACAGAAGAAGAACGCCTGGCTCTATACATCAGTGGCAATACCGAAACCGAAAACTGGCAAACCAAAACCAAAGCTGTAACCTATTACGACCTTGCGCAGCAAGTAGTACAACTGTTGGATAAAGTAAATCTGCAAAACCTGAAGCAAGAGAAACTGAACGATCCGTTGTTTGAATATGGTATGCGGTTGCTAAAGGGCAACAAAGAAATTGGCAAGTTGGGCAAGGTAAAAGCTGCACTTACCAAAGATTTCGGCATTAAGCAGGATATNTTTTATGCTGACATGGATACATCCTTGCTTTTCAGATCGGCAAACCCTAAGTTCGTTGTGCAGGAGGTACCAAAATTCCCGGAAGTAAGACGCGATCTTTCACTCGTGTTGGACAAACAAGTATCCTTCGATGAAATACGGGCGCTTGTTTTAAGTATAGAAAAAAGATTAGTGAAAGAAATTATTGCGTTTGATGTGTACGAGGGTGATAAGATTCCGGCAGGAAAAAAAGCCTATGCATTGGGTTTTACCTTGCTGGATGAATCCAAAACCCTTACCGATGAAGAGATTGAAAAAGTGATGACCCGNGTTAATGGGTGCTTTTGAAGGAAAAATGGGAGCGGTAATAAGAAAGTAAAAAACATTGGGCACCAGGCTGCCCCCACCATAATAAATAGCAGATGGATCAGGAAACACTTAAATCAAGTTTGAATGGGCTGGAACGGAAGGTGTTGGTATTGCTGAATGAACATAAATCGCTGAAAGACGAGCTAAAAGGCCTAAAACTTGAGAACCACGAGCTTAAGACAGACCTGCGCAAGCGCGATGAGCAGCTCCATCATTTTAAAAATCAGATTAAAATCACTAAGATTGTAGATCATATAAACCCGGAAGACGAAGGTGTTTCGGACTTGAAAAGGAAAGTAGACGAGTATATCCGCGAAATCGATAAGTGTATTGCTCACTTGAGCAGATAACCGGTAGAAGTTGATGGAAGAATTATCCGTAAAAATAAAAATTGCCGACCGCGAATACCCCATGAAGGTAAAGCGCAAAGAAGAAGAGAAAGTGCGTGCTGCCGGCAAGCTCATCAACGAAAAATAAAGTACTACCGGGAACAGTTTGGCATTGATGACAAACAGGATCTGCTGGCCATGGTGGCCTTCGATTGTTTGGTAGATAAAATGGCAGATGAAGAAAACCTGCAACAGATAGACCAAACGGTGGTTGAAAAGGTAAACCACATCAACCAACTGGTTAGCCAGGCACTCTAAGCGTTTCTTTACAATTCCTTCCCTTCCGTTGTGGCCCACAGGCCTACGGGTGTTTTTATTATTAAACACCAAATAAAATGGACTTATTAACACCAGGAGCTAACGGACTACTAGTTGTGCCGATTTTAGTTTCGTTCATACTCGTTATACTCATAGGGTTTTTACTGGGATCTTATTTGTACAAGCGCAGGCTACGNAAAAACGAGAAGGCCTTAGAAGAAAAATCTAAGTTAATTATCAAAGAAGCTGAANNCTGCAGGCCGAGAACATTAAGAAAGACAAGATTATTGAAGCCAAAGACAAACTCTTTAAGATGAAACAAGAGTTTGAAGAAGAAGCCAACCGCAAGAAGAACCAGATTATCAGCAACGAGCAAAAATCAAGCAACGCGAAAGCCAACTCGCGAAAGAACTGGAAACCCTGAAACGCAAAGAGTCGGAAGTTGACGCGGAAAAGCAAAGTTTAGCACACCAGCATGAGTTGGTAAAAAACGCAAAGAAGAGTTAGATAAGTTCAACGCTCAAAAAGTGGCGTTACTGGAAGGCATTTCGAAGCTTACGGCCGACCAGGCCCGTGAGCAACTGATGGAATCGCTTAAAGAAGAAGCTCAGACAAAAGCCACNTCGTACATCAAAGACATAATGGAGCAGGCGAAACTAACCGCAACCAAAGAAGCCAANAAAATTGTAGTAGAAACCATTCAGCGCACAGCCACCGAACACGCAGTAGAAAACTGTGTGTCTATCTTTAACATCGAAAGCGATGATATTAAAGGAAAAATAATTGGACGTGANGGGCGCAACATCCGCGCGTTGGAAGCGGCAACCGGTGTCGAAATCATTGTAGATGATACCCCGGAAGCCATCATCATTTCGGGGTTCGATCCGGTGCGCAGAGAGATTGCCCGCTTATCGTTGCACCGCCTTGTGCAGGACGGTCGCATACANCCCGCCCGCATTGAAGAAATTGTGACCAAAACCACCAAGAACATTGAAGACGAAATTGTAGAGATTGGCGAACGCACCGTTATTGACTTAGGTATTCACGGGCTTGCACCCGAACTGGTAAAAATGGTGGGGCGCATGCGGTATCGTTCCTCGTATGGACAAAACCTCTTGCAACACTCGCGCGAAGTAGCCAACCTGTGCGCTATTATGGCTGCCGAACTTGGACTAAATGTAAAACAAGCCAAACGCGCAGGCCTGCTGCACGACATTGGAAAAGTATGGCCGGAAGAATTGGAGAAACCCCATGCCATTGTGGGCATGGAACTGGCTCAGAAATACAAAGAACANCCGGTTATCTGCAACGCCATTGGTGCCCACCACGATGAAATAGAAATGACCAGCATCATTTCGCCAATCATACAAGCTTGCGATGCTATTTCCGGTGCACGNCCCGGTGCAAGGCGTGAAGTGATGGAACAATATATCAAACGCCTGAAGGAGCTGGAACAAGTGGGTTTAAGCTTTGAAGGAGTTGAGAAATGTTACGCGATCCAGGCCGGCCGTGAGTTACGCGTGTTGGTAGATGCTGAGAAAGCCACCGATGAACGTGCCGCCCAACTTAGCTTTGATATTTCTCAGAAGATAGAAAAAGACATGCAGTANCCGGGCCAGATAAAGGTTACCGTAATCCGCGAGATGCGAAGCGTGGCATACGCTAAGTAACTTTATTTTAACATACTCATTGAAGGCCATTGCAAATACCTTGCAATGGCCTTCACTTTACTACCAGTTGTTAACCGCTTTTTTACCAACGGCAGCGCACCAGAATTTTAAGTTATTTACCTTTATTGCAGCGCAATCTATAATGAAAAACTTACCGCTACTTCTCTTCTTAGCAAGTCATTTCTTATTTGCACAATCTCCTTCGCAGCCTGCCGATTTAAACAACCTGGCCCGTTTGTATGATCAGCACCTTGGTGCCAATGCCATGATTTATACCGGGGCTTTACCGATNGACTTTGCCAACCGGCAAACAACGGGAAATTACTACTACCACACGAACGATTGGGCTACCGGAACAATAAGTTTCCTTGGCCAGGTTTACGATTCAGTAACGCTACGCTACAATTTGCTAACCAACCAGCTAATCCTGTTAAACAACTATACGGGTGAAAGCCTGGTGGCTCAAAAAGAGAAAGTGGATTCTTTTGAAATACATAACACCCGATTTGTATTTCTTATCAACCCCGAACCGGGTTATTATGCCGAACTATCCAACGGCACCATTAAACCNCTATGCCCGATATACCTGTTATCAAATCGAAAAAACCTAAACGGCAGTCTTCTTCTGGAAATGAAAATGCGGAAACGTTACTTTCTACAAAAAGATGGTATTTTCTACCCGGTTAAATCGCGCAACTCAGCCCTCAACGTATTCGGTTCAAGGAAAAATGAATTAAAGCGAAAGTTGAAGCAAGAAGGTATTCACTACAATTCNTCAAAAGAAAAAGCATTGGCACTGCTCAGTCAATACTATGATCAAACAGAAAAATGAGAATTAACTTACTTGCCATCATTTTCTTACTGGGTGTTTGCCAAACGCTTGCACAAGAACGGCCCATCAGCATTTCGGTGGCTAATTCTACATTAACCGATTTTGCACAAAAGCTGGAAAATTTTTGCGACTGCCGGCTATTCTTCAACCCCGCTGAAACCGACAGCATTCGGATTACTGTAACGGCCGAACGTAAAATGGTAACGCAAATTCTTGAACTGGCTCTGAAAGACACACCCCTCCAGTTCTCGATGGATGCCAACCGATATGTATATATCAAACCATTTACACCCATCTTGGTGGATTTGCCACTTGGTTTTTTCGCAAACTCCGGTTTCTGATTTTACCGGACCTGAAAACAGTCGTTTTGCAGAAGCTGAAATTACCAAAACCGAAAAACCCATTGTGATTGGCACACGCAATGCCTCCACCCGAAAAGATGCAACCCTGGCTGGCTTTATAAAAAATTCAAAATCAGGCGAGTCTTTAATTGGCGCCACCCTATCCATAGAAAACTCAACCGTAGGTGTGGCAACCGATGGAAACGGTTACTATTCAATCACCCTGCCAAAGGGAATGCATACCCTTAACGTACGCAGCCTGGGCATGAAGTCGATGGATAAAAGATCATCCTCCACGCTGATGGCCGCCTGAACATTGATCTGGAAGAAGATGTGTTACCGTTAAAGGAAGTACTGGTGGAATCCACCCGTGGCGAATTAGTACACGGGTTGCAGATGGGGCTGGAAAGGTTTGATATGAAAACGATGCGGCAGTTGCCCGTTGCCCTGGGCGAAGTTGATGTATTAAAAACCGTACTGACACTTCCGGTGTACAATCAGTTGGCGAAGGAACCGTTGGGTTTAATGTTAGAGGTGGTGCTACCGACCAGAATCTGATTTTATATAACGAGGTTCCCATCTTTAATCCTTCACACCTGTTTGGATTTTTTCGGCATTTAATGCGGATGCCATAAAAAATGTTGAGTTATATAAGAATGGCGTGCCTGCTGAATACGGAGGNAGAATTTCTTCGGTATTAGATGTTGTTACACGAGAAGGCAACAAAAGAAAATGGAGCGGTTCCGGAGGAATTAGCCCCATTACAGGCAGGTTGTCTGTAGAAGGCCCCATTTTGAAGGACAAATTCTCGGTGCTGCTTGGAGGCCGGTCAACCTATTCGGATTGGCTGTTGAAAGAAATTCCAAATGCCGCTATAAATAAAAGTAATGCATCCTTTTACGATTTAAATATCAATATGCATTATGATATAAATCTGAAAAACAACCTGGCTATTTCCGGCTACACCAGTACAGATGAATTTAAACTTCAGAGCGACACTTCGTACCGGTATAGTAACCAGGCTCTATCCATCAAATGGAAACATATTTTTAATAATAAGTTCTTTGGCAGCATTAGTTCGAATTACAGTAATTATACTTACCGCATTACCAGCTTGGCAAACCCGATTAATGCCTTTAAGCTTGCTTATACTTTAAGACAGACAACTACTAAAACAGACTTTAATTATTTTCTGAGCTCCAAACAATCTTTCACCTTTGGTGCAGGCCTTACCCGCTACCAGCTTTCTCCGGGCACGTATCTTCCCGTGGGCGAATCCTCACTGGTTACTCCGGATATTTTACAAAATGAGCANGGGGTTGAGTCGTATGCATATGCCGGCACACAGTATGAACTCACGTCCAAAATATCGATCTACGGAGGGCTTCGGTATTCTCAATTCAGAAATGTTGGGCCCCACGCCCAATATCGGTACGCAGCCGGGCCTCGTAGTGAATCTTCCATCGTTGATACTGTCTTTTATTCGAAGGGGCANAAAATTTCTTCTTCAGGCGGGCCTGAGNNCAGAACATCCTTGCGATATACTTACAATCCTTCCACCTCAATAAAGGTAAGTTACAACCGGCACCGTCAATACATTCAAATGCTTTCTAACACAACAGCCATTGCCCCAACGGATATCTGGAAATTAAGCGATGCGTATATAAAACCTCTGATTGGTGACCAGATAAGTATTGGCTTTTACCATCAGCTACCCAGGCGCTCGTTAGAAATATCTGTGGAAACTTACTATAAATGGATGCAAAACTTCCTCGACTACAAGGGCGGTGCAGAGTTAATCCAAAATCATCACATTGAAACAGATATATTAAACGCGCGCGGCAAAGCATACGGCATAGAATTCATGCTTAAGCGAGTTGTTGGCAAAGTAAATGGCTGGGTTAGTTACACCTATTCCCGGTCGTTCGTGCAAACGCGCGGCCTCTCTGAAGTTGAAACCATTAACCGCGGAGAATATTATCCCAGTAATTATGACAAGCCACATGCGGTTAACTTTATTGGAAATTACAAATTTAACAGGCGGGTTAACATGTCGCTTAACGTAGTTTATGCTACCGGCCGGCCCATCACGCTTCCAATTGCAAAATACACTGCCGATGGCGTGGAGCGTTTGATCTACTCTGACCGTAATCAATACCGGATTCCGGACTATTTCAGAACTGATTTCTCTATTAATATAGAAGGGAATCATAAGACCAANAAATTAATACATGGTTTCTGGAGTTTGAGTGTGTACAACCTAACCGGAAGGCGTAATGCTTATTCTGTGTACTTCACCTCGCAGAATGGGGTAATCAATGGATACAAACTTTCCATTTTTGGCAGCCCGATTCCAACGCTCACCTACAATTTTAGATTTTGATTATGAGATTATATATCATCATACTTATTCTGGTTGTTGTGGCTTGTGTCGATCCCTATAATCCACCGGAGATCAGGCAATCCTCTCCCGTATTAATTGTTGACGGGTTTATCAACAGCAATGCTGACAGTAAACTAACATTAAGGTGGTCTCAGAACATCAATGATACGAATGAACCCCAGGTTGAAACTGCTGCCACTGTTTGGTTAGAAGATTTAGAAGGAGCAACCCACTTTTTCACTAACGATTATCAAGGTAACTATTACCTCTATGCGCAACCCTTAACTTCCATTGCTTATCGTCTCCATATTGAAACAGGGAATAACAAACTATATCGATCCTACTATGCACCCGTTATTCAATCGCCACAAATCGACAGTGTTACCTGGAAGCTTACCGACTCCGGTGGCGTGGCGTTTAGTGTATCCACACATGATGATGCGATTGCAGAAGGATATTATAGGTGGACGTATGAAGAAACCTGGGAATACCGATCGGCCTACGCAGCCTCCATTCAGTTTGATGAAGCTACGGGGCAGGTGGTGCCGCGCACCGATTATATTTTTCAATGCTGGCAAACGTTAAACAGCCCCGGTATCCTCATTGAATCGACTACACGGCTTCAGAAAAACCAGGTATCGGAATTTCAACTCACCAGTTTTCCACAAAATTGGGAAGAGGCCAAGCACAGGTATAGCATCCTGGTTAAGCAACAAGCCATTACCCGGGATGCGTTTAATTACTGGAAGCAAGTAAAGCAAACTACCGAAGACCTGGGCACCCTGTTTGGACCGCTGCCCAATCAGGTGATCGGAAACATTAAATGTATTTCAAATCCAAACGAAATTGTGGTAGGATACTTTTCAATTGGCAGCATTTCAACTAAACGGGCCTTTGTATCAGCCGCAGAATTACCCATTCCNCCCAGGTATTACACGCGATACGATGCCTGCGAAAAATTCGAAGTAAGTCCGGATCAGGTTTCTTCCATTAACGGAATTTATTTATTGATAGAACCTGTATACATAGGGAATGGCCCTATGATTTCTGGTTACCGATATGGTACTCCCTACTGTGTAGACTGCAGATATACCGGTGGCACAACAACCAAACCCGATTTCTGGTGATGCGTTTTGGGATAGCTCTTCTTTTACTTTACAAAGTTGCATTCGCTCAAACTATGCAACCTAACCCTGCTGCCTATCTGCAACAGTATGCATCTAAAAACCTTCAGGAAAAAATTTTTATCCATACAGATAAAAATTTATGGATTGCNGGTGAAACCAGTTGGTTTAAAGTTTATCTCGTCTCCGGCCAAAGTCACCAACCCATCCCCTCCAGCCGGGTAGCTTATCTTGAAGTTGTAAGCAGCAAAAATGAAGTGATTCTTCAAACCAAAGTTGAACTAAACAAGGGCTTTGGCAAAGGCCAGATCAACATTCCAATTTCTACCGGCTCGGGCAATTATTATTTGCGGGCCTACACACGCTGGATGAAAAACTATAGCCCCGAATTTTATTTTCATCAACCTGTTACAATCGTAAATACCCTTAGGCGTTTGTTTGATGAGGTCCCATCCTCTAATTCTGCCATCGATATTCAATTCTTTCCAGAAGGCGGACAGTGGATTGACGGCATCAGGCACAAACTGGCCTTTCGGGCCGTTGATCAAAATGGAAAAGGAATCGACTTTAAAGGAGCCATACTAAATGCGGGTGGCGATACAGTTGTTCGCTTTCAACCAGAAAAGTTTGGTATTGGTACGTTCGAAATGCTTCCATCCGCCACCGAAAACTACCGCGCTGTTATTCAACACGACAATAAAATTATACACACAGAATTACCNCCGGCAATAACTTCAGGTTTTGCCATGCAAACCACCGACTCGTCCGGCATCCTGAATATCCGCATTCGCACAAAGGCTGTTCCTGATCAATCGCTTTATGTTATTGCGCATACCCGCCATCAGGTAAAAATTACAGCCACCGGTCAGCATCACAACGGTTTTTCCAACTTTCAACTATCCAAAGCAGCGTTAGATGCTGGCATTAGTCATATTACGGTGTTTGATGCAACCGGGCGCCCCGTTTGCGAACGATTGGTTTTTATAAAACCCGACAGCACTTCGCTTTTCGTTTCGCCCGACCGCACGCAAACCAGTACACGNAAAAAGATTCTGTTAACTATTCAGTCGCCAAAGAATACAGTTACTAACCTTTCTGTTTCTGTAGCCCTTCACGACTCACTCAGTCAGTTTTTGCAGCCTGATATGGTGAGCTATCTCCTTTTATCGAGCGACCTGAAGGGTGCTATTGAATCTTCCCAATTCTATCAGAGCGCCAATCAACATCTTATCGATAATCTGATGCTTACCCATGGCTGGAGCAGGTTTAGATGGCAAGACCTGGCAACCCCTGCACCCGTTAAGCATCTGCCAGAGTACAGAGCTCATCTAATCGAAGCAAACGTGGTAGATAAACAAACCCATCTACCCTTACCGGGTGTAGCAGGCTATATCAGCACTCCGGGTAAAAATGTTATGTGGGGTGGAGGCATTAGCGACAAAACCGGATTACTGCTGATTGAAGCCAATCTGAATGGTACATCTAAGCTCATACTTCAATCTCCTTCTAAACAAGCACTTATTGAAGTAAAGCCTCCCTTCTCAACAGATTTTATCAAAATCAGTTTGCCTGCCATTCGTTTATCAGANAAAAACTCAGCGGCACTTATTGCCCGAAGTATTTCCATGCAGGTAAACGATACGTTTGANAAAAATGTCCTTCCTGCATGGCTGCCCGACAGTTCTACCTTNTACGGCACNGCCCCCGAAACCTATCGCCTTGACGATTATACACGTTTTCCGGTTATGGAAGAAGTAATGCGCGAGTATGTAAAAAGCGTATGGGTAAGAAAAAGGGGCGATCAGTTTATCTTCAAAATTATAGATCGTACGAAAGGACATTTACTGGAAAACGAGTCGCTCGTATTGCTGGATGGTGTACCCGTATTTAACCTGAATGATATTATGGCTTTTGATCCATTACAAATTAAACAACTGGATGTGCTCACGAGCAGGTATTTTGTTGGATCGCTTGCCTATGATGGTATTGTAAGCTACCGTACGTACAAAGGAGATTTGGGTGGGTTCAAATTTAACTCCGAAACCCTCATGATGAATTACGAAGGGCTTCAACAGTATAAAGAATTTTACTCGCCCCGGTATGAAACCGTTCCGGAAATTAATAGCCGGATTCCAGACGCGCGGCATGTATTGTATTGGAACCCCGATGTTTCACTTAACAGAAAAGAAACCAAACAACTTGAATTTTATACTTCCGACCAACCCGGTACCTACCGTGTAATGGTGCAAGGTATTGCAACCGATGGCACNCCTCTNTTTGGTGAAACATTATTTACGGTTGTGCGCTGATTTGGCAATTTGTAAAAACAAAGTCATGCAGTAATAACACACATATATTATTGATTAATTTGAAGGCACAAATTCCATGACGCCACCCCGCATTGCCGTTAAACTTATNTTTTTTATCAATGGTTTTGTTCACGCAAACCTGGCGGCCCGGTTTCCTAAAGTACAGGAACTGTTTCGGATAGACGATGGCACATTTGGCTTTGTTTTACTGGCTACTTCGTTAGGAGCCCTGGTGGCCATGCCTTTTACAGGATGGTTAATTATTCGCAATGGCAGCCGTAAAATTGCAATCATCTCCGCATTTCTTTATTGTGCATTTGTTCCCTTAGTTCCACTAACAGAGGTTATGCCCGGTATTAGCGGATTGGTATTTGTATTNTTTGTAATGGGCATAACAGCCGGCATGCTTGATGTTTCCATGAATGCCCAGGCAGTAATGGTAGAACAACAATATCAAAAACCTATTATGACTTCCTTCCATGCACTGTTTAGTGTGGGAATGGCCGCAGGTGCAGGGTGTGGTGCTATCTTCGTAAAGTTAGAGACCAGCTTATTCCTGCATTTAAGTTTGATCACACTATTCAGCCTGGTGGGAGCCACGTGGGCTCGGTATCGCCTCATTCATGATAAACCCCAACAGAAAAAATCAGAAGGCCCCGCTTTTCGTTTGCCCAATGCGGCCATGGTAAGCATTGGCGTAATTGCATTTTGTTGTATGCTGGGCGAAGGTGCTATGGCCGATTGGAGCACAAATTATATGGTTAACATTGTGCAGGCCAGCAAAGCCTTTGCACCTATCGGCCTGGCTACCTTTGCGCTGGCTATGACAACCGGCAGGTTTGTTGGAGATGCAGCACGAATAAAATGGGGCGACAAAAACCTGATGATTGGTTGCGGTATAATTTCCACGATTGGTATTATCCTTACACTCGTATTTCCATCGCCTTACATTGCTATCATCGGCTTNTTTCTTACCGGTTTAGGATTATCGGCTATTGTGCCAATTGCCTATAGTATAGCCGGCAATGCAAAGGATTTACCACCCGGAGTTGGCTTGGCCATGGTTACTACTGTTGGATATTCTGGNTTTTTGTTTGGGCCTCCATTAATTGGTCTGTTGGCCGATTGGTACACCCTGCGGATTGCATTAGGCCTGGTAGCAGCCTTGTTTATGATAATGACACTCCTTAGCATTCGTTACAAAACATAAACTTATCCGTTATGACTATTAAGCAAATTGAACAAGGATACAAAGGCTCGTTTATTTTGGATGAAAACGGTGAGCGTTTAGGTGAAATGACTTACACCATAGCCGGAGAAAAATTGATCATCATCGATCACACGGAAGTATCAGACAAACTGCGTGGCCAGGGGGCTGGAAAAATTAGTGCTGGCTGCCGTGGCGTACGCCCGTCAAAATAAAATTAAAGTGCTTCCTTTATGTCCATTTGCAAAAGTTACCTTCGATCGTACCCCGACATTCAGGATGTAGTAAGTAAGTAACCAACATGCCGCTTATTTCATCTGCATATACAAATCCATTTTATCTATTCAATGCGCATCTCGAAACAGTTGTTCCCAGCGTATTTCGAAAAGTGCCCGGTACATATCAACGAGAACGGTTAGAATTAGCAGATGGCGATTTTCTAGACCTCGACTGGATGCAGCAGCAACGCGATAAACTGGTAATCATTTCGCACGGGTTGGAGGGCAACAGCGAGCGCCACTATACCAAAGGCATGGCCGCTTANTTNTTTGCGAATGGCTGGGATGCCCTTGCCTGGAACTGCCGCGGATGCAGTGGTGAGATGAATCGGTTGCCTCGCTTCTACCACCACGGAGCTACCGAAGATTTAGCTGCCGTGGTTGCACACGCTTTNAANAAAAATTATAACCAAATTGTATTGGTAGGATTTAGTATGGGTGGAAGTATGACGCTAAAATACCTTGGCGAAGGGTTGCCACCCGAAGAAATAAAATCAGCCATAACATTTTCGGTACCCTGTAACCTGGGCTCCAGCGCGGCCGAACTGGATAAGCCCGATAANAAATTTTACCTCAACCGTTTCTTAAAAAACTTAAAAAAGATTTGCGCAAAGGCCATTCAATTTCCTGATATGCTAAGTGCCGAGGGTTTTGAAACCATTACCACCTTTCGTGAATTTGACACCCGCTACACCGCACCCTTGCATGGCTTTACTGATGCTAATGATTTTTACACAAAAGCCAGCTGTTACCCCTACCTGCAATCTATCGCGCTGCCTGTACTGTTAGTAAACGCACAAAACGATCCTTTCTTACCTGAAGATTGCTACCCANNCTTGGTGGCGCGCCACCACCCCTGCTTGTTTTTGGAAATTCCTGAACGCGGGGGACACGTGGGTTTTTCGCTTACCGCAAAGAAAACAAACTGGATGGAGAAAAGAGCCTTGCAGTTTGCCTTACAAAACCAGCGGTAACAAGGTGCTTGGCATTGGTTGTTAAATACTATACCTTCAAATCAAGAAACTAAATTTCATTAGCCATGAAAACCAGCCTGCTTATATTTCTTGTTTGTCTTTCTGCGAAATTGTTTGCACAACAAACTGATGGCGTTGTTGACCTGAAGCATCATAAAATTGTCATGCAGTTTTCTGATGGTGATTCTTTATCACAAGCCTCGGTTGTGGGGCAGGTNAAAAACATCCGAACCGCCTGGCCCAATGCCGAAGTTGAAGTAGTGTGCCATGGCCCGGGATTGGATTTATTGATTTCCAAAACTTCCAAAGCCTCGGCACAAGTAGCCGAATGGAGCAGCAAAGGTGTTGTGTTTGCTGCCTGCAGCAACACCATGAAACGCAAAAACGTAAAAAGGAAGAGCTGCTAAAATCGGCCACAGTTNGTGCCATCGGCTATGATAGAACTTACTCTTAAACAAGAAGATAACTGGGCCTACGTAAAAGCAGGACACTAAAAATTCAGAACAAAAAAACTATAATATCAACGCTGCCTTTTCAATATCAAATTGAAAATTCTATTTTATAAATTTCACCCAATTCAAAAATCCATAAATAAAAAAATAATGAAACCAAACCTACGCTTCGCATACCTCCTGTTCGCACTGTTCGCCACGGTTACCCTTCAAGCACAAAATAAACTGGAAGGTCGCTGGAATCTGGTTATTGAGAAAGAGGGGCAGCAGCTTCCATCCTGGTTAGAAATAGAACACTCCGGCACTAAAACATTGGTGGGTAGGTTTGTTTATGCATTTGGAAGCGCCCGGCCAATAGCCGTGGTAAATGTTACGAACGAAAAATTTAATTTTTCTATCCCACCCCAGTGGGAACCCGGTGATCGGAATATGGATTTTGAAGGCGAGCTGACAGGCGAAACGCTGAAAGGAACCATGATTTATACCGATGGTAANAAATACAACTGGACAGCCACCCGCGCTCCGTTACTTAAACGCAATACCGAGCCGGTGTGGGGCAAGCCCATTACCTTGTTTAATGGAAAAGATTTAACCGGTTGGAAAGCTATGGGGCCCAATCAATGGATTGTTGAAAACGGAATTTTGAGAAGCTTAAAATCGGGGAGCAACCTGGTAAGCGAACAAACTTTTACGGATTTCAAATTACATGTTGAGTTTCGCTATGAGAAGGGAAGTAACAGTGGTGTTTACCTGCGCGGGCGATATGAAGTACAAATTGAAGACGACAAAGGAAAAGAGCCCTGGAAAGGTTACCTGGGTGCGGTGTATGGATTTCTTACACCCAGTATGATGGTTGCCAAAGATGCCGGTGAATGGCAAAGTTATGATATCACGTTAGTAGGCAGAATGATTACTGTGGTAGCGAATGGTGTTACCATCATCTCCAATCAGGAAATACCGGGCATTACCGGTGGAGCCATCGATAACCATGAAAGTGAGCCTGGCCCGATTATGCTTCAGGGCGATCATGGCCCAATCGACTACCGCAATATTGTGATTACACCGGCTAAGTAATTGAATTATACTTTGAGCACGCCCCTGAATGCGCGTGCACTATAATACGATTCGGCTCCATTGTGATACACAAACACGTGCCCGAATCTGTAATCGCAAAACAAAGCCCCGCCAAGCTTGCGAATGTCTGCCGGGGNTTTAATCCAACTGGAAGTTTTAGCATCAAACGTTTCCAGTTTTTGCAATTGCCGGTACTCCTCTTCGGTTAACAACTCAATACCCATATCCGAAGCCATTTGTACTGCGCTGTTAGCGGGCTTATGTTCCTTGCGGGATTCCAGTGCTTCATGATCGTAACAAATACTTCTTCGCCCTTTGGGGTNTTCGGCCGAGCAATCGCAAANAATATATTCACCCGACTTTTTATCATAACTGGTAACATCCGGCTCGCCTCCTGTTGCCTCCATCTCATGCAGCGACCACAGTTTTTCGGGGTTCGCCTCCAGCCGCGCTTGAATCTTATCCCAGTCTATTCCTTGATGCCGGTGCCTGTTTTTATTAAACCGAGTTTGTAACGTCTCCAGCAACTCTCTGCGCTGGTCAGCGGTAAGTTTCAATTTGCGGCTTTTCATGATTGCAATTTGGCTCAATATAAATAATCCTGGTAACAGGTATAAAGTTCCAAAACAGTAATCCCTGGTTATCTACCGAAACCCAACTTGAAATCCGGGTTAATACCGTTTCCGCTTGCCGGAATCTTTCCACCGCAGTCGCGATTTCCTTTATGGCCTTTGGTGCTGTAAAAGCGTTCCTTTTTCTTTTCGGTATATTTCTTCTTGTGTGGTTCGGTTAATTCCAGGCGTACTTTGCGGCCACGTATCTCCACTCCATCAAAATTCTTTATCACCTTTTCGGCAACTCCTTTTTCCAGTTCAAAAATGAATAAGCGCCTTTAAGATCAATCTTGCCAATATGCTTTTTATCAATTTCGCCAAAATCGCAAANNTCAAATCCAATAAACTTCCTTTCTCAAGGCCATCCATTTTTCCGATGTTGATGAACACCCGATCTCCCGTCAGGTAGCGATCGTCCGTATCGGTTGTTTCGAAAGTTTTCCGCTCCGATTTATTCAAATCACGGGCATCGCGGTAATATTCCAGAAAGCGGTTGAACTCAATGGAAGCAAAGCGTTTAATGATATCTTCCTTACTTAATTCCCGCAACTCATGATATACTTCCGGAAGAAAGGAGTCAATCTCTTCTTCATTTACCTCAACCTGCTTCACTTTGTGTACCAGTGCCAGCAGTTTATTCTGGCAAACCTCATCGCCTGTGGGTACCATTACGCGCGTAAATTTGCGTTTTAAACTCCGCTCAATTTGTTGCACGCGGTTTACTTCCCGCTTCGAAACAATTGCCAACGAAATTCCTTNTTTACCGGCACGAGCCGTGCGGCCACTTCGGTGTGTATAAAACTCCATTTCATCGGGCATGTTCATGTGAACTACGTGTGTTACGTTTTCCACATCAATTCCGCGCGCAGCTACATCCGTGGCTACCAGTAATTGCAACGTTTTATTACGAAAGCTTTTCATTACCCGATCGCGCTGTTGCTGGCTCAGGTCGCCATGCAAGGCATCCGCACTGTAGCCATCTTTAATTAAATGCTCTGCTATTTTTTGTGTATCAATCTTGGTTCGGCAAANAATCACACCAAAGATTTCGGGAGTATTATCTACAAATCGTTTTAACGCCAGGTATTTATCACGCTCATCAACTACCAGGTATTGATGATCAATATTTTCGTTACCGCGGTTACGTTCACCCACGCTCAGTTCCTCCGGGTTATCCATGTAGTTGTTGGCTATTTCCCGCACTTCACGGGGCATGGTGGCACTAAACAGCCAAACCTTCTTAGTATCGGGAGTTGTAGAAAGAATTTCATCAATATCTTCCTTAAAACCCATGTTCAACATCTCATCAGCTTCATCTAACACTACGTAGCGAACCGCGGTAAGGTCAACTACTTTTCGCGAAAGCAAATCAATTAACCGACCCGNGGTGGCCACTATAATTTGTGCTCCGCGTTTTACTTTAAAAATCTGATCGCGGATGCTGGCCCCGCCATAAACAGTAACAATGTTCAGTTNTTTATACGAGGCTGTAAATCGTTCCAGGTCATTCGTAATCTGTACGCTTAACTCGCGGGTAGGAGCAATTACCAACGCCTGTGTATTCCGGGTGTTCTCTTCCACTAATTCGACCAGCGGCAACCCAAAGGCAGCCGTTTTACCGGTTCCGGTTTGAGCAAGGCCTACCAGGTCGAGGTTGCCTTGTAACAAAGTGGGAATTGCTTTTTCCTGAATAGGAGTTGGGGTTTCAAAACCCAGNNCCTGGCGAATCACTTCCACCAGTTGCCCGGAAAGTCCCAGGCTTTCAAATGATTTCATTAAGATTTTGTAATAAGATGCAAAGGTAGCCTAATTAATTGAAAGTGATTTTATTGGGGTAATCCGGCCAAACTCCATTGCATATCTGGCACTCAGGCAGATTAAAGTTGTTTTTATTTGGCCGCATACGCAAAGCCTGTATTTTGCATCCGAATAAAAACTCCAAATGCTCCTACCCATCAGCCAAAAATGGTACGGTGCATTTATCAAACTTTATAAAAGTATTAACGGATGAAAAATTTTAAGTGGATTATTCTGGGAGTTGTAATGCTTGTTGTGGGATATGGAATTGGCTATATATGGCAAGCGTTGCCCATAATCAGTGGCTTTGGAGCTAAAGATTTATGCACGTGNTGTTTTTTAAACGGGCGCGATGCCGATGAGGTGATTAAGCAAGAACTTGGTTCAGGGTTGCTACGCTACGGCAGCTTTGAACTTAATCGGGCAGATTCAACTGTAACCGGAACAGTATTTGGATTGGCCAGTCGAAAAGCCATTTACAGGAAAGGATTGGGTTGCACTCTGATAGCAGGAATTTCTGAAGAGGACCTGCGCGCACAAAAAGTAAATCTTTATACCATGAAGCCCCTTAACCAGGATACCATTCCCTGGCCCATGGGTAACATTTCGAGCATTACTATTGATACTGGAATTTATGTTACGGTATTGAAAGAAGCACTGGATTTTGCTTTTACAGAAACCGACTCGGCNCGGCCTGTTAATACCCGTGCCGTGGTAATTGTTTACGATGGCAAAATCATAGCCGAGCGTTATGCAAAAGGGTATGATGAATANCTGCGCCATATGGGTTGGTCAATGACTAAGAGCATCACCAACGCGATTACCGGTATTCTTACAAAAGATGGCCGCATGAAAGTATTTGATGCANNGGCTCCTGTTCCTCAATGGCAAAATGACGAGCGNAAAAAAATAACCTTACACAATCTGTTGCAAGCCAGCAGTGGTTTAAAGTGGGAAGAAAACTATGGCGGTCCCAGCCTGGCCACCAAAATGCTTTTCAATAANAAAGATATGGGGCTGTATGCCATGGAGTCGCGGCTTGAGTCAGAACCCAATACGGTATTCGAATATTCCAGTGGTACTACCAACATTATTTCCCGGTTAATTCGCAATGCCATAGGCGATGAAGATTATTATCGCTTTTATTACCGCGAACTTTTTGAAAAGATTGGCGCCCGCAGTATGATTATTGAACCCGATGCCGGAGGAACCTATGTAGGCTCTTCCTTTGCCTGGGGCACTGCCCGCGATTGGGCCCGGTTTGGATTGTTGTATTTAAACGATGGCGTGTTTAATGGCGAACGTATATTACCCGAAGGCTGGGTAGCCTACTCTTCTACCGCAGCCACTACGGCCGCGCGAGGAGAATATGGCGCACAATGGTGGTTGAATGCCGGGGCCTGAACAACCCCAACNAACCGGACCTATCCGGATGTACCGGCAGATTCTTTTCAGGCAGAAGGGTACGAAGGTCAGTTTGTGTTTGTTGTACCCTCTAAAAAATTAGTGGTAGTACGGTTAGGATTGAGCCAGGTAAATGAACTGGATATGAATCAATTTATTTCCAAAGTAATACAAGCCTTACCGCGATAGCCATGCGCGATAAACGCGTTTTCAGGTTCAAACAGTTTTCTGTTGCGCATAACAAGGCTACCATGAAAGTTGGCACCGATGCGGTACTGCTGGGAGCCTGGACTTTAGTTGATCAGGCAAAACGGATATTGGATGTTGGAACGGGAACCGGNGTAATTGCATTGATTCTGGCTCAACGCAGTTCCCGGCAGGCGCACATCGATGCGATTGACATTTCAATGGATGCCTTTAGACAGGCCTGCACCAATATTCATCATTCACCCTGGCCAACTAAAATCCGTGTTTACCATTCGGCCTTGCAGGATTTTGAAGCCACGCCTTACGATTTGATTGTAAGCAATCCGCCTTACTTTAATAATAGTTACAAACCACCCGAAGTATTGCGTACCCAGGCCCGCCACACCGAAACACTTTCGCACGAAGCACTTTTGCAGCATACCAAACGCCTGTTGGCACCTGGTGGAAAATTAAATCTGATCTTACCCGTGGTTGAGGGCAATCAATTGCTTGACCGCNNCCGGCAAATGGATTGGTACTGCAGTCGCCAATGCACATTCAGATCCCGCAAGGANAAACCAGCAGAGCGTTTATTATTGGAGTTGCAGTTACAGGCCACACCCCTGATTGAGCAAGAGCTAACCCTCTATGAAAGTGGTGAAGCCTGGACAGCCGATTATCAGAAACTTACCCGCGACTTTTATCTTAAAATATAAAACAAGCCAAGCCCTTCTCCACATACAAAATTTTTTAATGGTTATCTGTGCAAACTTTGTAAACTTGGAAAATAACCCCTGCTGTTGTGTGTTATCGTTTAATAGGCTCCCTGCTTTTTATTTCAGGAATTTGTTTCGCTCAACCCTCCATCTCGATTAAACAGGCTACAGCCCCCATTGTATTGGATGCCGTACTTGACGAAGCCGATTGGCAAACTGCGCAGGTAGCTTCGCATTTTATGCAGTACTTTCCTACCGATTCGGTACCCGCCAGGGCACAATCTGAAATCCGGCTAACGTATGATGAACACTTCATTTACGTTGGCGCAAAACTCTATAACCTGGGTCCCCGAAAGTACATAACCCCATCACTGCGCAGGGATTTTCGGGGCGAAGCCAACGATGGCATCTCCATCGTGTTCGATACATTCAAAGACAAAACCAATGCGTTTTTCTTTGGTGTTAATCCCTTTGGTGTTCAGCGCGAAGGGTTGATTGCAAATGGAGGGGGCAACGGGCAAGACGACTTTACGCTGAACTGGGATAATAAATGGTACTCGGAAGCTAAGATTTACGAAGACTATTGGATTGCCGAAGTGGCAATCCCTTTTAAAACCATTCGCTTTAAAGAGGGCCTCTCCAGTTGGAACATAAACTTTTACCGGATTGACAGCGAGTATGCCGAACGCACAACCTGGTCGCCTATACCACGCTATTTTGATATCGTGAATTTAGCTTCACTAAAAGAATTGATTTGGGATAAGCCNGTTAAAAAACCCGGCCCGAATATCTCGGTTATTCCTTACAGTGCTTTAAATACCTCGCGCAACTTTGAAGCAGGTACAGCAACCAAAACCCACCTGCAGGCAGGTGGTGATGCCAAGGTTGCCATTGGGCCGGCTCTTAATCTGGATCTAACCATAAACCCGGATTTTTCGCAGGTAGAAGTAGATCAGCAAGTAACTAATCTTGATCGGTTTGAGATCTTNTTTCCTGAACGCAGGCAGTTTTTCCTTGAAAATGCCGATTTGTTTTCGGGCTTTGGGGTAGAAGGTACGCGTCCGTTNTTTTCCAGGCGCATTGGAATTGCGCGCGATACCTCCACCGGGCAAAACATACAAAACACCATTTACGGAGGGCTCCGGTTAAGCGGAAAGATCAACAACAATACCCGCATCGGTTTACTCAGCATGCAAGCTGGTAAAGAATCAGAAATCAGATTACCCTCCACCAATTATACCGTTGCAACCATGCAGCAAAAAGTATTTGCCCGGTCAAACATTGGTTTCATATTCGTAAACAAACAAGCTTTTCAGGATTCCATTGGCGGGGAGTTTACCACCAGCCCCGAAAGGTATTCGCGCACGGCCGGTATTGATTATAACCTGGCCAGCAAGGACAATCGGTGGACAGGCAAAGCATTTTATCATCACTCCTTCGACAAAATGAAAAAGGATGATGCCTTTGCGCTTGGCGGCTTTTTGAATTATAATGATGCACAGTGGAATATTTTATTATCTACCCGAAATGTGGGGGCAAATTTTAACCCTGAGGTAGGCTTTGTGCGCAGGCATGATATCCGGCAATTGGCAAGCACAACCTGGTATAACTTCTATCCTAANAAAGGCAAAGTACAAAGCCATGGGCCCGGTTTTGATTTTGATATGGTAGGCAACGATACGTATGGGTTTTTAGACTGGGATTATAATTTTTTATACCGGTTACGCTGGCGAAATACAACACGCTTCAACATCCGGGTTCGTCAACAATACACCTACCTGTTTAATGATTTTGATCCCAGCGGTACAGGTGGTCAAAAGTTATTGGGTGGCACATCTTATCGCAACTTTTTGGTTGCTGCAGAACTAATGTCAGACGCCCGTAANAAAATATTTTATGAGCTAAATACCAGAACAGGTGAATACTTCAATGGACATTTAATAAACCTGGAAGGAATAATTACCTATCGCTATCAGCCCTGGGGGTTTGCATCGCTTAATTTTAGCTATAACCACATCCGGCTGCCACAACCTTATACGAGTGCCGACCTTTTCTTAATCGGGCCCCGGGTTGACTTAACCTTTACACGAAAATTATTCTGGACAACCTTTGTTCAATACAACAGTCAGATCAATAACCTGAATATTAATAGTCGCTTTCAGTGGCGTTTCAAACCCGTGTCTGACCTCTTCCTTGTTTACACCGATAATTATTTTGCGGAATCATCCGGCCGTGAAGTTTTTATATCGGGCAGNCCTAAAAACAGGGCCCTGGTTGTAAAACTCACCTATTGGTTAAATCTCTGAAATTTGCAGATTAACCTATCCTTCTACCCTGATTAACAAGCCATTAACAAAAAATAACAAGATGTTTAAACATTTAAATATAAAACTGGTGTTATACTTGCATATATAAAAACCAAACTTAAAACATTAACTAAATGAAAAACTCAACGTATTGGTGGCGATCCTTTTCCTAGCCGGAGCGGCATCCGCACAAACAACCTGGAAGATTGACAAAGGCCACTCCAAAGTAGGCTTTAGTGTTACCCACATGGTAGTTGCCGAAACGGAAGGAAAGTTTAATGACTTTGAAGGAACCGTAGTTAGTAAGTCGGATGACTTTAACGGAGCCGAGGTTCAGTTCTCAGCTAAAGTTGCATCCATTAACACAGATAACGAAAGACGGGACGGGCACCTGAAGTCGCCTGATTTCTTTGATGCTGAAAAATTTCCGGATATTACCTTTAAGGGCACCCTTGTAAAAGATGGAAGTAAGTACAAACTGAAAGGTGATTTCACCATGAAGAATGTTACCAANAAAGTTGAATTTGATGTGACCTACGGTGGTAAAATTAACACGGGCCGCGGTGAGAAATCAGGATTTAAACTTACCGGCAGTGTAAACCGCATGGAATATGGTTTAAGCTGGGCCAACAAAACGCCCGGTGGCGACCTGGTTGTAAGCGATGAGGTGCAACTGATTGTGAAGGTTGAATTGGATAAGCAAGCACAATAATTCTTCAAATAAAAGGCTGCCCCAAAATGGCAGCCTTTTTATATTCTATGAAACTCGAAGAGGAAATTAAGCAACCAAAATTTAAAAATGTGCAGCAAAAAGCTGTACTCAATATCTTGTTCACGGCCAATTGGATTCAAAACCTGCAGCGTGAACTTTTTGAGCCCTACGGTATTACGGGGCAACAATACAACATCCTGCGAATTTTACGGGGACAACACCCCAAGCGCATTTGTGCTTACGAACTTAAGAGCCGCCTGCTCGATAAAAATTCAGACGTATCGCGTTTGCTCGACCGGCTAATCGGTAAAAAGCTGGTTAATAAATCGAAGAGTAAAACAGACAAGCGTGCCTTCGAAATAACTATAACACCGCAAGGGCTCGCGTTGCTTAGTGAAATGGATTCACTCATTAATACATTAGACACCCGCGTGATTAAACTTTCGTCCACCGAAGCCAGTCAGTTAAATGGCTTACTGGATAAGTGCCGCGATTAAATGGATGCCAGTTCGGTACGCACAAAATCCATCANCTCCTTAATATACGCTTTGCTAAAATCAAACCGGATACCCGCTGCTGCATAAATTTCCGGAATGGTATTCAGGTTCCCAAGCTTTAAGGCATTCATATAGCCTTGCAACCCTTTTTGATTGTTCAATTTATAATTACGCCAAAGCGCAATGGCTCCTAACTGTGCCATACCATACTCTATGTAGTAAAAGGGCACTTCATACAGGTGTAATTGCTTTTGCCAGAGATAATCACGTGCAATCTCCTGGCCACGCCAATCGGTAATGGTATCCGCAAAGCGTGCAAACACTTCGTTCCACTTTTCTTTCCGTTCAACGGTTGTATGAGTTGGATTTTCATAAATCCAATGCTGAAACTGATCGATCGTAGCTACCCAGGGCAATGTTTCAATTATATCCTCTAACTGCTCGCGCTTTGCCCGTTTAAGACTTACTTCATCAGTAAAGAAAATATCCCAATGTTTCATCGAAATCAATTCCATACTCATGGAAGCCAACTCGGCCACTTCCATGGGTGGCGACTTGAAATCTGCCAGGGCCAGGTCTTTGGTTANAAAGTTATGTACGGCATGGCCTCCTTCATGCATAATGGTTGTCATGTCGCGCATGGTAGAAGTAGCATTCATAAAAATGAAAGGCACTCCAATTTCTGCTAAAGGATAGTTATAACCACCGGNGGCTTTTCCTTTGCGCGATTCCAAATCGAGGTGGCCCATTTCTTTCATTATAGACAAACATTGCCCCAAAAACGGATCTAATCTGCGGAAGCATTCAATTGACTTTTCTGTAAGGTCTTTTCCGTTTTCAAATGCCTTTAGCGGGGNTAATCCATCGGCATCCACGGCTTTATCCCAGGGTTTTAATTTTTCTACGCCCAATTTTCGCTTGCGTTCTTTATTAAGTTCATTCAAAATGGGCACAACCTCTGTTGCAATTGCTTCATGAAAAGCAAAACAATCTTTGGGCGTATAATCAAAGCGGCCATACGATTTAAACATATAATCGCGGAAATTTTTCTGGCCGGCATTGATGGACACCTGGTGCCGCAGGTTAATCAACCGGCTGAACANAATTTCATCCAGTGTTTCTTTGTCTTTCAATCTGCGTGCTGAAATTTTATGATAAACATCTTCACGCATGGCCCGGTCGGTTGATTGTAACAGTACACCGGCCTGCTGAAGCGTTAACTCCTTACCATCCACTTCCACCGTCATCGCACCCGAAAGTTGCGCATACTTTTGTGTTTCGGTATTGATTTGCGTAAAGAGTGGAATATTCTCATCACGAAAAAGCTCAATGTCTTNTTTAAGATTCCTGATTAGAATTTTGTAACCCGGCTTATCTTCCAATAGCGAAAGTCCTTTTGCATCGGCTAGCTTTCGGTTTAGTTGGTCGGCATAAGGAGCAATTTGCGGTTGAATGTTCTCTACAAAATCCTGGTAGCTCTTGCTGTACGTTTCATTATCGGTATAGCAGGTCATTTTTATGTAACGCCATCCCAAATCTTCACTTATTATCGATTCTAATTCACTCCTGTCGGTTAACCATTTCTCCAGGTCGGCTGGTGTGTTGATGGTGCGGGCAGTCAGATTGTCAAAATAAGGTTTAATTGCCGGCCAGCTGGTAACGGTAAAATCAGAAGACAGAAAATTACGAACCGGACGTTGGGGAATAGATACTGAATTCATCACAAAAAAATTTGGTTTCAAAGTAATCAATTACCTTCCATTTAGAAAAAGATTTAAGGGTTGATTCGCAGCCCTCCTCATTGCCGCTCGAAATGCCGGATATACATGATGCTGTAAATAAATTTTCATAACTTCCCTCGCAAATAAAACCTATCGATGAGAAACCTGATTTTGGTGGCTGTACTATTCGCTGCCTGCACCTCAAAAGAAGCTAACGTAATTGGTACAATTGAGCGACTTGATCCTGCCCTCGATGCCCTGGTAAACAAAGATGCAACCATTGAAGTACTGGCTGAAGGCTATGAATGGAGTGAGGGCCCGGTGTGGATTGAAAAGGAAAACATGCTTCTGTTTTCAGATGTTCCNAAAAACATTGTGTATAAATGGACAGAAGGCAATGGCGCGGAAGTTTACCTGACTCCTTCCGGTTTTACAGGCGCTGCCACCACCAGCAACGAGCCGGGAGCTAATGGTCTAGTCTATTACAACGACTCTTTATTTCTTTGCCAGCATGGCGACCGGAGGATTGCCCGGATGGATGCACCTTTAAACACCCCCGCAGCAAACTTCACAACCTTTGCAGCCACCTTTAACGAAAAGCGCTTCAGCAGTCCCAACGATGCCGCAATGAATAGCAACGGAGAATTGTTTTTTACCGACCCACCTTACGGATTAGCCAAACATGAAAACGATCCTGAAAAGGAACAACCCTATAATGGGGTTTATAGAGTAACCAAGGGTGTTGTTTCATTGCTGGTAGATTCACTTACCAAACCAAACGGCATAATTGTAATGCCCGATCAGAANAANAATTATTGTTGCCAATTCCGATCCGGAAAAAGCAACCTGGTACGAATTTGAATTGGCTGAGGATGGCACCGTATCAACGGGTCGTATTTTTATGATGCAACCCGTAACCTGGCCACCGATAAGGGAGTGCCCGATGGCCTAAAGGTTGATCGCGCTGGAAATATTTATGCCAGCGGCCCGGGGCATCTGGATATTTAATTCGGCAGGCACTGTGTTGGGAAAAATCAGGTTAAGTGAACTGGTCTCTAACTGTGCACTTTCGCACGATGAGAAAACCCTGTACATTACTGCCGATATGTACTTGCTTCGGATAAAACTCAGAAAGTAAATGGAAGCCTGGATAACCGCATTAGGATGGATTGGCTCGGTGGCTGTAATTGCCGCGTATGCACTTAACAGCTTACAAAAGATTAAATCCAATTCAACTGGTTTTCAATTGCTGAACCTTACCGGAGCTGTGTTGCTCATTATTAACAGCATTTTTAAAGAAGCTTACCCGTTTACTTTTATCAACACGGTGTGGGCTGTTATCGCCCTTGTATCTTTATTCAGAATTAAACTAAAACCTGTTGTGAAATGAAAAAATTTTTGGCGTTTATCGCGTTAGGTTTGCTTGGTTGTTCCAACCCACCTTCTTTCCGGCAGGAAATAGATTCAATTTTTTCATACCTGGACGGCAATACACCAGGAGGCACTGTGTTGATTTTNAAAAATGATTCAATCGCATTTAGCAATGCTTATGGATTAGCCGACCTGCAGTCGAAAGANAAAATAACAACCAAAACGCTATTTAATACCGGCTCCATTTCCAAAACATTTGTTTCGTATGTAATACTCGCTCTGGCACAAGAGGGCAAGCTTTCGCTAAATGACAGTATTGCTGCTTACTTTCCAGACTTTAAAAATCCTGTGTTGGCACAACAAGTTCGGGTGCACCACTTATTAACCCATACTTCAGGTTTACCCGATAACCGCAGGCAACACCTGGACAGTGTGTTTTTGCTTACTGCAAAAGATCAGGAAAACTTCGACCCTGTTAAACTAAATGATTCGCTCAACTTCGAACCCGGCTCGCACTTCGAATATTCGAACCCCGCGTTTAACGGACTGGCACTTATTATTGAAAAAGTTACCGGCAACAAATGGCAGGATGAAGTGAAGAACAGAATTTTTGATCCGGCAGGAATGAAAACCAGCACAATTACCGATGGGCCCCACCCAACCACGGGTGTGGCGCATGCCTATTTAAAAAGCAAAACGGGTTTCATTGAAAAAGATTATGGCGAAGAACCAACGTTTGCGGCTGCCGGCAACGGNGGNGTGTGGAGCTCGGTCGAAGAACTTGCTTTGTATGAAAAGGCATTGCTAAATCATACTATCCTCAATGAAGAAATTATTACAACCTCGCGCACCATCAAAGAATATCCAACCTGGCAAGATTCTACCCCTCCGTATATTGGAGCAAGTTGGTTTATTGGCCAAACCGAGGAGGGCTATAAGATGATTTACCATACCGGTACACAAGGCGGCTTTTATGGTGATTATGTAAGCATCCCCGANAAAGGAATTTTATATCTGATGCTTTGCAACATTCCTACCCCGCAAGAAGAAAAGCGAGCTGCAGTATTGTCGGTATTANNAAAAAATATAACTGGTTAGATTAAAATCTGTTTACGCTGCCGATGCACTCAACCTATAGTTTTAATCATTTTGCGTTACACTCCTTACCCATATTATAAAATCATGAAAAGACTTTACACGGTATTCTTAATCGCCCTGGTGTTTCACACCTATGCACAAACACCAGAAGCTAAGCTGATCAAAGAGTTTGACGCGTACATTGAAAAATCGCGCAAGCAATATGATGTGCCGGGCCTTGCGGTTGCGCTGGTAAAAGACGGCAAGGTTATTCTCAACAAAGGGTATGGCCTGCGCAACATCAACAAATCCGATGCGGTAGATAATCAAACTTTGTATGCGTGCGCCTCTACCACCAAGGCCATGACTGCTATGTGCATGGCTATGCTGGTAGATGAAGGCAAAGTAAACTGGAACGATCCGGTAATTAAACATCTTCCCGACTTTCAGCTATACGATCCGTATGTTACCCGCGAATTGAAAATCAGGGATTTGTTTACACACAACTCAGGTGTTGGCAATGCCGATTTTCTTTGNGGGTCGATCGACATTCCGGCAGAGGAAGTGCTGAACCGGATGAAACTGGTTGAACCCAGCTATTCGTTACGTTCAAGTTTCATTTACCAGAATATTTTCTACCTGTATGCGGGTAAGGTAATTGAAAAACTAAGTGGGTTACCCTGGGAGGTTTTTATTCANAAAAGGATTTTCGATCCGCTGGGAATGACACGCACCTACCCACACCTTGCCATGGTTAAAGATGCCAATCAATCAAGCCCGCACCATTGGGTGGAAGGTAAGATTTTGGTGATTGAGCGTACCAGTGCCGATGACATAGGCCCTGCCGGCAGTGTGTGGAGTTGCGCAGATGACATGAGCAAGTGGGCCATCTGCATGTTGGATAGCAGTAAATATGCCGGAGGCCGGTTAGTAAAACCTGCTACCTGGAAAGAGCTTTTTAGACCACACGTAATTGTACCTGCTCCTGAATTTTACCCTACGCAACAACTCACAAAACCCAACTGGACAACCTATAGCCTGGGGTGGTTTCAACAGGATTACAAGGGGAAGAAAATAAACTTTCACACCGGCAGTTTGGCAGGCGAAACCGCTATACACGGGCAACTGCCCGACAGTAAACTTGGTATTTATATTTTCGGAAATCTTGATCATGCAGAAGTGCGCCATGCCCTTATGTTTAAAGCCTTCGATGTTTTTGGTTTGGGTGGCACCCGCGATTGGAGTTCGGATATCCTTACGCTTTACAAAAACCTGAATCAACAAAATGAACAGAAGCANAAAGCGAATGACCTGCAACGGATTAGTAATACCAATCCTTCGCTGGCTTTATCAGAATACACAGGAAAATACACGAGCCCGCTATACGGTGAAGTGGTAGTAACGCTTACCGGTCAAAACCTGAACATAGCGATCAATAATGTAGTAAGCATACAGGCAACTCACTGGCATTACGATGTTTTTAGCGGCTGGTATAACAAACGCTGGTGGGGCAAAACCAAAGTTCAGTTTATGCTGGATGCTTCCGGCAAAGCCCGTACCTTGCTTATTGAGGGAATGGATTTTACCCGGGCAGATTAGTTTTATGTATCGGGAACCTCTATTGCTGTAAGATTTTCCACAAACTCTTTATCCATTCTGATAAAAGTAGTGGGTGAAAAGTAATTCTGTTTTAGCGATTTGAATTTTGGCACTACCTGCATAATCTTCTTGGCCTTTTCGCGCTTGGCCTCGCTGGTAGCAATTTTTAAAATCTTTAAAAACAGCAATACGTTTTCGCATTCATCTTTACCAAACAAACGGATTTGCCGCTGAATGCTGCTGGTAAGCTGATTAAACAATTCAAAATCCTTTAGCATACAGTATTGCAAAGCCAGAATTGCCTTTACTTCCATGTGTACAAACGGAAAGCGCTTCAGGCTAACATCATTCAGCAAACCGTTAATCAATTTGGCTGCTTCTTCAAATCGCCCAGCATAATAACAGCCTAACGCCCGGTACACCACATGAATGGTATGGCGGGGCACGTCTAAAGCATCCGCTTCTATATCCTCAAACAGATTTTCGTTTTCGGTATAAATTTCTTTTTCGGTATTCAGGCGCAGGTGCCGTTCCATTTTGGTAATAAGAAAACGGGCTGCAAATGTATAGAAAGGATAGTTGATAAGCAGACTTGTGGCTGCATCGTTTACTTCTTCAAAACTTTTCTCTACCTGGTGGAAAACACCGTAATGGTTATAATACTCCAGCTTCAGAAATTCAAAGATCAGGTTGAGGTGATAATACAGCGGATCAAGATTATAGGTATCAAATATCTTCTGAACATGTCTGAAAATATCTTCGATCGATTCGCCATCGAGGTGCTGGTTATCATCGGGCTCAACAANAAGGCGGTGAAATACCTGCATGCAGCTTTGATACACATACAGCCGATGCGATTCGTAAATCCGCGCCACATTTTGCATTTCTTTCATTAAAAGCGATAACCCCAGTTTCTCGGTATCATCGTTCGACATGAAATAGTTACCGTATTNTTTAAAGTATTCGACCAGTAAATCTTCGGCTTTATCTACTGCCAGCATATAGGCCACATGCCGGTTATACAATTGCGAATACTGAAAATGCTCGGGCGAGTGGATATGCAGTTNTTTCAGCGATTTATAAATAACCGTAAGTTCATTGGCCAGGTCATAATCCAGCAACTCCTTCTCGAGTTTTTTAAGGGTAGCAATCGTAATGGTACGCTTCTTGGTAAAAAGTACTTCATTCAGGTTAGCCACCTTACGCAAAATATCGGTGCGCGGGCTCTCCATTTGCCGCAACAGATGCTCTTCTATTTTCTGATTTAACCGCGACCGCAGGGTATAGTAGGCATTGGCATTTACCTCCAATTCTACCATAATCTTGCTATCCGATAACTGCCGCTCGCGCAAGGCTCTCAGCAAATGGGCCGACTTCTCGGCATTGCTTTCACTTAGCGAGTCGTAAATGGATTTGTAATCGGAATCAGAAAGTTGCTTAACTATGTTCTTTAACTTGGCCATTACTAAGGGCTGTTAGACCGCAAAAGATACAAATTTAACAGGTCTCTACAACCAAATAGCTTCATTTTGGCTGCTGGGTTTATATGCAGGCAAGGGGTTGTTTTGCTTGAAAGGTTATATAACTTGGCCATCCCATATGGTTTTATAAACTGCACGCGTATGAAAAAGTCCTGATCCTGTTTCTGATTATTACCCCGCTTGTTGTTCCAGCCCAGAACCTGCGGTGGGCCCCGGAGGGTAATACCTATTTTCGTGTCGANGGGGGCGAGCTAATCCGCTACACGTTGCCGGCCAACACCAAAACCACATTTGTAACCAGGGCCAACCTTACGCCCCAGGGTGCATCACAAAGTTTGCGCATCCGTAACTATGCCTTTTCGCAAGATCAAACCAAACTCTTAATTTATACAAATACTCANAAAGTATGGCGGCTGGATACCCAGGGTGATTATTGGCTGCTTGATTTAAATACAAAAGTTTTAAAACAAATCGGGGTATCCCGNCCGGCATCATCGCTTATGTTTGCCAAACTTTCGCCCGATGGTACACAGGTAGCTTTTGTGAGCGAGCAAAATATATTTGTAGAAAACCTTGCCACGGGCGATGTAAAGGCTATTACTACCAATGGAAACCGAAAGTTGATTAATGGAACTTTTGATTGGGCATACGAGGAAGAATTTGCCTGCCGCGATGGGTTTCAGTGGAGCCCCGATAGCAAACATCTTTCATTCTGGCAGGTAGATGCCCGCCAGATTCGGGATTTCTATATGATCAACAATACCGACTCGGTATATTCAAAAATTATTCCGGTCGAGTACCCCACTGCCGGCCAAACTCCTTCGCCCGTGCGAATTGGTGTGGCTGAAATTAACTCGGGCAATATAACCTGGCTTGCCCTTCCGGGCGATGCGAAACAAAACTATGTACCCCGAATGGAATGGAACAATGCCAGCGAAATTCTGGTACAACAACTCAACCGAAAACAAAACGAAAGCAATATNTTTTCATGTAATCCGGCAACGGGAAAGGCCACCCTGATCTATACCGAAAAAGATGAAGCCTGGATTGATCTCTACACTCCGTGGGAGAATGTGTATGCCCTTGATTTCAGGCATTACTTCCGCTGGTTNAAAGGGGGTAAAGAATTTCTTTGGATGAGTGAAAAGGATGGGTGGCGCCATGCATACCGGATTTCCAGGGATGGCTCCGCAGAAACACTCATTACAAAAGGCAATTACGATGTAATGGATATTCGCTTAATCGATGANAAAAATAACCTTTTATATTTTCTGGCTTCTCCGGACAACGCCACTCAAAAGTATTTATATAAAACACGGTTAGATGGAAAAGGTGAAGCCGTAAAAGTTTCGCCTGCCGCCCAAGTGGGCACACACGATTACTCCCTATCGCCCACAGGCCAGTTTGCCACGCACACATTTAACAACCACTTTACAAAACCGATAACCGAATTGATTGCCTTACCGCGGCACACCGCACTAAATGAAAAAGAAAGCATACAGGCAAAACTGGCAAGTGCCACACAACCCAAAACCACCGAATTCTTCAAAATAAAAACAGAAGAAGGTGTGGAAATGGACGGGTGGATGGTGAAGCCCACCTCCTTTGATGCAACCAANAAATACCCCGTGGTATTTTATGTTTACACCGAGCCCTGGGGCGCCAACGTGCACGATACATTTGGTGTGAGTGATAATTTTTTATTCACCGGAAACATGGCCGATGAAGGTTATATCTATATATCGATTGACAACCGCGGAACCCCGGCCCCCAAGGGGCGTGCCTGGCGTAAAAGTATTTATCGTAAAATTGGTTTAGTAAATATTAAAGATCAGGCTTTAGCTGCGAAAGAAATTTTGAAATGGCCGTTTGTTGATGCCGACCGGATAGCCGTTTGGGGCTGGAGTGGCGGTGGCTCAGCCACCCTTAATCTGATGTTTCAATATCCGGAAATTTATAAAACCGGTATTGCGGTAGCTGCAGTAGCCAACCAGCTAACCTACGATAACATGTACCAGGAGCGTTACATGGGGCTACCGCAGGAAAACCTGCAAGACTTTATCAATGGCTCGCCCATTACCTATGCCAAAAATCTGAAGGGCAATTTACTCTACATACATGGCACAGGCGATGATAACGTGCATTATGCCAATGCCGAAATGTTGGTGAATGAATTAATCAAACACGGTAAGCAATTCCAATTTATGGCTTACCCCAACCGCTCGCACGGAATAAGCGAAGGGGAAGGAACTTTTGAACACCTGGCCACTTTGTATTCTGACTTCTTAAGGAAACATTGCCCTCCGGGGCCCCGGTAATAAAAAATGATTGCTACACTGCATTTGTTTGAACTGCTTGAACACAAACTAATCAGTTTGTTAAAATCATTGGATGCTACCGACTGGAACAAACCAACGGTTGCAAAATTATGGACTGTAAAAGATGTGGCCGCACATTTACTGGACACCCGTGTGCGAACGATAGCTCTGTTTAAGAATTATGCAGGCGACTCGCCTGAAGCTATCCATTCCTTTCAAGCCCTGGTAAACTATTTAAATCGACTTAATGCCGATTGGGTAAAAGCAATACCGCTCTTAAAGATGGTAGCTGTAATGGGTTAGTTTACGGGGTGGCCTCCTTTCAGATTAAGCTACTTCTTCCAACCCGGTCCCCTCACCACTCTTCCGGGTTTAGCTCCCGTATGTTCACCGTCCTTCAATACTGGTGTTCCATTCACCAACACATGCACCATGCCCGTACTGTATTGATGTGGGTTTTCGAACGTAGCATGATCCTGAATTTNTTCCGCATCGAAAATCGCAATGTCGGCATAATACCCGGGTATTAGGGAACCCCGCTTTTTTATTTTAAGGTTTGAGGCAGGTAGGGAGGTTAGTTTTCGAATGGCATCTTCTAAAGGAATAACTTNTTCATCGCGCACATATTTACCCAACAAGCGCGCAAAGTTTCCATACGCACGCGGGTGGTCACTCGATTTCAAAAACACTCCTTCTGCCGAGGGCGAGCCGGCATCCGAACAAAAACTTATGTAGGGCAACGCGATCTGGCGTTTTACATTCTCCTCACTCATCATAAAATAAGCAGTACCCACACGGGTGCTATCGGTTATCACTAAATCCATGGCGGTTTCTTCCGGACTCTTTCCATAAATTTCAGAGACTTCCGCTAATGTTTTTCCGATAAAGCGTTTCAGCGAGTCGTTGGCAAAATCCAGTAACAGCACCCGATCGGGCCCTCCGGCCATTAACAAAAGGTTTTCCCATTTATCAGAGGGTTTACGCATTTCATCCAAAGCCTGCTTCCGGATTTTAGGATCTTGCAAACGCTTTATCCACACTTTAATACCACCTTCCTGCACCCAGGGTGGCATGGTGGCATCCAGGCCGGTAGCTCCGGCAATGTATGTGTACATATCGGCTGTAATCTTTGCTCCCGATTTATTTGCCTGATCAATTAAAGCAATTACTGAATCGAGTTTATTCCAATTCTCGCGCCCGGCCATTTTCAAATGATAAATTTCTGCCGGCAGGCCGGCTTCGCGTGCAATACGAATGGTTTCATTCACAGCCCCATAAATATTGTTGCCTTCGCTGCGCATGTGGGTAATGTACATACCTCCATACTCGCCTGCTACTTGACACAACGCAATCAATTCTTCTGTGCTTGAATAATTAGCGGGTGCGTAAATTAATGAAGACCCAACCCNCAACGCACCATCTTCCATAGCCTGCTTTACCAGTGCCTTCATACGATTTAGTTCCGCTTCATTGGGCAACCGGTTGGCATATCCCAATTCATGAATGCGCAAAGTAGTAGCTCCCACAAAAGAGGCAACGTTTGGCGCTACGCCCCTTCTTTGCAATGATTCCAGGTATTCATTTAGTGTAGTCCAGTCAATATCAAATTTCCATTCGGGGTTTCGTTGCATATCGGCCCGCATATTGGCTTTCATGTCTTCATTTAACGGCCCCATGCTCCACCCTTCGCCAAACACTTCCAGCGTTACACCTTGCCGGATATCTGCCTGCGACTTTCCATCAATGATAAGTGTTTCGGTTGCCCAGCTTAACATGTTAATGAACCCGGGCGCAACCGCCAGGCCCGCTGCATTGATTTCCGTTTTGCCGGCAGCACCTGAAAGGTCTCCAATAAACGCAATTGTATCTGCATTAATGCCCACATCGCTGGTTACTCCGGGGCTACCTGAACCATCATACACGGTGCCGCCACGAATAACGATATCAAACTTTTGTTTTTGACAAGCTGTAACCAGCAGGAGCAGGAGCAGAAGGGCAGGTGTTTTCATAGGTTATGAGTTTGCAGATTGAAGTGGATAAAAATAATTCATAATATCTTAAACAACCGGATATTTAAAAGTAGATTTTAAGGCAATGCGTTTTCCGGTTTGTTGCGAGGCACGGGTGGCTTCTATCACCTCCAGCACATGCAAGGCGTGCTCGGCTGCAATGAACGGTTCATTGCCTGTAGCCAGGCTTTGTGAAATTACCGATGCCCCCTCCTGCCACACATACGAACCTGTATCCGTTGCTTCGCGCCTGGTATTTTCATGATCGTGTGTGGCTACATCCACACCAAAAGGTGCCCAATCGTAGCCAATCAATTGCAGGTTGCCGTGCGTTCCCCAAATGGAAATGGTAGGTTTATCCTGGCCTGATCCTTCATGACCGTACGGATCAAAATAATTAAATCCACATTGCACATGCGATAAAATTCCATTGCCATGATCCATTAACACCATGGCATTATCTTCAGCAACGACTTTTATTTTTCCTTTATTGTCAACCGTGCGTTCGGGAGTAATAATGCTGGTCATTCCCATAACGGATTTAGCCGGCCCCAATAATCCTGTAAGGGTAGCAATGTTGTACACCCCTAAATCAGGCAGGCTGCCACCGCCTTGTTCATAAAAGAAGGCCGACCAGGTAGGGCCGAGATGTCCATAATGTGCATGCGCTGCTGATACTTTGCCAATTTTTCCTTGTTGAATCATGCGCGACATGTATGCGAACTGAGGGCTGTTTACTACGGCCGGTGCACCCCAAATACGCACACCTTGCTGTTTGGCTAAATCCCACAAGGCTTTTCCTTCAGCATAGGTATTGGCCATTGGTTTTTCACTCCATACATGTCTTTGCTTAAGCAAAGCCAACTTGTTAAGGCGACCATGTTCCTGCATATCGGTAAGATTTACGAGCAGATCGAACGGAGCCCCCGTCAGTTGTTGATCGATATGAACATAATAATTCGGTACGGTGTATTGTGCGGCTGCGGCCTTTGCCCTTTCGGGGATGATGTCGCACACACTTACTAACTCCACGTAGGGAGATTTGGAAAGGTGCGGCAGGTACATACCCGACACACTTCCGCACCCAATCAAACCAATCTTAACCTTTCGTGTTTGAAAAAGTTCGCCTCCGTGTGTAATGAAAGGAGCCAGCATACCGGCCATCATTAATTTGGCACTGCGATCCAGAAATTGAAGCCNGGAAATCTTCTCTTTCATTTGTTTCTATTATTTAGTGGAAGGTAAGTAAACTTGCCGACAACCCGAAAAAGAATCTGGCCAATGGTGGAATGTATCCGGCTTGCACGAATGGCAGAAGCAACGTTTACCTGTTCATTACAGTTAGTTTAAAACTGATCCGGGCCCGCGCACACATTTACCCGGCATTGCACCGGTATGATTTCCATGGTGCAGCACCTGCACTCCATTTACAAATACATGCGCCACACCTTCTGCATATTGATGCGCATCTTCAAAGGTTGCTTTATCAGCAATAGTGTTTGGGTCAAAAACTACTACATCTGCATAATTACCAACAGCCAGGCTTCCTCTTTNTTTCAACTTCAGGTTGGTAGCTGGCAACAATGTCATTCTTCGTATCGCTTCTTCCACCGGCATCAGTTTTTCTTCCCGTACGTACTTACCCAGAAATCGCGCAAAGCTGCCATAGGTGCGCGGGTGGGTAGGATCAAGGTTAAAAGGTTCTTCATCGGCAATGGAGCCGGCATCTGAACAAATGCTTACATACGGTAATGTAAGCATGCGCTTTACATTCGCTTCCGAAATGAGAAAGAAAATGGCAGAAATGCCCGACTTGTCTTCAACAATTAAATCGAGCATGGTTTCGTCAGCATTTTNTCCGTGCAACGCGGCTACTTCACTTAACCGTTTACCCTGATACAAGGCGTTCAATGAATCTTTTCTGAAACCCAGCAGCATTACATCCTTGGGGTGCGAGTTACGGGTAGGAATTCCCAATTTTAATTCTTTTAAAACCCGCGCCCGTTCTGCCGGATTTCTTAAGCGTTTGCGCATAGCCGGAGCACCACCCTCCTGCACCCAGGTGGGCAGGCGTGCGGTAAGCGAGGTGCCGCTGGCATGGTAGGTGTACATATCGGCTGTTATTTTCAATCCTGCTTTTTGCGCACTGTCAATTTTAGCAAGCACGGTGTCCACTTTATTCCAGTTCCAGGTGTTATTGATTTTCAAATGATAGATTTCAGCGGGCACATTTGCTTNTTGTGCAATCTCAANAACTTCCTGCAAGGCTGGCAGAATTTTGTCGCTCTCGCTTCGCATGTGTGTAATGTACATGCCATTGTATTTTGAGACGACTTTACTTAATTCAATCAATTCATCAGTAGAAGCATAATCGGCCGGAGCATAGATTAATGATGAGCCTAATCCCATCGCGCCATCGCGCATAGCTTCGTCAACCAATTGTTTCATCTGTTCCAATTCATCCGGGTTGGGTGCCCGGTTGTCATACCCCAACACATAATTACGAATGGATGTAGCCCNCACAAAAGATGCAAAGTTAGGACTTACTCCCCGCCTTTCGAGTGTGGAAANATATTCGCCCAAGGTTACCCATAGTGTATCGTTTTCATCTTNTTTCCTGCGCGGCCCCGGACTCCACCCTTCGCCAAACACTTCGAGGGTAACACCCTGTTTGATGTTACTCATAGAGCGGCCATCCTTTAACAAGGAGCCATCGGCCCAACTTAACATATTGATAAACCNCGGTGCAATTGCTTTTCCCTGCACATCAAGTTCTGTTTCACCAACTGCATTAAATTCTCCGATCGCGGCTATGGTATCGCCCCGGATGGCCAGGTCACCTGTAAAAGGAACCATGCCACTTCCATCGTAAATCAACCCATTGCGAATGATAATCGGATAGTGCTCTTTGGCTGTACAGCCTGCTAAAAGAATAAATCCGAAAAGTAAAAGGCGCATATAACTTTTATCCTCAAGGTACAAATAAGCTACCTTGGCAAAAGCGCCACGTAAGATTTTATATTTCCGGGTAGTTTCTCACCTGCCCCTCCGTGTTTTTCCTTTGTTATTGCCGCAGGTTTATGAAGGGGAATTGCTACCCAATTTCATCCACTTCTTCCATTAATACATCATTTATGAAAAATAAAGATTTATAGTGAATACCTTCTTCGGTATAAACTTTAAAATATCCTTCCCGGCTTCCGTTTACATAGTTGCCCTCGCTCATCAGCAATCCGTTAGGGTGGTAGGTTGTATAAGAGCCATGCGCCACGCCATGCTGGTAGGTTTCTTCCAACATCAATTCACCGGTATCATAATATTCTTTCCAATGACCATGCTTTTGTCCATGTATGTAGGTTCCAACCGAAATTAATTCGCCCCGCTTATTGAATTCCTTCCAACGACCATCCTTCAGGGTTGGCCGCTCTTTACCTAAAAGTGTGAAAACAAAATCTTTCATAGCCCGTTGATCAACTAATGTTTGCAATACCCTCCTAATCCAAAAGGTGTACCAGTATGAAAAACCAACCCAACAGGCCACAAACCGCATTGTGATAGTATAACGGGTGTAGAGATTTTAATCAGGTGGTACTTTTACCCCACTTCTTTATTTAAGAAACAGACAATGTCCTGCAACTATTTTTTATATAACGCGGGCGTGTTCGGTTAAAATCTACATTAAAGGCGAAAGGAGCCGGGCAATTCTTTCGGATAGTTGCTTGTAAAGTTTGCGTTTCTCCCATTGCCGAAGTTCAATTTNTTCGGAGTTCGCAACATCCGTTTCAAACGCCTTTCTGAGCGTTGTTGTGCAGGCTTCATCATACAGTATTGCATTCACTTCAAAGTTGAGGTCAAAACTGCGATAATCCATATTGGCTGTTCCAATGATGGAAAGATGGCTATCAACCACCATCGTTTTGGCATGCACAAAACCTTTGCGATACAAATAAATTTTAACGCCTGCTTTTAGTAAATCAGAATAGTAGGATCGGGCCGCCATGTTTACCCACCACGAATCGGATGTGCCCGGAACCAACAACGCTACGGATACTCCACTCATGGCTGCAATGCGGAGTGCGTCCAGTATGCTATCGCCCGGAATAAAATAAGGGGTTGTGATCATTATCGACTCCCGCGCGATGGCAATAGCTTTTAAATACGAAAGCATGATGGTAGCCGTTGGTGAATCCGGGCCACTGGCTGCAATTTGAACAAAGGCATCAGAATCCTGATGAACTGCATTGAAGTAATTCAGGTTAGGTTCCACTTGCTGACCGGAAGAAAAATTCCAATCGCACAGGAAGAGATATTGTAAGTACTGACAGCCGGNGCCATCTACGCGTACGTGCGTATCGCGCCAATAACGGGGTTGTTTTTCTGTATTCAGGTACCGGTCGCTTACATTTATTCCTCCCGTAAAGGCAGTTTGCCCATCAATGATAACGATTCTGCGATGGTTACGATAATTCAGCCGGTTAGCCAATAACAAAAGATAAATCCGGTTAAACGGATAGGCCTCCACCCCGGCATTTCTTAGTTCGTTTACCAACTTTCTTCGCACGGTACTGCTTCCAAAATCATCATATATAAACCGCACCTTTACACCCTGCCTGGCTTTTTCTATCAGCAGGTCTTTAATCGTATTGCCAATGGTGTCGTTCTCGTAGATATAATATTGTATGTGAATATGATGCCTGGCTTCTTTTAATGCTGCCAACAACTCCGGAAATTTTTCTTCACCATTCAATAAGATCTTTATACGATTGCCGTTTGTAAGGGGGCTCAAGCTATCATTAACAAGAAGTTTTACCAGGCCTTCATTGTAGGATATCCGGTCTGAATATTTTTNTAGATTCTCGTTTGTGCGAATAAGAATCTGACTTTCCAGTTGCTTGCGTAAAACAGCATCGCGTACAATCTTTTTGCTGTAAATTTTCCGTTTGCGGTAATTAATTCCTACTGAGAAATAAAACAAAATTCCGGCAACCGGAACAACTAATGCAATGATTAGATAGGCCAGTGTTTTAACAACGCTGTTGGTATCGTAAATAATCCGCAGACAGACCAATCCCAGGATTACAGCGTAAATTATTTCAATAATCAGAATCCAGTTCATCGTAAAGTAAATTACATGAATAAATTCAAACCCGGGCCCGTGCCACAAGGGTTATTCAAAATTATTATCAACGCCCTAATTCTGTAAAAGTATTCCAAAATAATATAACGCCCGGCTTATGGTTTGTAATGATATTTGCCTGAGTGAAAATTGAAGCAGAAATGAAGCACACTTATAAAATAACCGGCATGTCGTGCAACGGCTGCCGCACCCACGTAGAAAAATCACTGGCACAGGTTCCGGGCGTAACCCATGTGGCCGTGGATTTAGCGCAGGCCCAGGCCACCATCGAAATGGAATCGCACATTGAAATAGAAACATTTCAGGAAGCACTAAAAGGAACCTCGTATCACATTCATCTTCCTGAGCAAAATCACCACGCACACCACCCACACCACCGGCACCTGTTAAGCCAAAAGAAAACAAANGGAAACGGAATATTTTATTGCCCGATGCATTGCGAGGGCGATAAAACCTACACCCAGCCAGGCGATTGCCCGGTTTGCGGTATGCCGTTGGTGGAAGAACAAAATCTGAACACAACATCGGCTTCACAATGGACTTGCCCCATGCATCCGGAGGTGGTACANACCAGAGCCGGGGCCTGCCCTCTTTGCGGCATGGAACTGGTGCCAAAGGAGCCCGACTTATCAGCCGAAGAAAAAACATATAACGCACTGCTCAANAAATTCCGGATAGCAACGGGTTTTACGTTGCCCATATTTCTAATCGCAATGAGCGAGATGCTTCCTGGCAATCCGTTGTATCAAATAATGGATATGAAATATTGGAACTGGGTGCAACTGGTACTTTCCATTCCGGTTGTATTCTATGCTGCCTGGATGTTNTTTCAACGCGCCTATAGCAGCATTGTAAGACGAAGCCCCAATATGTTTACATTAATTGGAATTGGCGCAGGGGTTGCCTGGCTCTTTAGCGTATTGGGGTTGCTGTTTCCTGANTTTTTTCCCGAACAATTTAAGACGCACATAGGAACGGTTCATGTCTATTTTGAAGCGGCTACCGTTATTCTTACCCTGGTGTTGCTTGGGCAGTTACTGGAAGCCCGTGCGCACAGCAAAACAAATTCGGCTGTAAAAGAACTCCTGAAACTTGCTCCCAACAAAGCAACTAAAATGGTACATGGCCAGGAAGTAGAAGTTGCCATAGACAAAATTATGTTGGGAGATTTGCTGAGGGTTAAGCCCGGAGANAAAATTCCGGTGGATGGAATTATTACGGAAGGGAACACCCATGTTGATGAGGCTATGATTACCGGAGAACCGTTGCCGGTGTATAAATCAAAAGGCGACACCGTAAGCAGCGGCACGATTAACGGCAATCAGTCCTTTTTGATGCGAGCCGAAAAAGTTGGCAGTGATACGTTACTGGCCCAAATCATAAAAATGGTAAATGATGCAAGCCGAAGCCGCGCCCCTATCCAAAAATTAGTAGATACCATATCGTTCTACTTTGTTCCGGCTGTGGTGCTGGTTTCCATCCTCACGTTTGTGGTTTGGGTTATAGTAGGACCCGAGCCGGCTTACGTTTATGCATTGGTGAATGCCGTTGCGGTTTTAATTATTGCCTGCCCCTGCGCGCTGGGGCTGGCCACGCCCATGTCGGTAATGGTGGGTGTGGGTAAAGGAGCGCAACATGGTGTGCTGGTTAAAAATGCAGAGGCACTGGAGAAGATGAATAAAATTACCACGTTAATTGTGGACAAAACCGGAACCCTCACGGAAGGAAAACCAACCGTAGAAAAGATTGAAGTGTTCCATAATCAGTTTAGCGAAAAGGAAATACTGCAATACATCGTTTCACTTAACCGAAACAGCGAGCATCCGTTGGCAGAAGCAACCGTAAAGTATGGAAAGGAACAGCTTGTGGAGCCATTACAGGCCGATGCCTTTATGGCGGTAACCGGAAAAGGAGTTGAAGGAAAGGTGAAGAACAAAGCCGTAAGTCTTGGAAATGAAAAACTGATGGAACAAGCACACGCTACGCTAACAGCTGAAATGAAGGAGAAAGCAAAAACGTTTCAACAAAAGGGAAAAACGGTTTCGTACCTGGCGGTAGAGGGTGTGGTAGCCGGCTTTATAGTGCTTGGCGATAAAATCAAAGAAACGAGTGCCCATGCCATTAACACCTTGCAGGCAAAAGGCATTGAAGTGGTAATGCTCACGGGCGATAATATCCAAACCGCACAAGCAGTTGCCACCGAACTTCACCTGGCCGATTTCAAAGCCAACCTGTTGCCGGAAGACAAGCTGAAGGAAGTAGAAAGATTGCAGGCCCAGGGAAAAGTGGTTGCTATGGCTGGGGATGGAATAAACGATGCTCCTGCCCTGGCCAAAAGCGATGTAGGCATTGCCATGGGCACCGGCACAGATGTAGCCATTGAAAGTGCAATGATCACCCTTGTGAAAGGAGATTTGCAGGGTATTGTAAAAGCCCGCAACCTGAGTGATGCTGTTATGAAAAATATTAAACAAAATCTTTTCTTCGCAGTGGTTTACAACACGTTGGGCATACCCATCGCTGCGGGTGTCTTGTTTCCGGTTTTCGGTATTTTACTTTCGCCTATGATTGCTGCATTGGCGATGAGTTTCAGTTCTGTTTCTGTAATTGGAAATGCCCTGCGATTGAGAAGCCAGATCATTTAAGGTATTCTTCTAACAACTGCCAGCAATACCACTCCTGCCGGGGCAGGTGAAACGGGCCTTTGAACAAATTACCTTTGGCCGGTTGTGCCAGTGTGCCATCGCGGTGAAGGTATCCAAACCACTCGCCATTTTTCTTATCATGAAAATGACGGTAGGCATATTCGTGCACTTGCTTATGCCATTGGGCATACTTCTTGTTGCCCGTCAGGAGGTAGGCCAGAAGCGTGGTGATGATGGCTTCGTTATGCGGCCACCACATTTTCATATCCTGCCAATATTCCTGCACGGGTTTATGATAGACATCCGCAAAGTATAGCAGACCACCAAACTCTTTATCCCAACCGCGTGCCCACATGTAATCGAGCATGTTACATCCCAACTTAATCAGGTGCGGATCGTTGTTGCGGTGTTTTGCTTCATGCAAAATGAACCAAGCTCCCTCTATGGCATGGCCCGGTTTAAGGTTCGTCCGTCTATGTGATCTATAATTTTTCCATCCGGTGATACTTGCTCCATTACGCATTGAATATCGTCCTTAACAAAATCTCTCTCAATCTCAGTAATCCACTTCGTGATCCATTCATCACACCGGGATCACCAATGGTGCTGCGCAGTTGCTGCGCGGTGTTGATCATGATCATGGGCACACCAATACCTTTCGATGGTCGGGTGTTTGTAAACTTTGATAAAAGTTTTTCTCACCGGTTGCATAGGCCAGACACTCACCAAACACCTGGCGTGCCCGGGTGGCCGCAGCGGAGTTACCGGTGGCCTTGGCATACGAAGCGGCAGCAATTACATAGAATGTTTCGGAGAAAAATATCTTCGCTTGCGAATGGGGCTTCCATCGCGTTGCACGTGAAAAACATCTGGCCATCGGTATCAAAACAATGCGTGTTCAGAAATTCATACCCGAGGCGCGCACCATCAAGCCACTCTTTCTTTTTTTCAACTGTATTATATAGTGTAGCGAGCATCCAGGTTGCCCGCCCCTGAACCCATACTGCTTTATCGTCATCCAGCAAGGTACCATCCGCATCCCGCATCAGTAGAAAGCCTCCATGAACCGAATCAAACGATCGGGGAAACCAAAACGGTACGGTATCTGTAAGCAGTTGATCCCGATAGAAGTCTTTCAGTTGCGTTAACTCATTTTTTGTGTATGCCATTTTTACAATTTATACTGTGCTGGTTTGTTTTACCTGAACTGCCCTACTTCCATTTTACTACTCTGTAAACAATCTCTTTGTAGTTATCTCTTTCATAAAACACACCGATCTCTTTTTNTGAAACCTTTACCAGGTCGGAGTATGCGGTATATTCCTTCACCTCGTTGCTCTTGTCCACCACCACGCTTTTACTCCATGTTTTACCATCGTTATAACTAATGCGCAAGGTTAAATTGTTTCGTTTTGAAACATCTGCCGCGTTACAGAAAGCAAGCACATTGTGTTTCTTTTTATACTCCAATGTTAGGATGCTACCTTCGTTTATCGGATCGATCAGGGTTTTATCAAAGTAGGTGGTGTCCCAGGTGGCACNCCCATCGTTGCTTACGGAAACAATCCNGGCTTTTATGTCGCTGCGCTGATTTCGAGAATTCATCATGAGCCGATTATTGGAAAGTTCAGCGGCTGTTGACTCATTGCTTCCCGGAGCAGTTACAATTTCGCTGATGTGGAAGGTCTTTCCATGATCATCGGTATAATATCCAAACGCCTGATAGTCCATAGCCTGGGCTTGAGGTTGGCCCGCAGAGCGATTGGCGGCCACATAAATTCTTCCTTTGTACTTACCTTGCTGAAACTGCATGGCATGACCCGGTGTGTTGGCATAACACCGCCAGTCTTCCTCAAAATTATAAGCGGAATTGCTTTGCGGTTGATTGGGCCGGTGCACAGCGGTAGTAATATTCACGGGTGCGCTCCATGTAATGCCGCCATCCACTGAAGTGATGTACCACACCTCGCGCAGGCCTTTTCCTTTTCTTACTTCACCTTCGTGGTTGTTGCCTGTATTGTAGAATAAAANAACTCTTCCGTTCGGATAGGCCGGATCGGAATTATCAAACACCGGTGCCGGATTGCCCGCCTGAAGCAGGTCATAGTCGGCCAGCACTTGAATGCTATTCCATGTCTTTCCGTTATCGCTGCTTCGTTTCATCACAATATCAATATTGCCAAAGTCATCTGAATCATTGACCCGGCCTTCACAAAAAGCCAACAGGTGGCTATTGGGCAGGCGAATGATTGCCGGAATGCGATAGCTTTTATATCCATCTTCACCCGATGTAAATACGGGTACAGCATTTTGTTGAGCCTTTGCACCAAATGCCATGATAAAGATGAAAGAAAGAAGAATCGACAGTGTTTTTACCTGCTTCATGTTAAGTGCTTTTACTGGTAAATGAGTGAATATAAAAGTCCAACAATTGATGATCAATTCAAACTATATGCCTGCCGAAGCGGGTTTAAAATTCAATAAGGGCGATCAGTTATTAACATCGCGTTGAATGCGTGTGCCCAGGAAATAAAGCTGAACGATCAACGCAAACAGTACAACCACCGAAAGCATGGCAAACTGCCTGCCCAGGTTACCGGCATCGGTTGCCTTTCCTAAAANATCAGTAATAAAGGCACCGGCAAAAACACCCGTCATATTCATCATGCCATAAGCCGTAGCCCTGTATTTGGCCGATACAAATTGACAAAGTATCGGCATGTTGTTCGCATCAAACATGCCATAGCCGGCTCCAAAGCAAAAGGCTGCAGCCAGAATACTGAACAACGTATGACTGAAACCAATTAGCAGCAAGGCAGGTATGGTTAACCCAAGGCCGATGGCGCTGGTATAAATTCTTCCACGAGGATTGGTTTGCACCCATCGGTCTGACAGTGTACCTCCGATGATCACACCTAAAAAGGAAGACACTGCGATGGTTACTGTTGATAACGGCCCGGCTAAAGACATTTCAATATTCAATGCAGTAGAAANAAGTGTAGGCAGCCAATTCTTAATTCCCCACCCGGGTAAACTTGGAATGGCGAAATAAAACAGGATAACCCAAAACGCAACATTGCTGAACAGTACTGTCAGTCCGCTAAATAGTGTTGATTTTTGTGNAGCCTGTTATATCCGCAGGCGCAGGTTGTTTTGTCCCCGGTGATCGCTTAAGAAAAGCATCAACACCACCGAATAAAGTATTCCAACAAAACCAAACCCAAANNAAGTTTGATGCCATGAAAACGCAGCTGCCAGGGTGGCGCCAAATCCGCCCAATGCCTGGCCCGCATAAAGCCCTGTCATGTGAATTCCGATGGCCAGCGATCGGGTTTTGTCTGAATGGAAATCGGCAATTAATGAGAGCCCCGCAGGAATGTAAAGTGCTTCACTTACACCCATAAGCGCCCTGAGCCAATACAACTGATTGAACGTAGTAGCATAGCCCATTGCGAGCGTAACAGCTGACCATACAAACAAACTTCCTGTAATTAACCATTTACGACTAACGCGGTCGGCAATCATTCCTGAAACCGGACTCATAAATCCGTAAACCCAAAGGAAGATGGCCATCAGGTAACCAAAATTGGCTGCGCTTTGCAACTCCACAATATCCACTTCCATGGAAGGCCTCATGGTGGAAAGCATTTGTCGATCGAGGTAGTTGAGCAGGGCCACTACCCAAAGCAACCCAACTAAAATCCAGGGATAGTATTTATGATGTCGAATGGCCAACCCCATTTTCCGTGTGTTAGTCCTTTACAAATTTTCCTTTCAGAAACTGTGGTGTTCGTACACCTGCTTTTATTTCGCCAGCCGGAATCAACACCGTATGTTCATCAATTTTTACTGCGCTGGTGGTTACCGGGCTTTCAAATGGAATGGTGCCTATGATGGTCCAGGTATCCAACGCTGTGCTATACATCAACACATCTTTTGAGAAGCCCGGATGGGAAGCCTGAAGTTTGATTTNTTCGTCATTCAATAGATTTCGTTTCACCGGATCTTGTTCGGCCTGTATGGCCATAATCAATGTTTCAGTTTTATTGAACGTTACACCTTTATCGCCCCCAAACAAGAATAGGTTGGTTCCGTGCGCCACTCCCGTTCCGGCCGAAACGGCATAGGGTAAATTTTTCATTTCTGTCCACCCGCTGGTGTTTATGTTGTACCGAAAAGTAGTGGAATAAAACTCACTCGTGCTTCCGTTGTTTTTCCTGCGTCCGCCCATCACATAAATATATGATGTGCTGTCGTTGTTTTGAGCAATCACCACCGCATGCGAAACCGGCTTAGGAATGGAGGGCAGCATTTTCCACTCACCGTTGTTCAGATCAATGCATAAGAACTTATCGGAAACGCCATCAACTGTTTCGCCACCAGCCAGAAATACGGTAGTACCCTGTATGGTTGCAGAGGCGTTTGTTACCGGAAACGGCAAGTCGGGCAGGAATTGCGTTTGAATCGAATTTGTTTTTTTATTCCAGCGCATGAGCAAAGCCTTATTGCTTAATCCGTTTTCATTTTCGCCACCGAGCGTTACTATCCCAAATGGCGTAGAACAACTGGCACCATAGGCGCTGTTGAAGGGAAGCTCGAATGTGCGTTCAGCAAAAACAATTTTATTCTGCTTTACACGGAAGATATATCCTGTTTTATAGTATTGTTTTAATCCACCCATCCAGGGCATGCCATCCGGAAAGTTGCATCCACCTGCCACGATCAACACATCTTCCTGAACGCCACTGACAGCACCTGCCAGCCNCCGGTGTGGCGACCCATTCGCATTTTTTGGCAACGAACCGCTAATTGACCAATGCAGTAAATCTTTTGTATTTGCCTGTCCACAAACACGGTTGTTTGCCATAAGCAACACAACTAACGAGAAGAACGATATGCAGCAGGAATTGGCGTACAAAAGCTTTTGAAGTNNTTAGATTGTTCACATCACGTTTGAAGGATTCAAATTGAGCTGCACTCATATTTTNTACCGGCAATCGAAATTCGCCACAATCCAGTCCCATTAGTTTCATGTATGTTTTGCCGGTAGCAATGCCTCCGTATTTGCCCAACAGCCTGATCATGTCAATAGACTGCTGTTGTTTTTTTTGTGCGGCTTCCAGTTTGCCTTGATTGTACAATGCAATGAGATCGTGATACAGCGGTGCGGCATAATTATATGTACTGCCCACGCCACCTTTTGCTCCAAGCACCAATGCCGACAACAAGTTCTCATCCCTTCCCCACAGCATGTCGTAGGTATTGCCTTTGTAATTCAAGCAAGAAAGGAAATCCATAAAATCTTCGTGCGTATATTTTATGCCGGCAAAGTTTGGGATGTCATCCACCCGTTCCAGCAAGTTGATCATTTGAAAATCCACTCCGGTTAATACAGGGATATGATAGTAATAGAAAGGAGTGGAGGGAATGCTTCCGGCTACGGTTCGGCAAATTTCGGCCAATGTATCTACACTACCGATCTTAAAATAATACGGTGCCGTAATCGATACACCGTGCACTCCGGCTGCTTCGGCATACTGCGCTAACTCCACACATTCAGAAATGCAGGTGCCGCCCAGCAACGGAATAATTTTAAAATCATCTCCTTTCTTTACACAATCGGCCCAGGCTTTAATCATCAACATTTNTTCTTTAAACGTTAAGGAAGGTCCTTNCCCGGTTGATCCGCAAACGAACGCCCCCACCACGCCCGCTGATTTCAGGATTTGATAATACGCTGGAATTAATTCGAGGTTCAGGGAACCATCCGGCTTCATGGGTGTAAAGGGTGCGGCTACAAGTCCGTTAATGTGTTCAATCTTCATATAAGAAGTATTCTATTTATACTCAACAAAAATAAGAATTTGGAGTTGTGCGGCACGTATAAACCAGCACCGGATGTTTCGCTTTGCACGTAGAATTTCTCAGAAGTTGTGCGATTAACTCAGCCTACGGGAATAAATATTACAAGCCCGGCAAAACCAAATTCATTCGTAAGTTAAGCACTTTGTGCTCGTTGGGTTCAGTTTCTGATGGTTGGAGGTAAACAACCCATTTCCGGTTTTGCAGGCCTCGCGCACAGCCCCTGGTGTGGCGTGTACGGAGGAGTCGATCAGATGCTGATCCTAACCTTTACCTACAAAATCGTACCTTCGTTAAGCGCTCGGGCTGTTATTGAGTTATTGAGTTTTGTACTTCGCTTAACGTAATCGAATCTATTTTCTATTTCGCTTTTTGATTGGCCTAAGAACCAAACAGCAATTTATAGTCGTTAAAAGTTTATTCTGGCACTTACGGTTAAAGATGAAAATCTCCTACCGCCTCGGGCTGATACCGTACATCTACAATTTCAAACTGCCCGGTTCCTCCGGGAATTTTCCACGATACCTGGTCGCCCACTTGCCTACCCAACAAAGCAATGCCAATTGGCGACAAAATAGAAACCTTTCGTTCTCGGTTGTTGGCATCCTGAGGATAGGTAATGGTTAACTCAATTTCCCGCTCGCTGGACAGCTCTTTCAACAGCACCCTGGAATTCATGGTTATTACATGTTTTGAAATGCTTTCTTGCGGCAGCGCTCTTGCTACAATCAGTTTATTATAAAGAAGTTTTTCAATCTCGGGCATAATGGTTTTAATAGAGGCAAACTCTAAAAGTGCGGTTAGGCGCTTGTGATCATTGGTGGTAACGGTTATGTTATTCATGATAATAAATAATTTTGGATAGCCCTTACACTATCTGTGCCAGAAGAAATATCCTTCTTTTGGCCGGCAAAAAGCAGGTGTTCATCGGGGCAACTGGTTAGAAATTACCCAGTAGGTAGAATTTACCCGTTCGACTTAAGAAGTTATTTTGCCGATTGCCCCTGTTGTGCACAAGACTTTTACCTTGCATTGCAATATGAAAAGCGGATCGGCAGATTTTAAACTTCAGCAACGGGTAAGGGAACTAAAATGTCTTTATGAACTTACCCGAATTGTTTGGGAGGAAGACAACGATTTGCATGCTATTCTTTCAAAAACCCTGGCCATACTACCCCGNGCCATGCAATATCCGGAGTTAACAGAAGCAAATATCCTTGTCAATAAAAAGATCTACGCATCGCGGCATTTCTCAAAATGCAAATGGATTATCACCTCGCCCATAGCGGTTGGCAAAAAGAAATATGGAGTAATCAAAATCGGATATAAACCCTTCCAAGTAACCCGTGCAAACCCTGTTTTTTTACCAGAGGAAAAAAANTTAATCAAAGTGGTAGCAAGGGCATTGTCGCTCTTTGTGAACCGGGCAGCTATTGAAGAAGAAAAGCGAAAACTACAAATGCAATTACAACATGCGGAGCGGCTTGCTTTTGTAGGAGAACTGACAGCCGGTATTGCACATGAATTGAATGAACCCCTCGGAAAAATTTTAGGATTTGCCCAATTGATNAANAAAGCCGGGCAAATGAATTTGCAGCAACAGGAAGATGTAGAGCGAATTATTAAGGCATCGTTATATACCCGCGAAATCATTAAAAAGCTAATGATCTTTTCGCGGCAAATGCCCCGGCAACTGGTAGCAGTTGATTTAAACGCAACCATTTCCAATATTCTCTATTTTATTGATGTTCGGTTTCAAAGCAAGGGCATTAAGATTATTGAGCACCTCGATCCAAATCTGCCCTTCATTCAGGCCGATGCCGTGCAGATGAGCCAGGTGCTTGTGAATCTGATCACCAATGCTATTCACGCGCTAACGAAAGGCGGAAATGTAACAATCACCACCAAACAAAAGGGAGATTGGGTATGCCTGGTAGTTAAAGATACAGGCATCGGCATGCCATTGGCTGTGAAGNNAAAAATTTTCGAACCCTTCTTCTCCACCAAACCAGTGGGCCAGGGAACGGGTTTAGGATTATCGGTGGTGCAGGGTATTGTAGAATCTCATCAGGGTAGTATTCATGTTACAACCGCNACCGGAAAGGGTTCAAAATTCGAGATTCACTTACCGGTTAAGCAGACAAAGCCATGAAAAAAAGAATTTTATTTCAACAGAAGTGCTGGTTGTAGATGATTCAACCGAAACCGTTGAATTAATAAAGCGCAATCTTGAATCGGCCGGATACCAGGTGTACACCGCCAACAATGTTCAATCAGCCATTAAACTTTTGGCTTCGCTTTCCATCGATCTTGTAATTACCGACTTAAAAATGCCTGGCGAAAACGGAATCGAGTTGGTGCGTCACGTTTCCGAAAACTATAAAGGCATTGGTATTCTGGTTATTACCGGGTTTCCCACCATACAAGGTGCTGTGGAGTCTATTAAAATAGGTGCAGAAGAGTACCTGGTAAAATCCTTTACGGATGAGGAATTATTTGCTGCCGTAGCACGTGCATTAAATAAATCGCAAAAGAANAANAAAGAAGGACCCCGACCCTTGAATCATGACTTTGGAATTATTGGTGAATCTGAAGGAATGCTCAAGGTTTTTAGTACAATCAANAAAGCAAGAACAACCAACGCTACCGTTTTAATTTATGGAGAGAGTGGCACCGGAAAAGAATTAGTAGCACGCGCGCTGCATTATGGTGGAAATTCTTCGGCTGCCCCTTTCGTACCGGTAAATTGCGGTGGAATTCCGGATACACTATTGGAAAGTGAATTATTCGGATATATGAAGGGCGCCTTTACAGGAGCCACAGAATCCAGAGCCGGCTTNTTTCAATCAGCCGATGGCGGAACTATCTTCCTGGATGAAATCAGCAATACCAGTTTAGTTATGCAGGCTAAGCTTTTACGGGTACTGCAGGAAAAAGAGTTTTACATGATCGGATCNAANAAACCAATTAAAGTAAACGTACGCATAGTAGCTGCCACAAATGTTGACTTAATGCAATTGGTTAAGAAAGGGTTGTTTCGTGAAGACCTGTTCTATCGCCTCAATATAATTTCCATCGACCTACCNCCCTTGCGGGACCGAGGAAACGACATTCTTCAACTGATTGATTTCTTTCTGGAAAAATACGTTCGCGAACTGAGCAAGCCTTCTATGCACTTTACTCCCAGAGCGCTTAAAGCACTTAAGGACTATGCGTGGCCTGGAAATGTGCGGGAGCTTCAGAATCTGGTGCACCGGCTTACCATCATGGCCGAAGATGATTCCATTGACACCCCCGATTTACCCGAAGCATTCAGGTTTTCTGCCTCGCGCTCAAAAGGCCTCGACCGAAAACTGGAAGATGTTGAGCGCGAATATATTCTCGATGCCTTAGCCGCCAACCAAAACAATATATCGCAAACCGCCATCAGTTTGGGAATTGACAGAAAAACTTTGCGCGATAAGCTTAAAAATACAAAGGGTAAAGGCGAATTGCCGTTGTACAAGAACAAGGCGCTTGCACTAAGCAATACAATAAAGGAAATGCCGCTGCATCTTACAAAATTTTATCTACCTTAATCCTTCTAAAAATCTTTGCATGAAGCCCTTCAAAATCCTATATGTGGTGCTGGTCGTATGCCTGCATCCNTCAATCCAGGCCCAACCCCTCCAATCAAAACAAATTGATTCGCTGGTTGCTAAAACCATGGCTACCATGCCGCAAGCTGGTATTGCCGTAGCCGTAGTGAAAGACGGTAAAGTGGTGCACGCAAAAGGCTATGGTGTAACCTCCGTTAAAACCAACGAAAAAGTTAACGAGCACACACTCTTCGCCATAGCTTCCAACTCAAAAGCCTTTACCACGGCTGCCCTGGCCATACTGGTAGATGAAGGAAAGTTGAACTGGCAAGACCCCGTGGTGGATTACATTCCCGAATTTAAAATGTACAACCCGTACGTTACCGCTACCTTCAACATACAGGATTTGTTAACACACCGCAGCGGGTTGGGTTTGGGCGCAGGCGATCTCATGTTTTTTCCCGATGGCAGTGATTTTACGGTAAAAGATGTTCTGAAAAGCTTTCAATACCAAAAGCCCACCTCAGCCTTCCGCACCAGGTACGATTACGATAACCTCCTCTACGTGGTAGCCGGTGAAGTGGTGGCGCGTGTAAGTGGTATCCCGTGGGCCGAGTTTGTAGAGAAGCGCATCATGCAACCGCTGGGTATGAATCGATCGGCCGGTGTTTATCAAAGAATTAAAGACAGTAAAAATATTGCGCAGCCTCATGTAGTAAGCAAGGGTACGTTGAACCAGATTGAAACCTACACAAAATCCGATGAAACGATTGGAGCGGCAGGCGGCATTTATGCCAGCGTAAGCGATTTATCGAAATGGATGATCATGCATTTGAATGACGGGAAATATGGAAACAGCCAACCATTGATCTCCGCNAAAAATCATCGTGAAATGTTGCGACCACATACCTTCATTGGGTTCAACGCAAAACCAGATCCTCAAACAAGAACACACCTCAATGCCTATGGTTTGGGCTGGGGTGTTAGCGATCAAAACGGGTATATCGTATTCAGCCATACGGGAGGGTTGCCCGGCATGCTTTCCAAAACCACCCTTGTGCCAGAACTGAACGTGGGCGTGGTGGTGCTTACCAATACCGATCCGGGCGGGTACAGTTTTCAAACCATTTCCCGCTCCATCATTGATTCGTATATGGGATTAAAACCGGTTGACCGGATTACGCAGGCCGCAAAAAGTATTCAGGCAAGAGAAAATGCGGGCGACTCGGTTACTACGGCTGTATGGAACACGGTGAAGAATGCCAGTTCCAAACATTTGAACCTTGAAAATTTTACCGGCATGTATCGCGACAACTGGTTTGGCGATTGTCGCATTACGCTCAAAGACGGACAACTTTGGTTTACTTCCCTCCGCTCGCCCAAGCTCAATGGTAAAATGTTGTACTACAAAGCCAATACGTTTGCCATACGGTGGGAGTACCGCGATATGGAATGCGATGCGTTTGCGACCTTTACACTGGATGAAGAAGGAAAGGCGGTTGGTATTAAAATGCGCGGAATCTCACCCAACATCGATTTCAGTTTCGACTTTCATGATCTGGATTTGAAACGCGTGGAAGTTGCAAAGCCTTAGCAAGAGTCAGTAGTCCCGGCAGGAATCGAACCTGCATCTTCAGAATCGGAATCTGAAATACTATCCATTGTACTACGGAACCAAAAATGTTTATAATCATAGATTCTCCACCTGAGAATCTGTTTGCTAGCCTGTTACCTGGATCCCGGCTGGAATCGAACCTCCATCTTCAGAATCGTCCCGATAGCCATCGGGATGAAATACTATCCACTGTACTACGGAACCAAAAATGTTTATAATCATAGATTCTCCACCTGAGAATCTGTTTGCTAGCCTGTTACCTGGATCCCGGCTGGAATCGAACCTCCATCTTCAGAATCGTCCCGATAGCCATCGGGATGAAATACTATCCATTGTACTACGGAACCAAAAATGTTTATAATCATAGATTCTCCACCTGAGAATCTGTTTGCTAGCCTGTTACCTGGATCCCGGCTGGAATCGAACCTGCATCTTCAGAATCGTCCCGATAGCCATCGGGATGAAATACTATCCTCCCGATAATTGTCGGGAGTGCTACGGAACCAAAAATATTCTTTGGCCTGCGGGCTTTGTCTGCCGCAACTCCAAAGAGTGGAACTGCAGGCTTGCCTGCCGAAACTCCAGAGGAGTGGAGCCTGCAGGGAATCGAACCCTGGTCCAGAGAAGATGAACGTGTACGTTCTACATGCTTAGTTGCGCTTTGATTGTCGGGAACTGCAAGGCAGGCAACGGCCAAACATTTCCTTAGTTACTGTTGTCTCAACCACATTACGTAACCATAATGCAAGTCCAGTTTATGCTATCGACACCGCTAATCCGGCACCGCAAAACAGAGCACCGGGCGATGATGGCCTCCACCGATCTTATCAGCGAATAAGCAAACCTAAACTCAGTTTAGATTAAGCAGCCATGGCGTAGTTATTCTCGCCACTTAAATTGTCGGAACTATCTTTTAAGGCTCTCATTCCACGAGCCTGCATGCTGGCATACACCCCCACACATCCTGTCAAAACCGGTCAGCCCCGGAAAAATTTTGAAGTAGAAATTCAAAATTTCGGATTGTTTTTGGGGCGGCTAAACCGGGCTTTCGGCACTCGCCAGTCCAACCCACATGCCCTCTCGGGCTCAAACAAACTGCCTCAATCCCTGCCGCAAATCAGTTTCAAAGAACGCAATCGGGTTACAAATGTAACAGAAAAATAGTTCTTAGAAGGTGCGATTTTGATACCTTTAAGTACCTGAAACCAAAAATCCTCAATCCTAACCTGTAAACAAATGAGAAAACTTCCTTACCTCGCCCTATTGGTACTGCTTCAATGCAGCCCTAACCCGGTGCAGCAAGACCTGCTCAACTACATTAATGTGGAAATGCCAAAAGTGGCCACTTTAGAAAGCGAGGCCGTAACCGCCTATGCCAGCATCAGTGGCGAAAATTACCAGAACGATTCTATTATGTATTACACCATAACCGAAACGGTAATTCCTAAATACGAAGAGTTTTACTCCATNCTTAAAAGCATAAACCCCGCTACCGAAGAAGTAGCCGCATTACACAAGGAATACGTACACGCAGCAGCCAACCAGTTAGGNGGTTTTAAATTAATTCTCGAAGCTATAGAAAAACAAGATACGACCATCATTACACAGGCCAACGAAGATTTGGCTGAAGGCCGTGCCATGTTAAAATTATGGCGTGCCGACCTGGACTCGGCTTGTGTAAAACACAATGTGATTTTAAATAACGAGGATGAGAAATAAGAAAAAGTTAAAAGTAGGAAAGTATAAAGTTGAAAGTGTGAGTCTAAAACCCAAGAACTTTCAACTTTATACTTCAAACTTCAAACTTTTAACTTTAGCACTTTCAACTTCTTTCATTCCAACCTGATCAATTACCAAATACTTCCTGGAAGATACCGATTGACGCGCCAACAACTCGGCCAAAANACCAGTTAAAAATAGCTGCACCCCCACCACCAGTGCTACCAGTGCCAGAAAAANAATGGGTTGCTCGGTAACATCGCGCTTAAGCGGAATTTTTGAAATAAAAACCGAGTCGATTTTATCATAGAGAATCTTAACGGTAAACCCAAAGCCAATCAGAAAAGAAACAATACCCCATGCCCCAANAANATGCATGGGCCGTTGGGCAAACCTGCCGATAAAAGTGATAGAAAGTAAATCGAGAAAGCCACGCACAAAACGTTCCCAGCCAAACTTGCTGTGGCCGTATTTGCGCTCGCGGTGCTCCACTACTTTTTCAGTTATTTTGGTAAAGCCCGCCCACTTGGCTATTACGGGTATGTAGCGGTGCATTTCGCCATATACCGAAATGTTTTTAACAACTGCCTGTTGATACGCCTTCAGGCCACAATTAAAATCGTGCAACTTAATACCCGAGATTTTGCGGGTAACCAAATTAANAAACCTGGAAGGAATTGTTTTTGAAATAGGATCGTGCCGCTTTTNTTTCCACCCGCTTACCAGGTGGTAGCCATCCTGCTTAATTAATTGATACAGTTCGGGTATTTCATCGGGACTATCCTGCAGGTCGGCATCCATGGTAATTACCACCTCGCCTTGTGTCAGCTTAAAGGCTGTATGCAGCGCAGCCGACTTGCCAAAATTGCGATTGAATTTGATGCCTTTAAAAGCCGGGTTGATTGTACCTATTTTCTGAATCTCATTCCAGGTGTTATCCGTGCTGCCGTCATCCACAAAAATAACTTCATAAGAAAAGCCGTGTGTTTGCATCACACGGCTAATCCATTGGCTTAGTTCCGGAATAGACTCCTGCTCATCTTTGGCAGGGATAACTACCGAGATATTCACCATTAGAAATTTGGCTCAGGGTTACTCTTTTGTGTAAAGATGGGCACTATTGCACCGAGTATAGCACTCATGAGCAAACCTACAAATGCAATTCCAACCCACATAAAAATCCTTCCCATCTTCATGCCCATTTCTATTGCTTCTTCACTTTGACCCTGATCCCGCATTTGCTCCTCAGCTTTTACCCAAATTTCCTGATAAATAGCTGGATCGATAACAAATAAATAAACAAACAAAAATATTGTGCTCAAGATAAACGAAAAGAGGGTTGTTAAAAATCCAACACCAAATCCTTTACCGTAACTCATAAAACCATCTCCAGTCTGCTTGTACTCACGATGAGCCAGCACAATAATGGTAATGCCAATTACACCACTCAACAAACTCATTTTCCAGTCTCTCTCCATTGGATTTGCCTGAAAACCGATTATCCTGACCAAGGACAAAAAAATTGAAATTAACCCTGAGATTGCTCCGTACTTAAGTGATATTGACATCACAGATGGGGTCTCTATTTTCTCTTCCATAAGTTAAATTTTGGGTTGACGTCTCAAAATTACAGATATTATCAGGCTTACAAANNAGCTGATCAACAGGCTTTTGATAAAATAGTCGAAAGCCAGTGTACNCCCATTAGTAGCCGGAAGGGCCGCCAAATTACGTTCATATGCATCTTTTCCTATTTGTTCAATAACAGCGGCATCCAGTGTACGAAGCTGGGCAGTCATTAAATTGATGTAATCGGTAACAAAAGCGGAGTTCAGCATTGAAANAATCCACACAAAAGCCATTACCAGCACGGCAAACACAAGCGTAAACANAAAGGCACAAATCATTGCCTGTCCAAACGATAGTACTCCTTGCTGATGATCATCGCGCAGTTCTTTCAGAGTTACTACCACGAATACACTCAGCATTATAATGCGAAAATCAAAATAGATTGGAAAAAGAAACGGATGCCGGCCGATGTAGTACAATACAACTAAAAACACAATACCCAGCACGCCAGCAAGAATGCCGTTGCGCACGGCAATAAATACCAGCCGCGGAACTCGCTCAAACATCAATACTCTGCTTTGAATTATTAAACACCGCAACGGCCCGCCCTCAACTTTTGGCCCANNGCCAGGGTGAGTTTTTAGATTTTGAAAGATTCAGATCAGCGCTGAATGTCCACTCGCAATTTGGATCGAATAAAGTTAGGTTGGCGCGGGTATCCACATCAATTACTACCGGGTCAAGTTTTAATAACCTGCGCGGGGTCTCCGTAATTTTTTCAATCAAATCGGCCATTTCTATTTCTTCGGCCAAAGCAGCAAGCTGCGAAGCAAATGTTTGCAGGTTGATTAACCCAAACTCAGCCTGATCAAATTCCAGAAACTTGCTTTCATCATCGTGGGNGGTGTGGTTGCTCACCAGCACATCGATGGTGCCATCTTTTAATCCTTTCAGTAATGCGTCCTGATCGGCCTTTTCGCGCAGGGGCGGATTCACTTTGTAGCTCGTATCAAAATCAACCAGCAGCGCATCGGTAAGCAGCGGCTGATAGGCCGCAACATCGCACGTAAGTTGTAATCCTTNTTTCTTTGCTGCCCGAACCAGTTCTATCGACTTGGCAGTAGAAAGTTTACTTAAATGCAAGCGACCACCGGCATACGTTAACAACTCCAGGTTTTTACTAATGGCCACTTCTTCGGCAATGCGCGGCATTCCTTTTAATCCAAGCATGGTGCTTTGGGNCCCTTCGTGCATCTGGCCAAATAAGTTCAACCAGTTGTCTTCCGGATGGTCGATCAGCAAGCCCTCAACTTTTTGCAGGTATTGCAGCGACTTTANAANAATGTCGGTATGCCAAACGGGTTTTAACCCATCCGTAAAGGCAACGGCACCGGCCTGGTGCAAGTCGATCATCTCGGTAAGTTCTTCGCCTTTGCAATTTTTGGTTACCGCGGCAAGCGCATGCGNCTGAACCAACCGGTTGTTGTTATTGGCGGTGAGGTAACTGATTTCGTTTTTGCTTTGTATAGCCGGTTGTGTATTAGGTAATACAGCTACTTCCGTAAAGCNCCCGGCTGCTGCCGCTTTGGCCAGCGATTGTAAATCTTCTTNTTGTTCGTGACCCGGATCGCCCACGCTTGCACCTATATCTACCCAACCGGGTGAAAGAACCATTCCGCTTGCGTCAATTACTTTATCAGCCGAATAATTCTTATCGCCTATCTCAGCAATACGACCATTGTTGAGCAACACATTGCGGCTTTTAAGATGAAAGGGCGAACCTTTTGAAATTATTCTGGCAGATTGGATCAGGATTTTCATACTAACTATTGAACATGATGTTAATGTATTTAAGTACAATGTTCATTTTAGCTTGTTGCAAACTACCCACTTTATACAGCACTAGCGATTTTTCTACAGTAAAAATTCTATCCACACGAATACAACTTTCAACAAGCAATTCACCGATTTTAAAATCGGATCGATTAAGTGAGATCGAGTATTCGTCTTTTCTTAGTTTGCTGGTAATCTGACATAGGATGACATCAGGTCCAGGCAAATTAACTAACACTAAAGCTGGTCTGCGTTTCAAAGAAGATAAATTTGAGAAAGGAAAAGGAATTACAACAATATCACCTTTCACAAATTCTTCCATGCTTCATCATCTTCGGGTGATTCCCAATCACGGGAAAGAACTTTTCTGAGGCGAGATGGGTAAATAGTTTATCATTAGCCTTACCCTCTTTTTGTTTAAGAAACATCAAAAATCGTACAACTCATTCAGAATGGATTCTGGTGATTTTTTGATTTCTTCCGTTAAGATTTCCGGTTGACATTTCTGATTCAAAATTACTTTAAAAACCTAATTAAAAGCACCTCCACCAACAAAAANNCCAATGCCAGTACCAAGGCATACTTCCATAAAGGAGTTCCCAAATATCTTGCTTTTATTTCGATACTGAAAGCCTCGGGGCTATCGGCATCAAATACAGAAACCCGGCTGCCGCCAAAAGCGGTTTGAATTTCGGCTTCGGTAAAAGCCACCAACTCCGATTCCTTCTTCTCAAGGTTAAAGGCAACCAGTTCGAGGGTATCGTGCTGATGGGTTACGTAATAAAACCCGGAGTNTACAGCATACCGTGGCAACTCCAGCAATACTTTGTTTCCGGCTTTGCGCTGGGCAGGTACAATTTCCTGCTCGCCAAGCATGCGCACGGGCTCCTCGCCTACTAAACTGTCGGCCGCAACAGAAACCAATCCGCTCGACAGGTAGTGATAGGGTTTATTGTCTTGCCGGTTGCCGGTTGCTGCCACGCGATACATTACCGGCACAAACAACGCATGCGTTGCAAAATCGGATGCATCGGTACTAAGGCCGCTTGCCGCGATAAAGATGTTATTTAACTTCGACAAGTAAGGTTGGCCGTTCTGAAAACTAAGAATGGCCGAACGATCGGGACCCCAATCCCATATTTTTTGTGCGCTGGGCATTGCCATGGCAGCCGATCTTTCTTCAAACACGTTTTCAAAAAACGGATTGCTGAAATCGGGTTTATTCATTGGCATAGAAATGCCTCCATTTGTTTTGGTAAGCATGGGAAGTGCCAGTAAATTCTGATACGATTTTACATCGGGTTCGATGCCCGGAAACACCAGCAACACACCCTGGTTATCTAAATACTGGCGCAAGGCTGTTCCCAATGGCTGATCAATTTGATTAATTCCATTAAGCACGAGCAGGTTTGCATCCGCGAAAGCGCTGTAATCTACATTCGCTGTGGTATAGCTTTTCAGGTCGAACAGTTGTTTGTTGCCATACACCTGCTCAACGTGGGTAATACCTTGTTGCGATTTAAGCTCAACCACCCGCAGGCGACCGGCATAATTCAGAGTAAAGAAAAACTCATTATCGAAACTTACCGGAAAATCGCTGAAGCTGAAAACTGCTTTGTTGTTGCCTTGCAACCCGCGGGAGAGATCGAACGAAGTTTCGGCTGAGCTATTTGGCTGTATGGTAATGGATGAAGTAGCCGCCTGCACACCATTAATACTTAAGCGCGATACAAGGCCTTCGATTGGTTTCGGGCCGCTGTTGTGCAAGCGAACTTGTATAGAATTTTTTCNGCCACCAATAATAAACGGGTTGGTGAGATAAACCGAATCCACATACACATTGGAGATGGCATTGAAGGCTACCGGCACCAGTCTTATATTCCAGGCCGAATCAAGAACAAGCGGTTCGCCAAAAGTGGATTGCTGAAAATCCGAAATCCAGAATACGGTATTGTTTGCATCGCCAATCCGTTTAATAATTTCAGATGCTGTGCGCGCGGTAGATGAAAACCGGATTTGCGAAAGCTGGTCAAGTATTTCTGCTTTTGATTTGAATGAATTAGAGAACGGGGCAAAATCGTTCGTGATTAATTTAAACCGGGTTTCGGCCGGAAACAGTTCGGCAATTTCGCGCACGTAGGCAATGGCTGCATCCAACCCACGGGTCTTTTCCTGCACGGGGGCCGACATGCTGTACGAGTTATCGAGGTAGATAACCAGGTTATGCTGCGAAGTGAGTTGCTCGCGAGCGGGCAAAAACGGTTGCGCAAACGCCAGTACTAAGAAAAACAAGAACAACAACCGCGATGCGAGTATGAGGTAGCGCTTCAGTCTGCGTTTTTGTGTGGTCTCCTGCTGTACCTGCCTTAGAAAGCGGGTGTTGGAGAAAANAATGCGGGTGGTGCGTCTGAAATTAAACAGGTGAATGATGATGGGTATGGCCAGCGCAGCAAGCGCCCAAAGAAACTGCGGGTAGTTAAAACTCATCAGCGTAAAAATAATGAAACCGTTGGGTTATTAACGCAGAGTCTGGCGTGCTGTTGCGCCCAATACATGAGCGGCTTTTGGATCCTGGTTCATATCGGCAGGCCTTGGCGTTCACCTGCTTCCGATTTTCATAACCATTCATTAAATGGTTTGTACAAGCAAAAGCCACGCTCATCGCGTGGCCTTTCCTAAACCAAACCAACAAAAATTACTTCTGTTTGCTGCCCAGCATGGCCAGGTCGCTCACATTAATTTCGGTAATGTAGCGTTTCTCACCTTTATCCGTTTCATACATACGGTGGGTTAGTTTACCTGCCACGGCTACCTCCGCACCTTTCTTTAAGTACTGGCCTGCTACTTCGGCCAGCTTTCCCCAAATCACCACATTGTGCCATTGCGTGTCTTCCACTTTTTCGCCTTTGGCATTTTTGTAACTGTCGGTAGTGGCAATACTAAACGAAGCCTTTTGGTTGTTTCCAAAACTTTTTACTTCGGGGTCTTTACCTAACCGTCCGATTAACTTCACGCTGTTTCTTACACTTGTCATAATTGTAGTATTTAATTGTTAAACATTTATTTTTCTGAACCTTCAACCGGATTTGTTCCGATTTGATGATGCAAAGGTGTGGTGGCCGCCAAATGTTAGTCGTTTATTAATCAATTAGTTTCGTTTATATTCGTTTATAAACGTTTATAAACGGCTAGCAAAACCATCAAAAACCCTTAAATCATGGCAAAAACAGCAGAAAAGGTATGTTTGGAGTGCGGTGGAAAAATTTCAGGCCGGGCCGACAANAAATTTTGCTCCGATCAGTGCCGTGTTTCGTACAATAACAAATTGAACCGGGACGAGACAGCCTACATGAACAATGTAACCAACGTTTTGCGCAAAAACCGCAGGGTACTGTTGGAATTAAATACCACCGGTAAAACCAAAGTCAACCGCGATAAGCTGAACGAAAAAGGCTTTGACTTTAATTATTTTACAAGCCAATACAAAACCAAAGATGGCTCTGTTTACAACTTTTGCTACGAACAAGGCTATTTGCCTTTAGAAAATAACTGGTATCTTTTGGTGGTAAAAGGTGAATCAACTAAATCTCGACCTCAATGAGCCTGGACCCTTCAAGGNAAAAAAATTTTAGTTACGGGCGGCACCAAAGGCATTGGCCTGGCTATTACGCGCGAATTTCTGGAACTCGGTGCCGAAGTTTTAGTAGTGGCGCGCAACATGAAAGCCATTCATGGTAAAGTNAAAAACTCGGCCAATTTGTTTATGTACGAGGGCGACCTGGACAACACTACGTTTCGTAACGACCTGGTAAATAAAATATCAGAAAACTGGGGCAAGCTGGATGTACTGGTAAACAACGTGGGCACAAACCTGCGCAAAAAATTCGTAGAGTATTCTGAAACTGAAATACGGCAACTGTTTGAAAGTAATTTGTTCAGCATGATGCAACTGACACACGCCTGCTATCCGCTCTTGCAAAAATCCGGAAACGCAAGTGTGATCAATATGGCATCGGTGGCCGGAAGTGTGGATGTTCAAAGCGGNCCCCCTTACGGTATGACGAAAGCTGCTATCATTCAATTCACCAAACATTTGGCTGCCGAATGGTGTGCTGATCATATTCGCGTAAACGCCATCTCACCCTGGTATATTGAAACACAATTAAGCGAGCCTGTACTTTCCAACTCTGAAAAACTTACAAAAATTCTTGATCGAACCCCGATGGGCCGCGTAGGTAAACCCGAAGAAGTGGCAAGCCTGGCCGCCTACCTGGCTATGGATAAAAGCAGTTATATAACCGGGCAAAACATTGCAGTAGATGGTGGGTTTAGTGTGAAGGGACTTTAGAAATTAAAAATTATTCAAGACTCAAGATTCAAAATTTAAGATTTGAGATTTATAAACTTCTGATATGAAATCATTAATTGTTGCAAGCCTTTTGTTGCTTATAAGTAGTGTACAGGCACAAACATTAATTTCTGCCAAACCCGAACAAGCCGGGATGTCGGCTGAACGGTTACAACGCGTTGATCAGATGGTTAACGGCTTTCTATCACANGGGCAAATTCCCGGAGCAGTTGTGCTGATTGCGCGCCATGGAAAAATTGTTTACCTCAAAGCATACGGTTACAGCAATCTTGAAAACAAAACCCCCTTAAAACCCAACGATATTTTTCGAATTGCCTCCCAATCAAAGGCCATTACCAGCCTGGCCGCAATGATGTGTTTTGAAGAAGGTAAATTTTTATTGGACGAACCTGTATCGAAATACATTCCGGAATTTAAAAACCCGCGCGTGTTGGTAAACTTTAATGAAAAGGATTCAAGTTATTTTACCGAGCCAGCCAAAAGCGAACCCACCATCCGGCAATTGTTAACCCATACATCGGGTATTGACTATGCCGGCATTGGCAGCAAGGAGTTGAGAGCCATCTTCGCGAAAGCGGGCGTGCCCAGCGGCATTGGCAACCACCAGGGTTTACTGGCCGACAAAATGAAAATCTTAGCAAAGCTACCGCTGAAACACCACCCGGGCGAACGCTACACGTATGGATTGAATACCGATGTGCTGGGATACCTGGTTGAAATCTGGTCGGGTATGTCGTTGGATCAGTTNTTTAAAACCAGAATATTTTCTCCGCTCGGCATGAACGATACTTACTTCTATCTTCCTGCAGAAAAACACAACCGGTTGGTTACACTCTATGAAACCCGCGATGGCAAACTTGCACAACCTGCCGGCAAAATTTACGATGGGGTTACACCACAATATCCCACGCTTGCCGGTACGTATTATTCCGGTGGTGCCGGATTGTCTTCAACCGTAGAAGATTATGCAAAATTTTTGCAGTTATTTTTAAATAACGGTGTTTACAACGGCAAGCGCTTACTCAGTCGCAAAACTATTGAACTCATGCTCACCAACCAGGTGCAACCACCCCTTACCAACCAAATGGGCTTAGGGTTTGGTTTGGAAACGCTGGCCAACGATCATCAATCTATTTATTCTGTTGGAAGTTTTTCGTGGGGCGGTGCCTTCAATACACACTATTGGGCCGATCCGAAAGAAAAATTAGTGGGGCTCATTTTCACCAACATGTACAACTCGCCCGTGTGGAGTATTGGCGACAAGTTTAAGATTGCCACCTACCAGGCCATTGTGGATTAGTTATTCTTTAAACCGTATTTTAAAGAACAGGATAACCAATGCTAACAGCAGGGTGATGATGTTCCAGAGAATTACCGGAAGTTCATCAATCATGAAACCATAAATCGTCCACAAAANAACACCGGAACAAAAAAGCAAAAACATAACCAGCGAAAGATCGCGGGCCGATTTTGTACGCCATGTCTTTACTACCTGGGGTACGAAAGCAATGGTTGTTAGAAACCCGGCAACTAATCCTAAAATTTTTGCAGCGTCCACAAAATTATTTTTAACAAAAGTACTACTCCTGCTTACCTTCGCAAGGTGAATGCGCAAATCTTAGAAGCCACTACCGGGCATGCCCCATCCATAACCCGGCTCCTGAATCAGTTGGGCTATCCGGACGAGGTGGAGGCCGTAGCGCAACGCATCGAAGAAAACCAACGGCCGGGATATAAAATTTTTGTGGCAGAAGCCGATCAGCAAATTGCCGGATTTATTGCCGTGCACACTTACACGTACCTGCACACGGGTGGGCTGATTGGCCGCATCATGTCTTTTTGTGTAGATGAAGCAGTTCGTGGCACCGGTATTGGAACGCAATTGCTTCACTATGCCGAACAATACTTAGCCGGTCAGCATTGTGTAAAAATTGAACTTAACAGTAATAACAGGCGTACCGAAACCCATCAGTTTTACAAACAACGGGGCTACACCCAAACCAGCTTACACTTTGTAAAAAAACTGATCTGATTCAGATATCCGATTTCTTGAGTTTTAGGTAGGAGAAGTAATTAAACAGTACTGTCCAGCCAAACGCAATCAGCAGCGCAGGAATAGAAACGTAGTCCTGAATCTCCTGCAGCGCATAGCGGGCAAACGGAAGCGGAACCAGGTTGGTGATGGACTCCAGCGGGAAAAATTGTTGCAACCAACCCATCTGGGCTGACCAACTTTCTCTGAACAGGTTTACTTTAATAATGGCTTCAATCATGTGCGATAGCATGAGCAGCACTATTGTTAAACCGGAACGCTGCACCAACACACCCAACATTAAGGCATACGAAAGAAAGGCAAATACTTCTATGAAGTAGGCTANAAAGAATTCAGCCCCGAAAAAGAAAANATCCCATTCTATTTTTGGGGTATAAATAAATCCCGTAAGCAGGGTAATGGACAAAATCATGGCCACACTTACTAAACTGAGCAATACGTTGGTAAGAATTTTAGATTGCAGAAATTCCCATCGGCTCAACCCATCAATCACATTCTGGCGAAGCGTACGGTATTGATACTCGTTGGTGATAGAAATAACCACCATTACCGCCAGCACAATTTTAAACAAACCACTTATCCAAATCAGATTTTGCCAGATATCGGGAAAGTGATACAATGGAATGCGGTTAATATTAATGGAAGCTCCAAACTCTGAACTTTTATTGGCAATCCATTTTAATATCTCCATGCCACTGGCCGTGGTAAACCCGAGGGTTAGAAAATACAAGCCACAGATAACCCAAAAGGTTCTGTAGCTGGTCATTTNTTNTAAATCTATTTGAAGCAGGTGTAACATGTTCGATTCAAAATTCAAGATTCAAGATTCAAAAATTCAAAATTCAAGATTCAAGATTCAAGGTTTTTAATTCAGGGCTTTCTAAAATTTTGAATCTAAAATCTTGAATTCAAATTCTATTTGGCGTCTGCCAGAATTTCAAGAAACTGTTTCTCTAAACTCTNTTTGCGCGTAGCCAGGTGGGAGGCCACAATTCCTTTATCAAACAAAAACCGATTCAGGTCTTTGCTGTGAAATCCATCCTTCATCATTACCTGATAGACTCCGCTCTCTTTCTTTATTGTGGCACTACCCGCAAACTCCTGCAGCAAAACTCCCAAATCATCGTGATAGGCCTGTACTTCTACAATCTCCTCGCCTTTCCCCACGTCATCAACCGGGCCGATGTGCATGAGGTTGCCCCGCTTCAACACCGCAAAGTGGGTGCATACTTNTTGCACTTCATCCAACAAGTGGCTGGCCAGAATAATAGTTTTGCCATCGTTGGCAATTCGTTTAATGATTTCCCGAATCTCCGCAATTCCCATAGGATCCAACCCATTGGTGGGCTCATCCAGAATTAAGATAATCGGATCGCTCACCAATGCCGAGGCAATGGCCAACCGTTGCTTCATGCCCAGTGAGTACGTCTTATATTTATCATCTTTACGCGCGGTGAGTTCTACAATATCCAACACTTTGGCGATATTGCCTGGATCCGCATTTTTTATCATCGCATTTAATTCCAGGTTTTTCTGGCCGCTCAGGTACGGATAAANAATAGGATGCTCCAGCACCGCACCAATCCTCTTACGGGTTTGGTGTGTGGCCGGCTCGCCAAACCAACTAAAACTTCCCGCAGTAGGATTAATTACACCCATTAACATACCGAGCGTAGTGGTTTTACCACTGCCATTAGGGCCAAGCATACCAAACACCTGGCCGCGTTTTACTTCCAGATCGAGTTGGTTAACAGCACAGAGCTTTCCAAAATTTTTGGTGAGCTTGTTAACAGATAATACCGTTTCCAAATTTGTGTTGGTTAATTGTCGTTGTTCGGCTTGCCTTGTTTTTCTTTCTCTCTGCTTTTATCACCATCGTTCATAAAGTCTTTAATCTTTGTTCCGATATCTGTGCTGTTATCGATGGCACTAANAAACTCCGGCACTTTATTTAAAGCGATCTTACCCAAAATGTCAAGTACCATAACCGATTCATCGTCCTTTGCGAGGATAACGGTACCTTTTACATTGCCATTGGTTTCGTGCAGGTACACTGTAAAGGTACGGCCATCGGCTCTGCCACTCATCATCTCTTCGTATGCTTCACCTTTGTAACCCTCAAGCAATTTTTTGTAATCCGCATCGGTAAATTTCGAATCTGCTTTATTGATCATCATAAAGCGCATCTTTTCAATGTCTTTAATCAGCTCATCAAAAGCAGGGTCGTCTTTCTGATTAAGCATACGCAATGTATTGCGGTAAAAGAATAACGAGAGGCCCTNCGTATTTTTATCCAATGCCTGGGTGGTTTTAGTTTGAGCGGATGCAAAACCAGTTGCAAGCAGAAATAAAAGTGAAGCAAAAATTTTCATCTGTTTAATACTTGTTTCTTAACGATCCAACCTAATCCTGCTCAGTTATTGAGTACAATCTTAGAATTTCCGGAAGGCACCAGTTTGGCCGGATCGATGTAGCCGGTTAATTCGATCGCTACAATTTCAAACGACTCTTCAATCAGCATCAGGTACCGGTTGTTGTTTTTGGCTTTTCCTTCCTGCACAAATATGGAAACCGTTTCGCCCTGGTCGGTTATAAGGGCAAGATTTTCAAACCCATCTTGCCTCATTAACCGCTTAAATCCATTTACGGTTAAGCTGCGCTTATCAAATTCATTTCGGGGTATTGTTATTAACCTAAGTTGCTTCAAATTCTTTATTGCATCGCGCACCTCATCCTCACCCGCCATATTCAGAATCATGCGGCCAAACCAGCCGTTTACTGAAAAGCTGTGTACATCAGGCTGGCCTTTGAAATTATCTTTTAGTGCATTGTAGCTGCGGCTTTGTGCCCAGGTAGCACTCAAACCAACAGTAACAAATAACAAGGCGAGTAACAATTTCATTTTCATATGGATTGGTGTAAGGGTGCGCTTGAAAACCATACTACTAGGACGTAACTAAAAATAAAAGGATGCATGCGCATCCCTTTTCTACCAGACCAGAATTAATTTTTTTGTCTTTGATGTTTTCAAGGTTTTCCAATCCCTCAATATTCATCTTCTTGCTGATTTTTGAAACCTGCTTTAAATCGATCTCGCCAAACAAGCTAAGCACCATAAATTCCTCGTTGCCACCGGCAATCATTAGCAATTCACTGATTTTACCGCCCGTTTCTTTGATGAAGAACTTCATGTCCTTATCCTTATCACGCACGGTCATCAGNNGCTCTTCAAAATCCTTCACCGGAATCATTCCCAACGCTTCTTTGTACAACTCGCGCGAGTTGCGGGCTTCTTCCTTTGCCAATATGCGCAAGCCCTTTATTTTGCTGATCATGTTCACCACTTCCTGATCTTCTGCATTTTCAACATCCAGGTTTGCCATCAGGCTAAACATCTTGCTGCTGATGTTTACCTGGCTAAACGATTCATCGTTCTGGTACTTGGTGAAAAATTTTGAAACGGCATCCTGGGCCTGTACTGCTACGGAAGCAGCCATCACCATCAATCCAATTATTATCTTTTTCATATTCCTATTTTTTTAATTTTTCAGTTCTGTTTATTTGAGTTCATTTTTCTTTTGAAGTCGCTTAAATCTGTCCTTTCGTTTCATCACCATCCAAAAGCTTACTTTGAATTTTTGCTCGGCCTCGTTAAATACCTTTAATCTACCCGCCTCTTTTTCTGCTTTATTAAAACCTTTCGAAAGCATCATCAACGCTTTTTGGTTTCTTCCAGCGCCAGTTGTGGATCGGAATAGGTATCAGCTACTTCAGCCGGATACGACTTGCGTATTTCCTGTCGTACAAAGTAGGCAGCTACCATTACCACCACCAACCCGGCTGCAATACGCAAGGCAAATGCCAGGTTTAATACTTTGCCTTTGGGGCGATGTTGCCGGATTCGCTGCTTTACCTGCGCATCAAAATCCCGGCTGCTTATTTCTTTTTGTTGCTGACTTTCAAAGTATCGGAACAACCCAGCCACTTCATCCAGATTTTCGGGCACTTGCCCGCGGAAGTATGCGCGCAAAGCACGTTCTTCCTCCAGCGAAGTTTCGCAGTTCCAATACCTCTCCAGCAACTGGTGTATTTGCTTAGAGTCCATAGGCATTAATTTTTACAAACTTTTCGCGCACGGTATTTCGTGCCCGAAATAAATTCACTTNTACCTGGTTCATATCCAGTTCCAGTATCTCACAAATCTCGTTGTAGCTATACCCCTCCACATCGCGAAGGTGTATCACCTGGCGTTGCTTTTCAGGCAACGCGGCTATCATTTCTGTTATTCGTTGCATGTGCTCATGAATTTCTGTCCTCTCATGAGGCGTTAGCGTTTCATTTCTGATTTCTGCTCCATCTTCTATCGGGTTAGTAGCCCTGCGTTGGCGAGCGCGAAGCCGATCGAGGGCGAGGTTTTTGGTGATGCGCATACACCAGGCCTCAATATTCTGAATGGCCGTTAAATTTTCGCGGCCATTCCAAACCTTAATCAACACTTCCTGCACTACGTCTTTGGCCTCTTCGCTGCTTCCCAAAAGCCTGAACGCAAAGCGAANAAGCTTGTTTTTGGTTGGCAGCACCCGGTTTTCAAAGTCTTCGAGCATCATCGTTTCAAGGGCAAGACGGGCAGGGGGAATAGATGTTACAAGGTAGTTAGATTTTTTGGAATCTTTCTTTGGGAAATTAGACAATGGGCAATGGGATTGTTAAATTGATGAATTGTAATGGAAGAACCGGCCGACAAAATAATTGTATTTGATGCCTACGACACCGTAGTGGCTGCCAATTTGGTGAAAACAAAATTGGATGCGTTTGGTATTCCTTGCTTNTTGACGGATGAAAATTTTGTAGGTCTCTACCCTATCCGCAACGAAGTGTTTCCAGGCATTCGGTTACATATTTTTGAAAAAGACCACGCGCAGGTAAAAGAAATTCTGAAAGAAGAGGTTGCGATAGTTCGCACGTGCCCGGCATGTCGGTCATCTCAAATTGTGTATGAACCCAGCCGCAAAAGTATAACCACTTTCGTGATCTCTGAAATTCTGATGGGGTTGTTTCTACCGGTTAAAAAAGTGTATCGCTGCCAGAATTGTAAAAGAGAGTTTGATTCGGTTGGCTGAACCATTCATTCAAGAATCAAAATTCAAAATTCAACATTCAAGATTCAAGATTGAGATTACATCCATAATCCAACATTTTGAATTTTGAATACTTAATCTATTAAATCTTCAACACCGTAAATTCCACTCTTCTATTATTAGCCATTCCTTCTTCGGTATTGTTGGTATCAATCGGGCGCGATTCGCCATAACCATGTGCCTCTAACCGGTATGACTCAATACCCTGGCTAACCAGATAATCAACCACTGCCTGCGAGCGGCCTTGTGAAAGATTTTGGTTATAGGTATCAGAACCACGGCTATCGGTATGGCCGGAGATTTCGATCGATACGGACGGATTCTGTTTCAGAAAATCAACTACTTTGTTCAGTTCAACAAACGACTCTGACTTAAGTGTTGTCTTATCATAATCGAAGTAGATATTTTTCAACCGAACGGTTAATCCAACTTCAATGGGAGCCAGAANAAGATTTTTAATAACCGGTGTAATCTCTTCGCTTTCCACCTGCACACTATCTGTTGCATTTAGATAACCTTCCGCGGAAGCGGTAAATAAATACCAACCTAAACCGGTAATGTTTTGCTGATACTTACCCGTTGTTACCGCAAGGTTATACTTAACCGTACGATCCGGTTTATATACAATATCAACCTTGCCCACATTAATTTTCTGATCGGNTTNTTTATCGATCAAATCACCGGCTAACACAAGCTGTTTGGTTAAGGNGGTTAGGTACACATCAACGTGAATGGTGGTATCGCTGTTAATACGCGGCACTTTGTATGTTTGCGTAAATGGCAAAAAGCCTGTTGCGGCTACATCTAATGTGTATGTGTCAATTTCCGGAACCCTCGTTTCAAAAACACCATTGGGTGTTGTTCTTAAATGTACCGGTTGTTGATCTTTCAGTTTTACATCTACCAGCGATTGTACCGTAAGATTTGTCTTTTGATTATAGGTGGTTCCGGTAAGTACAATTCTGAAGTTACGGGGCTTAAGAACAAACAAATCATAATTTCCACCATCTATCCGTGCCCCTGCCCGCGCAGTAAAAATATTTCCGTGTGTATCTATTGAAAAGTATGCATCGGCCACAGGTGTATTTACCTGTTTACCCAGGTTTACCGGTTCGCTCCAGTTTAGCCAGGTGTCATCTAAACGCGTGACTTTATAAACATCCGTTCCGCCTACTTTGTCTTTGTGATAGCGGTCGCTGGCGAAATACAATGTTTNTTGATCGGGTGCCAGAAATGGGCTAAACTCATCGGCCGGNNTGGTGATTTTTAACTTAACCGGCTTGCTCCATTGGCCGTTTGTCTGATTGGACATATACAAGTCGCTGAATTTATCTCCCTGTTTCTCGCTCATATAAATAACCAAATGGTTGCCATCAGCAGAAATTGTACNCCCATTAAAAATTCCTTTATCCATATCGTTGAACCCCGGAATATTTAATTCAGTCCAACTGCCTCCGGNTGTTACAATCGAAAATCCTTTTGAGTTTTNTGCACGGCCGCCTCGTACTAATAACGAACCATCGGGCAATATATTAAACACCTGGTTGTATCGGTTCTGGTTAAGAGGAGGCCCCAACCGTTTCCCTTCCGACCACTCACCCTTATCATCAAGTGTTGAAACCCAAATGTCCTGGCTGTTTTCTTTACCGTATGTGTTTTGTGGATGATTGTTCACAAAATAATATAGTTTGGTTCCGTCTATTGAAATAACTGGCGAAACCTGGTGGTAAAGCGTGTTGATTTTATCATTCATCTTTACTAATTCATACCGTGGGCTGATTTCCTGTGCCCAAACTGACAAGCAAGCCAACCAACTAACAAGAACAAGAATGTATTTCATAAGTATTTGAAATTACGATTTTCAAAGTTTTAATCAACCGCCACTAAATCTCAGGAAAACTGAAAAATCCACGGCCACTCATTGCAATGGCACCCAGTATAATAAGTAATGCAATTAAGTTAAAAATGAATAAGCGCTTGTGTTTCGCTACTGCATCCGACATTTTCTTTGAAGTGGTACGAGCCAGTGTAATAAAAACTACTGCAATCAACATCATGCTGATGTGTTCCACCAACCAATAACGTGCTACTGCATTCTTCATAGAAGCACCGTCAAAAATTACTAATGGGCTGATAAAATAAAGGATTAAACCAATAAGCAACTGCGAATGCGTAAGTATAAATAGCCAAAGACTTACTTTATTATCGGTACCCGTAAAAGCATTTTTATTTTGCCAACCTTGAAATGAGCGGTAGAGCAGAATAAGCAAAAACACCAGTATAAAATACCGTAATGTTGAGTGGGTGAGGATCAGCAAATTAGTCATAATTGAAAATCATGTATTTATCTCCGAAAATTACCAAGATTTTTGCTTATCCGGCCAGTTAAATCCAAAATTCGTGCCTTAGCAGAAAATTAAAGTTATTAACCCCCAACGCAAAGTAAATTAACAGCCTTATTCACATTAATCGCTTATGAAAAAATACTCTATCTGCTCATTTTAACAGCATGCAGCACCTATGCGCAGGAAAATCTCGGTTACCAACGCCCACCAGAAGCAATTGCAAAATTGCTGGAGGCACCATTAACACCTTTCGTTTCATTTTCACCCGATAAGCAATGGATGTTGTTGCTGGATCGGTCGGATTTTCCAACCATTGAGCAACTTTCCAGGCCTGAGCTTCGCATTGGTGGTTTGCGCATCAATCCGCAAAATTTTGGCCCCAGTCGCAGCAACTACACCATCGGCTTAAAAGCAAAACGACTCAGTAATGGCGAAGAACTCACCATCAAAAACCTTCCTGATCCACTGCTTGCCAGTAACATCTCATTTTCGCCCGATAGCAGGAAGATTGCATTTCTTCAGAACGATATTGACAAGATTGAATTATGGTTGATTGATGTAAATACGTTTACTGCTTCAAAACTTACCGAACGTAAAATCAATAACGTAATGGGTGGCTACACCTGGCTTTCTGATTCGCAGCAAATCTTGTTTGCCGCAGTACCAGAAAATCTAAAACCCCTTCCTGAAAAATCAAGAATACCTACAGGCCCGGTGGTTGAAGAAAACCTTGGTAAAAAAGCACCTTCCCGCACCTATCAGGATTTGCTAAAAAACCCGTACGATGAAGCAGCTTTTGATTATTACACGCAATCAGATCTGATACTGAAAAATATAAATGGTTCTGAAAAAACGCTCAACACAAAAGCCATTCATTCGGGCTTTACTCCATCGCCCGATGGCAAACTCATTCTTACTGAAATTATTCAGAAGCCTTATTCATACTTAGTACCAGCCTATTTATTCCCTGCAACCGTTAATGTTGTTGATTTGAATGGTAAGCTTATTAAAGAGATTACCAAAATNCCCTTGCTGGATTACATCCCTACAGGCTTCAATGCTACCCAACGCGAACCACGCGCCCATACCTGGCGGGCCGATAAGCCGGCTACTTTGGTATGGGCTCATGCACAAGATGGGGGCGACCCGAAAGCAAAGGCTGACATTCGCGATAAAGTTTATACATGGGATTATCCCTTCAGCGGCAACCCAAAAGAGTTGATTAGTTTACCGTTACGCTTTTCGCGGATTGCCTGGGGTAATGACAATGTTGCCTGGGTATATGAACGATGGACCAGCACCCGCAAAGAACGCGTGTACCAGGTTAACCCAACAACAACAGTAAAGAAAACAGTACTCGATCGCAACTACGAAGATGCCTACAACAATCCGGGAAATGTGGTTACATCACCCAATCAGTATGGCCGAACTGTGTTACTGATTAGCAACAACACCGTTTTCTTAACAGGTGCTGGTTCTTCGCCTGCCGGTGATTTGCCCTTTCTGGATAAAATGGATTTGAACACGGGAAAGAAAACACGTCTCTGGCAATGTGCGGCACCTTACTACGAAACATTTATTACNTTTTTAGATTCGAAGAAAGGAACATTTGTTACCTCGCGCGAATCCAATACAGAAAACCCGAATTACTACATGCGCACGGTGGGATCTGGCAAGCTCAACACGATTACATCGTTTCCGCATCCCTATCCACAACTTAAAGATGTTACCAAGCAGGTATTGAAATACAAACGTGCCGATGGTATTGAACTGACAGCCGATTTATACCTGCCACCCGGCTATAANAAAGAAGATGGCCCGTTACCCGGATTTATGTGGGCGTATCCCCGCGAGTTTAAATCGGCCGCAACAGCCGGCCAGGTAAAAGGTTCACCTCATACGTTTACACGATTAAGTTGGGGCGGCCCCATATATTGGGTAATGCGTGGTTATGCCGTATTAGATAATGCCTCCATGCCCATTGTAGGCGAAGGAGAAAAAGAACCCAACGACACCTACGTTACGCAGCTGGTAGCAAGCGCAAAAGCGGTTGTTGATTTTGCATCGGCAATGGGTGTGCTTGATCCAAATCGTGTAGGAGTAGGTGGCCACTCGTATGGTGCCTTTATGACAGCCAACCTGTTAGCCCACTCCGATATTTTTAAAGCCGGCATTGCGCGCAGCGGAGCTTACAACCGCACGCTTACCCCTTTTGGTTTTCAGGCAGAAGAACGTACCTACTGGCAAGCACCCGAAGTTTACTACGCGATGTCACCTTTTTCTTATGCGGATAAGTTGAAAGAACCGATTTTGTTTATCCATGGCGAAGCCNNGATAATAACTCAGGCACATTTCCAATTCAGACCGAACGCTTCTACAACGCTATTAAAGGTCATGGTGGTACCGCCCGGTATGTGGTATTACCTTACGAAAGTCATGGTTATGCCGCCAAAGAAAGTATTTTGCATACCCTGTGGGAAATGGACACCTGGCTGGAAAATTATGTGAAGAACCCCAAAGAAAAACCAAAAGATACAAAGGTGAATATGAAGTACTAAACCCGAAAGAATAGTGCATGCTGAAGGTACCCGGCAGGAAAGACACATGCGCTTTGCTGCCGGGGCCTCTATCGTTTAGGAAGAAATAATTTTTACCTACATTCGTCATTGCCTATTGCCAGCTCTATGAAATTACATTCCGCGCTTTCTGTTTTAATTCTAATAAGCACCCTCACTCTNACAAAAGCGCAAGCCCAGCCCGATACCGTTACGGTAGGCTCGTATGTAATTAGTGTACACGATATTAATTTTAGGGATAAGGAATACACCATGCGCTTCTGGTTATGGTTCTTGTACGATAATCCTGATTTTGATTTTTCTACCCAATTGGATATTCCCAATGCAAAATCCATTGACCCTCCTGAAATAATACTTGATAGTATTAATAACAAGACATGGGCCATTATGAAAATGAAGGCTACCATGAAAGAGAGCTGGAAGGTAGCTGACTTCCCATTTGATAAACAGCATTTGAAAGTTCAGGTTGAAAACACTTTGTTTGATAACAATGACCTCGTATTTAAACCCGATACTAAAGGCAGCACTTATGATAAAGCAGAAGCCCTGGACGGCTGGGATATTACCAATTTTAGAGTGTCAACTATTTTGAATGATTATGAAACCGGTTTCGGTGATACAGCACCCAATCGGAATCTTCAAAACTTTTCAGCCTTCTTAATCGAAATGGATATTGAACGCAATGCCTGGGGCCTCTTTTTAAAAATATTCATCGGCATGTATATTGCCTTTCTGATTTCTGTTATCAGTTTTACCATTCAGGTACAGGAACTCGAACCCCGCTTTGGTTTGCCTGTGGGCGGGTTGTTCGCCACCGTTGGTAACAAATATATTATCGATTCTATTTTACCCGAAACCTCAGCCTTTACGCTGGTTGATACATTACACACCCTTACCTTCCTGGGAATATTTGCAACACTGGTGGTTTCGGCTGTTGCTTTGCGCTATTACGACAATGGCAAAAAGAAACGNGCCATCAGGATTAATAAATTCGGTTCTAAGGTTGTGTTATGGTCCTACCTGATATTAAACCTGATATTTATAGGATTGGCGATAATATAAGTTACCACATCAAGGTTACAACCGCCTTCGCGGGAATTGTGTATAAAAATTGATTAACCCCTTCTTTCACCGAAANAGTAAAAGGCCTTTGATCGTTGTTGGAAGCAATTAACGCTTTACTTCCATCCGGATTAATAAAGGCAACATAGTGAAACTGCTTAGTATGCATCTCAGCATTTGAAATCCTAAAAGCACCTGGTTTAACAAACTTGCTGAAGTGTGCTAATGCATAAAACTCTTCGTTTTTCGTAACGGTACCCGCTACATTGTCTATAGTAACCACGCCACGGCAATTATCGCAACCCTTGTTGGTTGGGCCATCTTCCTGATCTAAGGCCAGGTTCCATAACAATGCATTCTTCGACCAGTTGTTCATTGTGCCAATAAAAATATTTTCAAGATTCCACATCAGGTTATCACTAAAGTTGGTAGCCCACCGCCCTCCTGAAATCTCTGTAAAATAGAGTGCTTTGTCAGGATGTGCCTGATGTACCGTACGCATTGCCGAAACCGAACCGGCATACGCATGAAACGCGGTACCCGCTACAAATTTTCTAACATCGGCATCGTTCAGAATGGAAATTGCATATTCGGTGTTATCCCAATTGTGATCATACAACATAATGCCGGTCGTAATCCCATCTGCTTGAAAAGCCGGCCCTAAATGATTTTNTACAAAATCCAGTTGTTGTGCTGCCGACATACTCATACAGGGGTAGTTGGCCACGTGATGCAACGGTTCGTTTTGAGGAGTTACTGCGGCAATGGGTATCCCTTCCGCTTCGTACGCTTTAATGTATTTCACAAAGTAATTGGCATACGAGGCATAATATTCAGGTTGTAATTCTCCACCCTTCAAACTCTGGTTTGTTTTCATCCATGCCGNGGCCGACCATGGAGTAGCCATGATCTTAATGGAAGGATTGATTGCAATAATTTTTTCAGAACGGGAATCAAATCCTCGCGGTCGGGCTCAATCGAAAAGTTGGAAAGCCGAGGATCTGTTTGGCCTGCAGGCATATCGTTGTAGGTAAAGTCTCTCAACGAAAAATCCGATGCGCCCATCGTTATCCGGAGGTACGAGATACCAATACCGGCAGGTGCAAACAACGTATTTAGCAAAGAATCTCGTTGCTGGTCGTTCAACTTTCTATTAATGAGGTACGCGGCAGAACCGGTTAATGCAGCACCAAACCCATCTACCGATTGCAACTTTTTAGTCGAGTCTAAGGTTATCATTACACCGGAGGCAGGCGCATCTGCATTGTTGTTTAAAAGAAATTCTTCATTCAACAACTTTTGCTTATCGCCTGTAGTAAGATAAACTATTACCCTTTGCTGCTCACAACCAAACAGCAACGGTATCAGTAAAGCCAGGTAAATCAGTCGCATGGAAATATGATTCTATACTTTATTCTTCGTGTCAATCAGAATAGTTACAGGGCCATCGTTTACCAACTCAACTTTCATATCGGCACCAAACTCACCCGTTTGAATATTTTTATTCAATAATACCTGAAGTGCTGCCACAAATTTTTCATAAAGTGGTATGGCCACATCGGGTTTAGCCGCCTTCAGGTAGCTGGGTCTATTTCCTTTCTTCGTGCTGGCATGCAGTGTAAACTGGCTCACCACTAACATATCTCCGCCAATGTCTTTTACACTTACATTCATCACTCCTTGTTCATCATTAAATATGCGCAGGTTTACAAGCTTTTGCGCAAGCCAGTCAATATCCTCCTGAGTATCCGCATCTTCTATACCCACCAGCACCAATAGTCCCGAATTAATTTGCGCTTTCAAGGTGTTGTTAATTGTTACCGAAGCGCGTGTTACACGTTGTGTTACTGCTATCATATCAAAACTTCTGCAATACTGCAGACTCCAATACCTGCAACCCTTGTTTGTTCGTTTTCGCTTCAGCCAACATTGCCCGTGCCACCTTTAAAGATTCTATTCCCATATATTTTTGCGGAATAAGCCACCCGAAAATTTTATAAAATATTTTTGCCGCTTCTTCTCCACTGCGTTGCTCGTTGCGGTCTCCCAACAACAAGGATGGTCTGAAAATATAAGTAGCCGGATAGTTCAAATTTTTTATTGCCTCTTCCACCTCACCCTTCACCTGGTTATAAAATATGCGCGAATTCTTATCTGCCCCAAGAGCCGATACCAGCAGAAAACACGTAGCTCCGTTTTGCTTAAGCGCTTTTGCTAACTCAACCGGATAGTCAAAATCTACTTTGCGAAATGCCTCTTTGGTTTTTGCCTGCCTGATGGTAGTGCCCAAACAACAAAATACATCATCTGCTTTGAGACTGCTGAGCTTTGTCCACTCATCTACGTTCAGTAAAACATTCTCCAGTTTAGGGTGGGCCGTGGATATTGGCTTACGGCTAAGCGCTATTACCTTTTCATACGCAGTATCCGTAAGCAGCAACTGTAACAATTGGTTGCCAATTAACCCTGTTGCACCCGCCAGTACCGCAGTACGTGCCATTAAAAAGTCTGCTGAATTTCTTTCCTCAACTCCGAAAGCGCCAGCCCGATCAAGTCAACCTGTTTGGACATAACCGCTTCAAAAATCTTTTTCGATAACTCCATACTGGTGGCTTCTGCCGGCAAAGCGGATGCAGCATCATTGATTGTAAGCACCAAATCTTCCTTGGCATTACGCACCTGGTTCCATACTTCTTCACTCATATAAACCTGTTGCGATACGTTATGATTATACTCGTTGCGTATCTCATCCAACAATACCCGTTGAAACTCACGCGCGGTAAAACCGGGGTTGTTTAAACGGATTAATAAGTTTTGTGGTGCAATACGCTCCAGGAACAACGTCATGCGCTCATACGCCTGCAACCGGGCGGGCAAAATGGTTTCAATACTGCGGGTGCGTATTTCTAATTTTTNTAATTCAATCTCCTTGATGATGAATGACCGCACGGTTAAGTAAACGGCATACAGCACCAGTGCCGCAGGTACAAGGATTTTTACAAATTCAATAACAGCTTCCATGGGAATTAAATGAGATTCAAAGGTGTTTAATTTTTAGATAATTTTGACCATTGTCAGCTAATATTAACGCCTGATGTTTGAAAAATTGAGCCGGTAGGGTTAACCCCGGGCAGCCGAAGAAGTACGCAGGATCATGCAAACCAAAAACATACCCGCTGCGTATGGTTTGCGCGTGGGCATACGCGGAGGCGGCTGCGGAGGCGTAGCGCTTATGATTGGCTTTGATAAAGAAAAACCAACCGATCTAACCTATCACATAGAAGGGATTACAATCCACATAGATAAAAAGCACACCATGTACCTGATTGGTAAGGAGGTTGATTTTTATGAAGGAGCGGATGCAAAGGATTTCTGTTTGCCGATCAGAAAGACAAACTATCCACCTGATCAGATAAGTTGTTTGTAATGCCTGGCAGTTAATTGCTTAACACGATAAATCAGACTAATGCCCAGGCAATACCCCAAACAAAACCAGTTTTTTAAGAATAGCGGTCTTTTTGAAAATGCTTGCCATGCATTAATAAGTGCTTTGCCGGTTACACCCCAATACAAATGATAAAATGCTGCTTCGCGATAAAGACGCGAAGTATCAGCTGCATAAATAACCTCCCACTCTTTCACAAATTTNTTCGAGTTCAGTTGTATCCGATTTCTGAAGGCTATCCAAACCAGAAGCTCTTCGTTGCTTCGACAAAAAGAGGATGGTTCGATCGATCATTGCGAAATGAAACGAGAATTCCCTTCGGGAAACCGAGGTTTTTAGAATCCGATAATAGTAAAGGGGTTCTTTTAGATTAACCGATGGAAATTGATCCACTACCCNGGCAGCCAGATCGGTATCGGCCATATTTTNTCTGAAATAGAGCCGGTAAAATTCGTCTAACTCCCGCACCGTGTGTGTACGAAAAATTGTAGTGGGCCCGTGAAACTGCGGCATGACCAGGTTCGCTTCACGAATGTGCGCATAATCGTCCGACAGACTCATCAAGCGGATCAGCCGGCCATTTTCATCCATTGCCCAATACGAAGTTCCACACATGGCAACTTCCGGTTTTTGATTGAGTAAGGCCATTTGTTTTTGCAAACGTGAAGGATGCGACACATCATCGGCATCGGTTATACCTACATAGTCTGTTTCAACCAATGGCACCATTTCATTCATACGAACCACCCTGCCCCGGTTTTCATTAAAATAAAACCGTTTGATGCGGCTGTCCTGAAATAAATTCATTTTGGCACGGGTGGCATCGGTAGAACCATCATCTGCCAGCCATAATTCAAAATCGGTAAAGGTTTGGTGCAACAAACTTTCAATGGCTTCTTCTATAAACGGGGCCGCATTGAAAGCCGGCATAATGAGGGTAAGCTGTGGCATGATGGGTACTTACCGGTGTGCAGGTTTTACTGGTCTGGAGAATTCAATCCCGTTCTTTACTTACCGTTACCGTTGCTTTTTTACAAACTCCGCCAATGGGTGGGTTAAACTTGGAAATCTGAACTTCCACACGTTGTGCTTCAAAAATGCTTCCAGCGTTCGGCTTGCAATGGCATAGCCAACAGTTTCCAATAGTTTGGAAGGTTTGGACATTTCGTCCTTAACAATTGCGTAGAGGTTTTCGTAGTTGATGGTTCCGCTCAGGTCATCCTGAAAAGCCGAATCTAAAAATTCGGTTTCTACCACTACATCTACTTCAAACTTGTTTCCGGAAGATCGCTCGTGTGGATATACCCCATGGTAGGCATGAAATTCCAATCCTTCCAGCGCTACTTTTCCTGTCATTGAATATCGTCAAAGAAAGAGCGTTGAGTTTGTTGTACTGTCGTTGTTTCAACCGGTGTTGTTTTTACAACTTCGGTTACAACCGGCTGTTGCAGCGATTTCTTGATTTCGTTTTCAAGTTCGGCATTTGGGAACAATGCCTNTTTACTTTCGCGTTTAGCCAGGGCCAGGTGCTGATCCGGATCAAAATCGCGGGTCGAAGATTTAGCACGCTCAACCCGATCGATTGTTTCGCCAGCAAGTCGTTTCAGATCGGCAAGTAAATTATCCCGATGCAGCTCTAATGTTTTGTAATGCTGCCCCAGTGTTTTCAAACGCTCTTCCATTTCATCCAGCATCTGGCGCGAAAGCATTTCGGCTTCCTCAATGGTATTTTTGCTTTGGTTTTTGCTTCGTTTAAGATAGAATCGGCNTTTAAGCTGATTTTCTTTCAAAATCAATTCGGCTGTTTTGTTAGCCTGGCCGATTACACTGGCCCCTGTATCTTCCGCGGTTTTAAGGGTTTTGAAAAGTGAACTCTCCACTTCGCGCAACTTGGAAACTTCGCGTTCGGTGGCTTCCAGTTTAATGCGGTGTTCTTTCATTTCATCCAATACACGTTCCCATTCCTGCGAAAGCGTAAGCAAAAACGCATTTACTTCATCTTTGTCGTAGCCGCGAAGTACTTTTTCAAATGCTTTCTGACGGATTTCCAGCGGTGTGATTTTCATACGGGTGTGGTTTAATTACAAGTTAAAAAAATGGTATTCGTTTAAAAAATGGCCGCCTGTATCTAATCTCCTGACAGCTATAACGTTAATCCACAGTCAAATGTATAAATTTTTATCAGAAATACCCTAATCAAGCACAATTCAAGCCAGAAAGCGAAGGTCCCACACCGAAATGCTTCGGTCATCACTGGCGCTAACGAGTTGGTTTTGGTATGCCGTCCACAATAACTTATTAACAGAGGTACCATGGCCGGCATGGCGCGCCTTATCAATAACCTTCAATAATTTCAGTTCATCGGCTTTCCAGATTTTTATAGACTTATCCATGCTGGCAGTGGCAAAGTATTCACCAGAAGGGCTGAATGCAATATGATTGATGGCAAATAAATGGGCTACCACCTCCCNCGCCTGCGTATAGCTTGCGGGAACATCCCAGGCTTTGAGCCGGGCATCGCGCGAGCCACTGATCAAAAAATTGTTATCGGGTGAATAGCGTAGTGCGAAAACAGAATTGGCATGTGCTTTAAATTCATGCTTCAACTTGTAATCCCGCAAGGAAANAATCCGGATGTAATGATCGCTATAGCCAACGGCCAGCTCTCCGCTTTTCGGGTTGATTGCAAACACACGCGCATTTTTTACAGATCGTGCCACCCAGGTTTTAATTTGAAGGTTAATCCGATCAATCACGGTAATCATTCCTTCACCCGTTGCAACGAGTAAATCATCCTCTACGGTGGTAATGTCGAAAATAGCGGCTGCGGTTACCTGCAAGGATGCTACTTCTTTNNTCTTTTGCCAATCCAGAATATGAATACCATCGTAATTATGGCCGGCAATAAGCAGGTTGGATTTCTTATCGTGATGAATGGCGTAAACCGAATTGGGAAGCCGGGCGATAAGTTCGCCTTCGTTAGGTTGTGCTAAATCCCACTTTACAATCATTCCATCGCCCCCAGCAGAAAAGAAGGTCGATTCGTTTATGGCAGGTTCTAAGGTATAGACGCAATCGCCATGACCGGTAAAAGCATGTACTTTATTAACCTGAACAGCCGACATGAAGAGGAATTCAATTTTTTAACAAAATTGTACGATTAACCGAGAGAAACCAATGCCCCTGGTGAAATTACAGAAAGACAATGCACAAAGTGGTTGGGCCCTCTGGTTTATCACCGAAACAGAAGAAACGCTGCAGACCATAGGCGGAGTTAATATGGACGATTCGATTTCCAGTTACACCAAACGACTGGAATGGCTGGCTGGAAGAGTTTTATTGAAAGAATTGGTGGAACAATGTGGATTGGAGTTTTACGGGTTANNGAAAAATGAGTTTGGAAAACCTACGCTACGCAAACACCCACACCATATCTCACTCTCACACTCCTACCCTTATGTGGCTGCACAAATTGATTTACACCTTGAAGTAGGCATAGACCTGGAACAACCAAAACCCAAGCTATTGAATATTGCGCCCCGTATTTTATCCTCGGGCGAGTTGGCTGATGCCGGNGAGGATATCCTGAAACACTGTGTATATTGGTGTGCAAAAGAGGCTCTTTATAAATCGTACGGAAAACGTGGCCTTCATTTTGCAGATCACCTGTTGGTAAAACCATTTGAGCTGGCTCGTATGGGCGATTTACAGGGAAGTATTGAAATTAACGGGTTCTCCAGGCAATTACCCCTGCAGTATTGCATACAGCCCGATTATGTTTTGGTTTGTACAAAAATTTAATTGTTATGAAAACTTCACTGGCCTTAAGTTTATTTCTGTTAGCGAATGTGTTATCCGCCCAGGAAATAAAAGACTTTTCTCTTATCAATACGAAAGATGGTAAGACGGTATCCTTATCGGGATTAAAGGCCCCGGTGATGGTGGTAGTGTTTACCAGCCACGAATGTCCGTTCGACAACTATTATAAGGAAAGATTGAAAGAGCTGGTGGCACAATATACAGGCAAGGTTCAGTTTGTACTCATCAATTCTAACCAGGAACCACAGGAAAATATCGCCCAGATGGCGATTCACTACAAAGATGTAAATGTGCCCTACCTGGCCGATAAAGACCAGGTTGCTTTGGAAGCATTAGGTGCCCGCAAAAGCACAGAAGTGTTTTTGATTTCAACCAGCAACGGCAAAATGAACGTGGTGTACAGCGGTGCCATTGACGATAACCCGCAAGTAGCAAAAGATGTAAAGCAACCCTTTTTAAAAGATGCTATTGAGAAAGTATTGGCTGGTCAAAAAATCGATGTCAACACGCAACGTGCATCGGGCTGCACAATCAGAAGGAAATAACTTACTTCTTAAACACAAACTGTTCGAAATTCTCCTTGTTCACTACGGTAAACTTAGCATCGGGGTAAGCCTCGCGCCACGCTTTGGGCGCTTTAACCTTATTATTGGTGAGTTTAAACTCATATCCAAATAATTTTCCTGTGCGTTCTTCAACCCAATCTATTTCTTGCCTGTCGTGCGTACGCCAGAAATAGTTGTTAGCATGTATGCGTTGATAGTGTTGAACTTTTAATCGTTCGGATGCCAGGTAATTTTCCCATAACAAGCCAGTATCATTGCGCTGAGTAAACGTTGCAAAGTTTGCCACAATTGCATTTCGGATTCCATTGTCGTGAAAATACCAGCGCTTGGTCTTTACTATTTCCTTACGAAGATTACGACTATACCCTTCTAATTTGAAAAGAATAAAAACTTTTGTGAGTAAATCCAGATAGCGTTCAACTGTGTTTTTACTCATCTGCAGATTACGGCCTAACTCTTCCAATGAAACTTCGTGCCCTACCTGCCAGGCAACTAATTTTAAGAGGTTAAAAATTTTGTCTGCGTTTCGAAGATTTTCAAGCGCAAGAATATCCTTATACAAGTAAGCACTTGTTAATTCACGCAGATAATCCTGCTTTTGTTTGGTGGTGCGTAAATTTGAAACTTCGGGGTAGCACCCAAATATCAGTTTTTCATCCAGCAATCTTTGGCGTGTGAGGGCATCTTCATACTGAGCATATTCTAATTGAGCCAAAGGAAATAATCTGAATTCAGTTTTTCTGCCTGTTAGAGGCTCGCCCAATTTATTATTAAGGTCAAACATAGAAGAGCCGGTTGCTAAAATCCTAAGCCCCTTTAATTCATCAACCATCAACTTCAGAATTAAACCGGCTTCCGGTAGTTTTTGGGCCTCATCGATTATCAGGTATTTGTACCCTGCTACAAGTTGCTTATAATTTGTAACTGACCGCTGGCTAAGTTGTTGTTGAACCAGCATATCTTCCCCGTTTAATAGCAGACACTTGGACTTTCCTACAGATTCAATCAATTGATTTACCAGGTAAGTTTTACCCGTGCGCCTGGCACCCAGCAACACCACTGCCTTACCGGGAACCAAGGCTTNTTGAATCAGTTTTGTTAAAATCCGCTGGTAATCCATACTCACAAAGGTATCAAAATTCCGTCACTAAACTGACGGAATTTACATAATTTCCGTCACTAAACTGACGGAATTTATAGTTTCTCCTATGAAAGACTTATATAAATCACAAACGCTTTACTACCGTGGCGCTGGCTTGCGCTGCAGGTAAAACAACCAAATCGGCCACTACCACATGAGCCGGACGCGTAATGGCAANAAGAATCAGGTCTGCAATATCTTCTCCCCGCAAAGGGGTTAATCCCTTATATACCTGGTTTGCTCTTTCGTTATCGCCTTTAAAGCGAACAAGTGAAAACTCTGTTTCTACCATGCCCGGATGAATGCCGGTAACTTTAATGTTGTGATTATTTAAATCGATGCGCATACCTTTGGTAAGCGCATCTACCGCAAACTTACTGGCACAATATACGTTGCCATTGGCATACACTTCCTTGCCTGCAATAGAGCCGATATTAATAATGTGCCNCCGGTTATTGGCCACCATTGCCGGAAGCACTGCTTTGGTAACGTATAACAATCCCTTCACATTAATATCCAGCATGGCATCCCAGTCCTCCACATTTCCCTGCTGAATAGGATCAAGGCCATGTGCATTGCCGGCATTGTTAATCAACACATCGATATTTTTCCAATCATCCGCCAAGGAGGCAATTTGGGAAGTGGTTTGTTGCTGATCGCGCACATCAAATGAGCGCGTTTGAATCCGCGTAAGCGAAGCCAGTTCGGCTGCCAGTTTTTGCAGGCGGTCTTCTCTGCGCCCGCATAGAATCAAATCAAAATTATTTGAAGCCAGCAACCGGGCTGTGGCTTCGCCTATTCCGGAAGTAGCTCCGGTTATCAATGCTATACGCTTAGACATAACTTTTATAGATAGGGGATTGCAAAGGTTGAAAACACCTATTGAAAGATAAAATAAACTGAAATGGTATTGGTATTCAATCGTTGTATCGGGTCGCTGTAAACGCTGGAGCGATTGCCCAGCATATTCACGATTCCACGGGCAAATCGAATTTCTTGCGAGAACTTAAACAGGGGAAAATAAAAATCGAAGCCAAGGCCTGTTTCCAGTTGCAGGTTGCTTTTGCGAATATCCAGCAAAGCCGATGAGGCCTGAATGTCGTTCTTACCCGACAGCTCAAAGCCAGGTGTTATGCCTCCAATCATATACATGCGTACATTGCCCCTTCGCATGGATTTGTACTTTAACAAAAGCGGCAGTTCTACGTGGGTGGTTTCTACAAACTGCTGTTGGCTGGTTTCGTCAGTATAATTGTATTGCAACCGGTGGGTATAAAAACCCGCTTTGGGCATAATGCGCAAATCGACAAATTCGTTCACACGGTAGTTTACCAAAAACCCTAATGAAAACCCGGGCGAAAATTGGGCCATGACAGAATGTACGGTATCAAACTGTTGCGTAATGAATTTAGGCGCATACTTTACCTGGTAGGCTGATGTGTGCAGCCCAATCATAAATCCATAACTGATTAACCGCTCGTCATAGTTGGGATTATTCTGTCGTGCCCATTTAAAAACCTGTGCCTGTGTTAACAAAGGCAACGCCATCAGGGCAACTACCAGCACTACTTGGTAGCCGAATACAGCGAACTTATTCCGAATGTAAGTGACTTGCATGCCGTTTGTTTAAATCCTAATCGATCAAGTATGGTTACGAACTCCGGCCCATCAGGAAAAGCTTGCACGGACTCGGGCAAATAGGTGTATGCGGCCTTGTCGCGTGAAATCAGTTGCCCGATTTTAGGCAAAATGAATTTAAAATAAAAGTTATACAGTTGCTTGAATGGAAACATTCTTGGTTTAGAAAACTCCAACACTATCATTCTGCCTCCCGGCCTTAGCACTCGTTTCATTTCAGCAAGGCCACGCTCCAGGTTTTCGAAATTGCGCACACCAAATGCAACGATAACAGCGTCAAATTTATTCTCTTCGAAAGGCAGATTTTCTGAATCGGCCAACTGTAAATCGATAATTTCATCGTACCCGTAGGTTTTCATCTTCTGGCGTCCAACCTCCAGCATTCCTTCCGATATATCGACCCCAATAACCTGTGTGGGCGAAAGCTTTAATGTTTCAATGGCAAAATCGCCTGTGCCGGTAGCTACATCCAGAATTACTTTTGGATTTTCCTCGGCCAGCATTTTAATAGCTTTTCTGCGCCATCGTATGTCAATGCCCAGGCTTAAAANATGATTTAGAAAATCATACTTGCCGCTGATGGAATCGAACATGCGGGCAACCTGTTGCTTTTTGCTGGCATTATCCTCTTTATAAGGTACTACTGTCAAGATTGGAAAGAATTAAAGGATCAAAAATACTGGATTGGTTACCCAATTAAAACTTCACCTTTGCTTTTTAATAGTTAATCCAAACAAAGGCCGTATCCATCGCCACCGCCTGATGGCAAATTCATAGAGGAACCAGGAACCACCAAAGGTGCCCAACACCATGAGCAAAAACTTAGGCCAAAAACCCCAGGTAAGATCCATCAGGTAGTAACCCATAGCAAGGGTGATGGTTTGATGCAGAATGTAAAAAGGATATACGGCTTCGTTGGCATACATGAGGGTGGCGCTTGGCTTATTCAGGTATACTGCTGCGTAACCCATCAGGCATAATATCCACGACCAAAGATTAAATACTTTAATGAATGCTTCTGTAAAATGAACCAGCGTAGTATCCTCCAACAATAACCAGATGCACATTAGCAAACAAAACCCGATTAACCCACTATACAAATAGTTCCTGCGCTGTTGCTGTACGGTTTTCCAAANATCATCCCCAACTGCCAGCAACAAAAATCCGTAAAAGAACAATGTACCGAAGTTGATGAGGTTAAACCAATCGCCAACCAACGCATGAGTGGAAGGAANAAATGGTTCGAGCAATGATTCCCAAAAATAAAGGGGAACAATAAGCCAAAATAATCCGAAGGGCTTAGTAGNCAATTTTTTTACCCAGTTAAGCAAGGCAGCCTGCGGATGCTTGCGCAGATAAAGAAATACCGGCAAAAGCAGGAGTGAGAATATCAGCAGGTAAGGTAAAAACCAGAGATGATGCCAACTTAGATTTCCTTCCGGATAAACTCCGCTAAATGCATGTGTGGGCCAATAATCCAAAAAGCTGCCAGTAACTTGTCCGTTTGCCAAACGTTCGAAATAAACCTGCGGTGGTACAATAAAGATCATTCCTATTATTAATGGAATGAGTAAACGCGTTGTGCGCTCACCCGCAAACTGCCAGCCACTCCGTTTTGATAGAGCAAACCAGGTACCCATACCCGAGATTACAAATAACAAGGGCAACCGCCATTGATTGAGAAAAAGCATGGGCCACCGTATATCCGGATAGATAATATTATTCTTGATGTGAAAGCCCCACGGCACAAAGAACATACCCACGTGGTAGAAAATGAGTAACCCAAAAACGATAACCCGTAACCAATCGAGGTTGTGTCTGCGCATATCGTTATGATTTACGTAACAGGTACAAGTAGCAGCAACCAAAAAATTGTTCAGGGCTACTTCGCAATTACTTTAAACTCAACCCTGCGGTTAATCTCACGGCCACCAGACTCATCGTCATTCGATACAATCGGGCGTTCTTCGCCATACCCAATTGATTTAATTCTACGGCCAGTAATCCCGTTGTTGGTGAGGTAGGCTCTTACGGCATCGGCACGCTGTTGCGAAAGTTTTTTGTTAAACGTATCGCTACCCACGTCATCGGTATGGCCGCCAATTTCAACTTGCATGGTCTGGTTTTGTTTCATCATCGTTACCATCATATTCAATTCTTCGAACGAGGCTTCCTGTAACGTAGCCTTACCAAAATCAAAGAATACATGTCGCAAAGCCGAAACTTCGCCAATCGCAACCTTGCGCAGTAATACTCTGCGATTAACCGTTTGTGGTTCTTCTGTAGCACGACCCAACATTACCTTAATGTTTTCAAAATGTAACCGTCCAACTCAATGGAAACGGTATATTCTTTGGGCGTGGTGGACATTACTCCAAACTCAAACATACCGGTACCCAAACCGGCCGAGCCAATGGCCGTGTTATCCACCCCGCGCATACGCGCTTTGGCTTCAATGGGTTGTTTGGTTTCGGCATCAACTACCTCCAGAATAAACTTGATGGGTTGTACACCTTTCTTCTCTGGTACTTTGGCTACTTCCGGAGCTTTCTCTTTATCAGAGATCAGGTAAATATCCGAGTACCCAATACCATCGTTACGGACCGAAGAATAGTAAAACCGGTTAGGTGTAGCTGTGCCCACAATATAAATATCATCATCGGGCGTATTAATCGGGAAGCCCAGGTTTTCAGGTTCCGTCCACTCACGTTTTTCCAGGTTGATCAGGGTAGCCCTAAAAATATCAAAGCCGCCCATGCCCTTTCTTCCTTTGGTACTGAAGTAAAGTGTTTTGCCATCGTAATCAATAAAGGGGCCATCATCATCAAACTCGGTGTTGATGCCCGGCCCAAGGTTACGCACAATCGTCCAAAGGCCTTNTTTGTCTTTGATACACGAGTAAATATCTATGCCCCCTAACCCACCGGGCGCTCGCTGGCAAAAAAGCATGGTTTCGTCCTTGTTGATGGTAATAGACGACTCTCTGAATGACGAATTAATTGCGCCCGGCAATGGAACGGGTTTGGTCCACGTGCCATCCGGTTGGCGTGTGCTGGTAAAAATATCTCCTTCTCCAATGCCATCGCGATAAATAAACAACGTATTACCGTTTGGCGAGATGGCAAGGTTCGATTCATTGTGTTTTGTATTTACAATGTTGCCAAGGTTGGTGGCAGGCTGCCAGCTTCCGCCCTCTCNTTTACTTATAAAAATATCTTCAAAAGGCCGGTTATCATCACTTACGTTTTCGTTCAGATTTCCTTCGCGCCTGCGCGAGGTAAAAATCATTTCGGTTTCATCGGCATTTACTACTGGCGCATAATCATCAAACTCTGAGTTGATTTGGGGCCCAATGTTTGTAATAGCCACCGGCTTGGCAGCAGCCACAAATTCTTNTCCGTTGGCACACTCATCGAGCCTGCGAGCCACTTCTTTGGGTTCTACCCGATCTTTGCCTTTGTAGGCGGCATTCTTATCCAACTTAAGTTTATACCTGGTGTAAAATTCAATTGCTTTATCGAAGTTAAGCCCATATTGATAGCTCAGGCCTATCTGGTAGTCGAGATCGAACCGGAAGTTTGGATTTTGCCGATACACCCGAAGCAGGTATTTTACCCCTTCTTCTTTTTGGATCGTACGAATGTGCATGATACCCGCCTCGGTATTGATTTTCAGATTGGTGGTATCAAAATTTGCGGCAATTACCATCAACTCGCGTGCATCATCTACGGCACGGGTGCTGGTCATTATCTCGCTGGCCATTTCGTAATACTGGCGGGCCTGTTCTTTATCCTGCTGCTGTGCCTGAACGGCAAAGCCTGCTATTAAAATCAAAANAAATATTCCCCTTCTCAGGCGCATGAACTTGGGTGTTTGATTGCGGCCACTAAATTTAACTCTAAACTTTTCGCAAGTTACTTAAAACCTTTCGCAACAAAAGTTACAAATCGAGGTAATAAAGTACCTATAAATTACATTTTAGTACTTTGCCAAACAATAGTTAGTAACATGGAAATACTTCAGGCCGAGTTTGTAATTAGTAATAGTGATGCAAGCAAATGCCCGCAAACCGATAAACCGGAGTTTGCCTTTATTGGCCGCTCGAACGTGGGCAAATCGTCCCTCATTAACATGCTTACAAATCGCAAAGATTTAGCTAAAACCTCCTCCACCCCTGGAAAAACCCAAACCATCAATCATTTTCTGCTTAATAGGACCTGGTACCTGGTTGACCTGCCCGGTTATGGATATGCACAGACCAGCAAAACAAACAGGCAAAACTGGAGTGCCATGATTGATGACTATTTTAAACACCGCGATAACCTGTATTGTACTTTTATTCTGATTGATTCGCGGCTTGAACCGCAAGAAAGTGATGTAAATTTTATTAACTACCTGGGCCAACTGGGAATTCCCATCGCCCTTGTTTTTACCAAGGCAGATAAATTGAAACAGAGCGAATTAGCCAAAACCCGGAATCAACTGGAAAAAGTCCTGCTGAAAACCTGGGCCGAGCTACCTCCGATTTTTGTTACCTCGGCCGAGAANAANACTGGCCGGAACCCCATGCTAAATTTTATTGAAACCGCGCTTAATGCCAGAAACTAAAATCGATTACTTTTGCGGCCATTAAAAATAGAAATCTAATGGAGTTAGGTGAAATTGCATCAATAAGCGGCAAAGGTGGTTTGTTTAAAGTATTAAAGCCGGGTAAATCGGGTGTTCTGCTCGAATCGCTCGATGCAACCAAAACCCGCCTGGTAGCAAGCGCCACACACCGGTTATCGTTGCTAAGCGAGATTTCAATTTACACCACCACCAAAGAGGGCACGGTTCCGCTGGAGGATGTATTNAAAAAAATTCACCAGGAGTATAAAAATGATTTGGGAATAGATGCTGATTCTGATGGCAGCGAATTACGGGCCTTCCTGAAATCGGTACTCCCTGAATTTGATGAGAACAGAGTGTACGTATCGGACATTAAAAAACTGGTGAAGTGGTATGGCATTCTGGCAGAACAAGCACCTGAAGTTTTTACCCAACAGAAGAAGGAAGACTAAATATCCCGCGTAAGGCGCTGAAACCGTAACGCATTGAGCGTTTAATGGATTAAACTCACCGCCTTGTTCACCATATTTTTCGAGCCTACATAAAACGGTGTGCGCTGGTGCAGGTCTTTGGGGCTTATTTCCAGAATTCGCTGGTAACCATCCGATGCGCTTCCGCCTGCCTGCTCCGCTANAANAGCAAGTGCGTTACACTCATACATCAGGCGCAACTTTCCGTTTTTGTCTTTGCCGGTGGCCGGGTAAATGTAAATGCCACCCTTCAATAAATTACGATGAAAATCCGCCACCAGCGAGCCAATATACCGGGCCGTGTATTGTTGATCTTTACAGTATTGAATGTAATCCAACACAGGTTTTGAGAATGAATTAGCCAACCCTTCATTAATGGAATAAATTTTTCCATCGGTTGGTATTTTCATGTGGGGATGTGAGAGTACATATTCACCCAACGTACTTTCATACGTAAATCCATTTACGCCATGCCCGGTAGTATATACCAGCATGGTAGATGAGCCATATAAAATATAGCCGGCTGCCACCTGCTGGGCACCGCTTTGTAAAATATCTTCCTTCTGAATCGGTTTTCCGATTGGGCTCTTTCTGCGGTAAATTGAAAAGATTGTGCCGATCGAAACATTTACATCGATGTTGGATGAACCATCCAGCGGATCGATGGCAATTACATACCNCCNCTCGTTATTCAAATCCACATACGATTCGGTTTCTTCCGATATTAATGCACAGGCTTCCCCGCCTTTCGTAAGTGCCCGCGTAAACCGGATGTTTGCCAGCACATCCAACTNTTGCTGCTGCTCGCCACCCGAGTTTTGAGATCCCATCGGCCCCATAATATCAATTAAACCCGCTTTGTTTACTTCGCGGTTTACCACTTTCGAGGCCAGGGCTATATCGCGCAGCAATTGCGACAGTTCGCCACTGGCATATTGAAACTGATCCTGATTGTTTTTAATGAAGCGGTCAAGAGCCGTTCCAATCGGTAAGGCTATTCGCGATGATTCCATAAAGCTTGCCATAAATAAGGTTGTTTGGCCGTGTTTAGTAACTTCGGCCCCGCATTGCTAATCGGTCGAAATATAGCCTTGCAATCGTTTGAAATCAATTATTTTAAACCATGAAAGTTTTTAAGTTTGGTGGCGCCTCTATAAAAAGTGCAGCGGCCATTAAAAATGTGGTTGCCATTGTACAACAAGCTGAAGCAAATAAGCTTCTGATTGTGGTATCAGCGATGGGCAAAACCACCAATGCCCTCGAACGTTTTGTATGGCAGGCCTATAATCACCAAACCTACACCTCCACTTTACAGGAAATAGTGGATTACCATATGTTGATCATAGAACAGCTTGGTATCAACAGTCAGGCTTTTATTACCCGTATTTTAAATCAGTTTGAAAACCTGAAAACAACGGCATCGCAACCCGGTGCGTATGATTTTGTTTACGACCAGGTGGTTTCGCAAGGCGAAATACTTTCTTCTCTGATCGTAAATGAATTNTTTATTCAGCAAGGAATACCATCCGTTTGGGTGGATGCCCGCCAGTATCTTCAAACCGACAACACCTGGCGCGAAGCCAAAGTGAACTGGGAACAATCGCAGGCAAAAATTGAGNNGAGCCTGAAGAAACCGCTGCAAGGCAAGGTGATTATAACGCAGGGTTTTATTGGCGGATCGGAAACAAAAACAACCACGCTGGGGCGTGATGGTTCCGATTACAGTGCCGCCATTTTTGCAACATGCCTTGCGGCCGAATCAGTTACTATCTGGAAAGATGTACCCGGTGTGATGAGTGCCGACCCGAAGCGTTTACCAAATGCAGTAGTGTTTGACGAATTACCCTACCAGGAAGCTGCTGAAATGACTTATTACGGTGCTTCGGTAATTCATCCTAAAACCATTAAGCCGTTGGCCAATGCCAACATTCCCTTACTGGTAAAAAACTTTGACGACCCCACCCTGCCGGGCACACGCATTCATCGATGCAAAATTTACAAACTGCCTCCGTTAATCGTTTTTAAAGACAACCAATGTTTAATTTCCTGTAAGGTTACCGACTACTCGTTTGTAAACGAACAACAAATGGGGCATATTCTGACTACACTTTCGCAACACGATGTACACATTAACGTAATGCAGAATTCGGCCATCACGTTTTCGTTTTGTGTGGATTACCGCGAGCCCAAAACCCTGCACCTTATCGAAGCGCTAAGCAAAAACTTTGAGGTGTATTATAACACCGGCTTAACATTAATTACCATAAAGAATTACGATAACTCTACGTTTAACGCCTATCGCAACCAGCCGGGTGTGTTGCTGGAACAATCCTCGCGATCTACGTTACAGGTATTGGTTCGGCTTTAACCTGATCTCCGTTTTAATAAATTCATCCAGCGTGCGGTCAAGCATTTCGAACACAAATTGAAAATCGTGCAAGGTTCCATAGTAGGGATCGGGTACATCGCCCGGGCCCTGTGGATCAAACTCGCGCATTAATTTTATTTTGTGATTATGTTTATCCGCCTCGGTTAACCGTAAAATGCCTTTCAGGTTTTGTTGATCCATCGCAAATAAAAATCAAACTCATCTAAGTCGGCAGTTGCAAGCTGGCGCGCCTGGTGCCAGATTTCTACTCCGTTTTTCTCTGCTGTTTTTATAGTACGCGGATCGGGCTGATCGCCAATATGGTAGTTTCCGGTTCCACAAGAATCAGCCGAAATGTGGTGGCTCAGGTTCAGTTCCCTGATTTTATGGTTAAAAATCGCCTCAGCCAGGGGCGACCGGCAAATATTACCCAGGCAAACAAAAAGTACTTTCATCGTTATTTTTAATAATCAGGAGGTTCAGGACCAGATTCACCTCAATTTCTCAAAATTAAGCAACACACGGGGTTACGACCTATTAGGTGGCTGTATATAAAACCGCATAGCACATTTTTTTATCCGCCTTTTGGTTAGATAAGACCGCCTCAAACGTGAGGCGGTCTTTCTTTTTTATCGCGGCCATAAAGTTTAGTTTTGCTTATTGCTTGAATTAAACCGACTCTAAAAATTATGGAACTCATTAAAGTAACGGAACAAAAAGAACCGTACGTTGCCCTGATTGAACTAAACCGCCCCAAAGAACTGAATGCGCTTAANCCCCAACTAATGCAGGAAGTGCGGGATGCCCTTATTGCACTGGACAAAAATGAGGCGGTTCGCGTAATTATTATTACAGGCAATGAGCAAGCCTTTGCAGCCGGGGCAGATATTAAACAGATGGCAGATAAATCGGCCATCGATATGTTGTTACTTGATCAGTTTACCACGTGGGATCAAATCCGTAAAACCAANAAACCAATTATTGCTGCAGTATCCGGTTTTGCATTAGGAGGTGGTTGCGAATTTGTAATGACCTGCGATATGGTGATTGCATCCGAAACCGCAAAGTTTGGTCAGCCCGAAATAAAAATAGGAACTATACCCGGTGCCGGTGGTACACAACGCTTAACCAAAGCAGTAGGTAAAGCCAAGGCTATGGAGTTGATACTAACCGGAAGATTTTTGTCAGCCGAAGAAGCACACTTTTATGGATTGGTAAATAAAGTGGTTCCTAAAGAAATGTATTTGCACGAAGCGTTTGCGCTTGCTAAAGAAATTGCGCAGCTATCACCTGTGGCCGTGCAATTAGCCAAAGAATCCATCAACCGCTCGTTCGAAACACACCTGGATGAAGGATTGACCCTGGAACGNAAAAACTTTTACCTTACGTTTGCATCAGCCGATCAGAAAGAGGGCATGAAAGCTTTTATTGAAAAACGAAAGGCCGAGTTTAAGGGGCAATAAATTGATGTAGTAAATAAAAACGAGGTTGTCTCAAAAGTTGTACTGTCCTCCCGGATTTATTCTGCGATCTTGTTTCTGTGGTACTGAAAGGGATTCCGGCACAAGCCGGAATGGCGTACTCTCTTATTTTGCCTTTTGAGACAACCTCTTCTTTTTAGCTTTCGCTTATCGAACGTTTATACCAAAGCCCACCGTTAAGGTGTTATACTTCTGCAGTGTATAGTCTCCGTGCAGTGTAATTACCGATAGCTTCAATCGCATCCCAACCGTAGTGCGGAATCCGTTGGCATCTGCCTTAATGGTTAAAGGATCAGTTACATCGGTATAGCCATCTTCATCCATGTCGTAATCGCCCAGCATAGCAATCTTTGTATTGGCCAAATTGTAGCCCACCCCGCCATAGAATGTAAGCACAGAAATCTTTTNTGAAATTAAGCCCTGAACAGTAGTAGCGGAAGACTCAAAGACTGCGCGTTGATTTGCTCCTGATTGTACATCCAGGTTAGTTGTAAGTTTCATTTTAGTGTAACCTACAAAGCCCGATAAATCGAACGGCAGGTTTTTAATACCAGGTAAGTATTGCTTCACATCGTGCATTACGCCTACTCCAAACAATCCAAACTCCGCATCATCGCCTAGTTGCAGGGTGGGCACGAACCGAACCTTAAGATCAAAACCCTTTGGCAAACCAATACCAAGATTAGCGATGGGCACAGGCATTGCCTGAATCCCAATTTCCTTTTTCAAATCAACTCCACCCGNGCCATCAAATTGGCTACCAGAACTATAGTTATAATATGTAGGCTTTGTATCCGGACCAAAAACCGTAGGAACACTTCCAATACCCGAATTATCAATGGGTACACCGCCCACGCTTTGAAGTTCCACATCGTTAAGTTGATTATTATCTACCTTATAAAACAAATCAGAATCTGGAATGTACACCGCAGAGGCTGATATGGTTAGATCAACTCCAAAGGATTTATGCGGCTTGGCTGTATTGTACCAGCCCTGGTTAAGTCCGTAACCAAATGCTTTCAAAGCTGGTTGTGTATAACCTTCAACCAGTCGGTTGGCATCTTCCAGGTTTCCTTTAATCAGGTCGTTCATATCCTGCGCCCAGGCACCCCATGAAACGGATAATACAACAANAAGAATACTGACTTTTCTCATAGAATTAGTTTTTAATCGGTTATGCAAGTTATTTAATTTATTGTAACCAAATGGCAGGTTATTCAAACATTTAGGGTTAAAGAGTAATTTAGCGGTTCATGCATCTCTTCTATTCTTTATCGATTCAGATCCTACGCCTGGGTTATTACCTGGCTACCAGCTTTCATCCAAAAGCACGGCTGTTTGTAAACGGTCGGAAAAATATTTTTACACGTTTACAGTCAGATTTTTCAAATTTNAAAAACAAATGTATCTGGATGCATTGTGCTTCGCTGGGCGAGTTTGAGCAAGGCAGGCCCGTATTGGAGGCAATCCGTAAAGCATTTCCGGATCATAAAATTCTGCTTACCTTNTTTTCTCCTTCCGGATACGAAGTTCGTAAGCATTATGCCGGTGCCGATTTCATTTATTACTTGCCGTGGGATACTTCGCGCAATGCCAACCGGTTTGTAGAAATAACCAGGCCGGTGCTTGCAATTTTTGTAAAGTATGAGTTCTGGCACTATTACACTTCAACCCTCCGGCAAAACAACATCCCGCTGCTTTCTATATCCAGTATTTTCAGAGCGCACCAAAGTTTTTTTAAATGGTATGGCGGTTTCTTCCGAACGACACTTAAAAACTTCAATCATTTCTTTGTTCAAAATGAGCAATCCATCAGGTTGTTACACCGCATTGGTATTACATCCGTAACCGTAGCAGGCGATACACGCTTCGACCGGGTACATGAAATTACACGCCAGGGTAAGGTTATTGAAATTGTAGAAAAATTTAAAGGAACAGAACGCGTGTTTGTAGTGGGCAGCCTTTGGCCCGAAGATCTTGAAGTACTTGCACCTTTTATTAATGAACACAAGCAATCACTCAAGTTCATTATTGCACCTCACGAAATTTCAGAATCCATTTTAAAGCAGATTGAAGACAGCATAGATGCCCCGTGCGTCCGGTTTTCAAATGCCGATAATATGGATGCGGTTGTTTTAATAATTGATAACATTGGTATGCTTTCGGCACTTTATCGTTATGGTGAGTTTGCTTATGTGGGTGGTGCCTTTGGTAAAGGCTTGCACAACATTCTGGAAGCAGCCTGTTATGGAGTGCCTGTATTTTTCGGTAATAAAAATTACGAAAAATTTAACGAGGCTACCGAACTGATTATGCGNGGNGGTGCGTTTGCGGTGTCGGGGTTTTCAGAGTTGGAAGCGAATTATGAATTGATGGTAAACCGGCCAGAAAACTTTTTGTTAGCCTGCGAGGTAACAAAAGCATACATAAAAGAAAACCTGGGCGCTACTGANAAAATTGTTGCCTATTGTCGTAACCTTCTTACTGCATGACAGGACGCGTATTAAAATCTACCGGCTCGTGGTATGAGGTCGCAGGCGAAGATGGCGTGCGCTATGCTTGTCGCGTGNCGGGGTAAACTACGCCTGGAAGGATTTAAAGAAAGCAACCCGATTGCTGTGGGCGACCGGGTGCAATTTGAAGGAATGGTCAAAGAAGGGATTATTACGGAAATATTGCCTCGCCAAAATCACATGCTTCGGCAATCGGTNAAAAGAACCGGGCATGCCAGTGTGCTGGCGGCTAACATCGATCAGGTTTTGGTTTTAGCCACACTCAAAGAACCGCGCACCTCGTTAGGGTTTATTGATCGTGTATTGGTAACGGCCGAATCGTTCCGCATTCCACAACTACTTGTTTTCAATAANAAAGATCTGTTAACCTCTGATGAAATAGTAGCCCTGGAAGAATGGAAAAACATTTATCAGAATATCCAGGTAGAGGTGTTGTTGCTGTCGGCTGCGTACGACTCCCACATGGAAACTATTCTGAATAAATTAAATGGAAAAGTAACGCTGGTAGCCGGCCATTCTGGTGTAGGAAAATCCACTTTGTTAAACCGGCTGTTGCCTCAACTTCAGTTAGCAACCGGTGCTATTTCCGATTACTCCAAAAAAGGAACCCACACTACTACCTTTGCTGAGATGTTTCAGATAAATGAAACCACCTTTATAATCGACACACCGNNCATTAAAGAATGGGGGCTGATCGATATGGAGCAACAGGAAATTTCAGATTATTTTCCGGAGATGCGCGACTTGCGCCTGCAGTGTAAATTTGGTTCGCGTTGTTTACACCTCCATGAACCCCGGTGTGCGATTCTTAACGCAGTGGAATCCGGAACAATTGCTGCCAGCCGCTACAACAGCTATGTAAGCATGGTAACCGGAGAAGATACCCGCAAATAATTTTACAGGAAGTTTTCAAAAACAGTTAAGCGGAACGATTCAGCATCCACAACTTAAAAACTGTGTGCAATTTTAAAGTTGAGCATCCGCAGGTTTAAGAATATTTCATATCGAAGCCTTGCGCTTAAAGCTTTCCGCTCAGCTTCTGTCTTATTTAGCTTAAAATTTTTTCACAAACACGCAGGGTGGTTGTTGAATGTACTGACCGAAGCCGGAACTGAACATCGGACAATGAACCATATACTTTTCTCTTCTTTACCAGCACGAATGGTGTATATGCATAATGGTATTTGCGGGAAGATCGAAGCCAAAAATCAAAATCTTCGTAATCCAATGTTTCATCGTATCCACCCAATTCCTCAAACATCGCACGCGAAAACATCATCGTGGGCGAGCAAATAAAAATCGTTTAATAACCTCTTGGTACACATCACCGGAAGGAATTGTCTGATGCGGAAATCTATCCGAGTGCAGATTAATTTTTGTTCCCGATTCATTTACATGTTCTGCATCCGAAAAAGTTACACCTGCCTGCGGGTTTGATTCAAGCGCCTGAACCCCCACGGCTACACGCTCCGGCAATAACCAATCATCGGCCGAAAGATCAATCAGGTATTTCCCTTTTGCTACCGCAGCTGCTTTGTTAAACGTTTTGCAATATCCAATGTTCGCTCTATTCAACAGCAATACCGTATCGGGTCGGTTGACAATCCACTTTTCAATTACTTCCTTGCATCCATCCGTACTTCCATCGTCAATCACAATCAACTCAATGGGTTGGTAGGTTTGCGCTGCTACCGAATCAAGCGCTTCGGTTACAAACCGGGCCTGGTTATAGCAAACACAAATTATCGTTACCAATGGGTTAGTCATACTTTTTGGTAAAAATAAATTTAGGCCCCGTAACCGCCCCGATGCTTTCTTTAAAATGCAGCAAAGGTTTGTTAATCTTATTCTGCAGCATAGAAGTGCCCAGATCAATTAATTTAATTTTTTCGCTACGGGCACTCGCATAGATACATTCCAGCAAATGCACCACCGGACTAACCTTGTTATACTTTGCTGCATGCGCATAATAAAAGGTGTACCAGATTTTATCGTTTACCCGAATAACAACGGCTGCGGCTGCTACCTCCGTGGTATTGGCAAGCTTAAAGAACACAAACCGATCCGGAAGTGTTGAAATTGTTTGTCGCATTTCTTTCCACGAAAGTGAGAGCGACTGTTTGCGCTCTGTCCGGCAAGCCTGTACAAAATCATACATTGTTTTATACTCGCCAGGTGTACAGCAACTAAATGAAAATAATTTTTCAGACTTGCGTGCCTTTTGCCTTTCGGAGGGTTTCATTCGCATACGCAGCGTACTTGCGTCAACGGGTATAACGCTGCTCACTTCTTCGGTTACAGCAAAATGCAATTTATTAACCAGCACCCGCTGTACCTGTTTTGCCTGAAAGGGCTGGTACGATGCCGGCCAGTGTTTAATTTCCAGTTGCTTCACTCCATTTTGTCTAAGCCCCGCTTCTATAAACTGAAAAANATTAAGAAGTGCCGCATGGCTGATGCGCGAATACATCTCGATAGAACCAAAGGNGGCGCGGGCTGGACTTATGGCTGCATGGTCTTTTACATGAATGCTAATTCGTGCTTTCACTTCGCCCCTTTTTCCGGTCAACTCAAAAACAACCCAACCGTTTTTTCNCTGCAGGCGCAGGTGCATGGGTGAATTGTACACATATAAAGCCGCGGGCAAAANATTTGTTTCTGCGTGGTGCTTGAATTTTAAAGCCATCAGGTTTTCGTTTTCACGCTTGCCCAATTCTTAAACTGCCAATACACCAACCCGGTAGTTAAATGGTTTCCCTGCACATCGTGTATTTTTATTTCGCAGGGCACTACCACCGAGTCGTTCGTTTGCAGCGGCCCTGCAATCTTTTCTTCGATCCATTCTTTAGATATAATAAACTCTGCGGTTGCTGTCATCTTACCCTGGTAGTGGTAGTTCATCTCCAACCGTTGCATGATCATGCGGTACTTCTTCATACCCAACGCACTCAGCAACAAAAATCCGGTGGTAAACTCCGACAGCGTGGCCAGCCCACATGCGTGTAACCCGCGAATGTGATTAAAGTTTCTGCGTTTGTATGGAAGACTGGTTTTTAACCGATACTCCTCCAACTCAATAACCTTAAACCCGTGGGGTTTATTAAAAGGAACCATTCGATCTAAGGCAATATTCAGCAACCAGCGGTAAAAACCTGAGTAGCGGGCTTTGATCAGAATTTTGTCGGCTTGTATCATTTGTTTTTAATTTCGATTTACGATTTTTTACAGATATACAGACTAACGCATTATTACTATCTTACCGCTTTTAAACACTGCCCATGTCCGAATTAAAGAAACCCTCCTTCCTTCAGGCCCTTATTCCTATTCTTATACTGATTGCCCTACTTACTATAAATGTAGTGGTACTGGGCAACGATGCCATATCGGGTGCCAATCAAATTGCCCTCTTGTTAGCTTCGGGAGTTGCCGGTATTATCGCTTTTCGATGTGGCCATTCGTGGGAACACATAGAAGTCAGTATTGTAAAAAGTATCAGTTCGGCCATGGGTGCCATGCTGATTTTACTAACCATTGGCTCGCTGGCCGGCACCTGGTTGCTAAGTGGTATTGTTCCCGCCATGATTTATTATGGTCTTAAGATTTTGAACCCTACCCTGTTTTTGTTTGCTGCTTGCGTGGTATGTTGTATTGTTTCACTGGCTACAGGCAGTTCGTGGAGTACGGTGGCAACGGTGGGGATTGCCCTGTTGGGGATTGGCAAAGCCATGGATATTCACGAGGGTGTAATTGCCGGAGCGATTATTTCCGGAGCGTACTTTGGGGATAAAATGTCTCCGCTATCAGATACTACGAATCTTGCCCCTGCCATGGCGGGTACCGATTTGTTTACACACATCCGCTACATGATGTACACCACAATGCCCACCCTTGCCATAACGCTCATTATCTTTTTCATTTGGGGGTTTACGCTTGACACAACTGGTGCTGCAACCGATAGCTCAACTGTTTTACAAGCTATCGAATCGCGTTTTAACCTAAGCCCGTTTCTGTTTGTTGTACCAATACTGGTAATTGTAATGATCGTNGAAAAAGTGCCTGCCCTGCCTGCCTTGTTAATTGGTGCCTTGTTAGGNGGTATTGCCGCCATTATTTTTCAACCCAACTTAATTGTAGAAATTGCTAATGTTAAAGATAATTTTGTAAAGGCATCTTTTATTGCGGTTATGAATGCCATGACTACCACCATCAACATTCAAACAGCCGACCCGATGATTAGTGAACTGCTTACCGCCAAAGGTATGAGCGGCATGTTAAACACCATCTGGCTGATTTTATGCGCCATGATNTTTGGAGGAGCGATGGAATCTGCAGGTTTGTTAAGAATTATTGCTGANAAAATTATTCAATACGCACATTCAACCGGATCGTTGGTAGCCTCCACTACCGCTACCTGTATCTTCTTCAACTTCACCGCTTCCGATCAATACATGGCTATTGCCGTACCCGGCCGCATGTATGCCGATACGTTTCGCAAGCGCGGACTTAAACCCGAATTGTTAAGCAGAACTCTGGAAGATTCTGGAACAGTAACGTCTGTTTTGATTCCATGGAATACCTGTGGTGCCACACAGGCCAATGTGCTGGGTGTGGCTACTATGGCATATGCGCCCTATTGCTTCTTTTGTATTATCAGTCCGCTGATGACGGTACTGCAGGCTTACCTCAATTATAAAATACGCAGGTTGGATGCCACAGAAAAGTAATTTACCCCTTACCATTTCGCACGAAGAAATAAACGAACTGCCCCTGGGTGCGTTTGAGGGTAAGGTATTGGTTATATCCGAAGAAAAACTTTTGCCACGTGTATTCGATGAAGTACGCGAACACAAAATAGTGGGCTTCGATACCGAAACCAAACCCGTGTTTGTGCGCGGCCAGCAAAACAAAGTTTCACTCATCCAAATTGCCTTGCCCGATAAAGTATTTCTGGTGCGGGTAAAATTTACGGGTATGCATGCACCACTTGTTAAGTTTTTGGAAAGTGACCAAATACAAAAGGCAGGGGTAGCTTTGCGCGATGATATAAAGGCCTTGCAACGCTTAACGCATTACGAGCCAAACGGCTTCATTGAGTTGGCTGATATGAGCAAGCAAGCCGGGTTGCAGGTGGAAAGTGTAAAAACTTACCGCCTTGTTGTTGGGCTTCCGGATTTCGAAAAGTGCGCAAACCAGCAATTGGGAAGCTGAGGAACTTAATGAAAAGCAAATAAGCTATGCCGCCACCGATGCATGGGTTTGTTTAAAAATTTATCACAAGCTACAAGCGTTGCTGAAATAGTCATTACGATGCGGAACGGGCAACCGTAGTTAATCATTCTTCAGGCCATTTCTTCAAAATGTATTTCAGAACCCAATGCCTTCATTAATTCTAATCGTTTAATCAAATCCTCTTTCTTTCGAATTGAAATCGTTATTTCCATAACCCCTTTATCCGTAAAGTATTGCTTCTGAATTTTTAGGTCAAATTCTTTTACCAGGTTCATCACCAAAGGAGTGGCGGCATAATCATACTGAATAGTAAAGGAGCCNNTGGTAACTTCACAACTGATGATTTTTGCATTGGCCAGGGCCGCAGCACTTGCTGCTTTGTAAGCTTGCACCAAACNCCCTACCCCCAGTTTTGTTCCGCCAAAGTAGCGCACCACCACAAGCAACACATTGGTAAGATTATGCGCTTTAATTTGGCCAAGAATCGGATCACCGGCCGAGTGATTGGGCTCACCATCGTCATTGGCCCGGTATTTAGATTTTTCCGGCCCCAGCATCCAGGCATAACAATGGTGGGTAGCATCAAAATATTTTTTCGCAATGTGGTTAGGTGTGCTTTTATGTCCGATTCGGAACCAACCGGAAAGGCAAAGGCTAAAAACGGCTTCCCTGCTCTTTAAACAAAGCCTCGGTTGGAGCCTCAATGGTTTGGAAAGAAAATACAGTTACCTGCAACGTACTGGTAGTTTTTTGCGTCCTAAAGAAAGAAAATCAAAGATTGAATAAAAAATCATTCTTCAGGCAACCTGTTGTAACAGGACTTGTCCTTAACCCGTAAATCAAACTAATTATGAAACGCATAGCTACAACGCTCATTTTGGTGTTTGCTTTTGTGCTGGCTTGGGCACAAAATAAAGAAACCCGCACGGTTGACAATTTTTCAAAAGTTGTATTTCGCATTCCGGGTAAATTATACCTGCGCCAGGGAAGTGAACAGAAAGTTGTTTTGGAGGGGCATAAAGATGTGCTCGANAAAATTAAAACCGAAGTATCGGGTGGCCGGTTGAGCATTGGTCGCGAAAATAACAACTGGCGTATGTGGGACTGGGATGATGATGATCGTATAATTGCTTACGTAACGGTAACTACGTTGGAGGGATTAAGTGTAAGTGGATCGGGTAATCTGATAGGCGAAGGTGTGTTGAAGGCTGGTGATCTGGATTTAGCTGTAAGCGGATCGGGATCAATGGAAATTGAAGTGAATGCCACCGGCTATATGGAGGCGAACGTAAGTGGCTCGGGCGATATTCGGGTGAAGGGAACCTGCCGTGTGTTGGAAAGCAAAGTAAGCGGATCTGGCAAGGTAGAATTGGCAGCCACCATTTCTGACAGAGCCGAGGTAGATGTGTCAGGTTCGGGAAAAATTATTGCCAGCGGCACCGCGAAGAGAATCCGAACTACTATTAGCGGCTCGGGTGAAGTGCGGGCTGCCGACCTGGAAGTTGAAGAATGTGAGGTGCGGATTTCCGGTTCGGGCGATGTGGAAGTTAATGTGAAGCAGGCGTTGGACGCCACCATTTCAGGAAGTGGCAGTGTTTCGTATCGGGGCAACCCAAACCAGGTTAACAGCCATTCATCGGGTAGCGGGAAGGTGAGGAAGATGTGATAGTTGGTTTGGCCCGTTTGAATTAGAATACCCTCTTAAAGAGGGTATTCGTATTTTTAAGGCAATATAGTTTTAGGAACTTGCAGGCATCCGCATGTTGACTCAATAAAAAAATGAAACAGGAAATTAAAGTATATAACAACAGCCAAACACCGGCCGACAAAGAAATTTGTGACTTGCTAGCCAGAACAATTGACAACGAACTGACCAAAGCAGAATGCAAAATTTATCACGCTCATCCCGTATGGTTTATTGACGGAAATCCGATTGTTGGTTTTAGTAAGCAGAAAAAAGGAATACGATTAATGTTTTGGAGTGGTGCGGACTTTGGAGAAGAAAACTTAAACGTGTTGGGCGAAAAGTTTAAGGATGCTTCTATTTTCTATAACAACACTTCAGAAATCAATATCAAAGACCTAAAGCAATGGCTTGAAAAAGCAGANAAAATACAATGGGACTATAAAAATCTCGTGAAACGTAAAGGTAAACTGGAAAAGTTAAAATAGTTCGCAGGTATCATTGGAATGTAGGCATATATAAATTTTGATTCAAAATCAATTGATCAAATGAACAACATTATTAAACTATTTCTTCGGGCCGCAATCTCATTGAGNTTTTTATCAGCGGTAGCAGACAGGTTTGGACTATGGGGGCCTGAATATTCCGTATGGGGCAACTGGACTAACTTCGTGGACTATACAAGATTAATTAATCCCTGGCTNCCCCACATCGCTATTGAAACAGTTGGAGCATTAGCAACCGGAGCAGAGATTCTATTTGCCTTTTGTTTACTGATTGGCTATAAAACAGAATTGTTTGCAAAACTCAGTGGACTTTTACTCTTGGTATTCGGACTATCCATGACCTTTTCAACCGGAATAAAAGGTGCGCTTGACTACTCCGTATTTAGTGCCTCGGCCGGTGCATTTGCCCTGGGCTTGATGAGAAATAAATATTTTGAGATTGACACGGTTCTGAATGCAACAAAACAATCATCAACCTAGTTTTTATCGTGCCGCACCACGCCTTCCACAATCAGGTATTGCGCAAGCAGATAGGTGAGCATAACTGCTAACCCGGCTAAAGGAAGCGGTTGCATAAATTTGTTAATAGCCAGCAACGAATCGGAAATCATAAAACTGATAGCTCCCACAAATACCAGCACAAAACTTTTTGAGTTGGTGTAGCCATAACGGAATAAAGCCTGCATCGCCATTACAGTAATCACCAGAGCATATACCAATACCGGAATCTGCAAGCCGCCCAAATGCGGAAAGAGAATGGTAACCAAACCGGTGCCTGCCAAAATGATCGGCAATGAAAATCGGATCTGTTGTGGACCAGTTAATCCTGTACCCGCACTACGGAAGTTTCGGTAACAAATAATGTACAATACATGGCCGGTAAGAAAAGCGATAAGCGGTTATGAAAAAATCTCATCACGCTGCAGCATCAGCAATACATCGCCCAGCCAGCAGAAAAAGAGTGCCGTTAAAAAAGATAACTTCTTTGTGAAGTTGCAACCAGGTAATAAACGGCCAATGCCGGAACCAACAAAGGTTTGGTAATAAAATTCAACAACGCCAGGTTAAAGGTGGCGGCTATTAAATTTGTAGCAGCCAGGGTTCCAAAACCAACAGCGAAGTTTTTCTCATCTTGTTTTCATTCTTCGTCTTGCAAGTAGATAGAAAAAGGCCAATGCCGCAAGTATCGCGCTAACAGAAAATACAGGAAAGAATAATTCTGTATTGTTCGCGTAAAGCCAACCAGAAATCAATGCTCCTAAACCAATCCCTAACTCCATAAAAATATACAGCGAGGCAATACCCCTCCCCTTAAAGCGATGATCACTTAAATCCGTAGCCCAGGCCAGTAAGGTAGGTGATGTTGAACCTTGTGCAAATCCATAGAGCACTACACCAATCATCAATTGTAATTTGGTAGTAGCCAGGCCAATTACCAACATGGCTAAAACAATAATCAATGTACTAACCATTAATACCGGTTGGCGACCGTACCGATCGGAAGCTTTTCCTGCTACTAACCTTACTGCCAGCGATGCCACCGTAAGGTAAGTGAACAACAAGCCTTTGTTGCGCACACCTACGTGTTGTCCGAAATCGGGGACTAATGTAAACACCGCTCCGTAAGCAAATGCAGACAGAACCATTACCACACAAGGCGCTAACACGCGTGGTTCGAAAAAGTCCGATTGTTTTACTTTCAGATGAGCAAGCGAAAATGGTTGTTTGGGTTGAAGTGTTTCGCGGGTGCGGATTAAAATCAGAATTGACAAGAGCGCTAACGCAGACGATGCGTAGAACATTGCGTTTAGTCCAAACTGGTTACTGAGCATACCACCCAATGCCGGCCCACCCGACATGCCAATGGCACCGGCTGTGCCAAGCAACCCCATTGCTTCGCCTCGCTTTTGCGCGGGAACTATATCCGCAAGATAGGCGGTGTTACCGGTAGGTGTAAAGCCTGTTGAGAATCCGTGAAAGAAACGTAAAACAAAAANAGGCATCAACGTGGTGATGAACGGATAAAGTAAACTGCAAATCAAACAGACTGCCGCGCCAAAAATCATAACTGGTACGCGACCAATACTATCGGCTAACTTTCCACTAAACGGTCGCGAAACCATAGCGGTAATGGTGAAGAGGGAAATGATTAATCCTTTGTATTCAGCCCCACCAAGTTTTGTAAGGTACTCGGGCAATTCCGGAATAATCATGTTAAAGCTGGCAAAGAAAAGCAGCGCGCTAAGGCAAAGAAGCCAGAAAGATGAGGTGTAGGTTTTGGTCAAATATTTTAGAAGTACAAATTAGAAATTTTGAATAAGGAATTTTGAATTAACCTACTATTTACCCGAAGAAGCCTCCTGATCCTCCAGCAAATAGGCTTTAATAAAATCGTCCAGATCGCCATCCAATACATTTTGTGCATCGTGGCGTTCCACACCGGTACGCGCATCTTTTACAAGTTTATACGGATGCAACACGTAGTTACGGATCTGCGAACCAAAATCAATTTTCATTTTACCAGCCTCCACTTTATCGCGCGCAGCATTGCGCTTTTCCATTTCTACCTGGTACAGTTTTGATTTTAGCATTTGCATGGCCCGCTCGCGGTTGGCATGTTGCGAACGTTCCACCTGGCATACGATTACAATGCCCGAAGGCTTGTGCGTTAACTGAACTTTCGTTTCTACTTTGTTTACGTTCTGGCCACCGGCACCGCCCGAGCGCGAGGTTTGAATTTCCACATCGGCCGGGTTTACTTCAATTTCGATGGAGTCATCTACTTTTGGATATACAAACACCGAAGCGAATGAAGTATGCCTGCGCTGGTTACTATCGAAGGGTGAAATACGCACCAACCGATGCACTCCAATTTCTGATTTTAGTTTTCCATAGGCAAAAGGCCCTTCAAGCTCCAGTGTAGCTGACTTAGCACCGGCTACTTCGCCTGCCTGGTAATCGATTTGCGAAACTTTGTACCCATTCTTTTCACCCCACATAATATACATGCGGTTAAGCATATCGGCCCAATCGTTACTTTCAGTTCCGCCCGCACCGGNGTTAATTTCCATTACCGCACTTAGCTGATCTTCTTCTTTGCTAAGCATTTTTTTGAACTCGAGCTCTTCAATGGCTTTGGCAGTCTTCTGGTATTCGGCATCCAGTTCTTCTTCGCTGGCATCTCCAGCTTCGTGAAATTCATTCAGCACATCCAGGTCCTCCAATTGTTTGCTTACATCGGCAAACGCATCGGTCCAAACTTTTTTGGTACGTATGTTTTTGAGAATAACTTCAGCCTCTTTGGGTTTATTCCAGAAATCGGCCTGGTGGGTAATGCGTTCTTCGTCCTGTATTTCTACGATTTTACGATCGTAGTCAAAGATACCGCCTGAGGGCGGCAACACGGACTTTCAAATCCTTTAATTGTTCGGTAGTCATTGATCTTAAAAATTATGGCGCGAAGGTAACACCAATCCACTAAAAATAATAGCTGTTATTCAAAGCGGTAATACCTTGACTCCGGTGTAATCATTCGTATCGATAACCCGCGCACTTTCATATACGGACTTCTGATAAAAGTTAACGCAGCGCCCGCTGCTACTAAACTTCCTGCGGTAATAGCCACCCCTTCATCGATACCCCGCTGGCCTTCTACAAAGAATAAGGTATTAACCATATCAATGGTGAAGTAACCCACTCCGCCAATCATTAACACCGTACCTACTTTCTGGCGGAAGTCGGCCTTGCGTTTTCCTTTCGCATAAATTTTATAGATGTCGGAAAACTGGATGGTATCGCCACGTAAAATCACCGATACCTCGGTATAACGAATTGCCATGCCTGCTTTCATTTTTCCATTGCGCAGTTTGCATTTGATTTGATCGCCTTGTTCAAAGCGCGCTACCACTTCGCCCCGCTTCAGCAATACCAATTGTTGCTGGCTAAACGTTGGATAAGCAAAAACAAAAAACAGAAAACAGAAACTAACCAGGCGCATGCTGGCAAGAACGGAAAAAAGATGAGGCTGTCTAAATCCGCGCTGACAAAACGACCTTTTAGACAGCCTCAAGTAATCTAAATTTTTGAGATCCAATTAAACGGTGGTTGAATGTTACCCCGTTTAATATTTTCCAACTCGTTTAATACCCGGTTCGAAAAGGTGCGACTCTCAATGGNGGGTAACTGGAATTTTTCATCTTCGTAGCCAATCAGTTCAATGTGAGCAATGGTTGCTGCCGTGCCGGCTCCAAATGCTTCCTGTACACGACCCTGTTTAAGAGCGGCCACCAATTCAATGATTGAAATTTNTCGTTCCTCCACCTGCATGCCCCAATGGCGGGCCAGGTCAATTACACTTTGGCGTGTAATACCAGCCAGAATAGAATCACTTAGTGCAGGTGTAATTAATGTATTGTTGATTACAAACATCAGGTTCATGGTGCCACTTTCTTCTACATACTCATGTGTTTTGCCGTCCGTCCAGATTAATTGATGATACCCTTCGTCTTGCGCCAGTTTGGCCGGGTAAATGGCACCACCGTAATTACCACCCGCTTTCGCGAAACCGGTACCGCCTTCAACGGCCCNGGTATAGTGGGTTTCTATTTTTACTTTCACAGGGGTGGAATAGTAGGGCCCCGTTGGCGAAAGTAAAATCATGAATGTAAAATCCAGTGAAGGCCGGATGCCGATAAACTCATCGGCCGAAAACATAAACGGCCGGATGTAAAGCGAGCTTCCCTCCTGCGTAGGAATCCACTCCCTATCTAAATCGATCAGGGTTGAAAGTGCATCCATAAAAAGATCTTCAGGTAATGCCGGCATGCACATGCGTTCAGCCGAGATGTTCATGCGCTTCCAGTTATCAGCAGCACGGAATACCAAGGCCTTGCCATCGGCTGCACGATATGCTTTCATACCTTCAAAAATGGATTGTCCATAATGCAATGCGGGTGTAGCAGGGCTTATTTGAATATTTCCATACGGAACAATCCGGCAATTTTTCCACTGACCATCGCGGTAATCGGCCATAAACATGTGGTCTGTAAAAACTTTCCCGAAAGGGAGATTATTGAGATTGGTTTTACTCAACCTCGACTGCTCAATCCGGGTAATCGAAATGCTTTCTGTCTCTACCATGATTCCTTCTTTTTTGTGAAAACTTTAAACGAGGCAAAGATACCACACATTACCACCTATTACTAACACATGTTAGGTAATTCTGACATTACATGCGCGGCTTCCAGGGAGTTTCGGGGGCGTTTAACTCGTGAGTCATTATTCGGCAAAGCATAAAAAGATAATCGGAAAGCCGGTTTAAATATTTGATTACAAGTTCGTTGATAGAATCTGTTTGGTTGAGTGCAATGACTAACCGCTCGGCCCTGCGGCACACCGTACGGGTAACATGCCCGAATGATACAGCAGGATGCCCGCCCGGCAGCACAANAAATTTCATAGGCGGTAATGCCGCATCCATGCCATCAATTTCTTTCTCCAAAAACTGAATGTCTGTTTCGGCCAGTGCGGGAATTTTAACTTTTGTATTGCCCGGTTCGGTGGCCAGGATAGATCCAATCGTAAACAAGCGATCCTGAATTTCAATAAGAACCGCATTGCGGTTTTGATTAACGGGCTGATCGCGCAATACGCCCATCCACGAATTCAGTTCGTCAATGGTACCATAGGTATCAATTCGTAAATCAGATTTTAGTACACGTTTACCTCCGAAAAGCGAAGTAGAACCCTGGTCGCCCGTTTTGGTGTAAATTTTCATGCGGTTAAATTCAAGATTTAAAATTCAAGATTCAACCAAACAATAAAAACAAAATGAGATTATGCTGTAACAGCCTGGCTGCGTGTAACACTTTCATTTTTGCGATCCCATTCAATCAACCCGTCTTTCAGGCGAATGATGCGATGGGCATAATGGGCAATATCATCCTCGTGCGTAACCATAATGATGGTGTTGCCTTTATCATGCAACTCCTGAAACAGGTTCATGATATCGTACGAGGTTTTTGAATCGAGGTTACCGGTAGGTTCATCGGCCAGAATGATGGATGGATTATTTACCAATGCCCNGGCAATTGCTACCCGCTGGCGCTGACCACCCGAAAGTTCATTGGGTTTGTGGTGATGCCGGTTGGCCAGATCTACACTTTCCAATGCGGCCATTGCCATTTCTTCGCGCTCGCTTTTGCTATAGCCGGCATAAATCAGCGGAAGCGCAACGTTTTCTAAAGCAGAGGCGCGCGGCAACAGGTTAAATGTTTGAAACACAAATCCAATTTCCTTATTACGAACCACGGCCAGTTCGTTTTCTGTCATATCGCTTACTAATTGGTTGTTGAGCCAGTACTCGCCCGAGGTGGGCGTATCCAGGCAGCCTACAATATTCATGAGGGTAGATTTGCCCGACCCCGATGGCCCCATAAAAGCTACATACTCACCTTTATCAATCGAGATGGAAATATCCTGCAAAGCATTAACAATATTATCACCCATTTTATACATACGGGCAATGTGAGTGGTCTTAATGATATTGGGCATGGCTAAAGGTTAAAACAGAAGGATGGTGCGTTTGGTAGAATAGTTGATCAATCTTAGTCTTTTACTCGTTATTTCCGTTTTAGTTTCAAAAATACTCAAAAAGGCATATTTCTTTTAGTAAACGGGTCTTTTATCGCCAATCAGACGGGCTAAAGGGCTGTAAGTTACACCAATCGTTAATTTTTGATGAAATCGAGGCAAGCCGCAATTACAGCCTCGTCTTTCAGGATACGATTATGGCCCAGGCCCGAGGTTTTCAGAAACTTAACCGGATATTTTTCAGCTAGTTTCTCGGCCTGAATAATTGGCACATCCCGATCGTCCTCATCGTGAACCAGCATCAGGTCTAAATCTTTTATGTGTTCTATAAAATGCATAGCTGTAAACTCATCAAAATCGCGGTCATACTTTTTACGAATCAACTCTTTGAATTTGAGACCAGTATTCCACGATCCGTTTACAGCCCGCAGGTACGATTTGATAATCTCATCAGTCATGGTAGGAGAAGCAATATTGATAAGTTTTTTTACCGGCAGGCCATTCATAATTGCATACAATAAGGCTCCGCCCCCAAACGAATGAGCAATAACCGCAGCCGGTTCGCCCCAGCGCGAAATCACCATTTTTAAGGCCACCTCGAATTCCATAATGTTAGTTCTGTTACCCGAAGATCGGCCGTGAGACGGACCATCAAAACCTACCACCCGGTAGCCCGCTGCAATTAGTTCCGGAATAAACTTTCGGAATTGAGTTGCCCTACCTGCCCATCCATGCATTACCAAAACGTAGGGTTTGATTTGGTCGCCCCAGCAATACGTTTGAATTTCGAGGCTATTTCCCACTATTTTCTCAAGTACAGACTCATGCTCACACTCCCGTTCCTTTTCAGGGGCCTTATACCGAAGTGGGGAAANAAATATTTTATCGAAATATTTTACGGCCAGCGGGCCTGAGATCGCCTCAAGTTTTGGAANAAACCACCTCACAAACCGAAGTGCAATTGGAATCTGCTTACTCAATGTTCAAAAATTTTATTTCCCTATAAAAAGTACATGTTACCGGACCCGTCCAAGTTGGATAAAAGTTTATAATTTTGAAGAATCCAAATGTTTTATATGAACAAATCTTTACGTTCTTACCTAACCCTCATTCTGTTACTGCTTGCCTGCCAGGTATCCTTTGGCCAACGCTTTTGGGTGGCCGCAGGGGCATCCAACTGGAATAACACCGCCAATTGGTCAACCACATCAGGTGGCCCGGTGGGGCATCCGTTCCCGGACCTTCAGATGCTGTAACATTTAATGCCAGCGGGCTTGGGGATTGTACATTAGATGTGGCACCAAATGTAGCCGGAATTACCGTTAACGGATATACCGGAACAATTGATATTAATGGATTTAATCTGACCACCACCGGAACCAACAGTTTTGTAAGCGGAACAATAAACAATGGCGGTGCTGCAGCTGCAGTTACACTTAACACCACCGGCACAACCACTTTTAGTGGTACCACTTTTGGAGCCGCCATCAATGGAAGCACAGGAAGGATATTTTTCAATGGCTCAACCTTTAATGGTAATGTTTCTGTTTCCAAAACCGACAACAGCAACGACAACAGCAACGGTAATAACGTGTTCAATGGCATCACCACCATAACCAACCTGAGTGGGGGTCATGTTCTGTTGGGGTACACAAACCGCGATCAGTTCAACGGCCCTGCTACCTTTAATAACAACGGCAGCTACCGATTTTACTTTGCGTACAATCATGGCGGCCAAACCACAACTTTTACAGATTTAACATTAAACACAAATAAATCAGGTGGTGCTGACGGATGGTCGTTTTTGCAAATGAGGGTAACAATACAAGTTTCTCCGTTTCCGGAACACTCACCATCAATTGTAATGGCACATTACAAAGCAATCACCGGTTCTTACAAGGCACGGGTACTTCGGCAACCTATGGCGCTGTTTCCATTAATCTTACCAATAGCAATACAGCAACAACCCTTCAAATGGGGGTTAATGGTACCTCCACCTACAATGGAAACATAACCCTCAACAATACAGGCGGTGGTTTACTAAATTTTAATGTGAATGCATCAGCCAGTTCAACCTTGGTGGCAGGCAGAACCATCTCTGCAGGTTCTTTTCCGGCAGGTCGCCTTGTACTGCAAAGGTTTGGAGCTATTGATAACCAAACCATTTTATTAACTGGTACTGCACGGCTGGATGTGGGCCCTGGCGCCAGTTTCGCGGGCAATGTGGATTTCCGGGCACCCCAAATGTATCTTAACGGAGTTACTGTTGGGGGACCAGCATCCTGGAAAAACCGGGAGTAGAAAATAACTCAACCGGTGGAAATACATTTACCGGTTTAGCAACTGTAATTAATAGCGGAACTGAATCATTTAATTTTGCCAACACCAATCCGGATATTTTTAATGGCGGGCTTACCATCAACAATACAGGAACTTCGCGCGTTCAGATTGGAATCGGCTCAGCCGGAAATCAAATTAACGGAGATCTGATCATTAACCATGGCGGTAGTGCCTCTGGTGGAATTAACACCATCATTGCCCGCAACACAGGCAGCAGCGCAACCATTAACGGAAATGTAACCCTCACCAATACAAACACGAACGCAGCATCGGGAATTATTATTGCCCTTGATGGGGCCGTAACCATTAACGGCAACATTTCAGTAACCTCTACCAGTGGGTCGGGAATATATTTTGGTTATACTACCGGTACAGTAAACCACGGTGCCGGGTTCTCAATAACACAAGGAACATTTGACACCGGAACACTCCAGTTTAGNAAATTTTACGCAGGGGCTGCACCAGCCACCACCTTGCTGTTAACGGGCTCTAGTATTCTTCGCGTAGGACCCGCTTCCACATTTGGAGGCAATGTTGATTTTAGGGCACCTCAACTTTATTTGGATGGTGCCACCTATACCGGCACGGCTTATCTGGAAAAGACAGGTGCTACCGACAATTCCGGAGCCNNTGGCAATAATATTTTCAACTCCACCAGTACCCTTGTAAATAGTGGCACAGGATACTTGCGCACAAATGGGGGCAATACTTTTCAGGGAGCAGCCAACATTACAAACAGCGGATCGTCATATCTGTTGCTTGAACTAAACACTGGCAGTACCTACCANGGGGTTACCACCTTTACCAATACCGGAACATCCTATATTCGGGTAGCATACAACGGAGCAACAACCTTTAATGACCATATTGTTGTGAACAGCACCGATGGNATTGGGGTAGTATTTTGCGAAAGTGCGGGTGCCAGCGCCTCGTTAGCAGATACTAAAACTATTACTGTTGGTGGCTTGGGATTTTCTGTGGGCTCACTAAGTCTTCCACGCTTCACCCAGGTGGGAGGCACTGCGCAAAATCTTACCCTTACCGGCACAGCAACTTTAATTTCGGGGCCCGGTTCTGCCTTTGGTGGAAACGTGAACTTTACCTCACCACGGCTACAGTTGAATGGAACCACGTATAGCGGAACAGTAACGTTACANAAAACNGGTGCCGGAAATGATAATAGTTCGGGTGGTAACATTTTTACCGGAGTTACAGATATTACCAATTCAGGATCCGGCTATTTACTTTTAGGCAATGGCACAAGGGATCAGTTTTTAAGCAGTACAACCTTTAACAATACCGGCAGTTACCGAATTTATTTTGCCTACAGCCACGGAGGCCAAACCACAACATTTGGGTCAGACCTCACCCTTAACTCAAATAAATCAGGTGGTACTGATAACTATTCCTATTTAATGGGAGTGGCGGGCACCAACACGGCCCTTTCAGTTTCAGGCACCTTAACCATCAATTGCGCAGGTTCCATCGAAAGTGACCATCTCTTACTGAGTGGTACAGGTTCTTCGGCTGTTTTTTCAGGACCCGTTAATATTAATCTTACAAACACAAGTACCAACACAACCATCTATATNGGGCGAGAATGGCACTTCAACATACAACGGCAACATCACAGTCTCCAATTCCAGTGGAGCAGCCGGCATAACCTTCAATAACAATGCCTCTGCCAGTTCAACACTAAACGGAGTAATTACTGCCGGAATTTTTCTTCCGGATCCCTGAATCTTTATCGCTTCACACAAGTGGGTGCACTACCTGAAAGCATTACCTTAACCGGAACCTCCATCATGCGTGTTGGTCCGGCTTCTTCNTTTGATGGCCTGGTTACATTTGTATCTCCCCGCTTATTTCTGAATGGTGCTACCTACAACAACACCACCATTCTTGANAAAAATGGCTCTTTAAATGACGATGGTGCAGGCGGTAACATCTTTAACGGAGCAACAACCATAGCCACCAGCAGCAGCGGCTATTTATTAACCGCTAACACAAACCCCGACATTTTTAATGGCCCTTTAACCGTAACCAATAGTGGCAGCAATTACATCTTCCTGGCACACAATGTGGCGGGTAATCAATTCAACAACGATATCTTCCTGAATAACACAGGCAGTGCGTTAGGAATCTTATTCTCCAATAACGCTACCGGATCTTCTACATTCACCAATGGATTTCTTCAGGTAGGCGGCAGTGGTTTTTCAACCGGAGATCTGCGACTCCGTAGATTCAGCCAAGTAGGCGCCTTTAACCAAGCCTTTGCTCTCACAGGTTCGGCCAGACTTTGGATTGGACCAGATTCTTCCTTTGATGGAGATGTAACTTTCACTTCACCACAACTTTTGCTTAATGGGGCAACTTACAATGGGATAACCACCCTGGAGAAAAGTGGTGCCAGCCCTAGTGGGCCCAACGATGGAACTGGTGGCAATGTTTTTAATCAACTAACCACCCTTGTAAACTCAGGCAGTGCCTATTTGCTAACGGGTGCATCCAACCCGGATATCTTTAATAGTGATTTGATTATTACTAACTCCGGTTCTTCCACCATCCGGCTGGCCGATAATTCGGCTGGGAATCAATTTAACGGTAATATTGAATTAAACTCAACCTTCGGGGGCGGAATCTATTTTGGAAATAACGCCTCCGGCACTTCTACGTTAGCAGCCGGAAAAACAATTGGTGTTGGTACCTCCGGAGTAATTAGTGGAGATATCCGGTTAATCCGGTTTAGCCAGGATGGAACTACTGCACAAACTCTGGACCTGACCGGTATCGCCATTCTTACACTCGGTCCTGCTTCAGAATTTGATGGCGATGTGGTGTTTCGTTCTCCCCAACTATTATTGAACGGAACGGTATTCAATGGCGATGCTGAACTTGAGAANAAAGGAGCAACAGGTAATGCGGGCACCGGAGGAAATACCTTTAATGGTATTACCACCATTATTAATTCCGGAGCAGGGTATTTATTAACNAGGAAATACCTCAGTGATATTTTTAACGGTGCCCTTACAGTAACCAATACTGGTTCCAGTACAATTCATCTTGCATACAACTCCGCAGGCAATCAGTTTAATGGAAACATTACTTTCAACTCCACGTTAGGAAGTGGCGGCATCTATTTTTCGAATGCAGCCGGNGGCACATCCACTTTAAATAACAGCGCTTCACTTAATGTGGGTGGGCTTGGTTTCAGCAGCGGCCTACTCTCATTAATTAGGTTTACACAAAGTAACCCACCTGCGCCTTTGTTAAGTTTGGTACTAACAGGTACCGCCTTGCTGCGCATCGGTCCAAGTTCAACGTTTAATGGCGCTGTTGATTTCCGGGCACCCCAGTTTCAATTAAATGGTGCCACCTACAACGGTACTACCTACCTGGANAAAACCGGTGCCACCAACAACGACAGCAGTGGCGGCAATATCTTTAATGGAACCACCACCATTGCCAATTCGGGAGCCGGTTATTTCAGATTTGCTTTAACTGCACTTGATACGTTCAATGGCGATTTAACATTAACCAATACCGGGTCATCTACCATTCGCATGGCCGATAACGTGCCGGGAACGGTTTTCAATGGCAATATTACTGTTAATTCAACTTTTGGTGGTGGTATCTATTTTAGTGAAAGTGGTGGTGGAACAGCTACGCTTGCGGCAGGAAAAACTATCTCTGTTGGTGGTTCGGGTTTTAGCCTGGGCGACCTTCGCATAAGAAGGTTCACTCAAACCGGTGCTACTCCTCAAACCCTGTTGTTAACCGGCACCGCCTCCTTGTATTTAGGACCATCTATTTCATTCGATGGTGATGTTGACTTCCGGTCTCCGCAACTCTTTATTAATGGTGGTGTGTTGAATGGCACAACCCTCCTGGAAAAGACCGGTGCAACCAGCAATTTAGGTACAGGAAATACCACCTTTAACGGAACAACCACTATTCAAAATAGTGGTACAGGATATCTAAGAACCAATGGGGGCAATACGTTTAACGGTGTAACTTCTTTAATCAACAGCGGATCGAATGACCTGCTATTGGAACTTACCACGGCCAGCGTTTATAACAATTCGGTAACCATGACTAATACGGGTACCTCCTATATTCGCCCGGCATACATTGGCAGCAACACGTTCAATGGAAATATTGAAGTGAACAGTACCAGTGGTACTGGTATATATTTCTCTGAAAACGCGGCTGGCTCAGCGACCCTGGCAAGTGGCCGTACCATTACCGTGGGTGGCACGGGTTTTACNAAAGGTGAATTACGATTACAACGATTTACGCAGTTTGGTACAACCGCGCAAAACCTTGCACTAACAGGATCATCCACTTTCAGAACCGGTCCTTCTTCCACGTGGAATGGGAACTTGACTGTTTCNACTCCGGCATTATTTCTGGATGGTGCTACATTAAACGGCACCAGTGCCTTTACTAAGACCGGTGCATCAACCGATGGAAGTATTGGNGGGAATATATTTGTTGGCGCATCAACTTTTACCAATGCAGGAACCGGTATTTTCCGACTAGGTATCTCCTCCGTTGACGAATTTATAGGTAGCACTACTTTCGTTCAGTCAAGTGGAATCATTCAGCCTACTTATAATTCGGCCAGCAATTTTTACAATGATGTAAATGTGGATGGTGCTGCGTCTATAACCTTTGGTGCCAATGTTGGAACCATGGTATTAGCCGGAGGTGCTGCTCAAAACATTAACAAGCTGGGAACAGCCTCACCTGTTTTCAGAAGATTAACAATGAACAAATCAGGTGGATCGGCAACTTTGAACACCGATGCAAGCATTACTACCAATGGAACATTTACAGGTGGCGTGCTCTTTACATCGGCTACCAATTACCTCAACTTTGCTAACGATGCAACGGTAACGGGTGGCTCCACATCCAGCCATGTAGATGGTCCTGTTCGTAAAACCGGAAATGATGCCTTTAGCTTTCCTACGGGTGATGGAGGTTTCTACCGGCCCATCAGCATCACGGCACCAACCAATGCTACCCACTACTTTATAGCCGAGTACTTTAAAGCTTCCCAAGCATTTGGAGGGCCGTCCACTTATGCTACCGGAATTATTACAGTAAGTTCATGTGAATACTGGATGTTGGATCGAAGCCCTGGCGGATCGAATGTAAGTGTAACCTTAAGTTGGAATACTCCTGATTGTACCGGGCCATACATTACAAACCCGGCTACCTTACGGGTTGTACGCTGGGATGGTACGGCCTGGGTTAATCATGGCAATGGTGGTACTACCGGAAACGCAACTGCGGGAACCATTATTTCTGCCGGAGCAATAACAAGCTTCAGCCCTATTACGCTCGGATCTTCCGATTTAGCTAACCCGCTTCCTGTGGAGTTGATCCGGTTTACAGCAACTGCTGAACATGAAAGCGTAAAACTAAATTGGACCACCGCTTCTGAATTGAATAATGATTTCTTTACCGTGCAGCATTCAACCAATGGTGTTGAGTTTACCAGCCTGGGAATTGTGAAAGGTAAGGGCACTACTCAGAACTCATCCTCTTATGAGTTTATTGATGAAGCTCCACAAGCAGGTGTTAACTACTATCGCCTCAAACAAACCGATTTTGATGGCACTTCGGATTTTTCCAATGTGGTGGCTGTTAATCTGAGCCTGGAATGGATGCTATACCCCAACCCGGTAACGTATGGCACTGACGTAACCATCAACAAAAAAGATGACTACGCGGTATATAACAACCTGGGTGTTATGGTGATGAAATTATCGGATACAACTAAAATAAATATTGCTACGCTTGCTCCCGGTGTTTATACGGTTCGTGGTTCTAACGGATCTGTCAGGAGGCTTGTGGTGAAGTAGCTATATCAAACCGATAACCCCGTGTGCTGTACGAAAAAGTATTTACATCGTACGTTCTTTCATAGTACTGCACACGGTTTTCTTTATCAATCAATAACACAGTTGAGCAACGGGTTCCATAGCCCTTCATCTTGATAAACATCGATGAAAGGGCACGCTCGCGTTCCAACCCCACCCCTGTTTCCGGCAAAACCTGATCTACCGCGCGTTGTTCATCATAAAGCATCCCGAAAAGGTCTTCCGGTAAAAATCATACTCTAGCGTCTTAATAAATTTTTCCTTGCCTCGTTTCACTTTTGGCCAGTCGGTATCCAGCAAATGATTACTCAGGCCATATATGCCCGGGTTCAATTTTTGAATTCCCTGTTTGTAGTTCGATAAATACCACCAGTCATCCAATTCACCAACCAAAAGATTAAATCCATTAAAATCTTTTGCTTTCGGCTCAATCTCGCGCAGGTATTCATTCGGAGTTTTAGTATCCAACAAAAAATCCGAAACGAGTTTTCCACGCGAAGGTGCCCGGGGTTAATGTTTGCCGGATCGCGGTAATTTGTAACCAACCCGATTTTGCCGTTCGTATTCATGGCCATCCATGTGCCCGCTGCTTCCAAATCGCGGCCACCAATAATTTCAGCATGATCCTGCCAAAACGCAGCAGGTGCAGTTTTGCGCTCATAGAATTCATCGCGGTTAGAGGCAACAATAACCTTATACTGCGCGTGGTTATTTAATGCAAGAAAGACAAGGCACACCGGGTTTGAAATTTTGGGTGATAGTTAGCTTAAACTGTTATATAAAGCAACAGGAATTCTGTGTTATGAAATTGTTTCTACTCAAATAGCTCAAGTTGAGAAGGGAGCAATTGAAAAGATTTTCGATGATAAGGCGTAATACCGTGTGCACGAATTCCGTCCCGGTGTTCATCGGTAGGGTAACCTACATTGGTGTGCCAGCCATACCCAGGGTATTGTTCTGCCAGTTTTCCCATCACNNCATCGCGATAATTTTTCGCCAATACCGATGCTGCCGCGATGGATAGATAAGCCCCATCTCCTTTAATAATACACTCGAACGGAAGTTCGTTATACGGTTTAAACCGATTGCCATCAATCAACAGGAATTGAGGTCTTACTTTCAGTTGATCGAGCGCAAGATGCATGGCCTTAAACGAAGCGTTCAGAATATTAATGGAGTCAATTTCTTCATTGCTTACTTCGGCTATTGCCCATGCCAGGGCATCGCGCGTAATGTCGCTTTGAAGTATTTGCCGGTCTTCTTTGCTGAGNNCCTGTTTGGAGTCGTTGAGCAGTTCGTGCTGATAATTTTNTGGCAGGATTACAGCCGCAGCCACCACAGGCCCCGCCAGGCATCCACGGCCTACTTCATCGCAACCAGCCTCAATCAAATCAGGAGTAAAAGCAGAAATCAGCATTAGATTCAAAATTCGAAATTCACAGTTCAAAATTCAAAGTAATCAATCGCTATTAATGAAATAATTTTTGAATCTTGAACTCTCAAAATTTTTACCGGGAAGAGATGAATCCTTGGAAAACGCTGTCAGCAACCGAGAAATATGATAACCGGTGGATAAACGTAACCGAGTACCAGGTGATAAATCCGGGTGGCGGAAGCGGCATCTACGGAAAGGTTCACTTTAAAAACAAAGCCATTGGTATTGTGCCCATTGATGAAGATGGAAATACGTGGCTGGTTGGCCAATGGCGCTACACCCTTAACGAATGGAGTTGGGAAATACCCGAAGGTGGTGGGTTACTTCAGGTCGATCCACTTATTTCAGCCAAACGTGAGCTGCAGGAAGAAACGGGGCTGGTTGCTGCAAAATGGACCTTAATTCAACGCACCCATTTATCAAATTCTGTAAGCGATGAAGAAGGTTTTATCTTTCTTGCCGAACACCTTACCCAGCAAAACAGCACCCTGGAGGATACCGAGGCCGATTTAAAAACATGGAAACTTCCCTTTAAAGAAGCCTACCAGTTGGTGCTGGATGGAAAAATTACAGACAGCATGAGTGTCATTGGCCTTTTAAAAGTATCGCAGTTACTTAAACTAATCTAAAACTTATCTGATATGACTACCCGCAGAAATTTTATCAAGACATCGGCCGCTGCCGGATTAGGTTTTTCAATACTACCATCAACCGTATTGCTGGCCAAAGACAAAGCCGCAAAAGTAAAATTAGGCTTTATTGGCGTGGGCTTACGCGGGCAAAACCATCTGGATCTCGCATTGAAGCGCGCAGATGTAGATGTGGTTGCTATTTGTGATGTACAACAACGCATGATTGATATGAGCCTTGCGCTGGTTACCAAATCGGGTAAGCCCAAACCCCAGGTAATTATGGATGGCCCGCATGGATACAAAAAGCTTTTAGAGAATAAAGATATCGATGCGGTTATTATCTCCACTCCGTGGGAATGGCACACGGTTATGTGCTTAGATGCCATGAATGCCAANAAATATGTAGGCTGCGAAGTAATTACCGGAATGACGATAGAAGAATGCTGGCAATTAGTACACACCAGCGAACGCACCGGCATGCCACTGATGATGTTGGAAAACGTATGCTACAGGCGCGATGTCATGGCTGTATTAAATATGGTGCGCCAAAATGTATTTGGTGAAATTGTACACCTGCAGGGCGGTTACCAGCACGACTTACGCGAAGTAAAATTTAATGACGGTAAAAATCCATACGGAGGTGGTGCCGAGTTTGGTGAAAAAGGATTTTCTGAAGCGCAATGGCGAACCCAGCACTCCGTTTACCGCAATGGCGATTTGTACCCCACGCATGGTATTGGGCCCGTGGCGATGATGATTGATATTAACCGGGGCAACCGGTTTACACAATTAGTTTCATATTCTACCAAAGCAAAGGGTTTACACGAACATATTGTAAAAATGGGTGGTGCCAACCATCCCAATGCAAAAGTTAATTTCAAACTGGGCGATGTAGTAACTACCATGATCAGCACCGCAAACCAGGAAACCATATTACTTCAACACGATACTAACCTGCCNCGGCCTTATTCGTTGGGCTTCCGCGTGCAAGGCACCAAAGGCATTTGGATGGATGTAAATAAATCGATTTACATAGAAGGACAAAGCGCCAAACCGCACCAATGGGAAGATGCAAAAGCGTGGTTAGACAAGTACGATCATCCGCTTTGGAANAAATATGGTAACGATGCCAGCGGTGCAGGGCACGGTGGTATGGATTGGTTTGTGTTGCATGCCTTTATTGAATCTGTAAAACGTAAAACCAATACACCACAAGATGTGTACGATGCCGTTACGTGGAGTGCGATTACTCCACTTTCAGAATCATCCATACAGTTGGGTGGCGAAAGCGTGGAGTTCCCAGACTTTACCCAAGGCAAATGGATGCAACGNAAAAATGAGTTTGCCTTAACGGATGATTATTGAGGCTTTCCGTTCGACTGAAATTTTGAGTTGGTGCATACTGGAAACAGGGCAATCTGTAAGTCTTCTTATTTTTATTTTCGTTGATATTGAGGATACCCGGTAGTATGCGCCAACGCGAATTACAAAGATGGTTTCTTTTAACATGCACCAAAAAAATCTGCAAACGATTGAACCAAGGTCAATAGCTGATAATCTTACACGCCAGAAACCCGTGAAAAGCGTAGTCGTATCTTTGTAGGGAAAAACAAATTTATGAATATCACTCAACTACTTGGATTGGCTGCAGGTTCTTGCACAACTATTGCATTTTTACCCCAAGTACTTAAAACCTGGAAGAGCGGCTCGGCCAAAGACCTTTCGTTAGGCATGTTTTCGTTCTTCTGTTTTGGAGTATTGTTGTGGTTGATTTACGGAATCATCATTCAAGACATTCCGGTCATAGTGGCCAATATGCTTACCTTACTGTTAGCTTCAACGTTGTTGTATTTTAAGCTGCGGTTTAAAGAGTAAGTACTTATCTCCACCAGGAAGTTTATTTGGTGATGTTAAAGTAGCAACTGAACTGAGAGTTTTGTTTTAGACCAGTTGCCCCCAACACCGCTCCAATAATTTTTGTGTTGCGCGGATACCGTCCGGTTCGGCCATATCAAAACCTTCAAACTCAATACCTACATATCCATCAAACCCTGCATCTTTTACCAGCTTAAGCATTCGCAGGTAGTCTATCCNGGTTTCATTTCCATCTGCATCAAATGCATACGATTTTGCACTTACGCCTTTAGCAAAAGGTAATAAGTCGGCCACACCCTGGTAGCGGTCATACACCTCAGCGCACGCTATTTGGGTAGTTCCCCACTTAGCACTTAAACACCAGTTACCAAAATCCGGAAGCGTACCACAGTTTGTTTTGCCCGATTGTTCGATAACCTCCGCCACCCACTTACCATCGCTGCTGAATAAACCATGGTTCTCAATCAACACATTCAGATTTAACGGAGCGGCATATTCACCCAGGCGTTGCATGGAATCAATCATTGCCTTTTGAACTTCTTCGCTGCTGCCATCACCAAACGCATTTACTCTAACTGAATGGCAACCCAGCAAGTTGGCTGCGTTTAGCCACTTGTAATGATTTTCGATAGCCAAGGTTCGGGCGGCTGCATCCGGATTTCCTAAATCACCTTCCTCATCAATCATTATCAACAAACTCTTCACACCTTCGTTATCAGCCTTTTGCTTCATGTCGTTCCAGAATTTTTCGTCTGTTGCTTTATCGCGATAAAAACCATTTACATATTCAACTGCCCCGATATTATACTGGCGGGCTATTGCTGCAAAGTCCGCTGCCTTCAACTCGCCTTTTTCAAAAGCCCGGTGCAGCGACCATTGTGCCAGCGATATTTTAAGACCCGAACTAAGTGTTTCTTTCTTTTCGGAACTGCACGATAAAAGGTTAAGCGTTGGAACATACAGCGCACCGGCTGCCAGTGTTTTTACAAAATGTCTTCAGGATTGCATAATTGAAAGTTAACCTACCAATGTAAAGATTTTATGCATACCTGGTTACTATTATCCATCCAAAAAATGGGGTTTACTGTTTTAACAAAACCTTTTGGCTAATTGTGAAATTTTTAGAGAATAAAACGGTATAGGGTGGTGAGCAGAGAAATCTGTTTAGCGAATCTTTACAACCCAAAGAAAAGATTACTGGCGGGCATCAAACAGGGGTGGTAACCTTGAAAAACCTGAAAAACAGGTGCACTTTTTAATAGAAAAACAAATCAACAAAAACAGCGGCCTTCACCCAATTTTATCGTAAACAATGAAACCCGAACCTTTGGTAAAAACACCAAAACCTTTTTACTTTTGCCGTCCCTCGTTTAGCCGGTTGTCAATTTTTAACTGGTTAAATAATTAAAGGCCCAGGTGGTGAAATTGGTAGACACGCTACTTTGAGGGGTAGTGCCGCAAGGTGTGCTGGTTCGAGTCCAGTCCTGGGCACAAGGTTCAAAATTCTAAATTTTGAATCAGGCTAGCCGAAGTGGTGGAATTGGTAGACACGCACGTTTCAGGGGCGTGTGTCGAAAGATGTGCGGGTTCGAGTCCCGCCTTCGGTACTTAGTAGGAAAAACCTGGCCCCGGTCAGGTTTTCTTTTCATTCACACACAGTTTCATCAACACCCATTCATTCACAAAATTTATATCCCCTGCGCCTTCAGGTAATTATAGCTTTTTCTAACGCTTTCAATTTTATCCATGGCTGTGTGGTCCTGATCGAGGAATGCATATTGCANCCCGGCCGCTTTAGCGGCTTCCAGTACTTTCTTATAGTCAATAATGCCATCTCCTATTTCCAGGAAAGCCCNCTTATCAACATCAAAGACCGTATAGTCTGTTGGGGTTCCGGCTTTCAGATCTTTTAAGTGAATGAAAAGTAATTGACTTCCGATTTTATTAATCCACTGCACGGGGTCGTTACCAGCAATAGTAGCCCAAAACGCATCCAGTTCTATTTTAACAAGCTGCGGATCGAAAATTTTAAGCATCTCGTCAAATGGAATCAAGCCATCGGTAGGTTTAAATTCGAATGAATGGTTGTGATAGTACAATTGAACCCCCGCCTGCTTGCTGATCTCTCCATGTTTGTTGGCCAAATCGGCAAATCGTTTGATGTCATCCAGCGACTGCCTCTCTTCCGGCATCATAATAGCAATACCAAGATTTCTGACACCGGCCGCCACACAGTCCTCTACAATATTTTGAAAATTATAATTCGATGGCGGAGGCATGCCAATGCTTTTCACCGTATCCCACTTACCACTGATATAACCCGGCAANAAGTGGGTGGACAGGGCAGTCATGCCCAGGTCNTTTAATTATAGGCACATATGTTTTAAGTGTAGCCGGATCGAATAGCTCTATATTCTTGATTCCTATTTCTGCTATGGCTTTAAATACTCCTTGCGGATCTTTTTCCAACAACTCGCGCACACCAAACACCTGCATCCCCAATCGATCAGAATACACTATAGNAGGTGCCGCCACCGCAGTTTGGGTTTCAGTAAGTGCCTCCTTTTTACTGCTACATGCCGTATAACCTAAAACCGGTAAAGCAAGGGTAGTTATGGTTGACAGCCTGATGAACTCCTTTCTGGAAATTTGCTTTTTCATAACATCAAATTGGTTAATGTATGGAAGGTAGATATTCCGGCTATATACTCAAAGTCTCTTTTTATAAGCGCTATACTTCTTCCCTGAACTCCTATTTTAAAAAGAAAGACGACCTTTATATTTACACTTCAATTTTAATTGGGTGTATTGTTTGGAACTATAAAAACATCAATCATGAAGTTTATATTTAGCCTGTTTCTGGTAACACTGTTTCTTTCGTTCGACCAAACCTTCGATTTACCAGCAAGCATAGAGCGGGGTAAAAGTATTTACGAAGCCCAGTGTATAACATGCCACATGGCCGAAGGCGAAGGGCTGCCGGGCGTGTTTCCTCCATTGGCCCGGGCCGACTACCTGACTGATAAAAACCGGCTGGTGAAAGTGGTACTGCAAGGCGTGCGGGGTGAAATGAAAGTAAATGGAACAGATTATAATGGCGAGATGTCAGGCTTTATGCTTTCTGATCTGGAAACAGCCGATGTACTTAATTATATATGTAACACCTGGGGCAATAAAGCCGAAGCTATTAAGCCAACCGACATTCAACCCGCTTTAAAAACCGTTACCAAAAATTACCAACCATACTGATTATTAGATATTTACAATTTTTAATAATACTCCATATTTTTTAGCTAAAGCTAAATTTTTAGTATTATTGCTCTGTGGAGAAGAGTATAATACACTTAGATCTGGATGCNTTTTTTGTTGCCGTAGAGCGTAAAAAAGCCCCAAAATTGAAGGGATTGCCCTTGATTGTGGGCGGGAGCAATCGCAGGGGTGTGGTGGCAGCCTGCAGTTACGAAGCCCGCAAGTTTGGGGTACACTCGGCCATGCCCATGTACCTGGCCATGCAACTTTGCCCCGATGCCAAAGTGATTTCGGGTGATATGGAAGCCTACAGCCAGTATTCGCATTTGGTTACGGAAATTATTGCCGACAAAGCTCCGGCATTCGAAAAATCGTCTATCGATGAATTTTATATTGATGCCACCGGCATGGATCGTTATGTAGGTACGTATAAGTGGGCCATCGAACTTCAAAACAAAATTATCAGCGAAAGCGGCCTGCCCATTTCAATGGCGCTTTCGGTAAACAAATTAGTATCGAAAGTTGCTACGGGCGAATACAAACCGCAGGCACAGGTACAAATTCCATTACACCAGGTAAACCAGTTTCTCGATCCGCTGGCCATCGATAAAATTCCGATGATCGGAAAACAGACTGCTTCCTTTTTATACGATATGGGTGTGCGCACGGTAGCTACCTTACGGGAAATGCCCTTGCCATTTTTAGTAAGTGCGTTTGGTAAAAACGGAATGAGTTTGTGGAACAAAGCCCGCGGCCTGGACGACTCACCCGTGGTTTCGTATAGTGAACAAAAATCGATTTCAACCGAATCAACATTCGATCAGGACACGATTGATGTAAAGCGGCTAAAATCTATTTTAATTGCGATGGTTGAAAAAGTGGCGTTTGAACTGCGCGAACAGAAAAAACTTACCGCGTGCATAACGGTAAAAATCCGGTATTCCAATTTCGATACCGAAACCAAACAAGTACACATTCCCTACACCTCGTCCGATCATGTGATTTTACGCGTGGTGCAAGAGTTGTTTGATAAACTCTACAACCGCAGAATGCTGATCCGGTTAGTAGGGGTGCGGTTGAGTAACCTCGTGCAGGGCAATCACCAGATTAGTTTGTTTGACGAAACCGAAGAAGACGTAAACCTGTACGAAGCGATGGATGTTATCAAACATAAACATGGTGTAGATAAATTAGTGCGTGCCACTACGCTGGGCGTAAGCAAACGCGTGCGTATGGAAATGAACGTGTTTAATGGGAAGATCAGAAAGGATTTGATGAAGATGTGAGATGTTTGAAGATGGATGGTCTGTGCAAACCAAACCCGTGTCCTCATAAACTTTAACATTGGTCTGGTCTGTGTCCTCACAGACCATGACCAATCCAAACCCCAAATCAAAAAAATGTACCTCAATTGCCACACCGGTTTCAGTTTTAAGTATGGCACATTGCCCATTAAAACTCTNTTTAACGAAGCCAAACGCTGCGGCATTCATAAACTTGCACTAACCGAAATAAACAACACCGCTTCGTATCTGGAACTGCTGCGCATCTGTTACGAAAATCAACCTCAACACAACGGCCTCACCAAATATGGCAAGGAAGCGTACCCGCTGGCATTAGCCGTGGGTATTGAGTTTCGTGCCAAAGATCAGCAACTACTCTATATCATCCTTGCCAAAAATAATCCTGGTTTTGAAGTGCTCAACCGTNNTTTCTCCTATCATAATCGCGAAGGCAAACCTTTTCCGCAGCGTGCTCCGGTTATGGAAAATACATTTGTGATTTATCCGTTTCAGCAAATTGAACCTGAAACGTTACACAATCATGAATTCATAGGTGTAGGTGGTCATCAGTTAGTAGCCTATGCAGCCGATCCATCGCGTGAAGCATTTGCTCACAAATTTGTAGCACTGCATCCCGTTACATTTTTACCGCCCGAAAAATTAAAGACAAAAAGCAGGNNTCGCGATAAATTTATCTACCGCGACCACAACACACATCGATTGCTGCGGTGTATTGCGCACAACACCTTATTAAGCAAGTTGCCCGAACACCTGCAGGCACGGAAAGATGAGTACATGTTGCCCGAACCTGACTTGCGAAACCGGTTTGCACAGTTTCCCGATTTATTGGAACGCTCGCGCTTTCTGTTAGATCAATGTTCAATTGAATGCCCCCGNGGTGAAGACAAAAACAANAAATACCTGCGCAGTAATGCAGCGGAAGACCTGCAATACCTGCGTGCTGAAACTGAGAAGGGATATGCCTTTCGTTACGGAGCCGATCGCACCATCTGGAACAAACACATTGAAAAAGAACTGCGTATTATTGCGCANAAAGGTTTTGTCTCTTATTACCTTATCACATACGATTTGATTTTATTTGCCCGTGCGAATGGGTATGATTTTGTGGGACGCGGTAGCGGTGCCAACAGCACCGTAGCGTATTGCCTGGGCATCACCAATGTCGATCCCATTGAACTGGATTTATACTTCGAACGGTTNTTAAATGAAGAACGGGTAACACCACCCGATTTTGATATTGATTTTTCGTGGGATAACCGCGATGCCATTTACGAATACCTGCTCCACAAACATGGTTACGATCATGTTTGCCTGCTGGGTACACACGTTACCTACAAAGCCAAATCTATTTTGCGCGAGTTGGGAAAAGTTTTTGGCTTGCCTAAAGAAGAAATTGATATGCTGGTAGAGAGTCGGAGAGAATCTTTGCCGCGCGATCACATCGCCAATAAGATTATAGCCTTTGCAGAATACATCGAGNNCAAAAAATTACCCGCCAACATCTCCATTCATGCCGGTGGGGTGCTTATCACCGACAAACCCATCTATGCCTACACCGCTACCGAATATCCACCCAAGAGTTTACCCGTATCGCAATTTGAAATGCATGCAGCCGAAGATTTTGGTATTTATAAGTTTGATATTTTGAGTCAACGGGGCTTAGGGCACATTAAAGAAACTGTTAAACACGTAAAACGAAACCAGGGCATTGATGTAGATGTATATCAGTTTCGGAAATTTAAAACCGATGAAAAAATNAANGACCTGATGCGCCACAGCAAAGCAATGGGTTGTTTTTATGTAGAATCACCCGCCATGCGCATGTTGCTGGGCAAATTGCGCTGCGATGATTACCTCACGCTGGTGGCGGCCACCAATCATTCGGCCGGGGTTGCCACNTCGGGTATGATGAAGGCCTACATTGAACGGTACCACATGCATCGCAATAATATTAAGTACGAATCCATCCACCCGAAGATGGACGAAATTATGCACGACACGTATGGTGTAATGGTGTACCAGGAAGATGTAATTAAAGTAGCGCACCATTTTGGTGGCCTCACCTTAACGGAAGCCGATGTATTGCGCAGAGGTATGAGCGGCAAGTATCGTTCGCGCGAAGAGTTTCAACGCGTGCGCGATAAGTTNTTTGAAAACTGCGAAACGATCGGGTATGANAAAAAAGTAATTGACCGGGTGTGGTTTGAGATTGAAAGCTTTGCTGGATACTCGTTTGCCAAAGGACACTCGGCCAGTTATGCAGTAGAAAGTTATCAGAGTCTCTTCCTGAAGGCTCATTATCCATTAGAATTCATGGTGGGTGTAATCAACAACTTTGGCGGGTTCTATCGCACGGAGTTTTACTTTCATGAAGCACGCATGAGTGGGGCCACCATCATGGCACCGTGTATAAATCACAGCAACTACCTCACCACCATTTACGGCACGCAGATTTACATTGGGTTTATTCATTTAAAAAGCCTGGAACAAAAAGTAGGGAGGCACATTGAACAGGAGCGTAATAAGAATGGCTCTTATAAAAGTCTGGATAATTTTCTGAGACGTACNCCCGGTATCGGATTAGAACAGTTACGCATTCTTATTCGCTTAGGTTCCTTTCGGTTTACCGGAAAAACCAAACAACAATTATTATGGGAAGCCATGCTATTTTTCAACAAAACACGCACGCGCCCTACCTCTGTTGAAGAATTGTTTGATACCGAACCTAAATCGTTTCCATTACCACACCTGAATAGAACCAACCTGGAAGATGCCTTTGATGAACTGGAATTACTCGGCTTTCCGTTGTGCAATCCATTCGATCTGTTGCTTACGCAGGATTATGGCGATACCACCGCGTGTGAGTTGCCCGCCAANAAAGGTAAAGCCGTTCGGATTGTTGGTTACGTGGTTACAACCAAAGATGCCTTTACCATGAAAAACCACGACCACATGTGCTTTGGTACATTCTACGATGCACAGGGTGAAGTGTTTGATACGGTTCACTTTCCGGATTCAGCCCAAAAATTTCCGTTTCGGGGCCGGGGCTTTTACCAACTGCATGGAAAAGTAACGGAAGACTTTGGTGTATACGCCATTGATGTAGCGCGTATGGAAAAACTACCCATGGTAAGCAAGCGGGCCGATCATGCTTTTGCCGAAGTAGTAACACCAGCACACATGCAAGTTTCCAATCAGGAAAAATATACATGAAAGATTAAAAGGCCACCCTTCCGGCCTTGCTGAAAATTCAGTTACGGTTTTAAGCCACAACTTCTTTACGGCCCCACACACTGGCTTTTGGTTTCAACTCGTTATGGAGTTTTACCACAGAGGAAAAGAACACTAAAAAGAAAGTTAAAACGGCTGTCAGACAAAAGAGAATCATAGTGGTTGCGTTTTAGTTTGATTCAAAGGTGGGATATCTGCTTTTCGGAATGCTTTTGATAAGGCCCTAACCGGTACAGAGGTAATTTTTAGCCGTTTTTCTTAAAAAAGCAACCCCGGGTTGGGGTTCCTAAGATCTATCCATAATAAATACCCATCGAAAACGGTTTAGGTGTATCTTGGCACAATTTTTAACCTTTGTACGGTTATGATAAAAAGACCTTATTGAGTGTAATATTTTCACTCATATTTCTGCTTTCCGCTTTTTCGCAAAACTCAACTGCCAGATCAATTCCACAAGATTGGTTNTTGCGCGATCCTGAACTGGATAGTTTGTTAGGAGTAAGTTCCGAACGAACCTACGAAACCCTGTTGAAAGGCCAGCCCTCCCGCACGGTGTTAGTGGCCGTAATCGACTCCGGGGTGGACATTGAGCACGAGGATCTGAAAAGCGTAATCTGGACAAATGAAAAAGAAATTCCCGGCAATGGTATTGATGATGACAACAACGGGTACATCGATGATGTACACGGCTGGAATTTTATTGGCGGTAAAAATGGGAATGTAGATGCAGACACTTACGAACTTACCCGCGAATTTATTCGCCTGCACGCCAAATACGAATCATTGAATGAAACTAAAATAAACAAGAAACAAAAAGCCGAATACGAAACATACCTGCAGATAAAAACCAAGTTCGAAAAACTAAAAGCCAAGAACGAGCAACAGTATAAACTGTATGCAAATATCTACCGCAACATCAATCATAGCATCGACACCATTAAGTCCATTCTAAAAGTTGAAAAACTTACGGCCGAAGATGTTCAGAAGTTTGAAACCAAAGAACCTGCTTTACTTTTTGCAAAAGGATTTTTATTGAGCATGTACCGAAATATGGGCGAGGGTGAAAACATAGAAGATTATGTGGACGAATTGAAAGAGGCGGTAGATTACTACGAGGTGATTGTTAAGTATGGCTATAATGAAGCGTTTGATTCGCGCGCGATTGTAGGCGATGACATTAATAACCTGTATGAAAAGGGCTATGGCAATAACGATGTAACCGGGCCCGATGCTACCCATGGTACACATGTAGCGGGCATTATCGCGGCCGATCGAACCAACACCATTGGCATAAAGGGAATTGCCAATAACGTAAAGATTATGCCCGTGCGGGCTGTACCCAATGGCGATGAACGCGACAAAGATGTGGCTAATGCAATTATTTACGCTGTAGATAACGGTGCACACATTATTAATATGAGTTTTGGCAAATCATTCTCACCCCANAAAGAAGTAGTTGATAAAGCTGTGCAATATGCTGAGCAGAAAGGCGTGTTGCTGATTCATGCTGCAGGTAACGATGGCGAAAACATCGATGANAAAAAGAATTTCCCTACCCGAATTTATGCCGATGGCAAAGAAGCGAAAAATTGGATTGAGGTAGGTGCCTCGGCCTGGGGTGGCGAAGAAATAGTAGGTAGTTTCAGTAATTACGGAAAGAAGATGGTTACGCTTTTTGCTCCGGGCGTGGAAATTTATTCAACAGTACCCGGCAACAAGTATAAAAATGAAAACGGTACCAGTATGGCCAGCCCATCCACTGCAGGAGTCGCTGCTTTACTCATGTCTTACTTTCCAGAGCTTAGTGCTATCGAGGTGAAGGATATCCTGATGAAATCAACCCGAAAGTTCGATAACCTGCAAGTTCAAAAGCCAGGTGGTGGAAACGCAAAGTTTGATCAGCTCAGTATCACCGGNGGCCTGGTAAATGCATACGAAGCTGTAAAAATGGCGCAAACACTTAAGATGCAGAAGCAGCCCTTCAAATAGGATTGACAACACGTAAGCGCTCCTTCGTTTGACTAAATACAGTTTATCGGTTCGCCATCCAGGAGGCCATCCCATCTATTTTTAGAATTATTCATTACGAAATAAGATTTTAACTTCTCAACTTTGGTTCTTTCAACTGCAGCATGCGACAACAATTACTCAGCGAAGGAGCCAAGGAACTTAGCTATGAAATACGGGAGATCGTAAAGAAAGCCGANGTGATCCGAAATCTCGGTAAGGAAATATTTTGGGAAAACATCGGTGACCCGATTCAGAAACATCATCAACTGCCNCCCTGGATTCGCCAGATTGTTGCAGACCTTGCTTTGCAAAATGATGCCTATAGTTATTGTCCAAGTAAAGGAATTTTAGACACCCGAAAATTTCTGGCTGCTCAAACCAATCAACTGGGAGGTGTACAAATTACGCCCGATGATATTTGTTTCTTCAACGGGTTGGGCGATGCAATTGCTAAAGTATATCAATACATCACACCTACCTCGCGGGTAATAGGCCCCTCACCTGCTTACTCCACACACTCCAGTGCCGAAGCTGCTCATGCCAGCCACGAACCCTTAACTTATAAACTGGATCCGGACAACAAGTGGTATCCCGATCTGGATGATCTGTATAACAAAGTAAAATATAATCCCAACATTGTAGGCATACTTATCATCAACCCGGACAACCCTACAGGCATGGTGTATCCCTACGAAACATTGAAACGAATTGTTGAAATCGCCAAGGAGTTTAAACTGTTTCTGATCTGCGATGAGATTTATATCAACATTACCTACAATGGAGCAAAAGCTTATTCACTTGCCGAAGTGATTGATGATGTACCTGGCATCTCTATGAAAGGAATTTCAAAAGAGCTACCCTGGCCGGGCGCACGCTGCGGATGGATGGAATACTACAACCGNGGGGACTCAGACTTCAACCGGTTTTGCCAGGCCCTGGACAATGCTAAAATGATTGAAGTATGTTCTACCAAGTTGCCACAACTGGCCATTCCAAAAATAATGGGCGATGCGCGTTTCAAAACCTATCGCGATGAAACCAATCGCAACATTGGCAAACGCAGTAAAATCATTGCCGATATTTTACGAACCATTCCCCAGCTAACATTTAACGAAACCTTTGGTGCCTTCTATAATACAATCATCTTCCGCCAAGGCACCTTAAAACCGGAACAGAAAATTCATATTGAAGATGAGCGTATTCGGAAGTTGGTAGAAGAATGGACCAGTCATGCTATTCCGCACGATAAACGTTTTGTTTACTACCTGCTGGGAGCCAAAGGGGTTTGTGTCGTTCCTATTTCATCCTTTTGTTCTGAGCTTCAAGGGTTTCGCGTTACGTTACTGGAGGAAAATGAAGAAATCCTGGCAAAAACATTTACGGCCATCCGGGATGGTATCGTAGAATATTTAGGAAGTTGAACGGGATACAAGTTTGGAGGCCAGCTAACCTATGTGCCACCTAACATTCGTTATACCAATCGTATCTAAAACTTTTTATACAGTTTAATTTGAAATCAATACAAAATTTTTGAACCTTGTGCGCATGCACCGGATTATGAATCTTACAAGTAAGGCAACTCAAATCAACCGCACGCTGGCCGTAATCAGTGTGCTCGTGCTCAATATCATTATTCTCCGAAAGCCGGGGCTGTAGCGATATTGTAAAAGATATTGAAACCGTCCCGCCACTAGCGGGACGGTTTTGTTTTATAGAGTAAACCGCAAACTAACGATTGTTTTAACTACCTTATGTACTACGCTGATAACACCATCATCTTCCACGATGGGAAATTTGTAAAAGCAAAAGACGCCACCACCGATTTGTATAGTCAAACCCTGCACTATGGATATGGTGCTTTTGAAGGCATTCGTTCTTACAGAACGATTAATGGTGTAAAAATTTTTAAAGCGCACGAACATTTTGCCCGCCTGCAACGCAGTTGTGAATTGGTGGGTATTCCCTTTAACTATTCTACTGAAGAACTAACCCAACTCTCCTATCAGGTTTTNGGGAAAAATAACCTGCGGGATGCCTACATCCGGCCACTCGTATATTGCGCTCCCAACATGACCCTATCGGCTCCTACCGGGGTATCCGTTATGATAGCTGCCTGGGAGTGGGGAAAGTATCATGGGCCACAATCCCTAAAGGTTTGTGTTTCTTCTTTCCAGCGACCCAACCCGAAATCTGTTAAGATGGAAGCTAAGGTGTGTGGTCATTATGTAAACTCCATCATGGCTACCAACGAAGCGAAACAACGGGGCTTTGATGAGGCCTTGATGCTGGATATGAATGGCTTCGTGGCGGAAGCGCCGGAGCCAATTTCTTTTGAGAAGGATGGTGTACTTTATACACCCCCGCTTGGAAATATTCTTCCAGGCATTACCCGCCAAACTGTTTTTGAAATTTGCCGCGAAATGGATTTGCCCGTAGTAGAAAAATTTTTCCGGCCCGAAGAATTGTTTGAGGCTGATAGCGCATTCTTCTGCGGCACGGCTGCTGAAATAGCACCCATTGAATCAGTCGAAGGTCAAATGTTTACAAAGCCCTGGAAACAATCGATGGGCGCAGTGGTGCAGGAAGCTTATAAGTGTATTGTGTTAGATAAGAGTTATTCATACGTAATCGTTTAAAATCAGTTGCTCCAGTCTGGTTTCTTGTTGCTGGTAAATCAGTAGCAACGACCAGAAGCCGGCAACCAGAAGCCAGTAACAAGAATGGAACTTAATAAATATAGCAAAACCGTCACCCAAGACCCCACGCTGCCCGCATCGCAGGCCATGTTATATGGAATTGGTTTATCCGAACACGATCTTAAAAAGGCACAGGTAGGCATTGTAAGTACCGGCTTTGATGGCAACACCTGCAACATGCATTTGAATGCCCTGGCCAGCGAAGTGAAGCAAGCCGTGTGGGATCAGGAGTTAGTAGGATTAATTTTTCATACCATTGGTGTAAGCGATGGCATCAGCAACGGAACGGAAGGCATGCGGTATTCGCTCATAAGCCGCGAGGTAATTGCCGATTCGATTGAGACCGTATGCGGAGCACAATATTATGACGGGTTGATTGCTGTGGTAGGATGCGATAAGAATATGCCTGGGTCATTAATGGCAATGGGCCGGCTTAACCGACCTGCCCTGATGGTTTATGGCGGCACGATTGCCGGTGGGCATTACAAGGGGCGCGAGTTGAACATCATTTCTTCCTTCGAAGCGTTGGGCGANAAAATTAAGGGGAATCTTTCAGACGAAGACTATAAAGGTATAATACAAAATTCTTGTCCCGGTGCAGGTGCCTGCGGNGGAATGTACACGGCCAACACCATGGCCTCGGCTATTGAAGCATTGGGCATGTCGTTGCCTTACTCTTCCTCCAATCCGGCATTAAGCAAAGAAAAATCTGCCGAGTGCATTGAAGCAGCCAAAGCCATCCGGTTATGTCTTGAAAAAGATATTAAACCGCACGACATCATGACGATGAAGGCTTTTGAAAATGCGATTACAGTAGTGATGGTATTGGGCGGGTCAACCAATGCCGTGCTGCATTTAATTGCGATGGCAAAAAGCGTGGGCATCAAACTTACACAAGAAGATTTTCAACGCATCTCTGATAAAACTCCATTAATTGCTGACCTGAAGCCCAGCGGCAAATACTTAATGGAGGCCCTGCACAAAATTGGTGGCGTACCTTCTGTTATAAAATATTTGCTGAACAAAGGATATCTGCATGGCGATTGTTTAACCGTTACCGGGAAAACATTAGCCGAAAATGTAGCCAATGCCAAAGACCTCGACTTCGAAAAACAAGACATCATTCTTCCTTTTGAAAAACCTATCAAGAAGACGGGACATTTACAGATTCTTTATGGAAATCTTGCTCCGCAAGGTTCGGTGGCTAAAATCACCGGCAAGGAAGGCGAACGTTTTAAAGGAACCGCGCGCGTATTCAATGGCGAGTTTGAACTGGTGGATGGTATCAAATCCGGAAAGATAAAAGAAGGAGACGTGGTAGTCATTCGCTACGTGGGCCCCAAAGGCGCACCCGGTATGCCCGAGATGTTAAAACCCACCAGTTTAATTATGGGTTCGGGTTTAGGTAAAAGCGTTGCGTTAATTACCGATGGAAGGTTTAGTGGCGGCTCGCACGGATTTGTGATTGGCCACATTACCCCAGAAGCNTTTGAGGGTGGATTACTATCCCTTGTGGAAGATGGCGACTGGATTGAAATTGATGTNAANAAACATCAGATCAATTTACTGGTAGATGANAAAACCATTGCAATCAGAAAATCACATTACAAAGCACCGGCTCTTCGGGTAAAAGGCGGTGTACTTTATAAATATGCCCAACATGTTAAAACCGCTGCTGATGGATGCGTTACTGACGAAGACTAAGGAAAAAACAGCCGCAACTAAACAAAAGATTTCCGGTTCGGAAGCTTTGCTACGTTGCCTGCTGGCAGAAAAAGTTCAACATATTTTTGGTTACCGGGGGCCATTATGCCGGTGTATGATGCCTTGTATCATTATGCCGATAAACTCACCCATTTATTGGTGCGCCACGAACAAGGGGCCATCCATGCTGCACAAGGGTATGCCCGCGTATCCGGGAAGACAGGAGTAGTGTTTGCAACTTCGGGCCGGGTGCAACTAACTTAGTTACAGGTTTAGCGGACGCGTTGATCGATTCAACTCCTGTAGTGTGTATTACCGGCCAGGTGTTTGCCCATTTATTGGGTACCGATGCTTTTCAGGAAACAGATGTTATCAACACCACATTACCTGTTACCAAATGGAATGTACAGGTAACAGAAGCGAAAGGCATTGCTCCTGCTATTGCTAAAGCATTTTATATCGCGGCAAGTGGAAGGCCCGGCCCGGTATTGGTTGACATAACCAAAAATGCGCAAAACGAATTGATCGAAGAATTTACCTATGAAGCATGCCATACGGTTCGCACCTACAAACCGAAACCGGTGCTTCAAATTGATCAGATTGAAGCGGCAGCATCCCTTATCAACAAAGCCAAAAGGCCTTACCTGTTAGTGGGGCAAGGTGTATTATTATCTGGTGCCAGCGCTGAACTAAAAATGTTTGTTGAAAAACCGGGATACCGGTAGCCAGTACGTTGCTGGGATTAGGCGCACTTCCGGCAAATCATCCGAACTATGTAGGATACCTGGGCATGCATGGTAATTATGGACCTAATATCAACACCAACGAATGCGATGTATTGATTGCCGTAGGTATGCGCTTTGACGACCGGGTAACCGGCAATGTGAGCAAGTATGCCAAACAAGCCCAGGTTATTCATATCGACATCGATAAAGCCGAAATTAATAAAATCATAAAACCAACGGTTTATGTACATGCTGATGCCAAAGAAGCATTAAGCGCCCTCACCCAACAATGTGTAAAAATTCTTTCCCCGAATGGATAGAAAGTTTCCGCGCACTAAATAAGCTGGAGTTTGAAAAGGTGGTGGAAAAAGAGATCAGAAATACATCAAGCCTTAAAATGGCCGAAGTCATTCACATGCTGTCAGGCCTTACAAATGGTGAGGCTGTTGTGGTTACAGATGTAGGCCAGCATCAGATGGTAACTTCCCGTTACTATCAATATAAAAACCCACGCACCAATATTACCTCAGGTGGCGCGGGTACCATGGGCTTTGCATTACCTGCCGCCCTCGGAGCAAAAGTTGCTGCCCCGGGCAACAAGTAGTTGCTGTAATTGGTGATGGAGGTTATCAGATGACTGTGCAGGAATTGGGAACAATCATGCAGTACAATATCCCTGTAAAGATTTTGGTTTTGAACAACAATTTTTGGGTATGGTACGCCAGTGGCAGCAACTGTTCCATGGCAAGCGCTATTCCTTTACAGAAATGCAAAATCCTGACTTTATTAAGATTGCCGAAGCGTACCAGATTCCGGCTGCAAAAGTTACAGAACAAAAAAATCTGGAAGCAGAACTAAAGAAAATGCTGGCGGCAGAAACATCCTATTTTCTGGAAGTAGTGGTAGAAAAAGAAGATAACGTATTTCCGATGGTACCGGCCGGAGCCGGTGTGGCAGAAATTATCCTGGAGATACCGAAACAGACTTAATTTTAAAGATGTTGACTATAAAGATCAATATAAAACTCACACGATACCTTAAGTCTTACTAATAAGAACTATGAAACAAGACTATACCTTAGAACTCGTAGCGGAAAATAACTTCTCCATCCTGAACCGGATTGTGAATGTACTGAACCGCAGACGCGTTCGCATCAAAAACTGATGGCGCATGAAAACGAAAATGACTTCCGCAAAGGCGGAGCCTGTGTTGTTGTTACACACCACGCCTGATTTGATGGAAAAAGTGAAACATCAGTTGGAAAAACTCATTGAGGTAGAGTATGCGAATTACACGCTGGGCAGCGATCATTACCTGGAACTGAGTGAGCGAATTGTTGATGTGGATTAAACGATTCAAAATTCAAAATTCAAAATTCAAAATTCAAAATTTAAGATTCAAGATTTAAGATTTAAAGAGATTCTAACTACTAAAAATTAACTACTTAATACTAATAAAAATGGCAAAGATCAATTTTGGAGGTGTATGGGAAGAAGTGGTAACCCGCGAAGAATTCCCTATGGAAAAAGCACTGGATGTGTTAAAGAACGATACCATTGCAATTATCGGATACGGTGTACAGGGGCCTGCCCAGGCGTTGAACCTGCGCGATAACGGGTTTAAAGTTATTGTAGGCCAACGCAAAGGTTCTAAAACCTGGGACAAAGCCGTAGAACACGGCTGGGTGCCCGGAGAAACTTTGTTTGAAATTGAAGAAGCTGCGAAACGCGGAACGGTGATTGAGTTTTTACTTTCCGATGCCGGTCAAATTGCTCTGTGGCCAACCCTCAAACCCTTTTTAACAAAAGGTAAAACGCTTTACTTCTCACATGGCTTTGGTATTACCTTCAAAGAACAAACCGGAATCGTTCCTCCTGCCGATATTGACGTGGTACTGGCCGCTCCGAAAGGATCTGGTACTTCGGTGCGAAGATTATTCCTGCAAGGCAAGGGCATCAACTCCAGCTATGCTGTGTTTCAGGATGCAACCGGCAACGCCAAACAAAAGCAATTGCCTTAGGCATTGGAGTTGGCNTCCGGTTATCTTTTCGAAACTGATTTCAANAAAGAAGTTTACTCGGATCTGACTGGCGAGCGCGGTACGTTGATGGGCGCTATTGCGGGAATCTTTGAAGCACAATATGAAGTACTGCGTTCAAAAGGACATAGCCCTTCCGAAGCCTTTAACGAAACAGTGGAAGAACTCACGCAATCATTAATGCCTTTAGTAGCTGAAAACGGTATGGACTGGATGTATGCCAACTGCTCCACCACCGCACAACGTGGTGCGTTGGACTGGAAAAAGAAATTCAAAGCGGCTACCCTACCCGTATTCAAAGAACTTTACGAAAGCGTAGCCTCCGGTGCAGAAGCCAAGCGGACTATCGATACGTGCAGCAAACCCGATTACCGAGAAAAACTTGCCGAAGAACTGAAAGAAGTTCGGGAAAGTGAATTGTGGCAGGCTGGTGCAGCCGTGCGCAAACTCCGCCCTGAAAAGCAACAAGTGGAAGCTTCAATGATCAATTAAATTAATAGGCAAAAGGCAGTTGACAATTGTCAATTAATGGTTGTCAACTGCCAATTTTTATGGTTCACGCTACACAACAACAAATAGATATTAACAAAGCGGCATACGTACTCAAAAACGTAGCACTTAAAACTCCTTTGCAGTTTCATCGCAAACTTTCAGAGAAGTTTGGTGCGGAGGTTTATCTGAAGCGGGAAGATTTGCAGGTGGTGCGTTCGTACAAGATACGAGGTGCCTATAACCTGATCCAAAGTTTAACAGACGAGCAACGCAAACGTGGCGTAGTGTGTGCCAGTGCGGGTAACCACGCACANGGGGTGGCATTTTCTTGCCGGGAGTTGAATATCAAAGGCGTTATCTACATGCCGGCCATCACACCCAAGCAGAAGATCAATCAGGTGAAAATGTTTGGTGGTGAAAATATTGAGATTGTTTTGATTGGCGATACGTTTGACGAATGTCAGGCCCATGCATTGGAATACACCACCCAGCATGCCATGACGTTCATCCCACCGTTCGATCATCTCAAAGTGATTGAGGGTCAGGGAACCGTAGCCAAAGAAATTCTGGAAGAGCAATCCAACATCGATTACATCTTTGTACCCCTTGGGGGAGGCGGGTTGTGTGCAGGGTTGATCAGTTATTTTCAAACCTATTCACCACAAACAAAAATTGTTGGCGTGGAGCCTCAGGGTGCTCCTTCCATGAAAGAAGCCCTTAAAGCAGGCAAGCCGGTGGTGCTGGATTCCATTCAACGGTTTGTGGATGGCGCATCTGTNAAAAAAGTAGGTGATCTTACTTTCGAGATCTGTAAAGATAAAATTGCGGATATGCTTTTGGTGCCTGAGGGCAAAGTAAGTTCTACCATTCTTCAACTATATAATGAAGATGCAATTGTAGCCGAACCNAGTGGAGCCTTGTCCATTGCGGCATTGGATCAATATGCCGATAAACTGAAAGGCAAGAAAGTCGTTTGTATTTTAAGCGGTGGTAATAACGACATCGACCGGATGAATGAAATCAAAGAACGATCGTTGTTGTATGAGGGATTAAAACATTATTTTATTGTACGGTTTGCCCAGCGGCCCGGGGCGTTGAAAGAATTTGTAAATCACATTCTCGGCCCCACCGATGACATTGTACGATTTGAGTTCATTCAAAAGCACAACAAAGAAACCGGCCCTGCTTTAATTGGCATTGAAGTAAAATCGCGCGAAGATTTTGCCACGCTTATAAAACGGATGGACAGTTACAAACTCAACTATACGCTCGTTAATCAAAACGAGAATTTGTTCGAGTATTTGGTGTAATTCTTCAAGAATTTCAACATCTGCAGGTATCTCTGACAATCGCTTGCGTTTGTAATACACCTGTATTACATTTGTAATACAACCCTCAATGGTATGCTTACGGTCAGGCTGTCATCAGAAGAAGAAAAGGCATTACAGGCTTATTGCTTGCGCGAAGGTGTTTCCAAATCGGATGTGGTAAAGGAAGCGATTGAATTTTACCTTACTCAACGCAAAAAATAAAAGCCCGTTCGAGGCAGGTGCTGACCTTTTGGACAGGCAGGTAGTGGTTCAAAAAGTAACTCTAAGGGTTATAAGAAGAAATTAAAAGAGTTACTTCGTGAAAAGCACACTCATTGATGCCGGCCCGCTCATTGCGCTTTTCGACAAAAGCGATCAATATCATCTGCAAGCTGTTTCATTTCTNAAAAACTTTAAGGGAACTTTATTTACCACATGGCCCGTAATTACTGAAACCTCGCATTTATTAAGTTTTAGCGTAAAGGCGCAAATCGCTTTGCTGGAGTGGATTAACCGGGGTGGCTTGTACCTGATTGAAATTGAAGACTATCATATTGTACGATTAATTGAGCTATCTGAAAAATTTAAAGATGTACCTATGGATCTGGCCGATGCAACCTTGATTGTAGCAGCCGAAACAAATAACATCAAAGAGATTGCAACCATCGATTCGGATTTTTACGTCTATCGCGACATCCGCAAACGCTACCTGAAGAACATCTTCATCAAATAATTATTCCTGCTTAACACTTCCTGAATTTCTATCCGCTACCTTGTAACTTATTTATTGAATTTATGGCACAAGGCTTACTTATCGACATGGATGGCGTGGTATATGGCGGGGATATTATGATTCCCGGNGCCGACATCTTTATTGGTCGCTTGCTAAAGGAAGGTATTCCCTTCAGTTTCATGACAAACAACAGCCAGCGAACCCGGCTCGAAGCCGTTCGAAAGCTGGGCCGCCTTGGAATTAAGGTAACAGAAAATCATGTGTACACCAGTGCCATGGCTACGGGAAATTTTCTGGCCAGCCAGATTCCAAACGGAACAGCTTACGTTTTGGGCGAGGGTGGCCTGATTTCTTCGCTGCATGAAAATGGGATTACTTTGGTAAATACCGATCCGGATTTTGTGGTATTGGGCGAAGGAAGAAACTTCACATTAGAAATGGTGCAACGGGCAGTAGATATGATTTTGGCCGGAGCAAAATTCGTAACCACCAATCGCGATCCATCACCCAAGAANAAAGGTTGGGATAACCTGGGCATTGCAGCCACCACCGCCATGATTGAAGAAGCCACCGGTATTAAAGCGTTTGTGGTAGGCAAACCCGGCCCCGTTATGATGCGCGGTGCACGCAAAGCGTTGGGTTTGGAAACTGCCGAGACCACTATTATTGGCGACACGATGGATACCGATATCAGCGGAGGTGTGCAAATGGGGTATAAAACAATTTTAGTATTGAGTGGAATAACTAANAAGGAACACCTCATTCGGTATGCATACAAACCGGATATGGTAGTGGAATCAGTAAATGAAATAAAACTGCCGTTGCCCTGGTGGTAATAACTCCAAACACCCGTAAGGTTGGCCCTTAACATCTTCCTGATTTTCTTGAGGAATACAGAATCATTGCCCATATTTGAACCTGGTATTTGTGAATCGAAATGATTACCCAATAACCTAACCTAAACCTAAAAAGAGACCGTCCTGGCAGCAACGTCAGGACGGTTTCGTTTTATAATCGGTAACAAACTAACGATTGTTGTGAGCGAACAGAAACCGAAAACAATTTTTGANAAAATCTGGGATGCGCATGTAGTAAAACGTGCCGAGGGTTATCCCGATGCTTTATTTATCGACCGTCATTTTATCCATGAAGTAACCAGCCCGCAGGCATTTGATGGCTTGCGGAAACGGGGTATCAACGTTTTTAATGTGAACCGCACCACGGCCACAGCCGATCACAATGTGCCTACCAAAGATCAGCATCTTCCCATAAAGGAAGCCTTGTCGCGGCACCAGGTGGAAACCTTACGGAAAAACTGCAAAGAATTTGGTGTTGAGTTGTACGATTTAGGTCATCCCTTTCAAGGCATTGTGCACATCATTGGCCCTGAGTTAGGGTTAACCCAACCCGGCATGACGATGGTGTGTGGCGATAGTCATACTTCCACACATGGCGCGTTTGGTAGTGTAGCGTTTGGCATTGGAACTTCAGAAGTGGAGCAAGTATTGGCTACCCAATGCATTTTGCAATACAAGCCTAAAACCATGAAAATTGAAATCAATGGTAAATTAGGCAAAGGGGTTGTGAGCAAAGACATTATTTTATACATCATTTCAAAAATCTCTGCCAGTGGTGCCACTGGCTTTTTTGTTGAATACGCTGGCGATGCCATCCGCAATTTATCGATGGAGGCACGCATGACCATCTGCAACATGAGTATTGAAATGGGTGCACGCGGTGGTTTGATTGCTCCGGACGAAACAACGTTTAATTATATAAAGGGGCGCAGATTTGCACCACAAGGCAAAGCCTTTGAAGAAGCCGTTGAAAAGTGGAAACAATTACCTTCCGATGAAGGCGCAGTATATGACGTTGTTTTGAAGTACGATGCAGCCGATATCGAGCCGATGATTACCTATGGAACCAACCCTGGCATGGGCATGAAGGTTACCGACCGGATTCCTACGGTTGAAGAACTAAAGGAAATCAATGAACAGGCTTCCTTTAAAAAATCGCTCGACTACATGGGGCTTGAGCCCGGCTCAGCCTTGTTGGGCAAACCTGTTGACTATGTCTTTATCGGAAGTTGTACCAATGCGCGCATCGAAGACTTGCGCCTGGTAGCTTCCATTGTAAAAGGGAAAAAGAAAGCAGAAAATGTGGAGGTATGGGTTATACCNGGATCGAAACAGGTAGAAGAACAAGCCCTGAAAGAAGGATTGAACAAAGTGTTTGAAGAAGCTGGCTTTGAATTGCGCGGCCCCGGCTGCTCGGCTTGCCTCGGCATGAATGAAGACAAAGTGCCGCCAGGAAAATACTGTATCAGTACCAGCAACCGGAATTTTGAAGGAAGGCAAGGACCAAAGTCCAGAACGTTTTTGGCAAGTCCGTTAAGTGCAGCCGTTGCTGCCATTACCGGTAAAGTAACAGATGTAAGAGAGTTTATATAAGCGATGAGCAAAGATAAGTTTACCATATTAAAATCAACCGCGGTACCCTTGCCGGTAGAAAACATTGATACCGACCAGATTATTCCTGCGCGTTTCTTAAAAGCTACTACCCGCGAGGGATTCGGTGAAAACCTGTTTCGCGATTGGCGCTACACCAGCGACAATCAGCCCGTCAAAGATTTCGTGTTAAACACTCCGGCATTCGGTGGTAAAATTCTGGTGGCCGGTAAGAATTTCGGATGTGGCAGCAGCCGCGAGCACGCTGCCTGGGCAATCTACGATTATGGATTTCGCGTAGTGGTATCGAGTTTCTTCGCGGATATTTTTAAAAACAATGCATTGAACAACGCGGTATTGCCGGTAGTGGTTTCAGATAAGTTTTTACAAACTCTGCTGGAAGCAATTCAGCAAAATCCAAAAACGGAAGTAACTGTTGACTTGAACAACCAACAAATTAGTGTTAATGGAAAATCTGAAAAGTTTGAGATTAACGCTTACAAGAAAGAATGTTTGATCAACGGGTATGACGATATCGACTATCTGTTGAGTTTGAATAAAGAAATTAGAGAATTTGATTTAGCACATTAAGAGTTTCTGGTTACTGGTTGTTACCTGCAATGCTAGACAAAAACCGAAGCGACTTGAAATAATAAAAAACATACGACATGAATAGAATACTTGTATTAATCAGTCTTTCAGACAGCGGAATTGAAACAATAAAATCAAATCCAGAATTGCCCAGAAAAGAAATGGAGTTTGTAAACAAATGGAAACAAGAAAACATCTTGGAGAGTTTTTTTATTTCAGTTTCCAAAAAGGACGCTGTTTTAATTTTCCAAAATGTAGACGAAAATAAGACAAAGGAGCTTATAAATATCTTACCATATTTTCCATATATGGCAAAAATTGAGTACCATAATTTGAACAAGCAGTTTTAAATATTCAAGACTTGAAAACAAAATTAGTAGGACATTACAATTGCAGGCAAACTGCCAGACAAAAGCACAGTAGGTAACACGGGTGTTGCGTTAGGCGGACAGTGCGAATAGAAATATTTGAGCAATTAATAAACGTTGGTGCTGGCAGACAGTTTTCGGTTTCAAAAGTCCACCAATGCAAAGCCCGAAACCGTTAGCGTCTCGTTAGCATTAATTGACCAGAAACAAGAAGTGAGAAATAAGAAGCATGAATAAGAAAATAGTTATACTACCCGGAGACGGCATTGGCAAGGAAGTAACCACCGAGGGCAAGAAGGTGTTGGANAAAATTGCTGAACTGTTCGATCACCGGTTTGAATTTGATTCGGCCATTATTGGTCATGATGCCATTGAAGCCACCGGCAATCCGTTGCCGGACGAAACGCTGTCTAAACTGAAAAACAGCGATGCCATTTTATTTGGAGCGGTAGGCCATCCGAAATACGATAACGACCCCACGTTAAAAGTAAGACCTGAACAAGGTTTGTTGAAGATGCGCAAAGAGTTGGGCCTGTATGCCAACCTGCGGCCTATCAAATTGTTTGATGAGTTGCTCGAGGCCTCCAGTATCAAACCAGAAATTTTAAAAGGTTCGGATATTCTGTTCTTCCGCGAACTAACGGGTGATGTGTACTTTGGTGAAAAAGGAAGAAAAGACGAAGGCAAAACCGCTTACGATCTGATGATCTATCAGAAATATGAAGTTGAACGCATTGCACACAAAGCATTTCAGGCGGCACGCACCCGCAANAAGAAAGTTACATCGGTAGATAAAGCCAACGTGCTGGAAAGCTCGCGCCTGTGGCGGGAAGTGGTGAATGAAGTAAGTAAACAATATCCGGATGTAACATTGGAACATCAGTTTATTGATGCCGCAGCCATGAAGCTGATTCAAAATCCAAAAAGTTTTGATGTGGTAGTAACCGGAAATTTATTTGGTGATATTCTTACCGATGAAGCTTCGCAGATTGCGGGCTCTATGGGCATGCTCGCTTCCGCATCGGTAGGCGATCAAGTAGGACTGTACGAACCCATCCACGGAAGTGCGCATGACATTACCGGAAAAGGAATTGCCAATCCACTTGCATCCATTCTTTCAGCCGCGCTGATGCTGGACATTTCCTTTGGCCTGAAGCAAGAGTCGGAGGCTGTGATTAAAGCCGTGGAGGCAACATTAAAAAATGGATATCGTACGGCCGACATCGCAGATTCAAAAACACCGAAAGATAAAGTTTTGAATACCCAGCAAATGGGTTCACAAATTTTAAATGAGTTAAAGCATGTTGCCAGTTATCCATTACCGGTAACCAGCAACCAATAATCCATAATCATTCAAGCCATGAGTAAAAAAATTCAAATCTTCGACACAACCCTTCGCGATGGCGAACAGGTTCCCGGCTGTCAGTTAAAGACTGAAGAGAAAATTATCATTGCGCGCGAACTGGAAGCTTTGGGTGTAGATGTAATTGAAGCGGGCTTCCCGATTTCCAGNCCGGGAGACTTTCTGTCGGTTGTTGAAATTTCAAAAGCCGTGAGCGAACCGGTAGTTTGCGGGCTCACCCGTTCTAANAAAGAAGATATTGACGTGGCCGCAGAAGCCTTGCGTTATGCGAAACGCGGCAGAATACATACGGGGATTGGTTCCAGCGATGTACACATCAAGCACAAGTTTCGCAGCACCCGCGAGCAAATTCTTGAACAAGGCGTTTGGGCAACCAAATATGCCAAGGCAAAAGGTTATGAAGTAGAGTTTTATGCAGAAGATGCCGGGCGTGCCGACCTTGCCTTTCTGGCGCAACTTATCGAAGCTGTAATAGCTGCCGGAGCAGATGTAGTAAACATTCCGGATACAACCGGTTATTGTTTACCTCACTTGTATGGTAAACGCATTCAGTACCTGGTAGAAAATGTAAAAAATATTGAGAAGGCAATTATCTCTGTGCATTGCCACAATGATTTGGGATTGGCTACTGCCAATACAATTGCCGGCTTACTGCATGGAGCACGGCAAGCCGAAGTAACTATTAATGGAATTGGCGAGCGGGCCGGCAACACTTCATTGGAAGAAGTAGCCATGATTTTGCAAACACACAAAGACCTTGATTTATACACCAACATCAAGTCGCAAAAGATTTATGCGCTCAGCCAGTTGGTTTCCAGCATGATGCGCATGCCCGTTCAGGCCAACAAAGCAGTGGTGGGTAAAAATGCATTTGCACATTCTTCCGGCATTCACCAGGACGGGTTCCTGAAGCATGCCGAGAACTATGAGATCATGAATCCGGCTGATGTGGGAGTTCCTTCTTCCTCCATCGTATTAACCGCCCGCAGTGGCCGCGCAGCATTGAAACACCGCCTGGAGTTGCTGGGTTATACTGTTGCAGGAGATGATCTTAACACCGTTTATGAAAGTTTTCTGGTGGTGGCCGATGAGAAAAAGGAAGTAAACGATGGCGACCTGATTATGATTGTTTCCAGCATGCCGGTGTTGGTTAAACCTTAACAAAAACTTCTTTACCATACCAAAGGCTTTTTGTAGATTTAATTCTATGAAAAGCCTTTTGCCTTTAAGGTGGTTAATGCTGGTTGCGTTAACCACTACCCTCTGCTCTGCACAGGAAATCGGATTACAACTATACAGCCTTCGGAATGAAATTCCGAAAGATGTACCNGGAACATTAAAACAGATTAAGNNATGGGGTATTACCGAAATTGAAGGGGGCGATACCTACGGTATGTCTGTTGAAGAATTTAACACGCTTAGTAAGAATACCGGGCTGAAACTGATTGCGATTGGTGCTGATTTTGCTCAATTAGAAAAAGAGCCCATGGCTGTAGCACATCGGGCCAAAGCATTTGGTGTTGCGTATGTGGTTTGTTACTGGATTCCTCACCATGGCGATAATTTCACGTTGGCCGATACTGAAAATGCCATCCATGTGTTTAATACGGCCGGCAAAATTCTGGCCGAACAAGGAATTTCATTTTGCTATCACCCACACGGGTATGAATTCCGGCCTCACGAAAAAGGCACCCTATTCGATTTGATGATGGCCAAACTTGATCCTAAGTATGTAAACTTTGAGATGGATGTGTTCTGGATCAAACANCCGGGGCAAGATCCGGTAAAGATTTTGAAGAAATACAAAGACCGGTTCCCACTCATGCACTTAAAAGATCGCAAGCCAGGTACTGAAGGCAATCAAAACGGCCATGCCGATGTAGAAACCAATGTTGTACTCGGTGCGGGCGATGTAGGTATTGCAGCTATAATGAAAGTAGCNAAAAAATACGGAGTGAAGCATTTCTTTATTGAAGATGAGTCTTCGCAATCGGTGCATCAGATTCCACAAAGCCTTGAATTTCTAAATTCCTTGAAGTAACCTCAGGATCATACGTTTCTGATAATACTTCGTGGCCGGTACGCACTATATTTTTAACTTCTTCAATAAACTCTCCGGAACCGAAGCAACTTTTCTTTTATTAAAATCAAAACACACAATCCNNCTGTTTTGCCGCGGGCCACTTCTTTATTGTGTTGATTGGTAATCCGGTAATACATATCAAATCCGTATTTGCTGAAATCGGCTGTTGCAATTTCTATTTTTAGAACATCGCCCAAAAATGACTCGGATTTATAAATAACAACTGCATCGGCAATTACCTGCCCGATGTGGCCCTCAAAATTCATTTCGTTTTTAAATCCCAGGTTCTGATAAAAGCCTACACGTGCTTCCTGCATCAGCGTAAGCATCCGGTCGTTGCCAACATGATTTCCATAGTTAAGGTCGGACACCCGAACGGTTAATTGAGTCTCAAAAATAAACTTATCCGGAAGGGGCAATTCAACGCGAGCCATGTTGCTTAATTTGATGGAAGCCTTTCAAAATACGAGATGCCGGAATAAATCCTGCACGACAATTTCATTAAGTGTATTTTTGAACGGCTTTCTGTTTACAAAAACCGATGTCTAAAAATAGTCTTTTAAGTTGGCTCTGGAANAAACTCAAGCGGATTGCCCTTTGGTTNTTTGTACTCCACCTGGCTTATATTATTTTGTTGCGTTGGGTCAATCCTCCTNNCACAATCACCCAACTCACCAGTTGGGCAGAAGATTATGGTTTAAAACGCGACTATGTTGACTTCAAAGCGATGTCGCCCAACATCCGGCTGGCGGTTATGGCTTCGGAAGATCAACTGTTTCCTGATCATAACGGGTTCGACTTGAAAAGCATCAAGAAAGCATTGGAGAACAACAANAAAAACAAACGCCTGCGCGGGGCTTCCACGATTAGTCAGCAGGTAGCAAAAATGTTTTTATGGCAAGGACGAAGCTGGTTTAGGAAAGGGTTAGAGGTGTATTTCACTTTTATGATTGAACTCCTTTGGAGCAAAGAACGAATTTTGGAAATGTATTTGAATGTTTCCGAAATGGGAACCGGAATNTTTGGTGTAGAAGCGGCTGCACAGAAGTATTTTAAGAAGCCGGCCAGTAAACTTACGCGCACCGAAGCTGCCCGTATTGCGGCTTGCCTACCGAATCCTAANAAATACAAAGCCGAACCGGCATCGCCATATATCGCCAGGCGCACATCCTGGATTTTAATTCAGATGAAAAACCTGGAAGGTGATGAGGAGGTGGCGAAACTTTTGGAGATGATTAATAANAGAGAGAAATCCAATCGAAAAAATAAATTCGATTAATGTTACTCACATGAGTATTTGTAAATGTAGTGATAGGCGTAAGCAGCCGTAAATTCATATTCTTTAATCCAAATTTGGGTGCCGCTTTGCAAAANAGTGTAACAATAAACCTTTTTGGATTTGCCTCCCGGAAGATCAACCGTGGCAACAATATTATTCTTGTTGTTACCAAACCAGAATTGACTTGCATATCCTGTTTCCAAACCCATGGGAAAGCGGACAGCATAATCCTGAAAAACATTCGGGTTCAGGTCAAAACTTGTTTTAACCGTAAAACTCCACCTTTGGTTATTGATGATGCATTTTCCTGAATCAGCCTCCACTGCAAACCGTGTGTTATTGCCAGCTTTGTATTCTCTTAAGATATCAAAGTTACCAGATTCATTCACATAAGTTGAATCGTTGGGGTTAATCAGAAATAGTTGATCATAGGTTGTAGTGTATTTAACGATATTGTTCTCAATTATTTCAAACGTGATCGTTACCTTTTCATTTGAATATTCATAGTGGGCTTTCCTGGAATTATTAGGCATATCCGTTGATTGAACTGTTACCTCTTTAATCCGGCCATCGTCATAAACAAGCGTGGCTACCTCGGTTGGTTCTTCCGGGTACTCGTCATCCCAAACCGACTTATCATAAATATCGATCCTATTATAATTTACACCATCATGATAATAAATATATTTTGACACCTCATGTCCTTCCACTTNTTTAACAACCTCTTGAATAATACAAGGAGGAACTACTTCAATAAAAGTCTGGCAAGGAGGGTCATTCAAAACGAATGTATCCCCGCAAGCATTAAAGTCAACTTCGTGGTTACAGTTCGAAAAAATGAAAAGTAACATCCAAAGTCTTTTCACAACGCAATCTTTAAATATCAAACTTATAAACGCATTAAGTCGCCCACGCCTTTCCAACTTCCACAAGTGGTACACATCCTTTAAACGGTCCGGGTACCGGATTATATTGCAACGCCTTTGTAGCACCTGGTTCGCTCGTAAAATAACCTACCAGCACCAGTTCTTTCACCTTCAACACAAACGGCTTGTCGCCACCACTGCCGGCATTCCACCAACCGGTTGGGCCGCCTTCTGTAGCTTCCTTTAAAGCCTTGGTGTGGTGCGCTTCAAAATATTGTACTTGTTCTTCGGGCGTGCATTGGATAAATGAATTTCCTGCCGACTCTTTCGCACCGGTATCGAAAGCCACCAGGCCGTTTATAAATTTTTCTTNTTGCTCCTGCGTGTACACATTCGCAATCAGTGTATCGATAAACTGAGGTACGCCCGCTTCCTTTGCTCCAGGTGTTTCGGTTTTTGGAATAATAATTTCGGCAAGCGCTTCAATCAGTACCCCTTGTTCGTTTGAAANAAATACCGGTGTAAAACCTGCTTCGGGTGTGGCCTTGCAGCCGCTTAATACTCCGGCCAACGTGGGGCCGGTAATCGCATAGCCTAAGATCAGACTTGCTTTTTGTATTGCTTCTCTCCTATCCATAATGATTACAGATTTTGTTNTTTCAATTCATTTACTGCATACTCCGCTGCACGCGCGGTCAGCGCCATATAGGTTAGCGATGGATTCTGGCAAGCAGAAGAAGTCATGGCCGCACCATCCGTTACAAATACGTTGGGTGCTTCGTGTACCTGGTTCCATTTGTTGAGTACCGATGTTTTAGGATCTTTACCCATGCGGGCCGTTCCCATTTCATGAATGCCCAACCCAATGTTATTAGGCGCATCAAATATTTTTACATTTTTAAACCCGGCTGCTTCCAGCATTTCGGCAGCGCATATCTTCATGTCTTCACGCATCACCTTTTCATTCTTTTTCCACTCGGCATCCATGTTTAGTGTGGGCAACCCATGCACATCTTTCTTTTCCGTATTAAGTGTAACGCGATTTTCTGCGTAAGGCAAGCATTCACCAAAACCAGTTATACCCATCCGCCACGGGCCCGGTGTTTCCAGTTTTTCCTTCAATTGTGCACCATAAGCCATTTCCATTACACCGCGCGACCACTCCTGCCTGCTGGCCGAGCCCTGGTAGCCAAAGCCACGCACGTAATCGGTACGTTTATCATTACCCACATTTCTAAAACGCGGAATGTAAATACCATTTGGCCTGCGCCCGATGTAGTACTTATCTTCAAAGCCTTCTATTTCACCATCGGCCCCAGCCCGGTATTGATGATCCATCAGGTTTCTACCCAACTGATCGCTGCCATTGCCCAGCCCGTTTGGAAAGCGCGATGAAATTGAATTCAACAGAATGAAGGTGCTACCCAACGAAGACGCATTCAGAAAAATAATTTTTGCAANAAACTCAATCTCTTGTTTGGTTTCGGCATCCAACACACGCACACCAACGGCTTTGCCTTNTTGCTCATCATAAATAATGGAGTGCACGATGGAATGTGGCCGCAAAGTCATGTTACCCGTTCTGGCTGCTGCCGGAAGTGTGGAAGAATTACTGCTGAAGTACGCACCATACGGACACCCGCGATCGCACAGGTTGCGCGATTGGCATACCCCGCGGGAAGGATCGTGTGGCAAGGGCGCAGTAAGATGTGCGACACGGCCAATGGTAACTTTTCGACCGCCAAATTTCTCTGCCACCTTATCGCGAAACACTTCTTCTACACAATTCAAATCCATGGGTGGAAGAAATTTTCCATCGGGAACATGGGCCAATCCCTCGGCACGCCCACTTACCCCAATGTAGGTTTCAACATAATCATACCACGGTGCCAAATCTTTGTAGCGGATAGGCCAATCCACCCCAATACCTTCTTTCGCGTTGGCTTCAAAATCCAAATCAGACAAGCGGTAGGTCTGTTTACCCCACATGATGGAACGCCCGCCTTCATGATAGCCGCGTATCCAATCGAATGGTTTTACTTCTGTATATGGATTTTCCAGATCATTCACCCACCAGTGTTTGTTTGCCTGATTAACCCAGTTGGTTCGCTTCTGTACCGGAANAAATTTTAACTCATCAGGCGTAAGCCTGTTGGCGAATGGCAACTGCCACGGATCTTTGTTCATGGTCGGATAATCGACCTGGTGTTTTACCGGACGGCCTCGCTCCAGTACCAATGTTTTTAATCCTTNTTCGGTAAGTTCTTTTGCGGCCCAGCCACCGCTAATGCCTGTGCCTACCACAATCGCATCATAGGTGTTTTTCTCATCCGCTTTCAGATTCAGGTTCATATGAATGGAGATTAAGTTTTGAAATTTAATCGTTTTGCAGAGAGGTTACAAGGTTGGCTCACTAATTTAATACAAGATGGTCTCAAAGAGTTATTGGTTGTTGTGGATTTATTCGGATATCCCATTGCAATACTGCAACAAGACCGGAATGACATTCCACATTGAGTTAACTTTTTTGATCATCGCAAGAAACGGGTTGAATTGAAACAAGGTAGGAAGCGATTTTTGCTTCCATAAAAACCTTAGTTTTATAATCATGCAAACGCAAGCCGAACTTAATTACCAGCGCATTGCACAGGCTATTGAATACCTGGAAGACAATTTCCGGCACCAGCCTGAATTGGATGAAGTGGCTGAACAGGTTCATGTATCACCCTTTCACTTTCAGCGGTTGTTTACCGAATGGGCCGGCATTAGCCCCAAACGTTTTTTGCAATACTTAACAGTTGATTTCTTAAAATCAAAACTGAAAGAATCGACAACGCTAGTAGAAGCTGCCGAGGCTGCGGGGCTCTCCAGCCAATCGCGCGTGTACGATTTATTTACAACTTTGGAAGCCGTAACCCCACAAGAATATAAACAACGCGGAGGTATTATGATTCAATATGGATTTGCCAACACACACTTTGGCACCGCATTACTGGGCATTAGCGAACGGGGTATCTGCTGGCTCTCCTTTATTCAAACCGATGGCGATGCCGTTGCAAGCCTGGAAGAAATGAAAACATACTGGCATAATTCTGTTTTCAGAGAGAACACCGGGTTGGCGGAAGAGTTTGCAGGAAAAATTTTTCCCACACACCGCTCACCGGATAAATGGGCGATGGAGAAACGAAGGGGCGAAAGTCTTCACCTCTTCATAAAAGGTACCAACTTCCAGATAAAGGTATGGGAAGCATTACTTCGCTTACCTGCCGGCCACCTCACAACTTATCAGGCCATCGCCAATAAAATTGGTAATCCAAAAGCACTGCAGGCAGTGGGCTCGGCCGTAGGTTCCAATCACATTGCCTATCTTATTCCCTGCCATCGCGTAATCCGCAAAGACGGCAAATTAGGTGACTATCGATGGAATAGTGTTCGNAAAAAGAGCATCCTGGGCTGGGAAATTGCCAGAACCGAACACTCGTAAAATATTTTTTACTGTTGATGAATTTTTCAATGCGGTCATGCAACTTTTTACTGTTTGTGAAGTCTCTATTAGGTATTCCCAAACCCGTACGTTATGCAACGCAATTATTTTAAGATCGCCATTCGTAATCTCATCAAAAATAAAGGCTACACCTTTATTAACATTGTTGGCCTGGCCTCGGGAATGGCCGTTGCCTTGCTAATCGGGTTGTGGATCTGGGATGAATTGACGTTTAATCGATATCATCAAAACTATGATCGCCTTGCCCAGGTGTGGCAACACAATATCTATAACGGAGTGAAGAGTTCTCAAGCGGCCAACCCGCATGTAATGGCGGAGGAGATCCGCAACAATTTTGGCAGCGATTTTAAATACGTGCTGCAAAGCACCTGGAACTTTGACCGGATACTTACGGTCGGTGAAAAGAAATTCAATTATGCCGGCATGTACTGGGAGCCGCAAGTCCTTGACATGCTTTCGTTGCGATTGGTTGCAGGTTCNACTGAAACCTCATTAAAAGATCCGCACTCCATCCTGCTATCGCAGACCGTTGCCCGTGCTTTGTTTGATGAAGCGGACCCGATCGGGCAAACGCTTCGCATAAGCAACAAAACTGATGTTAAAGTTACCGGGGTATATGAAGACTTACCACCCAACTCTACCTTCCGCAGCATGACCTTCATTATGCCCTGGGAATTATACCTGATTGAAAATGACTGGATTAAACACATGGACGATCCGTGGGGCAGCAACTTTACGCAAACATGGGCACAGTTAGCTGAAAATGTAGATATGGATCGGGTCTCGGCTAAGATTGTCAATGTGAAATACAACAAACTTTCTGACGATGATAAGAGATATAAACCCGAGGTTTTTCTGCACCCGATGAGCAAGTGGCACCTGTATTCCGAATTTAAAGAAGGTAAGAATGTAGGGGGCCGCATTGAGTTTGTTTGGATGTTTGGCATCATTGGCGTGTTTGTGCTGCTGCTGGCTTGCATCAACTTTATGAACCTGAGCACCGCCCGTTCTGAAAAACGAGCAAAAGAAGTGGGCATTCGTAAATCGGTGGGCTCCATGCGCGCGCAACTCATCAACCAGTTTTTTACCGAATCGGTAGTGGTAGCCATGTTTGCATTTGTGGTATCGTTGGGGCTCGTGTATCTCTCATTGCCTTTCTTCAATCAGGTGGCCGATAAGAAGCTCACCCTGCTATGGGCAAGTCCGGTCTTCTGGTCTGTTGGCATTGGATTTAGTCTTGTTACCGGAATCATTGCAGGTAGTTATCCTGCACTTTATCTATCATCGTTCCAGCCGGTAAAAGTGTTGAAGGGCACTTTTCGCGTGGGTCGTTTGGCTTCTGTTCCGCGCCAGGTGTTGGTGGTGTTGCAGTTTACTGTTTCGGTAACGCTCATCATCGGTACCCTGGTCGTGTTCCGCCAGATTGAGTTTGCTAAGAACCGGCCAATCGGGTATGACCGCAACGGACTAATCAATGTGTTTTTGCAAACACCCGATATCCATAATCATTTTGAAGCCGTTCGTACGGAATTAATCAGCCAGGGCGCAATCGTTGACATGACAAAAGCCGGAAGCCCCACCACACAAGTGTGGAATTCGAATGGCGGATTTACCTGGAATGGAAAAGATCCTTCTCTTGCAGTTGATTTTCCGAATAACGGAGTGAGTCATGAATTTGGTAATACCGTAGGTTGGCGGTTTAAAGCTGGTCGCGATTTTTCGCGCGAATTTGCCAGCGATTCGAGTGCCTTTGTGATTAACGAAACCGCTGCAAAATTTCTGGGTTTTGAAAATCCCGTAGGTGAAACACTTACCTGGGATAACAAGCCGTTTACCATTATTGGCGTGATTGAAGATATGATTGTTGAGTCACCCTACGAACCCGTTCGGGCATCTCTCTGGCACATTGACCGTGGGGTGCCCAACCTGGTAATCCTAAAACTTAACCCCGAGTTGAGTGCGCATGATGCACTNGGAAAAATCAAATCCGTCTTTATGAAACACGACCCTGCCGCCCCGTTCAGCTATGAGTTTGTTGATGCTGTTTATGCACGCAAGTTCAGCGATGAAGAGCGGATAGGTAAACTGGCCAGTTTCTTTGCCGGGCTGGCCATTTTCATCACCTGTTTGGGAATATCCGGATTAGCAAGTTTTGTTGCTGAACAGCGTACTAAAGAAATTGGTGTTCGCAAAGTGATGGGCGCCTCTGTAATTAACCTGTGGGGATTGCTTTCGCGAGACTTTGTTCTTCTGGTAACACTATCGCTGCTGCTCGCCATGCCCATCGCCTGGTACTTTATGAACAACTGGCTTCAAAAGTATCAATACCGAAGCGACATGGCCTGGTGGATTTTTATTGTTTCCGGTTTAGGCGCTTTACTCGTTACCTTGCTTACCGTCAGTTACCAATCCATCAAAGCGGCTATGGCCAATCCGGTGAAGAGTTTGAGGAGCGAGTGAAGCCTGCAACCGGTTTCATCTCACTATAAACTCTTCCATAAATTACTTAACCGGTAATTTCTATTTATTCAAATCTTAATAAGTTTCGGTTCTTAATAACCAGACTTATGAATAAATCACTTGTTCTCTCGGCAATCGGAATTTGTGCGGCCTCTTTTGTATTTGCACAAAATGCCGAAAGGGTAGATACTACCCTCATCGCCAAAATCAAAAATGAAGGGTTTGAACGCTCGCAGGTAATGGACATCATGAGCATGCTTACCGATGTGCATGGTCCGCGCCTTACCAACTCGCCCGGCTATGCGAAAGCAGCCGAGTANTGTAAAAACACTCTCACTGCCTGGGGAATTCAAAATGCACACTTCGATACCTGGGATGAAGAATTTGGCCGCGGCTGGTCTATCAANAAATTCAGTTTACAAAACCTTAGCCCGGTTTATACTTCAGTAATCGCGTATCCAAAAGCCTGGAGCCCCGGTATTAAAGGCACCGTGCAAGCCGAAGTAGTTTACTTAGATGTAAATACCGAAGCCGATCTTCAAAAATACAAAGGCAAACTGAAGGGTAAGATTATTTTGTTCGATAAACCGGTTGATACAACCCCTACGTTTACACCCGATGGTTTGCGCTTTACGGATTCCGAACTTTTNGAAATGGCCAATGCCGGACCTGTGGCCGGAGGCCCTGGTGGTTTCCGCATGCCGGGTGGCGGCTCCAATCTTCCATTTGCCAAGTGGGANTTTTTACAAAAGGAAGGTGCCCTTGCCGTGCTGGAACCCACNTCGCTGGCACGCCAGCAGGATGGAACCATTTTAGTTTCTGCGGCTACCATTCCTTATCCGGCCAACGTTCCTTTTATACAACGGGCACGCGCACAAAGCGGANNGCAGGCTCCTAAAATACTTCCACAAATTGTAGTGGCCAGCGAACATTACAACCGCATGGTGCGTCAATTGCAAAAAGGCCAGGTTATAAAATCAGAACTCACCTACGAAGTTGAGTTTACTNNCACTGCACCCGGCTTTAATGTGATAGCCGAAATACCCGGCACCGATTTAAAAGATGAAGTGGTGATGATTGGTGCGCATCTAGACTCATGGCATGCAGGCACCGGTGCTACTGACAATGCTTCGGGCTCGGCTGTCATGATGGAAGCCATGCGCATCATTAAATCGTTGGGCATTAGTCCACGCAGAACCATTCGCATTGGGTTGTGGGGTGGCGAAGAGCAGGGATTGATTGGTTCGCGCAATTATGTAAAGCGTGTGCTGGGCGAACGCCTGGACAAAACAGCTCCATACGATTCCATCAAACTTACACCAGCCGGAGAAAAATTTTCGGTGTCCTTTAATATGGACAACGGTACGGGAAAATACCGGGGCATCTATTTACAAAGCAATGAAAATGCACGTTCTGTTTTCCGCGCATGGTTTAAGCCTTTTGAAAAATCAGGCGCACAAACCATTACCTATCAAAACACAGGCGGTACCGATCACCAATCGTTTGATGCTATAGGCTTGCCGGGCTTTCAGTTTATTCAAGACCCGATTGAATACCGCACACGCACCCACCACACCAGCATGGATGTGTACGATAAAACTATTGAAGCCGACCTGAAACACAATGCTGTTATTACCGCAGCATTTGCCTGGCTGGCAGCCAACCGGGCGGAGTTGTTTCCGAGAAAGTAAAAGTGATATAGGATTGATTAAAGTTATTCTCGTAACTGAACTTTTAGCTTATAAAAAGAGGGCCTGCATGCAGGCCCTCTTTTTATAAGAACTAATTTTTACTTCAGATCGAAGCGATCAGAATTCATCACTTTTGTCCACGCTGCAACAAAGTCGTGTACAAATTTCTGATGTGCATCAGCCACTCCATACACCTCAGCCACGGCACGCAGTTCTGAGTTTGATCCAANAATCAAATCCACGCGTGTCGCTGTCCACTTTACTTCTCCGGTTTTGCGATCACGACCTTCAAACAAATCCTGTGCATGGGTAGTTGCCTTCCAGGTGGTGTTCATATCCAGCAGATTTATAAAGAAATCGTTCGTAAGGGCCTCAGTTCGGTTTGTAAATACACCCTGTTGCGAGCCATCAAAGTTGGTATTAAGCACACGCATCCCGCCAATCAACACCGTTAACTCAGGCGCAGTAAGTGTTAAGAGTTGTGCTTTGTCTATCAACAGTTCTTCGGCTGTTACCGCATATTTTTNCTTCAGATAATTGCGAAACCCATCGGCCACCGGCTCCAGTACTCCAATTGATTCTACATCTGTTTGTTCCTGGGTTGCATCGCCCCTGCCGGCTGCAAACGGAACGGTTAGTTCTACTCCGGCATTCTTTGCTGCCTTTTCAATACCTGCATTTCCAGCCAGAACAATAAGATCAGCCATCGATACTTGTTTGCCACCTACGTTAAATTCATTTTGTATGCTTTCCAATGTTTTCAAAACCTTGGCTAACTGCACCGGGTTGTTTACTTCCCAATTATTTTGTGGAGCAAGGCGGACGCGCGCACCATTTGCACCACCACGTTTATCAGAACCTCTAAAAGTAGAAGCCGAAGCCCAGGCAGTAGAAACCACNNTGGAAACACTTAATCCAGAAGCAAGGATTTTTTNCTTCAAGGCAGCAATGTCATTATCATCAATAAGTTTGTGTGCAACTGCCGGAATAGGGTCTTGCCATATCAATTCTTCTTTTGGTACTTCCGGCCCGAGGTAGCGGCTTACCGGCCCCATATCGCGGTGTGTTAGTTTAAACCAGGCCCGGGCAAATGCATCGGCAAACAAATCCGGATCTTCATAAAAACGCCTCGAAATTTTTTCGTAAACCGGATCTACTTTTAAAGAAATATCGGTAGTAAGCATTCGCGGCTCATGCCGTTTGGTTTTATCGTGTGCATCAGGCACTGTTGCGGCACCGGCACCCCNTTTGGGTTTCCACTGGTGTGCACCCGCTGGGCTCTTGGTTAATTCCCATTCGTAGCCAAACAGGTTCCAGAAAANATTATTCGTCCACTTGGTAGGTGTGCTGGTCCAGGTTACTTCCAGCCCGCTGGTAATCGTATCGCCTCCCTTACCAGAACCATAACTGCTTCTCCAGCCCAACCCTTGCTCTTCAATAGCAGCGGCTTCCGGATCTGCCCCCACGTGTGTGGCCGGAGCCGCACCGTGTGTCTTACCAAATGTATGCCNCCCGGCAATCAAGGCAACCGTTTCTTCATCGTTCATGGCCATGCGCTTAAATGTTTCGCGGATATCGCGTGCGGCAGCAAGCGGATCCGGGTTTCCATCCGGACCTTCGGGGTTTACATAAATCAAACCCATCTGCACCGCAGCAAGCGGGTTTTCCAAATCACGATCTCCTGAATAACGGCTGTTTGGATTTTTACTCAACGCAAGCCACTCCGTTTCAGAACCCCAATACACATCTTCTTGCGGCTCCCATACATCTTCACGACCACCGGCAAATCCAAACGTTTTAAAGCCCATCGACTCCAGGGCCACATTTCCGGCAAGAATCATTAAATCGGCCCACGAAATTTTGCTACCGTATTTTTGTTTGATTGGCCACAATAGTCTCCTTGCTTTATCCAGGTTAACGTTATCGGGCCAACTGTTAAGTGGAGCAAACCGCTGTTGTCCGGCACCGGCTCCTCCCCGACCATCGCCTATACGATACGTGCCGGCACTATGCCAGGCCATGCGAATAAACAAAGGACCATAATGCCCGAAATCGGCCGGCCACCAATCCTGCGAATCAGTCATCAATGTTTTCAAATCTTTCTTAAGCGCTGCGAAGTCAANGTTTTTAAATTCTTCAGCATAATTGAACTTCTCGCCCATCGGGTTTGAAAGGGAAGAATGCTGACGTAGTACACTCAACTTTAGTTGGTTTGGCCACCAGTCGCGGTTGCGTGTGCCGCTGCCTGCTGTTTGTTTGGTAGCTCCGGTAAAGGNGCATTTACCTTCACCATTGGTTGAATTTTGTTCCATGTTTGTTACGATTTATGTGTTTTATGATTATTCATTGTTCTATCAGCCGTACTGCAATACTAAATCCAACGCGTTTGCTGTACTATGACGGGGTCATTTTTTGTTTTTTTCTGAGCAACAAGATTACCACGCTTTACTTCATAATTCAAATTGATTATTTTTATGAACACATAGTTTTTATCTATGACCTTAATTCAATTGGAATACCTGGTGGCATTGGATACACACCGGCATTTCGGGCTGGCTTCCGAAAAGTGCTTTGTTACACAACCTACACTCAGCATGCAAATTCAAAAGCTGGAGGAAGAGCTGGGAGTAAAAATTTTTGATCGCACCAAACAACCCGTTATTCCTACAGAAATCGGGGCCCGCATCATTGCACAGGCAAGGGTGGTATTGCGTGAGGCTGCTGTCGTCTCACAAATAATTACCGAACAAAAGGACACCATGACGGGCGAAATACGCATTGGGATTATCCCTACTCTGGCGCCCTACCTGCTCCCATCATTGTTCAAAAATATCCGCGAAAAATATTCTCAGGTAAACCTGATCGTAAAGGAAATTATTACGGAAGATATTATACAGGAGCTAAAACACAACAGGCTGGATTGCGGCATTGTAGTTACCCCATTAAAAGATTCTTCCATTAAAGAAGATGTGCTCTTTTACGAAGAGTTGTTTGTGTACGTGTCGAANAAAAATGCATTGGTTGATAAAAANTATGTGTTGCCAACTGAAATTGATCCAAACCAGCTTTGGTTGCTGGAGGAAGGGCACTGTTTTCGTTCGCAGATTCTGAACTTATGTGAGTTGCGAAAATACGCTGACCTTCATTTTAAGTATGAGACAGGGAATATTGAAACATTAAAGCGTATGGTGGACAAAAGCGATGGCATTACGATTTTACCTGAACTGGCAGTTATGGAATTTAGTGCGGCCCAATGTAAGCAAGTAAAGCGATTAAAGGAACCAAGCCCGGTGCGTGAGGTAAGCCTGGTAACCCATCGCGACCATCTGAAGACAAAACTTATTCAAACTTTGAAAGAAGAAATTCTGAAACTGGTGCCCAGGCAAATGCAGAAACTGAATAAGAAGAAGGTTGTGGAAATTAATTAAGATTCCGCCCCAAATGAATGAACGGGTCTATTTTACCTTTCTCACTTATCCGCAAGGGCTTGTTGTCTTCCATCAACACAATAAGTTCAGACACAACAATCAAAGACGAAATGATTTTTAGGTTTTGCCCAAATGGTGCTGATAAAGCAAACCATCAGCAACACATTGTACTCCATTCCATTTCGGCCCGCACCCACTACAAACCAGCCTTCGCGGCCATGAACTAAAATAATTCCCATCAGCAATTGTAATATAAACAAGATGCTGATGGGCATAACCCAACGATTGAATAGCAACACCACCGCTCCTGCTATTTCAAATAGGGTAATTACCCAGGCTGAGTATGGCGGAAACCCAAAGCCTGAGAGGAATCCATCAAAGGGTGAAACCCCGTTATTTATGATCCGGGCGATTCCATGAATCAACATATTGCCGGCTGCCGCCATCCGGATTATGGTTAAAGCAAGTTTCTCATTATTCATAGTATAAGGATTTAATCCGATAAACCTCTATTTTTAAAAGTTACAGGGTATATGAATGCTCCAACCAAGATAAGAAGTGTGGTGTTATGGTCAGTAATATCGGCTGCATTTATTGGGCCGGGCACCATCACCACAGCCGTAACAGCCGGTGCATCATTTCAATTAAGTTTAGTGTGGGCGGTGGTCTTTGCCACGGCAGGGTGTATTGTATTACAGGAAGTTTCGGCCCGGTCATTATCAGCAGCGGACTTACTTTTGGTGAGTGTATCGAAAAAATTTTTGTTTCAAGTTGGGTTAAGTGGCTGGTGGCCGTTCCGGTTTTGCTGGGTTGTGCGGCTTACGAGGCAGGAAATATTCTGGGTGCTGTTTCAGGATTAGCATTATTCACATCCCTGGATACAAAAATACTTACACTCATTGTTTCGGCTCTTGCGGCACTTGTTTTATGGCAAGGCGGCAGTAAACTTATTTCTAACCTGATGATTTCGTTAGTGCTGATGATGGCCATCGCATTTGCCTTGTTGGCATTCAAGTCGGCATTTACAGGGTTAGAATTATTGAAAGCTGCTGTAACACCCGGTTTACCATCCGGAAGTGAATGGATTGCATTGGCCCTGGTGGGTACAACCATCGTGCCCTATAATATTTTTCTTGGATCGGCCATTAGCAAGGGTAGCACTGTTTCGCTTATGCGGGTGGGGTTAGTAATATCCGTAACGCTCGGTGGATTGATAACTGCTTTCATCCTTCTGGCCGGAACAGTAGCAGGTTCATTCACATCGTTTCCTGTTCTTGCCTCAACCTTACAAAACAATATTGGAGTATGGGCTTCATGGGCTTTGGGTATTGGATTATTTGCGGCCGGGTTTTCATCGGCCATTACATCTCCGTATGCAGCCTCGTTAATTGCTTCAACCGTGTTGCGTTTACAAAATAAAAATTATGTGCGGTTAGTTTGGGTGGTCGTGCTGCTTACCGGCTTCGGTTTTGGTATTAGCGGTGTAAAGCCTATTCCGGTAATACTGGCCGTGCAGGCGTTAAACGGTTTTGTGTTGCCCGTGCTTACTTACTTTTTGATCAGGATGGTGAATGACAAGCGGCTGGTAAAAGATGAATTTCAACACGCTGCCTGGTATAATGTTGTGCTGCTTTTAATATTCAGCACTACTGCGCTTATTGGAATTAATAACATCGATAAGGCCGTAACGGATGCATTTGACTTAACACCCCATTTCGAAATAGTAGTGGCGATAAGCATTATTCTGCTTATCGGTGTTGCCGTGCAACTTTTCAGATCGTGCAGAACAAAATCTTAAATCAATCTGGCTAACGTACTGATGTAACGCTCGGGCACTTCTCCTTTTGTTGCCGTTTGATAGTCGCTGTAGCTGCAAGGAATAACACTATTGCGCGGGTACCGGGCACCGGGTTGATGATACGCAACCTCCATCCACCATTTTTCGGTTACTTTACTTTTATAAAATGTAATGGACTCTGGTTCGGCTGCCAAAGACACTACATACTTTAAAAAGTCATTGCTTCTGAAATTTGTGTCGTGCTTGCGATGGTAAAAACCCTCAATAAAATACCAGATCATGGTAGCAATTACCGAAGCGGTTTTTTTGTTCGCATCATCGTGTTCAGGATTGTATTCATAAAAACCGGCCGAACTCAGTTTTTCATTCATACCGGCATACCAACACAATTGACAGGCTTCTTCACCGGTTAGTCCAAACGGTTGCGCATTGCCATTTCCGGGCGCATCAGACGAGCGAATAGCTGTTATATCAAAACTCATCAGGTCTGCGTTGCGAATGGCCGGTTCCATTTCTGCCAGGTTGGTGCGCATTTGGCCGATACGAAATGCCTCGAAGTATAACTTTTCCAGAATGGCTGCCGAGGATGGATCGATTAAATAAAGCTGGTGCGCCAGGTGTGTGTAGCTAAGTAAGTAGTTGGGTTCGTGCAGCAAAATTTTATGAATATGCTGGCTTGCCTTTTCTGCTTCGCGGTGATCATCCAGGTCAAGAAAGGCATCGATGTTTAACAAGCTGATCAGTTTTTCCATTTCTTCATAACCCCGGTACTGGCCATAGTCCAGGTCATGAGAGCCACCCAGTATCAGCGGAAGCACATTGTTTTCTAATAAAATTCTGCACACCTCGCTGATGCGCACATACGTTTCGTCCAGGTCGATGCCGGGTTTTAAATTACCGAGGTCAACAATACGATACACACCGATTCCTTNTTTCAGGTTATAAAGTTNTTTGCGTATTTCATCGGGGCCATGCGCACAACCAGCGTTTGTGGTGGTGCCCCGGTCTTCCTTTACCCCCACAATCGCAATATGAGCGCCTTTGTAGTCGGGCATCTTATCGCCATACACCCGAAGACTTTTGAATAGGGAATTAGGCGCGTAGTTTTTCTGGTAGATGGATTCGTCAATCGGTGAGAAGAGTATGGTGAGATCCATTGTGCTTGAACTTTAAACAAAACTAAGCAATCAAAAACACATCACCTATGAAGGAAGGGGTATCTCAACAATCAAATAAACCGCGATGAGCGAATGACCTTTGAGATACCTTCTTTGCTACTTGTGACTGGCTGTTCTAACCTCCAAAATCGTCAAAACGAACGTTCTCTTTTGGAATACCCATGTCGTCCAGCATCTTAAGCACAGCCGCGTTCATCATTGGCGGGCCGCAGAGGTAAAACTCAACATCTTCGGGCGCCTTATGCTGAGACAGGTAATTATCATACAAGCACTTATGGATAAACCCGATATAACCATCGCCATCTTTATCATCCAAACTTTTCTTCACTTTCCAATTATCTTCGGGTAATGGTTCAGATAAACCGATGTTAAACTGGAAATTCGGAAACTCCGCTTCGATTTTGCGGAAGTGTTCTACATAGAACAATTCTTNTTTCGAACGGCCACCATACCAATAGGAAACTTTGCGATTGGTTTNTTCTGTGTGGAACAGGTGAAAAATTTGCGCACGCAATGGAGCCATACCAGCACCTCCGCCAATGTAAATCATTTCGCGTTGTGTCTTGTTGATGTGGAACTNCCCGTAAGGACCTGAAACCGTTACCTTATCGCCTGGTTTGCGTGAGAATACATACGAAGAACAAATCCCCGGATTTACATCCATCCATTTGTTATTGGCACGATCCCACGGTGGGGTGGCAATACGAATGTTCAACATCACAATGTTACCCTCGGCCGGGTGGTTGGCCATGGAGTAGGCGCGGAAAATGGGCTCATCATTTTTCATTTTCAGATCCCACAATTTGAACTTATCCCAATCGCCCTGAAACACATCGGGCTTATGACCTAACTCCGGATGTGGGGTAATATCCATGGTTTTGAAATCTACGGTAAGAGCCGGTACATCAATTTGAATATACCCTCCGGCTTCAAACTTCAGGGTTTCGCCCGGAGGCAGTTTTACAACAAACTCTTTAATAAAGGTGGACACGTTGTAGTTACTAACCACCTCACACTCCCATTTTTTGATACCAAAAATTTCTTCGGGAATCCGGATGTTCAGGTCTTGCTTTACCTTTACCTGGCAACCCAGGCGCACATGTTCTTNTTGTTCCTTGCGGGATAAGTGGCCTACTTCGGTTGGCAATACATCGCCACCACCCGACTCTACCACGCACTTGCACATGGCGCAGGTTCCACCACCACCACAGGCAGAGGGTAGAAATATTTNTTCGTTTGCCAACGTGGTTAGCAGCGAGCTACCAGCCGACACCGTAATGGATTTTTCACCATTGATAACAATTTTTACAGGTCCTGACTGAACCAGCTTTTTCTGCGCGAAAATCAACAGCCCAACGAGGAGCAGAATTACTACGGTAAAGGCTAAAATTGAAGTGAAGATTAACATGGATATCGATTTACCTTGAGCTACAAATATAGGCATGGAAGTGAAAACACCCCATTAGAAAGGCATCGAAATGTTTGTGGATTAAGTCGAAAACAAAACTGGCAACCGTATGATTGCCAGCATGTTGTTCAAGAGCCAAAAAATCAGGCGGTAACCAGTTCAACCGCCTGCGGTTGCCGGGTTGCGGTTAGGTTTGGCAGGGGTGCCAGAATAACACTTACGTTATCCCTTCCGGCCCATTCCTGAAGCTTTTCAAGGCGAATTGTTCCCTGCAGGTATTGATTACCCTTACCTTGGTAGCCACCCCTAAATACTTCAAAATCGCTGCTATTGATTACGGTTCCATCTGAAAAGCTAACCACCACATCAACCAGTGCCTCGTTGGAGAAGGGCAGGCCATCGCCTTGTGTATATTNTTTATACTCGTAGCGATAGTCGAACGTTAAGGCCGAGATATCGGAAAGCACAGCCGACCCGGTTGGATAACTGCCCGCACCCTTGCCAATAAACACTTGCTTTTCCGCGAAAGCGCCTTGTACCAAAACGGCATTGTATTCATTACGAACTGCGGCCAGCGTATTATCCAATGGAATAAACTGCGGAGCCACAAAGCCAACAATGCGGTCTTTAAGCTTGTAGGCACGAGCCACTAATTTAATTGTAAGATTGTTTTCGCGCGCATATTTTAAGTCAACAGCCGAAATGTTTTGAATACCCACATTGATGATGTTTTCGGGTTTAACAAATACACCAAACGTATGCGCAATGGCGATGGTGAGTTTGTATTTAGGATCGTAGCCCTTTACATCCAGCGATGGATCGGTTTCGGCAAACCCAAGTTCCTGGGCAGCCTTCAATGCTTCGGTATAACTTTTTCGTTCGTCAAAAACTTTAGTAAGAATATAGTTGGTAGAGCCATTGAAGATACCTTCAATGCGGGTGATCAGATCATTGTCGTAATACTCTTCCAGGTTGCGCAAGATGGGAATACTGCCGCACACCGCCCCTTCATAAAGGATGGAGCGATCATACTTCTGTTGCAGATCATAGATTTCTTCTAAATGTTCGGCCAACATTTNTTTATTAGCTGTAACAACGTGTTTACCCTTTTGAATTGATTTTTTAACTATGTCGAACGCAGCATTCGCATCGTCAATCAACTCAACTACCACATCAATTTCAGGATCATTCAGAATATCGGTGGCATCGTAGGTAAAATAAGAAGCGTCAATGATCCGCTGCTTGTTACGGTTCTTTACGCAGATTTTTTNTATCTCGGCTTTCACACCGTGTGTTTCGTTTAATACGTGATAAAGGCCCTGGCCCACACATCCAAAACCAAACAAGCCTAATTTTAATTTCTTTTTCATCTTACTAGTATTTCTTGCGTTACTTCTGTTCTTAAAAATTTTCTAACACTTTTTTAAACTGATCGAACTCAACTAAAAACCATCGTGCCCATGCAACGAGGTTATGGCATCCAGCCGGGCACCGGGTATCTGCCGGGCTAAAAATTCCTGCTCGCGAATTGGAAACAATAAATCCGTATCAATACCAATTACCCATGTTTTTGCTTTGATTGTTGCGAGCGCTGCTTCAATGCTTTCCTTACCGCGGCCCACATTGTGGCTGTCCATCATTTTGGTAAGCAACCAGTAGGTGAATGCATTAAATCGATTGGCCAGTTTTAAGCCCTGGTAGCGCTGATACGAGGCCGCTCTGAAATCATCTGTTTTATCATCCGTTTTTTCACTTTGTGTTTGCTGAAACGTATCATAGGTACGAAACGAAATCATACCAATGGCGCGGGCCGTTTTCATTCCTTCCGCCCGGCACGGGCATCATCTTCTTTCCAGGAAGCATCTGCAGCAATAGCCATCCGTTGAGCTTCATTAATGGCAATGCCCCAGGGAGAGTGAAAGGCATTGGTAGCAATCGGAATAATCCGTTCAAACACATGGGGTTGAAGAATGGCCCACTCCAAAACTTGTTGCCCACCCAGCGAACCACCCAACAGGGTGTGAACGCTTTCAATACCCAGGTGCTTGCGCAATAAATCAAAACTCCTTACCACATCGCGGTTAGTAATTTCAGGGAAGGAATGGTAATACGGTTTGCCGGTTACAGGATTGATGGACAGCGGGCCGGTTGAACCATAACATCCGCCCAATGTATTGGCGCAGATAATAAAATACTCGCGCGGATCGAAGGGTGTATCTTCTGTAAACAATTCTTTCCACCAGTCTGTAAAATCAGAACTTCCGGTAAGGGCGTGGCAAATCCACACCACATTGCTGCGATCTTTGTTAAGTTGGCCAAGCGTTGTGTACTTAAGCTGAAAAGCCGGGAGTTTCCCGGTTTCCAACTGGAACTCACTGGCAAAGTGAAATATCTGATCTACCTTCAACATTAAATTATCGGATATTAGGCTACTAATTCTTTCTCAAACACTTTCTCAAACGCCTGCTGAAAGTCTGCTTTAATATCGTCTATGTGTTCGATACCAACTGACACCCGCAGCAACGTAGGCAACACACCTGAAGAAATCTGTTCTTCGGCTGACAGTTGCTGGTGCGTAGTAGCCGAAGGTTGAATGATGAGCGTTTTTGCATCGCCCACATTGGCCAGGTGGCTCACGAGTTTCAGACTGTCAACTAACTTCGTTGTATGCTCTTTTGTTCCCTTTACTGTGAACGACAATACCCCACCAAAGCCATTGCGCAAATATTTTTTGGCCAGTTTGTGATACGTACTGGAAGTGAGGCCTGGATAGTTTACACTTTCTACGTTGGGATGTTGCTCTAACCATTGTGCCAACGCCAGGGCATTGTCCACCGACCGCTGCACGCGCAGCGAAAGTGTTTCAAGCCCTTGCAGGAACAAGAATGAATTAAAGGGACTTAAGGCCGAACCGAAATCGCGCAAGCCTTCTACGCGCGCACGGATGATGAAAGCGATGTTGGGCAACCCTAATGGATTATTGAATCCAAACACATCGCCAAACTTCAGGCCATGGTATCCTTCAGAGGGTTCGCTGAACTGCGGAAACTTACCATTGTTCCAGTTGTAGGTACCCCCATCAACAATTACACCGCCAATAGAGGTGCCGTGGCCACCAATCCATTTAGTTGCAGATGCTACTACTACATGAGCTCCGTGTTCCAGTGGCCTGAACAAATAACCACCGGCACCGAATGTGTTATCTACAATAAGAGGCAGATCATATTNTTTGGCTAATGAAGCAATGGCTTCAAAATCAGGAATGTTAAAGCCAGGATTGCCAATAGTTTCCAGGTACAATGCCTTGGTTTTTTTGTCGATGTGTTTTTCAAAGGCTTCTACCGTATCGCCTTCTGCAAAGCGCACATCAACACCCAGGCGTTTGAATGCAACTTTGAACTGGTTATAGGTTCCTCCATACAAAAAGGAAGTAGAAACGAAGTTATCGCCTGCCTGTAAAATATTGTTAAGGGCAATAAATTGAGCAGCTTGCCCCGAAGCAACGGCTAATGCAGCCACACCACCTTCTAAGGCAGCGATGCGTTTTTCAAACACATCGGTGGTGGGATTCATGATGCGGGTATAAATGTTGCCAAACTCTTTTAAGGCAAAAAGATTGGCTCCATGCGCTGAGTTTTTGAAAACGAATGAAGTGGTTTGATACAGTGGAACTGCCCGAGAACCCGTTGAAGGATCGGCTTCCTGGCCTGCATGTAATTGAAGTGTTTCGAATCTTGGTGTTGGCATAACTAATGCGTTTAAATGTTTTTAATTTTTTTGTTGCGGACTGTTTTAACTCAACCCGCATTGTTTTATCGAGGTCTGTGTCCCCGAGGTCTGTGTCACCACAGACCTCCGTCACCACAGACCTCCGTTTTAATTCAATAAAAATTGATTGGTGTGGCATTGCGCAGGTTATCGTTAACCGGGCACCGGTTTTCAATTTCCTGCAGCCACCGGGTTTTCAAAACCTCATCCAGTTTGGTTTTTGTCTTTAGCGATACGGTGAGTTGTTGATACCGGCCCGTTCGGTAAATGAAGTTCCAAACAACCGGGCAGGGTTTAAATCGCCCTCAATATCAATTTGAAGATCTTTCAAATCGATGTTCAGCTCTTTGGCTGTGATGTGTGCCACTACATTGATACAACCGGCATAACCAGCCAGAATATATTCTACCGGGTTGGGTGCAAGGTTGGTACCGCCCAGTTCGGCAGGTTCATCAACAATAAATTTAAAGCCCCGGGTTTCAATTTCCGTACGAGCCTGGTGTTTCGCTTTTTGAGTTTATAGAAAATCTAAGATTAGACATAGTTACACGTGTTTTAAGAATTGAAAATCTGTTTTGGAGAATGTAACATAACCGTAACCGTGCCTGTCACCGGACACAATCATAGGCTAGTGTGTTGCAGGAAGCGCTACGCTTTACGCTGACAACAAGCCATCAACAGCAGCAACACATACAACCCTTCTTGAAGCAAGGATTGCACATTTGCGCAAACGTGTAAATAAGATGTGAAAGGAGTTGATCGAGTGAGTTTCTCAGGTTCTGAAATCCTGATCGCACCTGGCGGATGAAACGTTTTGTTTTCATTTTACTTTACCGGTTTATAGTTCTCCTCGGCACCTTGCCGGGAGCAGGATTTAGCACCGTTTCCTTTCCGGTTTTACCCGGTTTGAAGGTTGCTAGTGTTTCACAGAGCCTGTACTCTCCACACTTCTTTATAAATCGGTTTCAGCAAATTGCCTCACCGACTATGATGACACAAACGTATAGTGGTTTGGTAGAGTTTCCAAACCTAAGTCAAAAAAATGTTAAAATTTTCTGCTGACGGGTGTTAGTTAATTTACGACTGAATATTTCTAATTCAAGATTATTACCTACTAATTCTAACTCTTAAATCTTAAATCTTAAATCTTGAATCTTGAATCTTAAATCTTGAATCTTGAATCGAACCCCTACGTAAGCATTCNCCCGTCAACCTGAATTACCTGGCCGGTAATGTAGGAAGACATATCCGATCCAAGAAATACGCATGCATCGGCTACATCATTGGGATTACCACCCCGTTTTAACGGAATTGCATCGCGCCAGCTTTGCACTGTTTTGGGGTCAAGTACCGCTGTCATTTCGGTTTCAATAAAACCCGGGGCTACTGCGTTAGAGCGAATACCCCGTGAACCTAATTCCAATGCTACCGATTTCGTGAACCCGATTATCCCCGCTTTGGATGCCGCATAGTTTGCCTGGCCGGCATTACCTTNTAGCCCCACCACCGAGGTCATATTAATGATGGAACCACTTTNTTGTTTCATCATTTGTTTGGTAACTGCTTTTACTGTGTTGAAACAAGATTTCAGATTTACATTAATAACCTTGTCCCATTGTTCAACCGTCATGCGCAACAGCAAAGTATCCTGTGTTATTCCGGCATTATTAACCAGAATATCCAACGCCCCAAACTCAGCCACCACATCGTTAATCAGTTTTTCGGCCTGTGCAAAATCCGAAGCATCGGAACGATACCCCTTTGCTTTAATGCCTTTGGCTGCCAACTCGGCTTCTAATGCCTGGCCCTGCTCCACGCTGGAGAGATAGGTAAAGGCAACATTAGCGCCTTGCTCTGCATATTTTAAGGCTATGGATCTTCCTATTCCTTTTGAGGCACCCGTTACAAGTGCCGTTTTTCCGCGTAGTAGAGTCATGTCAGATTTGTTTACACCAGACTCCAAAATTGCCAATTTAATCACACAATTTAAAGAACAGCCGGATTAATCAATCTTTTGAAAGACCGCCCGGCAATGTATCTTTGACCGCATTTTAAAGTTTACTTCTAAATCTGGCGTGTTATGGCAAACTATGATCTGATTGTAATTGGTTCTGGCCCCGGTGGCTATGTAGCGGCTATCCGTGCTTCGCAACTGGGAATGAAAGTGGGTGTGGTTGAAAAAGCTGAGCTTGGTGGTATATGTCTAAACTGGGGCTGTATTCCCACCAAAGCCTTGCTTAAAAGCGCCCAGGTATTCGAGTACATTCAACATGCGGCCGACTATGGCATACAGATAAAAGATGCNCACCCCGATATGGCAAACATGGTTAAACGCAGCCGCGATGTAGCTGCCGGCATGAGCAAGGGTATTCAGTTCTTATTTAAGAAAAATAAAATCGATCACATTGCCGGTTACGGTAAACTNAAAAAAGGTTCACCTGTAAAGGTAGAAGTAACCGATGCGGCCGGTAANAAAACCGACTACGATGCCAAACACATTATACTGGCTACGGGCGGTCGCTCGCGCGAGTTACCCGCACTTCCTATTGATGGTAAGAAAATAATCGGCTACCGCGAAGCAATGGTACTGCCCGAACGTCCCAANAAAATGGTAGTAGTAGGTTCGGGCGCAATCGGGGTTGAGTTTGCTTATTTCTATAATGCCATTGGTACCGAAGTTACTATTGTAGAGTTTATGCCCCGTATCGTACCCGTGGAAGATGAAGAGGTATCCAAACAATTGGATAAGTCGTTCAANAAATCGGGCATCAACATTTACACAAAATCGGAAGTAACCCACGTAGATACCAAGGGCAAAGGCTGTGTAGTAACAGTTAAAACCCCGGATGGCGAAATTAAAATTGAAACCGACATTGTGCTTTCAGCGGTTGGTGTATCAACCAATATTGAAAACATCGGGCTGGAAGACACCGGTGTAAAAACCGATAAGGGAAAAGTTATTGTAGATGACTATTATAAAACCAATGTACCCAATGTATATGCCATTGGCGATATTGTAAAAGGCCAGGCACTTGCGCACGTTGCCTCTGCCGAAGGAATTATTTGTGTGGAGAAAATAGCAGGACATCATCCGCAACCACTGGATTATAACAACATTCCGGGTTGTACGTATTGTTCTCCGGAAGTGGCCTCTGTTGGATATACCGAAGAAGCAGCCAGGAAAGCCGGCTACCAAATTAAGGTAGGTAAGTTTCCATTTACCGCCTCCGGTAAAGCCAAGGCAGCCGGTGCACCGGATGGTTTTGTAAAAGTAATTTTCGATGCCAAGTATGGCGAGTGGTTGGGCGCACACATGATTGGTGCCAACGTTACGGAAATGATAGCCGAGGTGGTTGTTGCCCGTAAGTTGGAAACCACGGGCCAAGAAATTATTAAAGCTGTACATCCGCACCCTACCATGAGCGAAGCAATTATGGAAGCCGCAGCCGCAGCCTATGGCGAAGTAATTCACCTCTAAAATTTTAAAACGTGACCTCCCAGGCCACGTTTTTTATTCAAAAACCACAAGGGCCGGTAACAACCGGCTCTTTTGGTTTGCCCACCCGGCCTTAGTCAAAATCGCTCCAAACTTTTACCATTAAAATGCGGTTACCTGAACCTCCCCGAGGCGAATCACCATCCGCACGCACGGGCAAGGCAAACCCAAAAGCAATTAATCCTTTTCTAATACCCGTTTACCGACCGTCCAGGCATAATTATGTATTTCAAGTTTATTTTAGTATGTTTACACTAAATAGATAAAAATCAATTGGTTATGAAATTGAAAATAACTCCAGCGAAGGTTTACTACAACAAACCCAAAGTGCTGATGGCGTTGATTGCTGTTTGTTTTGCTGTGTATTTTATTGCGAGATTTATAGTTGAATTTTAAACATTGACTACGCAACGAAAAAGAAGAGCATTATGCCCGTTAAGGGCTATTACGAACGTGCCCGCATGTTCGGCTACATCATTTTGCTGGTTGGCCTGGCCGTATTGGCCTATTATCTGTATCAATACTTTACTTCCTGAAATAACTTTTGAGTAACAGCGTTCTATCGCTGCTATGCAAAAATTTTAATCTGGACTTTCACCAGTCTGTTGGCTATTCTTGTGCCTTGTCTATTGCGGGCACAAACCACCCTTGGCGATAAAGCNCCTGAAAACATTCAGGTTCATTCCAANAAACTGAAGCCTACCCATCAGCAAACAAAAAGGCANAAAATTTTGCTGAAGAAGGCGAAAGTAAAACACACTGCCCAATACGAATTTTATGCCCGCGTAGAAAAGGCGGCCAGAGAAAAACAGAAACTTTTNAAAAAATTGGCCGCGCCTCAATACGCCAATCCACTTTACTATGGTCATAAAAAAATGCCNAAAAAGAATCCTCCTTACAAGATGAAGTATTGCAAGGAATGTGGTATCCGGCACTAAAAATTTGATTGGGGTTCACTCTTTTACAAAGAAAATGACACCAGGCTTTCGCTTAAGCGAATTTAGAGTCCATGCGGGTTAGTAATCTGGCACAGATAAACTAAATTCGTTGCCGTTTTACTTTTTACAAGAATGCAGTTAGCCCGTTATATCGAACACACAAACTTAAGTCCTACCCTAACCATTGGTGCGATTGATCAACTGGTAAATGAAGCACGTACGTTTGGCTTTATTGGTGTATGTGTTCCNCCCTTTTGGGTAAAACGTGCCCAACGCGAAATCGGTAGCGACAAAATTCTGTTGGTTACAGTAGCCGGCTTTCCACTGGGTTATAACATAACCGAAACCAAACTGGATGAGATTAAGCGAAGCATTGACAACGGTGCCGATGAGATAGATGTTGTCTGGAACATCAGTTCATTCAAAACAGGATTGCCCTGGACAAAAACAGAAATTGCCAAGTGTAGTAAGTTAGTGCACGATCATCAAAAAATTTTAAAAGTTATTATTGAAACAGCGTACCTGTCCAATGAAGAGATTGCTGTAGCCAGTAAACTTTGTGCCGATGCCGGTGCTGATTTTGTAAAAACCTCCACCGGGTTTGCGCCAACAGGTGCGAAGGCAGAGCACGTAAAAATTATGCGCCAGGCGGCTCCGTTGCACGTTGGAATAAAAGCCAGTGGCGGAATTAAAACCTATGAACAAGCTATTCAACTAATTGAGGCTGGTGCCAACCGGCTTGGTACTTCTTCTGGAAAAATTATTGTTACCCAAAACCTAAACCTATAATGAGCGATTTTTTAACAGACCTTTTTCCAAAGCCCGATCAAGTGCTATCTGCGGTGGCATTACCGGCCAATCTGGAGCAACGTGAATATCTATTAGATGGTAAGTTAGTTACCTGGCAGGGCGATATGAACCCTGTATTAAGCCCGGTCTGTTTAAAGCAGCCAGACGGAGTCGTAAAACAGCAGGTAATTGGAAGCACCCCATTACTTACTTCCAAAGAAGCACTTGCGGCATTAGACTCAGCAGCCAAAGCATACGATCAGGGTCATGGTGTGTGGCCCACTATGTCAGTAGCAGAACGCATTGAGCATGTTGAAAAATTTCTGGTGAAGATGCGTGAGCAACGGCAGGCAGTAGTAAACCTGCTGATGTGGGAAATAGGTAAAACACAGAAAGATTCTGAAAAAGAATTTGATCGCACCTGCGAGTATATTGCAGATACCATCAACTCCTTGAAAGATCTTGACCGGAATTCGTCAGGCTTTGTATATGAGCAAGGTATTATGGCACAGATCAGGCGTGTACCATTAGGGGTAGCCTTGTGTATGGGGCCCTACAACTACCCGCTGAACGAAACCTTTAGCACGTTGTTTCCGGCTTTGATTATGGGCAACACGGTGGTATTTAAGCCGGCAAAGTATGGCGTGTTATTAATCCGGCCATTGTTGGAGGCCTTTCGTACGTGTTTCCCTGCTGGTGTTATTAATGTGATTTACGGGCGTGGCCGCGAAACAGTAGGCGCTTTGATGGAAACCGGTAAAGTAGATGTGTTTGCTTTTATCGGAACCAACAAGGGAGCAAATGAACTGAAAAAACTTCATCCAAAACCACATCGTTTAAAATCCATTTTAGGTTTGGATGCNAAAAACCCGGCTATTGTCCTTCCCGATGCGGACATCAACAATGCAGTAAATGAATGTTTACTGGGTTCACTGTCGTTCAATGGCCAGCGCTGTACCGCACTAAAAATTTTATATGTACACAAAAGCATTGTAGATGAGTTTCTCAANAAGCTTTCGGCTGAAATTTCAAAACTGAAACCCGGCATGCCCTGGGATGCAGGAGTGGGCATTACACCNCTGCCTGAACCGGGTAAAACTGATTATCTAACCAGGCTGGTGGAAGACGCGAAGCAACACGGAGCAGCTGTTATCAATCCGGATGGGGGCACTGTTTCTCAAACATTNTTTTACCCGGCTTTGCTCTACCCGGTTAATAATAAAATGCGGGTGTACTTTGAAGAACAGTTTGGCCCGGTAGTGCCGGTTGTACCGTTTGAGAAAGAGGAAGAAGCGATTGACTATGTGCTTAACTCGAACTTCGGGCAGCAGGTGAGTATTTTTGGAAACAACTCCAAACAAATAGCGCGGTTAATTGATGCCTTCTCCAGCCAGGTAGGCCGCATTAACCTGAATGTGCAATGCCAGCGTGGCCCCGATACCTTTCCATTTAATGGAAGAAAAGATTCGGCCGAAGGAACCTTATCGGTATCAGATGCCTTGCGTGTATTTTCCATCCGCACGCTGGTGGCTACCAAAGCCAGTGATAGCAATAANAANAATCATCAGCAAGATTATTCAAAACCGCGAGTCGGTGTTTTTAANACACAGATTATATTNTTTAAACGTGTNCGGGCGAAAAGATTTGACCAAACTACTTAAAACCCTGCAGCCAACCCTGCACCCGGNGCAGTATGTTTTTGTACGGTTGATGACCTCACGCGCATTAATCCCGTTGAGGTGGTTTCCGTATTTAAGGAAACGGAAGGTTACACCATTATTGCAGATAGACTATTTGCAGATAGATTGAATTTAAATTACAATTTTATTGCCGCGTGGATTACGTTAACTGTTCACTCGTCATTGCAGGCAGTTGGGCTTACGGCTGCCTTTTCGCGCGCCCTGGCCGATGAAAATATTAGCTGCAATGTGGTGGCCGGATATTTTCACGATCACATCTTTGTAGATGAACACAATGCCGATAAAGCATTAACCGTTCTGAAAAAATTATCAGCATGATGCACATTAATATTTTAGTAACCGGCACTGTGCAGGGCGTTTATTATAGAGCATCCACCAAACAGAAGGCCGATGAACTGGGGATTAAAGGGTTTGTGCGCAATCAACCCGATGGCTCAGTTTATATTGAAGCCGAAGCTCCCGCTGAAACATTAAACCAGTTTGTTGAATGGTGTCATCATGGTCCGAAACGCGCACAAGTACAACAAGTGGAAACAACCCAGGCTCCCGTACAAAATTTTACGGAGTTTGAAGTGCGTAGGTAAAGATTGATATAAGAGCCCGACACCTTTAATTATCCCCCTCCTGTGAAGAGGGTAGCGCCACGTTATTCTAACAGCTAAGAATTGATGAGCGAGGCACAAGAATCACTTCCTCGCCTCTACACTTTGGTTCCAATCATACACCCGATCGCTGATTTCGGTAAGCAGATCGGGATCTTTCTCCAATGCATTGCCGATTACAATCAGGTCGGCTCCGGCTTCCAACGCATTGAAAGCTTTTTGGCTGGTATTAATTCCTCCACCTACAATCAATGGCACGTTAACCGATTTACGCACCGCGTTAATCATCTTGGCGCTGATCTCCCGTTCGGCACCGCTACCGGCATCTAAGTAAATTAGTTTTAGCCCAAGCATCTCACCCGCCATCGCAGTGCACGCTGCCAATGAATACTTGTCTTCCGGAATAGGTGTGGTGTTACTTATATAAGCTACGGAAGTGGTTTTACCGGAATTAATAAGCATATATCCGGTGGGCATAATCTCTAATGGATTATTTTTAAGAATCGGTGCAGCTACAACATGTTGACCAATTAATAAATCAGGGTTACGCCCCGATATCAACGATAATAACAAAATTGCATCCGCAGAAGGATCGATTTGTAAGGAGCTACNCGGAAACAAAATTACCGGCAAAGAAACGGTTTCTTTAATCTGTTTAATTACATCGGCCAGGTTGGTTGTGGTTACCAGGCTGCCTCCTACAANAAAGAAATCGATGCAGTTTTCGGTTGCGAGTCTGATTAAGGTATTTAACCGAGCCGGATCTTCAATCTTATCCGGATCAACCAAAACGGCAATGGATTNTTTACCCTGTTTGTGCCGCTCCTGCAGCGTATCAAGAATCTTCATGCTTTTGTTTGCGGTTACTCAGGTATTCGGAAAGTTTGTCTTTCGCAATGTCGAGCAGCATAAGGGTAGCCTGGTTTACCAGGCGATCGCCAAGTTGAGAAAGAAAAGAAGGTGGTGAGTAAGCTGGTGAAGGTTCAAAATCAGGTTCTGAATTTTGAACCCCTTTTGCTTTTACTTTAGCTTTTTTCTTTTTGGATGAACGAACTTGCGAAACCAACAAGTATGTAACGGCCAGTGTGCCCCCGATAATCAAGGCGTTTTTAACAACCTGTTCGGTTTTATCCGACATGTCTTTTACTTCGCGTAGCAACTCCTTTTATGCCGATCGGAGGCTTCAATCAGTTTTTCTTTTCCGGATCCTGGGTTTCGAGCAGTTCCATTATTTTTTCGTTGCGTTTTATCATTGCAGCCATCTGCCGCTCAAAAGCATGGCCAATTTNTTNTCGGAAGATCAAAAATATAAGGCAAGGCACTCCATAAATACCTGCTACTATCCAATACCCAATATACGGTTGTTCGAAATAGCCATTCAGAAAATGAGCCAGGCCCACACTAANAAACAGCAGAAAGAGAATTGAAAGTAATAAGACAGACACAATCATTAACGCCTGGGCCAATACATGCGCAATTTCCTCGCGTACTTCTATTTTGAAAAGGGCAAGCCGTGTTTCCAGATATCCCGAAAGGTTATCTACCAGGTTATCGAGCCGTAGAAATTTAAAGAGGGTGTCTTTTATGCCTTCCATAATCGTTATGGAGGCAATATACTCAATTTGCTTCAGGCCTGCGGGCTGTGGCAGCCATTATTTCGGATGCCCCTTTCATGCATAACCTTGTCGTCACGGCTTGATGCAGATAGGGATTAAAAACAACCTTATGGGGAGGGAGTTGCCGGGAGTTTAGCTGCTGCCGGTAAGCAGGTTCGTTTACCTGCCCTGCGTTCTTATTAAAGTAAATGAGTGAGAACGGAATCACAAAAAAGTAAGCAACAGGTATAAGAAACCGGCCAGTCTGTATTTTAATGTAAGCCGACCTAAACCACCGGCAAGTTTTAGAGGAAGCTCTTTTACCACGGGAATCAGGTAAANAAGAACAACCCCGATTGTATTGAACAAAAAGTGCGCAACAGCCAGGCTAATAGCAGCATTTGAATTGAATAATGCTGCTATAAATGCAGTAATGGTAGTACCAATATTTGCTCCCAACACAAATGGAACAGCCGCTTTAATCTTTACAACCCTTTTTGCCACCAGGGGTACTACCAGCGAGGTGGTTACCGTACTGGATCGGATAACGGCTGTAATAAGCAAGCCCCAGCCAAATGATTTTACGGCATTCTCAANAAAGAAGTGCTGAAACCCCTCCGGCCGGATACCAAGCGTTTTGGAGATTACTTTTCTGAAGAATAGAATGGAAGAAAACAGTAATCCCACAGAAAGCAGGATCAGCACAAACCCGTTGTTGATTGCCGCTACAATCCAATCAGCAAACGATCCGAACCCAAACCCCAGCACGGAAAAATTTTCTGAGGTATTGCCCAGAGGCTCGTTAANAAGAGCATTGCCTGCATAGTGTGCCATGCCCGATAAAAACCAAAATAATATTCCAGCGGAAAGAGCACCAGTACAGTTAAAATGTTAAAGAAATCATGATACGTACCGATGGTAACAGCCCGCCTGAATTCTTTTTTCGGGTGATGAACCCCAGCGAAACAATCGTGCTGGTAATTGTGGTGCCTACGTTTGCTCCCATAATAACAGGAATGGAAGCGCTCAGGGTCATAGTACCTGTTGCCATCAAGGCAACTGCCATAGCCGTTGTGGCCGAGCTGCTTTGAATAAGTGCTGTAACCAGTAATCCAATAAACAATCCTGTAAACGGATTGGAAGTAGCCATTTCAATAGCATAGGCAACATCATGCCCCAGGTGCTGGAGCGAGGATATCATGAGCTCAAGTGCAAAAGAAAGATCAGCAACGCGGCCAGTATGTAGGCCGTGTTTCGAATACAATTTTCCACGGAGTGGAGGGTTGCGCTGCCGGCTGCTCTTCCATCATTACGCGTAAATATACCTACGCGGCATTAACAACCGAAGAAGGTAACAATTCCTTAATATGAGAGTTCGGCCAGTGCCATCCAGGCCATCAGGCCGGGGCCGATTCTGAGCGCATCTTCATCAATATCAAAAGTGGGCGAGTGCACATACGAGGTTATTCCTTTTGCTTCGTTGCGCGTACCCAACCGGTAAAACGAGGCGGGCACAACGTGCGAGTAATAAGCAAAATCTTCCGAGCCCAGGGTAATGTCAAGATCAACAACATTTTCTTTTCCCACGTAGGCTTCTGCTGCTTTCCGGATTCGTTGGGTAAGGGCTGGATTATTTTCGAGGTAAGGATACCCATGCGAAATTGTTACCTCGCATGTACCCCNCATACTTTCGGCAATACCTTTAGCCATTTTTTCAATTTNTTCTAATCCTTCTTTGCGCCATTGTTCATTAAGTGCTCGAAAGGTACCGGCAATGGTTACCTCGTTGGGAATAATGTTGGTGGCACCATCGGCAGTAATTCGACCGAATGTTAGTACAGTGGGTTGCTTTGGGCTTGCGTTGCGGCTGATTACTTGTTGCAACCCAATGATAATGTGTGCCGCAATTACCACCGGATCGATGGTAAGTTCGGGTGCTGCACCGTGGCNCCCTTTGCCAATTACCTTTAAATAAATTTCATCGCTGCTGGCCATGTACATGCCCTCACGAAAGCCTACTTTACCCACGGGCACCAACGGCATAACATGCTGCCCGATGATAGAAGCAGGTGTTGGATTCTGAAGCGCCCCTTCTTTAATCATGTACGATGCACCGCCCGGATNTTNTTCTTCACCCGGTTGAAAAATCAACTTAACAGTACCTTCAAACTCATTTCGTAACTGAGAAAGGATTTTTGCAGTACCCAATAAGGAAGCGGTGTGCACATCATGACCACAGGCGTGCATAACACCCGGCTTCGTAGATTTATAGGATACCTCGTTTTTTTCTTCGATCGGCAATGCATCCATATCGGCCCGCAAGGCAATTGTGTTTCTTCCGGGTTTACCTTGTACGAGTGCAACCAAACCTGTGTTAGCCATGGTAACAGGTTCAAGCCCAAAAGATTTTAACCGGGCAGCAACAAACTTTACTGTATTAAATTCCTGATACGAAAGTTCCGGATTGGCATGTAAATGCCTGCGCCATTGAATTACTTCAGGGTGTAACGCTTCCGATAGCGATTTGATTTTATCAAGCACGTGCATGGACCAAAGGTACCGAGGTTTTAACGGATAAAAATCAAGTTGTTTTATGTTTGGGATTCGTATGCAGGAATCAGATATTCGTACCTCACAATTTATTTTAATTATGAAAAGACTCATACTTGTTGGGGCCGGCCTTTTGTGCGCGTGGGTAGCAGGGGCACAAACCAGGTTAGACCTCACGGATCTATCGGCATTTCGTCCGCAGGCAGGTAACTGGCAAATTGTAGGCGATGTGGTGATCAATCCTGAGCTCGACATTCACCAAAAAGCAAAACCAGAATTAGTTGTCGTACCCAAAAAGGCAAAAACAAAAACACGTNNTGTGGCATTGGCTGTACCAAACCCGGTAACCTTTACATCAGGCACCGGCATTCTGCTTAACATGAATGATGATTCAAAGAAAGATCACCTTGTTACCAACCTGGAGCATGGCGATCTGGAACTGGAACTGGAGGTAATGTTGCCGCGTGGTTCCAATTCGGGCATTTACCTGCAAGGGCGATATGAAGTGCAGTTGCTGGATAGCTGGGGCGTACAAAACCCGAAGTTTTCTGATATGGGTGGTATCTATCGCAACTGGGAAACCGAGCCTGGCAAAATCTATATGGGCAAGGCTCCGCTCAGTAACCCTGCNAAAGCACCTGGCCTTTGGCAAAAATTAAAAATCTCATTTCGTGCTCCTCGTTTTGATGCAGCCGGAAACAAAATTGAAAATGCACGTTTCGTATATGTTGATCTGAACGGTATCCGCATTCACGATAACGTAGAAGTACCGTTACCAACCGGTGGCCCGATTGAGAACAATGAAAAACCAACTGGTCCATTGATGATACAGGGCGATCATGGTCCTGTAGCTATCCGTAATATCACATACACTGCCATTAAACCGGTTTCAGTAAACATCAGCGATGTGGCATATCAAACCTGGTATGGAAACTATAGGGTGATTTCTGATTTTGTTTCAACAGCGCCTTCCGGCCAGGGCATACTGCCCGAACTTACTTGCGAGGTATTGGAAAATGAAGATGCCTATGGCTCACGATACACAGGCACACTTACAGTGTCAGATGATGCCGAGTATCGTTTTATACTGGCCTATACAGGCGGAGCCCGGTTAACAATTAATAATCAACAGTTGGTAAACGCTCAAAGTGCAGATGGCTGGTGGCCTAGCAACCAGGTACACATAAATCTCAAGGCAGGATCCTATCCCTTCGAGATTATCAATTATAAAAATGCTTCGTGGATGCCACCNCGGCTGGGTTTTTTNGTTCAAACTGGTGCTGATGTAAAATCGTTGCATGCTTTTAATTCTTATCCGCCAAACGATCAGCCCGTTTCGCCTATTTTAATCAACCCTGGTAGCTCCCCCAAATTATTGCGTGCGTTTGTAGATTTTAAAGGAGACAATAAGCAACGCTTAACCCATACCATAGGTGTGGGCGACCCTTCGGGAGTGCATTATGTTTATGACCTGAAAGCCGGAAATGTAGCGGGCTTATGGCGGGGTAATTTTGTAGATGCAACACCTATGTGGCACGACCGGGGTGATGGTTCTTTCCAGCCGTTGGGTGCAGTATTGTATTTGTTCAACAATCAGCCGCTGGCATTCCTCTCAACACCAGATGATTCGTTTCCGGTAATTGCGCGCGAGGCTGAAGTTGTAGCCGGTGAATATCGTTCGCGGGGTTATGTATTGGATGAGGCAGGCCGGCCTACCTTCAAAGCTACATACAGAGGCCTTGAAGTAGAAGATAAAGTTTATCCNAAAGATAATGCGGTTGTGCATGAGGTAATCATCAACAACCTGAATGGAAAAACCGGCTTGTACTACAAGTTGGCCGAAGGAAAAACTATTACCAAAAGTCCGAATGGATGGTACGCCATTGATGATAAGCGTTATTACATCCGCATAAACGGAACTCCACAAATCCGCGAAAGCGCAGGTAATCAGGAATTGATTGTTCCGGTAAACGGTTCGTTCAGTTACACAATCATTTGGTAATTCTTAAAAGAAAGTAATATGAAGAAGATATTCATGACTATACTAGGCTTGCTGATAATGCAGCCCCTGTTTTCGCAAGTAAACAAAACTCCAAAAGAAGAAGACTATTACCGCATCATGACGTTGCCGGCACCTGAAGGCATGTTATTGGAGGTTGGTGGAGTAGCTACCCTACCCGATGGTCGTATGGCGGTATGCACCCGAAGGGGTGATGTGTGGTTGATTGAGAATGCGAGCATGGAAAAAGGGCAAGCCCGTTACACACTATTTGCTTCCGGTTTGCACGAAGCCCTTGGATTAACCTGGCACGAAGGTGCTCTTTACACGGCACAACGAGGAGAACTTACCAAACTGAAAGACACCAATGGCGATGATCGTGCCGATGTATATGAAACTGTTTATGCCTGGCCCTTGTCAGGGCATTATCATGAGTATTCATTCGGGCCAAAGATTGCACCCGATGGAAGTTTCTTTGTAACCGGCAACGTTGCCTTTGGTGATGAAGAATGGTGGCGGGGCGAAAGCAGGGTGCCGTGGCGCGGATGGACTATGAAAATTTCGCCTGACGGAACAATGGAGCCCTGGGCCACAGGCATGCGTTCACCTTGCGGGTTGGGAATGATTGATGGTGAACTNTTTTATGATGATAACCAGGGCGATTGGCATGGATCAGGAGCAATTTTTCATGTAACAAAAGGAAGCTTTACCGGACATCCGGCTGGCTTGCGCTGGACAGACCGGGCAAACTCACCCGTAAAAATTTCTACCGAGCAATTGTATGCAAAGTTTGATCCGCGCCAGGTTAAGAAGGAAGGTGCTTTTATTAAACCTGAGAATATTGCCGATGANAAAAATCCAGACTTGCTGATGGATGTAAAGAAAGCGTTTACTGCTACCCGTTTGCCCGCGGTTTGGTTGCCACACGGGGTGTTGGGTATTTCCAATGCAGAAATTATAAAAGACGAAACCAATGGTAAGTTTGGTCCGTTTGCCGGACAAATTTTTGTAGGCGATCAGGGCCAGAGTAAAATCATGCGTGTGGTAATGGAAAAAGTAAAGGGTGAATTTCAAGGAGTAGCATTTGAGTTCAAGTCTGGCTTTCAGTCGGGGGTGTTACGTATGAACTGGGGCCACGATGGATCATTATATGCCGGGCTTACCAACCGCGGTTGGGGTTCGGCCGGTACAACTACAGCCGGGCTGCAGCGCCTGGTGTGGACAGGCAAAGTGCCGATGGAGATGAAAACGGTAAGCGCTATGCCCGATGGATTTGAGATTGAGTTTACCTACCCGGTAGATAAAACTACAGCAGAAAATTTAGATTCATATTTCGGACGCAGTTATATTTATAAATATCATCCTGTATATGGAAGCCCAACCATTAACGAAGAGAAACTGAATATTAAAGGTGTAAAAGTTTCGGATGATGGGTTGAAAGTAAGAGTAGTGGTGGATAACCTGCGCCCCTATTACCTGCACGAGTTAATGTTGCCCGGAGTACGCTCAAAAGATGGGTTACCCGTTTTGCACAACACGGCCTATTATACCCTCAACAACATTCCGGATGGCGAGAAGTTGCCCGCAAGCCAACTCAGCACAAAAAGAACTTCGGCATCAGCCAAACCAGCAACAAAACCGGTTACCAAAACAACAACCAGCAAGTCGTTAACCTATGCTGAAATAGAACCGTTGTTGGTGAAGAATACGTGTACGGCTTGCCACAATACCAATAAGCGGCAGGTTGGGCCCTCGTTTTCTGATATAGCCAAGCGCAAATACACCGATGAACGCATAGTGCAACTGATTTATAATCCGGAGCCAAAGAACTGGCCCGAACACGAAACACCCATGGCGCCCATGCCACAAGTTCCGAAAGATGAAGCGTTGAAGATTGCAAGGTGGATTAATTCGTTGCGGGTACCTGCACCTTAGGTATTTTGAGAGCGGCACCCCGAGTTTGGGCAATTTTTGGGTTATAAAAATATTACCGCACCTGAATTTNTTCAGGCACCAAAATAGCGGCCGAAAAACTTTTCCGAAGTTTAACCAGGTCGCTATTGGCTTCCAGTTTGGTATAATACTTTCCAATAGTAACACGAAACTTTGGCTGATGATATTCAAGGTTCGCGGTGTATTCCGGAAGCTCGGTAGTCATTTTCTTTTTGGCTTCCATCGCTTGCTCACGGTTTTGGCCTGAATAAATCTGAATAGTATAACCATCTACAAATTTGCGTACCTGGTTAAACCGATCAATAGAATCGAGCACTGCATCAACTTTTTCATTTACATGATGGGTGGGAGCTACCGGGGTTGTTACTTTGGTTTGTTTAGCAGTATCAGGCGTGGCGTTTTCTGCCGGCAGTATTACTTTGGGCCTATGTACTGAAAGATTTTCGTAGTACGGTTTATCGGTTGGTTTCTGAACGGCACAACCCACCAGCAGAGCAACCAGGACTAAAGAAATATTTCGACTCATCGCATTCATTGCTTTAAAATACAAAAGCAAATAATAAACAGAATTGTATAACCCGTTCTGAAAGACTAATGTACTGTTTAATCGTTAAAACAACTCGTTAGCCTTCCAGCACAATGCACTTTCCGGCTTTAATATCGTCTTCCACTTTTTTATACTTCACATCTTTCACTACGCTGCCATCCTGGTACTGTACCGTAACACGGTCGTTGCGGCCGGCTACCTTTTCAGATTTAACAGGCATTATTTNTTCTTCTGCTTGCCGGGCGCTGCTGCGGGCTGCGATCCTCCACCCTGCAATAACGAACGGGATTCCTCTTTCTTNTTCACTAAGCTTTTGCCGTCTGAACTGCCGCGCTTCCTGCACCTGATCGGCATCGTGTACGGGTATATCTGCCTTCATCAGGAAAGAAATGGTTTCTTCGTTTACTTTGGCGATAAACCGTTTGAATGCTTCAAAACCTTCGAACTTGTAAATCAGCAAAGGATCTTNTTGTTCGTACACCGCATTTTGTACAGACTGCTTCAGATCGTCCATATCGCGCAAGTGCTCTTTCCAGTTTTGATCGATGATAGCCAGTGTAATCATCTTCTCCATCGATTTGATCAACTCGCCATTGTGTGTGTCCACGCACTTCTTCAGATCGGCCGAAACACCGATTTGTTTGATGCCATCGCTAAACGGTACCAGAATATCTTTGAACGTTCCGCCACGGGTTCTGTACACGTCTTGCACAATGGGGAACGACCTATCGGCCGCAGCCTTGTTTTTGTGTTCGTAGTGTTGCAGGGCCTGGTCGTACAACCTATCGGTAATAACGGCCTGATCTTGTTTGGCAAATTCTTCCTGGCTGATATTGAAATCAAGCCCTAACACACTCAGAATATTCAGTTTGAAGTTCTCAAGGTTTTCACCGGCTTTACCATTTGCTACAATATCATCGCAGGTATCGAACAGCATGGTAAGGATATCCAACTGCAGGCGTTCGCCATGCAAGGCATTTCTTCTGCGCTTGTAAATTACCTCGCGTTGCGAGTTCATTACGTTATCATACTCCAGCAACCGCTTACGAATTCCAAAGTTGTTTTCTTCAACCTTTTTCTGAGCGCGTTCTATCGAACTGGTAACCATAGAATGCGAAATCACTTCGCCTTCTTTTAAGCCCAACCGATCCATGATGCGCGCAATGCGCTCGGGCATAAACAAACGCATCAGGTTATCTTCTAACGAAACATAAAATTGAGACGACCCCGGATCGCCCTGGCGACCGGACCGACCGCGCAACTGGCGATCCACCCTGCGCGATTCGTGGCGTTCGGTACCAATGATGGCCAACCCGCCTGCTGCTTTTGATTCGGCCGTAAGTTTAATATCGGTACCCCTACCGGCCATGTTAGTAGCAATGGTTACAGTACCGGGCTTACCGGCTTCGGCAACAATTTCTGCTTCGCGCTGATGTTGTTTGGCATTCAATACCTGGTGTTTGATTTTTCGAATCTGCAACATGCGGCTTACCAACTCTGATATCTCCACGGATGTGGTACCCACCAGCACGGGCCGGCCTTCTTGTGTAAGTTTTACAATTTCTTCTACCACGGCATTGAATTTTTCGCGCATGGTTTTGTAAACCAGATCGTCTTTGTCTTTGCGCGTCATTGGTTTGTTGGTAGGAATGGTTACCACATCTAATTTATAGATGTCCCACAACTCACCGGCTTCTGTTACAGCCGTACCCGTCATACCAGCCAGTTTGTGGTACATGCGGAAGTAGTTCTGCAGGGTAATGGTGGCATATGTTTGGGTAGCGTCTTCCACCTTTACATTTTCTTTTGCTTCAATGGCCTGGTGCAACCCATCCGAATACCTGCGGCCATCCAACACACGACCTGTTTGTTCGTCCACAATTTTAACTTTTCCATCTACAATGATGTACTCGGTGTCTTTCTCGAACAAGGTATATGCTTTAAGCAACTGGTTAACGCTGTGTATGCGTTGCGATTTGGTTGAGTACTCGCGAATCAGATCTTCTTTTTGTTTTAATCGTTCTTCAGAAGAAACAGAAAGATTCTTTTCAATTTTATTCAACTCTACACCAATCTCCGGCAGGATAAAGAATTTAGGATCCTCACCTTCTCCGGTAATCAAATCGGTTCCTTTATCGGTAAGCTGCACGCTGTTATCTTTTTCTTCGATAACGAAATACAGCGGTGCATCCGCTTCGGGCATTAACTNTTTGTTATCGGCCAGGTAATAGTTTTCAGTTTTCTGTAGCACGTTTTTCATGCCCATTTCGCTGAGCATCTTAATCAGTGGTTTGTATTTGGGCATGGCCCGATGCGCGCGGAACAAGGCAGTGCCACCATCTTTCTCCTGACCATCGGCCAATAATTNTTTGGCATCGTTGAGGTATTGATTAACTAATTTTTTCTGAGCCTCCACTACTTTGGCAATGCGGGGCTTTAAATCATAAAACTCATGCTCATCGCCACGCGGTACCGGGCCTGAAATAATCAACGGAGTACGGGCCTCATCAATCAACACACTATCCACTTCATCTACCATGGCGTAATGATGGCCGCGTTGTACCAGTTCTTCCGGTTCGCGCGCCATGTTATCGCGCAGGTAGTCGAAGCCAAACTCGTTGTTGGTTCCATAGGTAATATCCGCACGGTATGCGTTTTTGCGTTCGGTTGAATTGGGTTCGTGCTTATCAATACAATCCACATTCAACCCATGAAACTGAAATAGCGGGCCCATCCATTCGCTATCACGCCTGGCCAGGTAATCGTTTACTGTAACCACATGCACTCCGCGTCTGGCCAGTGCATTTAAAAATGCAGGGAAGGTGGCCACTAATGTTTTTCCTTCACCGGTAGCCATCTCTGATACTTTGCCCTGGTGCAACGCAATTCCTCCTATTATCTGCACATCGTAATGCACCATATCCCAGGTTATGGTATTACCTGCAGCCAACCACTGCCGGTACCAATGTGCTTTATCGGCCACGATTTGAATATTTTGATATTTGGCTGCGAGGGCCCGGTCGTGATCGGTAGCCGTTACTTCCAGGTATTCATTCTCTTTAAATCTGCGAGCCGTTTCGCGTACAATGGCAAATGCTTTGGGCAGCACTTCCATCAATACCTTTTCCAGTTCTTTGTTTCGGTCTGCTTCCAGTTTGTCGATTTCCTTGAACACAGAATCTTNTTCATTCAAGTCCATTTCGGGCTGGTTGGCCACGCGGCTATGCAGGGCCGCAATCTGGTCGTCAATAGTCTTGAGCTTACTATTAATAGTGTTCTGTATTTCGATGGTTTTAGCCCGTAACTGGTCGTTTGAGATGGAGAGCAAACTTTCGCCTTCGCGTTTGGTTGCCTCTACCAGGGGCATCATTTGTTTAATATCCTTCTGCGATTTATCGCCAAAAATTTTGCAAGTAATTTTAACATGTGTAGCTGTTTGTCATACAGGTGGCCGCCTTTTCGTGTGCAAAAGGCATCCATCCAAATGGGCCGTAAATTTAGTTGATTTTGGGGTGCAATTATAGTTCCAGAGTACCCGTAAACACCATTTTGGCAGGGCCGATCAGGTAAATTTCGTGAAATGTGCCTGCCTGTCCGGTTTGAAAGGCCACATCCAGTTCGCCTCCTTTCACTTTTACATGAACAGGCGAGGTATAGCCATGAAATGAAGCTGCCAATGCAGCAGCCGTAACACCGGTTCCGCAAGAAAACGTTTCGTCTTCAACACCACGTTCGTAGGTGCGTACAAAAATGGTGTTGTTATTCAATAACTGAACAAAGTTTACATTGGTGCCGTCTGGTTTGTAGTCATCGCTGTAGCGGATTTTTCTTCCCTCGTCAACTACATTTATTTTTTCAGCATCGGGTACAATTTGCAGGTGATGGGGTGAACCTGTATGAATAAAAAGATCTTCGCCTTTTTTNNTTACGGATGTAACGGGGTTCATTTTAAGGCGAACGATGCCCGTGTTTAATAGCTCTGCCTCGTGCGAACCATCATAAGCATTAAACGTTGTTTTATTTTTCAGTAATCCTAAAGTAGCGGCCATAGCTACTGCTGCCCTGCTGCCATTGCCACACAAACTTTGCGAGCCATCGCTGTTGTAATAAACCAGGTTGAAGTCCAGCGTTGGGTGTTTTTCAATCAACATTAAGCCATCGGCTCCAACGCCAAACCTGCGATCGCATATTTNTTCAATCTGTTCTTTCGCAAAAGCATACTCCTGGTTCCGATTGTCAATCAAAACAAAATCATTGCCGGTGGCCTGGTATTTCGTAAACTGGATTTTCACGCCTAAGCAAACAGGCTATTTTACTTCTTCGTAATCCACGTACTCGCCTCCTTTTATTTTGCCCGATTTGCCAGGCCTGCCAGGAGTTGAATCAACATTTATATTTCCATGGGTGGGTCTGCGTTGTTGCGAAGCGGCACCCGCCCGAAAAAGCAAGTTTCCAAACTTATACAACACGTATCCAATAAGTCCTAAAATGATTAATAGCCTCATGATCAATAATTTTCAATACGCATTAGCTTCAAAATTCAGGCATCAGCGATTTGTTCAAATATCGTAATAATAATTAAAACCGGGTGCTTTTGGTTCCCCCGCTTTACAGCCATAGACGAATTTAACCCACGAAAATTGTATCTACCGCAGTACAACCGGCTTATTTCAATTTTTGCCACTGCGCTTTTTGAAGTGCCAGGTATTGCTTGTTGGATTGCGCGTAGAGCAGGGAATCGTAAATAATCGGAATTACGCTCAATCCTTCCATAGAGATAACTCCCGTTTTTTCTGCGTGGGTGGCTTTTACCAATCCGTTGGGTAGAATTTCTAATCGCGTAAAGCGGGGCTCAATCAGAATTTTACCATTCTTATCGGCCAACCCGGCCAGGCCATTTTTATAAAGCCGAAACCTGTCAGACTCGCGCTGGATGGAATCATACGCCAGGGTAAGAACAAATTTACCTTGCATGTCGATTACTCCGGTTTTTGAATTGCGGGTAACAACACATAATCCATTTTGAAATTGCTCAACTGCGTTGTAGTTCGGGTTAATGATAATCTGATCTTTCGTATTGATAAAACCCCATAAGCCAATCAATTTAATGGCGGCCAATCCCTCACTGAATTTCCCGATACCATCGTAGCGGTTTGCGATACGTAACATGCCGCGTGCATCAATAAATCCGAATTTGCCATCGCGCTTTATTCCGCGCATTCCTTCAGATTCTTCATACACAGCTTCAATTTTATCTACCTGCGGAGGTTCCTTGCGCGACAGAAGGCGGCCCCTGTAGTCCAGTGTCTTAATGGTGCCATCGGGCAGATATTCTGTAAAATAATTCTGGCTAAGGCTGATCTGGTTATTTGTAAAATAGATTACCGTGCCATCCAACGATTTTAAAAATTGATTGGCTGGTTCAAGCTGCAGGTAACACGAATCATTTACAAGTTTTAAAGGATATTTCTGGGGTGCAATAATCCAATCTTCGCGGGGCGATATAATGCCATACTGATTTTTAAATTTTACCACCAGTTGGGTTGCAGAAATTTCCAGTAACGAATCATACACACAATGAATCACTTCATCGCCACGGGTAGTAAGGGCGCCCCAATGTAAATTGCTTTTAACCGGAAACAGCCCGTGTTGCAAATCATCTATTTGGGTATAGCTTTTAAAAGAAGTGAACGACTGATGCACATCCGTTAGCGCCCAGCCCGAATGTGCAAGCGTGCGCACAAACGGGTAATCAACAACAACCGAATCGTACCGAAGTGGGATTACCGGTTGATTATTGCTGCTGATGATTCCGGTCTTGTTGTCTTTTTTAGCAAGGTATAGTTCATTTTGCAGCGGAGCCAGGTGCTGGTATTGGGCCGGTATGGTTACACGCCAAGTGGTGTCCATCAAACCGAAATATCCCGAGTATTGATAGATGGATTGGCCGGTAGCCAGTTTTATATCTTCGGCAGCAATTGTTTGCCGGGTTTTGTTGGCGGCATTTAGCACTATCCATTGATGATGGGGCAGTACCAAAATTTGTTCATCAATAAATCGAATATCCTGGTAACGTGCTTCTGCTAATATGTTTCCTTCCCGGTCAAGCACTCCTTTGTTAGTGTTAACAAAAANAACGGCTTTATCATTTTGGAAAGAAGAGATGCTGTCTATAAAAANAGTGGTCATGGCTCTCCCCTCTTCAGTAAATAAGGCAATTTTTCCGGTTTCATTTTGAACGGCATACCGAAGCGTGCCCAGGGGTGCAATGCACGTGTAATTGGCTGGAATAATCAGTTTGTTGTGCAGGTCGGCCAGGCCGTACCGATACCGGCCATTCGACAAATTAATTACAATTGCCCGAAGTCCATGTAATTGGATGTGATCATACAGAAACGGAATCTGAATTTCGCCCCGCAGGTTCAGGCAACCTGTTTTTTGCTGAGCCGCATTGATTTNTTTCTTAGCTACCACATAATCGCCTCCGCCATAAACCAGTGTTTCATATTCCGCTTTGGTAATAAACTCTTTCTTCAGATTAAGAATACCCCAGTGGTTATTCTGCCGATAGCCCGTTGCATTACCAACAACTGAAAAACTTCCATCCGACCAGCCGAGCGCTTCGAACGAGGCGGGTAACACTACGGTACCATCCTGGTTTTTAATTCCCACTTTTCCATTTTCCTCAAAAATCTGAAACGATTCGGCATGAAGAACCAGGTTGGTAAACAAACAAAAGATCAGCACCATTTTCATTTCATGTAAAGGTAAGCGGCTGATTCGGCTTTTGTAAATTTTTTCAATGGTTGGTTTGCCGATGCTTTAAACGAATTATTCATTCGGCAAGTGCTGCAAATCCCGGGGTGTATCAAGGTCTATTTCTCCTTTTTCGAAGGGCAGGGTGTAAACCTGGTCAGCAAATTGTTGAATAACTTTTTNTGCACCGGCATCCTCATCCAGTTGAAGCAACCTGTTAAAAAATTCTTTTCTGAAAATTGCGGGCACACCTATTACGTTCGCATACGCTGATGCCACAATGGGTTTGGGTTGTTGCTGCAGTGCCACGGTCAATTTCTGCAAATGTTCGCCCGAAAGATAGGGTTGGTCACACACCATAATCAGCACTGCCTCCATAGCCGGATGTATTTTTAACAGGTGCTTTAGTCCAACCTTTAGCGAGCCCCNCATACCAGTATGCCAGTTGTGATTAATGATAACTTCCGTTTTTATACCGGCCAGTACCGCTTGGTGGGTTTCCGCATCGGCTCCTAATACAACAACAACGGTATAACCTGTTTGCACCGCCATTTCGGTCGACCTGCGTAGTAAGGGTGTGCCCATTACTTCAACCAGTTGTTTAGAATGCCCAAGGCGCGAACTGTTGCCGGCTGCTAATAAGATAATGCCTGCCTGCATATAATTATTTTTGTGTCTTGCGGTGGTTGCCTCTGTTTCATGGCAATATGAATTTGAAACAAAAAGGGCAGGGTCAGTAATATACCTGTTTAAATACCTGATCGCTGCCGGGCTCGCGCTGATGAATGGGGCCGTTATGGTTTTTCAGAAACCCTCCCGGGCGATTGGTAAACTTTCCCTGAATCTCCGAAATAATTGATAAGGCAATTTCATCCGGAGCCTCGGCACCAATATCCAACCCAATGGGTGAATGTATTCGCTCAAAATCGGCATCGGTTAAATGGATGCCCTCCGTTTTGTACTCGGCCAGCATTTTATCGAAGCGCTTACGCGGCCCCAGCATACCAATGTAAGGTGTATTTGTCTTTAATAATTTCCTGAGTACATCGCGGTCGTACTCATAATTATGCGACATCAGCACACAGGCGGTGTACGGTGTAATAGTAAAATCGCGATCGATAAACTCGCGCTGGCACAACGAAAGTTTATCAGCGGTTGGAAAAAATATCGGGGCAATGTGCGCTACACACTCGTCTGTAACACTCACATTCCAACCTAAGGATTTGGCCAACTCACTCACCGGCCGGGCATCGAAACCACCTCCAAAAATAATTAGGGAAACACTGGGTTGAATCAGTTCTATAAAAACCTCTTGCTCAATACCGTGTATCAGGTATTGGCGGGCTTGCGATTTACGCGACTTAAAAACTTCCTGCAGGTCTGGTTTTACCAACCGGATCAATGCTTCATTTTGAAAATCACATCGTTCCACACCCTGCCCGGACAGCAAAAGTTTTTCGCCAATACCCAACCCGTTAAATATGGTAGCCAATGCCAATGGTTGTTGCGTTTCCGCGAAAGCGGTGAATTGGTTTATGGAATGGGGATGACTTGCATCCAGGGGTTCAATCAAAACATCAATTACACCATTGCAGCCCAAACTTATGCCCAGGTTTTGATTGCTCTCTTCGTGTGTATCGTAGGTAACTGTTAACGGTTNTTTGCTGGTCATTACCTGGCGTGCTTTCCGCAGGGCATCGCCTTNCAAACACCCGCCACTGATAGAGCCTACCCAGCGGCCATCATCGGTAATTAACATGCGCGCACCGGGGCTTCGGTAGGAAGAACCGCGCACTCTTACTACGGTTGCTAATGCTGCTTTGCGCTGACTGAAGTCAACATTTTTGTAAGCTTCAACAATTGCTTTGAAATCTTTCATATTCCCTCCTGTTCTACTTCTTCGTATGCGAAAACTAATCTATATACAATATAACTCACCAGTATGTTTCCTTAAATGCAAAGTATTACCTACTTGTTTCATTTCATAATGATTGGAGTGACAATTCACTTTCAGAACTTTACCGTCATCCCCTTGCACAAAGGCAATCCATTGTTCCTGTTGTTCGGCCTGAATAGCGTACTCATACGACCGGTATTTGCCGTAGGGCAAGGCATGGGGGCCTGCATTGTTTTTACCGGGTACGAACAGCTTGTCAACAATCACACCCTTCATCAAATGTGGCTTGGAGAACAGCACATCGTACACAACCAGGCCCACCAGCGCCAGCGCACCCACAATGGCTGGTAGTGCAATTCCCGATGTTAGGTTCCCTTTGGCCATAAAAAATATCAACTGTTTTAGAAAGTTACCTAAATATTTTTGGATTCGGTGGTTCTCTTTATCTATTTAAGGATATTATCCGGCCCTTTGGCCTGATAATATGAACCTAATTTCAAACGATTGCAATTCATCAATTTCTACATCGCAATATTTTAGTTAACTCAATTGCCTGTCATTTGTTACTTTCGCAACCCATTAAAGATACAGGAAGCATGATTAAAGCCTCAGATCTGTTCTCGTACAAAATTGACAAGAAGTATAGTAAGCCGGTAGCTTATTTTTCGATGGAGTTTGCCATCGACCAGCCATTGAAAATATATAGTGGTGGCCTNGGGTTTTTGGCCGGCTCGCACATGCGCAGTGCGTATGAACTTAAACAGAACCTGATTGGTATCGGCATATTGTGGAAGTATGGATATTACGACCAGGAGCGAAATTTGGATGGCACGCTGCGTGCAGGTTATGTGGAGAAAAACTATTCGTTTCTCACCGATACAGGCATTGTGTTTCCGATTACCATTCACAACCATGAAGTACACGTAAAAGCGTGGTTGGTGAAACCGGAAGTATTTAAGACAGCTCCGCTCTTTTTGTTAAGTACTGATCTTCCTGAGAATGATCACCTGGCTCAAACCATAAGCCATCGGTTATATGACAGCCACGAGTCGGCCCGTATTGCCCAGTCTATTTTATTAGGTAGTGGTGGAGCCAAGTTGTTGGATATTTTAGAGCGGGAGACCGAGGTTTACCACATGAACGAAGGCCATGCCTTGCCGCTTTGCTTTTATTTGATGAACAAATACAACAACGACCTGGAAGAAGTGCGCAAGCGTGTTGTATTTACTACACACACTCCTGAAAAAGCGGGTAACGAAGAGCATGGTATTTCTTACCTGGATGTAATGAGNTTTTTTCATGGAGTGCCGAAAGAAACCGTATTGGAATTAGCTGCCCCTGATACTGAAAATTTAAGTTACACGCTGGCTGCATTGCGCATGTCGCGAATTTCAAATGGTGTTTCCTCTTTGCATGGTGCAGTATCACGCAAAATGTGGTCGGGCTTTGACGGAATTTGTGACATTACCGCCATCACCAATGCACAGAATAAAACGTTTTGGATGGATCCCGTTTTAGAAGCACATCATAAGCAAGGCAACGACAAGGGTTTGATGCTGCGNAAAAAAGAAATGAAACGTCAACTGTTTGCAGTAGTAGCTAACCAGACAGGAAAAATTTTTGACGAGAACGTTTTAACAATTGTATGGGCAAGACGTTTTGCGGGTTATAAGCGTGCCAACTTATTACTTCACGATTTCGAACGGTTTCTTCAATTAATAAATAACAAAGAGTTTCCGGTGCAGGTAATCTGGGCGGGTAAACCGTATCCGGAAGATTTTGGCGCCATTGGAATTTTTAACGACATCTATTGGAAAACNAAAAACCTTCCAACCTGCGCTGTCCTTACGGGATATGAAATGGAGCTATCACGGTTGTTGAAGTGCGGTTCTGATTTATGGCTTAATACTCCCAAAATGTTCCGCGAAGCTTCCGGTACCTCGGGTATGACGGCCGCAATGAATGGCAGCGTAAACCTTTCCATACCGGATGGCTGGATTCCGGAGTTTTCTAAGCATGGTAAAAATTGTTTTATCATTTCACCTGCCGAAACGGATGTGCCCAGCGAACAGGACCAGGTTGAAAATGACAACTTGCTTACGCTGCTGGAAAAAGAAATCGTACCCCTGTATTATCAAAAACCAAAGCAGTGGATTGCCATGGTAAAGCAAAGCATGGAAGATGTAGTACCTATGTTTGATAGCAACCGCATGGCACATGAATACTACGAAAAATTATATGCTACGGCCGGAACAAACGCAAAGCTAAAAAAGGGTAAGGAGTTGGAGGTACTTTAAACGGTACACTCAAAAGCGCGATATTGCCTGCCAATTGATTAAGTTAGCGGAAAATTACCACCTGCTAAATGCCTGCGCTTATTCTTAGTGAACTCTGGATTTACCCAATAAAATCATTTGCGGGCATTCGTGTAAAACAAGCCGTGGTAAAACCCAAAGGCCTGCAGTACGACAGGCGCTGGATGCTGGTAGATGAGAACGGGAAATTCATTACGCAACGGGAAAATCCGCACATGGCCCTGTTTGATCTGGCCATTCAAAATCAACAGATTGTAATTAGTGCCCGGTTAACCGGAAAACAATTAGTGATACCCCTTGTTGCGCCTGAGATGAAGGAAGTTCAAAACGTTGTGATCTGGGACGATGAGGTGGAAGCCGTTGAGCCGGACAAAAACTACAGTCAATGGTTTACAGAACAGCTAAACCTGAAGTGCCGATTGGTATTNTTTCCGGAGGCAAATAAACGCGATGTTGATCCGCATTATGCAAGCAATAACGAACAGGTAGGTTTTGCAGATGGCTATCCGATTCTGATTATCGGGCAAAGTTCGCTCAATGATTTAAACAGCAGAATGGATGAGCCCATCGAGATGAGGCGGTTCAGACCCAATTTTGTATTTACAGGCGGGCAGCCTTATGAAGAAGATACCTGGCGGAATTTTAACATTGGTACAAACCGCTTTAAAGTGGTTAAACCCTGTGCCCGTTGTGTCTTAACAACCATAAACCCGCAAACCGGGCAAAAGGGCCGCGAGCCCCTGTTTACATTATCAAAATACAGAAGAGAGGGAAACAAGCTTTTATTTGGACAAAACGTAATAGCTTTGAACCATAATAACCAGATACGTGAGGGCGATGAAATTACTTTGGAATAAAAATTTACAAAACAAGCCAACAAAATACGGCCTATTCCTTTTTCTTATACCAGGACTGTTGGCTTCTTGTACAAATGAAAAACCGCTGCCCATCTTTGGCGAGCGCATGGTGGAAGGTGCTGATACCATTTACCACACCATTGCCCCTTATCAGTTTGTGGATCAAGATAGTGTGGTGGTTTCTAATGCCACCTTTAAAGATCAGATTTATGTAGCCGACTTCTTCTTTACCTCGTGCCGAACCATTTGCCCCATCATGAAAACACAGATGTTGCGGGTATATAAAGCTACCGCAGAAATGCCCGATGTAAAGATTCTTTCACACACGATCGATCCGGAATATGATACTGTAGCCCTGCTGCATGATTTTGCCGAACGCTTAGGCGTAACCAGCGCACGCTGGCATTTTGTAACCGGGGCTAAAGATTCGATTTATAAAATCGCACAAACCAGTTACTTCGCTACGGCTATGGAAGACAAAAGCGAGCCCGATGGCTTTATACACAGTGGCGCTTTTTGCTTATCGACAAAAAGCAACGCATTCGGGGTAAGTACGATGGCACCAAAGAAGAAGAGGTGAACAAACTGATAGCCGACATCAAGAAGCTTCGCAGGGAAGATGCGCGGTAGTATTTTAGTATTTCTGTTTTTACAGTTGCCTGTGTACCAGGCGCGCAACGCGATGTAAAGTTTCAACAATACTATGCCGAGGGTGAAGTGTTGTATCAGCAACATTGTGCCAATTGCCACCAGGCTGATGGTTCGGGCCTTGGGCGGTTGTANCCCCCGTTAGCAAAGTCTGACTTTATTACTAAAGATCCCCAAGCGGTGCTCTGCCTGATAAAATATGGCATTGAAGGCGAGATGGTGGTAAACGGAGTAACTTATAATAAACCCATGCCGGGCATACCTTCACTTACAGAACTGGAGATAGCCGAAATAGCCACATACATCAACAACAGCTGGGGCAATGCCCACCCGATGGTAACTGTAAACGATGCCATAACCATCCTCAACACCTGCTCCTCTTCAAACTGACCTTTTACTTTAATCTCTTTTTTTCTAATTTTCTACTTCACAACGGCTTACGTGAAAAGGACTACCTATAAAAAGTTAGTTTACCGGTTATCGAGTGTACTACTTTTTTATGCAATTATTGTGTTTTCACTCCACTACCTGGAGCAGGATGTTCCCAATTCGGAAATGGCTACCTGGCAAGATGCCCTTTGGTATGTGGTAGCAACTATTACCACCATTGGATATGGTGATGTAGTACCCATTACGTACTTAGGTCGAACCATCGGATTTATTGCCATGCTTTCAAGCCTTGGTATTTACGGTTTAGTGATTAGTCAGATTACAAATTTTATGAATACAGTAAGAGAACAACGCGAGTTGGGCCTGAACGGAACCGACTTTAAAAACCATGTGGTAATTATTGGATGGAACGATTTTGGAAAATCGGTAATCAGCCACCTGGTGGCAGCCGGTAAACAAGTGGCTATAATAACCAAAGACCGGTCGTCCATTGACTCCATTCGGGAGTATTACAACTCTGATCAGGTGTACACCCTTTATACCGATTATGCCAATTATGATATACTGGAAAAATCAAACATTAGGCTTGCTTCCATTGTATTTGTTAATTTGAATGACGACACCGAGAAATTAGTGTACGTCATTAACCTGAANAAACATTTTTCCAATCTGAACTATGTGGTAACACTGGATAACGGTAACCTGAAAAGTACGTTTCAAAATGCAGGCGTTACCTACACAATCTGTAAGAATGAAATTTCGGCCAAGTTAATGGCCAGCTATATTTTTGAACCTGATGTAGCCTTGTTCAGTGAAGAGATTCTGGCTTATGCACAAACTGAAACCGACTATGACATTAAACAAATGAAAGTACCTGCAGGAAACTCCTTTGCGGGCACGTTCTACGATAAAGCGTATTTTGATCTAAAGAAAACCTGCAATGTGATCCTGGTAGGACTTGTAAAAATAAAAGATGGCAAACGGCAGTTCATGAAGAACCCTGAAGGAACTGTAACGATTGAAGCCGGTGATATTCTGGTGATGATGATGGATGGAACCGCACGTACTAAATTGAAAAAGCAGTTTCAGATATATGAGGAAAATTAAATCGTTGGGGCAAGCTGTAGCTCTGCTCAGCATTTTAGTTTGTAGTTGTAGCTCACCTCAATTAGTTCTTAAGAATCCACACCCTGAAGTTTTGCGCGTACGTCTGGACTTCACCCAGGAGGTGCCGGATTTAGTACGTAAGGAATTAGAAACCCAGTTTACCAATTATATTAGTTGGCATAACGCCAGTCCTTTCAGATTTAAGTTAGAAACAGTTGAACCTCACGAACCGGTTGACCTTCAGTTTACAGTGTTGGTATCCCGTCTTGTTACAAGTAGTCAGCAAACAGCGGGCGTAGTTCTTTCTATGATCGGTCTTTCATTACCAGTAATTATGGCATCGGCCGGAGCCGAGTTTGTTGTTTTCTTCTGGTATTTTCCCAGAGTAAATTCTGTTGTGGAGCTTTCGCTTGATCCGGAAATTAGTGGTGGACCGTATGCTAAAATCCACCGTGTAGTATCAAGTCCGGGTTTCTTAAAATCTGAGCCCCGGCAGATTGCACGGCATGGTCAATATTACTTTTCCGCTCTTAAAAATATTTTTCTCCGGCTGGACAAAATGAAGGGCGGGCCCCTCAGCCCGCCCTAACCCCAAAACCAAACCCCACAACACTTCCCGGAGAACCCGGGACCTCACAGTCTTTATTGTTAATTAATTCACAACTTCAACGTTATCAAGGTTGATAAACTCAAATTCAACCCCGTTTTTCAATTCAACAAAGATTACGCTGTCTTTGTTCACTTTTCCTGCTAAAATTTGCTTCGAAAGTTCATTTAATATTTCGCGCTGCATAACCCGTTTCAGCGGCCTGGCACCAAACTGCGGATCGTACCCCAGTTTTGCCAATCGCTCCAGCGCAGCTTCAGAAATATCAAGTTTCACGCCACTTTCTAATAAACGCTTCTGTACCAGTTTAAATTGTATTTCTACAATTTTTCTAATATCTGCCTTACTCAACGGGCGGAACATAATGATTTCATCAATACGATTGATAAACTCCGGCCGCACCGTTTTCTTCAATAGCACCAACACTTCCTCCTTGGTGCCCTCCAATACTTCGAAATAATTCTCGTCTGTAATTTNTTCAAAGTTTTCCTGAATAATGTGCGAACCGATGTTGGTGGTCATAATCACAATCGTATTCTTAAAATTAGCTACCCGGCCTTTGTTATCCGTTAGCCGGCCATCATCCAGTACCTGCAACAAAATGTTAAACACATCGGGGTGTGCCTTTTCAATTTCATCCAACAGAATTACTGAATATGGTTTTCTGCGCACGGCTTCGGTTAGTTGTCCGCCTTCATCGTACCCCACATAGCCGGGAGGCGCACCAATTAACCTGCTTACACTGTGGCGCTCCTGGTACTCACTCATATCAATGCGCACCATGGCATTCTCATCGTTAAATAAATAATCAGCCAGGGCTTTTGACAATTCTGTTTTGCCCACACCGGTTGTACCCATGAAGATGAAAGAGCCAATAGGCCGTTTGGGATCTTGCAATCCCGCACGACTTCTGCGCACCGCATCGCTTAGTGCCCGAATGGCTTCTTCCTGTCCGGCTACACGTTTGCTCAATTCCTCTTCAAGCGTAAGCAACTTTTCGCGTTCACTCTGCAGCATCTTGCTTACCGGTATGCCTGTCCAGCGGGCAACAACCTCGGCTATATCATCACTATCAACTTCTTCTTTCAGCAGCGAGTGTTCGCCTTGCATGGCCTTCATCTGCACCTGCATTTCTTTAAGACGTTTTTCCGCTTCGGTTATTTTACCGTACCGGATTTCCGCTACGCGGCCGTAGTCACCTGCTTTCTCGGCTTGTTCAGCTTCCTGTTTCAGTTTTTCCAGATTTTCTTTTTCCTGGCGCAGGTTGTTTACAATCCCCTTTTCATTTTCCCATTGAGCTTTTAACGTGTTGCGTTGTTCACTCAACTCAGCAATCTCTTTGGTAAGAATTACTTCCTTGTCTTTATCTTTTTCTCTGCGGATGGCTTCGCGTTCAATTTCCAGTTGCATGATTTTGCGGTTCAATTCATCCAATTCTTCGGGCAACGAATCCATTTCCAAACGCAACTTCGAAGCAGCTTCATCCATTAAATCGATGGCCTTATCGGGAAGAAAACGCTCGGAGATATACCGGCTCGATAACTCTACAGAAGCAATTACCGCATCGTCTTTAATGCGCACACCGTGGTGTAGTTCGTATTTATCTTTTATTCCACGTAGAATGGATATCGAATCTTCCACAGAAGGTTCATCTACCATTACAGCCTGAAACCTGCGCTCCAATGCTTTGTCTTTCTCGATATACTTCTGATATTCTTTTAAGGTGGTTGCGCCAATGGCATGCAGTTCACCGCGGGCAAGTGCAGGTTTCAGTAAATTGGCGGCATCCATTGCACCTTCGCCACCACCGGCTCCAATCAGGGTATGAATCTCGTCAATAAACAAAATAATCTCACCATTTGAATCTGTTACTTCTTTGATAACTGCTTTCAAACGTTCTTCAAACTCACCTTTGTATTTGGCACCGGCTACCAGCAAGCCCATGTCCAACGAAACCAGCGTTTTCGTTTTCAGGTTTTCGGGCACATCGCCATTTACAATGCGCTGAGCCATGCCCTCCACAATAGCAGTTTTACCAACACNCGGTTCACCTAAAAGGATTGGATTATTTTNTGTTCTGCGCGAAAGTATTTGCAACACACGCCTGATCTCTTCATCGCGGCCAATTACCGGATCGATTTTTCCTGCCTTAGCTAATGCGTTTAGGTTTTTAGAATAGCGCTCAAGCGATTTATACTTCGCTTCTGCGTTTTGATCGGTAACCGAAGCTCCACCGCGCAATTCTTTAATGGCTTTAATGAGCGAATTTTNTTCGAAGCCAGCATCTTTCATCAGTGCGGCCACTTTATCTTTAGCGTTGAGTAAACCTAATAACAGGTGCTCAATGGCAATGAACTCGTCCTTGAATTCGCGCAGTTCTTTTTCGGCTTGCTGTAACACCTGGTTGGATGCCGCAGATAAATAAGCTTGCTGGCCGCTTACCTTAGGATAACTGTTTACAAGTTCTTCCAGTTTGGTTTCAAGAATGTTGGCGTTGATATTCAGTTNTTTGAACACATAAGAAGAAACATTCTCGTCTGTCTCCAGAATTGCTTTTAATAAGTGCCCCGGCTCAATAGCTTGTTGCTGTTTGGCCGTAGCTATCTCTGCCGACTTCTGTAAAGCCTCCTGAGATTTTATTGTGAATTTATCGAATGTCATAACCCGTGGTTTTTACACACGTGGCATCAAATCTGAAACCATGTATAAAAGAGTATCGTTTTCAGAAATTTTGTCACTAAATTGATCAAAATTGGTTTGCTTTCAGCCAGTTTGACCTGAGCTATGACAAAGAAGACTTCGCGCACAAAAACAGCCAACCATTTACTAATAGAAGTTGCCTGGGAAGTTTGCAACCAGGTTGGTGGAATTTACACCGTAATTCGATCCAAAGCTCCTGCGATGACACGCCACCACAGCGGCCATTACTGTATGGTGGGGCCCTATCTCAATAAAAATATTTTGGCAGAGCTGGAACCGTTGGACGATACGGCCGATGTGTTTGGCCTGGCTGCAGCCAATTTACGCAAACGCGGGTACGAAGTTATGTATGCCGATTGGTTGATTACCGGCAAGCCCCGCGTGATACTGCTTAACCCAAACGTAGTTGAAGAAAAAGTAAGAAACGTAATCAAATATTTGCTTTGGAAAAATCATACCATTAGCACACCGGATACGCATGCCCTGATTGACCAGGTAATTGGTTTTGCCTACCTCACCAAATTGTTTGTAGATGAAACCGTAAAAATTGCAGGGAACGATTATAAACTACTCGCACACTTTCATGAGTGGATGGCTGGCCTGCCCATTCTGGATATTAAGCGGGAGGAGTTACCCGTGCGTACCATTTTTACAACCCATGCAACGCAATTAGGCCGGCATCTTGCAATTAATTCTCCGTTGTTTTATGCACACCTTCCATTNTTTAAGTGGGAAGATGAAGCCGGAAAATTTGGTGTTGAAACGGAAGCCGCTATTGAATATGGCTGCGCTCAGAAATGCGATGTGATGACCACCGTAAGCGATGTGACAGCCCGCGAATGCAAACACCTGCTACGGAGAAAACCCGATTTTATTTTGCCCAACGGGCTAAACATCCAACGATTTGAGGCGCTGCACGAATTTCAGAACCTTCATTCGCAATACAAGGAACAGATACACGAGTTTGTAATGGGCCATTTCTTCAGTTCGTATGGATTTGACCTAAACAAAACCATCTACTTCTTTACCTCGGGCAGGTATGAATACAAAAACAAAGGGTTTGACCTTACGCTCGAAGCGTTGGTGCACCTCAACCATCAACTGAAAGAAGAAAAATCAGACTTAACAGTAGTTATGTTNTTTGTAACCAAACGCGACTTTTACAGCATTAAACCCGAAGTGCTGCAATCCCGGGCGGTGATGGAAGAAATAAGACAAACGTGCGATGCCATTCAACGGCAAGTTGGTAAACGATTATTNTTTGAAAGCACCGTACGCCAGGATCATCGGCTTCCGCAATTAAATGATTTTGTAGATGAATACTGGAAGTTGCGCTACCGCAGAACCATTCAATCGTGGAAGAGTAACAAAATGCCGCTGCCCGTTACCCATAAACTGGTAGATGAAGATTCGGATGATATACTCCAGTTTCTGGTGCGAAGAAATTTATTGAATCGCAAAGAAGACAAAGTAAAAATTGTATATCATCCGGATTTTATCAATTCTACCAACCCCTTGTTTGGAATGGATTACAGCCAGTTTGTACGCGGTTGTCATTTGGGAATTTTTCCAAGCTATTACGAACCGTGNGGGTACACACCATTGGAATGTATGGCCAGTGGGGTGCCTGCTGTTACCAGCGATTTAAGTGGTTTTGGTGATTACTTGTTGCATAAAATGCCCGATCATGAGCGAGGCGGCATGTTTGTGGTAGAACGGGGCAAGCGTACATTTGATTGGAGTGCGCGCCAACTGGCGGTATTTCTTCATAAATTCTTACAGCAAGATCGCAGAAGCCGGATTACACAACGAAACAACGTTGAAAGTTATTCTTCTGCGTTTGACTGGGATACACTGATTGTTCACTATGAGGAGGCTTATCACAAGTTGTTAAGTGTATAGCAGGAATAAAAAGCCGAAGCGTTGTAGCCAAATCTTAATTCTGTTTAGCCATTCCGTTTATAAAAATTAGTTGTACTTTTTGAAGTATTCGTGTAACTTTCTTCTTTCAATAATTAAACCTAATCATCTATGACCACCTCACGCAGAGAATTTATCAGGAAGAGCGCCTTTGCACTGGCCGGAACCTCCTTTCTGGCAGCTTGTGCCGGCACCAAAACCGAAGCATCAAAACAGTTATTAGGCTTGCAGTTATATTGTGTACGTGATGAAATGGGCACTGACCCCCTGGGTACCCTACAGGCCCTGGCNAAAATTGGTTTTCAGCATGTGGAACATGCCTGGTACCGCGAGCGGAAGTTTTATGGGTGGACACCTGCTGAGTTTAAGAAAATATTAGGCGACCTGGGGATGAGTATGCCCAGCGGACATACTGTGCTTGCNCCCCAACATTGGGATGAAACCAAAAATGATTTTACCGATGCCTGGAAATATACGGTAGAAGATGCCGCCTTTATGGGGCAACAATTTGTGATCAGCCCGTGGATGGATCAAACCGTACGCCAATCGTACGATGCTCTGATGAAACAACTTGAAATTTTTAACAAGAGCGGTGANGTTGTGCAAAAATCGGGGATGATGTTTGGATACCACAACCACGATTTTGAATTCAGTGAAAAGCATGGCGACCGCACATTATACGACATTATTTTAATGGAAACCGATCCAAACCTGGTAATGCATCAATTAGATACGGGCAACCTGTATAATGGCGGAGCAAAAGCGCTTGATATTGTAACCAAGTATCCGGGCCGCTTCCAAAGCATGCACGTTAAAGATGAAATTGAATTACCCGAAGCGGGCGAACACGGAAAGTATGAAAGTACCATCTTGGGCAAAGGCATTGTAAACCTGAAAGAAGTGGTTGATCTTGGGCGCGATAGTGGTGGCACTATCCACTTTATCATCGAACAGGAATCTTACCAGGGCAAAACTCCGCTGGAGTGTATGAAGGAAGATTATGAGGTGATGAAGAGTTGGGGGTATTGAGGCCATCGGTTAAATTGAATAATATTTTACCCATTATAAGATGATGAAGCGATATTTGATTCTGCCAATATTGATATTGATTTTTCTTCGCATAAAGGATATACACAAATAAAGTTTGAAAGAGGCTATTTCATTGACAATAATGACGAGAAAGTTGATTGTTTCATAAATAACCTTGATTGGTACTTTAATCCAACTGAGTTTGTTTACAAGATTTCGAATGAAGCAAATCCGACAAGAATGGAACTTTCTGGTGTTAAGGAGTTTAAAGTTGGAAATCATAAATACGTTCGAGAGTCAGTCAAAATAGATAAGTCAAAAGATGATATTCGTAAACTTGATCGTGATAGAAACCCCAAATGGTCGGATGAGACATTGTTTTTACGTGTTATAGTTGANGGAAATGCGACTTTGTACTCATATAGAAATGAGGATGTATTAAGATTCTTTTTTTCAATAGGNGGAAATCCAGTGGAGCAATTAATTCACAAACTTTTTTGATCGAAACCACAGAANGCGAAATCAAATAATGATTTTGGNAATCAATTGATGAACACGATCAATTGTAAAAATTTATCTTCCGATAAAATTAAGGAGGTGAAGTATAGTCAACGATCCCTTGCTAAATATTTTGATGAGCATAATTTGTGTGTTGGGGGTGACAACATTTCAATCATCTCAACCAAAGATAAAGATTCATCCGAATCATTTAGGATAAGGTTAACAACCGGATTAGATAAATCTCAACTTAGATTAGAATCTAGTAATAGTACGACAAATCTAAGTCAAGAATTTTCGCCACGTGCTGGTTTGGAGCTTGAAGTTTTGCTTCCGTTTAATAAAAATAAGTGGAGCGTTATCTTAGAACCTACCTACCAGGCTTACTCATCTGATTCAAAATTTAAAACCCGTTACTCCTCCATAGAAGTTCCGTTTGGGGTTAGGCATGGATTTTATTTAGGAGCAAATTCAAAAATATTTGTTAACCTATCTGTTGTAGTTGATGTTCCATTAAAGTATGAGGTGGAATTATCGAATACTAGAATGTTAATTGGAAAAAGACCTGGTATAAGCGGTGCTGCTGGATTTGGTTATTCGTATAAGCGCTTATCTATTGAGGCAAGATATTACATGGATAGANNGCAGTTTTGGATGAATCGGATGNNAAATCTTTTTATCTATGATAAATTATCTGTAATCATTGGGTTTAGATTATATTAGATTTGCTTTAGGATTATAAGAAATATCTTTAGCGACTAGATGTATTGGATATAGAAGTAATGAAGAGTTAGGGATATCAGTTTAAATCAAGATCGTTGCGGTCGCCCGGCTCACAACAATTTGTTTATAAAACCTGCATTCAATTCTGTGAAAAACATTATTGTCATTGGATTGTGTTCAATTCTTACAGGATGCATACGAACTACTAGACCTGTTGTAGTATATAGCAACAACATAGAACTTGCAAGTAATTTCATTGATGTTTTCTATTCTTTTCACCACGATTCATTAGAACTTGTATTATCATCTGCCAAGGATTCACAACCCAATATTTTATATTATCAAAAGTGGGCTGGTACTAGGCTGCTTTTTTGAACAGGTTAAAAATAGAGTTTTTAACTTTAACCTAACAAAAACAACAAATGAAGAAGATGCGCTTTACAGAAGCCCAGGTGATTGGGATTCTCAACGAACAAACACAACAGGATCAAAAAGTTTCGGAAGTATGCCGCAAGCATGGGATCAGCGAGGCTACGTTTTACAACTGGCGTAGCAAATACGCAGGCATGAAGGTGGACGAACTTAAGCGCCTTAAGGAACTGGAGTACGAGAATGCCAGGCTTAAGAAAATTGTAGCTAACCAGAGCTTGGAGATCGATGCCATAAAGGATTTACTCACAAAAAGTTCTAACGCCTGAGCAAAAAGAACACGGCTTGGAGTATCTGGCAGAGCACCACCAGATGAGCCATGCCCAGGCGTGTAAGTTGGTGGGCTGTTCGCGAACCAAAAAGTATTACCAAAGCGAATGCCCGCCAAGGATGCCGTAGTNAAAAAAGCGATTGAAGAAGTTATTGGCAGCAGCCGTAAAGGAAGAACGAAAGTGATTAAGCTGGTACAGAAAAAACATCCGGAATTAGGCGATAGCAAAATCCGCAGGGTCTATGAGAACGAAGGGTTTTCGTTGAGCAAAAGACTACGCAGGCGCATTAAGGACAATCCCGCTAATCCCATCTCTATACCGCTCAAAGCCAATCAGGAATGGGCCATGGACTTCATGAGTGACGCGCTGGACAACGGACGAAGGATTCGCACCTTGAATATCATCGATCACTTCAACCGACAGTGCAAAGGCATTGAAGCAGATCTCAACTTGCCGGCTCGTAGGGTGATCGAAATTCTTGAGCGTACGATCGAGCGTCATGGAAAACCCTTGCGAATACGAACCGACAATGGACCGGAGTTTCGATCTAAACGTTTTCAATTATGGATGAAAAACAACCACATAGAATGGAGTCGCATTCANAAAGGAAAACCTCAACAGAACGCCATCATCGAACGCTTCAATAAAACCTATCGTGAAGATGTATTGGACGCTAACTTGTTTTATTCCATTGAACAGGCTAATGAAGTAACAGCAAAGTGGGTGGATGATTACAACCAGGAAAGGCCACATCAATCGCTCCACTATCAAACTCCGATGGCTTATGCAGCGTAAGGTTTTCTTAGGCATACAAACTCTTGGAATGATCCAAAGAAAAGCCCCGCACAAAAGGCAGGGCTTGACCATTCCAGTCGGTTGAACCTAACCCTGGCAGGTTGCTCCGCAGCAGAGCCTGATTCCGTTTCAGTTCAACAATGCAAAATTCAAATCATTAATCTATATTTACAACCTGTCAAAATTATCAGCCATTTACCGGCTGAATGTGGTAATTATAAAATGGTAAAGCGTGATGCCTGGTTTGAAAAGAATGATTCAGTGATTGTTTTTCCGGCAACGGTAAAGGATGATTTGATGGCCGCTTTGAAAATTGATTTCAATGTAACAGACACCTTCCACATCACTATTGGAAATGATAGAATTACTTCGGTTCGAACTACTTCCAATGACTTGGAAGAATATTATCAGGCAAAGGAATGGGTAAAGAAGAATCGTCCTGAACTGATAAGTAAAGCCTGTGAAGGAATTTGGGAAGGAGGCCCAACACCTTGCGAATGCGTGAAGGGGATGGTGGCAGGGTTTGCTCATTTTGCAATCGAAAAGCAGACACACTAATAGTAAGTTCAGTTTTTGTTATTAATTTTCTATGCTGATAAAATGGATGTCATGCTGGGTGAATTGAGTATTTCCGAAATTGAATCCGTACTCGCACAAAATGTGGTGGGGCGATTAGGNGTGCATGCCGCTGGTAAGGTTTACATTGTACCAATTACATACGTGTACGAACAAGGCACTGTTTATGGCCATACAACCGAAGGAATGAAAATTGAGTTACTTCGTCAAAATCCGAATTGCTGTTTTGAAGTTGATGAGATTATAACCATTACCAACTGGCAAAGTGTAATTACTTGGGGTCGGTTTGAAGAATTGCACGGACGGGAAGCAGAAAAGGCTCTGGANAAAATTTCAGCCAGACTATTACCCTTAATGCCAAGCGTTACCAGTTANCCCCCGCGGATGGGGCCAACTTCTACCGTGCGAACGTCCACACAGTTGGGTAACTCAATCGTTTACCGCATTGTATTAACCGAAAAGACGGGCCGTTGCGAACGGTAGCCAACTCCATATTAAATAATCTCCTGTTCAAAACAGGCCTCAGATTCTAGCCTTCATAAACCTTCCGGCCAATAACAACAAGGGCACTGCGTAAACAGCTATCATGGCGTATGCCATAAAAGTGTATCCTTTGGCCACGAGGTCTATAATTCCAACCTGGGCAAGAAGCAACGCTGATAACAAAGCTGCCAAGGATATCCAGGCTTTGGTAATTTTCTTTAATGAATTTCCTTTCTGTTCCGCTTCGCTTTCAATCCGACTGATAAAAGCGTGAATCATACCCGTAGCGGTTTCAATAAGCGTCCAGCCCACAACTACCCCAAAAATGATAATCAAGATCGGGCTAAACGGGGCCAGCATTTTTAACCAGGGCACAGTAGAATCCAGCACACCCTTGTCGGGATAATAAGCCATTACAGCAAGGTAAGTTAGAAACCAGGGGATCGTCATCAACAGGCCTGAAACAATAGCTGCAATCAAACTATCCTTTCGTGAGGAAAGGCCTCGAAATGTAAAGAATGAAGCAGGATACACAGCAAGATTGTACCCAACGTATAAAATGCCCGTCCACAATAACAGAAACAACGAAGGTGCTTCTGCCAGGTAGGAAGTGTTCCATGTACTAAACACTTTGGTAATTTCATTGCCCCTGCTGCTGAAGACGGTGTATGTAAAAATGATATAGGCCGCAAATAGTGCGATCGATCCGATTGTTTCCAGTTTAGCAATGGTTTCTTCGCCTTTGTAATTCANAANACCAACAACCAGCGTGATCAACACCACGCCAATCCATTTCGGAAAGTTTAAGGTTTGGTGCAGAATTTCGCCAGCAGCCGAGGCCATCACCGCAATAATCAAAATGGCTAACAGGAGGTACACTATTTCGTAAGCAATCCATCCCGGCCCGATCAGTTNTTTAAGCAATGATTTATAGTCATAAACCTTCCAGTAGCGGCAGGCTTCCATCGATAAGAAAGCAATTAATGAAAAGCCAAAGAAGATGGCGAGCCCACTTATCCAACCGACCGCGCCAAACTTTCCTCCGTATTCAACTATCTCGCGGCCGGTGGCATAACCACCACCAATTAATACCGACTGTAAAATGATGCCTGGCAGTACCAGTCGCCTGAGTAATGAGCTACGTAGGTTCAAGGGTTATTGATTTTTGAATAAGCGCTCAATATAGGTTAATTCTTTATTTACTACTTTCAATCCATTGGTGGATTTTCGTAGCTAACTCTGGAATCAGGTTTTTCTTTCCGGCCTTAAAGCTATGATCAGCACCTTCAAAGGCCGCAAGTGTAGCCTGCGGCAGTGTGGCACACACTTCGGTGATTAAATCCCAGGTAGCCAATGCATCGTTGGTTCCTTGCAAAAACAACATCGGTATTTTTATAACAGCTAAATGTTCAGCCCGATCAATACTGGGTTTTCCGGCTGGATGTAATGGAAATCCCACAAGGATGAGTCCGCTTACATAGGGCAATGGATTAGCTGAAATATATTGTGAAGTCATTCTGCCTCCAAACGATTTTCCACCGGCATAAAGAGGAAGTTTCGGAAACAACGCATGTGCCTTGGCTATTGCTGCTGCCACAGCCTGGTGAGCAACGGCAGGAACATCGGGCCGTTTTTTCATTTGTTCGGTGTATAGAAAGTTGTAACGCAAGGTGGCAATTTTTAATGATGCCAGTTCCTCAGCCATATCATTCATAAATTTATGGTGCATGTTGGTTCCGGCTCCATGGGCAAACACATAAACCGCTTCCGCTTTTGCCGGTTCATACAACTCGGCTGAGATTGTTTCGTTTTTAAGAGACAGAATAAATGGGTTAACTTCGTAAGGCATAAGCAAAGCAGGTTACGATATATGAATATCAACAAAAATGGAAACCAAAACGGCTTATGGGTTGTTTTTTGTAGATAGAATAGAATTCAAGATTCAAGATTCAAAATTTAAGGTTTATGAAGCAGATTGTAATAATCATTGGTATGGTAATGAGCTTGCAAGCGTGTGCTCAAACAAAAGCACCAAAAGAAACAGCAGCCGCTGATACCATCAAACGAATTGTGCGTACGGAAGCGGAATGGAAGAAAGTCTTAACGCCCGAACAATTTTATGTGCTTCGCCAAAAAGGAACCGATATGCCCTTTACAGGAAAATATTACCTGCATAAAGAGAAAGGTGTATATCAATGTGCAGGTTGCCATACCGATTTGTTTACCTCCGACATGAAATTTGAATCGGATTGCGGCTGGCCCAGTTTTGATAAAGAAATTGCAGGAGGAAAAATCAAGAAAGTAACAGATACTTCGCATGGCATGATACGCACCGAAATCGTGTGTACCAAATGTGGTGCACACCTTGGCCACTTGTTTGATGATGGCCCTACTCTTACCGGGTTGCGTTATTGTGTTAACTCTACTTCAATTGATTTTAAAAGGAGTAGAATTGCTTCATGAAGTTTGAACGCTCATAGGCACCTTCAGCAATTGCATTTTTAACCTGCCACCTCATCAAACGCTTTTACAAACGCTTTCATTTCATTTAGTGTGCCTATACTTACCCGGCACCATTCCTTGCCTTGAAAATCCCACACTCGAATTTGAAAGCCCCGCTTCATTGTTTCAGCTAATATTGTTTTACCGTCTTTTGGTGCAGGAAACAATACACAGTTTGTGCGCGATTGCCCATGAAACCACCCTTTCTTATCTAAATATTGCTGAAAGAAACTTAAAGCCTCGTTGTTTTTTGATCGTGTAAGTTTAGCAAAAGCCGCATCGTTTAGCGAAGCTTTGGCAGCGGCTAATCCGGCCTGGTTAATGACTGGCCCCATTTGGTACTTGGATATTTTCTTTATTACGTCCGGTTGCGCAATCGCATAGCCCAGGCGCAAACCCGCCAATCCATACACTTTCGAAAAAGTGCGCGATACCATCACGTTGTGTCCCTTCCGCACCAATTCAACTGCCGACTGTTGTTCATCTGGTTCTAAAAACTCCAAGTAGGCTTCATCTGAAAACACCAATGTTTNTTTACTCATCTCCTGGCAGAAGTCAAGATATTTTTNTCCTTCTATTACTGTTCCGGTTGGGTTGTTGGGATTGCATAAAAACATCAATCGCGTATCGGGTTTTACTGCAGCTGCTAAGGCATCCAGGTCATGCTTATGGTAATCGTCCACATCTACCCGATCCCATCGTGCATGCAACTTTTCGGCATAGTCCATCAATGAACGAAACGTGGGAAAAGCCGAAAGCACAGCACCGCCTTCCAGCGCCAAAGCCATCCCGGTAAGGCACAATGTTTCGGATGAACCATTCACTACCAGGATATGATCAGGCGATACCCCTTCTTTATCGGCCAACACTTNTTTAAACTCTTGCACCAACTCAAAAGTGTATCGGTTAAATTCTGCCGTTGCTTCAGCCAATGCCTTTCGTGCCAGGGGCGATGGCCCATAGGGATTTTCATTTGAACCCAGGCGAACAATCTTTTCATTCAACAAGGGTATAAAATTTTCTTCGGCATGGCTGACAGGCGCTGCCAGCAACTGGTTTGTTAACGTGGACGAAAGGGTAAGGCCTCCTGTAATTGCCAACGCAGATTTAAACCAGGCTCTGCGGTTGATTGTGTTGTTCATAACGTTAGTGGTTCCTTCTTATCTTACCATCGGGGTTTCTGGTAGAAAGTTACATAAGGTTCTCCATCTAACACAATCATGGGGTCTCCCGTTTTGGGATGATTCATTTNTTGTAGTTGATACGACCCCTGGCCACGCACCTGTGAATTATAATAAATGCGATCGCCCTGCACCCACCACGTACCCTGATCATTGCTTTGCGAGGATGTTCCCGCATAAAAAGAATTGGTGTTAGTATCCATCGATCGTTCTGCTGCATACTGATAGGTGCCATTTGCATTTAACACAATGCACTCACTTGAACTGGAGCCTCCAGTATTCGTAGCGTTTACATTTGTCCAGCACCACTTGCCAACCAGTTCCTGGGCCACGTGGCCTCCGCCAGCCTGGGCCTGTGTTTGTGTAGATGCTTGCCCTCCGTTCCCTACTCCTTTTGTATAAGTAAATTGCTGGCCATTGGCACTTACAGTAAGTTGATTACCCTTCACCGTATAGGCCATCATTACATTTCCCTGAGGTGTTTGTAAAATAATATGCCCCTGCGATACCTGATACTGGAAGGTGTTACCCAAATAAATACATTGGCCATTGCTTCTGAACTCCAGCGATTCGCCATTGCCACTCCAAACACCAACTACCTCTGCCCCGTTTTGCGCTCCATTGTTTTGAGGTTGCTGATATGGCTGGGGTTGATTCTGTACCGTTGCCGGTGCGTTTTGTGTTCCGTTACGGGTAAACACAATGCTGTTGTCAAGATCACCTCCGGAAAGTGTAAGGCTATTGCCCTGCAAGGAAAAGGTATATACCGTGGTTTGTCCATTCTGTATAATTGAAAGTTTTGTAGCCTGGCTGCTGTACCGAATGGGCTCGCCATCAAACTCGCCACTGCCATCGGCATTGAGCATCAATGTCATCTGATATCCGAATTGATTGTTTTGCCAAATGCCGGCAAGTTTACCGCCCGACTGGGTCTTGGCTCCAATTTGGGCGATTGCAANAAAGGGGAACAAAAAGAGAACGAATGGAATTGTTTTCATGGGTGATGGTAATATTTACCTAATTTAGCGAAAGGCAGAACAATATTATTTCCGGATAAGGAAGATTTACAACCTCCTACATGTTTATGGGGGTTACACTAAATTCACGTCTGGGGAATAATCCCCATTTTGCGCATAAGAAAAGTCGCATTGGCTTNTTGTGCAACCCCTGCGCGTAAGGTATAATCAAACGAGAGCTGGTCATTCTCAATTTTTCCTTCAAAGCAAGCTACGTTAATTTGTTGCGGGAACTGCTCCTCCAAAACACCCAACGCTATATCGTGTGTTGCTAATACGGTAAGGGCATTTTNTTCTTTCATTTGCTTCAGCAACTCAAATGAGCCTAATTGCTTGTCGGTAGAATTAGTACCTTTTAAAATTTCATCTAATAAAATAAACAGCGGGGTAGTTTCCAGTTCTTGCACGATAGATTGAAGCCGGTTTAACTCAGCAAAGAAGTACGATTGATGCTCTTGCAAGGAATCTGTTGTGCGCATACCTGTTCGCAATTTCAGCAAGTTGGTTTTCCAGGTACGGGCACAAACCGGTGACCCCAGTTGTGCCAGTACAAAATTTACACCCAACGTTCGCANAAACGTACTCTTGCCAGCCATATTGGCTCCGGTTATCAGGCAAACATTTTGCGGATTGCCAAGTTCAAAATTATTATTTACCCGAATGGCATCCGGAATAAGCACGTGGCCCATGGCTTCGCCTTTTACTGCCATTTGATCGGTAACTTCTGCAAAAGCGTAGTGCGGATAGTTGAAGTGCAGCGTAGCTAATGAAATCAGGCTATCCCACTCTGCCAAAGAAGCCAACCACAAAGGCAGATCCTTTGCATTTTCTTCGCGCCATTTTTCAAGTTTACTAACCGTATGAAAATCATAAAGGAATAATCCATTTCCCAATTGCATCGCCAATGGATTCATGCGCGCCTCCAGCGCATTAACCAGTACCGAAAATTCTTTTACTTTCTTAAAAGCACTTTCTGCTACCGCCAGGTGGTATTTCATTTTGGCTGAGGCAAACTTTTGCTGAGCCAATAGCTCAAAAATTTTCGCATAGTTGTGCATGATTTTACCTCCCGCTACCAGTACTTCCTGAATAACGCTTATTCGCCTGGCATAGATTGCCGCTATGGCCAACTGAAGGGTGGCCATTAATAGAAATAGTCCAAAATAGTTATGGGTAAACATTACAAATACACCCATACTTAATGTAAGGGCCGGAAGCAACCATCGCAAAATGGCGTTTGTTTTGTTCCTATAAAAAATGGGTTGTTGTTTCAGCCAGTTCAGCAACCCGTTTGTATCGTAACCGGCATCGTTTATCTGTTTACCTGTTGCCCAAACTTGCTGGCGCAGTTCGGGTAATGCGGCCAGTTCGCGTACGGCCTCCTGCCGGTTATACAATTCCTGTTTGGTAAAGGTTGGAAATTTTAAATCCTGTGCCAGTCTTACTTCACCGGCATGTGTGCCGCACCGGTTAAGGTATTGAAATACAGACCNCGGCCCGAATAAATCCAGATCATGACTGTATGCATGATGTACATCGGCAAAAGCCTGGCCATCGGCAAACTCAATTGACTCAAACGAAAAGGCTTTTGCTTCGCGCTGATTCAGTAACCCCAGGTACGCCACCCGTTCCTTCCATTCGCGTGCTGCGGTTTGCTTGCGCACAAGCAGGATAAACGCGATCAGCGGTAATGGAACAGCATAATAAAAATTTGTATTGGAAAGGGCCATGTAAACAACAATGCCCAGAATCCCTACACACCCTATCCGCAGCCACGCAAGCATACGAATTTGCTTTTCTATTGCCTGGCTTTCCTGTTGAAATTGATTTGCCCGCTGTTGATAATAGCTGGCATTTGGAGAATTTACCATCAGAGCTTTTTTTCGATCAACTGCACAACCTGCGAAAGATATTTTTCATCTATACTGTCAAAATCATTCAGCTTATTGCTGTCCACATCCAGCACCAGCGCCACTTCGTTATTTTTAAGAATCGGCAAAACAATTTCAGATTTGGATGCCGAGCTACAGGCAATATGGCNCGGAAATGCATCTACATCCGGCACCAATATAACCCGCTTCTCCTTCCAACTGGTACCACAAACTCCGTTTCCAAAACGTATGCGTGTGCAGGCAATGGGGCCCTGAAACGGACCCAATACCAATTCTTGCTTACCTGCATTATTTTNTACCAGATAAAACCCTACCCNATAAAAATCCAAAGTTTGTTTAAGCGCTGCCGCCAGGTTGGCCAGATTCGCTATTAGATCAGACTCGCCCGATGTAAGGGATTCCAGTTGCGGAAGGAGTGTAGAATAACGGGAAATCTTATCCGATTCAGTTGCTATTATCAGATTTTCGGCCATGATCAAACCATTTGATCACAAAAGTAGCCTACTCATGCCTGGTAAAAAGCAGAATGATAATGATGGCTATTACTATTCCTACTATTTGTATGAGCCCTTTGCGCATATCCGGTTTGAAGCACGTTCGGAACTTTTGCCAAACAAAGAGATGGCTTAATTACCTAACTTTACCACCTGTATGGCCCGTTATCTTAAACTTATCATTGCCCTGCTCATTACCGGTACGATTGCCGCTTTTGTGCTGTTGGTGGTTATTCCTGAACGCCTGGCTAAAAGCAGTTACGAGGCCGCCAAAACATTGGGTGAAGATTTCCGAAAAGCTTTTCAATTTACTCCGGAAGTGCATGTNAAAAATACGGTGGTTCTGAATCAGCAAGCCACCGCACTGGAGCTAGCGGTGTTGTCGCAAAATTTTCAGCACCAGTATGCCTACACCAATACCTGGATGGGCAGTACCAAAAAGATTAACATTAGTGGGACTTTTATAGCAAAGGTTGGATTTGATTTGAATAAGAAATTTCAAATAAACATACTCGATAAAACCGCCACCGTCTCTTTGCCCGAACCTCAATTGCTGGCCCTCGAATCACAACCCGATATTACCTATCGGGATGAAGACGGGTTATGGAATTGGGTAAGCCAGGAAGACCGGACAACTGCTACCAATGCATTTATAAAAGATGCGAGGGCCTATGCCGAGCGGGCCGGTTTCATAAACGATGCCCGCCTGCGGGCCGAAGACCAAATCCGTCATGTGTTGGCACCGCATGTAGATAAGGTTGTGTTTCAATATCAGATTGCCATTCCCGAATTGGAATAAATTAGCAGGCCCGAATCAATTCTGTTGCGCTAAATTTTTCCGGGGTAAATTGTAGAGCCTGTATTGATAATCAGGATTTTGGCATCTTTGGGAACTTCATCGCGCATTTGTAAGAGCAGTGCCAGGCCTGCCATACCGGATGGTTCGCATCGAATCGATTGTTTTNTGCAATGTCCATTGCCTCCTCCACAAAATTCTCGTCCACATCCAAAATACCCGATAAGTTGCCGATGCGTTCGTTTTGAATTAAGGAGTTGATGTAAAACTGGTAATCGTCCAGCGAAGGCAGGTAATACGAAAAGAGTTTATCCAATCGCGAGTTTGCATCGCGGGTGGTAGCACCCATAAAATTGCATTCGTTAATCTTCCGGATGTCACCCANAAAGCGAGGATCGTGTTTGTAAATACTGTTATTAAACTCGCGTTCGGCTATAATTAAGATATTTACAAACAAATCGCCCGTACCAAATGGCACAAAACAATAATCCGGGTTTTCGTTCAGCACTTCATACGAAAGCCAATCGTAATAGTTATCGTTAAACCGATCCAGAATTTCGCGATAGGTAATATCCACCCCTTCTTTGTTATTGGTAAGTTCTTTGATTTCCTTACCCGTAAGGGAACGGGCGCTTAAATCCGTTTCATACACTTCGCAACCCATTTTCCGCAGCGATTCTTTGATGTTTGTACTGATGCGGGTATCCATCAGCACTTTTAGTTTGGTGTTTACCTTGTACAGGTTAAAAAAATGTTGAATAGCCGCAGCGGCACTACCCGATGATATAATGGATACCTCTTTAATATTATATCGTTTGGCTTTAATCAGTACTTCCCACGCCATTCGTGCCTTATGGGTACCGGTGGGGTTTGTACTTTCATCTTTCAGCCATACGTTGGTAAAGCCGGGCACATCGATTCGAAACGTATTGGATGCCGGAAACCNGGGTTCATAAAAGGGCCNGGGTGGAAATTCCGGTTTGGATGGATCGTTAAGGGAGGGTACATACAATCCGTCAATGGTAGTATCGCTGGTGCGGGCCTGCTCATCATCAATCTGTTCTTTAATCAGATCGAGTTCCTTTTTCGAAAGCTTTTCGAGAAGCACATTGGCTACTTTTGCTGCAAACGAATCCACATTGTTTGTATCAATTGCTTTGATAGGCTCTTGTTCTACAATATCTTCATCGCCCCCATCTACCAATGTTTTGAATTTTTCAGCAAACCGATCGGCTATCAAGGCGTTCCAATCCTGTTGATTTTGAGTGGCAAACAATGCCAGTAAATTGCGCAGGGATTGGGTTGCTCNCGGCGGACTCTTCAAATTAAAAGCCCTCCGCAACAGATCTTCTGATGGCCCCTGCGGATACGCAAGCGAGAGTTGTGGATCGAGTGTAGGTGTATTCTTAACAAAATCCTTTACGGCCTTCTGCAATCCATGAATAAAACTCCAGCGTCCGGTTCCTACCGACTCATGAAAACCCGTACGCGCCAGTTGCTCGCGTATTAAATCCAGAATTTCTTTGGGTATTCTTTTGGCTGAAGCTTTTTCATATCAGAATTAAAAATTCGTGGTACGTGTGCACAATAACAACCCCTTGGCAGAATTATTATCCACCAACACTTAAATTATTCAACCGGTGTAGTGGGTTTATCCGAAACTGCAGGCTCCGAAGCCAGTACCTGATCCGGTTCTGAACCCATCTCTGTTTTTTCTCCTCTTCTTTAAAGAATTTTTTTGTAAGAAAAGTATGATTACTACCCCTATAAAAATGGAGGAGTCGGCAATGTTAAACACCGGACTGAAAAACTCAAAGTACTCGCCCCCACCAGCGGCACCCACGATGGCCACTGAAAATGAAATAATGGGAAGTAGAGCATGTCAATTACCTGGCCGTGAAACCACGGAGTTGGAACATCCTGGGGCGCATTGTTTAAATACACTCCGTAAAATGTACTGTCAATTACATTGCCAATAGCACCACCCAGAATTAGTGCCAGGCATACCAGAAATCCTGTATGTGCCTTTTTCTGCACCATTTTAATTAAGTAGTAGCTTATTCCAATCATAGCACAGATGCGGAAGATGGTAAGCGCCAGTTTACCAAACTCGCTCTCCCACCGGATACCGAATGCCATGCCCGGATTGAGGAGATAATGTAAACGAAACCATGTTCCAATTACGTTTATTTCCTGATGAATGTACATGTTATGATACACCAGCAATTTGCTGGTTTGATCGATGACGATTATCGCCAACGCTATCAAAAGAATTTTGCATATTTCATGAATGTGCGCTTCCGTTTACCGTAATCTTCAACTTAATAACATACTCATCCATTTCCACTTCGGTAGAATCTATAACAGACTCTTTCAATTCCATGGTAAGGGCCTGCGTTTCTGTTTGAATATATTCTTTGTGTTCTGATAAAGCTGACGTAATCAGTTCACCGTNTTTCTCTACTTCGATTTTAATCTTATCCAACACCTCAAGCCCCATATCCTTGCGCAAATTTTGCACGCGGTTTACAAAATCACGGGCAATGCCTTCACGCTTCAGTTCATCCGTTAACGTAATATCCAGGGCAACGGTTAACCCATTTTCTGATGCTACCGACCACCCCGGAATATCCTCGGACGAAATGAGTACATCCTCCAGCACTAAATCAAAACCCGCCTTACTTATTTTACCTTGCTTTTCAATAGCCTGAATATCTGTTTGTGTAAACGTGCCGATTACCGATGAAACTTCCTTCATGCGGGGGCCATATTGTTTGCCCAGGCGGGCAAAGTTGGGTTTCACCTTTTTCACCAACAACCCCGAGGCATCGTTTATATATTGAATTTCTTTTACGTTTACTTCGGCTTTAATCATGTTTTCCACACTCTTCACGCGTTGTGCAAACTTTTCGTCCAATACTGGCAGCAAAATTTTTTGTAATGGGGTACGCACCTTCACCTTGCTGTTTTTACGCAACGAGTGAACAAGCGAACAAATACGCTGCGCATAGTCCATCGACTTCTCCAGNNGCTCTTCGTCTCTGTGCGTTGCCGATGCCTTGATCAACAACGTGTGGTGAATGGACTCGTATTGCAGGGGTGTGTTAAACTGCCTGGCCCGCTGGCGAATGTTATCGGTAAGGTTTTTATACAACCACTCGCTAAAGAAGGGAGCAATAGGCGCCATTAATTGAGCGGTTACCATTAAACACTCGTACAAGGTTTCGTAGGCAGCCTTTTTATCTAATGAAAGTTCACCCCGATTGGCCGGCTGCCAGAAACGCTTTCGGTTTAAGCGCACATACCAGTTGGAAAGATGATCGTTTACAAATTCCTGAATAGCCCGGGCCGCTTTGGTGGGCTCGTACGCTGCATACGCAGCCGTTACTTCTTCAATTAAAGACTGCTCTTTGGTAATAATCCATTTATCCAGCGGGGCAAGTTCACCAAATGGCACGTTATTCATTTCGTCTTTTACAAAGCCATCAATGTTGGCGTATAATACGAAGAACGAATAGGTGTTGATTAGTGTACCAAAGAATCTTCGCTGCGTTTCTTCTACTCCTGCAAAATCGAATTTAAGATTATCCCACGGAGGTGCGTTTTCCATCATATACCAGCGCACCACATCCGGTCCATACTTGGCAAGTGCATCAAACGGGTTAACCACGTTGCCTTTGCTCTTGCTCATTTTGTTGCCACTCTTATCCAGCACAAGGCCGTTGGAGATTACGTTTTTAAACGATACACCTCCATTACCCACTTNTTTGTTTACGGATTTTATCTCCTCGCTGCTTTCGCTTAGCATCACCGCAATGGCGTGAAGGGTAAAGAACCAGCCGCGGGTTTGATCCACCCCTTCGGCAATAAAATCGGCCGGGTAACTCTTTTCAAAAATATCTTTGTTTTCAAACGGATAATGCCACTGTGCATAGGGCATGGCGCCACTATCAAACCACACATCAATCAGGTCGGGCTCGCGATACATCGGCTCGCCCTTGCTGCTTGTCAGAATAATTTCGTCCACGTAGGGTCTGTGTAAGTCATTCGTCCAGGGTCCTTCCTCCATCGACTTTTGCATCAACCCTGCCTTGATTGATTTCTCTACTTCCCGTTTCAGATCAGCCAGGGAACCCATACAAATCTCTTCTTTACCATCTTTGGTACGCCAGATGGGTAAGGGAGTGCCCCAATAACGTGAGCGCGATAAATTCCAATCTACCAGGTTTTCTAACCAATTTCCAAAACGACCCGTGCCGGTGCTTTCCGGTTTCCAGTTAATCGTTTTATTGAGCGCTACCATTTTATCTTTCAGTGCGGTAGTGCGAATAAACCAGCTATCCAGCGGATAGTACAACACGGGTTTATCGGTGCGCCAGCAATGCGGGTAGGTGTGTTCATACTTCTCTACTTTAAAAGCTTTATTCTCTTCTTTTAAAATAATGGAGATGATCACATCGGTGTTTTTGTAATCCGGATGGCTCTCGTCCTCGTTAGTATAATTCTTTACGTAAAAATCATCCGCGCCAAGCGCCTTATGTGTTTTGATGTTATACTTTGCAACGCCTGCCTTTAACCCTTCGCCAACTTCACTAATAAATTTTCCTTTCCGATCTACGGTAGGCATTTCATTGCCGGCATCATCTCTGATTGTAAGGGCGGGCACGCCATTTTGTTTTGCTGCGCGAAAGTCATCGGCACCAAAAGTGGGCGATATATGCACTACCCCTGTACCATCTTCGGTGGTAACAAAATCCCCGGCAATTACCTGAAACGCATTGCCGGCATCATAGAAGGGTTGAATGTACGGCATGAGTTGTTCGTAGCGAATACCCAACAACTGCTTACCGGTAAATTCTTGTACAATTGCAAACGGAATGGTTTTATCTCCGGCTTTATAATCTTCCAGTTTCAGGTCTTTGTTCTTGTCAGAAAAGTATTTACCCATCAAATCTTTCGCCACTACCACACTAACCGGCTTATGCGTGTATTGGTTAAAGGTATTCACTTGCACATAGCTTATCTTTTCGCCTACAGCCAGAGCGGTGTTTGAGGGTAGTGTCCACGGGGTGGTTGTCCAGGCAAGAATATACACATCGCCCTGGGTGGCCCTCAGCAAAAACTCCGACTTCGCATCGCGTTTTACTTTAAATTGCGCTACAAGGGTGGTGTCTTTTACATCTTTATAAGTGCCCGGTAAATTCAATTCGTGCGAACTTAATCCTGTACCGGCTGCCGGTGAGTAAGGCTGAATGGTGTAACCCTTATACAACAACTGCTTATCGTACAATTGTTTCAAAATCCACCAGAGCGATTCGATGTATTCCTTTTCGTAGGTGATGTACGGATTTTCCAGGTCAACCCAATATCCCATTTTGATGGTCAGGTCGTCCCACTGATCCTTATACTTCATTACCGTTTCGCGGCACTTCTTGTTGTAATCCTCAATGGAGATTTTCTTTCCAATATCATCTTTGGTGATACCAAGCTCTTTTTCAACTTGTAATTCTACTGGCAACCCATGTGTATCCCACCCGCCTTTGCGCTTTACCTGGTAACCTTGCAAGGTTTTAAAACGACAGAAAATGTCTTTTACGGTACGGGCCATTACGTGGTGAATGCCCGGAGTTCCGTTGGCCGAAGGCGGACCCTCGTNAAAGGTAAAGCTGTCGGCACCTTTTCGCACATCTACCGACTTCTCAAAAATTTTCTCTTTCTTCCAGAATTCCAGTATTTCTGTGGCCACCTGGGCCAGATTCAAGTCTTTTGTTTCTCTGTATTTACTCACGGTTACCCAAAATAAGGCCGCAATTTAGGACATTTTAGGGATTGGACATTGGCAAATTGCGCATTCAGAATAAGGGATATGAGGCTTGGGTGATTAAGCCTGGCTGAGTTTGAACCACAGCAAAAGGAAGACGAAAGTAATTATGAAGCCGGGGCTTATTTACTCGGCCGATCCCATCCGATCGTGAATTCTGATCTTATTGATATCGATGGCTTCGTCATCCTGCTCTCCGTAAAATGAACTGTCAAAATCATCAATGGGCAATCGATTGGTTGTTTTCCGGGGCTTATCAAAAGTCATAATCAGGGCCGGCAACAAAATCAGATTGGTAAACATCGAAATGATTAATGTAGTTGAGGTGAGCAGGCCTAATGCCACTGTACCACCAAAATCGCTAAAAGCAAAAATGATAAACCCGGCAAATAATACCACCGAAGTGTAAATAATACTCTTGCCGGTTTCGAGAATACTTTCGCTTACTGAACGCGGTACAAAACCACTTGACAAAAGTTCTTGCCGGTATTTTGCCAGAAACCGGATGGAGTTATCCACCGAGATACCAAACGTGATACTGAAAATTAACGCTGTGCTCGCCTTAAGCGGAATGTTGAAATAACCCATTAGCCCGGCTGTAATCATTAATGCAATCAGGTTGGGGATAAGGGAAATGATAATCATGCGGGCATTGGCAAACAGTATTGCCATAGAAAGCGTAATCAGAATACCGGCCAGGATTAAACTCTCTGTCAGGTTCTCGATCAGAAACTTGTTGCCCTTAATAAAAATTTTGGATGATCCTGTAATAGAAACTTTAACCGAGTCGCCCGGGCTTTCAGAATTTTTTCAACTCAGCCACAANNGGGTATCAGCCCGGGGTTCAATTACCTGGTTCACCAACGAATCCATTTTAATCGATCCGATATCGGCCATTTGCATGGAGATACGCATTTTACTGTAAGTAGTATCTACAAACGAATTGAACAAGCCGCTGTTATCGGTTTGGCCTTTCAGGTAGTCCAGCACAAATTTGGCTTCCATGTCGGAAGTTGGCAGTGCATACCGCTCGGGGTTATTNNTCCAAAATGCCTGCCGCGATGCTTTGATAAAACTGAGAACAGAAATTGGGCGAGAAGTAACCGTAATGGAATCCAGCGAGGCTTCAAACTTGTCAATTACTTTAGCAATTCTAAGGTTTTGCAAAGGTCGCCTGCGTTTGGTTTGAAGATCCACCTCAATTTCCAGCGGCATGATCCCGCTGAAGTTTTCTTCTACAAACAAAAGATCGCGCTTAATGGTACTATCTTCCGGAATGTCGTCCACCATATACGATACGGAATAAAGGCGCATCATGCCGATTACGGCCAACGTGGTTATAGCTACTGTAGCCACATAGATGTACACCCGATGCCGGTGAACCATCAGGTCAATGAGTTTTACAAAACCACCCAGGATTTTAAAATCGAGGTGCCGGAGATGTTTGGGAGATGGCTCCGGCATCCACGAAAGTATTCCGGGAATCATTACCAGGCTTACAACAAACAACGCGATGATGTTAATACCGGCCACAATTCCAAACTCGCGCAAAACAGTAATGTCGGTTGCCAGCAGGGTAAGAAACCCTATGGCTACTGTAAGGTTGGTAAGAAATGTAGCCAATCCCATTTTCATTACCACATTTTCAATGGCCTCCATTTTATTTTTGCGGGCTACATACTCTACATGGTACTTGTTGAGCAGGTAAATGGCGTTGGTAATTCCAATGGTAACAATCACCGNGGGTATAAGGCCGCTGAGTAAACTGATCTTGAACCCAAGCACCACAATGGTACCGATTGTCCACACCACCACCACGCCAATCATAATCATTGAAANAATTACTGCCCTGAAAGAACGGAAGAACAACAGCATGATTACGCCTGTTACGATGGCCGACATAACCAGGAATAAGGACAATTCTTTGCGCACCTGCTGGGCCATTACCGAACGCACAAACGGCAACCCAGCATAATGGATTGTAATGTTGGTTTGTTGGGTAAATGTTTCGCCCAGCTTTATCAGGCTATTGGTTACTTCAATGCGCCTGGCCGAGTTGGCATACTCCTTTTTCATGGGCGCCAGTATAAGCATGGCTCCGTTGGTTTCGTTTACCAACTGCCCCATATAAAAACGCTGGCCAAGCGAAACCGCCAGCAGGCTATCTAACTGTTGCTGGGTTTTAAGTGTATCGGGAAAGAGCGGATGAAGTTTAAATTTCTTTTCTATTGTATCCTTTACAATAATGCGCAACAAAGGCAGCGATAACACTTCATTAACCCCTTCAATTTTGCGCAGGTTATTACTGAGGTCTTTCAACTTCTGGAAATTTTCCAGTTTATAGAGCGCACTATCTTTAAACCCGAGCGCCATCATGTTGCCATCTTCACCAAACTGCTGTTTAAACCGATTGAAGAACACCATGTCCGGATCGTTTAGCGGCACGGTGCGGGCAAAATCATAACTCATTTCAACGCGGGCTGCGAAGTAACCCATTACTACCGTAATAGCACCAATCAACACAATAAGAGCAGTGCGGAAACGAATGATAAACAGCGCTATCTTAGACCACATTTCTAACCGGACCTGTCAAGTAATAAATTTGGAGATCAAAACTAAGGAATTTTGACAAAGTAATAACTACTTCGCTTATCTGAATCTATCCGTGTGATACTGCCTTCAGACCGATAATGGAAATGATAAGTGTACTGATAAAAAATATACGCCAGAAATCGGCCGGTTCCTTAAACAAAAATATTCCCACCAGCACCGTGCCAACGGCCCCCACACCCGTCCACACCGCATAGGCAGTACCCATTGGCAACGTTTGTGATGCCTTGTAAAGCAAAACCATACTTATAGTAAGGCAAACAAAAANACCACCAAGCCAATACCAGGAAGTTATGCCGGTAGTTTCTTTTGCTTTACCCAGGCACGAAGCGAAACCAACTTCGAACAGGCCCGCAATAATGAGAATAAACCAATTCATGTGCACCAGAATTTAAGTTGTCTGTTTCGTGTAAACATTAAGCGATTAAGTGTTTTGTTACACCGCAAACCCTTTGATTTTTTTATAGAGGCTAATGGCATGCCGGTCGGTAAGCCCCGAAACAAAGTCCACGATTTCGCGGGTAAGTGCATAATAATCGGATTGTTGCTTCAGGTTTAGAAGTGTGTCTTCCGGCAGCAATAACATCAGGTTTTCATACTTACGTGATTTATGGCCCTCCAGGTTTTGTAAAGCGGCTGTCAAAAATTCATGCAACAAGCCTGGCAACACTTCATGGCCGGCTGCTTCAATTTCAACAACCTGCCGCCCGGTATATTTTTTTATTGAAACATCTATAATTTGTTTCAAGGCCTGGCTGGATGAACACAAATCGGCTAAAGCCTGATTAAATTTTCCTTCCAGAATTTGTTGTTCGCTATCGAGAAATAGGGTAGCACATTCATCCATCAGATCGCCAATAGCGAGCGCCCGTAAAANACCAATTCGCTCTTGTTTGCTTTTAAGCTGTTGAAGCTTGCCCAGTTTCGATTTTCCTTTTGAAATAATATTTTCAAAAAGTGCCTTTGCTTCTTCATACTGAACTAATCCCAGGTTACAGGCATCTTCCAGGTCTATGATGCTGTAACAAATATCATCGGCTGCCTCCACCAAAAACGCAAGTGGATGTCGGTCGTACGCAAACGCTCCGGCTTGCGGCAATGCAAGGGCCATCGCTACTTCCTGAAAAATTTCCTNTTCGGATTGAANAAATCCAAATTNTTTCTGGCTGCGCTTTTTCTTATCACGTTGCGGAAACAATGCCGGGCATGGATACTTTGTAAAAGCGCCCAGCGTGGCAAACGATAATTTTAGTCCGTATTGGTTTTTGTTTAAAATACGAAAGCCTTGTGCGTTGCCTTCAAACTGAATAAGATCGGCCCATTGTGCCTCGCTTACTTTTTCTTTAAGCGATAACCCCAGCGGGTGGTGTTTGAAAAAATCAGAAATTGAATCTTCCCCTGCATGACCAAAAGGAGGGTTTCCCAGGTCGTGTGTAAGGGAAGCCGCTGCCACAATGGCACCAAAATCAACTACTGAAAACTGCTCAGCTAAATTTTTATGGCGTTGCAGCACCACTTCGCCCACCCGTTTACCCAACGACCGCCCCACACTGCTTACTTCTAAACTGTGTGTTAAGCGGGTATGCACAAAGTCGTGTTCGGGCAGCGGATGTACTTGTGTTTTATCTTGCAGCTTACGGAACGGGTGCGAAAAGATTACCCGGTCGTAATCTTGCTCAAATGCACTACGCGAAGGCTCAGAAATCAATTGTTGTTTTTGTCCGATCCGTTGAGCGGAGAGCAGTTGAGTCCAATTCATAGTGTGGCAAAATTAAAAACAAATTGGGTTAACGGGTTAGCCGTTATACAAAGCATCCTTTACATGATGGCGATGCAACCGGACCCGGCATTATGCAAGTATCCCTTATATCTTTTTAAGTAATTCTGCCATTGAAACCGACTCAGAAATGATTGCCTTCACTTGGTGAATAGCCACGCGTTCTTGCTTCATAGTATCGCGATTGCGAATGGTTACGGTATTATCCTGCAGCGTTTGATGATCAATCGTAATACAGTAGGGCGTGCCAATGGCATCTTGCCTGCGGTAGCGTTTCCCAATGGCATCTTTCTCTTCGTAGAAGCATCGAAAATCAAACTTTAGCAAGTTCATGATTTCATGTGCTTTTTCGGGCAACCCGTCTTNTTTCATCAATGGAAGAATGGCCACCTTATTTGGCGCCAGTGGAGCCGGAATTTTTAGTACCACGCGTTCGCTTCCGTCTTCCAGTTTTTCTTCTTTATACGAAGAAGCCAAAACCGAGAGAAACATTCGATCTAACCCCACCGAAGTTTCTACCACAAAGGGTATGTAATTCTGATTATCCTCCGAATCGAAATACTGAAGTTTTTTTCCTGAATATTTCTCGTGGCTTTTCAAATCGAAATCCGTGCGGCTGTGGATACCTTCCAGTTCGCGAAAACCCATAGGGAAGTTAAATTGAATATCGCACGCTGCATTGGCATAGTGTGCCAGGTTTAAATGATCGTGATAGCGGTAGTTGTCATTACCAAGTCCTAACGCTTTATGCCACTTCAACCTTTTGTCTTTCCAGAACTCGTACCATTTCATCTCCTCGCCCGGCTTCACAANAAACTGCATTTCCATTTGTTCGAATTCGCGCATGCGAAAGATGAACTGACGGGCTACAATTTCATTTCGAAATGCCTTACCGATTTGTGCAATCCCGAAAGGAATCTTCATTCTGCCGGTCTTCTGAACATTTAAAAAGTTCACAAAAATACCTTGGGCCGTTTCGGGGCGCAGATAAATTTTGTTGGCATCATCGGCTACGGAACCCATTTCGGTAGAGAACATCAGGTTAAACTGGCGCACCTCGGTCCAGTTTTTTGTTCCCGAAATCGGATCGGCAATTTCCAGGTCATCCACCAATTGCTTCATGGCCACCATATCGCTGTTGGCCATGGCTGATTTTAAGCGCTCGTTAATCTCATCTATCTTTTTCTGATACTCTACAACACGGGCATTGGTGGTTACAAACATGGCCCGGTCGAAGTTCTCAAATCGTTTAGCGGCCTTNNCTACTTCCTTTTCAATTTTTTCCTCCAGCTTTTCAATCACTCCTTCAATCAATTGATCGGCCCGATACCGCTTTTTCGAATCTTTGTTATCGATCATCGGATCGTTAAAGGCATCTACGTGGCCACTGGCTTTCCAGGTGGTAGGATGCATAAAAATGGCTGCATCAATTCCCACAATGTTATCGTGCAGCAGGGTCATAAACTTCCACCAATACTCCTTGATATTGTTCTTTAACTCGGCCCCGTTTTGCCCGTAATCATACACCGCACTGAGACCATCGTAAATCTCGCTGCTGGGAAAAATAAACCCATACTCCTTTGCATGGGAAATTACATTCTTAANAAGGTTGTCTTCTGCATTTGCCATAAGCCGCAAAGATAGAAATAGAAAGGTGCGGTGGAGGGCCTCTTTTTAAATTTTTGTTGCCTTACAAATGGTTGGGCAGCCAGAGAGTAAAAGTTGAACCCTGGCCCAGGGCGGATTTGAGTTGAATGGATCCATTGAGGCGTGCCAGGGTTTCGCGCACAATATAAAGACCCAGGCCAGAACCGTTCGACTGCTCAGATGCCCGGTAAAACATATCAAAAATTTTGTCCTGATGTTNCGGTGCAATTCCGACCCCGTTATCCTCAATTTCAATGCAGGTAGCATCTTCATGAGCAACCACCCGAATGGCTATTTCCTGCGATTCCTTTTGTGGGTCGCAATACTTTAATGCATTGCCAATCAGATTGTGCAACACCACCCGCAGGCGGGCAATATCAGTGGTAAGGTGATACTCAGCCGGCACATCCAACCGTACATAAACCTGTTCCATTCCTTCTGCAAACTTTAAATCATCCACTGTTTGCTGAATCAGGCCTAATATTACCACCTTTTCCCTTTTAACCGCCTGCCTGGCGTTACGCGAAAAATCAATAATCTCTTTAATGAAGTCATCCATGTTATGCACGCGGTCTTTCATCAATGCATAACATTGTTCCAGTTCTTCCTGGTTAGTGGTGCGCTGGGTTACTTCAATGAGGCCAAGCAACGAACGCAACGGAGCACGCAAATCGTGCGAGGCGCTATACACAAACCTGTCTAACTCTCTGTTGGTTTTGATAAGTTCTTCATTCTTTGCCAGGATACTTTNTTCGGTGGTCATTACCAACCGATCAAAAAGATTACAATCAGGATACCAATGATCAGAACAATCATGAAGGTTACAACCAGGTAAAAGTGTGCATCGCTGGGATGAAACCGCGAAGGATTGAATATGGCTATACTAAACAACACAAANACTAAACACAGAAAAACCGATACCCATCCATCGTTCGCGGTATCCAAACACTGCCAACGCACCAAGGCTACTCGGCAGAAAATATAAATAAGAACCGGTTTGCAACGGGTCGGTATCTGCCAGGCAAATGTAGAATGCCATAATGTTGGTGCGTAGCAAATGGATAATTACGGCTGCGTTAACAAAACCTTTTCGCAATAAATAAAGGCAACCAATGGAAATTGCAAAACCAATAAACAGTGTGGTAGAATCACCCTCAACATTAAAGAGATTAACAATCGCAAAGAATAAGCCTATCCCAATGTAAATGCAAATCAGGTAGGCGCCTAATATTACTTTTCGCCTGTCTGACGCATCACCCGGTATAGGATCGCCCAGTATCAATTTTTGCAGACTCATAGACGTAATCCTCAACGCAAATGCGGAAATCCTCTCATTATTAATCTAAACTTACTTGAAATTAAGAAAGATTAACTGAAATTAAGCACTCCAAACCTTAATTGGTTTAGTATGTTTACTATATGCAGTTTAACGTTATTGGTTTAGCCATATCCTTTTCGCCTACTACCGCAGCCATGATGGCCGAAGCNGGGAGGTTGGTTATTCAATTTACATCGCGCCTGGTACTTATTCATGTCGGAAACCACGGAACTGAGGAAGACCANAAAGCGGAGGCCTTACTTGAAGCGAGCGGTATTCCGAAAGAATCCGTCAAAATAGTTTGGAGACAAGGTGACCCGGTTAAGGAAATTTTGGCGGCCTGCAAAGAAGAAAAGATTGATTTGCTGCTGGCCGGAGCGCTGAANAAAGAAAACCTGTTAAATCATTACCTGGGCACGGTGGCGCGAAAAATTTTACACAAAGCCGATTGTTCGCTATTAATGATTACGCGCCCTTCCATAGAAGAAGTACCCATACGGAACGTGGTTGTTAATGCGGAAGACAGCCCATACATTGAGGAAGCCATTTGGGCAGCCTGCCACTGGAACATACCTGAAAACTCGTGGATACATATTGTGCGCGAGCTGAAATTATTAGGGCTTGCACTTGCCGCCAATGAACAATGTAATGAGGCGGAGTATAACCAACGAAAGCAACAAATGCTGCAACAGGAAATAGATGTGGTAGAGCAAATGCTGGCGCGTATTCCGCATCGCAANAATAAAATCAACATCAAGATTGTATCGGGCAAAGCCGGATATGAGTTGGCCCGGTTTGCCGAAAGCAAAGAAGCCGACTTGTTGATATTAGGCGCACCGGGTCGTAAATTTTCCTTTTTACCCGCGTATTCCCACACGATCAGGAATATATCTTCAACGATTTGCCGTGTAATGTACTGTTGGTTCAACCCCGAAAATCAAAATGAACAAACTTGGCCAACACGAGGTGATGAATTTGCTGATACAANNACTCGGAGTTATGCTGCTGATGGGCCGTTTGTTTGCCGAGGCTGCCCGAAAACTTAAACAACCAGCGGTAGTAGGCGAAATATTAGCCGGAATAATTCTTGGGCCAAGCATTTTAGGTATGCTTAACCCCGATTGGTTTCATCAACTATTCCCCATTGGTTCATCCTCGCTGGTGCTTGATGGTTTTGTTCAGGCAGCCGTAGTTATGCTTTTGTTTATTGCCGGCCTGGAGGTTGACTTGCACATTGTTTTACAGCAAGGCAGACAAGCCCTTTACACCAGCACGTTAGGGTTAATCATTCCTTTCGCTTTTGGGTTTCTGTTTCCCTACTTTCTTCCCGANTTTTTCGGAAGCACCAACGAAACCAGGCACCTCGCCTATTCACTNTTTATGGGCACCTCCATGGCCATTACTGCCCTACCCGTTATTGCACGAATTCTTATGGACCTGAACATTTTTAAATCGCGCATGGGGATGCTGGTTATTTCATCAGCTATGATAAACGATTTGATTGGCTGGCTAATNTTTTCGGTGGTGTTGGGTATGATTGGCGGATCACAAAACATGTCGTTGTGGAATACCGTGCTGCTTACTGTTGGATTTACCATTGCTATGCTTACCGTTGGGCGCTGGTTTATTAATCGTGGCTTGCCTTGGGTAAATCANAAATTAGCATGGCCCGGAGGCCTGCTTTCATTAGCATTGGCTCTTTGCTTNTTTGCTGCAGCCTTTACCGAGTACATTGGCATTCATGCCGTCTTCGGGGCTTTTATTGTAGGAGTAGCGCTGGGCGATTCAGAGCATTTAAGTGAGCGCGCCAAGGAAATTGTGCATCAGTTTATCAATAACATTTTCGCCCCGTTGTTTTTTGTTTCTATCGGCCTGAAAGTAAACTTTATTGAAAATTTTGATCTCACCCTTACACTGGCCATCATCGCCATTGCCTTTGCGGGAAAAATTGTGGGTAGCGGCTGGGGCACGCGCCTGGGTGGATTTAGCTGGCGCGAATCCATGGCTGCCGCATTTGGTATGAATGCCCGCGGAGCCATGGAAATCATCCTGGGGTTGGTTGCTTTAGAAAATGGATTGATCAACGAAAGGGTGTTTGTCTCTCTGGTAATTATGGCACTTGTAACCAGCATGAGCAGCGGGCCATTGATGAAATGGATGCTAAGGAAGAGCGGTACCTTCTAACAAAACTTCAAACCTCATAAAAATATCAGCACGATTTTTTCAGATTGCTGTGGTCTGATTCTGATTTCTTTTTACTTTTGTAAAACCTTCTGTCCCAGCGTGATCCGAAAATTTTTCCGNCTAGACAAAAACTACCTGCTTGAAGAAGCCCAGTTAGACTCTCGGCAGCACCTGCTCCTACAACTTGTCGAACAAGTAAAAGTATCNTACCTGCATAAGCATAATCCCCTGGGGTTAAAAGACGATTTCACACTTCGGGTTAGCCGGTTTCAACTTAAAAACACAAAACCACTCGAAAGTTTTTACCAACACCTGGCGGCCGTATATCGCTTCAAGCATGGCGAAAATCAATTGGAATTTATATGGGATGGCCGCGAGCACATCGATAAATACAAGTCCGAATGGGGAATAGCGTTTGTTGAATGGACAACAAAATTCTGTAATCACGAATTATTTTTGCAGGCAATATTGGCCCTTACTGTGTTCCTTCCGGAAAACGGGCAAACAGGACTTGCTGAAAACAAGATGAATCATTTTATCCTAAAGCATTTTGAAATACGCCTGCATAAAAGTAAAGGCCTGGTGGCGATGAAAGTGGCGTAACGTATCAGAGGATTACCGCGCTAAGTATAAGTCATCGCGGTCGGGAAAACCATACTGATCTTCTGGATCCAAAACCCGAACCTCGATCCCGGCTAAAGTAAAAGACATTATCAAAAATCAGTGTACCTCAAAAACGGGATTCCGGAATTCGCCAGACCTTGAATTCCTTTGATATTAAGGAACCAAATTTTAGTTCAAACGCAATTGCTTAGCTCCTCCGGAATGACACCAAAATTAATGAGGAGAGTCCTGTAGCAAAATCAAAGTTTGATTCCTGTTCGATAATCACTAATTTATCCGGTCTTTAATCTCAAACCTATGAAGCGACCCGCATTTTATCTTTATTCAGTACTGGCTGTTGCCGTTGTTCTCACTTTAAGTTATTTCTGGCGCAATGCCTTGTACCTGTTTATCCTGGTAGGTCCAGTAATTCTGCTCGGCATACAGGATATTCTGCAACCCCGGCAATCCATTCGCAAAAATTTTCCGGTGTTGGGTCGTTTACGCTATGTGTTTGAAGATTTACGACCAAAGATTCAACAATACTTTGTAGAGAGCGATACCGATGGGGCGCCCATCAATCGCAACGAACGCTCCGTTATTTACCAACGGGCTAAAAGGCAAACCGATACTATTCCTTTCGGTACACAACTCAATGTATATGCCGAAGGCTACGAATGGATGACACACTCCATCGTACCTAAAGATTTTCATAAGCTGGATCATAACCCGCGCGTACGCGTTGGTGGAAAAGAGTGCAAACAACCGTACGACATGAGTGTATTGAACATAAGTGCCATGAGTTTCGGGTCGCTTAGCAAAAATGCCGTGCTCGCTTTAAATGGTGGTGCCAAAATGGGTGGCTTTGCGCACAATACAGGCGAAGGGGGCATAAGTCCTTACCATTTACAACCCGGTGGCGACTTAGTGTGGCAGATTGGTACCGGCTACTTTGGTGCACGCGATGACAACGGGAACTTTAGCGATGAAACCTTTAANAAGAATGTGGCTCATGCCAGTGTAAAAATGGTAGAGATTAAACTATCGCAAGGTGCCAAGCCTGGCCATGGTGGAATTTTACCGGGCAAGAAAAATACACCCGAAATTGCGGCTATCCGCCATGTTAAAGCAGGCACTACTGTNTTTTCGCCACCTTACCACAGCGCATTTAGCACACCCATCGAATTGCTTCAATTTGTAAAGCGATTACGGGAACTATCCGGAGGCAAACCAATTGGGTTTAAACTGTGTATCGGCCGCAAAGGTGAGTTTCTATCCATTTGCAAGGCAATGGCGCAACTGAAAATTTATCCCGATTTCATTACCATTGATGGTGGCGAGGGTGGAACCGGTGCAGCACCTCCTGAATTTTCTAATTCCGTAGGTATGCCTATGTTAGACGCACTCGCTTTCGCGGATAATGCGTTGCGTGGTTTTGGTATCCGCAATGAAATGAAACTGATTGCTTCCGGAAAGATATTAACCGGCTTTCATATTCTTCGGGCAATGGCCCTTGGTGCAGATACCTGCAATTGCGCCCGTGCCATGATGATGGCCCTGGGCTGCATTCAGGCATTGGAGTGCCATAAGAACACCTGCCCAACGGGTGTAGCCACTCAAGATCCTTACTTTATGAAAGGTCTGGTGGTGGAAGATAAAACAGTTCGTGTAGCCAACTACCATAAACATACTGTAGAAAGTTTTGTAGAGTTGATGGGTGCTGCCGGGTTAGACCATCCTGATCAGATCAATCGCACGCATGTGTACAGACGTGTGTTTATGAACTTAGTTAAAACCTACGAAGAAATTTACCCGACTTTGCCTGATGGTTGCCTGCTAAACGATAGCGACATTCCGTTTGACTATGATGATTACATGAAGCGGGCATCGGCTGAGCGTTTTGAGGTGGCGGTGTGATACAAAGACAAGCGAATAAAACACCTAATAGCTGTCGGGTCAACCGGGCAGATCTAAACTCAAAATTTGGTTTTCGTATAGTTGAAAAATGAAAGAGGCCATCCCGAAAGTCAATCGTTACCGATCAAACCCCTGGATAGCCCTTCCCCTACCCGCTTACTTAGAAGCTTAAATTTTTTGTTTTTGCTTTTTCGCGCACCGCTTTAATCATAACCGCATCCAACATATTGTCGCTTTCCGCTTTTGGTGTGTTGGCCATTATATACTCCTGGCGTTTTTTGTTAAGTGCCTGAATCTCGTCCTGAATCTTCTTGCGCTCCGTTGCCTTTTCTTTTACGTAGGCCTGGCGTTGTGCAGTTGTCATGCCCTTCATTTCTTTTGGTAAGTCCTCATCTTTTGCGTTCGCAACCACCTCTTCATTTTCTTTTGCTGCATCCACCAGATCCCAACTTGAATTTTTATACGCATGCGAACTTTTGGAAACGGCCCGCTCCACTTTGTTGGCTTCGCCATAGCTGCCGGCATTGCTGTCTTGTAGTGCTTGCAGTTNCTNTTTAGACGCTCCGCTGCTACCATAGTACACATAGGTGTTGTTCAGTTTTTCGTTCAATGCACTGATGCGGTCATCATAAGGCGAAGGCACATACACCGTTCTGCGATTTTGCTCAATGCTCATGTATGAACCACCGGTAATATCGGCCCCGTCTTTCCAACTGGTAGAAACTCCTTCCTCGTAAGGGCCACAGAAAATAGTATTTACCACTACTCCTTTTTCGCGGGCTAACGCACTGGCCGTGCGGTACGAAATACGACCCTGTGTAAAGGGCTCGTTACCGGCAATAAAAATCATTTTCAAATCATTGGCTGAAGTACTCCACTCCAATTGTTTTAACGAAGTATTGATTACCTGGCCACAATATTCATTACCGCCATTGGTAGAAAGGGCAAAAAGTTTTTCGGAAATCAAGTCCAGATCATCGGTTAATCCGCTTACGAGGCGAATGTAGCCCTCTGAGGAAGGCAACCCATCGTTACCATATTCATACAAGGCTATCTTAATGTTTGGTTTCTTTCCATCGGCACACTTGGCTGCAGCCAATTCATTAACAATTTTCCATAATTGCGACTTGGCCTGGTCAATCAGTCCATCCATGCTGTTGCTGGTATCGAGCAACAAGGCCAATTGAATGCTTTGATCCTTAGCCGGAGGGGCCGGAGCAAAAGCACTGAGATTAAAAAAGAAAATCACTAAAANAAGCGCAAGCACCCGGTTCTTAACCTTACCTGCAAAGTTTGTTGAAGTATTCATGGCGTTTTAGTTTTTGGTAAAGTTTACGCGTAAAATCGCCACAGGGTACCTGTACTTAGTGGATACACCTGCGCAACGGGTAAAACAACCGGGCGACTGGGTGAACGAGTCAAAATCGGGTATGTGCCTGTAAAACCACACAAAATTATTGTAGTAACTTTCCAACCTGAAGTTGATAAACATACGTTTTGATAACTCAAGATGAGACATGTAAAGAAAAAACTGCTGATTCTTTTACTTCCGTTATTGGTTCCTGCGGCAAGTGTTTGTCATGCGCAGGAAAAGAAAGCTGACTCGTATCAGAGCTATAAAAGCCGGTCGTCACAAAGCAACATCGTACAGCTTTTGCGCGATGCGGAGGCCGCTAAAACCTCAAATCCTGCCCAGGCACTAAGCAAGGTGCAGGAGGCATTAGGTATGAGCCTTGCACAAGGCGATGTGTTTAATGAAGCAAAATGCTATTTACTGCTGGGCGAAATAAATGGACAAATCAATGAGTGGGTGCTGGCGCTGGAAAACTTCAACAAAGCTTATCAGCGATTAGCTGTAAAATATTCTGCATCGTCCGAGTATATTCGCACACTACGTGGGCTTGGCAATACCAATCTTAAGATGAGCAATTATGAACAAGCCCTTAGCTACTACAATCAGATATTGCAGCTAAAATTAAGCAGAGCCNNTGAAACTACCGAGGTACAATTGGATATTTCCGAAGTTTATTATCAACANAGGGATTTCTCTCAGGCATTGGCTGTTCTGGAAGGCATCAACACAAACCAAAAGATAATGAGCGATGCGCTGATCGGGAAAGTTCAAAATCAGAAAGCTAAAATTTATGCCCGCACCAATAACATTGAGCAGGCAAATACACTTTACCAATCATCGCAACAGAACATACGCGCAGCCGGAAACGCGGCCCCCGCCAAAGAGCAGGAAGCCTTAAAAACTACAAAAGAAGAAATTTCAGAAGTGCTGCGTGAACAGAAGCGCTATGACGAAGACATTACCTTGCGCAATCAGTCGATAGATTTTAACCTGGAATCAAAAAATTTAGACGAAGTTTCAAAAGACAAAATTCAGCTTAGCAAATCGCTGGCTGCCAAAGGCGAAACCCACGAGGCCATACAGCAATTGAAAGATGCCGTTATAATTGCCGATTCTATCCGTAATCCAAAAGAAAAAGCTGCAGCCTGGTTAACCCTGGCCACGCTTTATGAGAACAACAACCGGCCCCATGATGCCCTGAGAGCTTATCAAAAGTACAGCGAAGCAGTAATTCAGCAGGAACAACAAAGCCAATTGGATCAACACCAGCGTGCCGAGTTGTTACGCAAGCANAAAGAAATTGAAACCATAAGCAATGAAATTGTAGCCGGCCAACGCGAAGAACAAACCCTGCTGCACCAGCAACAACTCCTTATTTATACCCTGCTGGCCATTATCGCTATTATTCTGGTTACGTCATACTTCATCTTTAAAAATGCACAGGCCAGTAAACGGGCCAACCAATTGCTGGCATTAAAATCGTTGCGCGGCCAGATGAATCCACATTTTATTTTTAACGCCCTTAATTCCGTTAACCAGTTCATCTCACAAAATGACGAACGATCTGCCAATAAATATTTATCGGAGTTCTCCAAACTCATGCGATTAGTGCTTGAGAACTCGCAGGAAGATTTCATCTCGCTGCAAAAGGAAGAAGAGATTATTTCACTGTATGTTAAACTGGAACATTATCGCTTTCGCGATAAGTTCGAATACACCATTTCGATTGATGAAAGCCTGAACCGCGAAACGATTCAACTGCCGCCCATGCTCATACAACCTTATATTGAAAACGCAGTGTGGCATGGATTGCGTTACAAAGAAGACAAGGGCACCCTNTCATTGAATTTGTACAAACCCCANAAGGGTATGCAGGTGAATATTGCCGACAATGGAATTGGCCGCTCCAAATCAGCTCAATTGAAAACCGAAAACCAGAANAAACATAACTCAACCGGATTGAAAAATATTCAGGAACGATTGCAGATTATAAATACCGTTTACCGTACCCAATACACGGTAACCATAGAAGATCTTCCAAACGATAGCGGTACCCGTGTCCAAATCTTTATCCCAACCACAAAAAGCACGAGCGTATGAAGGCCATAATTGTTGATGACGAAAAGGACAGCCGTGAAATTCTGGCCAACTATTTGAAAAATATTGTCCGGATGTTATCGTGTGTGGTTTTGGCGAATCAGTAGCTACCGGGCTTGAAGAAATAAAAAGCACAACCCGGAAATCGTATTTCTGGATATTGAAATGCCGTATGGCAATGGGTTTGATCTTTTAGACAAAGTAGGAGAAGTAACCTTTGAAACCATTTTCGTAACCGCCTTCGATAATTATGCGATCCAGGCATTAAACCAAAGCGCTGCCTATTATTTGTTAAAACCGATTGATATTGACGAATTGGTGAAGGCTGTTGAAAAATTCGTGTGGAACGAACTGAAAAAATTACATGCAGCACGCCCGGTTATTACTTGAAAACAAAAAGAACAGCACGCATCAAAAATCATGCTGCCCACATTAGAGGGTTTTGAAATCGTGAACATCAACTCTATTATATATTGCGAAGGCGCTGATAATTTTACGAAATTTCATTTCGAGGGAGGCCAGCCACTATTAATTTGCCGCACACTTAAATACTTTGAAGACATTTTGAAAGAACACCGGTTCGTCCGCATCCATCGGTCGCACCTCATTAATCCCGATTTTGTGGTACGATATTCGAAGGGAAAAGGGGGTACGTAACTATGAAAAACAACCAGGAGTTAGAAATATCGCCCAACAAGAAACAAGAATTTTTAAATCTGTTTGAGTCTTAACCTCACATCGTCCTCGTATAAAATTATATCCACATGAAAAATACATAAACTATATTCTTACAATTGGGATTTTAGCCGCAGCCTGCAAACCGTCTGATAGAATTAACCAGGTTGTAGGGGTAACCAAAACGGCAAGTTTTGTTGATACCCGCTGGGCACTGATTGAACTGGATGAGAAACCGATTGAACTTGAGAACAAACCTTACCTGGTATTTGCTGCCAAAAGCATGGTAGTAAGCGGCTTTGGCGGTTGTAATCAATTAGGAGGCTCTTATGAATCTACGGGTCAAAAACTAAAACTCAACAACATGGCAGCTACCCATATGTACTGCCATGATAGCATGGAAGTTGAAACCGCATTTTTCCAAAGTTTGCANAAAATAAATCAATACAAAATTGAAGGACACGAACTAATGCTTTTACAGGATGATAGAGTAATTGCCCGCTTCCGAGTCGCAAATTAACATCCAATCATAATCCTTTAAGATATTTTCCTTGCGTTATCGGTTAAAGGGAGTTATAATGCAGGCTTAACAACCTTATAAACTATAACCAACCTACTATGAAGTCAATCTTTCTAATCTCATTCCTGTTCCTGATGAGTATTGTTTCGTTTGCACAGGAAGCTACTGTTACTCAAGAAGAATTAACAAAGTACGCTACGGCCATGGATTCCATCAATGAGATGTCGGCCGAAGTTAAAGAAATGATTACCGAGCTGGTGAGAGATAACAAGGTAGTGACAGCGGCTCGTTATAATGAAATTTCAAAAATTATTGCTGATGAAACTAAGTTAGCCGAAGCGAAGGCTACTCCCGAAGAAGTTGCGTTTGTTAAAGAACTTGCCGTAAAACGTGATTCGGCAACCGTGCAAATCAATGCGGCCGTACAAAGCCTTGCGAAAGATTATGTTGGTGCCTCTACCTTTAACAAAGTTCGGAAAGCCTTGAGCGCAGACGCTGAACTGAAAAGCAAATATGATGCACTTATGGCTGAGTTAGCTAAGGATAATCCAGGAACAAAGTAAAAACTTTATGACTGATCATTCGGGCTGCTTCAAAGAAGCAGCCCGTTTCTTTGAGCTTATTCAAACTATTTTCAGAGGGGATTCCTCAGCTACTCGTTCGCACGTAACGCAATTGTTTGTATTAACGTTTAAACTTATCGCGCAGTGCCGCCAGTTTATCCTCCATCGATTCAGCCACTTTTCCTGGCAACTTCGGCTTAGAGGATCGTTCTTGACGCGGTGGGTTTGCTGCGAGAGTGGTTCCAAACGGATCACTTTTCATCGACAAAGCAATACGCTTGCGCGGAATATCAACCTCCACCACCGTTACATGCACCTTTTGTTGTACTGCCACCACGCGGTTGGGGTCCTTTATAAACTTATCGCTTAAATGGCTGATGTGCACTAATCCATCCTGGTGCACGCCAACATCTACAAACGCACCAAAGGCCGTTACGTTTGTAACAATGCCTGGAAGCTTCATTCCAATTTTCAAATCTTTAATTTCATGCACCCNCTCCGCAAACTCAAACACTTCAAACTTTTCGCGCGGGTCGCGACCGGGTTTTTCAAGTTCTGTTAATATATCAGTAAGCGTTGGCAAGCCTACGGTATCTGAAATATATTNTTTAAGATCAAGTTNTTTGCGCAGCTCGGCACTAGTCATTAAATCTTTAATGGTACAGCCTAAATCTGCTGCAAATCGTTGTACCAATTCATACCGTTCCGGGTGCACACCACTTGCATCCAGCGGATTTTTAGAATCGCGGATGCGCANAAAGCCCGCGCATTGCTCAAAAGCTTTTTCTCCCAGGCGAGGAACTTTCAATAATGCCTGGCGATCTTCGAATGCGCCATGCTGGTTGCGATACTCCACAATACTTTTTGCCAATTGGGGCCCAAGGCCCGACACATACGTTAGTAATTCTTTGCTGGCTGTGTTTAGTTCTACGCCTACCGAGTTTACACAACTTATCACCACATCATCAAGCCCTGCTTTTAGTTTAATTTGATCTACATCGTGTTGATATTGCCCCACACCGATTGATTTCGGATCTATTTTAACCAGTTCAGCCAATGGGTCTTTCAACCTTCGGCCAATGGAAACCGNCCNCCGCACAGTAACATCGTGGTTGGGGAATTCCTCGCGCGCTACTTCCGATGCCGAATAAACCGATGCACCACTCTCGTTCACCATCACAATTAAGATGTCTTTCGGCAATCCAATACTTTTTATAAATGCTTCCGTTTCGCGGCTGGCTGTTCCATTACCAATAGCAATGGCTTCAATCTTAAACCGATCGCACAGCCCTAATACAATGGTTGCAGACTTGGCCGTTTCACGTTGTGGTTCATTCTGATAAAGAACGGTATCGAACAACAGCGCACCTTGTTCATCCAAACAAACCAATTTGGTGCCGGTACGAAAACCCGGATCAAGTGCCAACACTCTTTTCTTGCCTAATGGCGATGCGAGCAAAAGTTNTTNTAGATTGGCAGCAAACACCTGGATGGCATCCGTGTCCGCTTTCATTTTACTCTCCACCCGAATTTCAGTTTCGAGTGAAGGTTTCAATAAACGCTTATAGGAATCTTTTACTGCCATCGAAACCTGCTCGCTGGTTTTCGAAGTACCTTNTACAAACTGCTTTTCAAGTAATGCAATCGCGTGTTCTTCTGCCGGTTCAATATTCAGAGTTATAAAACCTTCTTTCTCGGCCCTGCGCATTGCCAGCAACCGGTGCGATGGCGTTTTTTGAATCGGTTCTTTCCAATCAAAGTAATCTTTAAACTTTTGAGCCTCTTCATTTTCAGCTTTTGACTTGATCACCATTGCCTCAATCACTCCTTCAGACCAAAACAATTCTCTTATCTTTTGCCTGGATTCCTGATTTTCATTTATCCATTCAGCTATAATATCGCGTGCGCCATCCAGGGCTTCTTGTTCTGTTGCTACACCTTTTTCAGCATTAATAAAAGTGGCCGCCAACGTATTTATGTCAGCTTGGTTTTGTTCGAACATCACCTGGGCCAATGGCTCAAGCCCCTTTTCCTTGGCCATGCTTGCACGCGTTTTTCGCTTTGGCTTATATGGCAGGTAAATATCTTCCAGTTCATTTAAGGTTTCGGCCTGCGCGATTGCTCCCGCCAGTTCGGGTGTAAGTTTTTGTTGTTTTTCTATTGAGGCCAGAATAGACTCTCTCCGTTTTCCAACTCCATCAACTGCTCGTGGCGATCGCGGATGGTGGTTAGTACAACTTCATCCAAGCTACCGGTAACTTCTTTGCGATAGCGTGCTATAAACGGAATCGTAGCTCCGCCATTCAGCAACTCAATAACACGGCTAATCTGGTAAGGGTAAGATTTAGTTCTTCAGAAATTTTTGCTCTGGCAAATTCATGTACACCATTTTTTATGTTGGGGTGCGAATCAACAAAATAAAACCGATACAACGCAAAAATTATTCAGGCAAAAACCAATTATATAAACAAGAAAAATAGTTTGAAACAGGCTTGGGCTTGATTTCCTGATCATTATCTCTTTATGCTAAATTTTTGTTTGCCTATTTCTGAAAGGAAATCTGTTTGTATGAAACTACCGGCTGGTGCTACAACACGTTATTTAGTTGCTCCTTTANTTNTTCAAGTTCTTCCTTCATCAACACAACATGCTTTTGCATTTCCGCATCGTTGGCCTTGCTGCCAATGGTATTAATCTCGCGGCCAATTTCCTGAGAAAGAAATCCTAGCTTCTTTCCGGGCGATTGCTTTTCGCCAATCACTTTCAAAANATAATCAAGATGGGTTTTCAGGCGCACGCGTTCTTCATGAATGTCAAGTTTTTCGATATAAAAAATAATTTCCTGCTCCAGTCTATTGGTATCAAATCCTTCGCTTCCAAAAANATCCGTTATGTTGCCCTTTATCCGGGCTCTGATTTNTTCAACTCGTTTTGGATCCACCGCCTCCACCTGCAACAGCCCCTGGCGAATGTTTTCGATGTACGAACCGAGTTTGCCCTCCAGTACCTTGCCTTCGGTTGCCCGGAATTGATCGCATTGACGAATGGCTTCATCCAATAACGAAAGCACACCCTCCCACTCGGCCGGGTCTAACTCTTCGCGGCTATTATTCTGAACCACATCGGGCGAATTGAGTGCTACCTGGAACAATCCTTCCGTGGGGGCCTTTACCTGCTCTGCCAGCCGTTTTAACTCGTTATAATAAGACACGAATAAGGCTTCGTTATACTGTTGCTTTATCTCGAGCCTGGGCCCCGGCTGTAACTCAATACTAAGCGAAACCTTTCCGCGTTCTAATTTGTCGGCAATGAGATTACGCAGCCNCAATTCTTTTTCTGAGAATTTCTTTGGCATGCGTATGTTCAGGTCCAGAAATTTTGAATTCAGGCTTTTTACTTCAATAGAAAGTATTCCATCGCCCAAATTTGAGGTGGCTTGTCCAAAGCCAGTCATAGATTTAATCATAATGTAATTGCTTCAACCCTTTACAAGGTATCCGTTTTTGATATTACCGTAAAGTAAGCAATAATCAGAAATCGAAACCCAACGTAACAGACAAACGTGGGTTATTTACCCGGTAGTTTTCAACCGGCCAGGCCAGATCAAATTTCATGTAGTACCCAAACATCATGGTGCGAAGGCCTAAACCATAACTATAAAGCCAGGGGTTAAGGTATTCATTAATCTCAATCACAAAAGGGCTGCCCGATCCGGTGGTTTCCTCCGGCACAACCCGCTTGCGCGTACTATTGCGCGAGTTGATGGGTATCGCGCCAGTCCNACTCGTACCAATATCATAAAACGCAGTAAACTGCAGGTTACGGAAAANATTTGAAGTAATGGGGCCATTACTTAATGCCCTGATAAGTGGAACTCTCANCTCAACATTACCAATAGCCACGCTATTTCCATACAACGTAGCATAATCAAAACCCCGTAAACTGGTGGCAAATTCTGAGAAGAGAAGATTTTCATTGAAGGCTCCTTGTGAACCCCGAAGCGGATTCTGAAGACCCGAATAATTAATTCGGTTGAATGCCCAGTTATCCATACCTCCTAACAAATATTNTTTAGGTGAATTGCCAANAAAGGTTCCGGCAAATCCACGCACCGCAACTACTATTTCCCGATAGATTTTCTGATAGTGCCGTACATCTAACGATGCCTGCGAGAAACTCTTTGAAGAGTTTCCAACGGCTTCATAATGCACAACACTTAACTTACCACGCGTACCCTCAATAATGTTCATGTCTGTTGTAAGGGAATTATCATATACCAGTTCGGCACGGGCTCCCGCATAAACCTGTCGCTGCGAAGGTAAAAAGGTAGGTATGGTGTCTTGCGGAATAACATATCCCCTGTCAACAAACTGGGTAAAGCCCACAAATGGTTTAACAGAAANCCGGGTGCGTATTGAAAGCGGCATGGATGCACCCACTTCAATTTTTTGAAAAGAATATTTTTGCTCTTCAACATCTAACGCACTGGAGGCATTGGTTTCCCAGAAAATCACATTACGATCAAAGCGCACACTGTAATCGATACGATAAGGCAGATACTGAAATTCGCCCCATACATCGCCACTCTTAAAATCGAACGCAGTTTGCAGGCCTCCTATCAATCGGAAGTTTTCCAGCATATCATTCATCTGGGTTTCTAATTTCATACTGAATCCGCGCAGCGGATCAATTACAAAATTAGTAGCAAAGGTTTCGTAACTGAATTTCGGCAAATAGGGAAAAGGACCCGTAACTCTGCTTGCATCCCGTGCCTTCATGTACCGTGTTAAAAATGTTTCGCTGGGTTGCTGTGCTTTCAACACTTCATCCTCAAACACATAATCGTTGGTGTTTAGTGGTTTGGCACCTTGTGGTTTTATGGTATCGGCTTTAACCGGTTCCTCAAATGTGTAATCATCCGTATCAATAACTCCTTTAGTTTGGGCGGAATCCGGTTTAACTGTTGGTTGGGGNNGGTGCTTTTGTGCCGTATCAGTCTTTTCTTTTAGCCTTGCGTTAATCAAATCTTTAATCGACATGTTTTTCGGTTGCTCGGGTTTCCGTTTTTCTGTAAGCGATTTTGCCTGTTGTACCTCACGCCTGCGCGATGCCGGAGTAAAAATCTGACGTTCGGTGTTAAATCCATTTATTCTGAATATATCCTCACCCAATTCCTGCATAGTAACCATAGCCAATGTCTGGCTGGCAAAGTTCAAATCATAATCGCGGATACTCGAGTTGTAGTTTGACAACTGGGAATAAATACCGGTTTTACGATTGTAGCGAAACAGATTTACAATACCCCGCTGATCGCTCAGGTAAAAGAAATTATCTTCATCTAATGCTTTGGGCTTAAAATTTTTACTTAAGGTATTGGTAACGCGGGTAACCGTAGTGGTGGTGGTGTCCAGGCTGAAAAGGAACAGGTTGTAATTAGTGGTTGACTTATCATACCCACGCACATTACTGGCAATGGAATCGGTTACACGGTTTGAACTAAACACCACGGTGTTGCTATTGGGTATAAACGATGGATCAAGATCATCATAAATATCGTTTGTCAATCTGCGGGTTCTGTCTCTTCGGCTGCTAATCAGAAATAAATCATTCTGTCCATTCAAATCGGCACTTAATACCGCCAACCGGCCATTGCCGGAGAAATCAAAACTGCGCACATTGCTGAAACGGTCAAGCTCGCGCGGCAACTTGCTTTTTGTAAGCAGATCGTATAACCAAANAACATACTGACCATTTTTAACACCAATTACACCCAGCGTGTTGGCATCAGACCAACTAAGCAAGGGTATGTTATAATCTACCGATTGTTTAATCACCTTGTTGCCTCCATTCAGAATAACAGTTTCCTGGCCGTTTTCCAGCGATCTTACTTTTACCGTAAATTTTCCACGATCATTTTCTGCGTAAGCAACTTTCTTTCCATCGGGGCTAATTTTCACTGTAGTAAATACAACCGACTTCCGATGCCTCGCGCTGAATCGGGTTGAGTCACTGGGCGCAGTATAACTCTGGGCTACCCGCTTCTCCATATCGCCATAATAACTTTTCCAGTCGGTCATTAGTTNTTTAAAAGGAATACCCAGCGTAATCAATACACTTCGCTCTTCATTCCGAATAATGCGTGTATAATTAAGTATGTTGTTGATGGAGCTCTTTCCGTATTTTTCTACTATATAATTCCAGATGGATTGCCCTACCAGTGCAGCCTCGGGGCCGGTCATACGCAATGCTTTGTTGGCTTTCTTTTCAGTCATTATTTGCCGCACAAAATCATCCATTTCATCATTCCACCCTTTGGCAACATAAAGGGCTGCCCCATCCACAAACCAATCGGGCAGGTTAAGCAGCACCGCATTTTGGAACATGTCCTTCAAACTACCACCAAACATCATCTCGTTCAGCATCAGGCCGGAAAATTTGTGAATGAGTTCTTCCTTAAACTCTTCAACTGTACCCGNGTGCGCTACTTCTATATATGGCTTCACAAATTCTGTTTCGCCTCCGGCACTGAATTGTTGTTTATCCAGCCCAATATTGCTCTGTTGCAGATCAGCTACCGAGTTATACAAGAAAACTTTGGTTTTTTGATAGGGGTAAAACCCGATAAGGTCTGTAATCCGGTCAAACTCTTTCTCCAGGTAATCGAGCGATTCCTGTGCGATGCGCTTGCGATCGTCATAATAGTACACATCGAAGTTTTCTGAACTTAGGTAGTTCCAGCGAAACTGCTTGTACTGAATCCGGTTTTNTCCAAAACGCTCATAGGCATGCTGCGCCTGTACTGCTTTAACCCAAATTCCTGCTATCAATACCAGAAATACAACCCGAAACACTCGCATACGTTCCCTCTAAGATTTCGAATATAACGCTTTAAACCTGTTAATATTTACTGCGGCCATAATTTCAGCAGCATCGGTAAGCCAATGGGCCAAATGACCTGCAAAATAAGGTGCCAGGCTTACACCTTTTGTGCCCAAACCATTAAAAATAATAACATTTTTGAAATCCGGATGCCTGCCCAGCATGGGCCTTCTGTCGGGTGAGGTTGGCCGCATACCCCAATCCTGCGCCACGGTTTGGAAAGGTAACTTAAGCAAACTGCCAACACCCACCTCAAGCTCAATACGGGCGCGGTCTGTAATTGCCTCGGTTAATTGTTGAACCTCGTAAGTTGCCCCCACTTTGTAGTGAGAGGTAGCCGATGGCACAATAANAACACCCCGATTATAAATCAGTTTGAGAGCTGTTTCCATTTTAATCGTTAAAGTCTCTCCTTTCAAGGGTTTTACGGGTAGGGCTTTCCAAAGCCGGCTTGCCGAAGTACCCGTGCAAAATATTATGGCGCTGGCTTTCCATTGCTTATACGATATCTCCTCCGCGCCAAGCTGCACGTGCGATTCGTCAAACCATTCATCCAAAAAACCCTTTTCGCTTAACCAGGTGCGCACGCTGCTTANAANAACCGGCACATCCACATAGCCACATTGATTGGCTACCAGGCCTCCGAAATCATCATGTACCTGATCGCCATATGCACTTTTGGTATGAATAGCCGCAATAAATTTTTGACTCTGAGGCGATGCACTGTAACCCATCCATTCGTTTTGTTCCTGCACCGACAAGAATGGCCGGTACAAGGGCGTGGGGTAAAAAAATTTCTGCTTTAACACGCGCTCAACCTCCGGGTAAAACTCAAACACATTTTGAAAGAGAGTTTCTGCCAGCCACGTTCGGGTCATCCGCTTTCCGGTTACAGGGTTGAACAACCCCGCGGCTATCATCGAACTACGGTTTTTTCTGGTTTATCAATGACTATTACACGCTTGCCGCGCTGCACCAGCTGCCAGGCCAGACACGAGCCCGCCAATCCTTGCCCTACTATCAGGTAATCAATCATCATTTTTATTATGCTTTAAAATTACACCCGTCCACTAAGCTTTCCATCAAATTTTAGCAAAAGCCTTACTTTTACAGAATGATGAAAATTCAAACCTTCACCTTCAACCCCTTTCAGGAAAACACGTTTGTAGTGTATGATGAAAGTGGTGAAGCCGCCATTATCGATCCGGGTTGTTACCAGGCCCATGAAAAAACGGCCCTAAGTCAGTTTATCGATCACAACAAACTTACAGTAAAGTTGTTGCTCAACACCCATTGTCACATCGATCATGTATTAGGTAATGATTTTGTAAAATCTAAATACAACGTACCCTTNTTAATTCACGANAAAGAATTACCCGTTTTAAAAGCCGTAAAAAGTTATGCCTCAAACTACGGGTTTGCCACGTACCAGGAGGCATTGCCCGATCGGTTTCTGAAAGAAGGTGACTGGGTTTCGTTTGGAAACACAAAGTTGCAGGTACTCTTNTTGCCTGGCCATGCACCGGGGCATATCGGATTTTACCAGGCCCAAACAAATTCGCTGCTAAGTGGCGATGTTCTGTTTGAAAATAGTATTGGACGTACGGATTTACCCGGTGGCGATCACAATACACTTATTCAGAGTATCCGCCAAAAGGTTTTTGTATTACCAGATGAAACGGTTGTGTATCCNGGCCACGGAAATACTACTACGGTTGGCGAAGANAAAATATCAAATCCATTCTGTGCAATATCCGTTACCAGATGAGTTTGCTACGCCACATCCCCAATGCATTAACCTGCAGCAACCTGATTTGTGGTTGCCTTGGTATTATCAGTTTATTTACTAACAAGCTTGAACCCGCTTACTTTATCTGGGCTGCCTGCGTGTTCGATTTTTAGACGGCTTTGCTGCCCGGCTACTCAAAGTATCGTCACCCATTGGCAAAGAACTTGATTCGCTTGCCGATGTAGTGAGTTTTGGTGTGCTTCCTGCGCTGGCTGTCTATACCTGGATTGACCCCAACACACCCTTATACCTGCCCTACATTGCTTTGCTTATTGCTGTTTTCTCTGCATTGCGTCTGGCTAAGTTTAATATCGACACCAACCAAACCGATTCGTTTATTGGTGTGCCTACACCAGCCAATGCGTTATTTCTATCAGCCTTACCATTTTTGCCCGAAGCCATTCGCCATGCTGTGTTTTCACCGTATGCATTGGCCGCTATTGCAATTGTGTGCTCCCTGCTGCTGGTTGCCCCACTACCCTTATTTGCATTAAAATTCAAAACCTTTCGGTGGCAAGGGAATCAACTCCGGTTTACCTTTTTGGGTATTTCGGTATTGTTATTACTTGCCCTCCATGCCGGGCAATACCATTCATTATACTATTCTATATAGGAGTCTCGTTAATTTCGCGATTGGCAGGTGTAGAAAAAAATAACGATGTCCACAATCAGATTGGCTATTTGCTTAATCCTNTTGATGGTAGTAACCCATTCCATGGCCCAATCCAATTCCGTTTTAAGTTCCGGAAACTGGTATAAGTTTTCTGTTAAAACTGATGGTGTGGTACAAATTAATTATGACTTGCTGCGGCAGGCAGGCATTAACCCCGATCAAATTGATCCCCGGAATATTCAGATTTACACCGGCCAACCCGGTATGCTACCCCAGGCTAATAGCAAACCCCGCAAAAGCGATCTGACACAAATCGCCATACAGGTTACCGGGCAACAAGACGGACGCTTTAATACCAACGATGTTATTCTGTTNTTTGCACAAGGACCCGACCGCCACCAATACAATTTGCAAAAACAGATTTTTGAATACGAGCATAATTTATTTACCGACAAAAATTATTATTTCCTTACTATCGGTACCGAAGCAGGTAAACGCATCACAACCCGCGAAAGCATAACCGGCACGCATCCGCTGATTACTTCCTATCAGGATATGGGGTTTTACGAAACCGAAAAATACAACCTGCTAAAGTCAGGCCGCCAATGGTTTGGCGAACAATTTGACGCAAGCACCACGGCTACCATCCGGTTTGAGGTAAGTGACATTTTAGATAACACGCAAGTAAAATTAGTGTCGCACGTAATGGCCCAATCAATTACACCCTCATCGTTTACCGTAGCCTATAACAACAATACGGTGTTAACCCAGGCCATTGAAGCAATTCCCAATACACGTTATGGTGTAAAAGGAATTGTAAAAGCAGATACTGTTGTTCTAAATTCAACTGCCATTGGTGCCAGTACCAGCCTGAATCAAGATGTGCGCTATCAATTCACAAAAGGTTCACCCGGNCTGTCGGTAGGATACCTTGATTTTTTACTACTCACATTTTCGAGAAAACTGGCCATGCGTTCTTCTCAAATAATTTTTCGTTCAGCCGAAAGTATTGAAGCCCCATCCGCTGCTTACGAAATTTCTAATGCAACTGCCGACATGCAAATTTGGGATGTTACCGATCCGGAAGAGGTTATACAACAAGTATTCACACAAACATCCGGTAAGATAAATTTTGCAACACCTTCCCAAACCCTACACACCTTCGTTGCCATTCATCCAGCGCAACTCGCTCCNCCTGCCTTTGAAGGCCCCGTGTTAAACCAGAACCTGCGCGGAAGCACAGCTCCTGAGTTGTTAATCATCACGCATGTTAACCTCATGGCAGAAGCACAACGATTAGCCAACCACCGTCAGCAGCAAGGCATTGCAGTTGCGGTTGTTACCGTAGATAAAATCTACCAGGAGTATGCAGGCGGAAAACAGGATTTTACTGCTATCCGCGATTTTATTCGAAGCTACTATCTGCAACCTGGCTCCGCACTTCAAAATGTATTGATCTTCGGGCGCGGCTCTTATGATTACAAAAATCGTGTTTTTAACAACTCCAACTTTGTTCCTATTTACCAATCACGCAACTCCTTAAGCCCACTGGAAACTTATTCGTCTGACGACTACTATGTTTTTATGGATGAGAGCGAGGGTGAGTGGTTTGAATCACCTGCACAACCCCACACACTGGACCTGGGCATTGGCCGCCTACCCGTTAAAAATATTGCAGAAGCCGGAATAGTGGTAGATAAATTAATTGAATACGACACCCAAAGTGCAGGCGCCTGGCAAAACCATATTCTTNNTTTGTTGCGGATGATGGCGATTTTAATATTCATCATTCGCAAGCCAACCAACTGGCAACATATGTAGAACAAACTTATCCGGCCATAACCACACGCAGGTTCTTTGTAGATTCCTATGAACAAATTACCCGTGCCAGTGGCCAAACAAGCCCGGATGCTGCCAAAGCACTAGACCTCGCCATCCGCAAAGGAGCATTAATTGTAAATTTTACAGGACACGGTTCCGAACGGGTGTGGATGGACGAACGCATTCTGGACGAGGTGATGGTGAAGAGTTGGAAAAACAAACAGCAATATCCATTGTTTGTTACCGCAACCTGCGAGTTTGGCCGCCATGATGACCCTTTGCAGATTACAAGCGGTGAACTAACGTTGCTGCAACAAAATGGTGGAAGCATTGGCCTGGTTACTTCTGCACGTCCTGTAAATTCCAGTACAAACTTTACTTTGAACCAGGCTTTTATGAAGCTTTATTTACTAAAGATAATGATCAATATCACGACCTCGGCACCACATTTCGTACTACAAAAACAACAGCACCAGCGGTATTGCCAATCGCAATTTTTCTTTGCTGGCCGATCCCAGTATGAAACTGGCATTACCTCAAAACGAAGTTGTATTCGATGAAATTACTACCGCTTCTGGTTCCACTACGCTTACCGGGCTTTCTGAAATTACCGTAAAAGGTCATATCGAAAATGGAGGCATCACCAACCAGACCTTCCAGGGCAATCTGTTACTCTCTTTATTTGATGAACCCGTTACACAAAGTACAAGAGGCGATGAAAACACCCCTTTCAGTTATTCTGAATTATCAAATACATTATACCGGGACAAACATCGGTAACACAAGGACTGTTCGAATCCAGTTTTATATTAACTAAAAATGTTCCGGCCAATAGTTCAGTAGGTACCCTCACAGGTTTTGCTTACGCGAATAATATGTTAGCAAGTGGCTACTCCACACAAAATGTAGGCGGGTTAGATAATACCGCCTTGCCCGATACAACACCTCCCCAAATTAGATTATTCATGGGCGATACCACTTTTGTTTCGGGTGGGGTTGTAGGGCCATCTACCAAAATAGTTGCCCTCCTTACTGATGAAAACGGAATTAACATCTCCAACTCCCCGGAAGGGAAAGAAATCCATTTTTCGCTGGATGATGGCCCCTCACAAAATATCAATGATTACTACCTTACCCTTGCTGATTCTTACCAAAAGGGTATGCTAATTTATCCGCTGGATGGATTAGAAAAAGGAAAACATACCCTAACCTTAACCGCATCCGATACACATAACAATACAAACACGGCAACTGTACCCTTTGTGGTTACCGATGGCACTCGCATCGAAATAGAAAAATTCCTGAACTATCCAAACCCCTTTGAAGAGAACACAACCCTGGAGTTTACCCACACCCGGCCTGGCGAAGATCTGGAAGTATGGGTATGTATTATTGATTTGGCCGGCAACAAAATACTGGAGCAGCATTTTGAAGTCTTGGCCAGTCAATACCGGGTTACTCTTACAGAATGGAACGGACGCTCTGCCTCCGGAACAAAATTAGGCCGGGTATATATGTGGGTAAACTATCTGTTCGTTCTTTACTGGATGGCTCGAAAATGAGCAATTTACCAAGCTAATTGTGCTTAATTAACTACCTTTACCGCTTAGAACTTGAGTATGAATAAGTTAAGTCTGCTGGTCTTTTTATTTTCACAACCACATTAGGTTTTGCCCAGGGTACTTTAATTGGACAAGACAGTACCAACCGGGTAATTACTACCGCAGTGCCCTTTCTTACAATAACACCCGATGCGCGCTGCCGGCATGGGCGATGTGGGGTGGCCACCTCTGCCGATGTAAACTCTGCGTATTGGAATGCAGGCAAACTTGCCTTTATCGATAATGGATTGGGTTATGGAGTTTCTGGTTCATACACACCCTGGCTTGGTAAAATCATTAACGATATGTATGTGTTTTACCTATCGGGCTTCTATAAAATTGGCCGCGAGCAAACCGTAGCAGCCTCTATGAAATACTTCGACCTTGGCGAAATCCAGTTTCGTGGAGTAAGCGCGGAAGACCTGGGCCGTTTTAATCCACGCGAGTTCTCTTTTGATGTTACCTATTCGCGCTTACTTACCGAAGAAATTGCATTGGGTGGAGCACTTCGTTATATCCACTCCAATCTTACCGGTGCCTTATCAACCGGAAACATAGATGCCCGGCCAGGTAATTCCGTTGCCGTGGATATGGGCATTTATTATACCCGGCCACTAACTTCCCGAAATGCAACCCTATCGTTAGGGGCAGCCATTACCAACCTGGGGGCAAAAATTTCTTATTCAGATGCCAACAACCGCGATTTCATTCCAACTAACTTAAGAATGGGTGGAGCTTATACCATGGAACTTGATCCGCGTAACAAACTTACTTTTGCACTTGATCTTAATAAACTCTTAGTACCAAGTCCACCCCGAAATAATTCAACACCATTGCTTAGTGGTATTTTTGGATCCTTTACCGATGCAAGCGGTGGATTTAAAGAGGAAATTCGAGAGTTCATGGCCTCAACAGGAATTGAGTATTGGTACAACAGCACATTTGCCGGACGCCTGGGCTACTTTCATGAAGCTGCGGATAAAGGAAACAGAAAATACCTGACGGCCGGATTAGGAGTCCGACATAATCGTTTTGGTTTTGATGTCGCTTACCTGGTACCAACAAACAAACGCGAAAACGCACTTGCCGAAACATTACGGTTAACCATTATGCTTAACTTCGATAGCAAAACCCGCGAAACCGATTCTGTTACCGATTAATCTAAATGCTCGATAGAAAATCTACTCCTCAATTCTCAGCATTAAAAACTTTCCAACTTCCTGAGCCTGAAGTAACCAGGCTTCACAATGGGTGCAGCTTGGTTTGCCTCGATATTGTACAGCAAGATGTAATCAAGATAGAGTTGCTTTTCAAATCCGGCAAATGGTATGAACCAACTCCCGGAATCTCACATTTCACAGCCCAACTGTTAGATAAAGGCATNCCCCGAAAAACTGCCTACCAGATTGCTACTTGGTTCGATCTCTTTGGTGCATCCGTAGAAGTTAGTGCCGGCCTGGACTTTACAAGCGTATCTCTTTACTCACTGGCCTCTAATGTTACTGAAACACTACCCCTATTTTTCCAATTGGTCACAAACCCTGCCTTCCCGCTTGATGAGCTCAGTCAGGCAAAAGATATCTTCAGCCAAAACCTGAAGTTAAACCTTGAGAAAAATAGTTTTGTCGCAAACCGCAACATCCGNAAAAATATTTTTGGAGAACTACATCCTTACGGAGCAACATTAGATCTGCCTCATTTGGATACCATTAACCCCGGTCTTCTCCACGAATATTTCAAAAGCAGATTTACTCCGTACGAAGTTTATATTACCGGCAAACTGAGTGCTCCTGCNAAAAACATGGTGGTAGATGCTTTAAGTCAATTCCAGCCACAAATACTTCCTCAACCAGTACACTATAACGCAATGGGCCAACAGCCCGTACAATTAGTAGAAAACCCCGCGAGCATTCAAACATCATTACGCTTGGGTAAACGAAGCATAAACAGGAGCCATCCCCAGTACCCCCAACTTATTCTGCTTAATCATATTCTTGGTGGATACTTTGGCTCTCGGTTGATGAAAAACCTGAGAGAAGAGAGAGGACTTACTTATGGTATCCACTCGTCCATTTCTCCATTAGCCAACGATTCAGTTTTTATGATCGGCACAGATGTAAATAAACAAGATCGAGANGTGGCCATCTCAGAAATTAAGAATGAGGTTAATCGTCTTTGTCACAAACCCGTTTCAAAAGANCAATTAATGCTCGCCTGTAATCATTTACTGGGTGGATTGCAATTAGATACCGCCAATCCATTCTCAGTAATGGAAAAAGTTAAAACTATTAGGATACATGATTTAAATCCTGGGTTTTACAATAACATCTTTATCAAAATTTCAGAAACAACTCCCTCTGAAATAAACAAACTTGCACAAACCCACTTAACACCTGAGTCGCTCTACACAGTAGCAATCGGGTAAATCACAAGTATCAAATCTATGGAATGAGCGAAGGGCTCATCACACCCCCAACAAAAAACCCATCTGGTATACCGGATGGGTTTTGAAAAAGATAGGCAACGACTTACTCTCCCGGTTTTACCCTAGTACCATCAGCGCGGGTGGTCTTAACTGCTCTGTTCGGAATGGGAAGAGGTGATCCCCACCGCTATAGTCACCTTAATGTCTTTGGTGTTTGGTCGAGATTTTGATCCCCACCGTCCCGATCGCTATCGGGATCACCTTAAAACGTTGAGTCTTGAGTTCCTGGTCTGAGGTACATATTACTATGGACTATCGACTATCAACTATGGACTTCTTCAATATCGTTGACACCATTGATGAAAGAGTATCTTTTCCGTTGTTTAAAAGTAAAAGTTACGAGCACATAGATTTTTGTTTGTTCTGAAGCGAACGGGTAATTAGTACTGCTCAGCTTTGCCATTTCTGACTTTACACCTGCAGCCTATCAACGTCATCATCTCTGACGTCCCTTAATGGAAGTCTCATCTCGAGGTGGGTTTCGCGCTTAGATGCTTTCAGCGCTTATCCCGTCCCAACATAGCTACCCGGCCGTGCCGCTGACACGACAACCGGTACACCAGCGGTTGGTCCAACCCGGTCCTCTCGTACTAAGGTCAGATCCTCTCAAACTTCCTACGCCCATCACAGATAGGGACCGAACTGTCTCACGACGTTCTGAACCCAGCTCGCGTGCCACTTTAATAGGCGAACAGCCTAACCCTTGGGACCTTCTCCAGCCCCAGGATGTGACGAGCCGACATCGAGGTGCCAAACCTCCCCGTCGATATGAGCTCTTGNGGGAGATCAGCCTGTTATCCCCAGCGTACCTTTTATCCTTTGAGCGATGGCCCTTCCATGCAGAACCACCGGATCACTATATCCAACTTTCGTCCCTGCTCGACTCGTCAGTCTCACAGTCAAGCATGCTTATGCTATTGCACTCCACATACGATTACCAACCGTACTGAGCATACCTTTGAAAGCCTCCGATACACTTTCGGAGGCGACCACCCCAGTCAAACTACCCACCACACAATGTCTCCCGCTTTTGCGGGATTAGGAATCAAGAAAATAAAGGGTGGTATTTCACCGTTGGCTCCCAAAACCTAGCGGCCCTGGATCAACGCNCTCCCACCTATCCTACACATCATTCTCCCAATGCCAATGTGAAGCTATAGTAAAGGTGCATGGGGTCTTTCCGTCCCGTGACGGGTACACGGCATCTTCACCGTGACTACAATTTCACCGAGCTCATGGCTGAGACAGTGCCCAGATCGTTACACCATTCGTGCAGGTCGGAACTTACCCGACAAGGAATTTCGCTACCTTAGGACCGTTATAGTTACGGCCGCCGTTTACTGGGGCTTCAGTTCAACGCTTCGCAGTTTCCCACTAACGTCCCCCTTAACCTTCCAGCACCGGGCAGGTGTCAGGCCTTATACTTCATCTTGCGATTTCGCAAAGCCATGTGTTTTTGTTAAACAGTCGCCTGGGCCATTTCTCTGCGACCTTTTTGTATTGCTACAAACTAGGCATCCCTTCTCCCGAAGTTACAGGATTAATTTGCCGAGTTCCTTAGCCATGATTCACTCGAGCACCTTAGTATCTTCTACTTGACTACCTGTGTCGGTTTGCGGTACGGGTACCATAACAATATGCTTAGCGGGTTTTCTCGGAAGTCTGCTTACGCTCTCTATCCATTCGGCCGAAGCCTCCTGGTACTGTTGGGTTTCAGCAAGCTGTGCGGATTTGCCTACACTGCCTATACCTACGCCTTTTAACGTCCAATTTCGTCTGAACGCGGAGCTTTCACTCCTCCTTCACCACATCGCTCATTACGGTAGTACCGGAATATTAACCGGTTGGCCATCGACTACTCCTTTCGGATTCGCCTTAGGTCCCGACTTACCCGCGGCTGATTGACATTGCCGCGGAAACCTTAGTCTATCGGTGGGCAGGGTTCTCACCTGCCTTATCGTTACTTATGCCTACATTTGCTTTTCTAACCGCTCCACCATCCATTACCAGATAGCTTCTCCGCTGTTAGAATGCTCCCTACCACCCCGATTTGCATCGGGGATCCTAAGCTTCGGTACTATACTTGATGCCCGATTATTATCGATGCTCTGTCGCTCGACCAGTGAGCTGTTACGCACTCTTTAAAGGAATAGCTGCTTCCAAGCTAACCTCCTGGCTGTCTCAGCAACTGAACCGCCTTAGTTCAACTTAGTATAGATTTTGGGACCTTAGCTGTAGGTCTGGGTTCTTTCCCTCTCGGACACGGACCTTAGCACCCATGCCCTCATTGCAGAGTATATTTAATAGCATTCGGAGTTCATCTGGATTTGGTAGGATGTGACTCCNCCTAGTCCAATTGGTAGCTCTACCTCTATTAAACTCNNAAACCTCCACACTGTTCCTAAAAACATTTCNGGGAGTACGAGCTATTTCTCAGTTTGATTAGCCTTTCACCCCTACCCTCAGTTCATCCAAAAACTTTTCAACGTTTACTAGTTCGGACCTCCACCCCGGGTTAACGGGGCTTCATCCTGACCAAGGGTAGATCACAAAGTTTCGCGTCTACTACCACTGACTATGCGCCCTATTCAGACTCGCTTTCGCTCCGGCTGCATTCCTTCAAGGAACTTAACCTCGCCAGGGACAGTAACTCGTAGGCTCATTATGCAAAGGCACGCCATCACCCCATTACGAGGCTCTGACCGCTTGTAAGCGTATGGTTTCAGGTTCTCTTTTCACCCTCCTGTTCGGAGTACTTTTCACCTTTCCTTCACAGTACTGGTTCACTATCGGTCTCTCAGGAGTATTTAGCCTTACCGGATGGTGCCGGCAAATTCAAACGGGGCGTCTCCGACCCCGCCCTACTCAGGATACTACCTCTCTCCGCTAACTTCTCTTACGGGGCTATCACCCGCTATGGCCGGCTTTCCCATACCGTTCAGATCGTCTTTGGTTTTGATTATGTAGTCCTATAACCCCCAATTAGCCTTAACTAAGTGGGTTTGGGCTCTTGCGCGTTCGCTCGCCACTACTTGCGCAATCATTNCGTTTATTTTCTCCTCCTCCAGGTACTTAGATGTTTCAGTTCCCTGGGTTTGCTNNTCCCGCTTTTCAGCAGGATGATGTGTCTTCAACACACCGGGTTGCCCCATTCGGACACCTGCGGATCACGTCCTATTTGCGGATCCCCGCAGCTTTTCGCAGCTTATCACGTCCTTCTTCGCCTCTGAGAGCCTAGGCATCCCCATACGCCCTTCTTTACTTCTTCTTCGATTGATTGTGTCCTCTTCTCACGAAGAAAACCAATCTCACCTATGTGCTCGTTGCGTTATACGCCCCATGGCATATAACACGCTTTTACTTTTTCGATGCTTATACATTGCTGTACTTGCATCCAACTTTTACTACTCTTTCATCAATATGTCAATGAACTTTTTATCAGTATATAGCTCTCTTCGCCTGGAGGACGGCTATCCTCTTTGGCTCTGATGGCATCTGATAATGTGATAAGCTGACAGTTGACAATTTTTCAATTGACAACTCTGCCTTATTGCTTATCTCAACTTTTCAATTCTAAATCAATCGCGTTTGACTGATGTGTTTCCTCTTCTTAACTCTTTCTCTCTCTTGTCAACTGTCAACCCGTTCGCTTGGCTGTTGACCCTGGTGGAGAATATCGGAGTCGAACCGATGACCTCCTGCTTGCAAAGCAGGCGCTCTAGCCAGCTGAGCTAATCCCCGTATTCAAAATTCCGAATTCAAAATTCCGAATTTAAAATTTCGAATTACGAATTTTATCGTGGGCCTGCGTGGACTCGAACCACGGACCTCTACATTATCAGTGTAGCGCTCTAACCACCTGAGCTACAAGCCCTCTTTAACCAGTAAGCAGTTGGCTGTATGCAGTTGACAAGTATTCTTGCTGCCCGATCTGCCTGGATCTTCTGGTTTTACAAGCTGCTTTTTAGCACCAAATGGTACCAGCTGGTTCTTCTCTCTTTCAATAAGATTTGAATAAATAAATTGATAGCGGACCGTAAACCAAGGTTCTCGGATTTCGAATTCCGAATTTAAAATTCAAAATTCTTAATTCTTATCCAAGTCTCCAGAAAGGAGGTGTTCCAGCCGCACCTTCCGGTACGGCTACCTTGTTACGACTTAGCCCCAGTCATTGGTTTAACCCTAAACAGCGCCTCGCAGCAACTGGCTTCAGGTCCTCCCAACTTCCATGGCTTGACGGGCGGTGTGTACAAGGTCCGGGAACGTATTCACCGCGCCATTGCTGATGCGCGATTACTAGCGATTCCAACTTCATGCAGGCGAGTTGCAGCCTGCAATCCGAACTGAGNNACGCTCTTTTTGTGATTGGCTCGTCATCACTGACTGGCAACACTTTGTAAGCGCCATTGTAGCACGTGTGTAGCCCTGGGCGTAAGGGCCATGATGACTTGACGTCATCCCCTCCTTCCTCTCTGCTTGCGCAGGCAGTCTTCTTAGAGTCCCCACCATCACATGCTGGCAACTAAGAATAGGGGTTGCGCTCGTTGCGGGACTTAACCCAACACCTCACGGCACGAGCTGACGACAGCCATGCAGCACCTTGCTCTTTGTTCTTGCGAAAAATCCATCTCTGAATCTGTCAAAGGCATTCTAGCCCAGGTAAGGTTCCTCGCGTATCATCGAATTAAACCACATGCTCCACCGCTTGTGCGGACCNCCGTCAATTCCTTTGAGTTTCACCCTTGCGGGCGTACTCCCCAGGTGGATTACTTATCGCTTTCGCTAAGACGCTGGCCGTGTATCGCCAACATCGAGTAATCATCGTTTACAGTGTGGACTACCAGGGTATCTAATCCTGTTTGATCCCCACACTTTCGTGCATCAGTGTCAGTTACAGTCTAGTAAGCTGCCTTCGCTATCGGTGTTCTTGACGATATCTAAGCATTTCACCGCTACACCGTCAATTCCGCCTACCTCGTCTGTACTCAAGTTCTGCAGTATCAATGGCACATCGACAGTTAAGCTGCCGGATTTCACCACTGACTTACTAAACAACCTACGCACCCTTTAAACCCAATAAATCCGGACAACGCTTGCCACCTACGTATTACCGCGGCTGCTGGCACGTAGTTAGCCGTGGCTTATTCACCAGGTACCTTCAATTTTCCCCGCAGGGACTTTTTATCCCCTGGCAAAAGCAGTTTACAACCCAGAAGGCCGTCTTCCTGCACGCGGCATGGCTGGATCAGGCTCGCACCCATTGTCCAATATTCCCTACTGCTGCCTCCCGTAGGAGTCTGGCCCGTATCTCAGTGCCAGTGTGGGGATCAACCTCTCAGTTCCCCTAATGATCATCGTCTTGGTGGGCCGTTACCCCGCCAACTAACTAATCATGCGCATGCTCATCCTCAACCACCTCAGTTTTAATTGCTGTCTGATGCCAAACCACAATCTTACGGAGTGTTAATTCCCCTTTCGGGGAGCTATTCTCCTGTTGAGGGCAGATTGCATACGTGTTACGCACCCTTACGACACTCTAGAATCAATATTGCTATCAATCTTACCGTTCGTCTTGCATGTATTAGGCCTGCCGCTAGCGTTCATCCTGAGCCAGGATCAAACTCTCCATAGTATGCTCTTTAAAGCGTAAAACTTATAAACTATCAAGCTTAAAGCTCTTAACGCCCCGGTGATTTAAGCTCCCCGCCTCGCAGCGATCCGCTCTACCACCCTATGTCATTTAATCCTCGGTCCTCATTAATTTTTCGTCCTCCTGATAACATCCCTGTTATCAGGCTCTAAAAATCAACTCGAATAATACCTCTATCGATATTATCCGGGTCCGCTATCAATTAAATCCATTCAAAGAACGTTTTGTCGATTTCGCACCCAGCCTAAACTGAAGTTGTAATCTGACAAGAAGTGGTTCAAAAAAGCTTCAAATTTTTTAACCAATCACCTTTTTCCGTTCAAAAGGGAGTGCAAAGGTAGGTGTTGGTTGGGTTTCTGCAATAGCTGAATCAAAGATTTTTTACAAAAACGAGGTTTTTGGTCTTTGTTAGGCTAACTGGTTGATTATCAGAATTTGACTTAGGTAGTTTTTCTTAAAAACAGGTACCGTGCTGCATGGTTCGCCATACATGATACTATGGGCTACCGGGCGAAGCTTGTTTACTGCTAAAACATAAACCGATACGGGTACATTGACTTTACTACAACCCTTTACAACAACTTTGGCTTTCTCAAATCTTTGCCAATCAATCTTATTGAGTTTCTGCTCAANAAGATACGTTTCCAAATCCTGCAATGAACCAAAAACAACGGTTGCAGCAAATGGTTGAAGCGCTGAAGCTATTATCATAAAAGCCCATGTTGGCACAATGGCATCGGCCGAACAGGTAATTGCAACCAATTTGTTTTGATACTGAGACCAATCGTGCGTTTTAATAAAATCCCGAAAATCAGCCTCACGCAAAATCTGTTCCTGAAAGAGTAGCCCTTTTATATCAAAGAGCACACGTTCGCCAGGGGTATAAAGTTCTTCCAGATCGAATGTTATCAGTTGACTATTGCTAACTCTATTTATGATTTCATTTTCCATTTATACACAACACAATTAAGAAGAAGTAGGTTTACGGATCAGAAAATCTTTAAGGTAATATGGCTCAAAGGTGCCTACATTTTCAAATTTCTTTTGATGCCATTTCTGATAGCCCATCCCTCCCAACGGCACTGCATTCGGAACCACTTCATCCAAAAACTTTGCATTTGCATGTTTGAAGATTGCTCGGCATTTGGTGGCACCCTCACCAATAAAATACACAAGCGTGTTTTCCAGATAATTATTAAAACTATTTGCGTCAATAATTTTTGCCTGCGTAGGTTCTACTTCATTCAGATTATAATCTACAACCTTACAATACACTTCCATTCTGCGTGCATCTAACATCGGGCAAAGTAAGGCGTTAGTATCTGCTATCATTGTTTTTCCCTGAATTGCCAGCAGATCCAATGTGCTTATTGCGATCAGAGGAATATTTAATGCAAAGCAAATTCCTTTTGCGGTAGCTACTCCTATTCGCAATCCTGTATAGGAACCCGGGCCAGAAGTTACCACTACACCACTCAGCATGGCAGGCTCTGTGGCTGACTCCTTCATAATTGCATCTACAATAACAGCCAGTTGTGATGCAGCTGAACGAGGCTCGCGGATTTCGCGCCAAGTCAATACCTTATCCTCCTGATGAATAGCTGCTGAACAGATGGAGGTAGATGTTTCCAGGCTTAGGAGGCGTGTCATTCTCTGGCAGAAAGAATTTTTCGATAGGTTGCTTCATCATTCAATACCTTACCGGCTTGAATGAGCTCCTGATCACGACCGTGCATTACTTCCACTTGCCCTTTTGATAGCTGGTAGTGAAAGGCAATTTCCTGTTCGAGGATACTTGTGAGTTCAACTTTGTTTCGGCTTAGCGCTGAATTTTTGTTTTGCTCTACCTTTGTTTTTAGTTCGACAAATTGTTGTTGAAGGTCATCAAAATATTTTTCGCGTTTAGCAGATGCTATTAATTCATCGGCTTTCTGCTCTAACTCCGATGCGTACGTAAATTTTTGTTCTGATACCCAGCCAACAAACTTCTGGTACTCCTGATCGGTGAGTCTGAAGTTTTTCATGGATGAAGGATTAGGGTGTTCGCTACAGTATTTGTTTGCATACTCAAATACCAGGCCCGAGTTCACCAACTCAATAACAGCCGAAGTAAATGTGGCCGGTTCAACTGCCACATCCGGATCAAGGCCGGCACCATCATAAACTTTTCGGCCACCTTTGGTTTTAAATTCGCGCTTTAGCGAATCGGGGAATTTTGAAACCGTTCCATCACTTTTGCGATGCTCATAATCCATTGCCTGGATACATCGGCCGCTTGGAATATAATACTTGGCTGTAGTTACCTTAAGTTGCGCATTATAGGCTAGTTGCCGTGTGGTTTGCACTAATCCTTTTCCAAAAGTCTTTTGCCCAACAAGTACAGCCCGATCGTAATCTTGCAGCGAGCCAGCAACAATTTCGCTGGCGGAGGCACTACTGCCACTGGTAAGTATCGCTAAGGGGATTTCGGTATCTATTGGATTGTTTAGTGTAGCATACGTTTTGTTCCATTCCGCTACTTTGCCTTTTGTTGAAACTACTTCTTTTCCTTTTGGAATGAACAGATTAACGATGTTGACGGCTTCATACAGGGAACCGCCCAGATTATCGCGCAGGTCCAGAATCATTTTTTGCGCCTCGTTTTTCAGTTCATTAACATTTGCTTCTACTTCTTTGGCTGCACCTGGTGTAAATTCATCTAATTTGATATAGCCTGTCTGGTTATCAACCAGTTCAAAGTAAGTGATGTTGGAAATTTTTATTTTCTGGCGGATCAGTTTAAAACTGATTGGATTTTNTTCACCAGATCGTTTTATCTCGACTACTACTTCGGTATTCGGTTTGCCTTTTAACAGGGTGCTTACATCGCTGGTTTGTTTTCCCTGTACATTCTGCCCGTTTACAGAAATAATTTCATCGCCCACGCGCAGGCCGCTACGCTGAGCCGGAAACCCAACGTATGGATTTGTGATTACAATTTTCTTATTGACAATACCAATAAGTGCACCCACACCGGCATACTGCCCGGTCGTTTGAATACTGAAAGCTTCCAGGTCTTCTTCCGGAATGTAGTCTGTGTAGGGATCGAGTTGATCCAGCATTCCATTAATACTGGTTTCGACCAGTTTTTNCGGATTTACTTCATCTACATAATAGGCATTTACTTCTTTAAAAAGCGTTGTGTAAATATCGAGGCTTTTAGCAATGTCGAAATACTTTTCGCTAAACCCGGTAAAGGCCCATACCAACATTGCCAACGCTATTATTACAGGTATTAATTTCAATCGCTTCATTCCATCTGTTTTTTGTACTATCGTTCCGTTAAGAGCACTTAATCAACGTTATAAAGTTCTTAATTTTTAGATAAATGCACCTCACCCCGGCCCCTCTCCACAGGAGAGGGGGTGGAGTGGATCAAGTACTAAGTTTTGTGAGTGCTATAAGAATTTTTGTTTTCACTTCGCTAAAGGGTAAAATTTCCCTGGCGGTGTAAACAATTGCAAAAATCAAGGGTTGGGTTAGGTTTGATTTTTGGGTTCGGTAGGCCTCGCGAATTCTGCGTTTGATCAAGTTCCGATCGACTGCTTTTGAATTGCCGGCTTGGTACGGATATTAAAATCTGATTTGGAAGGGTTGACTCGGGATGTTTTAAGTAAATAATCTTAAATGGAAATAAATAAAAGAGGAACCCTTTTCAAAGAGTTCCTGAATCCATTTTTCTTTTGAAAGACGCTCGGTTTTTGAACCTCACCCCTGCCCCCTCTCCAAAGGAGAGGGGTAACTCTCGCTCTGAATTTTTCACTTTACGTTAGTTTGTACAACTATCACCCTTATTTTTTGATTGATCCGAATCAAGTGGGGTGGCACTTGCCCGGAATTCTTAATCTCACTTTGAGATTACTTTAGACTCTCCTTTATGTTGCAACTAAAGGATGTTAGCGGGTCTTAGATGTACCTTCGTCAGAAACAGTAAGTTTTTGCGGCCTTTTGCCCTGCGCGAAGCCAATACTCTGCGGCCATTAGCTGTAGCCATGCGTTCGCGAAAACCGTGCTTGTTCTTTCTTTTCTTGCGCGAAGGTTGAAATGTACGTTTCATATCTCTTGTTGATAATTTTTCTTAAAAGGGCTGCAAAAATGCTCAGGATAATCGGATTATACAAGATGTGTACCCCAATTTTACACCAAACTGGCTCATTTTCAATTAAAAGGCCGGTTAAAGCCGGCCTTTTCTTCTATATTTCCTGCCTCTTATTGTATCTTAAAAATTGCATCATCAATTGCCGGGTTAACTTCTACTGATGAAACTTCAAATTTCAAATTCATGGGGCCCATTGAAACAGAGGTGGTGTGTGGAAACTTGATTCCATTAACCTCTTTATAATTATCGAATTTCGTTGGGACTGCATTTGTGCCTTGTGGGGTTTTTACTTCTTTAACAGATTGCAGTTTAAGCCCGGTCTCTTTATCAAAGTAATGATTTGATTTTCCGCCTGAGGCAAATTGATATTCCACCACATAGGCTTCTTTTCCATCCACATTTTCAATAGCCTTAAGTGTTGTCTTTACTTTAATGTTAGCAAGTTGCGCTTCGGGTATCAGCAACGATTCAAACAAACCTTCTTCTTTCATTGTTGCATCAATCGGAATTTNTTGCCCTTGCGCTGTTAGTGAAAAGTCTGTTCCATCTGCTACTTGTCTAGACATCACACTACCCATCATTTGTACCTCCAGCACCATTTTACCGGGAGCTTNTTTGGTTGATACCATTGTAATTTCAGTTCCCTGAATGGTGGCTTTCATGGTAGTTTTTAATCCTTTCAATTCTTTAATCTTAGCCTCACCGCCCAAAGCCTTTAAATAATTTGCTATTACTTTTTCTGCGGTTAAATCTGCCGGTAACGCTGAAGCTTTGGTTGGCACATAGTTATCGCCATAAATATCGAAGTACTTTACTTCGCCAAATTTTTCCAGTTTATCGGCCACATCGGCCCCTTTGCCTACCACTATGATATGTGTATTATCAGGACGAATGTATTNTTNTGCGGTAGCCTGTACATCGGCCAATGTTACTGCATCAATCGCTTTTACATAGTTATTATAGTAGTCTTTGGGCAGATTGTAGCGCGCAGTATTAAGCGCGAAGCCAGCAATGGTGGAAGGATTTTCGAGCGAGCGGCCAAATGCACCTGCAATTTCCGCTTTGGCTGCAATCAGTTCTTGTTCGGTTACCGGTTCGTTTACGATGCGTTTCAATTCCGAAAAGAATTCAAACACAGCACTATCTGTTACTTCGTTGCGCACGCTGGCCGAGGCATTGAAGTTACCAACCAGTTTGTCGGCACTTAATTGCGAACTTGCTCCATACGTAAAGCCGTGTTTTTCGCGCAAGTTCTGCATTAGGCGTGCCGAAANACCTCCGCCCAAAATTTGATTGGTAACCCGGGCCTTGATAACATCGGNGGTTCNCGGCTTTAGTTCAACGGGGTAACTTATATTTATTACCGATTGCACTGATGCGGAGCGATCAACCAATGCCACGTATGTTTTGGCAGGTTCTTTTGGCTGAGCATAGGTTGGATTTTTTACCTCACCGGGTGTCCATTTCGAAAAATATTTTTCTACGAGCGACTTCGCTGTTTTAAAATCAATATCGCCCACAATGGCGAGGTATGCGTTGTTAGGTTTGAAATACGTGTTGTAATAATTCTTGCAATCATCTAACGTAATGGAACCAACTGATTTTTCGGAAGTTGATAATCCGTAAGGATGTTGCTTTCCATACACAAGCGCCCTGCGCACCGTACCGGCAATACTGCCCGGATTATCTTTGCTGGCCGCCAGGCCCGAAAGGGTTTGTGTTTTAAGTTTCTCCATTTCTTCCGGAGAAAATGCCGGGTTGTAAAGCACATCGGTCATCAACTCTAACAACTTGGTTGAATGTTTGCTTAAGCTGGATGCAAAAATTCCATCGGAACTCGTACTGAGATTTGCCCCGATAAAATCAACCTCTTCATCCAGTTGTGCTTTGGTTCTGGTTTTTGTTCCTGTGCCGATTAAGGTGCCGGCCATTTCCACATAACCTTCCTTTTCGCCTTGATAGATAGGATCATTTTTTAGCTGCAATGAAAACTGAATTCGAGGTAGTTTGTGATTTTCTACCACAANAACCTGCAGGCCGTTTTTAAGCGTGAAGGTTTGATACGTTCCGATTTTGATCTCGCGGGCCGGTGCCGGTTTGGGCGCCTTGGTTCTATCAACCTGTGCTGTTGCGGCAACTGTTGCCAGCAAGCAAATGAAAACTATATACTTCTTCATGGTTAGTTATCTTTTTTGATTTCCGTATTGTCCGGTTTGCTTTGCGCAGATTTAGGCAAGTAATGAAGTACCACCCGGTTTTCTTTTACGAGGTACTTTTNTGCCACCCGTTGTAAATCTTCGCGGGTAACTTTCATGTAGCGTTCCANCTCGGTATTGATCAGATTGGCATCTTTATAATACACATGATAATTGGCTAATTGTTCGGCAATTCCAAATGTGGTAGCGTTTTGTTGCACAAACTGGCTCTCCATCTGGTTGCGGATTTTCTGAAACTCCTTTTCGGAAATCAATTCATTCTGAACTTTGGCTATTTCGGCATCCATTGCTTTCTCAAGATCGGCTACATCAACACCCATGTTTACAAGGCCCAGTGTAATGTAAAGTCCGGGGTCTTCCATCGAAAACGGGAATGATGCTACTTGCAATGCCTNTTTCTGATCATCCACCAGTGCTTTATACATTCTTGAACTTTGGCCTCCAGATAGTACTGTGCTCAGCATGTCCAGTGCATAAGAATCGGGAGTGCCCTGAGCCGGAATGTGGTACGCCTGGAACACAGCCGGCAATTGAATGTTATCAAAAATAACATCGCGCACTTCTGCCTTTTGCTGAGGTTCTACCACAGTGGGGCGTGGTATGGGTTTCTTGCCGCGGGGAATATCCTGGAAATATTTTGCGATTAAGGTTTTAGTCTGGGCTATATCAATATCACCGGCAATGGAGAGGGTAGCGTTTTCAGGAACATAAAATGTTTTGTAAAAAGCGATAAACTCATCTAAGGAGGCTGCATTTAAGTGATCGAGCGACCCGATGGGAGTCCACTGGTAGGGATGCTCTTTATACGCACGTTTAAATATTTCGGCCTGAAACGACATGTAGGGCTGGTTATCGATGCGCTGTCGTTTCTCTTCCTTTACCACCTCGCGCTGGGTCTCCACACCAACGGTTTCAATTTTGGCGTGCAACATGCGTTCCGACTCCATCCATAAGCCAAGCTCTAATTGATTAGAAGGCAGCACTTCGTAATAAAACGTGCGGTCGTTAGACGTGTTGGCATTGTTGGTAGCGCCTGCATTTTGCAAATACTTGTCAAACTCTCCGCGTTTGATATTCTCTGAGCCTTCAAACAACAGGTGCTCAAAGAAGTGTGCAAAGCCAGTGCGGGTGGGGTCTTCATTTTNTGAACCCACATGATACAATACCGATACGGCCACAATGGGTGTGGTGTTATCCTGATGCAGAATAACGTGCAGCCCGTTGGGTAAATCGTATTCGGTAAACTCAATTTNTCGGGCCTGGCTGAAAGTGGTTGTAACGGCAACCAGTAAGAGCCAGAGGGTTAAAGTTTGTTTTTAGGCATATAAAAAGATTAATGATATGATTACGGTGTAAAAATACACTTAGTTAAGAGAATGATTCGCTATAAAAATTATTAGTAAGCATAAGTTGTTCTGGTGGCCCTGAGGCAACTATGGTGCCATTGTCTAAAATACTGATCGAATCGCACTGTTGGGCTGTTGATATACGGTGGGTAACCAAAATGGTTACCCTCTTTTCTTTTCCTTCTTTAACAGTCCGATAATAAATTTTTCTGTTTTGCGATCCATTGCTGCGGTGGCCTCGTCAAGCAGTAAGAGTTTTGGATTTCGAAACAATGCCCTTGCCAAAACTACCAATTGTTTTTGGCCTCCCGATAAATTAATTCCCTCTTCCCCTACCAAAGTCAAATACCCTTGTGGTAATTCGGAAAAAATTTACCAAATCCAGCTTGCTCACAAAACCGAACAGCCTGTTCCAACTCATCCTGTTGTTCGCTCAACACAATATTGGTAGGAAATTTTATTGTGCCGAAGTTTTCATACACATTCTCAGGATTGATCTTGAGAAAACTGGCATTACTCACCGATTTAAATGGTTGAGTTGCTTGTTTAATTGCCGCAAGGGGTTCGGAGGATAAGAATACCAATTCAAGTTCATTAAAATCTTGGATGCGCTCATTGATCTGGCTAAGTTCATACTGACAATGCTCGCAGGTAGAGTTAAACAACACTAATACTACTGGCTTTGCCACCGGAAATGAAAACCGGGTGCTATCCAATGTAAAAAGGCTAACATTTACCGGGGTGGATTGGATTTTGGTTTGAACTTCTCTCTTTGCAGCCTGTTTTTCTATGATGCTATACACCATAAACAAAGCAAGGGCAAACACAATGGTAATAGCCGAAGTAATAAGTGCCTTCTTTACCATGTTAGCTTAAACTTATTGTTAAGAACATCACAAAGACTACCCAAAGCAGAAGGCCGATACCGTAGGTGCTGGCTACGAAGCCGAGGCTGCCTACGAAGTCCTTACCTAGGATATTCCTTAGTAGTAATGCTAATATAAACCAGTAAATCACTTCAAATACACTAAGTACTTGTAGAAGGTAATTAAGCCACTGGTAATTTTGATTAAGGTCGAAAATTGCATAAATAGAAAGAGGTTGAAAATTCTGAAAATCTATCAGTTGATATGAGTTCAAAAAGTAGAACTTAAAAAATCGAAGAGTTGGAGGAATAATAAAAACAAACTCTGCCCTGATTAAAACCCTGAGAACACTACTGAATGATAAATTTAAATTGTGAAATTGTGAACCAACATTTAAACAAATCGATGTCAATCCAAATTTGAAGATTAAATAAAAAAAGGGCTTAAGAATAATATCCATCTAAAGTCCTCTCGTACGGCCAGTGTATCGTTTATCTCATTAAAACTTAGTTTATCTTTAAAAGATGAAATATAAACATCCTCTGTAAGGATAAAATAGTCTGTGGCAAGTAAAACTAGGATATATACTAAGTATAGTAGCGTGAACTCAAGAAAAATTTAGAACGCATTTAAGTTTCTACGCTCCTACTCTTTTGCAAAAACATCCATACGAAAATCAATAAGGCCAGCATCAACATCGCGAATGAAATAGATGAATGATCACCCTTGGATAAGACTACAATAGTAACCCCAATACCTGCAAGACCAATTTTGTTTAACCTTTTCATATAATTAATTGTATTTTATTAAAGCTAAAACTGTGGGACTCGTCCCACAGTTTTTTGTGAAACGTTTAATCAGTCAAAACATCCACCCTCTACACCGCCAACTAATGCACCACCAATTGCTCCTATTGCACCCCAAGTAACTGCAACGGGACCTAATACCAAAGCTACACCATTTCCAGTAGAGGATGCAAAACCTACTGCAGCACCTCCTACTAAGCCGGCAGCACATTTTAACCAACCTTCTCCTGTTAATACCTCCATTTCAGATAAACTAAGACTTTTCATAACCGTTGAAATTTAGAAAATTTTACTTCCGGAAACCCTGCTCCGGCTGCAGTTGTTTTGCAAAACATTAAATGAATGTAAGAACAAAGAATGCAGGGAAATAATACTCTTACCTTGAGTTAATGTAAGTTACGTTGTCGGTTTAACCAGATAAACCAAGATTAGCTACTTGTAACGGGGTTTAGACTACGGTAAGTAGAATTTTGAAGTGCAGAAATGAAGCTGTTGAGGTTATTTGTGGATAGATAGATAGATAGATAGATTAACACATGTATGGTTAATTACCTATTTGAACATTTTTCAGGTTTAAGAAATGAACTTCGGTCTCTTTTTGCTCGTGTTTAGCTTATGGTTGCAAAAATTTCAGTATTGAACTCTCTTCCACCATCTCTCGGGAGTTTTATAGCACTAGGTGCCAAAGAAAACTTCGGGGAATACAAAATAACGATGGTCCAAGCTAAAATTATAGCGCACAAGGTTATCAATAATACGAATCTCCTTTTTCACTCCCGTGAATTTCCGGGACGAAAAATTCTCCTCTTTCGGCTTAAACCTTCAATCCTTAAGAAGGCGGTTAAAATTTCACACAGGAAGAACTTGCTTACAACGCTGGAATAAGCCTTTCACAGATAGCCCGCATAGAAACCGGCAAAATTAACCCAACCGTTTGCTCCCTCATTGTAATTGTTAAAACACTGAAAATCAAACCTGCGGAGTTCTTAGACTTTTAATAAATCCATCCTGCTTATTCCACTCGGAATACCGAATTTCTCTATCTTTGCAACCGATTTAACAGCCCTGAATGGGCGTTTTTTAAGACCTTTAAATAAATTTTCAAAAATCCTTATGGCATACATTGAACCCGCTCCCCTGTTAGACAAAGAGAATCCATTTGAAGCCATGATGTCGCGCTTCCACACCGCCTCACAGATTCTGGGCCTGGAAGACGAAGTGTACAACGTATTGAAATCGCCCGCCAAGCAGGTAATTGTTACGCTACCCATTACTATGGATGACGGCAGCATAAAAGTATTTGAAGGATACCGGGTAATTCACTCTACCATTTTGGGGCCATCCAAAGGCGGTATCCGCTTCGATCCGCATGTAAACTTAGACGAAGTAAAGGCGCTTGCTGCGTGGATGACGTGGAAGTGTGCCGTTGTAGATATTCCGTATGGTGGTGGTAAAGGTGGCGTTACCTGCAACCCACGCGAAATGAGTGCCGGTGAGATTGAACGACTTATGCGCGCATACACACAAGCTATGATGGATGTATTCGGGCCTGATCAGGATATACCAGCACCCGATATGGGTACCGGCCCGCGCGAAATGGCCTGGTTAATGGATCAGTACTCACGCAACAAAGGCATGACTGTTCCCGCAGTTGTTACCGGCAAGCCAATTGTAATGGGCGGATCGCTTGGCAGAACAGAAGCTACCGGCCGCGGGGTAATGGTTTCTACGCTTGCCGCGATGGAGAAACTGAAAATCAACCCATACAAAGCAACGTGTGCCGTGCAAGGTTTTGGAAATGTGGGCTCATGGGCTGCGCGCCTGTTGGCCGAACGCGGATTGAAAGTTGTGGCTGTAAGTGATATTTCTGGTGCCTACTATAACGAAAACGGAATTGACATTGATGCCGCTATTGCCTATCGCGATAAAAACAAAGGCTCGCTGGATGGGTATGCCGAAGTACANAAAATACCCGGAGCCGATTTGTTAACCCTTCCGGTAGATGTACTGGTACCCGCAGCAACAGAAGATGTGATTACCAGCAGCAACGTTAANAAAATTCAGGCTAAATTGATTGTGGAAGGAGCCAATGGCCCCACGTCATCCAAAGCTGATAATGTTATTTATGAAAAAGGAATAAGCGTAGTACCTGATATTCTGGCCAATGCCGGAGGGGTAACCGTGTCTTACTTTGAGTGGGTACAAAACCGCCTGGGTTATAAATGGACAGCCGACCGCGTAAATCGCAGAAGCGACCGGATAATGAAAGATGCTTTTGATAACGTGTACAAAACAGCTACCCAATACAAAGTATCGTTGCGTATTGCTGCTTACATGGTAGCTATCGACAAAGTGGCTAAAACCTATAAGTACCGAGGGGTTATTAATTCAAGATTCAAGATTCAAGATTCAAGATTCAAGATTTAAGATTTAAGATTTAAGATTTAAATTCAGCGTTCGAGGTTCAAAATGCCTAATTTTGAATCTTAAATCTTGAATTAACGCATGACGATACATAAAGAAGGGCACGGGCTGATATTGGCAACAACTGCTATTGTTGTAATCGTTAATGTTGTTTTCGCGGCTGTTCCTTCCTTCTTTTCACCAACCATTTATTCCATTCTTTCAACCACGCTATTGGTAGTAAGCATTGTGGTACTGGTGCTCGTGTTACAATTCTTCCGAATACCATCTATTAACATCGTCAAAAATGAAAAGCAGGTTTTAGCTCCGGCTGATGGGAAGGTAGTGGTGATTGAAGAAACCGAAGAGCCCGAGCACCTTAAATCCAAACGCAAGCAGGTTTCGATATTTATGTCGCCCATTAATGTACACGTAAATCGTATGCCGGTGGCGGGAACAATTTCTTACACAAAGTATCATCCGGGCAAGTACCTGGTTGCATGGCACCCTAAATCAAGCACCGAAAACGAACGCACCACCATTGCCGTAAAAATGAAAAACGGCACTGAAGTATTGTTCCGCCAGATTGCCGGTGCATTGGCCCGCAGAATAAAGTGGTATGTAAGAGAAGGCCAGCCGGTGGAGCAAGGTGATGAGTTTGGGTTTATCAAGTTTGGCTCGCGGGTTGATATCTTTCTGCCGCTTGAAGCGCACATTACCGTAAAAGTAGGCGATGTAACCAAAGGTGGGAAAACCGTTATTGCCGAGTTTTAACCGGTATTTTCAAACCGCTTACCAGTAAAAAGAAAGAAATATCCAGGCTAACGCCTGTTGGCATTGGGCGAATGCGTACCTTTCAAAAATTGAAGTGTTATGACACGGCCTTTACATGATTGTACAAGGCATTAACCCCCACCGAATGAGCCTGAACCTAAACCTGAAATTTGCCACACGCCAGCAAGATTTTTTTGTTACCCTAAACCAGCGTGTAAACGCCTACTTTAAGTCAAACAAAATTGAACGTACCGGAAATAATGAAATGGTTGTNAAAACCATCTTCATGTTATCGCTGTACTTTGTTCCGTATATTCTTTTGATTAGTGGTGTTACGGCAAATGTTTGGGTAATGCTGGGACTTTGCGTTGTAATGGGTTTAGGCATGGCCGGCATTGGCCTCTCCATCATGCACGATGCCAATCATGGCGCATACTCCAACAAAGCCTGGGTTAACAATACCCTGGGTTTTACCCTAAATCTGATTGGTGGCCATGCCATGAACTGGAAAGTACAGCACAACGTATTACATCATACCTACACCAATGTACACGATGTGGATGAGGATATCAGTCCGCGGGGTATTTTGCGAATGGCCCCCGAATCCAAATGGATACCCCTTCACAAGTATCAACATTACTATGCCTGGTTTTTTTATGGTTTAATGACGCTGGTGTGGGTGTTNTGTAAAGATTTTGTACGCCTGATTAAATACCAGCGCGAAGGATTGATCAANAAACAAAAAACTAATGCACTACGCGAGTGGGTATTTATGCTTGCCTCCAAAGCTGTTTACTTTACTTACATTTTTGCCATACCCATGTGGCTATTAAACCTAAGTTTTGTTCAGGTATTGATTGGCTTTTTAGTCATGCATTATATCGCAGGCTTTATCTTAGCCATTATCTTTCAACCCGCACACGTGGTAGAAGGCACCGAATATCCGATGCCCGATGAAAATGGCAACCTGGAAAACAANTGGGCGATTCACCAATTGCACACGACTACCAACTTCGGACATAAAGAAAAACTATTTTCCTGGTATGTGGGTGGCTTAAATTACCAGGTAGAGCATCATCTGTTCCCTAACATTTGCCATGTACACTACAGCAAAATTTCNAAAATTGTAGAACAAACTGCCAAAGAGTTTGGGTTGCCCTATAAATCGAAAGAAACNTTNTTTCAGGCAATAGCCGCCCATGCAAGGCAACTGCGGTGGTTAGGGCACAAGCGCGATTTACGCGAAGTCGTGGTAGCCCGCGCAGCCTGATTAACGCAGCACTTCCTGTAATACCGGTAGCGATTTAATATCGCCAAAGCCGTCAATATGTGTTTGGTAAAACCGCAGCAAGCACGTTAAAAATTCTTGCCGTTGCGCATAGGATAAGCGTATCTCACTTTGATAATCCATGCGCATGAGTTGTGCCAGAAGTCTTTCTTCCTGATCAGCCATCCCATGCGCTCCCAAAACTTCGCTGGTTTGATTGGGGGCAAATCCAAGGTGCCGGCTCAATCCCAGGAGGAAAATCAAATGAAAGTTTTCCGGTTTGGGGTGGTTATCCAAAATCATCATGGAGTTTGAAATAAATTCAAACAACTCCACGGTATGTGTTTGGTCTTTTACCGATTTGTTCAGGATTTCGTTTATGAAAAGCGCGATAGCCGATTTGTTTATGTGCTGCGATAAGTTTTGATAGGGATGGTAGCACTTAAGCTCTTTGATGCGCATAATGTTACCGTTCTCTTTGTGATACACGACAAGATCGAGTAGTGTTAATGGCTGGTATAAAGCTATTTTACTTTNTTNTGTTTGCGATCGTACCCCATTCACGATGTAACTCTGCAACCCGAACTGATCGGTAAACATATTTACAATTACCGATGTATCGCCATACGGAGTGAGCCTGAAAACAATACCTTTCGCTTTTACTAACACGAGGGCTTCTTTTTCTTATCCGCAANAAATGCCTGGCGGCTACGGGCCTCGTATGCATTTTTCTCACCTAACAATACACGTGCATCATTATCGGCCAAACGGTATGAGAATGAGGCCAGCTCTCCGGTTTGTGCACAGATGGCATGCACTTTTGTAACGTACTCCGCTATAGCTAACAGATTGGGCATGGGGCCAAAGGGTTTGCCTTCATAATCCATATCCAAACCGGCTACAATTACGCGCTTGCCGCTATTGGCTAATGCATTGCAAACTTCCAGTATGGCGTCATCAAAAAACTGGGCCTCATCAATACCCACCACATCACATTCGCCAGCAAGTAAAATAATATCCGATGCAAATTGTACCGGTGTAGAACGGATTTCCCGCTCGCTGTGCGAAACAATTTNTTCGTGGTGGTATCGTGTATCAATGGCCGGCTTGAATATCTCAACTTNTTGTTGTGCAATGAGCGCCCTGTTAAGCCTGCGAATAAGCTCTTCGGTTTTNNACCTGAAAACATACATCCGCAGATTACTTCAATCCAGCCACTTTTGCCGGATGCGTTGCGACCTAATTGAGGTTCTATAAACATACTGGCAATTTAGGGATTAGAAGGGTCTGTTCAACAATCTGTTAGCCTGAGTAGGTTTGATGTGGCAATTTGTATGCTTCGGGTGTGCGTATGGTACAGGTACCCAAAACTTTTGCCTGGCAGGCCAGGCGCTCATTCTGGGCAAGTTCGCCAGCTAACCGATACCGGGATTCTGCCTCGGTGAGTGTGCTTAGTGCATCGGTCCCGCTTATCAGGATCATTTTACAAGTGGTACAACGGCCTTTACCACCACATGCGTGCATCCAATCAATGTAGTTTTCGTGCAATAGTTGTAAGGCGGAACTTCCGGCTTTCCCCGTTACTTCCTTTTGGGCCATGTTTTCAATCACTATCTTTACCATTTGTAAACCCTTAGTACAACAATACAAAAATTATCAGGGGCATGGATGAAAAAATCAGTATAAAAGCAATTGACCAATACGCTATTCAGGTTGCTAATCAATTAGCCGAAGGGTTCTTTTCACGAAAAACCACCATAACCGGTCCCGAAATAGTACAACTCTGCGAAGTTAAACAGGTTAACTTNTTTATCATTCATGATCTGCTGAGTGTATGGAAAAAGGAAATTGAAAAACTGAAGAGTCCGTATTTTGATTATACAGCCAAAGCGGTAACAGATGTTCTTAATCAGTTTCAGGTAACACTTAGTAATCACATTGCGATTAGCAGGGCCAATTTCTTACCCTTGCTGAAACACGGTGTAAGCCAGTCTTTATTTCTGATTCTGAATCCATATGATTTCTATTCCGAACTTTTGGATAGCAAAGATGAACCGTTGTTATTGAAGGATCTGGAAGACAAAGTAAAATACATTAAGATTAACAAGGCTCCATTGGAAGCCCTGGTGGCACGATTAAAACAAAGCGGTACGGAAATAGTGAAAGGCAAAGAAGCGTTTGCCCTGCTGGATCAGATTCTGGAAGAAGTAAACTTTAACCCGGAGGAAATAGAACCTCATCTTGCAGCATTCGGTAAAATTGTGCCAGTAGATGTTGACCGGTTTTACGAGCAAAAGCAGGCAACTCAACCTGTTACTGAAACTAAACCAACCGTTGAGGTTAAGCCGATAGAGCAAAAGCCCGCTACTTCCAGTGCTCAATCTCCGTATGTTTCCGAAACCAAAACCACATTGGCCGATAACCTGGCAAAGCAAAAGATTACCAGGCTCAAAGAAAGCCTCACCATCAACCAGAAATTTATGTTTACTAAAATTCTGTTTCATGGCGACTTTGAAATTTTTACCGATGCAATTGACAAGTTAGATCGGTTTGATAACCTGACTCAAGCTATACGTTTTATCGATGATGCTTACCCTGACTGGGATCGCGAAAGCGAAGAATACGAAGAGTTTTTAGAAATTTTGCAAAACAGATTTTCTTAAATACGTTGCAGTACCTGGCTTCGGTGCGCATCTAACTTAAGCAGAATAAACAACAGTACTGTAAAACTCCACAACGCTGAACCTCCGTAGCTAAAGAAGGGTAACGGAATTCCTATTACCGGAAACAGACCGATAGTCATACCGATGTTTACCGCAAAGTGAAAGAAAAATATACTGGCTACGGAATAGCCATACGCCCGCGCAAATCTGTTTTTCTGGCGCTCGGCAATAAAGATGATGCGCTGAAGAAAAAAACAAACACCGTTACCACCAACAGGGTTCCTATCCAACCATGTTCTTCCCCAATAGTGCAGAAGATAAAGTCGGTACTTTGTTCGGGTACAAAATCAAACTTGGTTTGAGTTCCTTTTAAAAACCTTTTCCGGAAAAGCCGCCACTACCAATGGCAATTTTAGATTGTGTAACATTCCAGTTAATTCCCATCGGATCAAAATTCGGATTAACCAAGGCCTCTAGTCGCTTCTTGTGGCGTTCGGGCAACACATTATTGATCACGTAATCGAAACTTTCGATGGTGAGAATTAAGATCAGGGCTCCAAAATGAGTGTGGTTATTCGCTTAACCGTGCGTTTTCCAAAAAGATCAGCACCACGACAACTGCTCCAATAATACCATGCAAATACCATTGATTTTTACAATTAATGTAAGAATGGCCAGGGCTGCCATTGAAATGCCAACTATCAGAATAAAAGGCGACATACCCTCGCGGTAAAAGACCACCAAAAAGAAAGGAATACAATGGCTGTACCAAAATCTTTTGTAGCAGAATAAGTGCCAGCGGAAACAAGATCATAGCAAATAATACAGCCTGGTTGCGAAGGCTATCCATTCTAAAACCTACACTGCCAATAAACTTGGCTACGGCCAATGCGGTAATAAACTTTGCAAACTCCGAAGGCTGCACCCCAAAAGATCCAACCCCTATCCACGATTTATTTCCACCTACTTCTTTTCCTATTAAAGGAACCATTACCAATACCACCAGAATAATTGCATAAAATATATAAGCAAATGCTTCATAAAAGCGCATATCAATAATGATAATTGCCAGTATAATTACGACTGCGGCCACGATAAACATTAGTTGCCGGCCCGAATTAAGACTTAAATCAAAAATGGATTGATTGGCGGTTTCGTCATACACAGCAGCAAAAATGTTTAGCCAGCCTAACCCTACCATTGCTACGTAAAGTAAAACCGAAACCCAATCTAATTTGCCCGATATGTCTGCCTCTCTGCTCATTCAAACTTGTTGTTTAACACATACTGTTCGATGTGCGGGCGTTTTGTTCCTCCTAACAAATATTTTTCAATCATTAAGCTGGCTATAGATGCTGCGGCTCTTGCTCCTTGTCCGGCATCTTCCACATAAACCGAAATAGCAATCTTTGGATTATCGCGCGGGGCAAATGCAATAAACACCGAATGATCAAATAAAGGCGGAGCATTTTGTACGGTGCCGGTTTTACCACACACAATTACATCGGCCAGGCGCGCGCGGTATTGGCCGGTACCTTCCTCCACCACTTTTTGCATCGCATCTACCGCAACAACAAAATAAGAAGAATCAATGGTGGTATAGTGGCGCTCCAAATATTGAGGCAATGGTTTGCCGTTTTCGCCAATCGCCTTTACCAAATGCGGTGTATAATAATAACCGCGATTCGCAATGGTAGCCGCAAAGTTGGCCATCTGAATGGGCACCACCAGGTTTTCTCCTTCTCCAATTGCAATCGAATAAATGTTAGAAAATTTCCAGGGCCGGTTACGATAGGCCCGATCATAATATGCGGGCGTTGGTATCAATCCATCTTTCTCGTTAGGCAAATCAATACCCAGGCGCTTGCCAAAGCCAAAACTTACAATGTGTTTATTCCATTCTTCCAGGCCAATGCGTGTATCTTCAAATGGATCGTTCACAATTCCTTTATTAAGCATGCGCCTGAGCACATTATGAAAATACGGATTACAAGAGTTTGCAATCGCACCACGCAAGTCTTCGTTTGTGTGGGCCCCATGGCAATTAATGATGGTTCGATCGCACCGGATGCGTGTGTCGGGTGTAATCACTTTCTCTTGCAGGGCTGTCATCGCCTGTGCTATTTTAAAAATAGACCCTGGCCTGTATTGTGCCATCAACGGGCGGTTAAACAGGGGTTTTAGTGTATCGTTGCTGATTAACTTAAAGTTGGAACTATAATTTCTGCCGGTAAGCAAGGACGGATCGTAGGAAGGGCCCGACACGAGCGAAAGAATTTCGCCACTTGCCGGCTCGATCGCTACAATCGATCCGGCTTTACCTTTCATTAAGAACTCACCATACTGCTGCAGGTCAATATCAATACCTGTATAAAGATTAGCACCTGGTGTAGAAAGTGTATCGTACTCGCCATTCTTAAACGATCCCTTTTCGATTCCTTTTACATTGCGAAGCTTGAAGCGTANCCNCCGCTTACCCCGAAGTTGCTCTTCATAGAATGATTCAATACCGCTTTGCCCTACATAATCGCCTTGCTTGTAAATGCCGGAGGCATCGCGCGCCAGGTTTTCTTTACTGATCTCACTTACATAACCCAATGCATTGGCTAATGTGGGCGACTGGTAGGCACGGGTAGTGCGGGCCTGGATGTAGAATCCGGGAAACTCATCAAGATGATCCTGAACGCGTGCAAAATCAATATTGGAAAGTTGATTTAAAAACAGCGTGGGTTTAAAGGGCGAGTATTCTTTACGCGCCTTCATTTCTTTAAAGCGTGCCCGTAATTCCTCGCGCGATATTTCAAATACTGTGCAGAATCTGGCTGAATCAAAATTCTTTACTTCTTTTATTATTACCTGGATGTCAAACTCAGGTGTATTGTACACAATTAACTTATTGTTGCGGTCGTAGATTAATCCCCGAAAGGGATACTCCACTTCGCGAAGGATGGCATTGCCATCGGCCAGTTCGGCATAGCGGTTATCGAGTACTTGTACAAAAAATAACTTTACAATAAAGATTATCCCTACCAGGGCAAATACCAACTGCACTATTTCGCGTCTGCCCTCATTCATATGCGCCTGCGTTGAGGTGTTAAAAACTGAAGCATAACAATAACCGACATGGTAAACAGCAGGCTGGCTACAATTTTAAGCATGGTGTACCAAAACATGGTAAAGCCCGAAGCTTCCACAAAAACAAAACCACATGATGTAAAAACCAGTGGCAACGCATATACCAAAAACCATTGCACCCCGTTGGCGGCCAACGTGGCCGTGGCTCCACTTTCATAGCCTCCTTGTGGTGTAATTGTACCCAACCAATAGTTGCGCAGGTAAGCCACCAAAACAGTTGCCAATGCATGCAGGCCCATGCTGTCATAAAATATATCTACCATGAAACCCATCAGGAATCCAACCAGCATTAAAATCAGGTTGTTGGTTTCGATGGGCAACAGTAAAACAAAGGCAATGTATAAGAAGCAAAAAGCAGTATTAAACAATACCAGGTTGCGCAATATCAGCACTTGCACCAGCAGGTACACAATAAATAAAACAAATTGAAAAATACCTGAACGACTCATTTTGGTTCGCCTATTGTTAATACTTCCAAGGAATCTTTCTCGTGCTTTAATTTACTTTTAACTACTTCCACAAATGCCAACCGCCCAAAATCCTGTGCAAGTTCTACTCGTATATCCCNAAAGGNGGCCTCTGGCCTCAAGCTGGCCTCGCGAATAATTCCGACCATAACCCNCTCCGGAAACACGGCATTATACCCTGAGGTAACAACCGTATCGCCAACGGCAGGTGTTGCGTGGCGCGGAATAAACTGCAAGGTGGTATAGCGTTGGCTGAGGCCATCCCAGCGCACTGTACCAAAATGGCTGGTTCGTTTTATCATTCCCGAAACCTGTTCGTCCACATTGAGCAACGAAATTAATACCGCGTAGCGGCTGGAAACAGATTTTATTTTACCCACAGCGCCTGCCTCGCCAATTACTGCCATGCCTGGTGCCAACCCATCGGCCTGGCCTTTGTTGATGGTGATGAAGTTTTTATAAAGATGGGTTGAATTAGCCAGCACTTTTGCGCTTACAAAATCGAATTGATTAATGCGCACTGTATCGGTAGTGGCTTCTGTTAGCCGAATGCGGGTTTGTTCAAGATCTCTTCTCAGTTCTGCATTTTCGCGCGCCAGGTCTTCATTGATGGCACGCAAAGAAAAATATTCCCGCACCCCTTGCGAAAATCCTAATAACCGGGCTGCTACCTGATTGGATGAGTTGAAATACCTTGTGCTTTGATATTGGTTGTTCTCTATCACCAACCAGGCACACAGAAGTTCAAGAAACAGAAAAGTGAAAANAGCCCGGTACTCGTAAATAAAATTTAAGAGCCGTTCCATTCTGTCAGGTCATCAATACTTTGCGGAAGTGGTCAAGATTTTTGAGTGCTGCACCTGTACNCCTTACCACCGCCCGCAGGGGATCATCCGCTACGTGAATTGGCAATTTGGTTTTAANGGACAGGCGTTTATCCAACCCGCGAAGCATCGCTCCACCACCGGTAAGATAAATTCCTTGTTCATAAATATCGGCCGAAAGTTCGGNGGGCGATAATTCCAATGCTTTTAGTACAGCTTCTTCCAGTTTGGAAATAGATTTATCTAATGCAAAGGCTACTTCTGAGTAGGATATTCTTATTGTTTTGGGAATACCGGTCATTAAATCGCGACCGCGGATTTCATAATCTTCCGGCCCGTCATCTAATTCGGTAAGGGCGGAGCCTACTTCTATTTTTACGCGTTCTGCAGAGCGTTCGCCAATCAGCAGGTTATGTTGCCTGCGCATATAATCCAGTATGTCGCGGTTAAATGTATCGCCAGCAATACGAATAGATTGATCGCACACAATCCCCGAAAGGGCAATTACTGCGATGTCGGTTGTACCACCTCCAATATCCACAATCATATTGCCCACAGGCTGTTCAATATCTATTCCAATACCAATAGCGGCTGCAATGGGTTCGTGAATCATGTAAACCTCTTTTGCGTTGGCATGTTCGGCCGAATCGCGTACGGCCCGCTTTTCTACTTCGGTAATAGCCGAGGGAATGCAAATGACCATCCGCAAAGAGGGTGGAAACAATCTGCGGCCCGAATCAATCAATTTGATCATACCGCGAATCATCATTTCTGCAGCGTGGAAGTCGGCAATTACCCCTTCTTTTAATGGCCGAATGGTCTTGATGTTATCGTGGGTTTNTTCGTGCATTTGCATGGCCTCGCGCCCAATGGCCAACACTTTGCCACTGGCACGATCCAAGGCGATAATAGAGGGCTCGTCCACCACTACTTTGTCTTTATAAATAATCAGGGTATTGGCAGTACCCAGGTCAATGGCTATGTCCTGAGTGAAAAAATCAAAAAGTCCCATTCGTTACGAAGGTTAAAAAGTTACGAAGCCCGAAATTACAGAAATAATCCTGTGAATTTTATGTGTATTCGATTGAAAAACTTACAGGGTCATCAATGTTTAAAATGCCTGATTCCGGTAAACACCATGGCCATGTTATGTTTATCACAAAAGTCGATCGATTCCTGATCTTTTACTGACCCACCAGGCTGAATTACCGCTTCGATCCCCTCGCTATGCGCAATCTCCACACAATCCGGAAACGGAAAGAATGCATCGGAAGCCATTACGGCCCCTTTCAGGCTAAAGCCAAAGGCCCTTGCCTTTTCAATGGCTTGCTTCAAGGCATCTACCCTGCTGGTTTGCCCTACCCCGCTAGCCAATAACTGACCATCCACTGCAAGGATAATGGTGTTCGACTTCGTATGCTTGCAAATTTTGCTGGCAAATAGTAGTGCCTCCACCTCGTAGGCGGTTGCTATACGCTTGGTTACGGGTTTCAGATCTTCTTTCGAATCGGTTTTCAGGTCGAGGTCTTGTTCTATTACGCCATTCAGCAAACTTTTATGCTGGCGGGTGGCTGTAAGGGCCTGCTTTTGTTTCAGAATAATCCGGTTCTTTTNTGTTTTCAATAAATCCAGCGCAGCCGGTTCATAGTCGGGGGCTATCAAAATTTCGAAGAAGAGTTTATTTAATTCTTCGGCTGCAGCCAGGTCAATTTNTTTGTTGGAAGCTAATACTCCGCCAAAGGCCGAAATTGTATCGGCCTGAAACGCTTTGAGGTAAGCTGTTTTTACATCGGCACCGGTTGCCACTCCGCAGGCATTGGTGTGTTTAATGATTACAAAGGCGGTTTCGCCATCAAACTCTTTTACCAGGTTAACAGCCGCATCTACATCTACCAGGTTGTTGTACGAAAGTTCTTTGCCATTTACCTGATCAAAGAGCTCATCTAACTTACCATAGAACACGCCTTGCTGATGCGGGTTTTCTCCATACCGCAATACCTTGCCTTGTTGTATGCTGGATTTAAAACTCGGAATGTGCTGTTGCTGGTTGAAGTAACTAAAAATGGCTGAGTCGTAATGCGAAGTAACATCAAATGCTTTTGCGGCAAACCGTTTCCGGTCTTCCAAATCGGTGCTTCCGTTTTTAGCTTGAAGAAGCGCCAGCAGTTCATTGTATTGTGTACGTGCCGAAACAATCAGCACATCGTTAAAATTTTTGGCTGCTCCGCGAATCAGGGCGATTCCGCCTATGTCAATTTNTTCGATTATATCTTCTTCCTGTCCTCCTTTGGCTACGGTTTCTTCGAATGGATATAAATCCACAATCACCAAATCGATTGGGCCGATGTTGTATTCTTTAGCTTGTGTAAGGTCGCCCGCGTTTTCTCTTCTATAAAGGATGCCGCCAAAAACAGCCGGATGCAATGTTTTTACCCGCCNCCCGAAAATGGATGGATAGTTTGTCAGCTTTTCAACCGGCACCACCGGGTAACCCAGTTTTTCGATAAACTCCTGGGTGCNCCCGGTAGAGACAAATTCTACTCCCTGCTTACCCAGAAAATGAATGATGGGCTCCAGGTTATCCTTATAAAAAACAGAAACAAGCGNCCGGGTTATTTTTANCTGTAGCCATGTATTGAAAATGAGGTGCAAAAATGCATATAATCGGGGATCGCGCAAAGGCATGGTTACACGCAAAGACGCTAAGATCGCAAAACATGTTTCCCCGCCTCTTGGGATGTTGCACGCAAAGACGCTAAGATCGCAAAATATGTTCTTATCGAAGGTTTTAAAGGTTGTTTACAATGCGTTGGATTCCATCCTTTATCAACGCCTCATTAAAATTTACCAACAATCCTAATTTCAACCCTGATAAGCGAAGGTAGGTAAGCAATTGTTTGTGATGAACCGGAGCAATTGCTTCCTGAGACTTAATTTCAACAATGAGTTTTGGTTTACGATGAGATCTGTTCGGAACCCAAACTCCATCTTTAACGATTTATAAATAACCGGAAGCTCTTTTTGTCTTTCTACGTGCAATCCAGCCTGGACAAGTTCAAAATAAAGACATTGCTCATAAACTGATTCAAAGAGACCTGGCCCAAGCTCGCGATGCACTTGAAAGCAGGCATTTACAACAATTTTAGATAACTCATTTTCCGTCATATCTCTATAGTTTTTAAACTATTATTAATACCCAGCCAAAGGGTTAAGTTCGTAAATGATTCCTGCTTAACCTCATAACCTGCTAACCTTTTGCGATCTTTGCGTCTTTGCGTGAAAAAGAATGAAACTCTTCCTCCAACTAGAATTAATACCCTGGCAAAAAGCGGGCTTTGAAAAACCGCTGGTTAATTTTGCTTCTGGTCTATCCGATGATCTGATTGGTGCTGAGTTGGATAATCAATCAGATGGTTCCATTGCTGACCTGGTGATTCGCCTGTGCGATCAGGTAGCGTCTGTGTTTGTACTGGTTCGGGCAAACCCCGATGAACCGCCTGGAGTTACTCTCAAACTTATTCAGCATCTGCTGCGCAAGGAAGAAAAATTTACAAAGTTGTTTTAGCAGGTAACCATGTAAGCCTGGAGCGGATGCTTCTGGTGCTAAATGAAAGATTTGTAATGGAAAATGATCCGGAAAAGATTAAACCGGCTATTCAGGCGTTTGCTCAACTCAAGCCCGACAAATAATCGCGTTCTTCCATCGCCTCTACTTCAATGCTGAAATCATCGGCATCCAAAATAGCCGGAAACTTATCGCGGTAAGCCTGCAGCGCGTGTGCATTCAGTGACATTGTTTTTACCGTTTCAACATCCTCCACCGAAAAGAAGGTATCGCCTTTAGGCCCGATAAATGTAGAGAGGCCGTTGTACTCCACCCCATTTCCATCCAACCCCACACGGTTTACACCTACTGTATAGCTCAGGTTTTCGATGGCGCGTGCCTTCAGTAACGTTTCCCATGCGCTGGCACGCACTTTAGGCCAGTTGGCTACATACACCAATAAATCGTACGAAGGTTTGCGTAACGATGCATTCCACCGGTTGCGGCTCCAAACCGGAAAACGCAAGTCGTAACAAATCAGCGGGCAGATTCTCCAGCCCTTCCAATGGCCTATCAGCAAACTTTCGCCTGGCGCAAAAACCTGGTTTTCTTCAGCCATTCGAAAAAGATGGCGCTTATCGTACGTTTTAAAAGTTCCGCCCGGCTCCATCCACAACAACCGGTTATAAAACCGATCGTGCACGTTGGCTATAAAACTTCCCAGTATCAATGCCCCGGTTTGGTCGGCCATCTGGCGCATCCATTTGGTGGTGCGCATGTTCATGTGTTCGGCCAGTTTGGGCGCACGCATGGTAAAGCCCGTGGTAAACATTTCAGGCAACACAATCACATCGGTTGACTCCCCAATCTGCCAGATTTTCTCCTCGAACATGGCCAGGTTGGCCCCGGTATCTTCCCAATGGAGATCGGACTGGATGATGGTGATTTTTAAGTCTTGCATNNAGTTATTCGGGACTGCAAAGAAAGCAATCCGGAGCCACATTCTGAACCCTTATTTCACAAAAACCGGCTAAAGTTTTCTTAGAATCTGGCCGGCCTTCTCTAATGTGGTTTCACTCTTGGCAAAACAGAAGCGCAGAAGTTGCTGATTATCGCCCTGTTGGTAAAATGCCGATACCGGAATGGGAGCCAGCTTCAGTTCCTTTGTCATCCATTCGGCCATTTCTTTTTCAGCCAGTGACTTTACACCCGCATACGAACACAATTGAAAATAGCTTCCATGGCAGGGCAATGGTTGCAAGGCTGATCCTTTAATCTGGCTTAGGAAAANATCGCGCTTGCGCTGATAGAATTTACCCAACTCCAAATAATGTTCGGGCTTGGTAAGATATTCGGCAAGTGCCAGTTGCACGGGAGTGTTTACACTAAACGTAATAAACTGGTGTGCTTTTCGGATTTCCTGAGTAAGGTGTGGTGCCGCAACTGCATAACCCACTTTCCAGCCGGTGGCATGATACGTTTTTCCAAATGAAAATACGGCCACGCTGTGTTGCGCAAGTCCCGGATATTTTAAAACACTTTCGTGCGAGGCGTTATCAAAAATAATCCGTTCGTAAACCTCATCGCTCAACACAATAATGCTGTGCGCTTGCGCGATTGCTTCCAGTTGCTTCAAATCTGCTTCGCATAGAATAGAGCCAGTAGGATTATGCGGAGTATTAACTATGATGAGTCGTGTGCGCGGTGTGATTGTATCTCTAACCTCTTGCCAGTCGATGGCAAAGTGCGGAGGTCTTAAAGCAATATGTTTGGGCACTCCACCATTCAAACGGATGGAAGGATCGTACGAATCGTAAGCGGGGTCGAACACAATTACTTCATCGCCTTGCTGTACCAGGGCAGCAATGGTAGAAAACAAAGCTTCGGTGCCTCCGGCTGTAATGGTTACTTCGGTTTCAAAATCGGTAGCACGTTGATACGTGGTTGAAACCACATTGGCAATTGCTTTCCGCAATGCCGGTGTGCCGGGCATGGGTGCATATTGATTATGGCCTTCCTTTAAATACTTATAAATCATCTCTACCAATTCTTCAGACACCGGAAAATCAGGAAAGCCCTGCGATAAGTTAATGGCACCATGCTCCAATGCCATGCGCGACATAACCGTGAAGATGGAGGTGCCTACATCGGGAGGCGAGAGTGAGATTCAAATTCTTTATGGACTAATTCAATTTTGATATTTACGTATCAATTGGCTATGATAAGCTTTTCTACCAATAAATCAAAATCAGTCTTAAATTTATAAATATAAACTCCTTGAAGCAATGCTGAAGTGTTCAATTCCACTTCGTGCATTCCTGCAGAGCGAAAGTCATCAATCACAGTAACTACCTCCTTCCCTGATAAATCAGTAACATTCAACAAAACACGTGTTGAATTCTTCAAGAAATATCTAAATGTTACTTTATCCGTAGCTGGGTTTGGAAAAGCCTGCAAAACAAAATCTTCCAAAGTTTCTTCATTAGGCACTTCTTCAGGCTCCTTCGCTCTAAAAGTTCTAGCCAATGGATTGTACAAGCTGCCTGTGCAAAAAGACTGAATTTGAGCTTGAGTAACTTGCGGAATGAATACTGGTGCTTGGGTGATAGGCAATTCAGCCAGAAGTTTAATGTTTGGAGTTATTACTGCACCTGGTTGGAGCGTAATTGTGCCAGCCTTCAGGATCCTATCCTGACCTGCTGGTATTGTGTACGTTACATTGGATTTGATTATTATATTATTCCATGCCAATGGATTATAGTTTACTACCTTATTTTGGAAAGTAATCTCGTTTTCGTAGGCACAATATGCCGGACCGAAATTTGTAAATGTCTCGCTTGAAAATTTTACTGGATAGCTTAAAGCAAGTAAAACATTCTGGGTATTTGAATCAGAATTATTTCTCTCCAGATTAACCAATAGTCTTACTTTATAAGGAACAGCATTGCCCAAACAACCTAATCTCTCGTAGTAATTATTACCATTTCCGTAATCATAAGAAATTTCACCTATATCAAAACTCATCGACTGAAACATACTAAGAGGTAAATAAGCGGTTTTATAATTACCAAAATCAAGGCTTGCGAGAATCTCAACATTATCGGTGCGTAGATTCGCAGCAGGATTAACCGTGAATTTTAATGGTGCCATTTGATAGCGTATATGTTCTGTATCCTCGAAGTAACCAGTGCCTTGATCGTAAAAATGATAGGATTGTAAAACTTCTGAATAGAACATGGGTGCTTCCAATAGATTGAAAACACCTAAAACTTCATTGTAGTATGCATAATCAACAGGGTTTTGAATTGNAGAATTCAAAGAACCTGGTGTGTAAAAAGTTACATCGCCATAAAGATAGCTTGCCTCTAATGTTCCTGACAGATTCAAAGATGCATTGATCGCCATTGGCATTACCTCCACCTGTTGAGGGCTTTTCTTTCCTCCGCCAGTAAAAAAACTTATAAGATCTAACGCTCCTGCTATGTAAGGTGCAGCCTTTAGACCATCCTTTAAAAAATCAGTCTTACTTAACAATTTTTGAAATCCGTTTAATTCATGACGCTTCAATAGCTTGTCAATTGAGCCTTGCAATTCCAACTCAGCATCTGTTTTACCAAATATCGAAAGTGCTTTCTCTTGATCTATTTTAAATTTATTGACATCCTTGTAGGATTTATAAGCCTNTTTCGCAGATGATACTAAATTCTTAGGATCAAATGAGAAGCCGTTTTCAGAAACACTCCCAGTTCCATTTGAAATGCTTGTCAAAGATCCTGTTAGAGATCCACTCAAATTTATTACAGATGCATTTATCAAATTCACAATAATTTTTAACGTTGATTCATAAAAGCATGTGCAGGGGTCGTAGGCCATGTTAAAATCAGCGTAATACCATTTTGAATTATTATTATTATATGGAGTAACAACAGCAATTTTAGGATCTTGAGCGAATGATTCTATTGCGAATACATCTGAAGCGCTGCTCAAAACTGAAGATTGAATACCACTCTTAAATTCAATGGTAATTTTAGCTCCAGTAAAAACTTCAGGTCTGTCACCGGCAAAAAGNNCTCGCAACACTCCTGTATATTTATTATAGAGCACAATATAGATATAACCAACAGGAGTGGATTTGGGAACACCTGCTTCTGTATACCCAAGATCATATTTTATCAATTCCCAACCATCAATTGGAAGCCTGTCTTGATTATTTAGAAAATGGTTAACCAAAGAATTATCCGTCTGATTGAATGGTGCATCAATCTGAGGAGCTATAATATATTGCGAGTTAACGTTGTAGATTAGCGTGGTCCAATNCAAAAAAGTATTTGTTTTGTCGGGGCGCTCATTATTAACGGGAGACAATGGATTAGTGGTTATGCCCTTAAAACATTGAGCGAATAAAGATTCTTTTTCTAAGGATGAAAAAGTCAACAGTGCGCAGATTAACCACAATCTATTCATAGTCAGTTATTTTTTTGACCAACAAATTTTTCCTTCGTTCTTACAGTTTCGAGCATAAGTTGAGAACCGTTCCCCACTGAGTAATTTCCTACCAATTCATAACCGGTACTACTAAGAAACAACCAACCCTTAGGGTTTTTGCATCCATTTATATAAATCTGAGTGCTTGAATCCTCCGAAAATGAAATTGCTTTATAGGCTAACCGAATTCCTAAGTGATTGTNTTGACATCTCGCAGCCTTCGTTTATATTTTTAGGTAAAAGGTATCAAACCACAAATCTGTAGAAATTTCTACTTCATATGAATGAGTGGGATTTGTCACCAAGGCTCCAATGTATGTTCCAAAAATAGGATTATCGCGTTTATCAATCACGGTTAAATATTTATAAACAGTGTCAACCCCGACATCTTCCGGAAAACATTCCTTATCAGCACGCCACCTCGCAATTAATCTCACTGGAATATTGCTTTCTGGTGATCTAAACATCAAACCAACTTCTTTGGTGGTGAATACTCGCGGATCATCTCCAATTTTCCATTCATAACTAGAATAAGTACTATCCGCTCTAAAAAGAACCACATTATCTGTAATGACTGTATCTGACACTAATAATGTATCTACTCCACCGTAGTTGGTGATATGTTCTCCCATCGTAAAACTTCCGCCTATTTGTCTTTTATTCTCGCATGGATTGATTGTATCTCCATCACATCCACTAAAGTGAAGTCCAAACCAACTTATCAAACCAATTATGCAGGTCTTAATTAGTAACTTTTTCATGTTCCAATTTTTAATCCTTGCTTTCAACAACTCGTTTTCTTTCTTTAGTTCAATAAGATGCAACGTCATCTCTTCAACCTNTTTAAGCAGAATTATGCTCATTTCATTTAGACTCAACCCTTCTTGCTCTACTTCTTTAGCAGTTGGCACTTCAGGCAAATGACCGTTCTCCTTAATATAATCCTCCACCTCGTTCAAAGGAGTTAGTTTATAATCAGGATAAANAACATAGTCTGGAAAAGAGGTAGTCCCTGCAATAAAAACTTTTACCTCACCAACAGCCGCAATTTTCCCAGCTACTGCAAGCTTATAACTACCAATACTCGTGGTGCCAATACCAACATTTCCTCTAAAATATGCTTGATGATTACTCCCCAATAATTCAAGACTTGAATTACCTCCATTCACACCGACTGCAAAGCCCTGACTAGGAGAAGCTCCGTATGTTATAAATTGTATCTGACTGGTTGTAAGGACTCTATTAAAGCCACTAGTTAAATTTGTTCCAATCCTCCAGTTAGTATCATTAGTATCCCAAGTGTAGATTGATTTTAATCCTGTTGAATTACGCAAAAGAAGGTTCCCGTTAATCTCTAATTTCTGCCCTGGAGTTGTAACTCCAATTCCTACATTACCAGTATTACTATTGTATATGTTAGTAGAACTAGTGGTCCATTGCGCATTAAGGACAATCGGTGTAATAAAAAGGCAGAAAAGTAACTTTTTCATTTTGGATTTGGTTTGCTTTATTTGATATTAAAGCTTTTGAATTATCAACCAAATCGTTTCCAGGAAAATATTTTTCATCAATTAGAAATTACTGCGTTTGGAGGATTTTCCGTTTTGAAGCTAATATGACATACGAAAGCAAAAACCAGCAATCCAAGGATGTAAGTTTCGTGCCTTAAGAAAGGCTAGTTTTTGTGTTGGATTTTTCTTTTGAAATACTACTTCTTCAACGGTGCTGCAATCCGGTACTCGGTATCTACATCGCCTTTGCTGATGTTGGCAAGTTTGCCTTTTAGCATTCGTTTTTNTAGCGGGCTCAGGTAATCGATAAACAGTTTACCTTCAATATGATCGTACTCATGCTGAATGATGCGGGCCTTCATGCCATCAAACTCTTCTTCGAATGCATTCCAGTTTTCATCAAAATATTTAATGCGTACCGTTTCCTTGCGCCATACCTCCTCGCGAATGTTGGGAATACTCAAACAACCTTCTTCAAATTCCCATTCTTCTCCCTGCTCATCTATAATTTGAGGATTTATAAATGCTTTCTTAAAATCCTTCAGGTCTGGTTCGTCTTCCAGCGTAGTACCATCCACAACAANAAGCCGGATGCTCTTACCAATTTGCGGAGCGGCCAGGCCAATGCCGTTGGCTTCGTGCATGGTTTCAAACATGTCGGCAATTAATTGGGCTAAATCCGTGCCTTTCTCTATATCAGCCGCACGTTTTCGTAAAACGGCATCGCCATACATTACAATCGGGTAAATCATGCTTTTATATTGAAGTGCAAAGGTAAAAAAGCGCCAAACCTTAGCCCCGATACATGGTTAGAAAATCCTGAAGGATGAGCACGGCACTTATCTTATCTACATTTCCTTTTGTCTGCCGGTCTTTCTTTTTAGCACCACCCGCCAGCATGGCTTGTTGGGCAATGGTGGAGGTAAACCGCTCATCGATGGTTGAAATCGGAACCTCCGGAAAAGTGGATTTGAATTNTTCTACAANACCGCGCACGGCCGGGGCTGTTTCCGAGTCGGTGTTATTCAGTTNTTTGGGCAGCCCAATTACCACGGCTTCAACTTGCTCTTNTTTAAAATAGTCGGAAAGGTATTTGAGCAGGGTTGATGTTTCAACGGTATCCAGTGCGGTAGCTATTATTTTCAACGGATCGGTAACAGCCAAACCCGTTCGTTTGGTTCCGTAATCAATAGCCAGCAATCTACCCATTAGTTAAGTTTGGAGCGCTCGAAGAATTTGTTCTTCACCTGATTTTCGAGTGCGAGGGCTTTCGGAAAAAGGATTTCATTTTCCACACGGGCGTGTGTAATCAGGCTTTNTTCGAATTGCATCAACTCGGTGTAAATCACTTTTACGTGCAGAGGAGCATCGGCCGTAAGGTGATAATCTTTGGTGATTTTTCGAATGCCGGCCATCTCATCATCGTGGGCTTCGTGTTCAACGGCACATTTCTGGAGTGAACTTTTCTCCATCATGTAATACAGGCGGGCCGGGTTCGCTTTGCCATTCGCTGCTTTTTCCAGCAGGTTAATGTACTTGAACAAGGTATCCTCCTCTTCGTAGATGTGGTGAATAAAATCTTCCAAAANAAGCGGAAACAGGATCTTTAAATCTTTTTCTACGGAATCGTACTGTTTATGATTGGCTTTGAAACTTTCCACCAACCGCCCGATGTAGGGCAACTTATGCTTTACAAAAATAAAATGTGCGTGCTTCAGGTACTCGATAATTAAATCGAGCGGATAACTCATCAACGGAAGTTCCGATTCGGTAAAATTGATACCGGGTTGCTCCAGCTCTTTTAGCACCGTTTCTACGCTCAATCCCCTTTCCTGACAAACCTGTTCCAGCGTATGTCCAGAATATTCGTAAAAGCGGATTCCAAAATAGTACAGCACATACGCCCGCACGTTGTCTTGCTCCACTAATTCTGAAATACTTTGGCTTTTCAAGCTTGGGCCTTTGTTTTAATCTGTAAATATAGCAAACGGGGTAGGTAAAATTAACCTGGCAAACAATTAATTTGGAACTTCCGTTAAAGTAACTTTCGGGGCAGATAACAATTATGGAGGAGCAGAAGAATTCATCGTATCAGATCAGTTTGCCACTTATTCTATGTATTGGGCTGGCAGCAGGGGTATTAGTTGGGGCAAGTATTACCGATAAATCGGGTGGACCCGAAATTAACCAGGATGTGCAGAAACTAAGGGAAGTGCTGGGGTTGGTAAAAAATGAATATGTGGATGAGGCCGAAACCGATGTGCTGGTGGAAGAGGCGATCGGTCACATGCTTGGAAAATTGGACCCCCATTCCTCCTATTTATCGGCACAAGACCAGGTGGCTGCCAACGAAGACCTGCAAGGAAATTTTGAGGGGATTGGAATTGAGTTTAACATATTTCATGATACCCTGGTGGTAGTGGCTGCGCTAAGCGGAGGACCATCCGAATCGGTTGGGCTACAGCCCGGAGATAAAATTGTAAAGGTTAATGATAAAAACATTGCGAGCGTTGGCCTTTCATACCCCGATGTGCAGAAATACCTGAAAGGACCCAAGGGCACCGAAGTAAAAATTGAGGTGATACGGAGAAACAGCCCTTCGCCAATCACGTTTACGATTATACGCGATAAAATTCCTCAATTTTCAGTGGACGCTGCCTATATGATCGACTCTGAAATAGGTTATATTAAAGTGAGCCGCTTTTCACAAACTACCTACCAGGAAGTNAAAAAGGCCATGAGCAAATTGAAAGAAGAAGGCATGCAAAAACTGATACTCGATCTGCAGGGAAANCCCGGCGGATACATGGATCAGGCTGTTGATATTGCCGATGAGTTTCTGGTGAAGGGCAANAAGATCGTATTTACAAAAAGCCATGAAGCCCGATATGACGAGGAGAGCTTTGCTACCGAGCGGGGCGATTTTGAACAAGGCGATTTAATTGTGTTGGTAAATGAAAGCAGCGCTTCGGCTTCTGAAATTGTAGCCGGTGCATTGCAAGACAATGACCGGGCATTGATTGTAGGGCGCAGATCGTACGGAAAAGGATTGGTGCAAAGACCCTTCCGGCTTAATGATGGCTCGGAGGTACGGCTTACTATTTCGCGCTACTACACACCCAGCGGCCGATCCATTCAAAAACCCTACAACAACCTGGAAGAATATGATAAAGATATTACCGAGCGTTATCGAAAAGGTGAATTCTTTTCTGCTGACAGCATTCACTTTAATGATTCGCTGAAGTACGAAACCGCAAATGGTCGCTCGGTATATGGCGGAGGCGGTGTAATGCCCGATTATTTTGTGCCCTTAGACACTACCCTCGGTAACAGCCATTACTTTAACCGGTTGTTTGCCTCTAACATTCTGCGCGAATACGCCTTTAGGTATGCAGCCGAAAACAAAGCGCGGTTAAGCAAAATGGGCTACCCCGATTATTTACAGCATTTTGAAGTTACCGATGCCATGCTGAACCAGGTGGTAGCCATGGGTATTCAAAATAAAATTGAAGCAAAACCAAAAGATCTGGCCAAAAACAAGCGTTATTTTCAGGTATATCTGAAAGCTGAAATTGCCCGCAACGTGTGGGACAATCAAAGTTTTTATCCGATAATGAACGAAACAAACGAAATACTGCAGCAAGCTATTAAACTGTTTGATCGCATCCCGGAATTAAACCGGGGCACTATGTAATCGTTATTAGACGTCATTTTTAAAATACTTTGTCATCACTTATCCCGCACATGCGAAAGGCTGGGATGCCGGAATAAATCGGGCATGACGTGCATGGTGGAATAAATCCGCAAAGACAGGATAACCTTTGAGAACCGCTTTGTTTATCACATTATTGTTTTCATAGCATTGGTAATTTTCTAACTTCATACTTTAATAACTGCTTCTTACATGTATTACCATCGCCTGGGAAAAATTCCGCATAAGCGCCACACACAATTCCGCCAGCCAGACGGAAGTCTTTATAAGGAGGAACTGGTAAGCTCTGAAGGCTTTTCAGGAATTTATTCCAACCTGTATCACATTAACGCACCCACGCGCATCAAAGCGTTGAAAGACCCGGTGAAGTACGGCCCGCAACTCATAAAAGATTACGCGTTGCGCCAAACTCACTTAAATACATCGAAAGTAACCACTACCGGCCAGGATTACCTTTCGGCACGCAAGGTTTTGCTGGCCAATAATGATTGTGCCATCTCCATTTGCTCGCCCACACAACGCAAAATGGATTACTTCTATAAAAATGCCGAAGGCGATGAAGTGATTTACATTCACGATGGGCAAGGTGTATTGATTTCACCTTTCGGGAAACTGGAGATTAAGCAAGGAGATTATGTTGTAATTCCGCGCACGGTTATTTATAAATTAGAGTTTGAAGAAGGGCCGCTGCGTTTATTAATTATTGAAGCGGCTTCACCGGTTGAAACCGTGAAGCGATATCGCAACGAGTTGGGCCAGTTGGGCGAACATGCTCCTTACTGCGAGCGGGACATCCGCCCTCCGCACGAACTCATTACCGATACCGGCAAGGGTGAGTTTTTAATGAAGATNAANAAACAAGGCTACCTGCATCAATACGTATATGATTACAGTCCGCTGGATCTGATTGGCTGGGATGGCTTTCTGTGGCCGTATGCATTTTCCATTCATGACTTTGAACCCATAACCGGGCGCATTCATCAACCGCCACCGGTGCATCAAACTTTTCAGGCACATAATTTTGTAATCTGTTCGTTCGTGCCCCGTTTGTTCGATTATCATCCACTGGCTATTCCGGCTCCGTACAATCACAGCAACATTGATAGCGATGAAGTGTTGTATTATGCGGAAGGGAATTTTATGAGTCGCAGGGGAATTGAACGTGGCTCGTTTACATTACANCCCGGTGGGTTACCCCACGGCCCACATCCGGGCACGGTAGANAAAAGTATTGGCGCTAAAGAAACGCATGAGCTGGCAGTGATGATCGATACTTTTAAACCATTATACCTTACGGAAGATTCATTGCAATTTCTGGATAAAAATTATCCCATGAGTTGGACCGATAATAGTGAAGGCGGATTTAATGAGATTAATACACCTTAACTATTTTGAATTTAAAATTCAAGATTTAAAACTTTAGCTATGAAAGCACTACTACCTTTTATATTGTTAGGGTTAAGTATTGGCTCATTTGCTCAGCCCAACATTGCCGGAGCATGGCAAGCAGGAACTGATGAAAACCACCTGGTAATGATTATGGCCGATAAGTTTTATTCGGTTGCTGTTTATAATCAAAAAGACAAAACATACATTGGTACCTATGGCGGAACCTTTCGCATTGANAAAAATGAATTCATCTATGTGAACGAGTTTAACACATTAAGTAAAGATGATATTGGTGTGGAGACTCGTTCCGCATTTCAATTAATGGGTAATGCCTTGAAGTTAGCAAATCATGACTTCAANAAACTGGATGATGGNCAACCCGGCCAACTGGCGGGCGCGTGGTTAATTACAGGCCGTGTTACTGGTAGCGGCATGCAACCCATAACGCCCGGTGCACGCAAAACCATGAAGATACTGTCGGGTACGCGCTTTCAATGGATTGCTTACAACAGCGAAACCAAAGAGTTCTTCGGAACCGGTGGCGGAACCTACACGACCGAAAACGGCAAGTACACCGAAACCATCGAAGTATTCTCGCGCGATAATAGTCGGGTTGGTGCGAAGCTTCAATTTGATTTTTCGTTGGTAGATGGTACCTGGCGCCACCGTGGTAAGAGCAGCAAAGGCGATCCCATTGATGAAATCTGGACACAGCGCCAGAAACTTGGAATTTAAAAATCGTGAATCGTATGTCTGTTTTCTCCATGCCCCTTTCCATTCGTTGGTCTGATATTGATGCCAACCGGCATTTACGTCATTCTGTGTATTACGATTTTGCAGCAGCTGCCCGCATGCAGTTGTTGAGCGAACGGGGACTTACAACCGAAAAATTCGAAGAGTTTGCCATTGGGCCCATCTTATTCAGAGAAGAAGCAATCTTCAGAAGAGAAATCCGGTTAGAAGATAAAATAACCCTTACGGTAGAATTGTATAAAAGTACACCCGACTTTAGCCGGTGGAGTTTGCGACATACTTTTTAAAGGAAGATGGCACACTGGCTACTACGCTCAGTATTGATGGTTCATGGATTGATCTGAACCTGCGCAAACTGGCACAACCAAACGAGTACATTAAAACTATTTTTCAGCGTTTCCTAAGTCGGCCGATTTTCAGTGGCTCGAACTTAAGAAGTAATCCACTTCTCAATTACCAGTGGGTAATACCGGTGTTCCAATTGCTGCACCTTACGGGCAATATCTTCCGGTGTATCTGATTTTTCGATGTTACATTTTTGTTGACTCAGAATTTTACCTTCATCATAATGTGCATTTACTTCATGAATGGTAATTCCGGTTTCGCTTTCTCCGGCTTGCTTTACAGCTTCATGCACGCGCATTCCGTACATGCCCTTACCACCAAACTTTGGCAACAAAGCCGGGTGAATGTTGATGATCCGACCCGGAAATGTGCTTAATAGATTTTGTGGGATTAACCAGAGAAAACCAGCCAGCACAATGTGGGTTATTCCTGCTGCCTTTAATACTTCAACCACCTCATCGCTTTCGCGGAATTGCGTTTTATTAAATACCAACGTGGCAATATTATATTGTGCAGCCCGCTGCAGCCCATACGCCTCAGAATTATTACTTAATAACAATGCAACCTTTATCGACTCGTGCTTCTGAAAATGCGTAATAATCCTTTCTGCATTTGATCCACTACCCGAAATAAAAATTGCGATGCGTGCAAGGCTCATGTCAAAATCAAATCGCTAAATAAACACCATACTCAAAATTCCCAACAACATAATGATTTTACACCATTGGCTAAGCCAATAGAAATCTTNTTTAGTATCGGCTACAACCAATCGGGCTACAAACAAACCCAGGGGCATAAACAGAAAAATCATAAAGTAATATTCGGGTAGTCTGGTGTATTCGTAATTCAGATACATTACCACCAGTGCAAACAGCATCAGCAATCCGTAAATAACCCACTTGGTTCTTCGCAAGCCCCACACAATAGGCAATGTCTTACATCCGAATGTATTATCGCCTTTCAGGTCTTCCATATCTTTCACAATTTCGCGCACCAGTGTAATAAAAANAGAAAACAGCGCGTAAATAGATACCAGTATATGGTTTTCGTAGTACACAACATTCACCAGCCAAACCGACAAACCCGTTAACAGCGCAACAACAAAATTTCCAATAAAAGGTTGTCGCTTCAGGTTGTTGGAATACCACCACAACAAAANAACAGAAACAAGGTGTATGGCTGCTACCCTTAGGCCAAGTAAAAATCCCAAAGCTATTCCGATTACAGAAAGAAAAGTATGAAACAACAATGCATACCTGCGGGGAATGCCTTTGCCTATCACTACCCGTTCGGGTTTGTTGATCAAATCAATCTTAATGTCATAATAATCGTTGATGATATACCCAGCAGCCGCAATGATGGTGGTGGAAAGCGCCAGAACCAACAACTGCCAATCCCATATCAACGCCCGATCGATCANAAAGCAGGCAGCAAAATACTGGGCCATAGCAATAATCACCAGATTCCAGAATCGGGTGAGGCGAATGAGTGCCTGTAAACTAAAGGGCTGCCGGGAATTAGCCATGCCGCAAAGGTAAACGTATTTTTACCTTTGCAGGCAGGCACTAGTTAGAATTAAAACCGGAGGGCCAGCATCAACATAACGTTTCTGCCGGCCTGTGGGTAGTAGAAATTCTGACGATACTCAGTTGTTCCACCAAAATATCCATACGTATAACCATTCGACTCGTAGGCTACGTCAANAATATTATTCACAAATCCGCTTAGCGATATTTCGCGCATGTATTTTGGATGCCACGCGTAGCTTATGCGAAGATCGTTGATAAAGTACGCATCCAGCATACGCCCCGCGTTGGAAGTATTATCCAGAAACTGGTCGCCCACATACTTGCTAAGCAATGAAACTTCCAGGTTGGAGATCGGGCTAACGAATAATCCTGAACCGGCAATTATGGAAGGCGAAAACGCAATGTCGGTATTTTTAAACGTGTTGGTTATTTCAATGTAGTCGTCAAAATTTTCACCATAATCATAAATCACTTCATGAAAAGTTTTAATCTTGTTTTCGCTCCATGTAAGATTGGCCGTCCATGAAACCCTGGAGTTGATTCGCCATAAAGCTTCCAACTCCATACCCGTGCGGTAGCTTGCCTCCACATTGGTACGAATCAGCGCGCCTACATCGTTTACTTTACCGGTGGGTACTAATTGATTCTTATAATTCATGTAATAGTAATTGACTGAGAGGTTTACACTGCGCTTGCGCCAACGCCAACCCGCCTCAAGGTCGCCCATGCGTTCATGCCTGGGGGCGGTTCCTGCCAGTGCATCAATAAAATCATCGCGCACCGGTTCACGGTTACCCACTGCATACGAAGCATAAATCTGGTTATGCGGATCGGGGGCATAGGTAATACCTATTTTAGGGTTAAAGAAGTTGAATTGTTTTACTACACCAAAATCAAACTGGCGATTCTNCCGGCCCGAAGCATTATAATCAATGCTGCGGTACTGCAAGTCAACAAACCCTTCCCAGTTTTTACCTGGCGAGAACGTGTTCTTCCAAANAACATTAAAGTCCGTCTTTACTCCCCTGTTAAAGTAGTATTGAAAATCTTTCGGCACTTCCGAAACCTGGGCCCAGATAATCCGACCAAAGTGATCGCCCTCATATTTATTCCACGCACCACCCAGTACCGAATTAAGTTTTTCGGTTTCGTAATTGAGTGAATAGGTGAACCCATAAAAATCATTTTTGAGCCACCGCCTGCGTATCAAATCGGTGGAAGAAACCGTTTCGCCACCAATTACAACTTCGGATAATCCATAGTCTTCGAAATCATTATCCATGCGATATTCTTCATAGTAACCGCTTCCTTTTGTATAGTGAAGTGCGCCTTGTAACGTTAGTTTACCTGTGGCACGATGTGAGGCATGAAACTGGTAATGATCCTGCTGGTAATTGTCTTCCTGATTCTCGTACGTATAAATATTAAACGTACGCCCCGATGCCAACAGATTATCCAGTTGCTGCTGGTTCCAACCTTCCGCTGCTGCAGTCGCTTCCATCGCTTCCACATCGTTATTCAAACGCGACTCAGGCACACCATACCAGCTTTGGTACGTGGTTTCCTTACCTCCAAACACAATGGCCTTCAACATAGTTTTGTTGCCATAATATCCGCCTGCAAGCGAGTAGGATTTTAAATCTGAACTGGCCCGATCGATGTACCCATCGGAAGTTATTTTGGAAACGCGCCCGTCAATCACAAATTTGCTATTCAACAGACCGGTACCCCAGGCCACTGAGTTCCGCAGTGTATGGAATGAACCGACTGAGTTCACTACATCGGCATAAGCCACATCGTTTCGTGTGTTGGTTTGCAGGTTTACACTCGCACCAAAGGCACCGGCACCATTAGTAGATGTGCCCACACCACGCTGCACCTGCACACTTTGCACCGAAGTGGTAAGGTCTGGTGTGTTTACCCAAAATACACCCTGGCTTTCGCTATCGTTAACCGGAATACCATTAATGGTAACATTGATTCGGGTAGCATCGCTTCCGCGGATGCGCAAGCCTGTATAACCAACACCCGCACCGGCATCGGAAGTGCTTACCAACGAGGGTGTCCAATTCAACACGAATGGTAAATCCTGCCCGAAGTTTTGTTTCTGCAAGGTGGCTTTATTTACGGTAGTTGCTACCGTAGGGCCTTTGTCGTTTGCACGGGTAGCGTTGACAATTACCTGATCGGTTATGCGCACATCTTCCTGTAAGGTGATTTCATTTTCATCGTCAGCAGATAATGTGGTTGTTAATGTGGTTGTTAATGTTTGATACCCTAAATGGCGCACTTCCGCTTCGTACCGGCCCGCATCCAGGTTATTGAAACTGAAATAACCCAGGTTGTCTGTTACTGCAACACGCGCGGGTAATTTTAACTGTATAGTGGCTCCGGGTAACGGAACCGATTGGTGGTCGAACACACGACCACGAATAGTTTGTGCACCTAGCAAGCCAGGCCATGCCAGCAGCACCAATACTTGAATTGATTTGAACATGTTTTAATAAGTTTAAAGTCAGGCGCATAGGGGAACACGCCCTTTAACTTATTATCTGATACAAAGATCAGATTGCCTCCCTTCGTCCGCATTACCGGCATCAGGTTCAGTGGGTATAATCTCAGCCCGAATTATTTAAGGCACCCTTTGTCGTTTTGACGGAGCAAATGTATGCAGGAAAATTAAATCGCAACCACTATTTTTACAAAATGTACAAAGCCATCGTTAACAAAAAATCTTTCGAAGTAGAAACAACGGAAACGGGGTTTCGGATAGATGGTAAAGATATCGCGTGGGATATGGTGAAGATCAATGACACTACCTTCCACATTCTGTATCAAAACAAAAGCTATGCAGCCGAATTGGTGAAGACCGATCGCGAAAGCAAAACCTTTGTGTTTAAGATTAATGGCCGCACCTACCCGGTTACACTAAAAGATAAATTTGATTTGCTGCTTGAAAAGATGGGCATGAACAGCACTGCGGGCAGTAAAATAAACGCTGTAAAGGCTCCTATGCCCGGACTGATTGTGGATTTAAAAATTCAGGTTGGTGATAGCGTAAAGCCTGGCGATGCCCTTCTAATTCTCGAAGCCATGAAAATGGAAAACATTTTAAAATCTCCTGGCGAAGGCATTGTTAAAACCCTGAGAGTAAAAAGGGAGATAGTGTAGAAAAGGGCCAGGTATTAGTGGAGTTTTAAAATAAGGATTGGTACAAATCATGCATTCGAGTGCAAGATCTGTACTTTTAAAACATCGAATTTACTCAAATTTACCACATTTTTATTGCCCCTAACTAACAAATAGTATTCCTGGTATATTTGTAGCGTATTAAGTATGATAACACGAAGCGCTGAAAAATTACTACGATTGTTGGCGAAAGAATTTCGTTCAGTAGCCGTAGTGGGGCCACGACAAAGCGGTAAAACCACATTGGTTAAATCTGTATTTCCCCGCAAACCTTACGTTTCGCTTGAAGATCCAGATGAACGTAATCAAGCTAATAATGATCCTCGTGCTTTTCTGGCCAGGTTCAAAAATGGTGCTATTATTGACGAAGCTCAACGAGTACCCGCTTTGTTTAGCTATCTCCAGAGAGTACTCGATACAACANAANAAAGATGGATTATTCATCTTAACAGGAAGTAATAATTTCCTCTTACAAGAATCTATCTCGCAAACATTGGCTGGAAGAATTGGATACATGGACTTATTACCCTTGTGTTATCAGGAGCTTACTCAGTTCAATCTCGCAAAAGCGTCCACCAATCACTTAATCTGGAATGGTTGCTATCCGGAAATCTATGATCGTGGACGCAGCCCATTACTTTGGTATCCGGCCTACATCCGCACGTATGTAGAACGAGACGTACGTCAATTAAAAAATGTAACCAATACACTCTTGTTTACCCGTTTCCTGCAATTGTGTGCAGGCCGTGTAGCACAACAGCTAAACACCACTTCGCTATCGAATGAGTGTGGCATTGATGTGCGTACCGTGCAGAATTGGTTAGGAATTTTAGAAAGCAGTTATGTGATTTTTATGCTACAACCACATCATAAAAATTTCAATAAGCGAATTGTAAAAACTCCCAAATTATATTTTTACGATTCGGGGCTTGCTTGTTCCTTGTTAGGCATTAAGTCCGAAAAGGAATTGGCCAACTCACACTATCGCGGTGCATTATTTGAAAACTATGTGGTAATGGAATGTCTTAAAAACAAACATAACTCCGGAAGCCAGACTTCTTTCTATTACTGGCGTGATAACAAAGGAGTTGAAGTGGATCTTGTAGCGGATACCGGAAAAAAACTGCTGCCTATTGAAATTAAATCCACGCAAACATTTCGTGAAGATTCGCTCACTAATATTTTTAAATGGAATACATACGCTGAACAAAAAGGAGGGCTACTTCTCTTTGATGGCGAACAAAATTTTACCCGTAGCGATAAGATTTCCATTTTAAACTGGCGGAAAGTCCGTTCGATCAGGAGATTATTTTAGTCGGCTAAAAAAGCGACCGTACGGCCTATCTCCTAANACCGGGCAGGGAAAGTTTAAACTTTACTGCCACCAACCGAATAACCATAATCAACGCACTGGAGATTACCAGGTTCAGGTTGCGGCTGATGTCGAAGTTTAACAATACGAGGTAGAGGATTGCACCCACCAGGCAAGCGGTAGCATAAATTTCTTTTCGAAAGAGTACCGGGGTTTCGTTGGTGAGCACATCGCGGATAACCCCTCCCATAATGGCGGTAAACATTCCCATAATGGCTGCAATTTCCGGCCGCACACCCAGGCTCAGCGCTTTCTCTACACCCAAAATGGTGAAAAAGGAAATTCCGAGTGTATCGAACAATACAAAGGTTTTGCGCAGCCCGAGCAGGAAATTGTAAAACAGATAGGCCGTTAGTACCCNCGCCAGTACCGCATAGAGAAAATGAATATCACCAATCCATACCAGCGGATAGCTGCCCAGCATGATATCGCGCAGGGTTCCTCCACCAATGGCCGTAACAAAACCGGTAAACGTAGCTCCGAACAAATCGCTGTGTTGATCGCGAATAACCAGCGCCCCGGATATCGCAAAGAAAAATGTGCCCAGCAGTTCGAAGGAGTATTGGAGTGTCATGGAGCAAAAGTATTTAGGGTTTGGGCATTAGGCCTCAGGATTGAGTTAATTTTTATTTTGAACGGCTTTCTATGGCAATAAAACGAATTAAAAATCCTTCAAATCGTAATATATTTGCGAGGTTAAAAATTCGAGCCTCCAACTTCATGAAATACAAACGCATTCTCCTTAAACTCAGTGGCGAAGCCCTGATGGGTTCTAAAAACAGCAATATCGATCCGGCCGTGCTGGAGCAGTACTCGGAAGAGATAAAAGCTGTGAAAGAACAGGGAGTTGAAGTGGCAATTGTAATTGGAGGTGGTAACATTTTCAGAGGCGGGCAGGCCGAGGCCTTGGGTATTGACCGGGTGCAGGGCGATTACATGGGCATGCTGGCAACAGTAATAAATGCCATGGCACTTCAAAGCGCCCTGGAACGCCACGGCATGTACACGCGCTTAATGGCCGGTATAAAAATGGAGCAGGTTTGCGAGCCCTTCATCAGGCGCAGGGCCATTCGCCACCTCGAAAAAGGACGGATCGTGATTTTTGGTGCCGGCATTGGCAATCCTTATTTCACTACCGATTCTACCGCAAGTTTGCGCGCCATTGAAATTCAGGCCGGTGTGGTTTTAAAAGGCACCCGCGTAGATGGGGTTTATGATAAAGATCCTGAAAAATTTAAAGATGCTGTTCGGTACAGCCAACTTACTTTTCAGGAAGCGTATCAGAAAAAGCTGAACATAATGGACATGACAGCCTTTACACTGTGCCAGGAAAACAAATTGCCAATTATCGTATTCGATATGAATAAGAAGGGCAACCTGTTAAGGATTGCCAAAGGTGAAGAAGCCGGAACATTAATAAGTTAATTCGCATTCAAAATTCAAATTGAATGTTGAATTCGAAATTTTGAATTTAAAATTATGGAAGAATTAGAGTTGTACCTGGACGAAGCCAAAGAACAAATGGGCAAGTCGCTTATACATGTGGGAAATGAANNGGTAAAGATTCGCGCAGGTAAGGCAAACCCCAACATGCTGGATGGCATACAGGTTTCGTATTATGGTGTAATGAGCCCGCTAAACCAGGTGGCTTCGGTTACCGCCCCCGAGGCGCGCACCTTGTTTATCAAACCCTGGGANAAAAGTTTGATTCAGGAGATTGAAAAAGCCATTATGATTGCCAACCTGGGTCTTACTCCNCAAAACGATGGCCAGCAGGTAATCATCAATATACCCATGCTTACCGAAGAGCGCAGAAAACAATTGGTACGCCAGGCATCGCAGGAATGTGAACAAGGCAAAGTAAGTGTGCGCAGTATCCGGAAAGACATTAACGAACAGCTTAANAAACTCAAGGGCATTTCGGAAGATGATATTAAGAATGCAGAAGAAACCGTTCAAAAACTTACCAACGAGTTTATCGAAAAAATTGATGCGCTCTTGAAAAAGAAAGAAGCCGAAATCATGACGGTTTAATTTGAATTAAATTTCAAATTAACAAGTGCATCCCGTTCTCTTTAAGCTTGGCTCGATTACCATTTACACCTATGGTTTCTGTATTGCCATGGGTGCGTTGCTGGGGTTTCTATACATGTACCGGCAAGGCAANAAACAATATGGTATCACGTTCGATCAGAGCAACAATCTTTTTATTTTATTGGTGGCAGCAGGCGTAGTGGGCGGAAAACTTTTCATGATTTTTGAAGATCCCTCCCTTTATCTTAGCCAACCCAANAAACTNTTTTCCGGAAGTGGGTTTGTGTTTTATGGTTCGTTGCTCACCACTATTCCGGTTATGCTGTGGTACTTTAAGAAAATAAAAGTGCCCGTGCTGGGCATGTTGGATGTGATGGCGGCAGTAACCTGTATAGTGCACGGCTTTGGGCGTATCGGTTGTTTTATGGCAGGTTGCTGTTATGGTTTACCTACCGATAGTTTTCTGAGTGTAGTCTTCACCAACCCTGTTTGCCAGGCCGAACCGCTACACACCCCGCTTTACCCCACCCAGCTTTTTGAAGCTACCTTTATNTTTTCTTTGCTGATTCTGTTGTTCGTACTNAAAAAGAANAAACAATTCGATGGCCAGCTTTTTCTCATTTACCTGATGGCGTATGCAGTAGGCCGCGGCATTTTGGAAATGTTCCGCGGTGATATTGAACGCGGCTTCTTAATTGAAAATATTCTTTCCAACTCCCAGTTCATTTCCCTACTCATAATTTCTGTAGCACTTTATTTCTATCTTCGTCTTAACAGAACCAAAAATAACCCGCTAACTATGGAACAGGAAGGTTTCGTTAANAAAACTGTACGCTCAACCATAAAATGGCTTAAACGTATTGTAGTGATTGCGATTTTACTGGGGCTTGGTGTATTAGCTTTTGCTTACTGGGGCGTTTACGAAAAAGGTACCATGGCTGGTAAAGTACTTCGTATTACCGAAAAGGGCGTGGTATTTAAGACCTACGAAGGCAAGATCAGCCTGGAATCATTCGGGGCATTGAAGGGCGTGAGCCCGGTTGCAGAAACATTCGATTTTTCAATTGAAAGCGATCAAACCGAGGTAATTAATCAGTTGCAAGAAGTTGCCCTGAGTGGGGAACGGGTAAACCTGCATTTTGTAAAACGATATGTGCGGTTTCCTTGGCGGGGCGATACCAAATATTTTGTGGAGAAAGTAGAGCGGGCGAATTAGTTACCGGTTACAGGAAAATCTGCTACTTTATCTCTTCAACAGGATAACCTGTTCATTTGATTTTGACCTTTTTCCAATTCTTGAGAATATTTCTATGAAACGCGGCACAAAGTAAGGGCAAATCCTAATCTAACCCCGATACCAGTAACTTATCCAGTTCTTCTTTTTCCTTCATCGAAACGCCTTTTGCGTTGGGTACTTCAGGCTGCCGGTTGCTGGTTGAAAGCACAATAGGCCGATCTTTATAAATTATCCGCTCGCGAAAAATAGTGTCGGGTTTAGAAGTAAGATTAAATATAAAACACCCAGTCCTTATACTGGCCGTCATGCGGATTAAAATCATCCCGTTTTTGAAAGTGTGTATCCAGAATTTCCAGTTCGGCTATTCGCTCTACCTGCAGGTTGCGATAACCTTNCCTGCCACCGGCTTTTGTAAAGCCGAATGTTTGCCAGCACACCAATACAATCTGATTGCGGGAAGTGGTACACACTCCGTATGGACAAACGATACGGGGCAGCGGCTCGCCCTCCAACGAAATGCGGCACTGATTCCTTGCTTCGCCCGCTAACCAGAGTTGCTGTGTCAGTTCTTCCAGGGTCATTTGATTGCTACTACCGTATCAGAATTTTTGTCTGTCAACTCCCCAATCGGTTTTAAGTTAAATGCCGATTCAAATACCCGCTGAAACTCCGGATCGACACAAACCAATAGACCTCCGCTGGTTTGAGGATCGCACAAGGTTAGCAACGATTCGCTGCCAATGTTGGCTACCTTTTTCTCATAACTCTGCCAGTTTCGCATCGTGTTATCCGGATAAATAAATTTACTTATATAGGGTTGCAGGTTACGAATTAGCGGAACGCGCTCATAATGCAACACAGCCGAAACGCCACTGCCTTCGCACACTTCAATCAGATGCCCCAATAATCCAAACCCGGTAACATCCGTAAGCGCATGCACGTATGGAAGTTTTCCAAACGCTGTACCCAATACATTTAGTTCGGTCATTAGGCGAACAGCTTCTTCAACATCCTCCGGTTCTGCCAATCCGCGTTTTTGTGCTGTGGTTATTATACCAACACCCAATGGCTTGGTGAGGTATAACAAATCACCAGCTTTGGCCGTATTGTTCTGCTTCAGATTTTTTAGNNGTACAGTACCCGTTACAGCCAAACCAAAAATTGGTTCCGGGCTATCGATACTATGCCCTCCGGCCAACGGAATAGCTGCTGCCTTACATATTTCACGGGCGCCATTCAATACCTGTTGTGCCAGNNGCTCCGCAGGGAGTTTATTTACCGGCCAACCCAAAATAGCCAACGCCATGGTGGGTGTTCCGCCCATAGCGTACACATCGCTGATGGCATTAACCGAAGCAATTTTTCCAAATGCAAAGGCATCGTCAACGATCGGCATAANAANATCGGTGGTGCTGATGATGCAGGTGCCATTATCCAATTCGTAAACGGCTGCATCATCTTTCGATTCGTTGCCCACCAATAAATTAGGAAAGCCTGCGGACCTCATATCGGAATGAAGAATTTTATCTAGCACAGCCGGGGCAATTTTGCAGCCACAGCCGGCACCGTGCGAGTAGTGGGTAAGTTTTATTTCGCTCATATTTTTAACCACATAGGCACATAGATCACATAATTAATTATCGGGAAGTAAACGAAAATATTCATTTACATACGTTCGCTGACCTTCTTTAAACAAAATCGCACAATTAAAATTGATAAGGATTCCCTTCGGTTTTTTAACAATTTCATGTAAGTAATTGTGCCTCAAAAACAGGCACTAAGACATCAAGTCCAGAACTCAATCACTATGTGATCTATGTTCCTATGTGGTTAATGCCTTTACCATTTCATCAATGCTTTCCCCATTCCAAACTACCACTTTCTTAACCCTGTCTTTCCTTTNTTCAATACTATGAAGATAAGCCTTATCGTAATACGTAAGCAACACACGCATTACCTCGGGCATATTTCCGTTCTGCAATTCGGCCTTGGCCCTGTTAAAATGCTGGCCGCCCAATCGCTTTACAATCTTGCTCATAATCAAAAGAAACTCATCCCGATCTGCCTGGCCATACTCCTGCACGAGCCGGCTTATGCGAATTTCCCGATCCACTCCTACCTGAATTAGCGGACTCCTATTCATCTGCAACCAAAATGCACGGGGTAGAAATAGTTGTCCTATAGCAATGGATTCATCTTCTATCCATACCGGCTTTTCCGGATCAAGTAGGCGGATTTCTTCAAACAGATTATTTTGAAATTGCTCGGTAGTGGGTTGCGGGTTCATGAACAATCCACCAAAGACAGAGCCCTTGTGGCTGGCCAGCATTTCCAGGTCAATTACCTGTTCGCCCCGCAGTTTTAGCGCACGAAGAATTTCACTTTTACCACTGCCTGTATAACCGGTTAACAAAATAACTTTAAGTGGTAGTTCGAACGACTCCAATGCTTTTTGCCGATAGGCTTTGTAGCCGCCTTTCAAGGTATGGGTTTTAATTCCGGCCATCCCCACAAACTGGCAAAAGTTATTCGAGCGCATCCCTCCGCGCCAGCAGTGTACCAACATCTCTTTTGACGGAGAAACTTTTTCAGCTTCGTTGATGATATCGAGCAACCGCGGACCAACCAACCGAAAGCCGGTTTTGATGGCTTCCAACTGGCCCTTTTGTTTGTAATCAGTGCCTACCTGTGCACGCTCCTGGTTGTTGAGTAACGGAATATTGATTGCATGCAGGATATGACCGGATTGATATTCACCTTCCGAACGAACATCAACGATGGGCAGGTTATTGCGCAGCGATAAGAAGTCATCGATGGAAACAGCCATTGTGTTTTCTTACAGCCGGTAAAGGTATCAATATCGGGGCATCTAATCGTTAAAATTTATAGCGATGCTGGAGGCAATCCCTACACGAAATCCATAATTCAGATATTGGGCATCCTGGAAGGCAACTGCGGCCTCCAACCGGAAAATGCGCAAGATGCCATCAATGCCATACCCTACTTCGGTATAGTTGCGCGAAGTTGGCGATGCCAGGTAATTCACAAAAATATTTTCGGTAATACCCACCAGGCGGATTTTAGGAATTCGTGTTACTAAAAATTTCCGGAAGTGATAATGTGTGTTGGCTGAAAAATATTCGCGTGAAGTACTGTTAGCATAGTAATCCATTAACCGATAGGTGCCCACCGGGTCGGTTGTAACAAACCAGGTACGGTTGCCCTGAAAATGCTTATAATCCATGAAGGAAAGATTTTCTGCATGAAAGAATTTACCGGCTTGCAGGTTTACATCCAATGTTCCGCGAATGCCTACTTTCAAGGTGTGTTTGAAACCCATCTCCAGGTGATCGAACTTTACTTCACTTTGTGCCACCCCTGGTATTGCTTTGCGATAATTTAAGGTAAGGGTGGGTGTACTTCCCTGCACACGCATTCTCCTGCCGTTCCGGATGCGATATTTTTGCCAAGGCCGCGCTTCCAGGCTGGCCGAGCCCACAAAGGCCCGGTTAGGATCAAACCCTGTGTCAGGAGTTTCCAAATTAACTGGTGCATTAGCTGTGTAATCTCCGCGATTAGTTCGGAACAACGTATAATCGGTCTGGTTAAATAATTCCGATCGCCTTGCCCACAACCACTCACTTCGCAACACATATTTATCGTTAAACCGGTGCATATAATTTAGCTGCACAAAATTGCGCTCATATATTTTCATCCAGTTATCGCCAAACAATAACGAAANAAAGGAGTTGACGATAGGGTGAATCGGCTCGTTGGAATTGTATTGTTCAACATAGCGACCGCCTTCTAATGTTATCCGGTTGTTCTTAAACCTTAAATCCGTTCTAAGTTTTCCGGTAAGCAAATCGCGCTCGAACGCGTAGCGGAGTATCGGGCTGATTTCTAACCGCGAGGTTTGAGGCCGGGCTTCTTTGTTAGTGGAATCGCGCTTCACCCACCGTTTATAATAACTCATTCTGTAAATCAGGTTAAACCNCTCTACGGTGTTGAATCCACCATAAGGTGTATGAATTCGGAAGTTGCTCATCTTGCCCAGCTTATAGGTATCGCCCAGAAGAATATCCCACGGCTGAAAACCCGGCTTGCTTTTTTNTCTATTGTTGCGCAGGGTGTCGCCTTCATCACGCTTGCGTTGCACTTCCGTAATACTGTCGTTCAAATGGTAGCCCCGCTCTTCTTCTTTTGAAAGCGGTGTTGGTCTGATCTCCACCCAGAAAATTGAATCTTTCTTATAGGCCAGTGAATCCACAGAATATTTTGATTCAGAAATTACCTCTGGTTTTTCCTGTTGCTTCATTTCCTGCTTTTCGTATTCCTTCACCAATTGCTTCAGTTCTTTTCCGGTTACCTCCTTGCCAGCATTTAATCGCTCATTTATTTCCTGCCCCTTCTTGCTGAATTTTTGCTCAATGGCTTTCGCCTCCTCTTTATGAATTTNTTCATCGATTACGGTTAGCTCCANCTCCAATTCTGGATTAAGCGTTACTTTATAATCCTTCATGGTGGCCAGGTATTGGCCTTCAAACTCAAATCCAAATACTTTACCGTTTACTTTATATTGTTGCGATACGGGTAGCCATGCTTTGTCTTCAATGGGGTTATAAACTTGTGTAATGTGAAACGTGATACCCAATTTAATTGCTTCCAGTTCCAGGCTGTGAATGCTCCACCAATCTTCAACAATATAGATCCATCCCTCAAACACATTATCGCCCCGCGACCNGGGCGTTACTTTTATTTTACTAACCTCGTAATTCTGATCTTTGAAGGAGCCCAGGTATTCAAACCGATAATATGAAAATGCCTTGGGCGATAGCGGAGAAACTGTTTCAGCAATTTCCGGCTGGTAAAAGCTTCCGAAAATGTAAGAATTGGGTGATGAGTTTTTGCTATCGCCATTGGTGTAAACGGCTATTACCTTCTCTTCAAACTTATTCGGGCGGGTATATTTAATTTCACTTACCGATTCAGAAATAAACACCCGGTCTTTGGTAATCCCTTCTTTCTCCAATGCTTTCTTTGCCAACCACGGGTAATCGGTTAGTTGCCCTTTTCCTTTTATATAAACGGTTGCCGTGTAGGCGTCAATCTGCTGGGTATGAAATTTGGCTTTGGCTATTGCCTTGCGCATAATGGTATAGGCCGGATCTTCTTTACCGGCTTTTACAATTACTTGCTGTAATACAACCACCTGTGTTTTAAGAGTAAGATTGATCTCTACAAAATCATCGCCCACCTCTACAACCCNGGTAACCGACTCGTAGCCGAGGTATTGAAACACTACATCGTATTTGCCGGGTTTAAGCTGAACTTCATACCGCCCTTCCATATCGGTGGCGCTGCCGGTTCCGGTTTGTTTCACAAAAATGGATGCAAAGGCCAATGGCCCCACGTCATCTCCTTTTATTGTTCCGCGGATTCCACCTGCATAGGCTACACCCGCTAAAGAAACCATAAGAAGTGTAAAAATATATTTCATCTTTTTGCAGATGCACATTTCAACGGAAGAGTTGTATTAAAAGACGTGATTAACGATAAAAATTTTNNTCTGGCGGATGAGTTGCTCAACCGGCTCGGGAACAAGATAACGAATGGACTTATTCTGTCGGATGCAATTGCGGATATAGGTAGCTGAAATGTCAAGCAAAGGCGCATCTACGATGTGTACATTGGCATGACGTTCCAGTGGCGTATTTGTTACACCCGGCCTTTTGTAAACATAGAGCCCATGTTGATTCAAAATTTCTTCATGATTTTTCCACTTGGAAAAATTCTCCAGGTTATCGCCACCTACAATTACTTTAAATTCCTTAATAGGGTGTTTTTCTTTCAAGTAAGCCAGGGTATGTATGGTATAGCTTGGTTTGGGCAAATGAAACTCTGCATCGCTTACTTCCAGTTTATAATGGTCGGCTATGGCAGCCTTTACCATATCATACCGGTCAAACTCGTGCAAAAGACCTTTGCTGGGCTTCAGCGGATTTTGTGGCGAAACTACAAACCACACTTTGTGCAGGTCGGTGTTTTCGGCCATGATGTTGGCAATAATCAGGTGCCCGGTATGGATGGGATTAAAGGATCCGAAAAAGAGACCAATTTTCTGAGGTTTATCCATTAAGGTTTTGCCTTAAAATCTTCATAAAGTTGTTGTGCTTCCTGTAAAGATTTATCCAGGTCTTCGTTTACCAGCACAACATCAAACTTATCCTGAAAAGACATCTCGAACTTGGCTTTAAAAATTCTGCGCGACAGGCTTTCTTCTGTTTCGGTGCCTCGCTCTTTCAGGCGTTCCTTTAGTACTTCTATGGATGGTACTTTCACAAACACAGCTAAGGCCTTATTGCCAAAGTATTNTTTCAGATTAATACCTCCCTTTACATCCACATCAAAAATTACATTGCGGCCATCGTTCCAGATTCGTTCAATTTCGGCTTTCAGTGTACCATAAAAATTACCCGCATATACTTCCTCCCACTCAATAAACTCATCCTGGTCTATCTTTGCCTTAAATTCTTCGGNGGTTAGAAAATAGTAATCCTTTCCATGTTCTTCGGTACGGCCTCGTTTATCGCGTGTAGAGGCAGAGATGGAAAAGCCCAGGTCGGGATTGTTTTTAAGCAGGTGTTTAACAATTGTTGTTTTGCCAGAGCCTGAAGGCGCTGAAANAATAAGCGCTTTTCCGGCCATCAACTTGGTGTGTTTTGATTGATTTGCGATTTGATTTGTTCAATTAGCCCGGTTGGTGCCTCGCCCCCGCAACATTTGCTTTTCAGTAACTGTTTTATGGCCATGTCCAGATCGTAGGATTTAAAACAGGGCAGGCAGCGATCCATGTGGTTTTTAAAATATTCCTGCTGTTCGCTGGTGGCCTCGCCATCAACAATTATTTGAAGCATCTCCATGCAGGTTGCCTTCTTTCCATCGGCCTGGATAAATGGATTGTTAGGGGTGTCATAGTTCAGTATTTTTATAGCCCATCGATTTGGCGTATTCGCTCAGTTTTTCTTTCAATAAGTTGCGCGCACGATGCAAGCGGCTGCGCACAGTACCTATTGGTATATCCAGAATTTTTGCCATCTCTTCATACTTAAATCCTTCCAGATCACACAATATAATTACCGTACGAAAATCCACGTCCAACGAATTAAGCGCGTTCGATATTTCATCACCAATCATATCTTTCAGCGACTCTACGCGCAAGTCGGGTGTGATCTGGCGGTTTACATCTTCCGAGTTATAATATGTTTCAACTTCCTGGTAATCTACCTTAGCAGGTTCCTTCGTCTTCTTTCGGTAGTCGTTGATGAAACTGTTTTTCAAAATGCGGAACAGCCAGGCCTTGGCATTAGTTCCTTNTTGGAATGATTCTATGAACCGATACGCCTTCAGGTAGGTATCCTGTACCAGGTCTTTGGCATCGTCCGGATCCAGCGTAAGCCGGAATCCAAAATTGTACATGGAATTGATATGGGGTAGAAACTCCTCGTTGAAAATGGCATTCTTCTCCCTTTCTGAGTAATTATTACGGGTTACAGTTTCCTCCATACGGAACAAAAATAATAAAGATTAACCATCTCTGTGCTTATACCGTACTTTAAGCCTTGTTGAGCAGAATGGCTTCCAGTTGGTTCACCGACTCGTCCCAATCAAAAGATTTAATAAATTGATACCCTGAAGTTGCCATGGTGTTTTTAAGCGTTTGGTTGTTAATTAATGCTTCAATTGCCTTTGTCATCATTTCCGGTTNTTGGGGCTCCACCAACCAGGCTGTTTGCATATGTCTTGCATAATCCTGATGTCCACCAATATTAGTACAAACAACAGCACAACCACACGCCATAGCTTCTGCTGNGGGCAACGCCCAACCTTCTCCCAGGCTGGGAGAAACAAAAATAGCATGTTGATTATAAAGGCTCACTAAATCGTGCGGTCTCTGGTAGTAGTTCATCCAGGTAGGAATATGAGCCGGACGATCATACACACTAAATAATGTTACCTCTAATTCATGTACCTTCTCTTTGAGCAGACTGAGAGCCTTCAAACCAAATTCAGAACCTTTTCTGGGTTCTTCTGAGTACATCATCATTACGGTAGCCGCCTTACGCTCTTCCGTAGGCAAGGTTTTAATAAATTTTTNTGTATCAATAGGTGTGTTAATAATAGTTGGCTTTTTACCACTCTGTTCAAAAACCAATTTTTCCAAATATCGTGCAATGACTACGTGCCTCACAGGCAATTTATAGGATGCATGCACGGCCTCCTCTTGCCCTATCCACAATTCATAATCTTGAATAAAATTAATTTTAATGCCTTTAGAGGTATTAAGGGAGGCCAGGGCATAGGCCATTTGCCACCACGTTGAAAGCGTAGCTTGTGCATCTGGTATATACCGATCTTCTAATGCCGGAATAACTTTTAGTTTTATTGTTGAGTGCAAATCAAACCAACCCACTCTGGATACACTAAGACGGTTTATGAGCAACCGAAACCAAACCGGAGTTTTGCTCTTTTTGAATGGTCGTTGTACAGCGCAAAAGATAGTAATCTGATGCCCTTTTGCAGCAAGGCGATTAGCAAATTGAANAAGATTTTTAACACCACCCACAGGCTTTGTGGGTAAAAAGGCAAAACAAAATTGAATTGAGCCATCTGGAAGTTGACTGAAAATTATATGAGCGAAAATGCATAATTTTACTTTTATAATATCTAATGACCCTCAAAGAAATTCCCTCAGCTTTTCGGCTGCCAAAAGTTTATCGTTCTCGTGTATGGCTTTATGCATTNAAAAAGCTAATTCAAATTAAACCCGGCCTTGCAGAAACTGAAGCTAATAGAATCTTACGAACCTATGCCAAGGTAAAAGGTGAGCTTATTGCTGCTACCGATACGGAATTTACATGGCGCCTAAATATTAACAACAATCTGTTGGAAATCTTTTGCAGGCGATACCCCAGCAGTGACCTTGGCATAATGAACCAGGTGTTTGGCAATAAAGAATACGGACCGGTTCTGGAATTGTTCAACACTGAAGAGTCATTAAGAATAGTGGATGCGGGCGCCAATGTTGGGTTTTCTTCCTTATTNTTTAAAACCGCCTTTCCCAACTCGAAAATTTTATGCCTTGAAATTGATGATGCCAATTTCCTCTTGCTGCAGAGAAATATCTCGCAGAATGGATTTCAGAATATTACAACCTTGAAAGAAGCATTATGGAAATCCAACGCCTTCTTAGAAATAAAACGTGATTTCAGAGATAAATCCGAATGCAGCTATTATGTTGAAGAAAGCTCCTCAAACACATCATTAACCGGCCATAGTCTATTGCATTACCTTTCTATTATGAATTGGCANAAAATCGATTTGCTTAAAATTGATATTGAAGGAGCAGAAAGGTATTTATTTGAAACCAATACCTTAGCCGATCAGATACTTGATAATACCAGGGTGTTGGTAATCGAGATTCATGATGAGTTTGACGTTCGGAAAACAATTGAGGAGCATTTAACCAGACACGGCTTTACTTATTTTAATCATGGCGACATCACAATCGCTACACGAATAAAAAAATTTAAAAGTACTCAACACGGGTATTTTTCAAACTCCGTAAAATCTTTGCAACTACTGCTTTAACAGACAGGTTTGTGCCTACATGCCTGGCTAATCTTTCAAACCTCTGTTTTGATTCAATGCATGTATGCTTCTCTTTTAAAANAAGCATAATTGCTTTCACATAATAAAGTCGTAAGGTCAGCAGCCTGAATAAACTATCCGCCATCACCCCTGCAAAATAAATTTTAAACTGCAGCTTACTAAGGTGAATTGCATGTAAAAANNGTTTATTCCGGTAATAGATCATTTGAATTTGTCTCTTCCTGCTTTTTGATTTTATGGAAGAAGATGTTTTGTGCCGGCACACCGATTTATGTTCATAATAACACATCCACCCCAACCGCCACGCGCGCAACGATAACTCATAATCTTCAATATAATAAGGCGCAAAAATTTCATCAAAGCCCCNCAGTAAAACAAACTTTTCAGTACGCACCAATGCCTCCGCGCCAGACAGGTACATCGTCCATACCTTCTGCTCAATTGGTTTTTGAACAGGAAGATAATTGACAAAGGTCTTAATCTTCACTCCACGAATTACCGGAAACTTGGCCCCATCCTGAATTGTATCATCATCCCAATTTTCAATTCTTCCCATTACCCCGAACGTATCCGGCTGATCAAAGTAAGGAATCAGATATTCAAAGTAATCGGGTTCTAATTTCACATCACTATTTAGCAGAAACAGTAAATCGAATTTTGCCAGAAAAGCCCCGCGATTAATGGTAGGCGCAAACCNCCGGTTAACTTCGTTTACTACAACTTGAATCTGAGGATAGTTTTGGCGCAAAAATTCAACCGACTCGTCTGTGGAACAATCATCCACAATAATAACCTCAAACGGAAGTCCGCAGTTTTCAAGAGCTTCAAACACGAAAGGAAGGGTTTGAGGAANAAGATTTCTTCCATTGTAGTTTGGGATAACTACCGAAATGCCTTTTAAATTCATTGGCCAAAGATAGAAAAAGCATGTGGCTCATTAAGCCTATATACCGTTCCATCCTCAGCCAACCGGCTTTGCAAACGAAGGACTGCATTTTTACCAACCTTCGTTTTTCATAAGGAACTAAAAAAATTATCTTAAGGCCCTAAGACCCGCTTGCTTTGACTGACGCAGTACTGTTAAATCTTTATAAATCAACCGGAGAGCTGACGCACCTGGGCGAGTTGTTTGCCCGTTACAAAGCGCTGGTGTATGGTGTGTGTTTGAAATACCTGAAAAACCGGGATGACGCGAAAGATGCTACCATGCAGGTTTTTGAAAAATTGATCCAATCGCTACGCCAACATGAGGTCGAAAATTTTAAGAGCTGGCTTTATGTAACCACCCGAAATTATTGCCTGATGCAGCTACGAGCCAAAAGGGTAAATTCATTGAAGAATTTTCGTCCCTCATTATGGAAAACCAGTTGCTGCTGCATCCGGAACACGAGCCAGCGCTGGAAACTAACCTGATCAAACTTGAACGATGTATAGAAACCCTGATTTCAGAGCAGCAACAATGTGTGCGCCTCTTCTATTTAGATGAGCGCTGTTATAAGGAAGTAGCCGAAACTACGGGGTTCAGCCTCAATCAGGTAAAGAGTTATATTCAAAATGGCAAGCGGAATTTAAAACTGTGCATGGAGCGTAATGACTAGCCGCGAAAATGATATTCAACGATACCTCCGGGGCGAAATGACCCCGGCCGAGCAACATGCCCTGGAAAAGGCTGCCCTGAACGACCCATTCCTGGCCGAAGCACTGGAGGGGTTAAGCAACCTAACAGAAGCCGAATTGACCGATGACCTGGAAAGCATTTCGGCTGAACTGGAATCTCAAACCGAACACGTTTGGCAAATGCCTGCGGCCTCCGCCATGCGCAAAGTTGCCCAAACCGAAGCATCTATAATGGCTGACGAATTGGAACATCCGGCACAAACACCTGCTGTTAAATCCAAAAACAAATGGATGTGGCCCCTGCGCATTGCCGCATTGTTACTGATAGTACTGGGTGGTTACCTGATTGTGCCGCGTTTATTTAACAATCCGAAAAACGATCTTGCCCTGCAACAGGATATAACTAAAACAGAAGAGGCACCGATAGCCGCACTAACCGACACAACTTCAAGCGAAGAAATACCAATGGAGGAAGAGGCTATGGTTTCCGCAAAACCTGCCGGGCAGGTAAAGGATAAATTGGCATCAAAATCTGTAACCGGGCAAGTAAAGAAAGATTCGGTAATAAACCCTGCATTGGGTGAGTTGGAAGAACCTATTGCCGTAGTTACTGTTACCGAACAGCCACTGGCCCTGGAGCAACCCGAAGCAAAACTGAAAGATGAAACCGATGCCCTGAAGAAAGAAGCACAACCCGAACTGCGCACAAGGGCAATGGCTTCGCAAAACATAATTTATGGCAAAGTGGTTGCCGAAGAAGATCAGACACCGCTGCCCGGAGTCAACATTTTGATTAAGGGTACAACCATTGGTGTTGTTACCGACATAAACGGACGTTATCAGATTGAAAGTAATCTTCCCAGCGTAACGCTACTGTATTCATTTATTGGCTTACAAACAAAAGAAATAACTGTAAAGCAACCGGGCGAACTTAATGTTGAATTGAAAACAGATGTATCGCAACTCAGCGAGGTGGTGGTAACAGGTTATCGTGTTGGTGGAGCAGANCCTAACCACGAGCCAGTGATTAAACTGGCTCAGCCGGCTGGTGGCTTAAGGGCCTATGATAAGTACCTGAAGAACAGTTTGCGCTATCCACAGCAAGCGCTTGAGAACAATGTAAAAGGCCGTGTAACGGTTTCGTTTACTGTATTTACAGATGGAAGGGTTGCAGAATTTAATGTACTGAAGAGTTTAGGGTTTGGGTGCGATGAAGAAGTAATACGGCTTGTTAAGGATGGACCAAAGTGGTCGCCTACCACACAAGATGGCGAGCCGGTTGAAAGTGAGGTACGCGTGCGCGTTAAATTTGCTCCTCCATCGCGTTAGTTGGCAAAACTACCACCTCAAAAATTATCCAAGCGGTAGCCTCCGGCAGTTCGGTAATTCATTATTCTTTTTACTTTTAGGGATTGCTAAACCTACATTCATGAGCTTATTTATTAAAAAACCGTTAGAACACCTGCTGGCACAGGCGGGCGATTCAGATAAGGGATTAAAACGTTCTCTTGGCGCTGGCAACCTGATTGCTTTAGGGATAGGTGCTATAATTGGTGCCGGTTTGTTTGTTCGCACTGCAGAAGCGGCTGCAGAAGCTGCGGGCCCCGCGGTAGTTATTTCATTTGTTATTGCCGCTATTGGTTGTGCTTTTGCCGGCTTATGCTATGCCGAATTTGCTTCCATGATTCCTATTGCCGGTAGTGCCTATGCCTATGCCTACGTAACCATGGGTGAGTTTACCGCCTGGATAATTGGCTGGGCATTGGTGCTGGAATATGCCCTGGCATCGGCTACCGTTTCCATTGCCTGGAGTGAGTATCTCAATAACCTGCTCGTCAGTGTNGGGGGCTCAGCCATTCCTTATGAGTGGAGCCACTCACCCTTCGAAACAGCAATGGATGGCACGCGGGGCATTGTAAATTTTCCTGCCCTATTTATTCTGGTGGTGCTTACGCTGATTCTTATTAAAGGCACCAAAGAATCGGCCAACCTGAACGCAATCATCGTATTTGTTAAAGTCTCCATTGTATTAGTATTTATTGCCCTTGGCTGGGGATTTATAAACGAAGCCAACTATACACCCTTCACAATTCCGGAGACTACACCAGGCCACGACAACTGGCGGGAGTTTGGCTGGGGCGGTGTATTAGGTGGAGCCTCCATTGTGTTCTTTGCCTTTATTGGATTTGATGCTGTTTCAACCGCAGCGCAAGAAGCNAAAAATCCAAAGCGAGACATGCCCATTGGTATTCTCGGATCGCTGGTAATCTGTACCCTTCTTTATGTTTTGTTCTCGCACGTGCTAACCGGTATTGCCCACTGGTCTGAGTTTAAAACNAGTGGTAAAGAAGCTTCCGTTGCTTATGCGATTCAAACCTATATGCCCGGTTACGAATGGCTGGCAACTTTAATAACCATTGCTATTTTGGCCGGATTTTCTTCTGTAATTCTGGTAATGTTGATGGGGCAGTCGCGTGTATTTTATTCCATGTCTAAAGATGGCCTGGTACCAAAAGTATTTTCAGAACTTCATCCCAAGTACCGCACACCCTTTAAATCTAACTGGTTGTTATTAGTCTTTGTTGGACTGTTTGCGGGTTTTGTACCTGGCAGTATTGCCGGAGATTTAACCAGTTTTGGAACACTGTTTGCCTTTGTATTGGTGTGCTTAGGTATCTGGGTAATGCGGGTTAAAAATCCAGATGCTCCCCGTCCGTTTAAAACCCCCTTGGTACCCTTAGTGCCAATTTTGGGGATACTGGTATGTTCGGCCATGATCTTTTCGCTGGGCCTGGAAACGCTGGTGTCAGCTGCGGTGTGGATGGCTGCCGGTCTGATTATTTATTTTGCGTATAGCAAGAATAATAGCAACCTGCGCAAAGGCAATTAATATATTGCCGTAAATGGCTGCAAAAAATAACCCCCGACTCTATTTCGGGGTTATTTTTGGTCAATTGATTATTCAAACCTCAGATGCCTTTCAGATCAATTGATAACCTCATCGGTAATAGTAAGATTGCTACCCGATAACTGGGTGCGGTAACGATTCAACGGCCTCCATGCGGGGCCTCCGGTTGGGCTGCCATCCACAAAGTTGAAACTAGACCCACAACAGGAATCAATCATAAATAGACCGGAAGAATGCACATCTACGGTAGCACATGCTTCGTTTGGTCTGAATGAACAGTTTCGTTCATAGGCTGCATACGTAGAGGCATCAATTCTGTAAACAATTATTCCACGCACTCCGCCAGAACTCAACTGGCGATACCCTCCACTTGTTTGCAAACTAAAATTTTCAGGTAAGGAAAGATTTAGTACAATATCCGGAAAAGTCGTGAACGGAATAAAGTCATCTGTTAACTCACGGTCGCAACCTGCAAGCATGAGCAATCCAATCCAAAAACTATTTTTAGAATACGCATAAAATCCCCTTCCACTTTTTCTTCCCAACTCACCTTTATCAATTTTATCTTTTTGCACGCGGCTTGGTTTAAACTTTTCAGCTTTGTTAAATCCAAGAAATACCGATTCGGTTACCGCATAATTCACATCTATTCCAATCAGATCCATAAGCTCAAACGGGCCCATCTTAAAACCAGAGGCGCGCATTAATTCATCTATTACTTCGTGCGTAGCCCACTTCTTCTCTACCGCCAGCAACGACTCTACATAAAAATGCCGCGCTACCCGGTTAACGATAAATCCGGGAGAATCTTTTGCAACAACCGGCATCTTTCCGATCTTCTTTGCAAACTCCCGCAACATTGTAAGTACATCCGGAGTTTGTTTGTTTCCCTGCCACTACTTCAACCAGTTTCATAATATGAGCAGGATTAAAAATGTAATCCCGCACACCGTTCAGGATGCCTTAACCCGCTGGCAATTTTAGTTACCGATAACGATGAAGTATTGGTAGCAAGAATCGTGTTTTCACCATTGATCTGTTCCATTATTTTAAACAAATCCTGCTTTATGTCCATTTTTCAGCAATGGCTTCAATAACCAGATCGGCCTTCAGTGTAGCTGGATCGGTTGAAACGGTAATTCGTTTCAGTATTTCCGCAGAAGCGGGCGCACTAATCTTTCCTCTTTCAACAAGGTGATTGAGATGTTGTTCCACCAGCGTTAAAGCACGTTCGCAAATCTGTTTGTTTACATCATACAAGCATACGGGGTAACCAGCCCATGCACAGGAAATGGCAATGCCTTGACCCATCGTGCCTGCACCCGCTACTGCTACTGTCTTAATTTCAATGCCCATAGAATGATGAAATTGCCCAACAAACGTATTCAATTTGTTCGCGCGAAAGAAAGGGATGCAGCGGTAATGATAACACTTCACGTTGAAGTTGAGATGCTACCGGAAAATCCTGTTCGGTATGATTCAGGTAGGCATATGCTGGCTCGAAGGGAAGTGCCTTCGGATAATGGATCAACGTTTGAATACCCAGTTCCTCCAGGTGATTGCGCAACTCCTCCCGCCTTTGGGCACGGATAACAAACAAATGAAAAACATGTGCCAACGATTCATCGATGCGTGGCAAAACGATTCCCTTCACCACTCGCAAGTTATCGATATAGGTATTGGCCCAGAGCCTGCGCGTGTTTGTCCACGATTCAATGTGCGCGAGCTTCACCATCAGCATTGCCGCCTGCAAGGAATCGAGTCTGCTATTCATTCCTTCAANAAGATGCTCGTCTTTTGTTAGCCCACCGTGGTTAGCGAGTCTTCGAACCCTAAGAGCCAGCGCTTCATTGTTGGTTATCAGGCAGCCGGCATCGCCAAACGCTCCCAGATTTTNTGTAGGGTAAAAACTAAAAATTCCGCAATCACCTATTGTACCAACTTTGCCCGCAGCCGATTCGGCAAAGTGCGCCTGCGAACAATCTTCAATAAGCTTTATTTTATATTGATTGCACAACTCCCGTATCGGCCGAATTTCAACCATCTTACCATACAAGTGTACTACGACTACCGCTTTGGTTTTGCTGGTAATTTTATTTTGGATTGCGTTTGCTGAAATGGTAAAAGTATCGGGCGCTCCATCTGCAAACACAACGCGTGCTCCGCATTGAGTAATTACTTCTGCCGATGAAATCCAACTCCATGCCGGGGTTATCACTTCATCGCCCGGTTGTATGTTCAGTGCTTTCAAGGCAAGAAACAAACCATCTGTGGCATTCCCTAAACCAATGGCATGTGTAACCCCGCACCGTTTTGCAAATTCTGTTTCGAATGATGTAACATGATCGCCCCCTACATACCATCCGCCTTGCAAAACCAGTTGTAACGCATCGCCAACCTCGTTTCGGATGGCCTGGTATTGAGCCGCAAGATCATTGAACAGAACTTGCATTGCTTAATTTACATTACTGCTTTAAACTGTTTTAAAAACCGAATATCGTTTTCTGAAAACAAACGCAAATCGTTTATACCATAACGCAGCATGGTAATCCGTTCAATGCCCATACCAAATGCAAAGCCGGTGTACACCTCAGGATCAATACCGCAGTTGCGCAGCTNGTTCGGATGAACCATACCCGAACCGGCTATCTCTACCCAGCCGGAATACTTGCATACGTTGCAGCCCTTGCCATGGCAAATCAAACAAGAAATATCAATTTCTGCACTGGGCTCAGTAAACGGAAAGAAAGAAGGGCGTAATCTTATTTTGGTTTCTTTGCCAAACATTTCTTTGGCAAAGTGATAAAGCGTTTGTTTCAGATCTGCAAATCCCACATTGGTATCCACATACAAACCTTCTACCTGGTGAAAGAAGCAATGCGCACGCGCTGAGATGGCTTCATTGCGATACACACGGCCTGGCATAATGGCCCGAAAGGGCGGCTTACGATNTTTCATCAATCGTATCTGCACATTGGAGGTGTGTGTACGCAAGAGTACATCCGGATTTTNTTCTANAAAGAACGTATCCTGCATTTCGCGGGCAGGGTGATTCTCCGGAAAATTCAGTGCGGTGAAATTATGCCAGTCGTCCTCTATCTCGGGGCCATCTTCCACATTAAAACCCAACCGTTCAAAAATTTCTACAATCCGGTAACGGGTTAACGACAGCGGGTGCTGACTGCCCGTTTTGTTGGGGATAGCCGGCAAGGTTAGATCGCCATCAAAAGCCTGGCTGGTTGTTGCATTCTCCAGTTGATCTTGCCCGCTCTTAAATTTTTCTTCAGAAAGTTNTTNTAAATCGTTCAGCGCTTTACCCAACAATTTTTNTTGTTCAGCCGAAGCGGTTTTAAGCTCATCAAACAAAGCAGTAAGTTCTCCCTTTTTGCTTATAAACTGCAACCGAAATTGCTCCAGGTGCTCGCGGGTTTGAATTACGAAGCTATTGATTCGGGTTTCGATCGATTTAATCTTGTCTTCCATGGGCCATTCTGGCTTGTGCAAATTTTAATAAAAGTTTATTCCTAAGCAGACGATCAGGGCTATTCCTAAAATCAACCAATTGCCCTGGGAGTGCAAAAGTAATGCTAATGCCAGAAATAATAAATTAATGCCTGCAATGGATAGAACCGATTTGCGGTGCGAAAAGCCCAATTTTATAAATTGGTGATGCAGGTGGTTGCGGTCGGCCTTAAAAGGCGATTGCAGTTTTCGTAGCCTGAGAATAATTACGCGCAGCGTATCAAATATGGGAATAATAAGGATACAGATGGCCGTTGCAACGGGTGCAGGAAACCGGTAAGGATGTTGTTCAGGCAATTGATAGCTTGTGATGATAAATTTGATTGATAAGTAAGAAATTAAAAGGCCAATCATCAGTGCTCCGGTATCGCCCATAAATATGCGGGAGGGTTGCCAATTGAAATAGAGGAAGGCAACCAATGCACCGGCAAAGCAGCAAGCAATGTAGCTCAATGTCAAATCACCAATCAGGAAAAACCAGGTACCATAACATGTAAGTATGATTAGTCCAATGGTTCCTGCCAAGCCATCCAATCCATCAATCAGGTTGTACGCATTGGTAAGAATAAGAATAACAAAAATAGTCATAGCCATTCCTGCCCACTCAGGAAATTGAACATCGCCAATAAGGCCATAGGTTGAATGCAGGAATGTGCGATCCAGCAATACCAAAACCAGTACTGGCAAAAACTGACTGTACAACTTTTGTTTGGGAGAAAGGGCCAGTATATCATCGCGCATACCAATGATGAACATCAGTGCAAGCGAAACAAAAAGAAACGCTGGGTTACCCAACTTTGAAATGACAGACTAAGGCTTAGAGCCACTAATGCTCCCAATAAGATCGCCAACCCTCCCATAGAAGGAGTAAATTTTGTATGAATCTTATGGTCACCAGCCGAATCGAACAACCGCCACTGACCGAGCACTTTAATAAAAACAGGAAAAAACAGGAATGCTACTAAAAATGAAATAGCGGTATAGAAAAGGAGTGTAAGCACAAGCTTTTAGAAATTTATGCAAAACTACTCAAGGTAACTTTATTTACCTGAATTATGAAGGTACCACTGTATGGTTTTGATTATTCCCGTATCAAAATTCTCTTCTGCTTTCCAACCTAATTTGGTTTCAATCTTGGTGGCATCGATGGCATACCGTTTATCGTGCCCGGCTCTGTCTTTCACAAAAGTAATTTGCTCCTTGTAGGATTTAGCGTCCGGCCTGGGTTTTTCCCGATCGAGCAATGCGCATATAGTTTGAACGATCTCGTTGTTGGTTCGCTCATTGCGGCCACCAATGTTATACGTTTCGCCCGCTATACCGTTTTTAAAAGCAAGTTCAATTCCTTTTGCATGATCCAACACATAAAGCCAGTCGCGCACATTCATACCATCGCCATAAATTGGAATTGGCTGCCCGCTCAATGCTTTTCTTATTATCGTTGGAATCAACTTCTCGTTATGTTGTTTAGGGCCATAGTTATTGGAGCAATTGGTAGTAACTACATTTAGTCCGTAGGTATGAAAGTAACTCCGCACCAACAAATCGCTGCTTGCCTTAGAAGCGGAATAGGGACTATTGGGGGCATAAGGCGTTTCTTCAGTAAATAAACCGGTACTTCCTAATGTGCCGTAAACCTCATCTGTGCTTACGTGCAAAAACCGATTGTTTTCCTTTCCTTCTTTAACTTCAAAAGGTGCTTTAAGCCAATGCTTACGGGCTACATCCAGCAAAATAAATGTGCCGTTGATATTCGTTTTTATAAATGCCTCGGGGCCCGAAATAGAATTATCCACGTGCGACTCTGCTGCAAAATGAATTACCCCGGCCACCTCATAGGTTGTAAATAAGTCATCAACAAGTTTTCTATCGCAAATATCACCTTTCACAAAGATGTGCTGCGCATTTGCTTCCACTTCGCTTACATTCTGCAAATTCCCAGCGTAGGTCAATAAATCAAGATTGATCAATCGGGTATCCGGATTTTNTTCCAGAAAGTGAATGATAAAATTGGATCCTATAAATCCTGCACCACCTGTTACTAAAATTGTTTTCATCTGTTCTTAATTTATTTGAGGAATACCAGCCCTTGATTTACGTAAGCATTATGCTCTAAAATTCAAATTTCGCTTCATGCAAATGCGGATGCTTTTTGTCTTTTTCGGAAAAATGAATTCGTTGATACCNAGCGGGCCATGAAATACCCAATGCCGGATCTGTAAAGAGAATTCCCCCTTCCGCCTCTGGCGCGTAATACTCATCGCATTTATACAATATCTCGGCTGCGTCACCTAATACAATAAATCCATGTGCAAACCCTTTTGGAACAAGAATTTGTTTTTTGTTTTCTGCCGAAAGTTCTACGGAAAATTGTTNTTTAAAGGTGGGCTCGTTCTTCCGCAAATCAACCACCACATCCAATATGCTACCCGATAACACCCGTACCAATTTAGTTTGTGCGTAAGGCGGATGCTGAAAATGCAATCCCCTGGCCACCCCCTTACCTGAGCGTGATTGATTGTCCTGAACAAAATTAAAATNCGAACCCAGCCTGCGCTAAAACTTTTTATTGAATGATTCCATGAAATATCCACGGTTATCGCCTGATACCCTGGGTTCCAATAAAACCAATCCATTAAATTCTGTTCTGGTTACTTTCACTTACCGAATAAATTTCTCGTTGATAATTTTGATCAGATATTGACCATACTGGTTTTTAAGCAATGGCTTGGCTAATGCCTCCACCTGACTTTTTGTGATGTATCCTTTGCGATAAGCAATCTCCTCCAAACACGCCACTTTTAATCCTTGCCGCTCCTCAATTGATTCAATAAAATTTGAAGCTTGCAACATAGACTGGTGAGTACCTGTATCTAACCAGGCCATTCNCCTGCCAAGCAGTTTTACAGTAAGCGACTTCTCCTCAAGATATATTTTATTCAGGTCGGTAATTTCCAACTCGCCCCTTGCCGAGGGTTTTACCTGCTTTGCTTTTTCAACAACGGTATTATCGTAGAAGTACAATCCGGTAACCGCATAATTAGACTTAGGCTCTTTGGGTTTCTCTTCAATTGATAGTACGTTACCCTGCTCGTCAAACTCGGCCACCCCATAGCGTTCCGGATCATTCACATAATACCCAAATACTGTGGCTCCTTTCTGAAGCTGACTTGCTTCCACCAATAATTTGGAGAAATTATATCCATAAANAATATTATCACCCAGCACCAGGCAAGCTGAATCTCCATTTAGAAAAGTTTCTCCAATCAGAAATGCCTGCGCCAGGCCATCGGGTGAAGGCTGCTCGCGGTACTCAAATCTTACTCCTAGTTGTGAGCCATCGCCCAACAAGCTTTTGAAAAGTGGCAAGTCATGCGGTGTTGATATAATCAGGATTTCGCGGATGTTAGCCAGCAACAATACTGATAATGGGTAATAAATCATCGGTTTATCATAAATGGGCAAAAGCTGCTTGGAAACAGCTTTTGTAAGCGGGTATAACCGGGTGCCCGAACCACCCGCCAGAATAATTCCTTTCATGTGTCTATTTTTGCAAGATATAAATGCCTGTTATCGAAAGAAAGCCCCTACGAAAGTCCTCTGATTTNTTTCTCCCACTGCCAGGCATGTAACAGCGATTGGCCCAGATCATACTTCGCTTTCCATTTCAATCCTTCTATAACTTTTTTAGGATCCGCATATACTTTTTCCACATCGCCCGGTCTGCGTGGCCCTATTTTATAATTCAGGTTAACGCCTGTAACGCGAATAAACATTTTTACCAACTCTAATACAGACACCCCCACTCCCGTACCCAGGTTAAATGTCTCAAAAATTTNTTCACTTTNTTGATCCTGCAAAAATTTTATCGCGTGAACGTGCGCAGATGCCACATCGCATACATGAATAAAATCGCGTAAGCATGAACCATCGGGAGTTGCGTAATCGTTGCCGAACACCGTAAGTTGCGATCGGATGCCCGCTGCGGTTTGGGTAACGTAAGGCACCAGGTTGTTAGGAATACCTATTGGCAACTNCCCTATCTGAGCAGAAGGATGTGCCCCAATCGGATTAAAATAGCGAAGTGAAACAGTCCGGATTCCTTCGGTGGCTGCATCTTCAAGTATTCGTTCGCAAATTTGTTTGCTGGCCCCATAAGGCGACTCTGCCCTTTTAAAGGGGGCGGATTCATCAACAGGAATCTGATCGGGCTGGCCATACACCGTACAGGAAGATGAAANAATCAGATCATGAACCTGAAACTGCTTCATAACCTCCAGTAATACCATCAGCGAACCTACGTTGTTCTTATAATACAGCAGAGGCCTCTCTACCGATTCATTTACAGATTTATAAGCCGCAAAATGAATAACTGCATCAAACTGATTGTCTGAAAATATTTNTTGCATAGCGGCCAAATCCAGGCAATCTGCCTTTTGGAAGTTGAATGCTTTTCCGGTAATGGATTTTACACCTTCTATTATAGCGATTTCGCTTCGTTCAAGTGTATCGATAGCCGTTACTTCATAACCAGCATTTAGTAATTCAACAACTGTATGAGAGCCAATGTAGCCCGCACCACCGGTAACCAATACATGATTTTTCTTTTTCACTGCTTCCGCCTTATTTAAAGTCTTGCCGTTACGTTTGATTTATCCAAAATCCTTTCACATCGTACACAATAGTTTTAGCACCCCGGATTGCAGCCCAGTTTAAACTTCTGAATTCTGCATGGCTAACCGCCAATACAATGGCGGCATATTGTTTATTCAATTGGGTAACCAGGTCGAGGCCATATTCGTGTTTTACTTCGTTGGCATCGGCATGCGGATCATACACTTCTACATCTGCTCCAAAACTCTGCAATTCGCGAATAACATCAATTGCCCTGCTGTTGCGGATATCCGGACAATCCTCCTTAAAGGTTATTCCCAACACCAATACCTTTGCTTTGTTTACAGGCAAATCGTTTTGCGTCATTAACTTAATAACCCTGTTAGCGATGTGAATGCCCATGTTATCATTTATTCTTCGGCCGGCTAGTATCACCTGTGGATGATAGCCCAGGCTATCGGCTTTGTAGGTTAGGTAGTACGGATCCACTCCAATACAATGCCNCCCGACTAACCCTGGTTTATAGGGAAGAAAATTCCATTTTGTGCCGGCTGCCTCCAGCACCTCGTGTGTATCAATTCCCATCTTTTCAAAAATCAGGGAAAGTTCGTTTACAAAAGCAATGTTTATGTCGCGTTGCGAATTCTCAATTACCTTGGCCGCTTCAGCTACTTTTATAGAAGACGCTTTGTGAGTACCGGCCTTGATAATTTNTTTATACAGCTGATCTACCTGTTCCGCAATTTCGGGGTGCTNGCCGCTGGTCACTTNTTTAATGTTGGGTAGGCGATGTTGTTTATCGCCCGGGTTAATCCGCTCGGGTGAATAGCCACAATAAAAATCAACATTAAATTTTAACCCACTAAACTTTTCCAACACAGGCACACAATCTTCTTCTGTGCAGCCGGGATAAACGGTTGACTCATAAATCACCACATCGCCCCGTTTTAAAACCTTACCAACTGTTTCACTGGCTTTTTNTAACGGAGTAAGGTCTGGTGTTTTGAATTCATCCACCGGGGTAGGCACGGTTACGATAAAATACTTAACCGATTTTAAATCTTCCGGATTAAAGGAATAAGTCAACTTACCGGCCGACATCAATTCGGCTTTATCCACCTCTAGTGTACGATCCACACCGCTTTTGAGTTCATTAATCCGGTCTTTGTTAATGTCAAAGCCTACCACGTCTGTTATTTTACCAAACTCCACCGCCAACGGCAATCCTACATAGCCCAACCCGATTACACCAATTTTATCCATGTTNNAAATTCTAACTTTATAATATTCTAAATACCAATCTATGAAATTGCTAACACCCTTTTCGATGGAAGTGGTCGGTTTGAAATTTACCGTTTGTATCAGATCTTCCACATCTGCGTAGGTTTCAGGCACATCGCCACCCTGCAAAGGCAAAAGATTTTTAACAGCTTTCTTTCCCAGCTTTTCTTCAATTACTTCAATGAACCGCATTAACTCAACCGGTTGATTGTTGCCGATATTGAACATGCGATACGGAGCAAAACTGGTGGCAGGGTCGGGGTTCATACCATCCCATGCTAAATTGGGCTTCGGGACAGAAGGAATTAAACGCACAATGCTTTCCACAATATCATCCACGTAAGTAAAGTCGCGCCTCATTCTTCCATTATTAAAAACATCAATGGGCTTGCCTTCTAAAATAGCTTTTGTAAAAGNGAAGAGTGCCATGTCCGGCCGACCGTATGGACCATATACCGTGAAGAATCGCAGGCCAGTAGTAGGTAAACTAAAAAGTGCCGAATAGGTATGCGCCATCAGTTCGTTTGATTTCTTCGAAGCGGCATACAGCGAAATCGGGTGGTCAACATTGTGATGCACCGAAAACGGCATTTNTTTATTGGCACCATACACCGAACTGGACGAGGCATAAATCAAATGTTTTACCGGGTTATTGCGGCAGGCTTCCAAAATATTTAAAAACCCATGGATATTGCTCTCCAGATAAACATAGGGATGTGTGATGGAATGGCGCACACCCGCTTGCGCTGCCAGGTTTACAACGTAATCAAAACCCGATTCAGAAAACAGGGAATCAACCCGGGCTTTATCCTCCAGGTTAAACTGATGAAAGGAGAAGGTCTTAAACCCGCTTAGGATTGCGCGTCTTGATTCCTTTAATCCTACATCATAGTAATCGTTCATGTTATCCAACCCGATAACATGATGCCCCTGCTCCAACAGGCGCTTACTTAAATGAAACCCAATAAAACCGGCAGCTCCTGTAACTAAAATCCGCGAAGTATTCACAAAATCAGAATTTTGGCCTCAAAAGTACATCAAATCTGGTTAGTTTTGTGCACTTTGAACTGATAGCATTTCAATTTTATATCTTGTGTTGCTTCATCTTTTTCTTAAAGAACTTACACTCGAACTCAGGCGTAAATCTGTCATATCAGGCCTCGCCTTGTACTTGTTCAGCACTGCTTTTATTTGCTATCTCTCGTTCAGCCTGAAACAAAACCAAATTACCCCACTGGTGTGGAGCGCCCTGTTTTGGGTAACCATTCTNTTTTCGGTAATCAATACCATAGCCAAAAGTTTTATTGGCGAAAAGAAAGGGCGTGAAATTTACTACTACTCCATTGCATCGCCTGCCGCCATCCTGATTTCTAAAATGATCTATAATTTTTTACTGATTACAATTTTGTCTTTTACAGGCTGGCTGTTGTTTGTAATCCTNCTTAAAAATCCACTTGCAGACCAAACGCTCTTTGCCATAACCTTGCTTCTGTCTGCGCTTGGGTTTTCAACATCATTAACAATGCTTTCGGCATTGGCCGCCAAAGCAAACCATAGCAATATCCTGATGGCCGTATTAAGTTTTCCGGTAGTAATTTCTGTGCTGCTTATTGCTATAAAAATTACTAAAAATTGTATTGACGGTTTAGATCGCTCCATCAGCTACCCCGATCTGCTTACGCTTCTTGCAATTAATTGTGTGGTAGCGGCTGCGTCTTATTTGCTCTTCCCGTATATTTGGCGCAGCTAAAAATGAAAACCTGGGCTAAAATTCTTTGCGTTGTTTTACTGGTATATACGATAGCCGCAGGCTTTCTNTTAGAAGTACCACGCCTCAATATTGTAAATGAAAGCATTCGGGCACTTTATTTTCACGTGCCCATGTGGTTTGGCATGATTGCCTTGTTTACTGTTTCGCTGGTTTATTCCATTCTGTACTTAAACAAACCTACCTTTTCGCGCGATACGTATGCTGTGGAATTTGTGCATGCCGGCATTGTATTAAACCTGCTGGGTTTAACTACCGGCATGATTTGGGCAAACTATACGTGGGGTTCGCCCTGGCATGGCGATCCCAAACAAAATGGAGCCGCTATCGCCCTGTTAATTTATCTGGCATACTTCGTTTTAAGAGGGTCAATCGAAAATGAAGATCAGAAAGCGCGGTTGAGTGCAGTCTATAACATATTCGCCTATGCCGCCATGATTCCCCTGCTCTTCATCATCNNCCCCATGACAAGTTCTATGCANCCCGGCAATGGTGGCAANCCCGGCTTTAACACATATGATCTGGATAGCCGCATGCGGATGGTATTTTATCCGGCTGTTATCGGATGGACACTGCTCGGGGTNTTGATTGCCACCCTGCGCGTACGCGTGCGTTTTCTTTCTGANAAACTTTTAAATCTTGAACATGACTAAATTTCTCAGGGTTCTTTGCTTACTGATTTTGCCTGCAAGTTCCTGGGCACAACCCATCGAAATGGCCGATACCATGCGCTCGGAAGGCAAGATTTATGTGGTGGTAGCAATCCTGCTGCTTATTTTTGCCGGCCTAATAACCTATCTCATATTATTGGATCGGAAAATCTCCAAAATCGAAAAAAGCTACCGCCCGAATCAAACCCCTAACGCGGTAAAAACCTTCCTTTGCCGCAGTATTCTCATTTATCCGGCCTTTGCCTGTTTAGGTAGTTTACCTGCAATTTTGAATTACTAAAATCACAACTTTTTAACACTTCAAGTTGTTTTACAATGTACCTTTGCCGCAAAGCAAAATCAGCAGAAAGCAATGAAGAAGTCGCACATTTTTGCCCTGGTGGTAATTGCCGCAGCCATCGGCATAATTATCGCCAATACAGGCGATGCCAGCACCTATGTTTCGTTCGATCAGGCCTACCAGATGGCCTCCACCGGTAACAATACCGATATTCACGTAGTTGGTGATTTGAANAAAGATGCCAACGGTAACATTATTGGCATTGANAAAAGTGCCGACAAGCTTTCTTTCTCCTTTATTCTGATAGATGAAAACCAGAAAGAACANAAAGTGTATTACAACGAACCCATGCCTCCCGATTTTGCCCGTTCTGAAAAAGTAGTGGTAATAGGCGGCTACCAAAACGACTCGTTTGTAGCCAGCAAAATTCTGCTCAAGTGCCCCTCTAAATACCAGGAAGANAAAATTAACACCAGCAGTTTATAATCGCATTTTTAAAACACGGTAATGCACTATTTCATTGGTGATCTCGGTCACTTCTTTATTATCCTGTCGTTTGTCACTTCTCTTGTTAGCGTATTTGCTTATTGGAAAACGATTTACGCAGAGGAACCTACACGTGAAGCGTGGCGCAAAAATGCGCGGGTAGCCTTTTATGTGCACACCGCGGCTGTACTGGGTGTAGTGGTTAGCTTATTCGTAATTATCTACCAGCATTACTTTGAATATCATTATGCTTACAGCCATTCTTCCCGGCACTTGCCAGCCCAATACATGGTTTCTTGTTTTTGGGAAGGCCAGGAAGGCAGTTTTCTGCTCTGGATTTTCTGGCACGCATTAATTGGTATCATTCTTATCCATACCCANAAAAAATGGGAAGCNCCCGTGATGGTTGTATTCAGTTTGGTGCAGGCATTTCTGGCATCAATGATTCTNGGGGTTGTTATTCCGCTCATTGATCTTAAGCTTGGCAGTTCGCCCTTCATTTTACTGCGCGATGCCATTGACGATCCCATCTTCAGTATTCAACCCGATTTTATTCCCAAAGATGGCAGCGGCTTAAATCCATTGCTTCAGAATTACTGGATGGTGATACANCCNCCCACGTTGTTCCTGGGTTTTGCATTAACCCTTGTACCCTTTGCTTTTTGTATTGCCGGTTTATGGCAAAAAGAATATTCCAATTGGATTAAACCCGCACTGCCCTGGACGTTGATTGGAGCGGGCATTCTGGGCCTTGGCATTTTAATGGGTGGCTATTGGGCTTACGAAACACTCAACTTTGGTGGTTACTGGAATTGGGATCCAGTTGAAAATGCCGTGTATGTTCCGTGGTTAGTTATGATCGCATCGATCCACACCATGATCATTTACAAGAATAACCAAACCGCACTCAAAACTTCCATCATCCTAACTATTGCCACCTTTGTACTGATTCTTTATTCAACATTCTTAACAAGAAGCGGTATTCTGGGCGATGCTTCTGTACATTCTTTTACGGACTTAGGATTATCCGGTCAACTACTAATCTACCTTTTGTTCTTTACCGGTGTAGCCATTGCGTTATCCGTATGGCGATGGAAACAAATTCCTTCATCTGAAAAAGAAACTTCGGTTTACTCGCGCGAGTTTTGGATTTTTCTGGGCGCAACACTTTTGTGCTTATCCGGATTTCAGGTAATCATTCCTACTTCTTACCCGGTAATCAATGAAATAGGGAGTTGGTTTGGATTTGATTTGCGTTTGGCCACNCCCGGAAACCAGGTGGAATATTACTCGCGCTTTCAGGTTTGGTTTGGCGTGTTGATTGCGCTTGCATCCGGAACGGCCCAGTTTTTCTGGTGGAANAAAATTGATAAGGAAAATTTAGTTAAAGAACTGCTTTATCCTTTCCTGATCTCATTGATTGCTTTTGCCCTCATTATCTCTTTGGGAAAAATCTACAAACCTGCTTACCTGGTGCTCACATTCGCAGGTGTTTATCTTATAGTTTCCAATCTGAAGGTATTATTTGCTGTAACCAAAGTTAACAAAGCTCTTTCGGGTGGAGCCATTGCTCACCTCGGTGTTGGGCTTATGTTGATTGGCATTATGTTCTCAGCCGGATATTCAAGTGTTGTATCGCTTAACAACACGGGTATGCTCATCTCAAAAGATCTGCCCACCGAGTTTAACCGCGATAACCTGCTGTTGTTTTTGCATGAACCGCGCGTAATGGCTGGTTACGAAATTGAATACCTGGGCGAGCGGGTAAAACCTAATGGCATACCAGGTTATGTGAATAAGAATCACATCGACCTTACCGTTGACCCGTACAAAGTTGTAGCTACACGCGATATTTTGTTCAAAGGNAAAAAAATTCTGAACGCCCGCGATACATTTGAAATCAATCCGGAAAACACATTCTACGAGGTAGAACTTCGCAAGAATGGAAAAGTAGCTGCCGTTTTATATCCACGGGTACAGATTAATCCCTCAATGGGTGGCTTTGTAGCCTCNCCCGATATTGAACGCCATATCGGGCGGGATTTATATACACACGTTTCGTTGCCGATGAACCGGGAAGAAGAACCCGAATGGAGCGAGTTAACAGAAGAACGGGTACCCCTAAACAAACCCTTCTTTGTGAACGACTATGTGGCAACACTTGAAGAAGTGGTTCGCATACACGAAGTAGATGGATTTACATTGGATGAGACCGATGTAGCTGTTAAAGCCAAAATCAAAGTGAAAGGCGAGCGCGAGGAATATTTTGCTGAACCTGTTTTCTTGATTCGCGACAAAAGCCAGGTGGGGCGCCTCCCTTCAGAAATTAACGACCTCGGTATAAAAATTACGTTGCTCAACATTCACCCCGATACGGGTGAGTTTTCACTCGGTATTAACACCCGCCAAAAGGACTGGGTAATCATAAAAGCAATTGAAATGCCGCTGATCAATGTGTTGTGGCTTGGAACAGGCGTATTAATGATTGGCTTTACGGTGGCTTTGATGCGCAGATTTAAAGAATTTTCCAAAAGCAAACAGGCCGATTAAAACCTTTTGCCAGGCCTTCCATTTATTGTATTCAGTTTATGTAAATTGTGGTTTAATCCTAAACCATGAAACCCGTTCTGCTGGCATTTATTGCTTTTCTTTTCTCACTAAAAAGTTTTTCTCAACCCGAAAAAGAGTTACAGGCAGTAGCCGAAGAGCTTAAAACCACGGGCCTTGCAGTAGTTGTAGTAAAGCATAGCAAAATTATTTATGCNAAAAACATGGGCTGGCAGGATGTGGAAAAACAAATTCCACTTAACGAAAACAGCATTTTCAGAATTGCATCCATTTCGAAATCCTTTTCGGCTACAGCCATTATGCAGTTGGTGGAACAGGGAAAACTACACTTAGACGATGATGTGAGCAAGCTGATTGGTTTTCCTGTGCACAATCCAAATTATCCCGATAAGGTAATTACCCTGCGCATGATTATGTCGCATACATCCAGCATCAGCGATCGCAATGGCTATTTTACGTTAGATGTAATTAATCCGGCNAAAAACCCCGACTGGGCAAAATGTTTTAACAACTATGAACCTGGCTCGCAATACGAATACTGTAACCTGAACTATAACATGACAGGCACCATCATTGAACGCACCTCGGGCGAGCGGTTTGATGTGTACATACGCAACCACATCCTTAAACCGCTTGGTTTATATGCCGGTCATAATGTAGATTCTTTAGATGCAAGCCGGTTTGCCACCCTTTACGAATATGATTCTGCCAATCAGAAATTCGAGCCCTCACCACAGGCCTATGCCTCCAGAAGTGAACAGATNAAAAATTACGAATTTGGATACAGCACACCAATTTTTTCACCCACCGGTGGGGTAAAAATCGGGGCGCAGGATCTTGCCCGCTACATGATCATGCACATGAATTACGGTACCTACCANGGGAAAAAAATTATTTCCCGCAAAAGCGCTAAAACCATGCAACACAGCATTTCAAAAGAAGAAGGTTATGGTTTGGCTATTTCTACCGCTGACATCTTATTACCTGGTATCTCTTTAAAAGGACACACCGGTTCCGCTTATGGATTATACAGCAGCTTTTATTTCAATCCCAANAANAAATATGGGTTTGTTGTAATTACCAATGGTTGCTTACCTGGTATGGAAGATGGCACACGCCCCATTCACAANAANACAATCCCGATCCTGTACAATAATTTTATCAGGTAAACTTCAAATCGTACCTCTCTTCATTTGCTCTACGGCATAGGCACACGCCCGTGCAGTCATGGCCATGTAGGTAAGCGATGGATTTACACACGAAGACGAGGTCATAAACGAGCCATCGGTAATAAATACATTTTNTACCTCGTGCATTTGGTTAAATCCGTTTAGTACAGAAGTCTTCGGGTTTCGCCCCATGCGTGCGCTTCCCATTTCGTGGTTAGCATTGCCCGGAAACGAAGTATTTACATAAGGACGAACGTTCTTGTAACCGGCTGCTTCCAGCATTTCGGCCATAGCAAGCGCCATGTCTTNTTGCATCGCATGTTCATTCTCTTTAAACGCTACATCGGTAGTTAATGTATTACGACCCCATTTATCCTTTAAATCGGTATTGCGTGTAACTCTGTTTTCTGCGTAAGGCAAACATTCTCCAAAACCACCAAAACCAATTCGCCAATTGCCCGGGGCCTGCAACAGTTCTTTCAGATCGGCCCCAACTGCCACATCCATGGTTCCGCGCCCCCAGCCGTTGCGGCTTGCTCCACCCTGGTAGCCAAACCNCCGAATGTAGTCGGTTCGTTTCTCTGATAGATTTCTAAACCGTGGCACATACACTCCATTCGGCCTGCGCCCATAATAATATTGGTCATCAAAACCTTCTACCTCCGCATCGGCTCCGGCTCCTTTATGATGATCCATGATATTGCGCCCCACCTGGTCGCTACCATTACCCAATCCATTTGGAAACCGATTGGAAATTGAATTGAGTAATATAAATGCCGTGCCCAGGGTAGCTGCATTTATAAAAATGAGTCGTGCGTAATACTCAATCACTTCATTGGTTTCGGTATCAATAATTTCAACACCAACTGCTTTTTGTTTTTGTTCGTTGTACAATACCCGGTTGGTTAATGAGTGTGGCCGCAAAGTCAGGTTGCCGGTTTCAAATGCAGCCGGTAAGGTGCTGGCATTGGTACTGAAGTAGGCTCCGTATGGACAACCGCGGTGGCATTGATTGCGATACTGACACACGCCCCGACCTTTTACAGGTGCTGTTAAATTTGCAATCCGACCCATAGTTATCTTACGCCCAAATTTTTCTTCCACCTTGGTTTTGAAATCTGTTTCCACACAATTCATCTCCATAGGTGGTTGAAACTTGCCATCAGGCAGATGGGGAATTCCTTCGGCTTGCCCGCACACGCCAATAAATTGTTCTACATAATCATACCACGGTGCTATATCTTTATAACGAATGGGCCAATCTACTGCAATCCCATCGCGCTGGTTAGCTTCAAAATCAAGATCGCTTAGCCGGTAACAATGGCGGCCCCATAAAACGGAGCGTCCTCCCACAATATCTCCGCGAATCCAATCAAAACGTTTAGTCTCAGCATAAGGATTTTCCAGGTCGTTAATATAAAAGTGTTTGTTATCGCCCGCATAGGAATAGTGCCGGGTTTGAATTGGACATTTGTCGCGATCGGCCTGGGTAAGACGCCNCCGGTTTTCCAGTTGCCAGGGATCGAGCGAGGTGGTGGGATAATTGGGGTGCTCCACATTTTTGCCCCGTTCCAGCAGCAATACTTTTAATCCGCGCTCACAAAGTTCTTTGGCGGCCCAGCCACCGCTAATTCCCGAACCTACTACGATTGCATCATACGTGTTTTCAGCTTTCGCCTTCAGATTTAGATTCATATGCAACTGTTTGAAAGATGAAATTTGCAATTTTTTCAGGTGTAAACTACCTCTCGAATAAATGTAGAGTAGCCATAACTATTTACTTGAAATAGTCCTTATTTTTGCCCGATTTATCCAAACCACAACCACCAGAAATGCCAAGAGATCGCAGTATTCGTTCCGTACTCATCATCGGTAGCGGGCCAATTATTATCGGACAAGCATGTGAATTTGATTATTCGGGGTCGCAAGCCGCCCGCTCCTTACGGGAAGAAGGCATCGAGGTAATTCTGATCAACTCCAACCCGGCCACCATTATGACCGATAAGGTTACGGCCGACCACGTGTACCTTAAACCGCTGGAGAANAAATCAATTCGCGAAATTCTTGAAAAACACCACATCGATGCAGTGCTACCCACTATGGGCGGGCAAACCGCACTTAATCTTTGCATTGAGTGCGATAAGGCCGGCATCTGGCAACATTACGGGGTAAAAATTATCGGGGTTGATATTGGGGCCATTGAAACCACAGAGGATCGTGAAAAATTCCGGTTGAAGATGCTGGAGATAGGTGTGGGAGTGTGTAAAGGTGCAACGGCTACTTCNTTTTTGGAAGGAAAAGAAATTGCCCAGGAGATTGGGTTCCCGTTGGTTATCAGACCTTCTTTTACGTTAGGTGGAACCGGNGGCGGGTTCGTAAACTCTCCCGAAGAATTTGACGCTGCCCTTAACCGCGGTTTACATGCATCNCCCATTCACGAAGTATTGATAGAGCAAAGCATTTTGGGCTGGAAAGAATACGAACTTGAATTATTGCGTGATAGCCTGGGGAATGTAATTATTATCTGTTCGATCGAAAATTTCGATCCGATGGGCATTCACACCGGAGATTCCATTACCGTGGCTCCGGCCATGACATTGCCCGATACCGTATATCAGAACATGCGTAACCTCGCCATTAAAATGATGAATGGCATTGGAAAATTCGCGGGCGGTTGCAATGTGCAGTTCTCTGTTAATCCCGATAACGATGACATTATCGGAATTGAAATCAACCCGCGTGTGTCACGTTCATCGGCACTGGCATCAAAAGCAACCGGATATCCCATTGCTAAAATTGCAGCCAAGCTGGCTATTGGTTACAACCTCGATGAATTGAAGAATGCCATTACTGGTTCTACCACAGCATACTTTGAACCTGCGTTGGATTATGTGATTGTAAAGATTCCCCGTTGGAATTTTGATAAGTTTCATGGAGCCGATCGCAAACTTGGCTTGCAGATGAAATCGGTGGGCGAAGTAATGGGTATTGGAAGAAATTTTCAGGAAGCCCTTCAAAAAGCCTGTCAGAGTTTAGAGATCAGAAGAAATGGGTTGGGTGCCGATGGCAAAGAATTAACTAAACAGGAAGACTTACTTTATAGCTTACAAAACCCAAGCTGGAACCGGCTGTTTCATGTTTACGATGCCATGAAGCTGGGCATCTCCATGAAGACCATTCAGAACCTGACCAAAATTGATAAATGGTTCCTGGAACAAATCTGGGAATTGATTGAGGTAGAAAATGAGATAGAAAAATATAAACTCGCAACTATTCCATCCGAGTTGATGCGCAGAGCCAAAGAGAAAGGCTATGCAGACAGACAAATTGCGCACCTGCTGGATTGCCTGGAAAGTGAAGTACACCTGAAACGCAGAGAGATGGGCATTAACCGGGTGTATAAAATGGTAGATACCTGTGCAGCCGAATTTGATGCAAAGACAGCTTATTATTATTCTACCTTCGACAAAGAGAACGAGTCGGTTGTATCCAACAAGAAGAAAGTAATCGTATTGGGTTCTGGCCCTAATCGTATTGGGCAAGGTATTGAGTTCGACTATTCCTGTGTGCATGGAATACTGGCCGCAAAAGAAGCCGGTTACGAAGCCATCATGATCAACTGTAACCCCGAAACCGTTTCAACCGATTTTGATATTGCAGATAAACTTTACTTCGAACCTGTTTTCTGGGAACATTTATGGGATATTATTCAGCATGAAAAACCAGAAGGCGTAATTGTGCAGTTGGGCGGACAAACCGCATTGAAGCTTGCTGAAAAGCTACACAAGTACGGCATCAAAATCATTGGTACTTCCTTTGAAGCGCTTGATCTTGCTGAAGACCGCGGTAGTTTTTCTTCCCTGCTGAAAGAGTTAAATATTCCTTATCCGGAGTTTGGTGTTGCACGCAATGCGGATGAGGCCCTGGAGGTTTCCAAAACCATCGGCTTCCCTTTGCTGGTTCGGCCCTCGTATGTGTTGGGCGGACAGAGCATGAAAATTGTAATTAACGAGAAAGAACTGGAGAACCATATTCTTGACATTTGGAAACACCTGCCTGAAAACAAAGTATTGCTCGATCATTTTCTGGATGGTGCCATCGAAGCCGAAGCCGATGCTATTTGCGATGGTGAAGATGTGTACATCATTGGTATTATGCAGCACATTGAGCCAGCCGGTATTCACAGTGGCGATTCGTACGCGGTACTTCCNCCCTATAACCTGGGTGATTTCGTAATTAAGCAAATTGAAAACTACACCAGGCGAATTGCTGTAGCGCTTAAAACCGTTGGACTAATCAACATTCAATTTGCTATTAAGAACGATAAGGTTTACATCATTGAAGCCAACCCGCGCGCATCACGTACCGTGCCCTTTATATGCAAAGCATATGATGAGCCGTATGTAAACTGTGCAACTAAAGTAATGTTAGGTGTTAACAAAGTGAAGGATTTTCAGTTCGCGCCTAANAAGCATGGCTATGCCATTAAAGTGCCGGTGTTTTCTTTCAATAAATTCCCTGATGTAAACAAAGAATTAGGGCCGGAAATGAAATCGACCGGNGAAGCCATTTATTTTATTGATGATTTAATGGATGACTACTTTCTGAATATTTATAGCGAACGGAATCTGTATCTGAGTCGCTGATTTTTGAGAGTCTGTTCTTTGCGCTGCTACCTGGTTTGGACATGGATGATTAAAGGGTCATCACCGTATATCAACCTTCGTAAATAAAAACGGGTTGCCTCATAAATGTGGCAACCCGTTTTATTCTATAAAATTTAATTACTCGGTTTTTGTTTTACCCGATCCGGAAATGGACTGCCGCATATCGGTATCGGCTTGAATGTTTTGCATTTTGTAGTAATCCATCACACCCAAATTTCCTTTTAAGAATGCTTCGGCAATAGCTTTTGGAATTTCGGCCTCGGCCTGAATTACGTTTGCTTTTGCTTCCTGCGCCTTCGCAATCATTTCCTGTTCCAACGCTACCGCCATGGCTCTCCTCTCTTCAGCACGGGCTTCTGCAACTTTCAAATCGGCCGCAGCCTGATCGGTTTGAAGTTTTGCACCAATGTTGGCTCCTACATCTACATCGGCAATATCAATAGAAAGAATTTCAAAGGCTGTGCCGGCATCCAGCCCACGTGAAAGCACCAGTTTCGAAATTTTGTCGGGGTTGGCCAACACTTCTTTATGCGATTGTGCCGAACCAATGGAAGTTACAATCCCTTCGCCTACACGTGCCAAGATAGTATCTTCACCGGCACCACCCACCAACTGCTGAATGCTGGCCCGCACCGTTACCCGTGCTACGGCAATCAATTGAATACCATCGGCTGCTACTGCAGCAACCTTGGNGGTTGTAATTACTTTCGGATTTACCGAAATCTGTACCGCTTCAAATACATCACGCCCGGCAAGGTCAATCGCAGTGGCTTGTTTAAAATCAAGATTGATGTTGGCCTTTTCTGCGGAGATGAGGGCACGAATTACGTTGGGTACGTTACCTCCGGCCAGGTAGTGAGTCTCCAATTCATTGGTGGTAACTTTTAATCCGGCTTTGTTGGCGGTAATCAGGGAGTTTACAATTACACCGGGTGGTACTTTTCTGATTCGCATCCCGATTAATGATCCAATCGTTACTTTAACTCCGGCAAAGATGGCGGTAATCCACAACCCTACCGGCACAAAGTAGAGGAACATGAAAAACCCTACGATGCAGATAAAAACAATAAAAATAAATGCTAAGCCTTCCATAGTTTTAATTTATAGGTTCTACGATTATTTGATTTGAATTTATTTTAATGATACGCACCGCGCTGCCACTATCTAAGTAATCGCCAGCCGTTTTTACTTCATATTCTTTATCTCCCAGTTGTGCTTTACCAATAGGGCGCAGGGCCGATGTTGCCGTTCCTTCCTGACCAACCGTTAATGCATCCAGACTGCCTTCGTTTACCTTACTATCAATAGACGATTTTAATGAAAACCTTCCCCACACATTCGCCTTAAAGGAAAAATATAATACAAGCCCTGAAATTACTGCGGTGCTTCCCACCAAAATCCAGCCCGTTTCGCTTCCAAAGTAATTAAATCCAAAACCAACCCCGGCAATCAGAAAAATAAATCCGATAATACCCACTACCGTTGTGCCCGGCACAAAAATAATTTCGGCTACCACCAGGGCGAGGCCAAACAAGATCAGACTAATTACAGTTACCCACTCAATCACACAAGTACAGTTTAAAATCTTCAGGAATTATAAAAATAGGTAAAATTTATGGGTATTGGGCTTAATACGCTCTTGCAANAAGCACTCTTTTTGTAGAGGGTTTGCCCGAATACACACAAACACCGGCTTCCTCCTTTGCATCTAATGGAATACAGCGAATGGTGGCCTTGGTTTCCTCTTTAATGCTTGCTTCTGTTTCGGGTGTACCATCCCAATGGGCCAACACAAACCCTCCTTTTTCATCCAGCACTTNTTTAAACACATCGTACGAATCTACGGGTGTGATCATAGCCGTTCTAAATGCAAGGGCTTTTTGATAAATATTGGTCTGAATCTCATCCAGCAAGGCCGGAATGGCGGTAGCAATAGAATCCAATGCCAGTACCTGTTTTGCCTTGGTATCCCTGCGCGCCACCTCAGCCGTTTTATTTTCCAGGTCGCGCGGACCAATGGCAATGCGAACCGGCACACCTTTCAATTCGTACTCGGCAAACTTAAAGCCCGGCTTGTGGGTATCGCGGTTATCGAACTTAACGGAGTAGCCCTGCTTGCGCAATGCATCCGCTATTTTATTGGCCTGTTCAGAAATGCGATCCAATTCTTCGGTTGTTTTGAAGATCGGAACAATCACCACATGAATGGGCGCCAGCTTAGGAGGCAACACCAAACCATCATCATCCGAATGCGCCATAATAAGTGCGCCCATTAAACGGGTGCTAACACCCCATGATGTTCCCCACACCTTTTCGAGTTTTCCTTCTTTGTTGGTGAACTGAACATTGAATGCATCGGCAAAATTCTGTCCCAGAAAATGGGAAGTTCCTGCTTGCAACGCTTTTCCATCCTGCATCATGGCTTCAATACAATAGGTATCAATCGCCCNCGGAAAGCGTTCCCCTTCAGACTTGCGGCCTTTGATAACCGGCATGGCCATAAATGTTTCAGCAAACTCGGCATAAACACCCAGCATACGCTCAGTTTCCTCTACGGCTTCCTTAGCGGATGCATGCGCTGTGTGCCCCTCCTGCCACAGAAATTCGGCCGTGCGCAAAAACAACCGGGTACGCATTTCCCACCGCACCACATTAGCCCATTGGTTAATCAACAACGGTAAATCACGATACGATTGAATCCACTTTTTATAGGTACTCCAGATAATTGCCTCGCTGGTTGGGCGAACCACCAGTTCTTCTTCCAGTTTGGCTTCCGGGTCAACCATTAATTTACCCTTATTGGCAGGATCGTTCTTAAGCCGGTAATGCGTTACGATAGCGCACTCTTTAGCAAAACCTTCCGCATTTTNTTCTTCCGCCTCGAACATACTTTTAGGAACAAACAGCGGGAAATAGGCATTGGTATGGCCCGTATCTTTGAACATTTTATCAAGCGCCTGCTGCATCTTTTCCCAAATGCTGTAGCCATACGGCTTTATTACCATACAACCACGCACTTCAGAATTCTCAGCCAGGTCGGCTTTTTNTACCAAATCAATGTACCACTGTGCATAATCTTCACTTCGGCTTGTAATCTCTTTTCCCATCGGATAACCTGAAAAATTTCCTAACTTTGATTAATTCGGCAAATATAGACGAGGTTTGGTTGGTTGCGGTGGGCGGCTTCAAAAATTAAACCTTTAAAATGGCACAACTACCAGCTCTTTTTAGTGGAATTTGCACGAATTAAGCGTTAAACTTGTTATAGAAAGTACCCACAATGCGGGGATTTTCGTTAAAACAGATAGTGAACCAAAATTATCGCGTATGAAATCCAGAATCACATGTTTGAGCCTGCTTTTGGCAATGGGCGTGTTTGCCGTAAATGCGCAGGAATCCGATGATATGTATTTCAGGGCCAGCGACCGGACCAAGGTAGCTGCCTCGAAGCCCCTAATGGAGTTGTCATCGCGGCAATCCGAGCAAAGAACTCCAATTAACCCAACGGATAGTTATTCGGCCCGTAATGTTAACCCGGAATATATTTCGCAATCCGCTAACTCAACCGTTGAATCAGAACAAGTAACCTACTTTACATCTGACTACGTGCCTACATCTGTTAATCAGAATATCTATAACGACCGGGCTAACTGGAATTATTACGGAATGAATAACCCTTACATGATGGGTGGAATGTATCCATATGGAGTAGGTCGATACAACCCATATTGGGGTAATTCTATTTGGGATCCTTATGGTTACAACAGTTTTTATGGCTCCGGCCTCAACCTTAGCATGGGATTGAGTTGGGGTTTGAACTCTTGGGGGTACTCGCCATGGAACAGGTATTACGGAATGAACTCCTGGGCGTGGGATCCATACGGATATAACTCATTTTGGGGTTGGAATAGTGGCTGGGGTTGGAACAACTACTGAGACCTACGGTAATTATAGTGGGGGTAATGATGGATCAACGGGAGTGGTGTATGGTAAAAGATCTTCGCGTTCAAGCAATATGAACAACCAGATAGTATCATCCACAGGAAGCCGCCAGTCATCGGCTATACAAGACGATACCCGGGGCACAAACAATTCGCGTACTGCAGCCCGCAGCACAAATGAAACCTACTATCAGCGTGGCTGGCGAAACAATCCCGAAAATGTTTCTACAACCCGTGGCACCGTTTGGAATAACACGAATACCACCGGGTCGCGGACCAGTTCTTCAACTTTCAACAACAACCGAAGCTCAAACCGGTCGGGCAATTGGATGGATGCTGGCGGAGGTGGAAATTCATCACGCAACTCATCTTTTAATAGTGGATCAAGAGATTCCGGCAGTAGTTTTTCGACCGGTGGCGGAAGCCGCAGCAGTGGAAGTTCTGGCGGGTCATCCAGCAGTGGTTCAAGAGGCCGTAACAATTAAGAGAAGGTCTTAGTCGTTTATCAAACAAATGTTCTGTTTATGAAATTGATGAGCAACCTGCTCGCTGGCATTGCCATGCTTTTACCTACGCTGGTTCAGGCACAAAGTTTTTCTGAATCGGCCCTGCTGTTTAGCAGGATAAAACCAGCAGGTAGTGCGCGCATCATGGGTATNGGGGGCGTGCAAACCAGCCTGGGTGGCGATTACAGTGCGGCTCAGTCAAACCCGGCCGGGTTAGGCATGTTCAACCGTTCTGAGTTTACCATCTCACCCGGGTTCTTCAGCGCAGTTACAGATAGCAAGTTTCTTGGAAACACAACCACCGACTCCAAAACCAATTTGCATGTACCTGGCTTTAGCCTCGTATTCCAAACGGAAAAAGACGGCCGTATGGGATTTTTAAGCGGCACCTTTGCAATTAGCTATAATCGCATTAACAATTTCAATGAAAACTTTAGCTACGAAGGTGACAATACCACCAGTTCCATAATCGATTATTTTATTGAAGATGCGTACGGATATCCTGATTCTGAATTTAATACCAACGGTGCGCTGCACAATACCGTTACCTGGTTGGGATACCAGAATTATCTGATTGAGGAAGATGATGGCTACCCGGGTGAATACTATTCGGTGATTGGTGGGTTTCCGTATCAATCCGAAACGGTTCAATACCGGGGCAATCAGGGGCAATGGAATTTATCTTATGGTGCCAACTTATCGGATAAGATTTTTCTGGGAGCCGGCCTTGGCCTTACCACCCTGCGATTCAGTTCAAAGAAAACTTTCAGAGAAACATTTGAAGACGAGCCTTTAAATACTATACGGTTAGAAGAAGAATTGAATATCCGGGGCTCAGGCATAAACGCAACACTTGGAGTAATTGGCCGGCCTCTTGATTTTATTCAGTTGGGAATTTCTTATACCACCCCAACCCTTTACAGTATTACCGATGCGTACACTGCCTTTATGGCTACCAATTGGAATAACTTTGATTACTATGGGGATGGCAGTAAAATTCTCTCATCCGTATCCGATCAAACTGACGAGTTTATCTCCGAATACTCGTTGCGTACACCTGGCCGATTGAGTGCCGGGGCTGCTATCTTTATCAATAATAAAGGATTCTTTTCTGCCGATGTGGATCTGGTTAATTATGCTGGCGCGAGATATTCATCCGGCCTAAGCGGCATTTCATTCAGCAGCGATAACAACACAATCAAAGAGTCCTACCAGACTACCACTAATTTCAGATTAGGTGGTGAGTTTCGCTGGGATAAATTAAGATTCCGTGCGGGCGGTTCTTATATGCCCGATCCTTTTCGTACCGAGCAGAACAACAGCAGCCGTCAGATTACTTCCGTTACGGGCGGGGTAGGTTATCGCACNAAAAAATTCTATGCAGATTTTGCACTAGTACTTAGTAAAGGCGCCAATACCTACAGACCCTATCGGGTTAACTCGGCTACAAGCCCGCTGGTAACGATGAATAACCAAACCAGTTTTGGCATGATTACCGTTGGCTTTCCGTTTTAAGGCTTAAGGGAAGAGATCAGTTCTGATAACTGGACACTACCGGTTAGGGTAATATGAGCCTGGCTGTAAAACGCGATGCGCTGTGAGCGAAGAAATTCAATCTTATCTTTTAATTCATCCGGTGCCAACGATGCCAGCAAGGGCCGTTCTTCCTTGTTGGATTGAGAAATACGATTGGTGATTTCGCGTGCAGGAACATCCAGAAAAATGGTTTGCCCGGTTGCATTCATAAACTTCATGTTATCGAAAAACAGGAACTCCACCACCGGTGGCCATAACAAAATCCATGTGGGCATCACTCATTTCGCGCAGGGTTTCTGATTCCTGTTTGCGAAAAAACTTTCACCATATTTTTGAAAATCTCCCGAACGGGTAAGCTAACTATTTTCTCTATTTCCGAATCGAGATCAATAAATTTAATACCCAGGTGCCGGGCAAGTTGTTTTCCTAAGGTTGACTTACCACAACCCGGTAATCCGATCAGATAAATTTTCATTGCAATTTCTTCAGTACCTCGTTGGCAGAAGGCGTGTCGTTATGATGCCAATTGCCCAATACGGTTCCGTTTTTCCAAAGTGCAATACCGGGGTTAGATCGGATAATTGTTTTCAGTACGGTTGCATCGGCATAATAATACGGCACGGCCAATTGATGTTCGTGGCGGAACGCTTCCATCGCATCGGAACCGGAAGAAGTAAGAATAAAACAATCCACTTTACCCTCCAATTGTTTGGTTAGCAGTTGTACCGCTTCAATATTTTTAGTTGAAGCCTTGTTTACATCAAACATAACAATCAGCAGCTTTAAGCCCTGAAACGTGTATTGCGTCATGTCTTCTCCTTCGGGGCTGCTAACGGAGTAATCGGTAATTTTTGGTTTGATCCTGTCTTCGTTCAATACGCGCGAAGAAACATATTTATATCCATCGGCTTCTGTCAGAAATTTAGTATCCCGCACTTCTTTCCCATCTTTAGTAAACAAATATTCAATAATGGGTTGCTCTGNGGGTATCATTTGCTGTGGAATGTTGTTTCCGATGCGGTAGGCCCTGAAATCTAAAAAGGGCAAATGACGAATTGCATAAACACCAACCAGCAAACTTACTAATACGGTACTGGCGATGAGGGTATAACCCACGCGTGCGCTCAAAACCGGTTTGTAGTTTTTCCTGTACCAGAATATATGTGCCACAAACACCATTAGAATAACATCTTTCGTGAAGGACTCCCACGGAGTAAGTTTAATGGCATCGCCAAAGCAGCCACAATCGGTAACTTTATTAAAATAGGCCGAGTAAAAAGTAAGAAAGGTGAAGAAGGTCATCATGAGCAGCAGCAACCAGGCAGTTAAGTTCATGCGCCAGTAAATCAGAATGGCTACGCCCAGCATCAACTCCAGAATAATCATAATCATACCAAACTCCAGTGCCCACGGAATGAAATGATGAANAAACGAACCAAAGTCTTCGGCAAACACTTCGAAATACTCTTCCATTTTAATTTGGGTGCCGATGGGGTCGTTTAATTTGATTAGCCCGGAGAAGATGAGAAGACCACCTACAAAGAAACGCGAGAATTGATCGATGATTTTTATGAACATGTTAGTTTATTGATCGATGGACTAAGTCCACAGTTTATTGGATAGAGAATTTTATTATTGCTACCTAGCCATGGGCTATCAACCATTGGCCGTTGACAATTTAATCATACAAAACACAGCATAGTTAATCATATCCTGGTAGTTTGCTTTTACCCCTTCACTTGCCAAAGTTTTACCCTGATTATCTTCAATTTGTTTCACTCTTAACAATTTCATAAGAATAATGTCCGTCATGGATTCTACCCGCATTTCGCGCCAGGCCTCATCGTAATCATGATTTTTATTTTGCAGCAACTCAAATGTCTCGGTAACCGCTTCATCATAAAGTGGTTCCAGTTGTTTAAAACTCAACTCCAGCTTGTCAGAATCCCGCAGCTTAAGCTGAATCATGGCAATTACACAATAATTAATAATGCCGATAAACTCATCTTTAACCGAGTCATCTACTTTTTGTGTGTTCTTTTTCTGAATGCTGCGTATGCGGAGCGCTTTAATAAAAACCTGGTCGGTAACAGAAGGCAATCGCATGATGCGCCAGGCGGTTCCATAATCGTGCGTTTTACGGGCGAATAACTCTTTGCACGTGGCAATCACCTGTTTATATTCGTGGGCAGTTTTCTCATTCATGATGGTGCAAAATAAAATATTTTCAGCCAACAAAATACTGAATGTAAATGGCAGATTAATGAATCTTGCCACCCCAAAAGTAATGGGCATTTTGAACATTACTCCCGACAGTTTTTACGCGGGTAGCCGGGCTACAACCCTTACGGAAATTCTTCATCGGGCCGAAACGATGATTGCCGAAGGGGCGGATATTATCGATGTTGGCGGATATTCTTCAAGACCAGGGGCTACGAATATCTCAGAAGCGGAAGAATTGCAACGTGTGGTACCCGTGCTGGAAACCCTTCGTAATAAATTTCCTCAACTAGTACTTTCTATTGATACTTTTCGAAGTAAAGTAGCCGAGGCTGCACTTTTAGCCGGAGCCAACCTGATTAACGATATTACCGGTGGCTCCGACCCTAACATGTACTCAGTAGCGCGGGGCCAAGCGCCCTATGTGCTCATGCACATGCGGGGCACTCCGGAAACCATGAATCAATTAACACAGTATGAGGATTTACTTCGCGAAATGATCGAGTACTTTCATGTGCGAATTGAAATGCTAAAACAGGCAGGAGTAACCGATGTGATTATAGANCCCGGCTTTGGATTCGCAAAAACAGCCGAACAAAATTTTCAGATACTACAGCATTTGGAGCGTTTTCATATTTTAGAAAAACCCCTGCTAATCGGGCTTTCCCGTAAGTCAATGATCTGGCGCACGCTGCAAACAACGCCCGACCATGCATTAAACGGAACATCGGTATTTAACACAATCGCCCTGCAAAAGGGTGCTTCAATTTTGCGTGTTCACGATGTAAAAGCGGCCCATGAAGTTATCACGCTCACTTCACAACTACACTAAGAAATACAAAAAGGGTTTTACTACCTTTGTTTCGAATGATCTTCGCCTTTAAAATAGGATTTCTGGAAGTTACCTGGGTAGATCTGGTGGATATCAGCCTGGTGGCGATACTGCTCTACCAGGTTTACAAACTTATCCGGGGTAGTCTGGCCGTTAATATCTTTCTGGGTATTCTGGCTTTGTACCTCGTTTACCTGATTGTGCGGGCAGCACAAATGGAATTGCTGGCCACCATCCTCGGTCAGTTTATGGGTGTTGGTGTGTTGGCCATGATCATCCTCTTTCAACCCGAAATCAGAAAATTTTTATTGTTGATTGGCCGAAGCGCAGAAATCAATCGCGACAACATCTTTAAAAGCCTGACCAATTGGCGCAGCGAACATCACGATGATTTTGATATACACGAATTGATTGAAGCCGTTAAAACCTTAAAGGCTACCCACACCGGNGCGCTCATCGTGTTTTCGCATAACATTGAATTAAAATTTTATGTAGAAACAGGCGATGCATTAGATGCCCGNGTAAGCAANAAACTTTTGCTTTCTATCTTTAATAAGCATAGCCCCTTGCACGATGGTGCCGTTATTGTTTATAAAGGCAGAATAAAAGCAGCACGCTGTGTATTGCCTGTAAGCGAAAATGATAACCTGCCCTCTCATTTCGGATTGCGCCATCGTTCCGCAATAGGCATGAGCGAGTTAACTGATACCCTGGTACTGGCCATCTCAGAAGAAACCGGCCGGTTGATTTTAGCCCGCAATGGCAAATACCTGCGTGGCCTCAAATTGAAACAAGTGGAACAACGTATATTGGCATACCTGCACAATGAAGAACCCAAAACCTGGGAAGAAATACCAGATGAAGACGAAGCGGTTGAGCAGGAGATCAAAGCATAATCCTTTAATCAATTTAACATGAGCCGGATCGTACTGATTATTCTGGCCTCGGCAACGTTCACCTTTGGGCAATCGATCGAAACCATCATTCAAAAAGGGCATGAACTTGCAGTGGTAGCCATGGCCATTAGCCCCGACAGTAACTACATAGCAACGGCCAGCCGCGATAAATCAGCCAAACTGTGGGAACTTAACTCCGGGCGTGAGGTGCGCAGCTTTTTGGGTCACCAGGCTTCTGTTATCAGTTTGGATTTTAGNCCACGATGGAAAACATCTCATTACCGGGGCAACGATCGCACCGTTAAAATATGGGAAGTTAAAACCGGTAAAGAAATTCTGTCTGTTGTGCTTGATGATGCAACGGGATATAATAAGCAATACGGCTCTGGCCAGGAACGGATTAACGATGTGGCCTTCGATCCGCAAGGCCGGTATTTTGTTACCCTTGGCCAAATGGTGCATGTGTGGGAGTTTCCNGGTGGNAAAAAAATTAAGTCGTGGATGGTGGCGCAGGGAAACCGGGGTGCCGAAAGTTTATCATTAAGCAAAGATGGCCAGTGGCTGGCTGTGGGTACCGATGCAACGGTTGTTGTGTACCGTACCCAAGACTGGGCACCTGTACACACGATAAAACCACGTGCCTACTCATCCTGTGGGGGTTGTTTTACAGACCAGGTATTTTCTCCCGACAATCGGTTTATCATTAAAGCCACCAAACAAGAAGTAGTACAATACGATCTGGCCCAGGCAAATCCGATAACAACTTTCAGCAAACATATCGATGATGTTACTTCGGTAGATGTAAGTGCCAACGGCAANAAGATCTTAACCACAACTGAAAAAGTTATCACACTTTATTCTGACAAGGGAGATTCACTTTTCACCATCAACCCACAACTGGCGGGTGAAGTAACACAGGCCCGGTTCAGTCATTCGGGCAAGGAAGTGTTGGTGGCATGCGATAACAATGTGGTATTGATTTACGATGCCACCACAGGCAAAAAGATTCATGAGCTAAGTGGTTTCCTGAATCATCGCGATAAGGGCGGATTAACGTATGATCCAAATTCGTACTGGGACTCGTACATCGCGCGGTATATTCGGTATAAAAATAATCTGTTGCTTAGTCGGGATGGCAAAACCTTATTGAAAGGAAAGTTTGGTAACAAACTTAAAAAGTGGGACATCGCCACCGGCAAAACTATTATAGAGCTTATTGGCCACGCAAAGGCTCCCTTGTGTTACCAATATTCAGCCGATGGAAAAGATTACTTACCGGTGGTGGGGATGGAAAACTTATTTTATGGAATGCAGAAAAAGGTGATACGCTTCTCACCATCCAATCCTACAACGAACCTGTGTTTGATGTTCACTTCAACAGCGATGNNAGAGCCAGATCCTCAGCAGCAGTTGGGATGGTTCGGTAAAAATTCACGATGCCAGAACCGGTAAACGCCTTCATTTTTTGAATTGAAGGAAGGATCGGCCTACGTTTCGCTTTTAAGCAANAACGACTTGTATGTTTTTACCGCCACATTGGGCGAAAACACAGATAAACTTCAGATGCGGGAGATTGATTCAAAGAAGATTGTGCGCACGTTTGAAGGCCACACCGATGTAGTTGCTTCGCTGGTTCAATCCCGAGATGGNAAAAAATTACTTTCGGCCGCNTGGGACGGGTCCATCCGGCTGTGGGATGTTGCCACCGGATTAGCAGANAAAAAATTTACGGGACATCACGGGGCGGTTCACGTAGCATTGTTTAACAATACCGAAAGCGGGATTTACAGTGCGGGTGCTGATCGCATCATTCGNTTTTGGGATCTGAATGGAAAGGTTATTAAAACCTTTGATGGCCACGTAGCTGAAATTACCTCGTTAATTTTTACCCCCGATGAAAAAATGTTAATCAGCCACAGCTTAGATGGAGTAACTAAGTTTTGGGATTTAGATACCGGAAAAGAATTNTTTGAACACATTCATTTTGGTGAGCGGGAATGGATGGTAAAAAACCCGGAAGGTTATTTTAATGGAACCGATGGCGCGCGCCAATACATTCATTTTGTGGATGGCCTGAAAACATATAGTGTAGATCAGTTCTTTCATGAATTTTACCGCCCCGACTTGTTACCAAAAATTTTTCAAAGCCGCGGTAACAGTAACCTGAAAGGCATTCAGGGAAAATTAAATACCGCGCCTCCACCCGGTATAAAAATTGCAACCCTGCCGGGCGATGATGCAACGCAAGCCGAAGTACTGGTTCGTATAACCAATACCGGAAGCAGCATTGAGTCTTTAAAGCTNTTTCACAATGGGAAGAGCATACCCATTGAAAAATCTAAACTTGTATTGCCGTCCCGCAAAGATGAAAGCACGACCTATCGGCAAACCCTTACACTGGTAAATGGCACCAATACCATAACTGCCTCGGCCACCAACAAAGAGAAGATTGAATCCGATCCGCAGTCGGTTGAAATTATTGCCGATCATGGGGGCAAGAGCAGTGTGTGTTATATTTTAGCAGTTGGCATCAATCAATACAAAAATCCTCGCATGGTATTAAATTATGCCAAACCCGATGCCGAGTCGTTTGGAAAAATAGTAAACGAAAAAGGNAGCCTGTATAAAAGTTTAGAGTTACATACATTGTATGATGAGGAAGCCTCGCGCACCAACATGTTAAAAAAATTAGATGAGTTGGCAGGCAAGATTCACCAGGAAGATGTATTCATATTTTATTATGCGGGGCATGGCAGCATGGTTGAGAACCAATTCTTTTTCATTCCCACCGAAAGCAGCCGGTTGTACGATTTAAGTGCGTTGCANAAAGAAGCCATTGAAGCAAGCATACTTCAGGACAAACTGAAAAACATTAAAGCATTAAAGCAGTTGATCATCATGGACGCTTGTCAGTCGGGCGGATCGGTAGAGTTGCTGGCTACGCGGGGTGCAGCCGAAGAAAAAGCCATTGCCCAACTTTCGCGCAGCGCGGGTATTCATGTAATGGCATCGGCCGGTAGCGAGCAGTTTGCAACCGAATTTGCCGAACTTGGGCATGGTTTGTTTACTTACTTATTGATTAAAGCCCTGCAAGGCGATGCGGATGGCGCACCAAAAGATGGCAAGGTTACAATTTATGAACTGAAATCGTACCTGGACGATCAGGTGCCGGAGATGACACAAAAGATGAAAGGCAAGCCGCAGTATCCGTACACCTTTTCACGCGGGCAGGATTTTCCTGTGGTGATCGATAAGAACTAACCCGGGTTACCTCTTGCCCGTTACCGGTATATCATGATCGATCACCGTTTATGGTACGCAGGCAGTGCGCGTTATCTTCAGAAATTTTCTACCTTCGTACTTCATAAACCAACACATATGTGGAATGGAAGAAGCAAACCCGGTTAAATTTTATCTTGCCAGGTATTTTTTCCTGGCGCTAAGTGCGCTGCAAGGACTGGCCTCTGTACTCATGCTCCTCCAGTTTGGAGATTCTCCTAAAGCCAGATTTGTAGCCTTTGCCGTCTTTACAATTGCTTTGATATTTTTCTCATTGCATTTGTTGTTATCCAAACGTATCAGGCGGGTAGCCATTAGCAAGAAAAAGATTGAGCTGATTAAACCCGGCAAAGAAAAAGTTATGATTGGGACGATGTGAAAAGCGTGAAGCACCTGCCGTTTCTTAACATGTATTGCCTCAAGCTAAAGGGAAAGAAAAATAAAATTTATTTTTGCCGGCTGGCAATACAAAAGTAATGTTTGGTCTGTTTTCCCAGAGTCGGAGATCATACCGAAGAAGATGCAATAGCTATTGACCTGTTCTTTTTAGATAGTTGTTCAGCATATCTTTATAGAATTGCAACCAGGCTCTCAAAGCTCTATTTTCTATTTGATTAATTTCTGTGCCAGAAAGTCACAAATCACTACCTGGTCTGAGTTATTTAAATATGCTAGGTGTACTTTTTTTGAAAGTGGCACATCTGTAATTCAATACTTGCCAAGGTTCGAATAAACATGGTCTATGAACAAACTTATCACTCGCAAAGAATTGAAGAAATCGAAAGCGAGGTCAACAAATTTTTGGCTGCTTCAGGCATTCCTTCGGATTCAATGAAGAATGCTAATCTGGCCACCTCCTGAACAACTGGCTCAAGAATTACAACTTTTCTTTTGCCCACTTATCAATCAGTTTGTAAGCCATTTTTTNTCCTGAAGCCAAACTCATTTTTTNTGCCAATGGCGCTTTGCGAGCCGCCTTGGTTAAAAGTGCTTCGTAGTCTTTTTGGCTTATAACCACAAACTTCTTTTTATCGATGGATACCGTATTCATAGTTCTAATTTAAAGTTTTACCACTTCACAACCAATTTTTAAAAACACTCAATCACATGGAACACATTAAATATCCAAAATCCATGAGCCTATGCAGCTAATAATTTACTTCAACACACCCAACTCCTTGCCAACCTCGGTAAACGCTTGTATCGCTTTGTCTAAATGATGTTGTTCGTGTGCAGCCGAAATCTGTACGCGGATGCGCGCCTTGCCTTTGGCTACCACGGGAAAGAAAAATCCAATTACATAAATTCCTTTTTCCAACAACCGCTCGGCAAACTTCTGCGCTAACGGAGCTTCGTATAACATAATCGGCACAATGGGATGCACACCGGGTTTGATATCAAAACCAGCCGCGGTCATCTTCTCACGAAAATATTTTGTACTTCGTTCCAGTTTATCGCGCAAAGCGGTGGTTTCCGATAGCATATTGAACACTTCAATGGAAGCGCCCACAATAGAAGGGGCCAATGTGTTTGAAAAGAGATACGGACGCGAGCGCTGGCGCAGCATCTCAATAATTTCTTTACGCCCAGAAGTAAATCCACCCGATGCACCACCCAACGCCTTGCCCAGTGTACCCGTAATAATATCCACACGACCAATCACACCACAATGTTCAGGCACTCCGCGGCCGGTTCTTCCAATAAAGCCCGATGAGTGACATTCGTCTGTCATTACCAACGCTTCATATTGATCGGCCAGATCACAAATCTTATCCAACTGGGCAATGGTGCCATCCATTGAAAACGCACCATCGGTAACAATAATAATCTGATTGGCTCCGGCTTTTCGTGCCTCATCCAATTGGAGTTTCAGATCGGCCATATCGTTATGCTTGTAGCGGTAGCGCATGGCTTTGCATAAACGCACCCCGTCAATAATAGAAGCATGGTTCAACTCATCGGAGATAATTGCATCTTTCTCGCCCAGCAACGGTTCAAACACGCCACCGTTCGCATCGAAAGCGGCTGCATATAAAATTGTGTCTTCCGTTCCCAGAAATTCAGAAATCTNTTTCTCCAATTCCTTGTGGATGTCCTGCGTACCACAAATGAATCGCACCGAAGACATACCGAAACCATGTGTATCAATAGCCCGTTTTGCTGCTTCAATTACACGCGGGTGCGAGGAAAGACCTAAATAATTATTCGCACAAAAGTTGATTACTTCTTTTCCATCGCTGGTTTTTATATCAGCCCCCTGAGGGGTGGTAATAATTCTCTCTTTCTTGAAGAGACCTGCTTCACGAATGGAGTCTAACTCTTTTTGCAATACGGGTTGTAGTTTCTTATACATAGATCAATTCATTTTCGGTTTTGGTTTCATAATTGGTTTAGCAGCAACAACCGGTTTGGATGTTTCCGCTGGTTGCACCTTTAGCTGGTATTTTCTGCGAACCGGATTGATGAGGTAAAGTTTTTGTGACGTAAAACTGGCGGGGCTCATCTCATCAAAAAGACTATTCCATTCCTGATACAGCACCGGTTCGGCTGCCTGAAAAGCCGGTCCATCAATTTTTTACTGGTCAGGTACTCCTGAAATGTCATCTGGTTAGCGGTCTTGTCCCCTCATTGTGGTTAGCAAAACTATAAAAAATAAAGTCAGGCAGGGTTTAAATCCACCAATTACCGGTCATAATTATTTGGATATGGCCATCCAATCAAATACATACCTTACCTTTAAATAAATCCAATGTTATGAAACTAAAAATGTTTTGCATGATCCTCCTGCTTTCGGCAGTTGGCTATGCGCAAGAGAAAGTAAACATTTTGGAGCAACTACAGAAAGTGGCGGTGGTAGATCAAAAGGTGATGATGCCCATGCGGGATGGTGTTCGTCTTTCAACAGATATCTATCGCCCAAAGGGCAATGGAAAATATCCGATCATNTTTTCACGCACCCCTTACAATTTTAACAGCTACCGCGATGGTGAGCTGGTAACACGCACCCTGCAAACTGCGCTGGAAATGGTAAACAAAGGCTATGCCTACGTGGTACAAAACGAGCGTGGTCGNTTNTTTAGTGAAGGCGAATGGGATATCCTGGGCACCCCGCTTACCGATGGCTACGATGCCTTTGAGTGGATGTCGAAGCAAGCGTGGAGTAATGGAAAAATCGGGTTGTTGGGATGTTCTTCAACAGCCGAGTGGCAAATGGCTGTTGCATCCTTACAGCATCCTGCTTTGGCTGCCATGGTGCCGCAGGGATTTGGTGCCGGNGTTGGTCGGGTAGGTAAATTTTACGAACAAGGTAACTGGTATCGCGGGGGTGCAGGCCAAATGCTTTTCACCGCGTGGCTTTACGGAACCCAACACGATGTAGCCAAGCCCAACCTGCCCGCCAATGTAAGCCAGGAAGACTTGCAACGCATTCAAAAATTTTATGACATGGCGCCCCGCTATCCAAGGGTGGATTGGAAAGAAGGATTGAGCCACTTGCCGGTTCAGGACATAATCAAAGCAGTTGATGGCCCGGTTGGTGTGTATGAAAAAATGATCAGGCGCAAGCCAAACGACCCAGCCTGGTTTGAAGGCGGGTTGTATCATGATAATATGCCCTTCAACACACCAGGTTTCTGGTTTGTATCGTGGTACGATGTTTCGTCCGGGCCAAACATCGCGCTCTTTAACCACGTACGCAAAAATGCCAAAGACCCACAGGTACGCGACAGTCAGTATTTAATTATTGCACCAACGTTGCATTGCGCTTATACCCGTGCCACCGAAAACACCGTGGTGGGTGAAAGAAGTGTGGGCGATGCACGGCTGAATTATGATGAATTGGTTACCGGTTGGTTCGATCATTGGCTGAAAGGCGAACCGTTAAAAGAAATGCCCCGCGTGCGGTATTATACAATGGGGTCTAATAAATGGCAAACATCAGCGGTGTGGCCTCCTGCCAACGCAGTAATGACACCGTATTACTTAGACAGCAAAGGCAAAGCCAACACATTAAATGGCGATGGTAAACTTGTAACCAAAAAAGTATCCAAAGACAATCCGGATTCATTCGCGTACGATCCGATGAACCCGGTTATATCTCATGGTGGCAATGTGTGCTGCACCGGTAATGCCGTTCAGGGAGGCGCATTCGATCAGCAGGAGATGGANAAAAGAGAGGACATTCTGGTTTACACAAGCGAGCCCCTGGCGGAAGGGGTAGAGGTAAGTGGGTTTATTGAATCTACCCTCTATCTTTCTTCGGATGTGAAAGACACAGACGTAACTATAAAACTGATTGATGTGTACCCGGACGGTAAAGCTTACAACTTAGATGAAACCATTCAACGCGTGCGTTACCGCGAAGGCTACGACAAAGAAGTATTTATGGAAGCGGGTAAAGTTTATAAAGTAGAAATGACTCCGATGAGCACGAGCAACTACTTTGAAAAGGGCCATCGAATCCGAATTGAAATTTCAAGCAGTAATTTCCCGCGTTTCGATCGCAACCTGAATACGGGTGGAAATAATTATGACGAGTCGGTAGCAAAAATTGCACACAATAAAATACACCATTCCGCGCAATATCCCAGCAGTATTCGTTTGCCAATTGTAAGGATGAAGAAATAAAATTTTCCTTCGCCCGGATTTTATTCTTTTGGTTAACCAGCGGGGTTCTGCTCAAAAGACTTTTTATATCTTCGCATCAATATTTTTGTATGAAGAAAACCAAAGTACTGCTGATTGGAGCCGGAGGGCAATTGGGGTCGGAACTGACCCAGGGGTTATGGAAAATTTACGGGCAGGAAAATGTGGTTGCGTCTGACATAAAAGAAGCCCANGGGGTTTTAAAAGAAGGCCCATACGAAAAGTTTGATGTGATGCAGCGCGACAGGTTGTTTGAACTGATCCGCAAGTATGAGATCACACAGATCTATCATCTTGCTGCGTTGTTATCTGCCACAGGCGAGAAAGATCCACGCTGGGCCTGGAAGTTAAACATGGAGAGCTTACTCTTTGTGTTGGAAGCCGCCCACGAATTAAAACTTCATAAAGTTTATTGGCCAAGTTCTATCGCTGCATTTGGCCCAACTACACCCAAGCAAAACACTCCGCAGGATACCATCATGGATCCTACTACGGTTTATGGCATAACAAAACTTGCCGGTGAATTATGGTGCGAATATTATTTCAGAAGATATTGTGTAGATGTGCGCAGCCTGCGCTACCCCGGATTAATCGGCTATAAAACCCCACCCGGTGGCGGCACCACCGATTATGCCGTGGATATTTATTTCAAGGCCATCAAAGANAAAAAATACGAAAGCTTTCTGGCTGCCGATACGTACCTGCCCATGATGTATATGGACGATGCGGTAAAAGCAACTTTAGATTTAATGGAAGCCCCGGCCGAAAAAGTAAAGATTCGCTCCAGTTATAATATCGGAGCCATGAGTTTTGCNCCTGCTCAGGTAGCCGCCACTATTAAAAAACATATTCCGGAATTTGAAATATCGTATAAGCCCGATTTCAGGCAAGCCATTGCCGACTCGTGGCCCAAATCCATTGATGATTTGCCCGCCCGCCAGGATTGGGGGTGGAAACATCAGTTTGGACTGGAAGAGATGACGAAAGATATTCTGGAAAATTTGGTAAAGCATCCGGAATTGATTTGTTGATTCAATCCTTAATTTTATAAGGTGAGTAAACTAAAGCGTCTTGCGGGCGAAACCGCCTTGTATGGGCTGGGTAGCATTGTACCCCGCATGATTAANTTTTTGCAGGTTCCGCTGCATACGATTAACATGTTTAGCGAAGCCGAGTATGGCGAAATAACCAAGCTCTATGCATACGTAGCTGTAGTTAATATCATTTACATGTTTGGCATGGAAACCGCTTACTTCCGGTTTGCCACCAAACCCGGAGCGGATCCCAAACGAATTTTTAACCTGGCCCAAACCAGTGTAATTGCAATCAGCGGTTCACTCTCCCTGTTGTTGCTTTTGTTTGCTGCACCGGTTTCAGTGGCCCTTCAGGCAAGTCATTCCCATTTTATTACCTGGCTTGTTCTTACCATGTTTATTGATGCACTGGTTGCTATTCCTTTTGCACAATTGCGCCTGCAGAAGAAAGCTTTTCTGTTTGCCATCACTAAAATTATAAATGTTGTACTTGTATTAGGGCTCAATTACTATTTTTTAAAACTCAATTACGATCCTGCCATTGGTGTAGGTTATGTGTTTCTGGCCACGCTAATCGCCAACTCGCTTTTTATTGTGTTTTTCATTAAAACACTCTTATCCTGGCGCCCGGCCTGGGATAAAACGCTTTCACCACAAATGCTCAGATATGCATATCCCGTTATGATAACCGGTATTGCCGGAATGATTAATGAAATGTTTTCGCGCAGTATGCTGGACTGGTGGTTGCCGGAAAATTTTTACAAAGGAGTATCGCAAAAAGATGCCGGTGGTATTTTTGGAGCGGTGTATAAATTTGCAGTATTCATGAACCTGGGTATTCAGGCATTTCGGTATGCAGCCGAGCCGTTNTTNTTCTCGAATGCCCAGGAGAAAAATTCGCCCAAATTGTTTGCGCAGGTTAATCATTTCTTTGTTATCGCCTGTTGCGTGGTGTGGTTGGGCATCAGCATCAATCTTGATATTCTAAAATACATCATCGGTGAAAATTTCTGGTTAGGATTAAACATTGTACCGGTGTTGTTGTTAGCCTACCTNTTTTTGGGGTTGTACTATAACTTCAGCGTTTGGTTTAAGCTAACCGATAAAACCCATTATGGCACCTTCATTACCATAATCGGTGCAATAATTACTGTAGTGGCAAACTATTTTCTCATCCCCGTGGCCGGGTTTATGGGTAGTGCCCTTGCCGCCCTGGCATGTTATGCTTCTATGGCAATAATTTGTTTTGGCCTGGGTCAAAAATACTACCCTATTCCTTACTGGGTTTTGCGCGATGCAGGCTATATCATATTTACCGGAGCATTGATCAGCTTGTTAAACAAAATAAAGTTCGAAAGCCAGTGGGCAGCAACCGGTTTTCATGCCGGTGTTATTATTGTATTTATTGCACTCGTTTATTGGATTGAAAAGAAGAATCGGCCCCGCGCTCAATCAGAATTTTAGTAGCTTTACCCTTCGCACAATGTTATGAATATTATTATACCCATGGCCGGCTTAGGCAAGCGCCTGCGCCCGCATACCTTAACTACCGCCAAACCATTATTGCCTATTGCGGGCAAACCCATTGTACACCGGTTGGTAGAAGATATTGCACGTGTTTGTCCGGAAAAAATCAAATACATTGGATTCATTGTACATCCCACTTTTGGCAAGCAGGTTGAAGAAGACCTGAAAACCGTAGCAAAAGCGGTAGGTGCCGAAGGAAAAATATATTATCAGGAAACAGCCTTGGGAATTTCACATGCGCTGCTTTTTGCGAAAGAATTATTTGAGGGAAAAGTGATCGTAGCCTTTGCTGATACCCTATTCCGGGCCGACTTTAAATTAGACACCAGCAAGGATGGAACAATCTGGGTACAAAAAGTAGAAAACCCATCGCAGTTTGGTGTAGTTAAACTCAATGCGCAAGGCGAAATTACCGAGTTGATCGAAAAACCCAGTACGTTTGTTTCTGATTTGGCAATTATCGGTATCTACTTTTTAAGTATGGCGAAAAACTGCGCACCGAAATGCAGTACCTGCTTGATAACGACATTAAGGAAAAAGGCGAATATCAGTTTACAACTGCCCTTGAGAACATGAAAAAGAAGGGCGCCATTTTTGTTCCTGGCCAGGTGCAGGAGTGGCTCGATTGTGGCAACAAGAGCAACATGGTACAAACCAACCAACGCTACCTTGAAATTATCAAAGATCAAAAGCTGGTTTCGGAAAAGGCTACTGTAAAGAACTCGGTATTGCTACAACCAGTATTTATTGCCGATGGTGTAACAATTGAAAACTCTGTAATCGGGCCCTACGTTTCAATTGGACAGGACACTAAAATTTCTGATTCACGCATCAGTAATTCCATTGTTCAAAAAAACTGTTCAATCAAGAACGCAGTTATGCAAAATAGTTTAATGGGCAATTACGTTGGTTTTGAAGGCACCGCAGCCGATGTAGATGCCGGAGATTATACAAGGATTTAATNNTTTTAATTTTTTGAAGCATACCCGTACATATAGTTTAGTACTGTGCCTGTTGGTTCTGCACACGTTGGTTTTTGCACAAAAGCGCAAGCCGGAAGAAACAAAAATGGACGGTGCCCGGCAGCGCGAAGCCGAGTTTGTGTTTACAGAGGGGCAAAAATTCTTTGTACTGGAAGATTACTCCAAAGCCTTGTTGTATTTTCAAAAGGCAGCCGAACTCACTCCCGAAAATGCAACCATTCATTACAAGATTGCTGAGGTGTGGGCAAAAGGAGTGAAACCCGAAGATCAGCAACAGGCGGCCTTGAGTATTGAAAATGCATTGCGGCTTGAAAAGAAAAACAAGTATTTCTATTTGCTTGCTTCCAACATCTATTCAAGCCTGAATAAATTCGATAAAGCCACAGCCGCCCTGGAAACCATGATGCGCGAGGTAAGTGGCACTGAAGAATACTTATTTGAATTAGCCGCCCTCTATCTGTATGGTAAACACGAAGACGATGCGCTTAAAACATACAACCGGGCCGAGNNTTTCATGTTCGGGATTAACGAAACATCTTCCGCACAGAAGCAACGCATTTATTTAGATAAAGGTAAAATTTCGGAAGCCCTGGCCGAGGGAGAAAGACTTGCAAATGCCTATCCGGATGAACCCCGGTTTACAATGGGGTATGCCGAACTCATGGTCCAAACCGGAAACCGCACCGGGGCCATTTCGGTACTTGAAAAATACCTGCAAGAAAACCCTGAGTCCGGTTCTGTAAAAATGTTATTAGCCGGGCTTTACCGCGACACCGGTCAGGAAGAGAAATCGCGGCAATATGTTTTGGAAGTAATTCAAGATCCTCAGGTAAACCTGGATAGCAAGTTGCTGATGGTTTCCACATACGCAGCATCGCTTTCACAAAAAGCGGAAGCATCCAACCCCGCCCTGATAAAATTTGTACTTAATCTTGTTGAAGAAATTGAAGCCAGTTATCCGCACGATGCGAATGTAAGTGTCGTAAGTGGTGACGTTTACATGGCACTGGGGCGCGATGAAGAGGCACTGACAAAATACCGGCAGGCTGTCCGGAACGGAACCGGCAACTACGAAGCCTGGCAAAACCTGCTCTACCTGGAGTCGCAGTTCAATCAATTGGACAGCCTGATTATTCACTCCGAACAAGGCCTGGAGTTGTTTCCTAACCAGGGCATGATCTACTACTTCAACGGGTTAGGACTGCACATGAAAAAGAAATACCGCGAAGCAGCTTATGCGCTGGAACAAGCTAANAAACTTTCCACATCCAATCCGGCATTTGTCAGCGATCTGAACACTTTATTGGGTGATTGTTATAATGGCGCTAAAGAGTATGCAAAATCAGATCAGGCGTATGAGGAAGCACTCGCGTTTAATCCTGCCAACGACATTGTATTGAACAATTACAGCTACTACCTGGCACTGCGCAAAGANAAAATTGGACAAAGCCGAGAAAATGGCCAGTCAACTTGTAAAAGCTTTCCCCACCAACCCCTCCTACCTGGATACCTACGCCTGGGTGCTGTTTGCCCAGGGAAAGTTTAAAGAAGCGCGAAAAGTAATCGAAAAGTGGTGCAGGAAAGCCAGGTTTCCTCCACACATTGGGAACATTATGGTGATATTCTTTTTCAGCTTGGCGATGTTGATAACGCAGTAGTACAATGGCAAAAAGCACGCGAAACCGGTGCCGATCAAACCCGCCTGGATAAAAAAATTAACACCCGAAGGCTAAATTAAGCTACCTTTGGGCGGCTTTAATTTCCAGCTTGTACATGCGTAGTATTATTCTATTTTTGGTCTGGCCTTACTTCTCTTGCTGCAAGGGTGCCATCGCAAAGCGGTACCCGCCCTCTCGTTACCGGATGCCCCCAAAACTATTGACATCGAAGAAATTGACTTTGGTTACATGCACGGCAAAGCCCGTATGGTGCTTCGTGATGAGAAGCGCGAGCGGGAAGTAAAGGCCAACATTCGCATCCGGAAAGACAGTGTTATCTGGATGACGTTTTCTGTGGTGGGTGTACAGGGGGAAAGGCACTCATCAACAAAGATTCCATTACCGTTGTTAGCAATCTGGATAAAGAATACTACGTTTTTGATTACAAGGAATTATCAACCCGGTTCAATTTTGAAATTAACTACAAAGTATTAGAAGCTGCCATGCTGGGAAACCCGATTCGAGCCAAACAAAATACAGACGAAATTGGACGCGAGGGCGAATCTGATGTTTTGTTGCAAAGTGAAAATTCGGTTGTAATAAAAATCTTATTAACCCAATTATCAGAAAAATTGAAAAAGTTGAATTGGTAGAGTCGAACACCAACAACAAACTGATGCTGGAGTATGCCAACTTTCAGCCATTGGGCGATAAAAACCTTCCATACAACGGAACCGTGAGCGTTTTCTATAAAACACCGGCTGGATTAATCAACAACACCATTACTTTCGAATACAGTAAAATTGAAATTGGTGATAAGGAATTGAAATTCCCGTTCAATATCCCTAAGCGATATGACCGCAGGTAAATTTATTGCGTTTGCATTTTTATTTTCACTAAGCCTTTCTGTTTTCGCTCAAAAATCTAAAACTCAACTTCAGCGCGAAAAGCAACGAAATTTAGAGAAGATAAAAGAGACCGAGCGAATTCTGGATGAAACCGGTGAGCAAAAGAAAAATTCTTTGGGCGAACTAAACGCTCTTAACCAACGCATTCGCCAACAGGAATCCCTGATAAAATCCATACAAAGCGAAGTTTCGTTGCTTGATTACGACATAAGCGAAAACAACCAGATAATCGATGCGCTTGAGCGCGACCTTAANAAATTAAAAGAAGAATATGCCACCATGTTGTTTGCCGCGCANAAGGCAAGTGGCAAAGTGGATAAACTCACTTTTTTGTTTTCTGCCAAATCGTTCGATCAAATGCTGATGCGCCTGAAGTATATGGAACAATATGGAAGAGCACGGCAAGAACAGGCCGTAGCCATCGAAAAAGTGCATGGTATTTTACAAGAACAGGTGCGGGTTACACAAGCGAAACGAGCAGAAAAAAACACCTTATTAAATGACGAACTGAAAGAAAACCGGCAACTAACCAACCTGAAACAAAAACAGCGAACCCTGGTAAGCAGCCTGGAAAAACAAGAAAAGCAATTGCGAAAAGACCTGGAAACAACACGCAAAGCCATTGCCGAATTAGATAACCTGATTGCAAAAATTATAAAAGAAGAAATGGAGAAAGCTGCACGCGAAGCGCGGGAACGTGAACGTAACAAAAGCGGACGCGAGGTATCCGAAGCATCGGTTGCCCTGTCTGCCTCGTTTGCTGACAACAAGAGTAAATTTCCATGGCCGGTATCCGGTTTTGTGTCGCAAGGGTTTGGAAGACAAAACCACCCGGTACTAAAAGGAATTGTGATTCAAAACGATGGTGTAAACATTCAAACCCGGCAAGGCGAACACGTAAAATCAATTTTTAATGGCGAGGTAAGCCGCGTGGCNTTTACACCNGGAATGGGCAACACGGTTATTATTAAACATGGCGATTACTTTACTGTTTACACCGGACTAAAAGACGTTGTTGTAAAGCAGGGGCAGCAGGTTATTACCAATCAGGATATTGGTACTATTGTAGCGAATAACGAAGGTATTTCAGAACTTCGGTTCCAAATCCGCAAGAACTTCGATGCGCTGAANCCCCAGGAATGGCTTCGAAATTAGGTTAAACGGCAAAAATCGAGGTTTTACGCACGTTTGCAGGGTTAACAAAACACCAATCGGCTATTCATTTATTCATAATTAGCTATCTTTACACTCTTAATATTTGACTATGAGCGCAATTCTTTTGATCGGGATGCCCGGTATGGGCGAGTGGGTGGTAATCGGTTTATTCGTGCTGATTTTCTTTGGTGCCAAAAAATTCCTGAGTTTGCAAAAGGTCTTGGTAAAGGCTTCCGCGAATTCAAAGATGCCGTGAAGGACGTAAAGAAAGAAGTTGACGATGCCGGTAAGGAAGTACCGAAGATTGAAGAGAAGTAAGCATTGAGTACACCTCCGAACTTAACAGCCTTACACACACATCTCTATCAAGGTACACACTCCTGTACGGAACGTGTTACCCACTTTCTTCAAAACATTGAAAACAAGAAGCATCTTCATGCNTTTTTGAGCGTGTTTGATAACGAAGCACTGGATCGTGCCCGCCTTATTGATGAAAAGATAAAAGCGGGCACAGCCGGCAAATTAGCTGGGGTTGTTGTGGGTATTAAAGATGTGCTGGCCTACGAAAACCANCCCCTGCAAGCCAGCAGCAAAATTCTGAATGGCTTTATTTCCAAATACTCAGCCACAGCCGTAGAGCGGCTGCTTGCCGAAGATGCCATTATCATTGGCCGGCAAAATTGCGATGAGTTTGCAATGGGTTCTTCAAATGAAAACTCAGCCTTTGGCCCGGTACTAAACGATATTGACAATACCCGCGTACCNGGNGGTTCTTCGGGTGGTTCGGCTGTTGCTGTAATGGCCAATATGTGTGATGTTTCGCTGGGTTCTGATACGGGAGGTTCCGTTCGTCAACCCGCGGCNTTTTGTGGTATTTATGGTTTGAAGCCAACCTACTCCCGCATTTCAAGGCATGGGCTTGTTGCCTATGGATCATCCTTCGATTGTATTGGCATCTTCTCCAGAAATTTAGAAGTTATGGCCAGGGTGCTGGAAGTAATTGCCGGTGCCGATACCTATGACAGCACGGTTTCGCATCAGGCTGTTCCTCACTACGAAGATGCATTGCAGCCTACCGCCAANAAATTTAAGGTTGCCTATCTGAATGACTCCCTGCTTTCTGATGCCGTGCAGCCCGAAATCAAAACTGCCTTACAAACAAAAATTAACCAGCTGCGTGAGGCTGGCCATCGTGTAGAAGGTATTGATTTTGCACTGAGTGAATTTGTACTACCCACTTATTATATACTCGCCACTGCCGAGGCCAGTTCAAACTTATCGCGTTACGATGGTGTGCGCTATGGCTACCGCAGCCCTCACACAACCGATCTACAATCGATGTATAANAANACCCGATCGGAAGGTTTTGGTAAAGAAGTGCAGCGAAGAATTTTGTTAGGCACGTTTGTATTAAGCGCCAGCTATTACGATGCGTACTACACCAAGGCACAAAAAGTAAGGCGTCTGATTCGTGAGCAGACTAANAAAATCTTAACGGAATACGATTTTATACTTTCGCCTACCACCCCAACCACCGCATTTAAAATTGGTGAGCATACAAATAACCCCGTAGAAATGTACCTGGCCGATTTGTTCTCCGTTCATGCTAACGTAGCGGGCGTTCCGGCTATTTCGGTACCCTGCGGCAAAGATGAAAAAGGGCTTCCCATTGGCTTGCAGATTACGGCTAATGATTTCGATGAGGAGGGACTCTTTCAGATATCAAAGGTAATTCAGAACTTAGCGTAATTATGGCGGTAATAAAAACAGGCATAATGAGGGTTGTTGTTACTTTAATACTGAGTGTGGTTGCGCTTCATTGCCGGGCACAAGATCCACTATCCGATACACTATCAATTCCGGTAATGGATACATTAGCTATTGCCGATGAGGTGGATACCGTGCAAAGTATTCCGGTATTTCCAAGCCATGTAGAGTATATTCCGGTGATGATACACCAGAGTTATTAATTGATCGACTCAATTGTTTACAACAGCAGATTCCCCTTACCTACAATACAACCGTGCATGGGTTTATCGATTATTTTACAGTGCGTAACCGCGATTACACACGTGCCATGCAACGCAAAAAGATTTATATTTTCCCTTATTCGAAAAGTACCTGGCAAAATACAACCTGCCCGATGAGTTGAAATATCTTTCTATCATCGAATCGGGCCTGAATCCCCGTGCTATTTCACGGGCCCGCGCGGTGGGGTTATGGCAGTTTATGTCAGGCACCGGCCGTTACTTTGGGCTTCAAACTGATTGGTATATCGATGATCGGATGGATCCGGAAAAATCTACTGAGGCAGCCTGTCAGTACCTCAAACAACTTCATACCATCTTTGGCAATTGGGAACTTGCCCTGGCCGCCTATAATTCCGGACCCGGCACCGTACGAAAAGCGGTGAGAAGATCGGGTTATAANAAATCATTCTGGGAAGTTTATCCGCATTTGCCCCGCGAAACCCGCGCCTATGTTCCGCAGTTCATTGCCATTACCTATGCTATGAATTATGCGGAACAACATAACCTGCTGGAAACTGCACGCGAAGTATTTCCACCTTTCGATACACTTACTGTGGCGCATCACCTTCACCTTGGCACCCTGGCAAAGCTAACCGGTACCTGCCTGGAAGACTTGCAAAAGTTAAATCCTTCGGTACGCCACAACATCATTCCCGGCAACGGCAAAACATATACTGTAAAAATTCCACTGTTCGCAAAAGCAACACTGGATTCAAATCGGGTAGCCATCCTGGATTCGGCCATGCGCGCAGGNAANAAAGAATCAGCGGTGTTGATGTATGCATCTACTCCCACACAGGGTACGCCTACTATTTATAAAGTAGCTTCGGGCGATGTGCTGGGTGGAATAGCCTTGCGTTTTAAGGTTAGTGTAAACGACCTGAAAGCATGGAACAACCTTTCGACAAGCCGGATTTACGCAGGTCAGAAATTGTATGTGTATGCACCCGCTCAAAATGTAACGCATACCAACAACACCCAGCCAACCCTGCTTTCGCCCGATACCAAAACCTACATTGTACAACCCGGTGATACCCTTTGGGATATTTCGCGCAAAGTGCCCGGNCTTACGGTAGANAAAATCAAAAGCCTCAACAACCTGAAAAGCAATAACCTGCAGCCGGGTCAGAAACTAATTGTGGGTTAATAGGGTATTTTCCCGTGACTAATTCACCTTGATTGAATTACAGATGCAGCGCATGTCCATGAAATATTTATTATTCCCACTATTACTTATTGTTATCGTCTTTTCCTGTACGGAACCCGGCAGCGAAAACCTGCCACCCTCAACAGGGCGCACGGGCGATATCTTTCTGATCATGGATTCGGTGCAATGGAAAGGCCCTTTAGGCCGAACACTGGATTCTATATTTAGTGCCGAAATGGAAGGCTTACCCCGCGAGGAAGCCATCTTTCACATGCGCTGGATTGATCCGCGTAAACTCAACTTTATATTGAGGCAACGAAGAAACCTGATCTATGCTGTAACGTTCGATCAAAATACCGTTGGTGCCCGGAAGATCCGCAATACGTTTACATCTGCATCCCTCGAAAAGTTAGGCGCAGACCCTAATCTTTTTAGCCAGAATGCCCGCGATGTTTTTGCCAAAAACCAGGAGGTGCTGTTTTTGTTCGCGCAAACAGAACAACAACTCATTGACCATGTTCGGGCAAACAAAACCCGGTTGGTAGAGTATTTTAATCTGCGCGAACGTGAACGATTAACAAGCACGCTGTTTAAAGGCGCGCAACCCAAAGGCATTGAATCTATTATNAAAAAAGAATTTACCTGCGAATTGAAAATTCCTTTTGGCTACCAGTTGGCACAACAGGAATCAGATTTCTTCTGGTTGCGCCAGATCAATCCTTACGATGATAAAGATATTTTTATCGCCCGNAAAAAATACACTTCGCAAACACAGTTTCAAAAGGACAGCCTGATTGCTTTTCGCGATGCCATCTGTAAAAAATATTTATTTGAGGACCCCGAGCGTTCAGACACGCACCTCCTCACCGAAACTTCGGTTCCTTATAAACCTGTCCTTTTCCGCGAAATCAATTTTCACAATAAATTTGCCGTAGAAATGAAAGGCTTGTGGAGAACGAATAACCTTACCATGGGTGGCCCTTTCATCTCCTTTACGTTTGTGGACGAACCCCTGGGTATGTTATACTACATTGAAGGCTTCACCTTCTCGCCCGGCAAGGATCAACGCGAAATTATGCGCGAGTTGGAGACCATTCTCTATACTTTTAGAACAAGTAACGAGATTACCCCGAAAAGTCCTGATTGGTATAGGTAAGAAAATTCAATCCGTAAATTGTTCGTTCCTGTTAGGTTAGGTTGTAAATTGCTTCCTTTATCTAACCCTGTTGTATGTCGATCAAAATTCGCAAACAAGACGCCCTCAACTACCACACACAAGGTCAACCCGGTAAAATTGAAGTAGTACCAACCAAGATGTTAAGCACACAGCTTGATCTGGCATTGGCCTACTCGCCAGGTGTTGCTGAACCGTGCAAAGAAATTGCAGCCAACAAAGATGATGTATATAAATATACTTCGAAAGGAAATCTGGTAGCGGTAATTTCGAATGGTACAGCCGTGTTGGGGTTAGGCAATATTGGCCCCGAAGCAGCCAAACCGGTTATGGAAGGTAAAGCCGTGCTATTTAAGAAGTATGCCGGTATCGATAGTTTTGATATTGAAATTGATGAAGAAGATCCGGATGCATTTATCAAAATTGTNAAAGCACTTGAACCCACCTTTGGCGGTGTAAACCTGGAAGACATAAAAGCNCCCGAGTGTTTCAAAATTGAAACCGAGCTGCGTGANAAAATGCATATCCCCATTATGCACGATGACCAGCACGGAACGGCAATCATCTCCAGTGCAGCATTACTTAACGCACTGGAACTTGTTGGGAANAAAATTGATCAGATCGTGCTGGTAGTGAATGGTGCCGGGGCCGCAGCAGTATCCTGTTCAAAACTTTACCTTGCCCTGGGGTTAAAAAGGGAGAATCTGATCATGTGCGATAGCAAAGGCGTAATCAATAGCTCGCGCACCAACCTGGATCGTATCAAATCCGAGTTTGTTACCACCCGAAAAATCAATACGCTACAAGAGGCCATAAAAGGATGCGATGTGTTTGTTGGACTTTCTGTGGCCGATGCCATTACACCAGCCGATGTATTAAGCATGGCCAAGGATCCGATTGTTTTTGCACTCGCAAACCCCAATCCCGAAATCGATTATAACCTGGCNAAAAAAACCCGCACTGATTTAATCATGGGTACGGGCCGCAGCGATCATCCGAACCAGGTAAATAATGTATTGGGCTTNCCCTATATCTTCAGGGGTGCATTGGATGTGCGTGCCACTGAAATTAATGAAGCGATGAAACTGGCCGCGGTACATGCCCTGGCTGCACTTGCCAAAGAACCCGTACCCGATATTGTGTTTCAGGCTTATGGCATTGATCGCATTCAGTTTGGCCGCGATTACCTGATTCCAAAACCACTTGATCCCAGGTTAATTACTACTGTTTCACCCGCTGTAGCAAAGGCGGCTATGGACTCAGGGGTAGCGCGGGCACCCATTACCGATTGGGGACAATACCACGTAGATTTGTTGAAGCGCGTGGGGCTCGATCAAAAACTTACTTCGCGCATTATTGAACGTGCCAAACAAAATCCAAAACAAATTGTATTTGCCGAGGCCGATCATCCTAAAATTTTAAAAGCAGCCCAGGTACTGCAAGATGAAAAGATTGCATATCCTATCTTGTTAGGTAGCCGAACGGATATAGAGCGCCTGGTTAAGGAACACGGGCTGGACCTGAGTGAATGTAAAATCATTGATCCGCGAGAAGAAAAAGAACGCACCGAAAAATTTGCAAAAGCATACCATCAGAAGCGCCAACGCAAAGGCATTACATATAAAGATGCGGATCGTGTGATGCGCGATCGCAATGCCTTTGGAGCCATGATGGTTGAGTTTGGCGAAGCTGATGCCTTGATTTCCGGGCTCACCAAAGATTATCCGAAAACCATATTACCCTCGCTGCAGATTATCGGTATGGCCGAAGGCGTAAACCGCGTGGCCGGCATGTACATAATCATAAATAAGAAAGGAACATTTTTCTTTGCCGATTGTACAGTAAACGTTGATCCGACTGCTGATGAACTGGTTGAAATAATCGGGCTGGCGGCACGCGGTGTTAAGTTCTTCGATATTGAGCCACGCATGGCCTTACTTTCTTATTCCAACTTTGGTTCGAGCAAAGGGCCAATCCCTGAAAAAGCCCGCGATGCGGTAAGGATGGCTAAACAAAAATTTCCAGACCTGATTGTAGATGGCGACATTCAGGCCAACGTTGCCTTTGATACCGACATTCAACAACAGATTTTTCCATTTAGTGCCTTAGCCAAAGAAGGTGCCAATACCTTGATATTTCCAAACCTTGCCTCGGGCAATATTGCCTACAAGTTGTTGATGGAAATAGGTGGTGCCGAAGCCATTGGCCCGATCTTATTAGGTATGAANAAACCGGTGCACATTCTGCAGTTAGGTAGTTCCATCCGTGATATCATCAACATGGCTGCAATCGCAGTTGTGGATGCCCAAACATACGATCAGATAAACAGGTTAAAATAATTAAGGATTCCTGTAATCTAAGCGAGGTTGTTTTATAAGGAGGTTTGTCTTCGGATTACTTTGCAGCAATCAGAACGAACTCTTTATTGTTATCCGCTTGCCTGAATGATCCAGCCCAACACTCGAAATTTAACTTTGAGGCAAATTTTTTATGACAGCTGACATACTGTTGTCATTCCAGGATTCTTAAATAGCAGGTAATATGGAACCACTCAAAGAAATGTTCAACCAAGCCTATTATAAAAATCTGGCGGAGGTATTTGCCTCGGTTTATAAACCGTTTAAGGCTGATGATTTTGTAAAAGAGGTAACAGCAAATATGGACATGCTGTCGCTCAACCAACGAATGCGAAATACTTCGCTGGTTTTACACAACTATCTTCCGAANAAATTCAGCACTTCGATTAACATCATGAAAGAAGTGATTCCTCAATTAAAGAGTGGTTATACTAATTTGGTATTTCCGGATTATGTATCGCAATTTGGGCAAGGCGATTTTCTCCTTTCATTGAATGCCCTTCAGTACTTTACCCGGTTTGGCTCATCTGAGTTCGCTATTCGCACNTTTTTAAAACAGGATATAAGAGCAACTTTAAACGAAATGTATAAATGGGCCAGCGATGAAAATGAACATGTAAGGCGATTGGCCTCAGAAGGAAGCAGGCCGCGCCTGCCTTGGTCGTTTAAACTCGATGCTATTATTGAGAACCCCTCACTCACTACCCCCATTCTGCAATGCTTGCGGGCGGATAATGCGTTGTATGTTCGAAAATCCGTTGCTAACCATCTGAACGATATTACAAAAGACTCTCCCGAACATGTTTTGAGATTAATTAAGAGCTGGGATCAGGCACATCCACATACTGCCTGGATTATCAGGCGCGGATGTAGGTCGTTGCTCAAGCAAGGTGATCAAAATTCGATGGCCATATTTAATCTTACCAAAAATGTAAGAATAGCCATCAAAAATCTTTCACTCAACAAATCCAAACTCAGGCTAAACGATACCTTATTGTTCCACTTCAACATGGTATCAACTAANAANACAAATCAGCGTCTAATGGTTGATTACCGGATTCACTACAGCAAAAAATCGGGAGTACAATTGCCTAAGGTTTTTAAGCTGAAAGAACTGGATTTAAAACCTGGTGAAACCGTTACCATCAAAAAGCAGCAACGCTTTCAGGATTTTACCACGCGCAAACTGCACAATGGCACTCACTTACTGGAAATTGTAGTAAACGGAAATGTTGTGGCGAAAAAGCAGTTTGAGTTTAAACGGTAAGCTACATCAAAATACCCTTGTACCTGGTTGGTGACAGGAGAACCACCCGTACACCCCTACTTACTGAAAACAAGGGCTGCGGATCGATATGAACAGGCAATTTGAAAATTTTGCTTAGCCGCTCTGGCAACCCCTTTAATACCGCATTACCACCCGTTACATAGATACCACTTTTGTAGATATCACCTGCTAACTCAGGTGGACAGGCTTCTAATGATTGATGAATGCTTTCTTCTATTTGCTTGAACGGGCGCTCCAATATCCTGCTCANCTCAAACTGGCTAATGGGTTTACTTACCGGTACACCTTCAATCAAATCTTTACCTTTTACCAAAATCTTTTCATCGCTTGATGCCACCGGCTCAAACACACATCCTATTTNTTTCTTCACCTGCTCGGCTGTCTTTAAGCCAATAGCCAGGTTATGTTCTCTTCTAAAGTAGTCCTGAATTTCTTCATCCATGGCATCGCCTGCCACGCGCACCGATTGAAACGCGGCAATCCCCGAAAGGGAAATTACAACCACCTCGGTAATGCCACNCCCAATATCAACCACCAACTTACCTTCCGGTTCCTGAATATTTAAACCCATTCCTAATGCTGCGGCCAGTGGTTCGTGTACCAGGTGTGTGTGCCGTGCCGTAAATTGCTCGAGCGTATCGCGCAAAGCGCGTTTCTCAACGGGTGTAGTATCGTAAGGAACTCCGGAAATCAGATAGTTAAAACCACCATTTAAAAATGAGGGCTTGCCGATGCGATGCACCAACTCCTTTACCAGCTTTTTGGCCGACTCCCCATCTGAAATTACACCACCCTTCAGCGGTTTTACCGACTTAAGGTTTGCATGGGTTTTTTCCAGCATTTCAAAAGCCTTATCACCAATGGCCTCCACCTTTTGATTTAGCTCGTTTATTACCAATACCGAAGGCTGAGACAATAGAATATTATGCTGGTCGGTAAGCAGCGTATTGTTATTGCCAATATCAAGAGCAAGGTTTCTGGCTGACGTAAACACAATGGTAATTTTATGCAAAGGTAAAACTTAAGATTGATAACCCTTTGTATCTAAGCTAAAAGGTTGCCCCGGCACATGTACACCGGTTGCCTAACCATTTCCAATGTTCGGATATGGTTAGCGTAACCCTGCGAACGGGCCCACATGCAGTCTTGTGGCCTTCTCCGAATTTCAACACCTTGCCGGGCGCTTGATGGCCAGGTTTATTCATGGTTTGAGCCCCTTAACAGCAGCGCTTTAACCATTTGCTTCCCTGCCTAAATCCTCGTAAACTGCATTTTATTTTTAAGCTTTTCCATGATTGCCTACTTAAAAGGAAAGCTCGCACATAAGGAGCCCACATTTGTGCTGTTGGAGGTAAACGGCATTGGCTACCAGGTGAGCATTTCGCTCAATACATTCTCTGAAATTAAAGATCGGGAAGATCTTACGCTGCTTACGTACCTGCATGTGCGCGAAGACGCCCATATTCTGTATGGTTTTGCCAGCGAAGCCGAAAAACAGATGTTTCAGTACCTGATTTCGGTAAACGGGGTGGGGCCCAATACGGCTTTAATGGTGCTATCGTACCTTACTCCCAATGACCTTAAAGCAGCCATTGTACGCGAAGATGTAGCCACCCTGCAATCCGTAAAAGGAATTGGAGGAAAAACCGCGCAACGGTTAGTGCTGGAACTGAAAGACAAACTCCGCAAAGACCCGGTTGATGATAGCGGAAAACCGGGGTTGATACACAATACCATGCGCCACGAAGCGTTAACTGCCTTGATTACGCTTGGCATTGCCAAAGCTGCGGCTGAGAAAAGTGTTGATGCAATCCTGAAGAAGTCGGGAAACACAATAAGTTTAGAAGAGCTCGTAAAGCAAGCCCTCAAAAACGCCTGAACCACCATTGATTGTAAGATACCGGAAGATACTGCTCCTCCTCGGCCTCACCATTGGCCTCTCCCCACTAGTAATGGGGCAGCAAGATACCGTGCGCACCGATACCACCAGGATTAGAATTACCAACCCTTACCGGCCCACGTTTCGCTTGCGCGACCGCTATGGCGACCCCTTTTCTTACTACCGAAGTTTTTCACCGCTGTTTTTGCAAGATGCCAAAAATCTGAATTTCGAATTACAGATTGATACCGGCCGCCACTACAATATCTACGAAAAGATGGGTACCCTTAATTTCAGGCCGCCTACATCCATCTCGTTCGATGAGTTTAATGCAGAACAGTATAAACTGATTAAACGCGAGTATTGGCAAACCCGCAGCAAAGCATTGGATGGCGAAAGCGCGGTAAGCGGTCGCGGGTTAATACCAAAAATTTATGTAAGCCCTGTATTGGATCGCATTTTTGGCGGCAGTTATGTGGAATTGATTCCGCGGGGTTTTGTAAACCTTGATTTCGGGGCGCAGTTTCAANAANATTGAAAACCCCTCTATTCACATTCGCCAGCAGCGCAACGGNGGGTTTGAGTTCGATCAGCAGATTAACCTGAGTGTGCAAGGTAAGGTGGGCGAAAAGCTGGCTGTTACTACCAACTTCGATAACAACAACTCGTTCGACTTTCAGAACAACATGAAGGTGGAATACACCGGCTTTAAGGAAGACATTCTGAAAAAGTTAGAAATAGGTAATGTAAGCTTGCCCCTCAACAACAGTTTAATTACGGGTTCGCAAAACCTGTTTGGTATAAAAGCCCAGATGCAGTTTGGAAAACTATTTGTTACCTCCCTGGCTACAACCCAGCGGGGCAAACAGTCCAGCATAAAAGTAAACGGTAGTACCAACGGTGCCTCGCAAGGCAGGCCGTTTGAAATTGTTGGTTCTAACTACGATGAAAACCGCCACTTCTTTCTGGGCCAGTTCTTCCGCGACAACTTTGAAAAATGGTTGAGTACACTACCCCAGATTACTTCGGGTGTAAACATTACACGGGTAGAAGTGTATTTGCTCAATCGCCAGAACGATACCCAAACCCTGCGCAATGTGGTTGGCCTTATGGATATGGGCGAATCGGGTAAAATTTACAGAACAGGTGTTATTACCTCTGGCTCTAACCTGCAGGCGCCCACAGCCAACACTGCTAATAACTTGTTTACGCTACTGGGTGGTATCTCNATTGCTTCGGATGGAATTAACCAGGCATTGGAAGGATTAGGATTGGTTAATGGTACCGACTTTGANAAAATTACTTCAGCACGCAAGTTGGCCGCCACCGAATATACTTTTCACAAAGAGTTAGGTTATATAACCCTGCAGCGCAAACTGCAAAACGATGAAGCGCTTGCTGTTGCGTTTGAATACACCTACAACGGGCGCGCGTATAAAGTGGGCGAACTTTCTGAAGATTATGGTAATAAACCAGAAGACGAAGTAGCCTATCTTAAATTATTGCGCCCTCGTAAAATCGCAATCAAAGATACACAAGGCAAGATTTTGCCTACGTGGAATCTGATGATGAAAAACATCTATAACCTGAACGTGAGCGGGCTTACGCGCGATGGATTTCAACTGCGCGTAATCTACCGCGATGACCGCACCGGTATTGATAATCCGCAACTGCAGGAAGGAGACTATGCCCGCACACAACAATTGATTCGGGTGTTTGGCCTCGATCGGCTTAATCCGTACAACGACCCACAACCCGATGGTAACTTCGATTATGTAGAGAAGATTACCATCAACCCCGAAACCGGAACCATTGTATTCCCATACCTGGAACCTTTCAACGATGCNCTTAAAAATCTGTTTACCAATGAAACCAACCTTGCGCTGCGCGATCAGTTAACCCGCAAGTATGTGTACGACACGCTGTACCGCACCACCAAAGCTGAAGCAGAATTAGTAACAACTAAAAACAAATTTTACCTGGTAGGTACATTCACGGCAGGCTCCGGAAAAGAAATTATCATCCAGGGATTTAATATTTCGCCCGGCTCGGTAAAAGTATATGCCGGNGGCATGCCTTTGCAGGAAGGATTGGATTACACGGTTGATTACACGTTTGGAAAAGTTACCATCCTGAACGAAGGCATTCTTACATCGGGCAAGGACATTGATATCAGCTACGAACAACAAGATCCGTTTGCCTTTCAAACCCGATCGTTGCTGGGCACCCGATTAGATTATAAACTTAGTGACGACATTAATATCGGCTCTACCTTTTTATATTATAATGAAAGACCGCTGGTATCGCGCAACCTGATTGGTACCGAGCCTGCACGCAACATTCAATACGGGCTGGATTTTAACATGCGCAAGGAATCGCGCTTCTTAACCAAAATGGTAGATGCGCTGCCGTTCCTTCAAACCAAAGAACAATCTACGGTTACCCTCAATGCCGAGTTTGCTCAATTGCTGCCAGGTACATCCAACATTGTAGATGGCGATGGCACATCGTTTATTGATGATTTTGAAAACACCGCTACGCCCTATAGTTTACTTAGTCCGCAAGCATGGAAAATAGCATCAGTACCTAAGGATTTTGATGATGCCCTGGGCGCATCGGATGATGTGCGGGCGGGCTATCGCAGGGCCAAGTTAGCCTGGTACCAGGTAGATAATTTGTTTTACCGGGCCGGNGGCCGGTTTAAACCCGCAAACATTACCGATGATTACCTCACCAATCATTATGTGCGCGCGGTACCGCCCCAGGAAATTTTCCCCTACTTCGATCCCTACGTAGGAAACTTCTTCGAACAGATTTTCGACCTGGCCTATTATCCGTCTGAGCGGGGGCCCTACAACTACAATACACAACTGGATAACCGGGGCATGCTTACAAACAATCCCCGAAATAACTGGGGCGGTATAACTACTGCCATTCGCACAGAAGTTGACTTTGATAAGGCCAATGTAGAGTATATTGAATTTTGGTTACTGAATCCGTTTATCAATAACTCCAAAGGTGAGATTAACGATGGTGTTAATCCTCCAAAACCAAACACCACGGGCGGTAAACTTATTTTCCACCTGGGAAGTATTTCGGAAGATGTGATTCGCGATGGCAAACATGCCTTTGAAAATGGATTGCCCACCGATGGCGACCTTTCGCCCCTGAATGTTACCGAAAACAACTGGGGATTTGTTACCAACAAACAATACCTGAGCAATGCCTTTGATAACGAACCTTCGGGCCGACCCAATCAGGATGTAGGGTTGGATGGAATTGCCAATGCGAAAGAAGCAATCAAATTTCAAACGAACTTTCTCAACTTACTAACCCCTGCTGCACGTTCCGTAGCAGAACAGGATCCTTCGGCTGATGATTTTAAATANTTTTTAGGCGCTGACCTGGATGCACGCGATGCTAAAATTCTTGAACGCTATAAAAATTTTAATAACCAGGAAGGCAACACGCCCATTCTTACCGGTAATGAAGCCTTTGCTATTTCCGGAACTACTATACCCGATAATGAAGACTTAAATCAGGATAACACCCTTAGCGACCTGGAAGAGTACTACACATACAGCATGGATTTAAGACCCAATACGATGCAAGTGGGCAGTAAGTATGTGGTAGATGCTGTTACCTCGGCCGAAAATCCAGATGCTACGTGGTATTTGTTTCGTATTCCCGTAAGGCAGTTTGATGAAATGGTTGGTAACATAGANGGATTCAAATCCATACGCTATGTGCGAATGATCTTAACTGATTTTAGTGAACCCGTAGTATTACGCATGGCTAAATTCAGAGCGGTGGGGAACAGGTGGAGACGATATACCGGCAACCTGGAAGAATCGCGCTTTGGCGAACCGTTAGAGCCCAATCTCGATAACTTTTCAGTATCGGTAGTAAACATTGAAGAAAACGGAAGCCCGAATGAAATTAAACCGGGCTACATCGAACCTTTAAGACGCGACCGCGATAATACTTCGGCTGTGCAACGCAGGTTAAATGAACAATCGGTACAAATGTGTGTAACCGAATTGCCCGATGGTGATGCACGGGCTATTTATAAAAACGTATCGATGGACTTNTTTAATTACGGAAGAATTAAAATGTTCATCAGCGCGCACAACACCAACCTGAGCAAACCCATTCAGGATGATGAACTGGTTGCCTTCTTACGACTGGGTACCGACTTTGATGAGAACTACTACGAAATAGAGTTGCCTTTAAAAATTACACCTGCCGGAGTGCGTTCCATTGATGAAGTGTGGCCCGAACAAAATCAAATTGATCTCGACTTAAATGATCTGTATGCACTCAAAGCAAGACGGGACAGGGAGGGTTTTGACTTAGGTATTTTATATCCACTGGCAGGGCCAGAGGCTGTAGGCAAACACGGCATCCGTATTTTAGGAAGGCCTGACTTAAGCCAGGTGCGCACCATGATGATTGGTATTCGCAATCCGCGCAGCACCGATGCCAAAACGTTTGATGTGTGTTTATGGGCCAACGAAATGCGCTTAACCGATTTCGACAAAACAGCGGGTTGGGCATCCAATGTTTCGCTTAGCACCAAACTGGCCGACCTGGGTACTGTAACCGGATCTTTGCGCCACATCAGTTTTGGATACGGTGGTGTGCAATCCAAAATTTCGGAACGGGCACGGGGCGAAACCACACGATACGATGTATCGGCTAACCTGAATGTTGATAAACTATTGCCCCAGTGGACGGGCCTAAAAATTCCAATGTTTGTTAGTTATGAAAACACGACCATCAACCCGAAGTACGANCCCGCCAACCCCGACTTACGCATACAGGCTGCGCTGCAATCTTTTGATACCGATGCCGAACGGGAGGAGTATTTAAAAATCATTCAGGACCGAAGTGTAAGACGGAGTTTAAACTTTACCAATGTGCGAAAGGTAAAAACCAACAAAGATGCCGTATCGCACATTTATGATATCGAAAACTTTGCGTTTACGTATGCCTTCAGCGAAGCGACACAAACCAATTTTAACCTGCAGGAAAATACCATCCGCAACTATCGGGGTGCCGTAGTATGGCAATACGCACCTAAGTTTAAAGGCTTTGAACCCTTTAAAAACTCCAAAGGGTTAAAGTCACCTTTCCTGCAATTGATTAAAGACTTCAACTTTAACCCCATGCCTTCTAATATTTCAGTACGGGGCGAGTTGGACCGGTCTTTCACTAAAATAATCTATCGCAACGCAAGCAGCAGTGCCGAGAGTTCGATCCCCAACTTTCAGAAGTATTTCGTGTTTAACCGGTTTTATAACGTACGGTGGAACATTACCAAAGCCCTGAATCTCGACTATTCATCGCGTGTAAACGCAATTATTGACGAACCCGATGGCGATTTGGATAACCGCGATTCGATTCAGGTAGTAATCGACAACCTGAAGAAGCTGGGGCGTATGAAGAACTTTGATCAGAACATTTCTGCCAACTATACTTTACCATTAGAAAAACTCCCGCTTACCAACTGGCTTAGTGCGGAATACCGACAATCGGTTGGTTACAACTGGCGCGCGGGTCCTCTCGAAAAAGCAGACAGTCTTAAGCTCGGTAACATCATACAAAACACACAAGACCAGGCCTTGAGTGGACGTGTTGATTTTGTAAAGCTTTACAATAAGATCGGGTTTCTTAAAAATGTAAACACACCTGCAAGGCCTACGCCNTTCAACCCCGTACGGGCCGGAGCTCCGCAAACCAAACCAGCCCAGCCGGACACGGTAAAACGNCCCCCTGACTTAAAGGCTATTAAGGGTGTGTTGCGTTTACTCATGTCGGTGCGTAATGTTACCGGTACTTATACCATTACGCAAGGAACTATTTTACCCGGCTTTACCGGAGATCCATATTTGTTTGGCTTAGATAAAGGATGGGGCGCACCCGGCTGGGGTTTTATATTAGGGCAACAGGAAGCAGGGTTTCAAAAACGGGCGGGTGAAAATGGGTGGCTTACGCGAAGCAAAGTTTTAACCACACCGTTTACACAAAACCAGATGAAAGACCTGACGCTAAGCGCGGCTGTGGAGCCTTCTTCTGACTTGCGTATTAAATTGGATGTAAAGAAAAACTCCACTACCGCCTTTCAGGAAATTTTCAGAATCGATTCGCTTGGTCAGGATTACGAATCGCTCAGCCCAAGCCGCACGGGCTCTTATAAGATTTCGGTTAACACCATCAGCACAGCATTTCGCAACAATCAAAGTTTAAATTCTACAGTATTCAAACAGTTTGAAGAAAATATTGCCATCATGCAAAACCGGTTTACTGCCATTACCGGAAACTCGTATGAAAGTCGTTCGCAAGATGTACTCATACCGGCATTCCTGGCTGCTTATACCGGGCAGTCGGCTCAAACTACCAACCTCTCTCCTTTCCCGCGTCTGCCTATACCCAGTTGGCGTGTGGACTTTACCGGGTTGGGTAAGAAGGGGGCCCTCAAAGATATTTTTCAATCCATTACCATCAACCATGCGTATTCTTCATCCTACTCGGTTGTAAATTATTCCAACTCACTAGAGTACGACCAGGTAGGCCTGAGCAATCCGATTGAAGATTACAACAACGGTTTATTTGCCAGCAAGACTAACAGCAATGGCGAGTTGATTCCCGTGTATGTCATCAGCCAGGTAATGATAAGCGAGCAATTCGCCCCGTTGATTGGAATTAATGTACGCACCAAGAANAAATTGAACATCAAGTTTGAGTATAAAACCAAACGCGACCTGGCGCTAAACATTTCAAACTCACAGGTAACCGAACTTAATGCAAAAGACTGGTCGGTGGATATTGGCTATACTAAAAACAATATGCGTATGCCGTTTAAGGTGGATGGCCGCGTAATTACGCTTAAAAACGATATCACCTTCCAGATGAACATGAGTGTTACCAACAACCGCACCATCCAGCGCAAAATAGCCGAAGTAAATACGGTAACAAATGGTAACATTAACTTTCAGTTGCGACCCAACGTAAGCTACCTGGTAAACCAGAAATTGCGTGTGCAGGCCTATATGGAGCGCAGCATAAACGAGCCGCTGGTAACCAATTCGTTCAGGCGTAGTACCACNCGGGCCGGGTTTAAGATTTTATTCAATTTAGCGCAATAAATAATTGCCAATTGGACAATTGACAATTGACAATTTTTAATTTTGAGGCACTAAATCGAACACACATGAGCACTCCTGCAAACCTGAAGTACACCAAAGACCACGAATGGATTAAGATTGAAGGCAATATTGCTACGGTAGGTATTACCGATTTTGCCCAGGGCGAGTTAGGCGATATCGTTTATGTCGATATTTCATCCGTAGGCCAATCCCTGAATCAACACGATGTATTTGGTACGGTGGAAGCTGTAAAAACCGTATCCGATCTTTTTATGCCATTAAGCGGAAAGGTGACGGAATTTAATAAAGCCCTGGAAGGAAACCCTGAGAAAGTAAACAGCGATCCGTATGGAGACGGCTGGATGGTGAAAGTAGAAATTTCAAATGCAGCCGAAGCCGATGGTTTGCTTACAGCCGATCAATACAAGGAACTTATTGGAAGATAAACGTATTATAAGCATGTAGCGGGTTGCGAACTTTGATTCAACCCCTGCTGCAAGATGCTGGAATCAAAAAATGATCGAACTACCCGTTATATCGTCTGAANNGCAAAAAAGAAAACCCGATTGGCTGCGTGTAAAGTTGCCGGTTGGGCCCGAGTATGCGAAGGTGCGTAAACTGGTTGACGAAAATAAACTACATACCATTTGCGAAAGCGGTAATTGCCCTAACATGGGCGAGTGCTGGGGTGCCGGCACCGCTACTTTTATGATTTTAGGAAATGTGTGCACCCGCAGTTGTACATTTTGTGCGGTAGCCACCGGAAGACCCACCGAATACGATATAGAAGAACCAAAACGCGTAGCCGAAGCCATTCATAAAATGGGTGTAAAACACGCGGTAATNACTTCCGTTAACCGGGATGAACTGAAAGACCGTGGAGCAGAGATCTGGTATCAAACCGTAGTGCAAACCNNAAAGCGCTTAGCGGAAACAACCATTGAAACATTAATTCCTGATACCAAAGGAAACTGGGATGCACTTTACCACATGATTGAAGGCGGGCAGGAAGTAGTATCGCATAATATGGAAACGGTAGGCCGGTTGTACCGCATGGTACGGCCTCAAGCCAAGTACGAGCGCAGCCTGGAACAAATTAAACGCATTCGCGAAGCCGGCAAACGCACCAAGTCGGGCATTATGTTAGGTGTAGGTGAAACAAAAGAAGAAGTTTTTAAAGCGATGGATGATTTGGCCGCTAATGGCCTGATGATTTTAACGCTGGGCCAATACCTGCAGCCTACCAAAATGCATTTGGAAGTGGCCGAGTTTATTCACCCCGATACCTTTGCGATGTATAAGGAAGAAGGTTTGAAGCGNGGGTTGAAATATGTGGAATCGGGCCCACTGGTGCGTTCCAGTTACCATGCAGAAAGGCACGTGCATGTGCCGTTTGATTAAGTATCCTCGTTAACCTATTTGTAATTAATTAGCCCATGGCAGCATTGGGCTTTCGCATATCTACTTTTACATGAGTGGATATGCACAATAAAGTGCGTATATTTAGGAGTTGTGCACAATGCCGCGGGACAGAGTCGGTGCTTCGAACATTGGCACATTTGCTTGCCGCACATTCCCGCGACACCAAAAGCAAGCAAAAGAGCCAAAAACAGGATATGAACGTTAAAGGCGGTTTTACCGTTAAATTTGGTATATTTTGGCCATGAAGTACAAAACCGCTCCAATCNNCAAAGCAGTATTTGACGTAAGAATTGATCGGATTGGCGTACAGTCTGTAGAAGAGCTTAAACGTTATAAGGATCAACTCCCCAAAGAGTATCAAAACGAAAAGAAAAAAGTTAACTTTTCTGGACTTTTTCAAGTAGCTGATAATAAAGAACTTGAGACAAAAACNAAGGGGGACTTAACTGGGTTCGTTTACTCAACAGTTGAGAATAACAAGCAAATTCAGGTTCGACTAGATGGCTTTACCTTCAACGTTCTTCGCCCTTATGACAAATGGGAGGTTCATTTTAGCGAGTTTCTGAAAGCCTGGACTGAGTATAAAAATCTCTTTCAGCCAAGTTCTGTTGTGAGGATTGCCACCAGATTTATTAATCGTATAGAGATACCAATTCCGTTCAAGGACTTTGAAGAATATATAATAAACATGCCTCCAATTCCTAAAGGACTGCCTCAGATTTTTAATAGNTTNTTTATGCAAATACAAGTTCCGTGCGAGGACAATTTGAGAAACGCAATCATCACGGAAACGATGGAACCTGCCACGGAAAAAATTCTTCCATTTATTTTAGACATTGATGTTTTTCAGGAACGAAGTATAACATTTGATAACTTAGCTGAAAATTTCGATCAAATCAGAGCTATTAAAAATCAAGTATTTGAAAACTGTATAACTGATCAAACTAGAAAACTATTCTCATGACAGCATACGACTATCCTGTAATTGAAGAAACTCAAAGGCCTGTTGCAGTAGGCAAAGATGCGAAATTCGTTTCGCGGAATTTGCACAATAGCCACATGATTTTTATTGGACAAAGTGTGTTCGCATCTCAGCTCTATCAAAACAGACTTAATCGTAAATTCAATTTACTAAAAAGCGTTTGGGAGAATGACACAATGTTTTCATCGAGTATTACTGAGATAACGAGCCATCCTGCTTATCATGCTGTTATTAAACTGGGACAGGAAGTTCTACCATTGATAATTCAAGATCTTCAGACAACAAATAACCATTGGTTTTATGCACTTGAGATCTTGACAGGTGAAAANTCAATAAGGCCTGAACATCGAGGAAATGTAGAACAAATGAAATCAGATTGGGTCAATTGGGCGAATCGATATAACATTGCATGACGTTTGAAAATTCTAAATTCCCAAACAGTAAAATTGACCCATTTCTTTTAACCAGCCCGCAAACACCAATTTATAATTGCATTGCATGGGCCTTTGGGTCGGTCGACAAATGGTTCTGGCCAGATGTGGCGGGTACATATTTTTGGCCAAGCGACATTCCAAGAACAGAGACGTTGGATTCTTTCATAAAACTATTTGAAATTATTGGCTATAAAGTTTGTGACAACGGAGACTTAGAAAAAGATTATCAGAAGATAGCAATTTATGCTGACGGCAATGGAAAGCCAACCCACGCAGCACGACAGTTGCGAAATGGTTTCTGGACAAGTAAACTGGGACAAAGTTTTGATGTGACACATACAATACACTCAATGAGCGATGGTTTATATGGAAATGTTGCTGCATTTATGAAGAGACAAGAGAATCAAACCACCTAAAACCACACCAATGCCAAAGCCACACAAGCCCTCTCACCTCCAAAGCTTTGGCATCCGTGTGGTTAAACATATTTGACTGCGGCACATGTGCATAACAATGAACTGTGGTAAAAATCAAGGAAATATTTCTTTTTCGTCCGTCCCCAGTTTGGTGGGGGCCGTCTGAAAAAAGAAATATTTCAGGTCAGTTCATCGCTGGTCGCATTTCTAAAATGTTTTCGTCATAGGTCGTATTGGATTTCACAATCGCAAAGGCCTGTTTAAGCAGCTTATTGGCTACCGCTATCAGTGCGAGCTTCTTTGATTTTCCCCTCGCCACAAGTCGATTGAATAGTTCCCGGCAGGCTTTGTTATTCTCTGAAGCCGTGAATGAGCACATGAATAACAGGTTGCGGATAGTAGCATTGCCTGCCTTGCTGATGCGACTTTGTCCACGAACACTTTTGCCTGAAATTTTAAGTCTTGGCGCCAACCCCATATACGAGGACAACTGTTTACTGTTTTCAAATCCATCAAACCCATTCGTGACCACGATCAGAAACATAGCTGTTTTTCGGCCAATGCCAGGAATGGTGCAGAGCTGATCATACATGCTGCCCTGGTGCTCGCGGATCAGTGCTTCCATGGACGATTCCAACTTCGCTATTTCTCCGTCCATTTGCTTGATGAGTTTGGTGATGGCCCGCGTTGTTCTGGTAAAGCTCTCCCNCTTGCTTTTTATGCTGTGTAGCTTGTTTTTCAGACCTGTTCGCTGACGGATCAGTAACTCAACCAATCCGTGGATTTCCATGGACTGGGTTACAAACTNTTGGGGCGGTTGCCAGGCCGGTGGATTTTCTACCTGCCCATACGTTTGTATCATGCGGGCATCGGCCTTGTCGGTTTTGGCTATGCGCAGCCGCATTTGGGAAAACCGTTNTATGATCAACGGGTTCACCACGGAAACGCCATGGCCATGGGTGAACAGCCAACCCGCCAATTGCTGATGGTAACATCCGGTGGCTTCCATGACACTTCGGCTATTGGCCGAAAGAAGCTTTCCATAAGCCCGAAAGCCTTCCACCGTGTTGGTGAACTGAAGGTGCTTGCCTTCGGNGGTGCACACATCAAAAACATCTTTGCTGATGTCAATACCATAGAATTCTGTAACTTGTTCCATAATAAATTTGTTTAGGAAGAACGATCTACTTGGCATTTAACAACCTATAAACAGGCTCAAGGCCTCGTGAACTGTACAAATTCTAAGTAGAAAAGAGAGGGGGCCGTCAATGTTGACGAAGTCTAAGCTTCTCTGTGCATACTGGCCTTTACCCTCTCTTTGTTCTTCTGGTTAGCTGTAAAGTTATTCTAATGCAAGCTTAGGCTGTGCATAATCAATGGCGGGGTTCAGTGTAATTTTGTAGTTTTAGTTTTCAAATAACATTCGGTGTCGTGGGACAAGTCGCGGCAGGTCGGGCTTGGCATTCGCTCCGCTCATTTACCAAGCCCTCCTAAACCCGCCACTGCTTATGCACTCAACCTTGTCCGCATTTATTAGGACGACAATAAAGACCATGAAAAAGATAACCATATTTGTATTAACGTTGGTTTCCGTAACATCTCACGGACAAGAGACTATTAACAATTTCCAAGTAGACAACTCCGAGATTATTTGGCAGAAGGTCTTTGAGACAACGTTGACATTTGAGCAACTGAAAGANAAAACAAAAGACTCTGGACTTCTTGAAAAAATTGAAATTGGCGACAATAAAATTTCAGGTGACTTAAAACAACTTGACGCGGATTTTAAAGGAGCTGGATTTACTGAAATGGGGACACCAATTTATATTTCGAGAAGTCATTTTACTGGATTTGTAATTTTGGAGTTTAAAGACGGCAAGTATAGGGCGACCCTGAANAAAATTGTACTGACTCAAAAGTATAGCGACTCATTAACAAAACAGGGAGAAATGACAAATCTTGAATTCTTCGGACTTAAAAATGGAAAGAACGAAATGGCAAATTCATTCAANAANAAGTTCGAGTTTGATATTAGACTACACCTTCACGAAAAATTTGATTTTAAGGACATTCCAAAGAAAGATGACTGGTGAAACAATCGCGCTACAACACCGTGTTTAAGTAACTATGGGGTTTTGTGTCCTTATTCAAATTGGTTTATTTAATATTGTATTTAACGGTAGAAAACTTCCTCCTCTGCCCACGTTGAAGTTCTTCTCCAACGTGAGAGATGAAAGTTGATAACAGATAAATCATTTCCATTTAAACCTGCCCTGGTTACCAAACTCACTGAACCGTTTTTTCGCATTGTTGTCATGTTGTTCATTAATAAAACCTTACTTTTGGTAACAATCTAAATTCGAATGAGCAGTAAGAACAATCTTTTCGGGAGCAAGAAGTTTGTAGAATCTACTTCCACGGAAATTTCTACTCACGATTAGCAACCAGGCAAACGCGGAGATTATGACAAAGAGATTGACATTAATACTGTTGACAATTAGTTCAATAGCGTTCGGACAGACAGAAAAACAGACTGATTCCTTAATTTCTGTCATGTGTAAATCGTTACAAAGCAATAGTCGAATGAAAGACTCAACGAGAATGATTCTCGTTTATGGAGAGCACTTGTTTCCATTTGTAGACCGCTATACCGAGAGCGAAAAAGAAAAAATAATCGANAAAATATTTTACAGATTTCAAAGAAATTGTACTGATTTTGCAGACCTTCTAAATAGACTAAACCCTGCTGACAATTATTGGGACTTTTGGGAAAAAGTTGACAATAAACCAGAGACTAAATTACTCAAAGCTTCATGTAAAGAATTCGTTAAACATAAATTCATTTATTCGGACTCGAATAGAGATACTGTGAAAATGGTCATCGAAAAAGGATACTGGATTGATCGTTATCGGGACGGAACGTACTCAAAACTCAAATTCAGCTGGATTGATGACTGTGAATTCGAAATAGAATTTATTGAGAGTACAAACAGGCAGCAGAGCCTATTTAGTAANAAGGGAGACAGATACAGATATAAAATCATAGAGAANAAAAATGAGTACTATATGGTCTCTGTTGAGGCAGTTGGGACAGATGGATATCATTTGACATACTTGTTCTATTGAAGGGACCTCCTCTGCCCACGTTGGAGTTCTTCTCCAACGTGCGAGATGAAAGTTGATAACAGATAAATCGTTTCAACTAAACCTACTCAGTGAATACCCCTATTACCCTACCAAAAAACAGTATATAACGCAACCAGAATACCAATAATTATCAGAGAGCCAACTACAAATCCAGAATTTACCTTAAAGAGTTTTACATCTACTTCCATTCCCTNTTTAGAATTCGTTTCTGGTTTTAGCAAGCTCATACCTACCATGATAATGATGATAAGGATGAAGGTAATTGACATGCGATCGAGAAAGGGATAATTCGGAAACCAACCACTCGTCCACCNGGGAAGAAATTTTAGAATCGTTGAAACCGGAATCGTAAGTAAAGCGCCTGTCATGGCGGCTGCTGCCGTAGTTCGCTTCCAGAAAAAGCCCATCAGGAAAATAGCCAGTANCCCGGGCGAAATGAACCCCACATATTCCTGGATGAATTGATAGGCCTGGTCTAATGTTTTTAAAGCGGGTGCAACCAATCCGGCTATCCCTATGGAAATAATAACGGCCCATCGGCCAATGCGCACCAGCTTTTTCTCATCGGCATCTTTATCAAAATATTNTTTATAAATATCCAATGAAAAAATTGTAGAGATGCTATTTGCCTTTCCTGCCAGCGAAGCTACTACTGCCGCGGTTAGTGCTGCAAACGCAACGCCTTTAAGTCCGGCAGGCAACAAATTCATTAGCGTGGGGTAAGCATGATCTGGCTTTACTACTCCCATTGCATCCACCATTTCGGATTGAAACATACCCTGCTGGTATAATACATACATGGCTATGCCGGGCAGCACGGCAATCAGGGGAATCATCAGTTTTANAAAGGCTGCGAACAGCAATCCTTGCCTTGCCGTTTTTAAATCTGCCCCCAGCGCCCGCTGCGTGATGTATTGATTACATGCAAAATAGTTCAGATTGTTGATCCACATGCCGCCAATTAACACGGAAAGTCCCGGCAGGTCTTTATAATATTGATGATCTTTATTGAGGATCATATGAAAATGACTTTCTGCATTGTCTTTTAACAACACGAGTCCCTTCCAGGCATTGCTGCCAAAGCCAAATTTCTCAGATAGTAACGTAAGCGCGAGGTAGGATGTAATCAATCCGCCAATAACCAATACTGCTACCTGAATTACATCGGTATAGCCGATTACTTTCATACCGCCCAGGGTAACTACAATAGCAAACACGCACAATCCAAAAATGCAAAGCTCGAAAGAAATAGTGGAGATCGAATTAATGGCAATTGCTCCGAGATAAATAATGGAGGTAAGGTTTACAAAAACATAAACCAGCAACCAGAAAATGGCCATTACAGTACTTACCTTGTCGTTATACCGCTCGGCCAGAAATTGGGGCATGGTATAGATTTTATTCTTCAGATAAAGCGGAATAAAAAATACAGCAACAATAATGAGTGTAGCTGCGGCCATCCACTCGTAGGTAGAAATAGCGAGGCCAATCGCAAACCCTGAACCTGACATGCCAATAAAATGCTCGGCTGAAATATTAGAGGCAATGAGCGAGGCGCCAATTGCCCACCAGGTTAAGGAACCTTCAGCAAGAAAGAATTCACGTGCGCTGATGGAAACCGATCGTTTCTTATGGTAAACATAGTACCCATAAGAAANAATCAAAATAAAGTACCCAAAGAAAACAATATAGTCGGCTGTTTGAAGTGTACTCATCTTTTGCCGACTATAGGATAGTAGTTAAAATTTTAAAGTTGGTGGTAGGTATTTTGCCACCAGGTCTTCGTAGTACGGTTTAAGTTCTGTCCAGTTTGGAGGAGTTGGATTTTTAGAATACAGGTCGTAGGGATTAAACAACTTTACCCACTTGAACATTTCGCGATCGTGATCGTCCATTAAATGATCGTATGCATTTTCGCGATGTTGGGCGTAAAAGGAATGATAACGCAGCATGTACAAACCTTGCTCTGGCAACCGGTCTTTCACCATGTGGTAAACATATTCATCGTGCCCCCAGGACATGTGTACATTGCGCAATCCGCAGTTAGGTGAGTAAACGCCATACTTGGTATTGTACTTTGGATTGGTATAATCCGGGTTATTCGCAANAAATTCGGGGTACACAATTTTGTCGGAATAGGCACACCCTACCGGGAACGTATCACCCACTACCGCCCATTGTGGTTCTCCGAAAAGGCAGAGTACTTTTCCCATGTCGTGCAGCAGGCCAACCATCACCATCCAATCCGGATGACCATCCTTCCGGATCGCTTCAGATGTTTGAAGCAAATGCTGAAACTGATCCAAATCGGTATCAGGGTCAGAATCGTCCACGAGTTGGTTTAAGAAGTCGAAGGCATTCCACACCGGCATTTCCTNTTTATTGAACGTAAGGAATTCGGCCTCTTTCTGCATTACAAAATCGTAGGTTTGATAGGTATGATTCAGTCGATAGAATTCACGCACGGTGTCGCGCTCCGGCTCATTATAATTGCGGTATTCTTCGGTAGATTTTGAAGTGGCAATCTCGTCAGGATTGGGATACCTGCGAAGCAGATCATCTTCCCATTCATCCAAACTCTTAAGGGGAACGACTTCAAACTTGTTTTTCATTTTGGTTTCTGATTTCAATAGATTAAATGTAATACTTTTCCTGATTTCTTACGATACCCATACCTCCTAACGGGTACAAATTCATTCGCAGGTTTCCTTCTGCCAGTATTGCCCTTCCTATTTTTTACGGATATAAAGCACCCAATCTTTAAAATCTCTCACTCCCGGATAAGATTCCGGTGCAGAAAAAANATGTACCTCACCACCATGAATTTCATTTGATGGGTCAGATTTTCCGCTTCCGGGATCAAACCAATGATATTCAAACCTGTCGTTTGCTGAAGATGGCCGCAGATCAACTTTTACCCCACCCGCATACCGTAAATAGATAACATATTCTTCACCGGGTTTGGCCAGGCAATACTTATCGGGATATTCATTCAACAACTCAGGATGAGGCGACAAATTCCACCATTGCAGTTTTTTGAAAAAATTGACGAGATAACTCATCGATTGTGCACCCGGATAATCCAGCGTATTGATTGTGGTGTCTTTATCCAAAGGCCATACATCGCCCACAACGTCTGGAGTCTTCGAAGTGTATGCAGGCCATACATGGCCACCGCCATACGTATGCCCCGCAGCACCGGAGAGAATTGAACTCCATGCACCAAAGCGAATATCCATTGCGGGTGCGCTTCCTTCAATAAACTCATACCATGGTTCTGTTACAACGATTGGCTTCGATGGTGTTTTGTTGTATGCTTCAGACACAACCTGCGGAATCATCTCGTTGTACCATTTTCCATGACCTACCTGACTTTGATTGTAGTCAAGCCAACTTTCATTATGCAGCTTTTCTACTGTGCTCCATTGTGGGGCGCCTGCCCCTCCTTCCCAGCCGGNGGGCGTGTTATGCACACCTACAATCCGGTGATAGGGGTCTTTGTCTTTTATAAACTGGCCAAGTTCTTTCCAAAAGGAAAGCGGAAAGCCTCCGTAGGTATCCATGTTATACTCACCCGCTACTACCCACATCACATTGTAGGCAGCATAGCGATTGATAAGATAATGCCACCAACGCTTCATTTTCTCATCACCGGCAGTCTCATTTAAATTCTTCCTGCTCCACCATCCATGAATCCAGACTGTTATTCCTTTACTGTTTGCATACGCAATCAAGGCGTCCACTTTTTGGATTTGCCCGATGTTGGGGACAGTGTATGTTTCATCCAACAGGGAACTATTCCGGCTCCATCCATTGGCTGCCACAAACAATTGTCCGATGTTAAATCCTTTTGCAGAACGATCATCAACAAGGTTTCTGAATGCTGAGAACTCAAGTCTCTTGTCTGTCCAGTTCCACCACGTATCTGCGATCCAAAGGAATGGCGTACCATCCGCATAGGCAAAATAATGTCCTGCATTTTCACCATCCTTTTNTACCTGTACAAACCCTCGCCTGGTTGAATTTTCATGCTTTTCATTTTCGTTCCAGGCTGTTACTGAAAAGCTTCCTTTCATGTTATTCAGTCCTTTATCAGTAGAAGTTGTATTGTACTGCCATTGTCCGCAAAGAGGCGGGGCAAAACGAATCTTCCAGTCTTTTCCACCATCCCAGAAGCCTGCAACGGTAATAGTCTTTCCGTTAGCATCTCCGCTTATGCCTTTAAATGTTGCATATACAAAATATTTGCTATCATCAACCGGAACCAGTAAATAAGGATGCTCCTGAAGTTTTCTGGCCGTTAATTTTATTTCATAAACCTGCCACTGTTTTATTGTATCCGAAGCAATTACTCCGGGCGCAGTAAGTAGAAAAGCAANAAAGATAAGCAACGTTTTATTTCGCATAGGTAAATTGTTCAGCAATAAATATAACGAAAACAGCAATGCCTGGAATATGGGTATTAACAAGACCAGTCAGAAATACAATCAAAGACTTCTTTTCAGCCCCTAATTAATTTCTACTTAAGTTCCTTATCAATCTTTGCTGCTGCCTGAACAATCACCCGCACACATTCTTTATAAACCTCCGGATTTATCAGATCAAAATCATCGGTGGGTTGGTGGTAGTCTTTGTGATCTTCTACCCCAAAATAAATAAATGGAATTTTAGCTGAATGAAACGATCCATGATCGGAAGCGTAGGTCCAGTTGTCCTGCCCCTCGTATTTTTCAGGGTCATCATGGCTAAGCACTAGCTTCACCTGTTTGGAGGTAATTCCTTCCAGCATGGGTTTTAGGTGTGGATAATAAAAAGTGCCACACGCTACCAATTCACCTTTATCGGCACGCGCCACCATATCCATATTCAGGTTGACTATCATTTTGTTGCGTGGCACCGGAGGGTGTGCAACAAACGCCCGCGACCCCTGCAGGCCCATTTCTTCGGCATCGAAGGCTACAATCATAATATGATGCTCCGGCTTATTCTTTTTGAAATATTCTACAATGGAAAACAAGGCGCTGGTGCCGGAGGCATTGTCATCGGCCCCGTTATAAATTTTTCCATTGCGTTCACCCACGTGGTCGTAGTGTGCAGAGATAACGATGTATGAATCTTNTTTGCCTTCTATCCAACCGGCAAGATTAACTCCCTTTATTTNTTCTCCACCCCTGCCGTTAAACTCAAAGGGTAATTCGTATCCCGCACCGAATGGGTTTAGACCCAGTTCACTAAACTTATCTTTAATAAAAGTTTGGGCAAGGGTACTTTCGGGTGTACCGGTTTTCCGACCCCGCAAGGAATCGGATGAAAGAAATTTCAGATTTGAGATTAACGCTGCTTCATTAAATAAATTCTGGGCCTGAACCGCAGCGCTTGAAATAAACAAAACCAACAACACATTCCTGATCATATTCCTAAAAAATAAGGGCACAAGTTAGATTTTAATCTGCATTTACCTACTACCCAAAATATCATTTTGTTTATACGCCCGGCACACCGCGCTACCCGTAGGTATTAGGTGCCATCATAGGCTAATCAGGTTTAGCCCGGGTAGTGGGCCGCTTGGATATTGTTGTAAAAGGGCGCCTTCCTTCAGGGTTCCGGTATCCACTCCGGCAAAACCAATTTTGTCAATAATTGATTTTACAATTGCTTTAGCTGAAATTTCATCGCCACAATAAAATAATACGCGGTGGCCATTTCCTTCGATGGGACTTGCCTCCAACAGTTGGGGTGTAAATGTATTGAATGCTTTTACCAGTTTTGCTCCCGGCAACATCTCTTGCACAATTTCGCTGGAGGCCCGGCCGTGCAGNNGCTCTGCCATTTTGTAATCCGGTGGGACTACCGGGTTAATGGGATCGATTACAATTTTGCCAGACCAATTTGTAATCTGTTTGGCTACCGAAGGCAAATGAATCCAGGGAACTGCTAAAANAATTACTTCGCTTGCCGCAGCCTCTTCAACCGAACCCGGGCGTACGTTGCCTCCCAATTGTTTTACTACTTCACCCAACGAGTGGGCCCCGCGACTGTTACTGATAATTACTTCGTACCCAGCGTTCAGCACTTGTTTGGCAAATGCCTGCCCAATACCACCCGAACCTATTATTCCTATTCTCATTTTAATCAAGATCGGTTTTCAAGATACAGGTTGCCTGTCACTTGTCAAAGTTTACGTGCATACCACATGCCATCGGTTTTGCAATTGTGTTTTTCAATTGATGCCGTTTCGTTTTAGAATGATTTCGTGTGCACGAAAAATCCTGTGTATAGCGTTCGCGCGGAGCCAGCTCACGCACTTTCAGATTATCATTCAAACTTTCAGGATCGCCCGGATAACCAATGGCCATTACTACCACCGGCTCGTGCGTTTCGGGAATGTTCAGATTGCTGATTAATATTTGTTTATTGTAACCGCCCATCTGGTGTACATTTAATCCTGCATGGGTTGCCTGCAATGACAACAACGCATTGGCTGCACCTACATCGTACTTTGCCGCCCCATTGATTACCCCATTGCGAAGTTGCGTTTTGCGCGCCAGGCTTACTACCAGCAAAGGAGCATGTTGTGCCCAGATTTTATTACTGTCGTTTAATGAATCAAAGATTTTATTCCACACCTCGTGGTTATCGGCCACTGCGTATATATAAACCCAGGGTTGTTCATTCATGCTGGAAGGGGCCCAGCGGGCAGCTTCAAACAACGACCGAATAGTTTCTTCACGTACCGGAGTTGCTGCATAAGCCCGCTTGCTCCTGCGATTTTTAATTTCAGGAAGTACCGGATATTCCACTTCGGTTGATTTATCAATACTAATTTCCATATCTGCTCCTAACATATAAAAGAATCAAACAGTTTTGCATCTCTTAAGTTTATTCTTCAATCAGCACACCCATTTTACCCATCTGGTAATCGCGCATGGCTTCCATAATTTGTGTTTGCGTATTCATCACAAAAGGGCCGTATGATACCACTTCTTCATCAATTGGTTTACCGCTTAACAACAACGCGCGGGTATCTTCCAATGCTGTAAGCGCAATACCTTCGCCATCATTTTTAAAATGAACCAGGTGCAAGCCTTCCACCATACCAAACCCACCCACGTTCAGTTTGCCATCTAACAAGTAAACCACTGCGTTATGATTTTGAGGCAAGGGAATGTTGATCGTTCCATCTTTTTCAATACTAAGGTGGCTGCATTCACTTCAACCTGCGAAGGCACAGGGCCTTTCGCGTTTAATACCTCGCCAGCAAACACATGCACATTTACTAATCCATCTGCACTGGTTACAACGGGTGCTTCTTCGGGTTTTACCGGAAAGTACATGGGTTGATCCATTTTATGTTTAGCCGGAGTGTTAATCCACAATTGGATAATCTCCTGCCGTCCGCCAATCTCATGTATATCGTGCGGAGGCCGTTCGCTGTGGATAATACCCATTCCGGCATTCATCCACTGCGCTCCTCCCGCATAAATTGTACTATCATTACCCCTACTATCGCGATGGTGAACACCGCCTTTAAAAATAAAGGTAACCGGTGAAAAACCGCGGTGCGGATGAGGCCCCACTCCTGCATCATCCGGGTGAATGGTAGCGGGCGCTTTCACGTCTGCGTGGTGTAGCAATAAAAAGGATCGACCTGTTGTACTTGTTGGGTGGGTAACGGCTGGCGAATGGGCATTCCGCCCATGTCCATTTTATGCGCGTACAGCAATCGGGAAACGGTTCTGGTTTTCATCGTTCAAATGCAAAGCCCTCCGGGAGCCGGTTAAATTACGTTTATTACAATAGTTGTCTATACAACTATTTTGCTCCATTTTTCGTTCCTATCTTTGAAAAGATTAGTTCGACATGAAAACACCCTTGATTTCAGGGATTCATCACGTAACGGCCCTGGAAGCCGAATTGCAGGCGGCAGCCTGCTACCTGAGCCAGCAGATGACATAAATCATGTAATACATCATGCTCGAATGCATGAATTCAATACTTGGTTTTTGTTATCTTGGAAACCTATGACGGCCGAGAAACAAAGACTGATTGAAGATCGTGACAAAGTAAAAAACTGGCGGCAATGGGGTCCCTACCTGGCCGAGCGCCAATGGGGAACTGTGCGCGAGGATTATAGCGCCAATGGCGATGCCTGGAATTATATTTCACACGACATGGCGCGCAGCAAAGCATATCGCTGGGGCGAAGAAGGTATTGCCGGAATTTCCGATGAAAATCAATTGCTATGCCTTGCGCTTTCTTTGTGGAATAAAAAAGATCCCATTCTGAAAGAACGATTCTTCGGATTAACAAACCCCGAAGGCAACCACGGGGAAGATGTGAAAGAGATTTATTATTACCTCGACTCCACCCCCACCCATTCGTACATGCGCATGCTGTACAAGTATCCGCAAAACGAATATCCCTATGCGCACCTGGTAGAAGAAAGTAAACGCAGGGGCAAACACGACCGCGAGTTCGAATTAACCGATACCAACATTTTTGCAAACAATCGCTACTTCGATGTAGCTATTGAATATGCCAAAGCCGATGTAAGCGATATGCTGATGCGGATTACGGTTACCAACCGCGGACCGGAAGCAGCAGCAATTGAACTGTTGCCCACCCTTTGGTTTCGGAATACGTGGGCCTGGGGTTATGATGCCACACGCCCCGAAATATATTTAGACGACAAAGGGATTATGAAAGCGAGCCACAAACAATTGGGCTCGTACTACTTCTACTGCGAAGGCAAACACGAGGCCCTCTTCTGCGAAAACGATACAAACACGTGGCGCCTGCATCAACACTTTCAACCGGGTACCTTTAAAGACGGCATCAACGATTACATCATCTTCAATTACCCGGCTGCTATCAATAAAGTAAACAAGGGAACCAAAGCTGCGTACCGCATTGACTTGAATTTAAAAGCCGGAGAATCAAAATCCATTCGGTTGCGATTGGTCTCACGCTTTCATCAAAAACCATTTCAACAGTTCGATCAGATTTTTAAAACAGCAAAATCAGAAGCGGATATTTATTATGCCGATTTGCANAAAGATATTTCATCGGAGGAAGANAAAATGATACAGCGCCAGGCACTGGCTGGTATGTTGTGGAGCAAACAATTTTATTACTATGATCTGGATGTGTGGCTAAGGGGCGATCCGCACCAACCACACCCGCCTGCAGAACGCAGGCGCGGCCGCAACAGCGAGTGGGATCATCTGCATAATGCAGATATTATTTCTATGCCCGATAAATGGGAATATCCGTGGTATGCTGCATGGGACCTTGCCTTTCACGCTATTCCTTTAGCCATGATTGANCCCGAGTTTGCCAAGAAGCAATTGTTGTTGCTTACCAAAGAATGGTACATGCACCCCAACGGGCAACTACCCGCATACGAATGGGCCTTTGGCGATGTGAATCCGCCCGTGCATGCATGGGCTGCCTGGCGGGTATTTAAGATCGACAGCAAACTGCAGGATGGAAAACACGACCGGAAGTTTCTGGAAGAAATTTTTCACAAACTGTTACTCAACTTTACCTGGTGGGTAAACAAGAAAGACGAAAGCGGCAACAACATTTTTCAGGGTGGNTTTTTAGGAATGGATAATATTGGTGTGTTCGATCGCAGCAGTACGCACCTGCCTACCGGAGGCTACATTGAACAATCGGACGGTACCAGTTGGATGGCCATGTACACGCTTAACCTCCTGCGCATGGCACTGGAGTTGGCCAAAGAAAATCCAACGTATCAAAGTATGGCCACCAAGTTCTTTGAACANTTTTTATACATAGCCGGGGCTATGGCCAATGTGAACAACGAAGGCATTAACCTGTGGGATGAAGAAGATGAATTNTTTTATGACGTATTGCACCTGCCCAACAACGAGCGGCTAAAATTAAAAGTACGCTCGATGGTAGGACTTATTCCTTTGTTTGCCGTAGAGGTGTTGGATGAAGAAATTTTTCAAAAGATGCCCGAGTTTACCGAACGTCTCGATTGGTTTTTACAAAACCGACCCGACCTGGCCAACCTCATTTCGCGCTGGGGCGATCGTGGNAAAAATCAGCGCCACTTGCTCTCCTTGTTGCGCGGCCACCGCATGAAGCGGTTGCTGAAGCGGATGTTAGACGAAAAAGAGTTTCTGTCACCCTACGGGGTGCGCNNGCTTTCGCGACATCATTTAGATAATCCGTATGTGTTGCATGCCAACGGCAGCCAGTTTTCTGTTCGCTATCAACCGGGTGAAAGTGATTCGTATTTATTTGGTGGTAACAGCAACTGGCGCGGGCCGGTTTGGTTTCCGGTTAACTATTTAATTATCGAATCGTTGCAGCGGTTTCATCATTATTATGGCGATGATTTTAAGGTGGAACATCCTACCGGCTCGGGCAATATGTTAACCCTGCGGGAAATTGCGAGCGAACTTTCGCAACGATTAATCGGCATGTTTAAAACCAATGCCGAAGGGAAGCGACCCATCTATGGCGATACAGATTTGTTTCAAACCGACCCGGAATTTAAAAACCACTTGCTCTTTTACGAATACTTTGATGGCGACACCGGCCGCGGCCTGGGTGCCAGCCACCAAACCGGCTGGACGGGTTTAGTGGCGAAGTTGATTCAGCCGATACTGACGCGGAAGAAAAATAGATTTACGATCATACCTTCGCCTATACCTACTAAATTGGGCAAATAGGCGAAGGTTTCTTTCGGGTATAGGGGAGTTAGTGGCAACTCTAAAACCCGACACTCGACAAATAGAAAAGCGACAAATGGACGATTACCGCAAATATTTTAGACAATTTGTAACGGAAAATTATCCAAACGACTTTGGCAATATCCTCGCTGACACGGACAGAAATTACAATTCTATTTCGACAGACACAGCTTTTGCAAAGACTTCAAAAAATCCAATTGACAGACGACTTGACTTTTGTTCATACTTTTTAGCACTCATTAAGACACTTGACAACAAAGGAGAAACTTTTGACAACATTAGGAAAATTTGTTTACAAATAACGACAGAGTATGTTCAACCCAAAAGCAAAATTCAAGAGTATTTCAAACGACTTTTACCAAAATTGACAAATACTTGGCTTGGACAGTTTTTAATTAAAGCATTTCATAAGCGAGTAAGCGTAAACACAAATCCAGACGGTTTTATTGCTAACATAATAACAGACGAAAATGAAACATTTGGACTTGGCTACGGAATAGACATAATTGAATGTGGGATATGTAAACTGTTNCAAAAACATAACTATTCAAAGTATGCTTCAATACTTTGCGAAGTTGACGAAATTACTTCTGGCTTAGCAGGACTACAACTCGTTAGGACAGGGACAATAGCAAACGGAGCNAAAAAATGTGACTTTAGATTTAAACTTGAAGAAAAGCGAAATTGACAGAAAACGAAAGAAGAGCAGCCACTAATCGAGTAGGCGGCCTCGCCAGTTGTAACTGACGAGGTGCGCCTCTCACACCACTGTACGTACGGGCCTCGTATACAGCGGTTCATTAAGTTGTGGAGCTACTGTGGAGTAGTAGGTAAGCATAGATTCGTACCCTCGTTTTGCAAGGCGTTGCAGTGTAATGGTGGTTCGCATAATGGGGCTTTGGGCTACTGCCCATCCTCCCATTCGTGTTCTGCTCCACGCATACGCCTGTCGGGCATTAACTCCGAGCCGAATGAAGTTTTTCTTCCTCCGGTCGGCTTTCTTCCAGTCTGCCCAAATGCAGTACCTTAGTCTATGGCGCACCCAACTGTCGAGTTCTTTGAGTTTGCTCTGTATATTTCCCATGCGGAAATAGTTGATCCAACCCGGTGAATCTCTTTCAGGTTGGTGATGCGCTCATCGAACGTACGGGCTGCCGTTTTCTTCGTGATGTGTTTTAAGCTGCGCTTTAGCTTCGCCCAACTCTTGTCTGCAACCACCAGTTGGTATTTGCCTTTGACGCCTTTTTCATACGTGGGCACAAACTGATAACCCAGTATGTTGAATTGAACAGGTTTGCGTATGCCGCTCTTTTCCCGGTTTATGGACAGCTTCAACTTGTTTTTCAAAAACAGAAAAATGCTGTTGCCAACTTTGCGGGCTGTGTTTCTACTTTTCGTATAAACACTAAAGTCATCGGCATACCGCACATACCGGTGCCCTTGTTTTTCCAATTCTTTATCTAACTCGTGGAGTAAGATGTTGGACAGCAGCGGGCTCAACGGGCTGCCCTGTGGAACGCCTTTTCTCCGTTTGACTAATCGCCCGTCAATCTTTATCGGGGCGCGTAGCCATTTACGGATAAGGCGTAACGTCAACGGGCATTTCACTTTGCTGTACACAAGTTCCAGCAAGATCACATGATCTACTTCATCGAAGAAGTTCTTTAGGTCTATGTCAACAATGTGAACATATCCTGCATGGATGTTTTGATGGGCTTGTTGCACCGCCTGATGCGCATTACGATTGGGACGGAAGCCGTAGCTGTTTGCTGTGAACTCTGTCTCGAATTTTGGCGCGATAACCTGACTGACCGCTTGTTGTAACATGCGGTCGGTTACCGTGGGAATTCCCAGCAGTCGGGTCTTGCCATTCTCTTTGGGTATCGCTACCCCTAAGATGGATTGCGGTAAGTAGCGTCCGTTACATACCGCGGTCGCTATCGCGTCTCTGTTTTTATTCAAGTGTTGACGCAATGCTGTGACTGTCATACCATCTACGCCTGCCGAACCTCCGTTCGACACGACCTGACGATATGCTTTGTGCATGTTCTTTCTGCTAATAACCCTCTCAATCATCTTCTTTTATACTACTCTTTGTTTCTCTTGTTCCGCTTATCGTAAGGCTATAACTATATAATGGTTACTCCTTACAGCATTTGGAACAACTTAACGTTCTGCCCTTCATTGATGTGTGAGTCCTCCCCATATAGCGGGGCTCGTTCCTATCAACTACTATGGCGTCTGCTGACTTCTCCTTGATGTACACGACATCAGGAGACCTCCCAGGTAAGACACTTATCCTTCCGTCTATCTCTGCCACATCTACATACCACCTCTTTTGCACCAACAGGCTTCGTGATGATGTGCTCACTCACCCGAAGTGGCATGCCTCTGTATGTGGTTCATGTTCTTCAGTACAGACTTTTGCAGTCCTGCTTCCTTCAGTTCAAGGATCACTCCTTACAACCTTGCAGCTTGCTATGTGCTTTTAGGATTCGCACATCAGGGACTTGCACCCTTGGGATAATCAAACTATTTTCCCGTCTGGAAAACAGTTGTGCCATGCTGGGCACACACACGGGTTTTGCGTCAGGCGGGCTGACGTGCAAACTTGGAGCTTTGTGCTTCTATTCAAGTTCAGTGCTGGTTGACAGTTTTGTACTCGAAACCCGCCCGAACGCAAAGCCCGAAACCGTTACCTGCCATTTTAGGGCGACACGTTACAACAATTGACAATGACAAAAATTAGACATCGTTTCATAAATCATAATATCGACCCCAAGACAGAAACTTTGGTTATTGGGACGTTTAACCCAGACACCGAAGAAAACATAGCGGACTTTTTTACGGCAGACAAAGGAATTTTCTTTGGACACTTATTCCAACAGCATTCAATGAACCTTCATTAAAAGGGCAGCCCCGAAATGAAAAATTAAAATTCATTGAAAAATACAGAATTGATTTTATCGACCTGATTTCAGAGGTCGAAGTTGAAGAAGTCGCAAATTACGATGACGGGTATCTTGATAGTAAAGTTTCCGAATGGAGAGACGTTATTTCTGAAATTGGCAAACTATCAAACCTGAAACGAGTTTGTCTGACAAGAAAATCGTTTGGGGATATTCCGAATATGAAAACGAGAATTGATGAAATAAAAAGCTATTGCGAAGAGAAGAAAATTCCTTTTCAGTTATTAACAACACCAGCAAGGTTTTACGGACAGTCAAAACAAACAGAGTGGACAAAGTTCTTTAGCAATGATAACTGACAGCCAAACTAACTTTTTATATTTAGCGGACATTTTACCAACTAAGTATCCTGACTTTTACAAACGGTTTGAATACGTTTTGGAGGACTGCAACATTCCATTCGACTTTTTACCACAGACAAAAGACGTTTGGGCTGTTGACTATATGCCAATCCAAACAGACCTGAATAAATTTGTTCGCTTTGTTTATAATCCTTCATACTTACAGACAAATAAGTATTTAAAAACCATTTCGGACGTTGATGAAATTTGCAAAGCAATCGGAATTGAAACTCTAAAAACAGAAATTATCATTGACGGTGGTAATGTAACTCGTTGGGCAAATAAGGTTATTATGACTGACCGTGTTTTTAAGGACAACCCGATTTACGAACGNAAAAAACTAATCAAAGAACTTTACGAACTTTTGCAGGTTGACAAAATATATTTTGTTCCCGAACAACCAGGTGACTTTACAGGTCATTCGGACGGAATGGTTCGTTTTGTGGACGAACACACCGTTATCATCAATGACTACAAACAAGAAAAAGAATGGTTTTATAGAGCTTTTGATATTGCCATTCACAATACAGGACTTGACTACATCACAATTCCATACAACGTGTATGACAACAAAAGCAACGACCACGCAAATGGCGACTACATCAACTATTTGCAAATGGAAAATACTGTAATCATTCCGACTTTTGGCATCAAAGAGGACGACTTAGCAGTTAGACAATTGGAAACAATTTTTGCAGGACAAAATATTCAAACTATCGAAAGCAACGAAATAGCTTATGACGGTGGAATTTTAAATTGTATAACGTGGAATATCAGGACAGACAAATAAAAACGGCAGGTAACAGCGGTTTTGCGTTATGGGGGCTGACGTGCTTCGTGGAAACATTTGTGCAAGGTTCAATATTCGTTCTTCGTATGAGCAGTAGTGCTAAAAATCCGCCACTACGCCAAGCCGCAAAACGTTACCTGCAAGCCTAAAAGACGACACAACACAACAGAAACAGACGACTAAAACATAAACGATTTAACACAGACAAACCATTTTGACAGTTGAAAACAGACATAAAAACTATACAGCAAACGGACAGCGAGTAAGCCGACACTCATTGCCGACCCTTCTGTGTTTTAATTTTTTCCCACAGCACAAANATATTTTGAAATTCTATGCCAGCCCGCAAATTGCACATTTGGTTTTGCCCGACACACAAGCCGACCCCTCGGCAAAACCAAAAGAGCCATTTTTGCCACCGCACCAAAGACGTTTATGTAACTTATAATTGTAATTTAGAAACCTGATAAAAACGAAAATATAAAGACGAAATGAGCTTAAATACACAATCACTGCAACCCGTTATTAACTTCCTCTGGACAGTTGCGGATGATGTTTTAGTAAACACCTACCAAAAAGGAAAATACAAAGATGTTATCCTGCCTATGGTGGTTATTCGCAGACTGGACTTGCTTTTAGAACCAACCAAAGAACAAGTTCTAAAGACCTTCAAAGAGTATAAGGCGAAACTTCAAAACCTTGACAGCTTGTTGACCAATAACAAACACGGTTCAGGCTTGGCGTTTTACAATACTTCAAAGTTTACNCTTAANAAACTGCTTGACGACCCAAAGAACCTGAGAAGCAATTTTGAAAATTACCTGAACGGATTTTCGGAAAATGTGCAGGACATCATCAAGCAATTCAAGTTCAGAAATGAAATTGAAACGTTGGACGAAGCAGATATTCTGTTTTCATTAATTGAAAAATTCTGTTCTCCAAAAGTGGAATTGCACCCCGACAAGTTGCCGCCTTTGGCTATGGGTTATGTGTATGAAGATTTGGTAAGACGATTTAACGAAGAAAACAACGAAGAAGCAGGGGAACACTTTACGCCAAGGGAAATCATTGATTTGATGACGCACCTTGTTTTCCTGCCGGTGAAAGACAAAATCAAACAAGGCACTTATTTGATTTACGACCCTTGTGTGGGTAGCGGTGGAATGCTCACTATTGCCAAAAACTTNTTGCTCAATCCTGAAGGTTTGGTTAAAAGCAACGCCACAGTGCATTTATACGGACAGGAAAGCACGCCTTTCATTTATGCGACCTGCAAAAGCGATATGCTGATAAAAGGAGAAGACCCCGACAAAATCGCTTATGGCAGCACTTTGAGTGCTTATGGTTTTGACAAGGAATTGAAGTTTGATTTCATGCTTACCAATCCGCCTTATGGTAAAACCTGGGCACCTGATAANAAAGCATTNGGGGTTGGACCCAAAGGAGCCATCATTGACAAACGCTTTATGCTGAAAGGCAGCTACAAAGAAGAAGCCGTTACCAGCCGTGTGAATGACGGACAGTTGATGTTTGTATTGCACATGCTGAGTAAAATGAAAGAAACCGAACTCGGCAGCCGCATTGCATCAGTTCACAATGGTTCGGCTTTGTTTACAGGTGATGCCGGACAAGGCGAAAGCGAAATTCGCAAATACATCATTGAAAACGATTATTTGGAAGCCATCATTGCCTTGCCTAATGATATGTTTTATAACACGGGTATTCCTACCTACATTTTCCTAATCACCAATAGAAAGAGCCAACAACGAAAAGGGAAAGTGCAACTGATAAATGCCACTTCAGAAGATTTCTACAGCAAAATGCGAAAATCGTTGGGTAAGAAAAGAGTGGAATTTTTACCTGAACACATAAATAAAATTGAAAAGACNTTTTTGAATTTTGAAGAAAACGAATACAGCAAAATATTCGACAATGCAGACTTTGGCTATGCTCAAATTACCGTAAACCGACCGTTGAAGTTATCAGTGGTTAGTGATGAGTGGTTAGTGAAAGAGCAGGAACTAAAAATAAAAATGATAAGGTATGGGCTGTTTATANNGTCAGATGAAAGAGGAACTACGCCACTTTCTGGGCCATCAAAAGCATAACGACTTCAATAAAGTATTGTCTGAATTTTCAGTATTACTTAAAAGTAAAAATTGGATTTTCAAGAGAAAGAATTGCGTGAAGTGCTGATGTGTTTTACCCAAACAGATGAGACAGCCATGCCCGTGTACAAGTCTTTAGCAGACTATAAGAAAAGTAAAGGGCAAACCACTAACCACTCACAACTTATCACTAATAACTCTTTAAAAGACACCGAAAACATTCCATTGAAAGAAGATATTCAGGAATTCTTTGAACGGGAAGTATTGCCTTTTGCTCCTGATGCTTGGTGGGATAACAAAGACACTAAAATTGGTTACGAAATAAACTTTGCCAAATACTTCTACAAACACCAACCGCCAAGAGCATTAGCTGATATTGCTAAAGATATTTTTGCCATAGAGCAGGAAACGGATGGTTTGTTAAAAGAAATTATAAGTTGATATGGAGCTCAANAAAGATATTCTAAACCAGATACAAGCCATCATAACCTCTTCCCGAGAGCGTGCCATTCGCTCAGTGGATACAGAGCGGGTACTGATGTATTGGCAAATCGGTAAGGTGATCTTTGAAGAAGAGCAAGCCGGAAAAGACAGGGCTGATTATGGGCAATACCTGATAAAATCTATTTCGGCAATCTTCCAGCCACAATTTGGAAGCGGATTTTCTGTCCGTCAACTGGAAATGAACCGTCAGTTNTTTCGCACATTCCCAAATGCGAACGCACTGCGTTCGTATTTCAACTGGACTCATTATAGACTACTGATAAGAATTGATAATGAAGAAAAAAGATCCTTTTATATAGCCGAAACTACTAAAAACAACTGGACAGCCCGCCAATTAGAAAGGCAAATAAATAGTCAGCTTTTTGAAAGATTATTATCGAGTAATGATGTACAATCGGTGCTCGCTGTAGCCCGGGAAGAAAAATTACCCACTGACGCAAAAGAAATTATTAAAGATCCAATGGTATTGGAGTTTTTGGGATTAAAACGCGAATCGGCTTACTATGAAAGGGATTTGGAAAACGCCATTATTACCCATCTACAGGATTTTTTGTTGGAAATAGGCAATGGGTTTTCATTTGTGGCACGACAAAAACGCATTCAAATAGAATCGGATGAATTTTTTATTGACCTGGTATTTTATAACCGATTGTTGCAATGTTTTGTACTCATCGAAATAAAAACCGATAAACTCACCCACCAGGACATTGGACAGTTGCAGATGTATGTAAACTACTACGACCGGTTGGAAAAGCAGGAATTTGAAAACCCCACCATAGGAATTTTATTATGTGCAGACAAAAACGATGCAATGGTAAAAATTACCTTGCCCGAGAACAATAAAACCATTTTGGCAAGCAAATACCAATTGTATTTACCAACCGAGCAACAATTGATTGATGAAGTAAAAAAGGAAATAGAAAAATTGGATGTAAAGAAAGACAAAGCATGATAGCAACCGCAATAAAATATAAAAAAACAGGTTTGGACTGGATGCCCGAAGTGCCGGAGCATTGGGATTTAATTTCATTGTGGGTGTTATTCAGAGATAATGAGATCAAGAATAAAGATTTGCAAGAAAACAACGTTTTGTCATTGAGTTATGGCAACATAATTAAACGAGATGTTGAAAGTAATATGGGCTTATTACCAGAAAGCTTTGATACTTATCAAATACTGAATGCTGGAGATATTGTATTACGATTAACTGATTTACAAAATGATAAAAAAGCCTTAGAGTTGNNGTTTAGTAAAAGAAAAGGGAATAATAACATCGGCATACACAGGACTAGTTTTAAGAGATTCGACTTTTTGCCCGATTTCTTTTATTATTATCTACACTCATTAGATATATCAAAATACTTCTATGGTCTCGGAGGTGGAGTTAGGCAAACTGTAGGATATAAAGAATTGAAATGGCTTAAAATCCCCGTTCCGCCCAAAGCCGAGCAAGCCACCATTGTGCAATATATCAAAGCAAAGGAAGAAAAGATAAACCGCTTTATTGAAAAGAAACAACTGTTTATTGAGTTGTTGAAGGAGCAAAAATCTTCAATGATTTATAAAACCATAACAAATGGTTTAAACGAAAATGTAGTTTTCAAACAATCGGAAATTCCTTTTGCGGAAAACTTTCCAATTCACTATAAAATTGAAAAGTTCAATAAATATGTATTCCTGCGACACGGTTTCCAGTTTAGGGATTATGATTTTACCGAAGAAGGTGTAAAGATTGTCAAGATAACACAGCTTAATCCCAATGGTTATTTGGACTTAACGAAAGCTAATACAATTAACGAAAGCAGAATAAAAGAGTTTAGTGACATTGTCATCAATGAAGGTGACATTCTTATGGCTTTAACAGGTGGAACGATTGGTAAAATAATTAGAGCAGATATTAAGGATGAAATCCTTTTGCAAAATTACCGTGTTGGTAATTTCCTTCCATTAAATTCTGAAGAACTTGATAAGGATTATTTGTATTTGCAATTAAGTTCTCCATTTATCCAAAAACAAATAAATTATCATGTTCGAGAAACTGGTCAACCAAATATTGGCAAAGGAGATTTTAGAAAGATATTTTTAGCTATTCCACCAATTCATGAACAAAAACAAATTGTATCACACATAAAAACCGAAACTGCCACCATAGATACTGCCATAGCCAAAGCCGAGCGAGAAATAGAGCTGATAAAAGAATACAAAGAAGCCATGATAGCTGAGGCGGTGATGGGGAAAAGAAAGAATTAAAAATGACGAAAACACAACTCATACAACTATTAACCCAACTTCGTTCATTACCCGGAGAAACAGAAGTAGTGGAGTTTAAAGAGGCGAANAAAGATTATGATTTCTCAAAACTTGGCAGATATTTCTCGGCACTTTGTAATGAAGCCAACTTAAAAGGCAAAGCAGATGCGTGGATGGTCTTAGGCGTTGAAAACAGTCAACGAAAAGTTGTAGGCTCACACTACCGTGAAAACAACCGACCACATCTTGACAGCTTGAAAGGAGAAATTGGAAATAAAACCACCAACCGAATTACATATATTGAAATTTACGAATTGAACTTGCCTGAAGGCAGAGTGGTTATGTTTCAAATACCGGCTGCTCCGCAGGGCTTGCCTGTTGCCTGGGAAGGTCATTATTATGGCAGAGATGGAGAGCAATTAGTTCCGCTCAACCTTGCTGAGTTGGAACAAATACGAAGACAAGCCACCCGTGTGGATTGGAGTGCAGGAATATGTGCAGGTGCAACCCTGAAAGATTTGGATGAAACAGCTATTAATTCAGCAAAAGAAAATTTCAANAATAAAAATCCGCGGCTTGCCTCTGAAATGACTGGTTGGGATGATGCTGCATTTTTGAACAAAGCAAAAGTTACCATCAATGGTAAAATAACCCGTACAGCGATTATCCTATTAGGCAAACCCGAATCAGAACATTTTATTTCGCCTGCTGTTGCGTCCATTACCTGGGTGCTTCGTGACAAGGATAAAGTGGAGAGAGACTATGCGCATTTTTCTTGTCCGTTTATTCTTTCGGTGGATGGAGTGTTTCGTAAAATCCGAAACCTGAAATACCGTTATTTAAAATCAGGCACCTTGTTTCCGGATGAAGTTGACCAGTATGACCCTTTCAGTATCAAAGAGGCATTAAGCAATTGTATTGCCCACCAGGATTATTCGCTTTGTGGTCGCATAAATGTTGTGGAACGGGAAGATGGCTATCTGACTTTTACAAATCTGGGAGAGTTTCTTCCCGGCTCTATTGAAACAGTGATACAAAGTGACAGTCCCCCAGAATATTACCGTAATCAGTTTTTGGCTCAGGCAATGGTGAACCTGAATATGATAGACACAGTTGGCAGTGGCATCAAGAGAATGTTTCGTTCGCAACGGGAAAAATATTTTCCAATGCCTGATTATGATTTTTCAAACAACAAAGTTAAGGCGACCATCACCGGAAAAGTTCTTGACATGGATTATGCAAGAATGCTTGCACAGAATCCCGACCTTTCATTGGATGAAATTATTTTATTGGATAAGGTACAGAAGAGAAAGGATATTACAGAAGAAGAAATTTTGCGTCTAAAAACCAAAGGGCTTGTAGAAGGAAGGAAACCAAACTTTCATATTTCGCAACAGGTGGCTGAAAAGACAGGCCAAAAAGCAGAGTACATAAAGAACCGTGGTTTTAAAGACCAGCATTACAAGGATATGATTTTGGAGTTCATTGACAAGTATGGTTCAGCTTCTAAAACTGATATTGACAAGCTGATTTTAGACATTCTTCCTAAGGTTTTAGATGANAAAAAGAAAAAGAATAAGGTTAGAAATCTGGTTTATGACATGTCAAAACGAGACCTGACCATTGAGAATAAAGGGACTAGCCGAAAGCCGGTTTGGAAACGAAAAGTTTGACTAAAAACCGCTTGGATGTACTTTAGATGTTCTTTTAGATAAACTTTAGATAAACTTTAGACAAACTCAGAAATATGCCAGAATTAACAGACACAACAGAAAAAGGATTAGAAGCCCATATCACACAGCATTTGTGTTTGGTAAATGCTTTTGAAGAAAGGCATTTCAGCAATTACAATCGTGTGGATTGTGTGGATGAAGATTTACTTTTACTTTTCTGCAAGCCACACAGGAAAAGGAAGTCATGAAATTGCAAACCATTCACGGAAGCAATTTCAGAAGCAAGGTTTTGTATCGCTTAAACAATCAAATCAAAACCTTTGGCATCATTGAAGTATTACGCAAAGGCATTACGGACAATAACATCAAACTTAAACTGTTTTTTGATAAACCTGTTTCCAACCTGAACGAGAAAGATTTAGCCCTTTACAATCAAAATATTTTCTCTGTAACAAGGCAAGTGCATTACAGCATTCAAAATGAAAACTCGCTGGATTTGGTAGTTTTCATCAATGGTTTGCCCATTATCACTTTTGAACTGAAAAACGAACTGACCAAACAAACAGTTAAAGATGCCATTAAGCAATATAAAACCAACCGTGACCCCAAAGAAGAATTGTTTCGCTTAGGTCGCTGCCTGGTTCACTTTGCAGTGGATAGCGAGCAAATTTGGATGACCACCCACCTGAAAGGTGAAAACACTTACTTTTTGCCCTTCAACAAAGGCAACAACAACGGGGCAGGTAATCCACCCAATCCAAAGGGCATTAAAACCGATTATCTCTGGAAAGACATGTTAACCAAAGCCCGATTAACGAACATTATTCAGAACTATGTTCAGTTATTTGAAGAAGAAACGGAAAAGATTTTACCTGATGGCAAGGTTAAAAAGGAGAAAGTAAAGAAACTCATTTTTCCACGCTATCATCAAATAGATGCCGTTGACAAACTCCTTAGCAATGCCAAAGAAAACGGTGCAGGTAAACGCTATTTGATACAACATTCGGCAGGTTCAGGAAAATCAAATTCCATTTCATGGCTGGCTCATCAATTGGTTGGCCTGTTTGACAAGAATAATGAAAATACCATTTTTGATACCGTAGGTACTAGGCTGCTTTTTTGAACAGGTTAAAAATAGAGTTTTTTAACTTTAACCTAACAAAAACAACAAATGAAGAAGATGCGCTTTACAGAAGCCCAGGTGATTGGGATTCTCAACGAACAAACACAACAGGATCAAAAAGTTTCGGAAGTATGCCGCAAGCATGGGATCAGCGAGGCTACGTTTTACAACTGGCGTAGCAAATACGCAGGCATGAAGGTGGACGAACTTAAGCGCCTTAAGGAACTGGAGTACGAGAATGCCAGGCTTAAGAAAATTGTAGCTAACCAGAGCTTGGAGATCGATGCCATAAAGGATTTACTCACAAAAAGTTCTAACGCCTGAGCAAAAAGAACACGGCTTGGAGTATCTGGCAGAGCACCACCAGATGAGCCATGCTCAGGCGTGTAAGTTGGTGGGCTGTTCGCGAACCAAAAGTATTACCAAAGCGAATGCCCGCCAAGGATGCCGTAGTNAAAAAAGCGATTGAAGAAGTTATTGGCAGCAGCCGTAAAGGAAGAACGAAAGTGATTAAGCTGGTACAGAAAAAACATCCGGAATTAGGCGATAGCAAAATCCGCAGGGTATATGAGAACGAAGGATTTTCGTTGAGCAANAAACTACGCAGGCGCATTAAGGACAACCCCGCTAATCCCATCTCTATACCGCTCAAAGCCAATCAGGAATGGGCTATGGACTTCATGAGTGACGCGCTGGACAACGGACGAAGGATTCGCACCTTGAATATCATCGATCACTTCAACCGACAGTGCAAAGGCATTGAAGCAGATCTCAACTTGCCGGCTCGTAGGGTGATCGAAATTCTTGAGCGTACTATCGAGCGTCATGGAAAACCCTTGCGAATACGAACCGACAATGGACCGGAGTTTCGATCTAAACGTTTTCAATTATGGATGAAAAACAACCACATAGAATGGAGTCGTATTCAAAAAGGAAAACCTCAACAGAACGCCATCATCGAACGCTTCAATAAAACCTATCGTGAAGATGTATTGGATGCTAACTTGTTTTATTCCATTGAACAGGCTAATGAAGTAACAGCAAAGTGGGTGGATGATTACAACCAGGAAAGGCCACATCAATCGCTCCACTATCAAACTCCGATGGCTTATGCAGCGTAAGGTTTTCTTAGGCATACAAACTCTTGGAATGATCCAAAAGAAAAGCCCCGCACAAAAGGCAGGGCTTGACCATTCCAGTCGGTTGAACCTAACCCTGGCAGGTTGCTCCGCAGCAGAGCCTGATTCCGTTTCAGTTCAACAATGCAAAATTCAAATCATTAATCTATATTTACAACCTGTCAAAATTATCAGCCATTTACCCGTAATTGTAGTAACCGACCGTAAAGTGTTGGATGCTCAAATCCGTAATAACATCAAACAGTTTGAGCAAGTAAAAGGCGTAGTTGAAGCCATTACCGAAGGCAGTAAACAACTGAAAACGGCTTTGGAAGAAGGCAAGAAAATCATAATCACTACTATTCAGAAATTCCCATATATAGTTAATGAAATTGGAGAATTGCCCGGAAACAAGTTTGCCATCATCATAGACGAAGCACACAGCAGCCAAAGCGGAAACACCGCAGGAAAACTGAATGAAACGTTAGCCAAAGACTTTGAAAAAGTGCAGGTTGATGATGATGAATTTGTATTTGTGGACAAAGACCAATATGACGAACTAACTTCGGAAGATTTGGTAGTGGATATTGTGAAAGGTAGAAAGATGCTTACTAATGCAAGCTACTTCGCTTTTACAGCTACACCTAAAAACAAAACGCTTGAACTGTTTGGTGAGAAATACAACGATAACGGGAAAGAGAAATTCAGGGCATTTCATCTTTACTCAATGAAACAAGCCATTGAGGAAAATTTCATTTTAGATGTGTTGCAGAATTATACAACATATCAAAGCTATTATGCTTTGCTAAAGAAAATTGAAGATGACCCTGCCTACGATAAAAACAAGGCACAGAAAAAACTGAAAATATTTGTTGAAAGCCATTCACACGCTATCGCCAAAAACTGCTTTGATGGTTGACCATTTTATGGACAGTGTAATCCGCAAACCGAAAATTAACGGATTAGCAAAAGCAATGGTGGTTACAAGCAGTCGTAGGAATGCAGTGAAATACAAAAAGGCATTTGACAAATACTTAGCCGACACAGGCAACCCTCACAAAGCAATCGTAGCATTTTCGGGAGAAATTGACGGACAAACCGAAGCGGCATTAAATCACTTTTCAAGTGCTGCCATTCCAGACGAGTTTAAGAAAGCGGAATACCGTTTTCTGATTGTGGCAAACAAATACCAAACAGGTTTTGACCAACCACTTTTACATACCATGTATGTTGACAAGAAACTAGGTGGTGTTAATGCGGTTCAAACACTTTCAAGACTTAACAGAACAACGGCAGGAAAGAAAGACACCTTTGTTTTGGACTTTGCGAATGATGCAGACGAAATCAAAAAATCATTTGACCCATTCTTTGAAACTACCATTTTAGGCGAAGCAACAGACCCGAACAAACTATTTGACTTACAAAGCTCTTTGGATGCTTTTCAGGTTTACACACCCGAACAAGTTCAGGAGTTTTCGCAAAAATGGTTACGAATGTTCCTGTTGACCAATTACACAGCATTTTGGATGCAGCAGCCGAAGTATTCAGAACTTCATTGACAGAAGAGCAACAAGACGACTTTAGAGCAAAATGCAAAACCTATGTTCGATTGTATGTTTTCCTTGCTCAAATTGTTCCGTTTGTAAATCCGTATTTGGAAAGACTTTACTTGTTCTTAAATCACTTACAAAACAAATTGGGCAAACAACGTGACGAAGATTTGGCACAAGGTATTTTGGACAATATCGACATGGACAGCTACCGACTGCAAAAGGAAGGAGAATTTAATATTCAGTTGCAACAAGGTGACGAGTTAAAACCTATTCCGACAGACATGAGAGGCGGAGCTGCCGAGCCGGAAATGGAATATTTATCCAACATTGTAAAAGCATTTAATGACCGCTTCGGAACACAATTCACAAACGAAGACAAGGTTAAAAAATGACAGAGGACTTGATGGCGGACGTTGCTCAAGATGCTGAGTTTGCAAATGCTTTCAGACATTCAGACGAACAGAATGCCAAAATCACATTTGAAGAAGTATTAAAACGAAAACTGATTGACCACATTGAAACCAACTTTGAAGTATTTAAAGAGTTCAACGACAACAAAGAGTTTCGTGACTTCTTCGCAGGGACAATGTTTAAAATAATGCAGAAGGACTTTTTAAGATTTAACGCAAACAAATAATGCCAACGCTACAGTCACACACATACCGCATTCGCACAATGCCACCCGCAGACCAAAAATGCGGTAAGAGTGTGCCTGTTCCAACGCAGGAAGAATTTCAAAATATTTTTCCTCCCCTTCTAAAAAATTAAAACACCCGACACGCAGACCAACACGACAAAGATACGAAAACTCAACAACGACAATGGTTTACAGACACGATGGACAAGAACGCCACTGGTAATCGAGTAGACGGCCTCGCCAGTTGTAACTGACGAGGTGCGCCTCTCACACCACTGTACGTACGGGCCTCGTATACAGCGGTTCATTAAGTTGTGGAGCTACTGTGGAGTAGTAGGTAAGCATAGATTCGTACCCTCGTTTTGCAAGGCGTTGCAGTGTAATGGTGGTTCGCATAATGGGGCTTTGGGCTACTGCCCATCCTCCCATTCGTGTTCTGCTCCACGCATACGCCTGTCGGGCATTAACTCCGAGCCGAATGAAGTTTTTCTTCCTCCGGTCGGCTTTCTTCCAGTCTGCCCAAATGCAGTACCTTAGTCTATGGCGCATCCAACTGTCGAGTTCTTTGAGTTTGCTCTGTATATTTCCCATACGGAAATAGTTGATCCAACCCGGTGAATCTCTTTCAGTTTGGCGATGCGCTCATCGAACGTACGGGCTGCCGTTTTCTTCGTGATGTGTTTTAAGCTGCGCTTTAGCTTCGCCCAACTCTTGTCTGCAACCACCAGTTGGTATTTGCCTTTGACGCCTTTTTCATACGTGGGCACAAACTGATAACCCAGTATGTTGAATTGAACAGGTTTGCGTATGCCGCTCTTTTCCCGGTTTATGGACAGCTTCAACTTGTTTTTCAAAAACAGAAAAATGCTGTTGCCAACTTTGCGGGCTGTGTTTCTACTTTTCGTATAAACACTAAAGTCATCGGCATATCGAACATACCGGTGTCCTTGCTTTTCCAATTCTTTATCTAACTCGTGGAGTAAGGTGTTGGACAGCAACGGGCTCAACGGGCTGCCCTGTGGAACGCCTTTTCTCCGTTTAACTAATCGCCCGTCAATCTTTATCGGGGCGCGTAGCCATTTACGGATAAGGCGTAACGTCAACGGGCATTTCACTTTGCTGTACACAAGTTCCAACAAGATCGCATGATCTACTTCATCGAAGAAGTTCTTTAGGTCTATGTCAACAATGTGAACATATCCTGCATGGATGTTTTGATGGGCTTGTTGCACCGCCTGATGCGCATTACGATTGGGACGGAAGCCGTAGCTGTTTGCTGTGAACTCTGTCTCGAATTTTGGCGCGATAACCTGACTGACCGCTTGTTGTAACATGCGGTCGGTTACCGTGGGAATTCCCAGCAGTCGGGTCTTGCCATTCTCTTTGGGTATCGCTACCCCTAAGATGGGTTGGGGTAAGTAGCGTCCGTTACATACCGCGGTCGCTATCGCGTCTCTGTTTTTATTCAGGTGTTGACGCAATGCTGTGACTGTCATACCATCTACGCCTGCCGAACCTCCGTTCGACACGGCCTGACGATATGCTTTGTGCATGTTCTTTCTGCTAATAACCCTCTCAATCATCTTCTTTTATACTACTCTTTGTTTCTCTTGTTCCGCTTATCGTAAGGCTATAACTATATAATGGTTACTCCTTACAGCATTTGGAACAACTTAACGTTCTGCCCTTCATTGATGTGTGAGTCCTCCCCATATAGCGGGGCTCGTTCCTATCAACTACTATGGCGTCTGCTGACTTCTCCTTGATGTACACGACATCAGGAGACCTCCCAGGTAAGACACTTATCCTTCCGTCTATCTCTGCCACATCTACATACCACCTCTTTTGCACCAACAGGCTTCGTGATGATGTGCTCACTCACCCGAAGTGGCATGCCTCTGTATGTGGTTCATGTTCTTCAGTACAGACTTTTGCAGTCCTGCTTCCTTCAGTTCAAGGATCACTCCTTACAACCTTGCAGCTTGCTATATGCTTTTAGGATTCGCACATCAGGGACTTGCACCCTTGGGATAATCAAACTATTTTCCCGTCTGGAAAACAGTTGTGCCATGCTGGGCACACACAGCGTGTTGCCTCAATTGGCGGTGACGTGCAAAATTGAAGCTGAGTGCTACTATAAAACTTTTGTGCAGGTTGACAGTGAAGTGCTCCGAAATCGCCAACTGCGGCAACACGCAAACCGTTAGTGGCAAGCATAAAAGGCCAAAACCAAAAAAATTGACAAGATGAATTATCAAGATTGTCCACATTATGATGAAATTTTAAAACTTTTATCAGAAGGCCTAGATTTAGAAAATATTAGTTTTGAAATTGATGAAACAATGAATTGTAAAGACTGTACTGAAATAGAGGGCGTTTGTGAGTTATGGCTATGGTCATTCACACACATTAATCATACAAAACAAATGAGTATTGCTGATGCAAAAATAGTCATTGACAATTTGAATGAAAAAATGGGCAAATAGTAATTCAAACACAAATAATGGCGACAATAATTGACAATATAGAATTAGACGAAACGAACGTTGAATTCAATTATGCTTCCGATTTTGTAAAGCATACCGACAGACTTGTTTATCTCACAGGAAAAGCAGGAACTGGTAAGACAACGTTTCTAAAATATTTGCGAGAAACAACGACAAAAATACAGTCATTCTTGCACCAACAGGAGTTGCGGCTATAAATGCAGGTGGACAAACTATTCATTCCTTTTTCAGATAAAGCCAAGTGTTTATGTTCCCAATGACAAACGTTTACGAACAAGAGTGACTTAAACGACACTGACAGAAGCATAATATTTGACCATTTTAAATACTTCAAAGAGCGAATTGAAATTATACAAGGTTTAGACCTTTTAATTATTAACGAAATATCAATGGTAAGATGCGACTTACTCTTACTGAGGAGTAATAGGTAAGCATAGATTCCCTCGTTTTGCAAGGCGTTATAGTGTGCATGCCTCTGTATGTGCACCCTTGGGATAATCAAACTATTTTCCCATCTGGAAAACAGTTGTGCCATGCTGGGCACACACAATGTGCATAATCAATGGTGGGGCTCGGTGTAAATTTGTAGTTTTAGTTTTCAAACAACGTTCGGTGTCGTGGGACAAGTCGCGGCAGGTCGGTCTTAGCATTCCGCTACGCTCCATTTTTAGCGCTCCTATTCCCGCCACTGCTTATGCACTCAACGTTGTGCGTCTGCTTTTCCTAGATAAATTCAGCTTCGAATTGACAAAAATATAGTTTCTATAATTGGAAACTTTTGTTACCTTTGCCTCGTTGGACTAACATATGGTTAATGAGATATTTTGACACGAGGTTTTTAGAAGAAGCGGACAAGTTTATTGCCAACTTAAAACCTAAGACCGTTAAGAAAATACTATACACCATTGACCTGGCAGAACAGACAAACGACCCAAGACTTTTTAANAAACTAAAAAGAGAGATTTGGGAATTCAGGACGAAATACGAAGGACTTCAAATTCGACTTTTGGCATTTTGAGATAAGACTGACAACAAAGAAACTTTAGTAGTGGCTACTCATGGATTCATTAAAAAGGTTGATAAAGTTCCTGAGAATGAAATTGACAGAGCAGTGAGAATTAGAGAACGATATTTTGAGAGCAAAACAAAAATAAATCATTATGGCAAAAGGACTGAAATCATACACACTTGCCGAGATGAAAGACAAGCACATCGGCAAAGTAGGGACNAANAAAAGAGACGACTACGAGTACGAACTTCGCATGGACATTTTAGGAAAGATGATTAAAACCGCAAGACAAGAACGCAACTTGACCCAAGAGGAACTGGGAAAACTTGTTGGCGTTCAAAAGGCGCAGATATCCAAACTTGAGAGCAGTACCAATAGCGCGACAATTGACACAATAATTAAAGTTTTTAAGGCTTTAAAGGCTGACATAAACTTTAACGTNAAAATTGAAGACAGCTTCGTAAGACTAGCCTGAAACGAAAAGCCGAACGCACAATCGAGTAGACGGCCTCGCCAGTTGTAACTGACGAGGTGCGCCTCACACCACCCCGGTCGCTATCGGGGTACGGGTCGCGCATACAGCCCGGCCGGCAAGCAGGGGTTCATTACGTGGTGGAGCTACTGTAGAGTAATAGGTAAGCATAGATTCCCTCGTTTTGCAAGGCGTTGCAGTGTGCATGCCTCTGTATGTGCACCCTTGGGTTAATCAAACTATTTTCTCGTCTGGAAAACAGTTGTGCCATGCTGGGCACACACATGGTATTGCCAAATGCGGGCTGAACGGCTTCCCGGCAGGCAGGGATATGACATTTGTGCAAGGTTCAACATTCATCCTTCGATTGAATCCTGATAGCTATCGGGATGCTAAAAATCCCCGCCTTCGGCAATACCAAAACCGTTAGTACATTAGCGGTCAGGCTAAAGACGACCCCGTGAACAATAATAGTAACCAAGACTTATGAGCAAACTGAGATTTTTTATAGCGACAAGTGGAAATGACGATGAAGCATACAGAGAAGCAATGCAGTATGCTTGTAAACTTGCTGACAATGACTCAGAAATAAAAAGAGTGGTTTTGTTAGTGTTTACTAAACAGAATACTGGTTGGTTTGAAAGAATTTTTGGCAGGGACGTTGAGAAACAATTATTCAAAGGAACAACTTTTAAAAACTGTAAACCTGTTTTTAAGTTTGAAACTAAAAAGACATACAATGACAGCTACACTCCTTCTGAAATTGTAATTACCTGCGGACTTGACAATGATGATGTTTTTCCTATTGACGACTATTATTCTGTAAAAGCTATAATTGCTATACCTTGGCTTGCGGACGGTTTAGACAAGTGGGTGCAGACTTGGAATCCGATTGAAATAAGGGGAAATCAACAAGAAGTTGCAACATATCCAGAACCAACTTGTATAGTTAAAAAGGCTATGCAGGACTTGACAGGAAGCATAAATATGTCAACAGGAATTTCACATCCATCAGACGAAGAACAAGCCAAGACATACATACTGGCTTTGCATAAATATGAAGACTCTCTAAATGCAGACATTGTTGGTGCTTATCTTGTTAGAGAACTAAATTGGGACACTGACCACGCAAAGGATATAGAGAAATTAATCAACACTTTGAATTGCGGAAAATACTTTCAGGGTGGCATACGGACAGGGCTTCAAAACTATTACAAACAATGGAAGAAGGAATGTGGACAGTAACGAAAGAAGAAGCCCGAACCGCTAATCGAGTAGACGGCCTCGCCAGTTGTACCTGACGAGGTGCGCCTCAACCTACGAAAAACATTAGACGATGTACCTGAAAATAGCAAATTGACGATAGACGGCAGCGAATGTAATTTTATTGACTATGACATATTGGAAATAATCAGTCAATATGATAACAAAGCAAAGTACAGGAACATAGACCTTAACTTAAAGGGAATAAAAAGGTAAATGTTACTGCAGTGCATTGACAGCAAAAAAGGCAGCACACAGCATAGTATTGCCAAAAGCGGGGTTCCGAACTTCTTTGAAATTTTTGTACTATATTCAACTTTGATTTTTCAAGCGATTCCCGTGTTACGGATGCCCGACTTTCGTCAATACAAAAAGACAAAACGAAAGACTTGATGCCCGGCTTGCTTTGATAAAACCTAATACGCTACAACCAAACCGAAATCAAACTCAGAATTCTTTGCAGAAGATAAGCATAACGAAAGCCTGAAAATATTAACAACCCATCACGCCTAAAACTTATGAGTAAGCTGGCAAAAATTAAAACACAACCCACAGCGGTAAGTGTTGAAAGTTTCATTAATAAAGTGAACAACGAACAGCAACGGGCAGACAGTTTTGCCATTCTAAACATGATGAAGAAAATTAGTGGGGAGGAACCGAAAATGTGGGGTGCTTCGCTTATAGGTTTTGGCAATAAGCGATACAAAAGCCCTAAAACAGGCAGGGAGGTAGATTGGTTTCTGATCGGATTCTCGCCCCGTAAAGCAAACCTTTCTTTATACCTTACTTTCGACATTAGCCAACACAAGGAAACGCTCCANAAATTAGGCAAGCACAAAACCGGTGTGGGCTGTCTTTACATAAACAAACTGGCCGACATTGATCAGAGGCAACTGGAAAAACTTATCAAAAACGCTTTGAAAAACAAATAAACCAACAGGGTCTGGACCATCCGGCCGCATCGCCCCAATGGGCTTTATTGTTCCACCTGTTACTTCAAATATTTATCAGGCAACGGAAATCCTAAACTTTCGGCACACCAGAAGATATTCACAATATAATAGCGGTCTTTATCTTTAAACAACTGAATACTATTAATACCTCGGTTCGTTACGGGGCCATCCTTTTTCTCTTTGGTTTCGTACGTGCTGAATACATGCACTACCGTTCCAAATGCCTCTTCCCTTCTACTTAGCTCGCGCTCAANAANACCTGTGTTGATGCGGGCGGAAAACAATTGCACATAATCTTCCGGAGTGAGCATGCGCAGATCAAAATTTCCTTTGTCGTCCTTGCGCGAGGGAATGAGCTTGGCCTCGGGCTTAAACAAATAACGAAAGCGATCCCAATCGCGCGGAGTTCCCGNCTCACCCGAAATCACATCGTATAACGCGTGGATAATTGCCTCAACTGATTTAACATCGCTGGTGTAATCATTGGGTTGAGCCTGCGCAACGGTAGCGCCCAAAAGCAGCAAAAGCATAAACTTTTTCATGATCAGATTTTTGAAGTTTATTTTTGTAAGTACAAATTGTTTTATGTTCGGGCATGAAATTATCACGCTTCCTTGCGTTGAATTTTTGTGTGCGCCATTACTGCTTTCAACTTGCCATATCCATACTTGCCATTCAGTTTGTCGTATAATTCTTTGGAAACAAAAGACTCAGGAAGTTCCTGCATGGCACGCATTATCTCGGCCACCTCATCTTGTTTCATAAACGCTTCAATCTCCAACTGGGCGGTTTCTACCGCTTTAGCTAAATGACCTTCAATGGTGCTTAGTACAAAGCCGCGTTCTTTCGCAATGTCTTCCGGGGTCATGCCGCTTTTAAACATCTCCAACGTAACAGCGTAGGTGTTCTTATTATCGGCATTCTTTTTCTTACCCGGCTTGCCTTTGGATTTAGTTTTCTTTTCTACCGGCATCGGATTGATTTCTTTCAGCAACTGCATTCGGTCTGCTTCCAGCGAAAGTCTTACCGCCCGTAAATCAAACAACTCTGTTCCGCTTAAAATCTGCGAAACAATCAAATGCACCTGGTGCAATTCCATCCGCTTCCGCGAAAGCAGTTGATCAATCTCCTGCAGTTGTGCCAGGTATGTTTTTACCCGCTTCCGGTGTTTTACTACTTCCATGTAGTGGAGCAACAACCGCAATTGATCGAACACCAGCTTACTATAATAAGCACTTCCCTTTTCAATTCGGGCCAATAATTGTTCGTATGCCGATTGGGCAATCAATCCCTGAAGTTGATTGCGAAACTTTTCGGTATTTCCGGCTTCGTTTACCAGGGCCTCCACCACCTGCACCAGCACCGGTTTCATGGTGGGGTCTTCCAGCCGCCCGGGCTCTTTGTTTTTCTCAATGTAGTTGATCTCTTTCAACACGCCATCAAACGAAAACGCGGTTGCCAGTAATTCAGCAATGTAAATACGTTGTTGTTGCTCAATTACCGTGGTAAGTTTTTCCGGTTGATGTGCCTGGCTGGTGTATGATTTTATGTTGTTATCCGTGCGAACCACTTCGGGATTAATTTTGGACCGCAATACCAACCCGTTCAGGGAGCGTAAGCGCGATAGGGCTACATACACCTGCCCCTCCGCAAAAGCGGAAGCCACATCGATGATGGCTTTATCGAAAGTAAGTCCCTGGCTTTTATGCACGGTAATTGCCCATGCTAATTTTACTGGAAACTGTTCGAATGAACCTACCACGTTTTCATTTAAAATGTGATTTGTTTTATCAATCGAGTATTTCTTGTTTTCCCATCGCTCGCGTGTTAATTGATACGATTCGTGCGTGCCTGCCATAAGTACCCATACTTCATCTTCATCAATGCGGGTAACGGTAGCCAGCTTTCCGTTAAAATATTNTTTCTCTGCACTGGTATCGTTTCGTACAAACATAATCTGCGCACCTTCTTTTAGTTCGAGGTGTGGTAGCACCGGGTACATGCTCTCTGGAAAATCGCCCTCCAGAAAAGCATCAAAATAATGCGCTTCCGTTTTCAGGTTATCCAGGGCCTGCCGGTTCAATTGATCCGCCTTATAATTATGGGTGGTAAGCGTGATTACTTCCTTCAACTGTTCAATCTGTTCAGGAGTATGATAGCAGCTATTAAGTGTTTCGACATCAGCCTTTGTGATGGTGCTGTTGCGCAGGTTATTCAAAATGGAAATAAATGAATCGTCTTGCTGGCGATAGATTTTATCCAACTCAATATACACCGGCTGATTATCTTTTAGCGCAAGCGCTTCGTAAAACCAGGGCGAAGCATAATACCGGCTCATCAACTCTTGTTCATCATTTCGGGTTACCGGTGGTAACTGAAACAAATCACCAATAAACAACACTTGTGTGCCGCCAAAACTTTGCGAAAAATTTCCGCGTACCGCCTTCATCCGATAGTCGATGGCATCAAGCAGGTCGGCCCGCAGCATACTTACTTCGTCTATCACCAGCAGATCAATAGCACGCAATACTTTTTNTCGTTCGCTGCTGAGCGGATGTTTGCGCGCCAGGGTTTGGGAGTTGATGTAGCGACNCCCGGCAGTCAGATTTTCGGGCAGGTAGCGATCGGGAATAAATGTAGCCGGTGGAATTAGAAACTGTGAGTGAATGGTAACTCCTCCCGCATTTAATGCGGCTATGCCGGTTGGAGCTACCACAATAAAATTCTTGTGTGTGTATTCAGCCAGGCTTTTCANAAAGGTGGTCTTGCCCGTTCCGGCCTTGCCTGTTAAAAACACATGGCTGGAGGTTGTGTTCAGGAATCGGCTGGCAAATTTTTTAAAGTCGGGGTTTGCATGCGGCCTCAAATTACCAATATACCACCTGGAGAACAAAACGGAAGGAACCGGTGTAAACCTTGTAACGAAGTATTATAAAATACTTACCGAATGATCATTCCTGTTTCAGCTACCTGAAATCCCTGCGTGCGGATTTTNTCCTGCTCGGTTTTGTTCCACAGAAGNGGGTTGGTGTGGTTGAAGTGTATAAACCAAATGCGTTTNTTTCAATTCTGGTTCTGCGCTAAAACGAGCCATCGTTTCAACTACCAGCGGATGTGGAATTTCCTTTATGTTGCGATTGGGCAACTCGGTTGCCGTAAGGAAAGTAGCATCCAGCAACGCTACATCGGTTGCCCGCACCGCCTCTTCAATTTTTACCACCCACTTTTCCCACTTATCAATATCCGGAATAAATAAAACTTTTTTGCCTCCAAACGTTATTCTAAACCCGGCTGTCTCCGAAAATTCATCGCGATGCGGAACGGTGAAAGCCGTAACCTGAATGGTATTGGTAAGGGGTACCGGTTGCTCCTGCTGAAGTTGTTTGAGTTCAATATTAGTAAGCGCTACCAACTGCGACCACGGGCCATTCGTGCGCAAGTATTTTTCAAAAAGCGGCAATGCATAAACAGGCACTTCTTTGCTGCCCAANNCGCTTCGCGGCCAAGCTGCATTAAACCTGTGTAATGCCCCATGTGTGCATGCGTTACAAANAATGCCGGCCGGTAAATACGGATAAACTCCGTTTGTACTTTGCTGAAAGGCGTGCAGTTGCTCTTTGATATCGGGCGTAGCTTCAAACAACCACCACTGCTGCGAGGCCGGATCAACCAACGCCAGGGAAACCACCCACTGTTNTTTGGAAGTGTCCTTCCAGGCAGGTTCGCAACAGGATTTTTCACAACCCATGTGTGGGTAACCTCCATCCTGGGCCACTCCTAAAATCTGGATGAAGGGCTGGGCACAACACGGTAACGAAGCAATCAGGAAAACAAATAGTAATCGTGCCGATTGCATCGGATCAATCAATTTTTAAGATGTAAATGTTGGGCCAGTTTTNTCCGGTAACCAAAANAGAACGCGTGTCCGGATGCCAGGCAATTCCATTCAGCACATCCACCTGCGGGCTGGCTTTGCGCGCATCGCTGGCTAACTTAGAAAGATCAATCCGGCCCACCACTTTTCCCGTTGCCGGATCAATTTTTAAAATCAGGTTGGTTTGCCACACGTTAGCGAATACAAATCCTTCAATGTATTCCAGTTCATTCAGGTTTTTAACGGGGCCATTCTCATCGGAAACACTTACTGACTTTACAACCTGCAGCGTAACGGTATCCAGGTAATGCAATTTGTTGGTACCATCGCTCATAATCAGGTTTACATTGTCGTGGGTAAGGCCCCAGCCTTCTTTTGCAAACGAATCGAACCGGAATTCGCGAAGTTGCTTAAACGTTTTCAGATCATAGACAAAGCCCACTTTGTTTTGCCAGGTAAGTTGAAAAATTTTGTTGTTGAGGATGGCAATGCCTTCGCCAAAGTATTGTTTGTCCAGCACCACTTTCTTATCCGCTTTTCCGGTGTTGATGTCCACAATACCAATCCACGAAGTACCAAACTGGCCGGTACTTTCAAACAACTCCCCGTTGTGAATAAGCAGCCCTTGCGTAAAGGCTTCGGGGTCGTGCGGCCACAAACTGCGGATGTTGTAGTGGATGCGGAGGGAGTCAGTTTCACTGGTTTGCTGTTGTTCTTTGTTTGATGAGCAAGAATAAANAACAAGCAACCCGACTAAACCAATCAGGATCAGATTTTTTTCATAGGCACAAAAATACAGCAGAAAAACCGGAACGCATAGATCAAATCAGTATGTACGCACAAAGGATCTTAGTCAGGTAGTTATGCCACAACTTAAATCCAAAATCACTTTTGTCTATACTCGCTTATGCAAACACCCCTCCGCCAGGAACGAATAAACACAATAGATCTGGTACGAGGCCTCGCCATGGTCATTATGGCGCTTGACCATACGCGCGATTTCTTTCATGCCGATGCTCTATTATACAGCCCTACTGATTTAGATAAAACTACTCCACTCGTATTTTTACCCGATGGATCACACACTTTTGTGCCCCTGCATTTGTATTTCTGGCCGGCACCTCTGCTTTTATTCGTGGTAGCAAAAACCACTCAAGAACTTTCCAGATACTTGTTAACCCGGGGCCTGTGGCTTGTTTTTCTTGAACTGGTCGTGCTCCGCGCTTTCCTTTTTTCAACTTCTATTATGATGTCACTTTATTGACGGTGCTGTGGGTAATTGGGTGGTGTATGATTTTACTCGCTGGGCTTGTTTACCTTCCATTAAAATGGAATCTAATCATCGGCTTGTTGATCATCTTCTTTCATGATGCGCTTGCACAAATTCCTGTTAACCCCACCCAATTCCTTTTTGTACCGTGGACAATCCTGATGAAGACCGGGTTTATTGCTGCATCGCCCTCGGTGGCATTTGTAATTTCCTATCCCATTATTCCCTGGTTGGGCATTATGCTGGTTGGGTATTGTACCGGAAAACTTTACACGCACTACGATGCCCCAACCCGCATGCGATGGTTAGTACAAAGCGGGGGTGGTGCCATCATTTTATTTATTGGTTTGCGTTTGCTTAATCTGTATGGCGANCCAGGCCCCTGGCAAAAATATTCCAGCATGGATCTTACCTTNTTGAGTTTCCTCAATACAACCAAGTACCCGGTATCGCTGTTATTTACACTCATGACACTTGGCCCCATGCTATTGCTACTGGCTGCGTGGGAACGTGCCCCTAAAAGACTTTCATTCTTTATTGTTTTTGGACAAGTGCCCTTATTTTATTTTCTGTTACACTTCTTAATTATACACACGGCCGCACTGGTTGCTTTTATTATAAAAACCGGNGCCTCCCTATGGGATATTGACTTTCATTTTTCAAAATCTTTTGGNGGCATTACCCCAGGTGTAGGCCATTCTATTGGCTGGACCTACGTGGCCTGGCTGAGTGTAGTGCTCGTGCTATATCCCATCTGCAAATGGTATGGATTATATAAACAAAACCATCCGGGTGGGTGGCCTCGATACCTATAGTGTTACATCGGCACAATTTTTCTTATATTCGATGAAAAAAACGCTATGGCAAAACGATTGGTTAAAGGCGACAAAAATTATTTGGGGTTTGCAGCGGCCTGGCTAACTATTTCGATCTTGATCCTACCGTAATGCGAATTATTTTTATTGTAGGCTTTCTGTTTTTCGGAACGGGCCTGCTGCTTTATCTTATCCTGGCCCTGGTAATGCCCGACCGGTAGTTGTCCGGTTCTCTCATCGCCCTGTTCAACTACGAACAGTTTTTGCGCCTGCAAAAAAATTTCTCTTTCCCTGCAACTAGTTGGGCTGCGCTTCGATCTGTAAAAACTTGCATTTAGCCGATACCTTTTTCGGCTTTGCCAGTACTATCGATCTAACCCCACGTAGTTATGTTCAGAAATTACTTTGTAGTAATGGTGCGCAACCTGTTTAAAAACGGATTTTACTCCTTTATTAATATTGCGGGCCTGGCGCTGGGCATCACGTGCAGCATCCTTATCCTGCTGTGGGTGGCTGACGAAACCAGTTTTAATAAATTTATTCCCAAGGCCGATCGCCTCTACCAGGTGTGGGTTCGTGCGCACTACGATGGTAAGATCAGCGCCTGGACGAGCGTACCNCTCCCTACCTACGAAGCATTTAAAACGGCCAACAGCAACATTGCCCGCATGGCTGTTACCGATTGGGGTGGCGAACACCTGGTTACCGTAGGCGAAAACCGTTTGATCAAACAAGGCTATTGGGTTAGCGAAGAGTTTCTGGAAATGTTTGAATTTCCCCTGGTGGTGGGTACTGCCGAACAAGTACTGGACGCACCGCCCTCCATTGTTATTTCCGAATCCACCGCCAAAGCATTGTTTGGCGATGCAGACCCGATTAACAAAGTAATACAACTCGACAACGAATACGATTTGAAAGTAACCGGTATTTTAAAGGATGTTCCCGGCAACTCCACCTTCCAGTTCGATTTTCTGATCCCCTGGAAATTTCGCGAACAAAATAACCAATGGATACGCGACAACATGACTAACTGGGGCAACTATTCCTTTCAGGTGTTTGCCGAATTAAATGACCCTGCCCATCATGAAGATGTAGAGAGCAGTGTAAAAATGATGTTGCAGGAACATGGCGAAGTGGACACCAAACCCGAATANTTTTTATACCCAATGGAACGCTGGCGCTTGTTCAGCAACTTTGATAACGGAGTAGAAACCGGNGGCATGAATGATTACGTGCAGATGTTCACCCTCATTGCGGTGTTTATTATCATCATTGCGTGCATCAATTTTATGAACCTGGCTACCGCCCGCAGCGAACGCAGAGCCCGCGAAGTGGGGGTTCGCAAAAGCGTAGGATCAAGACGCAGGGAACTTATATTACAATTCATTGGCGAATCTACCTTCATTGCCTTTATCGCGTTCGCGATTGCTGTACTGGCCGCACAGGTGCTGTTGCCNTTTTATAACAACCTGGTCGATAANAAACTNTTTATCGATTACGCCTCCTCTCAATTTTGGATTGCCTCATTCGGGATGGTTCTGTTAGTGGGTATAATATCCGGTAGCTACCCGGCATTTTATCTTTCTTCTTTCCAACCGGTAAAAGTTTTAAAAGGAAAACCTGCGCTGAGCAAAGGCACCAGTTTGCCAAGAAAAATCCTGGTAATACTTCAGTTTGGATTTTCAATCCTGTTGATTATCGGAACGATTGTGATCTATCAGCAAATACAATTGGTAAAGGGCCGCACGTTGGGCTACGATCAGGAAAATCTGATAGCTGTTTCGTACACCAATGAAGTTGANAAAAATTATCGATCTATTAAAGCCGAACTTCTAAACACAGGCGTAGTGGAGGCCGTAACCCGNGCCAATAGCGAAATTACCAATATCAACTCCAATAACTTTTTAGGTTGGCCGGGCAAACCCGAAGAACTGCGTGTGCTCTTTACTACCATTACTACCGAATACGACTACACCAAAACGATGGGCATCAAACTGCTTGAAGGCCGCGATTTCTCTGAAGAGTTCAAGAGCGATTCATCTGCTATTCTTGTTAATAAAGCGGCTATGGAAGTAATGGGACTGAAGGAAGATGCGCTTGGCACAGAACTCGAATTGTGGGGCAATAAACGCAACCTGATTGGGGTGGTAGATGATGTGCTCATGGGCTCTCCGTTTCAACCCGTTAAGCCCATGTTTATGATTCTGATGGATTGGGGTGGCTCGGTTTCCATTCGTCTGAANAAAACAAACGACCTGCAGGCTTCTATCCAGGCCGTGAAAAGTGTATTTGAAAAGTATGCNCCGGCCTATCCGTTCGAATACCGGTTTGCCGACCAGGAGTTTCAGAANAAATTTACTACGATCAATCTTACCAGTACGCTGGCCAGTTTGTTTGCCATCCTTACCATTGTAATTACCGGGCTGGGTTTATTCGGGCTGGCAGCATTTACGGCCGAACAACGCACCAAAGAAATTGGCATCCGCAAAGTGATGGGAGCATCGGTACCCAACCTGGTGGGATTAATGTCTAAAGATTTTTCGGTGCTGGTAATTATTGCGTTTGTGCTTTCATCGCCATTGGCCTGGTGGGCCCTAACCAACTACTTAGAGCGCTACACCATTCGCACTGCGGTGGCCTGGTGGATATTTCCGGTAACAGGCGTGATTGCCTTAACCTTTGCGTTGCTGATTGTAAGTACGCAAGCGTTGAAAGCAGCGCGTGCAAATCCGGCTAGTTCGTTGCGCAGCGAATAACCGGTTAAAATTCTACGGTTACAAAGGCCCAACCACTTTGCATAATATGACCGTGTTCGCGAGGCGGTAACCAGGCCGGCCCGGATTTTATCCACTCCACGGCCAATGAATCGGCTTGGGGATTAAGACTTTTATCAATCTGAAAATCGGTAAGCACACGATTTATGGTTACCAGAAAACTAACTTTTACCATCCNCGNGGTGGATAACCCCAATGCCGTTGCTTTTTCTTTCAGGTAGTTATTGAAGTAAGGATACCCTGCTTCGGGGATTGGAAAAANACTACTGGCATCGTACACAAATCGTTGTCCGTTTAGTGTACTGCTTCTGCCTTGTACCAAACGGCCTTTGCTAANAAATTCTTCAAAGTAAGGCTGCCCATTGGAGTGATAGCCCCGCCAAACACCTTCCTTTTTTCCTTCGTGATATTCTCCCTGTTCGGCCAGCACCCCGTTATCATAGTAATGCGTATAAGTACCTTCTCCATTCTGAATCAAGAGCTGCCCGGTTGAGTCCCACAGGTTTTTCATGAAGTACTCCCGTCTAAAATATTCTTCACTTTTTAAGATTCCGTTTCGATGAAAATTTTCCCATTTGCCAACGGGTTCTCCCTGGCTGTACCGGCCAGCGGCTTCGTAGGTGTTATGATCGGAGTAATACAGAAACACTCCGTCTTTTCGTCCATCCTTAAAAGATCCTTTCATTTGAACAAGCCCTGAGCCNNTGTAATAATCTATCGCAAGCCCCTGCCATCTCCCCAAAGAATCTTGCTGCCCCAGCCTGTAAAATGCCCNCGGCGGACCCGGTATTTCTTCCCACGCTTCGTTATACCAGGTTTTAACTGCATGCCACCTTGGTGCTGCGACAGAATCTGTTTCCGGCTCGCGCACAGGCACCAGTTGTGTAAGTGGATAATCGAGCGGAAAACAAGATTGCATTTGCTGGTGGCTCCATTCAATACTATCCATGTAGCGATAACTTTCCTTCCTGATCATTCGAATCCGGAAATCGTTTTCTTGCTTTCGCAGATAAATATATCGCTTCAAGCGCGCTGTATCCTGATGCAATACTTCCGGGACATAGGACTGCGCATCCAGTAATGCACGGGTACTATCCCAATAAAAACCGAATTTTTCAAAATACTTCAGGTATGCTTCATCAGAAATATCCTTCTTACGAAAGAGTGTATTCATTGAATCTTCCGTTGCCAGCACACTTTGAAAAAATTTGAAATATGTAACCTGGTACCNGGGTAATACCACGAAACCGGCTATCGACAAAATCAATACGAGGTATTCTACTTTTATTTCCCGATAAGAAGACCCGCTAAGAATGGTGGCTATCCCAATAATCAGCCCACCGGCAAGTCCACCCATGTGGGCAGCATTGTCTGCATTCAACACGGTAGCAAACAAAAAATTTACAACCAGGAATATCAGAAAGTTAACTACCAGCGGTGCAACCGGGCGGTCGTCTTNTTTACTCTCCGCAATTTGTACTGTAAGCATAAAACCGAATAACCCAAAAATGGCACCCGAAGCACCCACACCAACCGTAAACAAATTGAAATATAAACTGGCCAAGCTTGCAGTAATGCCACACAGGAAGTAAATCCATAAAAATTTTTGTGCGCCCACCAACCGTTCTGCCTCACTGCCTACGGTAAACAAAGCATACATGTTGAAGGCCAGATGGTAGATACTGCCGTGCAAAAACAGGTGTGTAATAACCCGGTACCATTCCTTATCTAAAGTAAGAGGCGCAAATTCAGCACCATTGTAAAGCAATCCTTTAGTCCATTCAGGATCGTTAAATGTTCCGATGGTGTACCAGCACACAACAAAAACAACCAGGTTACTGGCAATGATTGAAAGCGTAATTATTCTTCGGCCCGGGTCCATTTGGTTCAGATAACTTCTGAAATTTAATAAAAGGTTTTATGGAAATTGAACGGGTCTGGCATCTCAACACCAAAAGCCTGACCATGAAAAAGTTTACCCTTGCCGTACCCACACCATGCCATGAGAACTGGAACAACTTTACGCCCACACAAAAGGAAAATTTTGCGGGGCCTGCCAGAAAGAAGTAATCGATTTTACAACGTGGACGGATGATGAAATCAAGCAGTATTTTAAACACAGCACACAGGCTACGTGTGGAAGATTTAAACAACACCAATTAAAAACTTATTCCGCAACCCGAACTACCAAATCACACTCAGCGTGGGCAGCATTTGTTGCATTTTTGATGTTACTGGGCCATGAAAAGGCCGGGGCCCAAAGAACAACCGTTACGCCCCAGGAAGAAGTAATCAAACAAAATAAAACGAAACTCCATAAAGAAATGGAAACACCTATTACCCTTTCNGGGGTTGTGTTAGATAATTCGGATTCGCTTGGGTTGCCCGGTGTAAATATAGTACGCAAAGGATTTGCAGATGGAACCGTTACCGATGCAAACGGCCGGTTTGAATTAACAATTGAACATCCACACGCAAATGAAACATTGATTGTTTCCTTTATTGGATTAAAAACCGTTGAAGTACCTGTTAATCCATATCAGCATACGCGCAATCTTAAAATCGTAATGCAGCCGGATGTGGAAATGCTTTTAGGTGAAATTGTAGTAGGAGGCGCGGTGTCTGTGCGGAGATACAGTCCGCGGGGTTTGTGGTGGAAGTTTAAGCGTTTGTTTCGCAGGTATTGATCTCAGGATAATTCTTCTAATTCACGTTGAAGATTTCTTCTGGCGTTGCGTTCATACTTTTCATAAAACTCACCGGTCTTAAAAATTCGCTTCATCTCCAAAANATGCAGCAGCACTTNTTTACGGCCCGGCTTGTACAACAAATCGGGATAGCTAGAATATTCTTTTCGTACGCAGGCTGCATAGTGGTGGTAGCGTTCAGGCTCCGCGCCTAATATGCTCAGGTCGGCATCGGTAAACAAATCAACCTCGCGGTTAACAGCCTCGTGTTTTTTGGTTGCCAGGATAAATACCTTGCAACGCTCCACTTCTGTTTCCGGAAAAGCAATTTCTTTCAATCGTATTACGGCCACAGCCGCACTTTNTTCTTCGTTATCCATTCGGGCAGAGTTATATACAAAATCGTGGTAGGCAATGGCAAACACCACAGTAGCCCAACAACTAAACTGATCTTGTATTGGCTTTAATTCAGCAACTAAATGATCCAGATGTTTCAGCGTGTGGTAAAACCGACCGGGTTGTGTATAAGCCTTCTGTACTTCCGCAACTAAATTATTACCTGCTGGCAGCGTGTATCTTTCCAAAGCTTTTACAAACTCCTGTTGAAACATAAATCAAAGAACTCAAAAATCTAAAAACAAAAAAGGAGAAGCTTGCACCTCTCCTTTCACTTCACACACGGAAAAGACTACCTCCCTTTTCCGTTACCATTCATGCCAACCAATACCGGTTCTGGTTGGTCCGCAGTTTTCACAGTTGTGATAATGCGAGCCGCCACTTTGTACGGATCAGCTGCCGAGTTGGGTCTGCGATCTTCCAGCCATCCCCGCCAACCGTTTTCAACGGTGGCAATCGGAATGCGGATAGATGCGCCCCTGTCGGAAATACCATACGAGAATTTATCGATACTTTGCGTTTCGTGTTTGCCGGTTAACCGTAAGTGGTTATCGGCACCATACACGGCAATGTGTTCTTTTACATAGGGTGCAAATGTTTTGCATACCCTATCGTAAATTTCTTTTGATCCGGCTTCGCGCAACAGCGAGTTAGAGAAGTTGGCATGCATTCCTGAACCATTCCAGTCGGTTGCGCCCAAAGGCTTACAGTGCCAGTTAATGGCTACACCATATTTTTCGGCTGTGCGTTCTAATAAATAACGCGCCACCCAAACCTGATCGCCCGCTTCTTTTGCCCCCTTGGCAAACACTTGAAACTCCCACTGGCCGGNGGCCACTTCTGCATTAATACCTTCAACATTAATGCCGGCAGCAAGGCAATAATCAAGATGTTCTTCTATAATAGATCGACCGAATGCATTCTTGGCACCAACAGAGCAATAGTATGGGCCTTGCGGTGCTGGGTATCCGTTTTCCGGAAACCCCAACGGCTTGTTTGTGTCCGGGTTCCACAAAANATATTCCTGTTCGAAACCAAACCAGAAGTCGCGGTCATCATCTTCAATGGTAGCGCGGCCATTGGTAGGATGCGGAGTGCCATCGGGACTTAATACCTCGCACATTACTAAGTAAGCATCTTTCCGTGCGGGATCAGAGAATAGCGCTACGGGTTGAAGCAAGCAATCGCTTGAGCCGCCGGNGGCCTGTTCGGTAGAGCTTCCATCGAACGACCACATGGGGCATTCTTCCAGGGTGCCATTAAAGTTTTNTACAATTTTTGTTTTGCTGCGCAGGCTTTGGGTGGGCATGTAGCCGTCCAGCCAGATGTACTCAAGTTTTGTTTTAGACATAGGTGTGCTTTTAAGATCAAACTAAAATTTATAAACAGCTGCCAGTGTTAAAGACGGCATCAGATTTTNTTCATCTGTTCCTTTATAGAATGAGGTTTCTGATGTCTTATCCACGCGCACCTCAGGAATTAAGGTCAACCCGCCAACCTTATAATTTCCGGAAAGCGTGAATTCCATCACCGAACCCTTTCCTCCGGCATCTGTACNCAAAATTCCGAGATGATCATTTCTCACCGAGAAATATTCTGCACGTAAGCCCAGGGCAAAACTTTCGGAAAATGAAAATTTAGGATACACGGCAAAGCCTGCGAAGGAGGCCGCCTCACCGGTAACATCTGCAATGTCGCCATTAAGATCCGCTTTCTCTCCGGCTGCTACACGTTGCATGGAGGCATTGAAACCGAGATAGAACTTTTCGGTAAGGCTATACCCAAATGTTATATCCCNCTGAAAGAGATTTCCAGCCGATACATCGTTGGGCTGTACTGTTTTTGAGTCGAGTGTTCCATCCTGATCGCCATACAGGAAGTTTAACCAAATACCGCCCTTGTCTGAAGTCTTTCCGATCTGGCCACCCAGTGTAAATGTATTGACCGGATTAAACTCCACAATGTCAGTTGGATTCATTAAAGCAAGTTTGGCTACCAATCCGCCCGGTAAGGCTACATCCAAACGGGCACCGGTATGATTGAATGGCCCCCACGAAAAGAGATAAGAAGTTGAGTAATGAAAATTGACAGTGGGTGAGATAACTTCATATCCCAAAANAGTATTGAACTGACCTAAGTTCAATGTTGCCTTATCTGAGAATTTGTAATACGCGAAGGCCTGGTTAATTATGGCCTGACCCGAAGCGGTACCAAATACAGCCGCCTGCCCACGCGGGCCAAATACTAAATCGGCCGTAAAGCCGGCCTTATCACCACTATATGAGGCAATCAGGTTAACCATCCCTAATCCAAATCCCTTCAGATCGGCAAAAGATGTAGCAGATGCATAGGCATCATTATAATAGGCGTTTTGTGTATTGAATGATGTGCGAAAATAGGTGTCCAAACTTCCCGACAAGAAAAATGCAGGTTCAGATTCTTCCTCTTCCCGGGCTTTGGCCGCAGCCTTATCACCCTCTGTAATGATGGGATCTTCTTTTACGATTGGTTTAACAGCAGACGCCACTACGAGGTTTTCCTGAGCCCGTGCTATATTCGAAGCAATCAGCAGGATCAGTAAAACGGCAATGCGTTCCAATCCCAATGTATTATTTTTCATAACTTTGAATGTGTTTTTTAACAATAAGCTGAAGTGGTCCCGGCCCGGGTCTCTTACACCCACCGGGACGCTTTGGTGATTCAGGCAGCCGCTGCTTCTTCTTTGGGTTGATAGGGATGCAGATTCTCGCCATGCTGACTGTAATCCGATCCGATCAGTCTTTCTTCCCGGCTCACCGTCATAGGCGAAATCCAGTCTGTGATTTTCAAAATCAGGAATGACCCGGCTATGATAAAAGTAAGTACCAGCACCAAAGCAATCATGTGTACTTTGAAGAGCGCAAACTCGCCAAAGAGTAATCCATTGCCGGTTGTGTTAGCCGCATTTACAGCGGTGTTAGCCAACAAGGCCGTCATAACCATGCCTACTGCGCCACCCACCCCATGGCAAGGGAATACATCCAGGGTGTCTTCCAACGAGGTTTTAGATTTCCAATGAACAACAAAATTGCTAATGATAGCGGCCATGGTGCCGATAAACAAACTGGAGGGCACGGTTACAAAACCAGCAGCGGGCGTGATGGCCACCAGGCCTACCACCGCACCAATGCAGAATCCGAGGGCAGATGGTTTTTTTCCCCGAACGGAATCCATCAATACCCAACACAGGCCGGCTGCTGCCGAAGCGGTGTTGGTGGTAGCAAATGCGGAGGCAGCCAACGGGCCAGCGCCCAACGCACTACCAGCATTAAAACCAAACCAGCCAAACCACAGGAGGCCCGTGCCTAACAATACGAACGGTATGTTTGCCGGAGAGATTGCCTCCTTTATCTCCTTCTTATTACGCAAGTAGATAGAAGCTGCCAACGCAGCAAAGCCAGCCGACATGTGGACTACCGTACNCCCGGCAAAATCAAGCACGCCCAATTGAAACAAAAGGCCATCCGGATGCCAGGTCATATGGGCGAGCGGTGCATAGATCAGAATAGAGAACAATACCAGAAAAATAATGTAAGACTTGAAGCGAACCCGCTCGGCAAACGTGCCGGTAATCAATGCGGGGGTAATGATGGCAAACTTTAACTGGAACAGCGCAAAGAGCACCAGAGGAATGGTGGGCGCCAGCGACCAGGGCTTTCCGTCCAACACGTTTTGAAACATGAAGAAAGAAGCCGGGTTGCCAATGAAGCCGCCCAGCGAATCGCCAAAAGCAAGGCTGAAGCCTAGCACAATCCAGAGCACACTAATTACCCCCATAGCAATAAAACTTTGCAGCATGGTAGAGATAATATTTTTAGTGTTGATCATGCCGCCATAGAAATAGGCAAGGCCGGNGGTCATCAATAATACAAGGGCGGTGGCAGCCAACATCCAGGCCACATCCCCGGAGTTAATGCCTTCTGTATTAATGGTGGTAGGTACAGCCGGCATAAAAATCGCCAGTACGCTGAAACCCACCAGCAGGGCAAGGTAGATAATTGATCGTCTCATAGGTTAAGTTTAAGTTTTACAATTCCCAACATAATTCGCAATGTTAGGTCAAAAATCAACCTACTTTTAAAAATTTATTATCGTATTCGTTTACAATAGGGTAAAATTGTATCGTATTTTCAAAATTTTATCATATTTTTTATAAACTATGCTTATTTTTTAACCTATCCATAACAAAAATTCCACTTTTGTTCCTGCCTAATCTGATTTTAAATCAAAAAATGGGATTCAATCGTTTTCTGAAGCTTATATTTTACTGTCAATCTCTTTGACACCGCCCCACACCAAATCTGTTGCATTTGTCGCAAACTGGGTGTTGGTTGCAGCTCTTAAACCGAACATGATTAGAATAAGCCTGCTTATAATTTTCTCTTCATTTGCTCTATCGGCCATTGGTCAGAAATATGATTCATTCGAGATTGAGAATGGCGAATTGATTTGGCGATACACCTATTCTTACGGGGGCCAGAAGATAGTTTGCGCAGCGAGGTTGTTTCCATGCTCAAATCCAAAATGTTTACCCGCCATGTTCAACGCAATCCGATTGGAAGCAATGGCATTGGTTATGCCGGAGAAATCGAACATTATACCGTGGACTGCAAACGGTATGGACGCAAATACCAAAACACTCCGCTGATCTATTGGAATGGAGAATGGAAGGGAAGTTTGTTATTGAGATTAGACCGGGTGAATACCGGGTCACTATTTATGGACTCTATTTTGAAAGCCAGGTTCAGGTATCATCGCCACATGAAAAGAAAACAACCAGAAAGGGCCCCTACATCAGAGAAGTTTGGCAAAAGGAAATCCGAACTTTAAAAGTGGGGTACTGAACGATTTAACTCTGATGAGTGTAAGCCTTCGGGATTCCTTCGACATAACAAAGTACATACCCCGGTTGTAGAATGGCATGACTAACCACGCAGTTTATCCAGGATCCGGTTCAGTTCTTTTGCTTCAGTTCTTGTTAGTTTCTCTATCACCTGTATCCAGTCCGGGGTATCGGCATCAATTTTTTAAAACCTGTTGCCCCCTTTCCGTGATGGAGATATCCACCTGCCTCCGGTTATTTTTACAAATCTCCCGATTCACCAATCCCTTCTGGCGTAACTTCTCCACCAGCCGGGTGCAATTGCTATTCTTGTCTATCATCCGCGCGGCAATATCTGCCAGCATCATTGGTTTTGGCAAACTACCCCTTAAAATTCTTAGCACATTAAATTGCTCGGGAGTGATTCCAAATTTCTTCAGATAGTTCAAATTAACATTGTACAGCCAACTGCCTGTATAGAGAATATTAACCGAAGCCTTGTGATACACTGAACTGAATTTTTCCTGCCGGATTTCTTTTTCGAGCAACATAACCTCAAGATCAATTAATGGTTATACAACATTACAAAGAAATTGGTTTTTTCAATCTTGCTGGTTTGCCCTATTAAATATGGAGCTATATGAATTTTCGGGGAAAATTGTCGCACACCGCAACCGGGCAAATGACCATAATAAAATTCTGTTTTAAGATAATCGCTTATATCGTGTGCATATAGGCCAGCATCCTTTACTTTGCATTGGTAATGAGTGCGAATATATTTTTACTGCGCAAGATCAGGCAAATTTTCTTCTTTGCCCGCAATCGGTTAAGTGCCCGCCAGTTCATGATGCTTTCGTGCATTGTTATTGGTGTGCTTTCTGCGCTGGCGGGTATTGTGCTGAAGTTTATCGTACACACCATTGGTGTGTGGGTAAATCATTATGCTTCAACGTACGAACAATTTTACCTGTTTGCGTTCTTCCCGCTCATTGGTATTACCCTAACGGTTATCTATATCAAGTTTGGACTAAAAGGAATTTTTAAAAGAGGAAGTGCAGAAATCAGCTATGCCATTGTACGCAAGTCTGCCAAAATTCCATCCAATCAAACCTATTCGCACATGATCACCAGCGCACTTACCGTTGGTTTTGGTGGTTCCGTTGGATTAGAGTCACCCATGGTAACCACCGGCTCGGCCATTGGCTCCAACTATGGAAACTATTTTCATTTACCCTATAAAGACCGTACCGTATTAGTAGCCTGCGGAGCAGCGGCCGGTATTGCCGCAGCCTTTAATGCGCCCATTGCCGGNGTTTTGTTTACCCTGGAAGTGTTGCTGGCCGATGCAACCATCGGGCTNTTTATTCCTATTATTATTGCGGCCGCAACCGGTGCCCTGTTATCCAAAATAATTTTGGCCGAAGATGTTATCCTTTCCTTCTCTCTGCAGCAACCGTTCAACTACCACAACCTCCCCTTCTATATTATACTGGGTGTGTTGGCCGGCTTTGTATCGCTGTATTATGCGCGGATAATTGAATGGACTGAAAAATTCTTTGGCGCACGTAAAAACAATCGCTCTAAATTAATAATTGGAGGACTAACCCTGGCCGGCCTGCTCATGCTCTTCCCTTCGTTGTTTGGCGAAGGATACGAGAGCATAAAAATGCTCGCGAACCTGAAACCGCTCGAAGTTGCCAATGGAAGTGTTTTGTACAATTACCTGCACAATGATTTCACACTGTTAATCTTTATCAGTGCCCTCGTGTTCATAAAAGTGGTAGCGGTGGGGCTAACGCTGGGCAGCGGAGGCAATGGCGGAAACTTTGGACCTTCCTTGTTTGTAGGGGCCTACCTGGGGTTTGCCTTTGCGCGGTTAGTTAACCTAACCGGTTTAGCACAAATACCGGAAACCAATTTTACATTAGTTGCCATGGCCGGCATTTTAAGTGGCGTGTTCTACGCGCCACTTTGTGCCATTTTTTTGATTGCCGAAATAACCGGTGGGTATGAATTGATTATTCCGCTCATGATTGTATCTGCGCTGGGGTTAACCGTAGCCAAATACTTTGAACCCCTCTATGGAGGGTAAAAACTTTTAAAGCTGCTGAACATGACCGTGCATAACCGCGATCAGTTCTTATTGAGCAAGCTCAACCTGCAAGATTTGCTGGAACAATCTTTTTCTGCCGTAAGGCCCGATGACAGCTTGCGCTTGCTGGTGCGTGTTATTTCCGTTTCCAAGCGCAATACATTTCCGGTGGTAACCCGTGCGGGCGAATTGGTTGGCGTTGTACACCTGGACCACGTGCGTGAAATAATTTTTAACAACAAACTATACGATACCACCCTTGTAAAAGACCTGATGACAGAAGCACACGCGGTAGATATGGAAGATTCCCTGCACGCCATTCTGAANAAATTTGATGAAACCCGGCAATGGAACTTGCCCGTAGTGAAGAACAACCAGTACCTGGGCTTTCTTTCCAAAGCACGAATCCTTACAGAATATCGTGCGGAATTAATGAAAACAATTTAGGTAAGCCCGTGATTCCGTTTACAGCTAAACTCAAAAACAAACCTTTCTAGAGGTGATGAAAGTCTATAAGAATACTATCTTGTAACAGACTTTTAATCTTTACGCGTATGCGATTTAAAAATCAGGTGGCTCTAGTTACCGGTGCCGGGCAGGGCATTGGCCTGGAGATATGCCGCAGGCTGGCTTTGGAAGGAGCACACGTTGTGTTAAACGATATTGAAGTGGCGCTTGCGGAAGAAGCTGCCCANAAAATCCGACAAGAGAAAGGAACCTGCCTGGCAATAGGGGGCGATGGGGGCGATGTGAATTTTATTGAGCAATTGGTACGTGAAACCGTAACAACTTTTGGCAAGATTGACATTGTTATTGCAAATGCCGGCATCACCTTGTTTGGCGACTTCTTCGACTACGCCCCTGATGATTTTAACAAAGTAATGCGCCTGAACCTGGGCGGTAGTTTTTCCNNTGGCCCAGCAGGCGGCCAGAAACATGCGCGATCAAAAGCATGGTGGTCGTATTTTGTTTATGTCATCCGTAACCGGGCATCAGGCACATAAAAATCTTGCTGCGTATGGAATGAGCAAGGCCGCATTGGAAATGCTGGCNNAAAAAATTTAGTTATTGAATTATCGCCTTACGGGATTACCGTAAACGCGATTGCACCAGGCGCCACGGCCACCGCACGAACCAAAAGTGACCCGGAGTATGAAAGTACATGGGCACGAATAACACCGATAGGNAAACCAGCCTCTACAAATGACATTGCATCGGCTGCATTGTTTTTGGTTTCACCAGAGGCCGGACATATTACTGGGCAAACACTTGTTGTAGATGGCGGCTGGACGAGTGTGAGCCCTTCGCCTTATTGATGCATGGGAAACCGCAGAGCGCGCGAAGGTTCGCAAAGTAATTCTTAGTAAATCCTCTGCGCCTCTCTGTGTACGCTGCGGTTAAGTGATTTTCGTGGAACCTATGTGGTTAAAGAATTCATGTCCGACTTGTGAAACCACAGAGCGCGCGAAGGTTCGCAAAGTAATTCTTAGTAAATCCTCTGCGTCCCTCTGTGTACGCTGCGGTTAAGTGATTTTCGTGGAACCTATGTGGTTAAAGAATTCATGTCCGACTTGTGAAACCGCAGAAGCTCGCGGAGGTTCGCAATGAGTTTCTTAGTAATCCTCTGCGCCTCTCTGTGTACGCTGCGGTTAAGTGATTTTCGTGGAACCTATGTGGTTAAAGAATTCATGTCCGACTTGTGAAACCGCAGAGCGCGCGAAGGTTCGCAAAGAATTTCTTAGTAATCCTCTGCGCCTCTCTGTGTACGCTGCGGTTAAGTGATTTTCGTGGAACCTATGTGGTTAAAGAATTCATGTCCGACTTGTGAAACCGCAGAGCGCGCGAAGATTCGCAAAGAATTTCTTAGTAATCCTCTGTGTATCTCTGTGTACTTTGCGGTTAAGTGATTTTGTAGAAGCCTATGAACCGATGTGGTTAAGAAACTCAAGCACGACTTTATTAAACTCATCCGGTGCTTCCATGTTTGTAAGATGGCCCGCATTCTCAATCACCCTTAGTTTGGAACCTGCAATGCCATCAGCTATTTTTTGAGCAACCGGNNGAGGTGTTATTTTATCTTCGCTGCCAACAATCACACAAACCGGAATTTTAACCTTTGGTAAGTAGTCACAACTTTCTTTTCGATCAGCCAATGCTTGTAACGTCTGGCATATTACCCCGGCTGGTGTGCTAAGAATGGCTTGATGAATAAAGGTTACTTCTTGCTTGCGAGCCTGAAATGATGCCGNGGCAAACAAATTTTTAAGGGACTCTTCCGCATAAACTTCCAATCCGTTTTNTTTAATGAATGAAATAGTTTTCATTCGCTTTTCTTTGCCTTCCGGTGTATCGGCACCACACTGGGTATCTACCAAAAGCAATGCCGCAAACTTTTCAGGTTGCTTCTGAATCGCGTTAAGCGCAATGTAACCGCCCATCGAAAGGCCACATACAACCGCTTTTTTTATTTTCAAGACATCAAGAAAGGCAAGCAGATCATCGGCAAACAGATCGATACTAAAATCTGTATCGCCTGCCTGCGACTGTCCATGACCGCGTACATCATAAGCAATACACCGATAATTTTTCCCAAGCACATTCAACTGGCTGCTCCACATTAATTTATTGAAGGGAAAGCCATGAATAAAAATTACCGGTAACGCATCAGCAACACCTGTTTCCAGGTAACTAATCTCAACGCCATTTACTGGTATTCTCTTTTCGCTATGCATGCGGCAAAATAAACATCATTTCGGTCGTTCCAGGCAACCTTCATAAAAAACATTCAACTTCTGTACATCCGCCACAANAAGCTTATTCGCAATTGCGGCATCCGCAANAATAATTTCCTTAGCCAAGGCTAATGTTTTTGCTGTTACTACAATAATCCCTTTGTCCGCATAGCGCGCACCGGCTTTGATTACTCCATCCTTTCTTAGTTTAGACAGGTTAGCCGAATGTTCTTTGAACCACGGCTGCTCATTGGGTTGTTTGTTTGCATCCCACGCGGGGCCGGTGGTATAGGTTACGATGTATAAACTATCTGGTTGGTTTTGACTGTATGCCAATCCGGGCAAACCCAGGGATAAGATTACGATCAGGTTTTTCATATTTGAAAGGTTTATGATCAAGGCCCACCTTTACCAAGGTATTATTATAAAAACAATTATTGTAAACCGGAGCTTCAAACTACGAATAGCGGCTGTCTTTCATTTGATTCTTTACACCTCCGTACAATACATCCAAAACACCCGGCTCGTTCAAAAACCGGTGCGGAAATGGTAACTCAATGGCCGAAATTTCATTGAGCTGTTTCATCACATCGGTTGGTATTTCAAATTTTAAACAACCCAACACATCTTCCAATTGACTTACTTTAGTTGCACCAATAATCGGAATTACCGATTGCCCTTTGTGCTGGCGCGTCCAGTTAATGGCTAACTGGCCCGGTGTTACGCCCAATTGCCCAGCCAGTTCAACCACTTNTTTCGCGATCAACGTTGCGCGCTCACCCAACCGAATGCTTGAATCCGGCAACCGGCCCCTATCACCTTTCAGGTATTTACCGGTAAGCACACCTCCACCCAATGGAGCCCACGGGGTTACCGTCATTCCAAATGCTTTGGCCATTGGCAACAACTCCGGTTCTACCGTGCGTTGAATTAAACTGTATTCAATCTGCAGGCCCACAAACTGATTCCAGCCGCGCAGTTGTGCCATTGTGTTGGCCTGGCTTACTACCCATGCGGGCGTATCGCTAACACCGATGTAGTGCACCATGCCCCGGCTAACCAGGTCTTCCAGTCCTTTCATAATTTCTTCGGTGGGTGTCCAGCTATCCCAGGCATGCACCCAAAGCAAATCGATGTACTCCACGTTTAACCGCCACAAACTCTCTTTTACACTGCGCATCAAATTTTTGCGATGGTTACCGGCAAAGTTCAAATCGCCCGATCTATCCCGTAAGGAATACTTGGTGGCCACCACAAAATGATCGCGGTCTTTGGCAATAAAATCGCCCACAAATTTTTCGGAAGTGCCCTCGGTATAGCGATTGGCCGTATCGATAAAGTTGCCGCCTGCATGGGCATAGGCATCAAAGATTTGCCTGCTCAGCTCCTTATCGCAGCCCCATTTCCACTCGGTACCAAACCCCATGGTACCCAGGCAAAGTTCTGATACGCGCAGGCCCGATTGGCCTAAAAGTTTGTAGTTCATTGAAATGCTGGTTTTATACTTTGAAAAAGTGAATTCGGCCTTAAAAAGTTTAGATGCCGGGCTTAAAAAGCAATTATTTCGCATCTTTAAACGCAAGTTTTTGCACAAATAAAATTCTCTTTTACCTTTGCAGTCCTTAAAAATAGGGAGCTTAGCTCGCCTGGTTCAGAGCATCTGCCTTACAAGCAGAGGGTCGGGGTTCGAACCCCTCAGCTCCCACTGAAAGACAGCCACTTACAACACAACCTGTAAGTGGCTTTTTATTTGCACGTGATTTGCACTTTTATTGAACTTGAATTTCTTAGGTAACGACTTTCTTAAAAGGAATAAATTGCCAACTCAATTCCTTTAGTATTTAGAGTTCATCTACTCAGTAAGAACTTGTTTAGATCACCGGAAATAAATGATGTTGTGTAAGTCATTTGAAATTTGCTCACATCAAACTTTTTGCATTTCGATAATGATCCGTTGAAATTCCGTGCACGCCCTCTTTCGATACATGTTTCTTTCATATTGCCACAAAGTATAAAACGAGGGAATCATGATTCAATCTGTAAGTACGGCAAGAAATATTGCGAATCGAGTAGCTGTTTTCAAATAAAAGTTTGAATTGGAAGAAGCCACGTTTTAAAAACTCGGTTGGATTTCTGTGAATTAGATACTAACTTAGTGTAGCCATTAAAAACTCATTTAAACTATTTCCATTTGAAAAATCTCACTCAGCAGGCCCATTCATTCACTTGGAGCCTATTTTCGTTAAGATTTTATAATGCTACTACTTCAAATAGCTCCCATTTAAGATTTATTCGAACTGCTAAACTCTCCATATTTTTACTGGTTACGGTTCAGTTTTGGGCCGTGTCACAGTCTACAGTACAAACAAACTTCAAGAACGTATTTAATCCAGTGTATCCTTCACCTACAGCCTCCTCACTTGGAAAATACGCAGACATTCCTGTTTCGTATCACACTGGTGTACCCAATATCTCGGTGCCTCTATATACAATCAACGAGGGCGACTTATCACTTCCTATTTCTTTAAGCTATCACGCGGCAGGAATTCGAGTAGATGAAATTTCCAGTCCCATTGGCTTGGGATGGAGTTTAAATGCAGGAGGAATGATATCACGAACGGTAAATGGAGGGCCAGATGAAGGATACACTCATACAAAGGCTATTACTAATAAGGCCGGATGGGGGTGGTATAAGGATGGTAATTTTCCACCTGAAATTAATAATTGCTTTAATAAATCTTGGGACGCTTGGAGAATGTATACTAGTCCCGCTGATACTGTTGGCACTCCCTGTACGATTGATCAGGGTTGCTCGCCTTGTGTTACCTGGTACCACGATGCTGCATTAGGGGCCATTGATCTTGAACCCGATTTATACTCTTTCAACGTCAACGGATACTCAGGTAAATTCTTTTTGACTCCAATAAGAAGGCTCATTTCATAAATGCTACGGATATACATGTTGAACCAATTAACACACCAGGCTACTTTGCTGCCTGGAGGCTGATTACTCCTGATGGTGTGAAATACTACTTTGGCAATTATGGTGGAGTGAATGCAACCGAGAAATCATATGCCGATCCCAATGGCGTGTTTGCAGACTTTTATGATCTTGTGGCAAATACCACCTGGTATTTAACACGCGTTGAATCACCCTCTGGCAACTCCTGGATTAAGATTGATTACGAGGATGAGTACTATTGCTTTGGAAACCGAAAGGGACAGACTTATTATCATACAGTGCCAGGTGAAAACCCAGCCACAGCGGATTATGTACTTGCTGTTTCGTATGTTCAAGGAAAGCGCATCAAACAGATAACTACTTCTTCGGGTGTTACTGTAGTTGATTTCATTGCTTCAACAAACGGGCGTGAAGATATTAATTACTCAACGGCTTCCCGTGCCAACAACCTTTCTGCTAATTCAACTGCAAAATATATTACTGCAGTTGACGTGACTTCTTCGGGCTTGCATAAGAAGTTTGATTTTGGACAAGATTATTTCATAAGTTCAGCGACATGTCTTGGTTGCGTAACTTACTCCCCATACGATGCTCCGCAACACAAAAAGCGGTTGCGCCTCAATAGCATTACTGAAACCGATGGCGCGAATCAACTTCCGCCCTATACCTTCCTATACAATACTTCTATTCCATGGCGCTATTCACTAGCGCGAGATGGACAAGGATACTACAATGGTAAAGAGTCGAATGATGGATGGTTCCAGAATGGAACTCAAATGGCAAATTACAGCCCGCCCTTGACAACGGGGATGACCACTTACCCGACATTACGTATATGAAAGCGGGTACGCTCTACCAGATTACTCACCCCTTGGAAGAGTAACCGTTTTCGATTTTGAGGCGCACAGTACAGGAAGCGCAACGATTGGTGGTTTACGAATAAAGACGATTACCGAACAGGATGCTGGTGCAACTGCTATTACCCGCCAATTTTCGTATCAGGAACCTAAACTGTACTTTGACAATAATCCGAATTACGGGCCTTTTGTAGATCAGGATAACATTATCAATTCCACCTTAGCATCTTCAAATGGGATGTACATGGAATACTTTAATTCCGCTCCAGTTGTTCCCATGTATTCACCTCTTGGTTATTCAATCGCATATGATAAAGTGACTGAATCACAACCTGGCAACGGCTCTACGATTTACTCTTACTACAGTTTTGCACCGACCTTCCCGGGTGGAGCCAGAAACTTTCCTGATGTTCCGGTAGTGACAACCTCCGGTTCAGGAGATTTAAAATCCAAAGACATCAAAACACAAAGTAATCTTACAGTTTCTCTCAGTGAAACGATCAAGCAACAAATTGGAACGCCAACAGCGATTACCGCGCGCAGGGTTGGGATTGCAAATAGGATGAATCAGACGAAACCCCACCCACTTCTTTTTGGCTATCCGTTTTATCAAGATTATACCATAACCTCTGGTCGGTTTTTAACTACTATCGAAAAGCAAACTGATAATGGTGTTTTGTCTCAGGTGAACTATGCATACGATACAAATCCGCTTCACAATGGACCACGAACAATAGAGAAAGTGGCGAGTGATCTTTCCACCGCGAAAACGGAGTTTGTTTATGCTTCCGATCCGGCTCTGGTGCGCCCAATACGATGTACTTTCCCGTGCATCCGGATTTTAAAAACATGCCTGGCACCGTGGTGGAAGAACGTGAGTATGTCAATAACGTACTCCTTCGAAAAGGAACTAATCAATACACGCAGGTTGGCCCGCATTTGAACCTCACAAGTTCTAAAGTATACCCTAACGGAGGCTCAGAATTTATAGAGAGTCAGTTAACTTTTAATGATGCTGGTAAAGTGATCAATGCTACGCAATCGAATGGTGGTGTACCGAAAGGCTACCAATGGGGATACAGCAATACGCTACCAGTAGCCGAAGTGACCAACGCTTCGAATACCAAGCGAAGTGAGTTTACCTATAGTACCTCTACCATGTCTGTTTCGGGCAATCAGATGACTCCTTACACCATATCAAAAACGTTTACAGTAGGAGCATTTGGAAATGTTGTGCTAAGTCTTGGAAGAACCACCAACCCAGGGTCCAATAACGTTTATGCCGATTATAGTGGAACACTCGGCTCTGGTACGCTTACACTCACCTATTTTTCCCAATGTGGACAGACCGCTGCATACTTTAATAATGTGGTGCCGGGCACTTATACTATCAATATCTCCATTCGCACGACACCGGTAAACATGACGATGAATGTATGTGGTGAGATTCAGTACCCGGCTGCACCGACCACAAGCGTAACCGGCATCACTGAATTTTTCTATGAAAGTTTTGAAGAAGGCAGTGCCACAGGTATGAGCAAACGATTTCTACCAGGAGGGCAATAATGATGAAGAGGACAGGGTTAGTTTTTATACGGAAGCAGAAGGTTGGCAGAGGCGAAAGCGAAGAGTGATGAGAATGGGATGTATGGGCCAGAGGAGGAGGATAAAAGTAAAGATGAAGAAGAGCCAGAACAATCAAAGAACGCTCCCCGGGAACACATAGTAAGAACAGGTGAGAACCTTTCAACTATCTCAAAACGTTATAAAATAAGCTTATCTGATCTTAAGAATATAAATGGCATTGGTAAAAATCGAACCGGATTTTTCCAGGACAATATGTCAAGGTTGATAAAGCTTTCGTAAAATTTGAAAACTTAATGAACCAAAGTATTGAATATGAGGGCCAAAAAGTAAAATTAGGTCAAACTCCCTATGGTGAATGGCTTAGAGGCGAACTCGATAATCGAAGAGGTGTTGTTGATGGTAAATGGGGAATTATGAATATGAATGGAGAAGCCTTAGATGGGTTAACTATGTTCCATCTGTCTTAAATGAATACATTCATATATACTCTAACCAATGGAGATCATGGGGCTGGGAAATGAGGGCGTTCGCATTTGATAGATTACAAAAACATGACTAATGAAAAATAACAGCAAGGCATTTAAGATTATTTTAATGTTGACAATCGCTGCATGTTCATGGGATTCGTCAAACAGAAAACAGGATATTATTGAATTTCTTTTTAATAGTCAATGGGATAGCTTACGAGTTTACATAGACGATTCGAGTCTTGATCTTGAACGGATCGCTAATTCAGGACTACAACTTCAAAATGAATATGACTTCTTTATCAATGATAAAACTATTATCATCGAACATGAAGATTTAGATGATACTATAACGTATTCGTGGAATGAGGAAACTCGAAAAATTTCCTTTGATACCCTAGACCTTTTGAAACTCTTCCAGAGGGAAATAATGATAAGGAAGTTTCTTGTGGAGAATAGTATTAAGAAAAATGAGCCTCTAAAGGCTTGGATATGGTTAAATTATCCAGAGCGATTATCCATTGACTCATTGTTTGGTACTTATTTTAAGAAGATGTACTATGCTGTTGGTACTGAAGAGTTTGGAGATGCTATTCCCCAAATTGAAAGAGCATGGGCCAAAGGGCATCAGGACTCAGGGTTATCTCTGAGTTTTTGGTATACTCTAACTGGCGATAGAGAAAAGTCAATTGATATTCTAAAACAACTAGCCTCGTTGTCCAATACTGAAGCTATGATTAAGTTAGGTGATGTTTACGAGACGTATTATAAAGATTTTGGGTATAATCCCCGAGTGATGCTAAAGCTGAGTCATCATTCAATTGGTATAAAAAAGCAGCCGATCTAAATGATTCCTTTTCAATGTATAGATTAGGATATATTTATGAAAGAGGTATTGGTAAGAGTATTAATATTGATTCTGCAATTTATTGGTACAGAAAATCTTCAAACTTAGGTCAGAGTCAGGCTAGTTCAGCAATTGGTACATTGTTTCTTGATGGCGGTTATATAAAGGAAAATTCTGATAGTGGAATGCTATGGTTCAACAAGGCTATTATTCAGAACGCTGCATCAGGTTACATGGATTTAGGAGAAATTTATGAAAAAGGCATGGTGGTAGAGGCTGACCTAGAGTTGGCTATTAAGTACTATCTCAAGGCTGACTCAGTGGCTCAACAGTTGCAAAGCATGCAGTAAAACGATTACAGAAGAAAATAGTAAGTCGAAATCCAAGTTAGTGTGTTCACTCTATACTGACAAGTGCTCTTGAATCAGGTACTCTTAAAAGATTTCGATTTAGATATAATAAAGGACAAAATTATTTTGGTTGGCTACTTGGGCCCATCAGACGATGATAAATTTATGACTCCGCTAAAATATGATACCAAGTCATTGAGTCCATATATGTATAGTACGGAAATATTAGCCAATGTTATTGAACAGATTTTAGGGAAATAACTTAGAATCTTGTGCAGAAGTTTGCCTAGCCTTGGCCTTCAGGTTATGAGAACCAGTTCGGGCTGCCACACAGTAGCACGTTGAGCTGGCTACACAAAACAAGAAAGGGTCATTATGTATTCCTCGGAGTTTTTGCAAAGACTCTTGTGTTAGCTGCGATTATTGGATATGGTAGCACCGTAGTAGCACTGACGAATTTGCTTGACGAAAATATGTTTATATCGCATTGAAATGATTTGATAAGTTTCTAGGTGATGGGTAGGTTCAATCCCTGTTACGCCCACCATTTATTCCACCTTATCAGAGTTTATCAATCATTATTTCTCAATGAGATAATTGACTTTTTGTCTTATCCATAATGCATCGGTGCTATCCAAAATCAACCACCGCGGTAGCACCACGGTAGCACCAATTGGAGGACATAATGTCAAGAACCTCAATAAACTTTACCAAGGATATTCTCGATTCATACAAATTGCCGGAACAGGGCCGTATCTATCTATACGACAGCAAGGAGCCAGGGCTGATGGCACAGATCACGGCCAAGGGTTTCTGCAATGTCGTCTTTGATCTGATATTAAGAAGGTGCATAGCATCTTCATCCGAAATCCAACGGTCGTGCGTGACACCCGATTTTTCTTTCAACCGGGACACGACCGTTTCCACAAGGGCGTAGAAGGCTTCTTCTTCGAGACAAATCACCTGCATAGACAATCGAAAGATAATTCTATTGCCTGAGAAAAGAAAAAGATAAAGGGTAGGCGTGATTATCCAATGTTAATGTGGTGGATTGTTTCACAACTGCCCGATTGATTGGTTGTAGTTTCTCTGCATTGGATGGAGGAAATATGAATTACAGATTTATGCCCAACAGAATCCACAAATTTCTTATAATGAATACATCCTTCAACTCAGACCATTGCCGCGACCTTGCTCCCGTCTTGAAACTCTTCACCCCCGATGATAACGCGGTATGGTTGTTCGTTAAGACAATGAGGAATAACTCGGATATTGCCTATGGCCTTATCGACATCGGGCAGGGGAATCCTCACATGGGCTATGTTGACCTTAAACTACTTGCATCCGTCCGNGGGAAAATGGGATTGCCTATTGAGCATGATGTAAATTTTTACCTCGATACCCGCTATGGGTTTATCACGTAGCATCAACAATAGATGGTCAATACACTGAAGATGAAACTATTCTTTCCAGCATCTTACAACTTCGGGAAATCCAGCCTAAGATCATATATCCAAAGCCTTCTATGAATTGAAAGCTGAGTCTTGAGGCAATGCTAGGAGCCTGAAAGTATCTTTTCGTTGTATTGGTCTATTGAGTTCTTTTGTAGGCCAGCCAGATAAACCTGGGTTGTCGTTAATCGTTGATGGCCGAGCATTTCACTAATGGCCGTCACTGGGATCGCCATGTTGTTAGCAATGGAAGCGAAGGAATGACGACTTACATAGGAGGTCAATTTTTCCTCAATACCCGCTTTGCCAGCAATTGTTTTTAGTCGCTTATTATAACGCTTTTGTGCCCATTGAATATCCTTGTATTGGTCGACCAGGTTTTCCCTCTTGATAATCGGTAACAAGAATTCACCACTTTTTTACGCTTCATATAATGATCCAGAATTGGGCGAAGATTATCGGTGATCTTTATATCAAAGAACTTTCCAGTTTTCCGTCTTTTGTATTGAATCCGGCCATCGACAATATTTGATTTCGTCAAGAATGCCAGATCAATAAATGGAGCTCCCATTAAGTAGAAGCTCATGAGGAAAATGTTTCGGGCCTCGTTCAAACTTTCTTCTCCATCTTTGAATTTCAGGCTTACAATTTTCTGAATTGAATCAAAACTAATAGCGCGTTTTTAGTGGGTTTACTTGGAATGGTGTATTGGTCAAACGGATATGCTTCTTTCTCTATCAACTTTTCATTTATCGCTTTGTTGAAAATGGCTCTAATCCCACGCATGTAAACCGAAAGTCCGTTTTCCCCAATCCCTTTTCAAAGTAGTAGCTCTCAAATTTTTTAGAAACGCAAAATTCAATTCACGAAATGGCAAGTCCACATCCTTTTCCCAGCGGAGTCTCCCGTCTCGGGGACTCCGCTTATAAATATAATTAAAACGGAAGACTCCGCTGGGAAAGGAACTCGTTGGTCTGCTGCATGCATGCCCGCCACAAAACCAAATTCACTTTGGGCAGTTGCAAATTGAATTACGAAGCAAAGACAGCCTGTAATCGAAAGCCTATTCATGGCAGGTTTTTATTTAAGTTGTTAAAAAATCAAAGGCCTCATTAAAAAATACATTTTTTTAATCAACCACGATCAAGCACGTTGGAGAAGAACTACAAACATGGGCTAGTGCATCACCACCATTCCCTAAGTATTATTACAACAACCAAAACTATGATAACTCCTAAAATTATATTAGAAAATCCATATTCTACACTGCTCTGAAAAGAAGAGTCTTTATTTCCTTCCCAAACTTGCTTAAGGCTGACTGGTTTTGGCCCCTAATCTTACTCAAGATGAATAAGCAAATCCATCTAAAAAAGCACCGATGCCCTCGAAAATTATTGATCCGAAAATGAACCATCCATAAATACTTAATTATCATCATGTAACAATCTCTTTTCCCAGCGGAGTCTCCCGTCTCGGGGACTCCGCTTATAAATATAATTAAAACGGAAGACTCCGCTGGGAAAGGGACCTGGCTAAGAAGGTGGGCACTTCTGCTCCCATCATTGGCCGATATGAACGCAACGAGATCAAGCCTTCTATTGAGATCGCTAAAAAGATCGCAGATGAACTTAGTGTGACTGTTGACTACTTACTCGGTGGCTCCGATAAGATGGTGCTCGATAAAAAATTAATGAAGCGCATCGAAGACATTGAAGCGCTGCCCGAAAAAGAAAAAGANAAAATCTTTGACTATATAGACCTGGTCATCCGAGATACCAAAATCAAAAAAGCTACCGCGGCTTAAAGCAAAAAGCCCAACCGTTTTTTCGATTGGGCTTCTGCATTCCTTTTAGAGATACATCTTTATTTCCTCTTAGAAACTGTAGCTGGATCAATATATGGGTAACAACCTTTGGGGTGCATGTGATAGATGTATCACTAAACATAAAGTAAACGTATAGATCGCTTTTATTCACCTCAATTAAATCTGCCCCATTTCTCTTAAAAAAGAAATTGATATCGGATACCTTTTCAGTTATCTGCTCCATACTTACACCTTTTACTACCTCTTTTAATTTATTTGACTCACGATAAGGAAATTCGGTCGGAACAATTTGACTACTATCCGGAAGAATAGTAGCATTTCTGTGCAATGGCCGTAAAGCAACCATTGAGTCACCTGAGGATATGGTATAAAAATAATCCCCATCAGTATCAGAAGTAAATTCAATCACATCATTGTTATTGTAGACAAAATCTACTGATAATGGCTTATTCGTATTGTTCACCACATCAAAGTAACAGTTAAATTCAATAGGTGTAGTTGCAGGTAGATTCTCATTAAAATCTCTAAAGTTCACTTCATAGGATAAATAAAACGAATGGGCCTTTACTTCCACCTTTTCGGGATCAAGTTGACAACCCGTACTACTTCCAATTACTAGGAGTATTATTATAACGCTGGTTAACCTCATTGTACAATACAGGATTAGTAATTTTTAATCTAGGAAATGTGGAGTGCTTCCTTTGTAGTCCATAAGTAGGATCATGAATACTATTGTGGTTATGTGTAAATCCGCGGATAACATGCCCTTGCCATTCATGGACGCCCAGATAACTCTGGATTGCTTCAACCGTATTCATCTCATCTCGATAGCTCCAGTTCATTGATACACTCTTAGTTTTTGAAACAGATCTATATCGAGTTGGCTTCAGATCCGTTAGGCCTAATCTTCTGTTTGGATTATCAAAAGAATAAATATCTATCCCACCACCCTTGATCTCACCAAAATTCGTTATCCCTTCAGTCTTCGATACGATATCAGTGAGCACACGTGAATAAGCTTGAGTTGAAAGTAATCCATCGGACAAAAATTCGCAAAAACTCCATTGCTAGCTAGAGATATAGCAAAATCATGATCCAAAATATTCGCTCCATTATCAGTTAATTGATTGTATAAAGTTTCATCCATCGTTATCACTTTTCCGGTGAAGCCTTCACTATCAACTCCCAAGAATTTTCCATCAGTGCCATATATGGGACTGTACTTCTCACCGCCATCTGGATCAATGCCATTAATTGGATCATTCCCCATCCCAACATAAGGCGAGTAAAACTGCTCTTCAGGATCAGTTGCCGTCCACCTTCCTATTTTTGTATCATACTCCCTGAGTTCAAAATGATTCCAGCCCGTCTCTTCATCCTTTTCTGCAAACTGTCCTTGGTAACCATACCTGTATGTTTCATTCTCCGGTGTTCGCTGTTCGCGCATCGTACTACCCCACGCATAATAATCACTCGCTTGCACCACTCTGCTTTTGGTGTGTGTTACTTTCAAATCATCGAACCACACTTTGGTATTTTCACTTTCGTTGCTCACCCATACATAGATGTAACCCTTCTGTTGGGGTTTGATGTAGGATGGAAATTTTACCAATTGCGGGTCAACTGCTGTTTCCAGGCCTGGGTCAAACCCCGCTGCATCAGGCACACGCCAGGCGCCACCGTCTTGCACTACATAGTTTGCATCAAATACCAAATAGTTTAAGTAGGCATAGGGTTGTGTAGCTGCGTCACCACCGGTGCCGCCTATGGCCGCGGAGAGGTTAGTGTTGAATATTTGCTTTGCTTCGGTAGCAGTCTCTAATCCATACGCTGCATCAACAAATAAACTACCGAGCAAATTGGCCAGCATGCCCGTTGTGGCATTACGGTTGTAGCTCACCTTGCGTTCAAACTTGGCCCACGTTTCCAGCGATAATGAGTCGCCCACATCAACTTGCAACGCAATGGCGGGACCAACCAGATTTTCGCGTGTAGATGGAATACCATCATCCACCCAATGCAAGTAAGAAGACCATTCGGCATTGGCCACAACTTCATCTGGTGTATGATTCATGCGGTCATCGGCCGCATCGGTTTCTTCCAGATTTTTAAAGAACATCATTTCGCGCACCCGGGGATTAGTCCATTCCGCAACCCCTGTATCTTCCATCGTGGCGAGATACACATCGTCTGATTTTTGATGGTAGCCCGCACGTTTCCGAGGTGGTCGGTCATTTCATAGATGTATTCCAGCGAGCCATCTAACTTTGCCTTTGCCATTCCGAGTTTGCCGCTTCCATATACCGGCACTTCCGTGAGCGTGATTTGTGGTTGCTCTGCATTCTGTTCGTAAACGCTTAGCACATTGCCTCCTGCATCCCGTATGTACCAGGTGGTAAACTGCAAGTCGCCTGAGGAATTGTAGGTTTCCTTGGCTAACCGGAAACCACGATCATCATAAAGATATTTCGTAGTAACCTGAGTTTTGGCCGCATCAGCAAATACCTGAGTAACCTTTCCGGTTACATCATAATCCACATACATTTACCGTCATCCGAGCCATTTCTTTTTCAAACTTCTTAAGGTCGTTTTGGATTTCATTTACCAGCGTATCTATGTTGGCCTGCCAAACTAAAGCCTTTTGCTGATATGCTTTGCGGGCATCTAGCATCCCCTGATAGCCATTCAAAAGCTTTGATGAGTCTACATAAACGATGTCTCGCGAATGAGAGAAATGATGAAATAGCAAATACGCGTTGGATAAGAATAAGATTGCAAGGAGAGCAATGTACAAAGGTCGCATGAGTTGCCTTGGTTTGGAAAAAATACATCAGCAAAAATAATCATGGGGAATGGCTAAAAATGTTCAGATTTACACTTTTTATTACCTCATCAGCACACTGTATTTTTACAGTTAGACCATTCTAATTCTCGCAAAAAGATGCTCTCGAAATATATTTTTACTATTTGATTATAAAACCAACATGACTATTGCTTCAAATTCTGCAATAAATAATATTGATAGTGTTTTCAAAGATACTCAATTTGATTCAAAAGCGCATTTTCAAAGCAATTTTGAACAAATGACACCAGATGAATTCAAAAATACCATGCCTTACAAGCAGAGGGTCGGGGTTCGAACCCCTCAGGCTCCCACTAACAAAAAGCCACTTACAAAATAATTGTGAGTGGCTTTTTACTTGTGTACGGTTTGTACAAAAAAACGGAAGTGCGCAAACACCCCTTATTGCCTGCCTTTACCAGCACACACACCAGAAAATTCGCAAATCCCTTTTCAGCGATCCGTTTGCCAAGAATCATCGTGGCCCGTCAATTCGCTCAACCAAACTAATCTTAGGTGTAGTCGCTTTCAAATTATTCAACCAAAAATAAAGACATAGAAACTTATCAAAACAAACAACCCATACGTTGGTATGATGGTTGTTTGTATTTTTGTTTAACTATTTTTTAATCTATTGAAACGGCTAAAGAAAATCCTGATCTACCTGGTGGTTGTGTGGGCCGTACTTTTTTCCAGTGCCGTCATTTCCGTTTTTCTTTTTAAAGACAAAATCATTCAACGGTTTGTTTCTGAAGCCAATAAACACCTCAACACTCCGGTAAAGATCGGCAAGATTGATGTATCGATGTTTGATGATTTTCCGAACCTGGCTATTGTGTGTACCGATGTATATGTAGAAGACAGCCACCCCGGTATTTACCCGTTGTTAACAGCCGAGCGCCTGGCCTTTACATTAAACCCGGTGCAACTCTGGAAAGGCAATTACACTATACGTGGGGTATCCATTACCGGAAGCGAAACCAACCTGCGCATCAATGCAGCCGGCAAAGCCAATTATATTGTTCTGAAAGAAACACCGGGCGATGGAACCGGCAGTGGTGCCGTTCAATTTGACCTGCGCAATGTACACCTTGCTAATACAACAGTAAGCTATATAGACCAACAGGTTGATCAACACCACGTATTCAATAGCGATAAACTTACAGCCTCGGTCCTGGTAAAGGGCTTCTTATATAAGATTACTGCCAAAGGCGATGTGGTAACTGAACAGATAGGGCTAGGAAGCACCCGTTTTCTGACTCATAAAACTTTCGATGTAAACACGCTGATCGACTACGATGACGAAAAGAAGATTGTTGATTTTAATTCGTCTATCGTAAAACTGGGGCGCTCGCAGTTTGAAATTAGCGGCAATTATTCCTTCCAAGACAAAAACCTGATTGATCTGAATGCAGCAGGAAAGGATACCGATATTCAAACGTTGCTTTCGCTGTTGCCCGAAGAAACCAGCCAAAAGTTAAAACAATACCGCAGCGAAGGGGATGTGTTNTTTAATCTTACGTTAAAAGGCGAGATCAGCAGCCANAAAAGTCCGTTCATTAACGTTTCGTTTGGATGTGCCGATGCAACCCTGTTTCATCCCGATTATAAATCGAGAATAACAAACGCGAATTTAAACGGTTCGTTTGCGAGCCCGTCTCTTACCACCTTTCAAGATGCCAAACTATTTCTGAAAGATGTTGAGGGCAATCTGAATGGTAAATCGTTTACCGGAAATCTCAGCATCAGTCAATTTGATGATCCGTACATCGCTCTTGATTTTAAAGGCGAATTGGATGCTGCCTCGCTTGGCAATTTCTACCCCATACCGCTTGTAAACGAACTGAACGGATTAATCGAGGCGGATATTCTGTTTGAGGGAAAGACCTCCTTATTAAAGAANAAAGCAACGGCCCANAAAGTAAAAACGAATGGCGCTATTTCACTGCATGGTGTAAATTTTAACTATGGAAATCAGAATATCCATTTTAAAGATATTAACGGCACGCTGCAGTTTAACAACAACGATCTTGCACTAAGCAATGTGCGGGGCTATTTTGAAAACAGCGACTTTCAGTTGAACGGCTTCTTCAAAAACATCATCACCTTCCTGTTATTCGAAAATCAACCCATCGGTATTGAAACCGATCTTAAATCCGAATTTCTAGATTTAGATCAACTTTTCTCTATCGGGTTTGAAGAAGAAGGATCTCAAGAATACCAGTTCCGTATTTCGCCCGATTTGCAGCTTAATTTTAACTGCGATGTAAAGGCTATGAAGTACAAACGCTTTAAGCCCTCCAACATAAAAGGCGATTTGTTGGTTAAGAACCAGGTGGCTGTTTCGCGCAATATTACCATGCGCACCATGGGTGGCAACCTAACCCTGAACGGAATTGTGGATGCNAAAAACTCTAAAGCGATTGATGTAATTACCTCCTTCAAACTGGATGGCCAGCACATCGACAGTATNTTTTATGTCTTTGAAAATTTCGACCAAACTTTTATTGAAGATAAGCACCTGAAGGGCCGCGCTTACGCAAATGTAGATCTGGAAATGACGCTGAATGAAAAACTCAACCTGATAGCCCCTACCCTTATTGCCGATATAAGCGTAACAATCAAGAATGGAGAGTTGAATAATTTTGAGCCAATGAAAAAGCTCAACAAATATTTAGACGATGAAGGATTGAGTAAAATGCGCTTTGCCGATCTTAAAAACGAAATTCACATTGAAAAGCAAACCATCTACCTGCCCCAGATGGAAGTAAAAAGCAACGTTACCACCATTCAATTAAGCGGTACACACACCTTCGATCAGCACATTGATTACCGGGTAGTAGCTCCCCTGCGTAATAAAAAGAAAATTGACCCTGATGAAGCGTTCGGTGCCATTGAAGAAGATGGAGCCGGTAAAGCAAAAATCTTTTTGAAAATTACCGGTACTACCGATGTCTATGATGTAAGCCTGGATAAGGATGCGGTAAAGAANAAAAATTGCCAGCGACTTGAAGAAAGAAGTGCAGGAACTAANAAGATGCCTTCAAATTGAAAGGCCAGAAAAAGAAGAAAGAACTTGAACTTACCGAAGAAGAGTTCGATTGGAATGATAACTAAATTTCTTTTGCCCGGTTCCAGTACGCATCCATTTCTGCCAGCGTCATTTCGCCCATTTTCTTGCCATCTTTTGCCGATTCGGTTTCGAGGTACTGAAAACGCTTGATAAATTTTTTATTGGTGCGCTCCAATGCTTCTTCCGGATCGATGTTGATGAAGCGGGCATAGTTTACCAACGAAAACAATAAGTCGCCAAACTCGGCCATTGCCTTTTCTTTGTTGATGGCCTCATTCGATTCGGCATTAAACTCGGATTTGAATTCCTGCATTTCTTCTTCCACCTTTTCCCACACCTGTTCTTTCCTTTCCCAGTCAAAACCCACACCCCTGGCTTTGTCTTGTATGCGAATGGCTTTAACCAGGGCCGGCAACGATTGGGGCACTCCTTGCAACACCGATTTATTCCCGGTTTTGAGTTTTATCTTCTCCCAATTCTCTTTTACAGTTTTTTCATCCTCCGCAACAGTATCGCCATATACATGCGGGTGTCGTTCAATCAGTTTATCGCAAATACCATTCAATACATCGGCTACATCAAAAGCTTNTTGTTCAGCCGCAATGCGGGCATAAAACACATTGTGCAGCATTAAATCGCCCAGTTCCTTTTTTACTTCATTCAGATTGCCTTCCAGAATGGCATCCGATAACTCGTACGTTTCCTCAATGGTTAAATGGCGCAGCGATTCCATGGTTTGTTTTTTATCCCACGGGCAATTTTCGCGCAACTCGTTCATTACGGTAAGCAAGCGATCAAAAGCCTTTAATTTGGCCTCACGGGTTAAATCGGGTGCGGAAAGGGGTGTTTTTTCATGATCAGGAAACTTAACAATAAGCGGTATGTGTTGTACTTTTGCTGGCGCAAAAATCGCAAATCGTAAAATCAAAACCACAGGGGTATGGCCATCTTTCTGCTAACGCTCGGAATCTTTGCACTCTTCTTCATTTTAATGTCGGTGCGTTTGTTATTTGTAAAAGATGGCGAGTTTAGAGGTACCTGCGCCACTCAAAGCCCATACCTGGCTAAAGAAGGTATTACCTGTGGGTATTGCGGCAAAGTAATTGGAGAAGGCGATGCCTGTGGCGATCCGGAAAAAGAAAAAGCCAATTCTAAGGTAGAAATGCCAGCGATAAAACGGCATTCTTAAAAATCAATACCCTGCCTGCTTCAATTTCTTAGATTTGCAGGCATATTTTCAATACGCTTCCCGTGACACTAATCAAATCTATTTCGGGCATTCGCGGCACCATTGGTGGCGCTCCTGGCGATGCCCTTACGCCTGTTGATGTTGTAAAATTTGCAGCCGCATTCGGCACCTGGGTAAAAGCCCGNGGTGGNAAAAAAATAATCATTGGGCGCGATGCGCGGCCTTCGGGTGAAATGGTAAGTCAACTCGTTTCATCAACCCTGCAAGGGTTGGGCCTTCATGTGGTTGACCTAGGGCTATCAACCACCCCCACGATTGAAATTGCCGTACCTCTCGAAAAAGCAGGCGGTGGAATTATCCTTACGGCCAGCCATAACCCGGTGCAATGGAACGCCCTGAAACTTCTGAATGAAAATGGTGAATTCATCTCGGCCGAAGACGGTGCTGAAGTGTTACAACTGGCACAAAAAGATAATTTCGATTTTGCCGCTGTTACTCAATTAGGAAGCTACACGCAAAACAACAGCTACATTCAAAAACATATCAACCTGATTCTAAAGCATAAACTGGTAGATAAACGGGCCATTCAAAATGCTAAATTTAAAATTGCAGTAGATGCCGTGAACTCCACCGGTGGCATAGCCGTGCCGTTATTATTGAAAGCGTTGGGTGTTAANAAAATTGTGCCGTTGTATTGCGAACCCAACGGCAAGTTTCCGCACAACCCCGAACCGCTTCCCGAGCACCTGAAGAAAATCATTTCAGTAGTTAAAAAAGAAAAATGTCATTTAGGAATTGTGGTCGATCCTGATGTGGATCGATTAGCCTTAATACAGGAAGACGGTAACCCTTTTGGTGAAGAATACACGCTGGTGGCTGTGGCCGATTACATTTTGAAAAAGAAAAAGGGCAATACCGTTTCCAATCTTTCATCCACNCGGGCATTGCGCGATGTTACTGAACAAGCCGGTGGCCAGTATCATGCTGCCGCTGTAGGCGAAGTGAATGTGGTAAATAAAATGAAAGCCGTAAAGGCGGTGATTGGCGGGGAAGGCAATGGTGGGGTTATTGTACCCGATTTTCACTATGGCCGCGATGCGCTGATGGGCATTGCGTTGTTCTTAAGTCATTTGGCAAAATCAAAACGCAAAGCCTCAGAACTTCGCAAAAGCTATCCAGCTTATTTCATTTCCAAAAACAAAATTGAACTTACCCCGCAAATCAATGTGGACCAGGTTTTAGATAAAATGAAGTTGAAATACGCCCACGAAAACATCAATACCGTGGATGGTGTAAAAATCGATTTCGAAAAAGAAAAAGAATGGGTACACCTGCGCAAAAGCAATACCGAACCGATTATCCGCATTTATGCAGAATCGCAAAATGAAAAGAAGGCGGCTGCGTTGGCACAACGAATCATTTCAGACATAAAAGACATAATCGGTAAGTAACGATTTGATACCCAAAGGAAGTAGCGAAGGTATCAAAAGGCTTTAATCCATCACTTCTCTAGCTATTACCTGTTCCACAAATTGGTTCAGAGAAATTTTCATAGCTGAAGATTTTATTACCGCAAGCCGATGGAGCTTTGGTTTTATCCGCACATTAAAACTCCCCTTAAACTCTTTATCAGGTTCTTTTCCCATTGCTGCGCACGTTTCAATATAATCCTCTACCGCATCCCGAAAGGATTNTTTCAATTTACTAACCGTATCAGCTTCAAATGTTACCACATCGCGTATGCCCCTAATTTTTCCAAAAANAACTTCATCAACTGCACTAAACTCAACGGTGCCGGTATATCCCTTGTGTTCTAATACGTTCTTCATATTAACTCTTGTTCCTTTAAATGTTCTATAATTATTTCAATTGCATAAGCCTTTAAAACGGGGCGTGGATGGGGCTCCTGCAAACTCACCACTGCCTTCGTTTGTGGATGGTGAAATTTTCTTCTGGAACCCACTCCTTTTATTTCTGAATATCCAAAATGTATCATAATGCTAACCAATTCTCTCCATGTAAAGTCCTTCGGCTTTGATTTTAAACGGCTTAGGGCTTTTTCAAACCTACTCATCAAAAACAAATGTAACTAAAATTTAGTTGCACGTATCTTGTTTCAACAGATCGCCAAATAATCTAACTTTGCAGGCCTATGCGAGTTTACTTAGACAATGCGGCCACTACCCCGCTTGACCCCGAGGTATTTGAGGCCATGAAACCCTTCCTGCTGGAGGACTTTGGCAACCCTTCTTCCACCCATGCCCACGGCCGCAAGGTGCGGGCTGCTATTGAATCGGCACGNAAAAAAATAGCTGAATTACTAAACTGCACACCAGGCGAAATCATCTTTACTTCGGGTGGTACCGAAGCGGATAATGCAATCATACGATGTGCTATTGAGTCGTATGGTATCAAACACGTTATTTCAACACCCATCGAGCATCATGCCGTTACCCACACCCTGGAGACACTAGAAAAACAAGGTGCAGTTGAATTGCATTTTGTAAATCTGGATGCAAACGGACAGGTGGATTTACAGCACCTGGAAAAACTATTGAAAACCTATACCAATGCCCTCGTATCGTTGATGCATGCCAACAACGAAATCGGGAATCTGTTAAGCCTGGAGGCGGTAGGCAACCTGTGCGAACAATACGGGGCATATTTTCATTCCGACACCGTGCAAACGATGGGGCACTATCGCCACAACATGAAGAAATTGAAGGTGCATGGCCTGACGGCTGCAGCACACAAGTTTCATGGCCCCAAAGGGGTGGGCTTCATGTACATCAATAAGGACAANAAAATTAAGCAACTGATACATGGTGGCGCGCAGGAACGCAACATGCGCGGAGGCACTGAAAACGTATATGGCATTATCGGCTTAGCCAAAGCCCTTGAAATCTGCTACCGCGAAATGGATGAACACGAAGCATACATCACTTCGCTTAAGAAAGCAATGATCGAAAAATTAACCGCAGCCATACCCGGTATAAGTTTTAACGGTAATTCGGGCGACCTGAACAAGAGTTTATACACCGTATTGAATGTAAGCCTGCCCGAAAGCAATGAAAACGAAATGCTGTTGTTTAATCTCGACATGGCTGGAATTTCCGCATCNGGGGGAAGTGCCTGTTCCAGTGGTGCAAGCACAGGTTCGCATGTATTGGGCGCCATCTATCCCAACTCCAAACGCGGGGCCGTGCGGTTTTCATTCAGCAAATACAACAAGCCCGAGGAAATTGAGTTTGTGGTGAATAAGGTGGCGGAGATCTATGGAGTAAAACAAGCTGTTTAGATACCTCAGATCAACACTATGGACCCCGTCATAACATTACCATTTTCTGAAAATCTGGTAATAAACGAATTGGAGAANAAATTCAATAAGAGAGACGGTTATTCCATTCTGATACCGTCCACTCGACAGCAAAAAGGATTTGATCTTTTACTTTATAATAGCAAATCAAAAAAAGTNCTCACTATTCAGGTAAAAGGATCAAGAACCTATAATCCTGCTCCACCTAAGAATAACAAAGCAATAAAGTACAAAAACTATACTTGGTTTAGTAAATTCAAAATTGAAAAGGGGCTCGCTGACTTTTATGTTCTATTTGGACTCTTTATAACAAATCCAACAAGCCAAGAGAAATCGAGAAGCGTAAAAAGAAATGATTGGTATGATCACATCCTAATGATATTTACAGAAGGTGAGATGATCGAATTTCTCGGAAATCTTAAACTTAAGACCCAAGATAAAGCAGATACAAAATTTTCCTTTGGATTTAGTGACAAAAAAGANATAGTACTAACCCGAGGCACTCGGGCTCATATAGACTATTCTGACAAATTATTTCATAAAAGAATTCAGGTCTTGAAAAATCAGCTTGAGTAACCAATTAATATCAACCTTATCTCTAACTCACCGCAAACTGCCAGCTTCCAAATCGTTTTATAATTTCTTTCTCCAGCATTTCGCGGTTGTTGGGATGCGCAATGTTCATTAATGCCAACGCGCGCTGATGTAAATTTTTCCATACAGGTTGGCTATGCCGTGTTCTGTAACTACATAATGCACGTGTGCCCNGGTGGAAACCACACCGGCTCCCGGCTTTAAGAACGGAACAATTTTCGATTCGCCTTTTTNTGTTGCCGATGCTAACGTAATAATGGGCATACCTCCTTCCGATAAGGAAGCTCCACGAATAAAATCCATTTGCCCTCCTACACCTGAGTATTGATACGTACCAATGGAATCGGCACATACCTGGCCCGTTAAATCAATTTCAATAGCACTGTTAATAGCCACAACTTTGGGGTTGGTGCGGATTACACGCGTATCATTTACATAATCTGCTTCCAGAAAAGCAAAGCCGGGGTTATCGTCAATAAAGTGATACAATTTATCGGTACCAATCGCAAAAGCAGAAACTACTTTGCCCCGATGCTTTTTCTTGAACGCATTGGTTATTACTCCTTGCTTTACCAGGTCAATTACACCATCCGAAAACATTTCGGTATGCACGCCCAAATCTTTACAATGACCCAACGATTGCAACACCGCATCCGGAATGGCGCCAATACCCATTTGCAACGTGCTGCGGTCTTCCACCAGTTCAGCTACTTTCTGGCCAATGATCCGGTCTGTGTCTGAAATACGGGCACTGTAATTTACCTGTGGCAACGGATCGTTCGCCTCCACCATGGCATCCAGTTTACTTACGTGAATAAACCCATCGCCATGGGTGCGGGGCATGTTGGGATTTACCTGTGCAATAATTTNTTTGGCATGCTTCACAGCCGATTTTGCCACATCCACGGAAGTGCCTAATGAACAAAATCCATGTTTATCGGGCGGTGAAATATGAATCAACGCTACATCAATGGTTAAAATCCCTTTTTCAAAAAGTCGAGAAATTTCACTCAGAAAAATCGGAATGTATTCGCCATTATCACCATTCACACAGGCGCGGATATTCTCCGAAACAANAAGCGAATTGAAATAAAATCGGTCTTTAAATGCTGGTTTTGCAATATCCAGTTGGCCCAGCGTACTTACGGCCGTTAACTCAACCTGGCGCAGGTGTTCCGAGTTATCAGCTAAAGCTTTCAGTAATAATTGTGGGGTGGCCGCACTTCCGTGAATAAAAACACGGTTGCCCGATTCGATGAGTTTTATGGCTTCTGTTGCTGTGGTATAGTTTACATTCATTGCTGGTTCATTTTACTTTTAAGGGCCGCAAGGTAGTACGCAATACTACATTGCAAACTGATTAATATCATGGTTTTACCTAAATTTAATCGCATGGCAGCTCCCGTNTTNTTATCGTTTATTGGGTCAGGCAATTTAGCCTGGCATTTGGCACCGGCATTGGACAATGCAGGGTTTGTAGTAAAAGAGGTTTACAGTCCTAACCCGCAACATGCCGAAGCCCTTACGGAACGCCTGTACCAGGCCGAAGTAAAAGCAACCCTTGACTTCTCAACCAGCGATTCATCCATTTTTATTCTTGCCGTTAGCGATGAAGCCATTGCTCAAGTAGCCCGCGAAATTATTCTGCCCGATGATGCCATTTTGATTCACACATCAGGAAGTATAGCGATAACAGAGTTGCAATATGCGGCCACCCCGCATGTAGGAGTATTGTATGCGTTGCAAACCTTCAGCAAAGAACGCAAGGTTGATTTCGCTACCATACCGCTGTTTGTAGAAACTCTAACCGATGAAGCCGCAAGTGCGGTAATGCTGCTGGCAAAAAGTTTAAGCAAGCAGGTACGTAAGATTGCTTCGGAAGAACGCAAAGCCTTGCATGTGGCTGCAGTGTTTGCTTCGAACTTTACCAACCACATGCTTACACTTGCACAACAAATCATGCAACAAAACTCACTTGATTATAATTGGCTCAAACCGCTCATTACCGAAATGGTAACCAAAAGTATGGCCATAGGGCCGCAACAGGCGCAAACCGGGCCGGCCAGGCGGGGCGACCTTGAAATTCTGGATAACCATTTACAGTTTTTGAATGAGGATGAGCGGTTGTCTGAAACCTATCGCATCATTAGCCAGCATATCATTGATATGTATCATCGGGATTAGCTATGTTATCCGATTCCAACGATTATGTGTTTTAAAAAATGAATTAGAAATTCTATTGGCAAATAGTCGAAATTTATTATTATATTCGTATTTATTCGTATATCATTAAACATTTAGAACTATGAAAAGATAATACCATTTATTTTAGTGATGACAATATTGTCATGTTCTGAAGAACAGTTAATCCTAAATGAAATTTCAAAATCTGAACCACGACTTGTAGATGGACTCCTAGAGTTTGATGATATTGACCAAATTCATTTCTTTTTAGTCAAAAAATTAACAATCCCAATTCAATAGGTGCGAGCAAAAACTTTGTCTCATTTGATGATGCTTATAAAACTGCTATTGAGGATTTGAATCAATCTAAAAACATTGAAGAACATTTGAGTTTATTGTTAAAGTATGAGAGTCTAATACAATTATCCGATAGCACCTATTCTCCTAAAATATCAAATTTTTATACTTTACATAGCAGGTGGATTTGTTCATAAAGTTTTAAATAATAACCTTATGATTATATCTGATAAGAAAAATTTAGAAGAAGTTAGATTAATAGAATCTATTGAGTCATTGCCCCAATCAAGGATAAAATTTGACCTTTTGAGTATCAGATTGAGGGCTCGAAATTAGACAACACCAAAACTCAATCATTGTTTTGCGGTGATCAGCTACAAGCTTCTTATTATAACAACCCTAGTGGTTGTAAAAATGACCGAACGGTTAGTATAAGAGCATATACTTCCTTTACTGTTGCTGGGTCATTCTACACTCCTAACCTTATCAGCGAGGCATGGGGAATGAAAAGAAATTGGCTTTGTAATTGGAGTCATTATGAGACTAAACTGCAGACAAGAGATAGTTGGATAAATGTTTATATGAGAATTGAGAGCAGCCTTGGGGACGGCATTTATTTTGTTTACGATTTCCCGGATTATAATGGTGCTAATGATGAATATGAACATATTCTTTTTCAAGGAAACATGTATGCTGCTATTGAACGACTTGGTGGTCCTGTTCCAGATATAGGCTTATATAGAATACACGAAGAAGCTTCTTCAGCAGGTGTCGGATCATCTAATTGGGCAATAATTAATTGTACATGGGCTCCTCCATTATTCTAAAAGGAACTTCAATCGTAATCTGAGAATAAATGTTTATTACTTCAAACGTATAAAATTCTCCATTGTAGGTTATGCTTCCGCCATGTATTTTGGTCAAGCCATAATAAAAATCTAGGCCGACACTAAAATTCTTTAGATTCACGCAACTGCCAGCTAACAATCCAATTTCCTGTTTAGCTGTCAGGATGTCAATACTTTGATTATTAGGAGCCCAGAATCTCGAATTAAATCCTAATCGAAAACCAATATCTGGGTTAGTCAAATCGTATTGAAAAAGAATTGGAACATCAACTACAAAGTGATTTCTATTGCTCGATGCATCATTTAATTTAAGTAATGGAACCCCTGGCTGCGTATAAACTTGGCCAATTTTGTATGAAGGCCTTGTCCCTTTGGTAAATGGCTGATAATTTTGACAGGTTGTAAATATAGATTAATGATTTGAATTTTGCATTGTTGAACTGAAACGGAATCAGGCTCTGCTGCGGAGCAACCTGCCAGGGTTAGGTTCAACCGACTGGAATGGTCAAGCCCTGCCTTTTGTGCGGGGCTTTTCTTTGGATCATTCCAAGAGTTTGTATGCCTAAGAAAACCTTACGCTGCATAAGCCATCGGAGTTTGATAGTGGAGCGATTGATGTGGCCTTTCCTGGTTGTAATCATCCACCCACTTTGCTGTTACTTCATTAGCCTGTTCAATGGAATAAAACAAGTTAGCGTCCAATACATCTTCACGATAGGTTTTATTGAAGCGTTCGATGATGGCGTTCTGTTGAGGTTTTCCTTTTTGAATGCGACTCCATTCTATGTGGTTGTTTTTCATCCATAATTGAAAACGTTTAGATCGAAACTCCGGTCCATTGTCGGTTCGTATTCGCAAGGGTTTTCCATGACGCTCGATCGTACGCTCAAGAATTTCGATCACCCTACGAGCCGGCAAGTTGAGATCTGCTTCAATGCCTTTGCACTGTCGGTTGAAGTGATCGATGATATTCAAGGTGCGAATCCTTCGTCCGTTGTCCAGCGCGTCACTCATGAAGTCCATGGCCCATTCCTGATTGGCTTTGAGCGGTATAGAGATGGGATTAGCGGGATTGTCCTTAATGCGCCTGCGTAGTCTTTTGCTCAACGAAAACCCTTCGTTCTCATAGACCCTGCGGATTTTGCTATCGCCTAATTCCGGATGTTNTTTCTGTACCAGCTTAATCACTTTCGTTCTTCCTTTACGGCTGCTGCCAATAACTTCTTCAATCGCTTTTTNTACTACGGCATCCTTGGCGGGCATTCGCTTTTGGTAATNACTTTTGGTTCGCGAACAGCCCACCAACTTACACGCCTGGGCATGGCTCATCTGGTGGTGCTCTGCCAGATACTCCAAGCCGTGTTCTTTTTGCTCAGGCGTTAGAACTTTTTGTGAGTAAATCCTTTATGGCATCGATCTCCAAGCTCTGGTTAGCTACAATTTTCTTAAGCCTGGCATTCTCGTACTCCAGTTCCTTAAGGCGCTTAAGTTCGTCCACCTTCATGCCTGCGTATTTGCTACGCCAGTTGTAAAACGTAGCCTCGCTGATCCCATGCTTGCGGCATACTTCCGAAACTTTTTGATCCTGTTGTGTTTGTTCGTTGAGAATCCCAATCACCTGGGCTTCTGTAAAGCGCATCTTCTTCATTTGTTGTTTTTGTTAGGTTAAAGTTAAAAACTCTATTTTTAACCTGTTCAAAAAAAGCAGCCTAGTACCCTTTTAAACCCATCAATACTGATGGTTTGAATTCAAATCGTCCAATATATTTTGAGGCACCTACCCTAATCTAAATTCTGGAGTTGCAAATTTTGAAGCTGGTATATCTACTTCAAAAATAGATCTGGCAATACCCCTACTAAAAAAATTTATTTTCCTCCTAGATACATCTTCTTGCTGGTCTTGGGCAAGTATTCTTTGAAAAGAGACTATTAATATGACGATTACTGTAAGTAGATATTTTATGTAATAGTTCATAACTCATGTCTAACGTAGAGGAGACAGTTAAATGTACCTAGATACACAATTTTTATTCTAAAAGGTCAGACTTTCGCCTGACCTCTCTTTCAATTTATTCGAGATTTATTTACCTGCTTCCGTTGCCTGCACTTCGCCTTTAATCGTAAGCTGCACAAATCCGGCTTCAATATTAGCAGTTACAGTAACTGTTTTATTAAATGCGCCTACCGAGGCTGCATTGTAAGTCGCTTTAATAAAGCCCTGGCCTCCGGGCATTACCGGTTCCTTCGTCCAGGCGGGAGTAGTACATCCGCAGGAAGCCTGCACATTGGTAATTACCAACGGCACTTTGCCGGTGTTGGTAAACTTAAACTCGTGCGTAACCGGTGTGCCTTGCTTTACCTTACCGAAATCGTGGGTGGTGTTATCCCAGGTAAATACGGCCACATCGGCTTTTACTTCATTCTTGTTTAACGTAGTAGGCTGGGGTACTTGCTGGGCATAAACGGCTGCCGAGCAGAACACAATAGCAGCTACAAACATCCAATTTTTCATAGTATTCTAAATTTTAGGTTAAACTTACTGGGTTTCTGTAAACGATACAAACTTCAAACACAAAAAGCAGGCCGCGTGTTAACGGGTACCCAATTAGTGTTAAGGACTTGTTAACGTATGCCCGGTTGTTAAATACTGCCTACCTTTGTAAGGTGAGCCGTTTTACCCTTCGAATTGTAATTGTTTTAGCCACTATAAGCATTGTGGGTATTGCAGCTACCCAGTTGTACTGGGTGCGTAAAGCCTACGATCTGAANAANAATCAGTTTAACCAGGATGTAACGGCTGCCCTTACCAATGTGGCCAACAAAATTCTTGAAATAAACAAAACCCCTGTACCGGCCAACAGTTTAGTGAACCAGGTTACTACCAATTACTTTACTGTGCTGGTTAATGGGCCCATTGATAACAACCTGTTGGAGTTCTTGCTGGTAACAGAACTGGANAAAAGGCACGTTACTGCCGATTTTGAATATGGCGTTTTCGATTGTGCCACCAAATGCATGGCGGGCGGTAATTATGTTTCTCCNAAAAAAGTATTACCAGCCAGCCTTTCGGAACTGCCTACCTGGCGCAACGATGGTTATTACTTCGGAGTGCGTTTTCCGTTGGTGGAGGCCAACCTGATCAGTCAAATGGGTATTTGGGGATTTTCATCTGTTGTATTGCTGGTGGTTATCTTTTTCTTTGTTTATACCCTATTGGTGATTTTGAAGCAAAGGCGTTTATCTGAAATCCAGAAAGACTTTATTAACAACATGACGCACGAGTTTAAAACTCCGTTGTCAACCATCGCTATTTCTACGGCTGTATTAAAAGATCCAAATATTGTTCATACGCCCGAGCGGTTATTCAATTATGCCACTATTATTGAAAATGAAAATCAACGGTTGAAACAACAGGTGGAGCGTGTGTTGCAAATGGCACGCCTGGAGAAAGAAGATATTGGGTTGAAAAAGGAATCCGTTGATGTGCACGAATTAATTCAGGATGCTGTTAAAGCCAATGCCATAAGTTCAAAGGCTGTCATTTCCCTTAACCTGCAAGCCCAACGCTCCCAACTCACAGCCGACAAACTGCATCTTACCAATGTGTTTTTTAACCTGTTGGATAATGCCATCAAATACAATTCAAACCCACCAGAAATTACAGTGAGCACCAAAAACCTCAATGGCAGTATTCAGATTGATGTGCAGGACAATGGGATTGGCATTAGCNNGGAAGATCAGCGTAAGATCTTTCTGCGATTTTACCGNGTGCCCACCGGCAACCTACACGATGTAAAAGGATTTGGGCTGGGGCTGAGTTACGTAAAACTTATTGTAGAGGCCCAGAAGGGAAAAATATCAGTAACCAGTAAACCAGGCAACGGAAGTTGCTTTTCTATCGTATTACCTCTTGATTAAGATTATGGCGGTAAAAATTCTCTTAACAGAAGACGACCCCAACCTCGGTTTTGTAATAAAAGATAACCTGGAACAACGGGGCTACCAGGTAACCTTGTGCAACAATGGTGAAGAGGGGTTGGCGCTCTTTAACCAAAAGCCTTTTGATCTTTGCATTCTGGATGTAATGATGCCCAANAAAGATGGCTTTACGCTGGCACAACAAATCCGCGAAAAGAATTTAACCGTGCCGATTCTNTTTGTTACGGCCAAATCCATGCAGGAAGATAAAATTGAGGGCTTCAANAAAGGGGGTGACGATTATATTGTAAAACCTTTTAGCATGGAAGAACTTTGTCTGCGGATTGAGGTGTTCCTGCGAAGAAGTGCTCCTCTGCAACAGCTCAACAATTTTTCGCTGGGCAATTATAACTTTGATTACACCAATTTTATTTTGCAACACAGCCAGGGTGAAAAAACACTTACACAAAAAGAAGCCGAAGTATTAAAACTGCTTTGCCAGAATAAAGACCGGGTGTTGAAGCGTGAAGAAATTCTGAATGCCGTTTGGGGCAACGATGACTATTTCCTTGGGCGCTCCATGGATGTTTTTATTTCCAAGCTTCGCAAATATTTAAAAGACGATCCGCGGGTGCAAATCGTAAACTACCACGGGGTTGGTTTTCGGCTGGAAGTTGCTTCGTAAGGATTACAGCAGCTTTTCAATCAGGCTATCGACACTTATACCCTCCGCTTCGGCTTTAAAATTGCGCACAATGCGGTGGCGCAGCACGGGGCGGGCAACAGCCTGCACATCTTCAATATCGGGTGAGTATTTTCCGTTAATCAATGCATTACATTTTGCCCCAAGCACTAAATACTGAGAAGCCCGCGGGCCTGCACCCCACTCTAAATAATCGGTGGCTGTTTTATTACCTTGCCCCGGNNGGGTAGCCTGTGTTAGTTTCACGGCATACTCTACCACATTATCGGCAACCGGAACCCTGCGCACCAAGTGTTGAAAGGTTACAATCTCTTCGGCTGTCAGCACCTTGTTTACTTTCTTCACATCATCGGCAGTAGTGTTTTTAACAATATCCACCTCTTGTTGATAGGAAGGATAATCTAACCAGATGTTAAACATAAAGCGGTCGAGTTGGGCTTCCGGCAATGGGTATGTACCTTCTTGTTCGATTGGGTTTTGTGTTGCCAACACAAAGAATGGGCGTGGCAAATCATATTGTTTACCCGCAATGGTAACCGCATACTCTTGCATGGATTCCAGCAAGGCAGCTTGTGTTTTAGGAGGCGTGCGGTTTATTTCATCGGCCAGAATAATGTTGGCAAAGATGGGGCCCTTCACAAACTGAAAGTTTCGTTCTTTATCCAGCGTTTCGGCACCCACAATATCCGAAGGCATCAGGTCGGGTGTAAACTGAATACGCTTAAAGTCAAGATCCAACGATGTAGCAATGGTTTGAACTAACAGGGTTTTAGCTAACCNCGGCACCCCTACCAATAATGAATGGCCCTGGCAAANAATTCCGGTAAGCACCAGCCGCACCACTTCATCTTGTCCTACAACAACCTTTGCAATTTCAGCCTTCAGGTTAGCGTAGGCTTGTTTCAACGCATCAGCAATTGCAACATCGTTAGAAAAATTCTGCGCCATATTTTGAAATTATAACTGTAAGGTACGGAGTTTTAATGCGTAAGGTTTACACAACTACACCAGCGGTTACTGTTCCAGAATTTTACAAGAGTTATAAGCCGGATCAATGTTGATGAACACATCTTGCCGGGCTTTATTGAACCACTTATCCAGGGTGATATCCTTTTTCTCAGCCAGCGCTGCCGATTGAATGCGGCTCCAATCATCTTTCAGGTTGGCCACGTGTGGCGGCAGTTTGGTTTTAAAGAAAAGAATCCGTACTGCTTCCTTGCCATCATCGGTGCGATAACGCAAGGGCTTTGAGATATTCCCCACCTTCATAGTGTCGATGTTCAGGTAAACAACCGGATCAATATCGCGCATGGAAATGCGGGTTGACCCATCATCATCGGTAANAAATCCACCCAGTCCTTTGGTGTTGGCATCGTCCGAAATTTCTTTTGCTACCTGTTCAAACTTCAGCTTATCATTTATAATCCTGGTACGAACGCTATCCAGAAATTTTTCCGCCAATGCAATGTCTTCATCTGAAGGTACGGCTGAGATAAGAATATGGCGCGAATTATATTCATTTCCACGCCTGTCAATCAATTGCATCACATGAAATCCGAACGGGGATTTAAAGGGTTGTGAAATTTCGCCCAGCTTCAGTTTAAATGCCTGGGCTTCAAACTCGGGCACCATTGCTCCGCGGCCAACATAACCCATTTCGCCTCCATTGTATTGTGCGCTGGGATCTTCCGAGTGTTTCATGGCCAACTCAGTGAAGTTTTCACCCTTCAGCAACCGCTCGCGGATATCCATCAATTNTTTGCGGGCTTCTTCTTCCTGCGAGGCGCTTACTCTTGCCGTGCGCACAATCTGGGCCACTTCCACATCCGATGAATAGAATGGAAGACTATCGGTTGGGATTTTGTTAAAGAATCTTTTGATCTCGGCCGGTGTAACGGTTATATCTTTGGTAATTACGTTTGTCATTTCGCGGGCAACTAATTGCTCCCGAATCTGGTCGCGCAATTCCACTTTAATCTGCTCCAGGGTTTTACCATACACGCGTTCTAATTGTTCAGGGGAATTGCCTGAGTTCTGCAAGATCATGCCCATGCGCTGCTCGGTATTACCGTCCACCTCCGCATCGGACACAACCACAGAATCAATTTCAGCTTTAGCTACCATTAGTTTATTAATGATCAGCCGGTTGAAAAGTTCACACCGTGCTTCCTGCGATTGCGGGTTCCCTTCCGCCAGGTAGGCCTGATAGGCCGTTTCCAGTTCGCTCTTTAATACGATGTAATTATCTACTTTGGCTATAATTTTATCTACCACAAAACCATTGTCCTGTGCTATGGTAGCGCCCCATGCCAATGTCAGCGCACTAGCGATTAAATATTTCGAAATCATTCCGGTTAGCCGCATTTTCATACACTTCATCTTCCAGTTTACGTGCAAGTTCAACTTTTCTCTTATTTAAAATAATATTTTTAATATCCTGTTTTACAAATTCCAAAGGCGACACATTATCCGACATTTTGTACGCATCAATTTTCAGAAAATACAAGAATTCTGTATCGCTGGTCTCGTAGAAATTATAACTGCGCAAAAACTGTACTTTGTTGGGAATTTCTGCCAAAGGAGAATTTACCACCAGCTTATCAAACTCAATCCACGAAGAATCGGCCAGATGGTAAGCTGCCGAAAAACTCAGGCAGTAGGAACGCAACTCGGCCACATCTTTTTCTTTATTAGAATACATCAGGTCTTTAATGCGCTTGGTGCGGGGGCTTCTTTCGGGACTTTAATGTATGTGCCGCGCACAATATTTTGTTTTAGAATAAAATTGTCTTGTCGCGAATTGTAATAGTCTTGTATCTCTTTATCGCTTACACTATCGTTCAGGTTTTTCTGGATGTAATAATTCTGGTATTCATACCCGATTAAGCTATAACGATAGTCCAGCACCTTGCGTTCAACCTCAGCCTCGTTAATGTCTATATTCTTGGTGGCTTCGTGTATCACTAATTGTTTGCGTATCCAACTGTTTACATAAGCCGTTACGCGCGCAAGACTGTCATCGGCTGTTGCACCGGCTGGTATAATGCCCACCAACTCATCCTGATAAAGATACGAGTTATACACCGGGCCACCGCTTTGCGGGCGACTTCCGCTTCGTTCTTTTCGGCTTTCATGCGAATAAGGTCGCACCCGGCCAGCCATGCCAAGCATGAAAAATTACGAACCTGATGTAATAACGCGCCTTCATTTTTTGGTTAACTCTGTTACAACGAGTTTACGACCTTTTTATTGATTTTAACCGGATACTTTTGCCGCAGAGAGGCGACCCATTGCTTTTCCAGTTCATCCTGATAGTCGGCAATAATTTGTGCGCGGGCTTCGGCAAATTCCTTAGTACCCGGAGGTATCAGCCGTTTTACTTCCACCAGGTAGTGCAGGCCTTCCGCTTCGGTTGCGTGCAGGCCGGTTACCCAACTTACGGCATCCATCACCTTGCTATCGTTGCGCTCATAAACTCTAAAATTTTGTACTGTTTTAAACTTCCGTAAATCAGCAGGCGATAACGTATCGCCTTTATTAATTTTAGCCAGTGTTTCTGTGATTAACTTTTTATCGTTAGCCGCAAAGTAGCGGGCCTCTACCCGATCGCCTGCCTGGTATTTTGCTTTATTCGCTTCATAATACCGTCTTTGTCCTACGGTATCTTCCGAAGCTTTATTCCAAACCTCTTTTTCCATAATTTCAAACAACAGGATTCCTTCGTGGTATTCGGTAAGTAAGTTCTTAAAATCCGGGTTTTCTTTTTNTAGTTTTTCTTCTTCGGCAAGTTCAATTTGTTCTTCCGTCCATGCATGGTACAACTGCAGTGCATACTCCCGCGGGGTTAACCGGCTTACTTGTTGATTTTTCTTAGCATAGGCAACAAACTGACTCACGGTATAGGGAGTATTCATGACCGAAANAAGTTGTTGCGGTGCCCCAGTTGTTTCAGGAATGTATTGCCATTGCGCACGGATCAAAGAGCTATCTGCTTTTGCCAATACTTTTTCCAGTACTTCGCGGTGTTCAGTAAACTGATACTTCGCTTTGCGCGCTGCTTTCTGCGCCTGTTGTGATTGTTGCACCCGCTCATCGCGACTCAGCCTGCGCCTGAGCGAGCTCTCCATTTCTTTTTGGGGAGGTAAGGGTATTTTTCTCTCTAAACGGATAATGTGCCAACCCAGCGAAGATTGAAACGGATCTGAAACATCGCCCGNGTTTTGCATGGCAAAGGCCATCGCTTCAAATTCAGGAACCGAAGCCAATGCCCCTACGCTGAATGGGCGAAGTTTACCGCCTTGCTCACTGGTATTCTTATCATCCGAAAACTCTTTGCACACTTCATCCCAGCTACGCCCACCGCGCAGTTGATCATGCACCGAAAAAGCTTTGGCTCGCAACGCGGCTTCATCACCACCTCCTCGCAATAAAATGTGCGATACCTCTACCTCACCCCGCGAGGGCCTGCGGTCTTTTACTTTCAAAATATGATACCCAAACTGGGTGCGCACCACGGGCGACAGGGCCCCTACAGGGGTTGCATAGGCAACTTCTTCGAAAGGGCCCACCATTTGTAAAGCTGTAAAATAGCCCAGGTCGCCCCCGTTTAGTTTTGCAGATGGATCTTGCGAAAACTCACGTGCCAGTTTTTCAAAGTCTTCGCCAGCAAGTATGCGCGCCCGAAGTTCATTTGCTTTTTGAAAGGCCTGAAGGGTATCTGCCGGTGGCGCATCTGCTTTTACCGAAATAAGAATGTGTGCTGCGCGTACTTCCTCTGCTAACCGCTTATAGGTTTGCTGCACTAATTTTTCAAGGGCATCTTCCTCTGCCCGGTAGGGCTTCTTCAACTCATCCCGATAGGTTTTATATTCAGTAATAAACCGGGCGGTTGTATCCAATCCGCGAAAGCGAGCCTCTGCTACTTTTAATTTAAAATTGATGAAAAGCTGCAGGTACTCGTTGATTTTTTCTTCGGTAAAATCCTGGGGGCTGTTCGGATGATTTTTGCGGTAGGTATATATAAACTCATCCGGACTTACGGCTATACNCCCTGCTATAAAAAGAGGCTTATCAGCCGAGGTCTNTTNTTGCTGAGCTTGAGAAAATGCAGAAAAAAGGATAAAACCAATCAGGAACCAAAATACCCGCATACACCCCTGTTAAAGTAAACAAGACCGCAAAAATAGGCTTTTTATGCAGGGAATAACGACTTTAAGGCCCTCATTTAATAATCTTGGTAAGGCGGCAAACGTTCTTTTCGTCTCGTTTCAGGTACTCTACCTTGTCCATAATGGCTTTTACAAGCCTGATGCCGAGCCCTCCTTTGCGCTTTTGGTGCACCAGGTTATCCAAATCCGGTTCGTGAAATTCGTTTATGTTAAAAACGGAGCCATTGTCCACAATTTCGAAAATGAATTTTCCCTGTACCGGAATATGGATGTGCAATTCCAGCATATGATCGGGGTTGCAATGATGTGCATGAATCATCAGGTTAGAACACATTTCATCTAACGCCAGCACGATTGCGCTCATTTCAATCTCTGGCACATGCTGGTCCTTCAACGAGTTTCTTACAAACTCGCGAATGCCCTTCAGATTGCTAAGGCTGCACCCTATGTTATACTGATAATTCATCGGCCAACTTCTTTGCTTCCGGCTTGGTTGTGGTAATGTGCAGCAACTCGGCCAGTCCTAAAATGCTAAACGTATTCGCTACCTTCTCCTTCATCCCAAACAACACCATCGGAATATTTTTATCTTTTAACTCTTCGATATAGGACATAAAAACCCCAACCCGGCCGAGGAGATGTATTCCAGGGCGCTGCAATCCACCAGAATTTGTTTAAATCCCTCGCCTACGCTTTTGCAATGGCCAAATCCAATTCTATTGAAGAACTCGCATCAATTTCACCTATCACCGAGATGATATCCGCGCCCCTTCTTGTAATCGTTTAATGTGAACCATGGGTTACTGTTTTTAACGTTTTAATTTTTTAATGTTTACCTCGCTCTATCGGAACTTTATGATCATGGATGTATAGTCGTCATTTATCAGGGAAGTGCCCGAAAACTCGTACAGACGCTGAATAATATTTTNTTCAATTTCGCGGGAACTTTNTTCAGCCACTTCCTGAAGGGCGGCTTCTAACCGGTGGTAGTCAAATTCTTCGTTTTNTTTGTTTTTGGCCTCCGTAATACCATCGGTATAAAGCACCATTACATCGCCTGGTTCGTATTGCAATTCGTTGTTTTCTACCAGCCGGGTATAATCGCGGGAGCGAACCATCCCCAAAGCTGTTCCTTTATCTTTCAGATAAGCGGTTTTCTTTTCGCTTGCCTTGTAATACAATACCGGGCAATGGCCTGCCCGCGAATAGCGGATAGTTTTGATCTTGGTATCTACTATAAAATAGGTAGCCGAAATGAATGATCCCCGCTCCAGGCAAAATGCCAATGCACGGTTGGCGCGCGCCATAAATTCTTTGGGTTCCAACTCCTGCTGTGCCAGGCTATGAAATATTCCTTTCATTTGCGACATGTGAAAGGCGGCTGTTGTTCCTTTTCCGGAAACATCGGCAATTATAAGCGCTACCTGATGTTCATTGATGCGCAGCGTATCGTAGTAATCACCTCCTACTTCATCGGCCGACTGTGCAAAAGCAGAAATCTCAAAGTCGGGATCGCTTTCGAGTTTTGTGGGCAACAAACTCTTTTGTACCGTTTTGGCAATTTTCAATTCCTCTTTGTAGCGCTCGGTTTGGAAAGCCTGTTCCATTAACCGGAAGTTTTCGATAGAGATACCCGCCTGGTTGGCAAAGTTTGATACAATGCGCATCATCTCTTTATTGAACCCTTCGGGTAATTCCTTTAATAACGCCAGCGTTCCGATTGTTTCTCCTTTTACCACAATAGGAAATGCAATAAGCGACCGGAAGCGCGAACCCTTTAGCGAAGCCAGGTACTTTGAAAGATTTTTGGTCTTATCGCTGCTCTGGTCCAACGCTCCTTTTACATGGTGTTGCTTCAGGTGATTGCGGATTTGCTGCGACTCCTGCTCGGTAATTTTATAGGTAANAAATTTACTTCCGTTGCTGGCGCTTTCTATTTCCAGCCAGGCGGCATCGGCAAACACGGCACTTACAGAGCTTTCCAACAATATATTATAAACACTCTCTTCGTTTTGTTCGGTTTGAATGGATTGGCTGATCCGCTGAAAGTTTACCACTTCTTCCAGCTTTTGTTCAAACACCGATGAGGTTGGCAGGTTAAATAAGATTACCAGAAAAGAAANAATACTGTACACCAAAACAAAGCACAGCAGGCACACATTAAAGATATGGCTGCCAAAATCCTGAAAAGCCGGATCAATGCTATTGATAAAAGCAGAAATTGAATTTACGGTAAACAGAAAGTAGCCGAGGTAAAAGAAAGAGAGCATCAAAAGCAGCAGGCTGGTCCACTTTTGTTTGAAGTTAAGATAGGCCACCCACCGCATGTTGGCCGACAGCACAATTACCAGCAAAGCAATTATTACAATAATGATTGTACTTGCGGTTGATGATACGGTGATCTGAATGCTGTCGTACCACAATGCCAGAAACAAGCACAGTTCAAAAACCAGCCAGATACGAATAAGCCATTTGGATTTTTGATAAAGAATCAGACGTTTCCACGAGGTGTAGGCCGATAGCAGGAAACTGAGGAAAAGCGCCAGGTTAATCTGGTATATCAAATCTTTGAACAGCGGATGGCTTGCCAGCCGGGTGGTACCTATCAAAAACTCGCCCAATCGGAAAACCAGCGAAACCACAGTGGCTATCAAACCCGTAGCAAATACCTTCCACAACAAATCAGTAAAACTCAGGCTCTCATCTTTCTCAATCTGATATCGGTAGTAGTAGAAAAGACAAAGAATAAAAATATTCAGCATTACGCTGGGCAGCCACTTGGGAACCCNCGNGGGCAGCTGCCTGATTTCGCTGTAAAGCACCGTAATGTCTGAAAACACCAATACCAGCCAGGCCAGAATAGAGCCCAGAAACAGAAGGCGGGTAATGGCTTTTGTTTTCAAAATTGGTGTTTACATGATACCGGTGTGTTTACGCACACCGGCCTCGTTGGTTTTACAATATTACTTAATAGGCTTTAATCGGAGGCAAGCGTTTTACTTGCGGCTGTAATTAGGAGCCTCGCGGGTAATGGTTACATCGTGTGGGTGGCTTTCATGCACACCGGCCGAAGTGATTTTTACAAACTTTGCCGCCTTCAGTTTTTCAAGATTCTTAGCACCACAATAACCCATGCCCGCCTTTAGTCCGCCAACCAATTGATACAACACCTCTGCCACAGAACCTTTATAGGGCACCCGACCGGAAATACCTTCGGGCACTAACTTCTTTATATCATCTTCTGCATCCTGAAAGTAGCGGTCTTTCGAGCCATCATCCATAGCTTCTAATGATCCCATACCCCGATAGGTTTTGAATTTACGGCCTTCATAGATTATCATTTCGCCTGGTGCTTCTTCGGTACCTGCCAGCAATGATCCAATCATTACACTATCGGCCCCAANTGCCAGCGCTTTCACTACATCGCCCGAAAAGCGAATACCTCCATCGGCTATAACTTTTACATCGCTTCCGCGCAATGCTTTGGCTGCTTCATAAACAGCCGATAACTGGGGCAAGCCAATACCTGCTACAATGCGTGTGGTACAAATACTGCCGGNGCCTACACCCACCTTCACCGCATCAGCCCCCGCTTTGGCCAAGGCTTTGGCGGCTTCGCCTGTTGCAATGTTTCCTACCACCAATTCGAGATTCGGAAATTNTTTGCGAATACTCTTTGCTGCATCAATAACACCTTTGGAATGGCCATGCGCAGTATCAATGCTGATAATATCCACTCCTGAATTTTTGAGGGCGCTGATCCGCTCTGCAATATCCGGTGTTACACCTACTGCTGCTCCTACCCGTAGCCGACCAAATTGATCCTGGCAGGCATTGGGCTTATTCTNTTTCTTTAAGATGTCTTTATACGTAACAAGGCCGGTAAGTTTCCCCTTCTTGTTTACGATAGGTAGTTTTTCAATTTTATACTTCTGTAAAATTACTTCGGCCTTTTCGAGGGTAATTCCTTCCGGAGCAGTAATGAGATTTTCTTTGGTCATGATCCGCTCGATGGGCAACGACATATCTTTTTGAAAACGCAAATCGCGATTGGTAATAATGCCTACCAGTTTACCGTTACCATCCACAACCGGAATGCCTCCAATCTTGTATTCGCGCATAATCTTTTCGGCATCGCGCACAACCGAGTTGATTTGCAATGTAACCGGATCCTGAATCATTCCGCTTTGCGAGCGTTTTACCTTGCGCACCTGCTCGGCCTGTTGTGCAATGCTCATGTTTTTATGAATAAATCCCAGCCNCCNCTCCAGGGCAATGCCAATAGCCAGTTCGGCTTCTGTAACCGTATCCATGGCTGCCGATACAATTGGTATGTTAAGTTTTATTTNTTTGGTAAGCGAGCCAAGGGTTGAGGTTTCGCGCGGAAGCACTTCGCTATAGGCCGGAACCAACAGCACATCATCGTATGTAAGGGCTTCAANAAGGAATTTGGAAGTATCGAGGGCCATGGCAAATAAGATTAGGATTCGTTATTTGCCGGGCAAAGTTAGCTTAAAAACCCCGATTCACAACACGGTTTTTGAAAGTTATAAGAAAGCTTTCCGGGCACATAAATGCATTGTAAAAGAGGTTTTCAAAAGCCGAAAATAAGCGAGTATGTAAGGCTTTGTGCCGGAATCTCTTTCAGTACCACAGAATGGAGACCGTAGAATAAATGCGTACTGTCAGAATGACTTTTGTGGCCTCTCCGTTCCATTTTTTTAATCTCAATATTCATCAACCTTATTAACTTTGAATATGAAAAAAATTGTCTTGCTATTTTTGCCTGGTGCATGGCCGGAGCCGCACTGGCGCAGACTCAAACCGGAAAAGCATCCTTTTATGCCGACAAATTTGAAGGCAGCCCCACAGCAAGTGGAGAAAAGTATAAACACTCTAAACTTACGGCTGCGCATAAAACCCTGCCGTTTGGCACCAAAGTAAAGGTGACTAACCTGGCAAACAATGAAACTGTAGAAGTAGTGGTAAACGACCGCGGGCCTTACGTTGAAGGACGAATTATCGATTTGTCGAAATCGGCAGCAGAAAAACTTGGCTTTATTAATCAGGGCCTTGCAGAAGTTAAGATTGAAGTGATTGATGCCGGTGATGGAAAGAACCGCGCCACCAAAGGTGAAGGCCCGGCAAGCATTGAACACGTAACGGTAGAAGAAAAAGAGTTTTATGAATTTGACATTACGCGTTCGTTGCCCAAAGGTTTTGGTGTACAGGTTGGTACCTACCAGGAACTGGTAAACCTGATGCGCCTTTCCGATAACCTGAAAAACTCTTATAAAAAANNTGTATTGGTACAGGTAAAGGTTATTAATGGTGTAAAGTATTACAGCCTTATCCTGGGACCATTACCTTCCCGACCAAAAGCGGCTGACTTACTTACGGAAGTNAAAAAGAAATTTCCCGATTCGTTTATTGTTGACTACAGCCGCTTATAAAATGGCAATCTCCTAAAATGGAAATACTGGGTTATGTAGCCGCCATCCTGGTGGGTGTTGTTTTAGGAGCGTTGGGTGGAGGAGGTTCTATTCTTTCCATTCCAATATTGGTTTACCTGTTTGGCATTGAGCCTGTGCTGGCCTCGGCCTATTCGTTGTTTATTGTGGGTACTACCAGTTTAGTAGGGGCCATTCCCAAATACCGCGATCACCTCGTTAATCTGCGAACCGGTATCTTATTTGGAATACCCTCCATTGTAGCCATTTTCAGCACCCGCAAATGGATTGTGCCTGCCTTGCCCGAAATTATTTTTCAAACAGAATCCTTTATTCTTACACAACGTGCGCTGTTGTTAGGTTTGTTTGGAATACTTATGGTGCTGGCCTCGTTTTCAATGATTAGAAACCGGAAAGAACCTGAAGCAAATCATAAACACTTTCGTACNTTTTTGGTGATTGTGGAGGGCTTACTAATTGGGTTTTTAACCGGGTTGGTTGGTGCCGGTGGTGGGTTNTTGATTATTCCGGCTCTAGTGCTTTTAACGGGTCTAAATTTTAAAACTGCCGTTGGAACGTCTTTGTTTATTATTGCCATCAATTCTTTGCTCGGNTTTTTGGGCGATGTACTTACGCACACAATCGAGTGGAAACTGCTATTAACCATTACCGCCCTGGCTATTGGGGGTATTTTGATAGGAAACAAAATGGCCCGTAAGCAACCAGCCCAGGTATTGAGAAAAGCATTTGGATGGTTAACCCTGTGTATGGGAATTTTTATTTTAATCCGCGAAAGCGGACTGTTTACCTGAATCGGGATAGGAAACAACTTTGCCCTTGTTGAACTATTGCTGGTTGTGCAAACAACAAACTATTGTTCAGATAATCTTTTCTTAACAAACCATGTATTTAAATACTGATGGGGTGTGCTTACCAGTATTTTGATAAACAAAGAATCGGAATCGGGCTTAAACCAAAATTTTTCTTCTTTGGCCGAAACCGTTTTTAATTTTTGGTATTCATCTATCCCACCCATTGCAAAATTATTTGTAGTGGTGGTAAAAACAGTAAGGCTATCCACCGCAGGGTTTAGCAAGTTCCATTGAAGTAAAATTCCATCCTGATCCAGGGCAGCCTTCAATTCAGCTATATCCACAGGGCCAATAAAGGGAACCCCATCTATTTCTTTCCGGATTTGTTCGGGGATGGTAAGGTTCAGGTGTGATGCGATTGAAGGCATAATATCTACCATACCGGGAGTTGCCTTAAAATACTGATTGAGATTTTTGCTATTGGTGGTTATCCAGGTTAACCGCTCGCGATCGGATTGCCCGCCATGACGTTTACCGGTTTCAGCATCACGCCCATGATCGGTTGTGATTACAATTAACCAATCTTCGTTAAAATTCTTTTCTCTTTCTTTTATCGCATTCCAGATTTTCCCGATTTGTGCATCGGCTGCTTTTACTGCATCGTAAAATTGCGGACTATCACCAAACTGATGCCCCATGTCATCGGTAAATTCAAGATACACCCATGTTAAATCGGGGGCATGATTGGCAATGGCTTGCGCTGCGCTGTTAACCACAGCCTCATCAATCTCTTGTATAAATTTTCGGTCGTTGCCATGCGGAAACCGAATGGTATCATACTCTAAACTATCGTATTTAAAATCAAGGTAGATAGAACCGGCATCGGGCAACCCTTCACCAATAAGTTTTGTACGGTTATCCAGCCAGGTAGAAAAAATTGCTGTTTTAATAGAACTGTCGGCTGTTTCGGCTATTCTAAAAATATTCCAGTACTGGTAGTTTGGGTCGGCAATATCATTATCCCACACGTTGTGTTTATTAGCCCATGTGCCTGTAATTAAACTGTTGTAACCAACAGCCGATATGGTGGGCGTTTTACTATACCCGTCTGCATCGCCACCGGTATAGGCACGCGTGTATCCACCCACCTGTTGAATCTCTTTTAATGTTGGCAATTCCAGTTTTTCAATAACATCGGCTGGAATGCCATCTACAATAATAAAAAGTGCTTTTGGCTGCCGTGTATTTTCTGTTTTGGTTAATTGGCACGAGAAGGCTAAACCTGCCAGTAATGGAATAAGTAAGAACCTTCGGTACATACCAGAAAATGAGCTATGCATTCAGTATTGACTCCACCACCTCTTCGGCCACACGCTCGGCCGAATTAAGGGCACCACTGATGGTGCCGGCATCACCCTTATCATCGGTGGCTTCGCCCGCAAAAANAACTTTATTGTTGATGGGTGCCGAAAAATCGATACGATCCTGCACACTGGAACCGGGTGGTAAAAATGAAATTCCACCTTTAAAGAATTCATCGGCTCCCCAATCGGCTTTAAACCATACCGGATCGCCCACTACCGGGTTCCCCTCCGAATCGAACAGAAGTTGCCTCCGTACGAATAAGGAAGCATCCCCGTTATAGATTAAATCCAGTTCGGCCAAAATTTCATTTAACATGCCATCACCAAGTGCGGACAATTCCGCAGCCTTCGGTCCGTGAATGGTTACAGAAAGCGTACGATAAAATTCACTACGGGCCACACCGGTATTAAAATATGCTGGCCCTTCCGTGCCTCCCCATAAAAATCCGGTACCATTGCCCCAAAAGTTTTTCTTGAAATCAATAATAATCCGAAGGGAGTGATCCATGCCTATTTTATTCATGGCTGTTACGTTCGCTCCGGGCAAGGCCGGGCTAAACACAATGCCACCTGTTTTTAAGACTCCAAGAGGCACGGTAACCACTACCTTATCAACTTCTATCTGGCTGTTGTTTTGATCGGTAAGTATAATTTTATTGCCTGCATAATTGATATTCTTTATTGCGGTGTTCAATTGAACTTTTCCCATTATTCCATTAAACCGCGATGTAATAATATCCTGAAGCGGATTGGTTTTGATCATATAGGCAACGTTGTCGTGCGCGATCAAACTTAATGCTTCGCTTACCCNCCTTGCCCCTATCCGGTCGCTGCTGGACCCAAACCGATTTCCGGCCATCGAATTAAGTAATGCCTGGGCGCGTGCACTTACACCTGCAGCCTGACTCATGGATACATCGCCACCGGCATACGCAGGCAATCCATCAATAAAACTCTTCACGGCTTGCAAATCAGAATCGCCAGCCCAATCCGCAGCAGTTTTTGCCTGGTTATCGAGAATAAACTGTTCGGTGGACTGGGTGTCTAACTCTATCCGCGTAAGCGTATAGTTCTTAATAATGTTGCCCCACGATGAGTTGGTGCCGTAAACTATTTCTGCACCCAACTCCACCGGAAAATCGGCTGAGGTTTGTACCGGAATTTCGGGTTGATTGCGCAATGACCGCACACGGCCACCCAGTTGATTTCCTGCTTCCAGTACTATTACATTAATCCCCTTCGAGTTAAGGATATCCGCGGTATATAACCCGGCAGCACCGCCACCAATAATGGCTACGGTACCATCAAATGGCACTTCCGGACCGGGATCGTCCTTTTTGCATGAGGATAAGGCGGAGGGCAACCACAAGCCAGCCGTTAAACCAAGACCAATGTTTTTAATTGCTTTTCTGCGCTTCACACACTTCAAAGTTTACCGAAAGATAATTATACAAGCCCGATTAGCGAAACCTCAACACTAGTTTCGGCTTCCGGATAGCATATTAATGGTTATTTTGCCAAAAAGTAAACTGTATGTCAGTCGCGACACACGATTTTCCTGCTATCAAAAAGGTTTGTATAATCGGGCCTGAGTGTACGGGAAAATCAGAACTCTCAAAATTTCTGGCTAATCATTACACCACCTGTTGGATACCGGAGTATGCNCGGGCCTACCTCGACACGTTGAGACGCCCTTATAAAGAATCTGATCTGTTAAAGATTGCCCATGGCCAGTTGCGGTTAGAAGATGAATGGCTGCGGGAAGCCAACCGGGTAATGATTTGTGATACCAACCTGCTTACTATAAAAATCTGGAGCAACTATAAATACGGCAAATGTGACGATGAAATATTAAAGATGATTGATAGCCGCACCTATCAATTGTATTTGCTCTGTTACATTGATATACCCTGGGTGGATGACCCGCAGCGTGAACATCCTGACAAGCGCGAGCATTTCTGGCAATTGTTTAAACAGGAAGTTGCAGGCACAGGAATTCCTTTTGTTGAGATTGGCGGCACCTGGGAGCAACGGCAGCAAAAGGCAATTGCTGCAATTGATCGTATTGTTAATTAAATATTGAATCGCGAACTTAATTACTTTCAATACAAACCTTGCGCCTCTGCGGCTTTGCGGTAAAACAAAATGAACTCATCCGATCCCTACGCAGCCATCCGCATTCGCGACTTCAGGTTGTTCGTTACTTCCCGGTTGTTTATTACACTGGCTATGCAAATACAAGGTGTAATTGTAGGCTGGCAGGTTTACGAACTCACGAAAGATCCGTTATCCCTTGGGCTGATTGGCCTGGCCGAAGCTATTCCGGCTATTGGTGTATCGCTCTATGCCGGGCACCTTGCCGATGTTGTTGAGCGAAAAATAATTGTAGTGTGTGTTGGTATTCTTATGGCCTGTTCCGCTGCCTTGCTCTACTTCACCACCAACCTGGGCGCACACTTAATCGCCCATGGTGCGTTTGCCATCTATGCGGTAATTTTTCTAAGTGGGTTGGCCCGTGGATTTTTATCGCCTGCTAACTTTTCATTTATGCCGCAGTTGGTCGATCGATCACTTTATCAAAATGCGATTACCTGGAATAGTACTATTTGGGAAGGAGCAGCCGTAGGGGGCCCCATGATTGGTGGTTTGATTTATGGATTTTATGGAATTACCGCAGCCTATACCACCGATGCCCTCCTGGTGCTTGCTGCATTAATCTGTTACAGTTCCATTCCTAATCGCCCGTTGCCTCCGGTAACTACCGAACAAGGCACCTGGTCAAAAATCAAAGCGGGGCTAAAATTTGTATTCAGCCATCAAATCATCCTCAGCGCTATCTCCCTCGATTTGTTTGCTGTGTTGTTTGGTGGCGCAGTAGCTTTGCTTCCCTTCTTTGCCGATGAGATTTTACATATCGGGAAAACGGGCTTAGGGTTTTTGCGATCTGCCCCTGCTATTGGCGCGGTGTTAATGGCGGTTTACATTACGCGCAATCCCATCAANAAGAAAATTGGCAAAGTGCTTTTGTGGTGCGTGGCGGGCTTTGGAGTTTCCATGATTGCGTTTAGTCTTTCTACCTGGTTTTGGGTGTCGATGGTGCTGTTGATCTTAAGCGGCATGTTTGATTGTGTGAGTGTGATTGTGCGCAGTACGCTTATCCATACCCTTACTCCCGAAAATATGAAAGGCCGGGTGGCTGCAGTAAACAGCATGTTCATCGGTTCTTCCAATGAAATTGGTATGCTGGAATCGGGTATTGCTGCGAAATTAATGGGCGTAGTAAACTCTGTGATTTTTGGCGGACTGATGACGCTGGGTGTTGTGGGCATTACTGCGTGGAAAGCGCCATCGTTAAGAAGGTTGGAGCAGGTGAAGTGAGTTGAAATAAACTGTGATTAGTGACTTGTGATGATTGATTTGTGATTGAGTGGCTTCGTATATTTAACAAGTGAATTAGCAACATTTAAGTTCTTTTGATCTATAAAATACTCATACGAACGCTTATCATGTTCCAGCCTTCTTTTATCAATCAAAATCCCACTATTGGCACGACCCCATTTTTCGTTGATTGATAAAAAAATATCGCTTCTCTGCTTTTTCTGGATTTCAAGACTCTTATTGGCTACCCCTATCAATTGATTAATCTGATCAACCGTTGTGCCGTCTCCTTTTATTGAATTTTTTGCTATTTGGCTTATCACTTCTTTTTCCCTTTCATCAAAGGCGATCAAGAGTTTTTCATTTGAGCTTTGTTTCATTTTGGCAGGCCGGATTACCACTAAGTACAAAATAGCTCCGGTTACAAGGCTGCCAAGAAAGAAGCTTATTATTAAATATAGATACGCAGATGACTTAGCGCTTGAGATGACAGGAAGGAGAAAATTGTCATAAATAGATTTGGAGTCATTTAGAAAATCAGCTCGCGACAACTTAATAGAATCACCCGATTGAAAATCTCCAGCGAGCCAATTACTTCCCGATTGAACAATAAGCGTAGAGTCATTGAAGTGTAAAAAGCCACTTAGGGNAATAAGCCGGACAATCTCCTTCGTTTTGCTCTCACTAAGAGTTAATTGTTGATTGTTTTTAAAATCTATTAAATAGATAGTAGCCTGTTCACTATCGTAAATTAATTGACCCCATGGACTTGAAGCTAAATGTTTTGTTGTCGTTGAGGTGGTTAGCTTCTTCGTTGAGTTGTTCAATGCGCCCGCAATGCGAATCTCCTTGCTATTAAGGTCAAGCACATACACCGAGTCAGAAATACTTTTGAATTCAGTTCCATTTCGCTTAATACCTTCTTNTTGATCTATCGAATAACCAAACCAGAGCTTACCTTCCTTATCATCGAGCCAAAGAAGTGGAGCAGTGTGGCTTTTGTGAAACGGTATCTCCATGTTCAACGGCACCAACTCCCACTCGCCTTTTTGCGGCACATAGCTGCGCAGTTGGCCATTCGTATTCCAATAACCATAACCTCCAAACGAGTAGAGCGTATCCTTATAAAAGAAGGTGTGACTCCCAAAAGTAAATCCATAATATATCGTTGCATCTAACCGTTTAAAATTAAAATCCTCTGTATGATTTAATCTGTAAACTCTTCCCGTACCATCTGGAATCAAATAGAGTTGATTATTAAGTAGAAGAAGGTTTTGCGGCACATTTGCTATTAACTTATTTGCCGAATCCACCGGAAGATTAAATTTTAAAAGTCCGTAGTTGTACTGCGCTACTTCTTGAGCAAATACAATCTGATTCAGGATAGAAAGTAAAAGGAATAGTTTAAGATTGAGCCTGGTCATTCTTGCAAATATGCCATATAAGATACTTAAAAATCAACCAAATAGGTGATTCACCTAAATTCAAGAACCTTACAATCAACTACTTATAAATGAAAAGGCGATTCACCTGATTTTTCACACGAAGCTTTGTCCATCACAACCTTTCATGTTAGGCCAGGAATAGCTTTGATCAAAAAAGTCATGAAAGCCATTTCCTTCTTCACCTTAATAAGCATAATAATCAGTTTGTGTAGTTGCGATGAAGAGTTGAGTCCTCCGGGATCACCCTCGCTTGTCTCTCCACAAAACAACAACGCTGTTGATGGCTACACCGTTACATTTACTTGGAATGAAACCCCACTAGCAGATAACTATATATTTCAACTTTCGCTTAGAAGTGATTTCAACAGTACTATTCTTAATTCCGAAGACCTGACAACTCCCTCAGTAACCGCATCGGATCTCAATCCAAGCACAACCTATTACTGGCGGGTAAAGGCTATGAATTCTGAAGGGGCATCTGCTTGGTCTACCATATTCAAATTTGAAACTGTCGCACTGAGTGTTCCGCTGCTTGTTACTCCGGTTAACAATTCAATTGTTCCCGAAGCCAATTTAACCTTTGAATGGAATGAAGTGTCAGATGCTAATGGATATGCATTACAAATTTCAACGAGTATAGACTTTTCCTCGCTGGTTGTAAGCGAGAGCATTTCATCCACATCCCATACCTATAACTTGCTTTTGAATTCAACTGGCTACTTCTGGCGTGTTTGTGCTATAAAAAACAATATAAAATCAGCATGGTCAGCTACCGGAAATTTTAATACGGAAGCAGTTAAAGTACCAGGTTTACTTGCTCCAACCGATAACTCTACAAATCTGCCACGTGTTGTGAATTTTTCATGGAATGTCTTGCCGGCTGTGGACAGTTACCAGTTACAGGTTTCAATGGAAGAAGATTTCGAGAATCAAATTATTGAGAAAACAGAACTTACAAACTCAAGTTACACTTTCTCCGGTCTTATGTTTTCCACTAATTATTATTGGCGCGTGCGAGCCGAAAAGAGCGGAAAAGTTTCCGACTGGTCAGAAACCAGAAGATTTACAACAGAAGCGCTCGGTATACCAATATTGCAGTCACCCCTTAATAATGTCCAACTCACCAACTATTTGGTTGCTATGAACTGGGATGCCGTTCCTGAAGCAACTTCCTATAATCTTCAGGTTTCACAGTCCAGCGATTTTTCTAGTACTGTCTTAAATAAAACCGGCCTTGTACTCACCACTTTTTCGACTTCCCTTACTAAATCAAATACCCAATATTACTGGCGCGTNAAATGCTCAATTCGAAAATTGCCAATCCGAATGGTCAGCCGTAAGAACATTTACTACACCCCTAATTCCATCAGATGGACTTGTGGCCTGGTATCCATTTAACGGAAACGCAAATGATGAAAGTGGAAACGGCAGGAATGGTACGGTGGTTGGAGGGTAAATCTTACAGCCGATAGAACTGGCCAGGAAAACAAAGCTTATTCTTTCAATGGCATTTCAGGTTATATTGAAGTGCCTTCCTTAAACAATTTTCAATATAAACCTGTAACCTACTCGGCCTGGGTAATTGTTCCCTCCTATTTTCCATTGAGTCCGGGGCATAAGTTTAGATCAATTATTGGACGGCAAGAATCAGGCTGTCAATCTTGCGGCATGATGGGTTTCTTTGCGGATCAAAACATACTTACAGGTTCAAAGGACAATACTTTTCTATACTGGATTGGTCAAGCAAGTACACCAGATATACCAAATAGCAAATTGGTTCCCGAACTGAACAAATGGGTTCATGTCGTATTTACTCAGAGTGCAAGTGGGGACTTCAAATTTTATATCAATGGTATTCTTACGAATTCCGGCAACATCCAAAACACACAATCTGCCAACATTTCATTTAGAATCGGTTCTGGTACAAACGGTTACTTCTGGAACAACAAAATCGATGATGTCAGAATTTACAGCCGGGTATTAACCGAAGAAGAGGTAATTGCGCTTTACAATGAATAAATATGAAGATAACCTATCACATTTATCACAATTGGCGCGCGAGGCTGGATCATGGGACACTTCATAAAAGTACTTGTAGGTTCTGCAATAATGGTCTGGGTATTCAACCTAATACACAACCTGGCCGAAATGGTGTTTGGCTTGGCTCATTTATTACAAGAAATTTTGCTGTTAGATATTTGGATCGATTTCACACAAATTCACTGTGCACAATATGTCAGCCTTAAATTTCACAGCAGCCACAACTTTAAACATTTACTCAAACCGTTCAGTCTCCGGATGAAATGTTCTCCAGCTATGCCAGAACTCCTGGTAGGCTTTCCGTCAATACGTTCGTAGGAAGCCCAGTCATTCTGATACGGAAGTGCGAAGGGAAGCTTAATGGTTAATGTTTCATCTTCTGAGTATGCCTCCGCATCCAGGCGCGCACGCATTTCTTGCTTCACGCTTACCTTTAAGCCGAGGTAAACACCATAATACCCCACCAGATTAAACAAGAAGAGCAGGAGAAAGCATATTGAAAAGGGGCGCTTCATAATATCCGCAATTACATAATTAAGTAATTCCGAATGGAAATGCAAACGTATTGCCTTTTGTCCGGATTGTACACCATTTCAAAAAATCAGAAGGAATCTGTGCGAATAAAGTTTTACATTGAATTTATTACCAAATAAAAGAACGCATGTCTTCCCGCAGATCATTCTTTCAAAAAGCGATCGGAGCAACCGGTGCGCTCTCGTTAAGCACTATTGCCACACAAGCGTTAGCCGAAGATATTTCAGATGCCCTGCTTTCGCTTAATAAACTTTCGCCCACGATGGCCGCTACCGATGAAGAATTGTGGGCACGTATGGCACAAGCGTACACGGTTAATGCCAACATTATGAATCTGAATAATGGCGGGGTAAGTCCTCAACCCAAAGTAGTGCAGGATGCGGTGGATCGGTATTATCATTTAAGCAACGAGGCCCCTTCGTATTACATGTGGCGCATTTTAGATGCCGGACGCGAACCGCTGCGCAGAAAACTGGCAGATCTGGCCGGAGTAGATGCGGAAACCATTGCCATCAATCGCAACACCACCGAAGCCCTTGGCACCGTAACATGGGGCACTGACCTGAACCGGGGCGATGAAATTGTGATGACGCGCTACGATTATCCCAACATGATTCATGCCTGGAAACAACGTGAACTACGCGAAGGCATCAAGATCAATTGGATTACGCCCGAGTTGCCAATTGAAAATGATGAAACCCTGCTCAATCTCTTCATCAGCGCAACTACTCCCAAAACCAAAGCGTGGCACCTTACCCACATAATAAACTGGAGCGGACAGATTACCCCGGTAGCAAAGCTCTGTGCCGAAGCCCGCAAACGTGGGTTAATTACTATTGTAGATGCTGCTCATTCCTTCGCACACCTCGATTATAAAATTTCTGATTTCGGCTGCGATTATTTAGGAACCAGCCTGCACAAATGGTTGTGCGCACCCTTTGGCACCGGTATGTTGCACATGCGCAAATCGCTGATAGANAAAACCTGGCCGATATTTTCGGTAGAAAAACCACAAAGTGGAGATATCAGAAAATTTGAAGCGTTAGGTACCCGCTCCTTTGCGCCCGAGCAGGCCATTGGCCAGGCTATTGATTTTCACAATGCAATTGGAAGTAAACGCAAACAAGAGCGTTTGCATTATTTAAAGTTATACTGGTGCGAAGCAGTTGCCAAACATCCAAAGATAAAATTGCACATCTCACTAAAACCTGAATATTCCTGTGCATTGGGTACGTTTAGTATTACCGGTATGGAGGCAGGGGATGTTTCGGCTAAACTTTTCAATCAGTTTCAGATTCATACTACATCCGTAAAGTGGGAAAAACTGAATGCCGTGCGCATTACTCCGCATGTGTACACTACCACCAAAGATTTAGATCGGTTTATTGATGCCGTGTTGAAGATTGCTAACTCCTAATTCGCCAACCAGATGAAAAACCTTCCGTACTTGTTTTTACTTTTTGCGATTGCCTGTACTAAAAATCAAAACTCACTGCAAGTAGCCGGGCTGCAACAACCTGTAGAAATTCTTCGCGACTCAGCCGGAGTTAACCACATCTACGCACAAAACGAACACGATCTCTTCTTTGCGCAGGGTTATTGTGCAGCGAAAGACCGGCTTTTTCAATTTGAAATCTGGCGCAGACAAGCCACGGGCACCGTAGCTGAAATTTTGGGTGAAGCTGAACTTAAGCGCGACATCGGAACGAGGTTGTTTAAATACCTGCAAAATCCGGTATAATTGACCACTTGTATCCGGAGCAAATTGACCACCAGTAGTTGATGTCAAAATTGTGCTGCCAGTTTCAGTGTTTTAAAATTAATTAATCTTCGTTTTGTTCTACTGTTTTTTACTCCATTTTTCCGAAGCGATTCGCCTTTTAATTCCACCCTGTGAGCGTTGTGTACGATTCGATCAAGCACGGCATCAGCAACGGTTTGTTCACCGATTACATCATGCCATTGTTTCACCGGTAATTGAGAAGTTAATATGGTTGACCGTTTTCCATGCCTGTCTTCAATGAGTTCTAACAGGGATAACCTGGCCGGATGATCAAAGGGTTGGATGCCAAAGTCATCGATAATAAGTAGGTCTTGTCTTTCAATCCGGGCCATTTCTTTGAGTATGGAACCATCGGCCTTAGCCATCTTCAGTTGGGCAAATAACCGCGTAGCATTCATGTACAATACTTTAAATCCAATTAAGCAAGCATGATGACCAAGTGCTGATGCCAGGTAACTTTTTCCTGTACCGGTACTTCCGGTAATGAGGATATTTTCATTTTGCTTAATGAAAGATCCATCAGCAAAACGATGGATTTGATTTTTATCAATCCCTCGCCCGGGAGCATAGTCCAGATTTTCTAACGTAGCGTTGTAACGGAACCGGGCACGCTTCATACTCCGGTCAATGGAGCGGTTATGCCTGTCGTCCCATTCACTGTCGATAAGCTGTGCGATCATCTCATCCACCGTAAGACTTTCGGGGCGGGGTGTTTGCAGACTGGTTTGAAAAGCACGGTGCATTCCCAGCAGGCGCATCTTCTTCATTTTTTCAAGTGTTTCAGTGTTCATAGTCTATTGGGTTAGTTGAAAAATAATTTACTGGTAGTAATCACCCCCACGGATGTTATCATGGTCGGGCATGGCGTTAATGTGTTCGCTCTCCGGTGAGAAGACATCGAGTTTCTTGTCCAGGATTTGAACAATGATGGGGTAGTTATAAATGCCATATTGATTAGCCCTTCGGCAGGCATTGATTAATCGTTGAGTACCTACTTTGCGTGCTAAACTTAAGATACCCGAACAGGATTTATAGGCTTGCTCCGGATGGGATTTTCCGTCAATGACTTTACAGATATAAGCCGCTACATCAGCATGGATGACTTTCCCTTGTTCAATAAACTTATCCGCTGTCCAATCACTGAGGTAGCGATGAGCAGAAGCTAAGTGCTCATTGATCGTTGTATACTGGTATTTGCGTTGGTTCCTGGCGTGTACGGCTATGCGCTCATAACGAAAGAAAATTTCTACCTGTGTTGAGGTGTACAGGATTTTAACCTTCTTCCCAATGAAACGAAAGGGCACGCTGTAATAATGTTTATCGACACTAAGACCTACGTGCCCATTTTTCATGACCGTCACCATCAATTGTCTTTTAAACTCATAGCGATAAGCCGGCAGAGATTGTAGTTCGTCACGTTCCAGTTCTTCGAACTGCTGTCTACGACTATAGTCTCGTCCTTTTAGATGGGCATTATTAAGTTCCTCTAAGAGAATCCGTATCGCTGCATTAAGCTCTTCCAGGCTGGTGAAGGTTCGGTGTCTGAGGGGCGCGTAAATTCTGGTGTAGATGATTTTTATAATGCCTTCCACCAACGATTTATCTCTTGGGCGATAGGCTCTGGCGGGGATTACGGCTGTACCGTAGTGTTCTGCAAAATCAGCAAACGTTTCATTGATCTGGGGTTCATATTTACTGCTTTTGGTTACTGCACTCTTCAGGTTGTCAGGAACAATGGCGGCCGTAACGCCTCCAAAATATTGAAATGCATTTTCTGTTACGTTAATGAGGTCTTCTGTCTTCTGAGAGTTGACCGCTTCAACATACGTGAGTTGACTGCATCCCAGGATGGCAGCAAAGACTTCTACTTTTCTTTCTTCACCGGTGTGTGGATTAACAATCGAAAGCTTGTCTCCGGCAAAGTCAATGTAGGTCTTATCACCTGCTTTATGTTCCAGGTGCATCACCGGATTGGTTCCGCGCACGTATTGATGGAAGTGAAGACAGAATTGACTTCTGCGATAACCCTCTGGATATTGTTCATGATACTGTTCCCAGAGCTTTTGAAGAGTCATGCCTTTTCGTTTGAGTTGTTTACTCAGTTCGGGGAATAAGCCCTGTAAAGTCTGAAGTTTTGCGTTAGAACTGCTCTGCTTATCGGCACCACCAAAGAGTATCTCCAGTTCATGATCAGTCATGGAACAGACAGCTTCATAGGTGTAGTGCCCCTCGTCAAACCTGCGCAGGTAGCGCTTGACGGTATTGCGGGATACTCCGGTGAGCATCACGATTTGAAGTTTACTCTTGCCTTGCGTGTGCAAGCGGAGTATCTGACGGATTTGAATCATCGCTATTGTTTTATTGGCCATTGGACGTTGGGGTTAAGCCGCCAACGTCACAATTTTTGGCCTACTAAAACAGGCGCCAAGAAGACATCAATCGGGGGTGGTCAGTTTGACCGGATAAGGGTGGTCAATTTCGTCCGGATTTGGGTGGTCAGTTTGCTCCGGATTCCCTGGTCAGTTTGCTCCGGATACAAGTGGTCAATTACATCGGAATCTCCAAAATACCGCGGTGATTTNAAAAAAGAATTAAATCATTATCACCCAAATGGCGAAGCCATCATCACCGCGTTTACCGAGGGGATCAACGCTTACATTACCGAAACNAAAAAAGATTCTTCGCTTCTGCCCATCGAATTCAAATTATTAGGAATCAAACCTGATTTGTGGACCCCCGAACTGGTGATCTCGCGCCACCAGGGGTTGCTGGGAAACCTACCTGACGAACTTACACTGGGCCGGGCTGTTGCTTTGCTTGGTGAAGATAAAGTGAAAGACCTGCGCACCTTCGAACCCGGCACACCACGGTTAACCCTTGATAANAAGATTGATTCCGAAGGTCTCTTCGAAAATATTCTGGAGGTGTACAATGCCTTTCGCAAGCCCATTACTTTTAAACCCGAACATCTTGCAACTGCATTCAATACAGATCAATCCCACTATATACAATTAGCGAAAACTGATGCGGCTGCCTACGCAGAAATGATGGATACAGAAATCCGATCTATCGGTAGCAACAACTGGATTGTAAGTGGTGCAAAATCGGAAACGGGTTTGCCCATGTTGGCAAACGATCCGCATCGTGCGTTAGCCGTACCTTCCCTGCGCTATATGGTTCATCTCAATGCACCTGGCTGGAATGTAGTAGGTGGAGGTGAACCCACTATTCCGGGCATCTCCATTGGGCATAATGATTTTGGTGCCTGNGGGTTAACCATTTTTGATATTGATGGTGAAGACCTGATGGTGTACAACATCAACCCGCAAAACCCAAATCAGTATTGGTATAATAATGCGTGGGAAGAAATGACGGTAATTGCCGACACCATTCTGGTTAAAAATGCAGCCCCGGTTTTTGTGAAGCACCACTACACCCGCCATGGCCCCGTAACTTTTATTGATGCAAAACGAAACAAAGCGTATGCTGTGCGCGCAGCCTGGATGCAGCCCGGTGGTGCACCATACCTTGCCAGTTTACGTATGAATGGCGCCACTACCTGGGAAGAGTTTCGCGATGCGTGCAGCTACAGCCATATTCCGGCTGAGAATATGATTTGGGCTGATAANAAAGGAAACATCGGCTGGCAAACTGTAGGCATTGCTCCCATTCGNAAAAACTGGGATGGCCTGGTGCCCGTGCCGGGCGATGGCAGTTACGAATGGGAAGGCTTTCTTCCGATAAAAGAATTACCTAACACGTTCAATCCGCANAAAGGATTTTGGGCTACTGCCAACGAAAACTTAGTTGCCGCAGAGTACCCACACCGGTATGCAGTAGGTTGGGAATGGGCCGATAGCAGCCGTGCAGACCGGATTAACGAAGTGTTGGCGGCTGATCGTAAAGTTTCTTTTGCCGACATGCAGCAGCTTCAGTTTGATTACCTGAGCAACCCCGCCCGCAAACTCGTACCCTTNTTGCAAAACCTAACCACCACAGGCGAAACTGAAAAAGCCCGCCAACTTCTACTAAACTGGGATTACACCATGAATCAACATTCAACTGCAGCTACAATCTATGCGGCATGGGAAAAGAAAATGTTGGAAAAAGCCTATGAGTTATTCGTTCCTGAAAAAGGAAAAACAGTTTTTAGTTCCGTATCATCNAAAAAATTAATTCTTTGGCTAAAGGCTAATCGAAACGAGTTGGGCAACCGCGATCAGTTNTTACTCGCTACTTTAACCGGTGCCATAGAAGTAGTAAAACAAAAATTAGGCAATGATGATTCGAAGTGGCAATACGGGCAACCGGCCAATCATCACGTATTAATTAAACATCCGCTAAGCAATGCAGTAAATGATTCGGTGCGCAACTTGTTGGAATGTGGACCATTACCCCGTGGCGGTTCGTCTTCAACGCCCGGGGTTACCAGCAACAACGATAATCAAAGTCATGGTGCCACCTTTAGAATGGTAGCCGATGTAACGGATTGGAACAAAACTCTNTTTACGAATGCACCGGGTCAAAGTGGCGATCCGGCAAGCCCATTTTACCGCAACTTGTTTGTGGGATGGGCTACCGACAAGCATTTTACAGTTTACTTCAGCAAGAANAAAATTGAAGCTGCCACCGCAACCAGAACCCTGCTTCAGCCCAGGTAATTTTTTTGATATCTGTAACAAAGATCACAGTACCGCTGGCTGCAGGGTTATACCTTGCATGTAAAAACAATTTTCGTTATGAAAAAGAATATGGGTAATGCAGACAGGATAATCCGGGTAGCGTTGGCTCTAATTTTTGCTGCTCTCTATTTTAGCGATATCGTTTCTGGTATAGTTGGGTTAATATTGGTAATTCTGGGTGGTGTATTTGTGCTTACCAGCATGGTAAGTTTTTGTCCGCTATACACCCTTGTAGGAATNAAAAACGTGTGCTGTAAAAGAGACTGATAAAGTGTAAAACTTTTATCCGTTAAACCAGTTTGGGAAGCTCCAAACCATCCAACCGTAAACAGCAAATCGGATTACCCGGCTGATGCAAATCAGCAGGAATGTTTTGAAGTTCATATTTACCGAACCCGCCAACATACAGGTTGCTGAGAACGGGACCGGTGTAACCGCACCTACAAATACTAAGTAACCTCCAAATTTTTCAGGTTCTTTTCGTATTGCTTCAGGTACTTTTCGCGAATGCGATTCTGGTAGAAAGTTGTTTTAGAAAATTTATTTCCAATGTAATACCCCAATATTCCGGCCCCGTAAGAAATTACGGTAAGAATAGAAAGGTTAACAATAAACCCACTTATATCAATTTTATCCAAAATCCAGATCATCATAAAAAGTTCTGGAGGCAGAATTCCAAAGACAATTTCCGATAGCGTATAAATTCCATAGAGGATACCCGGGTTGGCTCGTATTTCAGCAATATGACTTTCAAAATTTTCCTGGATGTACCCCTCCAATAAAATGAATGCGGTTATTATAACAGCAAACCAAAGCAATCCCTTGATAAGGTTACGCAATAAAAACCCAGACCGTGTTTCTTCCTCTTCTTGTTCCTGCATACTCATTTCACAATTGGCATCCGCTTAAACGGTTTACTTTCATCAAACAACTTTCGGTAAGTGGCATGCTTCTTTACCACTACCGCATTTATCTGCTCGGCAACACGAATCATTTTTGGATTAAAATCTCCAATCCAGTTCATTTCATACTCGGTATAAGCAAAACCACCCCCGTGTGCAAACTTTCGAAACTCTTCAATGATGGCGCCATCTACTCCTTTGCCCTGGTGTTCGGGCACCAATCCAAACAAAACACCAAATGCTTTTTTATTTGTTTTCAACATCCGGTGCCAGACAAACTTAAATTTTCCAATCAGGTTCATCTTTCCGTTTACATGTTTAAATATCTGGTTCACCTCCGGCAAGGAAAGAAAAANAGCAATGGGTTCATTCTTGAAATATCCAAACCACAATAGTTTTTCATCCATAATGGGTTTCATTTGCTTTACTAAATGTTTTGCCTGTAGTTCGGTTAGTTCCGGAATTTCGCCCCGCTTAGCCCAGGCTTGATTGTAAACCTTCCGGATTAAGGTTGGCAAATTAGCCCACTCGCTTTNTGGCAGGTAGCTAAAGCGGTAATCTGCATNTTTCTCTGTCAATGCCGCCTTTTGATAAAGGCGATCGCTCAAGGGCCCTTCAATGGCGCGCCCAAACGTAAGTTGATAGAAATACACCTGAAATCCATAAGCCTCAAAAAATTTCTGATAGTATGGAAAGTTATAGTTGCACTGGTAATTGGGTTGCCTGTCAAATCCTTCCAACAATAAACCCCACCACCGGTCGCGATTACCAAAATTAATCGGGCCGTCCATTGCCTCCATACCGTGTTGTTGCAACCACTCCTTGCATGCGTCAAAGAGCATAAATGCTGCGCGCTCGTCATCAACACACTCAAAAAACCNCAACCCACCGGTAGGCTGTTCATTTCCTTTGTTGGTGGTTTTATGATTTACAAAAGCAGCCACACGACCTATCGTAATACCACCATCGTCCTGCAAGATCCAGCGAATGCACTCGCCATGATGAAATGTCTTATTCTTGTCCTTATCAAAAACTCCCTCTACATCAGAATCCAATGGACGTATCCAGGTGGGCGTATGACCATACAATCTTACCGGAAGTTCAATGAATTCGCGCTTATCGTTGGGTGTAGTAACTTCTTTAATTTGCATGGGATGTTAATGTAACGATTGGCCGGCTTTGTTGGGCAGTGTAATTTCAAAAGAAGTGCCTGCACCGGGTTTACTGTTTACGATAAGTTGTCCATCCAGTTTCTCTACTGCATTTTTCACAATGTATAATCCAAGGCCCGAGCCCTCAGATTGCTCACTAGCCCGATAAAACATTTCAAAAATCCGATTGAGATCTTCCTGGCTTATTCCTATTCCATTGTCATCAAATTTTATAACGGCTTTTTCGTTGGTTACATCTATACGAATGGATACACAGCAGGTTTCTTCATCGATTTTGCGATACTTGATGGCGTTGGAAATCAGGTTTCGGAAAATTTCACCGATACGCCACGGATCGCTATAAAACACGGGGCCGGTTATTTTCAAATCTAAACTTACGCGGTCGGCTCCGCGCATGTAACTTAAATCCTGAAAGGTTTTACGAATAATCGAATCAAAATCAATTGCTCCGGTCTTTACATCCATCTTCAGGTTTTTCGAATGACTCAATACATCACTGATAAAGTGATCGAGCTGCCCTACTTTTTCGCCTATAATGCGCAAATATTCTGAGGGGCTGTCGTCATTACCGGGCATCTGTGCCAGGTTAACAAGACCCAGCACCGATGACAGCGGGGCCCGTAAATCGTGCGACACCTTATATACAAAATTGTCGAGCTCAGAATTTCTGATTTTTAATTCCTCCTCTATCTTTTTCTGATCGGTGATATCAACATACACTCCAAAAATTCCAATGGTCTTATCTTCCAGGTGGATGGGAACTCCATAAATAATTACCGATACGGGCGTGTCGTCTCTGCGAAGGCGTGTGCTCTCAATTTTTATAACCTGCTCAGACGAAATAAGTGAGTTCAAATCGTTACCCTCCATTTCCAGCGCTTCCGGTACAATAAATCGATTCAGGCTGTTGCCTCGCAACTCGGTAATGGTGTACCCAAATAACATTTCAAAACCCCGGTTTACCTGCTGCACATTCCCTTCACTATCCAACAACACAATGGCCATGGGCGAATTGTTGAACAATTCCGAGAAAAGAGTGGCCGCTTCGCGATACCGCCTGTCAGCTTCACGTTGTTGGTTCTCTAACTTCTTACGCTCACCAATATCATGTATTACTCCACTCCAGATAATTCGACCATCGGGTAAAGATACCGGGTGGCCAGAAACCTCAACCCAAATGGTTTGGGCATGGATATTAAAAATCCTTCCCTCCCATTTGAAGGGAGTTACTCCTCTTATTGTTTGCTCAAAGTTTCGTTCAAAGTCCGACCAATCAGCCCGGTGAATAAAAACTTTCATCGGGTAGGATCCGCCCAAAAGCAAGTCGCGCTTAATACCCAGTATTTNTTCACACGAGGCACTAAGATATGTAAAGTCTCTCGTGCCATCCGCCTGCACAGTGTACTCAAAAACAACCACGGGCAGATTGTCTATAATCTGTTGCATGCTGAGTGTTTGCGAACGTTCCGTATTCATTCTAACTAAACCGACAAGATAACTACTTTTTGTTTAATCCTTAGCTGCACACAGGCGGATCGTAAGATACATTTGGCCTTACCTGAAAAACAACCGATCGTATGAATTTGTCTTGTGTGTACTGATTTTCCAGGGCAATACAACCCGCTTCGGTTAGCAACTGGAACCAGTNGGGCAAGTTGCTTGTGGGAAGGCCGGTAACAATTCTGAAAAACAAATACATCGTCTTAATCTTAAGGTGTTGCCAATAAGTATGTGTCTCAAAATCTGACACTAACCAATGGGCATNCCCGGCCAAATGTTGTTTTATAGTAGGGATTATCTTTGCAAGCTGGGTATTGGTAAACAGATCAAGGTAAAAATGAGTGAGCACGGCATCGTAATCCTGTGCGGGTATTGCCGTTTCCGTTCCTACAAAAAAATGAACTTGCTTATTGGCTCCTGCCTTTCTCCTGGCCCTTGCAATCATCCTTTCAGAGATATCCACATAATGAATAACCAGGCCCGGGTTAACCTGGAAGATGTGCGGCAAAATCCACCCTGTTCCTCCACCCAGTATAAGCAACTTCTNTTTGCCCTGAAGATGGTGCAACATTTTGAGTTGCATCTGATGTATTTGTCGCCCTACAAACAAACGCGCCAGCAGATCGTAGCAGGGAGCTAACCAATTATACCCGTTGCTTTGCAAAGTCATTGCAGATTCATAAACAATCCTATAGCCGGCAAATAAAAGATGGCATCCCCCACAGCCGGTAGCGTTCTGATTCACGGAAGTAGGTGTGAAATCTGAAGATCCCTGCCAGGCATAGCCACATTGAAAAAAATCCAACCCGATGTATTAAAAAATCCATAGATAAAACTAAACCCTGCTCCGCCCCCTATCAGCAGAAGCAGGCACCTGGTTACCCATCTTTTATCCAATCGTGTGGCCAGTGAGTGCTGTCCCATTCCACGGTCAATGTCTGCTTCGAACCACGCAAACAAGATCAGGTTTGCCAGGGCAATAANAANAAACTGAACAATTAATCCGGCTTCATGCATAAGCAAACTCCAACTGCCCGGCCATGCGGGTAGTAATACCCCTACTGAATACATTACTGCCACCGCCAATTCTTTAACGGGCAATTTTTNTTGAAGCAATAGATATAACGCTGTAAGCGGAGCCAGAACCAACCCGCCCAAAAGCACCGAGGGGCGAATAAAGACCAGAAGGGCGCAGACCACCACCACAGCTACAATTAATGCAATCTTTAAAACTGCCTGGTGTTGCTGATGAAACTTATGGCGCAGGCTTAGCGCGGGGCCACTTAAATGCCGCACATCAATCAGCCGGTCTGAAGTATAAATTATCCAAACCGTCAACCCCAGAATTGCAATGCCGTATGGACGCACCGGGGCATGTAGCAGTTTTGAAANAAACAAAGCAGCAATCACNNAGGCTCCTGCGGCTACATCTAAATTCAGCAGATTTATAAGGCGATAAAATCTGAACATCTGTAAAAATAAAAAGCTCTCGGAATACCCGAGAGCCTTTTGGTTGATAGTTGGTTGCGTTTACGATGCCTTTAACGCTTCTGCACCTCCTACTATTTCAAGAATCTCTTTTGTGATGGCCGCCTGGCGTGTGCGGTTGTATGAAAGTTTCAGGTCTTTTAGCAATTCCCCTGCATTTTCAGTTGCCTTGTCCATGGCTGTCATTCGTGCTCCGTTTTCGGCCGCGTTGGAATCTAACACAGCTTTGAATAACTGAATCTTCAACGCTTTTGGAACCAACCCGGTAACAATTTCTTCCTGATTGGGCATGTAGATATAATCTACCTCTGCGTGCGATGATTNTTCTTTTACTACCGGCAGCACAGGCAAAAACTGCTCAGTGCGCAAAATCTGGGTAGCTACGTTTTTGAATTCGTTGTAAACAATTTCAATTTTATCGTACCGGCCTGCTTTAAACTCATCCATCAAAAATTCACCCACCTGGGCTACCCCCTCATACGAAAGGCCGTGAAAAATATTCCAGTAACTGCTTTCCATTTTATAGTTGCGTTTGCTGAAATATTCAAAAACCTTTTTACCTAAGGGCAGTATGGTAAGGTTTCCTTTTGCGTATTGCTCGCTGTATTTTTCAGTAGTTAGCTTTATTGCTGCCTTAATGATGGTACTATTGAACGATCCGCAAAGCCCACGGTCAGAACTGATTACTACCAGCAAAACCTTTTCGTCCAAACGCTGTTTGTTATACCAGGCTTGCTCATCTTGCCCTGCTGCTGAAAGGTTTTGAAAGAGGGCCGTTAGCTTTTGAGCATACGGGCGCATTTGCGTAATGCGTTCCTGAGACTTTCTCAATTTAGCAGCCGCCACCATTTTCATGGCCTTGGTAATCTGCTGTGTTGAGATTACTGAGGTTATTCGGTTCTTAACTTCCTTTAAACTTGGCATATCCTTTTATTCAAGATTCAAGATTTAAAATTCAAAATTCAAAACTGAGTAGTCACCCATTAAATTTTAATTCCTGAATTTTAAATTTTGAATCAATACTTCGATGCTAATTCCGTTGCTACCTTCTTTATTACGTCCACATCCGCATCTTCAAATTTGCCTTCGCGGAAGTTGGCTAATGTTTGCTTGTTTTGAGCACGCAACAATTCAATAAATTCTTTTTCAAACTCCTTCACCTTGTTTACGGGCACCCGGTCGATATACCCGCGGGTAGAAGCCAGAATCATTGAAACCTGCTCTTCAACCGGTACGGGCGCATATTGCGGTTGCTTCAATACTTCTGTATTTCTGCGGCCACGTTCAATAGTTAGTTTAGTGGCAGCATCCAGATCAGAACCAAACTTGGCAAATGCTTCCAACTCGCGGAACTGTGCCTGATCCAGCTTTAGTGTACCCGCTACTTTCTTCATAGATTTAATTTGTGCATTACCTCCCACGCGCGATACCGAAATACCCACGTTAATGGCGGGGCGAATACCCGAGTTGAAAAGATTCGTCTCTAAGAATATCTGACCATCGGTAATGGAAATAACGTTTGTAGGAATATAAGCCGAAACGTCATTCGCCTGGGTTTCGATAATTGGAAGCGCGGTTAATGAACCTCCTCCTTTTACAATGTTCTTTAACGATTGAGGTAAATCGTTCATATTGGCCGCAATGCTATCGTTGTTAATGATCTTGGCCGCGCGCTCCAATAAGCGTGAGTGCAGGTAGAACACATCACNCGGATACGCTTCGCGTCCGGGAGGTCTGCGCAACAACAATGATACTTCGCGGTATGCTACTGCTTGCTTAGAAAGGTCATCGTAAATTACCAACGCAGGCCGGCCTGTATCGCGGAAGAACTCACCAATGGCTGCTCCGGTAAAGGGAGCAAAGAACTGCATGGGCGCGGGGTCGGAAGCCGATGCCGAAACAATTACTGTATATTTTAATGCCCCTGCTTTTTCTAAAGTAGCCGCCACACCAGCAACCGTAGAAGCTTTTTGACCAACCGCTACATAAATACAATAAACCGGTTCGCCTTTTTCGTAAAATTCTTTCTGATTAATGATGGTATCAATTGCTACCGCGGTTTTACCGGTTTGGCGATCGCCAATAATCAACTCGCGCTGGCCGCGGCCAATGGGAATCATTGCATCAATCGCTTTGATACCAGTTTGTAAAGGCTCGTTTACCGGCTGGCGGAAGATTANCCCGGNGGCTTTACGCTCCAGCGGCATTTCATACACCTGGCCTTCAACAGGGCCTTTGCCATCGATTGGCTGTGCCAATGTATCCACTACACGACCCAGCAAACCATCGCCTGCTTTAATTGATGCAATCTGACCTGTGCGTTTTACGGTAGCCCCTTCTTTAATCCCTTTTCCATCGCCCAATAATACCGCTCCTACGTTATCCTCTTCCAGGTTAAGAACAAGGGCCTTCAGGCCGTTCTCAAATTCAACCAACTCGCCCGCTTGTGCCTTGGTAAGTCCGTAAACACGTGCCACCCCATCACCAATGGTAAGTACAGTTCCTACTTCCTGTAGTTCGGTAGCTGTGCGCGATTGCGAAAGTTGCTCGCGCAGTATTGCTGATATTTCTTCGGGTCTGATTTCTGCCATATACTTTTAATTCAAAATTTCTAATTCAAAATTCTTTTACAAAAGGGTTTTCACTAAACTTCAGTTTCAATGCTTTTAGTTTGCTTTTCACCGAAGCATCAATCTGAAGGTCGCCCACATTCAACACAAATCCACCAATCAGGTCTTTATCAACTTTTTCTTCCAGNNGCTCCACTTCTTTCTTGTTGCTCAACTTCTTTACCAACAACTCAATTTCGCCACGCAGGTTGGCATCCAATGGTTGTGTAGATATAACCGAAGCCTTGCCAATGCCTTTATAGTCATTATACGCTATATGAAACTCACTTGCGATGGCTGGTAGAAGTGGTTCGCGGTTTTTCCNGGTCAGGATTTCAATAATCCCCATGGTGAGTGGGTGTACCTTTCCTTTAAACAGCGTTTCAAGCACAGTATGTTNTTNTTCGTGCCGAACAATCGGGCTTTTCAGCATCAGCACAAAATCGCGGCTGTTTCTACATACCCGGTCAAACAATTGCATGTCTTGATGCACTGGTTCAAGTGCACCTTGTTGCACAGCCAGGCCAAGCAGTGACTTTACGTATCGGGAAGCAACGCGTGAATCGGCCATTGGATTAGTTCAGCTTAAGTTCTTTGATGTAGGCATCTGCCAGTTCTTTCTGGGCTTTGTCATTCGCCAGGTTTTTCTTAATAAGCTTTTCAGCTACTTCCAGCGAGAAGGCGGCCACCTGTGCTTTTACATCGCGCAAAGCGGCATTCTTTTCAGTTTGAATAATGGCTTTGGCATCTTCAATAATTTTATCTGCATTTTTTCGCATCGGCTTGCGCCTGATCATGCAACTGGTTGGCGGCTTCGCGCGCAGTCTNNTCAAAATCCTGTCACGTTCTTCACGGGCTTCACGCAGAAGCTTTTCATTATCGGCCTTCAGGTTAGCCATTTCTTTNNTGGCTTGGTCGGCTGCGTCTAATGCCTGTTGAATGGATTGTTCGCGCTCTTTAAGCGACCCCAGAATTGGTTTCCAGGCAAGTTTGGCTAACAATAAAAACAAAAGCAAGAAAATAAATGCTTGCCAGATAATGAGGCCGGGGCCGGGGTTAGTAAATCCATAGTTCTTTGTTTTACCTAAACGTAGTTGTTGAATTGAACTTTCAAAGACTGCCCCGATCCAGTATCGGGGCAATGTCTTTTAATTCTTAGCTTTTGAATGAGATCAACAAGCAAATAACGAGTGCAAACAGCGCTGCAACCTCGATAAGAGCTGCGATTACAAGCATGGCGTTCTGGATTTTGCCTGAAGCCTCTGGCTGGCGAGCCATACCTTCCATAGCAGAACCACCGATTTTACCGATACCAATTCCAGCGCCAATTGCAGCCAGACCCGCACCGATACCTGCACCCATGATTGCGTAGCTAATGTCCAATAAAAGAGCGAACAACATAGTTTTATTTATTTAAGTTAAACACACCCCGATTACTATCGGGGATTTCTTTAATACACTTTTAATGATCGTGTCCATGATCAGCCACTGCCATACCAATGTACATCGATGAGAACATCGTAAATACATAAGCCTGAATACCGGCTACCAACAACTCGATCAGATTAATAAACAATACAATTAAGGATGAACCAAGGCCCACCACAATGCTTCCAAANAATGAACGTGAGGCAAATCAAACTCAACAACACAATATGACCTGCGGTAATAGCCACAAACAAGCGTATCATTAATGAAAATGGCTTGGTAAAAATTCCGATAATCTCTACCGGTAGAATGACGATTCGCAATAGAAGCGGCACTCCGGGTGTCCAGAAGATGTGGCCCCAATAGCCTTTATTGCCATTGAAGTTGGTTATTAAAAACGTGAATACAGCCAACGTCATGGTAACTGCAATATTACCGGTAAGGTTACCCGCACCTGGCAACAAACCCAACAGGTTTCCGAACAGGATAAAGAAGAACAGCGTAAGCATGTAGGGCATGAAGCGTTCGTACTGGTGCCCGATATTAGGTTTTACAATCTCATCGCGCACAAACAGAATAACCGGCTCAAAGAAAGATTGCAAACCGGTGGGAGCCTTGCCCTGATTCTTTTTGAATCCTTTGGCTACTGATATAAAAACGAACAGCAATAACGCAGCATTGATAAACAGCATGGCTACGTTTTTGGTAATAGACAAGTCTAAAACGGCCTTACCCGAATCGGCCAGGGTAATGTGGTTATGCTCTAATTTATAGCCGTTGTATTCAACTGTATTATGGTGTTCGTCATAAAACCGGCTGGAAGAAAAAACATCCAACCCTTTTTCGGAAGAATACACAATTACCGGCAGGGGCATTACCAACCAATCGGCAAAATGCCACTGGTGATCGTCCATTACGTGGTGCAGAATTACTTCGCTTACGTTGAAAGATTCGGCCTCATGGCCGGCTTCGTCCGATGCTAAAACCGGTGAAAAAATGCCTGAAAAAACGAATAGAATAAGGGCGAAAAACGTTGATTTAATGGCAANAAACGGCTTTTTCATCGCAGTCGGAACGGAGGCTTTTATTTGGACTGCAAAAGTATCAATTAAACCATCTGAAAAAATGTTTTGCCCGAATTTTGGCTTCGTTTACCCGTCTTGCCGGCCCGTGCTTGTCCGCACCAGGTAAACCACTTCGGCACTGGTAANAAAGATGTAGGCCACCAGAAACAAGGCCACCGTGGGTGTTGCCTGAATGGGGTTATCCCAAATCAGAAAAANAATAAAGGCCAGACCGGCTACCAGCTTTACAGCTATGGATAATAAATAGAACTGGGCAAAAACCTGGGGTTGTTTTTTGCGAATGCGCACCAGGTTAAGCCCGATAATTAACGTGGCCAAAAATAAGAACACCAGCACCTGCACCCATTGGTGGGGCAACGGCCACCAGCTTTGAACATTTCCAAACCAAACCAAGCCTGTTTGCACTGCCAAAACAGCCAGCATGACGAGCAAATACCGAATCATTCCTTATTCAACATTCTATATAACTGATACATTACTCCGCCAAAGAGCAGAAACACAAACGTGAGTAAAAACACCGGAAACTTTAACTCCAGGTACTGATCGAGTTTATAGCCCAACCATGCACCCACACCTATGGTTACCAACATTTGCAGGCCCAGGCCACTGTACCTTGCAAACGAGTTGATTGGTTTCTCATCTTTGGGCATATCACGGTAACAAAAAAGCCACTATTCTGGTTGCGCAGAAGTGTGGCTTTGGATAAAAATGATTACTTAATTAATTGGCCTGTGCCTCAGGGCGCAGGGCGTGCATGCCATTTTCGCCAATCTTAATTTCCTTTATAACAGCACCCATTTTACAACTTCCGTTGAAAACAGCACCAGGCTCAACAACCAGTTTTCCGGTAAGAATATCACCATGTATTTTGGCCGTNNAGCTTTTAGTACCAGCAGGCTCGGATATCTCCAACTTCCTTTTACTTCACCCTCNTATATCGGCATTTTGAGCAATCACATTACCTTCAATATGGCAGGAGTGGCCCAATGCAACTTTTGACTTAGACTTAATGCTGCCCAGCACCTTGCCCTCCACACGAATGTTGCCATAGGTTTCAATGTTGCCTTCCAACACAGTGCCTTTACCAATTACGTTGCTGGAGTTACTGATTTCGTCTGCTGCGCGTTTCTGTTCTTTTGATGTTAACATGGCTTGTGGTTTAAAACGTTACAAAATCTTCCGGGTTAATCGAGTTGCCATTGTACCACATTTCAAAATGTAAATGAGGACCATCGGTCATCTCTCCACTATTGCCAACTATAGAGATAATGTCACCGGCATTTACAAAATTACCAACTTTTTCAATAATCCGGCATTGTGCTTATAAACCGACACGAGGTTGCCAGCGTGCTGCACGGCTATCACATGGCCGGAGTCCTGTGTCCAGGAAGCCAATACCACTACCCCATCGGCAACACACTTTACCGGCTCGTTGGTCTTGGCTACCACATCAACTCCAAAGTGGCCCTTTTNTATATCGTAATGATCCGACACAAAGCCGGTAATCGGTGTAANAANAAACATTTCCTGCAACTCGCGGTACTTCCCGCTTGCCAGGGTTACCAATGAAAATTCGCTCTTTTCAAATTCTTTCCGAAACAAAGAATCGGAAGGCGCAAGTTTCATATTGCCAACAGCCGATGGTGGTCTGTTTTCAGNAGTGAATGCCTCGGCCGGATCGGTAAAGCTACTGGCAGTATCGCCACTTAACACCCGTTGAAAATTCTGAATGAACATGTCTTTTTGATGAACTTCGATGGCGAGGGAATCTACCTTTAACGCTAACTCATATAACTTCTTGTTGGCCTCCATCTGGGCATGTTTTGGATCGAACCATTTTGCCAGTAATGTTTTGGAAAGAAACAGACTAAAAGCAAACAACAAGACAAAAAGCGAAACTGAAATAACCAGCACCTTGGCATAGGTAAACCCGATACTGGATGTCTCTGCCAGGTTTTCTTCATTGCGGATTACCATTAGATATTTGTTGGTAAGCCGTTCTGATATGGTCTTTTTGGGTTTCAACGTTTAAATTTTGGCAAAATTAGATATTCCTGACGATTATAATATTGTATATCTGTTTTTACGTTTGTAAACAAAAAGTAACCCGGTTGCGCCCATCTGTCTTTTGCTTCATTCTTCTACTCGTGCTGGTTTCCTGCTCGGTTGAGCAAAACAGCTTTACCAGTAACGTGTATCATAACTTAACTGCCCATTACAACAGTTATTATTATGCCCGCGAAAAACACGCGAAGTAGAGGCTATTATATCCCGAAGCTTAGATGACGATCCTAACCAGATTCTGAGACTCTTTCCCAAAATTGACTCAACCCTGGCCAACTCTTATAAAAAGGATACGGAAGAAATAATTAAGATGGCCTCACTTTCAATTCAGCGGCACCCCAATAGCCAATGGGTTGATGATAGCTATGTGTTGGTGGGTAAAGCACGCCTTTACGGATATGATTTTCAAAATGCGATTCAAACATTTAAATACGTAAACACCAAAAGCAAGGATGCCAACACACGCCATTACGCCTTGATACAACTGCTCCGCACCTTTACCGAACAACAGGATTATGACCGGGCTGAAGAAACTTTTCGGTTTTTGCAGAAAGAAAAACTCAGCAAACAAAATGCTAAAAATCTCTATTTAGAAAAAGCCTACTACTACCAGACACGCAATGATTACGACTACATGGTGCGCAACCTGGCATTGGCCGATTCGCTGCTGGAACGAAGCGACCGCAAAGGAAGAATATATTTTCTCATCGGGCAGGTGTACCAAAAGCTCGGGTTCGATGCGGAGGCATTCAACTACTATCGCAAATGCATTGCTACCAACCCCGATTATGAAATTGATTTTTATGCCCGGCTAAATTTAGCCCAGGTAGCCCGACTGGATGACAAGCGCGACATCAAACAACTTAGGGCCCAATTCGAAAAAATGTTGGCCGATACAAAGAATGCCGAGTTTAAAGACAAAATCTACTATGAGTTAGGTGAGTTCGACCGCAAACAGGGCAACCTGAAAGAAGCAATAGAAAGTTATTCGCTGGCCGCTCATGCCGGCACCAACAAACGGATTCAGGGCAGCGCTTACCTGCGCATCGGGCAACTGCAATTCGACTCGTTNAAAAAATATAGCCTGGCTAAATTATATTACGATAGTGCCATTGGTGCATTACCCAAAGACTTTGAAAACTATGAGGCCATTAAAAAACGCCAGGAGGTTTTAGGTGAGTTTGCCAAATACACCGAAGCCATTACCTGGAACGACAGTTTATTGGCTATGGCCGAGGTGGATACCGCGTTGCTCCGCAAGCAGATCGATTCCGTTTTAGCAAGCCGCGCCAAGGCCGTTACTGTTACCAAAAGAAAAACGCAGAAACTATTCGAGTGGAAGCACCAGTTCGGGCACCAGCGCTTTTTTAATCAGGAAACCAGTGCAGGTGTTGCCTGGTACTTCGGAAACCCTTCTGCTGTGGCATTAGGACAAACCGAATTTAAACGTGTATGGGGCAGCATTCCATTAGAGGATAACTGGCGCAGGTCAAACAAAACAACTGTATTGCAGGAAACCAACACGATCGTAACGAATGTACCACAACCGGATAAACCCGGGGTTGAGCCGGTTGCTCAAACACAAAAAGTAGATGAAGCCGGCAAATTGATCAGTCAGATTCCGCGCACAGCCGAAGACAAAGCCAAGGCACTGGCACAAATTGAAGAAGGTTATTTTAAACTGGGCGATTTATTCTACTTTCAATTATCTGAAAAAGATAACGCCTCTGAATCGTACACAAAACTATTAACACGCTTTCCACAATCGGAATATGTACCGGAAGTGCTTTATAAACTTTATCTGATTTCAAAAGACATTGATCCGGCCAAAGCAGAAGTATATGCCAATGAATTNAAAAACAATCATCCCCGCTCTACCTTCACCCGAATTTTAATTAACCCTGACTACCTGCGCGAGACCAGCGTGGCCGCTGAAAAACAAAAACTGATTTATGGAGAAGCTTACTCTTATTTTCAAGCCAACAACCTAAGGGCCGCGCAGGATAAATTAAAACTGGCGCAGCAGGAAGGAGAAACAACATTTACACCACAACTGGATTTGTTGCAGATTCTCATCACCGGTAAAACGGAAGATGTTACACGTTACCAGTTTGAGTTGGGCGAGTACATTAAGAAATATCCGGATGCAGCGTTAAAACCTTATGCCGAACAACTTTTGGCTGCATCTAAAACATTGCTGGACAAACTGGAGCGCGCCAAAGGAATTCAATTTATCAAGTCGATGGAAGGGTCTCATAACTTTGTTGTAGTTTATTCTACTTCCGATAAAATCACCAACCCGGTTTCTTCGGCTATCGAAAAATTCAATGCCGCGCAGTTCAAAGATTTGAAATTAAATACCACCAATATCATCTTCAATGAAGANAAAACGATTACCATCGTAAGTGAATTGCCCAGCCAGGCAGCCGCTTTAAGTTATTTCGACAAATTCCTCGCTCAGATTGCGCCTGGCAAACCCTTTTCGAATTATAAATTCTATAGCTTTGTAATTACGAAAGATAATTTTCAGATNTTTTACCGAACCAAAGCGCTGGATGAGTACCTCGCCTTCTTTGATCGCAACTATCAAAAGCAAAATCAATAACCTGCTACGAATTGAAAAGCCGTGGATAGGAAGGATCATTAAATACATTTGGATAGCCTTTTTGTGTTTCGTTATTGGCTTTCCACTTTATATCTACACCGTTAAAATAGATTTGTTCGGTTTGTATGGAGCCATGCCCAGCACGCTGGAAGTGGAAAACCCCGAAAACGATCTTTCCTCTGAGGTAATTTCTGCCGATGGGGTTTCGCTGGGCCGGTATTACCGGGGTGCCAACCGAAGCCAGGTGCATTTTGAAGACTTGTCGGAAGACCTGGTAAATACACTCATTTATTCCGAAGACCATCGCTTCTTTGAACATTCGGGGCTCGACTTCCCTGCTTATCTGCGAGTGATTTACGGCATCCTCACATTAAATCCGCAAGGNGGTGGTAGTACCATTACCCAACAACTCGCNAAAAATCTTTATACCATGAATCCAGATAAAAGCCTGGACGGCCACTTGGCTAAGCTTGGTAAGTACCCGAGGCGCATTATTCANAAAACCAAAGAGTGGATTATCTCCATTCAATTGGAAGAGAACTTTACCAAAGAAGAAATTATTGCCATGTATTTGAATACCGCCACCTTCAGTAGCAATACATTCGGTATTAAAGTGGCCGCTGAAACCTATTTCGATAAAGGCCCGGACAGCTTAAATATTCAGGAATCGGCCGTACTGGTTGGCATGTTGCAGGCCGTAACCTTATTCGATCCCAACCGAAACCCGGAAACTTCGCTAAGGAAAAGAAATGAAATTTTGAACAAGCTTTACAGGCATGGTTACAAACTAAAAACCCAGGAACAATACGACTCGGTGAAAGCCTTACCCATTGAACTAAAGTATAGCTTTCAAAATCAGAATGAAGGATTAGCCACTTACTTCCGAACTGTATTGGGTAACTTCATGCTGTCTTATTGCAGAAACAGAGGCATTGATTTGTATAACTCTGGCTTAAAAATCTATACTACTATAGATACCCGCATGCAAAAATATGCGGAAGAGGCGGTTGCCGCTCATATGAAACCCCTGCAAAAACAATTTGATGAAGAGTGGAAATCGCGCAAACGCAACCCATGGGTGGATGAAGATNNGGCCGAGATTAAAGATTTCCTGCAAAGGCGTATTCGCCAAACCGATGCCTACAAAGCATACGCTGAAAAGTATGGAGAGAAATCTGATTCACTCAAAATCATGCTTAACCTGAANAAACAAATGACCGTTTTTTCGTGGGATGGAGAGCGTGACACTTTATTCAGCAGTTACGATTCGCTTAATTATTACAAACACTTTTTACAAACCGGCTTTATGGCCGTTGATCCGTACACCGGGCACATCAAGGCATGGGTTGGCGGTATTAACCACAAATACTTTAAGTACGATCACGTAAAGCAAGGCACCCGCCAGCCGGGCTCCACCTTCAAATCGTTTGTCTATGGCCTGGCCATGGAAAATGGCTGGTCGCCCTGTGTTATTAAGAAAGATATTGCCCCTCAATTTAACCTTCCCAACCAACCACCCTGGTATCCATTAAATGCAGATGGGTCCAGAGGAACAGGCGAATCCATGACCATCCGCAAAGCGATGGCTCAATCGGTAAATTCTATTACCGCGCAGGTCATGCAAGAACTAAAGGCTGAGAATGTGGTGGAGTTTGCCAACCGGGTAGGCATTCAAAGCAAGTTAGATCCAGTACCCTCTTTGTGTTTGGGCACAAGCGATGTTTCGTTGTATGAGTTGGTGGGGGCCTATGCCACTTTTGTAAACAGTGGAATTTATATCGAACCGATTTATATTACCCGCATTGAAGATAAAAATGGAAACGTAATTGAAATCTTCAATCCGAAAACGCGCGAAGCTATTGGTGAGCAAACCGCCTATAAAATGATTTACATGTTGCGCGGTGGGGCCGAAGAAGAAGGNGGTTCTTCTTTGGGATTAAGCAAGGAAGTGCGCCATGGCAACGAAGTAGGAGGCAAAACCGGAACAACCAACGATGCCTCGGATGGCTGGTATGTGGGTGTTACGCACGATCTGGTTGCCGGAGCCTGGACCGGAGGTGATGAACGAGCCATCCATTTTCCTACGTGGACTTTTGGACAAGGCGGAAGAACAGCCCGCCCGATCTGGGATCTGTTTATGCAAAAACTTTATGCCGATCCGCAATCCGGAATTGTGAAAGGCCAGTTCAAACGCCCTTCCAGCGGTTTGGACATGACCTTGGACTGCAGCAAGCACACGGTAAATGATTCTACGGATGTTGAAATAGAAGAACCGTGGGATATTAAGCATTAAACCTACTTTGTCGGTACTCACAATATAATTGGTGGCTGAAGAAAGCTAATTGTAAAGTTTACCCAAATCTTTGTTTTGAAACCCAAGTGTGTTGGCCCGACAAAAGGCGGGGGTGCAATGGCATACGGAAAGCATCTTTGCCTTCATTTTTTTGGGCACTTTTTGTTTCAAGACAATAAAGTACCATTCCAATAAGTTGTGTTATTGTGGACTTTAATAAACATTACAAAGCAGGATTAAGCGCTCTCCAAAATCTGTAAATCGTAATTTGTGATTCGTAAATTGCGGTGTGTCCAACGATCCAAAAATACACTTACCTCCCTCCCCGATTCTCCGGGCATCTACCGCTATTACAACAAACAGGGCGAGTTGATTTATGTGGGCAAAGCCAAGAGCCTGAAGAAGCGCGTTTCCAGCTACTTCAACAAGCAGGCACAATACAATCGCAAAACCGAAAAACTGGTAAGCGAAATTCAGAAAATTGAATTTACGTTAGCTAATACCGAGTTTGATGCGCTGCTGCTTGAAAACAACTTCATTAAACAATACCAACCTAAATACAACATTCTATTAAAAGATGATAAGACCTTTCCCTACCTCTGTATTTTAAAGGAACGCTTTCCGCGCATTATCTATACCCGCAAGTACATTCCCAAACAGGGCGAATACTTTGGGCCATATTCCAGCGTGGTGTCCATGAAAAGTGTATTGGAGTTGGTGCGCCAGATTTATTCCATCCGAACCTGCAGCCTGGTGCTTTCGCAGGAAAACATTGAANNTGAAAAATTCAAAGTATGCCTGGAGTTTCACATTGGCAATTGCAAAGGCCCGTGTGAAGGCCTGCAACCCGAAGCCGAATACCTGGAGGATATTGCACAAGCCCGTAACATTTTAAAGGGCGACTTAAGTGTGGTTGAGAAGGAACTTACCCATCGGATGAAAACAGCTGCCGAAGCCATGGAGTTTGAAAAAGCAGCAACCTTCAAACACAAACTGGAACTTCTTGAAAAATTCCAGACAAAATCGTTGGTGGTAAATCGTAAGCTGACGGATATCGATGTAATTACCATTACAAGTTCTGAAGCCGATGCCTATATCAACTATATGCAGATTAAAGAAGGCTCAATAATCTTCTCTAAAAATCTGGAGGTTAAAAAGAAGCTGGAAGAAACTGATGAAGAGATCCTAAACATGGTAGTGCAGGATTTACGTTCTACCTATCGAAGTACTAATCCGGAAGTTTATACCAATGTGCCGCTTAGCATAAAGTCGGATGCGTTTGAAAACGTATTGCCACAAATTGGCGATAAGAANAAACTGGTTGATCTGTCACTNAAAAATGCGTTGTACCAAAAGCGCGAAAAGGAACTCAGTAAGGAAGAACTGAAAGACAANAANAATAAAGTACTACACCTGATGCAGGAGCACCTGCGCCTGCTGCAATANCCCAAAATTATCGAGTGCTTTGATAACTCTAACTTTCAGGGTACCTCTCCGGTGGCTTCGATGGTGCGGTTTGTAGATGGCAAACCCGATAAAAAAGGCTACCGCCACTTCAACATTAAAACCGTTGTTGGCCCCAACGATTTTGCTTCCATGAAGGAGATTGTAACCAGGCGTTACAAGCGTATTATGGAAGAACAGGGTGAGTATCCGCAATTGATAATTGTAGATGGCGGCAAAGGTCAGTTAAGCAGCGCGTGCGAGGCCTTACAAGAACTCGGTCTTTATGGAAAGATTCCGATTATCGGCATTGCNAAAAGGCTGGAAGAAATCTATTATCCGGAAGATAACCTACCTCTGCTGATCAGCAANAAATCGCCTGCCTTATTATTGATACAACGTATTCGCGATGAAGCCCACCGGTTTGCCATCACCTTTCACCGGCAAAAGCGAAGCAAGAATACATTCGTAACCGAACTTGAACAGATACCGGGCATCGGTAANAANACAGCCGATAAGCTGTTGGCTCATTTCAAATCCGTAAAGAAAATAAAAGAAGCGAGTTTGGAAGAACTTACGGGGGTAGTAGGCGCAAAAACCGCTTTAAAGTTAAAAGTTGAAAGTTGAAAACGTAGAGCTAAGAATACGCCTTCAACTTTCAACTAAGAGTTTTCAACTTTATTTAAGGAACTTTCTAAAAGTCTTTCTTTACAAAAGGCGGCACCACCCCCATATTGTACCAGGCAAAGGCGTATTGATCGGCTGCGGTTTCAATTGCTTTGCTCAGGTTAGAAGATCCATGCCCCGATTTTACATCAATGCGAATAAGCACCGGATTTGTTCCGGTATGATTCTCCTGTAAAGTGGCTGCAAACTTAAACGAGTGCGCAGGTACCACCCGATCATCGTGGTCGGCTGTAGTAACCAATGTTGCCGGATAAGCCGTGTTGGGTTTAATTGCATGCACGGGTGAATAGGTCCGGATATATTCAAACATTTCCTTTGAATCATCCGATGTTCCATAATCATAAGCCCAGCCGGCACCTGCCGTAAATTTGTGATACCGCAGCATATCCATAACGCCAACAGCCGGCAATGCAACCTTTGCCAGGTCGGGGCGCTGCGTCATCGTTGCACCAACCAACAGCCCTCCGTTCGAGCCACCACTTATAGCCAGGTAATTGCTTGTCGTATATTTTTCTTTGATCAGGTATTCGCCCGCGGCAATAAAATCATCAAACACATTTTGCTTGTTCATTTTGGTGCCCGCTAAATGCCACTTCTCTCCATACTCGCCACCGCCACGCAAATTGGGCTGTGCATAAATGCCTCCATTCTCTAACCATAAAATACGCGATGGACTAAAGCCCGGTGTTAAGCTGATGTTGAAGCCTCCATAAGCATACAACCAGGTTGGGTTTTTGCCATTCAGTTCCAATCCTTNTTTGTGTACGATAAACATGGGCACCTTTGTGCCATCCTTACTGGTGTAAANAACCTGTTTGGTCTCATAGTCATCCGGATTAAAATCAATTTTGGGTTGATTGTATAATGTTGATTTACCCGTAGCGATATCGTATTTGAAAATGGTGGAAGGATAGGTGAATGACGTAAATGAGTAAAACAATTCTTTTTCTTCGCGTTCAGCGCCAAACCCTCCAGCCGAACCAATACCCGGCAACTCAACCTCGCGTATCAATTTTCCTTTCAAATCATATTGCTTCACCTGTGTTTTTACATCCACGGTGTAGTCTGCAAATAAATTGCCACCCCNCGTTGAAGCATTTAGCACATTTTCCGTTTCGGGGATCACATCTTTCCAGTTCTCGATGGCCGGGCTTGCAAAATCAAATTCCACTACGCGATTGTTAGGGGCATTCAGATTGGTTTGCACCAGAAAACGAGTGCCTTCGTTATCAATCACATGATGACTGTTATCGAAATTGTTTACAATAGTTTTAAGCTTACCCTTCGGATCACTCAAATCCTGAATGTAAAGTTCATTGCCCGTAGTGCTGGTCGAGGCGCTTACTACCAAAANACGTTCGTCTTCGGTTAACCCTCCGCCCACATACCGTCTGGGGTTTTTGTCATCGCCAAACACCAGTTGATCTTGTGCACGCGGGGTGCCTACTTTATGATAATAGAGTTTATGATTTTGAGTTTTAGCCGAAAGCTGGCTGCCCCTTGGTTTTTCATAGGTGCTGAAATAAAAGCCATCATTGCCGCGCCATGAAATACCACTAAATTTTATATCACGAATGGTATCTTCCAAAGGTTGTTTGGTAACCGCATCGATAATGATGGCATCGGTCCAGTCCTGGCCACCCCGCGAAATCTGGTACGCCACTCTTGAGCCATCTTTCGAAANAGAAACACCGCCCAGGCGCGTGGTGCCATCAGCCGAAAAGGTATTGGGATCTAAAAATACTTCTGCCTCGCCTTGTTNCTCCTNTTTACGATAAAGAACATAGTGGTTTTGCAAGCCATTGTTTTTGTAGAAATAGATGTATGCTCNCCGTTTAAACGGAGACCCCAGCTTCTCATAATTATTCAGTGCTTCCAGGCGTGTTTTAATTGCCGCCCGGTATGGAATTTTATCCAGAAACCCAAAGGTTACTTCGTTTTGAGCCGTAACCCAATCCGCCACTTGCTTTGTCGTATCATTCTCCATCCAACGATAGGGATCTGGTATCTCTGTGCCGAAGTAGGTATCTACCGTATCCACCTTCATCGAAGCCGGATAGTTGGAAACCGCAGCTGACTCAGGCGTTTTGACACATGCAGCCAGTATAACTATGAACACAACAGGTAACAGTAGTATAATTTTCATCTTTAAGAGGGGTTGGTTGAATTAGTTTATTATTTCAAATCCTGCGTACGGAACCAATACTTTTGGAATTTTAATTCCTTCGGGTGCCTGATTGTTTTCAAGTATAGCCGCTAAAATCCGCGGAAGCGCCAGCGCGCTGCCATTAAGGGTATGCAGCAACTGCGTTTTACCATCTTTGTTTTTATAGCGAAGCTTTAAGCGGTTTGCCTGAAAGGTTTCAAAGTTACTAACCGAACTTACCTCCAGCCAGCGTTGCTGCGCAGCAGAGAAAACCTCCATATCGTAAGTAAGTGCGGAGTTAAAACCCATATCGCCTCCACACAACAAAAGTTTGCGATATGGCAACTCCAGTTTCTCGAGCAAGCCTTGCACGTGGGCGCACATTGCATCTAATGTGGCATACGATTCTTCGGGTTTTGTAATTTGAACAATCTCCACTTTATCGAACTGGTGCAAGCGGTTTAACCCGCGCACATGCGCACCCCNATTGCCTGCCTCTCTGCGGAAGCATGGCGTATAGCCCGCGTTCTTTACCGGCAGTTCTTCTTCGCCAAGAATTACATCGCGGTACAAATTGGTGATGGGCACTTCGGCTGTGGGTATCAGGTACAAGCCATCTTCATTTACAAAATACATTTGCCCTTCCTTATCCGGAAGCTGGCCTGTGCCGTAGCCACTGGCTTCGTTTACTACAATGGGTGGTTGTATCTCTTTGTAGCCTGCGGCATCGGCTTCGTTTAAAANAANATTAATCAGGGCCCGTTGCAGGCGCGCACCTTTTCCTTTGTACACCGGAAATCCTGCGCCTGAAATTTTTACCCNCAAATCAAAATCGATGATGTCGTATTTCTTTATCAACTCCCAGTGGGGCAGCGCACCGGCATGCAGCGTGGGGATAGTGCCATGTTCATGCACACTGATGTTATCTTCCGCGCTTTTACCGGCTGGCACTTTTGTGGCCGGCACATTCGGAATTTTGTAGAGCAGGTCTTGTTGCTTTGTTTCAAAATCGGCCAGGCTATCTTCCAGGGCTTTCACTTTGTCTTTACTGGCAGCAACCGAAGCGCGAAGCGCGGCTGCCTCATCGGCCTTGCCAGCCTTCATCAATTCGCCAATCTTTTNTGAATCGGTATTCAGACTGGCTTTTATCGAGTCTAATGTGTTCTGCGTTTCCCTGCGAAGTTTGTCTATTTCCAACACCTGGCTTACCAGGCTATCTGCATCTTTAAGATTACGCTTGGCCAACCCATCCAATACCTGCTGTGTTTGTTCCCGAAGTGTCTGTAGTGTTAACATAGTTCATTCTTGAGGGGCCAAAATTAGCCAATAATTATTTTACGCGATTTGATAATATACATTTTTGGCTTATACTTGCATCGTCATTCAGGCCTATCGGCCATCCGAATATAAAACCCAGAACTTCTGCTTCTTTTTTGAATCGACTCTAAATCCGTTTTATCCTATGGTCTGATTAGACCCTATCGTTATAAATTCTGTTTTATTACTTAATCTTTTTTAAACTCACATGTACACTATTGACGACCTGAATAACAGGCTGCTTTCTGAATTGAAGGAAATAGCTGAGGGTATGGGCGTGAAAAACGCAAAGAAACTGGCCAAACAGGAATTGGTTTATAAAATTCTGGATCAGCAAGCGGTTACCGGAGAGCCAACCCCTAAAACGACCGAACAGGGCGAACGCAAAATGCGNCCCCGCAGGCGCGAAAACGTTGCCCCGGAAAATTCCAAAACGCAGGAAAAGGAATTAACCAGCGAAGAAATGCTGCAGCGCATTAGCCTGGAGGTGGACCAAAACATTACCAAATTCGAAAACACCAGCGAACAAGAACAGCCGGTAACGGAAACTTCTAAAGAACAGCGGGAAGAAAAAACCACCCCGCAAAATCCCAATCAAAATCAAAACCCCAATCAGAACCAACACCAGCACCCGCGCAAGGAAAACCTGATCCGCGATTTCGATGGCGTGGTGAGCAATGAGGGTGTATTGGAAATAATGCAGGACGGTTATGGGTTCCTGCGCTCCAGCGATTACAATTATTTAGCAAGNCCGGATGATATTTATGTGTCGCCTTCGCAAATCAAATTATTTGGTTTAAAGGTTGGAGACACGGTAAAAGGGCAAATCAGGCCACCCAAAGAAGGGGAGAAGTATTTTGCCTTGATTAAAGTGGATAGTATTAACGGTAAGACTACCGAAGAAATCCGCGACCGTGTGGCATTCGAATATCTTACTCCGCTATTCCCCGAACAGAAACTAAAACTCAGCACTACACCCGATAATCTTTCTACCCGCATTCTTGATTTGTTCTCGCCCATTGGTAAGGGGCAACGGGGTATGATTGTGGCGCAGCCTAAAACCGGTAAAACCGTTTTGCTGAAAAACATAGCCAACGCTATTGCCGAAAACCATCCGGAGGTTTACCTGATTGTGTTGTTGATTGACGAGCGNCCGGAAGAAGTTACCGACATGGCCCGCAGTGTAAAAGCCGAAGTAATTGCATCTACCTTCGATGAACAGGCTGAACGCCATGTAAAAGTGGCTAGCATTGTTTTAGAAAAAGCCAAACGCATGACGGAGTGTGGCCACGATGTGGTGATTCTGTTGGATTCGATTACCCGCCTGGCCCGTGCATACAATACCGTAGTGCCATCATCGGGTAAAATCTTATCGGGTGGTGTGGATGCAAATGCGCTGCACAAACCAAAACGTTTCTTTGGTGCGGCCCGTAAAATTGAAAATGGCGGTTCGCTTACCATTATTGCCACAGCATTGATTGATACCGGCTCGAAGATGGACGAAGTTATCTTTGAAGAATTTAAAGGAACCGGTAACATGGAATTGCAGTTGGATCGCAAACTTTCCAACCGCAGGGTTTACCCGGCAATCGATGTGCCTGCCTCCGGTACCAGACGCGAAGATTTACTAATGAAAGAAGAAGAATTACAGCGCGTGTGGATACTGCGCAAGTTTATGGCCGATATGAATTCGGTGGAAGCGATGGAATTCCTGCAAAGCAAAATGAAAGGAACCCGGAATAACGAAGAGTTTTTGACTTCGATGAACGGGTAATCAATTTGAAGACCTGCCTACCGAAGGTAGGATAGTCTATTTGAAAATTTGAAAAATGGCTCGGGAAACTGAGCCATTTTTGTTTTAGCGACACCCTGAAAACAAGAGCCGTTTAAGCGATAGTGTGGTTATCCACTAAGCGAAAAAGTATTCTAAAATTTGATTATTTTTGATGGATCACATATACGGAAATGAAAGCAACAAGTTTAAAATTCAACTTAATAGATAGTTATTTAGGGCTTTTGGAGAACCTAAGTCCGGATAATAAACTCGAACTCATTTCTAAACTTTCAGACTCACTTAAAAGCTCGAAAAAATAATGAGAATCCATCAGATAAATCATTAGATGATTTATCAGGAGCGTTCATCTTCGACAAATCAAGTGATGATTTAATAAAAGAATTAAAGAGAGCAGAAATTTTAACCGACAGATTGAAAGGTTTTGAAAAAGTATCTTCTTGACACGAACATTTGTATTCANTTTTTAGGCAATGAATACAACATCAAAGAAAAAATTGAAAAGGCTGGTCTAGAAAATTGCTTCGTCTCAGAAATAACTATAGCCGAATTAAAATTCGGAGCAGAGAACAGCCAGAATAAGGAAAAGAACAANAAAACTATTGAGGACTTCATTAAAAAGTTTTCAATCATTCCCATTTACAATTCACTCGATATTTACGCTAAAGAAAAGGCACGGCTTCGTAANAAAGGCCAACCATTAGACGATTTTGATTTATTAATTGGAGCAACAGCCGTTTTAAATGATTTCACTCTTGTAACGAGAAACGTTTCCGATTTTAACAGAATGGATGGAATTGAAATCGAAAATTGGGTTGGCTGATGAAAAGGAACGCACAATACAGTATTGAAAATGGCTCGGGAAACTGAGCCATTTTTGTTTGTGGAGGTAATTTGCTCCTCTAATCTATAACCCTAAACGTAAACGTGCCTTTTTGTTCATAGTAAATCATATCAGTTGTAACCAAAATTTCAGATGAGGCTACACAATGCTTCTTGTAGAGTTCAAAATTTGTTATTCCATCATTTATTACATAGTATATATTTCGGTAAANAGGAATAACTTTTCTACCGTCAGGGGTATCGGGCAGCATTAATATCTTTGACAAAGATAGCTCGGGAGGTCGTAAAANATTTATGCTAAAAACTCCCGTTGCCTTTGGTATAACCCCAATCCTGCAAGAATAAAATCCATTATTATAGTTAAAGGTAAAGTCTGCAAAAGTATCTCTTAAATTAGATACCGATCCAATTAAATTAATAAACTGAAACGATTCAGTAGCCCCTGGTTGGTTTGAAAATATTACTTTATTTCCAATCAACTTAANAAATCCAATAGTATTTAAAAAGTCAAAGTCTGGGATTTTCAAGCGTTTATTTGAATTGTATTCCAAAATGCTATCATTGAACTCTGCCGTAATCCAAAGTGTATCATTCTTTGCCACAATGCTGTCTTTCGGGTTTATCTCAAGGTTGAATACAAAAATTAATTCTTGAAACAAAAGTGGTTCTTCTTTCTCGCATTTAGAGGCTGTTAACCCAAACAGCAAAAGCGCAAAGCTTATAAAGCTTTGCGCTTTGAATCTAATATTACCACCAATAGCTTGTTGCAATGTCAACTTGGTCTAATCTATAACCCTAAACGTAAACGTGCCTTTCTGTTCGTAATAGATATTATCAGTTGTTACCAATATTTCAGATGAGGCAACACTATGCTTCTTGTAAAGATCAAAGTTTGTCACTCCCTCATTTATAACATAATAAATATTTCTGTAAAGTGGAATAACCTTCTTTCCATCCGGTGTGTCTGGTAAGGTAATTGTTTTGGAAAGATTTATGTCTCCTGGGGCCGGAGCTAAAAAATTTAAACAAAAAACCCCTTGAGATTTAGGAACTATCCCAATTTCACAGGAATAAACCTCAGAAGTGTAATCAAAATCGAAATCTGCGAAGGTTTCAAAAGGATTGGAAACACTACCCTTCTTATTTACCAGATCGAATGAACTTGTTGCCCCTGGTTGAGACGGTAAGCCGATGGATTTTCCTTGCAATCGAANAANACCAAGCAGTGTTCTGAAATTAAAATCAATCAACTCAAATTTCTCTTTTGAAATAAAGTCTTCAATTTTATTATCAAACTCGGCTGTAAGCCAAAGTGTATCCCCTAAAGAAATTAAACTGTCTGCGGGATTAATCTCAAAATTTAACACAAAAATAAAATCCCGGTAGGTAGGATCCTCCTCCCGCTCACATCGTGAAGCAGTAAGGCTTATGAACATAAGGAGTGCAAGACTTATCAAGCCCTGCACTTTAAATTTATTATTACCACCCATAGCTAGTTACCAATGTGTTTACCTGCGTTGCCTGGTTATTATTGTTATTAGAGAGTATGGCTGCTCTTAAGCCTTGCACGGTAGTTACCGAACTTCCAAAGCCACGATACAATCCATTGATCGAATAGCCCGAAGCCTGATCATTAACTAATGTAATAGCTGGTTCACCAACATCGGTTAGATCATGTAACATGCCCCAGGGTATCCAGCCCCTTGAAAAGTTTCCATTAAACTGTTCAACGGAAATATTATCGTCTCTCCGTTGCCTTTCCAGAAAATTACGATCCAGATTGGAAATTTGAAACTGGTTTAAAGCCTGGTACTTTGCACTATTGATTGTAGGCCCAACAAAAAATCCCCAACTCTCCGTTACGGCCACCAGGTTAGAGCCAAAGCCCGTTCTGTTTCCATAAGCCTCCTGTGTAGCAATAAAATTGGCTACATAAGTTCCTATAAGCGGTATCCAATAATTGCGGCCCACTTTATTGTAATGTATAGCATGTGATAGTTCGTGTGTAAACTGCCCGTTAAGATCAGCCGAGACTCTGGCTGCATTCGTATTAGTGTTATTCATCGTTATCGCCACATCGGGGGCATAGTTAAGCAGCACTGCCAGCATTTTTGGCTATGCTGGCTGGCGTAAGAGGCGGCACAATAAAAGATGTAACCAACGCCCGGGTTTGTACCGGGTCTGTTACTTTGTTTAACATGGGTGCCGTAGAGTGGCAAACCAATTAGAGGTAGTTACCCACAAGTTAATATTGTTTGGGATCGTATTTATACTATTAGTTAAGCAGAATTGATTAATCTCAGCTACAGCGGTGATAGCGTGCGCTGCTGAGAATTGAATAGCTTGCGTAGTTTCCGCATTAGCATTATAATCAAATCTTCGCGTTACATTTTGCATGGCTGTTTTTTCAAACAGCCCCAGTTTAACTTTAACGGGTTTTGCCCACTGCCAAATCTTTAAACCATGCGTAACCCCACGCACTTTAGCCCAATCATTTTTGAACTTAACTATGACTTGCGCCTTGTTTCTGTAACCCTTATTTATTCTAAAATTGCCATTAGTATCAGTATAGGTGTGGTCGAGCTTCATAAACCTTCTGGCTTTTATATAGGTGCCTCGCACCGGTAATACCGCATTAGCGGAGTTATCCATCATTGTAATTCGCCCCGCTGGATGATACCGAACCCCGCTTGTTCGGCCGTTTCCGTTTTTAGGATCTTCTTCAATAACCTCATCTTCATAACCCGCTAAAATCATAGCTTGATTGTAAAGTTCACGGAGGTTAACCCGGCCTCTATCAAATCCTTTGTAACCTTGCGAACCAAATCTTCCGGTAGCGTTTGCTCCTTTTTTCGGAGGTATATTCTTGGGTTTGTATTACAAACATAAGCTTGTCCGTACTCATCATAACAATAGCCATTACCCGGATCTGGGTCTGGTATCCAAGGGTCTTCTATTTCTTCGGGGTCTTGCTCATCGCCTGCGTCATCATCAAATAGGATAACCTGCGAAAGTATGGTATGAGGCACAGCCTGGGTAATACTATAATTAGCAGGTATTAATGTGTAGAAATAATTGATGGAATCCGGCAATCCTGGATGTTGGTAGTAATCGCCCGAATATTCGATGTGCTGATCAAGCGGCTCATCCCAAACATCGTAGCCTAAATCCTCCAAGAGCATAACCTGACTCAGATTCTGAGGCTGGAAACGGACATAGTTATGCGTGGAAGATGGTAAGGTTACCTTAATTCTTCCGTTGGAGCTTTTAATTATATTCTCCAAGGCTTTACCCACATTATCCGCAGAATAAGGGTTTACTTTCTCAATCGCCTGGATTGGGGGTACATCTTCAGATTCTCCTCCATCTGGCAACCAGAAACTGCAATCAAGAACAAAGCAATCCATACACTTTGTAGGAATTGCTTGTTTAAAATTTGGCTAGATTTTAACATGTTGGCGTGATCGATTTGTATTTAAAGATAATCCTTAGAAAAAGGAAAAATCTTTCAAAAACTTAGATTTTATTACGCCAATAAAATTCTTTACAATTGAGATTACCTCACGATTTTGATCAGCAATTCAGGAATCAGTTCATTTTCAAATTCTCAAATCACTGAATTTTCAAATTATTTTTCAGTTCCCACTTCTTTAAATGAAACGCGCCCTTAAACTCCGGGTCTTCATATCGCTTTTGCCTATCAATCTCACGGGCCATGGCCTGCGCTTCTTCAAAAGGTGTTTCGGCAATTTCAATTTGTTTGGGTAATTTCTTTACCGGAATTTNTTCGCGGATAATTTTTTCGATTTTATCGATGTGATACGTTTCCGCATCCGTCACCAGCGTAATGGCCTTCCCCTCCTGAAAGGCACGACCCGTTCTTCCCGTACGATGCACGTAGTCCTCGTACATAATCGGCACATCAAAATTAATTACATGCGATACATTGGTTACATCAATACCCCGTGCGGCTACATCGGTGGAAACAAGCACCCGAAGTTTACCTTCTTTAAATTCATTCATCGCATTAATGCGGCTGTTTTGCCCTTTGTTGGAGTGAACCACACGCGCAGGGCCCAGTTTNNTTCGTTCCAGAAAACGAAACACATTATCGGCCACTTCTTTGGTGCGCGTAAAAATCATTACGCGCGTAAACGCTTCCCGGTCGGCCAGTAAATACTCCAGGAAGTTTATCTTAGTAAGTGCATTTGGCACGTGATACAACTCCTGCTCCACCTTAACAGCCACCGTTGCCTGCGGTGTTACTTCCACCCGTACGGGAAAATCCAGAAACTCGGCCGCAAGCCGCTCTANCCTTTGCGGAAAGGTTGCTGAGAATAAAATGTTTTGACGCTTGGGCGGAATCACTTCAAAAATTTTTCGCAACTGCGGCATAAACCCCATGTCCATCATTTTATCGGCTTCATCCAGCACCAGCATTTTAATTTGCTTAACCGGCAACTCGTTGCGCTGGTATATCTCCAAAAACCGGCCCGGTGTGGCAATCAACAAATCAAGCCCGGCCTGAATTTNTTCGATCTGCGTTTTAGGACCAACACCACCATAAATTTCCACTACCCGTAAGTCGGTGTATTTGGCTAAAGCCCGCGCATGTTCAGCCACCTGTACCACCAACTCTTTGGTGGGCACCAGGATCAACGCACGCGCTTCGTTGTCTTGTGCATACCGAAGTTTTAATAAGAGTGGCAATATGTAGGCGGCTGTTTNTCCGGTTCCGGTTTGTGCAATCCCAATCACCTGCTGTCCGCCCGAAATAAGCGGCATGCACTTTTCCTGAATTTCGGTAGGCGCAGCAAAGCCGGCATCGGCAACAGCATCCAGCAATTGTTTATTCAATTTAAACCCACTCCAATCGGCCCGGCTATTCATTAACATTTATCTTTACACAACTTTTACAAGATAATGAACTCTACGCTAATCACGAATGCCCGCATTGTAAACGAGGGCAAGATTATGCAGGGCGATGTCCTGATTAAAGGACAGCGCATTGAAAAAATTGCCGGTTCCATTTCAGGCAATCATGCAACGGTAATTGATGCAGCCGGTAAATTATTATTGCCAGGCGCTATTGATGACCAGGTGCATTTTCGGGAGCCGGGGCTTACACACAAAGGCACTATTTATACCGAAGCAAAAGCGGCTGTGGCGGGTGGTGTTACCAGCTTTATGGAGATGCCCAACACGGTGCCGCCTGTGTTTACGCAACCATTACTGGAAGACAAATACCAGATAGCCGCACGCACGTCCCTTGCGAATTACTCTTTCTTTATGGGTGCAGGCAACGATAACCTGGAGGAAGTCTTAAGAACAGACATTACGAAAGTTTGTGGCCTCAAAATATTTATGGGTTCCTCCACCGGCAATCTGTTGGTGGATAGCCCGGCTGTGTTGGAAAATCTNTTTTCAAAATTCCCGTCCCTGATTGCAACCCATTGTGAAGACGAAGCCACTATTCTGAAAAATACAGCCGCATATAAAGAAAAATATGGCGAAGGAATGCCGGTGAACTACCATCCGCAAATCCGCAGTGAAGAAGCCTGTTACAAGTCCTCTTCCTTTGCAATTGCGTTAGCCAAGAAGCACGGAACCCGGCTGCATATTCTGCACATTTCCACTGCTAAAGAAACACACCAGTTTGACAATAGTATTTCATTAGAAAAGAAAAAGATTACTGCAGAAGCCTGTGTGCACCACCTCTGGTTTAATGATGCTGATTATGATCGGTTAGGGATGCTGATTAAATGGAACCCGGCTATTAAAACAAAAGCGGATCAACAGGAAATTTTGAAAGCGGTACTGGATAACCGGATAGATGTAATTGCAACCGACCATGCACCGCATACAGCAGAAGAAAAAAGCAAGGGGTATTTTCAGGCGCCTTCTGGCGGACCATTGATTCAACACAGCCTGGTGGCGATGCTGGANTTTTACCATCAGAANAAAATTACACTCGAAAAAATCGTTCAAAAGATGGCTCACAATCCAGCCATCCTTTTTCAGATTCAGGATCGTGGGTTTATTCGCGAAGGTTACTTCGCTGATTTGGTTTTGGTTGACACAACTAAACCCTGGGAAGTAAGCAAAGCAAACATTCTGGCCAAATGTGGCTGGTCTCCCTTTGAAGGACACACGTTTCAATCAACCATAACGCATACCTGGATTTCGGGGCATTTGGCGTATGCCGAAGGAAAATTCAACGAGCAAAAGCAAGGGGAACGACTCCAGTTCAACAGAAAATAAAAAACCACGCAAATTGCGTGGTTGATGGGGTGAAAGACGGGACTCGAACCCGCGACCCCAGAATCACAATCTGGTGCTCTAACCAACTGAGCTACATTCACCGTTTTCCTACTCCCAGAGGAATAAGGAGTGCAAATTTAGCCGTCAGCCTTTAAAATACAAAAATGATTTTGCGGTCGGTTTTTAATCACCAGACTAAACAAAGGGTTGTTTTTGAATAAGTTTAATGTATGATTGGTTGGAGCAGCTTGAAAAATCTTCCGCTTGAAAGCAAAATAACTTTGCTCTATGAGCATGCCGCCTTTGTAATGGCTATTCGGTATTACAAACACAAAATCAACTTATACCTGTTGGGATCCGATTACATCGAAGTTTTTGTTAATCATAAACATGCATCAATTGATAAGATCAGCCTGCTTGATCCGAATCATAGCCGCATGAAATTTTATTCTGACCAGATAAAACTACCCGAAATAAAAACCCGGCTAAGTACCGGGGTTTTGCATAACCTCTTAATGTTAATAAGCTTTTACGCTGTGGCCGCAGTGGACTCCTCCTGTGTTTTAATCTGCGTCTTAAGCGCGATTGTTTTGCGGGCTTTGTAACCACAGTAACTGCATACATAGTGCTTCATAATTTCACCTTCTTCAGTAGCTGTAGGTTGTTTTATGATTTCCTCCCGTGCTACTTTAAAGGTTTGATAGTTACACTCCGGACACTGGATGGCATGCAGGTGACCGGCATATTNTTCAATCTGCTTATAGCCCGTCTCTTCATCTAACCACACATCGTAGTCAACAGAAAACACATTTTCTTCCGCAATCATACCTTCGTCCATGTGGGCATCTTCCTCTTCTTCGCTCAATAGCTTCATGGGTTTGCCTGTTTTGGNGGAAATCCGTGGCTTATAGCGCAAAACCTTGAGGCGCCTTTCGATGAAGAATGGGTAATAAAACTTAAGCAGGTTTTGAACCACTAACGCAACCAGAATACCAAATGCGATGGTGGTAAAAGAGCGCACAAAAATCAGAAGTGTTGTTAACTCTTCTATGTTTGAGTTTACGAAAANACAGCCTCCAATTACCAGTACAATGGTGGCAATCCAAAGTGTTTTAATTTCGTGCCTGTTAATAAAATCGTATTTATCCTTATTTCCTCCGATTGTGCTCAGCCTGATAATGTAACCAAGTATAATCAGGATACCTACCGCCCAAAAGCCCAACGCCACATTTTGGGCTAGATTGTTCCATGCATCATACTTGTGAGGATCAATGATTTCTTCTTCCATTGTTATAAAGTGTTTACGGGTTTATGCTGATGATTTGTGTTTAGTAAACTTTTTATTTAAAAACTCTAATCCAAAGATTCAAATATAATTGCAATAGGCCACAATTTAGACGGATTGAACGAATTTTCAAAAGCCACGGGCATCCCTAACCCCTATAATTATGCTTTCGGGGTTACAAAAATTGTCTTCTGGTTTGTTTCCGCTTTAAAAAACTGGCTTTCAGGGCATTTTATAGCCCCTTGCAGTAGGCTACCTAACGCTGGTTTACAGGTACCTCTAGTAGATTTTGAACAGCAATTACAATTCCGGCTGTATCCATGCCACACTCCTGGTGCAGTTCCAGTTGCTCGCCATGTTCTACTATCCTGTCCGGAATGCCCAACCGCTTTACCCGGGCTGTATATTGATTGTCAACCATGAATTCTAAAACCGCACTTCCAATGCCCCNCACGATGCATCCGTCTTCAAGAGTTATAATCTTTGAGAACCGGGTAAACACTTCGTGTAAAAGGGCTTCGTCTAAGGGTTTGGCAAAGCGTAAATCGAAATGGGCAACACTTATCCCCTTTTTACTTAACGCCTGGCAAGCCTCCACGGCATAGTTGCCTATGTGCCCAAATGAAAGTATCGCTACGTCTTCGCCATCCCGGATCATTCGGCCCTTTCCAATTTCTATTTTCTCGAAAGGTGTGCGCCAGTTGGGCATTACACCCTGGCCCCTGGGATATCGGATTGAAAAAGCTTGTTCGGTACGTGGCAATTGTGCTGTAAACATGAGGTTGCGCAATTCCTGTTCATTCATGGGGGCCGCCACAATCATGTTGGGAACGCACCGGAAATAAGCAATATCGTAAGCACCGTGGTGTGTGGGCCCATCGGCCCCGGCAAAACCAGCTCTGTCTAAGCAGAAGTTCACCGGCAGGTTTTGAATACACACATCGTGAATAACCTGGTCGTAGGCCCGTTGCATAAACGAACTGTAGATATTGCAGAATGGAATTAACCCTTGCGTAGCCAACCCTGCCGAGAAAGTTACGGCATGTTGCTCGGCAATGCCTACATCAAATGCACGCTCCGGCATCTCCTTCATCATAATGTTCATGGAAGAGCCAGAGGGCATAGCCGGTGTAATGCCCACTATCTTTTCATTCTGGCGGGCCAGTTCAACCAATGTATGGCCAAATACATCCTGATATTTAGGTGCTTGTGGCGCGGTATAGCTCTTCTTATGGATTTCGCCTGAAATTTTATCGAATGTACCGGGCGCATGCCAGGTAGTTGCATTCCCTTTTTCAGCCGGGCCATAGCCCTTGCCTTTTACAGTAACGCAATGAAGAATTTTTGGGCCTTTTATTGCCTTCAGATCGTTGAGAATTGCCACCAGGTGATCCACATCGTGGCCATCCACCGGCCCAAAGTAGCGGAGGTTGAGCGACTCAAACAAATTACTCTGACTAAGTAATGTGCTCTTAATTCCATTCTCAACTTTCGAAACAATTTCCTGTGCATTTTTTCCAAATGTTGAAAGCTTGCCAAGCATCTTCCAGACATCGTCTTTTAACCGGTTATAGGTACGGGAGGTGGTAATGTCAGTAAGATAATCTTTCAGTGCCCCTACGTTCGGGTCTATCGACATGCAATTGTCGTTGAGTATAATCAACAAATTGGTATCCGATACCCCAGCATGGTTAAGGCCTTCAAAAGCCATACNCCCGGTAAGGGCACCATCGCCAATAACGGCTATATGCTGCTTCTCATTCAGGCCCTGGTATTTGGAGGCCACAGCCATACCCAAAGCAGCCGAAACCGATGTGGAGGAATGCCCCACGCCAAAGGTGTCATACTCACTTTCTTTCCTTTTTGGAAACCCAGAAATGCCTTTATAAACCCGGTTGGTATGAAAGGCCTCTTTTCTGCCGGTTAATATCTTATGGCCATAAGCCTGATGGCCAACATCCCAAACCAGTTGATCGTGCGGGGTATTGAAGACATAATGCAATGCCACAGTAAGCTCCACAACCCNCAGGCTGGCACCAAAATGCCNCCCGTAAACCGATACATTATCAACAATAAACTGGCGCAATTCCTCGCAAACCTGTACCAATTGAACCTGATCGAGTTNTTTAAGATCCTTGGGGCTGTTTATTTGTGCCAGTAATTTTCCGGGAGTAATCAGCATTTGAACTTGATTGGGTACGATAATGCATAAACATCCATACCAGGTAACTGCTTAAAACAGGGTTAAATGTACTATTTTTAAATACAAATGTAGCGAATTAAGCCGGTTAACACTTTGTGGTTAGTTTGCGGATAAATATTCCTGCCGGAAGCCAATCCTGATTATTTTTGCGATCTTCTATTCAGACTGATTTATGGAGCAGGAACAATTTGAAATTCGTTTACCCCTTTTTGAAGGCCCGTTCGATCTGTTGTTGTTNTTTATTGAGCGCGATGAGTTGGACATTAACGATATTCCTATTTCCAAAATCACCAACGATTTTCTGGAGTACATCCGCAGGCTTGAAACCCTAAACGTAGAAGTTGCCAGCGAGTTTATACTGGTAGCTGCTACGCTTATGCGCATTAAATCCAAAATGCTGCTGCCCCGGCCGCAGGTGGATGAGCAGGGTAATGAAATTGATCCGCGCGAAGAATTAGTAAAGCACCTGATGGAGTACAANAAGTACAAATCGGTGGTGGAGCAATTCCATAAAATGGAGGAGACCGAGTTGATGAAAGAGAAACGCGGCAACCTGATGAAGGAACTGCGCACGCTTGCTGAAAGTACTAACGTAGAAGCTGAACTTCAGGATGTGGACCTCTTTAAACTGCTTACCGTTTTTGAAAAGGTTTTAAAACGTGCAGAAGAAGAAAAGAACAGGCCCGTACACCAGGTTATACAATACCCGTTTACCATAGAAGGGCAGAAAGAAATGATCTTGAATGCGGTAACGGTAAAGGAACGGGTATCTTTTACAGAGTTGCTTGAAACCGCCCCCACCCGCATCGGATTAATTTTTAATTTTCTTTCGGTGTTGGAATTATTGGCTACCGGCTATCTCACTATTCAGGTAGGCGAAGGGTACAACAACTTCTGGGTAATGAAGCGCGAAGAAGAGGTTTCGGTTAAACCGGAAGCAGCCGAGTAAAAATTACTTCAGCAAATCGCCACTTAACCGTAACAATTCAGTTTCTGCAACTTTAGCTAAGTAGCGTGCATTAATCAATCGGTTGTAGGCATCTTCCAGGCTTTGTTGTGCAGTGCGTTGCTCTATAAAAGTACTTACCCCGCGTTTAAAACTTTCCATCGCAATGTTGGCATTCTCTTTCGCCAGCAGGATATTCTCTTCTTCAATTAATAAAACCTTGCGGGCATTATCGTAATATACATAGGCATTTTGAATTGACGTATTTACTACCGCCCGTTGCTGATCGTAAACCAACCCTTGCCGGTTAAAATTAATCTGTGCCTGTTGCACATTTCTGCGGGTTACAAAATTGTTGAGAATGGGCACACCCACCGTAAACCCGTAATTGTAACCATGGCTACGGCTGGTAAGTGATTGGAATGGATTGATCAACTTTTTATTGTCAGTAAGTGAATAGTTGTAAGCAGCTCCAAACGAAACGGTTGGAAAATATTCACCAAAGCGTTCGCGTTGCTGCAGCTTTGCAATAGACATATCCTGCCGGATGGATTGCAACAAAAGTTCTTGCTCTCAATGTTATCGGTTATCTCTTCCTTAGTGATAGTGAGGTTAATCACTATGGAATCAGAAACTTCGAATGTGGCGGGCAGCTTCATACCCACCAATACATTGAGTTGGTTTTTTAATTGTTCCATAGCTGCCTGCTGATTGATAAACTGCGTGCGCTGTGCATTCAAATCCAGTCTGGCTTGTAACAGTTCCTGCTTAATGCCTGCCCCTACGGAGAGCTTCCTGTCGGCTAATCTTACCCGCTCTTCATTTAAGGACATTAATTCCTCTAATGCTCTTAGTTGCTGCTTTTGCTGTATGATGTTGTTGTAGTTGGTAATTACCTGTGCAATGGTATTTACCATCTGGTTCTTTACGTTTATTTCGCCCTGGCGTTCTATTTCAGCCAATCGGGCACGCGTAGCAAACATGCGGGCTCCATCAAACAGAAGCCAGCTTAGTTGCACCCCGGCCGAGGTATTATTCGATTCAGCTTTACCGCTATTATTACGCGATGCATCCTGAAATTCAAGTTTCTGGTTGTTATTATTCCAGGTAGTGGAAGCGCTTCCATTCACCTGTGGCAAAAATCCACCCACTGCAAAACCATTGTCTGTTGAGGCGGCCTCTAATGCATTCTTTGAAAGGCGTACATCATAACCGTTTTCCAATGCCAATGCGATTACCTCTTCCAATAAAACCTGGTTCTGAGAATATGCTGAAAAGGTTACTGAACTAACCGCTACCAGAGCGGCAACAATACTAAGCTTCATACGCAAGTTCTGTTTNTTGCAAAGGCACGGTAAGGGGTTCATCAAGCGGGTTATGTCTGCGCTGGCGCGACAAATAGGTGTACATGGCTGGTATCACAAACAGGGTTAATACAAGCGAAANAATTACACCACCCACAATTACAATACCCAAAGGTTTACGACTGGTAGAGGCTGCCCCCAACGACAAAGCAATGGGCAAACAGCCAAGCGCCATGGCAAGGCTTGTCATCAGGATAGGGCGCAAGCGCAGACGCGATGCCTCCAGCACAGCTTCCATTTTACTCAATCCTTCTTCCCGTTTTTTATTGGCAAACTCAACAATAAGAATTCCATTTTTGGTTACCAGGCCAATGAGCATAATCATACCAATCTGCGAAAAGATATTAAGCGTTTGGTCGAACACCCACAACGAAATCAAGGCTCCGCAAATTGCCAAAGGTACTGTAAGCATAATGGTAAACGGATCGATAAAACTTTCGAACTGGGCGGCTAATACAAGGTAAATCAGCGCCAGCGCTAACACAAAAGCAAATGCAGTGTTGCCCGAACTTTCCTTAAAGTCGCGCGATACCCCTGCTAAGGAAGTGGTAAAAGTATCATCCAATTGTTCGCTGGCTATTTGTTCCATAGCCTTTATTCCATCGCCTACTGTTTTACCCGGAGCAAGCCCGGCAGAAATAGTGGCTGACTTAAAGCGATTAAAGCGATATAAGGTTGGAGGGGTGGTAGATTCTTCAATGGTAACCAGGTTATCAATCGAAACTAATTCACCCGATCTTGAACGAACGTAAAGATTTTTTAAATCTGCCGGATCATCGCGATTTGGTTTGGATACCTGACCCATTACCTGATATTGTTTTCCTTCGCGGGTAAAATACCCAAAGCGTAAGTTACTATACGCCAACTGCAGGGTTTGTGAAATATCCTGCACGCTTACACCCAACTGTGTTGCCTTTAAGCGATTGATCTGAACGCGCAATTCGGGCTTGTTAAACTTCAAATCTACATCTACGGTTTGCAGATCGGGGTGCTGGTTGGCGGCCAGCAACATCTTAGGCAGTGCTTCTTTCAGTTTTTCAAAATTGTTATTCTGAATTACAAACTGAACCGGCAATCCACCACGCCTGTCAACCGATATAGTTTGTTCCTGAATAGCAAAGGCACGGCCTTGCGGAAAATTTCTCAGGTTGCGACTTACCGCATCTACAATTTCCTGTTGCGACCGCTCCCGTTGATCCGGATCTACCAATGTAACCCTTACAAATCCGGTGTTCACCGAACCGCTACCGGTAAACCCGGGCGCAGTTACCGACAGTGCGGTTTTCATTTCGGGTATAGAGTCTATTACAAAGTCAACCATTTCGCGCACATAATTATCCATGTATTCGTAAGCGGTTCCTTCCGGTGCAGTTAGCTGTAAGCGAAACTGATTTCTGTCTTCTAATGGAGCTAATTCCGATTGAATATTTGTGCCAATCAGGTATGTTATACCTAAACAGGCAAGAATAATTGCTACGGCCGCCCACCGCACGTTCATAAACTTTCTTAAAANAGAAGCATAACCACTTTCCATTTTTTGAAAGAAAGGCTCGGTTACGTTATAAAACCACGAGTGTTTGTGGTGACTGCGCGTAAGTTTAACGCTTAACACGGGTGTAAGCGTAAGCGATACAAAACAAGAGACTAATACCGCACCGGCTACTACTACACCAAATTCCGTAAACAACCTGCCGGTAAAGCCTTGCAGGAAAAGAATTGGCAGGAATACAATGGCCAGTGTGATGGAGGTAGAAATAACTGCAAAGAAAATTTCTTTTGAGCCTTCCAATGCAGCCTGGTATTTATTCATACCGCTCTCCAGTTTTTTGTAAATGTTTTCTGTTACCACAATCCCATCGTCCACCACCAACCCGGTGGCCAATACAATTCCCAACATGGTGAGCACGTTTACGGAAAATCCACACAGGTACATAATAAAAAACGTGGCCAGCAACGAAACAGGAATATCAATAAGCGGCCGCAACGCAATCAGTATATCTCGGAAGAAGAGGAAGATGATTAACACCACCAGGCTAAAAGAAATCAAAAGTGTTTCCTCTACTTCAAGAATAGAGCGCTTGATAAACACGGTTTGATCCATAGCTATATCGAGGCGGATATCATCCGGTACTTCCTTCTTGATTTGATCCATCCGCTTGTAAAACTCATCGGAAATCGAAACATAGTTAGCTCCCGGCANGGGCACGATGGCCATCCCCACCATCCCAATATTACTTTCGCGAAGAATTGATTCTTCATTCTCGGGGCCTAATACCGCTTCGCCTATATCGCGCAGGCGAATATCACTATCTGGCGAGGACTTAATGATTACGTTATTGAATTCTTCCTCTGTGAACAGTCGGCCAAAAGTTCTCACGGTTAATTCTGTATTGTTACCAGAAATTTNTCCGGCTGGCAATTCTACGTTTTCGCGATTCAGCGCTTGTTGCACATCGAGGGCTGTTAAATTATAGGCACTAAGCTTAGCGGGGTCAATCCAGATGCGCATGGCAAAACGTTTCTCACCCCAAATCTGAATACCGCTTACACCGGGAATGGTTTGTAAACGTTCTACCAACACGTTGTTGGCATATTCGGTTAATTGCAGGTGGTTGCGTGTATTGCTTTGAACCGTCATACTAATAATAGGGCCTGAGTTTGCATCGGCTTTCGATACCGTGGGCGGGCTTGGCAGGTCGTCTGGTAACTGGCGTGTAGCCTGCGAAACCTTATCGCGCACATCGTTGGCTGCGGCTTCCAGGTCAACCTCCAGGTTAAATTCGATATTGATATTGCTGCGCCCAACACTGGAAGAAGATGTTATATTTTTAATTCCGGCTATTCCATTAACAGCTTTTTCTAAGGGCTCGGTTATCTGTGATTCGATAATATCTGCATTGGCACCAGAATACGAAGTGCTTACGCTTATGATTGGAGGGTCGATAGCCGGGTAATCCCGCACACCCAGGGATTGAAAACCAATAACACCAAACACCACCAGGATGATGTTCATTACAAACGCCAACACAGGTCTTTTCAAACTTAACTCTGAAATATTCATGAGCCTGGTTATTTAGATTGGTAACGACTTAATTTTCCGATTTTAATTTTTGCATTCGGGCGAATGGCCATCAGGCCGGTGGTTATAACCGTATCGCCTGGCTTTATTCCGCTTAGAACCTGCACATAAACCGAATCGCGAATACCTGTTTCAACTATTGAAAACAATGCACTATCCTTTCTTAAAAGAATTACCTGCTTGTTGCGAATCTGAGGCAATACTGCCTGCGAAGGAATTAACATTGCATCTGAGTTGCTACCCAATTGCAGCGAAACCTTTGCAAAAACACCCGGCACCAACTCGGCATGGTTAGAAGTTACAATTGCCCGAATGCGCAGCGTGCGGGTAGTTTGATCCACTCCGCTTTCGGTAGCGATTACCGAGGCAATATGATCTTGATTTCCTCCATCTACCCGAAAAGTAACTTTGCCTCCGGCCCGTACTTCTTTCGCATATTTTTCGGGCACAGCAAACTCGAGTTTTAACCGATCTACCTGGCGAATGGTTGTTACAATATCGGAGGGCGACAGGTACGAGCCGAGGCTCACATTCCGCAGCCCTAACTTGCCTTCATACGGTGCACGAATTTCGGTTTTTGAAATTGCTATGCGGGTAGATTCAATATCTGCCTTCAGGTTTTCTACATTGAGTTTGCTTAAATCATACTCTTGCTGGCTAATCCCATTAATAGCTAACAAATCGCGAAGACGTTCTTCATTCTTGTTAGCAATTTCCAACTGTACCTGAAGTTTTCTAAGTGTGGCCTGCAAATCCTGATCAAATAGTTTTACAAGCAATTCGCCTTGTTTTACGGTCGTTCCCTCCTGCACATTTAATCGCACAACCCGGCCGCTTACTTCGGTTCGAATCTGGGTTTCTTCGGCTGGTAATAAGGAGCCTGGCACCTCCATTTTATCGCTAATGTGTTGAGGGGTAACCAGAAAACCATCAACCACCATAGGGCCTGTATTGCGCGGGTTATTAGCCTGCACGGGTGCATTTTTACTTTTACAAGATGCGGCCGCCAGTACAACTAAAAGAATAGCAAACCGATGGGGAATATAAATCATAGTGTATGGAATCAATATTAACTGAAAATAAAACTAAACGATAAATTGGTTGTGAAGGTTAAGCACCTGTGGTATGAGTAAAGTTGTTTCATCATTTGTTATCACGTAATCCGCTCTTCTTATTTTTTCGTCCTCGGCCATTTGGTTACGAATAATCTCCCTGGTTTGTTCAGCACCACGATGCGGGTCACGTTGTAACACGCGTTGTATCCGAAGAGTTTCCGGTGCAGTTACCACAATTATTTTATGCAGCACCTGATACGATCCTGACTCAAACAAAAGAGCCGCTTCTTTTAACACATATTTAACATCTGCCTGGGTATGCACCCATTGTTCATAATCTAACGCTACCCGCGGATGCACCAATTCATTCAGGCGCTTCAATTTTTCGGGCTGATTAAAAACGGTGTTTGCTAAATATTGTCGGTTAAGCGTACCCTTCGCATCGTACGACAAAATTCCGAATTCTTNTTTGATTGCCTCTACCAGTATTCCGTCAGTGGTCATTACCATTTTCGCTCGGCTGTCTGCATCGTATGTGGGCACGCCCAGCGCATTGAAAATTTTACACACCAGACTTTTGCCAGAACCTATACCGCCTGTAATTCCAATCTGCAAGGGGTGCTCATATATGGGGCGATCTAAAAACTTACTTCCAGCGAATCAATTGCTGCTACCGTTACTCCTTCGGGCAGTTGAGTTAGTTCGGGCAAAACCCGGTACGTGCCGGGTAATTTATTTTTCAAATCAACCCGAACAACCCGTTGTTTCAACTCGGCCTCCAGGCTCTTGCGATTCGCCTTGGCTACCCGAAATACGATACGGGCACTATCCACCGAAAATGTTTTCACAGACTCTGGCCGGTTTATGATTTCAATGGGCAACTGAAGTTCAATCGTTTCCAACGGCCCCACTTCAAACATTACCGTAACAGCGGGGGTGTNGATGATAAGCTGCAATGAATCCGGCAACACAATTTTAACCTGGCCCCGGTAACTTTCACTCAGGTTTAGCTTGGGCATTTTTACAACAACCGCTTCGGGCATGCGATGCAGAATGGTACGAGGGCCCTCCAGCTTTACGGAATCAGGTGTAACAACTACTGAACTAATGCGACCAAAGCCTTCGCGAAACCACACATCGGTAAGGTCGGGCACCGTCTTAAATACGTGCATGTCGCGTTCATCAAATTGCAGATGCAACGTATCATTTACTACATGATTGATACTTAGCCCGCCCAACTGCGATAGAAGCAAGGGAGGCAATGTGCTGCCGGGAATTTTTTTATTTCGAGNAGGTCGTTCAATATTAACTGTTAATTGAGGCAAACTTATCCCTATGCTCTTACGAAATAAGTCCCACCCATTTCCATTTACATTTAACCGAAGTTCGGTTGGTAGGTTACCAATGGGTATAAACCGGCTCTGGTTGTATTCAATAACAAGCGGAAACCGGATTTCGGTTGAATAGTTTTTATTGAAAGCATTAAAAAGCCAGAAGACGGCCGCTGCCAGAAAACACAACGATACCGCCTTCCAGTTTGTCCGGTTAAATTGAAAGAGGTTGACTAATAGTTTTACCACATTCATACGCTTACCGGATTTAGTAAGTTAATTGCTTAGGCTGTTTTCTTACCAGCGGCCGCTTTGGTCGATTCCATTGAAATGGATGATTTGGAATATTTTAATCTTCCCCCGCTCTACTTCAATTATAAACGTATCGTCTTCTATTTCGGCAACCCGGCCATGCAGCCCGCCAATTGTTACCACGTAATCGCCTCGTTTAATTTCTTCTGTAAACTTCTTCTGATCTTTTGCTTTTTTGTTGCGGTCTAATCATAAAGAAATAGAACACCGCAATCAGTGCTCCCATAAAAGCAATTGGGTAGTTAATCCTCCTCCTGCCGGAGCTTGTGCCTGTACTAAAATCGAGTGAATCATAATATAAATTTTGGGCCGCTAAGTTACCTATTAAAAAACATCCCAAACCAAAGGGCCTGGGATGCTTCCTGATGTTTAGGATGGCTCTCTTATTTTACCGGACCATTCGCGCCATCGGGCTTGGGGGTTACCATAGCCTTAAAACGCAAGGTGGTTACTTTGGGCCAGGTGTTAGCCGTAACGGTAATTGTTTTGTTGTTAATGCCCGGCTTGCCACTGCTATCAAACTCTGCGGTAATTTCACCCGATCCGCCCACCGGAATGGGTTCTTGCGACCATTTGGGCACGGTACAACCACATGAAGGTTGTGCGCTTTGAATAATCAAAGGAGCCTCGCCTGTGTTTTNTACTTTATACACGTATGTTACTTTTTGTCCTTCGTTGATTGTTCCGAAATCATGTTCAATTTNTTCGAATTGTGCTACAGGAAGCGGGCCTTCCGGTTTTTCTTCAGGTGCTGCTGTGGCATCCGGGGTAACGGTTGGTGTAGTTGTGCCTTTATTTCCTTCTATTTGAGCCAGGCGGCTTTCCAGTTCCGCAATTCTTTTCTCGGCAGCGCGATCGTTACAACTTAGCATCGTAACCACCAATGCCAGTGCTGTTATTACTCTGAATGTGATTTTCATATTTGTTCTTTATTTTAGTTTCGTTTCAGGTTTCAAAATTAGGTTGTTCGTGCGGGTAAAAGTTGCCTTACCGGCAGATTAACATATCATTAACTGTTCTTGTTTCCACGAATCTGCTCCAGCAATTCATCCACATCGTCAAGCAGGCGCTGGGCTTTGTTTTGGGCTTCAGAAACCACCTTCTGGCCCTGCGATTTTGCCTCGGTTGTAAGGGGTGTTTCTTTACCCGAAACCATATCTGCCAGAAATTCTTCCAGCACTTTCTTATACTTATCCAGCTGAAAAGAAAGTTTTCGCGTGTGTTGGAGCCTTTATCGGGTGCATACAATACCCCCAGAACTGCCCCTACGGCCGCTCCGGCCAAAAAGCCATTAATGCATTGCTACTTTTTTACCCATAACTCTGATTTTTAGGGACTGTAAAGATAAAACTTACCTGCCTTTTTTCCACGCTTACTTGTTGTCAATTAGTCCACGGCCGCTTTNTTTAATGGCCCCCGAATCTTTCATGGATTTAGACATTACATCCAGAATCCCGTTAATAAACTGGCGACTTTTAGGCGTACTGTATTCTTTGGTAAGTTCAATGTATTCGTTAATTGTAACTTTTACCGGAATGTTTGGAAAGCTTATCATTTCTGCCAGCGCCATTTCCAGGATTACACGGTCAGTAAGTGGCAATCTTTCTACTTCCCAATTGCGGGTGTTTTGTGCTATCAATTGCTTGTATTGATCATCTAACTCAACTGTGTTGGTAAAAAGTTTAGTAATAAATAGTTTATCGTCTTCCCAATCCAACGACAGTTTTTGCACTACAATCTGAGAGCCATCAAACGATTTTATGGTTTTATCCACCAGGCTTTTAATAATCTCGCGGTCTTCGGCCCACCGAATATCTTCCGCTTCTAAAANATCATTAATGGGGCCTGCACCTAAAATACGTTTACGAACCAGGTGTTTCATAATCGCTTTCTGATCTTCTTCCGTTGGTTTTTTAGCGGCTATAAATTCCTGATAGGCATCGTCTTCTTTAATTACTTCTTTAAACCAATTGCGNNCGCTGTCTTTATGTTTTTGCCACATACTTCCTGTTTTTGCCAGGCTGGCATTTAACTCCTTGTGGCTACGAATGGCCCGTATGATGGGGTGTTTAGCGAATTGCGAGTGATCTACTTNTTNTTCAGCAGCCGCCAGATCGGCAAACTCGGTTAACAAACTCAATACATTGTGGTAAAGGCTGGTTAGCTTTTCAATCTCCAGCATCATATTTTTCAGAAGAAAGGTTTGATCTTTCTTTACCTGCTTGTAAAACAACGCAAAGGCTTCTGCCACGGCCTCATTGATTTTAGGATCGGGGCTTTCTTCCGCTTCTTTCCCTTTAAACTTTCGCTCAAAAAGTTGCATAGCCACTTTCTTTTGTTTGCGCAGAAGTTCCTTGTCCTGGGGCTGCATGGAGTTAAGGTCAGGCTGAAATCTTTCATCAAGTAAATCGTGGGCAAGTAAATGGTTAGCTTCCTTGCATTGCTCGAAAGCAAAAAGGCTTTGCATGATTTTGATACGGAGCGTACGTCTGTTAAGCATGACGAAAGAACGTTTTGACGGGCGCAAAAGTACATAACCGCTGGCACTGATTCATAGAAATAGCTAAGAGTTTTTAATGTCTTTCCAGATTTTCAGGGTGTAAATAAAAATACGTTTATCGTTCAGATTAATTTATTTTTGCCAGTCAAAAAAATGAACCCAATGATCGGCTAAATCGTTTGATTGGCTGCCCCGCATTCTGATGAAAGAACTTAAATACCTGAACAAATACCTGCTTAAGTACAAATGGCACATGATCCTGGGGTTGCTGTTTGTTATTATCAGTAACGTGTTTCAGATTCTGCCGGCCCAAATGGTGCGCCATTCCATCGACCTGGTGGTGGATAATATCCGGGTTTATGGTTCTTTTGAAAAAACAGACTTGCAGACAGANTTTTTTAAAATCTTTTCGCGGGGCATCCTGTTCTATGCCATTTTGATTTTAATAATGGCCCTCTTGCGNGGGGTGTTTTTATATTTTGTGCGGCAAACTTTGATTGTGATGAGCCGCCTGGTGGAGTACGATCTTAAAAACGAAATCTTTCAACATTACCAATCGTTACCGCTCAGTTTTTATCGCAAAAACAGTACGGGCGATTTAATGAATCGCATTAGCGAAGATGTGGGCCGGGTACGCATGTACCTGGGGCCTTCCATTATGTACGGGCTGCAGTTGATCACCCTGTTCGCCATGTTGATTCCGTGGATGTTTATTATCAATGCCAAACTTACCTGGTATGCACTCATCCCGCTTCCGTTGTTATCCATCAGTATNTTTTATGTGAACAACATCATCGAATACCGGTCGGAACAAATTCANAAAAGCCAATCGCGGTTAAGCACCTTTGTGCAGGAAGCATTTTCAGGAATACGGGTGCTGAAATCTTTTACGCGCGAAAAGGAGTCGGCACAGAATTTTACCAACGAAAGCGAAGAATATAAAAATCAATCGCTAAAACTAACCCGNGTACAGGCGTTGTTCTTCCCGTTAATTATGGGACTAACCGGATTAAGCACGGTGCTGACTGTTTATGCCGGCAGCGTAGAGGTAATTAATGGCAACCTTACCTTTGGCAACATTGCCGAGTTTATTATTTACGTAAACCTGCTAACCTGGCCTGTAACTTCTCTGGGTTGGACAAGCAGCCTGGTTAAACGAGCGGAGGCTTCACAAAAGCGGATTAACGAGTTTCTGAAAACCCAAACGGATATTGTTTCGGCTAAAGCGATTGCGCGTACCCTTCAGGGCAAAGTAGAATTCGACAATGTTTCCTTTGTTTACCCCGACACGGGTATTCAGGCCTTAAAAAATATTTCATTCAATATAAAGCCGGGAGAATCGCTGGCAATAATTGGAACTACCGGATCGGGCAAAAGCACCATTACTAACCTGATTAGCCGTTTGTTCGATGCAACATCGGGCGAAGTTCGAATAGATGACATCCCGATTAAAGATTATAACCTGAACTCGCTGCGAAGCCAAACCGGTATTGTGCCCCAAGATGTGTTTCTCTTCAGTGATTCAATTTTAAACAACATCGGCTTTGGACTAACCCAACCAAGTGAAGAAAAAATTATTCAGGCCGCGAAAGATGCTGATGTATATTCCAACATCATGGCATTTCCGCAAGGGTTTAGCACNCGGGTTGGCGAGCGTGGCATAACTTTATCGGGCGGGCAAAAGCAACGGGTTTCGATTGCNCGGGCGATTGTGCGCGAGCCTAAAATTCTGGTTTTAGACGATGCCCTTTCTGCTGTGGACACTAAAACTGAAAACACTATTCTGAACAGCATGAANAAAATTATGCAGGGGCGCACCAGCATAATAATATCGCACCGGGTTTCATCGGCCAAACTGGCCAATAAAATAATTGTGTTAGACGAAGGGCGTATTGTAGAAACCGGAACGCATGAAGATTTGATTGCCACAACCGGGGCTTATCGCGAGTTATACGAAAAGCAAATGCTGGTAGATGAAGTAACTGACTGAAGCTCTTAAAAAGTGGTTCGGCTAAAATACGTAACGTAATCCAACACCGCCCTGAAAGCGCTGATAGCCGGGATCCAGCAACACATCGGTAAACCACTCTACTTCAATGAATGCTGAAATAGGCAATGAGAAATAAGAATATTCAAACCCCAACACACCTACCGGCCCGTAGGTAAACCTATTTCGTGTAAATTTTCGCAAGTTGCTTTCCTGCGATGGCCCGGTATCTTCATACAGGTAATCGTACGTAAGCCGCGTATTGCGCCATTGCCAGCCCAGGCCGGCATAGAGTTGAAGGCCTTTCGAAATTTNTTCGGCATTCCACTGGTACAGAAATTTTGCTTCCAGAAACCAATCGCTGTTGGCCTTATGAGAAAGATACTGAATGGATTCGGTATCGGTTAACGAATCGGGCAGGTAGGTTTCGAAGGCATTTCGATAATACCGGTTGTATAACCCACTGGCGGCCTTGCCTCCATCAACCGCAAAAGCCCAGTTCTTGTTTGGATAAAATTTATATGTTAACGCAAATGGATCGCCCATTTTAAAACCGACCCCCTGATAAGGATATTGGCTGGTTTCAAAAATAGGGCACATGATTTNTGCTTTGTTGCGGCTAACCACCGGCTGGCGAAATGTACCGCTTTTAACGCTCTTACGTACCTGTGCCTGTGCCGCAGCAAGACCAAGGAGGAAGCTTAAAAACAAAATAAAAGTCCTTTTTCTAAAAAGCATTAAAGCAAATATAACTTTTTGCCGATACGAAAGGGTAAGCGGTCGATTTGGGGGTTGAACGCTAAACAACCTCTTTATACTGCATTTTGTGCAGTTGGGCATAGAGGCCATCCGCATTTAGTAAGCTTTCGTGCGTGCCGCTTTCCTTTATTTCGCCTTTCTCCATTACCAGAATTTTATCGGCCCGTTGAATGGTAGAAAGCCGGTGGGCTATTACAATGGAGGTGCGGCCCGTCATCATTTTAGAAATAGCTTCTTGAATCATTTCTTCCGTTTCACTGTCCACGGAAGAAGTGGCTTCATCCAATACCAGAATTTTCGGATCGTACACCATGGCGCGGATAANAGAAAGCAGTTGACGCTGCCCAACCGATAACGTAGAGCCGCGTTCCATCACATTATAATCCAATCCGCCTGGCAGGCGATCAATAAACCTGCGGGCACCCACCAGATCGGCTGCATGTAATATCATTTCATCCGACACATCGGTATTCCCCAGTGTAATGTTGTTGCGAATGGTGTCTGAAANAAGGAATACATCCTGCAGTACAACTCCAATATTTTTTCGAAGAGATGCCAGGTCATATTCCCGTATATCCATACCGTCAATCTTGATTTCTCNCCGGTTGATTTCATAAAATCTATTAAGCAGGTTAATGATGGATGACTTACCCGCACCGGTTGCCCCCACCAGGGCCACCGTTTCGCCTGGTTTTATTTCAAGATTAATGTCTTTTAACACGTAATCCTGTTCGGTGTAAGCAAACCACACATGATTAAAATTTACCTGCCCGGCAAGATGATCGGGTTTATGAATTCCATTTGCCACTACATCTGCTTTATCATCCAGCAAGGCGATAATACGCGATGAAANCACCACCCCCATTTGTAAAACATTATACCGATCCGCTATCATGCGAATAGGGCGAAAGAACATTTGGATGAACATAATAAACGCGGTGAGTGTACCAATAGTAATGCCCGTTTGTTCAAAATTTATTGCTCCTTTTGCCCCGTACCAAACCAATAAACCAATACCCATGGCCGCTATTACCTCGGCAACCGGAAAATAAACGGAATAATAGAGTACGGAGCGCAGGTGGGCATCGCGATGCTCTTTATTTATTTCCTTAAACTTTTCGAATTCCTNTTNTTCACTACCAAACATTTGCACGATGCTCATTCCTGTAAGGTGCTCCTGCACAAACGAATTGAGGTTTGAAACTGCATTGCGCACATCATTAAAGGCTACTTTAATTTTCTCTTTGAATACATACGTTGCCAACAACATAAGCGGAATGGTTGATAAGCTAACCAATGCCATGCGCCAGTCGATATAAAACATAAAACCGAGAATAAAGATAATCTGCAACAGGTCGCCCGCCATGGCCGCCAGCCCCTCACTAAATACATCGGCCAGGGTTTCTACATCGGATATCGTGCGGGTTACCAACCGGCCAATGGGTGTTTTATCAAAAAATTTAAGTCGCAGATTCACTATATGCTTATAGAGCTGCACCCGTATATCGCGAATAACATATTGCCCGATCTGGCCCGATAAAANAGTGTGCACATACTGCACGCCTGATTGCAGCACCAGAAGCCCCAGGATAAGAATTATAATGTAAACCAGACTCCAGTAATCGCCCACAGCTACATGCGCATCCAATGTGTATTGAATCAACAGTGGCCGGAGGGGCGTAAGCACTCCCAGTAAAATGGTGAGGAAAATCAAAANATAAAATCGGCCTTTATAGGGTTGGATAAATTGCAGAATGCGCTTTACAACTTTCCAATCAATGATATTACCACTGCTTACTTTTTCTTTTTCCATGACCGCTCCCCCAACCCTCTCCTTTTGAAAAGGGCTTTTATAACTTTATAAAAATATTTTCTTCGGATACTTCACATTAACCAAATACAAAGCATCGGCCGGGACATTCATACCCGCCTGCTTCCGGTCTCTGCTTTNTAATATCTCCCGAAACTGCTTTAAGGTTGTTTTACCAGAACCAACATTTAGCAATGTTCCAACAATTGACCGTACCATTCCGCGCAAAAACCGGTTTGCCGTAATTGAGAAAACAAGCATCTCGCCTTNTTTATTCCAACGGGCCGATTTGATGTTGCAAATAAAATGATTTACATCGGTGTTTGTTTTACAAAAACATTGAAAGTCCTGCTCGCCCAGCAGCAGCGTTGTTGCTTTTGCCATAGTGGCCATATCCAACGGCCGGAAAAAGTAATAAGCCCGCCCCACAAGAATTGGGTTTTTAACCCGTGTAATGTGGTAGGTGTAGGTGCGTTCGCGGGCATCATATCGGGCGCTGGCCCCGGGCTTTACTAACCGGATTGATTTAATGGCAATAAAACGGGGTAAGATTGAATTGAGTTTGGGAAGCCATTCTTTCTCGGTGAGTTTTAGATCAATATCCGCATGGAAGAACTGGCGTACACAATGCACGCCCGTATCGGTGCGGCCACTTCCTGTAATTTCAATTTTTTNTCGAAACACTTTGGTAAAACAATCTTCTACTACCTGCTGCACGCTGATGGCATTGGGTTGATTTTGCCAACCATGATACGGTGTGCCATTGTAAGATATTTCGAAGAAGTACCGCATAGAAATTGTCAATTGACTGCTGACCACTGACAATTTTCATAAACCACCGCTGCCCCCTGTCCTACACCAATACACATCGTAGCAACACCGTACTTACTATTTCTCTTTAGCATTTCGTGGATAAGCGTTGCACTAATGCGAATACCGCTACATCCCAGCGGGTGCCCCAGGGCAATGGCTCCCCCATTTACGTTTACCAATGCCGGATTAATTTCCAAATCCTGCAAGCAAGCCAGCGACTGGGCGGCAAAGGCTTCATTCAATTCGAACAAACCAATGTCGTTTATCTTTAAACCTGCGCGTTTCAGTGCTTTCTTAACTGCGGGTACCGGGCCCACACCCATGTAGGCAGGATCTANCCCGGCAACAGCCATTGCCACCACCCGTGCCAACGGTTNTTGAGTCAATTCTTTCAAATACGATTCGCCAACCAATAAAGCAGCAGCCGCGCCATCGTTTATTCCAGACGAGTTTCCGGCTGTTACGGTTCCACCTTCGCGGAAAGCCGGTTTAAGTTGAGCAAGTTTTTCGAGCGAGGTTTCGCGTGGGTACTCGTCTTGCACAAATTCGATTGTTTCATTCCCTTTGGTAATTGTTACCGAAACAAGTTCCTCTTTAAACCGGTTGGCCTGGTGTGCTGCAAAATAGTTGCGTTGCGATGCCAGTCCAAATTTATCCTGTGCTTCGCGCGTTATCTTCCACTGAGTGGCTACGTTCTCGGCTGTTTCGCCCATCGAGTAAGGATGGTACAACTTCGAAAGTTTTGAATTGATAAACCGCCAGCCGATGGTGGTATCAAAAATTTCTGCTTTACGGGAAAATGGCATCTCTGCTTTTGCCATTACAAAGGGTGCACGACTCATGCTTTCTACCCCACCGGCTATGTAACAATCGCCATCACCATTCGCAATTCNCCGGGTGGCATCCATAATGGCCTGCAGGCCCGAAGCGCATAAACGATTAACCGTTACCCCGCCAATCTCTTTTGGCAACCCTGCCAGCAGCAGTGCCATGCGCGCTACATTGCGGTTATCTTCACCCGCCTGGTTTGCTGCCCCAAACACTACATCTTCAATCCGGTTAACATCTACATACGGATTTCGTGCCATCAGTTNTTTGATTACACCGGCCGCAAGATCATCGGGGCGTACCGAGGCCAATGCGCCACCAAACTTTCCAATGGGTGTGCGCAAAATATCCAGCAGATAAACTGATTTTGTCATAGAATTTGATTCGGCCTTTGCGCTATTTACGTAGTTTTGCAGCAAGTTAACGCAACCCTTTTATGTGGCAAAGAATACAAACGGTGTTTCTCGTATTAGTAGTAGTTAGTATGATAGTTAGCCTTTTTCTGCCTATTCTGAAAGTTATGGATGGAAGTAAAGAAATTCAGTTATTTCCGCTTCACTTTTCAACCATTGAAGACGGCCAGCGCGCAACCTTATATTTTCCCTATTCCCTTACTGCCATTTTAATGATAGCCGCAGCTACCATTGCCATTATGGAAATCAGGCGGTTCGATAATCGAATTACCCAGATTAAGTTAGGCACACTCAACTCATTAATTCTTGCCGGAGCATTGGGTTCGGCTGTTTACTTTTTACACAGGTTTCTAAAGAATATGGCACTGGTGCCGCCAGCCTGCCCGGTATTATGGATTATGTTTGTAGGTGTAGCCTGTAACTGGCTGGCCGTGCGCTTTATACGCAGAGATGAAAAATTAGTGCGTGATTCAGACCGGTTGCGTTAATTCTCTTAATACGCATTTGTTTACATAAAGCTTTTATACATGGCACTGATCAAACTTGGCTCTAACGATGCAAACACCATCGGCAACCTGCCCGCAGTAGGCTCACCGGCACCTGAATTTGTTTTCACCACGGTTGATATGAGGGATGTAAGGCTGAGTGAATACCGTGGTAAAAACATTGTGTTAAATATTTTTCCCAGTGTAGATACCAATGTTTGCGCTGCATCGGTGCATGAGTTTAACACCTTAGCTGCATCGGTTGATAATACCGTTATCTTTTGTGTGTCAAAAGATTTGCCGTTTGCACAAAAACGGTTTTGCGGAACCGAAAGCATTGATAAGGTTTTCCTGATTTCGGACTTTCGCAATCGTGGCTTTGGTAAAGATTATGGCGTTGAATTAATTGACAGCACATTAGCCGGATTATTTGCCCGGGCTGTGGTTATAATTGATACAACCGGAAAAATAAAATATACCGAGTTGGTGCCGCAAATCAAGCAGGAGCCGGACTATGATGCCGCCTTGCGCGCACTCTGAAAAATCATTCCCTGGTTTCAGAAAGTCCCTTCTACCCGTAAGGTTTTTATTATAGTTAATCCGGTAAATTTAATCCTACGTGCTACCCATGAAACACCTGGTTCGATATTTCTTATTTCATCTGCTTGTATGCAACGCGTACAGCCAACAAACTACCTACTACCTCACAGCCGACCGTGTGTTTGATGGCGAAACCATGCACGAAAACTGGGCGGTTGTTGTTACCGGTAATAAAATTGCCGGGGCCGGACCTCAGCATTCTGTGAAAGAACCTGCCGGGGCCATCAAAATAAATTTTTCAAACTCTACACTCACNCCGGGTCTTATTGAGGGGCACTCGCATTTATTTCTTTACCCCTACAACCTTACAGATTGGGATACACAAGTACTGAAAGAAACCGATGCCTATCGTACTGCACGCGCCACGGTGCATGCTAAAAACACACTGATGGCCGGGTTCACAACTGCACGCGACCTGGGCACGGAAGGTGCCGGGTATGCAGATGCCGGCCTGAAACGAGCCATCAACGAAGGTATTATTCCGGGGCCGCGATTATTGGTAGCTGGACGGGCCATCGTCTCAACCGGTTCGTATGGACCNAAAAATTACGACCACGATCAACAGATCATGTTAGGTGCCGAGGCAGCCGATGGCAATGATCTCATTCGTGTGGTGCGCGATCAGATTGGCAAGGGAGCCGACATTATTAAAGTATATGCCGATTACCGGTGGGGTTTAAACGGAGACGATCAACCCATCTTTACGCTGGATGAATTGAAATTAATTAATGAAGTAACCCGTAGCAGCGGCCGCGTAATGGTTTGCCATGCTAAATCGAAAGAAGCAATCAGGCGTGCTGTATTAGCCGGTGCCGAAACAATTGAGCACGGAGATTTTATTGATGCCGAAATTGGCAAGCTGATGAAAGAGCATAATGTAACATTCATTCCAACGCTTGCCGCTGTAGAAATGATTACGCAATACCGCGGCTGGAAAAAGGGAGTTGCTCCGGAGCCTGCCAACATTACCAACAAGAAAAAGAGTTTTAAAGAAGCACTGGCAAATGGTGTAACCATTGGCATGGGTGGCGATGTAGGTGTGTTTGCGCATGGCGAAAATGTTTTGGAAATGGAGTTGATGGCAGAATACGGCATGCCCGTATTAGATGTATTGAAAGCTGCTACCAGCGTAAATGCGCGTGCGTTTCACCTGGAGCATCAGGTTGGATTTATAAAAGCTGGCTTGAAAGCCGATTTGCTTATTGTGTCGGGCGATCCATCTAAAAATATTTCTGATCTGCGAAAAGTGAAATTTGTAATGAAGGATGGGGTGGTTTATCGAAGTGAGAAATGATTAAAGGTTGCTGGCTTCTGGTTAGTTTGGAGTAATTTAATAGTTTAGGACACACCACCAGTAACGAGAAACGAGCGACTATAAACCAGTGCCGGTTAAAAATTAATCTCTTATCTTAGTTCGACTTTTAAAAACCATTCGTATGAATCGCAAACAAGCCCTTAAATCCATTGCTGCTACCGCTGCCGGGGTAGTAGCCTTACCCGAAATGGTAAAAGCCATGAGCAAACTTCCTGAAACACTCAACAACAAAATCAACCACTCGGTGTGCCAGTGGTGTTACGGTTCTATTCCGTTGGAAGATTTGGCCAAAGCCGCCAAAGAAATCGGGTTAAAGTCGATTGAGTTATTGCGGGCCGACCAGTGGGCTGTTGTGCAAAAGTACGGGCTAACCTGTGCGATGGCGTATGCTACCGACCTGGGCTTGAACAAAGGTTTTAACGATCCATCGCTGCACGAAAAATTCTTAAAGGATTATTCAACATCTATTCCCAAAGCAGCAGCCGGGTTAAAAAGTGTAATCTGCTTTAGCGGCAATGCGAATGGCTTGAGTGCCGAACAGGGTATTGAAAATTGCGCCAGAGGGTTAGCTCCGGTATTGAAAATTGCCGAACGGCATAACATACTTGTGCAGATGGAATTGCTCAACAGCAAAGTGGATCATAAAGACTATCAGTGCGACCATACCCAATGGGGCGTGAAGTTGGTAGAGAAGTTGGGTTCTCCTAACTTTAAATTGCTGTACGACATTTACCACATGCAGATAATGGAAGGCGATGTAATTGCCACCATTCGCAAATACCATACGTATATTGGCCATTACCATACCGGTGGTGTACCCGGCCGCAACGAGATAGACGAAACACAAGAATTATATTATCCTGCCATTATGCGTGCCATTGCAGAAACCGGTTATACCGGCTTTGTTGGGCAGGAGTTTATTCCCAAGCGCCCCGATAAGCTGGCTTCGCTGAAGCAAGGGGTTGAAATTTGTGATATCTAGAAATTATTTGGGTGTGGGGTTGTGATTAACCCTGAGGAGGCGTTACACTAATCTTCTCGCGCTGGGTAATAGAGTTATTAGCCCGGCCAGAAATTATTTTCCGGCAATTGGGATGGCCGCACGTACACACAAAAGGTTGAATGGTATCATCCAGCAAATCGGCATAATCCAGCGTAAGCTCTTCATCGGCCTCAATATCGCGCAAAGCAATTAAGTTAAGCCCGCTGTAAATCGTATTGGGCACACAACCATGATTTTGAGGGGCCCAGTTTTCAGGTTTGTGATCCCACAAGATGTACACCTCATCGGAAATGGGATACGCATAGTGGCGAAACTCTTCGCGCTGCTGGGGCGTCCAGTTTTGCTCTACGTATCGTTTGGTAACAAGGCGTTGCGCGGCTTCTTCAAACTTAAAAATCACCTCGCCTTTGCGAATAGGTTTTTGGGCTACAATGCCATAACCATTTATTGAATTGCCCTTTACCCGATACTTTTTCTGACGCGCTGCATGCCGGGCCCTGCCTTCTTCAATGATGTGTTTCANAAATCCGGCTTTGCCGATAGGATCAAATTGCAAAATATAATCGGCAGAACCTTCGTATCCATCCTGATAAANAACAGAACAGGTAAAATTGATTTCGAGAAAATAAATTTCCTGTTTTTCATTTACCCGAAAATCCAGCCGTGCATACCCCACACCTGAAAAACCGGTAAAGATTTNTTCTGCTGCTAACCTGAGTCGTGCTTCGAGTGCTGCATCGGTGCACGGTTTGTTCACATTGTTATGCAACTCAGATGTTTTGAGTGCATAGGTTTTAAAGGCATATCCTTTTGGAAATTTATATTCAACCGGTTTAAAGGCAACAGCACCATACTCCGGTTGCATATTAGCCGCAACCAACACGGTAAATTCCTGCCCGGCTATGTATTCTTCAATCAGTATTTCATCATACCCCTCGGCCAGCAGACTATCTACTTTATGTGTTAAGTGTGGAAGGTCATGCGCCAGCGATTCTTCATCCACACCCAGGCTATCGCCCGCTTTGGCCGGCTTTACAAACAACGGAAATTTTAAGTGGCTAACTTTAGCTTCCAGGTTGTGGCTGCCTGTAACTTCTGCGTAAAGCGGAGACAATACACCGGCACAATAAGCCACATATTTCATAAGCGATTTGGGCGGATCGTACAAGACAGCATTGGGACCTGTATAAGGCAGATTTAGTGCATCCAATGAATTGATAACATCAATAGAAGGCACCGACCAATCGAGGTATCCTTCGCAGAGATTTACATAAATATCATACTTCTGCTTCCGCAACTCTTTAAGCTGCTTGTATGTGGTGAGTTTGTTCAGGAATACATGATCTACCTGATCGTGGGGTAAAAGCGCAGCAAGGTTGCGGGGCGGGTCATAATTTTTATAGTCCACCTCGGTAGTGCTATAGTCCGGTTGTAAAACGCAAACTTTCATGTTCCTTGGGTGGATTTAAGCCGTGGGTTAACCAGTTAGTAATATGAGGATTGGTTAGCTGGAGACAGAATTGCGCAGCAGCGCATCGTCCAGTACTTCTATAATCAGGTTGGTGAAGGTTTTGTTGCTTACGCGCAGAATGGCCCCTATAGAAGTATAGTTTTCGTCTTCACTTAAGCCACACTGCGCATTGATTTCGAGCACAAACAGTTTACCGGTTTTCTTATCCATTCTGAAATCCAACCTTGCATAGCCAACACCCTTTACAGCCTTAAAGGCATCAATGCTCAGGTCTTTTAGCTGCTGTGCCAGCGTGGGGCAGGTTACAGGTGCGTATTCATACAAAAAGCCATTGTCGGGTGGAGGAGTTTCTTCATCATAGGCTTCCCACAACCGCTCGAAGGAAAGAAACTGTTCTTTTTCCGGCAGTCCCTTATGAAACACGCGTTCTATGGGCTGGTAGAATTGAATCTGTTCGGGTTGGTGATGCGAACCCACCAACAAGGTTGTAAACTCTCTGCCTATTATAAACTGCTCGGCCAACAACCCCGCAGTATTTATATCCCAACCTTTAAACCCTTGGTGAAGGACATTGAGAACGTTCTTTAGTTCGCGCTTACCACTAACTACATTCTTTATACTTATCCCCATGCTTCCAGCCGATACTGCGGGTTTCACAATTATGGGTTTACCTACCTTCTTAAAGAGGTCTGGATCGATGTGTCCGTTTAGCTTTTGCCAGCCTGGCATGGAAACCCCGGCTTTGTCAAAAGCTTCTTTCATGGTGATTTTAGAGGTGGTTACATTATAAAAGTGTGAGTCGGAACCCGTAAAGGTAATCCCGCTTTCGTCTAAGGCGTGGATTACAGATACCCNCGGCACATTATTGATCTCATCACCATCGCACAGGTTTAGCACAATACTTTGCTTTTCGGTATAATCCTTAACGCGCTTTATGGATTCGGCAATGTTATGCACCGTTACATTTACCCATTCCCATTCGCAATTGATTTCCGCGAATACACGGGTGTATTCCTCAATGCTTTGGGTATAGTCATAGTAAAATTTAAGGGTAGGGTCATCTGTCTCCAGATAAGGAGCAAAAACCCAAACTTTAAAGGCGGCTGTGTTATCGAGTAACGTCATAAACCCAGCAGCCCCTGGGGGTGCAGTAAAGTACTATTTGCCATAGCTTATGCAATTTCAATAAATATTATTATTAAAGTAAAGTACTTGTCAATATTTATTGTTAAAGTGGGGTTGATTCGAAAGCCGTACGCATACGGAATCATATGCGTATTGCAGGGTTCCATTAACCTGAAACTGTAACTTCCATTCTTCTAACCTAACTGTATGAAATCATTCCGTGCTTTTTCACTATGGGGCGTTCTGTTGCTGGCTTGCCAACCATCTAAGCAAGAAACAATCGCACCGGCACATGACTACCTCGTTGAAATAACTATACCCCAATTACAAGTGGGTTATCAGAAAAGCACGTTTACAATAGAACAAGTAGTTAAAGATTACCTGCAGCGCATTGAAGAGTTGGATAAGAACGGGCCTGCGCTCAATTCCATCATTTACCTTAACCCCAAAGCTATTGAAATCGCCCGGGAGCTGGATGCCGAACTGTTGGCCGGTAAAAGCCGGGGCTTGCTGCATGGCATTCCTGTTATTGTAAAAGACAACCTGAACACAGCTGATATGCCCACTACTGCTGGTGCAACAGTACTGCGCAACTCCTATCCGCCCACAGATAGTTATCTCGTAAAAAAACTGCGCGAGGCCGGGGCCGTCATCATCGCGAAAGCTAACCTGAGTGAGTGGGCCAACTTCCGGGCTGATATGAGCAGCAGCGGTTGGAGCGGCCTATTGGGGCAAACTAAAAACCCATACGTGCTGGATCGCAATCCTTGTGGGTCCAGTTCGGGTTCGGGAGTAGCCGCCTCGGCAAACTTGTGTGCTTTTGCGATTGGCACCGAAACCAATGGCTCTATTGTTTGTCCGTCCAATGCCAACGGCCTCGTAGGCCTTAAACCCACCGTTGGGTTGCTGAGTCGCAGGGGTATTATTCCCATTTCGTTTACGCAGGATACAGCCGGCCCTATGGGGCGCACCGTTACCGATGTAGCCATTGCTTTGGGTGCATTAACGGGGGTTGATTCGGCTGATGCAAAAACACTTGCTTCGGCAGGTCATTTTAAAACCGACTACACACCATACCTGAAGGCCGATGGATTAAAAGGCAAGCGCATTGGGTTGCTGAAAAACATGGGAGGCTATCATGCCGCAGTTGATACGCTCATGAGAAAAGCGGTTGCAGATATTCGTGCGCANGGGGCTGAGGTAATTGAAATCGATTTTAGCCTGGAGCGTAGTGCCGGTAGTTCTTCGTTTACCGTGTTGTTGTATGAGTTTAAAGACGGATTGACAAAATACTTTGCCAGCCTGGGCGATAAAGCTCCCGTACACGATCTGGCGGAGTTGATGGAGTTCAATAAGAAAGATTCCATTGAATTAAAATACTTCGATCAGCAGTTGTTAAAACTGGCGCATGAAAAAGGTACGCTGCAAGACAAAGAATACTTAAATGCCTTGGCCAACATGCAAAAAGCTACCCGTGAAAATGGCATCGATAAACTTTTAAAAGAAAATAACCTGCATGCATTAATGGCCCCTACCGGAGCCCCCGCCTGGAAAACTGATTTGATTGATGGCGATCACTTTTTGGGAGGCAGTTCTTCGTTGGCCGCAATCTCGGGGTATCCTTCTATTACTGTGCCGATGGGGTTTGCCGATGTACTGCCCGTTGGAGTTTCGTTCTTTAGTACGGCCTGGCAGGAACCTGTTTTGATTGAGATTGCCTACGGGTATGAACAGGCAACCAAACACCGCAAAGCACCAAAGTTTATTGTAAGCAGGTAAATATTTTAGAAAATGTCATTTCGGAATGGCAACTTCGTAGCTGGCAAATTTCCGGATGATTGCCTACCTGGCGATTTTTGGAATCCATCCCCTTAAAGAAACCCCGAATCTTATTTGATCATTTCCCGTTACAACCTCAAAAACCGTTTTACCATGCCCATCAGGAAAATAGACATTCTTAACTTCATTACCGATTTCCGCAAGACCCCCAACGAAATCAAATCCCTCTCAGAATTAAAGGCTCATCTTAAACTAACTGACGATAGCGCCCTGTTATCTATGTTAGAAGAAATGAAACAACTCAGAACTTTGCGTGAAGTTGAAAAGAATGGCGAGCGCGCCTTTCAGGTTACAGCTAAGTAGTTAGTAGTAGTTAGTCCTGAGTAAAAAGTAATTAGTCCTTTGCACAAGGAGTTTGCGTAATCTTATGTCAGTACTGTACTAAGGACAAATTACTATTAACTATCAACTTTTAACGCCTACCGCTTCACCTGCACGCCCGGATAATTCGCGATTGGTTTCTGATTTGCGTACACCAACGTACCATTTACCCACACGGCTTCCACACCGGAAGATAAAGCCGATGCGTTTTCGATGGTAGCATGGTCGATAATCGTTTCGGGATCAAACAACACAAGATCTGCAAAATAGCCGGNGGCAATCAACCCGCGGTTTTTAATGCCTACGTTTTCTGCAGCCAGGCTGGTCATTTTCTGAATGGCGGTTTCCAGTGGCATCAGCTTTTGTTCGCGTACATACTTGCCCAGCACGCGCGTAAACGAACCGTGCCCGCGCGGGTGTCCACGCATGGAGCCATCGGAACAAATACTGGCATAAGGCCACTTCAAAANATTGCTGATGTCGGTTTCGCTCATACTTTTGGCAACAATACCACTTTGTTNCGNGGGTGCGCTTTCGCGGATGATGCGCAACAATGCCTGCGCAGAAGTTTCTTTGTTGATGGCGGCAATCTCACTTACCGTTTTTCCCTGCCAGGCCGGTTGTGGTGAATAGCGCACCATAACAGAAGCCTCCGGATCAAACAACTCGCGTACGGCAAACTCGGCACTGGTAATGTTTTCAAAATNCTNTTTAGGAAAAAGTACCCGCGGGGTAGAGCTCCACATGGTATATGGATAAACATCGGCTGTTACGTTTATTCCATTTTGACGAGCCCTATCCAGTTGCCGTAAAATTTNTTCGGAGTGGCCCCACTTGCTGCGCATAGCAATTTTGATGTGGGTTATCTGTACGGGAATTTTGGCTTCGTACCCAATCGCCAGAATTTCATCAATGGCATCCTCCATGTTTAAATCCTCACTGCGAATATGGCTGATATAACGCCNCCCTTTTTCACCCGCCACTTTAGCCAGGGCCACCACCTCATCGCGCGAACTGTAAAATGCTTCTTCATACTCAAGGCCCGTGCTTAAGCCCAAAGAACCCTTTTCCATTTCATGGCTCAATAATACTTTCATGGAGTCAATCTCGGCAGGTGTCGCTTTGCGAAACAGGTTTTTGCCCATCACCTTTTCGCGCAACGAAGCATGCCCGGTAAATGAAGCTACGTTTACGCTTACCGGTGTTTNTTNTATAAACTGTTTAATAGAGTCCATGGCATCCGACCCACCATCCTGCCCCACCACAATGGTGGTTATACCCTGGCTGGTTACTGCAAGGGCCGAAGGATTTTNTTCAAGACCGCCATCGTGGTGACTATGATTATCGATAAAACCCGNAGCCAATACCTTGCCTTTTCCATCGGTAGTACGTTCACCATTAAAAGCAGTAAGCGTACCCACTTGCCAGATGCGGTTGTTTAGTACCCGCACACTTCCGGCCACCGCAGGCAACCCGGTACCATCAATAATTTTTACGTTCGTGATTACATGGGTTTTGGGTAAGGCTACCGGTTTTCCATCCCAAATATTTTTTATTAATGTGCGCGCATAACCGTTTGCGGAGTTTTCCAATACAATAATGGTTTGATTCCGGTCGATGTACCGCGTTATCTCTGTAAGAAAACCCACCCAGCTTCCTGTGTGAGCAACTACTTTTCCGGGCACGCGGATAAACCAACCAAAACCGTACTCGGTATTTTCTCCATTGTTAAGTTTTCCGGCAGTAATGGCTTCGGCAAACGTGCTCTTCTTCACCAGCTTTTCCGTGTACAAGGCCTGATCCCATTTGTATAAATCTTCAACGGAGGAATACACATTGCCATCGCCCACAATGCCATCAAACCGCAGCAGGTCATTCANCTCATAGTGGCTGCCATCATAAGAGAATCCAAACACACGCGAAGGTGGATATGATTTTAGTTTAAGGTGGTAAATGTAGGTGTTGTTTAGTTTAAGAGGGGCAGCAATATGCCTGGCAAAAAACTGCGCACACGGCACACCCGAAATTTNTTCGATGATTGAGGCCAATGTGGTGTAGTTGGTGTTGCAGTATTCCCATTTTGTACCCGGTTCAAACACCAGCGGTGGTTTTTTATGTGCCAGCAACGCAAGCATCGAAGCATTGGTGAGTGTATCAAGCGGGTTCATATCGCCCTGCACAATATCAAAGTACTCGGGCAGGCCAGAAGTCTGGTTCATGAGNNCCTGGCGAATGGTGATGTTGCTGTATGGAAAGGCGGGCAAATATTTTTGCACCGCATCATCATATTGCAGTTTGCCTTGCTCTTTCAACATCATGGCCATCATGGTATAAAACTGTTTGCTTACCGATGCCAGGTTAAAAGCCGAGGCAGTTGTAAGCGGTTGTTGGGTTTGCGGATGGGCAATACCAAATGCTTTTTATAAAGCACTTTTCCTTTTTCACCAATCAATACCGTACCATTAAACAAATGATATTGATGCAGGTAGGTGAGCACCGAATCGATGCGTGTTATTTTGGATTGATGCTGGGAGTAGGCAATGGCCGGAAGCAATACAAGCAGGAGGAGAAAGCGTTTCATAGCAAATGAGTGAGTGCCTAAGATAAGGAGTTTTCTTTGACAGATGATGAATTTTTAAAACCCTTGTAACGATCCATGAAATGTTATTCCGGAGGAGCGGGAGAATTTGTGTGTTGAAATCTCTGCTTGGATTTAAGTAAAAATTGAATTCAAACTCTGGCGAATTCCGGAATCCCGTTTAGGTAAGTACAAGATGTCTATGAAAAGCAGTTAATAGCTCGCCTCTACTTTCCGGGATCGCGGTACGGGGATTTAAGTTCAGCACCTATTTATCAAATCCCACCACCCCGACCGCGATGACAGCCTTGTCGTGAGCGCGCAGAACCTATCTATTAAAAGTCATTCCGGAGGAGCTTGATATTTTATGTGTTGAAATCTCTGCTTGGATTTTAAGTAAAATTAAAATCCAGGTCATGCGAATTCCGGAATCCAGAAGTGTAAGGATCTGTTTAAATGCATTTCATAGCTTCTCTTCCAACATCTCACTGGGATCGCGGTACGGGGTTTTTAAGCCCAGTGTTTACTTATCAAACCCCATCACCCCAACCGCGATGACAGCCTTGTCGTGAGCGCGCAGAACCTATCTATTAAAAGTCATTCCGGAGGAGCCTGGATATTTTATGTGTTGAAATCTCTGCTTGGATTTTAAGTAAAAATTGAATTCAAACTCTGGCGAATTCCGCAATCCCGAAGCATAGGGCATGTTAGAAAGCTTTTATCTATTCCATTATCCCAACCGTGATCATATTTTTATAGCTAAAGCCCCGAATTATCTTTGAAACCTCTTGAATATCTCAAACTCCTTCTCATCAAACCAATCTTTGCTTAAATCAACCCAATCAGGATTTAGCTCTTTGATTAAGTTATTCTTCCACTCGCGTAAATACTTCTTTAGTTGTTTTTCTCGATAAATAGCCTCCTTAACATTAGCATACTCTTCAAAATAAACCAGTTGATCGCAATTGTATCGGGCCGTAAAACTCTTCTTGTTTCTCTTCACTTTATGATCGAATACACGGTCCTCCAGATCATTCGTCATCCCTGTATAAAGCACAGTATGGCGTTTGTTTGTCATGATGTAAACAAAGTAAGGCATTAACTAAATTTAGTAAATTTTCGTACCACACCTATGAAAAGTCATTCCGGAGGAGCGGGAGAATTTGTGTGTTGAAACCTCAACTTGGATTTAAGTAAAATTTGAATTCAAGCTCTGGCGAATTCCGGAATCCCGTTTAGGTAAGTACAAGATGTCTATGAAAAGCAGTTAATAGCACGTATTTCCGGGATCGCGGTACGGGGATTTAAGTTCAGCACCTATTTATCAAATCCCACCACCCCGACCGCGATGACAGCCTTGTAGAGAAGCGCGCAGAACCTATCTATTAAAAGTCATTCCGGAGGATAGCTTTGTAGAAAACATCTTGTGTCTATCCGCTATTCCTCCCACTCCCCAAACTTCTGTTGCATCAATTTAGCATGCTGTTGCAGCAGGCGATTAAACAAACCCTCCTCCCNGGTATAGCCGGTAAACGCAATATGTTCTTTGCTGGCGTAGCGGTTGCTTACGGGTAGCAGCACCGGTGTAATGTTTAATCCCTCGCGTTGCATGGCCACTACTTTATTGCTGAAGGCGTTTTCACTTAGCGGTTGCGTTACTACCTCAAACGTGCGGGTGCTTTCGTCTTTAATTACAAACCAGGATTTGGGGATCATGAGGTAAAGATAGAGGCTTAAACTAATGATTTGCGATTAGTGTTGTTAGAATTATGATTTTTGATTTGAAATAACCATCATCCGATTTTGATTCTGCTAACTTTCAACTTTAGATTTCAACTTTTTAACTTTCAACTTAAAGGTTATTTTTAAATTATGAATTGGACAAAGATTCTTTTGATTGGCGTTTTCATAACACTTGTGGCTAATACCCACGCCCAAAAACCCAAAAGTTACCCTACGGTAACGCAGGAACTGGCAGCAAAAATTATTGCGGCACCTGCTCTTAAAACTCCGCATAGTTTGGCGGTGGTTCCATTTACAGCCACTCCCTCCTCACAACAATCCAAGGCATTTGGCGAATATTTAACCGAAACCATTATCGGTTCCATCTCCGGCCATCCTGATAAACTAAAGTTGTTTGAACGCACGCGCATGGATGCGATTTTAAAAGAACATGAATTTATTCTTACCGATTTAATGAAACCCGCAGCCGCTTTGAAGATAGGCCAACTGGCGCCCATCGATGCTATTCTTTCGGGCACTTATACCAAACTGAAATCGTACATAGAAGTGAGTGCGCGCATTATTGATGTAACCAGCGGAGAAATAACCATGAGTTATGTTGGGCGCATTAAAATGAACAAGAACATGGCTACGTTGTTTACACAACCTGATGCAACGATTGAACCGGTTGATGCAGATAAAAGCAAAGGCAACACCGTACAGATTGTGTTTAATGGAAACACCAACACCCCCGTTAAAACGCAAGCTGAAATATGTAAAGAAAAAGCGGATGCCTTCCGGCCACACCTGAATGATTTATCTACCCCTGANAAAATTTCGGCCGTAGTGGCCGAGGCCATAAAAACTCCATTCGATAATGTGTGTGGCAAACTGCATTATGATGTGATGTATGCATTTACCCGATTTAAGCTTGATCCGGAGTCGTACAAAAANTTTTTACTGGCAACGCTTGATACGATTGGTTATCCAACGGGCGATGACCGCGCGTATGAAATCGTGCGCTACCTAACCACCGATAATCAGGTAGATGCACGCGAATGGAAATCGGGTTTTGCCGCGCTGAGCAAGGTAGGCAATTATTACCTCTCCAATTATGTAATCCAGTTAATTGGTAAAAGTGATTCTCCGGAAGCGGAGCAAAAAACAAGAATTAAACAATATTTCGATCTGGCCGCTCAAAACAAACTGGGCCTGCCACGCGCACTTTCGTTTGAAGTTGCTTATGTGGAGATGATGGAAGGCCTATCCAANAACCAACCCCTGCGCCAATATGTATATGAAACCTATTCGGCACAACTGGTGCGCGATGATAAACTGAACGCTACTCTATTTGGCGAACTGAGTTCGATGTACAAAGAAGAAACCAATCCGCAGCGAAAAACCGAATTGATAGGTTGGTTGGCTGCTTTTGTAAATGCGAACGAATACCCAAAAGCCCATGAGCAGCTTTACGACTTTGCGTGGCATTTTAAGATGACGTACAATGAAACTACCAATGAAGAAATCCGCAGAAATTATCCTGAATCTGATTTAAAAATTTTGGCGCAGCGTTGTCGCGATAAGTTTTCGAACTATGCATTGCTTACACCGTATCCCAACCAGAAGGAAGACCGGATAAATTTCTGTGTGAAGTACAATATCGCCATACCAGGGGTGATCCCTACGCTGGAAGAGGCAGATGTAATTTTAAAAGGCACCAACCTGAACGAACAACTGCGTGTGATGAAGTTGCTCGCCATTTCTGATACGCCTCCGGTAAAATTAGAGAACACGTTGGTGAACCTGCTCAATAANAAAAGTCTGGAAGACAAGACCACGATGAATAACATTCAAACGCTGACGATAACTGTGTTGGGAAATTTAAAAACATCTAACCCCAAAGCAATCGACTACATGCTGGGTGTGTTGCCTCATTACGGAAATGACACGGAAGCAGCCAAAGAAGCGCTGGTAAAAATCGGCAAGCCGGCAGTGAAAGCGTTAACCACGCGGTTAGATAAAACCACCGATCAGGATGGAGGTTTACAGCATCAGTTAATTACCATTTTGGGTAAGATTGGAAAGGATGCAGCCTCTGCTGAAAAATCCATTCAACGAATATTAACCATTACCCGAAACACCGATGTTCGCTATGCGGCAGAGGCAGCTTTGCAGGCAATTGGAAAATGAGATAACCGGTTTCTATATCCCCGCCTCAATCTGAAACCGAATTTGCCAGTTATCATTGTCGGGATGGGTTTCTTCCAGCCAATCATTTTGTTCGAACGTAATATCTCCTTGCAGTTTTAAACGATGCCCCCGAATGTATTTGTTAAAACCTATCGTAAACTGTTCGGTTTGATCATCGAGTGTTTGAATCGTTTCGAACGGGCTTACGCGCGAGTAGCGGCCTACAATCTCGTAATTGTTTCGGAAGATATAACTGCCCTGGTAATTTTGTCCAAGTCCTGTATAGATAAAGCGCACATCACCATCATCATTTACGGTAATCGGATTGGGCGAATCTCTCCGCAACCATTCGCACGCAAGGGCCATGCCTTTGTATTTGAATAAAAAGTCGGTCATAAATGTTGTCATATCCCGTGGGGCATAAAGGAATTTTCCCAACTGGCCTCCAGTGCGTGTGGTGTTTTCGTTATGTGAAAAGGTAACGCCCAAAGAAATTTTTGGTTTGGGCTCGCGGGCCAGATCACCTTCAAAATAATCGCCTCCGTTTGTAAAGGGCCCAANAGGAAGCAACTCCATGCGTGCGGTGTATCCTAATCCTCTATCGGAAGCAGTAATATTACGGCCTTCACCTGATGAAATAGCACCCCGCAGCACATAATAGAATTTGTTAATGTAGTTGTTATAATAAACCTGGGCTCCAAAGTCGCGATCGATGTTAAAAGTAGAATTTACAATGGAGCGATCAGCAAATTGCAAATCGCCTGAAGAGTTTACGCGCTGGCGGTTACCCGGAAGTTTGGTTTGACCCAGGCCAATAGAGAAACGCTTATTAACAGAATAGATGATCATGGCATCACGAATTACATTCGGAAAACCGGTATCATCATAATCCATGTCTGAGCGCGAAAAGGAAAACTGAATGAGATAATAAATTTTAGGATTATACACGTAGCCGTCCAGTCGCAACCGTAGCCGCCTTACGCGCGCCTCTACCTGGTCGATGGAAAAATCGGAAGCACTTTCTGTTCTAAAAGCTGCCCGGTTTTGCATACGGAACCGGATGTTGAGTTGGTACAAACTATCGGGCGAAATAATGCCGAGTCCTTTGCCAAAAGTAAAATATGGAGAAGGTGTAATGGTTTGGGCAGTAGCCAGGTGCGTGCTTACTGCAAACAGACCAACCAACAAGAAGGCTTGCAATTTCATTGATATTAATATGGTATGGCGCAATATTATTTAATTTTAAAGTAACACTTGTGTTAAGTCTTACACTTAAGCAAAAAATCGTCTGCATTAAAGCCTTAAAATATCGTGCAGCGTTGCCAGGACCCGCTCAAGTTCATCCCGTTGGATACTACCAACTTTGCGAACCAACCTGTCTTTTGAAATTGAACGAACATGAAAAACAAGCATTTCAGATTCTGTCTGCAAACCATTGAGTTTTGTTGGTGTAAGGATGGGATTACCCTTGTACCTTTTGATTTTAGTAGTAAGTGGAATTACAATACATACAGGAAGCAATTGATTTAACATATTGCCACTCACAATTACTACTGGGCGTACACCAGCTTGCGCGCTACCCTTCACCGGATTTAAATCTGCATACCAGATTTCAGCTTGCTTCATTTTTCTAATTGGCGAAGATAGTCAGCCATGCCTTCTTCTGCGATAGCTAAAATATCCTTATCATCGGAAGCCTGACTGTATGATTTGATATACTCTGCTTTTTCGAGGTGCTCAAGGTAAAGCCGAACAGCTGTTTCAATCAATTTATTTTTAGGAAGTGACAATGCCTTAGCCTTTTCAGAAAGCTTTTCAAGCAGGCTATCAGGAAGGGTACTGGTAAATGTTGCCATTTTATATTTATAGTTTACAAATATAAGACAACACCATTTGCAAGACAAATCATTGATTATCAATGCGCCTCCAGCCAACTCTTACCAATGCCAACCTCTACCTCCATGGGCACATCAAGCAAAACGGCTGACTTCATCAACTCAATTACTTTTGGTTTTACAATATCCTGTTCGTCCTTGTGCAGATCAAAAACCAGTTCATCGTGCACCTGCATCGTCATTTTAGTTTTCAGGTTTTCGCGTTTCAGCCATTTGTGAATTAAGATCATGGCAATCTTAATGATATCAGCCGCACTCCNCTGAATCGGAGCATTGATGGCGTTGCGCTCCGCAAATCCACGCGTAGTAATGTTGCGCGAATTAATATCACGCAGGTAGCGTCTTCTTCCTAAGATGGTTTCCACATATTCTTTTTCGCGTGCAAAATTGATGGAGTCATCCATATAACGTTTAATAGCCGAGAACTCTTTAAAGTAGGAATCAATAATTTCACCTGCTTCGGTGCGTGATATACCCAGGTTCTGCGAAAGCCCGAAGGCAGTACTACCATATAAAATTCCAAAGTTTACTTCCTTGGCTTTGCGCCTCATATCAGGTGTAACTTTTGCCAAATCTACTTTAAATACTTTGGCCGCTGTGGTTGCATGAATGTCGCGCCTGTTGCGAAAGGCTTCAATCATGGTAACATCTTTGGCAAATGAAGCCGCAATGCGCAATTCAATTTGTGAGTAATCGGCCGACATAAATAAAAACTCATTGCTGCGAGGCACAAATGCGCTTCGTATTTGTCGTCCTTTCTCCGTACGGATCGGAATGTTTTGAAGATTGGGATTATTAGAACTTAACCGGCCCGTGGCAGCAACAGCTTGCCGGTAGTCGGTGTGAATGCGCTGATCGAACTTGCTTACCATTTTGGGCAACGCATCTACGTAAGTTGAACGAAGTTTTTCATACTCACGGAAGTCGAGAATCTTGCGTGCTATTTCGTGTTCATCGGCTAACTTAATCAACACTTCTTCGCCTGTTGCATACTGGCCTGTCTTGGTCTTCTTTGCTTTGTCAAGCAATTTCATTTTATCAAACAAAATTTCACCTAATTGCTTTGGCGATGCGATGTTAAATTCTGTACCTGCCAGTGNATAAATTTCTTTCTGTACTTTATGACTATCGCTTTTCAGCGCATCGCTCATCCATTTTAATGCTTCTTCATCTATGGTTACACCTTCGTATTCCATATCGGCCAGCACGCGGGACAAAGGCATTTCAACATCGTGCAGCAAGCGCCACTGGCCGCGGTGTTCCAGTTCTTGTTGTAATTTTTCCTTTAGTTGCAATACCTGGTCGATGCGCTCGCAATGTTGTTCCATTTCAGAACCGGTTTCGCTTACCTGGTATTGGAGATATTGCGCGCACAAAATTCCAAGATCGTGTGAAGCTTCAGGTTCTATTAAGTAATGTGCCAGCAGGGTATCGTAAAGAGGGCCTTGTACATCAATCTGATATTTTTTCAAAGCCAGTACCGAGGCTTTAATGTTATGCCCAACTTTCCGGATACCTTCATCTTCCAATACAGTTTTAAATTCGGCCAGGATTTNTTCTGATGTTACCGGAATAAAATACGCTTCGCCTGGGTTGGCCCCGAGCACCAGGTGCGCAATTTCAAAATCAAAATTTTCGGCACCATCCGTTATTATTTCCAATGCAAACTCGCGCAGTGTTTTTAGCTTCTGCGCCAGGTTTACACAATCTTCAGCAGTTTCAATTGTTTTGTAAGAAACATTTTCAGCCTGAAATACTTTTTCCCGGAAGCCGGNCTCGTTTAACAAGTCTTCGCCACCAAACATAGAGAGTTGAGCGGCTTTTGATGTGGCAACGGAAGTTTCTGCAGGTGCTGCCCCGGNCTGTAACCCGAAGATGCGCGGCATCATGGTTTTGAATTCAAGTTCTTCCAGAATAGGTTTTAATTTTTCTACATCGGGGCCTGTGTACGCCAGATCTTNTTCATTCCATTCAAGGGGAACATCGGTAATAATGGTAGCAAGTCTTTTAGAAAGGATAGCCTGTTCACCAAATTGTTCTACACGTTCTTTCTGTTTGCCCTTCAGTTCAGCAGCATTAGCCACTACCCCTTCTACTGTTTTGTATTTTTNTAGAAGGTCGGCCGCGGTTTTGGGCCCCACACCTGGTATGCCTGGAATGTTATCCGAGGCATCGCCTTGCAAACCGAGTATATCAATTACCTGGCTTACATCTTCAATGTCCCACTTCTCACAAACTTCTTTAGGGCCCAATATATCCACCGCATTGCCCATGTAAGCTGGTTTGTAAAGTTTGACCTTTTCTGTAACCAATTGCCCAAAGTCTTTGTCGGGTGTCATCATAAACACATCAAAGCCTTCCTGCTCGGCTCGTTTGGCAATAGTGCCTATAATATCGTCTGCTTCATACCCATCTAATGCAAGAATCGGGATATTAAACCCTTTCAGAATTTCTTTTATAATGGGCAATCCACTGCGAATGTCTTCGGNGGTTTCCTGGCGTGTGGCTTTGTATTCCGTAAAGATTTGATCGCGAAAAGTAGGCGCAGAAGTATCGAAGGCCACGGCAAGGTGTGTGGGTTTTTGTTTTTGAATTACCTCCAATAAGGTATTTGTAAACCCGAACGGAACAGATGTATTATGGCCTTTGGAGTTGATGCGCGGATTCTTGGTAAAGGCAAAATGTGCGCGGTAGATAAGCGCGTAGGCATCGAGTAAGAAGAGTTNTTTGGAGGACATTGACTGCGAATTAACAACATGCAAGGTATCGTTTTAATCACAACAGATAAAGTTTTTCGCTATAGCCTTCTGTGCAAACTTCCGATAATATTTCCGGAACATATTGAGGCTATCTTAAAATTAAGCCTTCTTCTGCTGAAGAAATGGAACCTCTCAATACCAGTATCTCGCGCCCCTGAAACAGATGTGTTTTTTTCAAGTTAATATTGCTAAATAGACTTTACATAACCCTAAGCCTTATGAACGCCAGCACCCCTCTGCAACAGTTTCTGAAGTGGGAAAAGGAAATCCCCGATCAGCTNTTTTTACGACAACCCTTTCATGGTGTATGGAAAACCTGGACGTATCAGCAGGCTGGAAACGAAATCAGGCGTATTGCCAGCGGATTAAAATCATTTCACTTCCCGCAAGGCAGCAACATTGCGTTGATATCAAAAAACTGTGCCCATTGGGTAATGGCCGATCTGGCTATTATGATGGCCGGCTATGTTTCGGTACCGCTTTATGCCACACTTACAGCTACATCAATCAAACAGATTCTGGAACACAGCGAATCAAAACTTATCATTGCTGGTAAGCTTGATAATTTTGAAGAACAGAAAAGTGGCATTCCGGATAACGTAATTACTCTGGGCGTTTCTGCCTACGGAACAAAAGCACCCCAAACCTGGGAAGATTGGACAACCAACCACGAACCCGTAAACGAACCCCACGCCTGGAAACAAGAGGACTTGTTAACGATTATGTACACCTCGGGCACTACCGGCAAACCCAAAGGTGTAATGCATTCGGTAAGTGCGTTTGATCGCACCATACAACAAGGCACCCAAGAGTTAGGCATCCAAATGCATCCAACCTTGTTTTCGTATTTGCCTATGAGCCACATTGCCGAGCGCATGGGGATTGAATTGATGGGCGTATATCAGGGTGGTACATTTTCATTTCCTGAAACCCTGGAGTCGTTTCCCAAAAACTTAGCTGATACCCAACCCACGCACTTCTTTGCAGTGCCGCGCATCTGGGCAAAGTTCCAGGANAAAATTCTGGAGAAACTTCCGCAGAAGAAATTAGATACACTGCTCAAAATTCCAGTGGTGAGTTCGCTGGTTAAGAATAAAATNAAAAAAGGAATAGGACTTTCCCGTGCCAAACAAATTTTTAGTGGTGCTGCTCCTATTTCAGTTGATCTGCTGCAATGGTATGAAAAGGTGGGCGTTCGTATTTTGCAGGCATACGGCATGACTGAAGATTGTGTGTATGCACACTTCAACCGCAATGAAGCCAACCGGCATGGTACGGTAGGAACTCCCTTTAAAGGATTGCAGGTAAAAATTGCAGAAGGNGGTGAGATTCGCGTTAAGTGCCCCGGACTAACCTTGGGTTATTACAAAGAACCTGAACTTACCAAAGAACTTTTTGATGAAGAAGGTTATTTAAAAACCGGAGACCANGGAGAAATCTCGGGTGATGGTTTTCTGAAAATAACCGGCAGAGTTAAGGATCTGTTTAAAACCGATAAAGGCAAATACATTGCCCCCTCACCCATTGAAATGAAATTATTGGCCAACCCCGATATTGACCAGGTTTGTGTGGTAGGGATGGGTATTCCGCAACCCATTGCCTTAGTTGTACTTTCGCCCGGNGGTAAGGCAAAATCAAAAGAAGAGTTAATACAGGGGTTGGAAAACTCAGTAGCGCAGGTAAACCCGGCATTGGAAACGTACGAAAAGCTGGAGAAGATTGTGATTATGAAAACCGACTGGAGTGTGGAGAACGGTTTACTTACACCAACATTAAAAGTGAAACGCAACGAAGTGGANAAAATTCATTTACCTAAATACCCTACCTGGTACCACACGCAGCCGGGTATTGTGGTTTGGGAGTGACAAAAATCATAGTGCCGCCTGAGGTATCTCATGTGATTTGGTTATTGATTAAGTGATCTTGGGTTAGTTAATAAAGAGAACTAACAAATTAACCCATACAACTATGAGAAAGCGTGAACTCGTTAACACCATTATGACAAAGAATATGCATGTGGTGCAATTGGAAGACAAGCTAACCGATGTGCGAGATCTTATTCGCAAGCATGGATTTCGCCATGTACCGGTTGTTTACGGAAAACAACTGGTAGGGATTATCAGCAAAACAGACTTAAACCGGTTAACCTTCAGCAGTTTGTTTGCGGGCCAGGACGAAGCCGATGAAGCGGTGTTTGATATGCTTACGATTTCGCAGGTGATGTCGCACAAACCCCGTGTAGTAAAATCAAATGAAACCATTCGCGATGTAGCCGAAATACTTTCCAGCGAAGAGTTTCATGCCCTGCCGGTGGTTGATGATAAAGATGAAAGCAAACTGGTGGGCATTGTAACCACCACCGATGTAATACGGTATATGCTGGATCAGTATTAATTTGAGGATTTGAAATACTTTAATTTGAAAGTGGGCTGATAATCCCACTTTCAAGTTTTTCAGACCAGCCTTCGGCAGGCGGGTTACTTATTTTAAATCAAATTACTTAAGCCTGGCTTTGAAAAATGCAAGCGTGTGTTTATACGCATCGGCTGTAAACTCCTGATTAAACTTGGGATTACTTGGATTTGCAAATGCATGGTCGGCCTCGTAGGCTTTGGTGGTTAGATTCTTACCGGCTGCCTTCATATTGGCTTCGAACTTATCCGTAACGTCTTTGTTGATCCACTGATCTTGTGTAGGCCAGATATTCAATACATCGGCATTTAGTGTTTTTAATCTTTCAACGTCTGATTCGGGCATACCATAATATATAACACAACCGGCAGCTTGCTTGCCCGCAGTCAACGTTGCCTGCATGGATTGGCCGCNCCCAAAGCACCAGCCAATCGTTCCAACCTTTGCATTTTTACCCGCAAACTCCAATGCCCCCTTTACGATGGCATTGCCGCGATCTTGCTTAAACTCACTCATATATTTACCTGCATCTTCGCGTGCTGTGGCAATCTTTCCATCGTACATATCCAACGCCAGTACGTTTACATTACCCAAATCATTATAGAGTTTTTCGGCTTCGCGTTTAATATGGTCATTCAACCCCCACCACTCCTGGAATACAAAAATCCAGTTGTTGGTTTTTGACTTAGCCAGTAACACATACCCGCTGGCCTCTTTGCCATCGGGAGTTTTAAATGTAACCATCTTGCCGGTTTCACTTACATGTGTATAGGGCAGGGGATTGGGATGCGACATATTGAAGTCCTCGTCTTGTGCAAACAAAGCAAACTTTTCAGTTGCCGAGGTGTGGCAAATGGTAATGCCATCATTCAAAGTAAGCTCTTGTGCACGCAACGCAAAGGCTGCCACCATGAAGAACAATACTAATTTTCCTTTTTTCATAAATGAATCGGTTTATTGTTTTAGTTGTTTTTTAGCTGACCGGAAAGCACGCGGTCGTAGGTAATATAATCGGTGTTAACCGGTTCAAAGCCTTTCTGCCGCAGCAGCATAGCTATTTGCCNCCGGTGGTAGCTTCCATGGTTTACCAGGTGAATCATGATTTGTTCCACCTTGTTTTCAAAATAATTGCCTACGTAATTATTGTATTTAAGTACCTGGCTAAAATCATCGGTTGCTTCTATGTATTCCATCCAAAGCCTATCTGCTTCTTCAACCATATCCTTCAGTTGGGGCAACGTGTACCCGCCCCAAAGTTTGTATTCACTTTTGGGTAACCCTTTAATGCGATTAAGCCAAATAAAATTGGCACTTACCAGGTGCCCCATTACGGTAAGAATTTTCTCATCGCTAACGGCTTGTTTTTCCAGGGTTGCTATGATAGCACGATTGGCCCATGCATTGTAACTATACCACTTCAAAANAAACTGCTTCATGTTTAGCAAATAAAACGAACAACGAATTTACAAAGGTACTTTCAATAATGGAAAGAGATATTCAAACTACACAACCTTCATTTGCCTCAGCCAATCAAATCGGTTAGCTGTCACAGAAAGCACAGGCAAATAGTATCGTATTGTATTACCTCCTGCCGGTTGAATTTTTAGTATCCTTTTGTAATCCCCTTCTCTATGGCCGGAATACCTTCCTTCATCCACGCAGGTTCGGGTGCCCCTTTCAGGTAATAATCAAAAAACTGCATCAGGCGCAAATCATAGTCTTTTCGGTTTTGCCGCTTTTGCAGATTGTGAACCTCATCGTTATACACCAGCATCCACACCGGTTTTTGAAGCCTGCGCAACGCCATGTAAAACTCTATGCCCTGGTACCAGGGTACTGCATCGTCTTTATCGTTTTGCATAATTAACACGGGTGTTTGAATTTTATCCGCATAGAACAACGGTGAGTTCTCAATAAAGTAGAGCGGCTTCTCCCACAAGGTTCCGCCAATGCGGCTTTGGCTTCTTTCGTACTGAAACATGCGGCTCATACCACTACCCCACCGGATACCGCCATAGGCACTGGTCATGTTTACTACAGCCGCACCGGCACCTGCTGCTTTAAATAAATTGGTACGTGTAATAAGGTAGGCCGTTTGATATCCGCCCCAGCTTTGCCCTTGTATGCCTATGTTTTNTTCATCTACAAAACCAGAACTGATCATTTGATTTACGCCCGGCATAATACAGTTGTACGCGCTTTCACCCGGCAACCCGTTTTTGTAAACAATATCGGGTACAAAAACAAGGTAGCCGTTGCTTACACACATAATGCGTTGAATGATGGACCAGGCAGGTTGCGGTTTAAAATAAGAATGCAACCCATCGCTGCTCTTTTCATAAAAATATACCAGCATGGGATATTTCTTTTTGGGGTCAAAGTTTTCGGGTTTATACAATAATCCCTGCAGGGGAATATTATCGAGCGAAGTGTAATTCACCAACTCTACCGTTCCCCACAAATAATTTTTCTGTTGTGGATTAGCCGTACTGATTTTCTTTGGATTGGCGAATGAGAGATTGCCGGCCCATACATCCGGAAATTCATTGAAATTTTCTCTCGTGAAAAGTATGTTATCGCTGTTCAGGGCCTTGGTTGCACCGGCAAAGCGATAATTGCCACTGGTGAGTTTTTTCAATTCGCCCGTCTTTAAGGAAAGGCTGTAATAATTGACTGTTTTAAGTTGCTCGTCAAAGGCGCTAAGCAAGAGTGTGGCGTCTGGTTTGATAAACTTCTCTTCGCGATTTAACCATACATTACGAAATGTTATTTNTTGCGTGCGACCGGTCTTTGTGAGATTAACTGCGGGCAATTTTCCCTGCGGATCAACAGACCAGATATCATAGCGATCGTAGATCAGAAAGCGCACATCGTTTTCAAGCCAGCCGGCCGAACCATAACTGGACGGGTAATCCGGATGATCATCTTCTTCATCCGCAAATGAAACGGATAACCTCTTTGTAAGTGGTTGTGTTTTGGCTGTGGCCACCTCGTATGTAAACCATGCTGTATCCGGTAAACTAAACCAAAACACAAATTTTCCTTTCGGTGAAATGGATATGTTTCCTTTAATTTTTTCAGCCACCTTGTTTTTGGATCCGGTACGCACATCAATTACATACGCATCGCTATGCCCGGTAATATCATAAAAGTTGCTCCACCTGTATGGTAAATCAGAAAGGCCTAATGCAATAGAGGCGTTGCCTTCCTCGGCCAATACAACCTGAGGCAGTGTTGTGCTCCCCAAACGTATAATCGATTTATCAGCCAGGTTAATAACTGCTTGATACGAACGTTNTTTCTCGGCTTCCAGCCGGCTGTTTTGTTGTGTTTGCAATACACTATCCCGCCAGTTCCAAACCTCCACTTTAATAATTTCTTCTTCCAGGCGCGAGGTATCTTGCACCAAAGGTTTGGGGGCCAATCCAANAAACAATTTGCTGCCATCTTTTGAAAAATCAGGAGCAGCATGCTCACTCACAAACCAATTGGCCGGTACCTGTGGTGTTTTGTCATGAACCAATGCCGAGGCGGTAGCATCTCCGGTTTTCCAATACTGTAAGGAGAAGAAATGATTGGGGGCTTTGGTGGTATCGCTATCCACCAGGAAAGAAACCTGCGATCCATCTTCACTAATGGCTAACCCTTTGTACTTGTATTTCGATTTGCCTTCGTGCAGCTGTTTTAATTCGGCTCTTTGAAGATCGTACCAATACATACCGGGCTTTAGGGTTGAATCATTTCCGGTAGTGTGGAATAAAAGGCCTTGCCCGAACTTGGCAAAGGCATAGTCTTTCACAAATCCAAACTGAACATGTTGATTGTTATTCAAATCGCGCAACACAAGGGTGTAGCCGTTCTCATCGGTATTCTTCTTTACTTTTTTGGNTTTAGCGGGTTCGGCTTTTTTGGCAGTATCGGGTTTGGCTTTAGCCTTTTCCTCTTTGGCGGCTTCCAATTGCCAAGCCACCCATCCGCCTGCTTTTTCAGGAATCTTAAACGATTTTACGTTGGCAATTTTTTCTGTCTTGCGCGTGGCAAATGCGAAAATGCCGAGTGAGTCTTTCGGCAAATCTTCTTTCTTCTTCTTTTGCCTGCGCAGGTCTTTTACCAGCTGGTATTGTGGTTTTATTTTAAAGACCGCGTATTTGCTATCGAACGTAAGTTTTATTTCTGCGGCACGCTGTACAGAATCCTGCACACCGTTCTTCATCTGATGAAACACAACCCTGCCATCGCCTTCCTGCGGATTTATGGTAAAGGCTGCATAATTGCCATCGGGGGTCAGGTCTTTATACGGAATATCTTTCCATCCGTCATAAACCGATGGAGTAAGTGGCTTTTTGATTATAGCCGTAGCAGATTTCTTCTGGGCTATGGCCACGGTGCTTGTAAACAGCACCAGTACAAGAATGCGGAGTAACATAAACATTTTGGTTTGGGTAGCGAATGTACGCATCCGATAAGGGATTCGTGTACTTTTTTGACTAATGGCTATTTCCTGTCTTCTATTCGGTTAATGAAATATTTAATACAAGAAATGGTAGAAAGGAATTAATCAAGCCCAATATGGATAAAGGCTGCCCAATGTGCCGGATGCAACGCAGGGTCTTNTTNTATCATGCTTACTTTAGCCTGGTGTAATGATTTTGAGATCGACTTGGTTTTGGCAAGCCGCGCATAAAATTCTACCATCAGCTTTTCCGTTTNTTCATCATTCACTTTCCAGAGAGAAACAATGATGTTTTGGCTTCCTGAATAAAGAAAGGCCCTTGTAAGTCCTATAATGCCTTCACCCGTATTAATTTTCCCCACGGCCGTTTCGCAAGCCGAAAGGCAGAGCAACCGGGCCTTATTTCTAAGCGCAAAAATTTCTTCCATAAACAAAATATCGTCATCGTCAGATTCGGAACTTCGGGCAAATGCAATTCCCGGTAAACCATCTCCGGCAAAACCATGCGTGGCAAGATGAATTATATCATAGGAAGAAAGACTTTCTTTCTTGAAACTGGCTTCGTTTGCGGTTTCGCCCAAATAGAGCTTCGAATTAACTTTATGCTTCTTTAAAATCTCTGATGATTTTACAACCTCATCCTGATTTTNTTCGAGTGGCTGAAAATTAAAATCCTCGTACAGGTTTTCATTTTCATGAGACCTGCGGCCTTGCTGCGTGTCAGTTCCCGATTTAAACTCCGGAGCAAACGCTATCATGTTCAGTTTAGAAAGATTTATGGGTTGCTTTTCTCTGAATTCAATCCAAAGTAGGGAGGAAGAATAGCCATAAGAGAATGTATATCGTAACAGAATGGGCGACCATACCGCTTTATTTTTNNTTCCCAGTAATTCAAAATTCAGCAGACTCAGGCTGCCATCGGGAATAACCACCAGCTCGGTTATTTTTTNGGGAAGCAAAAGAAGACAACTATCAATAGCTTTGAACGTAGTCATATACAGCGCCTCGGAGGCTTGATGAAACGCTTCGGTAAGCTGAAGGTTTGTTGCATTTTTGAGTGCAATAAGTTGTCTGGAGATTGTTTGACTATTCCCAAGCTTAAGAAAATGTTTTTCGTTACTGGAAATCAGCAGGGCATAGCTGAATTGCTCACCCTGGTAAAATGATACCCACGCCATGTGCGGATATTTCGCTAAGAAGTCGTTCTGAATTTGGGAAACCTCTACCGAAGTTTTGTTAAACTTAAGATTATAATAATCTGGCAGGTTTAGCTTAATGGAATCCAGAAAGTGATCAAACTTACTAGTTGTGTTTTTCCATTGAGTAAGATACTCATCTAACAGTTGCGGTAAAGGTTCGCTTTGCTTTGCTACTTCCTGCGAGTATTGATACTCAAGTTGTGCAACCTCAGTGGTTAACTTTCTTTCTTCATTTAATATCTTGTCTGTAACACGCGAAAATGCATTTACCTTATCAAGCTTCATGGAGGCCAACAGGCTTTGATATTTCGTTTNTTCAGAAATAAGAAAGGCCTTGTCCAGGTAAGATTTATCGGCACTGTAGGTGTATGCCGTATGGTAGTATTCCATTGCCAGGTCGAAAAATTCATGGTATAACCGCATAAGATTTATTACATCGGCACTTTCTCTCATTTCAACCCGTTGCGATTGAATTACAGATACCGAAGACGGAATCAATCCTTCGGCCTTAAGTAGTTCTTTAAAGTCACCTCCACCCGCTTTAAAAGAAGTTAGTGCTATTTTCAACAGGTAATAATTGGAGATAATCCATTCAACCTTTGAAGCATAAAAAGCTGATTCTTTATTCAGTGGATTGATAAGCAGATTGTTTTTCCTGGCAAGGGTGTAGTAAAATAAAGATGAATCTTTTTCGTGGGNGGTTCCGGCAAAGGTTGATGCCAGNNGCTCGTTGTACAACTGTATGATTTGAGGATGCGTAACCGGCAGTTTAGTTAAGTAATGATTTATGAGTTGTCGGTACTTAGCTTGACTTTCTTCCTGGCTATTCAGTTNTTTCAGCACACTCGCTTTAATCTGCAGAATCTTTAAGTGCTGATCACCCTGCGGGGTATTTTNTTCCAGTACATCCAGCAAGGTCAACGCCCNCGAATAATCCCCAAGCAACTGGTTTCTGATTGCCTGGTAAAGCTGCCACTCTTGCAACTGCTCAGAAAATTTGTTGCCATGCCTTTTAANAAACTCATCCAGTTCCTTTTCCCATCGCTCAGCAGCTCTATAGGATTCCTGGTTAAGGAAACTGTAGGCTATGTTAATAAGGATACGCGCATAGATATTGCCATATATTTCTTTATAAGGTTCAATAATTCTCAATGCAATCAGGTATTGATTTTGAGCCGGTACGTAGAGATATTGTTTGGACAACACCGTTCCGTAATTCTGATAAATTAGTGCTTTTCTGTCGGGCGAAAGGTTGCCTTCACTCAGAAAATGAATTGCCTTATCGTAATATTCTTTTGATTGAATAAAATTTTCGTAGAGTTCATAAAACCTACCCAAATTGGAATAAACAATGGCAAGTTCTTCAGGGGCAGCGCGTTTAGTAATATTCAAACTTAAAGCCTGCTGGTATGCCAGTAGGGCCTCGTTATAATCCCATAATCCATTGTGGGCTGCGCCCAGGTTATTATAAATTCTCGATTGTATGTCTGATTTGTCTAATGGTAAATTTTGATAAATCGTGAGTGCTAAATTCAGATACGTGATGGAGGCTTCATATTGCTCTTGTTTTAGTTTAAGTGCTCCTAACCAAAAATAGCTGTGGGCTAGCTTTACCTGAAAGCGGGTTGTATCGGTTTGAANAAATTTTATCGCATTCAACAACTCCTGTTGTGCTGAACTCAAATCGCCCAGCTCTAACGAGATATAACCGCCCCAATAGTTTACGTAGGCGGCCTGATAGTACGGATCATCACATGTTGATGACCATTCTCTCGCCTGGTTGAAAATATTTTGAGCTTCCACAAAGCGGTTGCGTTTATATGCGAGCAAACCACGAAGTGTAATCTGTTGAAGAGCCTTGCATTTTGACAACCGTACTTTATCCGTCCTGCTTAAAGTAGAATCAAGGAGATTGAAGTCGTTGTTAAGAAAGGCGATTTCAGCTTCCAGCAAATCCCGCTCTAAAGAAGGGCTAATTTNTTTCAGATAGAACCCAGCAGCAACAGGATCTTCAGATTCAAGACTTTTTAGGGTAGGATTAATTTGAGCATAACCTGTTCCGTTTAGATCAGTAATAGCCAGAAACAGCAAGATGCAACGCCACCAGTTCATGTGGCTACAACTTCGGTAGATGTGCCGCTGCCTCCGGTAGATGTTACTTTAGTGCGGTTGCTCTTCATTTTTGTACTATTTTCAGGGTGGGCAATTTTGTTTTTGAATTTGAAAATGAACTTACGTTTATGAACAACCCGTACTTCTTTGATATTGGCAGCATTAATTGAAAAGGTTGCCCCTCCCGCACCATAAAAGATTTCCTTTGTTTCGGTATTTAAATCCTGGTATAGAATTTCTACAGTGACTGATGTTCTCTTCTTGAACAGTTCCACCTTAAAATCAAGATTACTTACACCATTTAAGTTGTCAATAATCAATGTTTTGCCATTTATATGATCCTGAAATTCCTGCGCTGAAAGCGAAACACTTATAAAAGGCAGTATGAGAAAAATTAAAATGCGAATCATACAAACAAATGAAGTTAAGACGAGACAACTGCCTGGCTGGTGGGAGTTCCTCCGGAAGTGGTTGTGGTTACGCGTGTACGAACAGGCATAAAATGAAATTTAGGATTCGGGTGCAAGATCACATTGAACAATAACTCCTGGTTTTGTTTCTTTCCAATGAGTTAGCAATAAATTCANCTCTTCGTTTCCGTTGTTGCTGATATGCAATTCTATTGACGAAATGTTAACCAGATACCGCACGTATTCTTGTTTGGGGTCGGAATCGGTGTAAATAATGACCCAATATCGATATGGATCATCATTGTCTTTTGAAGAATCAATTGTTGCCTTATGTCCACTTTCGATTGTTATAGAGAGCGAGCGACTGGTCTCTAATACGCTATCGAAAAATGGCCCGTATATGTCATCTTGTTTCATCAGGCTTAGATTTGATTGAACCGAATATAATGATTTTAGGGAGAAAAATATACTGAGGTAAGAAATCTTACCTTAATTGCCAGATACAAGCAGAAAATTGAGCAAAAGCAAAGCGCGCAAATTTGATTACGCAGAGATAGTCAGGGCCTCTGAACCCAAACCCGGTTAAGGAATCTATTCAAACCAGGCCAGCAGCATGATGGCACAGGCCGTACCATCCATGGTGGGCTCGTTGGTGGAGTAGTCTCCGATATCATCGTGATAAACCACATACGTATTCTGAAACGCAGCCATCTCATCCGGCTGATTTAACGTTAGACCGATCAGGCTATTATAGATGCGCGTATAAATCGGGCCATCTACCAACCCTCCGGGCACTTCTTTNNTGGTAAGCGCCCAGGTGCTGGTATGAACGTCCTGTGGGTATTCTCCGTGCTGTGGAATGTTCATAAACATGCTTGTGCCCCACGGATTGCGCCCCAACAACCAATCGCGAATAGCCAGTGCATAGGAATGATAGGTTAAATCGCCCGTCATTTTTTCATAAAGCAAAATCTGAAGCGCCAGGTCAACGGCCAGGTTGTTCGAACACCAGATGAAGGGCACACCATACCCAAAGGCATTTTTGTTTGCACGCTTCAATGTCTTTTCAATGCCTACCTGGTAGTAACCCGCCANGCTTTTTTNGAAGTCATCATCTACCAAAGAGTAAAGACTATAATGTGCGATGTTCAAAANAGGATAGTGTTGATAATGCGCGGTGGTATCATTTTCAATCCACGAAAGTGTGCCCGTTGCAACGGCATATTTTTTAGCATCCTCAAGATACCTTGTTTCCTGGGTTGCCCGGTACAATTCTGCAGCCGCCCATTCCATATCATCCGTCCAGGTGTCTTCATTATACCGATACGGAGCGCCAAATGAATTTCCCTGTTGATACCCTTCCTGTTTCTTAGCCATGTTATAAAGATCTTTGGCGGCTTCCAGGCATTTCAGTGCGTAGGCTTCATCGTGCAGTTCGTGCTTCCACACCTGGTAGCCAAGTGCAAGGGCCGCTGCCGATCGCCCCGCCAGGTTTGCAATTCCGGTTGCTTCACTTTTGTAGCGCCCGCGTCCTTGCGGACTTCCGGTTGCATAGTAGGCAACCCGGTAGGAATTTTTGCCCCAGCCATAATTGCTCGGATCGGATGTTGGTAGTTTCCAGCCAATGTGATCGCGGTCGTCTGCCACCTGATGAAATAACTGGCCGGGTACCGGATGAAGGTTGTGAATCCAATCGAGCCCCCACCTGGCTTCGTCCAACACATCCGGAATCTGATTTTTACCGGGCTGGCCTAATGCATTCACTTCATCAGCAAATTTTTCCGGAAACAACTGGTAGGCCATAATCATCCGGGCGGTTGCATTGCTGGAGGTAATCAGGTATTTCAATTGATCTCCGGCATCGTGCCAACNCCCGCGTGCATCAATGTAAGTAGAATCGGGCATGGGCCCGTCCATCGTGCGGCCATCTTTTTCATGACACGTGTGGTTGAAGTAAGGATTGTAGCCGCAACGTTGCTGGCGCATAAACCCCAGAAGATCTTCTGCGTAGTTTCCGTACGCATTTTNTGAGATGGTGAAAGGAGTAGCAACTGCCGGAATTTTTGGAATCACGATTTGATAGGTGCCGGTAGCTTGCAACGCGGTAAACTCGAGGTGATAATAAAAAGCGAAGTTGTTATACCCCGNGGCTGGTGAAGGAATTATTTTACCTGTAAAGACAGTCTTGCCGGAAGAAATATCCACCACATTAAATTTTCCACGAACCGCCCGATTTGAAAAGGCAACCGCCACCTTTGCATCATCAGGTAAATAACCAACCAGGTTGGTTCGGATATAAAGTGAATCGGTTTTAGCCTGCCCGAAGAGTAACGTGCTTATGCTACATAGCAGGAAAAGCACAGACTTAGTAATAAAACGTGCCATGCGGTGTGGTTAAGGTCAGCTTTTNTTGAGAGGAGGCTTCCACGCGCCCAATCACCTGTGCATCAATTCCAAAACTTTTTGAAATCTCAATCAGTTGGTTGGCAACCGGAGCAGGAACATAAAACTCCATGCGGTGGCCCATGTTAAACACTTTATACATTTCTTTCCACTCGGTGCCTGAACATTCGTGAATGATTTTAAACAAAGGCGGTATGGGAAACAGGTTGTCTTTGATTACATGGTGTTGATCGATGAAATGCAATACTTTGGTTTGTGCCCCTCCGCTGCAATGCACCACCCCATGAATTTGCCCGCGCAGATGTTTCAGCACTTCCATCATTACGGGCGCATAGGTACGTGTGGGCGATAAAACCAGCTTGCCTACATTTACATCCACCCNCGGTACGGCATCCGTTACTTTGTACTTTCCTGAATACACCAACTCATCGGGTACTGCTTTGTCGTAGCTCTCGGGATATTTTGTTGCATACGCGTGGTCAAATACATCGTGCCGCGCAGAAGTAAGTCCGTTGCTGCCCATGCCGCCATTGTATTCCGTTTCGTAAGTTGCCTTTCCGTATGAGGCCAACCCCACAATCACATCACCCGCCTGAATGTTTGCATTGTCAATCACTTCGCTGCGTTTCATCCGCGCTGTTACGGTGCTATCTACAATAATGGTTCTTACCAGATCGCCCACATCGGCTGTTTCGCCACCGGTGCTGTAGATCTCCATGCCGTATTTCCGAAGCAAGGATAAAACTTCCTCCGTTCCGTTAATGATAGTTGAAATTACTTCGCCCGGAATCAGGTTTTTATTACGACCGATGGTGGAAGAAAGCAGGATGGGCCCGGTAGCACCCACACAAAGCAAGTCGTCAATGTTCATGATAATCGCATCCTGTGCAATTCCCTTCCAAACGGATAAGTCTCCGGTCTCTTTCCAATACACATAAGCCAGCGATGATTTAGTGCCGGCTCCATCGGCATGCATGAGGGTGCAATAGGCAGGATCTCCCGTCAGGGTATCCGGAACTATTTTGCAGAATGCTTTTGGAAACAAGCCCTTATCCAGGTTTTGTATGGCCTGGTGCACATCTTCTTTACTGGCGGAAACCCCGCGCTGGTTGTAGCGATCGTTACTCACGGCATAATAAATCGAACTACAAAAGTGCAAAAGATTTTACTGGAATCTTGTAACTGGTTGTTTGTTTCTGGCCACTAGTCTGATTGTGTTTAATCAACACAGCCAGTAACCCGAAACGAGTAACCTGCAACTTTTATCGCAATGTTATTACCTTGCAATCTTAAAATTGAAATAAACACATGAAACAACTCTTTACCTTCGCCTTGTCTGTGGTCTTCCTGTCGGGCCTGATAGCCCAACCCAAATCGGGCGAAACCATTACCACCCAAAAGCAGAAATTTGTTTTCGAGACAATTACGGCCGATTTACAAAGTGTGTGGGGCATTGCNTTNTTACCCGATGGCCGGATTCTGGTAACAGAAAAAAGTGGTGAGATTCGGGTTATAAAAGATGGCAAGTTGTTGTCTGANAAAATTTCAGGAGTTCCGAAAGTATATGATAACGGGCAGGGTGGCTTAATGGACATTCAGTTACACCCTAACTACCCGCAAAACGGTTGGATTTATTTAACGTATTCCAAACCCGATGGAAACAAAGGCGGCACCGTAATCGCACGGGCAAAACTGCAGGGCAATGCCCTTGTAAACCTTGAAGAGTTATTCAGGGCAGAGCCCACCACTTCATCGGGTGTGCATTTTGGTTCGCGCCTTGTATTTGATGGAAAGGGCTATATTTATTTTTCATCGGGCGAAAGAGGCCGGAAAGAAAACGCCCAGGATTTATCAAACCACCTTGGTAAAATTTTACGCCTGCATGAAGATGGACGCGTGCCTGCCGATAATCCGTTTGTGAACACGCCTGGTGCCAAACCAGAAATCTGGTCGTACGGGCACCGCAATCCACAGGGCGTTTATTACGACACACAAACCAATTCCCTTTGGGCACACGAACATGGCCCCAAAGGAGGTGATGAATTAAACAAAGTAGAAAAAGGNAAAAATTACGGCTGGCCGGTGATAACCTATGGAATTGATTACAACGGCACTCCTATTTCAGACATTACTGCCAAGGCGGGTATGGAACAACCTGTGCGGTATTGGGTGCCATCTATTGCGCCTTGCGGTTTAACCCTGGTTACCAGCGATAAGTATCCAAACTGGAAAGGAAACTTNTTAGTGGGGGCATTGGCATTTCAGTTGGTTGCCCGTGTGGAGGTGGTCAATGGAAAATTTGTGGCGGAAGAAAGAATACTGGAAAAGATTGGTAGGGTGCGCGCAGTAGCACAAAGCCCCGATGGATTTATCTATGTAACAACCGAAAACCCGGGAACTGTGAATAAGTTGGTACCGGTTAAGAATTAGTTGCTCGTTACTGGTTTCAGATTTCTCGCAAAACAGTTTGTTCTTTTATGGTTCGACTATTTACAAGAAACCAGGAACGAGCAACCAGCAACTAACTTAGGTGTGTCTTTCTAAAAACCTCCCACAGCACAATTCCCAAACAAACAGAAATGTTGAGCGAGTGTTTTGTGCCCAGTTGCGGAATCTCCAAGGCGAAATCACCTAAAGTAATAGCCTCTTCGCTTACACCATTCACTTCGTTTCCAAACACGAGGCAGTATTTTGTTCCAGCAATAGCTGTAAAGGTTTGCAGGGGAATGCTATCGGTAGTCTGTTCAACAATTACAAGGGAGTAACCTTCCGCCTTTAGGTGCTTCATTGCTTCTGGTGTATTTTCGAAATATTCCCACGCCACTGACTCGGTGGCACCGAGCGCGGTTTTTTGAATTTCGCGGTGCGNGGGTGTGCCGGTAATGCCGGTAAGAANTAATTTTTCAATCCGAAACGCATCGGCTGTGCGAAATGCGGAGCCTACGTTGTGCAGGCTGCGGATGTTATCCAACAAGATACAAACCGGAATTTNTTCAGCATCCTTAAACTCCTCAACAGAGATGCGCCCCAACTCGTGTAACGACAATTTTTCATAGCTCTGCTTGCGCTCAAAATGATTTCCTTCCGCTGTCATCCTCCGCAGCAAAAGATCCTAAATTATAAACATGGCTTAATAGACTAACAGCGGTTTTACTATCTTCTGCTGTTTTAATCCAGAATGAAATCCACCCCGAGTTTTTAAATACATGATGATCCTGAACCGGATACTTCTTCATCAACTCATTCTTTTGCCNCCGGCTAAGCAAAATATCCAGCAAGCCGTTGCCGTGAATATGACCTAACTCGCGATTGTCTTTGTTAAACTGAATGCCTCCGAATTTATGTGCTTGCACGGAGGTACCGGGCCACAACCTGACCTCGGTTTCAATTTCATCTATATAATCCATCAGATTTCTGTTGTGCAGCAGGCTGGTAACCTTCAGCCAGGCATCAAATACATGCGGCAACAAAGGCACATGTTTCAGAAAACCAACATGTTTTACGATCCAATCAAACATGGTTCTCGCTCAGGATTTTAATATGCTCCATTACACGTAAATGTACGTTGCGGGTAATGCTTTCGCTCCACAGATTAAAATACCACCCTGGAAATACATACAATTTGTACCACGAATTTCCGATTACGGTGGTGGTACCATCGCCATTGTCTTTTAACAGAAACTGACCGCGCACAATATCAATATGTCCCATTATTTCAGGGTCGTGCGGCTGGCTGATGATGTCGAATGTAAGTTCTTCGTTTGGTTTGTAAACGATCATCCGCTCATCAAACACATAGCCGTTGGAAAAAATGCATTTTCTCCCTGCACCGGCTTCATAACCATCAACAGTGCTTTGTACGGGGCTGGGCATCCCAATCTGAAATAACCAGTACGCTTCTTTTAAGGTAATTGGTTTATACTCTACCACATGGGGCCACACTTTTTCGATGGGAGCATTTACAATCAGTGTATCGGAAACCAACTGCAAATTTTTGTGCGAGGAGAATGTGTCAACAACCAATACCAGTATGGCCAACCCTGCTACGCTTGAGTTGAGGGTATTGTTTTNTCGGTTATACAACATGCGGGCGAGCAATGCGCCTGCAATGGTGAAACAAAGTATTAACGGTGAAACAATAATCAGGCAAATGGCCCCTTCCTTCAGAAATAAGAAACTGGCAGCACAGGCTATTAGTGTCGTTACAACCGACCACCCAATGTAGTGTTTAGTTTTCATTTGCAAAGGATGCCAATACCAGGCGCTAATAGCACCCATCAGCAGCGGAACTATTACAAACGAGGAAANAATAAAAACCCCGGAACTGGTACCTGCATTTTCACCTTCCAGGTATGTAGCCAGGTATTTTAAGCCACCAACCAGTACAAGCGATACAAGGTTAGCCATAAGAATGCCATAGAAAATTCTGGATTTTTTTCAACCATAACATTTAAGGTTAATGAGCATGCGAAGGTAATAAGTGAGGGTGAGTATTCAATCAAACAAAGCATCGACTGCATCAAAATGTTTTACCTTTCCATTAAGTTAATTTTGCTTACATGTTTCATTCTCCTGTTAAAATACTTAGCTTGTTCTCGGTAACTGAGTGAGTCTTCTATATGAGAAATTTGAATCTTCTTAAAATCGGACTTACAGAGGATATGGATACCGAAACCAGGCGGGTAACCATTTTAACCAATGTGGTTTATATTATCCTGTTCTTTTTGCTTACCGGTTACCTGATCTTTTACCTGTCCGACTATTTAAAGCTGGAACGAATAACCTTTCGCCTGGCAATACCCTGGCTGGCATGGGTAAGCGTGGTTGTTGGGATTTCACTCAATATGCTCCGGCAGCACAGGCTGTCAAAACTGATTTTTATAAGTAGCTGGATTGCCCTGATCAATATCATTCCTACCGTGCTGGGAAATGTAAGCCCGATTAATTTTTTNACTTANCCCCTCTACTGCCTGGTTACCTCCACGATTATCCACCTGATATTTTCACCGTATCGCGAACGGTTCTTTTATTATTTTTTTACCATTTTCGTTTGGGGGCTTGTTGTTTTTTCATTCGAGTTCATGTCCTATTTTAATCGCGGGGTAAATCTGCAAACTGTTTTTCCCGCGGGGTTCACCCTCATGAGAGTTACAATCATCATGATTACCGTTTTTATTAATGCGGCCGTCATGTACCTTATTCGGATTAACAACCAGTTTTACACTTCGTTGCAAAAGAAAAATGAAACGATTTCAGAACAGTATGAACGGTTGGAGATTCAGCGAAAAGCCCTGGAGGATTTGAAACAAAAGTTAGAAGAGAAAGTGGCTGCCCGCACCCAACTGCTCACGGAACAAAATAGCAAATTGCGCGAGTACACATTTTTCAATTCACATGTGCTGCGCGCACCCGTTAGCCGGATCAGGGGCTTACTCTACCTGCTTTCAATTGAAGTCTCNCCCGATGAAGAAAAAAGAATCCGGACTCTGTTAGCCGAAGGTATGGTTGAACTCGATCAGGCAATCAAATCCATCAACGACAAACTTCAACAAGCCGAACACCTGGAAGATCCCGGTTAGTTCAGGCCTGCGCCTCCAACTGATGAATCAGATTTCTTAATTGAATAAGGTAACGGCCATAACTCACTCGTTCCAATTGTATAGCTATAAAATAGCTGATGGGTGTTAACACCGAAATAGTTATTAATAAACTAACCCACACCGAACGGTTTTGTAATACCTCCACAACGTTGCGCTCGATAGAAAGCCCAAACAGAAACCCGCAGGTGGCCGCCAACGGATAGATGAACACCGCTGACCTGCGCTGAAATTTTAAAGACTGCTGCGTGTTGTCGTAAATGGATTGCAAAGTGTGCGCAAGGTTGTGATCCATACGAAATGTACGGTTGATGTGCTGCAGGGTTTGATAGTTGGCAACAAAGTAAAAGATATACACCACCATCATCAGCACCATGGCGCCTTTTACAATTGGCTGGGGCATTGCGATAGCCAGGTAAGCAAAGGCCAATTCAANAAATACCACAAACCCCAACGCAATTTTAAAACTACGGATTAGTTTTTGTACCGGATGTTTGCTGGTTTTATAAACCTCTTCCACACCGGTTACGGGTTGTGTTAATTTCTCCTGTTCTAATTTTTTCCAGGCTTCTTTTAAGTCCATGGTTATTCAGCTTTAAGCTTCTTAATCAAAATATCTTTAATGCGATGCAGTTTTACAGCGGTGTTGTTTTTAGTAAGACCGGTTATCTCTGCAATCTCTTCGTTTTCATAGCCATCCAGGTGCAACGAAATTATCATCCGATCTACTTCAGGCAGTTGCCGGATGGCGGTGTACAAGGCTTCACTCTCATCGGTATTGGTTTTGGTTTGGGCTACATTCAATGAGGTAAGGTCTTCATGGGGCACAACAACTACCGGCCTTCGTTTAAAGGTAAGTACCGTGTTTAATCCTACCCGGTAAAGCCAGGTAGAAAACTTAGATCGGCCATCAAACCGCGGATAAGACTTCCAGGCCTGGAATACAATCTCCTGGTACAGGTCGCGTATATCTTCTTCCTGGTAAATGTAGAGGCGAATTACTTTGTAAATGATACCGCGGTTTTCATTTACAAGGGCAACAAATTCTTTCTCTGATACAGCCATGTACAGTTTACAATTTTATTCGCTGCGCCCACGCAGGTTTTTTAAACTACAGGCAAATTTCATGGCTACCCCAAATCAATCCTTCTCAATTAGTAACGTAAGTACGCACCAATTACAGTCTTTAAAAAAATCCGGTAAATGAAATTGCGCTTACCGATGGCTTTTCAGTACGAAATTCAAAATATTTGTTAAGGGCAAAACCGAATCAAGCGCTATGCGTACCTTGTAAACATGCGGCAGTTAACAATCATCGGAACATTCCTGTTTTCATTCGCCCTCCATGCACAAGATACCTGGAAAGATGTGTACAGGGAAAGTGCCTGGGCCGGGCGCGACAGCTGGCAAAAAGCCAATGAATTAATTCAGCAGCTTAATCTGAAAACTAATAGCCACGTGGCCGATGTGGGTTGCCACGAGGGGTACATGACCGTAAAGCTGGCTGCACTTGTTAAAACCGGAAAAGTTTATGCGGTGGACGTAGAGCAACCCAAACTCGATAAACTAAAGACCAACCTTTCTAATAGAAAACTAGAAAATGTTATTACTATTAAAGGCGATTACGATAACCCGAAGCTACCGGTTAACACGCTCGATGCGGTAATTATTGTTGATACCTATCACGAAATGGATGAACACGATAAAATATTAAAGCATATTAAAACCGCCTTAAAGCCGGGCGGACGATTGGTTTTATGCGAAGCGATTGCAGACGCCCGCAGAGAAAGCACCCGCCAGGAACAGGAACGCAAACACGAGCTAAGCATAAACTTTGCGTTGGCCGATTTGAAAGCAGCGGGCTTTACCATTATCAAACAACAAGATCCCTTTGCAGATCGTACCAAAGAAAAGGGCGATAAGATGTGGCTGATTGTGGCCGAGAATCCTTAAGGCTTGCTTACCTCCGGTACTTATTCCGAAACGATTGCAATAAGTTGTTAATCCTAATGCAGACTTTTCTTTATTTTGCCGGCTACTTGTACTACGTAGCGTGTCAAAAACATGCAAGTGGGGCAATTTTAATATACGCGAAGTAGTATGGCAGGAGCCGGTGCAATGGATACCCCGTTAATGAAACAATACAGCGCCATCAAGGCAAAGTATCCGGGTGCGCTGTTGCTTTTTCGGGTGGGCGATTTTTACGAAACCTTTGGCGAAGATGCGATCAAAGCGGCCAGGGTACTGGATATTACGCTTACCAAACGGGGCAATGGATCTGCATCCGAAATTGAATTAGCCGGATTTCCACATCATGCGTTGGATACTTACCTGCCCAAACTGGTGCGGGCCGGAAACCGCGTAGCCATTTGCGATCAACTGGAAGANCCCCGCTTTGTAAAAGGAATTGTAAAGCGCGGTGTTACCGAGTTGGTTACACCCGGGGTTTCGTTTAACGATAACGTACTGGAACGCAAACAAAACAACTTCCTGGCTTCGCTGTTTGCCGGCAAAAATCTTTTGGGTGTTTCTTTTCTGGATATCAGCACGGGTGAGTTTTATGCGGCACAAGGGCCGGAGGTATATGTGTATAAACTCATACAAAGTTTTGCCCCGGCCGAAATCATCTATAGCAAATCCAACCGCGAAAAGTTTGAAGCTCAGTTTGGTGAAGCGCATGCCACCTTTGCGCTTGACGACTGGGTATATGCTTTTGATTTCGGAAACGANAAACTGATACAACAGTTTAAAACCAGCACGCTGAAAGGTTTTGGTATTGATGGGATGAACGAAGCCATCATAGCCGCAGGTGCGATATTACACTACCTCGAAGCTACCGAACATAAAGACACGCAGCACATTGCGGCCATCTCGCGCATCGATGAAGATAGATATGTGTGGCTGGATAAATTTACCATTCGCAATCTGGAGTTGGTCAGCTCTTCCAACGAAGGCGGAGTGTCATTGCTCGAAGTGCTGGATAAAACCGTTACCCCCATGGGGTCGCGCAACCTGCGCAAGTGGTTAATCCTGCCGCTGAAGGACAAGCAAGCCATTGACGAACGCCTGCAGGTGGTTGATCAATTCTACAATAACCACGATCTGTCTGGTAAAATTCTGGAACACCTGGGTCAGATTACCGACCTGGAACGCCTGATTTCGAAAGTGGCGGTAGGCAGAATTAATCCGCGCGAACTGTTACAATTAAGGCGCTCACTCAAAGCCATCATACCCATCATCGGGCTATTGGAAACATCTTCGTCCAATGAACTAAAGAAACTAAGCGGCCAGTTAAATAAGTGCGAGTTTTTACTGGAAAAGATTGAGCGCGAGTTGAAAGAAGATGCGCCCATGTTGTTGCACCANGGNGGGATCATTAAAGAAGGTGTGGATGCCGAGCTGGACGAACTTCGAACAATCGCATTTTCAGGCAAAGATTATTTGCTACAGATACAAAAACGCGAAGTAGAACGCACGGGCATTAACTCACTCAAGATTTCCTACAACAAGGTGTTTGGATATTACCTGGAGGTAAGCAATGCCAACAAAGACAAAGTGCCCGCAGATTGGATCCGTAAGCAAACCCTGGTAAATGCCGAGCGATACATTACCGAAGAACTGAAGGTGTACGAAGAAAAGATTCTTCATGCCGAAGAAAAATTACTGGTAATTGAACAACGGTTGTTTGTAGAGTTGGTGCGCCACGCAGCCGACTTTACAGCACAGATTCAACAAAATGCACGCGTTATCGCTTCGCTGGATTGTTTGGTTGCGTTTGCTGAAATCGCACGTGCTAATCAATACCACAAACCCGAAATCAGCGAAAGCAAACGGTTGGCAATAAAAGCGGGCCGCCATCCGGTAATTGAAAAGCAATTACCCATGGGCGAAAGTTATGTGCCCAATGATATTTACCTGGACAATGAAACGCAGCAGATCCTGATCATTACCNNGCCAAACATGGCGGGTAAATCGGCCTTGTTACGACAAACTGCGTTGATTGTGTTGATGGCACAAATGGGATGTTACATTCCGGCCGAAGCCGCAACCATTGGCATTATCGATAAAGTATTTACACGCGTGGGCGCGAGTGATAATTTATCCAGAGGTGAATCCACCTTTATGGTGGAGATGACGGAAACCGCCAGTATTCTCAATAACCTGAGCGATCGCAGTTTGATTTTGATGGATGAAATCGGGCGGGGCACTTCCACCTACGATGGCGTTTCCATTGCCTGGTCGATTGTGGAATACCTCCACAACCATAAAGACTATAAGGCGAAAACTTTATTTGCCACACACTATCACGAGTTAAATCAGTTAAGCGAAGATTTGTCGCGTGTTAAAAACTTCAACGTAAGTGTAAAGGAGGTGGGCGATAAAATTATTTTCATGCGCAAGCTGAAAGAAGGTGGGAGTGAGCACAGTTTTGGGATACATGTAGCCCAGTTGGCCGGCATGCCTAACAAAGTAGTGCTGCGTGCCAACGAGATTTTGCATTTTTTGGAAAAGGATAAACATAAAAATGAATCGACCGCACCTGGAAAAAAATTTGATGCGTTGCCCAAGCCCTCGCCCCAGATGAGCTTGTTTGAAATGGATCCCAAATCCAAAGCCGTTCATGAATTGCTGGAAAAGATTGACATCAATACCATTAGCCCGGTAGAGGCATTGCTGAAGCTGAACGAGATTTTGGGGGTGCTGAAGAAGTAAAAGCTTCGAAATAACAGCAAAATGAAGTCTTCAGGTTACATTTTTGTAAGTTACATAATGGTAACCTACATCCTTTAAGTAAAGAAGCCGAAGCAGCAAAACCTATCGCTTAAAAAGAAGCCGGTTGGCAATACGGGCTGTCACTTCATTTCTGTGAGTCCGGCTAATGGGTATCGTGTGCGATTCAATCTGCAAAGAAGTTCCGGTTAAGCGGCTTACACGCTCCAGGGCCACCACATACGATTTATGCACCTTCATAAACCGATCGGCCGGGAGTTTCTCGAGCATGGCCGTAAGGGTAATGTAACAAATCAGCTTTCGGGCGGGCGTGTGAATGATGCAATAGTTTTGCATTGCTTCAACAAACAATACTTCACTGAAAGAAATTTTCTCCAGTTGATGATTGCTTTTAATGAAGAAAAATCAGGTACGGTTTGAGGGTTCTTCAATTGAAAATAGTCGAATGCTTTTGCACAGCCTTATTAAATCGCCCGGCGAAATAGGTTTAACCAAATAATCAATCACATTCAATTCATAACTCTCCAGTGCATGTTGCGGATAAGCCGTGGTGAAAATTACCAAAGGAGGGTCGTGAAGTTCTTTCAGAAAGTCAATACCGGATTGTTTCGGCATGCGAATGTCCAGCAACATCAAATCAACCGGGTAATCGGAAAGATAGACCTTCGCATCGGCTGCGCTTTCAAAACTCCCAACATGACTGAGGTACGGAACATCCGCCACATATTCTTCCATTCCCTTTCGGGCAATGGGTTCATCGTCTATAACCACGCAACGCAGTTTCATAAAAATGGAATCAGAAGAGTTACACTGAATTTTTCGGCTTCCGTTTTGATTTCCAATTTATACCGATCGCCATACAACAAATCGAGCCTTCGGGTTACATTTTNTAAACCAATACCACCGGGCTCGGTTTTGCACGAATTATCGGTTGTGTTGACGGAGGTAAACCGCAAGGTGTTCCCCTCTCTGCATAGCGCCATTTTGATTGTGTTCGTCTTGTCGGTAAAATGTGATACGTGCTTAAACGCATTTTCCACAAAGGGAATCAGCACCAACGGGGGTATAANAANATCTTTTAAGACCGCCTCGGTTTCCAGCACCACTTCATGCCGATTACCCAGCCGTAATTTTTGAAACGCCATGTAATTTTTCAGGTATTGAATTTCCTTTTCGATGGCAATGGAGGCTTCGGCACACTCATAAAGTTGATACCGCAACATTTCCGAAAATTTTTCCAGCGTTTCGCGGGCTGCTGCGTTTTGTTTATCAATCTGAAAATAAATAGTGTTGATTGAGTTAAATAAAAAATGCGGATTGATTTGCGCACGCAGGTATGCCANCTCGGTGTTTAATTTTTCCATTTCAACCTGCCGCATTCTTTCGCGTTGCAGGTACCATTGCTTGCTTAAATACAGCGTAGTTGCAAACGCCAGGTAAAACGTTACAATGGAAAGGTTGTAAAATGAATTATAAAAGAATTGCTGTCTTTCCGGATTGTTCTGCACATGACTATAGAAATAAACATCGTGTGCATTTTTTCCTGCTACATAAAGGAGCATTGCCAGAACGATGCTCAGCACACCTGCTGCCCGCTTGCCTTTATTAAGCTGCGGTATCGAGCAAAGGATCGTTGTATAAATCGCGCAAGCCAGCAATCCGTTTCGTACCACCAATTCGAGCAGAAACTGGCCCACCCCTACCTGGCCAACCCAGGGCCAATGTGTGTATCCATGAAAGAGCACAGTTAGTGTCCAGAAAATGATGTGATCTAACCGATAAGAAAAGAACCGCGCCATACTCAAAAGTACTGGTTTTCTGAGTTACAATGATGCGCAAAATTGCGGTTCGTCAAGAATCTACGGCTGTTGATCAGGTGAACAGAACCAACTGATTTTGTTGATCGTACATTCAGCAAAAAAACAATGCAATGTATGAGAATTATCTATGCTATTATTGGATTAACAATTGCGCTTAGTAGTTGTGCTCAAAATCAGACTGGTAATAGAAAACAAATTGGCGGGCCGTGCGAGGACTGTCAACTGATGTTTAATGGTATGCCGGCTGTAATTGAATCAAATACAAGTCTGGTAAACGAAACAGAGCCGGGCGAACCATTGATCATTCGTGGAATAATTTACAAGACCGATGGAAAAACACCAGCNCCCGGTGTGATTTTGTATCTGTATCAAACCGATAACAAGGGACTGTATTCCAAAGGAAAAATTCCAACCCTGGCTACCAAACACGGGCACATTCGCGGTTGGGTTAAAACGAATTCGAAAGGCGAGTACGAGTTTAAAACCATTCGCCCCGCATCGTATCCCAACAGCAACAATCCGCAACACATTCATCCAATTGTGTATGAGACAGCAAAAGGATATTACTGGATTGATGAATACCAGTTTGAAGATGATCCCTTGCTAACTCCTGCAGCCAAGGCACAAGTATCCAACCGGGGTGGTTCTGGTATTATTTCTCTTACAAAAGATGATGCCGGGGTGTGGCATGGCAGGCGTGATATTGTTTTGGGATTGAATGTTCGAAACGATTAATCTACCACACATGAAATTTCTACCAATCATTTTGTTTCTGATAGCGGGTAGTGCTTGCGCACAAGTCGATTTAACCGTAATGCCATCCGAATCGAAGGTAATGTGGACGGGGACCAAGGTGGTGGGTTCGCACCAGGGTATTGTAAGAATAAAGGAAGGCAAAGTAAAACTTAAAAATCAGAAGCTGGCAGGCGGATACTTTGTTATCGATATGACCTCCATAACCTGCACCGATATTCCGGATTCAGATCCCATTCCCAAGAAGAAGTTAGAAGCCCATTTAAAGGATGAGGANTTTTTTGATGTAAAGAAATATCCAACCGCCCGGNNTTTGATATTCTTGACGTGCGCCCTCATCCGGATAACCCGACCCGCAAGCTTGTGTTGGGCAACTTAACCATTAAAGGAATTACCAAACGGTGGGAAGTGGAAGTTTCGCCAACCACCCAAACCGATAAGCTTTTTACAGCGCAAGCCAATTTGAACTTCGACCGGCAGCAGTTTGGTGTTGCGTATAAGGGCTTGAAAGATGAGTTGGTACACGATATGGTGAAAATGAACATTCTTATAAAAGCCAGGTAAGCGAATTTGATAGCAATACACGCTGCATTTTGTTATGTATTTAGTCTTGAAAAATATGGGTATATTTCATCCGGGATGAAAAGTTTCGTTGAAGAACTTTAGGTTGTGGAATGGTTACGTAATAGTGCTTCACAAATAATCGCCTGGTATGAAAATTAACCGAAGAGATTTTATTACCACCACGGCTTTAGCCGGAACCAACCTCATGTTAAATTCATTAGAAGCATTTGCCCACCCTGTTTCGCAACCCGCTCAGGCAGGCTATTCGTTGCTGGTGCTGGCTACAAACTGNGGGTTTAGCGGTTCGTGGGATGCGTTTTGCGCAAAAGCCAAAGCTGCCGGTTACGATGGTTGTGAAATCTGGTGGCCTGTCGATATCACAGATCGCAANAAATTATTGGATGCCCTTGCTAAACACGACCTTAAAATCGGGTTTCTGTATGGAAGTGGCGAAAAAGANTTTTCAAAACATGAAGCGCAGTTCAATCAATTCTTATCGGATGCCGCAGCCATTAAACCGATTTATCTCAATTGCCATAGCGGTAAAGATTATTTCACTGCCGATCAGAAAGAAAAACTGATAAATCATTCCATTAAAGTTTCTGCCCAAAGTGGGGTTCCGGTTTATCACGAAACCCATCGTGGAAGAGGGCTATACTCCGTACCGGTTACAGAAGAATTACTGAGGCGGGTTCCGGGATTGCGATTAACACTTGACATTTCCCATTGGTGTAACGTGCACGAATCTTATCTGGACGACCAGGCAGAAGCTGTCAATCTCGCATTAAGTCGCACCGATCATATCCATGCCCGCATTGGTCACCCCGAAGGTCCGCAGGTAAATGACCCTCGTGCACCAGAGTGGGAGCATGCACTTAAAACTCACTTCGCCTGGTGGGATAAAGTAGTTGCTGANAANAAACAAGCCGGCAAACAAATGACATGCTTAACCGAGTTTGGGCCGATAGATTATATGCCAGCGTTGCCTTATACGCGGCAACCCGTTGCCGACCAGTGGGCCATTAATGTGCATATGAAAGACGTGCTTCGCAGCCGGTATTCTAAATAGATTGATGTTCTTTTGCCAGCCCACTAATTCGGAGATATGGGAACCTCTTTCTTTACATTAAAAATACCGGTTCCTTCACCCCCAAATTATTCCCCTTCACCCGTTGAACCCTCCAAACTAACCTGTTTTATAGGTTCCTGGTCAACCAGCACCTGATCCCATATAATCGCATACCGTATAATGGGAGTGTAACCAATACTCAAGTTTTATGAAAGCATCTCTTGTCATGTGTCTTCTGGCCATGAANTTTTTAACGACCCGNGCACAGGAATCAATCAATGGAAGATCAATTCCCATCACAGTAACTGTATTTTCTGAATCCGTGGGGTTGCCCAACTTCAAGGGCCTCTTCAAGAATCCAAACCTGGGTATCCGGATTGGAACGGAATTTTATTATTCCAATAAGACCGGGCATCAGACTGTACAAACTCTTAACATTGGTTATTACTACCACAAGGATTTTCAAAGCGGGGTATATCTCAGTTCTGAAATAGGATACCGTAAACTATTTGGAGACTTTTTCCTGGACGGCACCCTNGGGGGCGGTTATCTATTGGTTACCTCTGCATTACCGCGATACAAAAAAGCAGGGGATAATTTCGANAAAATCTCCAACACCTTTGGGCGCTTTATGCCTACGTTGGGGATTGGAGCCGGCTATCGGTTTAATTCCATTTCNCTTTTCAGTCGGTATGAAATGCTTGGCGAAATGCCTTTTGGCTTTAAAGATCTACCCGCTCTGCCGCATAAAACGCTTCATGTAGGCACTCGCTTTAACTTAAAATGATTGAATGATGAAAAATCTGATAACAGGAAAAATTGTATTGTTGCTACTTTCCGCTTGCGTGCAGGAAATCGAAAACATCAAACCAGACTATGCAGAAGATATTCGGTTCGATGACCATCCCAANAACCAGGTTTACACGAATGCCCTGGTTACCTACCAGAATAATACAAGTTCACCAGGCAGCATTTTGCTGATTGATAAACCTCAGGAAACACTTTGGATTGGGGCAGTGGGCAAATCCAATCTTGAATATCAAGTTAACCTGCGTACCAACAACCTGGTTCGCACCGGCAGTGTAACGAAGATGTTTACCGCAGTGGTAATCATGAAATTGGTGGAAGAAGGAAAACTCTCGTTGGAAACAACATTGGCCTCCGTGCTTCCCACTATGAATGATCATATCCCCTCGGCCAATGAAATAACTATCCGCCACTTACTTGCCCATCTTAGCGGGATTACAGATCCTCTTAATGAGAGTTTGCAATATCAAGCTGATCTTATAAATAATCCTTCGCGTGTGTATAACAAAACCATCGATAATCTGTTGGAGAAATACGTTTATGGAAAAGACCTGCATTTCAAGCCGGGTACTGCCTATTCTTACAGCAACTCCAATTACTGGATATTGGGTAAAATAGCTGAAACAATTACAGGCAATACGATTCAGCAAGAAATGAAAGANAAAATATTTCTTCCNCTGGAAATGAATGATACCTGGCTTGANAAAAGAGATGACAAAAATGTAAGCCGCGGGTATGTCGATCTGTACAGTAACGGGGTACTTCAAGATGTTACTACCTGGGACCGGGCCGAAGGNGGTGATCGTGCTGCAAGCGGATTGATAAGTACAGCAGACGATTTGCGAAAATTTATGCGCGGATTATTTTCCGGAGAGTTAGTATCCCTGTCAACCGTAGAGCAAATGAAAACTATTCAATTGCCTGATTGCAATTCATTGGATTGCGAGTATGGGTTGGGATTGGAGATTTGGCGAACGGATGCCGGTACCGCTTACGGACACAACGGGTCGCTGGTTGGCCTCGAGATAAATGTTCTCTGGTATGAAGACAATGAGGCTATTAGCGTGCTCTATAAAAATAACGGCAATTTTTCAGACAAAAGCTGGTTGAGTCAATTGATCAAATAATCCGACCCTGGAATTAAAAGGATTGGCAGGACTATACCTTCCTGCCGATCCATTCCCGAAACACAGCGGCTTTCTTTTTACTTACCGTCACTTCTTCTTTTGCAGGCGGCTCCAGTGTTAACACTAATTTACCCGTACTGTCAGACTTAAACTGACGGATGGACTTGATGTTGCCCAACATTTGCCTGTTGATACGAAAGAATATGGTAGGATCCAGCAATTCTTCCAGGGCTTCCAGGGATAATGAAGAAGTGTATTCCTTCCCATCGAAGGTTTTTATGAAACTGATTTCGGATTTCTTAAAGATATAGGCTATGATATGAGTATGTATGGGTACGGACGCTTCTCCTTGATTAACAATCAGTAATTCACGATAACCGGATGGTGTTAATATTTCTGAGGGTTGACTCTCTCCTGCCATCAATGTTTCCAATTCCCGAACCTGAACTTGCAAGGATCTTATTTCTGCCTGATAGTAATTATGAAAATACATACTGGTATAAATCAAATGGATCATTCCGGTGAAAATAACTATAAGCGGAAAATCGTTTACCATTAAATTGGCTGTATTGAACCCGCCATGATCGGTTATCACTTCATTCCATAAGTAGATCATAGGAATAACGATCACACAAGTCATTATCAATGACACAANAAACTGAATTATAATGCGTTGAAATTTTTGAGTAATCCAACTGTAGTGGTCATCGAGATAAATAATGAGTTTACGGTTGGCCTCCCAGCTTACAGTCACAATTATCAAATCCCACAACAAATCGGCATAATACAAAGGTCGCTTCAGCAACTCACCCCACGGGGTCATATCTCCAAAATGCCGGATGACGAGTGCAAGCAGGGGATACGCAACAATTCTGAGCCACTTATCCTGATAGTGAGGCATAAAGTTTACTTGAACTTCTGATGCGCTATTATACAACAATTTCCGGCTGTTGTACGCTGTTTGATTTTCTAATTAAAAACCTACACATCATCAGCAACGCCTTACCGGTTTTTATCTCGTGCATCGCTTTCGCGAAAGCGGATTTGATCGCATGACCCTTTTGATGGTGCTGATCTTTTACCACCCATTGGCCATTAACCAATGTTCCGGCAATGCGGCTGGTATCGCCTGTATAAATCAATGTAGCTAATCTGTTTTNTGGCGATGTGTTGGCAACCAAATGCGCACCCGATTGATACACTACTGCATCCAGTGGCTGCCCTATTTCAAAATGATTGTTTGATACAACGCCCATTGCCTTTCGACCGGAAACTGTTGCCTCGTTTACCAGGTATGCTGCTGCATCTCCTTCAAACGTATTGCGATGGTTGGTAACTAATCGCTGGCGGTAATCAATCATGCGAAATTCTTCCAACGGGTTTAACCCGATATGGCTGTCGGTACCAATGCACCACTTTCCTCCCATTTTCACATACTCCTTCATTCTGAAAATTCCGTCTCCCAGGTTGCCTTCGGTAGAAGGACATAACACTACACTGGCCCCCGATTTTGCGAGGCGGCTTAACTCTTCGTCATTAAGGTGTGTGGAATGCACCAGATTAAACCGGTCGTTTACTTCCAGGTTATCGAGCAACCACTGCATGGGGCGCTTTTGGCAATGTGCCAGGCAATCGGAAACTTCTTTCTTTTGTTCAGACACATGCACATGGAACGGCAAATTTTNTGGCCCTTGCTGATAGGTTGTTTTAATATCCGATAACGAAACTGCGCGAAGCGAGTGCACACTAAAACCAAGGCTTGCTCCGGTGTAATTCTTAATAACTTCGCCCGAAGCCTCAAACAGTTTAAAGTATTCATCAACTGTTTTGGAAATAAATCTGCGCTGCCNGGGCTGAGGATCCAAACCAAAACCACCCTTCTGATAAAATACCGGTATCAACGTAATTTTTATTCCCGCTTGCTTTGCTGCTTCCACCATGCGCAATCCCATCTCGGCAAGTTGCGAATACGGCTTTCCGTCTTTGTTATGATGCAGGTAATGAAACTCGGCCACGTGCGTATAGCCAACCCGAACCATTTCGGCATACACCATAGCGGCTATGGCTTGTGCCTGATCCGGATCAACGGCCAATGCACATTGATACATCGCTTCACGCCAGGTCCAGAAATCATCGTCCACACCGGCAGGATGATTTTCGGCAAGCCCGGCCATGGCGTATTGAAAAGCATGTGAATGTGCATTTTGAAAACNCGGCAGCGCCAAGCCTTGAACTGATTCAACCGCTATCGATGAATCGGGTGGCGTGGAGTTTAAATATTGAATAACTCCATTGGTATCCACCCNCACATAAGCCGATTCAAGCCAGCCGTGTTNTTGAAGAAGGGCAGTGAAGTAGAAGTATTTTAACATCATCCATTTGAGCATAAGATGGTTTGCAGGACACAAACCAAGGGTTTAACGATAAGTTCATGATTAAATCAAACATCTTCAAATCAAGGTCTTTGCCTCCACCGCACTTAAGGCTACTTCACCACTTCAATCAACTTTTCAAATACCTGTTTCAATACCAATCTTATTTTTTCGGCACGCACTTTATCGTATTTCTTTTCAGCATCATCCATGTAATTGATTTTGGTCATTTCCAATTGCAAGGCATGCCGGTTTTTTAATGGCTTGCCATAATGGCGGGTAATATATCCGCCTTTAAATGGATAATTGTGTGCAACCGAATAACCGCTATGATCCAATACGCTCAATGCGGTTTCGATAAAACCCGGTGATGCGGAAGTGCCATCGGCATCGCCCAGAATTAAATCAGGAAATTTTTCTTTGTGAATAGTAGGCACCAGTTGCTTGATGGAATGACAATCCCACAACAACACTTTACCAAACTTTCGCCTTCGTTGTGCCAGCAGTTCTTTCAGCTTGGCGTGGTACGGTTGATAGTATAATTCCTTTCTTCGTTTCACTTCAGGCAGTTCTACTTCCTGCCGTTCGTCTTTATAAATATTCTCACCCAAAAATGTAGTAGCCGGACAAAGCGGAGTAATAATCCTGCCATCTTTATATAATGGTTTGCTATACGGATCGCGGTTAAGATCAATTACCCACCGGCTGTAGTTGGCGGTAATCATAGTAATGCCCATAGCCGGAGCAAAGTCATAGAGAATCTGTACAAACCAGTCCGTATCATCGGGAGCTTTAATCATGGCAGGTTTGTACTGGCTTTTCANCTCATCTGGAAAAGCTGTACCACAATGCGGCACACTAATAATAATAGGTACTTCGGGTGCGGTGGCCGGGTGAATTGTATAGCCCATCATTTTTTGTTTTTGCTTTCGATGCCGATTCGGAGATGAATGCGAACCATTCTATCATTAAGGAAAACCAAATTGGCTCCATTTTCATGACCATCCTATTTACAATTTTTCAATTGCTCTTCGCAAATCGTACGCTGAACCAACGCTTCTTGCTGTGCCACCTCTGCCATTTTTTGATAGGCTTCTGCGCGCGTCTGATGTTCAGAGACCAACTTCTTCAGTTCTTCCATTTGTTGAACAGCTTCATCGGCCACCTTTCGTTGCCTAAATCCATAACCCAGGCTTATGAAAACCAGCAACGTAAGACCTATTACCAAAACATTTTTACTCATGATGTTTTGCGCTTAGATTTTTCCTAGATTTCTTTTCTGGCTCCGGTTGCGCTGGAAGCGCAGGTACTGAAGGCACAACAACCGTTTCAGACTTTGGCTGCTCTTTCAACGCATTCTGCAGTTTGGCAATCTCTGCTTNNTGTAAGCAGCCACATCGCGATTGCCCATCCGGGCTTTTAGTTGCAGAATACGTTGAAACGATTCATCAATTCGTGCCGGAGTGATCTGTCCGTTTTGAACCAGTTTTTTGATAATGCCATGCACTTTATCAACGGTGCGTTCATCGCTCCCTGCAATATTGTTTGAAAAGCACATCACATCAANCCCGGCATTAATCGCCAATCGAATGGACTCTTCCAACCCAAAGTTTTTGGAGATGGCGTGCATCTGCATATCATCTGAAAATACCACGCCATTAAACCCTAAGCGTTTGCGCAAAATCCCATCCAGAATATTGGCCGATAGTGTTCCGGGCAACCCTTTTGCATCAAGGTTTTTATTTACGATGTGTGCTGACATAACCGCATCTACATAACCAGAATCGAGCAAGAGTTGATAAGGTTTTAACTCACGTTCAGTCCAGGAGCCGGTAACGTCCGCTACACCAAAATGGGTGTCTTCTTTCGAGTTGCCGTGGCCGGGAAAATGTTTAAGCGCTGTAAGCACACCATATTTACGATGCATCTTTACAACTTCCTTCGCCATCATGGCCACGGTATCTTCGTTGGCCGAATAGGCCCGCTCCGGTTTATAGATAACGGTATTTTGTGTGATGGCCAGATCCACTACGGGCGCAAAGTTTACATTAAAGCCCAGGCCCGCCAAGGTGGCAGCCGTAGCATCGGCATAAAACCGAACGGAGTCAAGCGATTTTGATTTACCCAGGGCTGCTGCCGTTACCGATTTAGTAAACCCATATTTTTCTTTTAGACGGTTTACTTTTCCGCCTTCCTGATCTATACAAATAAATAATGGAATGGATGCCGCTTTCTGGTAAGTCCACGTCATGCTCTTTACCGATGCAAATGCATTTGGCTTATTGGGGATATTCTTTTCAAAAANAATCAACGCCCCAACTTTTCCACGCTTAATTTCATCGAGCACCAGCGGGTCAACCTCGGCTTTGGGCATTCCAATCAAAATCATCTGCCCGATTTTTATATCCAGTAAATCGGGTGCCTGTGNCCCTGCCGACAAAAAGCCAACACACAAAACCCATAGCAATACGTGCTTCATTTCCAAACTACGATTAGTACTTGTTATAAATTGTTAATAAAACTTCTTCCATGCGTTTCCGCACTTCGTTTGTTGGGGCAAGGTAGTTATTATTCATGAAGCTGAAGATAAGAATCCTGCCCGTTCGGGTACGTAAATACCCACTCAGAATATGGTTGTTATTTAACGAGCCGGTTTTGCCAAAAATATAGGGGATATCGTTTTTATACCAATTTTTAATGGTGCCGCTCTGGCCACCAACGGCTAACAAACTGAAGAGTCTTTCCTGCGGCACCAGTGCATAAATTTTATCCCAGAGTACCACAATAGACCGCGGTGTAAACAAATTAAATCGCGACAGCCCCGATCCGTCCACCCACCGCGGCTTATCCGGCAAATCGGCCAGCCACTTTTCAGTTACATACTTTATGGCATTGGCGGGCTTTAGCGAATCGCTTACCAGTGCAGCACATTGCAGCAGCAATTGCTCTGCAATAAAGTTATCGCTATCCTGCATCATAACTTTGTATAAGCTATCCACCGGAACACTCTTCAGGGTTTTCGCTTCCGCGGAAATCAAAATAGGTGCTTCCAGTATTTCGCGTTTAAGCGTATCACTCAAAAGGTCAATTACCACATCGGTTGTGCTGCGAAATGGAATTGTCCATTCGCCATTAGATTNTTTACCGGTAAAATAGGTGAGTTGATTATCATCAAGGCCCCGGGTTACTTCTTCCCGATTGCGCTGTTGGTTAGCAACCGTAAAGTGTTCCATAAAATAAGCAGGTGTTGTAGAAAATTCTTCACCCACACGTTTCACCTCCACCAGGTTGCCATAAACAGGAAAAGCAGAACGCTCGGCCGAGTAATACGAATCATAATCGCTCCAGGCCCACCCCGGCCCCAGGGGTTCGGTATAAAAATTTGTTGCAGCAAAATAAAGTTTACCTGGAAAGGATTGTAGAAACTGGTAGGCTTTGCCCGATTGATACGCGTTTTTATATAGGAAAGAGGGATCACCCATGCCCCAAAAAATCAACGAATCGCCCAATGGCAAATAACGAAAAGCGGTTACTGAATCGCCCAATAGGTTCAGGCTGGCAAAAAGCGTAAAAATTTTTGTGTTCGAGGCCGGTGTAAAATATTGATCGGACTGGTGTTGAATCAGGAATTNTTTATCCTGCGGATCGTACAACGCAAACCCAACATGGTGGTGTAAATCCTTTTCTGATTTTGTTACTTGTTTAAGAATAAAACTACGTGGCGAACAGGCCCACATAAACGTGAGCAAAANAATAACAGNCAAAAATCTCATGACTCAACTCAGGTATCGTTCTTTTAAGATATGACAATGGTGTGTTTCGTGGCCTGCAATTACAAAGCCCAGTACGCTTACAGAAAGTTCATTGTTGTTGGCAATTCCTTTGCGCGATAACATTTCTGGAGTAAATCCTTCAAACAGGTCGATCGTGGTGGAGCGCAGGTGTGCCATCTCCGCAGCAATTTTAGAAAGCGATCTGTTTGAAGCATTGGCTTGTGGAGCATATTCATTTTCTTCCCATCCCGCCAAGGCAGTTTTATCGTTTCGTGCAAAACGCAACGCCCGGTACGCAAAAATGCGTTCGGCATCTATCAGGTGACATAGTACTTCGCGTATTGTCCATTTTCCTTCGGCATACCTGTAATCTTNTTTGGTATCGGGTATGGTGTGCAGTAACTCCAGGCTGCGATGGCCTGAGATACGCAGTGCCTGAATCAAATCTGTTTCTTCAACCTGCTTTACATAGTTTTTATAGAAGGGTGGTACCGAGTCCAGGTTTAACAACATAAATTAAAATTCAGTAAATAATTTTTTATCCAGATCAGTCTCAATCTTTGCATCTTTTGGGCCACTGCCGTTACTTCGATTACTTGATAATATAATTTCATTTTGTTTCTGATAGTTATCGAACGGTAAAACAAACTCAGCAACATTGCTGGCGGCCGGATAGTACGACCAATACCTTACCAGTTTTTCGGTTTTATCCACAAAGAGTTTATAGCGGCCGGTGGTGGAATCTTTCGGAATAATTACTAACGAATTGTAACGCTTTTTAGCCAGCGTATCTTCGCCCATATATTGCAAGGAAAAATCTTTGCTTTTGGTAAGAAAGGGCAAGGCCAGTTCGTACAGCGCTCTTGAAAAAGCTGCGTTGGAAAGGGCTGCTTTGGCGGGATCATCATTGCCATTAACCTGTGCTTTTGCTTCGCCTGTCGATAGATTTATTAGTGCAACGGAAGCATCGCCCTGGTCTTCCACGCGTGCCCGTTTTTCCTGTTTATCCCAATAATAGCTAACTAATCCATCGGCTGATTTCCAGGTGATGAAGCGCACTTTATCCCAATTGCTACGGCCGCCTAACGCATGCATAATACTATCGGCCAGTTGTATGGCGGCCGGGTCTGAAGCGGCCAGGTTAAAACCATCTTCTTCCGGATTTAGATTAAGATTTGCCGNGGTATCTCTTGGTTTTTCTGATGTGCAGTTCAAGGTAAGGCCAACTACAACTAAGAACAGTAAACTTCTCATAAATTGGGGATTTTTGATTATGGGTGAAGGTAATCAAAATTCCCGAAAGGGTCGTTTGATTAAAGTTGTTATTTATCCTTATCCCAAATGTGCCGGATGCGGTATTTGCCTTCTGCATATTTCATCATCGCATCGCGCGCGAAAATTTCAACCGGAAAGATAGCCAGTGCCACAAAAACCTGAATAATAAAATCAATTACAGGCGATGTTTTAATGCCAATTAATGAACTGATGGCCGTTTGCATAAACTGCACCAACATTACGATGGTGAGCAACGATAAAATCTGGCTTACAAACCGGTAGCGCGCATTGGCCCGGCCGATGCGCAAGGATAATGCAACCAGCAAGGTGAACACCGTAAATTCCAGCGCATAAAACCACCACCGCTTCCAATACGGTGGCAAAACTTTAAAATCGATCTGTTCCACCTTCGATTCATTGCCAAGCAAATCGCGCGATTGAATCATTAACTGGTATTTACCCGGAGGTAAATAGGAAANAAGCACTTCGTTATTGGAAGACGACCAGGCCGACCATTGTGCATTTAACCCTTTTACCCGATAGCGGTATTGCATTAAGTTTAATCCGAGGTATGCCGGTTGAATAAAATCGAATGTTATGGAGCCCTGATGTTCTTCCACTTCAATTTTGCCCGCCAGGCCTATTTCCTGTCCTCTTATTTCGCGCAGGTAAAGCGGATAATTAGTAGCTGTTCCGGCTGCAGTGCCTGAAAAGCGATACAATTCGTTGGCTGAAGTAATCACCCACAAGTTATTAGCAGCCTGATCGGGTGCCAGGTAGCGTAGGTTCGGAAACATGCCCAGCCACTCCAGCCTCAGTGATTGCACCCGGCTATCGACCGTGCGCCAACGCGTGCCATCGTTAAACCAGAAATGCCCACCTGATGCAAAGTATTTACGGGNGCCGGGCAACGAATCAAATTTTGTAAAAGCCGAATTGTGATCGTAAATACTAAACCGCCCCGATGCGGCAACATAAACCTCATTTCCATAGGCAAGCCCAACCGTTTCATCGCGCGAGGGATTGCTGATAGCAATGGCCTGAAGGTTGGTAATATCACCGTCAACCGTTTCAACTTTGTAAATATGGGATTTGCCACATAGCCACACGTTTTCCAGACGATCTTCAAATACGTGGCTAATCGGTTCAGGAATTGAATCCAACAGTAATGTTTCCTGCCAGGTAATACCAACCTGCTGCAGTGTTTTTATTTGTTGCGGGGTGGCAACAATTAATTGTTGTAATAAGGGTGAGAAAANAACCGTGCGCACGGCACCGGTTAATACAGGCTTTGAAGTATGCCCCTCCACTTCAAATAATCCACTTGTACCAATTGCTATCAGTTTATTATTTACAGTAGTCAGCTGCGTAACCTTGCCTTCAATACCTGCTATTCGCCTGTACTCATAACCTGTTTCTACGGGCACCTGAGCCTGGTGGGGGTATGTTTTGGAACCTCGTTTTGTGGTTATTTCCGTAGGTGGAGGAATGTCTTCTGCCTTGTTAATCAATTCATATAACCCCAGCGTAGTACCCACAAACACATTTCCGTTAAAAGTTTGAGCACATAATAAATTACCTGTTAAGCCCGGAANATGATCGAACCCACGAAAGGGAACCTGCGGTGCAATTCGGGTAAAGCCATATTCATGCGACACCCAAACACCTTCATTGCCATCGGTAAGTAATGCATACACCTCGTTATCGGGCAACCCACTAAAATAGTCCACCACTTGTTCGGTTTCACCTGTCGTGGCATTCACAAAAATTACTCCGCCCTTTAAGGTGCCAAGCGCAATCAGGTTATCGTTTACCCAGGCACCTGCTGTTAGTGTGTGTTTTGCCAGGAAAGTGGTATCCTTTAATGCAAGCTCGCGGGTCTTCCCTTCTTCCAATACAAACACCCGGTCATCGTCCATGCCTAACAAAGCAGCCTTCGCCTGGTTTGCAAAAATCAGATTGGCAGGAGCGAATGAGGCCGAAACCAACTTCTGATCCTGAACATTCTGTAAACCTCTGTTTGACGAACGCAGATAGATTTCATTGCCGATGGTGAAGAGTTCTAAAAATGCACCGTAGGAGTTGTCGGTCTTTAAGGTCCAACGAACCTGGTTGGTTTTCGGATCCAAAGCAATGAGTTGGTCGCTTGCAAGAAAGCACACAAGATTTTCCAACACCCCTACTCCAATAAAATTTCCTGCCAACAGCGAAGTGTAGGCCCCGTGTGCCTCCAACTTTTTATTGAGTTTACCTCCACCAGCAACCCCAGCCACATACACCTCATCACCCAATACTGCCAGGGCATGTACGGCACCAGGCACTTCTGCTTCATTCCAGTTTTTTCCATCAAACTCCAGCACACCTTGCCGGTTGGCAAAGTAAAGTTCGCCCTGCCCGGTTTGCAGCATGAAACGACTCCGGAAATCAATGCGATCATCGGGTGGGGTAAAGTGCGACACGTAGTAAGTACCCGTTTGGGCTTGCAAAANATGTGTGGTGAGCAGCAACACAAGCAGGCTAANAAACTGACGCATAGAATATTCCAGGTCTTTAAAATTAAAAGTATTGCATGTGAAATAAAAGAACGATTAGCTAATGCGACTCCAGTTAACTACCGATTGCTTCAATGAATCCACCTGTTGCCGAACAGCCAGGTTTTCTGGTTTAGACAAGGCAGGATCGGCATTTAGTATTTCAATTGCTGCTTCGCGGGCCGACTTAAGTATCTCCCCATCTTTTCCCAAATCCGCTATTAATAAATCAAGCGCACCACTTTGTTGTGTTCCCATCAAATCGCCCGNGCCACGTAGTTTTAAATCGGTTTCAGAAATTTCAAACCCATTATTGGTTTTAACCATGGTATCGATGCGTACGCGTGAGTCGGCACTGAGTTTATCGCCTGTCATTAAAATACAATACGATTGCTCCGCCCCACGACCTACACGCCCCCGTAGTTGATGTAATTGCGATAATCCAAAACGCTCGGCACTTTCAATAATCATTACCGAGGCATTCGGTACATCTACCCCTACTTCTATTACGGTGGTGGCTACCATTATTTTCGTTTCACCCTTTACAAAGCGGGCCATTTCGTAATCTTTTGCTTCGGGTTTCATTTGGCCATGCACAATGCTTACGGGCACATCCGGAAATGCCCGGCTAATACTCTCGTAGCCATCCATTAAATGTTTCAGATCAAGTTTTTCCGATTCATCAATCAATGGATACACAATGTAAATCTGCCGGCCTTCATTCAACTGCGATTGAATAAATCCATTTACCTGCAGCCGGTGCGAATCATACCGATGTGTGGTCTTAATCGGCTTGCGCCCTTTTGGCAATTCATCAATAACTGAAATTTCAAGATCGCCATATAATGTCATGGCCAATGTGCGTGGAATGGGTGTGGCCGTCATCACCAGCACATGCGGAAAAACAGTTGCGTTCTTTTGCCAGAGTTTAGATCGTTGGGCTACTCCAAAACGATGTTGTTCATCAATAATGGCAAGGCCCAATTGTTTAAACTTTACTCCTTCTTCCAACAAGGCATGCGTGCCTACCAATATTTTAAGAGCACCCTCTTCCAATGCTTCGTGTATCGGTCTGCGCTGACTTTTCTTGATTGACCCGGTAAGCAACGCAATGGGAATATCCATTTTATCTGCATACTTCTTCAGGTTGGCATAATGCTGCTGCGCCAGGATTTCGGTGGGAGCCATTAAGGTTGCTTGCGCGCTACTGCCTACTGCCAGCAACATACAAATAAAGGCTACGATGGTTTTACCGCTACCCACATCGCCCTGCAACAACCGGTTCATTTGCTTGCCGCTTTTCATGTCGGCATAGATTTCGCGAATTACCCGTTTCTGAGCTTCCGTTAAATCAAAGGGTAAGTGTTCTTTGTAAAACCGGGTAAGGATAGCGGTGTCGGCAAAAGCCATTCCTTTAAACTTATCCTGCCGCACTAATTTCATTTTTATGAGCCGCAGCTGGATGTAAAAGAGTTCTTCAAACTTTAACCGGTACCGGGCTTGATTCAGCAAAGTTTCGCTTTGCGGAAGATGAATGTTTTGCAACGCGGTGCGTTTATCAGCCAGGTTGTGTTGCTTCAGCAATGAAACCGGTAATGTTTCGCGAATATGATTTTGCGCTAACGGCAACAGTATTGTTATCATTTTCGAGATGAACTTGCTGTCCAGATGGCGGGCTTTTAATTTTTCGGTTACTGCATAAACCGGATGTAAGTAACCGCGATTTTCATTTGCAGTAGTTATAGCTTCAATTTCGGGATGGGCGATTGAGATTTTATTACCAAACAGATTAGGCCTGCCGAAAATAATACAAGGTGTGTTCGTCTTTACTTTATCGAGCACCCAATTGATGCGTTGAAACCAAACCAGTTCCACGCTTCCGGTTTCATCTTTAAAGGTTGCCAGCAAACGTTTCTTATAACCCGTTCCAACTGCCTGAAACCCGGTAATGGTGCCTTTAAGCTGAATGCCGGTTGAAATTTCATTAAGGGCCTGGGCCACTTCTTTTACCGTATAAAATTTAGTGCGGTCTTCGTGGCGAAACGGATAATACTGAATCAGGTCGCCAAATGTAAACAGGTGTAATTCCTTTTGCAGCAAAGCGGCCCGTTGCGGCCCCACGCCTTTCAAAAATTCGAGCGATGTATGGAAGAAGGTTGACACTACTCAAAAGTAGATACTATTCTTTCAAAGCACAGATTGTGGAATGACAATCTGACTCTGTCGGAGTATGGAGCAATATGGATAATTCAACGCATTCATTAAAACAAATGCTAAGCAAATTACGCGATGAAATTAGTGAGAACTCTTCCACTCCAGCGTATTAATAAAATGCATCGTTTCTTTTTCATAAACTCGATGGCCGGGGCCAGCGAATCGTTTTGTACGGCTGTATTGAAGTACAAGGCACCACGTAAAAATTCCGGGTCGAATCCGTCATTGTAAATTGAAACTGGCTGGGCACATCTCCGGATATTTCAGCAATTACGGCTGTTTTGCCCGAAGGTGTAACCACATTTACTTCATCGATGGCGTATGCTTTTATCTGTTGTTTGGAGGTAAGCCGATAGGCATCGTTCAGCAATGTTTTAAGCAGGTCTTCTTTACTGGTTAGCCTTTTGTATGTGATGTGAATATTGGCTTTTATTTCAGGGTAGTAAATTTCTATCCAATGGCGTTCGCTAATCCACGAAGTGTCATCCAACAAACGGGCATGTTTGGAATATTCAAACTGGTATGGTAATGAATCGGGTGCGGGCTGATATTCTGCGGCCGGTAAAACCAGCCGGTTATAGCCTTTTGGTTTTGGTTTATAATCTCCCTTGCAGCCAGCCAAAAAGAGCAATAGAAAAATATGCCCCACAATAAAAACATCATGGGGCACTGGATAAATCGTTTCATTAGAATGGAAGATCGTCCGTGGCGTTTTCGTTCGATTTAAAATCATCGCTGCCCGACTGTTGATTATATGCCGGCACAGAACCCCCGAACTTCCTCCTCCCTGGCGTGAACCCAGCATAGTCATATTATCCGCAATTATTTCGGTCGTGTAACGGGTAACTCCTTCCTTTTCCCAACTGCGGGTGCGCAACTTGCCTTCAATATAAACCTGATCGCCTTTGTGCAAATACTTGGCTGCAATATCGGCCAGGCCGCGCCACAACACCACATTGTGCCACTCGGTTATTTCCTTTTTTCGCCTGTGTTGCGATCCTTGTACGTTTCGCTTGTTGCCATGGTAAAGTTGGCAACCGTGGCACCGTTTTCAAGATTTCTTACCTCCGGGTCTTTGCCCAGCCTTCCTACTAAAATTACTTTGTTTACTCCTGACATATATTTATTTGTTTTGTTTCTATGCGATGGACCACACTAGAATGAACGCTAATTCCTGGTTATAAATTTCAAAAGTAACCATTATTCTAAATAACCCTCGTCTTGAAGGTACCTCAAAATTAAAACCGGCTTTGGCAATTGTTCCACTTGTTTTTTGGAATATAGTTGCAAGCCTGCTGCCTTCACCTGCTTTTGTCCAATCAGGCTTCTGTCGGCCTCAATAAACCGAACCACCAATTTCTGGTGCGATAAAATATGCTTGTACTCTTTGCTTACGCGTACAATGGCATTTTTAAGGCTATGTTTTTTAANAAGTTGCGGTGCTGTTACCAAGCTGCTTTCCTCCAACAAGTAGAAATCATATAACCCGCTCCAGATATCTCCTGGTTTTCGCAAACGCAGAAACAGGCTATTTCCTTTTCGCATTACGATATAATATAAATATCGCACTCTTACGTTGAATCGTGTTTGTTTAACGGGGAGTTGTGTTTGTAAATTCTGAGTCTTTGCCACACATATTCGCGCAAGCGTACAATGTGTGCAGGCTGGGCCTACCGGTGTACACTGCAGCGCGCCAAACTCCATTAAGGCCTGATTAAAAATGCCGGGCGCTCCACTATGAATTAGCTCATTTGCTTTTTCAAAGAAACTTTTTTNTCCTTTTGCTGATGCAATGTTTTCTGTTATTCCAANAACACGGGCCAACACCCGAAACACATTGCCATCTACCACAGCCACGGGCTCGTTAAAAGCAATTGATGCAATTGCCGCAGCTGTATAGCTACCCACACCGGGCAGGGTTAAAAGTTCTTTATAAGAGCCCGGAAATTTTCCATGAAATTCGGCAACCACTTNTTTGGCGCACGCATGCAAATTTCGCGCACGCGCGTAATAACCCAATCCTTGCCAAAGCCGCAGCACTTCATTCTGGGNGGCGGCCGCCAGTTTTTTAACCGATGGATATTGTTTTACAAAAGCGAGGTAATAAGGCAGGCCTTGTGCCACACGTGTTTGTTGCAAAATAATTTCTGAAAGCCAGATTTTGTAAGGATCGCGGGTATGGCGCCAGGGCAGATCGCGCTTGTTTCGATCGTACCAGTCAATAATCCGGTTTGCAAAAACTGATTTACTCATTCAAAAATTTTGAAATATCGTGAAAGCGCAAAAATCAATTGTTTTGCGCCTGGCGTTTATTTTTAAGGTTAACCAGGTTGAACAAAGCTATCCGCATTTGGGCATAAGGTGCCCAAAAGGCGGTTTCGCAGCGAATGTTTCGACTGCCGGTCGCAAATCCGGATTCCATGTGGGTGATAATCAATAATTTCATTTTGCGATTGCCGAAACTCGGTTAAATTTGCAGCCCTGATTTTTAGAAAGTACAAGTAATTACAATTCATATAAAACATTTTTAAGCCGTGACCAAAGCTGACGTAATCAACCAAATCGCTGAAAAAACCGGAATTGACAAAGCCGATGTATCTGCTACCGTAGAAGCATTTTTTAACATTGTAAAATCTAACATGGCGGGCGGCCACAATATTTATGTGCGCGGCTTCGGCAGTTTTATTAATAAAAAGCGAAAGAAGAAGATTGCCCGCAATATTTCCCGCAATACAGCCATTGTAATTGACGAGCATTATATCCCCAGCTTTAAGCCGGCCAAGATTTTCATCAACAAGATTAAAAACAGCGAGAAAGTAAAACAACTGGCTGAAACCAAATAGTTGATTTACCAAAGGTAAGGATTGGCTGAAGGCAAGATTGCATGCTGAAGACCCGTATTATTTTAGTTGTTGTAGCGGCCCTGCTGGTGGTGCTCATTTTTATGTTGCCCAAATCGGTAGTTGAAAATGAAAGCCAGTTACAGGAAGCCGCCCCGGATGCAGCCGCACAAGGTGCTGGCCACGCTGCAGTGCCCGCTACCCTATCGGCCACCATCAAAGGCATCCGCGCCCAGTTTCAATCGAATTCGTCAAATCAAAAAAATGCTATCTTTGCCGACTCTCTGAGAACCCTTTATACGCAAGCAGGTCAGTTTGATAGTGCTGCGTGGTTCGCAGAGCAGGCAGCAACGTTCTTTAACACAACGGAAAGNTTTTTGAAAGCCGGCAACAGCTACTACGAAGCGTATACCTTCGCCATGGAACCTGCACGGCAAGAAGAACTGGCAGAAAAGGTACGCGCTTGGTTAGGCAAGGTCATGGAAGCAGATTCCAAAAACCTGGAAGCCAAAACAAAAATTGCCATGACTTACTTTACATCCAACCCTCCGCANGGGGTTGCCTTGTTGCGCGAAGTACTGGCCCAGGATCCNAAAAACGAATTTGCACTCTTCAATACGGGTATGCTGGCTATACAGTCCAGGCAGTACGATCGGGCAATCGAGCGGCTGGAAGAATTAAAGACTGTTAACCCCAATCATGTACAGGGTGCCCTGTTGCTGGGTATTGCGTATCAAAATAAGGGCAATAAAGAAAAAGCACGCCAGCAGTTTGAATTAGTAAAAACATTGGATAAAGATCCGGCTGTGCAAGCCACGGCCGATTCGTATCTGAAAGATTTAGATAAATAATTGTTCAACCCCGTTCTGCAGTTGCAGAACAAAAACCAAAAGCATTATGCCAAGTGGTAAGAAAAGAAAGAAACACAAAATGGCTACTCACAAGCGCAAGAAGCGTTTGAGAAAAAACAGACATAAGAAGAAATAAAACCCGCCTTAAAGCCCCTTCCAAAAAGAGAGGGGCTTAAGGTTTAAATTTTTAAAGTTTTGAGTAACGAACTTATAATCAGTGCTACTCAGAACGGATGTCGCATAGCCCTTCTTAAAGACAAACAGCTTGTTGAATTTCATGAAGATGAAGGAAGCAACAAGTTTATAGTTGGTGATATTTACCTGGGTACTGTTAAAAAAGTAGTACAAGGACTTAATGCAGCGTTTATTGATATCGGGTACGAAAAGGATGCGTTNTTGCATTACCTGGACCTCGGCCCAAAATTTAATTCGCTTCAGAAATTCACCAAACTGGTAAAATCTAAAAAGATTACCGGNGGCAAGCTGGATAAGTTTCATGTTGANAAAGACATTGATAAGCATGGCAAAATTGGCCAGCAACTTTCCAAAGGCCATTTCATTCCGGTACAGGTAGTAAAAGAACCAATTTCTACCAAAGGCCCGCGACTTTCGTGCGAGTTATCCATTGCCGGACGCTACCTCGTGTTGGTACCCTTCGGCAACGGAGTAAATGTTTCCAAACGCATTTCCAGCAGCGAAGAGCGTAAGCGCCTGCAGCGTCTTATCCAGTCAATCAAACCCGAAAACTTTGGTGTAATTATTCGCACGGTGGCCGAGGGCAAAGAGGTGGCTGAGTTAGATAAAGATCTGCGCACCTTAGTTAAAACCTGGGAAGAAGGGGTAACCCGCCTGGTAGATGGCAACCCGCGCGATAAAATGATCGGGGAGCTAAGTAAAACATCTTCGGTACTGCGCGATGTGCTGAACGAGTCGTTCGACAATGTGCATGTGGACGACAAAAAGATCTTTGAAGAAGTAAAGGGCTACATTCACAACATTGCCCCCGAAAAAGAAAAGATCGTAAAACTCTATTCCGGCAAGGCCAAAATTTTTGAGCATTACGGAATTGAAAAACAAATTAAGTCGGCCTTTGGGCAAACCGTAAGTTTGCGCGGAGGCGGCTACCTGATTATTGAACACACCGAAGCACTGCACGTAATTGATGTAAACAGCGGCAATAAATCCAACCGCGAAGAAAATCAGGAAACCACCGCGGTGTCGGTAAATATTGAAGCGGCCAAAGAAGTAGCGCGCCAGTTGCGCCTGCGCGATATGGGCGGCATTATTGTGGTAGATTTTATAGATATGCGCAGTGCCGATAACAAGCGCGTAATTTATAATGCCATGAAGGAGGCTATGGAGNNCCTGGATCGTGCCAAGCACACTGTACTTCCACTTTCCAAGTTTGGCCTGATGCAGATTACCCGCGAGCGCGTGCGCCCGCAGATGAACATTGTTACCAAAGAGGTTTGCCCTACCTGTAACGGCAGCGGAAGCATAGCAGCAACCATTCTGATAACCGACCAGATTGAACAACACCTGGATCACCTGTTCATTAAACAGAATGAAACCAACCTGGTGCTGGCCCTCCACCCGTTTTTATATGCCTACTATACCAAAGGCATTATTTCCAAACGGGTAAAGTTCTTNTTCAAATACAAAAAATGGTTAACCCTGGTACGAGACAGTTCACTGGGCATTACCGAGTTTCACTTTTTGAACAGAGACGGAGAAGAAATTGAAGTAGGCAATAAAAACAACGCCATTACAAGCGAAGAGGAATAGAGCCGGTTAACCCGGCTTTTTTCTGTCATCATGGCACACATAACCCAACTGGCTTATGATTTGAAGGCCGACTGAAACAAGTTAAATAGTTAAAATCCTGACAATTATGACAACTGCTGAAAAAGGTACCATTTCTATTCATACCGAGAACATCTTTCCCATTATCAAGAAATTCCTGTATTCCGACCACGAAATCTTTTTGCGCGAGTTGGTGAGCAATGCCGTAGATGCCACCCAGAAATTNAAAAAACTGGCTTCGTTGGGAGAATTTAATGGCGAACTGGGCGATGTGAAAATCGAAGTAAGCTTCGACAANAAAAACAAAACCATTACCGTAAGCGATAAGGGCCTGGGCATGACAGCCGAGGAGATTAAGAAATACATCAACCAGATTGCCTTTTCCGGAGCCACCGAGTTTGTAGAAAAATTCAAAGACAAAACCGATGCAAAAGACATTATTGGTAAGTTTGGTTTGGGCTTCTACTCGGCCTTTATGGTGGCCGATACAGTAGAAGTGATCTCAAAATCATTTAAGGAAAACACAGAAGCAACCCGGTGGGCGTGCGATGGTTCTACTGAATTTGAATTAACCGCGGCCAATAANAAAACACGGGGTACCGATGTGATCCTGCACATCAATGCCGACTCAGAAGAATTTTTAGATGAATATCGCCTGAAGGGCATTCTTGAAAAGTACTGTAAGTTTCTTCCGGTAGAAATAAAATTCGGCACAAAAGAAGAAAGCGTTGAAGATGGCGTGGATAAAGATAACAAGCCAACGTATAAAACGATTACTTCCGATCGCATCATCAACAACACTTCGCCTATCTGGACAAAAGCTCCGCTGGAACTAAAAGATGAAGACTACCTGAAGTTTTACAAAGAACTTTATCCGTTTAGCGAAGACCCGCTGTTCTGGATTCACCTCAATGTAGATTATCCGTTTAATTTAACCGGNGTGCTCTACTTCCCCAAAATCAAAAATGACTTTGAAATTCAGCGCAACAAAATTCAACTCTATTCGCGCCAGGTTTTTATTACCGATGAAGTTAAAGATGTTGTGCCCGACTTTTTAATGTTGCTGCATGGTGTATTGGATTCGCCCGATATTCCGCTTAATGTTTCGCGCAGTTATTTACAAAGCGATGCCAACGTNAAAAAGATCAGTGCCCACATAACTAANAAAGTGGCCGATAAACTGGTGGATATGTTTATCAAAGACCGCGCGGAGTTTGAGAAAAAGTGGGATGATATAAGTGTTTTTGTAAAATACGGCATCATCAGCGATGAGAAGTTTTATGAAAAGGCTAAGGAATTTGCTCTTCTTAAAAACACAGACGGTAAGTATTTTACTTTTAAGGAATACGAAGAAAAGACAAAGCCCAATCAAACCGATAAAGACAAAAATGTAGTATATCTGTACACCACCAATACTGATAAGCAACACGCCTTTATTGAGATTGCAAAAAACCGGGCCTACGATGTGCTGGTGCTGGATGGCATGATTGATAGCCACTTCATTAATCACCTGGAACAAAAACTGGAAAAAACCCAACTAAAGCGGGTGGATAGTGAGACCATCGACAAACTGATTGCCAAAGATGAAAATGTGGCCAGTGTGCTAACGAAAGAAGAAGAAGAAACGGTGAAGAAAGTNTTTGAAACAGCCATTAATAACACCAACATGACGGTGGCTATCGAATCGCTTTCGCCAGAAGATATGCCTGTAACAATTACCCTAAGCGAGTGGATGCGCAGAATGAAAGACATGCAAAAAACCGGAGGTGGTGGCATGTATAGTTTTATGGGTGCCATGCCCGACAGCTACAATGTGGCTGTTAATGGCAACCATGCATTAGTTCAAAAAATTCTGAAAGCCGAAACAGAAGAACAGAAAACCAGGTTAGCCAAACAGGTTTACGATTTAGCCTTGCTGTCGCAAAACCTGCTTACCGGGGCCGATTTAACTAATTTTATCAAGCGTAGTGTGGAAATGGTGGGGTAAACACTACAAAGCCCAGCAGGCAATTCTTTTGAGAATTGCCTGCTATTGATTGCCCACCCGATTAAAATATATTTTCCATAACTTCGTTTTGTTATCAGAAAATATGCAGCGCCTCCTTTTACTTGCATTGTTTATTATTGGCACAGCCCAGGCCCAGGTACAGCCTACCGTGCAGGAAGGTCAGTTTACTTTCGATACCGACAAACCCTTTACGTTGCTGGAATTAGATGAGAATGAAGAACCAATTCCTACCAAAAAGAAAAAGCCCAGGCGCAAAGTTTATTATGGCATAAAAACCAANAAAGCTTTTACACGAAAAGGGTTTGGCGATAAAATGACCGTAGAGCTTTTCTATGTATTGAAAAAACCAGATAAGCCCACCGGCTTTGCGCGCGATGTGTACTGGTACGATTTCACCCGCAAGGAATTGCGTAAAACAAGTATAACCGCGTTTGACGTGAAGAAAGGTGTATTGGCACATGGCCCGTACAAAAGAATGGTGGGCGAAAATGTAATTGAAGAAGGTATTTTCTTTAAAGGAACCAAACACGGACGCTGGATGCGCTACGACCGGCAGGATTTAGTAGAGGACAAAGAAAAATATTATAAGGGCTGGCCCAAGGAGTCGTTGGTTACATATTACGATCCAACCGAAAGAAAAACTAAAAGAAATTACCCCCATTGAGTACGGTGAAAAAGAAGGCTACTATTATTTTTCCACGAAAACGGGCAGGTAGCCGTGCAAGGTGAATTTCATTGGGGCGAGCGTGTAAATGACTGGATCGAAAACTATCCAAACGGAAAACGTAAGCGCATAATCGCCTACCCCAAAGAACCTTTCGAAAAAGGAGTTCGACCCTATGTGCGCAAAGAATGGGATGAAAAAGGAAAAGAGATCTATTCGAAATAGCGCATCAATTAATAAAACGCGTCTTCAAAATGCCTGATCTCGGGCTTATCGTAGCGCATGGTAATCGCCACCACATCATACCGCACATTGCCTTCATATTTATTTTCGTATGTGTACTGCTCTGCACCGTACACAATATTTTTAGCTTTCTGGTAATCAACAAACTCTTCGGGGTAGCCAAAGGCGTTGCTCGACCGCATCTTTACTTCTACAAACACCAGCCATCCCCCTTTGCGCACAATTAAATCAATTTCCGAACGCTTATAACGGTAGTTACGCACCAAAATTTCATAGCCTTGTTGCTGCAAAAATTTAGCGGCCAGGTCTTCGCCCTCTTTCCCTTTTTGAATTTTATCGCTCATGCAAATGTTACTACCTTTGAACTTCTGAATTTACAAAACCCGGAATGAAGAAACTAATAGAAGGTTTTACACGACAACTGGCCCACGCCTTAAAAATCGGTCAATCCGTTGATTTGGTTCGGCCCGGTAGCGACATTCGAAACATCCTTATTACGGGTATGGGGGCATCGGGTATTGGAGCCAACCTGGTTGAGTCGCTTACATTTGGGCGGGTTCCTATTCCGATAACTGTGTGCAANGGGTATAATATTCCGCAGTTTGTTAGTCCGCATACGTTATTTATTGCTTGTTCATATAGTGGCGATACGGAAGAAACGCTGGCTGCGGTGCAAAAAGCCATGCTAAAGCGGGCACATGTTATTTGCATCACCTCGGGCGGCAAATTATTGGAACTTGCCAAAGAATATAATCTGTATTGGATTCAGATTCCNGGAGAAACCAATAGCCCGCGCGGCAATCTTGGTTATATGATGATTTCATTATTGTTTGCCCTTTATCATACCAACCTGATTGGAGCCGCTTTTATGAAAGAAACCGAAAATGCCATTGAGCATATCAACCGGTGCGAAAAAGCAATTCAATCTGAGGCGGAATTAATCGCTAANAAGCTGAAAGGAAAACTGCCTGTTATTTATTGCGATGAACGACTAAAGGCAATGGCCATTCGTTTTCAAAATCAAATTAATGAAAATGCCAAACAACTGGCCCACGTCAACACCTTTCCAGAGATGAACCACAACGAGATTGCCGGCTGGCAATTTCCGGAGGCGGTACTGCAACACGCCCAGGTTGTTTATTTGTATTCCGATCACGATCATCAGCGGGTGGAAAAACGAATGGAAATATGCCGCCCTGTTTTTGAGAAACGATCTTACCCAATTATTGATATTGTGGCCGAAGGCGCTTCCCTGCTGGAACAATACTATTACCTGATTCATCTTACCGATTGGATTTCACTATTTCTTGCCAAAGAGAATGGTGTAGAAGCTGAGCCGTTGGAAGCCATTGAATTTGTCAAGGAAGAACTGGGCCGTATGAAGTAAGGATTAATAACTTGAACACCATACTCAATAAAAAAACAAAATTCATTGATTTAGGTCTTGTTGATTATAAACAAGCCTGGGATTACCAAACCACCTTGTTTCAGGCTATCCTCGAAATAAAAGCCGCAAACCGAACCAACAATCTTCAACCGCCTGATAGCCTTCAGGAAACAAATAACTACCTGCTATTCTGCGAACATCCGCACGTATATACCCTTGGGAAAAGCGGTGATGANAAAAACCTTTTGGTTAACAAAGAGAATCTTTACACCCTGGATGCCACTTACTACCACATCAACCGTGGAGGCGATATAACCTATCATGGCCCGGGGCAAATTGTGGTGTATCCGGTTATTGACCTGGAGAATTTTTTTACCGACATCCACAAATACATGCGCCTGCTCGAAGAATCAGTGATTCAAACAATAAGTGAGTTTGGAATAACAGCAGGAAGAATACCTGGACTTACCGGGGTATGGTTAGATTGTGATGATGANAAAAAAGCCCGCAAGATTTGTGCGCTGGGTGTAAAAACAAGTCGATGGGTAACCATGCATGGCCTCGCTTTTAATGTTAACACAAACTTAGATTACTTTGCCAATATAGTACCTTGCGGCATTGCCGATAAAGCAGTAACCTCTATGGAAAAGGAATTAGGCGCATCACAAAATTTTGAATTAGTAAAGATAGTGTTAAAAGAAAAACTTACTTCCCTGTTTGAAATGGATCTCTGCTGAATTATGAAAAAGACATTGAAATTCCGGAAGTAAAACATGTAACACTGGCGGTTGTGCGCGAAAAACATCCTGAATCAGAACGAGTGGAAAGTATATCTGATTAACAACAACCCCTTCCCAATAGAAAACACATTGGTAGCCAGTAAAGGCTATGGCGAAAAAGAAGGCAAAGCACAACGTACCTCCACGCTGCGGCACTTTCTCGAAACGGTTCCGGCCAATGAATCGGTAATGGTAGAACCATTAGATGAAAAACTTTTTCATCTGAACAATGAATATTGGGTGAGCTATTACATTGGCAATCAGATTTACGACCGCAGGTTTGTCTTTGTGCCCGGCTCCATCAGTGAAGAAAATCTCATGTATATAAAAGAGTTAAACAAAGAGGGGTGCTGCACTCTTAATACAAGCTTTGATTTTAATCCGTATCTTTAAAGGAGTAATCTGATTTATAATGCATGCCGAACTGAAAGATGTTTTATTTCTCGATATCGAAACCGTTCGGGTAGTAAATCATTACGATGACCTGAGCGAGCGCCTCAAAACCCAATGGGCACGTAAGGCCACCTTTTTTAAACGGGACGAACCACAAACCGATGCTGCCTTATTTGAGGATCGCGCTGGTATTTATGCCGAGTTTGGAAAAATAATTGTAATCGGTATTGGCAAATACACCGAACAAAATGGCGTGCTGGGGTTACGCACCCGATACTTTGCAGATCATAACGANAANAAACTACTTATTGAATTTAGCGAGGTGCTGGAAAAGATGGGGGCTACCGTAAAGTTGTGTGCCCACAACGGCAAAGAGTTTGACTTCCCATATATCTGCCGCAGATCATTAGTGAACAATTTACCCATTCCAGTTGTTTTGAATATGTCGGGCAAAAAACCGTGGGAAATAGGTCATTTGGATACCATGGAGATGTGGAAATTTGGCGACTTCAAGCATTATACTTCCCTTGATTTGCTTGCCTCCATTTTTGATATTCCAACCAGCAAAGGCATAATGGATGGCTCTATGGTAAGTGAAGTGTATCATAGCCAGGGCGANCTTAAAAAAATTGCAGAATACTGCATTGGTGATGTAGTGGCCGTGGCCCAACTGTATTTAAAAATGAAAGGCTTGCCAATTATNCCCCCTGGTAACATCGTAAATACTTAACCACAGCGAGCCCCGCTTATTGATAGCATCAAATGAGTAAGTAACGGGTATTAAACTCCGCAATCCCTGTGTTCGCTTAATAAAATTATGAGTAAAAAGAAATTTAAAGAAAAGAAAGCAAAGCGCGACAAGAAAGAGCGCAGCAGCCTGTATTCTTCCATGATTCAGTTGTTGGAAGAATCGAATGGAAAAACGTATAGTGTTGAACAGTTAATCAGAAAATTCAAACTAAAGAAGAAGTCGCTGATAGAGGATCTNTTTAAGTTGTTGGATGTGCTGATTGATGAGGGCGAGGTTACACAACTAAGCAACGGTCATTTCAAAAGCACTAAAAATGTGAGCACGATTACCGGGGTGGTAGATCATGTAAACCCAAGATTTGCGTATGTAACAACCGGNGTGGAAGGCAAAAAAGACATTTATGTTCGTTCGGCCGATTTGGCCACAGCCATTCATGGCGATACGGTAGAAGTTGAAGTGTTTAATAAACGATCAGGCGAAAATCCGGAAGGGCGCGTATCCAATATCATAAAACGGGGCCGCAACCGGTTTGTAGGGCGGGTTGAATTATCGCGCAATTTTGGTTTTGTTGTTCCCGATTTTAAAAAAATCTACCAGGATTTTTATCTATCCGAAAACCTGAATGGCGCTACCGCCAACGACAAGGTTTTATTTGAAGTAGTGAAGTGGCCCAGCCGCGATAAAAGNCCGGAAGCAAAGGTGGTAGAAATACTCGGTAAGACTGGTGAGAACGAGGCCGAGATTCATTCCATCATGGCCGAGTTTGAACTGCCCTTTCGGTTTCCGGAAAATGTATTACAGGAATCAGAAAAAATCAGTGAAGGAATTACGCCCGAAGAAATCAANAAACGCTGGGACTTTCGTGGGGTTTTAACATTTACCATCGACCCGGAAGACGCGAAAGATTTTGATGATGCCATCTCCTTTCGCAAACTTGAAAATGGCAACTACGAAATCGGGGTGCACATTGCTGATGTAACCCACTACGTACAACCTGGCACCGCACTGGATGAAGATGCGTTTGATCGCGCCACTTCGGTTTACCTGGTAGATCGCACGGTGCCCATGTTGCCCGAACGGTTATCAAATGCTTTGTGTTCGCTACGGCCCAATGAAGATAAACTTACGTTTGCAGCCGTGTTTGAAATGGATGCCAAAGGGAAAATACATAAAGAGTGGTTTGGCCGAACGGTTATTCACTCCAACCACCGCTTTACTTACGAACAAGCACAGGAAGTAATTGAAACCGGAGCAGGAATCTTTGCGGAGGAATTAAAGATTCTGAACGAACTTCATCATATACTACGCAAAGAAAGATTTAAGAAAGGAGCTGTAAACTTTGAAACTACCGAAGTAAAGTTTAAGCTGGATGAAAGAGGAAAACCGTTGGCCGTAGTTCCTAAAATCCGAAAAGACGCACACAAACTGATTGAAGAATTTATGCTGTTGGCCAACCGGGCGGTAGCTACCTATGTGTTTAAAATGAAAAAAGGTGAAGAGAAAAACACCTTTGTTTACCGCACCCACGATTTGCCCGACCAGGAAAGAGTGGAAGACTTTGCGCGGTTTGCCAAACAATTTGGACACACCCTGCAATTGGAAAGCGCTTCTATCTCACGCTCGCTCAACAAACTGATGGATACCATTGAAGGCAAGCCCGAACAAAATGTGTTACAATCGTTAGCCGTGCGGGCTATGGCCAAAGCCAAATACACCACCGATGCCAAGGGTCACTTCGGATTGGCGTTTGATCATTATACCCACTTTACTTCNCCCATTCGCAGATACCCCGATATGATGGTGCACCGCTTGTTACAACACTACCTTGACAAAGGGAAATCGGTAAACAAAAAACAATACGAAGACAAATGTGTTCACTCATCCGAACGTGAAAAGCGTGCTGCCGATGCCGAACGCGCCTCCATCAAATACAAGCAAGTGGAGTTTATGAGCCTGGCCGAAAATAAGATTTACGAGGGTATCATTTCCGGAGTAACCGATTTTGGTGTTTTTGTAGAAATTATAGAAACTAAATGCGAAGGCATGGTACGCATGGCCGACATGAAAGACGATTACTATGAATTTGATGAAAAGAATTACCGTGTAATTGGTAGGAGAAGNAANAAAATCTATCGTTTGGGCGATAAAGTTCAGGTGCGAATTAAAAAGACCGATGTCGACCGGAGGTTGATTGATTTAAGCTTTGAAACAAAGTCGTATTATACTGAAGATGATTTCTAAATAAAGATACTTAAGTATTAGTCTATACCGATAATGAAGGATTTACTTTCACTCATTGAATCTGAAATAAAAAAACAATCCTTTGGTTCTCAACCAAAATCTTTATACGAGCCCATCCGGTATATTATGGCATTGGGAGGAAAACGCATGCGTCCGTTACTGGTTACGCTAGCCTATTCGCTCTACCGGAACGATGTGGAAAAAATTCTGAAATATGCCGTTGCCGTAGAGGCCCTTCATAATTTTACTTTAATGCACGATGATATTATGGACAAGGCCCCCTTGCGCAGAGGCAAGGCCACGGTACATGAAAAGTGGAACGTGAACACGGCCATTCTTTCGGGCGATGTGATGCTGGTAAAAGTTTATGACATGTTTCTGGATCTGGACAAAGAAACATTGCCCCTGGCGCTTTCGCTCTTCAACAAATGTATAACAGAAGTGTGCGAAGGCCAGCAGTGGGATATGGAGTTTGAAACAACAACCAACGTTACCGAAGCCAGGTACCTGGAAATGATTAAACTGAAAACGGCCGTGCTCTTGGGTTTCAGCTTGGAGTTAGGCGCGTTATTAGCCAAAGCCCCGGAAGCAGAACGAATTGCCTTGCGGGAATTTGGCACCCTGATTGGGATTGGTTTTCAGTTAAAAGACGACTTACTGGATGTGTATGCCGATAAGAANAAATTCGGCAAACAGGTNGGGGGAGATATTATTGCCAATAAAAAAACTTACCTGCTCATCAAAGCCAAAGAAAAAGCACATGGCCACCAAAAACGCGAGCTTGAGTTTTGGCTGAATGCTAAAAATTCAATAAGCAAAAAAGTAAAAGCAATTACAGCCGTTTACGATCAACTTGGCATTGCATCGCTAGCTGAAAAGAAAATAGCAGACTACTTCTTAAAAGGATTTGAAAAACTTAATTCAATACCAGACTCGGCTCAAAAACAAAATCTGATTCAGTTTACACAGGAGTTAATTAAACGACAATCATAAGCGATTGGCTTGCCCAAATTTACTTTCTCTTATAAAACAGCAACTGCGCGCTTCTTTTGCTGGATTCGCTCAATGTATAGTATCCCGAACCATCCCGACTCCAGGCAATACTCTCTCCTTGTTTTTCAGGTTTGTAAGCAAGTTCTGATGGAGTTTGTTTCAGCAAATCTGCAATCGACTCACTCCCTTTACGCTTCCAATAGTAAACATGATCATAATTTTTCAGCAATACTTCACTGCCATCAGNNCCGATATATCGGCTGACACGGTATTGAAATAAGGCATCTTAATTTTCATTTCTGCCGTAATGGTATCGCCCGATTTCCAGGTGTTAGCAAACTGATACAACCTTACTGAATCTTCGCGCTTTGAAACAATAAACATATCCGATGAAATCGGATCAACCATCAGGGTTTCTGTATCGCGTGCACCATCAGGCAGTTGAATATAAAGTGTATCAAACTCGTTAACAACGTGGTTTTCTAATTGCGCGGGCTCCTCCAGCCGGTAAATAATCTTATACGGATATTTTGCATCGTTATCTCCAATGTCGCCCACATACAAATACGATTTGCCAGGGTCGGGGCCAGCCCNCAGGGTAATATCTTCCCAATCGCGATTATTTACCTTGGCCAGCACCACGGTGGTTACAATCTGCGCGTTGGTATCTATCAGAAATAATTCGGCACTATTTCCGCTATCGTTATGTGACCAATAGTATCCGGGATGTACTGCGCTTGCCACCAGGCCCGATGCCTCTTTGAGTTTTAAGTCCACAACACCCAACTCCTTACCGGAAGAAAATTGACCAGAAATTTTGTTGCACGAGCAGGCGATCACACTCAGCACAACGAACCAGCTATTCTTCATGTACGCTATTAAAAATTAAGCCGCAAATTACAAACTTATCCGCTTACCTGAACATTCAATTACTTATTCAGTAAGGATGCGTGTTGTTGGAATTACGGCATAATGATGGCAATCATAAATAAGCTACCTTTGCCCGATTGATACTATTCTGTGACACACCCAGTGGATTTACCGGATGATGATGAAGACGATTTGTTTGAACATCATCGCATTGTGGCCGATGCCAAACAAAGCCTTATTCGCATCGATAAGTTTTTGATGGATCGGCTACCCAATGTAACCCGCACTAAAATACAAGATGGCATTCACAATGGTTTTGTGAGAGTGAATGAAAAAACCATCAAGCCCAATTACAAAATACATCCACATGATGTAATTACCGTTTCGCTGCCCGAGCCTCCCCGCGATACCGATGTGGTTCCGGAAAACATTCCGCTCAACATTGTATTTGAAGATGAGCATGTATTAGTGGTAAACAAAGCCGCTGGCATGGTGGTGCATCCGGCATATCAAAACTGGAGCGGCACATTGGTAAATGCGCTTACCTACCACTTTCAGAATTTACCCGAAATGAAAGGCAATGAAGGCCGGCCCGGATTAGTACACCGCATTGATAAAGACACTTCGGGGTTATTGGTGATTGCCAAAACTGAAATTGCCATGAACTCGCTGGCAAAACAATTTTTTGATCACAGCATTGAACGCACGTACCAGGCCATTGTGTGGGGCATTCCCGATCCGCCCCAAGGCACCATCAACGTACACGTAGGCCGAAGTTTAAAAGACAGGCGTGTAACCGTGGCTTTTCCCGAGGGTGATTTTGGCCGGCATGCCATTACGCATTTTAAACTATTGAAAGACCTGCGGTATGTTTCATTGATTGAATGCAAACTGGAGACAGGCCGCACACATCAGATTCGCGCACATATGAAATACCTGGGCCACCCGTTGTTTAACGATGCCATGTACGGTGGAAATGAAATTATCAAAGGCACAGTATTTTCGAAGTACAAGCAATTTGTTGAAAACTGCTTTAAAATTATTCCGCGCCAGGCGCTGCATGCCAAAACATTAGGGTTTATCCACCCGGTAAGCAACCAGTTTATGCAATTCGATTCAGAGCTCCCCAGTGACTTTGTAGAAGTGATTGATAAGTGGGAGAATTATGTGAAGTATAATTGATTTCGCTGAAAGTTGAAAAACAACGGCCAGCCATTTGAGAGAAGAATTTTCTATCAGGTGCGTAAGAGCCACCTGTGTTGCCTAAAGCCCGAAGGCTTTAAATAGCTAATCGCAATTTCTTGCGACCTTTCTCCTGGCGCAATGCCTGCCGGATTTCCTTCATCGCTTCTTTCTTGAAGGTTTTGTAATCCGAAGTTTNTTCAGGCTTGTTAAGAAGGCCCTTAATGTAGATAAGCACCTCTTCCATTTGCACCTTGTCCATAGCGTCCAGGCTTTGCAGGATAGCCAGCTTAGGTGATTGTAACATACAATTAGTGGTTGTTGTTAGTACAAATAACGCAAATGAATCCCCTGAGGTTCAACAGGTAAGTGCATTATTAACCGTTTGTTGATCTACCGGTAACCCCAGGCCTCATTTTCGACTAAAAATCGGTTATCCAAGGTCTTTGAGGGCTGCCACAAATGTATCCAACTCCTGGGTGGTGGTGTAAACATTTGGCGTAATGCGGCATCCGTGCACTCCGGCCCCGTCAATCGCAACGGTAAAAATTTTGTATTTTTNTAAAAGTGTATCGGCAAGATCCTGTGGTTTCATTCCCTCAACACCTACGTTGCCAATCCCTGCGTGGCGTTTAGGATCTTCGGGTGTATTTACGCGTATGTGGGGCAGGTTGCGAACCTTGCTGGTCCAATACGTTTGTAAATACCGCAGGCGTTCTTCCTTGCGATCGCGGCCAATTTTTAAATAAAAATCAATCGCATTGCCAATGGCCAAATCGGTATGCACGGGGTGTGTTCCGGTTTGATTTAAACTGTAAATATCCGTTGGATCGGACGAGGGCGAGGCCAACAACGGCCATACATTAGCAGCCTTCCCTTTTTNTACGTACAAAATGCCAGCCCCCAAGGGCACACTTAACCACTTGTGCAAACTGGAGCCATAATAATCGCAGCCCAAATCAGGAATAGTAAAATTAAGGTGAGCAAATGCGTGCGCACCATCTACCATTACCTCCACTCCTTTGGCATGTGCCATGTCGCAGATTTTTCTTACCGGTAAAATTTGCCCTGTAATGTTAATCATGTGGCAAACCATCAGCAGTTTTGTTTTGGGTGTAATGGCCCTTTCATAAAGCTTTACGATTTCCTCATCCGATTGCGGGTGGTTGGGCACCGAAACGATTTTATTTACAATGCCATGCTTCTTCTCCATGAGTTTAAAATGGTTGAGCATCGAGCCATAATCCTGTTCGGCCATAACCGCTTCATCACCTGCCTTCCAGCGAATACCGCCAATAATCATATCCAGCGATTCGGTCGTGTTGCGTGTAATAATCAACTCTTCGGGCGAGCATCCTGCAAGCTCAGCCAGTTTAGCCGCTACCTTCCGTTTATTTTCCCATTGCACAGTACGCATATAATACGAAGCCTGGTAATTCACTTCCCGAATGTGATTGATGTAGTGCTCCAGAATTTCCTGCGGCTGAAAACAGTAGTATCCGTTTTCGAGATTAATGTAATCGGGCTTTAGTTTATAGCCACCCCGAACGGTGGCCCAGAAATCTTCATTACCGGCTACTGCTTCCGCAGAAAGCGTGGCGGTACGTTCGTTGGCTTTTGCCAGCACATCCCACAATGGCAAACTACTTAACGAAAGCAACCCAACGTTTTTGAGAAAAGCACGCTTGTTCATGACCAAAATTATTTATTCCAAACAAAGCTAATTTGTCCGATTCAATTTTCGCTGGATTTTTAATACTTTAGAAGCAATTCCAGATCGGTTTGGCTAAAGACCTGCGCTTATATGAAACTATTTTTCGCGAGCTTTTAAGCCCCTCTGCCTGTTTGCAATGAAGTACACAGGCGATTGGGAGGAATCGCGAAATCTGGTACATGAGGTTTTTATTTCCGTTTGGGAAAAATTCGATACGCTTCCGCCCGGTACGCAACACCGAAGTTATTTATTTACTGCGGTGCGCAACCGAAGCCTAAACTACCTGCGTGATAAGAAGAAACTGGTTTCTCTGGAGGAAGTGCCTGGAGAAGCCTTTTCAGAAACCAATACTACAATTGAAACGGCCGANGTGGAGCAATTGATAGAGGCCGCTATTCAATCCTTGCCCGAAAAATGCAGGGAGGTTTTTGAAATGAACCGAATGGAAGGGTTAAAATATTCTGAAATAGCCGATAAACTTGGAATTTCAATAAAAACGGTAGAAGCCCAGATGTCTAAAGCCTTGCATGTTTTGAGGGAGCATCTGCGTGAATTTCTAACCATCTTGTTATTTATTTTTCAGGCATGATAAGGGTATTTGCAGGTTACCGTGTTATGATACAAGAGAAATTGTGAACTACGAAGAAAACGATATTGACAACCTGATTGCACGATCGCTGACTGGCGAAACCTCGGCTGAGGAAGAACAACAGNNGCTCAGGGCATGGATTGCCGCCACAGCCGAAAACAACCAACACTTCCAGAAAGTGCAAAAGTCGTTCTCAATCGCCAATCAATATTATCGTACCAAACAAGTTCCGGACCTTAATCTGGACGCGGAGTGGAACCGATTTTTGAAATCAATTGACAAACCCAAGACGAACAACGTACGCACATTATTCTCTGCCACCTGGCTTCGCGTAGCAATNGCGGTAATGGTGGTGGCCGCTTCGGTTGTTCTATATAATTATTTCAGCAATGCCCGGCTTTCTATTATAGAAACCGGCCTGGTGGCGCAGGAGGTAACTTTACCGGATGGAAGTCTTGTTACACTAAATCAAAACTCCAAACTCACCTATAGTTCCTCTTTCAATCATTCAGATCGTTCCATCTCGCTAGAGGGCGAAGCATTNTTTGAAGTTGCACATAACCCCAATAAGCCTTTTACTATTTCTGTAAAGGACGCCTCCGTAGAAGTGCTGGGCACTTCGTTTAACGTGCGCGGGTACAATGCAAGCGAGGTATTAGAAGTAGTGGTAGCTACCGGCACTGTTAAATTAAGTACTCCGGATAAGTCANNCCATGTCACGCTCCAGGCTGGCGATCGGGGAGTTTATAACCCGCAGCAACAAACCGTGCAAAACGAAATTAATACCGATGTAAACTTTAATGCCTGGAAAACCCGCAGACTTACCTTTACCGAAGCCAACCTGCAAACTGTGGTTGAAACCCTTAACCAGGTTTACCATGCAAATATTGTAATAGCTGTGCCCGTGCCCGATACCTGCCTGGTTACCGTACGTTTCGACCAGCAAGATCTTACCGATGTGTTAAATGTATTGAAGGTGACGCTAAACCTGGAATACACCATTCAANNAAAAACAAAATTGAAATTACCCGCGCGGGTTGTTGATGCTGCTTTTCGAATGAAGACGGTTAAGCTGTTCTTACTTGCATTAACTTTATGGGCAGGTGATATTTCTGCGCAGGAAGGTAAGTTGATCTCCATTCAGGTTCAGCATAAACCGATCACCAAAATACTTTCGGCAATTGAAGCGCAAAGCGGGGTTCGTTTTTCATACAACCCCAACAGCATTGCCGCCAACCGAAAAATTACTCTTAGCATTAGCAATGCTACGTTAACCGCTGTACTTAATGCCCTATCCGAAGCGGCCGGCCTCGAGTTTGTTTCGCTCGAAAATCAGATTGTAATTACCCCGCGTGCGCAAGTTGCCCCCGAGCAACCTAAAACCATAACCCTAAGCGGTTATATAAAAGATTTAAAAAGCGGAGAGGCCCTTATTGGAGCCACGGTTTATCTTCCTCAGTTGCAAACCGGGGCCATTGCCAATTCGTATGGCTACTTTTCGTTAACCATTCCAGGCGGGCATTACACTGTGCGGATTTCCTATACGGGATACAAGGCCACAGAACAATCCCTGGAGTTGTCTGAATCGCATCAGCAGGATTTTGCTTTACAGGAAGAGTTATCCATTCTGAAAGAAATTGTTGTTACCGCGCTTCCGCTTATATCTTTAACCGAAGCAAGCGTAAGTCAGATTTCGTTACGACCAGAAACAGTTGAAAAGCGGCCCGCCCTATTGGGCGAGCAGGATGTAATCAAATCGCTTGAAACCGTTCCGGGCATTAAACTGCAATCGGATGGATCTACATTCTACTATGTGCGNGGNGGCAATCGCGATCAAAATCTGATTCTGATAGACGATTCGCCTATTTATAATCCGAGCCATTTGCTGGGCGTCTTTTCAACGATTATCCCCGATGCAACCACAGACATTACGCTTTACAAAGGCAACATGCCCGCAATGTTTGGCGGCAGGCTCTCTTCTGTGCTGGATATTCATACGCGCAAAGGAAACGACCAGGTTGTTCAACTTTGGGGAAATACCGGATTAGTCTCTACCAAGCTGGGCATTGAAGGCCCGATCAANAAAAACACAAGTTCTTTCTTACTCTCCGGAAGATTTTCCCGGCTGAAATGGCTCTTTCAGAAAATTGATCCGGCCATCAGTACATTTAACTTCCAAGACCTGACCGGGAAAGTGAATTTCAGAATTAACGCCAACAACCACGCGTACTTTTCATTCTACACCGGNGGCGACAACTATTTTGCTGCAAACAATGCTATTCAATGGAGCAATACTGCCGGCACGTTCCGGTGGACCAACCAACACTCAGAAAAACTATTCATTAACACGACCCTCGCTGCCAGCAATTACGATTACTTTTTGCATTCGGACCTTTCGCGTAACCAAAAGTGGAATTCGCATATCTCAAATCTCAATCTTAAATCAGATTTCAGCTACTTTGCTAAACCTCAAAATGAAATTTCATTTGGGATTGGACTGAATGGGTATAATTTCAATCCGGGAAATCTTTTTACGAACAACGTTCAGAGTTCAAATGTATCAAAGCGGCAATCCATTGAATGGGTGCTATACGGAAATCATTCGGTACAATGGAATAAGCACTGGGGAATTAACTACGGATTAAGATTCACTTCATGGACAAATGTTGGCGAAGCCTTTGAATTTAAATTTGACAGGCAACATGCCGTAACCGATACCCTCGTATTTCCTGCCCGCCAGGCCTACATACGCTTTTTTAACGCTGAGCCTCGTATTGTGCTTCAATACCTGGTTACCGATAACCAAAGTATTAAGTTAGGATACACCCGCAACGTGCAAAATGTGCATCTCATTTCAAATTCTGTTAGCCCCTTCACCTCGCTGGAAGTATGGCTGCCCAGCAGCATCAATATCCAACCACAACTTGCCGATCAGCTTAGCCTGGGCTATTACCATTCACTGCCTTTAAAAGGAATTGCCTTTGGTGCCGAAACNTTTTACAAGTACATGCAACATCAGATTGATTTTGAAACACATGCTGAAACTTTATTGAATCCNTTTTTTGAAGGTGAGTTGCGCTTTGGCTCGGCACAATCGTATGGCGTTGAGTTGCTGGTTAANAAAGACCTGGGGCGCCTGCGCGGATTAGCGGGCTATACATTTTCGCGGGCCATGCGCACCTTTTCAGAACTTAACCAGGGCCGGAGTTACAACGCTTTATTTGACCGGCCGCACCAGGTAAANTTTTTCATTGTCGTACGATATCCATCAGCGTTGGAAATTAAGTTCTTCCTGGAACCTTCAATCGGGCGCACCCTATAGTGCACCCATTAGTTTCTATCAATACAACGGAATTGAAGTGCCTGTGTACGGTGAAAAAACAATGCACGCCTGCCTACCTATCACCGGCTTGATGTTACGGCAATTTTTAAACTCAATCGCAACAATGAGCGGAAGTATCAACATGAACTTGCGTTGTCCATATTCAACTTATATGGCCGGAAAAATCCTTTGTTTATTAATTTTAATAAAGAAGCACAAGCGGCAAACAACTTTAAAGTACCGTCTGATCTGATAAACCGCGAGTACAGCATCTCGCAGTTTTATCTCTTTCGGGCAACCCCTTCTGTTTCTTATAATTTTAGATGGCAATGAAACCCTGGCGCTACTTTCTCATCTTGCTTTTACTCCTTGCCTGCGAAGAGCGGTTTAACGATCCGTTGAATACAAGGCCNCCCAACCTGTTGGTGGTAGAAGCTGTGCTTACAAACGAACTGGTGCCACANAAAATAAACCTCTCCTTCCCTTACCAACAACTGAATGGAGCCCCTACACCAGCCACCGGTGCGGTGGTGCAGGTGGTGGAAAATGACGCGGTCATCTATTCATTCTATGAAAACATCTTACAGCCTGGCGAGTATATAAGTGCTCCGTTTCGGGCTGTGTTTGGCGAAGAGTATAAACTGGAGATACAGATACAGGGAAAAGAATATTACGCAACAGATAGTTCGGTTCCGGTAGAGCCACTCGCTCCGCTTCAATACAAAATGGTGAACAATCAATTTGAATTGGTATTGTATGAAACCGGCACTATTTCAAACTACATCGATCATACCATTACTTCAGAAGATAACAGCGGCTGCATGCCCTGCCTGGGTCGTGTAATTTTTTACGATTTNAAAAGTATTGATGTGAATGAAATTTACAAACCGGGCAANAAGTCATTTCTGTTTCCCGCGGGTTCAACCATCATCAGGCGAAAATATTCGGTAAGCGCTTCCTATCGAACTTACTTACGCTCTATGTTATCAGAAACTGAGTGGCGCGGGGGTATTTTTGATGTGGACAGGGCCAATGTGGCCACCAATCTATCCACAGGCGCAACCGGCTTTTTCGCAGTTTCTACTGTAATTTCGGATACCACCGTAGTGGAATAAAATTTTTCTTCCCCATAAGGGTGCCGGCCGGGTTTGGGGTTTTAGTGTATGAAGGGGATAAACCCCGTAAAAACAATAACAAAAACACAAACCATGAAAACAAAAGTCATTTTCATTCTGTTGGCCCTCGGAACTTTCTCCCTGATTTTCACCTCATGCGAAAACACCGAGATGGTTGAGCCCGAAACCAGTCTGCTGCCCGATAAATTCAGCGTGGCAATACCTTCTTCCCTGAGCAATGCAAACAGTGTTGCAAATGGCAGAGCTTCCGGTAGAATTAAGGAAGATACCCTACGGGGTAATGACATTTACCTGCACCTGAACACCTTTATTGCTGTGGGTGACGGTGCTGCGCAGTTGGTAGAAGATATCATTGAAGGTATCCGGAAGTATAAAATTGATCGCATTCAAACCCTTACCTACACCAGCGAAGAGGATAACCGAACNAAAAATTTAGTGGTACTGGCCGATGCTACCTTTGAAGGTCAGGTATGGGATTACCAATTAACGTTAACCGATGCCGATTCTGAAAATGCGGAAGATGGCGGAAAGGCACTTCAGATTTTCTGGAACAAGCGTGCGCAGGTAAAAGGCATTGCCATTGTAAAACCATACAACTGCAACCGGTTACAAAACAACCATGCTAAAGACGCTACCTTCCGTATTGATTATACCGAAGGTGGTTCATCGGGTTATGATGCGCAAATGGAGGTAAGTATTTCAGGGTTGCCTTTAGAGAGCCCGCTTGTAAATCTGTTCTCGGTTAATACCCTTAAAATGTTTGCCGGTAAGAAAGGTGATGTAGTAGATGTAATGGGTAATACAAACCACCCTAATGCGTTTCTCTTTTCAGGTAATGTTGGGTATAACTGGGCCTTTGTAGCCGCTGGTAATGATGTNAAAAATATTGGTGTTGCCGAAGTTGGACTTCCACCAAGCAATTTGAACGAAACGGATCGTGATGTACTGTTAAAACAAAATTCTATCAAGAATGTGCTTACAACTGCCATTACCAACATATGGCCACAAATAGATCAAAATTTACTGAATGCATACCTGGTTAATACCGCTGCNCCCGGTTACTTTGATAACAAGACTGGATTTTTAGCCGGAGGCACCTCACCCGGTGCCGACTGGGATGTTCTGGCTAGCCGGTTGGGTGCGCTAAGCCCTTATAATCCAAGTGTTGTCTCCAACCTGGTTGTAACTTTTAAATAATTTTCAGGATAAAAGTTAATTGGTTAAACCTCTGGCTTTCGCCAGAGGTTTTGTTTTCTTTGCGGCCATTAAACGATTATCACGAATGAAATTTTTCTGCCTGTTTTAATACTAAGTAGCGTAACGGTAGTTGCTCAATCCAANAAAGAATTGATAGCAAAAACACAGCAACTTAATGCAGAAGTTGAAACCCTGAAAAAGCAGGTTGANAGAGTTGAAAAACCACAAACTGCCGACTTAAGCAACCCACACAANAAAGCCAGTTATTCGCTGGGCATCCTAATTTCCAANAATTTAAAAGCACAAGGTGCCGATTCGCTCGATTACGAGTCGCTGGTGTATGGTGTTCGCGATGTGTTTAAAGGAGACTCCCTGCAACTTAAGCCAGAGGACGCGGCCATGTTTGTACAGGTATATATGCAACAAGCCATGGAGGCAAAGATTGAAAAAGCTAAAGCTACCGGGTTGGCTTTCCTGGCCGAGAACAAGACTAAACCTGGTGTAACCGAAACCGCCAGTGGGTTGCAATATAAAATCATCACATCGGGCACAGGTAAAAAGCCAACGGCTAACGATCGGGTAACCGTACATTACGCAGGCAAGCTATTAGACGGAACTTCTTTTGATAGTTCAATTGAACGGGGTGAGCCTGCAACCTTTGGTGTAACCGAAGTAATTGCCGGCTGGACAGAGGCCTTACAACTAATGCGCGAGGGTGATAAGTGGGTATTGTATTTACCTTCAGAATTAGCCTATGGCGATCAGGGTGCCGGAGGCNNCAGATTCCACCATACTCTGTTCTGATTTTTGAAGTGGAGTTGATTAAAGTGAATTGAATTAACTACAGAGACGCGAAGGCGCTAAGAATTCTTTGACCTTAGATCGGATTTTTTAACCGCAGAGGCGCGAAGGCGCTAAGAATTCTTTGAAACTTCGCGGCTCAGCGACTTTGCAGTAAAATTTTTCTACTCATTGATTAGATCGGATATTTTTTAACCGCAGAGGCGCGGAGGCGCTAAGAATTCTCTGACTACAAACTTTGCGGCTCAGCGACTTTGTGGTAAAATTTTTCTACTCATTGATTAGATCGGATATTTTTAACCGCAGAGACGCGGAGGCGCTAAGAATTCTCTGACTATAAACTTTGCGGCTCAGCGACTTTGCGGTAAAATTTTTCTACTCATTGATTAAATCGGATATTTTTAATCGCAGAGGCGCCAAGGCGCTAAGAATTCTCTGACTACAAACTTTGCGGCTCAGCGACTTTGTGGTAATTTTTTCACTCAATAGAAACTTTGCGACATAGCGGTTAACTAATCTGCACAACTGCTTTCCCCATAATTTTTCTATCCATCATATCCTGTAAAGCTTGTGGTGCATTTGCCAATGAATAGGTTTTATAAATCTGCTGACTGATTTTTCCTTCCTGGTGCCATTGAATCAACTGATTCATATTGGATGCATTTTTGGCTGGTTCTTTTTCTGCAAAGCCACTCCAGAAAACTCCTGCTATGGATGCCCCTTTCAGCAAAGGAATATTGGCTGCAAAAGTTGGAACGTTTCCTGAAGCAAAACCAACCACTAAATAACGGCCTCGCCAGGCAATCGCGCGGATGGCGCTTTCAGCCACCGCTCCACCTACCACATCAAAAATAACATCAACGCCTGCTCCTTGCGAAATGTCTTTTACAGCATCTTTCACATTGTGAATCGAATAGTTAATCAAATAATCCGCTCCTTTACGCTGGCACAACTTCAGTTTATCATCCGCTGAAGCGGCCGCAATAACCGTAGCTCCCATCAACTTCCCCAACTCAATGGCAGCCATACCTGCGCCTCCGGCAGCACCCAGCACCAGAAGTTTTTCACCCGGCATTAACCCCGCCCGGTCTGATAAAGCATGATAAGCCGTTGCATAATTATAGAACGTGGCCGCAGCAGCTTGCAGGTTGATATCCGNGGGCAACACAAAGGTTCGTATGGATTTTACAACGGCATATTCTGCAAAACCACCCCAACCACACATGCCCACTACCCGATCGCCAGCGTTTATATGCTTCACATCGCTTCCCACAGCTTCAACAATTCCCGCTACCTCGCCTCCGGGCGAAAAAGGTAGTGGCGGTTTAAACTGATATTTGTTTTGAATGAGGAGTGTATCCGGAAAGTTTACACCACAATAGGCCACTTTTACCAACACCTCATCGGGTTGTANGGGAGGCAGCGGCTGTTCTGCCAGCACCAGCGTATGTGGCAGCCCGTGTGTGCGGCAAAGTATGGCTTTCACGTACTGTACGAATTACCGTAATGATTATACACTATTTCTTAAAAAGCTTACTCAGAATTCCTTTAGCAGGCTGATTAAGTTTGTCCATAGCCGTGCGTAAGTGTATCAGAAATGCGTCATTCTTTAAAATATGATCAGCTACTTTCAGTTNTTTAGTCTTGGCTTTCAACGCTTCATCGTTTAACCCGGTGATGTAAATAACCGGAACACCGGATTGCTTTTTGCGGATCTCCTTCAGGTAATCCAACCCGGTTTTATCTGGTGCATTTGTAAATAAATGATCGAGTATAATCAGGTAAGGTTTGGTGGTTTCCAGCGCAGCAATGCCATCGGGCCCCGATTGAAATACCCGCGTTTCAAAATCCGGCATCTGTTTAAAGTGTCCTTGCATAAAATTCAGGTACACCGGGTCGTCATCGATAATAAAAACCAACTTTTTCATTTGTTAAACTTACTTTTTCAAGGCGTATTTCACAAGTAAAATTATTATCAAATAAATCCTGTTAAAAAATCATCCTCCTAAAAAAGCAACTGTGTACCATTTAGGTTAAATTTCAATCTAAAATTCACTTTATATGATACCACGCAGGCGATTTATTCAATTGGCGGGCACCACATTAGCCGCATTACCCGTTTCCGGNATTTTAGCCCAAACACTCTCAGAGCAGAAAAAGAACTGGGGTATTCAATTATTCACCATTCCGCAAATGGCCTCCAAAGACATTAAGGGTACGCTTAAAACATTGGGCGAAATCGGGTATAAAGAAGTTGAATTNTTTGGCCCATACGAATTCAGCGCCAACGAAACCAAAGAAGGCTGGAAAGCTGTTGCCGGCCAGTTAGGCATACAAGGAAATGCATTTTATGGATACTCTGTTGCCGACATCAAATCCATGCTGAAAGACTTTGGTCTAACCACCCCTTCGGTACACATGGATCTTGGTACCATGCGCACGAATTTAAAACCAGCAATGGAAGCCCTGAGTCAATTGGGCACACGCTACGTAGCTGTGCCGGCTCTCAACAATGCAGAAGAACGCAAAACATTAGATCAGTTTAAAAAATTTGCCGATGAGTTTAACCAGATTGGTAAAAAGATGGCCGATTATGGGTTAACATTTGTGTATCACAACCATGGCTACGAACACTGGTCTGAAAATGGTCAAACACCNCTGGAGGTTTTATTGAAGAACACCGACCCAAAGTATGTGGTATTTGAGTTGGACATTTTCTGGATGACAGCCGGAGGCGCAAGCCCAATTGAGTTTTTGAAAGCCTANCCCGGTCGCTTTAAGTTGCTACATATTAAAGATGCAAAAGAGCCGGTGCGTTTTGCGGGCGATGGCAACACATCCGATCAATGGATAGCCTTGTTCCCCAAAATGGCCGACCCGGGTACCGGGGTGTTTGATATTAAAGGCATTGTAACACAAGCTGTAAAATCAGGCGCTGAACATTTTTACCTGGAACGCGATCTTACGCCCACTCCAATTGAAACGTTGAAGAATTCGTTTGAGTATTTTAAGGGGTGTAGTGCAGGCAGGGTAGTTACAACCAACTCCGCAAAAAGAAAAGGCCAAGCAGAATAGCGATAATCAAGAGGATGGCCACCCATCGTATTACCGGGTTGCGATCGGGAAATTCGTAATTGCAAATCGGGCAGCTTTTACTTTTAGCGTCCACATCCATCGCACAAGAAGGGCACTCTTTCGTTTTCATCAGGTATTAAGCCATCTTAAAAATTTGCCCAGCCAGGTGCGCGGAGGCTTGGCCGTTGGTTGCGAAGTTATCTCCTTCTCAACAGGTTCGTCATAAATACGAGTTTGCTTTGACAGGCGTATTGTTTTTTATCTTGTTTAAATAGTTAAGTCGCTTGCGTTCCTTCTGCTCTTCAAGCAATTGTTTTTTCGCTCTTCTTTTTCGCGTTCTTCTTTTCGCGTTGCAGGGCAATGGGGTTGCGCCACGGTTTTTCTGTCCGCTCAATGGGCTTTCTGCGTTTGTTCTTGTGTTCGCGTTTCGGTTTTTGCTCTGCTTCGGTTGTTTCGCCTTCCGCTTTTGGTTCTTCCTTTTTCGGGGGCAGGTAACTCAATTTTACCCAACACCTTTAAACCGGCCAGTTCCACTTTAGGTGCGCGTATTGTCTCCGTCTCTTCACCTTCTGATTTTATTTCAGAAACAATTTCGGGTTGCTGTTCCTCCACTTCGTTAATAACCGTTTCTGGTTGTTGTGGCAATTCTGGTTCTGCCTCCTGGGTTTGTACTAACATAATTTCAGTTAGCCGATCGGGCGCAAAGTGCAATACAATCTGCTTTACCAGGTCATCGCTTAATTTAGCGTTTGATCCATCTTCTAAAAATTGCTGGTCTTTTGCCAGCAGATCAACAATCTGCGAAGGTCTTACCGAAAGTTTTCGGGCTAATTGTCCGAGGCGCATAACAGTTCTAAATGAGTTTCAAGGCGCAAATATAGTTATATCTCGTTGCTGGCGGCTGGTTACGGGTTGCTTGTTTGGTTGAGGTAATTTACGGAGTCCTGCTGTTTTACCAGGAACAAGCCAGCAACTTCTTACTCTGGCTTTTGGCGCCATTTCTTCTTTTCGGAGTGTTGTTTTTGGATTTTAACCGGGCTTGTTTGGCACCTGCGCCCGGTTTGGTGGCTTTGCGAACTTTGCGCTGCGCAAAGGCTTTGGTTAGCAACTCCTGCAGCTTTTGCAGGGTAGCTTCTTTGTTTTGCAATTGCGATCGGCTCTCCTGCACGGTAATCTGCAACTCGCCATCGGCTGTAATACGCGAATGCAATTTTCTTAAAATGGTTTCTTTCAGCGCTGGCTCAAGAGCCGATTCCGACACCTTCCACGAAAGTGTAATGCGCGAGTTTACCTTATTCACGTTTTGACCCCGGCCCGCTGCTGCGCGAAGCGCTGAACGTTAGCTCCGGCTTTATCTGGTCAATGATTCGCAAAACATTTGTAGGTACCACAAATCAAAAATAATTCATGCCCTGTGCTACACCAAAGCATTTAAACTCCTTTTAAAAATAATCGGGTTGCGATTGAACAANAAAAACCTGACATTCAGAAGTATGAAGGGGCGCCTGGTNTTTGGATTGATCTTAATCGTGCGGTTAGGTTTTGCCAACTCCATCTTTATCCCCATGGACGAAAGCCAGCGTAATCATTTAAAAGCTTATGGCCTGGCATATTTCGCATTNAAAGAAGGCCAGCCTGTTGATTGGCTTTTGAATTACCGGGGCGGAAGTTTTCTCATCCCTTTTCACAACAATATATTATCCGAATGCAAAGTGCGTGGCATTTCATACGAGTTGATTTCGGCAGCAAAAACAAACAGCATCTTAACTGAAATAGCAAGGCCGGATGCAAACATGAATGTAGTGCGGTTGGAAACTGCCCCGCGCGTAGCAGTGTATTCGCCCAAGAACGAGTTGATCAATGATGAAAGTGACGCTGTGATCCTGGTGTTAGACTATGCCGAAATTCCATACACGATTATTTATGACGAGGAAATTTTGAAAGACGAACTGGCCAGGTTTGATTGGTTGCATCTGCACCATGAAGATTTTACCGGGCAACACGGAAGGTTTATGCGCAGGGAATCGGCAATAATACAAGCTAAAATTCAGGAAGAAACCGCTGCCCGGTTAGGGTTTGCCTCTGTAACCGATATGAAACTTTCTGTGGCCAAAAAAATAAAAGGATTTACTGCCGGTGGTGGTTATTTGTTTGCGATGTGTTCGGGTGCTGAAACATTTGATATTGCACTGGCCGCTGAGGGTTCTGGTATTTCTTTTAAAGATTTAAGCAGCGAGGAAGATGCTGCACTTGATTATTCCAAAACACTGGCGTTCGAAAATTTTTCGTTGGAGCCTGCGGCCAGCCGAAAATTTTCTGACATCAACGCACTGGGCCCCGANTTTTTTCAATCAACTGCATCGTACTTTCAGTTGTTTCAGTTTTCTGCCAAGTGGGATATTGTGCCTTCGTTGCTTACGCAGAATCATGAACAGGTGATTAAAGAATTCAGCGGACAAACATCGTCCTTCAACTCAGCCCTTGTTAAGCCCAACGCATGGGTACTGGGCGAAAATAGAGGTGCGGGCCGTTCACGGTATTTGTATGGCGAATTAGGTCGCGGCCATTGGACGTATTACAGCGGTCATGATCCGGAAGGAATGCCCGGTTGGCGCAGGGCCAGTACGGATCTATCCATGCATCCGCATTCGCCAGGCTATCGGCTTATTCTTAACAATGTGTTGTTCCCTTCTGCCAAAAAGAAAAACAGAAAACTTGAAATGTAGAATGGGTAATCCCCAATTTCCCTGGTGAGAAATGTAAATTATCTGATTATCATTCCTAACCGTTCCCAACGTATTTTGTTCAACCACTTGCCATCTTTGTTTATCGAGAACCAGATAAACAATGGTTTGCCCAGAATATGATCTTCCGGAACAAGCCCCCAATAACGCGAGTCGATCGAGTTATCGCGGCTATCGCCCATCATAAAATAGTAGTCTTGTTGAAAGGTGTAGGTGGTGATTGATCGGCCATCAATTTCTAATTCACCATTTGCAATTTTTACCGCATTAAGACCTTCGTATTTCTCAATAAACTCGCCATAGAAATTTAACGTAGAGTCATTTATTATAATTGTCATTCCTTTCTGCGGAATGGTAAGCGGCCCGTAATTGTTCAGCGTCCATTTATCATTCATCATATTTGGATAAAGTGGAAAGCTTCCTTTATCATCTGAAGCTGGCTGGATTGAAATTTTATAAGGTGCGCTGTTAATGGCTTGCACCTGGGCTTCGGTAAGCAGCATGCTGTAAACTGCCTTGCCCTCATTGGTGCTGCCTAAAAACCAAAAATCTTCGCTGTCGAGTTCAAGGTTATGGAGTGTGCGCGGGTGTAATTCTTCATTGGTGATAACCTGGTAGCGGAACTTCATCCCGGATGGATTTATCATTGGTTCGCCATTGATAAACACCTGCTGATCTTTAATCTGAACAACATCACCACCAATAGCCACGCACCGTTTTACAAGATAAGTTTTAAGATCAACAGGTCTTTCCGTGGGATCGAGCAAATCTTTAGGTGTATTAAATACCACCGGCTCCCCGCGTTTTACTTTTCGCAATCCCGGCAAACGGTACGAGGGCAACTCAATCCAATCTAAATACGATGGTATTTCTGTTCCCCAGATTTTTTGATGTGTAAGGGNGATTTGTAACGGGGTGCGGGGTGTACGCGGGCCATAGTGAATTTTACTTACCCACAAGTAGTCATCTACCAGCAATGAGTTTTCCATAGAACCGGTGGGGATTACAAACGCTTCGGCCAGCGACCAGCGAAACAACGTTGCTACTACTACTGCAAACACAATAGACTCGCGCCATTCCTGGAATCTTGTTTNTTTACCTGTGGATTTTGTTTTCATCTTCCCATCGTTTGGATGAATAAGTATCCGCACAGAAANAATTATTACACCGATGTGAATAATAAATTTGGTTTGTAAGGTACGCGGAGGATCCCAGACCGGTAGGTCGCTGTCCCGGGTTAGAATTAGCCCATAGATACTTCTCCTCATTTCAATTTCTAAGTTTTTTCGTACGTTAAGATTCAGAATGACTTTCGATTACATTATAGTAGGAGCCGGCTCTGCCGGTTGTGTATTGGCCAACCGGCTTACAGAAAATCCGGCCATTACCGTATTGCTTTTAGAAGCCGGGCCAAAAAACACAAAACTGGAAACCATCATNCCCCGTGGTTACATGAAACTGCATCGCAGTTCGGTAGATTGGAATTGTTACTGGACAACGCCCCAACCCTTTCTGCAAAACCGAAAACTCTACCATCCGCGGGGCAAAGTGTTAGGCGGGTGCAGCGCCACCAACGCAATGGCTTACGTGCGCGGCCATGCCGCTGATTATAACCACTGGGCAGGTTTGGGTAATACCGGCTGGAGTTATGATGACGTGCTCCCCTACTTTATTAAATCAGAGCACAACGAACAGTTTCAAAACGCATATCATGGTAAAAACGGGCCCTTGCACGTAACCCATGCCATGCGTCATAAAACACCCTTGGCACAAGCTTTTATTGATGCCTGCGCGCAAACCGGCATTGTTTGCAACGATGATTTTAACGGAGCCCAACAGGAAGGAGCCGGACTCATGCAGTTTACCATTAAAGGTGCCAGGCGTTGCAGCACAGCCGATGCATTTTTAAAACCGGTATTACTGCGCGATAACCTTACCGTTTATACCGGAGTGCACGTAAAACAAATTCTGATTGAGAAAGATGAGGCAACGGGCGTTGAATATTTTATTCGCGATACCTGCTGCGAAAAAGTGTTTGCACGAAAAGAAGTAATTCTGTGCGGAGGGGCATTTGCATCGCCCCAACTTCTAATGCTTTCNGGGGTGGGACCAAAAGAGGTGTTGGAAAAACACAACATCGAAGTNAANAAAGAATTAGCCGGAGTAGGCCAAAACCTGCAAGACCATTTATTCTTCGCGGTAAGCAGTTTGTGCAGTAAACCCATTAGTAATAACCACTGGATGCCCTGGTACCGGCAAATACAATCCTTGGTGCAATATGCGATGTTTAAAACCGGGCCGCTCACACTGGGCCCCTTGGAGGCATGTGCCTTCCTTAAGTCAGATGCAGCACAACCAAAACCCGATCTGCAATTTCAGTTTACCCCTACACATGTTGGCAATGATTATACTGCAGATTTATTTAATCTCAACACCTTTCCGCATACCGATGGCTACACTATTTTACCTACGCAGGTAAATCCAAAAAGCCGNGGTTATCTTACGCTCGCTTCCGCGGATCCATTTGCGGCACCTATAATTGACCCACGCTATTTATCGGAAGCGATAGATCGCGAAACGATGGTGAAGGGAGCAAAAATCGCATTACAAATTCTGGAAGCCGATGCCTTTGCTCCATACCGGATTAAAACGCATTGTCCTGCTCAACGCGATTCCGATGAAGCGTTGCTCAATCATATTCAACGCAGTGCCGAATGTGTATATCATCCGGTGGGTACGTGTAAAATGGGTAACGATGCGTTAGCTGTGGTAAATGATAAACTGCAGGTGCATGGAATTGGCAACCTGCGCGTGGTAGATGCCTCAGTAATGCCTACACTAACCAGCGGCAATACCAATGCTCCGGTAATTATGATTGCGGAGAAAGCAGGAGATTTGATTAAGGGTAATTAATCTGGCACAAGCGTCACGCTTGTGCCCGTTCATAAAACAATACCGGTAACTAAAGAAAATCAATACCCAGGCATCCACTCATACANGTGGTAGTGGTCTCCGTTCATCCCCAGCCGTTCATAAACATGTTGCGCGCAGGTATTGGTTTTATCTACGTATAACCGAATGCCCCGGTAACCCGATTGCGGTGTAACCAGTTGCTGGATGTGCTGATACATCTNTTTAAATATGCCCTTACCCCGTGCTTCGGGCACAAGGTAAACGGATTGTATCCAGAGCACCGTGCCAAAACGCCAGTCACTCCACTCGTAGGTTGTTAACAGGCTGCCAACCACCCTGCCATTTTCCACNNAGGCTGCATAATAGGCTCCTTTGGAGGGATCTTCAAATACTGCGTGCACTCCCTTGGTTACCGTATGGTAATCCAATTGCAAACTTTCGGTTTCCATAGCCATTTTTAGTTGAAAGTCGATGATGTACAGCGCATCATCAGGCACAGCTTCTCGTATCAGAATCATGTTGCAATTAAATATTTTATTTATATTAACTGCGAATGGTCTATTTGCTNTTTGTACTTGGCTTTGTCTTTCTGATTAAAGGGGCTGATTTGCTGGTAGTGGGCGCGTCCGCCATCGGTAGGAGGTTACGGATTTCCGAAATGGTAATCGGCCTTACTATTGTTTCGTTTGGAACCTCGCTGCCCGAACTGTTAGTTACCACCGTTGCCAGCCTGAACGGCCAGGCCGAATTAGGATTGGGTAATATCTTAGGAAGCAATATTGCCAATGTGCTCATTATTTTAGGAGTTGCTGCCCTTATCCGGCCACTGCCTATTCCCCGCGATACTTACTTTATTGAAATTCCTTTCTCCGTATTAGCGGCCCTGCTTCTGGGCTTTTTGGCCAATGCTAATATNTTTTATTCTGGTGCAAACACCATTGGCCGCGAAGAAGGCGGCATCATGCTGTACTTCTTTGCATTGTTCATGATTTACATTTTTGTGATAGCCCGAAAAAACCGAAACCCCGAAAATTCTGAGGCTCCCCAACCCATGCTAAAATCTGTGTTGCTTATTGCGATTGGTGTTGTTGCCCTTTACTTTGGCGGAGACTGGGTAGTAAATGGTTCTACCGAAATTGCCCGTTTATTTGGGATAAGCGAATCGGTAATAGGACTTACTATTGTGGCTGTAGGAACCTCCCTGCCTGAATTGGTCACCTCGGCCGTAGCTGCCTATAAAAACAATACCGATATGGCCGTAGGCAATGCAATCGGGTCCAACATCTTCAATATTTTATGGATACTTGGCTTCACCTCCGTGTTAACACCTATCCCTTTCAGCGATCATAGCAACCAGGATATCCTCATGGTACTGATCTCCACTTCCGCCTTGATTGTAGCTGTAATTGTTGGGAAGCGTCCGCGAATCAGTAGGTGGGAAGGGTTAATCTTTCTGAGTATTTATGCAGGGTACCTGTTCTTCCTTATTCAACGTTAATTCATAACGCCTGTTTAATATCCGCTATCAGATCAACCGCCTCTTCAATACCTACTGAAAGACGCATCAGTTTGTCTGAGATTCCAAGCGCTTTCCGTTCGGCTACCGTAAGTTTTGCATGCGATGTTTTTGCGGGCGATGTAATGGTTGACTCTACACCGCCCAGGCTAATAGCCCGTTTAATGTAGTGCAGCCGTTTGGTAAACTTATCAGGATCCGCATTTACTTCAAATGAAAGCATTCCGCCAAAACCACCGGGCATTTGTTTTTGCGATGGCATACCGGGATGATTTTTAAGCCNCGGATAAAAGACTTTAGCCACACGGGGTTCTTCCTCAAGATATCGCGCAATAGCCAACGCATTTTCGTTTTGCTTTTCCACCCGAAGCGCAATTGTTTTTAAACTGCGCTCCACCAGGTAGCATGTTTGTGCATTTAAGCTTCCACCAAAGTGCATGGCGCTTTGCTTAATCTGCTCCGTTAGCTTTTTAGACGAAACCATCGCCCCGCAGCAGATGTCGCTATGGCCGCCAATATATTTCGTGCCGCTATGGGTAACAATGTCTATGCCCAGGTCCATCGGGTTTTGATTTACCGGGCTGGCAAACGTATTGTCGATAATTGTTATGATGCCGTACTTCTTTGCCAACTTCGCCACCGCTTTCAGATCCGTAATCTTCAATAAAGGATTAGAGGGGGTTTCTACATAAATCACTTTTGTGTNTTTCCGAATCGCTTTTTCAAAACTTTTCAAATCCGAAACATCGGCCATAGAATATTCCATGCCGTAGCGTACCAGTTCATGCAAAGCGGCATGGTGCGTGCCTCCATATAAATCGTTCTGAAACAGAATGTGATCTCCGGCCCGCATCACACCAAAAATACTTGTCATGATGGCCGCCATGCCCGAACTGAAGATTAAACCGTCTTCACCATTTTCAAGGGCCACTAATTTTTCAACTACAGCTTTTTGATTTGGTGTATTGTAGTAGCGCGGGTAGCGCACTTCAGCTTCATAATCGTAGGCCGATGAAGGATAGATGGGCGTAACTACCCCGCCAAAGAGCGGATCGCCAATGGACCCGGCATGCACACTAAGGGTATGTTTTGAGATGGATTTTTTCATGGTGTATTGGTCGCTGTAAAAATAGCTAACGGACAAGTTCAGTTATCGACTTTTCAAATTTATCTTATGCATAGCCCAAAACCACTCACCGCTTACTTAAGACTTGTAGTCTTTCAAATTGTTTCCTAGCACAACATTCAGTATTTTCAATTTCCAGTCGCATCAATGCATAGCACAAATGCAGAAAAAGGCATATCCAGNAAAAAAGCAAAGGCCGGCAAAAAGTTAGCCTGGCATTACTTCGATCATCGGGGTAANAAAATTTCAAACCAGAAAGTGATTGATCGTTGCAACAAACTGGTGCTGCCTCCGGCCTGGGTAGATGTATGGATTTCCATGGATGCCACGGCCCACCTGCAAGCTACAGGTAAAGATGTNAAAGGGCGGCTTCAATACCGCTATCACGAAAGCTGGACATTGGCCCGCGCAACCGAAAAGTTTGACAGCATGGTTGGTTTTGCAGAAATGCTGCCTGGCATCCGCAAAGAAGTAACCCGCGATTTAAAGCTACACGGTATGCCAAAAGAAAAAGTGGTGGCCTTGATTATTAAACTAATTGATTTGTACCACTTCCGGGTTGGGAATGATGAGTATGCCAAACAAAATAATTCGTACGGCCTCACTACATTGAAAGAAGGCCATATGATTATTGATCGGTCAGCGAATGCCGAAGGTACAGGCGATGCCGTATTTGAGTTTGTAGGAAAATCCGGGAAGCTCTGGAAGCGAAGAATCTGGGAAGATGATCTTGTAAAAATTATTCAGGCATCGGGTGAAGTGGGTGGTAAAAACAAAAACCAGGATTTGTTCCGGTATCATGATAAAAATGGGAAAGACTACGATGTAAAGGCCAACCACATTAACGAATACCTGGATGCCATTACTCCAGAACATACTAACATAACCGCAAAAGATTTTCGTACCTGGGCGGCAACCTGGAAAACAGCCTTCCGGCTTTCAAAACAATTAGACCCCGATACTGAAAAAGCACGCAAACGCGTAGCCAACGATGTTGTAAAAACAGTTGCTGCAGACTTGGGCAACACACCCACGGTATGTCGTTCAAGTTACATCCATCCTTCCATTTTATCCGATTGGTCAACCGGTACGTTTCGGTCAAAATGGAACAAGGCCAGCAAGGGANNAAAACATCGTGGATTAACGCGCGAGGAAACTGTTACATTAAACTATTTGAAAGCAGGTGGATGATGGAGTCTATTTGATCAAACTCAATATCCCAACTTCTTTTGCATCCAAAGCCGATTGCCCTTCCAGGTATTGATCTACCACACGGGCCGCTTCGCGGCCCTCACTTATCGCCCACACCACCAATGATTGTCCCCTGCGCATATCGCCAGCGGCAAATACACCTTCTACCGATGTAAGGTAACGGGTTGCTTTCACATTGCCTCGTTCATCTCTGTCAACTCCTAATTGTTCTAACATGCCATTTTGTTGCGGATGTAAAAACCCCATTGCAAGCAATACCAACTCACATGGAATTTCTTTTTCCGTACCGGGCACTTCCACAAGTGCAGATGGTTTACCCGGTTCCTGTTTCATTTCCACCTCAGCAATCTTCAGGGCTTTCAGGTTGCCCTGCTCATCGCCCACAAATGCTTTGGTAATGATGGACCAGTTGCGTTCACAACCTTCTTCGTGCGAAGTGGATGTTCTCAAAATCATGGGCCAGTTTGGCCACGGCATTGCAATAGTTCTTTCCTTTGGTGGCTTCGGTAAAATTTCAATTTGCGTTACCGACTTTGCTCCATGCCGGTTAGAGGTGCCTACACAATCCGAGCCGGTATCACCACCGCCTATCACCACCACATTTTTTCCGGTTGCCCAGATTTCTTCCGCGTTTACTTTCTTGCCCGCTACCCGTCTGTTTTGTTGTGTTAAAAATCCATGGCAAAGTGTATGCCTTTCAATTCCCTTCCGGGGATTGGCAAATCGCGCGGAATGGTTGACCCTCCACACAACAGAATGGCATCAAACTCATCTTTCAATTGCTCAACCGAAATGTTTACACCCACATTCGCATTCGTCTGAAACTTCACACCTTCTTCAATCATCGTGAACCCTGCGGTCAACCACTTGTTTATCCAACTTAAAATCAGGAATGCCATAGCGTAATAAGCCACCTATTTCATCGGCACGCTCAAACACAGTTACCCAATGGCCTGCATAATTTAATTGTGCGGCCGCTGCCAACCCTGCAGGGCCCGATCCTACAACCGCCACTTTTTTATTGGTGCGTGTTGCCGGTATGCGCGGTTTTACATACCCATCCTGAAACGCTCTTTCAATAATCGACTTCTCAATGTACTCGATCGTTACGGGTGGCTTATTAATTCCCAGCACACACGAAGCTTCGCAGGGGCAGGACAAATTCGCCCGGTAAACTCGGGAAAGTTGTTGGTTGAAATCAGAATTTCATAGGCAAGTTTCCAGTTTTCCTGGTACACGGCATCGTTAAAATCCGGAATGATATTGCCCAGCGGACAACCCTGGTGGCAAAAGGAATACCACAATCCATACAGCGCGAAGCTTGCTGTACGGTTATCTTCTCATCAATTACCGGGTCAACTTCGTTGTAATCGTTAATCCGTTTTTGGGATCGCGTTTGCCCGGCAATTCTCGTTGCTGTTCTAAAAACCCTGTTGGTTTACCCATAATCCAATTCAAAATTTAAGATTCCGAAATTCAAGATTCAAAACTCTTATCCAATTTTGAATTTTAAATCTTGAATCTCAAATCTTCAGTTTGATGAAAATTTAAAATCTGTATTGCCCAATGTAGTTTGTATCGAAGCTTTCTTTTCTGCTTNTTGTTTTTCCAACACCGCTTTGTAGTCGATTGGCATTACCTTTAAAAAGTTTTTAAAAGCACTGGTCCAATAGCCTAAAATATGCGCAGCTACTTCGCTGTTGGTGTGTTGATGGTGTTGCTCTATCATGTGGTGAAGTAACTGCTCATCTTCTTCATTCAGGGTATCGAGCAATACCATTTCCATGTTGCAGTTTTTCACAAATGTTTTGTTTACATCCCACACGTAGGCAACACCGCCACTCATTCCCGCAGCAAAATTTCTTCCTGTATCGCCCAGCACCACAACGATTCCTCCGGTCATGTATTCGCACCCATGATCGCCCACACCTTCTACTACCACCTTTACGCCTGAGTTGCGTACTGCAAACCGTTCGCCAGCCATTCCTTTAATGAATGCCTGGCCAGAGGTGGCTCCAANAAAGGCCACGTTACCTACAATAATATTTTNTGAGGGATTAAACGTTGCGGCCGATGAAGGATATAAAACCAATTTACCCCCTGACAATCCTTTTCCGAAGTAATCATTTGCATCGCCCGCTAACTCGAACGTAACACCTCCGGTTACAAAAGCTCCAAAACTTTGTCCGGCTGTGCCGGTAAACTTTACACGCACGGTATNCAGTGGTAAACCCGGCCNCAGATAAATTTTTGAAATTTCATTGCTGAGCATGGCTCCTACTGCCCGATCCTGGTTTGTAATGGTGAATGATCCACGCACAGGCTCCGCCTTCTTTAAAGCTGGTTCAGCCAAATGAATTAACTTTCTATCCAATACATTTTCAATTCCATGATCTTGTTCTTCTTGTTTGAACAGGGCGGTATCTAAACTCATGGGTTCCTTAAACAGGAGTGGTGAAAGATCCAGGTTCTGATATTTCCAATGATCCTCGTTGTCGGATAATTCAAGGCGATCGGCCTGCCCAACCATTTCATTTACAGTTCTGAATCCCAACTCGGCCATAATTTCGCGCAACTCCTCGGCCAGGAATGTAAACAGGTTTACCACATATTCGGGTTTACCAGTAAAGAGTGCACGCAGTTCTTTATTTTGTGTGGCCACACCCACGGGGCATGTGTTAAGATGGCACTTGCGCATCATAATACAACCTGTTGTTACCAGCGCGGCTGTTGCTACACCCCATTCTTCCGCGCCAAGCAAGGCAGCAATAGCCAAATCACGCCCCGTACGAATTTGTCCATCGGCTTGCAACACAACACGGCCGCGCAGTTTGTTTCGCACTAATGTCTGATGGGCTTCTGCCAACCCAAGCTCCCAGGGTAAACCCGCATGGCGAATAGAGCTAATGGGTGATGCCCCCGTTCCACCATCATGCCCGGCAATCAGAATTACATCGGCATGTGCTTTCGCTACTCCTGAGGCAATCGTGCCCACACCCGCTTCGCTTACCAGCTTAACACTAATGCGCGCCTCGCGATTCGCATTCTTTAAATCATAAATGAGTTGTGCTAAATCTTCAATGGAATAAATATCATGATGTGGTGGTGGCGAAATTAATCCTACACCCGGAGTAGAGTGGCGCACACGCCCAATCCACTCATCTACTTTATGGCCGGNGAGTTGACCGCCTTCACNCGGCTTGGCGCCTTGCGCCATTTTAATCTGCAGTTCTTTTGCATTGGTGAGGTAATAACTCGTTACACCAAACCGACCGGAAGCAACTTGTTTAATAGCCGAATTTTCCCAGGTACCATCTTCTTTTGGCACGAAGCGGGCCTCGTCTTCACNCCCTTCGCCACTGTTGCTCTTTCCTCCAATGCGATTCATCGCAATCGCCAAGGTACTGTGTGCTTCGTATGAAATAGATCCAAACGACATGGCCCCGGTAGCGAATCGTTTGAAAATGCTTTCTTTCGATTCTACTTCACTAATCGGAATGGACTTCCCCTNTTTGAATTTAAGCAAGCTGCGCAGGGTAATAGCCCGTTCGCTCTGATCGTTAATAAGGTTTGAATATTTTTTAAACAACGCATAATCATTCACTTTGGTTGATTGTTGCAACAGGTGAATAGTTTGCGGATTGAATAAGTGAACTTCGCCTCGTTGTTTCCATTGATATACACCACCTACCGCCAGGCNGGGCAACGCATTTGCCGTTGTGGGGAAAGCAAGCCGGTGCTTGGCCAGCGCCTCCAGGGCAATGTCGTCCAACTTCAATCCACCAATACGAGAAACCGTTCCTACAAAGTATTGATCAATTACCTCCGGATGTATGCCGAGTGCTTCAAAAATCTGTGCTCCATGATACGATTGAAGTGTTGAGATACCCATCTTGCTCATAATCTTCAACAACTCACCGGCTACCGCTTTCTTGTAATTCGTTATTGCCTTTTCTTCCGATAAATCTTCCTTCAACACATTTCGCTTCTTCATATCGTGAATGGTCTGGTACACGAGGTAAGGATTTACACCCGAGGCACCATAGCCAAGCAGGGTTGCATAGTGATGGGTTTCCCACACATCACCTGCTTCTACCAGCAACCCTATTTTTCCTCTTAATCCTTTGCGGATCAAATCATGATGTACAGCTGCTACTGCCAGCAACGATGGTATCTGCGCATGGCCGCTATCAAAACTTCTGTCGGAAAGAATTATAATCGTGAAGCCATCTTCAATGGCATCTGTAACATATTGACATACGCGGTTCAATCCTTTCTCGAGCGAGCCTGCCCGGCCATCGGCTTTAAAATAGGTGTAAATGGTTTTGGTTTGCAGGTGGCGATGGTCGATGTAACGGATCCGCTCTATCTCATTATTAGTTAACACCGGTGTGGGTAACTCTAAGGTGATGCAATGTTCAGGTGACTCTTCCAGTAAATTCAGCGACCCGCCCACATGCGATACCAACGACATAACCAAGCGTTCGCGAATCGGATCGATAGGCGGATTGGTTACTTGCGCAAAAAGTTGCTTGAAGTAACTGCTTAAATGCTGCGCTTGTTTGGAAAGCACGGCCAATGGTGTATCGTTACCCATCGAGCCCAAAGCTTCCTTACCCGTTTCACACATTTGTGTTAAAATAACTCGCAGGTCTTCGGATGTATAACCAAATGAAATTTGTCTTTTCAAAANAGTAACCGGGTCGTATTTATGAAAACTTCCTCCCGGCTCGGGCAAATCCAATAAGCGCACTTTATTTTCGCGCAACCACTTCCCGTAAGGCTGGCGGTTGCAGATTTCTTTCTTCACNNCATCATCACTTACAATGCGCCCTTGCTCCATGTCCACTACAAACATTTTTCNCGGTTGCAGGCGTCCCTTGGTTACTACCTTGGCGGGATCCACATCTAACACACCGACCTCTGAAGCCATAATCACCATATCGTCATCAGTAACAACAAACCGCGATGGCCGAAGTCCGTTCCGATCAAGCGTAGCACCAATAATTTTTCCATCGGTAAATGTAATGGAGGCGGGGCCGTCCCATGGTTCCATCAGGTTAGCATGGTATTCGTAGAAGTCGCGCTTCTCCTGGCTCATGCTTTCGTTACCATCCCATGCTTCGGGAATCAGCATCATCATAACATGCGGCAACGAACGACCGGCATGCACAAGCAACTCAATGGCATTGTCAAGATTGGATGAATCGGATTGCCNGGGATTGCAGATCGGCAGAATCATGTCCAACTCTTCGCGTGTAAAATATTTTGAAGAGAAGAATGCTTCTTTGGAGTTGAGCCAATTTATGTTTCCACGTACGGTATTGATCTCCCCATTGTGCGCAATGTAGCGAAACGGTTGTGCCAATCGCCACGAAGGAAACGTGTTTGTGGAAAAGCGTGAATGAATAACTGCCAGGGCTGACACCACATCTTCGTGCTCCAGGTCTGCAAAGTAAGGTCGCAATTNGCCGGATGTAACCATGCCTTTGTACGCTATGGTTTTGTAGGAAAGTGAAGAGAAATAAAATTTATTATCAACACCCTTTACCGACTCGGTAATAATGTGGGTGGTGTATTTCCGTAAGATGAAAAGTTTGCGTTCAAAATCATCGGGGTTAGAAATTTTATCGGGCCGTTTGATGAATACCTGTTCCATTACCGGCTCTGCATTCAACGCTGTTTCGCCCAGATCTTTGTTGTTGGTGGGTAAAATGCGATACCCCAACAAGGTCATTTTCATTTNTTTGATTTGCCGATCCAGCACCTTGCGGCATTCTTCACGCACTTTGGCATCGCGCGGAAAAAACACAAGCCCTACTCCATAGCTTCCAAACTCAGGAAGTTTAAACCCAAGCTTGCTGCACTCTGAAATAANAAATTCATGCGGCACTTGAATTAAAATGCCGGCCCCATCGCCCGTGTTGGGTTCGCAACCACATGCTCCGCGATGCTCCATGCGCTCCAGCATGGTTAGTGCATCGCTTACAATCTGGTGCGACTTGTTTCCTTTCATGTTGGCGATAAAGCCAACACCACAAGAATCTTTTTCAAATTCGGGGCGATACAACCCCAACTGCTGATCCGCCTGCATTTCTAAGGTAGTGGTTTTAAAAAATTATTGTAAAGTGAACCACCAATTTACAGGTATTGTATTTGGATTTGTCACTCTATCCCCAATAAAAATTTTGTTTGTTACTAACAGTTAGTAGCGAAAACGGTTGTAATGCATCAAAAGTAAATCCTTACAACTTACCGCTATCTAAAGAAGTTGTTTGCACAGGGCTACATGCTTCGTTTTGGTTGTGCTAAAGCCCCACACAAACATCTCACCACCTTCATCAAGCCTGAGTTTTTTCATGAGTTGGTGTGCCGTTAGCGGATAGTTGCGAATAGCGGTATGCGCCCGGTTGTTGGGTAACAATTTTTCAGATCATCCGCGGAAGGATTTAGTATNTTCAATTCTAAAAACACGCCCTGGGAAATCCTTTATCCATGTTGTGCCTGTGTATAAATGCGTGTTGGTGGCCAGTTTCGTTAGTCCAAACAGGGCTGCTGTTAACTTGAACGCACCGGTTTTCATTATAGCAACATTGGGTTCATAGAGGTATTGTTGTGGTTCGCCCATGGGTGCAGTTGCTGCAGCCTCTTGTTCATACAGAAAAGGAAACTTTGATTTTATATTCCCTTCCTGATCCAGATCGATTGCAATCCACAATGGATTTGCCTTAAACCCTTTATGCGAAAGAAATAGTAATTCCTTCATCTCATTTTCAACCGAAAGTGCAATTACTGTTTTTACATGAGCAACCTCACGCAATCCCTGTTGAATATCCAGCAAGGGCGAAGCCTTCAGCAACACCCACTCGCTTCTATCAAAAAGTAACTTTTGCAAATGTGTTATGTCAGGCACGCAATCGCTTAAGCGAAAAATCTTTCTGGAATTTTCATCTCTGCGCGAGGGATCGAGGTAAAAAACAGGATTGCCCGAAACAGATTTAACACATTCTTCTGCTGTGGAGTGAAGGTGTTGAATCGGGGCTACCCCTAATTGTGCATGATTATGCTGAACCCTGGATAGCAACTCTGCATTCGGCTCCACATAAATAACACTCTCAAATTTTTNTGAAAAGTAGAATGAATCTACACCAAAGCCACCGGTAAGGTCAATTAACGCGCTTGCCTGGGCTTCTGTTTTAAGAAATGACGCTTTAAATTTTGCTGTTGCCTGCGATGACGATTGCTCCAGGTTAAGCGCAGGCGGATAAACAATGCCGCGCGTGTTGTACCAGAGTGGAAGTTTTTNCCTGGCCTTTCGTCTGCCAGCAATTTGTTCTGCGATTAATTTTGCCGGGAGGTTGAAAAGGATTTTGTGTTGCAGCACCAATTCACGTTCATCGGCATGTTCATTCTTAAAGATGAACTCCTGCACCGTGCTATCACAAATCGGTTTCCAATCGGCCATGGTGCAAGATAGGTTATTGCTTTACAACTGCACGGGTGTGCAAGGCAAACCAGATGTTGCGAAGGTAAACCGCAAAACCTAAACTTTGTGCTGTAAGCAAAACCGGATCATTGCGCCTGATGCCGTAATAAACTACCATTAACGAAGCCACCGCACTTATTATCCAGAACCCCAAGGGTAAAAGCGATTGCCGGGCCTTCTCGGAAAAATACCATTGGTACAGGTATCGCAAATTCAATAATAATTGCCCAACACCGCCCACAAGCAACGCCACATCCGCAAAGTTTGTTTCTCTAAAAATGTGTTGAAAATTCTGCGGGGTTACCCACCACATCCAGCCCATCAGTACAAATGGAATAGGCACTATCCCTATTCTGAACATAACGTGGAGTTTACTCCATACCTGTTTTAACTGAAGGTTGCGTACATAAATATAGAACGAGAGAGTTTGTCCAACCAGAATGACTACATCCTTTCGCAGCAATCCATAAACAAGAAATAATATGGAGCCACTTAAACTGAAAATCCAAAACCATGTTGGTGATACAACCCGCCCGGCACGCTCTGATTGCACCCATTGCACCACCGTGCGCGCGCCAAAAAGTGACTGAGCAATAAAGCCAAGGATATAAATTAAAATCTCACTATTACTAAGGTTAGTGATCGTCATGCCCTTCTGCATTTTTAAGTATGCTGAGTAATGAATAAGCCCCCGGGTTACCACAGGGGCACTTCTATCAAAATCAGCGGGCAAAATAACATGGGTAAACCCTGATTCACTAATACCGGTTTCCACTTCCACCCAACCAAATTCGTTTGTTGCCTTTTGAATGAAAATATAACTCACCCCATCGTAACTCACTACTGCGGCCTCAGGCAAAGCGGGCACAGGGCTACTGCCTGTTTCGATAGTTGCCGCGAAGTACATTCCGGGAATCAACAACGGATCTTCTTTTTCCAGGTGGCCGTGCACCCGCACGGTTCGCTCTGCTGAAATTTCTTTACCGATCAGGTAAATGGTGGCAATTCGTTCTTCTGTTTCATTGGCCAACTTCAACTTCATGGTTTGCCCGGTACGAAGTTTCATAATGTCTCCTTCAAATACCTGGGCCTCGGCATGCAGGTGGTCGGTGTCAACAATCTTAAACATGACATCCGCACTGTTTACAAACTTGCCCCGGTTTACATTCACTTCCGTTACATAACCGGCAATGGGCGTAGTAATATTAATTATACTTTTTATTCCCTCTTTTTGAATAGTCTCTGCGGAAAGTCCTATCATTTTAATTTGCGCGCGCAATCCTTCTTCTTTGGCTTTTGCCGAATTATAATTCGATAGAGCCTGTTGCAATACCTTTGCTGCGTTTACATTTTCGCGGGCAAGTTCTTCCTGGCGTTTATATTCCTGCTCCAGAAACTCCAATTGAGTTTTGCTTTCCAGGTAATCCTGTTGCAAGCGGATATAATCCTGATGCTCGAGCGTAACCACTACCTGGCCTTGTTTTACGTGCATGCCTTGCAGCAGTTCGGTTTGCTTTACAAATCCCCCATGGGCGCTGCAATCGTAACCATGTTTTGGGGTGGCACTTCCAACATACCATTTACCCGCACGGGCGATGCGATTGTTCGGGATTCTACGTTGCCCAACTGCAGGCCAATCGTTTTAACCTGCTCCGCTGTCAGGTGAATGGTTTCTGCCTCGGATGCTGATTCTTCGTGGCTGGTAGGCTCGGGTTTTGAACATGACACCACCGTAAGGGTTGCCAGCAGAACTGCCCGGTAAAGATTTTTGGTTGATATAACAATGGAGTTCATAATGATCAGATGGTTCCGGTGAGTGATTCGATTTTGATGATAGATAAATTATACTGCTGCAACGCCACCAGGTAATTGGTTTTAATACCGATGGCGGTGCGCAACGATTGTAAATACCCGGCATAGTCAATTTCACCCGTCTGAAATGACTTCGTTGCTTGCGATAGTATGAGTGCTGCATTTTGAAGAGCAGACTGTTCGTAGTACGCCAGGCTGGTTTCGCTCTTTCTTAATTCAAGCATGGCTTGCTCATACTCCTGCGTAATTAATGCCTGTGTATAGTCAGCCGTTTTTGTGCGGCCGCATGCTGGTAAAAAGCTGCCTTTGCCCGCGCAGTTTGTGGGGCAAACCAAAGCGGGAAGGAAACACCCACGATAAAGCCCTGAAAGCGCTTACTTTTATCGTAAAACTCTTCGGTGCCCGTAGTGTTTTGAAATCCGATTAAGGTTTGATTGAAATAACCCAATTCAAGATCGGGTAAAAACCTGTTGCGCTCAACGCGAAGCGCCTGCCGGCTGATGTTGGTTTGTTGCAACTCATACTGCCATGTTGGGTTATTGGTTAATGTGCCCTGGGTTAGTGTGCGCTTAACAAAATCTTCATTCGGCTGAATTACTTCGGTTGTGTTAACCAATACCTGCAATCGGTTTTGAACGATGTTCCTGTCGGCTTCATTCTGCTGCAGTTGATTTTTGATTTCCAGGTGTTGGCTTTCGGCTGTTGTTTTTTCCAGCAAGGTTCCCTCACCGGTTTTGTAGCGAACCGAAGCCACCCGTGCGAAATTCGCAAATAATGTATCCTGCGAAAGCAAGAGTTGCTGAAGCGCCTGGTGATACAACAAGAGTTCGTAAGCCACCCTTACTTCATACACCAGGTTGTTTTGCTCAAGGGTCAGGCTTCGCTCGGCACCCAGTACCTGTTCCTTGCCTAATTTGTTTTGAGCCACCAGTGTAGAAGGAAAAGGAATGCTTTGCGAAAATGTAAAGTTGTTGTCTTGTTGAATGGTGTTATACTCGCCTTTCATTAGTGTAGCCGAAAACTTACCAAGGTCCGTTTGTGCTTTCTTAAGCTGGCGGGCTTGTTCGATATGAAATTCTTCCGCCTTTAGGCGATCGTTGTTTTTTAGTGCAGCTTGTATTGCTTCCTCGCAACTCATTTTTTGAGCGTAAGCCGCAGTGCTGATCAGCGAAAGCGACAAAACAAAAATTTTAACTCTGTAAATCATAATTCTGTTGATTGCGTTTTCTTTTCGAACAAAGTGTACAAAACAGGCAGCACCACCAGCGTAAGTAGGGTTGCTGTTATTAAGCCTCCTATAACCACCGTAGCAAGCGGACGTTGCACTTCTGCTCCTGAGCCGCGCGAAAGCGCCATGGGTAAAANACCGAGCGAAGCTACCAGCGCGGTCATAAGCACCGGCCGAAGGCGGGTTTGTGTTCCTTTCATCACCAACTGATGCAAGGATTCATTACCCAGCTTTTGGAGTTTATTAAACTCCGCAATCAGTACAATGCCATTTAGAACCGCTACACCAAACAAAGCAATAAAGCCCACTCCGGCCGAAATACTAAAAGGCATATCGCGCAACCACAAGGCAACTACACCGCCAATGGCCGAAAGTGGAATGGCTGTAAAAATTAACAAACTATGGCGCAGTGAGTGAAACGTAAAATACAACATCAGGAAAATCAGAATGAGTGCAATGGGTACAGCAATGGATAACCGTTGCTCCGCTTCTTCCAGGTTTTTAAATGAACNCCCGTAGGTAATGTAATAGCCGGGTTCAAATTTCAGTTTCGCGGAAATTTNTTCGTCTAATTCATTTACAATGCTTTCCACATCGCGGCCACGCACATTAAATCCCACTACAATTCTTCGCTTGGCATCATCGCGTTGTATCTGGTTGGCTCCAATGGTGAGCTTGATTTCTGCCAGTTGATCTAACGGCACTTGTAACCCCGATGCCGTAGTAACAAATAAATTTTTAACATCGCTTATGTTTTGGCGGTTTTGATTGGCCAACCGAACCACCAGCTCGAATCGTTTTTCATTCTCAAAAACCAATCCGGCTACCTCGCCTGCAAAGCCTGCGCGCAACACGCGGTTTACATCATCAATACTTAGCCCAAACTGTGCCAGCCGCTGGCGATTCCACTTCACCACTATTTGAGGTAATCCTCCTATTGGTTCAACAAACACATCTTCCGCTCCTTCCACTTCGCGGGCCAGCTTGCCCACTTGCTCGCCATACCTCGCCAGCAAGTCCAGATCTTCGCCAAAAATTTTTAACACAACATCTTGTTTGGCTCCGGTCATCAATTCGTTGGTGCGTAGTTGAATGGGTTGCTGAAATCCATACATCACACCCGGCAATGCTGCTTCCAGTTTTGCCAGCATCTTATCCGCCAGGTCTTCGCGCGTGGTGGCTGTAACCCATTCGTCTTTTTCTTTTAATGTGATAATCAAATCCGTTACTTCGATTGACATCGGATCGGTAGGAATTTCGGAGGTTCCTATTTTGCCGATTACCGTTTCTACTTCCGGAAAATTTTTAATCAAGACATCGGCTGTCTTAAGATTCACTTCAATTGACTCGCTGAGGGAACTTCCTGTTATCAAACGGGTCTCTACTGCAAAGTCGCCTTCATCCAGCGTGGGAATAAACTCTCCACCCAGGCGCAGAAAAATTAGCAAGCTGCCGATCAGCATAATCACTGAAACAGCTACCGTAATAACTTTATGTTTCAGGGCCGACTCAATCACGGGTTGGTACACCCGCTTAAAGAATGATATTATCCTGTCGGAAAAATTTGCGTTGCGTCCCGTTGTCTTGCTGAGCACCAGCGCAGAGATCATGGGCACATAGGTAACGGAAAGGATAAGCGCACCTAAAATGGCAAACGAAACAGTTTGAGCCATGGGCTTGAACATCTTCCCTTCAATGCCTGTAAGCGACAGAATTGGCAGGTAAACAATCAGGATAATAATCTGCCCGAATGCAGCCGAGCGCATCATGGAACTGGCAGATTGTTGAACTTCTTCATCCATTTCGCGCTGCGTAAGTTTCCGCGCCATGGTGTTGATACCCAAATGATGCATGGTAGCTTCCACAATAATTACAGCTCCATCTACAATCAGCCCAAAGTCGAGCGCACCCAGGCTCATCAGGTTTCCTGATACGCCAAAAAGATTCATCATGGCAACGGCAAATAACATTGCCAAAGGAATAACCGAAGCTACAACCAACCCGGCCCTGAAATTTCCGAGTAACATAACCAACACAAACACCACAATCAACGCGCCTTCGGCCAGGTTTTNTACTACGGTTTCAATAGCATTGTTAACCAACCGGGTACGATCGAGGAAGGCTTCAATCTCCACCCCTTCCGGCAATGTTTNTCTTATTTGTTCGATACGATCTTTTACATTGCCTATTACCTGCGATGAGTTTGCGCCTTTCAACATCAACACCACGCCACCAACTGCTTCCCCAATATTGTTATACGTTAATGCGCCATAGCGGGCCGCGCTGCCGTACTGAATAGTTCCAACATCCTGCATCAGTACGGGCAAGCCGTTGGAAGTATTTTCTACAACGATTGCCCGAATGTCTTCCAGGTTATTTACAAGACCTTCGCTGCGGATAAAGTAGGTATTGGGCTTGCGTTCAATATATGCCCCACCGGTATTTTGATTGTTTTTTTCCAGTGCTTCAAACACCTGGCTGATGCTGATGTTCATGCCGCGCAGCTTTACCGGGTCAATGGCTATTTCGTATTGCTTTACATAACCACCAAAACTGCTGATGTCGGCAATGCCCGGTGTGCCGATCAATTGCCTGCGCACAATCCAATCCTGAATGGTGCGCAATTCCATGGCATCGTATTTTGCTTCGAAGCCCGGTTTGGCTCGCAACACATATTGATAGATTTCACTCAGGCCGGTTGAAAGCGGACCAATTTCGGGTGAGCCCATCCCCACAGGTATTTGATCCTGCGCCTGGTTAAGCCGCTCGTTTACTTGTTGCCGCGCCCAATAAATATCGGTGTCTTCTTCAAACACCACGGTTACTACCGAAAGTCCAAAACGCGAGATGGAACGCATCTCAACAATTTCAGGAATGGTAGCCATGGTTTGCTCAACCGGAAAAGTTACAAGGCGCTCCACCTCGGGTGCAGCCAGCGTGGGCGATACAGTAATAATCTGTACCTGGTTGTTGGTAATATCAGGAACGGCATCGATCGGTAACTGCTTTAACGAATAGCTGCCCCACAAAACGAGCGCTATGGTAAGCATCCCTACGATGACCTTATTCCTTATTGAAAAGGAGATAATGCCATGAAGCATAGAAATAATACTTAAGAAAAATGAATGAAACAATACAGCACTCACCCTACCGCCATCAACTTCGTTGCGCAGTGGCCTGGGTGAGAATTTTTATGCTCCCTTAGGTGGTTGCCAGATGGATTGGCTGAAAGCGGATGTGTACGTGGATTTGTAAAAGTTAGAATATCGGATAATGCGACTGAATGACGACTCGATGTGGGGTGCAAAATCAGTGAGAATCATGCTGATGTGCGAGGTGGTGCAATCGTGCGTTTTGAAAGGCAACCCCTTATGTTGCTCATGCTCCTGCTTATCGTGTTGCTCGGCCGATGCCCCATAGTGCAGGTCAAAGAAATCGCTAACCGAAAATGATTGGGTGTTGCTTTTATGTTGCTGATAATGGCGCAGCATGTATGGCACCTTCGAAAGATCGTGCAGATCAATAACCGATCCCGTAAGGATTAATGCGGTAAGGAGATAGGCCATTGGTCTTTTCACGTTTCAAAAGTAAAAAATAAAATTTGAAAAATTCTGAAGGATACACCAGTGGTTTAAAACAAGGATAGCGTTCCGCCTTTGCGAAATTTGGTAAGATCGTAAGCAGGTACGCTACGATTAGCAAAGTATTTCTTCTTTGAAGCCCTGAACAATTGATGAATGGCTTCCGCAATATTCCCTTCGCCTGCCATGCGCCTTCCAAACTGCGAATCGTTTACAGTGCCGCCATGAAACGAACAGATCTGATTCCACACTTTATCGAACCGATCGGGAAAATTCTTGCGAAGCCAGTCTTCAAAGATTTTACCGATTGAACCATTTAACCGCACAACAGTCATTCCGCAACTCATGGCTCCATGATCGGCTGCAGCCTTTAGTATCTCTGGTATTTCATGGTGATTTAAACCCGGAATAATCGGTGCATTCATAACCCNCGTGGGTATTCCGGCCTTCGATAATTCTTCCAAAGTTTTTAAACGTTTAATGGCGCTGGCGGTGCGCGGCTCCAACATTCGCCTTAACTCTTCATTAAGCGTAGTGATGGAAAGATATACATGCACCAGGTTATCGCTTGCCAGGTCTTTGAGCAAATCCAGATCGCGTGTTACCAAACTGTTTTTGGTAATAATGCCAACCGGGTGCCGGTATTGCGCCAACACTTTTAACATACTTCTCGTAATTTCGAATTTACGCTCCTGGGGTTGATAGCAATCGGTATTACCACTGAGCATAATGGGCACCGCATTCCAACTTTTGTGCAGCAGATGTTTTTCTAAAAGTGCGGGCGCATTTTTCTTTACAATGATTTTGCTTTCAAAATCCAACCCGGCACTAAAGCCATAATACTCGTGCGTGTTGCGCGCATAGCAATAAACACAACCGTGCTCACAACCCTGGTAAGGATTCATGGAATACATCATGCTCAGGTCCGNGCTCTTTACTTCGTTCACAATCTTCTTTGCATCTTCTACGAAGATTTGCGTGGTGGGCAATTCGAGCAGGGGTTCATCAAGGCCCTCCACATGGTCGGTTACATACCGGGCTTTTAAAAACCTGTTTTCGGTTTTTATCTGTGCGCCACGCCCTTTCATGTATTCCTGATCCATACGGCAAAGTACTAATTAATTTAGTATTTGTTTGATTTCATGTCAAAAATTGATGTTTTTAGTAACAGAATAATAAAGTGTAAAATGCCATTGAANTTGAGTGTACTTACCTTGATTATGCCCTTGTCATACACCAACACTCCGGTTGTTGAAATTTCGACNCCCGAAACAACTCGTTCCGGCATCCGGCTTCTCATCAAACGCGAAGATCAGAACCATCCCTTTCTATCGGGCAATAAATGGTGGAAACTGAAGTACAACCTGGAGGCTGCACGGCAACAAGGTCACAACACTATTCTCACTTTTGGCGGAGCATACTCCAATCACATCTATGCCACTGCTGCTGCTGTGTACGAGTTAGAGTTTCAATCTATTGGAGTAATTCGNGGAGAGGAAACGCTTCCACTCAACCCAACACTTGCTTTCGCCAAAAGCAAAGGCATGCAAGTGCATTATGTATCGCGCGAAGCGTATCGTCACAAAAACGATGATGCATTTATTCAGCAATTAAAAGATCGCTTTGGTGATTTCTATTTAATTCCGGAAGGCGGAACAAACCAACTGGCTATTCGTGGTGTACAGGAGTTTGCCCATATGCTGAAAGCAGAAGTAGCCTTTGACTATATCTGTTTGCCGGTGGGCACCGGTGGAACAATAGCCGGAATCATCAGCGGGTTGGATGAACGCCATGACATTGTTGGTATTTCCGTTTTNAAAAACGGAGCATTTCTTAGTGATGAAGTTAGCCATTTGTTGAAAAATTTTTCTGGCCGTGTTTATGGAAACTGGACCATTGAAACATCCTATCATCACGGAGGCTATGCAAAAACCAACCCGCAGTTGTTGGCCTTTATGGATGAGCTAACCACCCACCATAAGTTGCCACTTGATCCCGTGTACACAGCCAAACTTATGTGGGGTGTGCAGGACATGATTGCACAAGGAAAATTCAGGCGTGGAAGTACGGTACTGGTTTTACACACGGGCGGGTTGCAGGGGGTGCAGGGTTTTCGGTAACCTAAACCTATCATTATGAGATTACTTTTATTATTGCTTGTTGCTACAACAATTTCGTACGGCCAAGACCTACCTACAAGTAGGCGAAGTAGCTATTACACGTTTGTATATAAAGTAACCAATGCCGAAGCTGAGGCTCTTTACAAAAACCATCAACCTACACAGGCATTTTGTCATTCGCTATTTACACTTTATCCGTCTGATTCGGCCCGGTTTCAGGACAAACTACCCGTTGGACATTATCTGGAAGTAAAGACGATTGAGGGCAAGTTACACTATGAACTGGTTTCTATTAACAATACCAACTTAACGCTCTTATCTAATCAACGCGATTTAATTTTTACGATCAGCGATCAAAGCGGAAACAGAATTAACAACGCACAAGCTAAAATCCGAAATCAAACAATTGCCTTTAACTATAAAGACAACGCATATGTTGATCAAAAATCAAACAAACGAGGCCTATTGTCTGTGACAGTCAATGGTCATACCGCTTACTTCCAAATTGAAAGACAAAGAAACAACACCCTTTTTGTACGATCCGGAAAAAGAATATTAGGAACATTTCCTATTAATCACATTGCCTCCGTTATCGTTTATCCTATACGCACGGTTAAAAATCTTGTAAAGGGTTATGGTGTTACTGCGCCAGGAATTTATTACAAGGCAAAGCAATGGATTGAGCCTAAGTACGAAAAAGATTGGAAAGGCTACATCGTACTCAACAAGCCAATATTTAAACCAGGAGATACGTTACGAATAAAGGCATTTTTCACCAATAAGCGAGGAAAGCCAATTTCTAAAATTCTTGATCTGCGTCTGTATGCTTATGGGCATAATAACGTAAATGTAAACCTTGGCAACATAAGCCCATATCGTGCCGGAGGGTTTGTTCATGAGATGGTGCTTACTGATAGCTTAAATCTCTCGTTAGATACAAATCCAACTATCTCTTTTGAGCATCGAAATAAAACTGTTAAGTCAAAATCATTTCGGTACGAGCAATACGAACTCAAAGCCAATCAGTTTCTGGCGCGATCAGAAAACAATAGAAAGGAAAAGGGAGGTGTTCTTTACCTGAAGGGTACTGATTCAAATGATATGCCCCTGTACGATGTGCAGGCAGAAGTGCTTGTTATGCCGAAGCACGTGAATACGATCTATCAAACCCAGGTATTTGTTCCTGATACGCTTTGGTTTCACAAAATCAAGTTAGATGTAGTCGGTGAAACAAAAATTGTAGTGCCTGATTCTATTTTTCCGAAGGCTGATCTTACTTATAAAGCAGTTGTTGCCTTTTTAAACGCAGACAACGAACGCCAAACCAAAGAGCTTACTCTACAATACAATTTTAATAAACCTCCGGTTCGGTTTGAAATNAAAAATGATAGCATTTGGGTTATGGCCGGGGCTTTAACCGATTCNATTGAGCTAACTGCATTAGGCTGGGATGACGAGAAAATATTTACCAAACAAATTCAACTTCCCTATCACGANAAAATCAACCCTTTCATTAAAGAATATGAAGCCGGCATGTCAACCTCTCGGGAATTTCTGGAAATGGCAGAATACGATAAGCTCGAAGTATTATCAACACGAACAAAGGATTCTATTTCAATTGCAATCAGTAACCCGCGCAAAATTCCGGTTCATTATCAGATCTTTAAAAATCGTAAACAAATTGATCGGGGCAGTACGGATGAGTCAGCAACGATTTTTACAGGTAAATCACAAACAAGAGAACTGTTTACTATTTCGATTCAATACGTGTGGGCAGGTGTTTCTAAAAACGAAAACTATACTGTAGATTTTAACGATCGTCAACTTAATGTTTCAATTACTCACGCACCCTTGGTATATCCGGGTCAAACTTCTGAATTTACAGTTAATGTTTCGGATGTGAACGGCAATCCGATAAACAATGCTGATGTTACAGCCCTCGCATATACCAAAAAATTTAAGCAAGGAGGTGTTGCTCAGGTTCCCACGTATCCGCGTAAGCAAAATGGCAGGCTGTTTTTTAATGCCTTTAGTAAGGGTGAATTTGAAAACCTGAATGTAACAAAACTAGATTGGTTACTCTGGCACAAAACCCTTGGGCTCGACAGTATCTCCTTCTATCAATTTTTATATCCCGCTAATGGCCAATATGAGTATAGTAAACCCAACACAGACTCGATCACACAAATAGCACCATTTTTAATTGAAAACGGGTTGGTGCTAATGCCGCATGTAATTTATATAGATAATACACCTGTNTTTCATTTCTCAGTAAACACCACTCAGCCTTATTCATTCAGGATTGATTCGGGTAACCATCGTGTACAAATACGTGTACGCAATTATGCGATATCCTTTTCAGTTGAGGTAAAGAAGAATCATAAGCAGATTATATCGTTGGATCTAAACCATTTACCGGCTAACGTATTAAAAGCAGAACTAACGAAGGAAGACCTGGCACGTGAAGCCAACACCCTCAACAAATATTTCATCACGGTTGAACGATCTGAAAAACAAACTCAGGCATACATTATGCAAAACAACAACTACTTTTTATTTAACCCATCNCCGGGGCGNGGGTACCCACAACCCGAAATCGTTGGTCCGCTTCATCCTCAATTAACACAATTCTTCTCAGCAGATACTACCGCATTAACCTTCAACTTTGAACCCTTCTATTCCTATCAGTTTTTACCCGGCTTAATCAGGCAACGTTCAATAACCGCACCCATTCTAAAAAGTCAAAACTATCGCCTAAATTTCTCCCCCTCATTTGATGATCGGGTTTTGACCAAATCAGAAATAGAGAAACGGTGGTCAAATTTTTCGGCTATTAAAAATCCGCGATTTGCCAGATACCCAATTGAGCACTTTATAAACAAGCCAGCCGGAGGCCTTTCACTTGCACTCGTACCTTCCTCAAAACCAAAAACTCACCTCGCCACCTTTCTAATAAATCTTGATAGCCCTGATCAATATTCCATATATCCGGCAAGCAATCTTGAATTTGCTCAATTAGGGGCTGCACATTATGAAGTGGTTTTGTTAATGAATGATGGGCAGTATTTGCGCTCGGGAAGNTTTTTTCTTAAACCATTCGGTCAGACTCTCATTAAATTCAATTTTGATTCACTTCAAACACAAGATACATTTTCAGAAAAACTCTATAATACTTTGAAAAAATGGGACGCTAAAACTACCTATATAGAACAGCAGCGCAGAATAGAAATGAACGAAGTGCGCACTTCTTACTATCAACGTAATCAAAGCTACCCCTATCACGGAACCCTAGTCAGAGGTCGAGTTTATTCTTCCGAAGATGGAAACCCACTGCCCGGTGTTAATGTAATTGTGAAAGGAACAATTTACGGTACTGTTACCGATACAAATGGTGAATATTATCTTACCGTACCAGCAGGTGGCATATTGGTATTTTCATTTATTGGACTTAAGACCGAAGAAATTAATACGAATAACAGAACTGAAGTGGATGTTGAACTTACTGCAGATGTGACTCAACTGAGTGAAGTGGTAGTAGTTGGTTTTGCAGCTCAAAGAAAAATGAGTCTTTCAGGTTCTGTTACCGTTCAATCCAACCTGCTACAGGGCCGTCTTGCTGGCATTCAGGTTAGTGGAACCNNCCAGGCTTGAATAACCAACATATTTATCTGCGGGGAGTATCAACGCTTGATAGTGGCCACACACCCATAATTGTGTTGGATGGAATAATCATTGATGCTCAGACCTACCGAAACATGGACCCCAACGCAATTACCGCAATCGAGGTTTTGGATAATAAGGCCGCTGTTGCATTATATGGATCAAGGGCCTCCAGTGGGGTTATCATTCTTTCGTCAAAGCAAAAGACCACACTAAACCAATTATTGGCTATGCCCCTGCCAGATACACCAATGGCAAGCATGCCCGGAGGAGTTTTAGCAGGCAATAGTATTCGTAAGAATTTTCGTGATTACGCTTTTGGCAGCCCCGGTTGACAACCAACAAGGACGGGAAGGCAAAATTTATGGCAACATTTCCAGATGATATAACTGGTTGGAAAATTGAAGCCCTTGCAATGGCCTCAAAGAAGCGAAGCGGCTTGGCTTCCTCGCAAGTACAATCATATAAGCCTTTGCTTGCTCAGGTGGCAACACCACACTTTCTTGTTGAAGGCGACAGCGCCAATGCAATTGGCAAGATTACTAACTATACAACCGATACGCTTTCGATTATTCGAACAATTGAAGTTGAGGACAACTTAACCAACATTGATTTGCAAATAACCAATTCACACATTGATTCATTAATTCTATTCGCATCCAGCCTGGATTCTATTCATTTGAAATACGCCATTAAACAAAAAGAGTATAAAGATGGTGAGATTCAAACAATTCCTGTATTCAAAAGGGGGTGAAAGATGTTGATGGCTTTTTGTGGCGCTACCAAACGATACGATCATAACAATTGCTCCCAAACCGGGCAGTCTTCACATCTACGCACAATCTGATATACTGGACGTGTTGCTGAATGAGATTGAGTCTGTAAAAAACTACCCTTACGATTGCAATGAACAGCTTGCCTCCAAGTTGTATGCATTACTGGCCGAAAAGAAAATTGCAGAGTTCCGAAAGGAAAAATTTAAACAGGGCGATCGCGTAAAGCGCATCATCAAAAAGCTATCAGAAAATCAACACAAAGATGGCGGATGGGGCTGGTGGAATCAAAGCGAAGGATTGATGTGGATTACATTACATGTAGTTCATGGGCTTGAGTTAGCCGAAAAGGAAGGCTTTAAAACCATCTATAATAAGGAAGGAGTCTTGACCTTTTTGCAGTCGGGATTACTTCAATTACCCTTACGGGAGCAGATTTTGCCAATGCAATTTTTAGTAACGCACAATATAAAGGTAAACGTGCAGTCTCTATATGATTCACTTATAAAAACCGATTTGTCTGTTTACAGTCGCCTGCGATTAGCAGAATTAATGCAACACGCCAACCTTTCCTATGATAAAACCTGGCTGAGTGACTTTAGGAATGAAACAGTTAAAGGAAATTATTATTGGGGTAACGATGCGCTTCATCTTTTTGACAACACCATAATGTCAACCCTGATTGCCTATCGGCTCTTAAAAAATGAAAAGGCAAGCAATACCGAGTTACAGCGAATTAGAAATTTCTTTTTAGAAGCCCGCACACATTCCTGGCGAAACACCTTCGAGTCCGCATCCATCATTGAAACATTGCTCCCTGATTTAATTTCGCTTACCGCTAACAATGTAAAAACTGAGTTGACTTTGATGAACAAAACCATAACAAAGTTCCCTTATGACACCATTGTGCAGGTAAACGGATCACTTACAGTACAAAAAATTGGTATTGCCCCGGTCTATCTTACAGCGTACCGAGAATTCTGGAATGCGAGCCCCAAACGAATAGACAAAGATTTTGTGGTTAGTTCTTACTTTCAGGATAGCACAACCCAGCTAATTGCTGGCAAGCCGGTAAGTCTTACTGTAAAGCTTATGGTAAAAAAGATACAGAATATTTATTGTTAAACATACCTATACCAGCCGGTTGCAGCTATGAGAATAAAAATCAAAATCGTGCAAACGGAGAAGTCCACAGGCAATACGATTATCACCAAACTACCATTTTCTGCAAATCCCTAAGGGCGGGAGAATATTTTTATACCATCCCGCTGGTGCCTCGCTTTACGGGCAAGTACACCCTTAATCCGGCCCGTGCCGAGTGGATGTATTTCCCAACAGTTTATGGACAAGAGACTCCCAAGCAAATTCACATTAAATAAAACCTCAACTCCCCATCAACTCAGCAAAAACATCTCTCAGTTTTCCAAACGACTTCACTATGATTTTTGTTTTCGACAAATCGAGCGATTTTTGCTATACTTTGAAATGTAAATTTCCTCAAACCCTAATTTTTCCGCTTCGCTGATGCGCTGGTCTATCCGGTTAACTGCGCGCATCGCCCCCAACCCAATTTCGGCTGCAAAACAAATCTTGTCGCTAACCGGAACTTCTTCCATCGATGAAATGACCGATACACACAGTGCAAGGTCTATAGCAGGATCTTCTACATAAATTCCTCCTGCCATGTTTACAANAACATCTTGCGTGCCCACCCGAAACCCACACCGCTTTTCCAATACAGCCAACAACATGTTCAATCGCTTTTGATCAAAGCCTGTTGGTGTGCGTTGTGGGGTTCCATACGATGCCGGGCTTACCAGGGATTGGATTTCGATTAACAGCGGCCGGTTGCCCTCAATAGTTGCACCAATGGTAGCACCACTCAATTGTCCGTCTTTCTGTGAAATTAAAATTTCAGAAGGATTAGTTACCTCGCGCAAACCACTACCCAACATTTCATAAATACCTATTTCAGAAGTTGAGCCAAATCTGTTTTTCGTGGTGCGCAAAATCCGATAGGCAAGATGCCGGTCGCCTTCAAACTGAAGCACCGTATCCACCATGTGCTCCAGCACTTTTGGGCCTGCCAGCGATCCGTCTTTTGTAATGTGCCCCACCAGAAATACCGGGGTATTAGTTTCTTTTGCAAACTTCATCAACTCGGCCGCGCACTGGCGCACCTGCCCCACACTACCTGCAGCGCTATCCAGCATGTGCGAATGCAACGTTTGAATAGAATCCACAATCAATAACCCCGGTTGCAGGGTTTCCACTGCCTGAAAAATGTTGCGCGTTTCCGTCTCGGCCAACATATAGAAATTTTCATGCGTAGCTTTTGATTTTCCCGTCAGGCGCTCGGCCCGCATTTTTATTTGTTGTTCGCTTTCTTCACCCGATACATATAAAACTTTTGCTTTGGCCAGCGAAAGTGCTACCTGTAGCATTAACGTTGATTTGCCAATACCCGGCTCACCACCAATTAAGATGAGCGAGCCTGGCACAATTCNCCCTCCTAATACCCGGTTCAGTTCTGCATCGGGGGTAGTTATCCGCACCTCGGCCGATGAAGTAATTTCGCTGAGTGTTTTGGGTTTGTTTTGTTTTGTTTTTGAAGAATCCTGTCGCCAGGAGTTTCGATCTGTTTCGCTTTTTGAAACGACCTCTTCCACAAAACTATTCCACGAATTGCACGAAGGGCATTNTCCTAACCACTTGGCCGATTCATAACCACAACTTTGGCAGAAGAAAAGGGTTTTTGATTTTGCCACCCAATTAAAATTAGGTGGCAATTTACTTTAAAAGTTCTTTAGGCTTAACTCCGGATTTAGAAAATTGTAGGTATCTTACAGGTACGCAAATCTCAATTTATGAAACTGCTGTTCCCGCTTATCGTCCTCGCATTCTTTACGGGCAACCTATACGCACAAAAATCTCCGATTAAATTTGGTGACGTTCCGATTGAAGATTTAAGAATGACCCGTTATTCCAAAGATTCCTCAGCGGCTGCCGTGGTGTTGGCGGATTACGGTGAGGCATATATAAATATAATGTCATCCAGTGTGAAGATGACCACAACGCGCCATGTGCGCATAAAAATTCTAAGCAAAGAAGGTATGCAGTGGGGCGATGTAGCTATTCTTCTCCGTAAATCAGGAAGCACGGGAGAGCTTGTAACCTCACTAAAAGCCACTACTTACAATTTGGTGGATGGAAAAATAGTTGAATCAAAAATGAATAAGGATGCGGTGTTTAAAGACAAATTCAACCGTAACTTCACTCAGCAGAAATTTACTATGCCCGATGTAAAAGAGGGGTCCGTAATTGAGTACGCCTATACTGTCTCTTCTGATTTCTGGACCTATTTTCCTAACTGGGAATTTCAACGCACCATTCCAACTATTTGGAGTGAATACTGGGCTATGATACCCGAATTNTTTCACTACGAAAAGTATATGCAGGGGTACCTGACTGTTTCCGTGAACGAGGTGAAGCCGATGAATTTGGCAGGTACTGCTGTTAATGCCCATCATTGGGTGGTTAAAGATGCTCCGGCTTTTAAGGAAGAGCCATTCATGACTTCAAAAGAAGATTTTGTTTCAAGAATAAATTTTGCATTGTCTTATGTTAACTTTCCGGGCAGGCCCGTACAGGAAATCATGGGCTCCTGGTCAAAACTCAATAAAGAACTAACCGAGGACGAAGACTTTGGACGTGTTATCGAAAAGTCTGGATTTTTGAAAGATGTAACTTCAAAAGTCATTGCCGGCATTACAGACCCACTTCAAAAGATTGAAGCAATCCATCGCTACGTAAAAGAAAATGTAGAGTGGGATGGCACGGAGGATTATTACCCTGGGGATTTGAAGAAAATTTTGGANAANAAGAAAGGCACTTCCGGAGACATTAATGTACTACTGGCTTCTATGTTAGACAAAGCGGGTATTCCTGTGGATATGGTTTTATTGAGTACCCGCAGCCATGGTTTTATCCGGCAAGCTTACCCCATGACGCGGCAGTTTAATTACGTAATCTGCGCAGCACGTATTCAGGATAAAGTGCTGCTGCTTGATGCAACCGAAAAATATTTACCCTACACCGTTATTCCTGAGCGGTGTTTGAATGGACAAGGGCTGGTGATTTCCAAGACAAATCATGGATGGATTCCCATCGAAACCAAAGTGAAGGCAAAAAGCACGATTAATGCAGACCTGAAAATAGCTGGTGATGCTGAAATCACGGGTACGGTTACTATTTCAGATGAAGGATACAATGCCCGCAGCACACGAACAGAATACCATGCCAGTGGCGAAAAAGAATTCACNAAAAATTTTCTCGAAGCAAAACGGTGGGAGGCGTCTAAATCAGAGTATGCCGAGCTGCACGACTTAAATAAACCGGTACGCCAGGTGCATACTATTACCATCCCGGATCATGCCTCCGCAGCAGGCGATATTATTTATATAAATCCTTTTGTCACAAATCAGCTAAAGCAAAACCCGTTCAAGCACGATACCCGTACCTACCCCATCGATTATGGTGCCCCATCAGAAATTGTGTACATGTTTAAACTAACTATACCAGAANNGGTTATACAATTGACGAAATACCACAAAGCAAAGTAATATCACTGCCACAAAACGGTGGTCGGTATCTGTATAATATATCACATAGCAATGGTGTCATTATTCTCACTAGTATTTTTGCTATAAACCGTACGCTCTTTACGCAAGCAGATTATGCCGTGTTACGGGAATTTTATAATCAGGTGGTTGCCAAACAAGCTGAACAAATAGTTTTAAAGAAGGGTTAACATTAGACACAACAATTTATATGAGACTGGCTTTCCTTTTATGCACGATAATTAATCTTACTGCCTATGGTGCCGATCCAAAATATCCGGTACTGTTAATACCAGCCGCGTTGAAGGAAAATACAAATGTGGTTATTCGCAACGAGGAGATAACTTTTAAAATTATCTCAAAAAGCAGAGCAACCTACTCCGTAAAATCTGCATACACCATTCTGAATGATAAAGGAAAGCGTTTTGCTTCTGAAGTAGTTCCGTATGACAAACTTTCAAAAATCAACCGGTTTAATGCCACTGCCTATGATGCCATGGGTAAGCAGATTAAGAAGCTNAAAAGTTCAGACCTCTATGATCAGGCTGCATTTGATGGGTTCAGTCTTTACAGCGATAACCGGATTAAAGTCGCAGATGTTACTCAAAATGTTTACCCCTATACGGTAGAGTTTGAGTATGAAATTGAATACAAATCGTTGTTCTTCATTCCCTCCTACACACCGTTGTATTCCGANAAAGTTTCATTGGAAAAATCTTCCTATACATTGATCTTTCCGAAAGAACTTGAACCTCGCTACAAAACACAAAATGTAAGCCAGGAAGTTAGCCGCCAAAAAACATCCGATGGCCAGGAATTATTAACCTGGAGTTTTGAAAACATTTCTCCGCTTCAGTTTGAACTTAATGGGCCGCTGCGNCAAGACCTGGTCGCAAAAATCTCAGTTGCTCCCTCCTCCTTTTCATACGAAGGATATGAAGGCACTATGAATAGCTGGGACTCATTTGGCCAGTGGATAAGTTCCCTCAATAAAGGAAGGGATGTACTGCCTGCCGAAACTGTTCANAAAATAAAACAACTAACCGCACCGCTAAACTCAACCGAGGAAAAGGTGAAGGCCGTGTATAACTATATGCAAAACAAAACACGCTATGTAAGTATTCAGTTAGGCATTGGCGGCCATCAACCCTTTGAAGCCTCTGTTGTTGATAACACCGGTTATGGCGATTGTAAGGCGCTTTCGAATTATACCGTTGCTATGCTTGCAGCCGCAGGAATTAAGGCCAACTATGTTCTGATTAATGCCGGAGACAATCAGTCGGAGATGAAAATAGATTTCCCCAGTTCGCAGTTCAACCATGTTATTGCAGCCGTACCCAACGGAGCCGACACGCTTTGGCTGGAGTGTACCAGTCAAACCAATCCATTTGGCTGGATGGGAAGCTTTACCGGAAACCGCTATGCATTAATGATAACCGAGCAAGGAGGAAAGGTTGTAAGAACACCAGCCTACCACGCTGAAGTTAACACCCAAATACGAAAAGCATCCGTTACCCTGGATTTAAACGGGAATGCAAAAGCCTCTGTAAAAACTGTGTATGCCGGATTACAATACGAAAATAATAGCCTGGATGCTGTAATAAACAAACAAGCAGACGACCACAGAAAATGGATTCAGAACAACACTCAAATTCCAAGCTTCGATGTGGGAAAGTTTTCATTCAAGAATAACAAGAATAAAATTCCTTCTGCCGAGGTTGAAGTAGAGTACACCCTTAACCGGTTGGCTACCGTAAATGGCAAGCGGATTTTTCTTACTCCAAACCTGATGAACAGGAACGGATACGTTCCCGAGAAACTTGAAAAACGAAATACCCATATTGTGCTTCGTACGCCTTATCTTGATATAGACACTATTGAGTACACCATTCCAGAAATCATTTATCCTGAGTTTGTTCCAGAGCCGGTAAAAATCAAATCCAGGTTTGGTGAATATGAAGCGTCTTACCAACTGGATCAGGGTAAGGTTATTTATATACGTAGAATAAAGATGAACAAGGGCGAATTCCCTGCTGAATCATACACCGAGTTTCAGGAATTCTATAAAAATGTGAGCAAGGCCGACCAGGCAAAAATAGTTTTTGTAAACAAGACATAAAGACGCAGCAAACTATTCAGGTTCTCGGGCCATTATATTATACACCAGTTTATCAGCCAGCGATGGCCACAATTTGTTTAGCCATACTGTAAATTTTCCCTGGCCGGTTAAGATTAATGTTCGTTTTCTTTTAACTACTGCCTTATAAATATGGCCCGCACATTCACTGGCCGTCATCATGTTCTCCTCCACGCGTGGCGATTTACCCTGCACACTGCCATCTTTTGTTAACGCACGCATACGAATGTTGGAAGCTGTAAACCCGGNGCAGGCTGTAAGCACATGCACCCCTGACTTTAACAACTCCGTTCGCAGCGCTTCCAAAAACCCGTTTAAGGCAAACTTACTTGCCGAATATCCTGTGCGGCCGGGCAATCCGCGAAAGCCGGCAATGGATGATATTCCAATAACCGAGCCTTTGTTCTTTATGATTTCCGGAAGGCAATAACGCGTGGCATAAACGGCTCCGTAAAAATTTATATCCATCACATTTCTTACTACCGCCAGGTCAACCTCGGTAAACAAGGCTCGCATCGAAATTCCGGCATTGTTAATCAAAATATCAATAGTACCATACTGTTGAATAGCCGCATCGGCCATTGCCTTATTGTCGGCCTCTTTGCTTACATCGGCTTGAAATGCCGAAATCGTGATGCCCCTTTCCCGTAGGTCTTTCACCGCTTTTTCCAGGCTTTCAAGATTTCGCCCGGTAATCAAAACTTTAGACCCCTCGTTTCCAAACTTTTCGGCCAACGCCAGGCCTATGCCCGAAGAGCCCCNCGTTATTATCACTACTTTATTCTTCATAATTAGCGCGAGCAAAAGTAATAAAACAATAGGCTATTTTTACGTCTCATGCTTTTACTGAAATTACTTTCGCACACCCCGCCTTTCGTCCTATACCTCTTTTCGGACTTTCTCTTTTATATAAGTTACTATGTAGTTAGGTATAGGCTCCGGCTGGTACGNAAAAATCTCAGAAATTCATTTCCTCAAAAAACAGAAGCTGAAATCAGGGTAATCGAAAAGCAGTTCTATAAAAACTTATGCGACTATGCCGTTGAAACACTCAAACTCTTAACCATTTCACAAACCGAACTGACAAAGCGCATGCGGTATGTGAATCCGGAGGTTGCCCAACAATTTATGAATGANAAAAAATCTGTAATTATACTCGCCTCGCATCAATTTAACTGGGAGTGGCTACTGGCTGTTGGCTCGTTGTATATACAGGTAGATTTTGTTTATCAGGAACAAAGCAGCAATCTCTTCAATAATTTTTCACTTGCCGGCCGCTCCCGGTTTGGGGCCTATCCGATTAAGCGCCACCAGGTAGCCCGCGAATCGCTGGCACGCAAAGAAGTGCTTCGTGGAATTGCCATTGTGGCCGACCAGTTTCCGGGCAAAGCCACCGATAAAAAATACTGGACCTCGTTCCTGAATCAACCCACGGCATTTTATCAGGCCATAAGCCAGCTTGCGGTTCTGCTTCAATACCCGGTACTTTATCTGGCTATCCGAAAAATAAAACGCGGCTATTATGAAGCCGAATACCTGATACTAGATGAGCCTCCTTACGAAAAAGGTTCAGACCGTGTGGTTGACTATTATGTTAAAGCAACTGAGAAAATCATACAGGAAAACCCGGCCGGCTGGTTATGGTCGCACAACCGATGGAAGGAGCGAGCCTGATTTAATTAAGTAACATCTCAATATCTTCGCGCGAAAGCGATTTTATTACACTCTCTTCCGACTGAATCAGGTTTTCTGAAAGTTTAAGTTTGTGTTTCTGAAGGGTGAGTATTTNTTCTTCAACGGTGTTGCGGGTAATAAACTTGTAGCTGAATACTTTCTTCTTTTGCCCAATGCGATGGGCACGGTCGGTAGCCTGTGCTTCTACGGCCGGGTTCCACCAGGGGTCCAGAATAAAAACATAGTCGGCCTCAGTAAGATTTAATCCAAGCCNCCCTGCTTTAATCGAGATCAGGAATATTTTCAGGTTAGGGTCTTTGTTAAATTTATCTACCTGTGCTTTACGATCGGTGGGTGTGCTCGAACCATCTAAATAAGCAAATGGAATTTCTCTTTCTTTTAGTAATGCTTTTACAATATCCAGGTGCTTCACAAACTGACTAAACACTAAAACCTTGTGCCCTTCCAGCAATGCATTTTCAAGCATGTACGATACATCTTCCAGTTTTCCGGAATCTCCTTCATACCGCACATCAACCATTTTAGGATGGTTCGAAATCTGTCTCAACTTGGTAAGGCCTTCCAAAATCATCATGCGGGTATTGTTGATTCCTTCTTTATCAATCTGATCGAGAATCTTATGCCTGTAGAATGATTTGGCTTCTTCGTATTTCTGCTCCTGTTCGGCAGTCATGTTGGTGTAGTGCACATTCTCTACCTTCTCGGGCAAATCGGTAGCTACCTGCGACTTCAGCCTGCGCAGAATAAAGGGTTTAATAATCGAATTAAGTTTTTNTGTTTTCGCCTCATCTCGCTTCTTTTCGATGGGTAACTGATATTCATTCTTAAAGAACGTTTGCCCACCCAATAAACCGGGGTTTATGAACGTCATCTGCGACCATAAGTCGAGGGTGGTGTTTTCGAGTGGTGTACCGGTTAGTGTTAATTTGAACCTCGACTTCAATTCCATTACGGCCTTGGCAATATTTGAAGTTGGATTTTTAATAACCTGCGACTCGTCCAGTATTATGTAATTGAAATAAAATTGTTTAAGCTGATCGATATCCAGTCGGGTAATACCATAACTGGTAAGTACCACGTCATACTTACTAAACCTGCTGATGTCTTTATTGCGCAGCGTACCGGTGTACGTTAGTATCTTCAGATCGGGTGTAAATTTGGAGGCCTCCATCTCCCAGTTATAGACCAGAGAAGTTGGCATGATCAATAGCGATGTGCCCGCGTTGCCTTTCTCTTNTTCTGCTTGCAATAAGGCTAGTGTTTGTACTGTTTTACCAAGGCCCATGTCATCGGCCAGGCAGCCGCCCAGGTGGAACTCATTCANAAAGCGTAACCAGTTGTATCCGGCCTTTTGATAAGGTCTGAGTGTGCCCTCAAACTTCGCAGGCAGTGTATAATCTTTAATACCACTAAATGATTGGAGGTTGCGTAGCCGTTCGCTCATGTGCACCCTGGCCAGGTTGCCCTCTTCCAATTCTTTCAACAAACTGATGTGATGCTTTTTCAGCACCGGTTTTTCATTCGTGCCATGTGTTTCGCTAAGCGCAAACAAATCGCTATACTTTACCAGCCAGGCTTCGGGTATAATGGCTATTTCGCCATTGGGTAGTTTAAACTCAACTTTCTTTTTGATAATGAGTTTGCGCAATTCTTTAAATGAAATTTCATACTCACCAAACCGGATTTTTGCATGTATATCAAACCAGTCGATATTCTCTTTTACCTCAAGTTCAATTACTGCTTTGCCTACAAAATATTNTTTATCCCGATTCTCCGGCTGGCTTACTTCAAAGCCGAGGTTAAGCAGGTTAACCCTGTTTTCATTTAGCCACGAAAACGCCTGGGCCTTTTCTACTGCGGTGCGGAATCCCCGTAAAGGCAATCCGAGTTTAATTAATGTTTGCGCATATTNTTNTTCCGATTCCAGATCGCGCTTAACGCGATGAAACACGTACTCATCTTCCTTCTTTTCTACCGTAACACTTACAGGCATAAATGCATCTCCGCGAAAGCGATGTTTGCCGTATTTGAACGATAAATCGAAAACAATTTTTCCGGCTTCATCATCGCCCGNGCCATCGGGTGTATCTGTACTGCCAAATAGCGAGGGTACATTTTTAACATTAGCCGNGGGTAGTTCTGAAATAGTTAGCAACGGGTGCGGATCGTATTCATTTTTGTTGATTTCAAATCCGCTTGCCTCCACATCCTCAAAAGCAGCAATAAGCGGCCCTATAAAGCGATTGTAATAGGTCTCTTCCAGTTNTTTAGGAATCTCTACGCTTTTCTTAGTAAGAAAAGGTTGAAGTTNTTNTCCATCCACCGGTTTATCAAAACCATACAGTTTTCCATTAACCACCAGCCACGCAGGCTGCTTACAAACCAGGTAGGCAGCCGGGTTAGGAATATCCACTTTCTTTCCATCGTAGGTGATGGTAGGGTAATAAACTGTATTGGTATCACCACGTTTAAAATGAAATTGAATGCTGGCTCGTTTTTCGAGCACTTCAATTTTACGCCAGGTGGGTTCACCATCGTTGCCCATTTCGAACAATTGCTTGCCTTTAATTTTCTCAAGCACAGCGGCCCTTCGTTTTTCCATAAAGGCTTCAATCTGTTCCTGCAACAGTTCATCGCCCTTATCTTTCTTAAACACACGGCTAANAAACTCATCGGGCTTCATCACCTTCTTCGAAAAGTGCTTCAGTACTGCGTCCTGACTCATGCCGTCCATCATTTCAATCAACTCGAAATCGCGCGGGTCGAGGCCTTTTGAAAACTCGCGGGCGTTTTTATGGGAGATGTTCTGGTGCTGGTAGGTAAGCTTGCCCTTCTCGTCAAGATGTACAATAAACGACTCAAAAATAAAGCCCAGGTACTCGTGCTGATACAGCGAGTAAATGATCTGAAAAGGCTGTGCTGCAGATACTTTCATGGACTGTTTGCAAATGAACTGCCCACATGGAAGTAGCCTGAGAAAGCCAAAATGGCCATTTTGGCCTACTTACACACTAAGCAGAATTGCAAATTATGAATTTTACGCAGACTTTTTAGCTCAATTTTCCCCAAAACTTGCTTGCTAATTACATGCATTTATAGCTTTTGGATGGCATAAGAACGGGCAGCCTGGCGCGCAGGATAGAAAGAAACAAGTACGGTAATCAATACAATTACAAGCGCAGTAAGCACAAAGTCGGTTAGTTTCATTTTAACGGGGTAGCTCGATACAATAGCATTTTCCATCCCCATACCCACCAGGCCGAAGGAATCCTGCAGCCAACAAATAATGCCACCCAACAACAGCCCGGCAAAAGCTCCGGCAAAGGCAATCAGTGCCCCTTCACTTANAANAATATTTCGAATTAGGCGGGTACTGCTACCCATCGCAAATAAAACCGAAATATCTTNTTTCTTGTCCAATACCAGCATCATTAAGGAAAAGAAAATATTAATGGAGGCCACAAGAATCAACAAGGTTAATGCAATGAAAGTAAAGAGTTTTTCGATTTTAAGCAGCCTGTATAAATCGGCATGTTGTTCCTGGTTGGTAAGCACTAAAANATTTTCCCCAACCACTTTGGCCACTGCGGCCTGGGTTTCTTTTAATGAAAGGTTGCCTGTTGTTTTTATTTCGAGGCTGGTGCGTTTGTTACCGTAGTTGAGTAGGTCTTGCGCAAAATGCAGGGGAACAAAAATGTAGTTGTCATCGTAATTTTNTTCAATCGAGAAAACACCTCCGGGTTGTATCACCCTGCGTGTATAAAGTTGGGAAGGATCTAACCCTGATGCCTTCAGGTNTTTGATATAGAACACCTGCAGCGGATGAATACTTTCGTTTACGCTTAATGATAAAGCATATTGTACCCCGCGCCCCACAACGGCATAATCAATGTTGTTTTGGTTCAGTATTAGTTTCCCGTCAACCATGCTGTTATCAAGACGATGCTGCTTTAAAANACTTTCGCTTACCCCTTTTAGTGTTACCACTATATCGGCATCGCGGTAACGCACATACGCATAATCTTCAATTACCTCGGTAATAATATCCACACCGGGTACTTGTTTTAACTGTTGCATAAGCGCCTCATCCACTTCAAACGATTTTCCTTTTTNTAATTCGATTTTCAACTCCGGATCAAACGAAGTGTAAAGGCTTTTTAGTAAATCTTCCAGGCCATTAAAAACAGAAAGCACAATAACCAGCGCAGCCGTGGAAAAGGCAATTCCTACAATAGAAAGAATAGAAATAAGGTTGATAAAGTTCTNTTTCCTGCCGGAAAAGAAATAACGCCTTGCGATAAACAACGGAAGATTCAAAAACGGAGGGGTTATTCTTTACTCTCTTTGGGAATATTAAGGCTCTTGATGAGGTCTTCTATCCTTTGTGCGTTTTCCTCCACTTCATCAATGAAGAAAACCAGTGCCGGTACGATGCGCGCCTGGTTGCGAATACGATCGCCCAGCGCTTTCCTGATTTCACTTTTATGCAGCTCTATATTATTCAACACCGCCTTCTTGTCTTTGGCCAGCGTCATGCCCAGGTACACTTTTGCCACACTTAAATCCGGACTGATGCGCACATCGGCTACCGTTATAAATGCATTGCCAATAATGCCTCGCTTATCCTTCAAAAGATATCGCTCAATTCCTTTTGAATTAGCTTATTGTATTTCTGCTGCCGTACCGTTCCGCTCATGTGCACAAAGATAACAGTTAGCAGGTATAATTAAGGGCAGGGTGTAAAGACAACTTTTTGTTTATTTGTGTCCGTTTTAACTTCTGTATTGTGCTGCTTCGCTTNTTTCGAATAAATGATCCCTATCGGTTACTGGCCATTTTTGTGTTGCTGGTGTTAATCGGTATCGGGTTNTTTCTCGATCCGGTTGCTACCACCCTTTCGGAACTAAAGGCGATGGTATTGGGCGAGGCCCTAAACAGTGGCAAAAGTTTATACACGCAAGTTCACACCAGCCAGCCTCCGCTTGCCGCCTGGTTATTTGGCTGGCAGGAGTGGCTGTTTGGTCGTTCGTTAACTGCGCGCCATCTTACCGCGTTTCTGCTTATATTTTTACAAGGAGCGTATTTTGCCATTTTGCTTATCAACAACAAAGCCCAAAGTGAGAACACCTACCTGCCGGCATTTCTATTTGGTGTTGTCTGTTTCTTCTCGTTCGATATGCTGGTGCTGTCGCCCGAACTGATTGCCTCCACCTTCCTGCTGTTTGCATTAAATAACCTGTTTAAAGAAGTGGAGTTTCGCATTCAACGTGACGACACGCTTTTATTGCTTGGCGTTTACCTGGGGTTAGCCNNTCGTTGTTTGTTTTCACCTATGTTGTTTTTCTTCCTGGCACGCTTATTATCCTGGCTATTTTTACCCGGTTATCTATTCGCAAAGCGCTGTTGCTTCTCTTCGGTTTTGCCCTGCCACACCTTTTACTACTCACCGCCTATTTCTTCAATGGCCACCTGGAATTTTTGTGGAGCCACTATTATGCCGGTGGAGAATGGTTTGTTGAAAACCAGCTAACACTCAGCGCGATGCTCTATCTATCCGCAATTCCTATTGTATATTTTTTCTTTTCGCTGATCATGTTAAACCGTGAGGCGCGGCTCACAAAATATCAATCTCAGCTTTTGCAAATTATGTTTTTATGGTTGTTGATTGCGGTGGTTGAGATTGCGGTGGCCGGCAATATGGCTCCACACCGGGTGATTACTTATGCGCCTCCCCTCGCCTATTTTATTAGCCATTTTATTCTGCTCATTCGCAGAAAGTGGATTGCCGAACTATTGCTTTGGGGGTTTGCCGCGGGCATTGTAACTGTTGCGTACCTGGCCCGGTACGATAAAATAGATTCGATTGACTACCAAAAATTTACTTCAATAAAGTTGATGCTGCCCCGGTAAATAAACGCATTCTCGTTTTGGACGAACAATGGGGATATTTTGAAAACAACACATTAGCTACCGGATTTTACGAATGGAAAATTTCTCAAAATTATTTCAGAGAAACAGACTATTTTCAAAATGTGGTATTGATTGACAAAGCATTTGAAAATGATCTGCCTGAGCTTATTGCTGATCCAAACCAGGTTATGCCTGATGTTTTCAAAAGAATTCCGGCTATTGCTAAACAATACGTAAAGCACGGAACAACCTACCAGCTTGTTTCTACCGCAAACCCAACCACCCCTAATGCGTTCTAACACCATGCGGGTTGGTTTTATCTTAATTTGCGTTTGCTGGACAATGCTGTTGCTTTCGTGTAAAGAGGTCTCATTTCCGAAAGCACAACCTACAGGGCTGGATGCTCTCCCGCTATTTCCAGAATCCATTTGTGGCGAATACCTGATCCGCAATAAAGCTACAGGCGAAATTGGGGATACGATTATCATCGAACCATGGGGCTATCGCATGAAGGATGCACGTGAGAAAGACTGGCTTGGAGCAGGCCGTATCAGCGACACCCTGATGGTAAAGCAATATCAAAATTTTTACTTCATAAATTTTAAAGAGGGCGATCAATGGATCCTGCGCTTACTCCGGGTAAAATCGCCCCGCGTATTAGAACTTCTGTCTATTAACCTGCAAGATGACCTTGAATGCGAAGCGGTGCTTCAAAAACTTGGCGAAAAATTCATAGTAAAAACATTGAAGCAAAATGACCATACCTTTTATCAGATCAATCCTACATCAGCGCAACTAATGAGTTTGATACAGGAAAACTATTTTACCGGTGTGGAGCTGCTTCGAAAATAAATCAAATCAGATTCCATGTTTTGCGATAGGGGCGATACAGAAATGCATTCGCTTCCGCATCCTTCACAAACTTTTCTTTCTCAGAATTCCATTGCAGGCTCCGGTTTAATCGCCACGAGATCAGGGCCAGATGCATGGGTAGAGTCATCTCGCGGGCATAGGCCAGGTTCGATTCCGGCTGCTTACGCGATTTTACTGCATCTAAAANATTTTGTTGATNGCCGGGTGACCGCGGCACACTTTGCGATACGGATGGGATATCATCTACCGTTTCGCCATTAATGGTAATGGCTCGTGTACTGTAATCGCAAATCAATGTGCCTTTGTCTCCTTCAAAATACGCCCCGATATTTCGTTCGGCAGCACCCGGTACCTGCGNGGGTTTGGTCGTCCAGAAAATTTTAAGGTCTTTAAATTCAAATTCGGCATCCAGCCATTTCGGGGCATCGGCCTGGCCATCGGTTTTTTCACCACGCGCGGTTACCCGCTTCAACCCTTTTGGTTCAATCGCCCACCAAACAATGTCCGCAATGTGGCACCAGAAATCGGCAAACACTCCACCCGAATAATCCAAAANATACCGATACGTAAAATGACATCGCTCCGGAACATAATCCACGTAAGGAGCAGGGCCGAGCCACATATCCCAATTAAGGGAAGCCGGTGGAGCCTGAACTTTAGCCACCCCCAGGCCGGGAGAAAACGCATCTTTCCAAAGTCTTACCGTATGTACTTTACCAATGGCACCGCTCTTGATAATCTCAACCACCCGGTGGTAATTATCGCCTGCATGTATTTGTGTGCCTAATTGAAATACCCGGTTATACTTTTCCTGATTCAAAAGCATGGTTTTGCCTTCCCGTACACTATAGGAAAGGGGCTTTTCGCCATAAACATCTTTACCCGCCTGAAACGCCAGTGTGGCAATCTGCGCATGCCAGTGATCAGGGGTTGCTATTGTAATGGCATCAATGTCTTTCCGATCGAGTATGTGTCTGAAATCTTCGTACGTAGAAGCAGTAGTTCCAGGATTCATTTTCTTAAGCGACTCGAGGGTAGCTGCCAGGTGATTCTGATCTACATCGCACAATGCCACTACTTCAGCCCCTGGTAAATTAGCAAACCATTGCATGTGCTGATTGCCCATACCGCCTAAGCCAATGTGGGCAATGCGCACCCGATCATTTACCGAGCCGCGACTGATGAGGGAAGGCAGGAGGGTGATACCCAGTGCCCCGAATGCACTTTTTCTGATAAACGCACGTCTGTTCAGGCTCATGATTGGAATTTTGATTTAGATAAACGAAGCTACTTAAAAATCTTAAGACATTAGCACCACGTAAAAAACCGAGCCGGCATGGTAAAAATTTGATACCTTAGATTTTCTCTTAATCACCTCACGTATGCGTTGGTCTGTCCTTTTTGTTTTCCTGCTCTTTCAGTGCGGCAATCCCAAACAAGAAACCGTTTCTACATCTAAAACGTTGCTGGGCATTTTTGCACATCCCGATGATGAAGCAACCGTGGGTCCTGCGCTTGCCAAGTATGCTGCCGAAGGAGTAACGGTTTACCTGGCCATTGCCACCGATGGCCGTTATGGGGTAACTGATCATGCTAAGATTCCGGCTGGCGACAGCCTTGCTGCGGTACGCAGGGAAGAAGCCAAATGCGCTGCTGAAAAACTCGGCATTCAACCGCCTGTTTTGTTTGGCTTGCACGATCAACTTAAAATGGGCGAAGGCATGAGCCCACTCAACGAGCAGCTCAATACAATGCGCACAAAAATCACAGAACTTTTCACTTCGCTAAAACCCGATGTGGTAATTACCTGGGGCGCATCGGGCTGGACGGGCCATCACGATCACCGGTTGGTAAGCACCGTGGTTACCGAAGTGTTTCAAACACAGAAATGGGAGAAGCCTGTGCAATTGTATTACAGCGCCATTCCTACCGGTAACCTTCCGGCAAATAGCCCCATGCAATTAGCCACGGTTGATTCCTCCTTTCTTCCTATAAAAATTTCAGTTTCTGAAACAGACTATGCAAAGGCATTGGCTTCATGGCATTGCCATAAAAGTCAGTACACNCCCGAAACCATCGAAGGAATGCATCAACTGTTGAAAGCTTCCTTAAGAGGAACCGCGTACTTTATGCCGGCCGCATTTTCAACTGAAGAAAAGAATTCGTTGTTTTAAACTCCATACCTAAATCATTCTCAATGAAGACCCTCCCGCTACTCCTCGCGATTTGTATTTCACTAAATGCAATTGCACAAAAAAACAAGCTGCCCGGTTATGTCGGCCAGCAAGAAAACCATTGTTGAAAACATTAATGGTCAGGCTTCCAGCCTCATCAGCATCAGCGATAAAATCTGGGCGGCCGAAGAAACGGCTTTCAATGAACATACTTCGGCAAAGCTGCTTGCCGATTATGCCGAAGCCAATGGCTTTAAAGTGGAACGCGGTGTAGCCGAAATGCCAACTGCGTTTGTGGCCACGTACGGAAGCGGCAGTCCGGTTATAGGAATATTGGGTGAGTTTGATGCATTGCCCGGGCTTTCGCAAAAAACAGTGCCGGTAAAAGATCCATTGCATGACGGCATGCCCGGCCATGGCTGTGGTCATAATCTNTTTGGTACTGCCAGTTTGGGTGCGGCAGTTTCTATCAAACAAATGATTGAGCAGGGCAAATTGAAAGGTACCATTAAATTNTTTGGTACACCTGCTGAAGAAAAATTCTTTGGCAAACTGTGGATGATCCGCGCGGGGTTGTTTAACGGAGTGGATGTAGTCATGGACTGGCANCCCGGTGCAGAAACCAAAGCCGCAGTGCAAACCGGTTTGGCATTGGTAGATTTTGTGGTTGAGTTTCGCGGTCAGGCGGCACACGCTTCCGCGGATCCGTGGAACGGACGAAGTGCCAGCGATGCCCTTGAGTTATATACAACCGGCATCAACTACCTGCGCGAACACATTAAACCAAGTGTGCGCATTCATTACCACATACAGGATGGCGGCCAGGTAGTAAATGTGGTTCCGGATTACGCGCGGTTATGGGTACGCGTACGCGATGTGAAGCGCGATGGCATGGCCGAAGTGTATGAACGCGTAAAGAAAATGGCAGAAGGTGCCGCCATCCTGGCGAATGTAGATTATAAGATTTCGTTGGTATCGGGTATTTATGAAGTATTGGTAAACCGTACCGGTGCCGACTATGTAACNAAAAATCTCGCGCTGCTTGGCCCCATGAGTTATACCAATGACGAAGTTGCGTTCGCAAAGAAAATCCAGGAGAGCACGGGCAAGCCACAGGTAGGCTTGCATACAAAAGTAGAACCGCTGGAAGAAACGGATCCTAATGCAGGCGGAGGTTCTACGGATGTGGGCGATGTAAGTTGGGTGGTACCAACCATCCGCTTAAGTGTGGCTACTGCGCCCATTGGTACNCCCTGGCACTCGTGGGCCGTGGTAGCCTGTGGCGGTATGTCTATCGGGCATAAGGGCATGTTGCATGCATCCAAAACCCTGGCCATGACGATGGTTGATTTGTTTGAAGACCCTAANAAAGTGGAAGCCGTTAAAGCGGAGTATGCAAAAGGCAAAGGCGATCATGTATATAAAGGATTAATACCGGAGGGTCCGCCACCGATCGATAAAAGTGACAAGTAGATAAGATGCAAGATTTACCAATGCCTGCTTAACCTAACCGAATAGGATACTCGCGATAACGTTTACCTGTAGCAGCAAAAATTGCATTGGCTAGTGCCGGAGCCACAGGTGGCACGGGTGGTTCGCCCACACCGGTTGGTTTCTCATCGCTTTCCACCAAATGTACTTGCAATATTTTTGGTGTGTCCTCCATGCGGGCTACTCCGTACTTATCAAAATTGGTTTGCATACTCGCACCATCTTTAAATGAGATGCTGCCCTTCAGCGCCCCGCTCAGCGAGAAAATAAAACNCCNCTCAAACTGGTTAATGACTGAATTCCGGTTTACTACCTGGCCGCAATCTACTGCATAATGTGCTTCTTCAACGGTTAACTTACCCGCGTCATCAACCGATACATGAACCACACACGCTACATACGTTAGAAAACTTTTGTGTGCACAAATGCCCATGCCATGCCCTTTCGGGAGAGACTTACCCCAGCCTGATTTTTCGGCAACCAATTCAATTACTCCACGCAAGCGACTGGTATTCCAGGGAAATTTATCCAACGGCTCGCCATAGTTTTCAAAACCCTGAATGTATTCGTTGAACGGAATGGTTCTATCCGGCCCCAACAACTCCAATAAATTTTNTACAGGATCAACATTGCGATGGGTGGCAATTTCATCCAGCATACTGCCCACGGCAAATGCGTGTTGAATATTACTTACCGATCGTAACCAACCGATGCGGGTACGGGCCGGGGCTTCAATAGCTTCAATAGAAACATGGGGAATGTTATATGGAAAATCAACTGCGCCTAACCCTAATTCGCCCGTGCTTGGAAAAATTTCCTTTGTGTTGGTGGTGCCGCCAATGGGCGGAAACGCGCTGCGGTGGTTCCAGCCGGTTACGTTGTTCTCTTTATCAAACGCCACGCGTATGTGTTGCACACTGCAGGCGTGGTAAAAGTCGTGGGATAAATCATCCTCGCGCGTCCAGGTAACTTTAACAGGTGTGCCCGGCATTTCTTTGGCAATGAGTGCGGCCTCCACGGCAAAGTCGGGCTTTGATTTGCGACCGAAGGCTCCGCCCAACAACGTTACATTGATAGTTACATTTGCTGCGTCCAAATCTAAATTACTTGCCACACTATCGCGTACCCATTGTGGCGATTGTACCGGGGCCCACATCTCCAGCTTGCCATCTTTAAAAAGTGCAGTGGCATTGGGTGGTTCCATAGGCGCATGTGATAAGTGTTGTGTTACAAAAGTTGATTCAAGAATGTGGCCCGCTTTTTNTATCGCTTCGTCAATTGATCCGTTGGCTCTGCGCACATCGCCTTTCTTAGCTACTCTTTNTGTGAGCTCAATTAAGTATTCATCTGAATCATATTCCAGATTAACACCATAGTCCCATTCTACCTGTAACATTTTGCGTGCGCTAATGGCAGCCCACGTACTATCGGCCACTACTACCACTCCGCCTTGTGGTGCATCAAATCCGGCCGGGAAGCCGGAAGCTTTCAGTTCAAAGATTTTTATTACACCAGGCACCTTCAGGGCTGCTTCATCAGAGAAACTTGCCGGTTTGCCCCCAGCCACCGGGCAGCGCAGTATTACTGCATACTTCATTCCGGGTTTTGACACATCGATACCATAAACTGCTTTTCCTTTTATGATGTCGGGGGTATCGTACAGGTTTGTTTNTTTGCCGATGTACTTCCAGTCGGCCTTGTTCTTCAATACAATTTTATCATCGGCTGGCACTTCCAGTTTTGAGGCAATTTCTGTTAACTCGCCAAAGCCGATCTTTTNTCCGCTCTTGCTTACTACTTCATGGTTTTGGGCTTTGCATTCACTTACATCAACCCNCCACTTTTGCGCGGCTGCCTGCTCCAGCATCATTCGGGCCGAAGCTCCGGCTTTGCGCATAGGTTCAANAAACATACGTACCGAAAAAGATCCATCGGTATTCTGATTGCCATATTNTTNTTCATCACCAACGGCCTGCTGAATAGAAATCCTGTTCCAATCGGCTTCCAGTTCATCGGCCAGCACAAGTGGTAACCCCGTGCGGATACCTGTGCCCATCTCCTGCCGGTGTGCTACAATAACCACCGAACCATCACTATTTATAGTAAGGTACACATTGGGTGAAAACGGAATGTTAGGTTTATCGGGCGAGCAAGCCCATTGCAGCCCAATAATCAAACCCGAAGCTGTAAGCCCGGTTGCTTTCAAAANAGTGCGCCTGTCAATCTTTTTGATTTCGGAAGTAGTTGCTGTTACCATAATCCCGTTTTTTTATTGAATGTAGTTATTTTATCTGGTTAACTAAACCAGGCTCACACTTAGAAAGTAATAACTGCAGGTTGCCAGGTTAATGAATCACCACTAATGCCGCCTCTGTAATGGATTACTTCCAATCGTTGGGGTTGAACTTTAATCAAAACACAATCGGTGCCCTTGTTTGGATAAAATTGATCCCAGGCCGGCTTCCAGTATTCATTGAATAAGACAGAATCGCGAACTAACGCTGCCTTTCCGTATAGCGATACATATCCATTATTGGCTTTGTCCACATAATGAAGCACCACATTTGGATTGGCTTCCAGTTGCAAGACTTTACGACTACGCGGATTGGTTGCCAGCCAAACCACAAAATTTTCATCCGGGTTGATGGGGTCCATAATGCGTGCGTAGGGCATCGTATATTCATCTACTGAAACAAGCGTACAGGTGTTATCAATCATGATTTGACGAGCGGCCTCTTGTACAGTTAGTATGTTTGTGGCTTCTTTGGTTTCGGGTGTAGGGTTGCATGCGATACTACACAGTATTATCCCAAGTAACAAGGTCCACCTATTCATAAGCCCAATTTGAAAAATTATTTACACTTCTCATGGGCTTCACTAATAACGAAGCAGACAGCAACCCCTCTTAAGCCAATCTATCTTATCAAAAAGTCCTACTGTGCCAGTTGAACAATTTTTGCTAATGGAATAGCATTGGCCGCTGTGGTTATTTCTCCCTCGGTGGTGTCATCCATCTTCAGCGTAAGCAAGGTATTATTCATGGGTATTTGCAATTCGTAATTGGTTTTACCCGTTTCAGTATTTACGTTTTTGTTTAGAATGGATTTGTATCCTTGCACCCGTATTATTTNTTGGTTTTCATCGCGCATCATGCCCCCAATTACGGGCATACTTAAAATGGCATTCAAAGAAGTAATCAGGGGTGAGTTGTTAATGATTTCAATGGAGGCCCGCTTGGCATCTGTACCATAATGCCGACTTACATACAGTCCAACATATCCGCCTGTGCCCGTTACATTATCTTCCTTTTCGTTCATTGACAATGAACCCACTTTGGCCGGAAGTAGCTTTAATACTTCTTTTCCAATTTGAATATCAATATCGCGCAACATCTGTTCCATGGCAAAACGTGCGTCCTGAAGATTGCCCGAAGCATAGGATGCCCGGGCTGTTGAAATATTTTTGTCAAATTCCTGAGCCATTACCACCTGGCATGACAACACAAGAGCGATTACTAATTTATTTGTGTTCATCTTTATTGCTTTTATTGTTCGCCTAATTCTTTCTTAATGCCATCCAGATTAAATGTTTCTGCTGCTTTCATCATATCCGTTTCGGAAGCGAAGCTTACTCCTTCAAAAACAATTAACGATGACTGGCCCAGCGGCACACTCAATTTGTAACCACTGTTTTCGTTGTATTCAATAATAGCACGATAACCTTTTAGCTTGGTCTGCTTCCAATTTTGCTGGCCATTGGTTTGCTGTGCATATCCTCCTGAAGCAAGGTAGGTGTTTACGGCTGCCATCCATACTGAGTTGTTCGCAATGATTACTCTGAATTCTTTGTCTTTAGTAGAGTATTCGCGTTTTATCATTAACCCTGCCCAACCCCAGCCCGTGCTGGTTACCTGGTCGGCTTCTGCTTCCTTATTTAACCCAGCAACTGTTTCGGGCAATGAGTTCAAAACTTTGTTTCCAATCTCTAACTCCACACCCAGCATGGCTTGTTGCACTGCATACCGCGCTTCGCCATAACTATTTTTNNTGTAAGCCGCCTGGGCTTCAGTCAGGTTCTGATTTACATCGGGTGGTGTTGAAATCAACCCCCACCNCTTATTGGATGGGTTATTGCCTCCGCTATTCGATCCGCCAGGACCATTTGTTCCTTGTCCTGATTGTCCTGATTGGTTTTTGTTTTTGCCGCTAANAAGTTTGTCAATTTCCTCACCTGCTTTTTGTTCGGCTTTGTTTTCAACCCGCTGTTTTAGTCGGTTCAAAACCTGGGCCTCTGTTGCCACTCCTAAAACCAAAACCAACCCGGTGGTTAGTACATACTTTGTTTTCATTTATGTGGGTAATTTAAATTTCTGATCGAAGAGGTTAATTGAAATCTGATTCAAGAATATAAAGATACAAATTTTCAGGCAAGGAGGTAAACGCAAACCAACTCAAATGGATTTGATTTTTAATATAAAATTGAGAGCTTTCTAACAGTTTATTTTTTCTACTCTGCGGCTGTGTCTTCCTCCTTCAAATGCTGAAGTGAGAAAGGTATTAACAATGGTTATGGCGTCTGCCACCGATATAAACCGTGCCGGAATGCAAACTACATTCGCGTTGTTGTGCTGGCGTGCCAATGCTGCTAATTCGGGCAACCAGCAAATGGCGGCACGGATTCCCTGGTGTTTATTGGCTGTAATAGCTACCCCGTTGGCGCTTCCACAAATAAGAATACCCAGTTCAGATTTTTNTGATTCTACACTATCAGCAACCGGATGTGCAAAGTCCGGATAATCAACAGAATCTGTTGAATGTGTTCCAAAATCAACAACATGATGTCCTTGCGCTTTTAGTTCGGCTATCAGTTTTTGTTTACAGTCAAATCCGGCATGATCGGCCCCTATTGCGAGTTTCATATTGTAGTGATTATGTTGCTGAGTTTTGCAATTCGGCTAATTCGCGTTTCTCTTTGCGCCTAAGTTCCATTGCTGAAATTAATATACTAACCTCGTATAAGATATACAAAGGCACCGAGATCAGCGATTGGCTTAGCGGATCGGGGCTGGGAGTAATAATAGCTCCAGTAATCAGGATAATTACCACGGCATGTTTGCGATATTGACGCAAAAACTGCGGGGTTACGATTCCGATTTTCGTCAGGAAGAACATTACGATTGGTAATTGAAATAACAACCCGCTACCAAGCACCAATGTGGTAATGGTAGAAACATAAGAGGTAATATCAAATTCATTCGAAATCTTATCGCTGATGGTATAGTTGGCAAGAAAGGCCACCGTCATAGGGCTAAGGATAAAATAGCCGAAAGCAATACCCAGCAAAAACAAAAACGAAACATAAAATACTGCCCNCCTCGATCCTTTCTTTTCGCGGGCATATAAGCCAGGGCTTACAAAGCGCCAAAGTTCCCAAATCACATATGGAAATGCAACGCACAAACCAATTACAANAGAGGATGTAAGCTGCATGGTAAATTGTCCCATCAAAAACCTGCTCTGAAGTTTCATGGGAATTTCGGTTACGCACAAGCCTTCTACACCGGTTACTTCGCCTAAGCGGCAAAGCCAACGAAACGTAATAAAATTGGGATCGCTGGGAGCAAAAATTATGTGGTCAAAAATAAACCCGGTGAATACGAATGCCAGGATCATCATAATAAAAATCACAGCCACCGACCGTACCACATGCCAGCGCAATTCTTCCAGGTGGTCGAGAAACGCCATTTCTTTTTCTTCTGCCATCACAAATCTTTACGTAACAAATCGAATTTTTCTAATGCAGGTTAAGCGTAGAGTGGAAATTTCTTCATTAACGCATTAACCTTGCGTTTAACTGCTTTCAGGTGTTTTTCATCGGTTGGTTTTTGCAGCGCTTCGTCTATCAGATCTACTACTTTTACCACATCTTNTTCTTTTAGCCCGCGTGTGGTAATAGCCGGTGTGCCAATGCGCATGCCCGAAGTAACCATGGGTGATTGTGTATCGAAGGGCACCATGTTTTTGTTGATGGTAATGTCGGCTTTAATCAGCGACTCTTCCGCAATTTTACCCGTCAGGTTTTNTGAACGAAGATCAATCAACATCAAATGGTTGTCGGTGCCCCCTGAAATAATTTTGTATCCCTTCTGTACAAATGCAGCAGCCATGGCCTTTGCATTTTNTGCTACCTGAACAATGTATGTTAAATAGTCATCGCTTAATGCTTCGCCAAACGCAACGGCCTTAGCCGCAATAACATGTTCTAACGGACCGCCTTGTGTGCCGGGAAACACTCCGGAGTCAAGCAAGGAAGACATCTTACGCAATTCGCCCTTGGGGGTTTTTAATCCAAAGGGGTTATCAAAGTTTTTACCAACCATAATCAAACCACCGCGTGGGCCGCGCAATGTTTTATGGGTAGTGGTGGTAACGATGTGACAATGTTCCATCGGGTCGTTTAATAATCCGCGCGCAATTAACCCAGCCGGGTGCGATACATCAGCCAATAGCAACGCGCCAACCGCATCTGCGGCAGCGCGCAGTTTTGCATAGTCCCAATCGCGGCTATAGGCCGATGCCCCACAGATTATCATTTTTGGTTTTTCGCGCAAGGCTGTTTCCATTACTTTATCGAAATCGATAAGGCCGGTTTCCTGTTCCACTCCATAGAATGTGGGCACGTAAAGTTTTCCTGAAAAGTTTACGGGCGATCCGTGCGTAAGGTGGCCTCCGTGCGAAAGATCAAAGCCCAGAATTTTATCGCCCGGCTTCAGGCAAGCCAGCATAACAGCCGCATTGGCCTGGGCGCCCGAGTGCGGCTGCACATTGGCCCACTCCGCTCCAAAAAGTTCTTTAATCCGGTCAATCGCCAATTGTTCAACCTCATCAACCACTTCGCAACCACCATAGTAGCGTTTGCCGGGCAAGCCTTCGGCATATTTGTTAGTAAGCACCGAGCCCTGGGCTTTCATTACCTGGGCCGACACAAAATTCTCGGAGGCAATCAGTTCTATACCATGTTCTTGTCGTTGTTTTTCTTTTTCAATCAGGTCAAAAACAATTTTATCGCGCTTCATAGGTTTGATGTTGAGGCCTCAAAAATAAGGTAATCTCTGCACCCCTGCACGGATAGAATTTAAAAAGGAAAGGGGAGATAATAAAAGCTTTCGTTTTTGGCATCTCTCTTCTTGAAAATCAACAACCGGGTTGATGGCTTCTGATTACCACGGGGTTATTGTTTCATCATTTTCATCAGCTTTTGCTGATCGGAAGCATCAATTATGAGCACATTACTGTGCTTTTTCAAATCCAGGGAGTGGCCAACCTCGCGGCTCCAGGTTTTTACCGCTCTAACCCGGCCGGNGTCGGCCCCTGTTATTTCTTGCAAGGCCCGGCTCAATAACAATTCGCGTTCATCACCCAGCGGATAAACAATCAGACCATTATCGGGTAATGCAATCTGGGNGTCAAATCCATTCGAATAATCCGATTCTTCCAGGCTGTTTAACGATTTGGTTACAATGGGCTGCATACCCCAGGTATTGCGGGTATCGTCTTCATTAAAGATTGAAATAGACCCTACATTTTTCCCAACCGTGGTGCTGCCTATTAAAAACACATCCATATAAGGCCGCAACCCATTAATCAACAATTCGCTGGCCGAGGCAGTGCGCGTGCCCGTAAGTATATACACCCGGTTGTTGGTTAATTGATTTCCAACGTTCTGCGCTTTGGTAAGAAACTCTACATCCAGAAAGCCGGCTCCCAGGTTTGCGTTGCTCTTAATCTCTGCTTCTACAAGAGTATTGTACTCGCGGATGGTAAATACTTTAGTCGCATCTACCCCTTTCCCAACAAGACTGGCCAGGTTAACGGTGGCGCTTTCGGCACCCCCACTGTTAAAGCGTAAATCGATGATCAGATCTGTAATTCCTGCCGACTGAAAGGAGGCGAAGATATTATCCATTTCGGTGTTGTAGGTTGTGCTGCCTTGCACCGGGCCTGTTGAAANAAGATTATACACATAGTAACCGATTTTGCGATCGTTGTGTGTAAAAACTTTACTGAGGAAGTTAGGGTTTTCGGCATACACTACGGTGGTGAGCGGTTTGGTTTGAGCCGGCAGAAATGTTTCGTTCGCCAGATCCAGTTCGCGGTATGTAACGGTGTGATCATCGCCCGTTGCCGCAAGCACAGTTTTGTAATTTTGGGTGTTTAGTTGCTGGCTATTGATGTGGGTGATGACATCGCCTCGTTTTAGTCCGGCCGCTTCGGCTGGCGATGCCGGTTTGATGTACACAATCTGTGCAATAACATTGGTGCTGCCTTCACTCTCCAGAAAAAGAGCAAGTTCATAGCCTGCTTCTTCGTTTACACCCTGCAAGGAGTTCAGCAACTCCTGGTAGTTGTCCTGTATCCACGAAAAGCGATCTGCATCATTGAGCAGACTTTCAAAAAATTTGTCCGGGGCCAGGGTCTTATCCGGATCAGAGGGAAGTGTGGTATTCCAGTAATACCAGAAATCCATATTCACCTCAATCCAGTTGTTTATATATTCGTTCGGATGTTCATCTTCTTCCTTACAGGCCGAAAGGGTTAACCCCATTGCGAAAGCCAGCGTTGCCAATCCTCTATATTTCATGCCACACAAATTTCAATTACAATTGTTCCCCACACGGTTGTTTTCAGTTCAGGTTCTTAGTTTTCTTGAGATTCTTAATAGCCTGATGTCGAATACTGTTTGTAATATTAGTAAAACCATCGAAATCAAAAATAATAAGTCTTCATATTTAGGGCTAATCCTGAGGTGAATCCCCATCATCTCAAGGGAAGCACTTAATCCGGTTTCATTGAAAGCGTGGGCACCATCCGGTCTTATCAAAACAAAAAGCAAGAGATTAACGGCCGACACCACTAAAGATAATTGGTAGTTCTGCAGGCGATCCATATTCAACCCAATGCCGATATGCAAAATCAGGATCAGAATTATTGGTATTCCTAATGCAATTAATCCCAATCCGAAATTTTGCGGTAAAATCACCACCGATAGTCCAAAAGCTACCCAATAAAACACCTTTATGCTTTTTAGGTTCACTTCAATCAGGAAAGGTAACCACACCAAATATCAATCTTACCAAAGGTAACTTAAAAACCATAGTCAAAAAATAAACTACTTGTGCACAGGTTGCGCTTTGTTCATATTGCAGGCATGCGTACACTCATCGTATTTAGTTTACTTTTTATATCCGTTGCCCTTCTCGGTCAGAAGCGAAATGCCGGTTATCAATTAGCAATTAAAAAGGCGTCATCGGCTATTGTAATTGATGGCGAGCTAAACGAACCCGCCTGGCTTGAAAGTGCCACCGCCTCCGANTTNTTTATGGTGCTGCCCATGGATACCAGCAAGGCACAGGTTAAAACCGATGTGAAGCTTACCTACGATGAGCATAATCTCTATCTGATGGCCATCTGCCACCACGCCTTGCCGGGCCCGTACATTGTTGAATCGCTGCGAAGAGATTTTGCTTTTGGTAAGAACGACAACTTCCTGCTGTTTATGGATACGTTCGATGATCAGACCAATGGATTTTCGTTTGGCGCCAACGCAGCCGGTGCGCAGTGGGATGGCTTGATGTATGAAGGAAGTAAAGTAGATCTGAACTGGGATAACCAGTGGACATCCGTTGTAAAAAATTACGATGACAAATGGATATTTGAAGCTGCCATTCCTTTTAAAACCATTCGCTTTAAAGAAGGCATTGATACATGGGGCATAAACTTTAGCCGGTTAGATTTAAAGACAACAGAAAAATCGAGCNNCTGGACACCCGTGCCGCGACAATTTCCAACTGCTTCGCTCGCCTTTAGCGGAACCCTGGTTTGGGATACGCCACCCAAAAAAGCAGGCGCCAACATTTCCGTTATTCCTTATCTGCTTGGNGGTATCACACAAAATCGGGAGAACATAAATCAGACCACCCACCGTGCCGAAGCCGGAGTGGATGTTAAAGTTGCTGTTACTTCCTCGCTTAATTTAGATCTTACTGTTAACCCCGATTTTTCGCAAGTAGATGTGGACCGGCAGGTAACCAACCTCGATCGTTTTGAATTGTTCTTTCCTGAACGCAGGCAGTTCTTCCTGGAGAATGGCGACATGTTTAACAATTTTGGGTACGCTACCATTCGCCCGTTCTTTTCAAGACGCATTGGGTTAGCTGCACCCATTCAGGCGGGTGCGCGCCTAAGCGGCAAGCTCGATAAAAACTGGCGCATTGCTGCCATGAACATGCAAACCGGTAAGGTTGAAGAAGAAAACATTCCGGCACAAAATTTTTCGGTAGTAGCACTTCAGCGCAAGGTATTTGCCCGCTCGAATGTGGGCTTGTTAATGATTAATAAAGAATCGTTGAACTATGCGGTGCCCGATAATTTTACAGGAACGATTTATTCTAAGTTCAATCGCAACATGGGGCTTGAGTATAACCTGGCCTCGGCCAATAACAAATGGGTAGGCAAGGCATTATTCCTCAAATCATTTACACCACAAAAGCAAAGCGATGATTTTGTTTATTCCGGTCATTTGCAATATGCCGGTCGTAAATTTCAAATCAGCAATCAATATGAGTTTGTAGGTAACGGATATACGGCTGAAGTGGGCTATGTACCCCGCAACAATTACGTGCGTATCAATCCACAGGTTTCTTACCTGTTTTTTCCAAAAGGCAAACATGTATTAAGTCATGGGCCAAAACTGGCAACCAGTATCTTCTTTTCACCGGATTACAAACAAACCGATAGCGAAACGTACATTGCTTATAATTTAAATTTTCGAAATCTCAGTACGTTGGTGGTATGGGCCGCTCATGATTATGTGAAATTGCTTCGTCCGTTTGACCCCACCAATTTTAACCTGGATAGTCTTGCCGCGGGAACGGAACATCGGTGGCAATCTGTTGGTGGTGAGTTCTCCTCGAAACCTCAAAACCGGTTTACCTATTCTTTAAGCGCCCGCTATGGCGGATATTTTGCTGACGGAACCCGCGCATTNTTTAGCAGCGANGTGGGGTATCGCTTTCAGCCCTACGTAAGTTTTGTACTCACNTCGAGCTATAACGATATCCGGTTGCCACAACCGTGGGGGCATCATACATTTTGGTTAGTGGGTCCGCGATTGGATGTAACCTTTACCAATAAAATTTTCTTCACCACGTTTTTGCAATACAACGAACAGCGCAATAACATCAATTTGAATACCCGCTTTCAGTGGCGTTACCGCCCGGCCAGCGATTTATTTATTGTGTACACCGATAATTACTTACCTAATAACCTGATGGCNAAAAATCATGCCCTGGTGTTGAAGTTTACGTATTGGTGGAATATTTAAACACTTAACTTTATGAAATAAGTTAAGCTATGCATCTTTATAAAACTCCGGAGGGGCCCTTGTTGATTTACGAGGGCAATGCTTGCCTGATTCGCCAGCCGTGGGATGTATTGATTAACAGAATGGCTCTTCATAAGTACCTAAAAGAAGTTTTAAAAAGTTCGCAGGCAGTTACTCCTGAGCATGTGCAACAACTTACAACCCATGCAGTTGCACCTATTGGCACTCAGGAAGTATGGGCAGCCGGAGTAACCTACTTACGCAGCCGCGATGCACGCATGGAAGAATCAAAAGAATCGGGTGCGGCCGATGTGTATCAGAAAGTTTATGAAGCAAGCCGGCCCGAATTATTTTTTAAAGCATTGCCAACACGGGTGGTTGGGCCTGGAGCTATTGTGAACATCCGCAGTGATTCTTCGTGGAATGTTCCCGAACCGGAACTAACTCTATTCATCAATTCGGAAGGACAAATTCAAGCCTACACTGTTGGCAACGACATGAGTTCGCGCAGTATCGAGGGCGAAAATCCATTGTATCTGCCGCAGGCCAAAATGTATGAAGGAAGTTGTGCGTTAGGCCCTTGTCTTTACGTTCCTGAAAACCCGATCTCCTCCGAAACGGAAATTGCAATCAGCATTCTGCGCAACCGGCAGGAAGTATTTGGCGGAACCATCCGGCTGAACCGGATGAAGCGAACGTTTGCTGAATTAGCCGGCTGGCTTTACAAAGCCTGTAAATTTCCGCAAGGAAGTTTCTTAATGACGGGAACCGGCATTGTGCCCGGCAATGATTTTACACTTCANAANAACGATGAGGTAATAATTTCCATAGATGGAATTGGTACGTTAAGCAATGAGGTGAATGTTATCTGATTAAACCTTGTGGTAGCACTCCGTTATGGATAACCCTACCCGGATTCTGGTAAGGAACTACCAACTTCCACTACTTCCGCCACCACCAAAACTTCCGCCACCTCCCGAAAAGCTGCTGCCTCCACTGCTCCAGCTTGAACTTCCCGAGCTCCACCTGCTTCCCCGCTCCAACTTCCGCCCGATCCGGAACCGCCACCTTCTCCAAATTTTTTGGCAAGTCTCTTCCNCCAGGGCGTTCTGTTTACAAGCCATTTAATAATGGGAAATCCAACCAGGTAAGATACACCGGGCACATACCACAAATGCAATGGGAAAACAAATGCAGGAAAAATTGAAAAGAACGGTGTAAGAAATAAATACATAAACCAACCCCAGCCGCCTTTGACGAACAAACCAAAAAAAAAGAGACCTAGCACAGCATAAAGGCCTAGGCCTATCCCAATTCGTGCGCCCAATGATAACTCAATAATAGAATCGCTGTCATCGGCCGAATATTCGCCACCGATGGCAGCCACGATTCCATTTACTGCTGCTATAATGCCTCCATCAAAATCTGCCCTGCGAAAGGCAGGGGCCATTTCATTGCGGATAATGCGATTGCACTGGGCATCGGTTAATACACCTTCCAATCCATGGCCCACTTCAATGCGCATCTTATGATCATCAACAGCAATCAACAGCAGCACCCCGTTGTCTTTATCTTTCTGCCCCAACTTCCACTTCTCCGCAACGCGAAGGGAATATTCTTCAATAACCTCTCCCTCAAGTGAACTAATTGTAAGGATGGCTATCTGATTGGAGGTAGAGTCTTCGTACGCTTTTAACCGTAATTCCAATGCTTCTACCGTTTCTTGCTTTAACACCCGCGCATCATCATGCACACGGGTGCCCCACAACTCAGGTACCGGCTTTTGTGCTACTGCCCATCCTGAAACAANAAGAAAGAATATGAATGTAAACCGCATCATGTCTTTTTCTTTATCAGCTTTACCAGGAATCACTCGAACCGCCTCCACCAGAAAATCCTCCACCGCCAAAGTCGCCACCCCACGAACCTCCTGAAGAACCACGGCCACCACCCAACATGCTACCCATCATAGCGGCTGTCCAATACCCACCGGCACCACCTCCACCCCGGTTTCTGCGCGACATCAGGATCACCAGCAGGATGATGAAAATAATTGTGCTCCATGAAGATTTTTACCTCGCTTGCGCGGAGCCGGGTTGTCGTTTTTGTATTCACCGGCTACCGCTTTTATAATAGCCGCTACTCCCGCCTGGATGCCCGCTTCGTAATTTCCTTCTCTGAAATACGGAGCTACTTCATTGCGATTGATGCGGCTGCTCAGTGCATCGGTAAGAACTCCTTCCAGTCCATACCCTACTTCAATACGCATTTGGCGCTCTTGCATCGCAATAAGAAACAGCACCCCATTGTCTTTTCCTTTTTGCCCGAGTTTCCACGCTTCAAACACACGCACACTATACCCATCAATGTCTTCGCCTTCCAGCGAGGGGACAATCAACACAGCAATTTGGGTTGAAGTGGAATCGCGATGCGCCTGGAGTAACGCTTCCATTTGCGCTTTCGCGGATGCAGAAAGAACATTTGCTTCGTCATGCACCCACACGGCATTATGAGCCGGAATGGCACGCTGGGCATGCACCAGAAAACTTGTTGCCACCAGCAACAGAAAAANAACAAACCGGGAAGGAAAACTCAATCTCATGCAAACGCTTATTCCAATCGTAAATCGTCTTTCAGTTCGTTCACATCATCTGGAGTTATTACAAATCCTTTCTCCAACAGCAAATCGCCACAGCGTTTAATAGCCGATACAATGCCATCAGTAATATGACCTTGTTTTACATTTTCGATAATTACTTTAACCATGCTATCCCATTCTTTCTGATCCACCACTTTGCTAATCCCCTTATCGGCCATAACAATTACCTCATGTTCGAAAAACGAAATAAAAATCATGATACCCGTGCGCTGGCGTGTGTTAANAACTTCTTCTTCCAGAAACGCACTTTGTGCCCGTTTATACGTAGCCTGATCCATATACGATTGGCTGAGCATTAAACGTTTTACAGCAGCCATGTAATTTGCCAGTACGGCACAAAGCAGACCGCCCGTAACAACCAGGGTAAAAATCAAAACCGGATCATAGACAGCAAGGGTTGGCATATACCGGTCAAATATCACAATCAATGCAAACACCAATGCAGCCCCTGTTAAGGCGGCCCGGTAATTGGCAATTGTATAATGACTGCTCTTTTCTACAAACACCGGAACAATCTCGCCCGAGATTTTACTTTCGGCTTCTTTCACCGCGCTTTTGATGCGCTCCAGGTCTTGCTGACTAAATCGGTCTTGAATGGTCATAGCAACGATAATTGAGGAAAACAAAGATAACGGAAAACAAACTCCTTTCAGTAGAACAGAATAAATAATCAGTTTGCACCAATCAGTATAAAAGCCCNCCAATAGTACGGCTGTGGATACACAACCCGTGTTGTTTGCATGGCCTGCTGGTAAGCTTCTGAAATATTAGCGGTGGTCAGGTAGTTTTTATAAAAAGCCTCCATAAATGTTACCGTGGCTTCATCACTAATCTTCCACAACGAACCCATTACCGACCGGGCACCGGCTAATTGAAACGCCCGTTGCAAACCCCACACGCCTTCACCACTTTGAATTTCACCTAAGCCGGTTTCGCAGGCCGAAAGCACTACCAGCCGGGTTTCCGGTAAATCGAGTTGTGTAACTTCATACGCAGTAAGAAACCCATCCTCATACAATTCATAATCCGAAATGGAAAGCGGTTCGCGATCGGCTGCACCAGCCAATATTAATTTTGATTTTAAATAGGTATCTGCTTTGGAGAGTGNATCAAACTGTCCGTGTGTGGCAAGATGTAATACCGCAGGGTTTTTTAGTTTTTTCACATTCGATTCGTTTGCCTCTAATGCCGTTAACAATTCCGTTTTAAAACCACTTTCTGCTGCTTTGATACGAATAAGTTCTACTTCTTTCTTGGTTCCCGGAAGGGCAGAAATTCCGGCACGGGTTGTTTCACTTGCTTCAACCGGAACAATTTCATTGCTGCGATAGCGATTATTACCCTGTTTCCGGCTCATATCAAATTGTGGATTACCTACCAGCACAATGGATTTACCTGTTTGCATTTCAGATGTGGTAGTTAATAAATNCCGGCCCGTTGAAACCCGCTTTACTTCTATTTCGTCCAGCACAAATTTTTGTGTGGCCGGGTTTTGCAACGTAACCGGGTTAAGGATGTGATACACCCCATCGGCACTTAGTATTGCTGTATGAACCCCTTTTAATTGTTCACTGATCTTCAGCCAGTAGGTATTGTAACTGTCAGTATCTTCTACCTGCGTGCGCACCCGGTTCTGATAGTTCCGGAAACTTCGTATTTCAAAAGCATCGCCTTCACCGATTTGAAAAAATCCTGGTTTGCTTTCGCCTGGTTTAATTACAAATGCCCAGTATTGAACCTTCGGTTTGTCGAACGTAAAGTGCGTGCGTTGCACCCGAACAATTTCCAGGTACACTTCGCCTTTCTTCAACTTTGACTGAACCCGTTGCCAGGGCACCGGCTTCAGAAGCTCGCTGGCGCCTAATTTCCGATTCAGGGCTTGCTCCAGATCGGCCACACGCACCGAAAGGCGATTGATCGAATCGTTGATGGCAGGCGAAGGATTTTTCTGATTTACCAGGTAAAATGCGGCAAGCTTATCGCGCAACCGCCTGATCTCTTTCAACTGAGCCAGCGCCACGCGGTCGTTCAGCCTGCGCAATTGCCGTTCCTGCTCGCGCGTGGCATCCAGAATCAACCCCTTGGTTTGTATCACCTTGTTCAGAATCTCCCCAACCCGGTCATCGCCTCGCTCGGTCATGAGCAGCAGCAGGCTATAGTATTCGTCCAGCTTTTTGAATAACCCTTGAAGAACTCCTTCTTCTCGGCTTCGGAAAAGAATTGAAAATTTTTCTTCAGCAATTCCTCTTCCGATAACAAAAGTTTTGTGCTCTCCTTATNNAGGCATACATAAGGTTAGACTTCTGCACCTGCAGGTTCAGGTAAACCGGAAGGTAAGCCTGCCGCCATGCTTCCGCAGATGCGCCCACAAACTTGTAGCCCGCCAGCGAGGTAATAAGTTTAAACGCTTCGGTATAGTAGCGTTCTGCTTTGTTGAAGTTTCCGGTAAGTTGTGCAAAGACTGCCTGATCGATTAATCCCGTTGCGTAGGGTCGCGCCAATTCGGTTTGCCCGGATTTGCAGGCAGCAATAATCAATGCGGTTGCCGTACCTCCCAGGGTGTTTACCTGGCTCAGGTACTTCCTGGAATCGACCATCTGTTGCTTAACGGAATCTGCCAGGTAGGGAGAGTTCATATACTGCTCGGAGTTTGCCAGACTTTCCCGCGACATGGCATTCATGCGTTGCGTGTGTTCCCATACGGCCTTTGCATAAGGCAATGCCTCTGCATATTGAAAACTGTTGAAGTAAGCGGAAGACAGCAGGGCATTGTAAGTTTGCCGGTTTGAATTAAGTACTACTTCGTTGCTTGTTTGCATGCTCTTTTCATATTCTGCTTTTGCCTTCAACAACTGCTGCTTTGTTTCTTCGGGCAAAGACGGATCGATTTTAAAAATTTCATCTGCCGATTGCAGTTTCATCTTCAGTACACCGGATTCGGTCANCTCGCGAAGTTTCAATCCGGAAACAATGGCTTCGTCATACCGCTCCAATCCAATAAGGGTATTGGACAACTCGCTGTAATACATTAACCTCGAATAATAATGCTCGCTGCTTTCCAGCAATGCCTGCTTGCTCTCCAGGTATCGCAGGTTTTNTTCAAAGAGCCGCTGGGTACGGTTAAGCCGGCTTACCGTAAGGTATGCCTGTTCGATGCTTTCGGNGGTTAGTGTTGAATAGCCCCGGTTAACAAACGGATAATGCAGCTCATACGCTCCAATGGCTTCGCGAATCAGTTCGGATGCGCGTCCCGTTTCGCCCAGCGACTCGACAAACGCCACTACCAGAATGCGCGCATTGAAATACTCTTCATCTACGGCTGTAAAGTTTTCATCTACAAACTTCATCAGCCGATTTGCTGCTTCCAGTTTATTGGCGGCATAGGCAAGGTGGGTGGTAAGTTGGTCGTATGCGGCATAATCAACCGGGCGCGTTCGCGTACGGTCTTGCTGGCCAGCCACCGCATGTGAAANAAATACGATCACTAAAAATATACCCAGTCGCATACACTTAGTAAACACCTTCTGCAACTTACTCCATCGGCCTCGTTTCGTAAAGGTATAAATTGACTATTTTGGAGAACTGCAAAATCAAAGACCTGAAAGGAACCAACCTGCTGGCCGAGTTGGAAGCGTACTTCAAAGCATAACTAAACGCATAACTATTGGATGGCGTTCCACCAGGTGGTAGCGGGCAGTGCCTCGTCCAACATCACCGGCTCGCCAATCCGGGGTGTGGTCACGTTCACATTCAACAAACCTGCTTTTTGCCAGGCGCGGTCGATCGGATCTTTCCACGCGTGGTTGGACAATACAAATTTTCCCCAATGTACCGGCATCAATACCCGTGCATTCAGATCAATGCTGGCCTGCACGGTTTCTTCCGGCATCATGTGAATATTCGGCCATTGGCGGTCGTACTGGCCGCATTCCAGAATAGCCAAATCAAACGATCCAAACTTTTCGCCAATGGTTTTGAAGGTGGTATCGTAACCCGAATCGCCACCTACAAAAATCTTTTGATGCGGAGTTTGAAGCACATACGATGTCCATAAAGTTTTATTGCGGATCAGTCCGCGCCCTGAAAAGTGCCGGGCCGGTGTGGCGGTAAGGTGAATCTCATCCAACACTTCCGCGCTTTCCCACCAATCGAATTCTGTAATGCGGGCAGCGTCAATGCCCCAATGCTCGAGGTGCGCGCCAACACCCAATGGAGCTACAATTTNTTTCACATTTGATTTCAATTGAATTATGCTGCCATAATCCAGGTGATCGTAATGGTCGTGGGTTAGCAACAACAAATCGATGGCCGGAAAATCGCTGGGCGCATAAACCCGGCCAGCAAATGATTTCGTGCCAATAAACTGAAGCGGAGACGGGCGATCGCTGAAAACCGGATCCACCAAAATGTGCTTTCCTTCCAACACCAGTAAGTAAGAGGAATGTCCAAACCAAATCAACTGGGGCTGATCGGCCGGCAAGGATTTTAAATCTGTCTTTACAACGGGAATAGTTGCTTTCGGGTAGCNGCCGGGTTTGTCCTTCATAAACTCCCGCATGATGGTAAAGTACGATGCGCCTTTTACCAGCATGGAAGTTTGAGTGAGGTTTTGAAAACTTCCCGCTCTGTAATTGGGCGATTGTTCAATGCGCGCTTGCCGGTTCCCGAAAGGCAACTTTCCAAAAGATAAGTTCATCTGATTGCAATATATAAGATTGACGTGCCTTGCCTGATTTTTATTCTATTTCACTGCCCAATCGCTTTCGCCATTTATACAACTCAACCCACATTACCCCAACAAAAGCCAGCGCCAGGCATATTGCAATCTTGTCGGNGGCGATCGCTTCAAATCCAAATTCACGCTGCACCGGTTCAACATAAATAGAGAGAAACAGAATTACTAAAGAAATAATCAGGATCATGGGAATTAACGGATTGCGGTAACGCAGCGTAGTAAGCACCGAATAATAAAAAGAACGATTGGCCAGTGTTAAAAACAGGTTGCTGAAAATTAATGTGGTGTAAACAATCGTGCGCACAAAGGCTTCGCTGTGGCCGGTCTTCATAAAATAATATCCGGTTGCAAGGCACACCGCGGTAATGACCAGGCCCTGCGCCATACTCAGCGAAAGCTCAGACCATGAAAAAANAGTGCGGGTTATTTTGCGGGGTGGGCGTGCCATGGAATTGGCTTCGATGGGCTCGTTCTCAAAAATTACAGAACACGTGGGCCCCATGATTAACTCCAGAAAAATGACATGCACGGGTGAAAACAAATCGATGTATTCCCAAAGGAGAATCAACGGAATGGTAACGATCAGAATGATGGGAATGTGAATGGAGATAATGTATTGAATCGCCTTCTTCAGGTTTTCATAAATGCGCCTTCCTAACTCAATCGCTTCGGGCATGTGCTCCAGGTTATCATCGGCCAACACAAACGATGCCGCCTTGCGGGCCACCTCGCTGCCGCGCAGCCCCATGGCCACACCTATGTGGGCAGCCTTTAATGCCGGGCCATCGTTCACACCATCACCGGTCATGGCTACCACTTCGCCATTGGCTTTCAACGCTTCGATCACTTTTAATTTTGCTTCTGGAAACATGCGCGCAAAAATCGTAGTGTTACCCACCTGCTGCTGCAACGCTGCTTGCGTCATTTGCATTACCTGCGTTCCTGTTAAGGGTTGGCCACCCATTTTCATTTCAACCTGTCGGGCAATAGAGATTGCAGTTTCGGTGTAATCGCCCGTAACCATCTTTACCTGGATGCCCGCCCGGTAAAATTTTTGAAGTATAGAACGAATGTTTTNTTTGGGTGGATCGGAAAATCCTACTAACCCTAAAAGTTCAAATTTTAATTCATGCTGCGAAGCGGGAAGAGTTCCCGGATGAAGAGACCGCGCTACCGCCAATACCCTAAATCCACGGGTGCCCAACTCGTGCGCGATTGCTTCTGTTTTATTGCGATCCTGTTCACTCAACCCGCATTGTGCAAGAACGGTTTCCACGCCTCCCTTGCAGGCAATGAGCCGGTTCCTTCCATCGTGCCATACGTGCGTCATAATGGGCGGCTTGCCGCCAAGCGGATACTCATGTACAAACGAAAGCTGCGGCCGTTTGTCTGTGGGTGCCAACCGGCCGTACAATTCATGAATGGATTTTTCCATCGGGTCGAATGGCTTTTGCTCGGAAGCCATCATGGCGTATTCCAGTACTTCTGTAAAAACAGGATGTTCGGTATAATCATGAAGTGTGTCTTTCTGAAAATCATAGACGGCCGACAGCCGCATTTCATTTTCAGTAAGCGTACCCGTTTTATCCAGGCAGATAACTGTGGCGGCTCCAAGTGCTTCTACCGATGTGGGCGTGCGCGCAATCACGCGCTTCTTATAAAGATGATATGCCCCCAGGGCCATGAACGTGCTAAAGGCCACCGGAATTTCTTCCGGCAATACCGACATGGCCAGCGTAAGACCACGCAACAGGCTTTGCAATAATTCTCCGGACAAATAATAGTTGATGCCCCATACAATCAGAAAGGCAACCACCCCGGCTGCCACCATCTTTCTAACAAAATTTTTGATCTGAATTTGCAACGGGGTTTTTTCAACATCAACCTTTTGCAGGCTTTGACCGATTTTACCAAACTCAGTTTGCTTGCCAATTGCTACCACACGGGCTATGCACGAACCGGTTTGAATCAATGTGCCCTGAAACAGTTTATCATTCACCTGTTTTTCAACGGGAACGGATTCACCGGTAATTGCACTTTCATTAACTGAAAAATCATGGCTTTGCAAGAGCACGGCATCGGCCGGTACCATGTTGCCATCTTCCAACACGAGTAAATCATCCATTACAATTTCTTCGATGGCAATCTTCTGTTCGGCTCCGTTGCGGATCACTTTCGCAAGCGGGGTGGAGAGTTNTTTGAGTGCATCCACCGCTGTTCGGCTCCGGCTTTCCTGGAAAAGTGAAATTCCTGAAACAAAGCCAAGCGCAACGAGCATGATGATGCCCTCGCCTGTTTCGCCAAGAANAANATAGATACCCGCGGTGCAAACTAAAATAATAAACAAGGGCTCGGTAGCAATTTCTCCTGCCACCTGCAAGAACCGGTTTTGTTTTTCGCCAACAGAAACATTGCGCCCATAGCGGGCCCGGTTTGCCTGCACCTCGTTATCGCTGAGCCCAAAAAGTTTTCCGTTTGTCAAATGCATGTATTAGACTCAAGTTACCCATTCGGACTGGAACCATAAAAATCCTCTGAGCCCACCGCACTCAAATCACTTTATTGCGCCAGCGTCCTGATTTCATGTAAGCAATTGCCATTGTAAACATGCTGAGCCAATAAACCCACTCGCTCATCCAGCCCCAGGCAATGGAAAGGTTCAGGTACTCCAGCACCACGTACACATACACCACATAGATTACGATGGTGATCAATTCTATTAAAAGATTTACGCGCGAGTTTCCGGTACCGGTTACTGCGTTGAGCCAGATAGTGCCCACCGCCATGCCCAGCAGAGCCACCGATACGATGCGCACAATGGGCACCGCCTCGGCAATAAAGGCCTCGCCCTGGCTGTAAAAAGAAAGGAACCACTCCGGAATTAAATTCAGAATGATAAAAATGAAAAAGCAGATGCTAAGGCTGAGGCGCACCACCCTGCGGATCAGTGGCATCACCTCGTCCGAACGACCCTGGCCAATGATGTTGCTGACCATCGCGTTGGTAGTAGCTGCAAACGCCCAGCAAAAAACACCAAACAATCCAAAGATGTTGCGCATCGTGTTGCTGATGGCCAGTGCCCGCGGACCGTGATGTTCTATCAGGATATAAAAATATTCCCAACTCATGATACTAATGGCAAATTGTACAATCAATGGGGCCGAGATGGTTAAGATGAGCTTAATAACCGAGGCATCTACTTTGGTTTGCTCAAAGAATGCAAACGATTTGTGGATTCCCATTATGCGAATGACGGCATAAATCACCAACAACCCCGATGCTTCGGCCAGAATGGAGGCATAGGCCGCGCCATTAAATCCCAATGCCGGAAATCCAAAATGACCAAAGATCATGGTATAGTCCAGCACAATATTTACAACCGCTTCGGCCAGGGTTCCCCAAATCANAAACCGGGTTTGGTTGGTGCCCACCAGCAACGCGTTGCGCATAACATACAAATAAAGAAAGGGCAAACCCCAGATGCGGATCAACANAAAGTCGATTACTTCATTGGCGATAGCGGCATCATGAATAAATGCCCGCATCACCATGGGTGCAAACAGGTAGGTGATGGCAATGCCCATTGCCGCAATGGCCAGGGCAACCCAAACCCCGTTGTAAAACAATCGCCCGATTTCTTTCGGAAGGTTTTGGCCGGCCCTGCGTGCAATCAAGGCCTGCAGGCCGTTGTTCAGGCCGTTGCCGATTACTGCAAAGATGAGATAGTACACGCCTGTAATGCCGGCACTGGCCAACTCCTGCTCGCCCAACATGCCCAGGAAAATATTGTTGGTGATGAAATTGATCTGCGGCACCAGCATAGCCAGCGAAATGGGCAATGCCATGAACAGGATTTGTCTGTAGCCGGTGTTTAAGCGCAGTTCCATGCAAAGGGGTGAAGGTAACAATCTTCTAAGTTCCTAATGTGACCAGGCTGTAAAGAAAATTATAACCATATAGAGTCATAGTTTACCATATTCATAGTCTTTAATAAGATTTTCACTGAAAAACTTTTAGCTTTCTCAAAATCATTTGTTATGCGTTTCCTTACGTTACTCCTTTTACTCATTTGTACACTCACCTTCGCTCAAACCGATATGCCCAGCGAAGTATATCCGCTCATTACGCAATACGAAGCCGACCGNGGCAGCTTACAGCGCTTCTATTTTATACAAGGATCGCCCGAACGCAGGGAGCGCTTCACCTCCTTTTATAAGGATTACCTCACGCGCCTGCAGCAACTGCCGTTCGAAAGTTTTTCAACCGGNGGCAAGGTGGACTACATTATGATGAAGCGCATTTTCGAAAATGAACTTGCCTTGCTGGTGCAGGAAGAAAAAGAGGCTGCCCAGGTTGCCAAACTAACGAGTTATGCCAATCCGGTTTATGAAATTGAAAAGAACCGCAGGCGGGGTATTCAGTTGAAAAGTGAAGAGGTGGCCCAGCAACTCAGCCACATCCGGAAAGAAATACTCGCGGCACAGAAAAAGCTTTCGCAGGAACCCAACTTAACGGTAGCCCTCGCCAACCGGGCCGCAGAAATTATTGGTGGCCAGCAATTGGCACTCAAGAGTGCATTTGAATTTTACGATGGGTACGATCCGCAATTTTCGTGGTGGGTGAAGCGGCCCTACCAGCAGCTGGATAGTGTAATGAGTAAATACGCAGGAGCGTTAAAAAATAAAATCGATCCGGCTACACGCCCGAAAGACGATGGCAGCGGCATTATCGGCAACCCGATTGGCCGCGAGGAGTTGCTGCGTTTGCTGCAACTGGATATGATTCCGTATTCGCCCGAAGAGTTGGTAAACATTGCCAACAAAGAATTTGCCTGGTGCGATGCTGAACTTCTAAAAGCCAGTCGCGAGATGGGCTTTGGCGATAACTGGAAAGCAGCCCAGGAAAAAGTAAAGCAAGCCTACGTACCGGCAGGCCAGCAACCGGAAGCGATGCTAAAACTTTACGAGGAGTCGGTAGCCTTCCTGAAGAAAAACGATTTGATCACCATTCCCCCTNNTGCGGAAGAAACCTGGCGCATGCGTATGATGCCGCCCAAACAACAATTAATCAGTCCCTTCTTNTTGGGAGGTGAAGTGTTGCAAATTGCCTATCCCACCGATGCCATGAGCCATGAAGACAAGCTGATGAGCATGCGGGGCAACAACCCGCACTTTTCGCGGGCCACCGTGCATCACGAACTGATTGCCGGCCACCACCTGCAAGGGTTTATGAACAACCGCTACAAAGCGTATCGCCATTACCGCACTCCGTTCTGGACGGAAGGGTGGGCCTTGTATTGGGAGTTGATTTTGTGGGACATGAACTTTCCGCGCGGACCCGAAGACAAAATCGGCATGTTGTTCTGGCGCATGCACCGCTGTGCGCGGATTATNTTTTCGCTCAACTATCACTTAGGTAAATGGACTCCGCAGCAGTGCATCGACTTTCTGGTTGACCGCGTTGGTTTTGAGCGCGCCAATGCAGAAGCCGAAGTGCGCAGAAGTTTCACCGCCAACTACGGCCCGCTGTATCAACTTGCTTACATGACCGGGGCCTTCCAGTTTTATGCATTNAAAAAAGAATTGGTTGACAGCGGCAAGATGACCTACAAACAATACCACGATGCCGTGCTGCGCGAAAACAGTATGCCGGTAGAAATGGTGCGCGCCATCCTCACTAATCAACCGCTTACGCGCGATTTTAAAACGAACTGGAAGTTTTATAAGTAATAAAACGTTGCCCTTACATTAACCTCAGAAGAATGATGCGCATCCGAAGAGAAACCGCTCCACTTAACTGGAAAATGTTTCTACGCATTACACTTATCGTCTTTGTCATTTTTAGTGGATTGATGATGGTGGCGAAAGCACTGGATGACGAACCGTTGTTTTCCATTTCTTACAGTTGGGTTTTCTCCTGCATCATCCAACCGCTCATTCTTGGTTATGTTTATTCGAATGCTTCGCGCAGATTAATCCTGTATGTAAACGATTACCAGCACATCGACTCTTTTAAAGAAAAACTTAATCAAAACATTCTGAACAAAGGTGTGCAGGCAGAACGAATTACCGAAACCGAGTCGCAATTTGTTGCCACCGGTTGGTTTTATAAATTGTTCAACCGCTGGAATGGCAATGAAACCATTGCAGTGCAATGGGGCGATGAAGTAGTTATTACCGGTTCTTCCCGAATTGTATCACAGGTGGAGGATTCCCTCACCTGGAATCCTGCATTCAAATGATGGCTACAACTTAGGCGCGAGCCACAAAAAATATCTCAATGGGCTGGTGTGTTCAGGATTTGAGGACCAAAAGCCCGTATCTCAACGACATTCATTGAAGTGTAACCCCTATATTTGGAAACCACCACACCTTTAGGGCAGAACCCGTGGAACAAAGATCAATCGCCCTTTAGGGCGGGGTGCATAGAACAACGAACTCCACCCATTAGGACGAACAAAAACCAACTCCGCTCTTTAGGGTAGAGAGTCGAAAGAACGATAGAACAACACCGCCCTTTAGGGCGGTGTATATAAAACAAACAAACCAGGGGCTTTAGCCCTTACCCAATGGCCTATGTCAAAGTGATGATCCACGCTGTGTGGGGCACCAANAACCGGGAGCCCTTCCTCACCCATGAAGTTCGCCATCAGGTCATTCAGCATATCAAAGAGAACGCCCGTATCAAACAAATCCACATCGTTGAAATCAACGGCTATACCGATCATCTCCATTGCCTTTTCGGTTTAAATGCAGATATGTCCATTGCCAAAGCTCTGCAACTGATGAAAGGTGAATCCGCNTTTTGGATTAATAAAAACAGAATCATAAAATCAAAATTTGAATGGGCGGATGAGTATTTTGCTGTGTCTGTAGGTGAATCTTCGTTGGAACCGGTCCGCAAGTACATCCGAAATCAGGAAGAACATCACCAAAAGAAAACCTTCATGCAAGAATATGATGAGTTCATTTCGAAATACAAGTTTCAGGTTCACGGCTAAAGCCGCGTTTACTGATTAGCATAGGCACTCTGCCATAAATGGCAGAGTTTAAGAAGGATTTAGAACTATAGCGAAGGAGTAGTCATTACCGGTTCTTCCCGAATTGTATCGTAGGTGGAGGATTCCCTCACCTGGAATCCTGCATTCAAATGATAATCACAACTTAGGCGCGAGCCACACAAACCCGATCGACAACACAAATAACACAANAAACCAAAGCGGCTCAACAGACCGGTGGATGAGTATGTCTTTACCGGATTTTAATACACCACCGGTTCTTGCCTTTGTACTCTTTTGAAGGTTCGCGGCCCGCAAGGCAGTCCATGTGTTTGCCTCCGAAACAAAAAAATTATGGGAAACCGAATCGGTTGCCGATAGTACCTGATGCCATCCATTTTCTTTAGGCCAGCCCGTGGTACTCGCGTAGCCATCAATGAGGGCGTGCCCGCGCAAGGGCAACCGGATGTTGTCTAAATACACTTCGGGCTCGGGCAAAGACGAAAGAACTTCTATGGCAAGAGGTTCGTTCGCGTACATTGGAAAAGGATTTTTAATTTTTATAGCGGTGGATTGCATGGAAAAGCGGGCCAGCTTTTCTATCACTTCAGTCCATAAATGATTGTAGAAGCGGCTTTGCCCTTTGCCAATCAGTGAGTACGTTTCTGCAAGCAACTGGTATCCCACTTTGCCCGCACCTTCCATTTTATATCCGGATAGCACGCGGCTCTTGTTCGCCACAATGGAAAAATCTTTAGATGTTACCGGCCACGCGGGCAGAGTAAGTGTTTGCGTTTCGAAAGTCAACTGCGCGGTGTCGGCAGCCACTTTCGCAAACACAAAACCAAAAGGAGGTTTTGTCAATTCACTTTCGGCAGGCAGCCACAGTACACCCAACCCGTTGCGCACTGCATCACGAACGGCAGTAACATCGCTTCCCGCGCTTTCGTTGGCAAGCACCAACAAATCAAAACTGTTTAACAAATCAGAAGTAATCCGCGTAAGCGTGGCCGGCATGCGATTGCCGTACTCATACCTGAAGGTATTTTNTGAAATCTGCGTACGCACAATTACCCGATGACCCTGATCGATTAAAAAATTTTTAAGTAACGAATCTCGGCAGACGGATAGTTCTGAAGAATCAACACATCCAGCGGTTGGGGTGCCTGAATTTCCAACGGTAACATTTCTCCTTTACCCTCCGCTTCCAATTCATATAAAAATTTACCCGGTTGCTTCGGTGTAAATGAAAGTTGAAACGCCCCGGACTTTACCGCAACTGAATCAATCCTTCCTTCAGGGCCAATCAATGTCAGGGTGGTGGCTTCACCATTCCATTCTCCGTAAAACGTTGCTTTGCGATTAGCAACCATTCTTGGCGGAACCTGCAGCCGCGTGATGCCTTTGGGTAGTTGTCCCTGCAAAAATAAAATCCTGAATCGGGCAACACATATGCAGGCAATCCTGTGCCCAGAACAAACCGGATCTGATCCCGGTATTCCAACAACTGGTTGAGGTGTTCCAACTGTTGCCCCGATGCGCCTCCTGCAACATCGGGTGTAATCAGCACACGACTTTGCGGATAAATTTTTGTAAGGCTGTCGGCTGTGGATGGATTGTAACCCGAAGTGAGCACAATCACACCTTCCGAGCCTGCATGCGTGGAATAAGATGGGCGCAGCACAAACGCTATCAGGCTGAGTATGGCTATCAGCAACGCCATCCATCGTGCCACTAAAAATCTTGCCTCTCTTTTCCATTCTAACCAACCAAAAAAGTAATAGCACTCCAGCCACAGCGATGACCACACCGACAGGAAATTGGGAGTTAAATTGGATGGCTGCGCTAATCATTCAAACTTTTTAAAAATTGCTGATCGAGCGGATGCACCGCTTGTCTCTTTTCAGAAGGTGTCTCCTGCCCCTCGGCCAGTTGCATAAAAATCGTGCGCAACGCAGCCACGCGTGCGGGCCGTTCCGTTTCCGATAAATTGTCTTCGGTCAGGTTTTTCACGATGGATAACCCGTGCAAATATTTTTCAGGATGCTCAAGGGCTGCAGCGGCCAGTTCGTTACCGGCTATTGTCAAGATGGTTTTATCCTGATCGGTAAAGGGTTTACGATCCAGCATCCATCGCTCCAGCACTTGCTGCGCCTGGCGAATGGCAGGATAATCCTGTTTATCCGGTTGAAGGGAAGTTCCGGTATAAGATCTCACCTCAGCCAGATCGCCACTCAATCTTTTTTCTTCCTTTAACGGGGGCGGATCAAAACCTGTGCGATGCACATAAATGCGTGAGTCGTTGCTGATCTCTTTTAACAATTTCAACGCAGTATATTGATACGGCAAAGACTTTTCAGGCTCGTAAAGTCGCAAATACAATTCTGCATCCCACATCACCGTAAGGGCCGCTTTCAATTTAGTGCGCACCGATTCAATAAAGAACGTGGCGGTTTCGCCATCGTCATGCTGATGCGCAAAAGCGGCAAGCGGATCTTNTTCATTTCCCTCGTGTTCATGATCGTGCGCATCAGTGGTTGTCTTTTTCTGCTCCACCAGGTTGTGTTCGTTCTCCGTATCGTGCTGGTGGCTCAGCCGCTGAAGCGTTTCTTCGGTGGTCTCGTCTTTATCCAGGTCGGCCGCAGACAATGCCACACCTCCAATCTGGTCTTCAAATTCTTCGCCCATAAATTGCCCGTACCGCAGGCGAAGCACTTTCTGATCATAACNCAATTCGTTGCTGGTCGATTTGAATTGTTGTGTGGTTATTTTCTTTTTTTCCTTCAATAGTTTTTCCGTATCAATAATGATTTGCCGCTGACTGCGAAAATATTCCGGCATCAGATCAACCCNCAGGCCTTCATCTTCTACTACGTTGTATTGGGTAGTGTCTTGTATGGCAATAAAATAGGTTTCGGTGCGTGCGTAATTAGGCGTGGGCATTTTAATATCACTTGCCTCCACATAAAAATAAAGTTCATCGCCCGGCTCTAATCCCAGCTTGATCAGATCTAACACAACCGATGCCTGCACCTGCTTGCCGCTGATCCGCGCGGGGCTATCAAACTTCAATCGTTCTTCACGAAATTTTACCGACTCGCCACTGCCTTTGCTTACCGTGGCAATTACTGCCGCATCGGCCAAACCAAAATCATCCTGCAACGAAGCCCGCACATCTACTTTAAGCAGATTTGTAAACTCAACCTTTGTAAACTGTTCCAGGTTTGTGATGTCGAGTTTCGGAGACTGATCTTTGATGAGCTCCATTTTATAATAATCCGAACGAATCCATTTTTCCTTGTCCTTCCAGGTCAATTGATAAAACCCCGACTCATTTACTTTGCGCGTGTGGATCTTCTCTTTCTCTGTTGCCGCCAGCGTAACCGTATCGCGGCCGGAAANAATCAACGCGGCCGGAGCCGGTTTATTCAAGGATACCTTCCACGTTACCACACTTCCTTCAGGCACCACGAGGTGCAAATCTTTTGCGATAAAGAGCGGTTGACTCGTGTAAGCTGGCGGAGTGATAGTAACCACCATGGATTCCAGTTTTACTTCTTCAACGGTTGTGTTAAGTTCGGCAATCGTCTCTTTCATTTCACGGCTTTGCACATCAGCCGAAGGATTGAATGCCATCAGCAACACACTCACCAACACACAGGCTCCAGAAATTATACCGACCGTGCGCCAGGCAGTAGGTAATTTTACTTGCGGATACAACTGATCAAACCGCGATTGAACGCGCCCGAGNNCCTGAACCTGTTGCAAAAGACTTAAGGCAGCAGGCTCCATCAGCATCAGGTCGGCACTTTCTTCTAAAACCGGGTAGTGTGCATTGAGGTAAGACACCAGGTAGTGCGCATTGGACTCAAAGAGATTTTTGGATTTTGCCAATCGCCACCCGATCGCCAGCATGGAAACGATCACCACCGGAATTTGTATGCCTTGCGCTACGCGAAACCATGCAAGTGTTGACCAGATCAAAANACCAATAGCCAAAGAAAGTAGCGCAACCTCTGCACTTCGTGTAAGCGTAAGGCGTGTGCTCAGTTGTGCCAGCCGATATGGTAGGTGTGTTTTCATTGCCTGCGTGCAAAAGCAAAAATCCGTTCGGCCACGAGTGAAACAAGAAACAGAATGAATAACGGCCCACTCACTTTTTCCGATGCACCGCCCACTGCCCTGACTTGTGCAGAAGTTAGTTGCTGGCTGGATATTGACCTGCGGTCGTTCGCAGCAATTACCCGTTCCGTTTCCGGATGGGTTGTTAACAGCGAAGCTAATTGAACCGTGAAGTTTTCCTGGATGGCTCTTTCCATTGTTAAGCCATGCACCCTCCATTGCTTGGCAGCAACCTGTTCTAAAAGTTTTCCTGCGGTAGCATTTATCACAATTACATTTGCCTGCGTGGCCGGAATTGTTTTTCCCGACAACCAGAATACCCAATCGGCCTGGGCGATTTCGGTTGTAACCATTTCGATGGGTAGTGTCTTTTGATGGCGGTTAATGATGCCTCCACAAGGCGTGTTTCTGATTCAAAGCCTTTATCCGCCTGGATGGCGACCTGTATTGGTGCCCCTGTACGCAAGGTGTCAGGCAAAGCGGCAACCGTATCCGTTACGAACCGTGTATGTGATGAATTTGAAATTCCCTTTCTTACAATGTTGTATTTGCTTTGCTTCACCCCAAAGGTTGAAAACCTGTGCTCCGGCAACTCAAAAGTTTGCCAGGAAATTTGATGGGGCAAGGGTTGAAGCGCGCCATTAAAATTTTTCAACAAACTTGCTGAGATCACAATCGCCTCGCTTAATCTCTGCGCCTTCAACTCGTTTATTACCTGCCAATAATTTTGCAACGCCTCCGGACTTTGGTCTTTCGTGGGGAATCCGGTGGCCATCCAATGCCATTCGTAGCCTTGTGCCTGCAGGCTATCGGCAAACGTGTTTGCTTCCTGGTGTCCGATGAGTATCGGATCGTACACCAGCCATTTTTTTGGTTCACCTGTGTTCACCACGAACCCGGCCAGCAACAACACAAACAACAGCAATACCCACAGTCGCAACGCCAGCAACACCAGTTCATTTAATTTTATTCCCCGAAATTGTTGAGAGGCACTTTCGTGCAGATGTCGCAAACTCCCCATTGGAATTACGCGACCCTCCTTGCGACTAAGCAAGTGAATGGCAATTGGAATTGATAATGCCAGCAACGCCCAGAGATATGCAGGTTGTGCCAATATCATCGCGCCAATCGCTTACGGGTAACTAAAAATCGCGGAGCACGGCATCCGCTCCCTGTTGCAGGGTTACCACATGATAGCTGATGTCTTTCTCCAACATCCACATTCGGGTTTCTTGTATCCAATTGGCAACCCGTGCGGCATACTCTTTTCTCTGTAGCAGGGTGTTCACTTTGGTGCGGGCCTTTGTTTCGAGGTCTTCAAATGTTAAGGAACCTTCGTATTCCAGTTCCAGTTCCTGTTTGCCCATCAGGTGAAAAATGACCACTTCGTTGCGCGGAGTTTTCAATCGTGAAATAAAGTTCAGCAAATCGCCATCGGCATCGTATAAGTCGGTAAAGAAAACAATCATCTCTTTTCCGTGGTGATCAAACAATTGTTCTTCTCGACCGGAACTTTCCCACTTGCCTTCGCTTTGTATGTTAATCAACTCCAGCAGAAACCGCATGAACTGCTGCTGCTCAAATCGAGGTAGCAGGGTTTTTATTTGTTTATCGTTTACCGCAAACAAACCAAACGTATCGCTTTGCTTGCGCGCCAGAAATGCCAGGGCTGCCATCAGCACTTTGGCAAACTGAAGTTTACTGAGGCCGTCTTCAGTATAAGCCATTGAGCGGCTGGCATCCAACATAAACTTCACCGTGATGTTGGTTTCGATTTCTGCTTCTTTAATGTAGTACCGTTCAGAGCGGGCAAACATTTTCCAATCGAGTTGGCGCAAATCATCGCCCGGCTGGTAGTTGCGATACTGACTAAACTCCTGCCCCGAGCCCACCGACTGGCTTTTATTGCTACCACTCATGAAGCCTTCCACTATTACGCGTGCAATAAGTTCCAGTCCGCTTACTGTATTTAATACAGCAGGATTCAGCAACTCTTTAACGCGCGCATCAATCATTGCTTTATGAGTTTTGTGCAATGCGAATGTTNTTCAAGCAAGTGCGTGGTTACATCATCGGATGTAATCCCCTCTGCTTCTGCTTTAAAATTGGTGAGTATACGATGCCGCAACACCGGAAATGCCACGCTGCGAATATCTTCTTGTGTAACCGCTAATCTTCCTGACAACAACGCGCGGGCTTTTGCCGTGAGAATCATCGCCTGCCCGGCACGCGGACCGGCTCCCCAGCGCACCCAATCGCGCACGTATTTTACATCTGTTTCTTTCGGTCGCGTGGCGCGCACCAGATCACTCACCCAGCCAACCAGGTCGGCATTGATGTGTACTTCGCGCACATACTTTTGTGCTTCCAGAATTTTATGGCCTTCCATTACGCGTTCGATGGCTACGCCTTTTCGACCTGTGGTGCCGGCAAGAATAGCGCGTTCTTCCTCGGAGGTTGGATAATTTACTTTGATGTATAACAGGAAGCGATCGAGCTGTGCTTCGGGCAGGGGAAATGTTCCTGCTTGTTCAATCGGGTTTTGTGTGGCGAGAATGAAGAAAGGGCGATCGAGCGGATAGGTTACACCGCCATACGTTACCTCAAACTCCTGCATAGCTTCGAGCAAAGCCGATTGGGTTTTGGGCGAGGTGCGGTTAATCTCATCGGCCAGAATAATGTTGGCGAAGATGGGCCCTTTATTGAATTTGAAAACGCGCTTGCCGGTTCCATGATCTTCCTCCAGAATTTCTGTTCCGATAATATCGGTAGGCATTAAGTCGGGCGTAAACTGAATGCGTTTAAACTTCAGGTCAATGGCTTCGGAAAGCGAACGGATCATTAAGGTTTTGGCCAGGCCGGGCACCCCTTCCAGCAAGCCGTGTCCACCAGCCAGAAACGTAATCAACAACTGGTCGATGATTTCTTCCTGGCCCACAATGGTTTTGTGAATCTCCTGCTTGAGTTTACCCAGGCTGGCAATTACTTCCTGTACTGATTTTTCTGCGGTGCTTACTGCTGTCTCCATGGTTATCTTGTCAAAGCGTACATAATAATGTTTACACTAAAGCGTGTGTTGTCAATTTTATAAAAACGTTTGTTGCGAAAGTCATAATCCCATTCGCAGCCATAATCTTTGTTGCTGTATAAAACACCAATGCGGTTGTTTACTTCAATGGCTTTCAGGTAATCGTGTACAATGTCATCGCCCCAGCCATTCAGNNGCTCCTGGGCTGTTGTGGGCGGGCCATCAAACTGAANAAAGGAAGAATAAAGCGCATGGTTGTTGGGAATCTTTTTCAACGCATTTTTTCCAAAGGTACGCTCCATTTCGGTCTCGAACGATTTGGCAAACAAACCGTCTATGTCGTGGTTGCAGTCATCCACAAACACAAAGCCTCCGCTCTCCACATACTTTTTAAAATTTTCGCGCTCTTGCGCAGTAAACTCTACCAGCTTGTGGCCGCTGAGGTAACAAAAAGGGCAACGGAAAATTTCATCGCTGGAAAGTGAAACGATGTTTTCGTTGGTATCAATCTTAAGCGTGGTGTATTCAATAAGAGAGTTCAGCACGTTCACGGGCATGCGCTGGTCCACATCCCAATCGCCCGATTCATATTGAATGCGTGTAAAGAAAAACTTATTGCCAGCCCGTGTCATTGCCGAATTGCAACCTGCAATTTTGGATTTTATACGCTCAGATAACTACTCTGGAGCCTACATTTATATGAGTGGCATGAATTAAGAGGCTGCATCAAAAGTCGAAATAAAAGTGTGTGTCCGGGCTCGGAATCGCTTTTGAGTACAATGGAATCGAGATCGCGGAATAAATCCGCGATGACAGAATGACTTTTGATACAGCCTCTTTAAAAACTACACCGCATCCGATAAGCTCGAGAACGTAAAGTCTCTCACCTTTAAAGGCGGCAATAAATAGTTCTGATTTGATTCTACGCTTACCGTACGCTCTACCTTGCCCAGTTCCTCCAGGTTGTTGAGCATAATGATCGGGCTTTCGTTAAAGCGGAAGTTTTTAATAGGATATTGAATCCTTCCGTTTTCAATATAGAAAGTACCATCGCGGGTAAGCCCGGTTAACAACAAACTTTGCGGATCCACATCGCGGATGTACCAGAGCCGTGTAACCAATACACCTTTCTTCGTTCCGGCAATTAATTCTTCCAGCGATTTGGTTCCGCCTTCCATAATGGCCGCATCGGGGCCGCACTGCTTTCACTCCCTTTTTCTCTGCCCAGTATCTTGAGTAAGAAAGATTTTTGATCACTCCTTTTTCTATCCACGATACTTTTTCCTGCGGCCGTCCATCACCATTCCAGGTGCTTGTAGGCAAATCGGGATTCAACGGATCCGAATAAATGTTAACCCGTTCGTCAACCAGTTTTTCACCCAGGCGTGTTCCGCCACCGGCCTTGCTCAAAAACTGCGGCCTTCATCAGCCTGTCGCGCATCTAATCTGAAAAAGATATTCTCCAACAAAACAGCCACCGCTGCAGGTTCAAGAATTACGGTGTACTTGCCCGGTTCAATGGCTCTTGCTTTTACAGATTTTACAGCCTTCTCTGTAGCAATCTGTGTGGCTGTTTTGGTGTCGAGCTTGGTTATATCGTTGTAGCCACGGGTGGCATAACCCGAACCCGTTCCATCGGCTGTTCTTACCGTTACCGAGAAGTTGGTATTGGTGGAAGTGTTGTAGGCAAACAATCCTTTCGAATTCATCATGGCTACAAAGCCGGTGTTGTCTTCGAGAAATCCGGCCGCCACTGCGCCTGCCTCTTTGGCTACCTTAATGCTTTGCTCTACCAGATCAGATCTGAGTTTGGGTGTAATGGCCGCAGTAGATGCTATATAGGTTTTCGATTCAGCGTATGTCTGTGGCCCCAGAAACGGAACATACTCCGGGTTTTCCGGTGCCAGACGCGCCAATTCTTCCGCGCGCTCCACTACTTTTTTAGCGAGGCATCGTCAAACTCGTTGATCGTAGCGATACCCAGCTTTTTACCAAACGCAGAAGAAACCACCAGTTGGTGCTGGCTTACTCTTCCGCTGGTGCTTACTGAATTACGCGCGTAGCGGATATTGCCGCTGTCGGTACCACTCAGGTTTACTTCGCATTCGTCTGCCTTGGAATAGCTTAGTACTTTTTCAATAAAGCCTGGGCTTCATCTTTACTCATGATGGGCATATTATCCTATATTTCGTGCGGTGTTAATTACGTTTACTCCATTAAAGCGGGCGGTGGAAGACCCGTGTGATACGGCATTGCTTTGTGCCGGCTGGCCTTTGCCATCGCCAAACGCACCCCCAANGCGGTAATCATTCTGATCGGCTATTGCTACACAAGAATTCCAAAACTCCTGCGAGTTGGCCTGATAAGCTACATCCTTTAACATTCCGGTTATCTTACCATTCTTGATTTCGTAGAACAACTGGCCACCAAACTGAAAGTTGTAGCGTTGCTGATCAATCGAAAAAGAGCCATCGCCAATAATGTAAATACCCTTCTCCACATCTTTAATCAAATCGTTCACACTCTTGCCGTCTTTACCCGGTTGCAACGATACATTGGGCATACGCTGAAACTGAACACTGCTCCAGTTATCGGCATAACAACATCCTTGCGAGGCCTTCAATCCAAGAATATGTGCCTGATCGCGGATGGTTTGATAGTTCACCAGAATTCCATCTTTGATAAGATCCCACTGGCCACATTGTACGCCTTCATCATCATAACCAACAGCACCCAATGAACCCACCTGCGTTTTATCGGCCACAATATTTACAATCTTGCTTCCGTAATTAAATTTCTTCGACTCCCATTTATCCAGCGTTAAGAAACTCGTTCCGGCAAAGTTGGCTTCATAACCCAACACGCGATCCAGCTCGGTCGGGTGGCCAGTTGATTCGTGAATGGTTAACCACAGGTGCGATGGGTCGAGGATCAAATCGTACTTGCCGGCTTCCACCGATTTTGCTTTTAATTTTTCTCCAGCCTGTGCACNCCCTGCTTTCGCATCTTCCAGCATGTCGTAGCGACCTTTGTATAGTGTCGTTACACTTTGAATTTTATCCTGCGGCCGCACATCCAGGTATTCATAACCCATACCCATGGGGGCGCTTAGGGAGTTGCGCGTTTCAAACTTACCGGTAGCTGCATCAATTTTAGTAACAAAGAAGGCCGGCCAGATGCGGTGAATGTCCTGATCGATGTACGAACCATCGGTGGATGCAAAATACTTTTGCTCGTTGATCATAAATAACAACGAGGTAATGTAGTTGGCTCCGCTTTGCATCGCGGCACTGTTCACGCCCAGCAGCAAATCAACTTTTTCTTTGATCGGAACTTCAAACGCATTCTTTTGAATGGGCGCTTTCCAACTTACTTCGCCATAGCCTTTTTGTGGTGCCAGGCGAACGGGTTCTGTAAGCAAGCGCGAATTCTCTTNTGCAATGGCAACGGCAAGTTCAANTGCTTTCGCGATGCTGTCGTTGTCCAGTTTGTCGGTAGCGGCAAATCCCCAACTGCCGTTGGCAATAACACGCACACCCAGTCCATAGGATTCAGTGTTCACAATGTTCTGCACTTTGTCTTCGCGGGTAACCACAAACTGGTTGAGATAACGCCCGATGCGCACATCGGTATAGGTAGCGCCTTTGCTGCGGGCTGCATTGAGGGCCACATCGGCCATGCGTTTCTTCAATGCGGTATCAACAGGCTCCAAAGCCTTTGCCGGATCAATCGGATTTCCGATTACCGGAATGGACGGGATCATGGAGGCAGCTGCGCCCATGCCCGTGAGGTAAATAAAGTCTCTGCGTTTCAATTGATGGGGTTTTAGGATTAATTCAATGTTGATAGGACGACACGACCATAAAAAGGTTTTCAACAAGTAAAAGATTTTGACAATCGGTTCAAAATAAATGTCCGGTTTCGAAACAAAAAGGCCATCCCAAAGAGATGGCCTTCCGTAAAGCAATCAAAATCAGTCATTAATTATACCGCATCCGATAAGCTGGTGAATGTAAAGTCGCGGATTTTCATGGCCGGTATCAAAGAGCTGCCTCCGCCACCAGGCCCTCCGCCACTGGCCACGCGCATCTGTTTGCCGAGGGTCTCCAGATTATTGAGCATGATAATCGGGCTCTCATTAAAGCGGAAGTTTTTGATCGGATGTTTGATCTTGCCGTTTTCAATGTAGAAAGTTCCATCGCGGGTAAGCCCTGTGTATAATAATGTTTGCGGATCTACCGCCCGGATATACCAGAAACGGGTTACCAACACTCCTTTCTTCGTGTCTTTGATCATATCTTCAATCGAAGCACTGCCGCCTTCCATAATCCGGTTGGCAGGGAATGAGTTAGCTTCCGCTCCTTTTTGTTGTGCCCAGTAGCGATCATAAATCAGGTTTGACACAACACCATTCTTTAGTAAATCCATTTTTCGGGCAAGGCCTCCACCTCCACCGCCTCCTCCGCCAAAGAAGCCTCCGCCTCCACCGCCTCCTGCCCATGGCGATACCGGAACATCCTCATTCCATGGATCGGTATAAATGTTGACGCGCTCATCAACAATTTTCTCGCCCAGCTTGGTGCCTCCGCCTTTCTTCGACATGAAACTGCGGCCTTCATCGGCTGTACGGGCATTGAACCCGCCAAACATTAAGCCGATCAAATCCGCTGCCGCATTGGGTTCTAGAATTACGGTGTACTTGCCCGGTTCAATGGCTTTCGCATTTCTTGATTGCAGTGCTTTTTCAATGGCAATGGCGGATGCTTCGGCTGTATTCAATTTGCTCACATCATTAAAGTTGCGGGCCACCCATCCCGAGCCGGTGCCATCGTTGGTGCGCATGGTTACCGTAAAGTCAACGCCCGTGGCCTGGTTGTAGGCAAACAAACCCTTGCTGTTCATCAGGGCACTAAAGCCACGACTGTCTTCCAGGAACCCTGCTGCTGTAATGTCTTTCTTTGTAGCNNCGCCAATGCTATCGGCTGCCGCCTGTGCGCGATACTCGGGAGTAATCTTCGCAGTAGCTTCTGAAAATGTATTTGAATCCGGGCCATAGGTTTGCGGACCAAGCGGTTCCATAAACTCGGGATTCTCCGGAGCCAGTTTAGCAAGCTCTTCTGCGCGTCTCACTACTTTTTCAAGCGAGGCATCATCGAATTCATTGATGGATGCCGAGCCCGATTTCTTTCCGAAATAAACACTGACGCTCAGGCTTACATTGCTGTCTTCACCAGCGGTGGAAACACTGTTTCGTGCATAGCGAATGTTGCCTCCATCATTTCCACCCAGGCTGGCCTCAATGCCATCCGCCTTCGAATAGCCCACCACCTTTTCCAGGATTTTTTNTGCTTCTTCTCTTGAAAGTATTGCCATTTTTAATTCAATATTTAAAATTTAAGATTCTATTATTTAGGTTATTTCTGATTTCGAATTCAACTGTTCTTGAATATGGAATCTGAAATTTTGAATTATATCGTTCTTCCGGTATTGATCACATTCACGCCATTAAAACGCGCGGTGGCCGATCCGTGCGAAACGGAGTTGGATTGACTGGGCTGACCTTTTCCATCACTAAAGGCACCGTTCAACCGGTAATCGCGTTCATCGCAAATCGCCACGCACGAATTCCAGAATTCCTGTGTGTTGGNNCCTGGTAGGCTACATCTTTCAACATGCCCGCTATTTTTCCATTCTTGATTTCAAAGAAGAGCACACCGCCAAATTGGAAGTTGTAACGCTGCTGATCGATGGAGAACGAACCATCTTTTACAATATAAATTCCCTTATCCACTCCGCTTATCATTTGCTCGGGCGTAAGCGGGCTCTTACCCGGCTGCAACGAAACATTGGGCATGCGTTGAAACTGTACATCGCTCCAGCTTTGTGAATAGCAACACCCGTGAGATTCCTTCTGACCCAGCAGACTCACCTGATCGCGAATGGCCTGGTAGTTGACCAGAATTCCATCTTTGATCAGATCCCACTNTTTACATTTAACACCTTCGTCATCGTATCCAACAGCACCAAGTGATCCAACCTGTGTTTTGTCTGCCACAAAATTCACGATGTCGCTGCCAAACTTGAATTTCTTCGATTGCCATTTATCGAACGTAAGGAAACTGGTTCCGGCATAGTTGGCTTCATAACCCAATACACGATCCAGTTCGGTAGGGTGGCCAACCGACTCGTGAATGGTAAGCCACATGTGCGAAGGTTCCAGCACCAGGTCATATTTACCGGGCTCCACCGATTTGGCGGCAATCATTTCTTTTGCCTGTTCTGCAGCCATGGTGGCGTCTTCAATAATATCGTACGATTTGTTGTAAAGAAGAATACCGCCCGGCCCGCTGATTTTATCTTCCGGTTTTCCATCCAGATACTCATACCCCATTCCTACCGGAGCGCTAAATGCAGAACGTGTTTTAAATGATCCCGACTGCCTGTCCACCATAGAAACCGTAAAGCCCGGCTGAAAGCGATACACATCCTGATCGATGTAAGAGCCTTCGCTGGACGCAAAATATTTTTGTTCATTGATCAAAAACATCTGGCTGTTTACAAAACTAGCCCCCTTCTCCAGTGCCTTTGCATTGGCAGCAAGCAGCAAATCCACTTTCTCTTTCACCGGAACCTCAAATGCATTTTTTACAATGGGTGTTTTCCAACTCACCTCTCCATACGAAGGGTTCGCTGCCAGCTTAACCGGCTCTTTCTGAAACTTAGAATTTGCCTTGGCTATGGCCACCGCTTTTTCTGCCGCCTTCTTTATTCCATCGGCTGTTACCTGGTTGGTTGCTGCAAAGCCCCACGTACTGTTGGCAATTACCCGAATTCCAATACCAAACGACTCGGTATTGCTCACTCNCTGCACGCGCTTTTCGCGGGTGGTTACAAATTGATTCAGATAGCGGCCGATACGCACATCGGTATAGGTTGCGCCTAACGACCGCGTGGTGTTCTGGGCAATATCTGCCAATTGTTTCTTTTGCTTCGCATCCATCAGAGGCGTAAGCAACGCGGCAAGATCAACCTCGCGCCCAAAGCCGGTAAAGGGCAACATCATCGCTCCCGCACTCAGCCCGGCCATTTGTATAAAATTCCGTCTCTTCATAGTCTAAATTCAAGATTTAAGATTCAAGATTTCTTATTAAACACTTCCAGATTCAACCTTGAATTTTGAATCCGGAATTTTGAATTATATCGTTCTTCCTGTATTAATCACGTTCACGCCATTAAACCGTGCGGTTGAACTTCCATGCGACACCGCACTTACCTGCGAAGGCTGGCCCTTGCCATCGAAGAATGAACCAAAGAGGCGATAATCGTTCTCATCGCAGATTTTTACGCAGCTGTTCCAAAACTCCTGCGTGTTCGATTGGTACGCCACATCGTTTAACATGCCGGCAATCTGCCCGTTCTTGATTTCATAAAACACGGTACCTCCAAACTGGAAGTTGTACCGCTGCTGATCGATGGAATACGAACNCCGGCCCGCTATGTAAATTCCTTTCTCTACATCTTTTATCATTTGCGCAGCACTGTATGGTTCTTTGCCCGGTGCCAGCGATACGTTGGGCATGCGCTGAAACTGCACATCGCTCCACCCTTGCGCATAGCAACAACCGTGCGATTCGTTTTGCCCCAGCATGTGTACCTGATCGCGAATGGCCTGGAAGTTTACCAACACACCCTCTTTGATCAAGTCCCAGCGTTTGCATTTCACGCCTTCATCGTCATATCCTACTGCACCTAATGAACCGGGTTGTGTTTTATCGGCAAAGATGTTTACCAGTTTGCTTCCGTAGTTGAAGGTTCCTGATTTGAGTTTCTCGATCGATGCAAAACTGGTTCCGGCATAGTTGGCTTCGTATCCTAAAATCCGGTCTAACTCCAGCGGGTGGCCTACCGATTCATGAATGGTTAACCCTAAATGATTCGGCTCAAGTACCATATCGTATTTACNCGGCTCAACCGATTTGGCAGAAATCATTTCCTTCGCCTGCCGTGCTGCCGTAGCCGCATCTTCAATCATGTCGTAGCTGTTGCGATACAAGGTCATGCCCATGGNGGTTTGCAATTTGTCTTCCGCCCTGGGAATCATGTATTCGTAGCCCAAACCCATGGGTGCACTCAGCGCATCGCGCGATTTGAATTTGCCACTNNGGCGGTCCGTTACCGAAACAGTAAATGTAGGCCAGATGCGGTGAATGTCCTGATCAATATACGAGCCATCGGTAGATGCAAAATACTTTTGCTCATTTACCTGAAACAGGTTAGAGTTTACAAAGGAGGCTCCTTCCTTCAGGGCTGCGCTGTTTGCGCTTATCAGCAGATCAACCTTTTCAGACACCGGCACTTCGAATGCATTTTTTACAATGGGTGTATTCCACACCACTTCGCCATAAGCCGGCACGGGAGCCAGCTTAACCGGTTCTTTCTGAAACTTTGAGTTTGCTTTGGCAATGGCTAAGGCCTGCTCGGTGGCTTTCTTAATGCCATCGGCTGTTACCTGGTTGGTAGCTGCAAACCCCCAGGTGCCTTTCGCTATTACGCGAATGCCTACACCAAACGACTCGGTGTTGGTAATTCCCTGCACACGTCTTTCACGCGTGCTGATAAATTGATTCAGGTAACGGCCAATGCGTACATCGGCATAGGTTGCACCTCCCGACTTTGCGGTATTCAGCGCTACATCGGCCAGTGATTTTTTGTGCATTGGTAAGCGGAACCTCCAACAAGGCTTCCACCGAAACCGGATTACCAAACAAACTGGTGGGTAACATCAACCCGCCTAATCCCAGGCCCGACAGTTGAACAAAATCTCTTCGCTTCACAATTCCTAAAGTTTAGTTCTTCAGGTTTGAAAAGTATAAAACAAGAACAAAGAGGCACCGAAAAATACGCAAGCCCACCAAATCGGGGATCAACGGCAAATACACCAAACAAAGAAAATCAGCCACACCAAGATCTGTCTGCTGACCGGTTGTTACCGACAGCCAACCAGCAGGCGCGCAACCTTGCAAACGATTTAACCAAGCTAAAATAACGCGTTCCAGTAGTTGATAAAAACCTCTGTACCTTGAAACACAAACCAGAAATATGAAGATGCAAAACATTGCCATTATTGGTGGCGGAAACTTAGGAACCGCCATTGCCGAAGGACTNTTAAAAAGCGGGTTTTCAACTCCTGCACAAATTACCATTACCCGAAGAAACGTTGACCGATTAGCTGTACTTCGGGATGCCGGTGTAACCGTAACCAGCAACAACAAAGAGGCTATCGAAAAAAGTGAAGTGATTATTGTAGCGCTCAAGCCTTATAACGTAAAAGAAATATTAGAAGGGTTGAAGAATTCTTTTGATTCGAAAAGACACCTGGTAATAAGTGTAGTAACCGGTGTTTCCCTTAAGGAACTCTCTGCTATTTTACCTGATGACGTTCCGATTTTTCGTGCCATGCCCAACACAGCCATTGCCATACAGGAATCGGTAACGTGTTTGTGTTCTGCCCATGCCACAAATGCACAGGTTAATTATGTTACTGATTTATTCCATCAACTGGGCATCAGTATTTCCATCGATGAAAAACTGATGGATGCGGCCACCGTACTGGGTGCCTGTGGCATTGCTTATGCCCTGCGGTTTATCCGNGCTGCCACCCAGGGAGGCATCGAAATCGGGTTTGATGCNAAAACTGCAAACCTGATTGCCGCACAAACAGTAAAAGGCGCGGCCGAGTTATTATTAAAAGGCAACCGCCANCCGGAAGAAGAGATTGACAAAGTAACCACGCCCAAAGGCTGCACGATTGTGGGCTTAAACGAAATGGAACACCGCGGATTCAGCTCTTCGCTTATCCGCGGCATAAGTGCTTCGTATAATAAAATCGGCTCTTAACGGTGCGCGGTTCGTTAAAAACAACTCATCGCATCATCAAAATTTTACAAGCCGCATCAATGTCTTTGGAATACCCGGTAAGCGCTTTGGCAGCGATCTCAATCTGCTCTTGCGCTTCCTGCCAGGCACGTTGCTCAATTGCTTCACGCACTCCGGGCAATGTTTTTACTCCATACCCGGTATAAAAACCAGGCGCATACACTACGTGCTTATACCACGGCCTGCGTGGCAAGCCGGTTGGCGAAAGTAGTTTTTGTTCTGCCTGGTACAACAACTGGTTTAGCCTTGCCACATTCGTGTTGGGCCGGGNATTGGCAGCGAACAACTCACTAAAGGTGTTGGCGCTTTTCTCCAAGGCAGTCATGGCGTTTTGTAAACTAGCAAAGTTGATGTAGGGCACGGCCTCCTGGGCTACCGGTGGCACATACTTCTTGGTAGGGTCAGCAGCCAGCACATATTTTCTCTCCTCTATCAAGAGGTTTTCTACTTCTGTTGCTTCGCGCAGATTATCGATAAGGGCCGTTACTTCGGTGAGGTAGCCATTTACCGTTCTGTGAAACGCTTTGAAATCGAACGGCAGCACCTCGGCATTTACTAACCGCAGGGTGGTGCGCCCTCCTGTTTTGGCCAGCGTAACTCCGTAATCAAACTTTGGATCTACAAAGCGTTTGTAATGATCATACGAATCATAAAGCGAATGATACACACCACTTTCACTTTCGCCACCATATCCATAGTTGAGTGATGGTATGCCCAGGTGCTGAATAAACGGAGTGTAATCAGATCCCGAACCCAGCGCACCCAACGTGATGCCTTTTCTGGCCAGCGCTTCTTTTTNTGCTTTGGTACTGGTGGCGTTTACTGCTGCCCGTGCTTTGCCGCGCTCCAATACACTTACCTGTGTTTCCGGATCGGTAATATCGCGCACTACTTCACTTACCAGGGTCTCCAGCGTGTGCGATCCGCCTCCAAAGAAAAATCCACGGCCGTTGCCATCGGTATTAATATAGGCTACTGCTTTTTGCTGAAGTTCGGCTGCATGCAATTCGGCCCATTCGGTAGATCCAATCAAGGAAGGCTCTTCTCCATCCCAGGCAGCATACACAATGGTGCGCCTGGGCTTCCATCCGGTTTTTACCAACTCTCCTATTGCGCGTGCTTCTTCCATCACGGCCACCATGCCGCTTATCGGGTCGGCCGCTCCGTTGTTCCAGCCATCGTGGTGGTTGCCGCGAATCACCCACTGATCGGGATACTCACTGCCTTTTAGTTTTGCTATTACATTGTAGCAATCCACCAGCTTCCAGTCAAACTCCAGCTTAAGACGAACTTTAGCGGGCCNCGGCCCGATGTGATACGTGAGCGGCAAGGCGCCTTTCCAGCCTTCGGGAGCCACCGGCCCGGCCAATGCCTGTAGCAAAGGTTGCGCATCGGCATAGGATATGGGTTGCACCGGAATTTTAATCAGGTTAGTGGCTTCGCTGCGATCAAGACGTTTGGCCTCTTCGGTGGCACCTATGTTGGGCGTTAGCGGATCGCCCGGATAAATGGGCATATCCAACACCGAACCGCGTTGCACACCATCGGCCGGGCGGTAGCCTCCTTTGGGATATACATCGCCACGCACATACCCATCGTCCATCGGATCGGAATAAATCAAACAGCCAATGGCGCCATGCTCTTGCGCAACTTTTGGTTTAATGCCCCGCCACGAGCCGCCATATTTGGCAATTACAATTTTCCCTTTCACATCAATGCCCAGTCGCTCAAGCGCCTTGTAATCATCGGGCACACCGTAGTTCACAAACACCAGNNGCTCCGCAGTAACATCGCCATCGGGCGACCATGCATTGTACGTGGGCAACTGGCCTTTAGGACCTGAGGTAGCATCTTCCTTTAGCTGAGGCTCATTGAGTTTTGCTTTGAATTTTGTTGGNNTTGTCATTTCCAGCAGGCGCACTTTGGGCGTGGGAAACAACACTTTGAACACTTCTATTTCGGCTTCATAACCCCAGCTTTTGAACAGATCGCGCATAAATTCGGCATTGTTCTTTCCATAAGCCGAACCCAGATGATGCGGCTGTGCCGTAAGTCGTTTCATCCAATTGTCGAGGTTATCGGCTTTCAGGTAGCTGTCGAATTTTTCTTCCAGCTTAAATTCGGCCTCGGCCGATTCTTTTGTGAAGCCCGTGATGGTTTTGCTTTGTGCCCACAGCAGTGCGGGTGCCATGATCCCTAAAATGCAGAGTATCTTTTTCATCTGATAAATGATTTGTGGTTAAGTTATATAAACCGAAGAATCCTAAACTCAAATTTTATTTGAGTGGATGAAGCACCGTTGAATTTTTTAATCAGGAAAATCTATAATCCATTGTAAAAAATCATTGCCTGCGTGCGTGTATATTGCAACAAATGTCTGTTTTCACCACCGCTTCCCGCATCCTCATCACCTGCAGCAAACGCCTTGCTCCTTATTTGGAGCAAGAGGTACGCGAACTCGGCTTTGAACCCACGCGCACCTTTATTACCGGGGTGGAATTAACCGGTACCGTCAATGATTGCATTAAACTTAATTTGAATCTGCGGTGTGCCAGTCAGGTCCTTTATTCATTAAAACAATTCTGGTGCAATGGCCCCGATGATTTGTACGATACGTTAATTCGTTATCCGTGGGAAACACTCTTAACATCTGATGGCTATTTCTCCGTTACCAGCAATGCCACCCACTTTACGGTGAACAACGACATGTTTGTGAATGTGAAAGTGAAAGACGCCATTGCCGACCGCATGCGAAGAGAAACCCTGCGCAGGCCCAACTCAGGTTCCGAGTTAAGTGGTGCCGTGTTTCACTTATATTGGAAAGACGAGCAAGCTGAAATNTTTTTAGATACCTCGGGCGAAACGTTGGCCAAACACGGCTATCGCAAAATCCCCGGAAGGGCACCTATGCTGGAGGCGCTTGCTGCCGCCACGATTATGGCCACCCGGTGGGATCGCCAATCGGTTTTCGTTAATCCCATGTGTGGATCGGGTACCGTTGCGATTGAAGCCGCCATGATGGCCACCAACCGAAGGCCGGGTTTGTACCGAAACAATTATTCGTTCATGCACGTAACGGGTTATGATGCCACGTTGTATAAAAACGAATGGAAGAATCTTCAACAACAAATTACCGATGTACCCGGTTTGCGCATTGTTGCTACCGATATCAGTGAGGATGCTATAAAAATTTCAAATGTGAATGCAGGTATTGCCGGTGTAGAATCCATGATTGAGTTTAAGCGTTGCGACTTTGAAGAAACTCCGGTGCCTGATGCGCCTGGTGTCGTTTACTTCAACCCCGAATATGGCGAACGCCTCGGTGACGTTTCCGCATTGGANAAAACCTATGCCCGCATGGGCGACTTTCTGAAAAAGAAATGCCAGGGTTATCGTGGTTACATTTTTACCGGCAACCTGGACCTTGCCAANAAGATTGGACTAAAAGCCAGCAAACGAATTGAGTTTTACACCAGCAAGATTGATTGCCGGTTACTGGAATATGAATTGTACGGNGGAAGCCGAAGAATCCCCAAATAAAAACCGATCATAACCTGATTATCTTTCAACATGAAAAAATTCTGCACCTTCTCCTTTTCTGCACCACGATTTCTGTTTACGGCCAAACCGCGAAGGAAGATTCCACCTTTCTTCGTGAAAACTATGTGAAGATTGAACGCCTGATTCCCATGCGCGATGGGGTAAAACTNTTTACCGCCATTTACATCCCGAAAGATGCTTCGCAGAAGTATCCGTTCTTATTAACCCGCACCCCGTATTCCTGCGCACCGTATGGCGAAGACAACTATCCGCGCAGGCTTACTTCCAACCAGGCTTTGTTTCGGGAGAAATACATTTTTGTAAGACAAGATGTGCGCGGACGTTATATGAGCGAAGGTCAGTTTGAAGAAGTAACTCCGCACAANGCCGAAGAAAACAAAAAAGATACAGACGAGAGCAGCGATACTTTTGATACCATCGAGTGGTTGTTGAAGAACATCCGGAATAACAACGGGCGCGTTGGCCTTACGGGAATTTCATACCCCGGCTTCTATGCTACTGCGGCATTGCCCGATGCCCATCCGGCCCTTAAAGCCGTTTCGCCCCAGGCTCCTGTTACCGATGAATTTATTGGGGATGATGCCTACCATAACGGAGCCTTTTTCTTGTTGGATAATGCGAGTTTCATGAACAGCTTTGATGCTCCGCGCAACGGCCCGGTGCAACAATATGGCAGGCTCAGTAACCATCGGTTTAAAAACGCCTATGATTTTTATCTTGAACTGGGGCCCATCAAAAATGTAAACGAATTGTATTTTAAAGAGCGCGGTAAAATCTGGAACGAATACCTGGAACACAACACCTACGATGCCTACTGGCAGGCCCGCAACATTCGGCAGTATTTGAAAAACATTAAACCGGCTGTGCTGGTGGTGGGCGGCTGGTTTGATGCCGAAGATTTATTTGGAGCGCTGCGAACTTACGAAGCCATTGAAAAACAAAGTCCGGCAAACAAGAATCACCTGGTTATGGGACCGTGGACACACGGAGCGTGGGCCGCAGCAACGTGGGATAAGTATGCGGGCTACACGTTTGGCAGCAACACAGCCGATTACTTTAAGGATATTGAAACCCGATTCTTCAACTACTATCTCAAAGACAAGGGAGGTTTTAACCAGGCCGAAGCCAGCATTTTTGAAACAGGATCCAATCAATGGCGGGCATATGAAAGCTGGCCTCCACGCGATGTAAAATCTGAAAAACTTTATTTGCAGGCNGGGGGTAAATTATCTTTTACTGCCCCCGAAACAGAAAACACACACATAGAATATGTGTGTGATCCGGCCCGGCCTGTTCCTTACACAGCCAATCACATCGCCTGGCGCGATCCGGAATACATGGCGGCCGACCAACGTTTTGTTTCTACCCGCCCCGATGTGCAGGTTTTTCAATCTGAAATTCTAACAGAAGACATTACCCTAAGCGGCCCGCTGGTTGTAACCCTCTATTTCTCTACTACGGGTTCGGATGCAGATTTTGTAGTGAAGCTGATTGATGTGTTGGCCGAACAGGAAAACGCCCCGGCCAATCCCCGCGCCCCCAGCCAGGAAGGCTTGCAACAGTTGGTGCGTGGCGATGTGCTGCGCGGAAAATTCAGAAACAGTTTTGAGAAACCCGAGCCGTTTATTCCCGGTGCAATTACCCCCGTAAAGTTTACACTTAATGATGTAGCTCATACCTTTAAGAAAGGGCATCGCATCATGATACAAGTGCAACACTCCTGGTTTCCGCTGGTAGATCGCAACCCGCAAAAATTTATTGATATTAGCAAAGCAGAGGCTTCTGATTTTCAAAAGGCAACACACCAACTGTATTTTTCAAAGCAGTATCCTTCGCATGTGGAAGTATTGATTTCCCGGTAACTTAATTTTATTTATCATGAAACTGTTCTTTGTCTGTTTGCTTTGGGGAAGTTTAGCCATGCCTCCACAACCGCCTACAACCAAAGTAATCGCCCACCGCGGTGCGTGGAAAAATACGAACGTGCCTGAAAATTCAATTGCTGCCTTGCGCCATGCTATCGCACTGAAATGTTATGGCAGCGAGTTTGATGTACACCTGAGTGCCGACTCGGTTCCGTTCGTGCTGCACGATCATTCCATTCAGGGTGTGTTTATTGAAAAGACTTCCTCGGCCGGGTTATCAAAAATAAAACTGAGCAATGGCGAATCGCTGCCCACGCTTGAGTCTTATCTACTCGCAGGNAAAAATCAAACGCAAACCAGGCTTATTCTCGAAATCAAAACCTCGCAGCTTGGCAAAGCCCGTTCACTTGCTTTAACCAANAAATGTGTGGAGTTGGTAACCAAAGTCGGTGTGGCTTCTATCACCGATTACATTGCCTTTGATTTTGATGTGTGCCTGGAAGTNAANAAACTTTCGCCCGGTGCCCATGTGCAATACCTGAATGGCGATAAAACACCCGGNCAATTGGCTGCTGCCGGATTGGATGGATTTGATTATCACTTTAGTGTGCTACAGAAAAACGAAAACTGGTTAGCCGATGCGCATCAGCGTAAGCTAAGCACCAACGCATGGACGGTGAATGATGAAACCATCATGCAGTGGCTGATGGATCGCCACGTGGAAATGATTACCACCAACGAGCCCGAAAAATTGATTCAGCTTTTAAACAAATAAAAAGGTTGTCTTAGAAGTGGCCTGGCCTCGCAAATCCGCGATCCCGGAATGACACGGCCCTGATTTACAACTTTTGAGACAACCGCTGCCGATTTTTTAATATCGTTTCTGAAAATCCTTATCGCTCAGATTAAATCGTGCTATTGTAGCTTCATAGTCTGCATAGTTTGGTCTTCCCACTAAATCGGCCGGAACCACCACCACTCTGAAAACCTGATCGTCCGTCCACTCGCTTCCCAATGCGGACAATGGAAAGGTTGCATCCATAAAGATGTTTACATCTACATTGGTAAAATCAAAATTGTATTGCAGCAGCCCTTCTTCAAAGAAAACCTGTTGCGGCAACAAGCGCCAAATGTCTTTACCATTTTCTGAACCCCAAAGTGCATACACCAGGGTTACATCTGATTCGAGTACATTAAATCCATACGCTTCAAGGTGAGCGTAATTATTTGCCTCATTAAAATCGACCTGAATTTCAAATGCCTTGGAGGCTATGATCTCGCCATCCTCACCGGGAGGGCCCATCGGCCCTTCGCATGCAAATGCCACAACGGCTATCAACAAAAACATTAATTTTTTCATCTGTAATTAATTTTTAGAGTAAAACACATAACCAAAAAGTACCAAACCTGGAAATATATACGATTTAGGGGCTGTTGGTTCAGGTTTTGGCATAACTACCACCTGCCAAACCACATGGATAGCCCGGTGGCTGATTTTATCCACTGGTATAAACAGAATTGGTAATACACGTAAAGACTGTAATCTTGCCTTATAATTTCTAATCTATGAATCGCATCTTTATTTCTTTCTTTATTCTTTCCTGTGCGCTTGTGGCGCAAGCGCAGGAACGCGCACTCCCAGCCGAATCGGCAATAACTTCTACCAGCCAGGTAAACATTAAAGGCAAGGTTGTTCCTTATAAAGTAACAGCCGGCACACAACCTGTGTGGAATGCGGAAGGCAAACCCAGTGCTGCCTTGTTCTATACCTACTATGAACGTACCGATGTAAGCGATAAAAGTCGCAGGCCATTGGTGATTTCATTCAATGGCGGNCCGGGCTCAGCATCGGTGTGGATGCACATTGCTTACACCGGCCCCAAAGTATTAAATATTGACAGTGAAGGGTATCCTGTTCAACCGTATGGTGTAAAAGATAATCCACACTCGATATTAGATGTTGCTGATATTGTGTACATCGATCCGGTAAACACGGGCTTCTCACGTATCCTGGATCCGAAAGCAGAAAAGTCAACTTTCTTTGGTGTGAATGCCGACATCAAATACTTAGGCGATTGGCTCGATAATTTTGTTTCGCGCGCAGGACGCTGGACTTCCCCAAAATATTTAATTGGTGAAAGCTATGGCACCACACGCGTGTCTGGTCTTGCCCTGGAACTTCAAAACAACCATTGGATGTATTTGAATGGGGTAATTTTGGTATCGCCAACCGAACTGGGTATTAAGCGCGATGGCCCGGTTAACGATGCGCTTTCATTGCCCTACTACACGGCTGCCGCGTGGTATCATAAAAAACTGCCTGCCGATCTTCAGGCAAAAGATTTAATGGATGTATTGGCCGAATCTGAAAAGTTTACAGTTGATGAATTTATTCCGGCCTTATCCAAAGGTGGATTCATCAATCCTGCTAACCGCAAAGAAATTGCGGGTAAAGTAGCCCGGTATTCTGGTTTAAAGGAAGAATCGGTTCTGAATCACAACTTAGCAGTACCCACTCAATATTTCTGGAAAGATTTATTGCGCACCGAAGGATTTACCGTGGGGCGCCTGGATTCGCGCTACAAAGGAATTGATAAAACGGCAGCGGGTGAGCGTCCCGATTTTAATTCAGAACTCACTTCGTGGTTGCATTCGTTCACACCTGCTATTAACTACTACCTGCGCGATGTGCTGAAGTACAAAACCGATTTGCAATACAACATGTTTGGCCCGGTACACCCATGGGATAACACAAGAGATAACACGGGTGAAAACCTGCGTTTGGCTATGGCCGAAAATCCATACCTGCACGTAATGATTCAATCCGGGTATTACGATGGCGCCACGACCTACTTCGATGCCAAGTATTCCATGTGGCAACTTGATCCAAGCGGTAAAATGAAAGACCGGTTGCGTTTTGAAGGCTACCGCAGCGGGCACATGATGTACCTGCGGGCCGAAGACCTGGTTTCGAGCAACGACCATATTCGCGATTTTATTAAGAAATCGACTGCAACCGGGTCGGCTAAGTATTGATTATTGATAGTTAGGTCGTCCGGCGAATGCCCGGACGACCTATATAAATTTCTTTTAGTAACCTTCAACCCCTTAAGCGTAAGTTTATTGTATCGGTGGCCCCAGATTCGTTTACGCATTATTTCGTGAAGTTGTAATCGCTGAGCCGGTGTGAGCTTTAAGAACTCCAAATCCTTTTGCTGCTGCTCTTCCTCGAATGTTACCTTTATTAGCTTCGGTTTTGAGTTTGCTGGTTTCATACGTGTATTAAAATTAGCAGAATCTACTCATTCAAATCGCTAACTCTCCGATTTATGCTAAATCAGTCCAGCTTCCCCTTCAAAAACTCAGCGGTATAACTACCCTTCGCTTTCTTCACCATCTCTTCGGGTGTGCCTTCAAATAAAAGTTTGCCTCCGTGTTTTTCGCCACCCTCCGGGCCGAGGTCAATTATCCAATCCGCACACTTGATGATTTCGAGGTTGTGTTCAATTACCAATACGGAGTGGCCCTGGTCCACCAATGCATTGATGGCTTTCAACAATTTTGAAATGTCGTGAAAATGCAGACCGGTAGTGGGTTCATCAAAAATGAAAAGAATGTGGCCGCTGGTGTCGGAATTATTCTTGCCTAAGAACGAAGCAAGTTTAACCCGTTGCGCTTCACCACCCGAAAGGGAGTTGGAGGACTGCCCCAGTTTCACATAACCCAACCCCACTTCGTACAACGGAAGGATGCGCTCATACACGGGTTTTTTGTCTTTGAAAAATTCCAGTCCCTCCTCCACTGTCATGTCTAACACATCGGCAATGTTTTTACCCTGGTGTTGCACTTCCAACACTTCCTGTTTAAAGCGTTTGCCGCCACAACTTTCGCACTTCAGAAAGATGTCGGCCATAAACTGCATTTCAATTTTTATTTCGCCTTCTCCTTCACAGGTTTCGCATCGGCCACCTTCCACATTAAACGAAAAGTGCGATGGTTTATAGCCCCGCTGTTTACTCAGGGGCTGATCAGCATATAAATTCCGAATGGCATCGTATGCCTTTACATAACTGATGGGATTGGAGCGCGAGGATTTTCCGATCGGGTTCTGATCTACAAACTCTACTTGCGTGATCTTGTTGATATCACCCTCCAGCCGATCGTAGCGGCCNNGAGTTTCCGCCACCGAGCCGCTTACACGACCCAATGCCGGATATAAAATCTTCTTTACTAATGTTGATTTGCCCGAACCGCTTACTCCCGTTACAACGGTTAACACACCCAATGGAAATTTCACCGTCAGGTTTTTCAAATTGTTTTCACGCGCACCCGAAACCGTAACGGAATCTTTCCACTTTCTGCGAAGTTTGGGAACAGCTATTTTCTCGGTGCCATTCAGGTAATCGACCGTGTGGGACTTTATCTTTCCATTCAGTTCCTTTTGCGAGCCCTGAAAAATTAACTCGCCCCCGTGCGAACCGGCATCGGGGCCGATGTCAATGATCTGATCGGCCGCCCGCATGATTTCCTCCTCGTGTTCCACCACAATCACCGTGTTGCCCATATCGCGCAGCGACTTCAGTACCTCTACCATGCGCGCGGTATCGCGTGGATGCAGGCCAATGCTCGGCTCGTCCATGATGTACATAGAACCCACCAACGCACTGCCCAACGAGGTGGCCAGTTTAATGCGCTGAAACTCTCCGCCCGATAAGGTGGATGTTACCCGATTAAGGGTCAGGTATCCAAGTCCTACTTTGTCCATGTACTCCAACCGCGATTTGATTTCCGTAAGAATGCGTTCGGAAATTTTTTGTTCATAGGCCGGTAACTTCAGGGAATTGAAGAATTGCAATGTTTCTTCAATGGGCATCAGCACCAGGTCAGTAATGGATGTGTCTGCAATCTTTACATAGGCTGCATCTTTGCGCAGCTTCGTGCCGCGGCAATCCGGGCAGGTGGTTCTTCCGCGGTAACGCGAAAGCATTACGCGGTATTGAATTTTATGCGTTTTGGATTCGAGGTATTTGAAAAAATCGTTGATGCCATCGAAGTGTTCGTTGCCTTGCCACAACAACTCGCGTTGCTTCTGTGTAAGCTCGCTGTAGGGCCGGTGGATGGGAAAATCAAACTTAATACCGTTCTTAATTAATGGCTTTGCCCACTCGCTCATCACCTCGCCCCGCCAGGGCGCAATGGCACCTTCATAAACAGAAAGACTTTTATCCGGAATCACCAGGTCTTCATCAATGCCCAGAATTTTTCCAAACCCTTCGCACGTAGTGCAGGCCCCATACGGGTTGTTGAAACTAAACAGGTTTACCGAGGGCTCGGTAAACGTAATGCCATCCAGCTCGAAGCGATCTGAAAAATTATATTTGTTTCCTTCCACATACAGCACACAATCGCCATGACCTTCGAAGAAGGCTGTTTGAACAGAGTCGGACAGGCGGAAGGTCAGGTCTTCATCGGCAGCATTTACAGAGGCGCGGTCAATGAGGATTTCAACTGCATCGGATTGGATTGCGGGAGCTGGTTTCTTTTTGGTCTTTCCTTTCTCCCGAGTGAGAGCGGCATCAACTGCGGCCTGACGGGACGAAGCCATCTCTTCAATAAACTTCATCTCGCCATTTACCAGCACCCGCGCAAAGCCTTTGCTCAAGAGCAGGTTCAATTCATCGGCCAGTTTGCGCCCTTTGGTAACCTTAAGCGGGCAAGCAATCATAATGCGGGTTCCGGCTGCTTGCTTGTTGATGTAATCTACCACATCGGTAACGGTATCGCGTTTCACTTCTTTGCCGCTAACCGGTGAATAGGTTTTGCCCACCCGCGCAAAAAGCAATTTCAGGTAATCGTAAATCTCGGTGGTGGTGCCAACCGTTGAGCGCGGGTTTCGGGTGTTCACCTTTTGCTCGATGGCTATGGCAGGCGAAACACCTTTAATGTAATCCACCTCTGGTTNTTCCATGCGCCCCAAAAACTGGCGCGCGTAGGAACTCAAACTCTCCACATACATGCGCTGCCCTTCGGCAAACAACGTATCGAACGCCAGCGATGATTTTCCCGAACCGGAAAGGCCGGTAATTACAACCAGTTTGTTGCGTGGAATGGCTACACTCAGGTTCCTGAGGTTGTTAACCCGGGCCCGTTTAATGATGATATACTCTTTGGGGTCGAGTTCGTCTAAGTGAGAATCGTTGGAGGCCTGCATGCGAAACCGCAAAAGTAACTAATCAAAAAACCACGTCCTATACAGAATCCAAACCCGGACCGGCAGAAAACAGAAACACCCTCTGCAAGCAAAGGGTGCCAATAAAAATGTGTTTACCTATTGGTTAATTGTCGAAGTCGGGATCGTAACTGGCTTCTTTTCCGCCTCCCTCATCATCAAAATCATTACTGTTGTCAAACTCATCATCGTCATCGGAAGAAGAGGACGAGCGCAGGTCATCATCTTCACTATCAAACTCCTGCCTTTCGCCCGATTCCACATCGTAGCCGCCATCGCTGTTTTTGGTGGCCGGCACTTTTACCAGGTACACCGAGTCGTCTGTTTCTAACGGGAAAACAAAGATCGGTTCTTTCTTTGCGTTGGTAATGCGGGTGATGCTTCCCTCGTATCCGTTGGGGTATTGTTCTTTTATTAAGTCCCGGAGTTCGTCATTCAGGTTCTCCAGACTTTTAATTACACGTTTCTTTGTTACGGCCATTGTGTTTAAAAATCGAGGCCAAATAGCATAAGAAACCCATTAGAAGGCAAATTTTTCAAAATTTTTGCCGTTTTCCAGAATCTTTCTACTTTTCAATTCACAAACAATTCCATTTAACCCACATACTATCGAGCGAGACATCTACGTTACCTAAACGCAAAGCAGATGATTGACAGCAGATGCAGCGACAGCCAGTTGGTTTCGCTCTATCAAACCGGTAACGAAGAGGCGTTCGAAATGCTACTTCACAGACACAAGTCCCGTATTTATACGGCCATTTACATGATCGTGAAAGACCGCTACGAAGCAGAAGATTTGCTTCAGGATACCTTTATAAAGGCGGTAAACACGATTAAGGGTGGCCGGTATAACGAAGAGGGTAAATTTTTACCCTGGATTAGTCGTATTGCTCATAACCTGGCCATCGACCGCTTCCGCAGAAACAAGCGTTACCCTGAAGTGGTGCTTGAAGACGGAAGCCGGGTATTCGACTCCATGCAGTTTTCGGAGGAGTCGTACGAGGCCAAACAATTGATGCGCGATACCAAGTCCAGACTTCGGGACCTGATTAAAGATTTACCTGAAGAACAAAAGCAGGTGCTGATCATGCGGCATTACTTAGAAATGAGTTTTCAGGAAATTGCCGACCGCACAGGGGTGAGCATTAACACGGCATTGGGGCGTATGCGGTATGCGTTAATCAACTTGAGAAAGAAAATGATTAAAAACCATATTGCCTATGACAAAGACCTTTACCCAAAACGATCTGATCAGGTTTATATACCGCGAGACCTCGGAAGAGGAAACGAAGGAGATTAACAAAGCCCTTCTTTGCGATAGTACCCTGCAAGCTCAGTACAACGAGTTGAATGCAGCCCACAAGCAATTGAACCGGGCAAAACTGGAACCTTCTGCCGCCAGCATTCAAAACATTTTGAACTACGCCCACGGGCTGCAGGAACATACCTGATTAAAAATGTAAGAGGTTGTCTTAAAAGTCGAAATAAGCGCGTGCGTGATTCCGGCCTTCGGAATCTCATCGGGTTGCAAAATTGAGATCGTGGGATAAATCCGCGATGACAGAACGACTTTTGAGACAGTCTATTCAGTCCCTCGCTGGCTTCTAACAGCGCAATCACTTTCCTACAACTCCTTAATTGAGATATTCCGCCACCGCACCTTCACTCCGCCCCCATCGTGAATCTGCAAGGCAATTTTACCGGTACGCGATCCGATCTTTTCATCCGTAAGAGTGATCATCTGCTCCCCATTCAGCCAGGTGGTAACCACATTGCCCTGCACCAACACTTTCATTTTATTCCACTCCCCTTCTTTCAATGCTTTTTCCTTTTCAGCCGTGGGTTGAATTAACCATCCCCTACCATATGACTCGTAAATTCCTCCACTATGATGGTTTAACGGGGCTACTTCGGCCTGCCAGCCACTTACTATAGTGCCTTCAATCTGGCTGTGGAAAAACACCCCGCTGTTTCCGTTCGATTCCTGTTTGAATTCCAATGTCAGTTCAAAATCCTTGTACTCCTTTTCGGTGGCAAAGTAGCCATACTGCTTGTCGGGCCCGCTTTCGCAAACCAACTCGCCTTTATCTACATACCACTTCTCCGTGCCATAAATTTTCCAGCCGGTTAAATCCTTACCATTAAAAATTGATTGCTGGGCCGTAGCCGATGCCGCAACAAAAACAAGTACAACAAGCAGGTTTTTCATCTTTGATTAACATTTAATAATCGAAAGTAGGGAAAATAAAAACAGATAAATTGCCGTCAGAAACAATTTCTATATGAAGCCTCTTGCCCTGTTGAATTCCCTTGTTTTCCTGGCGCTGGTATTTGCCTGCAACAAACCTGCAGAGAATACACAAGATACGATTACTGAAATACCGGAAGCGGAAGCACTGCCCGCAGAAAGCCTGGAGGGCGAGTGGCACATGATTACAGAGGTGGATGGCGAATGGGTTTTGTTCTACCCGTGCGATGCCGACAATACCTTTATCCAGATCCAGGCCGACTCGATTGTAATTGGCTGGGGGCAGGATGCAACGGCCGGTAAAATCGAAAGCTGGTCGAACGATGGAAACAAACTGACTCTTGCTGTAAACGATTCGTATGCCGTAAATACGTACCAGGTAAATACCGGCCTGAACGGATACACCGAATGGTGGCTGTGGGAAGATGCCGAGAAACCCTCGCGGTTCATTCATGCCCGCAACAAGGCACAATACAAAGAGGTGCGCCAGCCTTGCAAAGAATGTTGGGAAGATTGTGAGGAAGAATAGCCTGTCTTTTTTAATTATCTCCCGGCCCGCGATTTATATTTCTTTGCCCGTGAAAGTTTTAATCCTGCATCAGCATTATAAAACACCAGCTACCGGTGGGGCTATCCGTTCGTATTACCTCGCAAAAGCATTGGCCAACAAGGGAGTAACTACCGTGGTAATTACCGCCCACAACGAAAAAGTTTACAAACAGGAAATAACAGATGGCATGGAAGTACACTACTTGCCCATTGCCTACGACAACCGATTTGGATTNTTTGCCCGCAGCTGGTCATTCTTAAAATACGTGCGCGCATCGGTAACCCTTGCACACCGCTTTCGCGATGCGGACTACTGCTACGCCATCTCCGTTCCGCTTACCGTTGGCCTTGCTGCCCTGTGGATAAAGATGCGGTATAAAATTCCATACATTTTTGAAGTGGGCGACTTGTGGCCCGAAGCGCCCGTTCAATTGGGCTTTATCAAAAACGTTGTGTTTGCACAATCGCTTTATGCGTTGGANAAAAGAATTTATAAATCGGCTAAAAGCATCGTAGCCCTCTCGCCTTCCATCCAAACGGCCATCNNGAAAAAAGTGCCGGGCAAAACCGTGCACCTGGTTCCCAACATGGCCGACTGCGATTTTTATAAACCGGAAAAAAGATCCGGCACTCGAAGTTCAGTTTGCTGTGCAAAACAAACTGGTTGTATCGTACATCGGGGCGCTGGGTGTTGCCAACGGGTTGGATTATTTTCTGGAGTGTGTAAACGCTGCACGCAAGGCACAACTGCCCGTTCATTTTTTATGTGTGGCGATGGGGCCGAGCTGGAGCGGTTGAAAGGGCACGCACAATCGCTGGGGCTAACCAACCTTACCTTTCTCGACTTCAGAAACCGCGATGGTGTANNAAAGTTGCTCAACATTACCGATGCCATGTTTGTTTGTTACAAGCAAGTGCCTGTACTGGAGACGGGCTCGCCCAATAAATTNTTTGATGGCCTGGCCGCGGGTAAACTTATCGTTATCAATTTTGGAGGGTGGATAAAAGCAGAAGTGGAAGCAGCACGTTGTGGGTTTTATTACAACCCGCAGCAACCAACAGAGTTTGTNAANAAACTTTCGGCATACGTGTATGAAGGCGGGCTGCTGGAGCGCGCACAATCTGCTGCCCGTAAGCTGGCAGAAGAAAAATATTCAAGAAAGCAGTTGAGTGAGGTGTTTAATGCTTTGTTCCGCTGATCATCAAGGCTAAAAAGTCACAAATCAATATTCTATAAAGGAAATATGTGCAATTGCATATATATTCGGATGTTGGTAGTAATGCCGCTGGAGAGAGAAAAACATTGAGATATGAGGACAAGAAAAATGAATTAGACGTGGACTTTATTGGTGGTACCGGCCCGTTGACAAAAGAGGAAGAGAAAAGAATAAGTGACTTCATTGGACGACATAAAGCCAAACAAAAATCGGCTACCAAGCGGACAACGAAAAAATTGACGGCCAAGAAACGGATAACGGTGTAGCGGCACTACTGCCAACAAAAATGTTTATGCAATGCGGGGTTTGGTGTAGGTATTAACCGCGCGTTTGGCACATACCATAGCCCTGCCTGGCGGCAGGCAGGCGCGCAAACCCACCGCCACACCCAAGTTATGGCAAGAGCCAAATCCCCACCCAAAAGTCGGTTTTCTAACGATATTTGACTACTTTAACCCTAACTCAAGTTTTTAGACTAATGCAAACCGGCTTAACATTTTTTACCAACGAACAAGGTTCATCTTTACTCGACAGGTTTAAGAAAACGCTGAAAGACGTCCGGTACTTTGATATTTTGGTTGGCTACTTTCGAAGCAGCGGTTTCTTTCATTTATACAAATCATTCGAGGACATTGAGCAAATTGATGCAATTGTTTATAACCTGTATAACCTCACCTACGAGGAAGCAAAAATTGTTGACTCAGACCTGAGCAAAGAAGAATTTGAAAAGCACAAACTGTAAATGGCTGTTTTGAACATGAGTAACATAAAACAATTCGAGTCCAAAAGAGTAAGAACCCATTGGGATGAGGAAAAGGAGTTATGGTACTTTTCTATAATTGATGTAATTGAAGCCTTAACCGGAACCGACAGACCAAGAAAGTATTGGAACGACCTGAAAACCAAGCTAAAGAAGGAAGGAAGCCAGTTGTCCGAAAATATCGGACAACTGAAAATGCTGTCATCCGATGGTAAGTATTACCTAACGGATGTGGCGGACACTGCACAAATACTAAGATTAATCCAGTCAATTCCATCACCCAAAGCGGAACCGTTCAAACAATGGTTAGCGCAAGTAGGCTATGAACGCATTGAAGAAACCGAAGACCCGGAATTGAGCTTTGACCGCGCCATGGAAACCTATCTTGCCAAGGGCTACACCAAAGAATGGATTAACCAACGACTGAAAAGTATTGAGGTAAGAAAAGAACTGACTGATGAGTGGGAAAAACGTGGCGTGAAAAGAGGAATGGACTTCGCTGTTCTTACGGACATTATTACCAAGGCATGGAGTGGTAAATCGGTGAAGCAATACAAGAAGCACAAAGACTTAAAGAAAGAAAACCTTCGTGACCACATGACCAATCTGGAATTGGTGTTGAACATGCTGGCAGAAGCTACCACCACCGAGATTTCAAAAGAAAAGAAACCACAGACACTTGAAGAAAATAAAGTAATTGCAAAACAAGGCGGCACGATTGCCGGAAACACCAGAAAGCAAATTGAAGCCAAAACCGGAAAGAAGATTGTGAGTAAGCTAAACGCCAAAAACATTGTGGAAGGAAAGCCGAAACGGAAAAAATTGAAATGAATTCCAAAAATCAAGCGCACGAAATCATCGTACGGTTTAATTCTCAACCACCACGGATGATTACGGTTTAAAAAACTATTACTCTGTCAGGCCGAAAGACCTGACAGCAATGGTAACAACCGGTAACCACGGGTTGCATCCTTAGCCCGCGATGTACTACCTTGTAGATTGTGTATGGCTAACCTCTTTAACCCGATTTTATGTTTTTACAATACCTTCTGCCCGCGCAATCCGGTTTGCATTCTTTCCTGATGCACAACGCCACCCCAATACTTTTACCCGTTGCCCTTGTGCTGTGCCTGGCGCTGCAGGCCGCGGCCCAGGGTTTTGTTCCCAACTATGACGAATCGAAAGTGCCNCCCTACACACTGCCCGATCCGCTGATAACCCGTGCGGGAGAACCGGTGCGGTCGGTCGCTGCGTGGAAGAATAAACGCGCCCCGGAAATTGCAGCGTTGTTCAGCGAGCATGTGTATGGTTCCTTTCCGGCCGGCCCGCGCTCAACCCGCTTTGAAGTGTTGCGCGAAAGCAACCAGCTGCTNGGGGGCAAAGCCCTGGCCCGGCAGGTGCGGGTTTATTTCGGCACTACGGCCGGATACATGGATGTGCTGCTCTTTCTTCCGGCAAAAGCAAAGAAACCCGTTCCTGTTTTTGTGGGACTCAACTTTATGGGCAACCATACCGTGTTGAACGATCCGTGGATTCCCCTCACCACGCGCTGGGTAAGCAACAACACCACCTACCACATTACCGACAACCGCACCAATGAAGGCACCCGCGGTGTGCAGGCCGACCGTTGGTGTGTAGAAATGATATTGGATGCCGGCTATGGTGTAGCCACTGCCTACTACGGTGATCTGGAACCCGATCATGCAGAAGGATGGAAAACCGGCATACGCACTACGATGCAACCCTACACGGCACTAAAGCCGGAACAATGGGGCGCACTGGGTGCCTGGGGCTGGGGCTTATCGCGCATGATGGATTACCTGGAGACCGACAAAAACGTAGATGCCAGAAAGGTGATGGTTATGGGCCACTCGCGGTTGGGCAAAGCGGCTTTGTGGGCGGCTGCCAACGATGCGCGGTTTGCGATGGTTATCTCCAACAACTCCGGAGAAGGAGGCGCAGCGCTTACGCATCGCAACTTTGGCGAAACGGTAGGCTTTATTACTTCCACTTTTCCGCATTGGTTTGTAAAAAAATTCAGCACGTATGCCGATGATCTTTCAGCCCTTCCGGTGGATCAGCACATGCTGATGGCACTGATGGCACCGCGGCCGTTGTATGTGGCCAGTGCCCAGGAAGATCAGTGGGCCGATCCGCATGGCGAATTTCTGAGTGCATACCATGCGGGGCCTGTTTATGCGTTATTCGGAAAGACCGGACTGGGTACCGATAAGATGCCGGCAACGGAACAGCCCGTTGGTGAGTTTGTGCGGTATCACATTCGCCAAGGCGAGCATGATGTAAAGCCGTACGACTGGCAACAGTATATTTCCTTTGCCAACAAACATTTTCGGTAAGCGAAATTTTCTTTCTGTTTTCCTGTTGTCAGGTGTTACCACCTGACAGACTTTACCACGGATGATTACGTTAAAAAACTCTTACTCTGTCCGGTCGAAAGACCTGACAGCAAATAAAATAGCGGACTCAAAAAGAACGGATTCAAAAATGTTCTAACAACAACGGAGAGAAAGCAAATGAAAAAATGACGTCTAAAAATTAAGTATATTTGTAAATGGACTTAATGGCTATCATAAAGGAGAGGTATTCCGATTTTGTTGAGCTCTGCCGTACACACAAGGTGGACAAAATCTATGCCTTTGGGTCATCGGTTACCAACCATTTTAATCCCCAAAAAAGTGATATTGATCTTGTGGTTAAGGTTGATATTGACGACCCTGTTGACCGCGGAGAAGCGCTTCTTTCACTATGGGACAACCTGGAGGAGCTTTTTAAAAGGAAAGTTGACTTACTAACGGAGGACTCTATTCGAAATCCTTATCTGAAGGCTAACATTAATCGGACAAAAAAATTGATCTATGACGGAGAAGGAGAAAAAGTTTTTGTCTGACATATTAACTTCGATTGAACTAATTGAAAATTTTACCAAAGATTTAGCATCCTTTACCGATTACCAAATCGACCTCAAGACCAAAAGCGCTGTTGAAAGACATTTAGGAATTATTGGGGAAGCAGTAAATAAATTTCTGAAAGAATCTGAGGCGAACCACTTAAAGAGTGCTTCTAAAATAATTAGCCTGAGAAATAGGTTGATTCATTCATACGACAATATTGACGACTCTATTATTTGGTCAATTCTTACCCGGTATTTGCGCCCTCTTAAAGTGGAGGTGAAGAAGAAAATGGAATGAAGGATCTCTGCCTTGCACACGCAAACAAGCCACTCTGCCTTCACCAATAGCAACGTGAAAATATCTTTTTACTCATTTTCGTCCGGGCGTAAAAGTATCATTCAAAGGCTCTTTCCTACCTTTTACAGTTTTAAGGCTTAATGCAATTTTGAATCGTAAAACACAAAGAAAAATGAAAATTGCAGTAATTGGCACAACCGGTTTTGTGGGCTCAAGCATCACAACCGAATTAACAAACCGTAACCACCGTGTTACCGGAATTTCACGAAGCAACAAAACGTCTGACAAACAAAATCTGACTTACGTAAACGTTGACATTCTCAATGTAAATGAGCTTTCCAATGCTTTAAAAGGAAACGATGTGGTTGTAAGCGCCTTTAATGCCGGCTGGACAAATCCGAATCTCTACAACGAGTTTATAGCAGGATCAAAAGCTATTCAGGAAGCGGTAAAACTTGCAGGCGTTAAACGTTACCTTGTGATTGGCGGTGCCGGAAGCTTGTACGTAGCTGAGGGAATTCAGGCGGTAGATACTCCTTCTTTTCCCAAAGAGTTTTATGCCGGGGCAAGTGCTGCCCGCGATTACCTTAAGCTGCTCAGGAATGAACAGGATCTGGACTGGGTGTTTTTCAGTCCGGCACTCGAAATGCACCAGGGCATTACAACGGGCCGCACCGGCAACTATCGATTAGGAAAGGATGTGCCGGTATTTGATGAAAACAAAAGAAGTGTTTTGTCGGTGGAAGACTTAGCCGTTGTTATTGCTGACGAGGTGGAAAACCCAAAACATCACAAAGAAAGATTTACAGCAGCGTATTAAGAAAGTTATTGCGCTCCTGCAAAATCCTTGGTTGCTAAATCATACAACTAAAACAAACCTATCATATGAAGAAGTTTATCTTTCTATTTCTTCTGAGCACACAATTAGTTGCTCAGCCAGGGCCTCCGGATTATTCAAAGTTTTTTATTGAGGCTTCCAAATCCTGGGTGGACGTAGATTATGTTGGTGATGGCATTATCGGCCATAAGTTGGATGTGTTCTTGCCCAAAACAGGTAACGGTCCGTTTCCTGTGGTAATTGTTATTTACGGAAGTGCATGGTTTTCTAATTCCTCCAAATCTGCAAATTATCATGTGGGTTTAGATCAGGCTCTTTTAGGTGCAGGCTTTGCTGTGGTAAATATCAATCACCGTTCGAGCATGGATGCAAAATGGCCCGCACAGATACACGATGTAAAAGCAGCTATTCGTTTTATCCGGGCCAATGCCGCAACCTTTTCGCTGGATAATTCATTCATTGGTGTTACCGGATTTTCGTCCGGAGGGCACTTGTCTGCAATGGCGGGCGCAACGAGCAATACAAAAACCGATAAGATAAATGGTTTAGATATTGATTTGGAAGGCAACCTCGGCAAATTTTTGGAAACAAGCAGCCATGTAGATGCCGTGGTGGACTGGTTTGGCCCCACCAATTTTTTGACGATGGACGAATGTGATAAGAATATGAATCACAACGATGCAAAATCACCTGAGTCCACCTTAATTGGTGGCGCGATCCAGGAAAATAAAGAGAAGGTAGCCTTAGCCAACCCGTTATCATACGTAAACAAGAATGACCCGCCCTTCTTGATTTTCCATGGTAATAAAGACCCTTTGGTGCCTCATTGCCAGAGTGAACAATTGTTTGAAAAATTACANAAAGAAGGACCCCGCAGTGAACTGGTAATTGTAGAGGGTGGCGGCCACGGGCCTTTGGTNTTTGTGGAGAATAATTTTCAAAAAATGAATGCCTTTTTCAAAGCACAAGCTAAACGCAAATAAAAAGTATTACCAACTAATTAACTCAGGTTGTGATTAACTGGCCGTCAGGTTTCTCCGCTGACAGTACCGCCTGACAGCCTTTACCACGATGATTACAGTTATCTCTGCCGTCAGGTGCTACCACCTGACGGCCTTTACCCGGATGATTACAGTAAAAAACTCTTACACTATCAGGTCGAAAAGACCTGACAGCAAATGGACTCATAAGAAATTTCACCGATCGGGGATTTCGTCTATTTTAGTGGACAACTTCCCGGCAAATGGCAGAGAAAATTATCAATTACAAATTCAAACCCGGTCTAAACCTCGAAATTGAGATTCTCCCCATTCAATCCTTATACAAAAAGCATAAGAACATTCTCACCGTTCCGCACCGGGCCGATTTTTACCATGTGCTTTTTATACGAAAAGGAAAGGGCCAGCATCTAATCGATTTCCAGCCCATTCAGCTTTCATCCAATACCCTGCTATTTATAAAAAAAGGTAAGGTTCATTTTTTTGATAAGACGGGAAAGCTGGAAGGCGACTTGATTCTTTTTACCGAAGANTTTTTTTGCCGCAACGAAGATGACTTAACCTTTCTGCACAGCACCATTTTGTTCAACGATTTGCTGGATAATACGGCAATAAAAACAAGTGCTTCCAATACATTTTTCAGCGATGTAATTGAAGCCATGAAAAAGGAACTGAACAATCAGGCAAAGGAATTTCATCATGAAATGCTTCAAAACCTCTTGCACAATCTGCTGATGGCCGCCCACCGCGAAAAGCGAGCGCAAGGATACTGCGAATTGCCAAAGGGAGCAGACCTGGACTACACCTTGCTTTTTAATGAACTGATCGACAAATATTTTTTAACCAGAAAATCAGTGAACGAATATGCCGCCAACATTCACATTACTGANAAAAGACTCAGCAAAGCAACTTCGAATATCCTGGGTAAATCCCCAAAGGAGTTAATAAGCCAACGGGTAGTTTTAGAGGCAAAGCGGCTTTTGGTTCACACCAATCAGCCCATCAAAGAGATTGCATTTCACTTAGGATTTGTTGAAACCACAAATTTTATCAAGTACTTCAAATCCCACACAGGCTCTACTCCTACCGAGTTCAGAGAATCTCATCTTTAAACAGTCATCAGAAAAACCATTGACAGATTGTTTCCCTTTTGGAATCGGGCAGCGTTTTAATTTAGCTTTGACTAAAATTCAAAATATATGTGGTGGATTTACGCAATTCTATCAGCCCTCTTCGCTTCTCTGACAGCAATTTTCGCCAAGTTGGGTGTAGCAAACATCAACTCAAATCTTGCAACAGGAATACGGACAGTCGTCATATTGATAATGATTTGGAGCATTGTGTTGGCAAGAGGCGAAGCAAAAGGAATTAATTCTTTATCAAAACAAGGAATTATCTTTCTTATTATTTCAGGGATTGCCACGGGTTTGTCCTGGTTGTTTTATTTCAAAGCCTTGCAATTGGGAAATGTGTCACAAGTGGCATCCGTTGATAAACTAAGTGTAGCCCTGACAATAATCTTAGCAATTACCTTNTTAGGAGAAACATTGACACTAAGAACTGCAATTGGAGCAGTCTTAATCATCGCAGGGACTTTTGCTATGATTGTAAAATAGCACCACATAGTCGCACACCCATTGCCTGCCACCCTTCCCGCCACTGTTTATGCACCACAACGTTGTGCGGTCATTGTCTATCAACACCTGTAACAAAAAGCTGCATTATTCGTCTTTTTATACAAATTCATTTGTGGTCAAGAAAATACAATAGCAAGAATTGCAGGTCTAATATATTTTAAGGTGGTTCTTACAATGAAAACAAACAGCAATCACAAATAAAGAAATAGAATGACAACACATTTAGAAGACTTCAAAATAAACATAAGAATAAAACTTTCCGCACTATGGACATCTGTGATGTTTTGCTACATCTATGGTGACTATTTTGAGCTATATGTTCCTGAGAAAGTGCAAGGGCTTTTGAACGGACACAATATGTTAGACACACCAATAAAATTGTTCACAGCAACTTTTATTCTAACAGTTCCAGCTTTGATGATTTTTCTTTCTTTAATGCTATCAGCCAAATTGACAAAATGGCTTAATATCGGAATTGGAATNTTTTTTACCATCCTAACCTTTTTAGTAGGAATTTCATCAATTTCTGAATGGAGAATGTTTTATGTNTTTTTGTCATTCCTTGAAAGTATAATTACACTGATAGTTATTTGGCAGGCCTGGACTTGGAANAAATCGAATGTCGAATAAAAACAACCTGACCTGTCCCCCTATAGACTGCTAAGAATCGGAACGGGATAGTATATGGAAATATGCCGTAAGCAGTAAGGTGTTTGACAACCACTGATTAGCCTGCACGATTGCTAAGACCTTCGTAAAAACAACCCCATCACAACAGCCCCTGCTCCTCCAGTTTCTGTTTCAGTTTTTCGTGGTTGGCCCAAAACTTCTCTTTCACTTCCTGCATCAGCTTGATGAATTCCGGTGAGCGTTCTGTCTCCGTCAGGTTCGGGCCCTTATCCATAAACAGGATAATCCAATATTGCACATCGCCTTCGCGGGCAAAAAGTTTCAGATGCTCTATTGCTTTCACGCTGTCGTTCAGTTGGCAATAATAAACAGCCAGCCCGAGATTTCTGTAGATCGTCTGGTCGGTATCAAGGTATTTTCGGTATCGTTCATAGAATGCCTTTGCTTTCTCTTTTTCACCCGCAAGTTCATATACCTTGCCAATGATCAGGTTCTCGTGTTCATATACATCCAGCTTATTTGCCTCGCGGTACTGGTTAAAACGCACGTAGTATTTATACGCGGTGTCGTACTCTTCCAGGTAATAACTTACTTTGGCAATATCCTGCAGAATATCAAAGCGGGTGGTGTCTCTCCGGTACTCTGCCTGCAAAAGATCGCGTGTGTGTTTCAGGTTTCCTTCTTTGGCATAAAGTACAAACGCCCGCACATAACGCGAAAAAGAATTTTCCGNGTAGAACTCCAGCGATTTGTCGATGTGTTCAAGAGACTGATCTACAAAACCGGTTTGAATGAGTGCGTTGGCCAGGCGCAAATGAAAATAACTGATCGCCACAGAATCGCCCGATTGGGCATTCCGCGTTAAGCCCATCAAGGCATACTNCAGGTACTTGCCGGTATTGGGCAAATACATGTAATAAAAATCGGCCAGCAGCCCGAGCACTTCTGTTGAGTTGGGATTGTATTCAAGCGCCCGTTCCAGGTAGGGCAATGCTTCCTTGTACTCCTTTCGGGTCAGGTAATACATTCCCTTCGTCATTAAACTTTCGGCCAGCGAGGGATCATGAAGCACTGCCTTATCCGCGTAAGCGCCAAGTTTATCAACATAGATTTNTTCGGCCTGAAACATATCGAGGTAATAGCACGCCATGCCCGCACACGCGTAGGCTAACGCAAACGCAGGATCTTTCGAAATGGCTTCATCAAAATGCACCAGCGACTGCATGAGGTTTGCGCCACCCCNCACTTTCAACAAGTCAACTCCCTTTAAAAAGGCATCGTACGCTTCCAGGTTTTGTGTCGGTCGTTTTTGTATCCGGCTTCTCTCATCGGGAGTAATTACCGCCTGAATTTCGTTTGCAATGTCTTCTGAGATTTCCTGTTGCAAAGCAAAAATATCACCCGCCTCGCGCCTGTATTGCCGGCTCCACAAATGGGTGTCGGTGGTGCCGTCTATCAATTGAATATTCAGCACGATGCGCTCACCCATTTTCTGGCCACTGCCCTCCACAAAGTAAGTTACATTCAGTTCCTTTGCGATCTCGGGTATGGTTTTAGAACTGCTTCGGTATTTCTCTGCCGAAGTGCGACTCAACACGCGCAGGGCCTTTATCTTTTGAAGGTTGTTGAGGGTTGCTTCCATCAACCCGTTGATGAGATATACATTGGTAGAATCGCTGCTGTCGTTTTTGAAAGGCAATACCACAATTGATTTTTCCTTCGCCAGAGGTTCCTCCTTTTNTAAATGAGGAAATAAAAACCAACCTGCGGCTACAAGGCCGGTTAACAACACCACAAGCAGCAGCCATTTTATTTTCTTACTTGAAGAAGGTGGTGGCGATACCGGAACGGGTTCTTGTTCTGAAATTCTTTTTCNGGCTTCACCGGGCGGGTAGCCGTAATATTCGCGAAAGCATTTTATAAAATAAGAGGTGCTGTTAAAACCAACCTGGTGTGCTACTTCCGAAACATTAAAAGAACCAGTGCGCAGCAATTTCATGCCTTTGGTGAGGCGGGCCTGGCTTATCAGTTGGCTCACTGAAAGGTTGGTGGCTTTCTTCACCTTGCGCAGCAGGTTAGAGCGGCTCATGTTCAGTGCATCGGCCAGTTCGCTTACACCAAACTGCTCATTGGCCAGGTGCTCGTTAATCTTTGCCGAGAGTTGATTCAGAAATTCGGTATCCTGGGGCGATTCGGGCATAAACAATTTTCAATTCAGGGCGAAATAACAAAAACTGTTTGAGTTTATCCGGCTACATGCCGTTGCCCGATCCGATTTTAAAGCAGATCAACCCGCTTTGCTTCAAAAGTGATACGCCTGCTTCAAATTTTATGCTTATTCCTTCAAAATTGACACTTTTCTGCACATCGCTGCTTAGTCGCCCCGGGGCTGTTGCCGTTCATTTGCACCATCAGAAAACAAAATTTTAACTCAAACAAAAACGTATGAAAACTCCGAGTCCTGTTTATTTGCTGATGACCCTCTTTCTTCTGACAGCATGCACCGCTAAAGAAACCAGCCAAACTGCTTCCGCAGTNAAAGCCCCTGCGGTGGACCTGCACACCGCGGTAGTGAGTGGTAACCTTGAAGCGGTAAAACAACACATTGCTGCCGGCAGCGATTTGAATGTACCCGATCCCTTTGGGGGATCAAGTCCCTTGATCAGCGCGGCTGTGTTTGGTAAAAGTGAAATCGCCAAAGTATTGATCGATGCCGGGGTTGATCTTAATTTTCAGAATAGCGATGGATCTACCGCTTTGCATTCGGCCGCCTTCTTTTGTCATCCGGACATTGTGAAGATGCTGTTGGAAAAACAAGCTGATAAAACGATCAAAAATAAATACGAAGCCACTGCTTACGACAATGTGGCTCTTCCCTTTGCACAAATGAAAGATGCCTACGACATGATGGGTAATGTGCTTGGGCCCATGGGGCTTAAGCTTGATTATGCTTACATCGANAAAACCCGACCGGAGATTGCTGAGATGTTAAAATAAAAAAGCAGGCAGTAGGCAGATTGCAGTAGGCAGTTATAACCTGCTTACTGCTATACCAAATTTCTAATCATCAAACTGTAAAAATGAGACGCTACGACATTGACTGGCTGCGTGTAATCGCAATCGGGTTATTATTGATCTACCATGTGGCCATCGGCTTTCAACCCTGGGGCCGGATGATCGGCTTCATTACCTCGTCACAATCGTGGGATGCTTTGTGGATACCCATGGCCATGCTGAATGTGTGGCGGATTCCGCTCTTGTTCTTTGTTTCGGGAATGGGTGTGTACTTTGCTATGCGCCAACGCAACTGGAAAGAATTGATAACCGAACGCACCCTGCGCATCTGGCTGCCGTTTGTCTTTGGCATGTTCGCGATAGTTCCTTTGCATGTGTTTGTCCTGTTCTACTACAGCAAAATGGAATTGCGATACATAATTGCNCCCGGGCACTTATGGTTTCTGGGCAATATCTTTGCGTATGTTTTGCTGCTGTCACCCCTCTTCTACTATCTGAAAAATAATGAGCATGGAAAAGTGGTTCATGTCATCAGGACTGTATTCCATACTCCATTGGGTTTGCTTGTGGTGATGGCTGCTTTCGTGGCTGAAGTTCTGATTGTAAAACCTATTCCTTATGAATTGTATGCCATGACCTGGCATGGATTNTTTCTCGGACTGCTTGCCTTCTTCTTTGGTTTCTGTTTTGTGCTGAGCGGAGACCGGTTCTGGCAAATGTTGTTAACGTGGCGCTGGATGTTCCTGGTGCTTGCGGCTGGTTTGTTTGCATTGCGCTTCTTTTACTTCAAGCTGCAGGCTCCTGCCTACTTGCTTGTAGCAGAATCGCAACTGTGGATTTACAGTATGCTGGCATTTGGGCATAAGTATTTAAACCGTGGCGGAAAAGTATTGCAATACCTGAGCGCTGCGGCCTACNNGGTTTACATTTTGCACATGGTATTTCTTTACCTGGCATCAATGTTTGTGTTTTCATTTAACCTGCCGGTACAACTTCAGTTTTTGTTGGTGTTGCTGTTAACCCTGGGCGGGTGTTTGCTTTCGTACGAGGTCATCCGAAGAATAAAATGGGTGCGTGTGCTGTTTGGGATGAAACTGAATTGAGTCTGGGGTTAGTTTCTTCTGTTTTCATGAGGCGGGGTTGGCTTGTGTCGGCCATTGCCATACACCTGTTGTCTCCCCTGCTGTCAGATGTTACCACCTGACTAATCTCTGATTGTGATGAACTCATAAACCTGCTTGTTCCGCTGATCATCAAGTCTAAGAAATTCAAAAATCAAATATTCTGTAAGAGAAATATGTGCAATTGTATATATTCGAGTGTCGTGCACAGTTGCCTACTTCAATATTTGTTTCTAATGTATGTGCCATTGCAGGATTTGGTTTTCCTCTGTCAGGTGTTATCACCTGACAAATCTCTGATTGTGATGAACTCATAAAATCTGTCAGATCGAAAGACCTGACAGCAATAGGGAATGATAATTTGAGCATATTGCATTTTAGTCAGCGAAAAAATGAAGGCAGGTTCTCATTTAGCTACACTGCGGAAAAGCAAAGGCCTGTCGCAGGAAAAGTTAGCCGAAGTTTGCGGATTGTCATTACGTGCCGTTCAACGAATTGAAGCAGGGAANACGTCTCCAAGGCCACATACCATTAATGTAATAGCACAAGCGCTTGGCGTAAAAGTTGAAGAGTTATCCGGTAAATTAACATCCGCTATTGCGGCAGGTGAGGCTTCTCTTCCTGCACTTCGTATTGTAAACTTCTCGGCACTGGCAGGGTTGATTATTCCATTGGCGAATGTGTTCGTGCCTATATTTCTTGCCAATCGATATGGAAATTTGAAAGAAGAGGTATCATACAAAAAACTGATTAGTTTCCAGGCAATATGGTCGCTTTCAACTACCCTTGTTGTAGGGCTTACTCCTGTATTAATTAAACTTTTCACGCAAACGGTAGCCTTTGGCAGGGCACCGGCTCCCATATTACTCGCTTACGGAGCTATGGTTTTAGTGAATGTTTTCTATACCATAAGATCGGCTTTTCAACTTCGTTCGGGTTCTACCATCTATGGCTGGGTGCCCCCAATCTTTTGAATTTCAGATAAAATTCGTTGAAATGACGTAAGAATGCCGCAATCATTGTGGGTTTAACAAGCCAATCTTTGCGTTAACATTTTTAAAAAAGACGTCAATGAAAATTTTGTTAACCATTCTCTCTTCAGCTTTACTAAGTTCATTTGCAACTATCCTGGTAATGCACCTCCATTTTACCGGCCGCTTGCCGTGGGAAGATGACACCAGCGAAGGGGTTATTACCGTCACCCTGAAATCTGAACTATTGCAGGAATCCAGAGAAGTAGTGATAACACTGCCAAAAGAATATTCGCCCAANAAAGAATATCCCGTCCTATACATGCTTGATGGGGGTTCATTGCAAGGTAGATGTGCCGATGTGCTCGAAGTACTGGCAGAATGCGAGTACGCACCTGAAACAATAATTGTGGGTATTCCCAATCCAAGCACGGAAGCCCGGCAACGCGACCTGACCCCTCCCTATATGATTACCGACATTGATGACTCAACCAGTTTGCCTGGTAGCGGTGATAAGTTCCTTGATTTCTTACAAAACGAACTTATTCCATATATCGATAGTCAATTTTCTACTTCAGACTATCGGTTATTAAGCGGAAATTCTCGTGGGGGATTGCTGGTCCTGCATTCACTGATGAGCCAACCGGATTTGTTTCAGGCAAGGTTCTGTTATTCAACTCCGTACTGGCGACAAGACGAGATCATACTTAANAAATTCAATGACTTCTTAAACGAAACTGACTCTTTGGATACGTTCTTATTTTTTAGCGCTGGTGAGAAGGAGACAGACAATATTAAGCGGGGGTGCAACAGTCTTGCTGAGAGCCTTAAAAGAAAAACGCCTTCGGGTATGCGGTGGAGTTACCAGATCACTCCGAATGCTGACCATCAAAGTAATTCACACCAATCGGCTGGAAGGGCTTTGGGATTGTGGGGAATGCATGTTCAGAAACAAAATTGAAACCCGAACAAGTAAATTAAAAGTACCCACTGCACAACTCGATTAAGCATAGTTTCCCCTTGTTGTCAGGTGTTACCACCTGACAAACCTCTGATTGTGATGAACTCATAAAACCTGTCAGGTCGAAAGACCTGACTCCTTTAATGGTCTGTGTCACCACAGACCATTAAATCATTAAATCTCTTATTGGCTACACCAACTAACCAACTTCCGGGCCGAAAAGACCTGACAGCTAACAGAAAAATAATTGTAAATTTGGAACAGTTAAGAATCAGGTAACAATGGGAACAATTGAACTGAAATCAGACCTCCACAAAATTCTGGATAGGATTGATAATGAACAATTGCTTCGGACTATCTACGATTTTCTAAAGCAGAGGGAGAATGCGAAAGAAGGGCAGATATGGAATACCTTAACAGTTGATNNCAAAAAAGAAGTCTATTTGTCTTACGAAGAGTCTCAAGACGACAAAAATCTCAAAGCATGGGAGACTATTAAGAACAAATATTGATGCAGGTTTTGTTACCCGAAGAGTGAGAAAAATTTCGACTTGATTGTAGAATATATAATACAAAAGTGGGGAGAGAAGACAGCCAGAGAATTCATTGATAAAGTGGATGAAATTTTCAATCTCCTAAAATCCTATCCTTTAATGGGTCAGGTTGAAAGCAACGACATTAGAGGATTTCAACTTTCACGACATACAAGGATACTCTATCGTATCAGGAATAATAAAATCATTATCCTNTCCTTCTTCGATGTAAGACAAGACCCAAAGAAAAACTGGAATAGATCAGATCACAATCACACTCCTTAATAGTCTGTGTCGCCACAGACCATTAAACCCACTTTAATTCCTTCCATTAGCTAAACCAACTTTTCTCCCATTGCCCCTTTAATTGGTCTGTGTCCTCACAGACCAATTAAGCAATCAAAAAATCATTCCCACAAGTTAACCTAACTCAACACCTGCTCCGAAATTTTTCCGGTCTTCTTGTTTTTCAGAATCACCTTCTTCGCACCATAGTGGGTAACCTCTTCCTTTACCAAATAATGATCGGCATCGTACTCTTGCAGATGGGCATCTTTGCTCACACCAACACGGCCCCGCCAGATGTCGAGCTTAACCGGCTCCCATTGTTTTGATTTGGCCGATTTATACGCGGCATCCAAAACAGCATTCACTACATAGCCATCGTAAAAAGTTTCTTTGGGTTGTGTGCCCTGCTCCATCGCATTGAACATGTCCATAAACATGTGGTTGTAACCCAATTCATTCAGCTCATCTCCCACCGGAAACAACCAGCCCTTATCGCTCTCGGCTTTTTCAGCAACGTAGTTGGCTGCTTTGCCCGTAGTAAACATTTCGAAGCCTGTGCGTAAAAAACTGTTTACCCAAATTGTACCTTCCGTTCCCATTACTTCATCGCGCAAATCCAGTCCACCGCGAAACGTCCAGCTTACTTCAAATTGTCCGATAGCTCCATTCTCATATTTCACCAGCCCAATGGCATGGTCTTCGGCATCAATCGGTTTTACCTGGGTATCGGCCCAGCACATGACCTCTACCGGTTTAATGTCTTTGCCAATATAGCTGCGTGTTATTTCCACACAGTGGCAACCCAAATCAAGAATACAACCCCCTCCGGCCTGTTCAATATCCCAAAACCAATCGCTGTGCGGGCCGGNGTGCGTTTCGCGCGATTTTGCCCAAAGGATTCTGCCCAGCGCTCCGTTCTTTACACTTTCATGTGCTTTGATAAACTTAGGCGTATAAACCAGGTCTTCGAGGTAGCCATTAAAGATACCTGCCTTTTCAACGGCTTGTAACATGCGCTTGGCCTCTTCGGCATTGCGGCCAAGCGGCTTGGTGGTGATTACTGCTTNTTTGTGTTTGCAGCACAGGTTTACCGCCTCTTCGTGCAGATTATTTGGCAATGAAATGCAAACCACATCCACTTCGGGCCGGTTGATTGCTTCTTCCATGACTGTGGTGGCGAAGGGCACCTGATAATCGTGTGCAAATTNTTTAGCGCTCTCTTCTCTGCGCGAGTAGATGGTTACAATTTTGTCTTTGCTTCGGTAGCCTTGAAGTGAGTCAGCATAAAAGCGGCCGATAAACCCCGAGCCAAGCATGGCGATTTTCATAGGAGATAGATTTAGTTACTGGTTATTAGTTTCTGGTTGCCTGTTTGATTGGACTAAATGAGTTTGTTTAATTTTTTTGATTCTGGTTTGGTCTGTTCTTCTGGTCTGTGTCCCCACAGACCAATTAATAATTAATAATTAACCACTCTATTATTGGACTGTGTCTCATCCCCACAGGCCAATTAAAAATTGGCCAACATTATGCCGCCTGAATTTCTTNTTTCTCTTTAAAGAATAAAATAAAATAAATCAAAACCGCTACGGCAATGTAAGCGGGCACCATCCAGATGGATTGCCATTGGAACACCCCATCCACGGAATAATAATCGGCTGTAAAGCCCGAGAACCGCGTACCGATTACCATACCAACGCCATAGGTAGCAAATGTAAACAAGCCCTGCGCTGCGTTCTTAATTTNTTCACCGGCCTTTTTCTCGGTGTACATGTATCCGGTAACAAAGAAGAAATCATAACAAATGCCGTGTAAGATTATGCCCGCATACAACATCCAGGTGCTGGTATCAATGTTTCCGTATGCAANAAACACATAGCGCAAAATCCAGGCAGTCATACCCAACAGCAACATTTNTTNTACACCAATCTGATTAAACAAGAATGGAATGGCAAGTATAAACACCGCCTCTGAAATCTGGCCAAAGGTCATTTTAAAAGCCACGTTGCTCATGCCCACTTCATTCAGAAACACATTGGCAAATCCGTAATAAAACGACAGCGGAATGCATACCAAAATAGCTGCGATAAAGAAAATCAGGTAGGGTTTGTCTTTAAATAACACAAACGCTTCGGTGCCCAGCGCACTTTCCGTGGTTTTTCCTTTGGGTGGCGTGTTCGGCAAAATAAATGATGAAAGCCCCAGGGTAAAAGATGCTATTGCAGCCATCTTAAACGTAACAGCCGACTTATCCAATCCTAATGAACTGATCAACANCCCGGCTACAATCCAACCTAAGGTTCCAAATACCCGAATCCACGGAAACTGTTTTCCGGGATCTGTCATTTGTCCGAATGCAATGCTGTTACTCAACGCAATGGTAGGCATGTAAAGCAGGGAATAAACTAATATGATCCAATAAAAGGTTGCGTTATCGTTCACCACGGTAGCCAGGTACAGCAAGGCTGCGCCAATCAGATGTAGTACACCCATAATTTNTTGCGCTGCAANAAACCGATCGGCAATCATGCCAACAAAAAACGGGGAAATAATAGTGGCGATGGCCAGCGCACTGTAGGCAGAACCAATCTGGGTTCCGGTAGCCCCTAAAAATTCCGACATATAAGTGCCCATCGTAACATACCAGGCGCCCCAGATAAAATATTCGAGGAGCATCATCACAGATAATTTGGTAAACACAACAGGCTTCATGCGTTCAGTCTATTTAAGTGAAGAAAGATAAAAACGCTTTTCATAAAACAGAAAGGCGCGGGATAATTTTATACGGATGGATTATGGCGTAACCGGCCGGTATCGCGATTCATCAAATATCTCTTTTGCGCTTTTTATTCGCATGAGGTCGGGTAAGGAAAGCTCGGGTTTCCTTATGGCATAACTGTTTACAATCTGCCAGCCCACCCAGGTGCCAATGCGGCCGGNGGCCTGATCGGCCACATCAAATGTTTTGGGACGCTCGGCTATATATTTTTGCCGCATCTGTGCGCTGGTTGAAAAGAACACTTCGTCCTCTACCAATTNTTTCCAGATCACATCCTGGTTGGCACGCGNCCCGGCTATCTCTTCGGCCGAGTAGCCAATCAATACACTATCTGGCACGCAGGGCAACATCCGCTTGGCAAAGTAGTAGGCTTTTCCATAGGTGATCATATCGGCCAGCAGGGTGCGGTCGTTCAAATCGGTTTCATTTAACCGGCCATCAATTCCATATAAAAGCATAATCGAGGGCACAATAAAATTCTTTTCATAGCGCTGCAGCATGTATTCATACAGGTTGGGTCTGAACTTTGCACCACGGCCCAGGTAATAATCCAGACCTACTACAATCAATGTATCGGTAACAAATAAATCTGTTTCCAACCCCGTGATTATAGTTTGTATTTTTGGCGGTTGAAAATCGGGATAATAATATTTAAGATTAACAAAGGCCGTGTTGAACTCTGCTTTCAACTCACTCAAATCGCCAAAGACCTTTCGTGTTTCCTGTAGCAGCGTATCAAAGTGTGGGTTAGAGAACCGGGCATATAGTTCATTAATAAAAACCGAATCATTGGGATAAGCGGTGCGACCAAATACAAAGTCGCGCAACAGGGTATGCCGCGNAANAAATTCTACCAGTTGTTGTTTGCTGGTGATGGCAGGAATAGAATCTTCAAATGACTCGAACTGCAGGTTAACTGCAATGGTTTTTGTGTCGGGCACAAATGCACACTTTTCTTCCACATCACCACTGCATGACCACAATAACCCCAGAGCCATTGGAAAACCAACAATCCAAAACAGAAACCTGGCATTACGCATAGTTAAAATTTGGTACCAAAGATGGTAAGATTAAGCGGGACGACAAAAATGATTTCGGAAGGACGAATACTTCTTTTGAGATGCGGAATAATCACCCTTTGGATTGATTGCACATTTGTTACCGAGCGTTTAGTTAAGTACTGGCATTATAAAGATAAACTTCAAGCCAGACTTCTGTTCCAGGGATTGCAATTCTTAGTGATAATCTTGTATTTGCGTTGTTAAACTTTCTATGTGAACAAACAACCCAAACATATTGCGGTAGCCGGAAACATCGGTTCTGGTAAAACTACCCTGGCCGAAAAACTTTCCAAACATTATGGATGGACTCCATTGTACGAATCGGTGGATCATAACCCGTACCTGCGTGATTTTTATGATGACATGACCCGCTGGGCGTTTCATCTGCAGATTTATTTCTTGAACAGCCGCTTTAACCAGGTACGCCAGATCCGCGAAAGCGANAAAACCATTATTCAGGACCGCACCATTTACGAAGATGCGCACATCTTTGCAGCCAACCTGCACAAAAGCGGCCACATCAACGACCGCGATTATCAAAGCTACCTCGATATTTTCAATTCGATGATCAGCTTTGTTAACCCTCCTGACTTATTGATTTACCTGAAGGCTGATATTCCAAAACTGGTGCAGCAAATTCAAAAACGCAACCGCGATTTTGAGTTCAACATCAAACTGGATTACCTGCGCACACTAAACGAACATTATGAAAAATGGATTGGCGGTTATAAAAATGGCAAGCTGCTAACCATTGATGTAAACAACCTGGACTTTGTAGAGCGGGTAGAGGANTTTTCGTTTATCGTAAACAAGATTGAGTTGGAACTTAACAGTTTGTTTAGTTGATGGCCCTTACGTTTCATGGCAAAGAAAAGTATTAATATGATGATAGGCCTCTCCGTAAAATGAAAGGCATGACCTCGCGCAGAAAATTTATCAAAGCCGGATTGCTCAGTGGACTTACGGCTTTCCCTCTTGCCAGTTACAGCAACGCTCCTGCTTTTGATTTGCTGGAACACGCGCAAGATGATTTATACACACGCGTAAGAAAACAACTGCTGGTGCCCGCAAACCGCATTTACCTCAACACCGGAACGTTAGGACCCAGTCCGCTTCCAATAATAGAAACGGTGGCGGCCATTACCCGCCAGTGGAAGCAAACCCGGCCGGAAAACTTTGGCTCCTTAAATACTGAGATCGAACAGGTACGAGAGAAGGTAGCCCGGTTTATTCATGCTGAGCGCAACGAGGTTGTGCTCACGCGAAATACCACCGAAGGATTGAACCTGATTGCCCAGGCCCTTCATTTGAATGCGGGCGATGAAATCATTACCACAAACCTGGAACATGGCGGGCTGGAAGTGGGGCTTGANTTTTTGAAGGCAACCCGCGGTGTAACGGTNAAAAAGATTGAATTACCGTTGCCCGCAACAAACCCCGATGAAGTAGTTCGTGTAATTGAAAAGCGCATCGGCCCTTCCACNCGGATGCTCGTATTGAGTCATGTAAACACTATTACCGGATTGGTTATGCCCTTCCATGCGCTTTCGAAAATTACCCAGTCGAAAAACATTTTCCTGGTGGCCGATGGTGCCCAGGCGGCAGGAATGATGGCGCTTGATGTTGCACACATGGGTGTGGATGCGTATGCCACCAGCGGGCACAAGTGGTTGTTGGGCCCGAAAGAAACCGGCTTTCTCTATCTCAAAAAAGATTTTCAGGAACAGGTAAAACCGGTGTTTACCTTTTCGGGACTTACTGCTTATTCTGCTTCCTCCGGCACGCGCAATGTGGCCAACCTGATCGGCTTAGGCGCAACGCTCGACTGGCACGAGCAATTGGGCATTGANAAAATTCAGTCTCAAACCAAAGCGATGGCTGCTTACTGTTTGAATGAATTAAAGAAAATAAAAACCATCACCATTCTTAGCCCGGAAGAACCCAGCCTGGCCAGCGGTATAGTCAGCTTTTCTCCGCAAACAATTAAAAATGTTCAAGTGGCTGAAAAGCTAACAGCCGATGAGATCATTGTAAAAGTCTTACCCCAACTCAACGGCATTCGTATTTCATGCCATTGCTTTGTATCGAAGAAAGACCTTGATCAGTTTATAACCGCGCTTAAGAAAACCCTCGCTGCCTGATCCATCAATTACCCACCATAAACACCGCGTTGGAGAAAATCATTTTGCCGCTCTCCCAGAAATTGCGGAACAAAGGATTGTCAACAAAGTAAACTACGTTGCCCCTTCCCTTTTGTTCAACACCCAACACCAAACTATTGCTCATCTTTTTGTTGATCCGGTAACCGGCAAAACCTTGTACGGGTTTGGCATTGCCTTTAATCACCCCCACATTCCAGCCGTTTTGCAAATACCCATAGCGCAGCTCGTTTGTTTTAAGGGTGTAATAAAATTCCTTCATGCCAAATGCCAGCGGGTGCGACCGATCCAGGGTTACTTTATAAATAGCTCCGGAGATAGCATCCGACAATTGTTTGCGGTCGGCTTCTTCATAACGGACTAATGCTTCCTTTTCGCGCGCTTCTTTCTCTTTCTTCTCGGCTTCCTTTTTCTCCTCCTCATTGGTATAGGCCTTTAATGCAAAGCCTTTCTTTTCGGCAAACGATGTCAAGGCATTGGCTATCACAATCAACCGGCCGCCACCCGAAACCCAGGAGGAAACCCGTTCCAGCGTGCCTTCATCAAACATTCTATAGCGGCCTTCCGGCACAACCAGAACATCGTACTTATTCAAATCAATGCTGCTAAAATACTCGGTACCAATTTGTGTAATGGGGTAGTGAAGTTGCTCTTCAAAGAAATGCCAGATTTCACCTGCATTGAGTGAAGAGGTTTGTTCTCCGATCAACACGGCAACCGCGGGTGCTTTTAAATACATTACCGATGAGGAGCCAAAGTCTTTACCCCGATCTACAAAGCCCGTGGTAGTGGTAAAAATTTTCCGCTCTTTATCTGTTGCCAGCTTTTNTACCACATTATCAAAATCATCTACCGACTCGTTATTTCTGCGTGTTACGATTAATGTGCCCGGTTCAAAACTCTGGCCGGCAACGGTAAACGCTTNTTCCGCTGCCCGCACTTTTATGTTTTTGCTTAACAAGGCTGCCAGAAATTCCACATCGCGTAAGCTCTCATATTTAAAAATATAGGCATACGGTTTTGCAGCCGATGCACTGTTATCTACGGCTTTCGGTTGATAGGCCTTGCCCACATTGATGCGCTCGTTCAACGCATATCCCTTCAAATCATAATTATACATCAGGTTCCAGGCTGTAATATCATAGGTGGCTGAATCCGAAAGTTTAGAAACGGGCTCAAACAGCGTGGTGATAAACCGCGACTTGGGCTGATAGATGTTGATGATCACATCCTCTGTACTCACATTGGCTGTTCCGGTGGTTTGTGTTTGATAATCAAAACNCCGGGTAACTTTTCCGGCAGCAGGGTGGCCATACTTTATGGAATGACTATCGAGCCACTTTGTTAGTTTATTGATTTTATCGGCATTGTTATCTCCTTTAATCACGTATGTTTTATACGGAGAAGCCGGGTTATTCAGATTTTCTTTCGCATACTTTTCAAACTCATCCAACACCCGCGTTGCATTTTGAGAGGTGATTTCTATGGTTGATAGNNCGGTAGTGTGATGATGGGTAAGCCGGTCTTTCAGCGTAAGCGGATCACCCTCGCGGGTGGTAATGCTCAGGCCACCAAAACCACCGCCCCNCTGCTCATACGTCATGCCAATGGCACCGCTGTAAGTAGGGTACGTATCGCCATAGCTGGGATAATACAGGTCGAACGCTTCTTTGGTGAAGTACAACCAACCTTGTTCATCAAAATACTTTGCATGATTTTNTCCGATCATCGTCTGAAACTCGCGCTGCCAGGGAGAGATTACTTCATGATAGGGCTCTACGGCCGGGGCAAAATAGTAAGGATTGTTATAGCCTTGCTCGTGAAAATCAACATGCACATGTGGAAGCCACTCGTTGTAGATTTTTATTCTGGCCCTTGATTCTTTCTGTGTAAGCCAGGCCCAGTCGCGGTTCAAATCAAACAAATAATGGTTGGCTCTTCCGCCAGGCCAGGGCTCGCGGTGTTCTTTTGCATCGCCACTGGAGTTATACGGCATGTTGCCATACTGATTATAAAAGTTTGCATAGCGATCGCGTCCATCCGGATTGATGCACGGGTCCATGATTACTACCGTGTTCTTCAGCCATTCTTTTGTTTTGGCGTTGGCCGGATTAACCAGNNGCTCATAAAGCGTTTTCATGGATGCTTCGAGCGAACTGGCCTCGTTGCCATGCACGTTGTAACTCAGCCATACAATCGCCACTTTACCGGAAGGTGTTCCTTCCAACACCCCCGCGCGCTTCAGGTTGTCCTGTCGGATTTGTTCGAGGTTGGCAAAATTTTCGGGCGAAGCGATGACCGCATAGATAAGCGGCCGTAGCTCGTTGGTTTCACCATACTGGGTAACCTTTACATTGGCAGAAAGATCATCCACATATTTAAAATACTCCACCACGCGGTGATGGCGTGTAAACCGGGAGCCTAATTCATATCCTAAAAATTCTGCCGGGCTTTGCAGGGCGGGCTGGGCCCGCGCTCCAACCGAAATGAGGGTGAGTACAAGTAGAATGATGCGCTTCATAGTTGCTGAAATTATAACGTGAATGAAAAACCGGGGAAGGTGATAAAAATTTACTTCTGCTTCAAAAGCTNTTTGATTTGTGGTGTGTGGTGTATGAGGTGCTCGCGGAAAAACCTCAGGGCCTGTTGAATATTGAGCTTTCCTGCCACCGGGTGTTTATACACCTTCCTGTTAAGATGGTGATCCTGAAATCCATCCAACACCTCTTTTAACTCCTGCCGGGTTTGGTTCCATGCCTGCGCAATTTCCTCCTGACTTTTAAACGAGGGCGTATGGTCCGTCACCAGCTTAGGGGCCTTAAACTTAAAGGGCAGGCGTTGCGAAAATACCAGGATGAGCATTTTCAATTCTTCGATGATTCCGGTAGGTGGCTGCGTTTCTATTCCCAAATATTTCTTTCTCAGGTATTGCACCGACAATTGCTCGGAAGCAATGAGGTGCGCATAGACCTGGCCAAGCGACCACTTGCCGGGTGGGCTGTGCTGTAGTTGCGCAGAACTGTGCGATTCTATCTGCAATAACATTTCTCGCTTTTGTTTTTCTATTTNTATATCAAAGTGTTTTTGAAGGCGTGGATGCATAATCCAATTTGATCTATCGTAAATGTATTAAAGATAGTTTTGGCAGATCAATAGATTTTCATACTTTTAATTAACCTAACCATAAACCAAATCACATGAACACAAATTATGCAGGATTCTGGCTACGATTAGTAGCAATCATTATCGATGGGATTATTATTGGCGTTGCGCAATCATTTATTTTTGTTCCCATCTTGGCTGCACTCGGCCTTGGTTTTGCAAACTCTGTCGAAACAATGGACATCTCAGATCCTGATCAGGCGGCAGGAATAATGGCAAGCGTAATGGCAATGATGGGTGGTTATTGGATTTTATCCTTAACCATTCAAGTACTTTATTCCACTCTTATGGAGTCTTCAAAACTGCAAGCCACAGTAGGCAAATTAGCGCTCGGGCTCAAGGTAACAGATTTACAAGGGAACAAACTGGATTTTACAAAGGCATTGATCCGTAACCTCTGCAAAATCATTTCCAATTTTACCTTGCTTATTGGCTACATCATGGCTGGTTTCACAGAAAAGAAACAAGCTCTACACGATATGATTGCCAGCACGTTGGTTTTGAAAAAGGCTAGTCTTTCAAATTTCACCTTGCAAAGGGTACCGCTTGGTACCCTTTTTTATCTCAAAAAAGCAACAGCACTGGGCTTCATATTAATTGCAGCCGGTAAAAATCCAACCAACTCTCCTTCTGCTTCTATCGCAACTGGTTGTTCAGAAGTTATTTCAATTTTATCTGTGGTGTTGTAGTAAATGCGCGCATCGTTGATTTTGCGCGCGCGTTTGAGTGTTTGCAAAAACCAAAGAAACCGGAACAACGGCACATTTGCTGCCATAAACAAATTGAACAGGCCGTCATCTAGTTTTGCTTCCGGGGCCAGGTAAATTTTATTTCCAAATGATTTACCGTTTGCAACAGCCAGCACCCGAACGGTACCCCTCANATTCCATGTTTGGGTTTTCAGTTCTACCCATTCTGGCTTGTGCTGAANAAAGGTTTTGATAATGGAGGTGAGGTAGCGTAAGTTGGTTCCCGTCCAACTTGGGGCTTTTTCCATTTGCATGACAGTAGCCGGCCCCATGCCCATGCTGCACACATTAATGAAGTAATGTTGTTTTTCTTTGTTTGCAGAATCGTGGCATGTAATAAACCCCACATCGGTTGGTTGAGGTTTGTATTGTTTCAATAACAAGAGCATTTGTTCCGGCCNGGGAGTTAAACCAACAGCGCCCGCAAAATCATTTCCTGAACCAAGTGGTATCAATCCCAACACAGGTAGATTTTGTTCAATGGAAAGCACTCCGTTCAACACCTGATTGAGTGTGCCATCGCCTCCTGCTGAGATAATAACTTCAAACTTATTCGCTGCTGCTTTCGCCAATCCGGTGGCGTGGCCTGCATACTGGGTTTCAAATACGGTTATGGTGTGCTCCTTTTGTAAGGCGGGTAAAATGGTTTTGTAAAAGAATTTCTTCTTTCGCGAAATGCCGTTAAGGATTATGGCGATGGTCAAAAGCCTTTGCTGTAATTTTCCTCAATCCACCTTCGTGTTACAGACCCCTTCAAAATACGGTGTGGGTTTTACTTTTCTATTTACAATTCTTTCGTATTGCAGCCTTGGCATCGGGCAAGCCCATTTCATCGGCCCGTTTCAAATCCAGACAGCCATCGTAATTATTGTTCATTAATAACTTTACAAGCCCGCGTTGGTAGTACGTTTCGGGATCGCTGGGGTATAGTTCTATGGAAGCGGTGTAATCTTCAATCGCTCCCGCATAATTTTCTTTTTCGGTTTTGCTCCAGGCGCGGTTATCGTAATACGTTGGGTTGGTGTCGTCTAGTTCAATGGCTTTGGTGTAATCGGCAATAGCCCCATCGTAATCTTCCAGGGTGTGTTTCAAGACTCCGCGCAGGTTAAATGTCTCCGGTCTTCGCCATCCAGTTCAATGGCTTTGTTATAATCACTTAGTGCGCCTTTTAAATCTTCTGTGGCTGTTTTGGCCAACGCACGATTTTCAAACTTAAAAGCATCCTTCGGATCTAACCGGATGGCTTCGTTGTAATCTAAAATAGCTTTTTCAAAATTGGTGGTGTTGTAGTAGGCTACACCCCGATAGTTATACAGGTTGGCATCGGCTTTATCAAACTCAATGGCTTTGGAATAATCGTCAATGGCGCTAACAAACTCACCCAGTTCGGCCTTAACCAATCCGCGGTTAAAATACTTATCGGCATCGGGTGGGCCTAACTCAAGCGCTTTTGAAAAATCGAAATAGGCGGCCTGTAAGTCTTCTATGTTATAGTATGCAAAGCCGCGGTTGGTGTAAGCATCCGCATAGCGCGAGTTTAGCTTTATCGCTTTGGTAAGATCAAGAATGGCGGCCTCATCATCGCCCAGGTTTATTTTAGATTCGCCACGATAGTTCAGGGCCTCTGTGTATGTGCTGTCTATTTCTAAAGCAAAATTAAAATCGCCTATGGCTCCGTAAAAATCATTTAGGCCCATGTGTGCCCGGCCGCGTAAAAGAAAGGCTGTTTTATTGCGCGCACTGGCCGCAATAATTTTGGTAAGGTCAGCTTTGGCTTCGGCAAATTTACCGGCTTCAATTTTCTTACGGGCAGCTTCTACTGCATCACCCTGGCTCCAGCCCAGCATGGGCAGTAATACAAAAGAAAAATACCTTTTTCATTGTGTGAATGTTCTGATGAGGCAAGTTAGCAAGAAATCGCCATTTAGCTGCCTTATCATCACCACATGAATAATCAGGACGATTGTTATTGTCTGCTTCTTCGCACCCGAACATAAACCACTTTGCGAGGGTGTGTGGTAACCCAGCGGCCATCTACCCAAACATGCCGATGCAACCGGGGCGACCACTTCCAGAAACCAGGCACCCAGATACGCATGGCCGGTGGTGCAGCTTGAACATACGGTATTCTCTTGTGCGCCTGACTTGTTTTGGCCAACATAACAATCAAAACAAGGGTAATAAAAACCGTAAGTGTGATAACCCGCTTCATAACCTAATTTTTATAAACCTTTGATTGATAAAGGCATCACCGGTTTAAACCTTTTAACAAATTTTTAAGTGTGGTTTAATGTTTGTAGTAAATTGGATGCCTTAAATACTAATGCCATGAAGCGTGTTCTGATTTTTGCCTTGGGATTGCTTGTGTACAGGTGGTAGCACAGGAAAAACCCCTGGATATGAAAATGGATTTTGAACAATACGACCCCCTTCAACACTTAAAGTGGAGGAACACCGGTTAAAGCGGGCCAAGTTTCCTTTTATTGATATTCATAATCATCAGGGCAACATGAACACGAGCGATTTCAAAGATCTGATTGCCAAAATGGATGCGCTGAACATGGCTGTCATGATTAATTTGAGCGGTCGCGGTTTCAGAAGCAGTGGCGATCATCTTGAAAAATCCATCGAGAATATAAACAACCGCTACCCCAACCGGTTTGTGTTATTTACCAATGTGGATTTTACTGATATTGACAANCCGGAGTGGGGTGCGCGTACAGTTAAACAATTGGAAGCAGATATTAAGCGCGGAGCCAAGGGGCTTAAAATTTATAAAAGTCTTGGTATTCATAATAAAGACAGCAAGGGCAAGCGCATTTCTATTAACGATCCCCGCATTGATCCCATCTGGGCCAAGTGTGGCGAGTTGGGTGTGCCTGTATTAATTCACTCAGCCGATCCCAAACCTTTCTGGGATCCGATCGATAATCAGAATGAGCGCTGGCTCGAACTCAAGCTTCATCCCGGAAGGAGATACGATGAAACGTTTGCCAGTTGGGAAACAATTATTGCCGAACAGCACGATGTATTTCGCAAGCACCCTAAAACCACATTTATTAATGCGCACTTAGGTTGGTACGGAAATGATTTAGGCAAGCTGGGCGAGTTGATGGATAAATATCCAAACATGCTAACCGAAATTGGNAGTGTGATTGCTGAACTTGGAAGACAGCCCCGTGCAGCAAAAGCCTTNTTAACAAAATACCAGGATCGGGTGCTGTTTGGTAAAGACAAGCTGGTGCCGGATGAATATGAAACCTATTTCCGCGTGTTGGAAACGGAAGACGAATACTTTCCTTACCACAAACGCTACCATGCCTTCTGGCGGATGTATGGTATCGGGTTGCCCGATGAAGTTCTGAAAAAGATTTATTATAAAAATGCCCTGCGCATTTTGCCCAATATGGATAAGAAACTATTTCCGAAATAGTCCATGAACTTCCACACGCGCAGGTGGGTAAAACCCGAAGATCTTAATCCAAACGGAACCCTGTTTGGTGGAAAATTATTAAGCTGGATTGACGAAGAAGCGGTAATCTATGCCATGATNTCACTCGATAACAAGCGCGTGGTAACCAAATACATGTCGGAAATTAATTTTGTGAGTTCGGCCAAACAGGGCGACATTATTGAACTTGGATTGATTGCCACACAATTTGGTCGCACATCCATTACCTTAAAATGTGTGGTGCGCAATAAAATGACCCGCAAAACAATTCTTGAAATCGATAAAATTACGTTTGTAAACCTGGGAGCCGATGGCAGCCCCACCCCGCATGGCAAAACAAAAATTGAATACGTAAAAGACCGGCTGGAAGGAAAAATTGAAGGTGAGTTGCCCAATTGATCTCCCGGTAAAGATTCTCACAAACCGTTGGCCTCCGCTCATCCGTATTTGTCCCTGTATAAAATTAGGTTCACGGAGTTTTTAGCTATTATCTTCGCAGGTAATTACCCTGTTCATTTTAATTATGATCAAAGAATACATTCAATCCAACCAGCAGCGCTTTTTAGATGAGCTTTTTGAGTTACTGCGCATTCCTTCTGTAAGTGCCGATAGCCGCCATAAAGAGGATGTGCGCAAAGCAGCCGAGTATATTGTTGAAAAATTAAAAGCAGCCGGTGCCGATACGGTTGAACTGTGCGAAACGGCCGGCCACCCGATTGTATTTGGTGAAAAGCTAATTGATAAATCGCTGCCAACCGTATTGGTGTATGGCCATTACGATGTGCAACCCCCGACCCGCTGGAGCCTGTGGACTTCGCCACCCTTTGAGCCGGTAGTAAAAGATGGAAAGATTTATGCGCGTGGTTCGTGCGATGATAANGGGCAATTCTACATGCACATCAAAGCGTTCGAAGCGATGATGCACCTGAAACAACTCACCTGCAACATCAAGTTTATGATTGAAGGGGAAGAAGAAGTGGGCTCCGATAACCTCGGCACCTTCGTGAAAGAAAATCGCGAGAAGCTGAAGGCCGATGTAATTCTGATTTCCGATACTTCGGTTATCTCCATGGATACTCCATCTATTACGGTTGGCTTGCGCGGATTAAGTTATATGGAAGTTGAAGTAACCGGCCCCAACCGCGATTTGCATTCGGGTGTGTATGGCGGTGCCGTGGCAAACCCCATTAACATCTTAAGCAAAATGATTGCCTCGCTGCACGATGAAGACGGCCACATTACCATTCCGGGTTTTTATGATAAGGTTGCTGAGTTAACAACCAGCGAGCGCGAAGCATTGAATAAAGCCCCATTTAATCTCGACAACTACAAAAAGGAACTTGCCATTGACGATATCCGTGGCGAAAAAGGTTACACCACACTGGAGCGCACCGGCATTCGCCCTACGTTAGATTGCAACGGCATTTGGGGTGGCTACACAGGCGAAGGCGCCAAAACCGTACTGCCCTCTAAAGCGTACGCCAAAATTTCGATGCGCCTGGTGCCGCACCAAAACAATCATGAAATCACAGAGTTGTTTACCAAACATTTTCAGTCGCTCGCGCCAAAATCCGTTAAGGTAAAAGTAACAGCCCTGCACGGAGGCGAGCCGGCCGTAACCCCAACCAACTCCAAAGCATTTACTGCTGCCAGCAAAGCATTTGAAGAAGTGTGGGGCAAAGCGCCCATCCCCACACGCGATGGCGGAAGTATTCCGATTGTTTCGTTGTTCAANAAAGAATTAGGATTAGATACGGTGCTAATGGGCTTTGGCCTGGACAGCGATGCCATTCACTCGCCCAATGAACATTATGGAATTAAAAACTTTTTAATTGGCATCGAAACCATTGTGGCATTTTATAAGCATTACAGGAAGTAGTTGTTAAATTATTCTAAAAGTGGTTAACCAACCCGGCACTCGTGTTTAAGCAATGAACAATTCTGTTTTACGCTTCGTTACTTTTGAACAACAAAAAACGCATCAGCTCATGAGAGTTTTTTATTTGTCCTGTTTCTCTGCACAAGTATTTTGTCGGGGGCCCAAATTCTTAAGCCAGCCAAATGGAGTTATTCTTCTGTAACAGAAGCAAACGTGGGCGATGAGGTGGAATTGATTTTTAAAGCTACCATCGATAAGGACTGGTATCTCTATTCTTCTGAATTTAAGTGCGAAGATGGTCCGATTAAAACCACGTTCAATTTTGTGCCGCATGCCAGTTATCAATTGGTGGGCAACGTGGTAGCCATTAACCCAACCGATAAGTATGATGATATNTTTGAGTGTGATGTTAAAATCTTTAAGGAGAAGGGTGAGTTCCGGCAGAAAATCAAAATCCTGGCTTCACCATTAAAGATTACAGGCGAATCGGATTACCAGGTGTGTACCGAAATAACGGGCCAATGCATTCCGGGTGCCGATGATTTTTCGTTCAACATTAAAGTAAGTGGCACAGCTTCCGAACAAATTAAAAATGATGAAGCCCCCGCACAACCGGTTGAGCTTGCCGCACCCGTAACAGAATCCAACGGCCCCCANCTCGACTCAACACTTGTACCGGATAATCCTCAGGGTAAATCGTTGTGGGGATTTTTAGTAATCTCTTTTCTGGCCGGATTAGCCGCATTGCTCACCCCGTGTGTATTTCCAATGATTCCCATGACGGTGAGTTTCTTCACCGGCCGTGGCACAAAATTTCAGGCATTAATGTATGGCCTCTTTATCATATTAATCTACACATTAATCGGAGCGGCCCTTGCCCCTCTCATGGGACCGGAAACGGCCAATCATTTATCAACCGAGTGGATTCCGAATTTGATTTTCTTTTCGGTGTTCATCGTATTCGGGCTTTCCTTTCTGGGCTTGTTCGAAATTACCTTGCCGGGAACATTGATCAACAAAGTAGATCAGCAAGCAGAGAAAGGCGGCTTGCTTGGTGTGTTNTTTATGGCGTTTACACTGGTGCTGGTTTCGTTCAGTTGTACCGGTCCGATTGTAGGCAGCATCCTGGTGTCATCGGCTGGTGGCGAATTTCTAAAACCCATCCTGGGCATGTTTGCGTTTGCTGCCGCTTTCGCAATTCCATTTACCTTGTTCGCATTCTTTCCCGGTTGGTTAAAATCATTACCAAAATCGGGAGGATGGTTGAACACGGTAAAAGTTGTATTGGGCTTTGTAGAGATTGCGTTGGCCTTTAAGTTTTTAAGTATTGCCGACCAGGCTTTTCATTGGGGAATTCTCGATCGCGACATCAACATTGCTATCTGGATTGTAATAGCTGTGCTGATTGGTGTTTACCTGATGAAAGGATTCCGCATGCCGGGCGATACCGGTAAAGATGCCGATGATAAAACCGTAAGTGTTTTTCGGGTATCGTTAGCCATGGTTATGTTTGTGTTTGCGGTGTACCTGGTACCCGGCATGTGGGGTGCTCCCTTAAAAGCATTAGCCGGTTATTTGCCCCCGATGTACACACACGATTTTAATGTACTAAGTGCTACAACAGAAAAACCGGCAACCATTTGCGATGAGCCCCGGTATGCCGATTTCCTCCACCTGCCCCATGGCTTAAGCGGATATTTTGATTATGATCAGGCCATCGCTTGCGCACGTCAGCAAAACAAACCCTTGTTTATTGATTTTACAGGACATGGTTGTACCAATTGCCGCGAAATGGAAGCCAATGTATGGAGCGACCCGCAGGTGTTGCAGCGCTTGCGCGATGACTTTGTAGTGGTGGCATTGTATGTAGATGATAAAACCGAATTACCCGAAAGCGAATGGTACACCTCATCGTACGATAACAAAGTGAANAAAACCATTGGTAAGCAAAATGCCGACTTGCAAATCACGCGGCTTAACAACAATGCGCAACCATTTTATGTGTTGGTTGGTAAAGATGAGCGCGTGCTGGTTTCACCGTACGGCTATAATCTAAATGCCGAAAAATTTGCGGCCTTTCTGGATGAGGGAAAGAAGAAATTCAAAGAGTTGTATCCTGGATAAACTCCAACTTGTTTTCCACATCGCGCCCGTGGAAGCACCGGTTTTAGGATTTACTTTTTCTGTTTCGGGTAATAATCAGCGCGCCAATAATCAGCAGCGCAAACCACGTAAACGCGTTCATATCGGGTCCATCAAAATGCCAGCCGTGATGCCAGGCACCCCAACCAAACAGGGCTTTAAAAATGGCCGCTATTATTCCAACCACGGCACCAATCAACCCAACAATTAATCCTACCAAGCCAGCAAACAAGCCGGCAATCAATCCAAATAATCCGGCACCCAGGCCAACCCATAAGGGAAACGTGAGTAAGAGAATAAGAATAATAAATACTGTAGAGGTTGAGGATGAGCGCTGCATGGGTGTTTGGTTTATTACAAACCCTTAGCAAGAATCATTCACAAAAAGCCAGAATATAAAAACGTGGCTTTTTGACAAGAAATCGAAGATAGATTAATCAGATGTCGATCGCTCCTGTATAAAAATGAACAGCCGGTTTACAAAATCGTACAGACCGCTCAGGCAAGATTAAGAACTTTGTTGGTTCGCTTGCGCGATTCAGCCACCAGTTTTTCGTTCTTCGAAATAGATTGTCCGAACGAAGGTGCTATATCGTGCATACGTGCTTTCCACGCTTCGGATTGACTTTGTTTCTTAAAACATTTTTGAATCAGTTCTAACATCATGCTTACCGCTGTAGATGCTCCGGGCGAAGCTCCCAACAGGGCCGCTACTGTTCCATCTTCAGACACTACTAACTCGGTACCAAACTCCAACACTCCACCTTTCTCTTTGTCTTTCTTAATCACTTGCACCCGCTGGCCTGCTTCCAGTAATTCCCAATCAACCTGTTTGGTAAAGGGAACATATTCGCGCAAAGCCGCGTGGCGATCTTCCGGTTTAAGTCTTAATTGTTGAATAAGGTATTTCGTTAACGGCACGTTTTTGATGCCCGCAAAAATCATGGGCATCAGGTTGTCGAATTTAATGGNAGTGGGAAGATCCATCAGCGACCCGTTTTTCAAAAACTTGGTTGAGAATCCCGCAAAGGGCCCAAACAATAATTCCTTCTTCCCATTAATAAACCGAGTATCCACATGGGGCACCGACATAGGAGGCGAACCAACCGAAGCCTTGCCATATACTTTGGCGTGGTGTTTTTGAATCAACTCTTCGTTGTTGCACTTTAACCACAAGCCACTTACCGGAAAGCCACCATAGCCTTTGCGTTCTTTTATCTCGGCTCGTTTTAATAAATGCAATGTGGCCCCGCCCGCACCAATAAAAGCAAACCGTGTATTAAATGTTTTCTTCTCACCGGTTTGTAAATCGCGCACAAAAACATCCCAACCATTTTTTCCATCCGGATCAAGATCCAAACATTCGGAGTTGTAATGAATGGTTACGCCCGGCATTTTACCAAGTTGGTCAATCATGCTTCGGGTAAGCGAACCGAAGTTTACATCGGTACCCATTTCCATGCGCGTAGCAGCAACGGGTTGTTNTTNTGTTCGGCCGCGCATAACGATAGGTGCCCACGCGGCTATGTCATCGTGCACTTCGGAATAAACCATTTCTTGAAACAATGGATTGGCATGCATGATTTCATATCGCTTGCGCAGAAAGTCAACATTCTCGGGCCCCCACACTAAACTCATGTGTGGTACTTTGTTGATGAAGTCCTGTGGGTTTTGCACATAGCCTTNTTCAATCAGGTAAGCCCAGAACTCGCGCGAAACCTCAAAAGACTCACCAATCTTAAATGCTTTTGTACATTCTACCGTGCCGCCCGGTTTTTGCGGAGTGTAGTTTAGTTCGCAAAAGGCTGCATGGCCTGTGCCCGCATTGTGCCAGGCATCGCTGCTTTCCATTCCGGCTTTATCAAGCCTTTCGAAAATATGAATGGAAAGTTGTGGTTCCAGTTCTTTTAGTAACATGCCCAGGGTGGCACTCATGATGCCGGCACCCATCAGTATGACATCTGCTTTGGGGATAGGGGNGTGTTTGGTCATGGCTTTAGCCGTGTAAAGGTTCGAATTTATAGCACGATTACACGCTTTGCAAATGCTTGTTACAACCCTTGCCGAAAACCGCACATATTGCCCCTATGCCGGGTGAATAAGCCCGTTGTTTACCCTCGCGTTATCACTCACTTTTAAACTATCTACCGGATTGCTGGTGGCAGCCCGAAAGGATTGAAAGCTCATGGTAACCCACGCCACCACAAACGCGGCTATACCTGCAAACAAAAACAACCCAATGCCAATCTCGGTTTTGTAAGTATAGTCTTTCAACCACCAGTTAACACCATACCAGGCTGCGGGCGCTGCCAGCACAAAGGCAATGGCTATCAGTTTGCCAAACTCTTTGGAGAGCAGCAACACAATACTGCTTACACTCGCACCCAACACTTTTCTAATTCCAATTTCCTTGGTGCGCTGTTCGGCTGTAAATGAAGTAAGCGCAAACAATCCCAGGCACGCAATTAAAATTGCCAGGCCGGTAAATATTCCGAAAACCTTGCTCAAACGGGTTTCCGATGCATACATATTGTTAAAGCGTTCATCTAAAAAATAGTAAGTGAATGGCTGGCCCGGGGCCAACTCTTTCCATTTTTNTTCGATGTTGGTTACAATTTCTTGTGTATTGCCTGCCTGAATCCGGAAAGAGATTATTCCGCCAGGTCGTTTAGCGAGGAACATCATTACTGGAGATACGTTTTGCCGGAGCGATTCAAAATGAAAATTTTCAACTACGCCCACAACAGTCAATGTTTGTAGTTTATTCCGGTCCACCTCAGTTACGTAATCTGCATCGAACGTTTGAATCCGGCTTCCTACCACTTCACCGTTAAAATTCAAAGCAAGCGCAGCAGCTTCATTTAGAATAACTGCCGATGAATCTGAAGGAAATTCAGGAGAGAATCCGCGTCCTTCTTTTACAGTCATACCCATTGTAGTAATGTAATCGTAATCAACAGCCCAGTTTTGCATGCTCACCATGTTTTCAGCTTTTGCTTCTTTTCCTTCGGCCCACCAGGNGGTGTCGCTTCGCCAGGTTCCTGAAACCGGCAAATAACCGGAGATGGTGGCATTCAGAATTCGCGGATCTTGTTTTACCATCTCTTTGAATGCTTGCTTATTATCGCCCAGGGCGTAAGCATCATCAATCATAATAACCTGGTCTTTATTGAATCCCAGTTTTTTATTCTGAATGTAATTGAGTTGCCTGAAAACAGCCATCGTACCAATAACCAGAATGATAGAAATTGTAAACTGGAAAACCACGAGCGAACTGCGGATAAACCCACTCTTCATACCAAGCGCCACATTTCCTTTCAATACACTTACCGGTTTAAAAGCCGACAAGAAAAAGGAAGGATAGATGCCGGCCAGCATGCCAATGAAAACAGCTGCAATTGCGATAACTGCATATAAGTTCGGATTGGAAAACGGTATAGATAATTCGCGGCTCGCCAGCGAATTGAAAACCGGGAGTAACAGGTAGGCCAGAACAGTTGCCAACACGAAGGAAACCATACTTAGCAAAATGGACTCCATTAAAAATTGGCGTATGAGATGAGACCGCATGGACCCCATCACTTTGCGCATGCCCACTTCTTTTGCACGGTTTGCCGATCGTGCTGTTGACAAATTCATAAAGTTGACACAGGCAATCAACAAGATGAAAGCAGCGACAGCACCAAACAAGTACACATAGGTAATATCAAAATTGGGTTCAAACTCACCGCTTAAGGCACTCTTCAAATGAATATCTGTTAATGGTTCAAGCGTATAGGCAAACAGGTTGCCTTCGGCCGTAAATTTTTCGAGGGTAAAATCAGGACCTAATGCATCGGCCAGTTGAGGTATCATGTGTTTCGTGATGAGTGCGGGTATCTTGGCGTTTAGTTGGCTTACACTTGCGCCCTCATTTAGTAGTACATACGTTTGGAAATTATTGCTCAACCACACCGGAGATTTGGCTTCATCAAGCCCTTCCATAGCAATCAGGATATCGAAGTGAAAGTGTGTGTTGGAAGGAAGGTTCTGATAAATGGCGGTAATCTTGGCATTTATTTTATCATCCAGGATCAACGTCTGGCCCAATGCTTCTTCACCCGGAAAATATTTTTCGGCTATCCGCTGGCTAATGGCAATGGCGTTTGGTTCTGTTAATGCCTTGGCCGGATCGCCCGCAAGAACAGGAACCTGAAACACTTTGAAGAAGTCTTTATCGGCCCAAATTACCTTGTCTTCTTTAATGTTTTCGGTTGTTCGCTTAACCAGGTAAGAGCCCCGTTCACGAAAACGGATCGCAGCGGCCACTTCCGGATAATCCTGAGCCAATTGGGCAGCTAAAGGGGCTGGGGCATAAGTCATGTTGTAATGATTGCCACCAAATTTTAGCTCGCTATGAACGCGATAAATCCTATCGGCATTCGCAAAGTGCCTGTCATAACTCAGCTCGTGCCTTACAAACAATACGATAATAAAACATATTGAAATGCCCAGCGAGAGCCCTGCCACATTGATAAACGTATAAAAACTATGCTTGCGCAGATTGCGCAACGCAATCTTAAAATAATTTTTAATCATATTTTNTGGTTTGTTTTCTGATTGTAAAGTCTGCTTTTGTATTTCCCGCAACCCACCTGTGTGCCCAAACCTTTNTAATACAGTATGGTATGCATCAATAAATCGTTTTTCTTNTTTCATTTCAGCCTCCACTGCCGTGCAGACATGATCAATCAATTCATCCTGAATGCCTTCGGCCACAATGCCCCGGTAGTTCAGGTCTTTGATGATGTAGGTGATATGATCGTCTGTAAGCATTCCCTGAAATAGATTAGCCTAATTCTACCTGCAACACATTCCCCATCGTTTTTATAAACGCAATAAATTCCGAAACGCGCTCCTTCACCAAACTACGGCCTTGCGGAGTAAGTGAATAATATTTGCGAACGCGTTTTCCTATGGTTTCTGTTTCGGTGCGCAGCATTCCTTCTGCCTCCAGTTTATGAAGTGTGGGGTACAATGCACCTTCTGTAAGCAGAATCCGGTCGTCAGATAGGTCTTTTACCCGCTGCGTAATTTCGTAGCCATACATGCGGCCCTGGTCTTTCAATACTTTCAGTACAATAGTTTGCAGGGTGCCTTTCAATAACTCGGGTGAATGCATAAAGATTAAAACAAGGGGTTAATACATAAGAGAATTATGCATAAGACGCGGGTACATTAACCGAGGTTGCATGTGGCAGCAATTTTTATTTTTGTACCTTCAATNNTTCANNTTATATAAAAATGCGCTCCGTTTACCTGCTGGTTGGATTGTTTGCGGTTTGGTGCCTGCTGGCTGCATTCTGGTATTTATTCTGGATTAAGGGCCTGGATCCAAATACATCAAACATTAACCCGCACGAATCAGCCCTGGCAATTGCTGAAATACTGGTTATTGTGCTGGTTTCGTTGTTTATCGGATTTGGCATTGCCTGGTTTCTGCGCCAGCAAATACTAGACACCAAAACGGCAAGAGAATCGGAATTAGCAATTGATATAGCCGAATTGAAACAAGCCTTGCAAAGTGCCCACAATCAGGCAGAAAAGGCAGAACAAACGCTTAATCGTGCACGGGAGACCTTTCGCCAGGANTTTTTAACTGTTTCGCGCGAGAATGAAAGACTAAAAACAACAGAAGANCTCCCTTCATACATTGCAGCAACAGTTTCAGCAACAACAAGAAGCGTTTCAAAAACCATCGATGATTTGCAGGAAAATTACCGCACGGCTGGAGATGAGTTGGTTATGCTTCGCCTTCAGAAACAGAAACTCGAAATAGAACTGGAGGAACTTAAAAAGCATCAACGCGAAACCAAAGAACCGCGCTACTCCGATTTCATCAGTGGCCAGCAATTAACAGAGAAAACAGAAGCAGTTGAAAAAGATGATCTGAAACAGATTAATGGCATCGGNGCGGGTATTGAAGCAAAGCTAAATAAGGCCGGGATTTTTAGTTTCAGACAAATCAGCGAACTCACCGAAGAAAGCATTCAGCAGGTAGCTGCTATTATAGAGTTNTTTCCAGGCCGCATTACACGCGACCGATGGGTAGAGCAAGCTTCTAAACTTTATTTAGATAAGTTGAGAAAAGAATAATTACAGGTTAGGGTCAATCTTTAAAGCAAGGTTAAATTTCACCTCCAGGGTTTCATCTACTTTAACCATTCCCATCATGCGCGAAGGGGCCGAAAGATTAAAATCGGCAAATGTAAATATGTGATTACCCCGCAGGTAAATAATGCCATTGCTTTTTGCTTCAATTACACAATTCACATCAAACGCTTTTTNTACTCCAGCCAAGGCTATTTTCATATGGCCCTTAAATCGTTCTTCGGCACAACCAAACACGGNGGTTTTCTCGAATGAGATAAATTCTATTTCAATAGCCGGGTATTCTTTCGCTTTAATCGTTTTATTAAAGTCGTTCGTCATTAACTGAAGGCCGCAACTGAAGGCCGATGCATCCAGTTGTACGTTCCCTTTTAAAAACACAGGTCGTATGCCCGCGCTCTCCCGCAGCACCAAGGTATCGCGGCCACAATATAAGGTTGTACACTGAAATGCATTTACATTCGTTTTGCCCGCTACGGTAAGCGTACTTTCGGGCTGAACAATAAAGCGGTGCAGCAACACCGNGGAGGTAGCAAATGAACTCCCCAGGATCATCACAACCAACAAAACCAGCACGCGTTTCATTTCCATTTTTTGCCTTACAAAGGTAGCAAATACAAAAAGAGTTCCGGCCTGTACAGACCGGAACCCACCCATAAAGCATCCCTACAAATCAGAATGAGATTGCGCCCTGAATCACGAAGCCATCGAACTTACCGTTGTAAAACCGGCTATTCGCTCCGGTGTTGTTATAGCCATCATAATTCTGGGTTACATATTCTCCTTTTAATAAGATGTTGCGGGTAATAAACCAGCCTGCGCCAAATGATGTTCGGTCTATGGTTACATCATAACGGGTACCTGGTAATATTGCCGTATATCCTTCCGCAATCGTAGCATCTACTTTTATGTAGCGGGCGCCCACATAAAATTGCTCATCTTTTCCGAAGCGATAGAGGGCTTCAAAAGCTGTTTGCTGCGCTTTGCGGTCGTCTTCTGCGGCATAGGCTGCGCCCTCACCGTTTTCGAATGCACTATTCCCTTTAGCCCATTCAAATGTTCCAAACACTTCAAGTCCACTGTATTTAACGAAGGGGTTTATAACGAAGGCTGTAACATTATCACGAAAGCCAGGGTTAAATCTTCCGGAGAAAGCATTACCGGTTAATGTAACGGGTGCATTTTCCATTACATACTGGTAGTTGGACCCAGTCCGGTCGCCACCATATAGGGTATTGCTGGCAGATGATTTTGTTGTTACGAATGAGCCCGTGATCCTTGTGCGCAGGTTGTCATTAATCTGTTTATCAAAACCAATCTTTCCGTAAAGAGATGGCTTGCGTTTTGCCCCATCTGGTTGTGATGGGTTAGAAATGTTACCTTGAATTTCGCCATCGGTAAACCCTCCCATTAACAGGATGCCGTCTTNTTTCCAGTATAACTCAGCACCAATTTCTGTGGTGAAGGCATCCATAATGTTGTTTTCAATCCAGGGGTTCCATAACGTGTGGCCACCATCACTTCTGCGGAAGTGCGCATCGCCATAGTTTACTTCCATGTGGCCTACTTTTAAAGTCAGGTTTTTCCACAAATTATCGAAGAACTCGCTTTTCAAAAACCNCACTTTGTCTATTTGCAGGTAGCCGCCTTTCACCCAAAATTCATTGTGGTGATGAGACGACATGTATGACACAAGGTTAAGGCTAATGCCATCGTACAACTGCACATCAATATTGAAGTTTGCCTGTGCCAACGGAAATCCTCCACCCATTTCGTAGAGTGCAGGAGTTGCTAATCCGTTGCTGTGATTTAGTTTCTGATAGCCTTGTGTAAAACCGGCACCCAGTCTAAGCTTCAAACCATCAAAAACAATGGTATCGTCTTTTGTTGTTTCGAATACATTTACACCGCGCTTGTCATATGGTCTCCAATATTGTATCGTGGGTTGCTGTGCCCAGGCAGTCCAGCCCATTGTAAGGCCCAGTACCAGTAGCAGGTGTTTTAAGATTGAGGATTTTGTTTTCATAACATAAAAAATTAAAGGTGATTTATAGAGATTTATTTGATTGGTGAAAGGGTGATATCAAAGGTTATTGTTATTTCATCGCCTGTTTTAACTGAACCAAACATGAAAGAAGGTGGCTCCACGTTAAACTCAGTCATCTTTATTTTCTTAGAACCCTGAAAATGAATTGCACCCGCTACTGGTTTTCCGGTAACTGCCAACTCAGTGGGTTTTGAGTTTCCGGCAATGGTTAGTGTGCCTTGCGCTACAATGTTATTGCCATTAAGGATTGCCGAGGTGAGTTGAAATTTGATGTCTTTATTCTTATCTGTTTTAAGTGCATTGTATGCGTTCTTATCCATGGCTCCTTTACCGCTCTTTAAACTTTCGGCAGGAATGGTAACCACGATAGCGTTTACTTTAGTTAGCTGACCGGTTGCATCGGTTTCAAATTGTGCCACCGAGGTTGCCTGTTTGGAAGTCATTGTCCAATCGTGCATGGTAGAGGTTCCCGCAATGGTTATATTGGGTGTGCCGCTTAGCTTATATTGTTGCTGAGCCCAAACGGCCGTATGGGAAAATACCAGTAAGAAAAGGATTGTGAAGAAGGTTTTTTATGATCGTTTTCATGGCTTCTGGGTTTTTGTCTTGTTTCACAGTACAAGATTATATTACCCAATCCATCTACCCCATGATTGTTAACCATACTCCGATATGATCCTTATCATAAAAAATATGGATTTTACATTCATGAAAAACCCGAAATCGATTGAATCGGTGCTTCCGTTACCGGCTAATTACAACCCGGTTTTCTAATCGGGTGTGTTTAACATGAGGGAGATTCTTCAGCCCTAAAGACCCCAGATAATTTTTTCAAAAATAGTATGCATGCCGAATAATTTTCTTTACCTTCGGCATCGTTTGAAATTCATGAAAAGGGAGGAAACCATAGACTATAATATAAAGGCGGCCTGGCACAGCATTGCCCGCATGTACAATCAGCAGGCAGCAAAATACCAGGGAACCATGTCTATCGGGTTTGCTTTATTGAACATTCACTCCGAAGAAGGTACACCAGCAACCAAGATCGGACCAATGATGGGTTTGGAACCCCGCAGTGTTACGCGCCTGCTTAAGTCAATGGAAGAAAAGGGATTGATTATCCGGAAAACGGATAAGAACGATAAGCGGTCTGTTCGCATTTTTCTTACCAAAGANGGGAAGCGCCATCGGGAAAAATCGAAAGAAACTGTTTTACGATTTAATGAAGTGGTGCGCGAGGAAATTCCGGCCAGCAAGCTGAATGTGTTNTTTGAAGTGGTTCAAAGTGTGAATCAGATAATTGAACAGAACATTGTTTATAAAGAACTTGAAAACAGTAGGCAGTAGGCACTGTGCAGTAGGCAGACACATGATTGAACAGGAACTGCCAACTGCCGCCTGCATACTGCCAACTAAGAATTTTATACAAAGTAAAAACCGGTAACATGAATAGAACCATTCGTAAAGTAGCTGTTTTAGGATCGGGCATTATGGGCTCGCGCATTGCTTGTCACTTTGCCAACATTGGTGTAGATGTTCTGCTCCTGGACATTGCGCCCAAAGAACTTTCTGAAGACGAAAAGAANAAAGGGTTAACACTCGACCATCCGGCAGTGAAAAACCGAATCGTAAATGCCGCGTTTGATTCCACCCTGAAGGCAAACCCCGCAGCGCTGTTCAGTAAAAAGTTTGCTTCGCGCATCAAACTTGGAAACTTTACGGATGACATGCCGAAGATCAAAGATTGCGATTGGACCATAGAAGTTGTAGTAGAAAATCTGGACATCAANAAGAAAGTATATACCGAAGTGGAAAAGTATCGCACACCGGGTACGCTTATCACTTCCAATACTTCTGGTATTCCCATTCATTTAATGGCCGAAGGTCGCAGCGAAGATTTTCAAAAACACTTTGCAGGAACGCACTTCTTCAATCCGCCCCGGTATTTAAAACTGCTGGAAATTATTCCTACCACGAAAACCGATCCCGAAATCACGAAGTTTTTGCTTCACTATGGCGATCTTTTCCTGGGCAAAACAACTGTACTGTGTAAAGACACGCCTGCCTTTATTGGTAACCGGGTTGGTGTTTGGGGTTTATTAAAGGTAATTGACTCTATGCGTAAGTATGATCTTAACGTAGATGAGATTGATAAGCTAACAGGCCCTGTAATCGGAAGACCAAAATCGGCTACATTCAGAACATCGGATGTAGTGGGGTTGGATACACTCGTAAAAGTAGCCAACAACTTATATGCAGGCCTGCCCAACGATGAAGGCCGCGAAATGTTTAAATTACCCGAAGCGGTAAACAAACTCGAGCAGAATAAATGGCTGGGCGATAAAACCGGCCAGGGCTTTTACAAAAAATCTAAAAACGCCAAAGGTGAAACTGAAATTCTTACGCTCGATCTGAAAACATTCGAGTATCAACCAAAGGCAAAAGCAAAATTTGCCACACTCGAAACGACCAAGACCATCGACAGCCTGCGCGATCGCTTTAAAGTATTGCTGGCCGGTAAAGACAAAGCCGGNGATTTTTATCGCGATATGTTTTTCGATTTGTTCCGGTATGTGAGCAATCGCATTCCTGAAATCAGCGATGAACTATTCCGCATTGATGATGCCGTAAGCGGTGGTTTTGGTTGGGATCTTGGACCGTTCGAAACGTGGGACGCAATTGGCGTTGAAAAGAGTATTCCTTTAATGGAAGCCGCTGGCTACAAACCCAATCAATGGGTGTACGATATGCTCGGTGCGGGCAACAAATCGTTTTACAAAACCGAAGGGGGCATCAANAAATATTACGACATCCCTACCCAATCATATAAATCCATTCCGGGTCGCGAAAGCTTTATCATTTTAGAAAGCAAGAGCGATAGCGTAGTGTGGAAGAATGCCGATTCGAAAGTAACAGACATTGGGGATGGTGTACTCAATTTCTCATGGAGCTCAAAGAGCTATACCTTAGGCAGCAGTGTAATTGAAGGCATGAACAAAGCGGTTGACCTGGCAGAAAAAGGATACCGCGGATTGGTGGTCGGTCATCANGGGCCCGACTTCTCGCTGGGCGCTAACCTTGGGCTGGTGTTTATGTATGCCATCGAACAGGATTATGACGAGATCGATTTTATGATCCGCGCATTCCAGAATTCGGTAATGCGGTTGCGCTATTCATCTATTCCGGTAGTGGTAGCCCCGCAAGGTCGCACGCTGGGTGGTGGTTGCGAAATGACCCTGCATGCCGACATCGCGCAAGCAGCAGCCGAAACCTACATCGGGCTTGTTGAGGTAGGCGTGGGTCTGATTCCCGGNGGTGGCACAAAAGAATTTACCAAACGGGTAAGCGATGCTTTACAAGAAGGCGATGTTGAATTGAATGCGCTTCAAAATGCGTTTATGACTATAGCTACTGCTAAAGTTGCTACATCCGCAGAAGAAGCGCGTGAGTTGGGTATTCTGAAAAAGCTGGATCGTGTAAGCATGAATAGAGACCGCCAGATTGCGGATGCCAAACAAGCGGTTCTTGATCTTGCCGATGCCGGCTACACCATGCCACAACAGGCAAAGAATATTAAAGTACAAGGCCGCACCGGGCAAGCCTTATTCCTTGCCGGATTACAAGGCATGTTAATGGGTAGATACATTTCCGAACACGATGCGAAAATCGCGAAGTGGATTGCCAACGTAATGTGCGGGGGCGATCTCAGCTATGCACAGGAAGTATCGGAACAATATTTATTGGATCTGGAACGCGAAGCATTCTTATCGCTAACGGGTGAAAAGAAAACGCTGGAACGAATTCAGTCTATTTTAACAGGCGGGAAACCATTACGCAATTGACAGTTGACAAAAAACAATTGACAATAAAGTATGGCAGCGCAAACATTTAGAGATTTAACGGTATATAAAAAGCATTTGAACTCGCTATGAGTATTTTCAAAACCTCAAAAGCATTTCCGCAAGAAGAGCGGTATTCATTAACAGATCAGGTGCGAAGGTCTTCCCGATCAGTTTGCTCAAACATTGGAGAGGCCTATAGGAAGAGGCAATATAGAGCTCATTTTGTAAGCAAATCATCAGATGCAGATATGGAGAATACAGAGACGCGCGTTTGGTTGGATTTCGCTTTGGCATGTGGATACATCTCAAAGAAGACTTGGGATGATTTCGAGCTAATGGCAGAGGAAGTTGGAAAGCTTCTCAACCATATGATAGAGAACCCGGAAAAGTATGTTAGAAAACAAAATTAATTATAGGCAGTTGTCGTTGTCAACTGTCCTTTGTCAAATTGTCAATTAACTAATTAAGATATGGACGCATACATCGTAGCAGGATTCAGAACCGGAGTTGGAAAGGCCAAGAAAGGTGGCTTTCGTTTCACACGACCAGATGACCTGGCGGCAGATGTTATCAAACACCTGGTGAAATCGATACCGGGATTAGAAAACAACATGGTGGATGACCTGATTGTAGGCAATGCGGTGCCGGAAGCAGATCAGGGAATGCAAATGGGCCGCATGATTTCATTGCTTGCGCTTGGTATTGATACNCCCGGCATGATCGTGAACCGGTATTGTGGTTCGGGTGTAGAAACCATTGCTATTGCAAGCCAGCGCATACAGGCAGGCCAGGCCGATGTGATTATTGCCGGTGGTACCGAGTCGATGTCATTGGTGCCGGTAATGGGTTTTAAAACGGCACTCAACTATACCATTGCCAAGAATAACCCAACGTATTACACCAGCATGGGCCTTACGGCTGAAGAGGTTTCGAAGCAATTTAAAATTACACGCGAAGAACAAGATCAGTTCTCTTACGAATCGCACATGAAAGCCGCTGCTGCGTGGAAAGAAGGTAAGTTCAAAGATGAAGTAGTGCCCATCACCGTAAAGGAAACCTACGTGGATGAAAACATGAAAAAGAAAACGCGTGAGTTTGTGGTTGCCACCGATGAAGGCATTCGTGCCGATACAACCCTTGAAGGATTGGCAAAACTGAAACCCGTATTTGCGTTAGGCGGAACCGTTACGGCCGGTAACTCATCACAAACATCGGATGGGGCTGCGTTTGTTGCTGTGATGAGCGAACGCATGGTAAAACAACTGAATCTAAAACCGATTGCCCGTATGGTAAGCTATGCAACAGCCGGTGTTGATCCACGCATTATGGGTATTGGCCCGGTGGCGGCTATTCCAAAGGCATTAAAAATTGCCGGCCTCAGGCAAGACGACTTAGATTTGATTGAACTCAATGAAGCCTTTGCTGCACAATCGCTGGCCGTGGTGAAAGAGCTGAACATTGATAGAACAAAATTGAATGTGAATGGTGGTGCCATTGCAGTAGGTCATCCGCTCGGTTCGTCCGGAGCGCGCTTATCGGTACAACTTTTTAACGAACTACGCAGACGCAACAAGAAATATGGAATGGTTACCGCTTGCGTGGGTGGCGGACAAGGAGTGGCGGGGATTTATGAGTTACTAAGTTGACCGTTGACAATGAGCTATTGACAATACGTTGTCAACTGCCTTTTGTCAATTGTTTATTTCTAAATAAGAAGAAGAAAAGTTTAATCATTAAGAACAATGGAAACAGCAGAAGCAACAAAAAGAGCAATTAAAGGCGGAGAATTCCTGATCAGAGAAACGCAGGCACACGAAATCTTCATTCCAGAAGATTTTACGGAAGAACANAAGATGATTGCACAAACGTGCAAGGATTTTTTAAAGCAGGAGATTCATCCAAGATTAGATGAAATTGATTCGATGAAGAATCCGGCATTGATGCCACAATTGCTGGATAAAGCCGGTGAACTGGGTTTACTCGGAACATCGGTGCCGCAAGAACTTGGTGGCTTTGGTATGGACTTTAACACCACCATGCTGGTAGCCGAAGTGTTGGGTGCCGGGCATTCTTTTGCGGTAGCTATCTCGGCACACACGGGTATTGGCACCTTACCCATTCTGTATTATGGCAATGACGCCCAGAAGAANAAATACATTCCCAAACTTGCTTCGGGCGAGTGGAAAGCGGCCTATTGTTTAACAGAACCTGATTCCGGCAGCGATGCCAACTCCGGCAAAACAAAAGCCGTACTCTCGGCTGATAAGAAACACTATGTTATCAACGGCCAGAAGATGTGGATTACGAATGGTGGCTTTGCGGATGTCTATGTCGTGTTTGCAAAAATCGATAACGATAAAAACCTCAGTGCCTTCATTGTTGAAAAAGCGTTTGGCGGCATCACCATGAATGAAGAAGAAAAGAAAATGGGTATCAAGGGCTCATCCACCCGCCAGATTTTCTTTAACGATTGCAAAGTACCCGTTGAAAACTTACTGAGCGAACGCGAAAATGGTTTCAAGATTGCCGTAAACATTTTAAACATTGGGCGAATTAAACTTGGTATTGCTGCCGTAGGCGGATCAAAAGCCACGTTAAGCAAAGCCATCAATTACTCGAAAGAGCGCAAACAGTTTGGCGTGCCGCTGGCAACGTTTGGAGCCATTCAACATAAGATAGCCGATGTAGCCACCCACATTTTTGCTTCAGAATCTGCGCACTATCGTGCCAGCCAGAATATTGAGGATGCCTACAACGCCTTCATCGCTGCCGGTATGGATTCGGCCCAGGCGCGACTTAAATCCCTGGAAGAATTTGCCATTGAATGTGCCATTTTAAAAGTGCATGGTTCGGAAGTGCTGGATTACAGCGTGGACGAAGGCGTGCAGATTTATGGCGGTATGGGTTTCTCGGCCGAGGGCCCGATGGATCGCGCTTACCGCGATGCGCGCATTAACCGCATCTTTGAAGGCACCAACGAAATCAACCGCTTGCTTACAATCGACATGTTGTTGAAGCGGGCCATGAAAGGTCATCTGGATTTGATGAGCCCCGCGATGGCTGTACANAAAGAATTGATGTCGATACCCGATTTTGGCAACGATGAGGATACAACTTTGTTTGCAAAGGAGAAGAAGGCGTTACGCAATCTGAANAAAGCCGGCCTGATGGTGAGTGGAGCAGCGGTGCAGAAGTTTATGATGAAACTATCGGAAGAGCAGGAGATTTTAATGAACCTGGCCGATATGCTGATTGAAGGGTATGCAGCCGAATCGGTATTGCTGCGCGTAGAAAAATTGATCAGCCTGCGGGGCGAACAAGCCTGTGAAGCCGAAAAAGAAATGGCATTGATTTATTTACATCATGCTATTGAAAAAGCTGCCGCTGCAGGCAAGAGCGCGATTACTTCCNNTTTGCGGAAGGCGATGAACAGCGCCTGATGCTGATGGGCTTGAAGCGGTTTACAAAAGTTGAGCCCTACAATTTGAAAAATGCAAGGCGTAAAGTGGCAAAGGTGTTGATTGAAAAGGGCGAGTATCCGTTCTGACCTCACCCAACCCCTCTTCATAGGAGAGGGACTTAGATCGGAGTAAATGATTAAAACCCGGAGTGAATTCCGGGTTTTATTTTTTACTCCGTTTGTGGTTTATTCCTTGGTATTCGCAACCCTATGCCCTACCCCAACCTCGCCTCCATCGTAATATTGGTATTCAGCAATTTTGAAATCGGGCAATTGGCTTTGGCATCGGCTGCGCAAGCCTGAAATTTATCGGCCGTAATGCCGGGCACTTTTGCAGTTAAATCCAGGTGCGCGTTCGTGATCGCGCCATTCTCTAGCGTGATTGTACACTTCACCGATAAATCATCGACTGTAAAGCCGGCTTCGTTCAATACAAAACTTAGCTTCATGGCAAAGCAGCCACTGTGTGCAGCAGCAACCAACTCTTCGGGGTTGGTACCTACGCCTTCGGCAAAGCGCGAGTTAAATGAATATTGGTTCTTGTTCAATACGGTGCTGGCGGTTGATACAACGCCCTTCCCTTCTTTGCCGGTTCCTTTCCAGTTAGCGGTGGCTGTTCGTTTCATGGTTTTGTTTGTTTAGTGGGTGAAGTTAACCCTCAAATTCAATTTTAGGAAACTTTTTAATCTACCTTCTCTAACGTGTATCCGTACCAGTGGTATTTCAAGGGACTCCCTGTAATGGATGCCTTGTTGCGGTCCGCACGTTTTATTCCGACCGCAACGTATCAGCAGGATTAGACAATGCGGCTTTATTCGTTTGCGACCAAACCGTAATCATTCCTAACCCTAACAAGATGGCGGTGCTGATCACCACATCCCACACTGAAACTGTTGTGCTGTAATATTGCATGCGCGGCAACACCAGATAAATGAGGAAAGTAGTGACAGGTGCGCCAATAGCAATAGCCCAAACAATCAGCTTTAGATATTCTTTTGAGAGTTGGATATTCAAATTCAACACAGAGGCGCCAAACACTTTGCGAATACCTATTTCCTTCACTTTCGTTTCCGTGGTATAAACCACCATCCCCAACAACCCTAAAACGGAAATGGTTAATGCAAGCAAGCCTAGAAATCCTGTAATCTTTAAAAGCACAACGTAGTTGGAGTATCCTTCATTCAAATCGTCTTCAAAAAAACTGGCTACAAGTTTTTGTTCCGGATTTAGTTTCTTCCATTGACTTTCAAAATCCGTAAACATGGCATAGGCATCTGTGGTGTTTACTTTCAGGTGTGCGTATAAAAATTTTGCCGGATTGGTGCGAAAGAANAAATTTTTTAATCGGGTAACGCAAGGNGGCAAAGTGAAAGTTTTNTACAACCCCAATCACTTGCAAGTCCTGGCCCTCAACCCGGTAGGTTTTTCCAATTGCATCTGCAACAGAAACCCCATCGCTTTTTACAAACTCTTCGTTTACAATTATAAACTTTTCAGGTGTTGCTGTTTCTTCCGGAAAGTTTGTTCCAGCCACCAGTGTTAACCCAAACAGGGGAATATAATTGCCATCCACAAACATCTGGGCCACTTCCGTAGAATCCCCTGCCGAATCCTTAATCCATGTATTGCTATAACCCAAACCCATTACTTGCGATGACATGGCCATTGCCTGCACAGTGGCTAGTTTTGAAAATTCATTCTTTACCAGTTGTGCCTGGGTGCCTTGCAAGGTTACGTTAACAATATTTTCTTTTGCAAATCCAAAATTGAAGTTGAGCGAATACCGATACTGTTTGCTAAACACGACCAGTGTAAGGATAAATCCAAAAGCCAATATAAATTGAAATACCGTCAGCACTTTTCTTGCCCGCATGGCGGATGATCCTTTGTGTGCCTTATTCTTTAAAGCTTGTATTGGATTCAGACGGCCAAAGAAAAGGGCTGGAAAAAGACCTGCTATTAATCCTGTGCCCAGGGCAAACAAAAGGAAGTAAGCTGCCATGCGTACGGTCAGGCTTAAATCAAGCGCGTTGGATGCCACCAGCATTTNTTGAAACTCGCTCCGTGTAAAGTAAAACAATAGCAGCGATCCTATAAAGGCCACGAAAGTAATAACAACTGTTTCTGTAATAAACTGAAAGAAGATTTGATGCCTTACTCCGCCCAACGTTTTGCGCAAGCCGATTTCTTTTGCCCGCTTCAGCGCCCGCGCGATGGAAATATTGGTGTAGTTAAAACATGCCGGCAATAAAATCATCGCAGCAATAATTGCAAAAACAATTATCCCCGAAGCTTCCCACTTAGGGCCAATCGCCCTGCGCAAATCCGGACCCAGGGCAATATCGTTGAGGTGTTGTGCTTCAAAGGCTACTTTAACCGGAAGGTCTTTATAATTTTCTGCCGAGATTTTGTCGAGATACGCTTGAAACTCCGCAAGAGTTGCCTGATCGCGCAACAGCACATACACATACTGAAAATCAAAATGCATCCATTGATCGGACAAAGACGTTTGTTCCGGTGGCAACGAAGCTAATGAAGCCAGCAACTCAAAACTAAAGTGCGAATTAATGGGGTGATCTTTCATTACAGCGCCCACCTTCATTAAATCGCCATTGGCAAGTTCCAACACGTTACCCAGTACATTGGTAGAATTAAAAAGCTTGAGGGCTGCCGATTCTGTAATAATGATGTGCTGCGGCTGTGACAGAGCAAGGCGGGCGTTGCCTTGTGTTATTTCATAGGTAAACACCTCCAGAAAATTCGGTTCCACATAATAGCCACGCAGGGGTATTAATCCTTGTGGCAATTTGGCTTCTTCCCGAAAGGCGGAATTGATTTGCACTACCTCCTTCACACCGGNGCTTTCTTTTAGTTTATCCGTTAACACATGAGGTGCCGATGCCCAGGATGCTTGCTCAACGCCTTCCGTTCGTTCGCTGATAATTGTATAGATGTTTTCGCGGTTTGTATGGAAATCGTCATAGGTTTGTACATAACTGATCAGCGAAAGCAACAACAAACTTACCGACATACCCACGGCCAATCCAAAAGCATTCAGTATAGAAAAATATTTGTGCTGATATAAACTGCGAACAGCTACTTTAAAATAGTTGTGAAGCAAACCAAGAGATATTGTGTAGGAATACGGGCTGGCGGTTGCTTTTTCTTTTCGCTTTTTAAGCGCATAGGAAAACAGCAAAGATAATGCCCCGCGCCAGTAAAGCAGCTTGGCTACAAACTCTGATTTTGTTTTGAGATGAATGCAGAACAATTCATCCAGGTCGCCCAACAGGTCTTCTACAAACGCGGCTCCGGCAAACCACTCCAGGATTTTACGCGCCAGTTTGGGAGGGTTACTCATTTTACCGAAAGTTTAATGCTTGAACGGCTCCACAATTCATCGCGCACACTCTTTGCTTCGGCCACAGCCTTTTTGCCGGCTTGTGTTATCTCATAAAACCGTTTGCTGCGGCCTCCACGCGCTTGCGTGGCGCCTCCCAGCCACGATTTCAAAATCCCTTTTCCTCCAAGCGGGTAATGGTAGAATGCAACGCCCCTATGCTGATGCTGCGGTTACACCGTACTTCTAAATCTTGCTGAATAGATACTCCATAAGCCTCCTTATCCAAAGCCGCAATGGTGAGTAATACCAGTTCTTCGAATTCTCCCAGGTAAGTTTTCATTTAATGCCGTTAATGCAGCAATTAACGAAAGCCTGAGTTATTTGTTTCTGTTTTTCAGAAGAAATGTTTTATTAATTCTGTTTGTACCTTCCGTAGAATGTTTCTGGTGGTTTTTACCAGAAAACAGTAACCTCGTATTATTCCAGAATTAGCATGGTATTAACCGAACCGGAAATTGTTAANAAAGCTGCTTCTGGCGATCGCTCAGCCTTTCGGCTGTTGGTTGAAACGCACCAGCGGTTTGTATATGCAGTAGCCGTGCGGGTATTACACAATGTTCACGATGCAGAAGACGCCACACAAGAAACATTTATAAGGCTTTGGAANAACCTGAACCGCTACCGGGCAGAAATAAAACTAAGCACCTGGCTCTACCGCATTGTTACCAATATTTGCCTTGATCTGCTTAAGTCGGCACATTATAAAAGAAACCGGATGACAGAGGATGATACGAAAGCAGCAAATTTATTCGCCCGGCATGCTGATGAGGCAATCCACCTGCACGACCTGACCATGGCTGTGGAAGAGGCAGCCGCACAACTTCCGCCTGTTCANAAAATAATATTTGTGCTGCGCGATCTCCAGGGGCTTTCTCCGGAAGAAGTTTCACGCATTATGGAAACCTCAGAAGAAAAAATTAAAAGCAATTTATACCACGCCCGCGTGGCCATTGGCAAATACCTGAAACAACATTATCAAATTCAAAACACGGCCGAATTATGAATTGTGAAGAATATGAAAAGTTATTGATGCGGTTCGGGCAATTAACCAATCGTGAAGAAGAGGAACTGCGCGCCCACGCGGCTGGCTGTCCCGCTTGCGCCAAAGTGCTTGAGTTTATCGAATTGGAACAACGCTGGATAAAAAGGTTGTGCCCGCAGAACCGTTGCATGCAGCGGCACTAACCCGCAAAATCATGCAGGCATTACCCGCTCAAAAGCCGGGTTTTTCATTCCGCTTTTTGAATGTATTCCGCGTTGGTTTTGCTGCCGGCACCCTTGCCCTTCTCTTTTGGTTGGGTAGCGAATTGGTGGTTGAAAAAACTTTCACAAACCAACATCGTCCGCGGGCCTTTGCTAAATTCCGCTGCGTACATCATGCATCCCCTGGAGCGAAAAACAAAAACAATAAGTTTAACAGAAAGGATTAAACAGAAAGGACTATGAAAAGGAAAAAATATTTGCTTTGGGCCTCCTGTCTGATTGGTTGCACGCTTACTGCATGCGAGCATCAGGTAGCGATGGAAACCACCGTGCATGCCGATGGTCAATTGGACAAACAGATTACCCTTGAGGTGGATGANAAAAAGAAAAATCCCGAACGTGAATTTTATCAATACATTGACAGCTCAAAATTTATGAGCTGGATCCCTGTGGATAGTGCCCGTAACCTTCAACAAAAGCCAGGTGAAGGNAAAAAATTCGTCACCTTTAANAAACACTTTCGTTCAGCAGCCGAGGCAAACCAGGATCTTGCATCGCCCAATGATACCTTGTTTCGTGTAACGAGTTCATTCCAGAANAAATTCAGATGGTTCTTTACCTATATCACTTACTCGGACTCATACCACGCCATCAACCGGCTGGGTTTTCCGCATACTAACTTNTTTACAGAAGAAGATTTTCTGTTTATTAATCGGTTGCCAGCCGAAGGCAAGCCCATTACACCTGCCGACAGCCTGTACTTAAAACTGCTTAACGANAAAATTACTGATCACTATGCCAACCGTGCATTTTTCGAAGCATACTTTTCGCTGTTAACCAACACGGTTAATCGCGAATTGCCAGGCACCGATTGGGTTGCCCGGTTAGAGGCACGGAAGGAGCAATTTTATCAACAGGTTTTGGACGACAAGGATCTGGATGATGACTTTATGCAGCAGTTTGCCGACTCATTACAAATTCCGCTGCGATTGGATTCGGCACAACACTACATGGAATCAAAAAGAGCCCTTGAGCAAAAGATAAACTTTGTTTCATCGGCCTACGATGGCAAATATGTTCACGCCATCCACATGCCATGGACTATTGTAAACACCAATGCCGATTCGGTTGCCGGTAATACGGCCTACTGGGCACCACCTGCTATCAAGTTCCTGCTTAGTGATTATACGCTATCCGCGGAAGCCCGCAAAACAAATTATTGGGCAATTGCCGTTACACTGGTGGTAATTGTTATCGGGGCCTGGGTGTTAAGAAAGCAGTAGGCTTTTATATTATTGTCTAAATGCTCCGGCTATTTCAACAACGGGTGTTTCTCCCTTAAACGATTTCAACAATCGCTTTTCGGCCGAGTAAACATAAATGGCGGGGGTAGGTATAGAGCCAAAGTTCATGTACACATCTACCGATTCACTCGACCAAACTTTACGTTGGGTTCGTTGCTTAAACCATAATCAACCGAAAATTTTTGGATAACCGGAATCTCTTCGGCCGATATGAACTGAATGTTCTTGCCTTTAAACAACTCCAGGTTCTTTTGAATCTCCTGGGCTTCGCGCTGGCAATGGTCGCAGTCCGCAAAAATAAGATCAGCACCAATGGTGTTTCTAAATTTCGGGTGCTGGTGGCCGTACCATCTAACGAAACAAATTTGAGATGGGGAAGTTCATTGATAGTCTGTGGGGGCTTGCTGCTTTTCTTCTTTTGTACAGCCAAAAAAGTAAGGGTTACTACTATAATCAGTGAAAAGAATTTCATGTTGGAGTTCCTCATGTTATCGTTAGGTCTAATTCGCACGCTGCGTCTCAAAATTATTCCAATTTAACAGAAGGTCAAATTTCTTCTTTTACCAGCGTTTGTTCTTTGGTCTAAAAATCACTTTTCAATAACATCTAACAAAAGGTAAATTACATAGAACAAGAGCGCCACGGTTCCGTAAAGTTTAATCACCTTCTTTCTATTCTGCACATCTTCCCACCACAGCATAACCCATGGTTTTATTAATCCTATCATCAAAAACAGAAAGGCCGTTAAAGAAACCAACAGGATTAATAGCTTGATGTGATGCATGCCACAAAGGTTGGCAACCTTCTGCGCCTGCGCAAGCAAACGTTACAAACGTTGATTATATTTGCGTCCTGTTTTTGGAGTGAAGGCGCACGATTTTCTTACCATTTTCCGTGCGGATAGTGTAGTACAAACATTAGCCGAGGGGATTCGTACGCCCGCTCCGGCAAAAATCCGCGTAAAGGGAATACACGGTAGTTTCGATGCCGTTCTTTTTGCCAGTCTTTATAAAAGCGTGCGGGCCTCGCATCTGCTTATAGCCCAAACCCGGGAGGAGGCGGCCTATCTTGTTAACGATTTGCAGCAATTACTTGGCACAAAAGAGGTCATGCTTTTTCCTATGTCGTACAGGCGGCCTTATGAATACACCGAAGTAGAAAACGCCAACATTTTAATGCGGGCCGAGGTCTTAAATGTAGTGGGGCAACATCCCGATGGAAACATCATCGTTACTTATCCCGAAGCGCTTGCCGAAAAGGTGATCAACAANAAATCGCTTGCCAGCAACACCTTTGTAATAACCAANGGGGAAAATCTGGACCTGGCTTTCTTAGAAGAATTTCTTCACAGCTACGATTTCGAAAAGACCGATTTTGTTTACGAAGCCGGACAGTTTGCCGTGCGCGGAGGCATTATCGATGTGTTTTCCTACGCCCACGAGTTTCCTTATCGCATCGAATTATTTGGCGATGAGGTTGACAGCATCCGCACGTTTGATCCCGGCTCACAACTTTCGGTTGATGCCTTAGAAAAAGTTAGCCTGATGCCAAACGTACAAACCCGGTTGGTGCAGGAAGAGCGGCAATCNTTTTTCGATTTCATCTCTGCTTCTACACGCATCTGGATAAAAGATGTTGAGCTTTGCCGCGATGTGGTAGAGGCGTGTTATCAAAAGGCCAGCACATCGTTCGACAAGATTCTTCGCGAAAGCGGTAATACAAAAGTGGTATTGGAACCACACCACATGTTTAATTGCGGTGCCGATGCCTTACACCATATAGAAAAATTCACTTGCGTGGAGTGGGGCGCGCGCGGCTTTTTCAAGCCCGCTGCAACCATCGCATTATCCTCTTCGGCACAACCTTCCTTCAACAAAAATTTTGAATTGCTGGCCGCTAACCTGCTGGAACATCAGCAACAGCAATACGGCAACTTTATTGCTACGGAACAGCCGCGTCAGGTTGAGCGCCTGCATGGCATCTTTGAAGAGTTGCACCCCGAACTTAAATTTCAATCGCTGGAGTTTTCCTTACGCGAAGGCTTTGTTGATCATATTACCAAGGTGGTTTGTTATACCGACCATCAGATTTTTGAGCGCTTCTATCGCTACAAGCAAAAAGAAAAATTTAGCAAAACAAAAGCGCTAACCTTTCGTGAACTGCAAACGCTGCAGCCGGGCGATTTTGTTACACATATTGATTACGGTATCGGCAAGTTTGCCGGCCTTGAAAAGAAGGTGGTGGATGGCAAAGAGCAAGAAGCAATTCGTTTGGTGTTTCGCGATGATGATATCCTTACGGTAAGCATTCATGCGCTGCACAAAATTTCAAAGTACTCGGGTAAAGACGGCACCCCTCCTGCTATCAGCAAATTGGGTAGCGGGGAGTGGGACAGCAAGAAAGCCAAGGTTAAGAAAAAGGTTAAAGACATTGCGAAAGAGTTGATTGACCTTTACGCCAAACGCAAAAGCGCACCNGGTTTTGCCTATAGCGAAGATGGCTTTCTACAAGCCGAACTGGAGTCATCTTTTCTCTATGAAGACACACCCGACCAGGCTAAGGCTACTGAAGATGTAAAGCGCGACATGCAAAAGCCACACCCGATGGACAGGCTGGTGTGCGGTGATGTGGGTTTTGGAAAAACTGAGGTAGCTGTTCGCGCAGCATTCAAAGCTGCGAGCGAAGGCAAGCAAGTGGCTGTTTTGGTACCCACCACCATTCTGGCGATGCAACACTACCGAACTTTTTCTGAACGCCTGGCCAACATGCCGGTAAAGATTGATTATGTATCGCGGTTTAAGACCGACAAAGAGATCAAACAGATAATTAAAGAAGTTAAAGAAGGAAACATCAACATTATTATTGGTACACATCGCGTGGTAAGCAAAGATGTGGAGTTTAACAACCTGGGCCTTTTAATAATTGATGAAGAACAAAAATTTGGTGTGAAGGTAAAAGACCGGCTAAAGGAATTGAAAGTAAATGTGGACGTGCTTACACTAACCGCCACTCCTATTCCGCGCACCCTTCACTTCTCTTTAATGGGTGCGCGCGATTTAAGCATAATCTCCACACCACCNCCTAACCGGCAGCCTGTTACAACCGAATTGCACACGTATGATGAAGGGATTATACGGGATGCGGTAAGCAACGAATTGCGCAGGGGTGGCCAGGTATTNTTTGTACACAATCGCGTAAGCGACATTGAGCAGGTTGCCAACACCATCTTTAAACTTGTGCCTGATGCACGCATTGGAATTGCACACGGACAAATGGATGGCGATAAGTTGGAGAAAGTAATGCTCAAGTTTATCGAAGCAGCCTATGATGTGTTGGTGTCCACCAACATCATAGAATCGGGATTGGATATTCCCAATGCAAACACCATTATTATAAACCAGGCACACATGTTTGGGCTAAGCGATTTGCACCAGATGCGCGGCCGGGTAGGACGCTCCAACAAAAAAGCATTTTGCTATTTGCTAACACCACCCAGTTCCGTGCTTTCCTCCGACTCGCGCAAGCGCCTGGCGGCATTGGAAGAGTTTTCAGAATTAGGTGATGGTTTTAAGGTGGCCATGCGCGACCTGGATATACGGGGTGCAGGAAATCTGCTGGGTGCAGAACAAACCGGTTTCATAACCGATCTTGGTTTTGATACCTACCATAAAATTCTGGACGATGCCATTCAGGAATTAAAAGAAACAGAGTTCAAAGAATTATTTGCCGAAGAGTTATCGGCCAAAGCCAAAACATTGGTGATGGATTGTGTGATCGAAACCGACCTGGAAATCCTGATACCTGACACCTACATCAGCAGCACCAGCGAGCGCTTACAACTATACGGAACCCTGGATAATATTAAAGATGAAAAATCGCTAAATGCATTCCGCAATTCAGTAAAAGATCGTTTTGGCGCATTGCCGGAATCCGTAGAGCAGTTGATTAATTCCGTACGCTTGCGCTGGGTGGGAGAAACACTGGGCTTCGAAAAGCTTAGNCTTAAAAACCAAAAACTCAGGGGCTACTTCGTTACCAACAACGATGCTTATTTTAAATCCGAAGTTTTTGGTAAGATTTTGGGTTTTGCCCAGGCCCACAGTAAACGGTGCCGCATGAAGGATTCTGGCGGAAAACCGATGATAATCATTGAGTCTATTCCATCGGTAAACTCGGCCCTGGAGGTGCTGGCCCCTTTGGCCGATTCTCGGTTAACCGCACCTGCCACCGCCTAATTGAAATACTACCCGGTAACTTGTAGCGTTAAATCTATCTGTTCCGGGGTGGTGGTTCTATTAAGGATTTATCAAAAATCACTACTCTTTGGAAAACATGTATTTATCTGTTTATATTAGCGGTTACTTTTATGTATAACCTAACTCAAATGAACTACTTCAAGTCACTCCTNTTTTTAGTGGGGCTTTCTCTAACTGTTTCTTCTTGCTTTATGCGTCAAGGCACCAAGCCTACAGCCCAAAATCCGGGTCAGATCAGTACTGCCACCGGGTTACGCTATACCCGCGATAATGCCGAGGGTTTTGCTGTAATGCCTTACAACTCGCAGCCCGATGCACCAAATATGGTGCTCATTGAGGGTGGTCGTACCGTTTTAGGATCCCTGGAGGAAGATGTCATGTCTTTCCGTGATAACATTGAAAGAACTGTTTCGGTAGCTACTTTCTACATGGATGAGACTGAAATAGCAAACATCCATTGGCTGGAATACTTGTATTATTTGTCCGTTGACTCCACAAAAGTAGATGGCGGAAAAGCTTATTCATTGGCCCTGCCTGATACCCTTGTGTGGAGATCAAACCTCGCATTTAATGATCCATATATAGAGCATTACTTACGTTACCCTGGTTTCCGTTATTTCCCGGTTGTAGGTGTTAAGTGGCAGCAGGCAAACGATTATGCAAAGTGGCGTACCGCTAAAGTAAATGCTGATCTGGCTGAAAAAGCTGGTATTGCCGCCCCAGAAACAGGTGCTGGTCGTATTCCACTTGAGTCTGGTGTAGTAATCCCGGCCTACCGCCTTCCTACCGAAGCAGAATGGGAGTATGCAGCACAGGCCCTTATCGGAACTCAATGGTTGGATGAAATGCAAACCCACCAAAGAATTTATCCGTGGGATGGCCACGCACTTCGTAACCCTTATGGAAAACAAATGGGTGCTTTCCTTGCTAACTTCAAGAGAGGCCGTGGTGACTACGCGGGTATTGCTGGCCGCCTCAACGATGGTGCGTTAATCACATCTTATATCTATGAATATCCTCCGAACGATTACGGTTTGTATAACATGGCTGGTAATGTAAGCGAGTGGGTTTTTGACATATACAGGCCCTTGTCGCACCAGGATTTTGATGACCTGAACCCGATTCGCAGAGATGACTTTATCGATAGCCATGCAGAGTATAGAAACCGCTATAANAAAGAGGTAAAAGATTCAACCGTTACCCTACCGGATGGAACTACTAGGACCAAGCAACGTTTTGTATATCATAAAAATCCGCAAGGCTTTATTTCATTAATCTCCGATAAAGTACGTGTTTACAAAGGTGGTTCATGGAAAGATGTTGCTTACTGGATGTCGCCTGGTACCCGCAGATTCTTAGATGAGGATTCTGCTACCGCTACCATTGGTTTCCGTTGCGCTATGATCCGCGCAGGATCGAACTACTAAGATTAATTTTATCAATGAAATAAAAGCCCTCCCTAACCGGAGGGTTTTTTATGCCTCCGCCAGGCAGGCAATGCTTAATTCCCTGCATCCTGCTTCCAGTAAACGGGTTCCGCAAGCTTCCAACGTTGCTCCGGTTGTCATTACATCATCTACTAACAGCACCCGTTTGTCTTGTACTTTATGTACGTCCGGTATATCAAATACTGTTTCAACATTGTGCCATCGTTCTGTTTTTGTTTTGCGGGTTTGCGTTCTGGTGTTCACTTTTCGCGTACTGATGGATTCATCCCACGGAGTTTTTAGGGCAACTCCCATGCCCTTGGCAATGTGCGCACTTTGATTGTACCNCCGTGCGCGCTTACGGCTGGCATGGAGCGGCACCGGAATGATTACATCAAATTGATTTGCATATCCATGCTCATACATTTCGTGGCCAAACACACGACCCAGCGCCTCACCTAACTCGGGGTGATTGTGGTATTTCAATTGATGGAGCAGTTTTTGAACCAGGCCTCCCTTTCTGAATTTCAGAAAAGCCAGTCCATATTTTAACCGGAGGCGGCCTTGCAGCCGCAGCATTACCGGGTTGTTATAATCATAGAGGTAGTTGGTCTTAGGTAGTTTGCTTATGCAGAATGTACAAAGTATCTCTTCTCCTTTATAAAGTGCATTTGAACATCCCAGGCAATAGTTTGGATAAACCAACGAAACAAAGTCGCGTAACAGGTCTAATGTCTGCTTCATCACATTTGATTTCATGCGATTTGAACCCATCTTTGAAAAAATTTTAACTGATTTTTATGGGACTGGTAGAGCAATTTAATGAATACCGCAGCAAAATGAATGATAAAATTCTTGCTGCGGATAACCTGATTATAAAGCGAATTTTCAACCTGGATACCAACGCCTATCAGGATGGCGCACTGGACGTTAAATCGAAGGAGNNCCTGATTGGCCTTACCTGCTCGCTGGTACTTCGGTGCGATGATTGTGTTAAATACCATTTAGGGAAATGCCGGGAGGTTGGTTTTTCAACAGCCGAAGTACATGAAGCAATGGGCGTAGCCACCCTGGTAGGTGGCACCATTGTAATTCCGCACCTGCGCAGGGCATTTGAATATTGGGAAGAATTAGCAAAAGCCTGACATGTATCAGCGAGATCTGGATTTGCAACGCAGGTGGCAGGCGCTTTTGGCTGCCCTTGANAAAACCGTAACCAAAAAGCCTAAAGATCTGAATGGCGTTCTGTTTTTGATTGGAATGCAGGAGTTGGGCCGCGGCCCAGCCCGTTTCACCAAAGAAGAAAAACAAGACCTGATGCATATTGCTATTTGCAAAGTGCTAAGCCTGGCTGGTTATTATACCCTGGAGGGCCAGGATGAACAAGGCTGGCCTCATTGGAAACTGGTTAAAAAGCTACCCCACTTTGACTTACTTGAGCAGGAAAAACTCTTGAAGATGCATGTGATCGAATATTTTGAAACAGAGTATGGCTGGCAGNNGCTGAGCGAAGACCCAAACTCTGTATAAGAAAGTTTGATTTCTGATATCCGTAGCCTTACATTAGATGTGGTGAAAACTATCTTTAGAACAACTTCGTTTAAATTCAGGGATGAGCGTGGGCACGAGTAAGATGGAGGACAAGATCAATGCCTTTACNAAAAGGTACTATCTTAATTTGTTGGTTCGGGGTNNTATCCTGTCACTCACATTTTTATTGGCTTATTTCCTTTTAGCCTCATTAATCGAGTACACCCTTTGGTTAGGTAAAGCCGGACGATTATTTATTTTTAGTGCCTTCTTCCTGGTTGCGATTTATGCTGTATTTGCGTTTTTGCGCGAGCCCCTGCAATGGATTATCTATAAAAAGGGCCTGGGCAAAGAAGAAAGCGCGCGTCTTATCGGTACGTATTTTCCTCATGTTTCCGACAAACTTGTTAACCTGCTTCAACTCTCTTCGCAAAGCAGTAATGCCCTTGCTGAAGCGGGCATTGTTCAAAAAGCCGTGTCAATGCAAGATATCCCGTTTGAACAGGCAATTGATTTAAAGGCGAACCGTAAGTATCTTAAGTATCTGTTTATTCCGTTTGGGGTAATTGTTGTTTTGCTGATTTTCAATTCTGGCATTTTTACAGAAAGCACAAAACGTATTGTTCAGTTCAATCAAGAGTTTTCACCGCAGGCACCTTTTCAGTTTACCATTCAAAATAAAAATCTCAATGCGTTCTTCAACGAAGACTTTACACTTTCTGTAAAACTGGANGGGGAGGCACTGCCAAAAGCCGTGTATATGGTGGCCGGAGACCTGCGCTGGAAAATGCAAGTCGTAAACTCAGGTGAGTTTCAATATACATTTGAAAACATTCAGCAGCCTGTAGATTTTGTGCTTGAAGCATCCGGCTTTTTTTCTCCTGGTTATACCCTTTCTATTATTAACCGGCCCGAGATTAATGCGTTGAATGTTGTACTGGATTACCCCGCATACCTTGGCTTAAAATCGCAGCAGCTAAACAATGCCGGAAACCTACAGGTACCAGAAGGAACAAAAGTTACATGGTCCATTTCTACCGCTTTTGCCCAAAGAGCCTCTCTCTTCTTTGCGGAGAACAGCCCCAATAACATGCAACTTGTTGATAATAACCTGTTTACATTCAGTCGGTCCTTCCAAAATCCGGAAGATTACTGGATTGTATTGGAGAATGAAAAGAGCAAGAACAAAGACCAGCTTGCATACCGCGTAGATGTTATAAAGGATCAGTATCCGCAAATTGCAGTTGAAATTCTGCAGGACTCTGTTCTTTATAAAAACATTTTAATGGGAGGCTCTATAACCGATGATTACGGATTGAGCAAGCTTCAATTAAATTATTCTGTTATTACCGAAGGCAAAGAAACACCACAGCAAAAGCGGATTATTCCCATTGCGCCCAGCAATAAACAACAAAACTTTTTCTTTCAATGGGCTATTGATTCCCTTCGTCTCAAACCAGGTGATAAACTTCTTTACTACTTACAGGTTTGGGATAATGATGGTGTTAATGGACGTAAGTCTGTAAGAAGTGCTGATTATACTTTTACATTACCCGGTGAAGAAGATTTGAAAGCAGAGATTGTGCAAAACCAAAAATCTGCAGAGCGAAAAATAGATGAGGGTATTCAGCGTGCGCGCGAATTACAGAAATCTATAGACCACGCACAGGAAAGACTTCGGGGCAAACAATCGCTCGATTGGCAGGATAAAAAAATGCTGGAAGATTTGCTGAATCAGAAAACAAAACTGGATGAGGCTATCCAAAATCTTCAAAAAGAAAATCAATTGCTTGAACAAAAGAAAGACGCCTTTACAGAAGAGAACCAACGCATTCGCGAAAAGTCTGAGCAAATTCAAAAGTTAATGGATGAACTGCTGGATGAGGAAACAAAAAAATTGTTTGAGGAACTTCAAAAACTGCTACAGGAAAATACCGATATAAACCAGGTTCAGAAAATGCTGGACAAGTTGGATCGTAAAGAGATAAATCTGGAAAAAGAATTAGAGCGAACGCTCTCTTTGTTTAAAGAACTTCAATACGATTTCAAACTGGATCAGGCTGTTCAGGAACTTAAGAATCAAACAGAAAAACAAGAACAGCTCCTTGAAAAAACAGAAAACCAGGACGGAAAGAAAATAATGAAGCCGGCAAGCAGGCACAGAATGAACTGGCAGAAGAACAAAGAAACTTAAAAGAAAAATTTGATGCGCTTGAAGAACAGCTCAAAGAGTTGGATGAGTTGGGTCAGGAGTTAAATAAAGAAGAAAGTTCAGATGCAGAGCGTCAGCAAGAGATCAGTAAATCGCAAGAGGAGAGTGAGCAAGCGCTAGAAAAGGGCGAGAACAAAAGTCCGGGCAACAACAAAAGCAAGCTATTTCCAAGATGCAACAAATGGCTAAAAACTAGAGGGCATGCAAAGCGCCATGCAGATGGAGATGGATCAGCAAAACTTAGAGAGTTTACGACAAATTATTCATGGCCTTATCAAACTATCGTATGACCAGGAGGGCCTGATAAAAGAGTTTGGCCCCATTCAACAAACCGACCCGCGGTATGTTACCATTTCTCAAAATCAATTAAAGCTTAAAGATGATGCTAAAGTTCTGGAAGACAGCCTGTTAGAGCTTTCTAAGAAGGATGCATTTATGGGATCGGTCGTAACCAAAGAGGTTGGTGAATTGAATGATCATATCGAGAAAGCGGTTGGCAACTTAAGAGAAAGAAGGAAGGGTAATGCCAGCACCGCAATGCAATTGTCGATGACGAGCATTAATAACCTGGCGCTTATGCTCAACGATCATTTCGAGATGATGATGAACATGATGGCGAACGCCATGCCGGGCAAGGAAAGAAGAAGTCGGGCCAACCTAACTCACTTGGCAAAATGCAAGAAATGCTAAACCAGCAAATGCAAGAGTTGAAAAATGGGGGAGGAAAACAGGGGCGCGAACTTTCAGAAGAGTTTGCACGTATGGCTGCTGAACAAGAGCGTATTCGCAGGGCGCTGCAAGAAATGCAGGAGAAATTGAAACAACAGGGAGGTAAGAGCTTAGGTGAGGATATTCCGATGAAAATGGAACAAACCGAAATGGATTTGGTTAATAAGCAGATAACAGAACAAACCATTCAGCGACAGAAGNGAGATACTAAGCAGATTGCTGGAGTCTGAGAAGTCTATGCGCGAGCAAGATCTGGATGATGAACGCAAAGGAGAAACAGCAAGGGACTACAACAATCAAATTCCCCGTGTTTTTGACGAATATTTAAAATTAAAGGAAAAAGAAGTAGAATTGCTGAAAACCGTGCCTCCAAAGTTATACCCATACTATAAGCAGGAGGTNGGGGAGTATTTTAAACGCATTAAAACACAAGACTGAGTTGGCTGGCATGAAGAACATCCGTATTGAAATTCCATCGCTTTCTGAAAATATCAGGATGATCGAAAGCTTCATTGATAATGCTAAGGAAAAGTTCCAGCTTAATGATGACATCTACGGAAACATAATGATTGCGGTAACCGAGGCCGTAAACAATGCCATTAAGCACGGAAACCGCAGCGATTCGGCTAAAATGTACTGCTGGCATTAATTCTGGAAGATGGCCGGATTAAGTTTCGGGTAGAAGACGAAGGGGCCGGCTTTGATTACCACAATCTACCAGACCCAACTGCACCCGAAAACCTGGAAAAACCGGGCGGCAGGGGAATTTTTCTCATGAAACATCTGGCTGATGAGGTTGACTTCTCCAATCAGGGAAAAGTAGTTGAATTAAGCTTTTACATTAACTGAATGCAGATCTCTTATCATGCTGCAGATGTTCGCCTACCTCGCTTCAACAAAAAAGACAACCAGTTGGATTAAAACTGTAATAGGCAAATACGAGCCAACTTTTTCAGAACTGAGCTATGTCTTTTGCTCTGACGATTTTCTGCTTTCCATCAATAAAGAGTTTCTTAAACACAATACCCTAACCGACATTATAACCTTCAGGCTTTCTGAGTCTGGAGAACCCATCGAGGCCGAGGTATATATTAGTATTGATCGTGTAGCCGAAAATGCCTTAAATTTTCGGACAACAGTTGATCAAGAGTTACATAGAGTGATTATCCATGGGGTGCTGCATTTGATTGGCTTTAAAGACAAGAAGCCTGCTGAAAAGGCCCTGATGCGCAAAACAGAAGAAGCTTGCCTATCTTTGCGCAAATAACGTTTCACGTGGAACCTCGGGGTGGGGTTCAAATATTTGTTTCACGTGGAACACAGATTGAAAAATGTTTCCAGAATACGATGTAATAGTGGTTGGAGCCGGCCATGCCGGGTGTGAAGCGGCTGCGGCCGCTGCAAACATGGGCTCACGTGTTCTCCTGGTAACCATGAATATGAACACCATAGCGCAGATGTCTTGCAACCCTGCAATGGGAGGAGTTGCCAAGGGACAAATTGTGCGCGAAATCGATGCCCTTGGTGGCTATTCTGGTATAATTTCAGATAAGTCAATGGTTCAGTTCAGAATGCTGAATCTATCAAAAGGCCCGGCCATGTGGAGTCCAAGAACTCAAAATGACCGCATNGCTTTTTCAGAGCATTGGCGCTTAGCCCTGGAACAAACCCCCAACTTAGATTTTTGGCAGGAAATGGTGGCCGGTCTGGTGCTGAAGGGAAATCGGGTAGTTGGGGTTAAAACATCGCTTGGACTAGAGATTTACGGTAAATCGGTGGTGCTTACCAATGGAACATTCCTGAATGGAAAAATCCACATTGGCGAAAAGAACTTTGGTGGCGGGCGCGCAGCAGAACGTGCTGCCACAGGAATAACAGAGCAATTGGTTCATATAGGATTTGAGTCGGGCCGAATGAAAACGGGCACACCACCAAGGCTAGACGGGCGAAGTTTAAACTATGCGCTAATGGAAGAACAACCCGGTGATTTAAGACCAGGAAGATTTTCATATACCAACACAAAAACTCCCGACAAACAATTGAGCTGTTGGATTACCTATACCAACGAAAATGTACACAAACAACTGGAGCAAGGTTTTGATCGGTCACCTATGTTTCAGGGGCGTATCAAGGGGCTGGGGCCAAGGTATTGCCCGTCTATCGAGGACAAAATTAATCGGTTTGCTGAGCGAGAACGCCATCAGATTTTTGTTGAACCAGAAGGCTGGAATACGGTAGAAATTTATGTGAATGGGTTTTCTACATCGCTACCGGAAGACATTCAGTACAAAGCCCTGCGCATGATTCCNGGCTTTGAAAACGCCAAAATGTTCAGACCGGGCTATGCAATTGAGTATGACTTCTTTCCACCTACCCAATTAAGAACCACCCTAGAGACACAACTCATTGATAATCTGTATTTTGCGGGTCAAATTAATGGTACCACCGGCTATGAAGAAGCGGCTTGCCAGGGACTAATTGCCGGAATAAATGCGCACAATAAAGTGCATAACTGCGCACCCTTTATACTAAAACGATCGGAGGCCTACATTGGCGTATTAATAGACGACCTTGTTAACAAAGGAACACAAGAACCCTACCGCATGTTTACCTCACGTGCAGAGTATCGAATTTTGCTGCGGCAAGATAATGCTGACCTTAGACTAACAGAGCTTGGATATAAACTTGGACTTGCTGACGAAAGTCGTTTCGAGAAAGTACTGTCAAAGAAAAATGACATGCAACGACTAAGGAAAGCGCTGGAAGAAATGAGAGCCGAGCCAGAAATTGTTAATCGAGAGTTGGAACAAATTGGCACCTCGCCCATTCCGGAAAAAGTATCAGTTGTATCCCTTCTTCGGAGACCACAAATAGGGATGACCGAGCTAAGCAAACTGGACAGTCGTATTAANAAAACCCTGGATCAGTATAGTGAAGAAGTGCAGCAACAAGTTGAAATCAATCTGAAGTACGAATCGTATATAGAGCGGGAAAAAAAGCTGGCCGANAAAATAGAAAGCCTGGAGAACTACAAGATTCTTCCTGACTTTGACTACGACCGTGTTAAAGCGCTGTCATCCGAAGCGAGGGAAAAACTGAAACGCATTCGTCCGGAAACCATCGGGCAGATGTCGCGCATAAGTGGTGTTTCACCAGCCGATGTTTCCATCTTAACCGTGTATCTTGGCAAGTAAATGACACACGAAACATTGTCGGTTTGCCCTATCTGCTCTGGTAATTCCTTTACACCATTTTTAACAGTTACAGATTATACTGTTAGCAAGACAGAATTTAATATCGTTACCTGTGGCCGGTGCTCATTTACTTTTACCAANCCCCGGCCAACCTCCGATACGATCCATGCATATTACAAATCTGAAGAGTACATTTCGCACACCGGAGGGTCGGGCAGATTGAGCGATCGGCTATACCGCATTGCCCGAAATTTTACACTCCGTTGGAAAGCACAACTGATCAATCACTATGCGCAAGAGAAAAGCATTCTCGATTTTGGATGTGGTACCGGAAACTTTTTAGTCCACATGCGGAACAAAGGCTGGAACGCAATTGGTGTTGAGCCTTCCACAGAGGTTAGAAATAAATTAGTTGATACTGGAATTCATGTTGTTGGAAATCTTAAAGAAACCAATCAGATCTTTTCAACTATTACACTTTGGCATGCACTGGAACATGTACACACACTTACCATAACACTAACTGAGATTAAAGAACGCTTGCATCCGTCTGGCACTATTTTTATTGCTGTACCGAACTACAAAAGTGCCGATGCCCATCACTACCAAAAATACTGGGCAGCTTATGATGTGCCCCGGCATCTTTGGCATTTTGATCAACAAACCATGACGCGGCTTCTAAAGAATACGGGGCTCAAAATTGTTAAGATTGTTCCTATGAAACTCGATGCTTACTACGTCTCGCTTTTGAGTGAACAATATCAAGATCAGGCAATCGGATCGCTTACCCGCTATACAAATGCACTTGTTCAGGCCTGGAAATCAAATCGGGCTGCTTCTAAAACAGGGGAATATTCAAGCTTGATTTACATTGTGAAACATTTGTGAAAAACTCATCCCGATATTATTGGTGCTAAGTGCCTGCGCAACTGTAACCTCGCCTACCGGAGGGCCCAAAGATGAAGCGCCACCAACCCTCATCGCATCCAATCCCGTATCAAATCAAAAAAACTTTAAAGGGAACTCTCTCGAATTAACTTTCAATGAGTTGATTAAGCTAAAAGATCCGAAAGAGGAAATTTTAATAACGCCCTCNCCCGGTAAAGACACCAAATTTACCGCAAAGAAAAATAAACTTGTGATTGATCCGCAAAACGCCTGGGAACCAAACACAACATACAGTATAAATTTTCGTGATGGTGTTCAGGATCTAAATGAAGGCAATCCGGCCGAGAATCTTCGTTTAGCATTTAGCACCGGGCCTATTATCGATTCACTCATCATCGCGGGTGCGGTTAAAGAAACGTTTTCTGAAAAAGCTCCCGACAAAATTACGGTAGCCCTTTATCAAAGTGACACCTTCAATATTTTTGTACATACTCCAACTTATTTTACGAAATGCAACAAGGAGGGCAAATTTTCGATTCAAAATCTTAAACCAGGAACTTATTACCTGTATGCATTTGATGATAAAAACAAAAATCTGAAAGCAGATAGCAAGACGGAGCGTTTTGGGTTTCTCGCTTCGCCTCTTACGTTAATCGAGAACATTGACTCGACCTTAGTAAGCCTTATTTCACTTGATGCGCGACCTATCCAACTAACATCTATCAGGCACACTGAAAAAACTACACGTGTACGATACAACAAAGCTATAGATTCACTATGGGTATCTACAGAAAAACCAATTCTTTATTCATTTGGTGACAACAGCAATGAAGTAATCTACTACCAAAATTTGTCAGATACAGATTCGATTAAATCGCAAATGATTGCCATTGATAGTTTAGGCCAGCGAACAGACTCCATCATTTTTGTAAAGCGAAGCACCACCAAAATGGCTGAAGAATCCTTTACACTAAAAGACGTATCCCAAACATACGATAATGGCAAACGCACATTCGCTTATACCCTAACCTATAATAAACCCATTAAATCAATCTCGCCCGACAGCATCTACTTACAACTTGATTCTGCATCATACAAAACAGTTCCCTTACAGAACTTAACCTTTGATACAATAAGACATACGCTAACTATTCGAACGCAAGAAATACCGATCGATACAATTTCAACGCCAACCCAATCAAAATATCCGCTGAAACTTATTATCGGAAAATCGGCATTTATTTCAATCGCACAGGATACATCCAAAAGGCTTACCAAAGAAATAAGGTTCTTAAAAGAAGATGAAACTGGCATGGTGTCATATAAGCTAGATACCAATGAGCCTAATTTTATAATACAANNCTTGTTACAGCGGACGATAAAGTTTTTGCTGAGCAAAAACACCAAACAACATACATTCAAATTTGTTAAGCCCCAGGAGTATAAACTCAGGTATATTATAGACAGAAACGGAAACGGCAAATGGGATCCTGGCAACTACTTAACGCGTACCGAACCTGAGCCAGTCTTTTATTACAAATCAGAAGAAGGACGCTACAAATTTCCTATACGGGCAAATTGGGAATATGGTCCGTTGCTGATAAAATTCTGAATAATTTGTTAATTCTGTGGATAACTTAATGACTTATCCCCGCTACCACCCCATACCCCTCATTCTCTGGTACAAAATGTTATTATCCTCTTCTGGACATAACTTATCAACCGCTTGTTGATTTAAGGAAAATATCAATCCACACTTCAACTTTTTGTTAATAATTATAGATTATCTTGTAAAACCATTTTTAAACCCAACTTTTCTCCGGAAAAACATCCACAAGCTATACACTACCGTTGAAGCAAATGAAGTTATTAACATATGCACACGCCTAATACTTATTATTTTAATTTTAAATATTATATAATACTAATACAGGCCATTGTATTATGTGTACTACTTTATGCTCCAGGTTTTGGTCAGGACATGCAAGAGATACAAATTGCAAACGAATATATTTTAAAAGGCGAAAAAGAAAAGGCAATTGTGTTGTATGAACAACTGGCAAAGAAAAATGAAAACATTGCACTTATTCACAATAATTATTTCAATCTGTTGCTTGATGCCGGTCGTTTTTCGCAGGCAGAAGAATATGTTGAAAAAGTTATTAAACGGGATGGCCGGCTTACCTACCGATTGGATCTCGGGGTTTTATACACTCGTTCGGGCGATATTGGTAAAGCAGATAAATACTTTCGCACCCTCATTAAAGCGCAGGGAGACGATGCGTATAAACTTAAGTCTGTTGCAGATTACCTGGCAGCACGTAATCACGTTGAATATTCAATTTTGGCTTTGCAACAAGCAAGGCAGGCAGCGGGTAATAATCTTTACACACTTGAGTTGGCTAATCTGTATCGGATTTCCGGTAAACGAGATGAGATGGTGCATGAGTATCTTAACTACGTAACCCAGACCCCTGCTAATATAAATTACGTAAAAAACTTAATGCAGATTTTGCTTTCAAAACCGGAGGAGTTGGAAGCGCTTGAAAGATTGCTCTATGAAAAAGTTCAGCAAAACCAAAACTCGGAAGTTTTTACCGATCTCTTGATCTGGGTAAACCTGCAGCAAAAAAATTTTTACGGAGCGTTTATCCAGGCGCGCGCTTATGATAGGCGATTTAAGAAAGAACAATCCAAAACATTGGAGATAGCACAAATAGCGCTTAATAACAACGACTTCGATAATGCCGACAAGGCGTATGCATTTGTAATAAAAGAATATGCCGGAACCCCAAGTGAGTTGCCTGCCCGCCTGGGCCAAATACAGGCGCATGAAGCAAAGGTTAAGAAATCTTACCCGGTAAACCGCGACTCTGTCAATTACCTGATTTCTCAATACCAGAAGTTTCGCTCCAGCTACCCCGATCATCCTAATTCATACGAAGCACACCTTAGCCAGGCGCTGCTTTATGCCTATTTTCTGGATCANAAAGACTCGGCCGTAACGAGTTTAAACAGGTTGATTGTCAATGCACGGGTTTCGCCCAATCTGAAGGCAAAAGCAAAGATTGAACTGGGCGATATTTATTTGTTGAAAGAAGAGCCCTGGGAAGCGACCTTACTTTACTCTCAGGTAGAGAAGTCGCAACGCGAAACGCCTATTGGTTACGAAGCCAAATTACGAAATGCCAAGCTTTCGTATTTTAAAGGAGAGTTTTTGTTAGCACAGGAACACCTGGATATCTTAAAGCAGGCAACCTCGCGCGAAATAGCCAACGATGCCATTGACTTGAGCATGCGCATCAAAGAGAACACAGCCTTTGACCCGGAAGGTTCTGCTTTAAAGGAGTTTGCTTCCATTGAGTTGTTAATGGCACAAAACAAAAACAACCAGGCCCTGGAGCGGTTGCAGAATTTTACGGTAACCCGCAAAGTGAAAGTGAGCCGGGAAGAAGCTATTCGAAAAAACTTGTGGTCGCCCGAGAAACAACTTACTCAGCAACAGCTTGAGAAATTAACAGGGATGGATTCTGTTTGGGTGGATGAACTTGTGAGTACCGATCGGCTGGGTATAAAAGATGATGTGTATTGGTTGGAAGCTAACCTGCGCATGAAACGCGGGGAGTTTGAACTTGCCCACCAGTTGTTGGANAAAATTCTAACCGAATTTGGCGATGATATTCTGGCCGATGATGCATTCTTTCTGCAAGGCGAACTTCAGGAACGTTACCTGAAAAACACGGAAAAGGCTATGGAAATCTATCGGGAATTTCTGAACAAATTTCCAGGCAGTGTATTTGCGGCCGAAGCGCGTAAACGTTATCGCAGCTTACGCGGTGATTTTTCTGAGGCGGAAACGACACCAAAGTTTTAATCGTGGCGGATGTAAGTGAGGACTTGCGCCATAATGAGAAACCCTTAGAGGCAAGTGGGTATAAAACCAAAGTGCAACAACAACAATTGGATATTCTCATTTCGGATTTTCCAATCGAAGCGCGCAAAGCACTAAGAAACTGATTAGCGCCTTAATTCTTCTTCTTTTTCAGCAAATTCTGAAGTTTGTTCTCCAATGCTTTTTGTGCGTCTTGCTTAAGATCGGTTTTGGTTGAATCAGCGGTGGCTTTAGTGGTTGTATCTTTTTAGGATTCAGTAAATTGTTCAGTGCATCTTTTGGTTTTTCGCCTGCCAATAAATCCTGCACAGCTTGTTTGCTTTNTTCCTGTACCGCGGTTGTAACAGCCTCTTTCACTTGTTCTTTCTGTTCCTGTGCCAGCAGTGTAACTTTCGGATCGGTAAACGATCCCCNCAGTCCAATGCTAAGCGGAATTTCAGATGTTGAATTGTTGCTGCCGGTGTATTGATTAACCAAGCCCTGAAATTGCGATCCCAATTTACCAGCGGGCACATTCATTTNTAATCCATAATTAATTGTGCCATCAAGCCCGGTGCTGCCGCTTACAGTAGTTACATAACTGCCAAACTTAACGTTAAAGGGCTTTACATTCAACTGGCCGTCTTTTATCGTGGCAGACATCAGCACGTCTTTCAGGGTTACTTCATTGGCATCGTCAAGCTTGGTGAGCGAAGTAATTCCGGAAACAAGTTTGGATTGTGTAAGTGCTGCTTGAGCGATATTAATTAATCCGCTGCCGTTTACGGTGTTCATCTTAGGCATCATATCCTGGCCAAGTTCGCCACTTATTTTAAAGTCGGTACCAAAATTTCCGTTTACAAGCCCGGCTATGGGGGCATAGGTTTTAACAATCGAGAATGAATTGGCGGCTTGCTGCATACTCATGTTATCAATCTTCAAACCGAAATCATAAAGTGGATGATTTATGTCTTTTGTGTTGTAGCTGCCGGCCACAGTAAAGGCACCGCCCAACAAATTAAATTTAACCCCATTCAGATTTGCCACTCCGTCTTTTAAAATTATATCGCCCAATGCATTGGTTATAACAAAGTCCATCATCTTTACTGTTTTGATGTTGGAGTGTAAAATAAAATCTATGTTTTGCGGAACAGGAATAACACCCAGGGCGGAACTATCACCACTTGCTTCTTCGGTTTCTGTATCAGTCATAAACTCGTTCAAATCCAGCAACGAGGAGTTGAAATTTACATTTCCTTTTATGGTTTCATTGCCAAACACATAACCGATGTAATTGTTAATGGCCCCGCTTACCGCAAAATCACTTTTACCAATGGTGCCTGACGTATTTTNTAGTTCTATTTTCTTAGGATCAAACACAGCTTCCGCTTGTGCAATGGTAACAGCATAGGGCAGATCGCTCATTGTAAACTGAAAGTCTTTAAGCGATGCATTGCCACTGGTTGGAAGCTTGTCGTACCGGCTGGCTTCCACATCAGAGTATTTACCTTTTGTTTTAATGTCGGCTTTAACTTTTCCGGCTAATGCCATGCCTTCCAGCGGAAATATTTTGGTAATCTTTTCTAAGTCAACGCCACCTTTGGCATCCAGGTCCCAGGTGTAATCGTCCAGGTTTTGAAGGGTCATGTTTCCACCAAAGGTTTCGCCATCCATCATCATGGCAAAATCATTTACGGTAATAAATGTTTCGGCCATTTTGCCCGATGAATTTTTAACCGTAGAAACGAATTTCAAATTCTCAAGAGGTAACGGAAACTCCGAGGATTTTACGTATCCATCTTTCAAAGTCATGGATGCATTGATAGCGGGAATAATTTNTTTAAGGCTATCGTACACACCCTTTGCAGAAGCATCAACCGTAAATAATCCGGCCATATTCAACCCCTCCATTGGAAACATCTTGCCGAGCTCGGCCAGGTTAANGGAAGCTTTCATTTGTCCATCCATGGAATAGTCCTTCAGGTTTTGAATCAGCAGGCGCGCATCTACAGGGTTGGTACCAAAATCGAGGTGCATTTNTTTCAGATCCACCAGGGTGTTTTCAATTACACCGGTTTTATTGTCCACCAGTAAGTCCATGCTGATGTTGGAAATGGCCGTTGGCAGATCGGGATATTTGAACATGGCATCGGCTACTTTTAAGTTGAGATTAAAAGCCGGCANTTGCGTATCACTAAAAGTTCCTTTAACAAACCCTGAAAAGGAAAGATCGCCCCGGGTTTCAATTTTGCCAAAGTCTTGTGTATAAATGCCGGGTACAAGGGAGAGGAGACTTTTAAATGTGTTCTCAGGACTGGTAAAAGAAATATCCATGCCGTAATTGTCTTCATTCATTTTAAACCAGCCTTCGGCACTTAGGGCAAAATCATTTAACCGCGTTACGTTATCCTTAAATGTATAGCGAGTGTATTCTTCGCTTATGCCAATTACGGCATCAATGTTTGCGCGTTTATTGGTAATGTATTCCACACCATCGAAACGTACCGTAAGGGAGTCAGCGGTTGTGCGGGTTTTTAAGTCAAATTCCTTTTCATTAAAGTTTCCATTGCCCGAATGGTTTAACCCCGCAATAGCGGTATAAAAGGNGATGGAGGCATCATCATAGATCAATTCGCCATCAATAATCTCCCAGTGATCAATTGCAAATGAAAATGAACCGGGTTCTTCTTCAGCAACCGTTGCTGTATCGGTTGAAGGATAGGTTATATCATAATTAGCCCGGCCATCGGCCAAAACTTTAATAGTAATTTGCGGGCCCACGAGTGTAATTCCTTTTAGCCGCAACTGATCGCCAAACAACACATCTTTCAGGTTTACTTCCACATCAATCCTGTCCACCACAAAAAGCGGAACGCCTTCGAACGGAGCACGATTGAACACACCCAATCCTTTTACTTCGGCTGTGATGTTGGGAAAATTTCTGAATACGGAAAGGCTGAAGTTGTTGATATCAAAAAGCACATCGGCATTTATATTTTNTTCTATTTCCTTATCAATGGCTGCTTTGATATCGTCTTTAAAAACAACGGGAATGATAAAAGCTGCGGCAATCAATAGCACAAAAACAACAGCCAGGCCAACCAGAATCTTCTTAACGATTTTCATATCAATGGAAATATTTCACACACAAAATTAGCAAACGCAAGCCAACAAAACCGTCCTTAAATAGGCTTCTTGCAATACAAACGTTACCGAGCGCAAATAAATTCTACAACCAGCGCAACATCAGGTCAATCGTGCGTTTTACGCGGTTGGTAAACGGTGGATACAAGAAGGAACTCATGGTTATGCCGCGCTTCTGTTTTAATACGGGTTTTTCGTTACTGAAAGCCAGAAAGCCATAACGGCCATGCGATTTGCCAAAACCACTGCTGTTAATGCCGCCAAATGGAAGGTTCGGGTGCGAAAACTGCAGCACGCAATCATTCAGGCAAACAGCACCAGCCGAAACGGCCGCGATTAATTTTTCTGAAATTCACCCCGGTTGCTAAAAATGTAAAATCCAAGCGGTTTGGGCCGGGCAAGTATTATGGGAAGAATTTCATCTTCACTTTTGTAAGAAAGGATTGGCAGAACCGGGCCAAAGATTTCTTCTTCCATAATTTTAGCTTCGGTTGATACCTGGCTGAGGATGACGGGATGAAAAAACCGGGAGGCGATATCGGAGGCGCNNCATTCATTTCTACTTTAGCACCCCGCTGAATGGCATCGTGTACCAACGCATCGATGCGATTAAAATTCTTTGTATTTACAATGCGCCCATAGTGAGGTGTTTGTAAGGTAATATCTCCATAGAGTTTAAGAATGGCCTGCTTGAGTAAATCGATAAACTCAACCTCAACGGTTTTATCAATCAATACATAATCAGGAGCAACACAAGCCTGGCCTGCGTTTAGAAACTTTCCGAATGCAATACGTTTGGCGGTATCAGCAAGATTAGCTGATGAGTCGATTACCGTTGGAGATTTACCGCCTAATTCCAGGGTAACTGAGCTTAGATGTTCGGAGGCAGCACGCATCACAATTTTACCAACAGATGGGCTTCCGGTAAAAANAATATGATCGAAAGGGAGTTTAAGCAGCTGGGTAGCGGTTTGCGCATCGCCCTCAACGACAGTAACGATATCGTCATCAAAAAACTCCTTTACTAATTTACTTATCAGGCGCGAGGCATTTGGTGTTAGCTCCGAAGGTTTTATCACGGCTGTATTTCCTGCGGCTAAGCAAGAGACAAGGGGCCCTAAAGTTAGATTGATGGGAAAGTTCCATGGCCCGATTATCAGGCAAACGCCTTTGGGTTCGTACTGCACCTCGCTGGTGGTACCCAGAAATGTAAGAGGCGCATGGATTGGTTCTGGAGCAACCCAGTTGGCCAGATTTTGAACGGCATGTTTTATCTCCGTTATAATTGGAAGCACCTCAGAAATATCGCTTTCTGCTTCATGCTTTCCCAGGTCGGCCTTTACGGCATCGCGAATAGCCTGCCGGTTTTGCATGATGTATTTGCCAAACGACTTTAAAAGTTNTTNTCGGTTTTGCCAGGGTTCTGAACGCAGGTGCTGGCTCCGCACAACTTGTTTTTCAAACAGCGCTTTCAAATCCATACCTGCAGTGGCTATTTCTTTTTCCATGAGTCTGTTAAAATTATACAGCGAACGTCAGAAGAGGCATTGATTAATTTATATGGCCATCCTTTCGGAGGGCTAATTTTCAAGAATCCGCAATTCAACTCTTCGGTTTAATGCATGCGCTTCTTCGGTTTCCTCACGGCTAATGGGCAGAGTGCCCCCAAAGGCTTTTGTTTTAATGCGGCCCTTACTTCCTCCTTTCGAAACAAGATAGGACTTAACAGCCTTAACCCGTTCTTCAGATAGTTTCATATTGGCGGCTGCGTTTCCGCGAACATCGGTATGGCCTTCTAACTGAATTACCATGCGGGGATTTTNTTTGAGCATCACCACTACCTTATCCAGTTCAGGATAGGATGAATTGGAAATTACAGCCCGACCGGCATCAAAAATCAAATCATTAAGGCGTAATACTTTGCCTGCGGTGTGTGTATTTTCTGCATTGCTTGAAGCACCACCCGGAAGCACCAACTCAATATTACGAAGCACTTTTCTTTCGCTGTTAGCCTCGGCCGGATCCAGGATGTATTTGGCCGGATCATAACCAGCGGCCTCTACAATGATGGCGTACTTTTCATTATCAAACANGGGAAACAAAAATGAACTTCCTGAAAGAAAGCCCACCTTACTTCCATAGGGCAGGCTCTGATACGATATACGCGCCACAACAGGTTCTTTTGTTGCCGCACTGGTAATGTTGCCTTGTGCGTAGATCAAAGTATCGGCTTGCGCAAAGGCAGCCGATGAGAAACCGATAAGCAAAGCAGCAAAAAGAACCCTCATGATTTTACAACTTTAAAATTTTAAACTCAACGCGCCTGTTCTTGCGATTTCCTTCGCGGGTTTGTGTTGTATCAATTGGTTTGCTCTCGCCAAAGAACACGGTGTTTATGCGCGCGGCTTCTACACCTTGTTTGATAAGGTAGTTACTTACCGCATTAGCCCTGCGTTTAGACAAACCTAAGTTGTATTCTTCAGTACCAATAGGATCGGTGTGGCCGGCAATCTCTACTTGCATCGTGCTCTTTTCTTTCATCATCGTAACTATTCGGTTCAGTTCAGGAAACGATTCGGCCCTTAACACAGCTTTGTCAAAATCAAAGAAGATGTTGTTCAGCTTAATAGTTGTGTTTACATCTACCACGGCCACTTCTATCGGTGCCAGTGTAATGTTCTTATCGGCCAGCACACCATCTTTTGTAAATCCGCGTAAATCCAGATTTTGGTTTTCTGAAATGTGGCCATCAGCCTCAGCCCGGAATCCATATAAATGACCGCCCGGTAAATGAATTTCATACTCTCCGGTTTTCGGATCGGAGTAGGTTACACCAACTTCTTTTCCATCGGGCAAACGTTCATAAATAATTTTTGCGCCAATGGGTTCTCCGGTTTTGGCATCAACCAGTTTGCCTTTTACAATAACAATGGGTTCGGGAGTCATAAACATGGGCATTTTCACTCTGAAAATATCAGAGTTATCAACCGTTACGCCACGTGAGTAATAAGCATACTCGCTGGTGGAGGGAATGTTAAAGAAGAGATCGTCCAGAGTTGTATTGATGTCTGGTCCGAGATTCTCGGGATCAGACCAGTTTGTCCACGTGTCGTCCAGGCGCTTAGACATGTACACATCGCTGCCACCATATCCGCTAAAACCATTGGATGAAAAGTAGAGCGTTTTATCATCTGATGCCAGAAAGGGAGCGGACTCTTCGCCAACCGTATTGATTGATTTACCCAGATTAAGCGGCTGGGTCCACTTGCCATCTTCTTTTTCAAAACTTACATACAAATCGCGTCCTCCTTCACTGTCATCGCGCTCAACAGACATGAGCAGGGCTTTTCTTGTATTGGCTAAAAAATAGTTTGCCTTTTCGTTGTAATTATAATCGTTTTCTATTTCCAGGGGTTTAGGATCGCTCCAGGTGCCGCCAATGTTTGAACTAATAGAAACGCCAGCTACCATCTTACCTTTTTCAAGATACTTGTTTCCTAAAAGCAGAATTACAGACTTTCCATCGGGTGTGGCCGATACGGTGTTTACAAAGTTTGGCTGGTTGTTGTTGAATTGCGACCCCATGTTTTTAGCTAGGGTCCACTTGCCATCGGCACCAAGTTCAGAATACCAGATATCTTCTTTATCACTTATACNCCCGGCATTTTCCGGATGATTTTTGCGACTGAAGTAAAGGGTTTTTCCATCGGGCGAAAGCAGGGGATTGTATTCGCTGTAATCGCTGTTAACGTTTGTATCAAGGCGTTCAACCACCAGGCCCTTGCTTAAAAGTTCTGGCAAATTGATATCAGCAATAATAGGAATGTTTGAATCGGAGATGGCCACCGCATCCACAGAGAAATAATCCGGCAGGGCACTACCATCAAACTCTAACTTAACGGCAGCAACTTTATACGAAGTTTNTTCAACAAACACATTGAGCATGCGCCCCTGCAAGGGTACAGCCATTGGGTTAAATGTATTTACCTGGTATTCGCGGCCGGCTTCATCATACACAAATACTTTATACAATGCCCCGGNGTTATATGATTCGGCAATTGCTATTTGCTGAATTTGCATAGGCTTACTGTACCCAAGCTTAATAAACTCACTCCGCTTGGGTTTGTCGGGCGTCCATGCACCGGNGTTTTGTCCACCTGCTGGTAAAACATTTGGTTTGCCCAGGGCTTGCTGTGCGGAATATTGCACGGNGGTGAGTTCGCTTGAAACGTCTAAAACCTTGGAAGCCCACTGAACTGACTGGGCGGAGACAGACAGGGATGTGGCAAATAAGAAAAACAATAGAAATCGGTTGGTCATAGGTTTCCCGAAAGGGTGTTAAAATCGGAGTATAAACATAGGTAAAAATTAAAAAAGCGGAAAATAATTACATGGTGGGGCATCATACAATACCTGGCTAATGAGGCTTAAATCAGGTGATTGTTAGTCCATTGACGATTTGTTGAAAAGCAAAAATCCTACATGCAATAAAACACCCAGTTCGTTTTGTGTGTCATCATAGTAATTCACACTTAAGCTGATTGGCCCAACGGATGAATGTAGCACCCAGCCGGCCGTAGCGGCAAAATAGATTTTGGTAAGATCTCGGCTAAAAACAACTTCCTGATTTTGACCGGGCACCAATGCCTCCAGGGGCTTAAACAGATAACCTTCCAAACGGAAATCAAGACTCTTGCGAACAGCAAATACATTTCTCCAACCCCCAGCTACATAATTATAGGATCTGAAGTTTTCGAGCAGCAGGGTGCGGCTATCCTGTATTGGATTAAAGCCGGNGGCATTGATCAGGGAGCCCTGGTAATTGCTGAAGGCGGGTTGGTTTGAAAGAACGCCATCCAGTAAATAGCCGGAACTATAAATGCCTTNTTTAAAATACTGTTCCAGGGTTATTCGTGCCCTTAACCAGTTGCGTGGAGATGATTGGGTTTCTGTCAACAAAGAAGTGCTGCCAGGAATCAGTTTTTCGTTCAGTGAAAACCAGTTTAATGACAAAGAGAAATTTCTACCGGTTGATGCGTATTGTTTGCGATTAAGTGTATTGGAAGATAAGGCTATCTCTGATCGAAACCCACTTAAACGCAACACATCCAGTGTATCTGTAGATACAACTACAGAAGAATTTACAAACTGGTCGCGGTTATTAATATAAGCACCTCCTACAGTAAGCTTGTAGTTTTTCCCAAAAGGAATAGCAAAATCTACCCCCACCTTTCTGTCTATTCGCGAAAGCACAGTGGNGGTTGTGGTGCGTCTGAATAAATCGCGGCCTTGCAGAAAATCCCAGTTGTTAACAGTAACGGAAGGCTCGAGATAATAAACGCCACGGTTGGGAATATCGATGCGTGTTTTTAGTTGAAGGGATTTATAAAAATTTCCGAGGTAAAAGTTGAGATTGGCGTGGGTGAGCGAACGATTGAAATAATAGTAATTAATGCCCATGTAAATATGACTGATACCGCGCGTTGCGATGGCGCCACCAAAATCGACCGGAAAGTTGTTTTGTGGTCTTTGTGAAAGAATGAAATTAAACTTGTTTTNTTCTTCGTTAAACGAAAACCCGGNGTAGAGATTCTTAAAGTAGTCTTCTGAAACAAGGCGGTAAAATCCGGATTTGATTTCACCAAATGTGAGCGGCCGCTTGCCGCTTTTGAAAAACCGATTAATAAATTTTTGCTGGTTTTCATTAAACCCATTGAACTCAAGGTGGTCTATTATAAACGGAGCGCTTCGGTTATTAAATTTATTGCGGGCGACAGCAACCTCATCGCAGGTAACGCGCCTGGCTATTTTGCTTTTTATTTCAGGCATCTGTTTCATGGTTTGTACATAGCCACTATCGATTAGAGCCTGTGCCCGTGCAAAATCAAAAGAAGTGTAGTTGGCAAGATTTGGTTGAATGTACACCCCGCTTTCGGGAATATCGGAAGGATCAGACTTATCAAGAAACATGTATAAGAGCGAACGTGCAATTAACTTATCGTCTTTTCCAAAAGGATATTCTTCAAACACTTTAGACGAAACGTTGCTACCGATTATTACTTCCGGGTTATAGGTTTGCTGCATTATATCGCCAGGAAAATTATTATAAACACCACCATCAAAAAGATATTTGCCATCAATACGAATGGGGCTGTAAAAGAAGGGTACGGTTTGCGTGGCCCGGATGGCATCGCTTAGTGAGCCACTGCCAAGCGAAAGGGCGGTTTGCGTAAAAATATCCGAAGCAACAACACGCAAGGGAACAAAAAGGCTATCAAAATTATTACGGGCAATGGCTGAGGGTTGTGCAAATTTTTCGGCCAAAGCGAAGTTGAGAGAGAGATCGCTGGCAAGGCTGGTGTTGAATAAAATTGAAAAAGTCGAATCAAGAGAAAGGTTAAGCCGAAGAAAGGCCGCGTTGTCATCATCGCGAGTGAAATAATAATTATGCCCGCTTTCCAACTTGCCGGTAACCCATTCTAAAAATTCATTGGAGAGTACAATCTCTTCAATTTGGTTGGGGCTCATGCCGGCTGCATAACAGCCGCCTATGATGCCACCCATAGAAGTGCCGGTGATATAGTCAATCGGAATTTCGTTTTCTTCCAGGGCTTTTAAAACACCCACATGCGCAATGCCCTTGGCACCACCACCACTTAATACAAGACCAACTTTTTGTGCGTAGCTGCTAAATGTGATAAGCGACAGTAATCCGATTATAGCCCGTAACCTCATGCCCGCAGGATTTGGTGGTAAGTTACTTTAAGAACAAAAAAGTAACAGGAAAATTGTGCAAATTAATCGTGTCTTAGCGCATGGCCACTTCCGGCAGTTCTTCCCGTGCAGGAAAAGGAATTAATTGCAGCTGCTTAATAAGTTCGGTTTTAACTTGTTCAAAAGCCGGAAAGAAATTGGCATCAATAGGTTGAGATGGGGGCAACTCTACGCAGAGGGCATCTACCTGCACACCATTTTTCCAGAAGCGGTAACATAAGTGAGGGCCGGTTGCCAGGCCGGTGCTGCCAACATAACCAATGGTTTGCCCCTGTCGCACACGTGTGCCGGGTGTTATGCCACTGGCAATTTTAGACATGTGCAGGTAGCCGGTTGTGTAGGTGCCATTATGCCGGATCTTTACATAGTTCCCATTGTTGGTTTTGTATTGTGCCTCTTCCACGATTCCATCACCTACAGAACGAATGGGAGTGCCGGTAGGAGCAGCAAAGTCGGTACCCAGGTGCGGCCTGAAAACTTTAACCACCGGATGAAACCGGTTTTGCGAATAACGCGAACTGATGCGCGTAAATTCAATCGGGTATTTTAACAAGGCTTTGCGCAAACTGTTTCCGGCCTCATCAAAATAATCGGGTCCATTTCNCTGGTCGAAAGGAAAGGCATAATATCCATTTCCGGAATGTTCGAAGTAAACACCGAGAATGCGCCCGATACCCACGGGTTTTTCTTCTACGATGTTCTCTTCATAAATCAACTTAAACTGATCGCCTTTTTGCAAACGCTGAAAGTCAACCTGCCAGGCAAAAATATCTACAAACTTGTTGGTCAGATCGTGCGAAATATTCATCGCTTCGATGGTGTGGGAAAGGGTGGACTCGATACGGCCCGAGATGCTTCGCTGAAGGGTATCAACTTTGCGCTGACAGGCCTCTACCAGCAGCGAATCTTTTAAATGAAATACCACATAATCAATCGGGTTTGGTTCGTACACTAAGGCCTTAATTGTTTTTAACGAATCGTGTTCTACCAATAAGGTGTATTNTTTGTGTGCGGCTATTTTCCTGAAATCATAGACCGAGCGGGGCAACAGGTTAAGTTGTTGCTTTACGGAAGGCGAAACATAATAGCCCTCCAGCAGATCGGTAAAGCGTTGGTTTTNTTNTACTTCATCTTCTACAACCGATAAATTGTTTACCACCATTCCGTGCATAAACACCGGAAGAATAATTTCGCGCTCTACGTGTGGAATAGAGTCAGGTTCCGAAGCATAATCGCCATCTTGCGAAAGCCATGATGTTTGACTGTCGATCAGAANAAACAAACCGATTGTAATTCCCAGTACAAAAATGCCAAGGATGCTACGCGTAACCCATTTGTTGTGAAGAAAACTCATTACTAAAAATTATAGGCGAATGCCCCGGTTAAGTTTAAAAATCGGGTTTTCACCCGGATTTTCAAAGGTAGCGATAGAATGTTACCCGGGCAAGAATAATTTTAGTGTTTGAATTGCGGAGGTGTTGCAAGAAAAGCCGGTAGTCAAACTCCTTCACCACGATTCATAGTGTTAATAATTCAATTGCTGGCGCATGTGATACAAGTGATTGATTAAAGCCTGCTGCCAATCGGTGTCAGCATCCCACACGTTGCCCAGAAAAAGATTTCCAAACTCTAACTGCTTTACATAGAACTTATAAATGATTGTATTTGCCGGAATCGTTTTTAGTTGTGCTTCGTTGTTTATAATTGCTGCGGAAGAAAGCATATTTCCGGTTTTAGACAGATCATATTCCAGAATTTCGCGGGCAATAGCCCCGGTCGTGTGCATAAAGCGGATTATAGTTTTAAAGCCTTTTGCCTCAAGTTCTGATTCGGGGATATCGGCATTTACAAGCTCATACTTTAACGGGAAATGTGTTTTCAGTATCTGTTCAAGCTGCGCATCATCTTTCTCATTTCCCATAGATGGAACCGCCACCTTAAATGATTTTACAAGCGCAGTATAAACCTCGTTGCGTCCGCCATCAAAATATTTAAAATTATTTCCTGTTTCCGGGAAATCGTTTATGAGCAAGTTTTGTTTTTTCTGATTACTTACTGCAAAGCGGAATACCACTAATAAGAGTTCTTTTAAAGAGGTGTGATTTTGATGCCAGCCACTAACACCCGCATCAAACAAATTTGCTTTTCCATTAAAGCGAAAAANAGTTAACGAATAAGAAGAGGCCGATTTAGAGAACAGAATGATGAAAGAGATGTTGCGTGTATTCAGGTATTTTGCAAAAGCTTGTTGCGGATCGGCCCCAGCCAATACCCGGTTGCTTTCAAAATAGGATACCGCATCGATGCCGGTTTGTTGAAAGGCTTNTTGTGTTTCTTCCAATTCTTTCGGACGAATAGCGCCCGCTACCAATACCACAGAGCGTTGTGCCAACAACCCTTCGGGCACAGTGTTAGTAAGAGCAAGGCTACTTTCAATACTTGAGGGTGTGTGAGCCAGTTGCGCCCNGGCAGTAATTGGTATAGTAAAAANTAAAATAAGAATTCTCAATTTCATGCAAACAACTAACGCCCGAAAGTTAGAAACATTTTACAGACCAATATAAACCCCATCGGATTCAATCTTAATGGGAAAAGTTTCCAGGTCTGCCGCGCGCTGCTGATACTCGCGCCCTGTGTGTAAATCAAACTGGTAACCATGCAAAGGGCACACGATTTCATTCGCAAAGTTTACTTTTCCCTTGCTTAACGATTCTCCATTGTGAGTACAACGGTTGCTTACAGCAGAGAAGGTTTCCAGTCGCACCAGGCAAATGTGTTTTTCATGAACCACAAGCAATCGCGGCTGATGATCAGCAACCCGATCGAATGCTTCTTGCGAACTATTGAAAATCTTTACCCAGTTCATGCAGTAAAGATAGCGGTTTTTTAAACCAACCGGTTTTGAATGGCCTTTTGAACCGCTTCGGTTTTGTTGTTTACCTGAAGCTTGCTATAAATGTTTTGAATGTGTTTGCGCACAGTGCCGCTACTGATAAAAAGATTGGCCGCAACCTGGTCGTAAGTAAGGCCTCTTTNTAATTGTTCCAGCAATTCAATCTCACGCGCAGTTAATCCAAAATCTTGTTTTGGAATCATGTGTGTTATTGGGTTGCGCAGGAGCGCAAGGGTTTTATAGGCAATAGCGGCCGACATGGAGGCCCCGCCCAAAGTGGTTTCTTTAATGGATCGCGAAAGCATCTCTGCGGGTTCTTCTTTTAAAAGATAGCCCGAGGCCCCGGCCATAATGGCTTCCAGAATTTNTTCGTCATCATCAAACGTAGTAAGCATAATTACTTTGATGTGCGGATATTTTTGTGTGAGTTGGCGCGTAGCCTCAATTCCATTTAACCCGGCATTTGAATATCCATTAATACTAAATCCACAAGGGGTCTTGCTGCAGATGCAATAACAGATTGCCATCAAAAGCGGTGTGTTTAATGATAAATTCCGGTGTGCGAAGCTTCTCCACGATGGCTTTGAGAGCAAACGTATTGTCTTCAGCGATGGCAATGCGAATGGGTGTCATGAAAAAGAGAAATAAATCGGCCCTGCCCAATGAATCTTTCAGGCGTGTTCTGATTTGAAGCGACCGCTCATCGTAGCTCAATGCTTCCGGGTAGTGGCTTTGTACCTGGTAAGTAATAGCAAGGTAATGCAATGTTTCGGCCAGTAACTCAGAGTCGGTATCCGGTTGCAAGGACAGGGCCTGCATACCATAGGCACGGGCCGTATCGGCCTGTACATAGGCATAGGCATAGCACAATGCATTTAGTGTTTTAATTTTTGACTCGCCCGCTGACAAGCGCAAGGCTTGCCGCAGCGAATCAACATCCTGTGCAAAAACACGGAGACAAACAAAATAGAAAATTATAAAGGCAACACGGCTCATTTGATTGGGCAAAATAAGGCCTCAACCAACCGCTTGCAAACCACTTAAATAACCATATAACTACTGGAGCTATTCGCGCGGCCACACATTGTCTTTCACCTCGTTATCAGGAAAGCGGCCATGTGGATCGAGTGTAANTTNTTTGATTTTGCGTGCACCAAAAGTTAAGGGGGCATCAAATGTGCGTTTGCCATCAAACCATACCGATACGGGCCAGGTTACAATGGCAGTGTGCGCATCTATCATTTTTGCATTGTCCATCTTTTTCAAAGCAGGGCCTTCCGCTTCAAACTCTACTTTTAGCACTACGGGCGATGGCATGCCTCCCGCCTGGTGCACCACTACGGTTGTTTTGCCTTTGGCGGTTTTAACTTCTTTAATAGAACCATTTACAGATTCTGTTGTCCAGAGCCAGTAATACCAGAACCATTCTAAATCCTGACCAAGTTGGTTGTTCATAAAGAACACATAATCCCAGGGCGATGGATGTTTATAACTCCATGTTTTGGTATAGGCTTTCATGGCATTAATTACGGCCTCATCACCTACTATGCCTCCCAACATGGAAAGCATGAGCGGGGTTTTCAAATAGGTCTGGTATCCATACCCGGAACCCGCATCATTCGCGCTCCACATTAAAGGGGCTTCACTTTCTTCTCCACTCATATTCCCATAGCTTTGACCGAGGCCATCGAGGTTATACGGTTTATTTTCTGCATCCGCATCCGACAGAATGTTCATGTATTGATTAAAGCCTTCATCCATCCACCCATACCGGGTTTCGTTTGTGCCTAACATCATGGGCCACCATTGGTGTGCTGTTTCATGATCGGCCGCACCCTGGTTAGAGTTTATTACCATCGGGTATTCCATACCTGCACTGGGTCCATCCTGGAGAGTAAGTTGCGGGAAGGGATAGGGTGCCCATAGTTTTGAATAGTATTCCATTGCATGGCGTGTAATCTTACCGGCACGTTCAAAATATTTAGCGCGTTCGGGTAAGTACACCATGTAAATAGGAACATATCCTTTTTCAGGAATATTGGCACGCGTGGCTTTCCAGATAAAATTTTCGGCCGTAGCCCAGGCAAAGTCATTTACTTTATCGGCAACAAAATGCCAGGTAAGTTTTTCGCCTGCGGCCGTGCGGGGCTCGCCCTCACCCACAAGGGTTATTTCTTCATCAGAATTTAAAACAGTAGATAACCGCTGACGCGTGGTTTCGGTTAACACTTCGTGGGGATTTTGTAATACACCGGTGCCCGATACAATCCAACNCCNCGGTACCGTTATGCGCACATCAAACCGCCCAAAGTTGTTATAAAATTCTGCTGGCCCCAGGTACGGACTTGTTTCCCAGCCGCGCAGGTCGTCATACTTGGCCAGGCGAGGAAACCATTGTGTAGGCTGAAACAATTTGCTGTCGAAACGTTGTGTCATGCGGTGGCCACGGCCATTCGTTCCTCCGGGTAATTTGGTGTGCCATTGTATTTCAAGTTCGGCTGTTGTTCCGGCTTTTATCGGTTCATCTAAAATTAAGGTGGCTACTGTTCGGTTTAGATTTAGTACAGCCAGTTTAGGGGCCTGGTTACGGGNGGCAGGTGTAGCTTTCAGATCAACTTGTTTGCCGGCTATTTTGATGTTGGTTACAATCATGCCCTCGGTGGTTTCGGCAGGGGTGGAAGAACCGCGAGGTACATCGGCTCTGAAAATGTTATGATCAAGACGAAGCGCGAGTGTTTTGAGGTCGTCTTTACTATTATTTCGGATTGTAATCTTTTCTGAACCGGTAATGGTTTGCGTTGCCGGATCAAGACTGGCGTTGATGGAAAAATCTGTTTCTAGTTGCCAATAGTTTGGGCCGGGTTTTCCAGAGAAATCGCGCGTGCCGGCATCCAGCGCTCTGCGAATGGAATTAGTAAGCGGCACATCTCTTCGAATAGCCCGCGTGGAGGGTTCAATTGATTTGCGAATGGGTTGTTGTGCAAAGGTTGCTGTAAAAGAAAACAACAGGAAAAAGGAAATGCGGCTGAACATAAATGGAAAGGATTTACAAAATAATCTGGTGAGCAACTTAGAGAATTATTACAGGCCTTGCAAAATATGTGCTGTTAAAGAGCCCTTGAATTCTATACCTTTGGTAAAACTGAATACGAATGGTCATGAAGAAAACAGCGCTGGTTAGTTTCTGTTTATTGAGTGTAACGCTTTTACAAACTCAGGANAAAACTAAAATAACATGGGTTGATGCGGAGGCCAAAACCCTTGAACCCAAACTAATTGAATTGCGCAGGTACTTTCATGAAAGCCCGGAACTATCAAACCAGGAAATTAAAACCAGTGCAAAAGTGGTTGACTTTTTAAAATCACTCGGGCTTGATGTGCAATATCCGGTAGCCAAAACAGGCGTGGTTGCATTGCTTAAGGGAGGCAAACCGGGCCCTGTTGTTGCGCTTCGTGCCGATATGGATGCCCTGCCCATTACCGAGCGAAACGGATTGCCATTTGCCTCTAAAGTGGTTGCTGATTTTGCCGGCCAGCAAACCGGGGTAATGCATGCCTGTGGTCATGATGCACACATGGCTATGTTGTTAATCGTGGCCGAAATCTTAACCAAACACAAGGCAGAATTAAAAGGTACCGTCAAGTTTATTTTTCAACCAGCAGAAGAAGGAGCGCCCGCCAATGAATGGCCTGCGGGTGCTGAGCGGATGGTGAGAGACGGTGTTTTGAAAAACCCCAACGTGGATGCTATTTTTGGTTTGCACATTCAGTCGCTGTTGCCATCGGGACAAATAGCGTATCGCGCGGGAGGTTTAATGGCATCGGTGGATGGTGTAGATATAAAAGTGAAAGGCAAAGGGGCGCACGGGGCTACGCCATGGGATAGTGTTGATCCGATTGTGGTATCCGCACAAATTATTCAGGGGTTGCAAACCGTTGTAAGCCGGCAAACAGAATTAACAAAAGCAGGAGCCNNTGTAATTACCATAGGCAGCATGCATGCCGGTGTGCGCAGAAATATTATTCCTGAAACCGCTACGCTGGAAGGAACCATTCGCGCGTTTGATGATGCCATGCANAAAAAGATACATGAGAAAATAAAAGTGACAGCCGAAAAAATTGCCGAGAGTGCAGGCGCTACGGCCGAGGTAAACATTATGGTGATGTATCCGGCAACGGTGAATCATCCGGAACTTACTAATAAAATGGTACCCTCCTTGATACGCGCGGCAGGTAAAGAAAATGTGGTGGTTACTCAACCGGTTACCATGGCCGAAGACTTTTCTTTCTATCAACGCGAAGTACCCGGTTTCTTTTTCTTTCTGGGCGCATACCCGGCTAACATGAATTTAACCGCGCAGCCCACGCACCACACAGCCGATTTTATGATTGATGAAGCGGCTATGATTACCGGTGTAAAGGCATTGGTGAACGTAACCTTAGATTATGCCGAAGGCTGGAAAAATAAAAACAGAATACACGCTAACCCTAACCTGACTATGAAATACTTCTTACTCATCATTAGCCTGATTACAACTTCGGTGGTAGCCCAGGTAAACCCCAAGCTACAAACCAAACTCAATCAACAAGCTAAAGAAATCGAACCGCGTGTAATTGAATGGCGCAGGCATTTGCATCAAAACCCGGAGCTCTCCAATCGCGAAACACAAACCGCGGCCTATATTGCCGAACANCTTAAAAAAATCGGACTTAAAATTCAAACNGGGGTAGCACACACAGGTGTTGTGGGGTTACTTGAAACCGGTAAACCCGGCCCTGTAATTGCGTTGCGTGCGGATATGGATGCGCTACCCGTAACCGAGCGCAACAGCTTGCCNTTTGCATCGAAAGTAAAGGCCACGTATAATGGCCAGGAAACCGGAGTAATGCATGCCTGCGGCCATGATAGCCACGTAGCAATATTAATGGGTGTGGCAGAAATTCTGGTAAAGAACAAAGCAGCGCTGAAAGGAACGATCAAATTTATTTTTCAACCCGCAGAAGAAGGTGCGCCTGCTGACGAAGAAGGGGGTGCGGAGTTGATGGTGAAACAAGGCGTACTGCAAAATCCAAAGGTAGAAGTGATCTTTGGCTTGCATGTTAGTTCAGGCACGCCAATAGGCGAGCTTACTTACAAACCCGGTGGGTTATTGGCTGCTGCCGATAACTACTCCATAAAAGTATTGGGCCGCCAGGCACACGGTTCTACACCCTGGATGAGTGTTGATCCTATTGTAGTATCAGCCCAGATTATTAACGGCCTGCAAACCATTATCAGCAGACAAACAGAACTTACCCGNGAGGCCGCGGTAATTTCTGTTGGCAGAATTCAATCGGGTATTCGCGAAAACATTATTCCCGAAGAAGCATTNTTTGCCGGAACCATCCGCACACTGGATACCGAAATGCAGGATATAATTCATGAGAAGATTAAGCTTACAGCAACTAAAATTGCTGAAAGTGCAGGGGCAAAAGCAGAAGTAACTATTCGGAGGGGAACACCTGTAACGTATAACGATCCGGCTCTCACGCATAAAATGGTTCCGAGTTTACAGAAGGCGGCCGGGGCTGACAAGGTTTATGAAATAAATGCGATAACAGGCGCGGAGGACTTCGCGTTTTATCAAAAAGAAATTCCGGGCTTCTTCTTNTTTCTNGGGGGCATGTCACCGGATATGGATCCGGCAAAGGCACCCTCACACCATACACCCGATTTTATAATTGATGAGGCGGGTTTTGTTACGGGTGTGAAAGCCATGCTGAACCTAACGGTAGATTATATGTTTGCAAAGAAGTAAAGAGGGAAGAGGTTGTTTCAAAAGTCGAAATAAGAGCATACGAAGCAGCAGAATCCAGATCGCGAAATGAATTCGTCAGACGGAATGACTTTTTAAACAGCCGCTACTTTTTCTTCCAGATCAACACCCCATCCGTTGCCGTATTGTGAAATTCAGGGCACTGGCCATCGCCACCACCGGCAATACCGCCCGATGGATGGCAGATGAGGTTGCAGTTGGAATCATAAACAGAATTGAACTGATCGCAACAATCGGCTGCCACATAATACACCATTTGGCCATCGAACTTGTAACGCCATACCTCAATGGGTTGCGGATCCGTTTTGATTAGCGTTTGTATGCAGGCAGGGGCATCAATGCCCGCCTCTTCGCACGTCATGTTTACAAACAGAAAGGCAATAAAAATCAAACCGAATGCTCTCATAGCTCTTCATTGTTAGTAAGAACCTCCTGCAGACAGGTTATTTTTACAATAGGACCCACCATGCAAATACTGCCAACTCCTTCAGCCGGTTCATAAGCGATAATTACCTTTTGCCATCTACCCATTTAAAATTGTAAAGCGGGTTNTTCGGTTATTTCTTTTGGAAGGGGTGGAGTACCACAAAATCCAATCAAGTAAGGCTCAAGCTTTGTTCCGTCTTGTAATTCAAATACAAAGCCGCAACCATCTAACCCGGTAAGATCGCGTACGGTAGCCGTAACTCCTCCTTCACACGATACGGCAGGCGTGTTATCATCGCACGATAAAAACACAANAAGAATCATCACAAAAGTCAATAAACGCATAGTCATAATGTATTTCTATTTTATGGTTTAGACACGGATTAGGTTTCTCGGGTTGGAAAAGAATTTCCATCGGTGTAAAAACGCAAATAAATGCAGCAATCTTTCTTTATTCGAAAACCTAACCACCTAAAGGTATAAAATACCTTAAAAGAAAAACAGATGAAACATAGCCTTTTCCTGCTCCTCCTGTTATCGCATTGTTTATTAGCCCAACGCGTTCCCACCTTTGAACAAGTAATTTCTCTGCGCAGTGTAAACAATGTTGTGCTTTCGCCCGATGGTAAAACGGGTGTGTACACCGTTCAAACGGCAGATTGGGATAATAACCGGTACGACATGGAATTATGGATGTGGCGCGAAGGCGGAGAACCCTTTCAACTCACCAACAACCCGCGCAACAGCAGCATGGCGCCCCGGTTTTCACCCGATGGCAAATGGGTTTCATTTTTATCGGACAGGGGAAATAAAAACCAGGTTTACCTGATGCGAACCGAGGGAGGCGAGCCGCATGCCATTACGCGGGAAGAGGAAGGGGTTTCNTTTTATGAATGGCACCCTTCGGGCACACACCTGGTGTTTGTAAAACCGGAGCGTGAAGAAAAACAAAAGAGAGAGCGGGAAAAGCGTTATGGAACCTTTGAAGCGGATGACAAAGAATTTACACGCGCTCATTTGTGGAGGGTAGATGTGGACCCAAACCAGACGGATCACACAGAGCTACCCTGTTACGAAACGGTTGATTCACTAAAAGTAAAAGCAGGCTGTATTCAATTACCCAAATCACAACGATTAACGGAAGGCAATTTTACAGTTACCGGTTTTGTTGTTTCGCCCGATGGAACAAAAGTGGCATTTACCCACCAGCCCGATCCGCTGATCAATTCTTTTCTAAAGGCCGATATTTCAATGCTAACATTGGCCGATAANAAAATAATACCATTAGTTACGAATGCCGGTACCGATGCGCTGGAAGATTGGTCGCCCAACTCGAATGAGGTTTTATTTACAACCAACGGAAACGACACCACGTCCAGCTTTTATACCAACTCGAAGCTGTATGCGATGCACATAAATACACGGGCAATCCGTCCGCTGGCNAAAAATCTGGATGAAGATTTAGCAGGATTTACGTGGACAAAAACCGGGATCTATTCATCGGTCTGGAATAAGACACAACGCCATTTGTTTAGGGTAGATCCGGCAACAGGAACACACACAGCACTTATTACTTCTCCTGCGCAGATTTATAGTTTTTCATGTTCACAAGACGGAGGCAAGGTTGCGTTTGTGGGGCGTAATGGCAATCAGTTAAACGAGGTTTTTATTTCAGAAATTAAAAATCCCCAACCAATTCAGATTACAAAATTTACAGATCAGGTGAGCGGTTGGAAAGTAGCGCAAAGTGAAGTGATAAGCTGGAAGAGTAAAGATGGAGCAACGATTGAAGGCGTGTTGCACAAACCAGCTAACTATGATCCGGCTAAAAAATACCCGTTGTTGGTGGTTGTTCATGGTGGCCCTACCGGCATTGATACACCTACACCAGCACCGGGCTATGTATATCCCATTTTGCAGTGGCTTGACAAAGGATGTTTGGTCCTTCGTCCGAATTACCGAGGCTCAGAGGGATATGGTGAGGCGTTTCGATCACTTAATGTGAAAAACTTAGGCGTGGGCGATATGTGGGATGTAATGAGTGGCGTGGATTACCTGGATAAAAAGGGGATGATTGATAAAACCAGAATGGGTTGCATGGGCTGGAGCCAGGGCGGTTACATCTCAGCATTTCTCACAACCAATACCGATGTATTCAAAGCGATATCCGTTGGGGCGGGCATCAGCAACTGGATGACATATTATGTAAACACCGACATCCATCCGTTTACCCGGCAATATTTGAAAGCAACTCCGTGGAGCGATGAGGCGATCTATAAAAAGACATCGCCTATGACGAACATCAACAAAGCCAAAACACCAACCCTTATACAACATGGTGAATATGATAGACGCGTGCCTATTGCCAATGCCTACGAGTTGCTGCAAGGCTTGCGCGATAAAAATGTTCCGGCTGAGTTAATTGTTTATAAGGGGTTTGGTCATGGTATCAACAAACCGAAAGAGCGATTGGCCGCCACGTGGCACAACTGGCAATGGTTTAATAAATACGTGTGGGGCGAGAAGGTAGAAATACCGGGGATAGACAACAAGTAATTTAGCAGCACAGCCAGGAAGGCTATAAAAAAGAGGCTGTCTCAAAAGTCGTTTCTGTCATCGCGGATTTATTCCGCGATCTCGATTCTGTGGTTCTTAAAGCGATTCCGGCACAAGGCCAGAATAACGTACTCGCTTATTTCGACTTTTGAGACAGCCTCTTCCATTCTAAATGTGTTCCTTCTGTTAAGCACTCTTCCACTTAATGCCACAACCAATTGCTTTGGTTTTAGTGGTTGGTGCAGTTTTGCCTTGTAGCAGTGCATCTACAGCATCTTCCACATAGCGCTTGGTTACTGCATCGGCCTTGCGCGAGTTATCATCAATTGCCCCGATGTAAGTCACCTTCAAATCTTTAGAAAGCACAAATACATGCGGTGTGTTGGTGGCTCCGTAGGCTTTTGCTATTTCCTGTGTTTCATCTACCAGGTAAGGAAATTTATAGCCCTTCTGTTTTGCAATGCGTACCATTTCTTCAAATGAATCGCCTGACGATGATTTGGGATCATTGGCATTAATCGCAATAACAGGAACACCCTTGGCGGCATACTTTGTATTCAAATCCATAATACGTTGGTTATAGGCTTTTGAATACGGACAGGTATTACAATCAAAAATTACAATGTAGCCCTTTGCATCTTTAAAGTCGGCCAACGAAACCATTTTGCCATCTACATTTTNTAATTTGAAATCAATGGCGGTATCGCCTACTTCAAAACCATTCTTCACAGGGCTTGCAGCCACAGCAATCAGGGCCAATAAGACAACAACAAGTTTTTCATAGCATTAAATCATTTAGTTACTTACTTCGGTTATCAGTTTTTCGAGGTCGCCCTCGTGTAATTCCTTTTGAACAAGTTTACGCTTGCCGGTTTGGGTATTCACAACAAGCGTAGCCGGCAAGGCACCGCTCCAGCTTTTGTCAATCTTATCAATCCATGAGTTGGGGTCTGTCTCTGCTAAAATCACTACTTTATTTTTTAATGCCTTTCGCGTTACAAAGCGTTCCACCTTGGCGGGATCTGGATCGAGATCAAAGTCCATACTCACCAACGTTATATCAACGTTACTATTATCGCTCCTCAACTTTTCGAACAACGGAATTTCCTTTACACAAGGAGCACACCAGGTAGCCCAGAAGTTTATTACTTGTACGCGGTCGCTTTTGGTGGTGAGCAACTTTTGTAAATCTTTTAGCTTTATCTGGTTAATCGTTTGGGCTGAAGCCGCTATCGAAAGGATAACCCCTAAAACCACAAACTGGATTGACTTTTTCATGTTGCAAAAACGGGAATTTTAACGATTCGGTTTGTTAATGACTTCCAAAATTAAAGATGTAAGGTTTGTGATCATAACCCGCAAGTAAGGAGGTATAATTCAAGTACTTAGAAATCACCAAAAATGATGCAAAATAGAATTCCACAAAATTGCACACTTGTCCACATTAACGGATTGTTACCTGTTAATTATCTGAAAATCACCATATTAGGCCTATTGTCGTTAATCTGTTCTTTGTGGACAACTACTGGGGTCGCGCCTGGTCGCATATTTTAGAAGTGCTTTCTAAAGGACAGATTTTCAACCGAATAGGGGCCGGTAAACCATTGAAATACATACAAAATCAACATGAAATATTACCCAGATTAAAGAAACAATGTGGTGGAAATTGTGCCTGTGGGGTTTATGGGAATAGCTCCATAGGCTGTTTGGCACCACTTGGTGCGATAGCGGATGGAGTAATTACCTGGGCAGGAAACGCTTCGGCAAACCACCTTTTATAATCATGATACTGTACACAATCTTCAGCTAAGGTGTTGCCAATAAGAATTTTGATTACCCGATCTTGTTTGATAGAACTTTTGATTTTCTCCTGCTGATCGGCCGGCAAAAGACCGATTCGAACAAATGCTATTCCCTTGTAAATCTCTGCAGGCGCCAACATAATTACAATTGTATTGCACTTCGACAGAAATTGTAACCATAAGTTTAATGACCTGTGCACGGTTTGTGAAAAAATTCCATCTTTCCCGTATCAACTCCACCACCATGGCCAATCTCAAACACCAGCGCGCTAAGTTTAGTCTTTCCAATCAGGCAACCTATATCAACTGTGCTTATATGTCGCCCTTGCTGAAAGCGGTGGAAAGACAAGGCTTGCTGGGTATTCAGCGCAAGAGAAATCCAATGCAGGTTTCTCCAAAGGATTTTTTCNNAGATTCTGAGAAATTGAGAAAAGAATTTGGAAAGCTCATTCATGCAGACGCAAACCGCATTGTATTAATACCCTCTGTATCTTATGGCCTTGCCAATGTAGCAAACAATATACAGGTGAAGGCAAGTGATAACATCGTTGTGGCGGCCGAGCAATTTCCGAGTAACTATTATCCCTGGCAACGGCTGCAGGCAGATACCAAGGTGCAGCTAAAAATTGTATCGCCACCGGATACAAAAACAAACCGGGGAAAGATTTGGAATGAACGCCTGCTCGAAGCGATTGATACAAACACAAAGTTGGTGGCCCTGGGTCATGTACATTGGGCAGATGGCACCCGGTTTAACCTTAAAGCTATACGCGCCCGTACCCGCGAAGTGGGGGCAAAGTTGGTAATTGACGGAACACAATCAGTAGGCGCATTGCCGTTTAGCGTAAAGGAAATACAACCCGATGCCTTGATCTGTGCAGGCTACAAATGGTTAATGGGGCCCTACTCCATCGGGCTTGCTTACTATGCCGAAAGTTTTGATAATGGAAAACCCGTGGAGGAAAACTGGATTAACCGATTGCATAGCGAAAACTTTGCAGGCCTGGTAAACTACCAACCCGAATACCAACCCGGTGCGTTGCGGTATGAAGTGGGTGAACACAGCAATTTTATCCTGGTGCCCATGCTGCTGGAAGCGTTGAAACAAATCAACCAATGGAAACCACAGGCCATTCAGCAATACTGTAAATCTATTACACAAAAACCTTTGGCGCTTTTGCGCGAAGCGGGTTTCTGGATTGAGGAAGAAAGTTCGCGGGCCTATCATTTGTTTGGTATCCGCCTGCCCGAAGAATTGGATATGATAACAGTTAAGAAGCAGGTAGCGNNAAAAACAAGATTTCTGTCTCCTACCGTGGTGATGTTATTCGCGTATCACCCCATGTTTATAATACGGAAAAAGAAATAATGAAGCTGGTGAATGTGTTGATAAAGACAAAACGCGCTTCACACAAACGTTCATGACCAGCCGGGTTGTTAAGACAAGGATAATTTTTATCCGACCTAAGAATTTCATTGTGACATATCATTGAACTTTTACAAATTGCATAAGGCAACCGGATTCATCAAATCAAAACAAAATACACATGCATCGCAGAGAAGCACTTAAAAACCTGGCCATTATTACCGGAGGAGCCGTGCTCGTACCCTCCTGCAATTTTGAAAAGGAAGATATTCTGTCGGCTTATCAAAACCTGAGCGTAACAGAATCGATGCGTAACGTATTGGCACAAATTGCAGATACAATTATTCCAGCAGGAAGCATTCAGGGAGCCGGAGATCTGGCCGTGCAGGATTTTATACTGGTGATGGTAAATGATTGTGTACAGGCTGATCAACAGGATATGTTTACGAAAGGATTGCAGGGCTTTGATGCCTTCAGCAAGGAAGTAGCAGGCAGCAAATTTTCAAAACTGGAGCAAACCGATAAGGAAAGGGTAGTAACACAAGGGTTGTCAATTTCAGACGAGGATGCAGACGCAGGTAAAAAGACGATGCTTGAATTTTTGCGCATAACCAAGCAGTTCACCATTCAAGGCTATATGATGTCGGAGTACATCATGACACAGGTAAAACCGTATCATTTAATACCTGGAGAATACAATGGCGCAGTTTTGATCAACAGCATCTCAACCCCAAAAATCAATGGCTAATTTCAACATAGACGCAACCGCAGAACGCACCTTTCAGGCAATTGTAATTGGATCGGGCTTAAGCGGCAGTTGGGCTGCTAAAGAGTTATGCGAGCATGGTATAAAAACATTGGTGATTGAACGTGGGCGCGATGTAAAACACCTGCACGATTACCCTACCACCAACATGCTGCCCTATGAGTTTGAACATCGCGGGCAGTTAACAAATCAAATAAAGGAAGAGAACCCCGTAGTAAGCCGGTGTTATGCTTTTCGTGAGGACGCCATGCACTTCTTTGTCAAGGACAAGGAACATCCGTATGTGCAGGAGAAACCATTCGACTGGATTCGGGGCTACCAGGTGGGCGGCAAATCTTTGTTGTGGGCCCGGCAGGTACAGCGCTGGTCCGATTTTGATTTTGAAGGCCCTGCCCGCGATGGCTTTGCAGTTGATTGGCCGATCCGCTACAAAGAAATAGCACCATGGTATAGTCATGTGGAAAAATTTGCCGGTGTATCGGGCAACAAAGACGGGCTTGCCAACTTACCCGATGGTGAATTTCTGCCAGGCTTTGAGCTGAACATTGTTGAGAAATATTTTCAGGAACAACTTAAGAAGCACTACGGAGATACCCGGCACATGATTTTAGCACGTTGTGCTCATATCACCGGTAACCTGGAATATTATCAGCAACAGGGCCGGGCAAAATGCCAAAGCCGCAACCTATGCCAACGCGGGTGTCCGTTTGGTGGCTACTTCAGTGCCAATGCATCTACCTTACCCTGGGCCGAAAAAACCGGCAACATGACCCTGCGTACCGATGCCGTTGTGCATTCAATTATTTACGATGAAACAAAGGGCAGGGCAACCGGTGTTCGTATTGTCGATACCCATACCAAACAAACGGAAGAATACTTTGCGGATGTAATTTTTGTAAACGCAGCCGCACTTAACACAAATCTTGTTCTGCTCAACTCAACCTCAAACCGTTTCCCGAATGGCTTGGGTAACGACAGCGGCTTGCTAGGCAAGTATGTGGCATTTCATAATTATCGCGCGGGCATCTCGGCAGAGTATGAAGGTTTTGCGGATTATAGAACTACGGGCGGAAGACCCACTAGCGGATATTTTCCGCGCTTTCGAAATCTGTACAAGCAAGATACCGANTTTTTAAGAGGCTATGCAGCCGGCTTTACAGCCAGCCGATCTAACTATGCAGACCAAAGTGGAATTGGAATGCCCCTCAAGGAAGAACTCTTGAATCCATCCAAATACAGCAATTGGAATATCGGATCACACATGATGGGCGAAACCATACCCAAAGAGACAAACTTTGTTGCGTTGAGCAAAGAAGAGAAAGATGCGTGGGGCATTCCTTTGCTTAAGGTTAATGTGGAGTATGACGACAACGATGAAAAGATGATCAAAGACTATCAGCAGCAGATGACCGAGATGTTTGAAAAGGCAGGCTTTATCAATATCCGTGTGCGCGATGACAAACGGGCACCCGGTCTGGATATTCACGAGATGGGCGGTGTGCGCATGGGCAAAGATCCGAAAACCTCTTTGCTCAATAAAGATCATCAGTTGCATGCATGCCCGAATGTTTATGTTACCGATGGCGCCTGCATGACTTCTACTTCCACGCAAAACCCATCGCTTACTTACATGGCCTTTGCGGCCCGGGCTGCCCACCACGCTATGAAGAACCAGAAGTGGGGAAAAGTGTAGCCTGAACGATTAGCTTCTATCACCAGGCAACACGGCATGGCAACCAAACAACCACAACCCGTTTTTGTAGGCGGTGTGCTACTTGCCTTGCTGGGGGCGATTTGTTTTTCAACCAAAGCAATATTTGTAAAACTTGCTTATCGCGATACAGAGGTAGATGCAATTTCATTGTTGGCCCTTCGGATGATTTTCTCGCTTCCATTNTTTCTCATTTCCGCATATGTTTCATCCAGCAAACAAACCAATGTTCGGTTTACCCCGCGCCAATGGCTGGCTGTGGCCGTAATTGGCTGTTTGGGGTATTACATCAGCAGCTTGCTCGACTTTCTTGGCCTGCAGTATGTAACGGCCGGAATAGAACGATTGATCCTCTTCATCTATCCCACCCTGGTGCTGCTGATGTCATCCGTATTTTTCAAAGAGCGGATCAAACCCATTCAATGGGTGGCGCTCGTCATTACCTATGCAGGGTTGCTGATTGCTTTTGTTGGCGAGGTTGATTGGCATACCGGTCAAAACAAAGACTTTCTGCTCGGCTCGCTCTTCATTTTTATCTGTGCCATTACTTATGCTGCATACATTGTGGGCAGCGGCCGGCTGATTCCATTGGTGGGGGCCACAAAATTCAACAGCTATGCCATGAGTTTTGCTTCAATGGGCGTGTTGATTCATTTCTGGTTAACGTCCGATACTTCGTTGTGGGAATTTTCAACTCCTGTTTATTTCTACGGATTGTGGATGGCCATATTATCCACCGTAATTCCTTCGTACCTGGTGGTACAAGGGATTAAGCGCATTGGCGCTGATAATGCGGCTATTGTTGGAAGCATTGGTCCGGTATCCACCCTAATCATGGCTTATTTCCTGCTTGGTGAATCCATTTCTGGATTGCAGCTTGTGGGAACTGCATGCATTTTGTTTGGCGTGCTGTTGGTTAGTAAACAAAAGGCAAGCCCGACTTCGAATGGTTAAAGCAGAATTATGATTAACTTTATTCACATGCGACATCTGCTTTTTATTATTCTGTTATTTCCNTTTTTGGGGACCGCCCAAACNCCCGAATTGATTTTTGTTTTTTTGAACAAACGCACAGATAAAACCGAACTGCCCGAAGCCGAGTTGAANAAAATAATGGATGGTCATTTGGCAAACATTAATCGGCTGGCTAAAGAAGGCAAGTTGATTTCGGCCGGGCCATTTGATGGTGGTGGCGGCATTTTTATTTTCAAATCAAAATCGGTTGAGCAGGTGAAGGAGTGGTTGCAAACCGATCCNGGGGTGCAGGCCAACCGCTGGCGCGTGGAGGTATTACCTTACTTTCCACATGTAGGTGGAGCTTGCGCAGTAGGTGAACAATACGAAATGGTTACCTACCACTTTGTTCGCTACATCCCCCATATTGCCAAGTTTAACATACAAGATGCTCCNCGCACTTTTAANAAACACGATGATTACCTGAAAGAGATCATCAAAACCGGTAATGTAGTAACGGAAGCATCCTTTGGCGATGAGGAAGGAGGTATCCTCATCATGAAAGGCGACCTGGATAAAGCAGTAATCGAATCCGANCCCGCTGTGCGCGAAGGTTTGTTGCAATTGGAGTTTCAAAAACTCTGGATTGCCAAAGGAGGATTATGTGAGCAATAGCAAATTGCTGCGCGATGAATACCCATCTTTAACGAAAGCAGCACCAGAAAGATAACTCGAAAATTTAGCATGGCACATTGGCTTATTAAATCAGAACCGTTTAAATACAGTTGGGACCAATTAGTAAAAGACAAGCAAACCTTTTGGGATGGTGTTCGAAATTATGCGGCACGCAATAACCTGAAAAGTATGAAGAAGGGCGATGAACTTTTCTTCTATCATAGCAATGAAGGCCTGGAAATTGTGGGAATTGTAAAAGTTGTAAAAGAAGCGTATCAGGATCCAACCACAACAGAAACAGCCTGGGTGGTGGTGGATATTAAACCGGTGCGGAAATTAAAGAACCCGGTATCTCTGGCACAGATAAAAGCAGATAAGCGTTTGAAGAATATGGATCTGATCCGTTTGAGCAGATTGAGTGTGGGTAGTGTGAAAGATGAAGAGTGGAATATTGTGTTAACGTTGGCGGGGGAATAAGATCACGAAATGACAGCTTAGTTTACAACAGGTATAAGCCATTCGTTGTTTGTCAGGTCAACACCGCCCCNCAATTCATCCTGAACCACCCGGTCAATAACAAAAACTCCTGTACGGGCCATATTTTCAAATGTATCGAGGCCATTGTTCGGGAAATTCTGGCGCGTACGATGAATATTAAACTGGTTGGAGAAAACCCTGTTGAAAGTTTNTTCTACCCCTGCTTTTCCCAGCATAAAACCCAACAGGCCGCCCCACGTGGCGGTGGGATTGTCGGAGTCCCAACCGGCCAATGCTCCAATCTTAATGGTTTCAATAAAATCGCCTTCGCCATAAAACAAACTAACCAACCCGGCAGCGTAGTTAATACCCGCAGCGTAACATCCGTTGCAATAAAGATTTTGGGAAGTGATGGTGTAGCCATCTTGCTGGTTAACCTGGTAGCGTACATAAACAGAGTCGCGGGTTTGTTCCCACGGTAAGCCGGCTTCGTACTTTGATTTTACAAAGTCGTACATCTTAGCCGCAGTTGCGTTATCGTTCATAAGCCTACGCGCTTCTGCTGCCATCCAAAGAATTTNTTCTTTCATTGAAAGTTGATTATCTACAACCGTTGCGAGTGCATACATGTTTACATAAAACTCCGGAATGTTTGCAATGCTTTCATCGGCAGTTGTGCGAATTGGCAGTTGTGCCAGTTTCAAGGCAACATCGGGGCGGGTGGGCGCAAATAATCCAAAAATTTCGGTGGTAAGTTGTGCATCAATCATGGCGTGATGCTCGTTGTTTGCCGCATGGCCGGTTTCTGGGGGTAACATTCCGGCACGCATCAGATCAAATGCTTTTTGATTGGAAACCCAGAGGTAATTTTCTTCTTCAGCCTTAATATGCGTTAACCAACCCTGGCGGATTTGCTGAGGTGTTAACACACTTGTTTTATTTGCAAACATCAAATGCTGATACATGTATTCGATGTCTGTGTCATCATCGGCACCCCACACTTCTTGTGTCCCTCTAAAAACAAAATCGATGGTGGGCGATAAATCACTGGGCTTGCCAGGCGACCAGATATTGGGTTGATCGGGTTTACCCCAATCATCGCGTGTATAAAAATTGCCGGTGTTTATTTCACCAATGTTCCCGATCTTATCCATTTCGGTTACGAGGCCCGTCCAGTTGGCAATGCATTGCCCTAACCAAAAGCCATAGAGATTATCGGCATATTGCTTGCGCGAAACATGAATTACTTTTCCTTCGGGTTTAAAATCACGGTAAGTGAAATCTGGATTTATGTCCGCCTTGGGATTATCCTTTTTGCCACAGGCGGCAAGGAGAAGAAGTGATATGATCAGGAAATTTTTCAACGTTACATCGAAGGATTTTGATTTTTAAATGGACCATACACCGCTCTGCGAAAGGCATTATGCACGGTGTTATCAAAGGGAAAAATCTGAACAAACAAAACAGCGGCTAATTCATTTTGTGGATCTACCCAGAAAAGCGTACTGGCGGCCCCATCCCAAAAGAACTCGTCCACAATGCCTGCATGCTCTTCTTCATTTACCGGTGGTTTCAAACGTACGGCAAAGTCAATTCCAAAACCAACCTGGCCTTTGCTGGGTAGCCACATGCGCTCCGTTACACTATCGGCAAGGTGATTGGTAGCCATCAACTTTACTGTTTCGGGTTTTAAAATGGTGGTGTTTTCCAGTGTGCCTTCGTTTACCAGCATTCGCGCAAAGCGCATGTAATCATCAATGTTGCTGGTTAGTCCGTAGCCACCCGGTTTCAGGGGCCACGTTTTACCATTAAAACTATTGGCTAATGAATCGGCAATTCGATTGAGGGTTCCATCTTGCTGGCGAACATACATGGCCGCCAGTAAACTCATATCTTCGGGTACATATTTCGTGGAACTCATCGCGAGCGGGCCGGTAATGTTTTCTTTAACAAACTGATCAAATGGTTTTCCTGAGATTCGCTCTACCAGGTACGCCTGCATATCTACACAAATGCCATAGCTCCATTCTTCACCCGGATGAAACGCAAGCGGCAGTGTAGCCAGTTTGTTTGCCATCTGCGAAAGCGTGTTGTTGGTATTCATTACATCGGCTTCGGTTACAAGTTTGCCAACCACCGGATGCTCGGCCCGTGCAAAACCCGCGGTATGGCGGGTAAGATCGCGAATGGTAATAGGCCGGTTGGCAGGAACCAACACGGGGTTTCCGTTGGCATCTGCCCCGGTAACAACGTTCATGTTGGTAAACTCAGGCGCATACTTTGAAATGGGATCATCCAACTGAAACAGGCCTTGTTCGTATAGCTTCATTAACGCAACACCGGTAATGGGTTTGGTCATAGAATAAATGCGCACGCGTGTGTTGCGATCCATTGCTTTGTTGGCTTCACGATCGGCAAAACCAAAAGCATTGAAGTAAACCTCATTGTTCTTTTCAAAAATCAAAGCGGAAATTCCGGCAATCCGCCCGGAGTCAACCAGTGTTTTAAGTGTGGAATCGAGTCGTGCTTTGACTTGTTCGGTAACAACCAGGTTTTGATCTTCCTGCCTGGGCGAACAGGCAAATGCCAGGGCGAGTACACTTGGTAATAAGAATTTTTTAAATGAGTTCATCATTGCGAGTGGTTAGTGGAGAAGGGGTTTATTCAGAGACTACGACAGCCAGTTTATCGCCTTTGGTACTTACGGCTAAACGCGTAATGCCTTTTAACAAACTGCTGTTGGCAACCGTAACTTCACTCCAGGTTTTTTCCTTTTGGGGATGGAGAACAAATAATTTGGTGCCATCGCTTGTTATCAGGCGTCCGTCCGGAAGCCAGGCAATATCTTCCTGTCCGGGCAAGGTGTTGACAATAACACTTACCTGCATGGTTTCAAGATCGAACCTTTTTATTTGCCAGGTATCCGCAGTTACTTTATGAACAAAGCTAATGGCGCGTTCATTGGGAATGCGATGCAGCGCACGGCCGATGTTATCTGCAAGAATGGTATCTTCTTGTGTAGGCAGGCGCAGGTAGTGCAGCGTGTTGGGCGAACCATCTTTACCTAAAACAAACAAGGCCAGGTGGCTGTTATCAGCCCATACATGATAGCCCACCACCAACGAATCAATAATTACATAAGGATCTTTTCCTTGCAAGGAATACTTACCTAAATCCTGTGCGCCATTGTCGCGCTGAATAATGCACGAGATGCCCGTTTTATCCGGGGTGAGTGTAGGCGAGTATTCGCGTTCTGATGTTTCGGTTACCTGACTGCTTATTAGCGTTTCGTAATTGTAAGATTTTATGTCCGAGCGGCCCTGCTCATTAAAAGAGGCATAATAGATAACCGGTTCATCCGGATGAAACGAGGGCTGGTTATCATAACCCGGATGGTTGGTTATGTTTTGGGGATTGGAGAGCGTAACCGCTTTCTTTTTATNTTTCAGATCGAAGAGAATAATTTCAGAGCCGGTTTGGGCAAAGGCAATACCTGAAAGGCAACTGAAAAATAAAACCAGAATTTTCATGCGTGTGCGGAACAAGCCATGAAGATGCTAAAGAAAATGCAGAAAGGGAAGCGCCAGGTGTAATTCAACCAGCGGTCAACAACCAGTAGTTTTAATAGCGCCATTTTTCAGCCAATGTGTTGTATTTTTGCCTGCCCGGCTCCAGCACAGCAAGTCTTTCATAAGCATGCACCAGGCTGCTGTCTTGTTGCAATGTTTCTTTATACAGGCGAATAGCCTCGGTTGTGTTCTGTTGTTGTTCGTACAAGAAGCCCATGATGTGAAGTATTTCTGCACTACGGGCACCTTGAGTGTAAGCATTTCGGTACCACACCAATGCCTCAGAATAATTGTTCTGAACATAAAAATTATCGCCTAACAAGGCATGGGCCTCAGCATACTCCGGATAGAAGCTTATGCATTTTTNTAAAGTATTAACAGATTGGTTGTAGTCCTGCATCCGGTAATAGACCAAAGCCTTGTTGTAAAGGCCACTGCTGTTTTGTGCATCAACCCTGAGTACCCGGTTATAATAATACAGTGCGGAGTCGTATTGCCCAACATTGAAAAACTGATTACCAATATTGGTAAGTGCATCTAAGTTGTCCGGATCGGACAAAAGTATTTGCCGATCGGTATCCGGTAGGGCTTCGTTATCGGATTGAACCAATCCGGCAAGGGCCAGAAAAAGGGACATCAGGATAACAAGTGCGGAAAAACCAAAAATTATAAAAATCAACCGCCTCTTTTGTTGTGCAGAAAGAGGGGTGGAAAATCTAGGTGTTGTTTGTGCTGTCGNGGGTTTTTGATCTGCTTGTGGTGCGGAAAAGGTTGCTTTAAGCTTTCGTGGCGAATAATAGATTGCCAAAANAACAAAGTACAACGCAGTGCCACCCAAAATCCAGATAATATAACTTCCAAGTGGAGCCAACAGGGCCAGCAAGAAAGCTGAACCAACTGCCAGGAGTGTGTATCGCTTTACCAGATTGCGATTATTGTGTTGCGACATGGTGGTGAAAACCGATGATTAAAATTAAGGAAAACCGGTATTTATTTAGAGATCACCGGATACTGATTTTGTACTTTTGAAAAAGGAAAAGAACAAGGTAAGGATGGAGCAACAACCTGAAGTAAAATGGGATGTAATCATAATCGGGGCCGGGCCCATTGGTCTTGCTTGTGCCATTGAAGCNAAAAAAGCAGGCTTGCGTTATCTCATTCTTGAAAAAGGATGCCTGGTAAACTCTCTGTACCATTATCCTCATAACATGACCTTCTTCTCCACAAGCGACCGTCTGGAAATAGGAGGAGTTCCTTTTATTTCGAACAACCCTAAACCGACAAGACCAGAGGCCCTGGAGTATTATCGCAGGGTATGTTCCAGCTGGCAGTTAAATGTGCATTTATATGAAACGGTAAAATCCGTGATCAGAACAGAAAGGAATGACTTTAAAATAGAAACTTCTAAAACGATGTACACAGCCCAGGCAGTTATTCTGGCGCTTGGCTTTTACGATTTACCGTATCTGTTACATGTTGAAGGAGAAGATTTACCGAAAGTAAAGCACTACTACGATGAACCGCATCCTTATTTTGCCCAAAAGGTAGCCGTGGTAGGGGCAGCTAACTCGGCTGTTGATGTTGCATTGGAGACCTGGCGCAAAGGAGCGGATGTAACCATGATAATCCGTGAAAGTGAAATCCGCGAAAGCGTGAAGTACTGGGTTAAACCCGATATTGAAAACAGGATTAAAGAAGGATCGATCAAAGCATACTTTAATTCAACCATCTTGCGGATTACGCCCCATACGGTAGAAGTAAAAACACCCAANGGGAAAATCACAATAGAAAATGATTTTGTATTGGCGATGACGGGCTACCAGCCNCCTTTTGATTTTATGAAGGCAATGGGTGTAACATTTGGTGCGGATGAATTTCATACACCAGTATATAATGATCAAACCATGGAAAGCAATGTGCCTGGATTATATCTTGCCGGTGTGGTTGTTGGTGGATTAAAAACCAATAAATGGTTTATTGAAAACTCGCGGGTACATGCAGGGTTGATCATTAACCACCTTAAATCGATCAGATAGCACGGGCTTTAACGTGCATGTGAAAGGTAACAGTAACCGTACAGGTTAGGGGTGTGCGGGTAAGTCGCCCGAAGAGTTTTAAGTTATCGTAACCCGTTCCTTTAAGTCGTGTTGAAAGATCATTTACACCGGGCGGGTTAAGGTTGAATTCGCCCGTACCGGAGGTATTGGAAAATGGAATGGAGCGCGCCTTAACCACATCCAATTCGGCAGAGGTTTTGATTACACCATTGTTCAGACTGATATCTTCCGCGGATGATTCTGACACGGTATATTCAATGTGATTGATTTCAACGGTTTCTATTAGCTTTAGGTAGTTTAGTAATTCGGGGTTTGAGCGGATATCTATGGGAGCCGTTACCTCATAATCCTTACCACTGCTGTTAACGGTTGTTTCGTTAATGGAAAACACCACCGATTGAGAAGTACTTAAATCTATAGTTTCCCAATCATTGCATGCCGTAAGCAAAACGGAAGCGCCTAAAAGCAGGATCAGACCTGCACGGAGCAAGATTCGATAAGCCAACATGTTGTAAAAATACAAAAGACCCGCAATATGGGGTCTTTTTGATTTAATGGATAAACCCTGTGTTAGAGTGCATCTGCCGTAATCTTTAGATAAAACCGAAAGCGCACGTTGAAGCTTACCGGGGTTTCGGAGAGGGTTCCGTTTAACATGACAATTTCCTGTTTATCATCCAGCAGGCGGGCTGCCAGATCATTGAATCCGTCCAGGTCAGCGGTGAGTTCTGTTTCGGCTGTATTACTTAAACTTACGGAAGAAGCCGTGGCAATTACCTTGCCGTTCGATGCAACCATCAGCGAACCGCCACTAAAAACTACAGAAGAAGGATCTGCATTGGAGATAGTATAGGTTATACGCACAACTTCAATTTTATTTATTTTGTCTGCATACTTTGCAATCTCCGGATCGGTAGTGGCATCCAGTAATTCAGTGTCAGAATAACTTGCGCCACCCGGATTATCAGCATTTTCATCTATCACAAAATCCAGCGGAACGGACACATTAAAAGTTACGTCATCCGCCTTTTCAAACAATTCACATGAAGTGAATGTAACCAGCACAAGGGCAAACAAGACAAGAAACAGCGATTTCGTTTTCATAGAGTGTTTTTTAAAGGTTTAAGCGTTAATTCAAGTTCTGTTTATGGGGTAACACATACCCGGTTAAATTTCTCCACGCAAGGATTTAGCGATTACTTCAGCTTTGCCGTGCACATGCAATTTCCGATAGATGCTTTTAATGTGAAATCGCACGGTTTCGATTGAAATGTGAAGCCGGTCAGCAATCAGTTTATAACTTAGCCCATCCACAAGCCCTACTACAATTTCTCTTTCTTTGGCCGATAAAGGCGAAGGGGTTTCGCGTTTGCCGCGGGGCGAAANAAATTCGATTACTTTCCGCGCTATCTGGGGCGACATAGGCGAACCTCCATTCACTAAAAGCTCAAGGCCTGATTTTATCTCATCCAATGGGGTGGTCTTAAGCAGGTATCCGGTTGCACCTGCACAAAGCGAATCGAAAATTTNTTGTGGATCGTTATAAACCGAAAAGACTACCAGATCAATTTGCGGATGTTGTTGCTTTATCAACTTCATACCATCAATACCCGACATACCCGGCAAGCCCAAATCCATGATTAATACCTGTGGCAAATTGTCCTCATGGAGGTGAATTAAAAGAGACTCAATAGAATTGAATGACCAATCGCACCTGAAACCAGGCTGGCGGTTCAGATAATCCTGGATACTCTTTCTGATCTGATCATCATCTTCTATAATACCAGCAGAAATCATGAAGAAGGGTTATTGACGGATAAGATAAACAATTGTGAACGATAATCCGGCATTATTCACCTTGTACTTTCTTTCCGAGAAGGACCCATTATTGTAGGCTTCAGCCTTTGCCATTTTCAGAATCCNCGGCACCATCAGCACTTGTATGGCTAACTGATCATTGATCTGATAGAGCGGGCCAAACATAGCCGCGAGATCGAACGGAGTGTAATAATCTTTAGCATCTTCTGTTTTGGGCAAGTCGGGGTATGCAGTGCGGGCATTCTCATCATTTTTGATTTTTGCAGCCAACAAAAACGAAGGCTGCAGGCCCATCAGAATTTTAAGCCGCTGCGAGGCTACGTACTTGGCATAAAGGGGCAGATCAAGGTATGTAAGAATTTTTGTGTACTTAACCTTAATTTGTTCAAGCTCATAGGTGACGGAGTTGTAGTATTCCACATCACCCTCATATACCGTGCCCTTTAAGGCAAAGACAATACCACCGCCAGCCAAAAATTTTTCAGAGAGCAAACGCTCCACTCGCAGACCAAGATTGCCACGCAATACGATTTTAGGGTTAGTGAATGTAGCGCCCCAATCTTTCTTTTCCTTGCCGATAAATGTAGTTAGAGATGGCCCGGCAATAACTTCAAACTTCCATTGCGCCTGTGCACAAAGGGCAACCGATAGCAACACAAAACATGAAATAAATGTTTTCATAATGATTGTATTTAGATAACGAAGTTACCGGCCGGGCACTACACGCTCAATCCCATAAACATGGGGGCATCAGGGAATAACGAGCGTAATGGATGTGCCTTTGCCGGACACAACAGACAAAGTTCCACCAATGGTACCCGCACGCCTGTTCATGTTACGCAGGCCATTGCCCGTGTGCGATGGTTGCGCGGGCAATCCAATGCCGTTGTCTTCAATCCGCAATTCAAATTGGGGGTGTGTGGTAATAAGCACATTAACCCGGTTGGCCTTTGCGTGTTTGATGATGTTGTTAATGGCCTCTTTGAAGATGAGATAAATATTTTGCCGCAGAACAGGATCAAGCACCTTGTTGCCTTCTGCTTTATGAAGGGTAAATTCAAAATCAACGTTGCGGGTGTGCAAAACCTCCGTAGCAAAATCTTTCATGCGGTTAATAAGTTCATGCAGCGAGTCGTTGTTGTTGTCAATCGACCAAACAATATCGCTCATGGTGCTTACCACTTCCCGACTAAGTCCACCGATAGAATTCAGGTAGGTAGATTTTTCCTGATCATTCGCGCTTTGCTGCGCTAATTCTGAGTAGATGGAAATTTTGGTAAGGCTGGAACCAACCTCATCATGCAAATCGCTGGCAATTTTGGTGCGCAGGCGTTCCAGGTTTAAACTTTGCGCAAGGCGGTAGCGGTGAAAGGCAAACAACAAACCAANAAATGCAATAAGAGAAAGCGCAAGGAACCATCCGGTGCGCCAAAAGGGAGGATCAATAATGATGGAGAGCGCAGTTGTATTCTTGCTCCAATACCCATCCGGATTGGCTGACTTTACTTCGAAGGTATACTGGCCGGGGTCAAGGTTGGTGTAGTTGGCAAAAGTTCGGTTCCCTACATATACCCAGTCTTCATCGAAGCCGGTAAGCTTGTATGCATATTGAACTTTTTCAGGAGCGATGAATTCCTGTGCTGCATATTCGATCGAGAAAANACTATGCGAGTGCTTTAAGCGAACAGACTTTAGCTGAGAGGGCTGACTGGAAATACTAAAACCGTAAACAGAGTCGGGTTGCAACGTGGCCGAATGATTGAAGAGTTTAAAATCTGTTAAAACGATGTTGCGTGCAAGTGTATCATTCAGAATTTGATGAGGATAAAACCAACTAAATCCATTCATAGAGGTAACAAATAGCCTTCCCTGGTTATCCTTGTAAATATCAATCAATTGATCGGAAGTAATTCCATCGGCTTGTGTATAGGTGTGTTTTTCATTTTTAACAGGATTCCACCGCACCAATTCATTCGGGGTTATATACCACACCTCCTGGTTGTGTACCACAAATGATTTTAAGCCTTCGGTTGATTTCATCCGGAATAAAACTTCAGATTGAATACTATCAGGGGTCAGGTATCGGATGGTACGGGCTTCATCTTTGGTAATCAGCAACATTTCTGTTTCAGAATAGGGCATGATTTCCAGAANAAAGGGATTGATTACCGGTACAACGCGCCCGGTTTCAGCTACTTTAACAAAACGGTTGTTTTTCTTGTCGAACACAACAATTTGGTTTTGACCGTTAAACCAAATGTTTCCATTCAGCTCAAGAATGCTTCCTACAAAGTCAAATGATATGCCGGAGGCTGTGCGGANGGAATCGTTTGGAACACGCTTAAAAGTATTATTTCGGATATCAAAAGATTTAACCCATCGCGGTAGGCTGCAGCCCAAACCATGTTTNNTCACTATCAACCAACACAGCCGAAATTGCATTGTTATTGATAGCGTTCTTACCGGCCGGATATCTTGTAATTTTTTGGTAACGCTGTTCAGCTTGTTAAGTCCACCACCCTCCAGGGCAATCCAGATATTCCCTTCACGATCCCTGCTTAAACCGGAAACTGCGTTATGACTTAAGCTGTTGGGATTTTTGGNGTCGTGAATAAATTTTTCGGTTTTTCCTGAGTAGAGGTTATACCGGTTAAGCCCTTGCCCGTTGAACCCCAACCAGAAAACAGAATCATTTTCCTGAAGCAAGGCGCGGATCCATCCCTGCGAGATGCCACTGGGCTGGCCCGTACTTACAAGATTAAATTNTTTAGCCTTCGTATTGAGCACACTCACCGTATTGTCAGCAGCGCCCACCCAAAGCAGACCGCTTCTATCCAGGTAAACAGAAAATAAATTATGGCTTGATATAACTGGCGCCTGGTTGGTATCATTTTTCCAATTCAGGAATTTGCGCGTATTAGGATCATACTGGATAAGTCCGCCACCATATGATGCAATCCAGAGTTTACCATCAGGGGCCTCCGTAATTCCGAATAGTGAGTTATGGCTAAGCGAATTTTGATTGGTTGGATCATGAATGTAATGTTGACTTGTTTTACGCATGCGATCAAAAACCTGTAAGCCGCCATAGGTGCCCAGATAAATTTTATCTTTTGAAATATGCAGGCTTCTGATTACCCGATAGCGGTAGGTATCATCACGATTCACGTTGCTTAACGGATAGGTAGTAAATTGATCGGATTGTGGATTATAGCTGCATAATCCGGCTGAGGTGCTTATCCAAAGAACTCCATCTGCATCGTAGCTCAATCCGCTAATAAAATTGTCGGGCAACGAATTGGGGTTTTCCCGTTCGGCTTTGTATCGTTTAAAGGCTTTTGTTTCCGGATGAAACCGAACAAGCCCTTCGCCCAATGTGCCGAGCCAAAAACTTCCATCAGGAGCCTCTGCAAAACTGAAAATTCTTGAGCCGGATAATTGAGAGCTGTCATTTACCAGTTCAAACTGATCTTTTGTTCGATGGTATCGAAATAGCCAACCGGTATTGGTTCCAACCCAAAGTTGTTGTTGACTATCTTCAAAGACAAGCGTTCCCTGCGCACTATTTCTACTGTTGATTTTAAGATCGGCAAAACCATAATATCGAAAGTTGGTGCCATCAAATCGCATCAAATCATGAGTTGGCGAGGCCATCCACAGATAACCATCTACATCCTGGTGGAAACTTTGTACACTGGTAATGCTGGATCCGCTTTCGTTGGTAATTCTCTTAAACTGCAGATTTTCCTGGGCCAGGCTGTAAATAGATAGCAGGAGCAACCAAGGTAAAAGTTTCATATTGGTGAAGATACCAATTTACCAGGATAGCGCTATGGTTTGCGTGTTAAGCCAAAGTTTAGAATCAACCCTGCAAAATAATTTCTGCCCGGTGCGGCATTGTAACAGCGCCCACCGGCTGCATTCAGATCATTGCCCAGGCTGTATTGTTCGTTAAGCAGGTTATCAGNCCCGGCAAAAANATCGAAAGGCAACTTGCCCGTACCGGTTTTATAACCTACCCGACAACCCACTAATGTGTAGGACGATGCATAAACGGAATTGCCATCATTCAGCGGAAGCGAAGAAGTGTAGCTAAAAGTAACGTGTCCGTAAAAATGTTTTGGGGTTTCAAAATCGAAGCCTCCGGTTAGCATACGCTTAGGAACCCCGGTAAGGTTATTACCGTCAAACGAAGTATTGTCTTTAACATACTCTTGAAAAGTATAGTCCTGAAGAGTAAGACCACTCCATAATTTTAAAAAGGTAAACCCGGAGACCTGCGGTTGCCAGGTTAATAAAAGCTCCATTCCGTTTTGCCGGGTAGCCCCGGCATTCACAAAATAATCGGCCCCATCTTCATCTCTGCGTACCACAATGGTTTCTTTTAGTGCAAAGTGATAGAGTGCGGCATCCACAANAAATTTCCGTTTACCAAAATATCCGCGCGCACCCACTTCGGTCTGAATTCCCTTCTCGGCTTGCAGTTCACGATTAAACACCGTATTCGAGGGCCTTACTTCGGCCAGCGTAGGCGGAGAAAATCCCCAACTTAAACTGGCATGTGTACTAAAGGCACTGTTAATTTTTCGAAGCAAGGCGATGCGCGGTGTTACCTGTGGTGTAAAGTCGGTTTGTTGTTCACTAACCGGGACATTACTTAGGCGTTGAAAATCGTAAGCAATCCAATTGGCACTTAAGCCCGAAGTAATAATCCAATGAGGAAGCATTAATTCTATCTGACCAAACAAGCTGGCGTTGCGGATGCGGAGTTCATCATCGCTAAGCAATGCGCCCGATGTGCCTTGCACGTTTTGATACGTTTTGATGGGTGAAAAACCATTCAGGTATTCGCCACCACCCAGCAGGCGCACCTGCCCGTTGGAAGTATCGAATGAAAAGTCGGTAACGGTTCGTGCCCCAAAGTTTTGTTCCAACCTCCTTTCATAATTTCGAACGGCTGAGTTGGCAAACTGAACAAAGTTGCCGAACACGCTGGTTCGGTTGTGTAAATTTTTCCGGAAGCGATAGTGATGTGAAACACCAGTATAAAAAGAACGTTGCGCAATGCCGGCATTTACATCCACAGCACCCGGAAATATTCCGGCTGCAGGCCGGGCTTGTTTAGGGTTGGCCTCATACTCGGCAAGCGTTAATCCACCCGGTGTTTGATAATACAAATCGCTGTAGAAAATACCAGCCTCTACTGTTTCTCTGTCTGAGATAGAAAACCGGAATGTACTTGTTAATTGATCGCGCACCATGCGTGTTTGTTCGCGGTAGCCATCAGCCTGCTGGTGTTGATAGCCAATGTAATGAGCAGTCTTTTCATTGCTTTGATTGAGTGCGACCTGATAATTGCGCAAACCATAACTGCCGCCTAAAATTGAACCGATTAATGTGGTGCCCGCGTCTGCATGTGGCGATGTTAAAAGTAAAACTCCACCCGTACCGGCTCCATATAAGCTGGAGCCTGGTCCCTTTATTATTTCCAGTTGTTGAATGGTGTTTGCATCCAACTGGTTGAGGTATGTGTTGCCTCCGGCATCTGTTAGCGGAATTTCATTCCAATACACTTTAACATTGCGCACACCAAAAGGCGCACGCAGCGAACTTCCGCGAATAGCAAAGCGATAGCTGCCAGGCGAACGTTCTTCCATGCGCACACCCGGTAAGGTATTGGCTGCTGATACCAGGGTGGAGTTGTTAAACCTTTGTAAGTCCTCTTTTAATACAAGGCCAACCGATGCCGGAACCTCAAGCAAGGGCCGGTCGGCCTCGAAAGAACGAATCGTAATTTCCTGTAAAACTTTTACAGAATCGGCCGGCTGCGCAAGCGCAGAAAAGGTGTAAAGTGACAGCAGGAGAATGAAAGCGTATCGCATTAAACAAATGTAACAGGAGTTGCGACAAGTTCGAATCAAAATTCAGCCAGCGCTTCTTCCACGGTTTTAATGGGTTCGAAGTATCCGGCTAATTTTAACATCACCCGATCCACCAGTGTATCGGGGCAGGAAGCCCCGCTGGTTAACACAATGCGAACTGGATTTTTGCCGGGCAGATACTCATGCGTAATGATCTTTTGTTTGCGCGGATAACTAAAGTGATGAATTTCAGTTCGTGATTTAATTTCAGTTTCGGAGTTGATAAAGAAAGTGGGGAATTTCCGTTCGCATAACTCTACAATGTGCGAGGTGTTGGAACTGTTGTAGCCACCCACTACCACAGCAAAGTCGGCTTCTGTTTCGAGTAGTTGATAAGTAGAATCCTGATTATCGTTGGTGGCGTAACACAAGGTGTCGCGCGTATCAGCAAAATNGTTTTTAAGGTTTTCGGCACCGAACTTTGTGATTATTAATTGTTTAATGAAATCGGCAATAGCCTGTGTTTCGGTTGCCAGCATGGTGGTTTGATTTACCACACCCACCCGCTGCAGGTGCAGGTGCGGATCGAACCCAACCGAAAACTTACCGGCAAACTCATCATAAAACTCTGACTTTGTTTTACTGCCCAAAATGTAATTGCCAAGCCGTTGCGCTTCTTCCATATCGCGCACAATTACCGAAGGGCCGTTGTGTGCACTATGCGAAAAAGTGGCCTTTGTTTCTTCATGTTTAGGTTTACCATGAATAATAATGGTGTAATTTTCTTTACCCAGTTTTTCGGCCCGGTTCCAAACTTTTTCTACAAACGGGCAGGTGGTGTTATACTTCTGCACGTCCACCCCTTTGTCTAATAGCAGGTGCTCAATTTCTAAGGTGGTGCCAAAGGCCGGAATGATTACTACATCGTCTTTATTTATTTNTTCCCATGGAATAAACTGGCGGCCATCGGTATCCATAATAAATTTTATGCCACGGCTTTGTAAATCGTTATTCACTTCCTGGTTGTGAATCATCTGGCTGAGCAGATACACATTTTTTCCGGCCGATTCTTCCAAGGCCCGGTAAGATATCTCAATGGCATTTTCAACCCCGTAACAAAACCCAAAGTGACGCGCCAGGATAAATTGCACCGGGCCAAAATCCAGCGTGGCGGGAGTAAAATCCTTGCGCAGATCATTGGTTCTGCGGCTTTCTTTCACCCTGCCGGTGATGGAGGAGCGGTAGTATGCAGGAATGTCGAACTTTTTGATGGCGGTGCGTTTTTAGTATAACTGTATAAGCGAAGCGGTTGTTCAAAATTACTTTATTTCTTCTGAAGCCACCGCATCAGGATAATATCATAAATTTCATAGTAGGCTCTTCCGCTATCTTCCAGGTATTGATAAACCAGCTCGCGCGAAGTTAAAAACTCCAGCGCGCGCAGCACAGATGAGCCNNTGGAGCCGAGTTTATGGCGCGTTATAAACTCCTTAGATGTTGCCTGATAAACCTTGCCCTCCAACGCAATGGCTGTTAGTACCTGCCATTGATACTTGGACATGGAGGTGCTCAATGCCATATACGAAAGTTTGTTCTCCGCATAAATTTCCAGAATGGAAGAATCAATCAGGCTCCTGCGTTGCCTCTTTTTGGTTTTTGAGAATACCCGGTTACACAAAAGTTGCACATTGTACGTGTTGCCATCTGCCCAATTCAAAATCTGACTTACTTCGTTTGAGGAGATTTTACGATTGTAGTTTTTGAAGAGCTTCCGGATAAATGCGCTGTAGTCTTCTGTTGGAATTTTACCTATAGATGCCGCTTGTGTGCTGGCATAAAAGGGCCGCTTGGCAGAGTTGAACATTTCGGAAAGCAGGTGGAATTGACTGCCGGAAAATATAAAGCGCAGGTTTTNTAATTGTTGCATTTCCGAACGAATCCAGCCCTCAATGGAAACGGAGTCCACATCCCACGAGTTAATCTGTTGAAATTCATCTAATGCAATTACCCNCGGACCAAATGAATCCAATAGTTTCAATGCTTCTTTTACGGTAGTGCGTTGCTGATTTTCACTTGCAAAATCAACCTCTAATTGCAGACTGCCCGAATGCGGGTTGGCCGACATGACAGGCCGCAACATCAGCAACCAATCCTGAAATTGTTTTAGCAGGGTTTTATTTTNTGAAACAGCATTCAATGTAGCTTCCAGCAAACTGTTGGTAAAATCTTTGAATGAGAAAGACTCCTGAACATCCAGGTACACACAATTCCACTTTTTGCCAAGATGGTGAAATACGTGATGGATTAACCCGGTCTTACCAATTCTGCGGGGTGCGTATAAGGTTATGTTTCGGCCGTTTTTCAAAGAGGCAATAATTGCAGCCGTTTCCTGATCACGGTTGCAGAAATAGGCGGGCCCGAAATACCCATAGATGGGAAATGGATTCAGCGGTTCGTTCATGCCACCAAAATAGCTCGCAAAATGTAACTTACAAAATGTAACTTACAAAATGTGAATTTTTGATAGGCGGGGATAAAAAGCCCGGCTGTTAAACCGGGGCGTTAAAAGGATGAATAATCAGTTTCAGGCGGCCTTTGAAAGTTTGTCTTCTTTGATTTTGTTAGTTCTTACTTCCTTGGCCTGTAAATCGAACCACCGCACTTCTACCAGATTCGACTTCAAATACTTGAGCACCTCCATTACTTTACCATCAATTTTACTCCGAACGCGCTCACCTTTTCTAAACAGTTTTCTCATGTACAAAGGGTTTGGTTTTACATACGTAACGCATAAATATACTCACGCGGATATTCTTCGTAAAGTCCCGCGAAGGTAATTAATTCACCGGTTTTCTTCTTTTTAGTATTTCGTTCACCTCTTTCACTGATTTTACGGCTTTATCGTCCACATGGGTGATAATAAAACCCTCGCGCATGCCGCTGCGCCTTAGTTTACTATCGAGCTCCTTTACCTTAACCCCATTGGCAACATCTAAACGCGACAGGGCCTTGCTATCCAAATCTTCCAGCACTAAACCCAGGGCGGCCACATCAGCCTTTTCTTCGCGCTTCACTGTGCCGGTTGTGCCTTCGCTATTCTTAAGTGTAACCGGAATAACCACTTCCTTCCCATTGCGATTTACTGTAACATTTACCTTATCACCGGGCCGTTTGCGACCGATGTATTCAATTAATGCTGTATTTGATTTAATTACCGTTTCGTCCAGTTTAATGATCACATCTCCTTCTTTGATGCCCGCAGATTTTGCTGCGCTCTTATCTTCACTCGCTCCAAAGCCAGCTACATAAGCACCTTCGTTTACAGCCAGGTTATTCTCTTTAACCAATGTATTGGTAACACTGCTAACCTGAATACCTAACCAACCGCGTTGCACGGTACCAAAAGCAATGAGATCTTCAGTAATTTTACTAACAATATTAGAGGGAACCGCAAAACCATAGCCCGAATAGGAACCCGTTGGGCTGGCAATGGCCGTATTGATTCCAACAAGTCCGCCATTTAAATCAACCAATGCACNCCCGCTGTTTCCAGGATTAATAGCCGCATCGGTTTGAATAAAAGACTCGATGGCGGTGCTTACATTCTGGTTGCCGTTGCGATTTTGCCGGTTAGAATTAATGATGTTGATGTTTCTTCCCTTTGCGCTGATAATACCCGCAGTTACCGTAGAGTTGAGGTTGAAGGGATTGCCAACAGCCAATACCCATTGACCTACTTTGGTTTGATCGGAATTTACAAAAGAAAGATAAGGCAAATCTTTGCTATTAACTTTGATTACAGCAAGATCGGTGTCGGGATCGGTGCCAATTACTTCAGCTTTTAATTCCCTGTTGTCCGATAGAGTTACCTGCACAATCTCAGAACCTTCTACCACGTGGTTGTTGGTAACAATGTATCCGTCTTTATTAATGATTACCCCCGAGCCTGTACTTTGACGGGGCATTTGATTTTCGAACGGGCTATCGAAAAAGAATTGGCGGAAAGCATCAGGGATCTGGCTGTTACCCCGNNGGCTCACCTCTTGGGTAGAGCGTATGTGTACTACTGCCTGCGTTACTTTCTCGGCCGTACCTGTAAAATCAAGGGGCACCACTTCTCCCTTTTCATTTGTTGTGTATGCCACCTGGCTAACGGGTAAACCAGTTACATGTTCAATTTTTACTCCCTGCGCTTGTTGTTTTACGAAGCTTTGGGTGGCTACGATAGTTATCACACTTCCAAGCACCGCAGCCAACAATAGTGATCCAAACCGTTTCATAATTACAATCTGTTTTTAGTTTTTAGAATAAATCTCATGCGGCACGATGAAAAGCAGCCGTCAAAAGTTTTAATAAGGGTTGTTAATTTTTTGCGAACAGTTCATTCTCGCGCCTTCACTCAAATAGATGCTGGTGGATTTAAAAACGATTAATGATGGGGTTAAGGTTCATAAAAATCAGATATTTTTTCATTTTTTTACAAGTTCTCCATTTTTGTACTCGTATTCAATGGTCATGTTTCCCTGCTGATCATACCACCGCGAAATGCCCTCACGTATGCCATTCTTGTAGGTGCTTTCTTCCATAACCTTACCATCGGCATAAAAGATTTTTACAGAACCTTCAAGTTTTCCATTGCTGTAAAACCGCTCTTCCTTTACTGTGGAATAATTAAATTCTTTGTATTCACCATGGCGTAAATTGTTGTGATGATTGATGCGTTTGGAGATTTGCCCATTCTCACTAAACTCAAGGTACATACCCTCCTTCTTTCCGTTAACGTACGTAGTAATGGATTTTGGCAACCCGTTGTTATGGTACGCTACCCACGAGCCTTCCCTCACATTATCTTTTAAGGTTCCTGTATTTACGGGCTTGCCTTCATTGTTGTTGAGTACAACCTGTGAAATACCGGGAGTATCAGTAAACTGTTCTTGTATTGCTCCCGGTGGAATTCCCGAATCGGTGGCGGTATCAACGCTATTTTCAGCAATAGGCGAAGCCTGATTACAGGCGGTTATTAGCGCAACAACAGAAACAAAAGCAACAAATCGTATAAACACTGCTAAAATTTTTCTGCTAAATATATTACATAACTTTGCTTTTTGTCAAGACCTCAATTTACGTGAACATTCAAGGAGTTATTACATTAAAACAAGGGCGTGATCATTCGGTAAAGCGTTTTCATCCGTGGATATTTTCTGGTGCCATACAAGCGGCTACAGAATCTTTGCAAGATGGCGATTGGGTGGAGGTAAAAGATGCCCGTAAAACCACCGTGGGCTTTGGGCACTTTCAAAAGGGAACGATAACTGTGCGGATGATAACATTTGTAGAAAAACCGAATGCAGCTTTATACGAGAGCAAAATTAAGAAGGCCCTGCAGGTTCGCGTTGAAGCCGATGTCATTTCAGATCAAACCAATGCATATCGTCTGGTGCATGGTGAAGGTGATGGTTTACCCGGATTGATTATTGATGTATATCATGATGTGGCAATTATCCAGGCCCACTCGGCAGGCATGCAGCGCGACAGAAAACAAATTGCCGAAGCGATTTACAAAGCATTAACCGATTCGGGCTTTCGCAATTCAGCCATTTACTTCAAATCGATGCAGGAGAAATCAGAGAGCGAATACCTGATGGGGATGGCTGCCGTACCGCATGTGGTGCTGGAACATGACAACAAGTTTTACATTGACTGGGAAGAAGGGCAGAAGACCGGTTTCTTTTTAGATCAACGCGAAAACAGAAAACTGTTGGGCGAAATGGCAAAAGGGAAAACGGTATTGAATACGTTTTGTTATACAGGCGGCTTTTCGGTGTATGCCTTGCAAAATGAAGCAAAGCTGGTGCACTCGGTCGATGCTTCTGAAAAAGCCATTGCGCTTACGCGGAAAAACCTGGAGTTGAATGGCTACGATCCCACCACACATGCCTGTGTGGCGGAAGACACGTTTGATTTTCTGAAAGACAANAAAGATGTGTACGATCTGATCATTCTCGACCCGCCCGCTTTTGCCAAACACAAAGACTCGCGGCACCAGGCAGTGAAAGGCTATCAGCGATTAAATGCCGAAGCCATGAAAATGATTAAACCGGGCGGCATCATTTTTACATTCTCGTGCTCGCAGGTGGTGGACCGGCAGTTGTTTTACGATACCATTGTTTCGGCTGGCATACAGGCCGGGCGACAGGTAAAAGTATTGCATCACCTTTCGCAACCGGCAGATCATCCGGTGTCGCTTTACCATCCGGAAGGAGAATATTTGAAAGGGTTGGTGCTTTATGTAGAGTAGGTCTTAAGCGGAGTATATTTCGCAATCTTCTCAAAATCTTTATCGTTGTGAACAAGTTCTAGCTTGAAATGAATTGCGTAAAAGGCAATAAGACAATCATTTGGTTTGCGAATGGTTACACCTTTATCCCTAAGTTGTCGGTAAAGAATGGCTGATTGTTCCGCACAGAAGAACCCATCGAGATTTAAAAATTGGCAAGTGATGAGTAAATCCTTTATTAATACGGGATTATCTTCTTTATTAAGTCCTTGTAATATTTCTTGAAATACGGGTGGACACAAATGCACATTTACTGGATCGTACTCAGCTAAAAATTGGTCAAGCAAATCTGTTTTTGCAGACTTTTTACCTCTCAAGTAATCAACCCAGATTGTAGAGTCAAAGATCACCTACCCTCGCGCATTTTCATTAGATCTCCTTTCCATTTAACTTTTCCACGAAGCGATCTTAATTTTTGACGCTTTAACCAGTTGGCATGTGCCACCAATGCCTCTTCTACAGCCTCGCGTTTGGTTTTAGCCTGCCCAAACCGCATGATGTCTTCAATCAAATCATCGCGGAGTACAATATTGGTACGTGTTGTCTTCATACACACAAAATTAACAAATTTATACACACGCAGGATGATGATTTTAGTTCATGCAACAGTGGCTATCTGCATAATCTGTGGCATTAAATAATTAATGCCCACGCATTTTAGAAAGTGTAGAATCCAGCACAGAAGCCATCTTATCAATAGCACCACTAAACGCATCATCCAGATTAGCGGCATGATTCGTAGTAGTTACCGGGCTAAGGCCTTTTAGTTTTGCTTCAATCAGACAACGCTTATCATCATCGCCACCTTTGGCGCCATTCTCATCGCTAAAGTGTACATCGATGCGGGTAATGTAATCGCTGAACCGATCAAACTCAGCCTCAAGTGTTTCGGTACAAAATGCAATCAGCCGATTGCTGCCTTCAATGTGGCGGTCGGTATTAACTTCTATTTTCATAATTCATTAAGGTTTTAAAAATCAGGGCCATGTTAGTAACAACTTTGCTAACTATCAAAAGGCTTCATACTTATAATGTTAATTATTGTTTTACCGTAGCCGGTGCAGGCTCCGGGTGTTTTGCATACCGTTCAAAGAATTCAATTACGCGTAGCAAATGATCCATCATTCTGCCTGGATTGCCGCTGCGGGTAAGTTCATGCCCTTCGCGCGGGTAGCGAATGTATTCCACCGGTTTGTTCAAAATCTTTAAACTCTTATACAACATTTCCGATTGAATAACCCCGGTGCGCAAGTCCTGGTCGCCATGGATAATCAATAGCGGGGTGTTGATCTTATCCACGTAAGTGAGAGGTGACTCTGCATCCAGCAAGGCTTTGGTTTCTTTCTCCCAGGGCCAGCCTCCAAAGTTGGTGGGTACCAATCGCCAGGCGTTGCCCTCGCCCATAAAGGTGGTGAGTTCATACACGCCACGCTGTGCGTTGGCTGCTTTAAACCGATTGTCATGGCCTACAATCCAGGCTACCATGTAGCCCGCATAACTTCCTCCTTCAACAAACAACTGGTCTTTATCAATCCACGCATGTTGTTTCATCGCTTCATCTAATGAAGCTAAAATATCTCCGGCAGGGCCAGTGCCCCAATCTTTAAAGTTTCCTTNTTTAAACTTATCGCCATAGCCGCCACTGCCCCGCGGATTGCAATACACTAATCCATAACCCCAACTGTTTTCTAACTGATACTCGTGCCACATGCTGAAAATACCCGGCCCCCACATAGCCGAAGGGCNCCCATGAATGTTAAGAATGGTGGGATACTTGAGTCCGTCTTNTTTGTTGGCTGGCTCCTGCACCCAGTATTGAATCTTTGTTCCATCCGGACGAGTGAACCAATATTCTTTTGGAGAACTGATGAGCCGGTTCTTTACCCAGCCTTCATTTAATTGGGTAAGCTGGCGGTTGGATTTGTCTTTGAGGTTGTAGAGATAAACTTCCCACGGATTTTTGGTTTCGGTAAGTGCATATACCACTTTATCACCATGCACATCAAAATCGTTTACTCCATTATCATTTCCGAAAATTTTGGTAACGGTTCCTCCTTTAGCTGAAATACTAAACAATGGAATATCACCTTCTGTTTGTGACGTGAAGTAGATAGTCTTTCCATCGGCCGACCAGGAGTGACCACCAATGTCGCGATCAAGTGACGCTGTTAAGATAGCAGGCTTACCACCGGCAGCAGAAACGATTGCCAGGTTTCTTTGTGTGGCATGGCGGTTATCAATTGCGGTGGCATAGAAAGTTACCTGGGTGCCATCGGGTGAATACGCGGGATTTGAAATGCTGTAACCCGGCCAGGTTAAAAACTCTTTCGCTGCTTTTGTGGCAACATCAATTTTCCACAAGTCATTATCCTGCTCGCGGTCGGGATGAATTTTGTACACACGCGAAGAACAAATGATACTCTTCCCATCGGGCGACCAGCTTGCCGATTGAAAATCCTGAAAGCCTTGCGTTAGCTGCACATCCTTTTCATCGGAGCCAGGCGTTTTGATAAACAGGTGTGTAAAACTTTCTTCGGGATTAAGATTCAACTCTCCTTGCAAGTTCTGACGTACCAATACGCGGGGGTTGTTATCAAAGGTATTTTTGGCCAACCACGCACGCACTTCTGTTAATGAACCATCCGGACTGTTGGCAACGCTTTTTCGTTCATCCGCTTTCATGTTTTTGAAATTGGGCTCATCATTTTGTGTGCGGCCAGGTCGCTCATAAGCCCAGGNGGTTTGGCCCTCAATTTTAGAAAACGGAANTGCTGGCTGAGTACAAAATCTTTTTCCATCAGGGCTCCATTGTGGATTACCGGCACCGTATTCTGATTTTGTTATAGCGTGTGCCTCACCTCCACTTAGCGGGAGCAACCAAAGCTGCGATTTATCTCCATCGGCACGAACAAAAGNAATTTGTTTCCCATCGGGGCTCCACTGGGGCGAACCATCGCTCCTGTCGCCAAAGGTTAACTGCACAGGTTCTGATTTGCCAACCAGATCTAACAGGTAAAGATGGCGCGTATAGTAATACTCATTTTCATTTTTAACGGCTTTGCGACTAACCACCATTACTGCTTTGGTGCCATCGGGCGAAATCTGTATTTGATTGGTGGTGGCTATCTTCATTAAATCGGACGCTACAACAGGTGTTTTACTTTGGCTATAGCCGGGGCAACAACCAGTACCAGCACAATTATTTTAAGCAGTTTCATATAGATAGAAGAAGAATTATGAAGGTTGAAGATGCGGAAAAAGAAAATAGCCGAAAAGCATTTTGGGATGAGTGGAAGAAAGAGACCCGCGCTTAATTGGTGGAAATCATTTTCAGGATATCCTCCACGTATTCGCGGGAGTTGCTTAGGCGGGGCACCTTATTCTGGCCACCCAGTTTGCCGCGTTTTTTCATCCAGTTATNAAATGTTCCTTCGCTTACAGCATGTATGGTGGGTGCTACCAGGGCAATGTTCTGGGTGCGTTTGGCATCGTAATCGGAGTTTACTTTGCGCAAGGTTTCGTCCAGTACACTTCTGAATTCGTCTAAATCTCTGGGCTTTACTTTAAACTCAATAATCCACTCGTGTCCGCCTCGTTTTGATTTTTCAAGATAGATGGGTGCGGCTGTAAAGTTATCGATTACGGCACCGGTTTGTTCGCACGCTTTGGTAATTGCCGTTTCGGCATTTTCGATGATAACCTCCTCGCCAAATGCATTTATAAAATGTTTGGTGCGGCCAGAGATTCGGATGCGGTAAGGTGAAACCGAAGTGAACTTAACAGTATCGCCAATATTGTATCGCCATAAGCCGGCATTGGTGGTAATCAACATGGCGTAGTTTTTACCCACCTCTACATCGGCCAGCGAAATTGCTTCTGGATAGTGGTTATCGAGTGNATCTGTTGGTATAAATTCATAGTACACGCCATAGTCCAGCATGAGTAACAGGTCTTCCGAATTGGGTTGATCCTGAATACCAAAACCNNCCTCGCTTGCATTATAGGTTTCCCAATACCTCATGCTATCGCTTGGAATTAATGAGCGGAACAAGTTGCGATAAGGTTTAAAGGCTACCGCACCATGAAAGAAGACTTCGAGGTTGGGCCATACTTCGAGTATAGAGCTTTTGTTTTCTTNTTTAAGGATGTGCTGCAACAGCAAGACGGTCCATGTTGGTANCCCGGCAATGTTGGTTACATTTACATCAATGGTTTCGCGCGCAAGCCGTTCTATTTNTTCTTCCCAGTTGGGCATAAGCGCTACTTCCAAACTTGGGGTGCGAATGAACTGCGCCCAGGNGGGCAGGTTTTGCATAATTACAGCAGACACATCGCCATAATGTGAGGAAGCAGTTGGCTCAAATTCATTTACCTGCGAGCTACCCCCAACGGCCAGGTTTTTACCGGTAAATATTTTGGTGTCGGGGTAGTTGTTTACATAGATAGACAACAAGTCTTTGCCGCCTTTAAAGTGGCACTCTTCCAGGGCTTCACTTGTAACCGGAATGAATTTGCTGCGGGCATTTGTAGTACCACTCGATTTAGCAAACCACTTAACTTCGGAGGGCCATAATACGTTTTGCTCTCCGCGCATTAAGCGCTCGATGTAGGGAAACAACTGCTCGTAGGTATGAACAGGCACCCTGCGCTTGTAATCTTCGTAGTCAACCAAATCATCGAAAGCGTATTTCTGGCCAAACTCGGTATAGCGTGCTGTGTTCAGTAATTTTTTCAGCACTTCATCCTGAACATCGTGCGGGTATTNTTTAAACAATTCAATCTGGTGAATGCGTTNTTTCATTACCCAGGTGAGGATGGAGTTCAGGATTTGCATAGGCTGTTTCAAAAATAGAGTAGGCTGACCGATTAGCAAAACCTAATGATTAACAGCTTGCGACCTGCGCAACTGAAAGTTTTGGCCCAGGTAAACCTTGCGCACCATGGGGTCATCGGCTAATTCCTGGGCTGTGCCCGCTTTAAAGAGTTTGCCCTCCACCATTAAATACGCACGGTCGGTAATTGAAAGGGTTTCGTCCACATTATGATCGGTAATCAGAATGCCGATGTTTTTCTTTTTAGTCGGGCCACAATGCCCTGAATCTCTTCTACAGCAATCGGGTCAACCCGGCAAAGGGTTCGTCCAGCAAAACAAAACTTGGATCAACCGCCAGGGCCCGCGCTATTTCAGTACGTCTTCGTTCGCCCCCGAAAGCACCACGCCCTGATTTTTCGAACATGCGTAAGGCTAAATTCTTCCAGGAGTTTTTCAACTTTTTCTTTACGAGCAGCCTTGGTCATGTTGCGCATTTCGAGTGGTGCCATAATGTTTTCTTCTACGGTAAGTTTGCGAAAAACCGAAGCTTCCTGTGCCAGGTAACCAATACCTAATTTGGCCCGCTCAAACATGGGCAAGTTTGTAATGTCTTGCTGATCGAGAAAAATTTTTCCTTCGTTGGGTTTAATTAAACCAACAATCATATAAAAGCTGGTAGTTTTGCCGGCCCCATTTGGCCCCAGCAATCCAACAATCTCACCCTGTGCTACGGTTACAGAAACGTTGTTTACAACGGTTCTTTTTTGTATCGCTTAATCAGGTTCTCGGCTTGCAGGATCATGGCTAATCAAATTTAATGTCTTTGATGCGGAGTTGCATGGATGTAATTCCATTGTAAGAGTTTTCATCCAATGTAAACGCGATGCGGAAGGTAAGCCCCGAGGCAAGTGCCTGGTAATGTTCCATGGCATCGAATGCGACCACGCTAAATACGGATTCGTTGCCTTCCTGCCCGGCCAGAAACCGAATGTGCCGGTCTTTAAAGCTACTAAGGGCGTTTTGTACAAATACTCCTTTAGCCTCGAAAACCGGTTTATGATNNTTTCCGGGCCAAAGGGCGCCATCTGCTTTAGCACGTTATTAAACTTAGCATTGAGGGCATCAAACTGAACAGGTGTATCTATTTCAACAATAGGTGTAAGCATCTCTTCGGTAAGATTTTGTGCCACCACTTCTTCAAATCGTTGTTGAAAGGCTGCCAGGTTCGATTTGTCCATGGTTAACCCCGCTGCATATTTATGGCCACCAAATTTTTCAAGCAGATCGCTGCAGGCATGAATGGCTTGATATAAATCAAAGTTTTGAACGCTGCGGGCCGAACCGGTTATTTTATCGTTCGACTCTGTGAGGATAATGGTGGGCCTGTAATATTTTTCAACACATCGGGCCGCTACAATTCCGATTACGCCTTTGTGCCACGTTTCTTTAAATAACACGGTTGATTTGGCATTGCGCAGTTGTTCGTTTGATTCAATCATCGCGATTGCCTCTTCGGTAATGCTTAGATCAAACTCTCTGCGTAAGTCATTTTTCAGATTTACTTTCTCCGCAAGTTCATTTGCTTCTTCCAACGTGTTGCAGATTAATAACTCGACAGCTGCCCGTGCATGTGCTACCCGCCCCGCAGCATTTATTCGCGGGCCTAGTGTAAACACAATACCCGAAACATCAAGATCTGTTTTAATGCCGGCAATATCTTTTAGTGCCTGCAAGCCGGGCCGTGGTGATTGATTGAGTTTTTGTAATCCAAAATGGGCTAATACCCGGTTTTCGCCATTAATAGGAACAATATCAGAAGCAATACTTACCACCACCAGATCAAGGTATTGATAGGCATCGTTCGGGTTGCCATAGCGTGTGGAATATGCTTGTACCAGTTTAAAACCAAGGCCGCAACCACTTAATTCATTAAAGGGATAAGAACAATCTTCGCGTTTCGGGTCGAGTACAGCTACGGCATTGGGAATTTCGCCTCCGGGCAAATGGTGATCGCAAATAATAAAATCAATTCCTTTGTGCCGCGCCAGTGTTACCATGTCCGAGGCTTTGATGCCCAGGTCCAATGCAATGATCAAACTAAAGTTATTTTCTTCGGCCCAGATAATTCCAGCCTCAGACACACCGTATCCTTCTGCATACCGATCGGGGATGTAAAAATCGCAATGCGGGTAAAAATTTTTAAGATAACTATACACCAGCGCCACAGCGGTGGTTCCGTCCACATCGTAATCGCCATAGATTAAGATTTTCTCTTGCTTGTCAATCGCTTGTTTCAGACGCTCAACAGCCTCGTGCATATCGGCAAGCAGAAACGGATCGTGCAAGTGATCTAATGATGGCCGGAAGAACTCTTTGGCTTTATCAAAATTGCAGATACCGCGTTGCCACAGTACAGTAGCCAGGTAAGGATTTACATTAATGGCTTTGGTGAGCGCTTCTAATTCAGCAGTTGGAGGAGTGGGTTTATATAGCCAGCGTTTTTCCATTTGTTAATTGCGAGTGAAGGTAACGATACCATTTTTGCCAGTCACCCCTTCTTCTCCATGGCTTCCCTAATCCCGTTTCTACCATCGCGTAGGGGCCTAATCCAGCCAACCCACCTCGCCCGGCTTCGCCCCCATACCACCAAAGCCGGCATAATTCTTTACATATAATTTACTTCCCAACCATACCTGGTAATCGGGGCAACGCTTGCATTGCAAGGTGAAGTTACCGCCATTACCGCCATTGCCTCCCGCATGCCGTTACCACCCTGGCCCCCATCACCCCGGGGCAAACGCGAGTACCCGGCCACCACCGCCCCTTGCCCGCCATCGCCTCCATCTCCGCCATCACCTCCGTTCAGGTCAATTGTCAGGCTGCCTTTAATCTGAATGTCATCCGAGTAAAGGAATAAGTTGGTTCCGGTTTCACCGTTGGCCCCGTCTTCGGCATCGCCACCGGATTTGCCTGCCGGCAAGGGCTTAGCTGATCTGTGCCCATAGTTCCGTTTGTCCCATTCGTTCCTCTTTTACCACTTCCGTTTATGGTGCAACCATTGCCAATGCTGGCAATGCGGGCATGGATGTAGTTATCTGCTTTGTTACGATTTAAGATGATATGCGAGGAGTCGCGCATAATGAGCGTATCTACTACCAGAATATCAGATCCTTCCAGCCGGTAACGTTGACCGGGTTCAAGCACCAGTTTCTCCAAACGAATCTGAGCGGCAACACCAAGACTAAGTACACTCAGAAAAAGACCACACACCAGTTTCAACATCGGGCAAAAATAAGAATAGAATCGGGGTAAAAGAAAGGCCCCGCCATAGCAGGGCCTTTCTGCAAGAAACATACCGGTATTATTTGCCAGAGGCTTCTTNTTCGGCTACTACGCCTTCCAATACATCTTTGATTTCTACGCGCTGGCCATCCTTATAAGGTACGATCCAGGCGTCTTTCACGCCCATTTCGCGCATGTATTNTTTGAATTTATCAGCCTCCCAATAATCGCGGAAGATACCGATGGTAAATTTTTGCTCACCCTTTTCAGTAGCTTCGCCACCAAAGTTAGGGTTGTTTTCGAAGTACTTGCTCAGGTCTTTATTTTTGAAAGCTCCGATCTGCACTTTAAACACCACTCCTTTTGAAAAATCCATAGAGGTAGATGGAGGAGCGGCCTTCAGTTGGTCCAGTTCAGCTTTTGCTGAGGTTAAATCGCCACGCATGCGCGATAATTGATCCTCCAGCTCGGCAATTCGGGTGTTCTTTTGACTGATCTGGGTGTTAAGCGTGCTTACCTGACCTTNTAACGAGGCGTTGTCGCTATCAGCAGTCTGCTTGGCTTCGGTAAAGGTTTTTAGGTTAGCGGGGTTCTTGGCGTATTCTTTGGCTTTCTTTTTCCATTCCTTCTTCTCTGCTTTAGAGAGTTGGGCGAAAACTTGCATGCCGGAAAAAATCAGCGCCAGGCAAAGTAGGGCTACTTTAGTTTTCATTTTGATTTGGGTTGTGTTGGTTTAAAATATGAGGTTAAAAGTAAGAAAATAATTGGAAATGATGATAATGAGGGGTGTCATAGATTCTGGTTAATTGAATCAACCGGTTGACGGACGTGCAAATTCTTAAAGTATGCATTATGAAAAACAATCGCTACACCATCTTCTCCGGCCGTACCCATTGATCAAACTGCTCGGAAGTAACCAAGCCCAATTCAATAGCTGCTTCGCGCAATGTTTTATTTTCTTTGTGGGCCTTCTTGGCAATTTTGGCAGCGTTATCGTACCCGATGTGTGAGTTGAGAGATGTTACCAACATCAACGAGTTTTCCATGTGTTGTTTAATGATGGAGAGGTTTGGCTCAATACCTACCGCACACTTATCGTTAAACGAAACACAGGCATCGCCAATTAAGCGTGCTGACTGTAGTACATTGGCTGCAATAACAGGTTTGAACACATTCAACTCAAAATGGCCGTTGGATCCACCTACCGATACCGCAACATCATTGCCCATTACCTGCGCACAAACCATGGTTAGTGCTTCTGGTTGGGTAGGGTTTACTTTGCCCGGCATAATAGACGAACCCGGTTCATTATCAGGGATAATGATTTCACCAATACCCGAGCGCGGGCCTGAACTTAACATGCGGATGTCGTTACCCACTTTCATTAGCGCTACCGCAGCCCGCTTCAAAGCACCGCTCAGTTCTACCATGGCATCATGCGCAGCCAGTGCTTCGAACTTATTTGGAGCAGTTACAAACGGATAGCCGGTTAATGCGGCAATGTGTTTGGCCACCAGCACATCGTATCCTTTGGGTGTGTTAAGTCCGGTGCCTACCGCGGTGCCTCCTAATGCCAATTCTTTTACAACTTCCAACGCGTTGTTAATAGCACGCATGCTGTTATCAATCTGTTGCACATAACCACCAAATTCTTGCCCCAGGGTTAGCGGGGTTGCATCCATAAAATGTGTGCGGCCGGTCTTTACAATATTTTTATATTCTGCCGATTTTTTGGCGAGTGTGTCCCGCAGTTTCTTCATCCCCGGAAGGGTAATTTCTACTACCTGTTTGTAAGAAGCAATGTGCATGGCCGTAGGAAATGTATCGTTACTGCTTTGCGATTTGTTTACATCATCATTTGGGTGCAGCANCTNTTTATCGTCAGTCAGTTTGCCACCACTTAATACGTGTGCCCGATAGGCAATCACTTCGTTAGCGTTCATATTGCTTTGGGTACCTGAACCGGTTTGCCAGATCACCAGTGGAAATTGATCGTCTAACTTGCCGGCAATAATTTCATCGCACACTTTGGCTATCAACTCTTTCTTTTCGGCAGGTAATACACCCAGTTCAAAATTGGTGATGGCCGCAGCTTNTTTCAGGTAGCCAAAGGCATAGATAATTTCTTTGGGCATGCTGGCCTCGGGCCCGATTTTGAAATTGTTGCGCGAGCGTTCAGTTTGTGCACCCCAATATTTATCGGCTGGCACTTGTACTTCGCCCATGGTGTCTTTTTCTATGCGATAGCTCATATCTGGTGTGTTTAAAAGTTCAAAAACAAAAATATTGATTAGATGTATTGAATGGGATTTTATTGGTAAAGTTTATTCCAACTCAAAGATGACGTAAATCGGCCACCTGATCCAGCAGCCAGCCGGTTAAACTTAAGCGTTGGCGTGTGGCGGGCAGCACTTCGTGCTCCAGTAAGTCGCTTCGAAAACAAACTAACCGGCCTGCTTCAGGTAAAATATCTTCAGTCCGGTTTTGCAGGTACAGGCGCAACTGGCCACCCTCATCGGGGTTCCAGTTGGGATTAAGATAGCAGATGGCGGAAAGTTTCCGATGATCGTCTTTCTTAAATTGATCGAGATGTCGTTTGTAAAAAGTGCCCGGAGGGTATTGTGTAAGATGCACCTCATAATCCTTCAGGCTGAGGTATAAAGTCTGATTAACAAACCCCACCAGGGTATTAAGTTTTTCAAGATAAACGTGTAGCGGGGGTGGTGCTGTGTTTCGGTCAATCCACTGAATGTAATCACCCCGGATACTTTCGTTAATTTGTTTTTCCTGCTGCTGCCCAATACCCGCTTTCTTAAACTGTAACAAACCATTTTGAAATTCGTCAAGTTGTAAAATGGCTTGCACCTCACCGGGCAAAAGAAAATGATCAATAACAGCATACCCGTGTTCGGCCAGGCCATCTGCAAGCATATTCAGTTTGTCGGTCAGCGTCATTTCAAAATTTGTGGGGCGAATTTACGTGCAGAACTTAACTTTGAGGCGCATGAACAGAAGAATTAAACTTTTAGCCACTTTTTTTCTATTTCTAACATACGCGTGTGCCCCCAAAGAGGACATTGAGTTTAAGGGTATTCGCAATGTGGAGGTGCGCCTGGGCAATAATAACAGCCCCGAGTTACTGGCGCAGGCATTTTTACAATCCCAATACGGTGGGTATGACACTAAAAGAAATTCATGTGGATGTATGGGTGAATGGAAAATCTTCGGCCGAAGTAAGACAGAAAATGAAATTGAAAATTTCACCACGCTCCGATTTTATGGTACCATTAGAAGCCACGCTTTCGTTAAAGGAATTGGGATTGGTAGAAGCAATCAAGAATTTATTAGGCGGGAAAAATATGAAATTCAATATATCGGGTTTGTGCGGGTGGCCATGCATGGCATTACGGTAAAGGTTCCGGTTAAGCACCGTGAAGAAATGCGCATTCGCCTGTAGAAATTGCAGGGTCTGTAAATTTGAAGGTATTGATAGGCCGGTTTGGGTGGCGAACCTATATTAAAACCGCTACATTTACTTGTTAGACCCGAAAACTCCTGTTTCTGGTAAATTTATGGAGCCCCTGATATCAATATTAATAGGCCTGCTGGTAGTTGTAATTTTGCTTCAGGTGCGGGCGTACCTGAAACTGAAGCAAAAGAGCAAACTCATTTTGGTGCAAAGCNNCGAGATAAAACGGCAGATACAAGAGCAGGAAAAACGCAATAAAGAGGTAGGAGGTCTGGTACATGAAAAACAACAGCTTATTGGCCTGGTGTCGCACGATTTGAAGGGACCATTCAATCGCATTTTTGCACTTATCCAATTAATGGAACTTACCAACGATAATCTTACCGAAGAGCAGCGCGAATACCTGGGTAAAATTCATCAGATCGTGGCGGATGGGTTAAGTATGATTCGAAATTTGTTGGACAATCGCAGGTTGGAAGAACAAGGCATTGACCAGACGCCCGAACAAATTAATCTGGTATTAGCCCTGGGCTCGTTAGTTAAAAATTACCGGGCGCTGGCGGTGAAGAANAANATTCAGATTCACTTTGATCCTCCCACACAAGCCTTTGTACTGGCAGACAGAATGTACCTGAACCGCATTTTTGAGAACCTGATTTCAAATGCGCTAAAATTTTCTCCGGAAGGGAANAACATTTACATTTCAATAGAGGAAAAAGGCGATAAGTATGCAATAGCAGTAAGAGACGAAGGNCCCGGTATTTCCAGAGAAGATCAGAAAAATCTTTACCGGAAGTTTCAACGACTTTCTGCCCGGCCTACCGGAGGGGAGAGTTCCACCGGTCTTGGCTTATCAATTGTAAAAACACTGATTGAAAAAATGGGCGGTGAGATTTATTGCCAAAGCGAAGAAGGGAATGGAACCACATTTACCGTAAAACTGGAAAAAATAACCGGNGAGCCAATCAANAAAGAAAACCAGAAAGTGGCGGTTAATTAAAAGGTAATAATCATCTTCGCTTCCGTTTAGTACGGTTTGTAGCGAATCAATTACATTTTCATCCTTAATCACATAATCGCGCACACCACGCTGAATGAAGTTAAGCACCATGTTGCCATCTTCCAGCGAGCTAAGCATAATTACCTTGTTGTCTTCTTTTAGGCGCAGCTTTATCTGTTCAAATAAATCAATGCCGCTCATGCCAGGCAGTTTGTAGTCAATAATCAGCACATCGGGCATTGTTTTTTGTAACGCCTGTAATCCCTCTTCGGCCGAATGGAAAACGGAAAATATACGCCCATCGTCACTAAGAGATTTTTTAATAAACTCAGCGTAGATCACATCATCTTCTACCAGGTATATGGTCATGGCATCTTAAAAGCGCATGCAATATAATAAACCTAATCCTATCCTGTGAAACCAAATGAGGGGTGCACAGGCTGTTGCAATATTTTTTACCCTTTATCATAACTTCTTTGGTCAAAAGCGCCAATCGGTGTACCTTCCTTACACTAATCATGCATCTATGCGCTCTTTCATGCCAGCTTTCGTTCTATTGGTTTTGCTCAGTTGTGAGAAAAACCCAACCCCTTCCTTATTGTTTAAGCTATCCTTTACAAAAGAAATGGCCGACCAGGCGCAGGATGGCCGCTTGTTGTTGTTGCTGGCCAATAACAACAAAGCCGAGCCTCGCTTTCAGATTAACGATGGCCTAACGACCCAACTTGTTTTTGGATTAGATGTGGANGGGATGCAACCCGGCCAGGAAATAATACTAGATGCCACCAATGCATTTGGTTTTCCCAGGCGCACCATCAACGAAATTCCGGCCGGTGAATACTATGTTCAGGCTTTGATTAACCGATACGAAACATTTAATCTTAAAACAGGCCATACTGTAAAACTTCCACCCGATCAGGGCGAAGGCCAGCAGTGGAATCGTAAACCAGGCAACTTTTACAGCGCACCGGTTAAAGTATCCATCGATCCTTCCAGAAAGGAAACGGTAACAATTGTAATGGATCAGAAGATTCCGCCCATTGAAGAACCGAGAGACTCTAAATATGTAAGGCACATTAAAATCCAAAGCCAGTTGCTTACCGAGTTTTGGGGTAAACCTATGTTTTTAGGCGCACACGTGTTGGTGCCCGAAGGGTTTGATGAACATCCGGAAGCAAAATATCCGCTCATGGTTTTTCATGGCCACTTTCCCAGCGACTTTGGTGGGTTANNGTACCGAACCCCGCCCGCAGATATGGACACCACCGATTTTACGCCACGCTTTGGTGTTTATGGGTACAACAAATTTCAGCAACAGGAAGCCTACAACTTTTATAAGCAATGGACAAGCAAAAACTTTCCACGCTTTCTCATTATCGAAATACAACATGCCAATCCTTACTATGATGATTCGTATGCGGTAAACTCAGCCAACCTGGGCCCTTACGGGGATGCGATTATGAAGGAACTTGTTCCGGCCATTGAAAAACAATTCCGGGGCATTGGCGAAGGCTGGGCGCGTTTTACGTATGGTGGTTCAACCGGTGGCTGGGAGGCATTGGCTGTACAAATGTTTTATCCCGATGAGTTTAACGGCTGTTTTGCTGCCTGCCCCGATCCGATCGACTTTCGTGCGTTTTGCTTAGTGGATATTTACAAAGACGAAAATGCTTATTGGTACAACAGCGATTTCNNAAAACTACCACGCCCCGCATTTCGCAATTACTTAGGCCAGATTCAAACCACCGTAGAACAAACCAACCATTACGAATTGGCATTGGGTACAAAATCGCGCAGCGGGCAGCAGTGGGATATTTGGGAAGCGGTGTACTCACCCCAAGGGGAAGACGGCTACCCAAAAAGAATTTTCGATAAAGAATCCGGTGTGATTGATAAGAACGTGGCCGAATACTGGAAAGAAAATTACGACCTGCGGTATATTTTGGAGCGTGACTGGAAAACATTAGGCCCCAAGCTGGAAGGCAAAATTCATATTTACTGTGGCGATATGGATAACTTGTACCTGAACAATGCGGTGTACCTGATGGAAGATTTTTTGAANAAAACCCAAAACCCGTTTTACAAAGGCGAGGTAGATTATGGCGACCGCNNCGAGCACTGCTGGAATGGCGACCATGAAAACCCGAATTACATTTCACGGTTGCGGTACAACACCATGTACTTACCAAAAATTTTAAAACGCATTCAGGAAAGTGCGCCTAAAGGTGCCGATGTGAAGAGTTGGCGGTATTAAACTTTAATGCGCTGATTTAATTCTCAAACTTACTACCCTTCACCGTTGGCCAGTTTGCATTTGCTTTTTCAATAAACCCGCGTTGGTTTTCATTCCAGATGGTGCGCACATCGGTATTGTAATTAAGATAAAGTTTCCCTTCCACAATGGTCCACGCATCGGGTTCGGTTTTGGCTTTGTAGCCGCGACTCATGCCATAAGCGCAATAACCACCAAACTGGGGCGCATATTTTTCCGGATTGCTTTTAAACAATTCCAGGTTTTCCGCGGAAGCGAAATACCACGATTGATCGGCATACTCAAATGAAAACTCTTTTATGCCTTTAACCGGTTGCGATTGCGTGAAGTAAGCCACCGGATCGTACCCGCCAATAGCACCGGCTTCCGTTGCAAAAACCTGTGCGGTATTTTGATTGGACGAACAAGCCGCAACACAAAAACAGACAATGAGTGCCCAAAAGTTTTCATCGACAAGATTTTTAATACAAAGAAACTACTTTCTGAAGTACGGATTGGTTGACCCGTTAAAATCAGCAACTATTCTTCAACTGCCGCAAATAAAGTTGAATCGTATTCTCTAATCCAAAGTACAGCGCATCGCAAATCAATGCATGGCCAATCGAAACTTCATCTAAATGCGGAATGGACCGGTACAGGTAGTTCAGGTTGTGTAAATCCAGATCGTGGCCGGCATTTATTCCCAGGCCNNGTTGGTGTGCAACCCTGGCGGCTTCTATATAAGGTTTAATAGCCGGTTCGCGGTTTTGATGATACAGCGCGGCATATGGTTCGGTGTATAATTCAATGCGATCGGCACCAACTGCTTTGGCTCCTTCCACCATGGATGTTACCGGATCGACAAAAACAGAAACCCGTACACCATAACTTTTTATTTCGCGCACAAGATCAGTCAATAGCGCGCTATGTTTAATCGTATCCCAGCCGGCATTGGAGGTAATGGCATCGGGCCCATCGGGCACAAGGGTGGTTTGTGCAGGTTTGGTTTCGCGTATTAATTTCAGGTAGCGCTCATCCGGATATCCTTCAATGTTAAACTCGGTTGTTACCACCTTCTTTAGCGCAAGCACATCGCTGTAGCGGATGTGGCGCTCGTCTGGTCGCGGATGTACGGTTATGCCTTCAGCACCAAAGCGTTCGCAGTCAAGCGCGGTTTTAATCACATCGGGATTGTTGCCCCCGCGCGCATTGCGCAGCGTGGCAATCTTATTAATGTTTACAGAAAGACGGGTCATGTTGTTTTTTGCCTATTGCCTGTTTAAAGGTAATTTTACCTCAAATTTAAAACGAATTAATCCATGAGCCTGAAGCAACAGATTGATAATGATATTAAGGCAGCCATGCTGGCCAAAAACAAAGAAGAGTTAACTGCGTTGCGCTCTGTAAAATCGTTAATCCTGTTGGCCGAAACGGACAAAGGAGCAACAGGCGAGATCAGTGCCGATGTAGAGATGAAACTGCTTACCAAGGCCGCCAAACAGCGCAAAGAATCGGCCGAGATATTTTGAAAGAAGGCCGGAATGACTTAGCACAGAAAGAGCAATTTGAGCTGGAGGTAATCAGCCGGTACCTGCCCAAACAATTAACAGAACAAGAGATTGTAACCGAATTGAAAAAATAATTGAACAAGTTGGCGCCAAAGGTCCGCAGGATATGGGCAAAGTAATGGGCACAGCCACCAAGTTGCTGGCCGGTAAAGCCGATGGCAAAATGATTTCCGATCTGGTGAAAAATTATTAGCCGCTTGAGTAAAGCCGACCTGGTAATAGCCATTATACTGGCCTTGGGGGCCTTTCTTGGGTACAAGCGCGGCTTCCTGATGGAGTTGTTTTTCCTGGTGGCTATTGTAGCCGGGGTGTTTCTCGGGTTTAAACTGATGGGTTGGGGTGTAGAGATTTTAGCACGCGAGTTCAATGCTGACACCAAAGTGCTTCCTTACATTTCTTTCCTCATCATTTTCGCTTTGGTGCTCGTGTTGGTTTTGTTTATTGGCAACCGAATTAAAAGTTCATTAGATAAAACTTTTCTGGGAAGGGTAGATGCCGTGGCCGGTGCCGCGTTGGGCATATTGAAGTATGCGTTCAGTATCAGCATCCTAATCTGGATTTTTGAATCGTTTAAACTTGATTGGTTGGATTCGCTCGCAAAAGATTCGGTTTTATACCCGTGGGTGGCATCGGTAGCACCCGGNGTGGCTTCNTTTTTCGGAGANTTTTTGCCATTNTTCAAGGAAACCTTCAGGCAGTTCTGAGGTTTCCGTTTTTTGTAGTTATTTATCAGCAAATTAAATGTGGCCATGTCGTTAGTGGTTAGAGAAGAAAAAGATTTCAAGTTTGTAGATGAGGGTGAAGGCCAGGTGCTGATGCTTTTGCATGGACTGTTTGGTGCGTTAAGCAATTGGGAAGGCGTAGTGAATCATTACAAGAAACATTTTCGGGTAGTAATACCCATGCTGCCCATTTACGAAATGCCCATTAAAGAGGCCGGGTTGGTTGGCTTGCGCGAGTTCACCGAGCGCTTTGTAGCCATGAAGCAACTGGACAACATGATTATTATGGGTAATTCACTGGGTGGGCATGTCGGTATTTTATACACGTTGGCCAATCCTGANAAAAGTATCCAAACTTGTACTTACCGGTAGTTCCGGCTTGTTCGAAAACACCATGGGCGGGTCTTATCCGCGCAGGGGAAGTTACGATTACATCCGCGAACGCGTGGCGTATACCTNTTATGATCCGAATGTGGCTTCGAAAGANNACTGGTGGACGAAGTGTTTGAAACAACCAAAAGCATACCCAAGTGCATGCGCATTGTGGCCATTGCCAAATCGGCCCAGCGTAATAACCTGGCGTTAGAACTTCCGAACATAAAAGTACCTACCCTTTTGGTTTGGGGGTTAAACGATACCATTACGCCACCCATGGTAGGGCATGAGTTTAACCGGCTTATTCCAAATTCCGAATTGAAATTTATCGACAAGTGTTGCCATGCACCCATGATGGAACACCCGGAAAAATTCAATCGGCTGGTAGAAGANTTTTTGGTACACAGAAACTAAGAACATGATAGCGGAAGAGTTAATCAACCACATGATACCACCGCTTAAAACAAGCGATGATGCGCACAAAGCCATTGTGTGGATGGAAGAATTTCGGTGTACGCATTTGCCTGTAGTAGAAAATGGCGAGTTGTTGGGATTTATCTCAGAAGAAATTATTCTGGAATCGAATGATATTGAAAAGCCGTTGGCTGAATTTCCGCTGGCCGGAAAAACCTGTACGGTTCAGCCTAACTCGCACTTCTACGATATACTGAAAGTAGCGGGCGATCATAAATTACAGATGGTGGCGGTACTGAATGAAGATCAGAAGTATTACGGTGTGATTACCGTGCAGGACATCATGATCTCGTTTGCCCAAACAGCTTCGGTGCAAATGCCGGGCGGCATCATTGTGTTGTCGATGGATCTGATCGATTATTCGTTGGCCGAAATAAGCCGCTACATAGAAGAGAACAACGCAAAAGTTATCAGCAGCCTGATGATAGAAGATCCGATGGACAAAGGGAAAATAAAGGTTACCCTGAAAATAAATCAGGTTGAGTTGAATCGTATTGTAGCAACACTCGAGCGATTTGGCTATCGCATCATCGGCCGTTATCAGGAAACTAAAATCGATACCGGAGAGAAGGATAAGATAGACATGCTGCTTCGTTACCTGGATATTTAACCCCTTCACATGCGCATTGCACTTCATGGTAAAGACACACACGAAAAATCATCTCGCCTGATTGAGCACTTGCTCGTGCAACTGAAGGAAAGAAAAGCTGAAATCTGGGTATCCGATAAGTTCGAAAAATTAGTCAAACCCTCCCTATTGGCCGATGTAAAATACAAATCGTTTCAGTTGGGAGATAGCCTTCGCAGCATCGATTGNTTNTTTTCGCTGGGTGGCGATGGCACCATGCTGGAATCTGTAACCTATGTAGGCAAAGCAGAAGTTCCGATTCTTGGAATCAACACCGGGCGGTTAGGTTTTCTGGCAACCATTAGCCGCGAAGATGTGGACACCGCATTAAACGCAGTATTTGACGGAAAGTATTCCGTTGAAAAGCGTACCCTGCTTAAACTCATTTCATCAAGCAAGTTGTTTGAGCCGCGCAACTTTGCCTTAAATGACATCACCATCATGAAGAAGGATACTTCTTCAATGATTACCGTGCATGTGAAGGTAGATGGAGAACCCCTTAACTCTTATTGGGCCGATGGTATAATAATTTCTACGCCAACCGGGTCAACGGGTTATTCCTTAAGCTGTGGCGGGCCGCTGGTTTATCCAAAATCCGAGAGCTTTATTATAACGGCCGTTAGNCCCCACAACCTGGGCACGCGGCCTATTGTTATTTCCGATAAGTCAGAAATTACGGTAGAAATTGAAGGGCGTAGCAANAAATACCTGATCTCGCTCGACTCGCGTTTTGAAACCGTAGACGAGAGTGTAAAACTGAAAATTAAACGAGAGCGATTCCTGGTGAAACTGGTTCAGTTACCCGGCCAGCACTATTTCAACACACTAAGGCAAAAACTTAACTGGGGGCTCGATATCCGTAACTAAAACCACCAAAGGAGACTTGAGGAAAGGGCTGTTAACCGTAAATAATTCGCGGTTCTCAACAAATTTTTAAGTTTGTAATTGGCAAAAAGTCTGTACATGAAAAAGTTATTNTTTGGAGCAGTATGTCTGGCGTTTCTTTTGGCAAGCGCACCGGAAGCAGAGGCTCAGTTTAACCGCAAGCAAATTAAAAGAAACAACAAACGGATTGCGAGCTACAGAGGTAAGAAGGGTGGCTTTGGCAACAAAGTTTACAACGCAGTAGGTTTTTCTGTAAGTGCCCTTAACTACTATGGAGATATTGCTCCGCGCCCCAATCGCGTAAGCACCGATATATCGTTTACCCGTCCGGCTTTAGGCTTATCCTTAACGCACCGGTTCGGACCGCGCTACTCGCTTATGGCGCAATTCATGTATGGAACATTAAAGGGCTCGGATGCAGAATCGGCCGATAAAGCAGATGCCGAAAACGGAGTCTATCGGTACCAACGCAACCTATCCTTCCGAAACCGCATCAAAGAACTTTCTGTTGCTGCTTATTTCGATTTGTTTGAGAATGACGCAACCTATATAAGTCGTGTAAAATGGACNCCCTACCTCTACGTTGGGATTGCAGGCTTCCATCATAACCCGCAGGCACAAGCACCAGCCGCAGGCTTAAATGGAGAAAATTTGGGTGTGGCAGCCGGAACCTGGGTTGATTTAAAACCACTGGGCACAGAAGGTCAAAATGCAGATCTGGAATCAACGGATGTGAACTTTGGAATAAAACCGTATAGCAATTTTCAGTTTGCAATTCCGTTTGGTATTGGAGCACGGTTTAGAATTAATGAAGTGATGGACCTTTGGGCTGATCTTGGATTCCGCTATACATTTACCGATTACTTAGATGATGTAAGCCAGAACTATGTGGATTTAGGAGTGTTTGGAACAAATAACCTGGCCCGCGCCATGTCGTACAGAGGCAACGAATTACCAGCAGGGGATATACCAGCCCTTATTTCCTACACAGCCAGAAACGGAGTATCCTATTCCACTATTCCCGGATATGGTCGCGAACATCAGGATAACATGCGGGGCTCAAAAAGTGATAAAGACATTTACATGGTAACCACCATCAGGCTCACCTACATTTTGGGGGCTACCATGCATAAAGCTAAGTTCAGATAAGAATTAACATTGATGCGATTAGCAAAAAGTATTACGGCTGTTGGTTTAATCGTATGGTTTAGTAATGTACATGCGCAGCAAATGCTGGGGCAACGTTCGGAAGTTGGATTTGGAATAGGAACCTTTAATTACACAGGAGACCTGGCGCGCACGTACAACTTTGCTTTTTCAAAACCGGCCGCAACTATCTTTTACCGATCGAATATCACCCGTNNAATTAGTTTCAGAACCGCCATTACCGGTGGAAAGATCGGGGCTAGCGATACCCGAAAACCGATTGATCCTTTTGCAGTAACCCGNGCTTCTTCTTTCAATTTATTTTTGCTGGAAGGCTCAGGTACTTTTGAATATCATTTTCTGAACTGGCGCGATGATAAGCGTAAACTGCGGTTTACCCCCTACCTTTTGCAGGGGCAGCCTTGTTTGGGATTTCGGGGTACAACAAAAAATGCGGAGTACAGTAACATTCAGATGGCCATTCCTTTTGGGGTTGGAATGAAGTATGTACTTAATCCTAAATACTACCTGGCATTTGAATTTGGTATGCGCAAAACATTTTTCGATTACCTCGATAATATTTCCGATGGCGACCTGCAATACAAGAACTACCAATACGGAAATGTGTTCGATAACGACAACTATNNTTTTGTGGGGCTTTCGCTTACCTATACCCTGTACGATATTCCCTGCCCCAGCAGCCCCTACAAGTAAAAAGCCATCCTTTTCAACAACTTTATTTTACTAACCGGCATCTTAAAACACATGGCCTTCACAGAATAGAAGAAGTTTGGAAAAAAGGCTATTTTTGCCGCCTTGTGGCTTCATTAAGGGAAAATATAGACTTTAACAATCTGCCCGGCACATAGCCGTTATCATGGATGGCAACGGCCGTTGGGCAAAACGTAAGGGTGCGGCAAGAATTTTCGGTCATAGAAATGCCATCCAAGCGGTTAAAGATGTAACAGAAGGCTGTGGCGAGTTAGGAATAAAATACCTCACCCTGTATGCCTTTAGCACCGAAAACTGGGGGCGCCCGAAAGAAGAAGTGGATGGCTTAATGGAACTACTGGTTAATACATTGAAGAAGGAGATCAATACGTTGCATGAAAATCAGGTGAAACTGCACACCATTGGCGATGTAAGTCACCTGCCGGTTGATTGTCAGAACAACCTGGCCGAAGCCATTGCATCTACCCAACAGAACAGCGGGCTTATCCTTCAACTGGCATTAAACTATAGCGGCCGTTGGGAGATTGTGGAGGCTGCNAAAAAAATAGCGGAAGAAGCAAAAGCAGGCTTGATAAAGCCGGAAGAAATTGACGAACAATTNTTTTCCGCACACCTAAAAACTGCCGGCATTCCCGATCCTGAACTTTTAATACGAACCAGTGGCGAATTGCGTGTAAGTAANTTTTTACTTTGGCAAATTGCCTATACCGAAATTTTTATAACTCCAACACTTTGGCCTGATTTCCGCAAAGAAGATTTGTATGAAGCCATTTGCGCATACCAAAAACGCGAACGAAGATTTGGAAAAGTGCTGAACCCAACCGCCTGATAAATCCCAATGAAGAGAATTTTACTATGTGTTGTTGTACTGTGTTTGTGGATGAGCAAACAGGCCGAAGCTCAGTTTAGGAACCGAACGCAAACAACCACGCAAGAACTTACTGAAAACAACCTAAACTACGCAGCCCCGCAGGAATATATCATTGCCGGAATTGAAGTGACGGGACTTAGCCTGTTAGATAAAAACGCGATGGTGTCGCTTACCGGATTAAAGATTGGTGACAAAATTAAAATTCCGGGCGATGGAATTTCAGGAGCCATTCGCAAACTCTGGAAACATGGCTTAATTGGCGATGCTACAATATCCGTACAGAAGATAGAAGGCAACGAGGTTTACCTGGTACTTGCATTAACCGAACGCCCCCGCCTGAACGATTTTTACTTTGTGGGGATAAGCAAAGGCCGGCAATCTACGCTGAAAGAAGACCTGAAATTAATTCGGGGTAAAATTGTAAACGATGCCACTATTCGCAATACCGAACTTTCCGTTAAAAAACATTTTGTAAAGAAGGGATTTCTAAACACCGTGGTAAAAATTGTTCCNGAAACCGATACCCTTAACCGNGGCAATGTGCGCTTGCGGATTGATGTAGACCTGAAATCGAAAGTTAAAATCAACACGATTCACATAGAAGGCAACCACGATGTGGCAGATGCAAAATTAAAACGTAAACTAAAGAAGACACACGAACGACCGCGCATGTCTTTGCACCGGGCCCTGCTGGCCGAAGTGTTGGACTTTAGGCCATCCAAGATAAAACCTGCACTGGACTCCAGCCGCAAATTGACCACCCGCGATGTAAAAGAATTCCTGAATAAGAATGTAAAACTGAATGTGTTTGCAGGCTCAAAATTTATACGCTCCGAGTTTGAGGAAGATAAAGTAAAACTGATAAGCTACTACAACTCACTCGGCTATCGCGATGCCGAGATTCTGGCAGATACGATTGTTAACTTCGATAAATCTAACATTGATGTAAAAATCAAAGTGTACGAAGGCCGCAAGTACTACTTCCGCAACATTACCTGGGTAGGTAATTATGTACACAGCGCCAATACGCTCAACAAAATTCTGGACATTAACAAAGGCGATGTTTATAACAGTGAGTTGCTTGAAAAGAAAACCACCTTTAATCCAAAAGGCGCAGACATCAGCGGTTTGTACATGGACGATGGCTATTTGTTTTTCCAGGTGCGCCCAATCGAAGTGGCTGTTGTGGGCGATTCCATTGATGTAGAAATGCGTGTACATGAAGGCGACCAGGCCACTATTGATGAAGTATTAATCAGCGGAAATGAACGCACCAGCGACCATGTAATCCGCAGGGAACTCAGCACGATACCCGGTCAGAAATTCAGAAGATCAGACCTTATCCGCACGCAGCAAATGCTTTCGCAAATGGGCTACTTCAACCCACAGAAAATTGAACAGGATATACGGCCTAATCCGGCCGATGGAACAGTTGATATCGAGTGGAAGGTGGAGGAACAATCCAACGACCAGATTGAACTTTCCGGAGGGTGGGGTGGCTATTACGGGTTTGTAGGTACCGTAGGCCTTTCGTTTAACAACTTTTCTATTCGCAACGTGCCGCATTTTGATAAGTGGCGGCCACTACCGGTGGGCGATGGCCAACGATTATCCTTACGGGCACAGGCTAACGGCCGCTCCTTCCAGAGTTATAGTTTATCGTTTACCGAACCGTGGTTGGGAGGACGCAGACCCAATTCATTAACGGTAAGTTTAAACCACTCGATATCGCGCCTGGCAAATGCACGGTGGGAATTCACCGATAACACCTCCTTAAAACAAAGCGGTATTACCCTTGGGTTTGGCCGCAGGTTAGAATGGCCCGATAACTATTTTTCACTCACGCATTCGTTGTCTTATTTGGTTTACAGGTACAGCAATTATTTTGGTTCAACCACGCTTCCTGCAGTGGGTAAAACTCATGAAATAATGTTCAACACTACGCTTTCGCGCAACAGCATCGATAACCCCATGTACCCATCTTCCGGGTCAACCATATCGTTGTCGGTTAATCTAACCCCACCCTATTCGCAATGGCGCGATAAGGCGTATTATACCGACATCAATCAGCGGTACAAATGGACTGAATTGCACAAGTGGATGTTCGATGCCAAGTTCTATCTGAAATTATTAGGCAGCCAGAAACCAGATGGCCGAAGCTTAGTGTTGGAAACAAAAGCACACTTAGGTTTTATTGGTACGTATGATAAAGCCCTGGGTCCGGGCCCGTTCCAGCGCTTCTTAGTAGGTGGCGATGGTTTGGCCGGTGGCTTCAATTCGTTTGTGTTGGGTCAGGATATAATAGGGTTGAGGGGCTATGCGAACAATTCGGTTACGCCACCTTTGTATGCATTGCGGGGAACTCAGCAATTAGATGGCATTGAAGGCGGAATTGTGTACAACAAGTTTGGAATGGAGTTGCGCTATCCGGTAACTACCGGGCAATCGGCCACTATTTATGGCTTTCTGTTCACAGAAGCCGGAAACAACTGGAACAATTACCGCGATTTTAATCCGTTTAACCTGTATAAATCGGCCGGNGTTGGTGCACGTATCTTTATGCCGGCTTTCGGGTTAATAGGTCTTAACTGGGCTTATGGATTCGATCGCCTGCCGNNAGCTACCGATAAGAGCGGATCTCAATTCCACTTCACCATAGGCCAGCAAATCAGATAAAAAATGAGGATTTTAATCACCATAGCCTGCCTCTCGTTTTTCGGCCTGAATTTTGTCAATGCACAGAAGTTCGGATATTTCGACTCGGAGTATGTGCTCAGCAAATTACCCGAATACAGCAAGGCGCAAGGTGAAATAGACCAGCTTGCGGCTGCATGGCAAAAGGAAGTAGAAGAAATGCAGGCAAAAGTAGAGGCCCTTTACCGCAGCTACCAGGCCGAACAGGTTTTGCTTACCGAGGCCATGAAAACGGAGCGCCTGGATGAGATTAAAAAGAAAGAGAAGGAGGCAAAAGACTATCAAACAAAGGTTTTTGGATACAAGGGCCTTTACTTNTTGAANAAACAAGAATTGATTAAACCTTTGCAGGATAAAATATTCGATGCCGTTGAAAAAGTATGTAAAGCAAACCGCCTTGCCTTTCTGTTCGATAAATCAGAATTGGTGATGGTATATACCGATCCGCGGCACGACTATACCGATTTTATATTAGAAGAATTAGGTCTGGGAGACCCCAACGATAAAGTAAAATAAATAAACCAAAAATGAGAACACTGTTTGTACTACTGTTTTGCGCAGCAACCCTTAGCGCCAATGCCCAGGAAACGCAAAAGATCGGCTATGCCGACTGGAATTATATCTTCAGTCAGATGCCTGAATTCAAGCAAATTGAAAATGAATTAAAGACACACGGCACGCAATTGGAAAACCAGTTAAAGGCAAAGAGCACCGAATTTGAAACCAAGCTGCGCGCCTACCAGGGCATGCCGGCCACTACACCAGATGCAATTAAAGCAGACAAAGAGCGTGAGTTGCAAGGCTTGCAGGAGAGCATCCAGAAATTTCAACAGGATGCACAAACCTCGTTAGGTAACAAACAAACAGCGTTGATGGATCCCGTATTCAAGAAAGTGGGTAAGGCCATTGAAGATGTGGCAAAAGAAAACGGATATTCATTTATTCTTAATCCACAATTAATGGGAAGTGGCGAAGACATTGTGCTTTACAGCGATGATAAATACAATATCTCTAACCTGGTGTTGAAAAAACTCGGTGTAACGCCCAAGCCTGAAACCGCTGTTAAGCCCAACTAAGAAATTTTAAGATCATCAGACGAGCCTGTATTCGAAAAGAGTACAGGCTTTTTTATTTTTTGTTAGAACACTGGAATAGTACACCTTCACCGAATGATTGATAACGTGCTTTTAATGGGTTCATTCAGGCAATTAGACTTCACAGTAACAAAATAGACACCTGTTGCAAGGTCTTTTCCATCCCAATCATTTTGGTATGCATTCGAAGAATAAACTACATTTCCCCATCGATTGAGAACGTTTACCGGTGCATCGGATAAGGCAGCGGGGAGTTTAAACATATCATTTTTAGCATCATTGTTTGGTGTGATTACATTTGGTATCGTCAAAGGTTCAGAAAAATCATGAGGCGGAATACGAAAGAATATAGTCTCAGAAAAGTCCGATTGCTGGCACGGAGAGAAAGCTTTTATTCGGACGGAAAAATCGCCAGTACCAGGCACAAAGCTTATTGGTATCATTAATGATGCAGAGGAAGTATAAANAATCTNTTTCTCATCACCGGAAGAAAGTTCCCATTNGTACTCCGAAAAATTCATTAAAGGTGTAGCAGCAAGTGTTATACTATCGCGATAGATGCATACTTTTTNTGAGGTGATTTTAGGAGTCATGGCAACTGATGTAGTTTGGTTACCAAGTTTATATTTTCCAGCAAACCCACTTGGCTCGAGGGCGTGTAAACTATTCTTAGAATCAAAGTCCTCAAAAGTTCCAATCAGACCAGCGATAAGTAAATTATTGTTTTGATCGAGCGTTGAGTGGTTATAAGTACCTTCCCATTGGCGTCCTAAATTAGTTGTGCGAATAATCTCACCCTCCTTGGTTAACGACATTGTAAAAAGCCCATTATTGACTGGGCAACCGCCCACCGAACCTTTTCCTGAGACACCAGATACTATTAGTTGATTATTGGTACCAATCTTCAGCTTGCCATGGGTGGAGTTGTTGTTAATAACTTTTGCCCACACCAACTCAAAAGATTTATTGAATTGAAGCACAAACATGTCATTGACTAAATTGTCTGGATATGAAGCCGGATCCGTCTGAACCAATTTGAAATCGGAGAAGTCAAGCTGTCCAAAATACTGGCCAGCCATCGACAAATTGCCTTCCGAATCTACATCTCCTCCAACACCATGAAATCCAATTCCACCAGGAGAAGTGAACGGATCAGTTGTTGGAGTGTAGTCAATCATTGTGGCAACCTTTCCAGCACTGGAGGAGCCGGTATTATCAATTTTTAGAAACAAGAGATTAAGCGCTGACTTCTTACCACGATAGATTTTGTCATTTATTTTCAAATCATTGTCAAAAGTGATGACACCATACAGATTTCCGTGATCATCAAAGTCAATTAAGTTGACCGTGTTTACCAGATCATTCCAATATCTGGAGTTACTTTCTGGGAATTTTACCCAATTCAATTCTCCTTCAGTAGTATAGCTTGCAAANAANAATTGTGTTTTGAAGCATGTTCGAATTGTCGCTAACAATCCCACCAAAATCAACCGCACCACCATAAAATCCGGCAATCCCAAAGGCTCCGTCTTTATTAACTTTGATTTCCATCAGCTGACAAGAGGGGCCAAGGGTTTTAACCCAACTTAGATTACCGGAGGAGTTCATTTTTACGATGAAGGTTCCCGCTCCATTGACTTCTATAAGCTGATTCTCAACCAAAGTAGAGGTTAAGAAATATCCGGAAACGTAAATATTGTTGTTTTGGTCTGTCTCGACAAAAATCTGGCCGTCTTCATAAATTCCACCCCAATGCTTCATCCACATAACCTTGCCTGTGGAATCGGTCATAGCAATAAACAAATCAGATGAACCACGGGATTGAAAACTATACTGATTTACTTCAAGAGATGTATTAAAAGATCCAACAAATACGTACCGATTTTCAGTATCAACTGCAATATCAGAAACTGTAGCACCAACATTGCTTTTGAAAATCTTTGTCCAGATAAAGGGATCAGTCTGGCATGATGAACTGGCGAGTTTGAATACGAGAACAGCAGTAAGAAGCACCTTAATGATCCCCATGAATGCTAAGACTAAATTTCTTTAAAAGATACAAAAGAAAAGTTTCCTTCCCAGCGGAGGTTTCCGGTTTGGGGTTGCTTGCAGGATGCCGGACTCCGCATTATAAGGCAATATATTTTGTAATTTGTGATTTTAAAGGGCTTGGTTAGCCGGAGTTCTGAGGCAGGGACTCCGCTGGGAAAAATAATTTTATTTTTGCACAGATGAGCAAACAGCAAAGTTTAGTAATACCTGATGAAGTAGTCATGAATAAAATCTACCCTCGCCCACGTTGGAGTTCTTCTCCAACGTGCGTGATGAAAGCTGATAACAGGCGATAATACCATTGGTAGTTAATTTCCCCCAGGTGTTCTGGTCAGAACCTGTTGTTGCGGGTCGCCTGACCCGCAACCCTCCCCGTTATTGTCAATATTCCCTTGCCCACGTTGGAGTTCTTCTCCAACGTGCATGATGAAAGTTGATAACAGATGGTAATACCGTAGTTGATGTTGGGGAGTGGTTGGCCCGCAACGGTTAAGGGGAAAGATGTTTTTATTTCCCCATCCACCCCCACCGGNGGTCTCAATTAAAATTTTATCTCCATCATTTACTTCTATGGTGGCCAATCCGGTTAACCNGGATTTTTCTCCATGGCGAATAAGATATTGCTCACCACGCTTTCCTGGTTTTCCGCCCGCCATACCATAAGGCTTTTCAATACGATGTTGAGTTAACAGGTTAACTTCCATCTTCTCATTAAACTTTACTTCGCGAATTACACCATCGCCACCAGGCCACTTTCCTTTTCCGCCCGAGTTTTTCCGAATCTCAAATCGCGTAAGCAATACCGNGTACCGATGTTCTAAAATTTCTGCATCCGTAATGCGCGTGTTAGTCATGTGGGTATGTACCGCATCGGCACCGGCAAATCCGTTAGCTGCACCGCTACNCCCACAGATCGTTTCATAAAAACCAAAGCGCGTGTTTCCAAACAAAANATTATTCATGGTGCCCTGGCTGCAGGCGCTTAGTTGCAATGCTTTTAATAACGTATCGGTTAACCGCTGGCTTACTTCGGTATTGCCGCCCACCACAGCCGGTTGTGCTTTTGTAAAATCAGGATTTAATAAACCGTGCGGCAGTATAATTTGTACAGGGTCCATCAGCCCTTCATTCATGGCAATAGGTTTGTTAATCCATACACGCAAAACATAAAGTATAACACTTTGCACAATGGCGTGTGTGGCGTTCAGGTTGCCAACATGCAGGTTGGATGAACCCGTAAAGTCTATAATTANATTTTTCTTTAGTCGCTTGATTGTAACCCGGAGTTTGGAACCATCATCCAATCGCCCTAGGGCCGAATAGGGTTTAGGTTTCAGCAATTTAATTTCTTCACTCACTTGGAGCGCAGCGTATTGTTTCAACGCCTGCATGTAGTGCAGCACGGTGTTGGTGCCGTGGGTTTGGCACAAGGCTTTTAACAATAACGCACCGGCATTTACCGATGCCAGGGCCCCGTTCAAATCGGCCAGGTTTTCTTCTAATGATCGTGTGGGAAAAACAGCTTCGGTAAAAAGTTTCTTTATGTTATTCCATTGTGGTTTGCCATGCTTTACCAGGTATGTGGGCGCAATAATCACACCCTCTTCTGAAAGTGTGGTGGCATGGGCGGGCATTGAGCCGGGTTTGCTTCCTCCAATTTCGGCATGATGTGCGCGGTTGGCAACAAAACCCACGCATTTCTTGTTTACAAATACAGGTTTTATCAATGTAATATCCGGCAGGTGCGATCCTCCAAATGCCGGATGATTGGTGATAATTACATCGCCTTCACGGATTGAAATAACTTTCATCACTTCGCGCACGCATACACCCATGCTGCCGAGGTGCACGGGAATGTGTGGGGCATTCACAATCAAATAACCATCGGCATCCATCAGGGCACACGAAAAATCCAATCGTTCTTTTACGTTTACCGAAAAAGAAGTGCGTTGCAACAAGGCGCCCATCTCTTGTGCGATAGCCGTAAACCGGTTGCTGAATAACTCCAATGCCGCTTCTTGCGAAAAGGCCTNGCTGAACTTTTTGTGGGTGCGCGATCGTGTTACCAACGCATGATTGTGTTGGTCTAATTTGAATTGCCAGCCTTTCGGAATTACCGTGGTTGAATTTTGGCTTACGACCAGGGCCGGTCCGGAAATGATTGCACCGGGCCTCAATTTTTCCCATTGATAAACCGATGCATGTATCCATTTGCCTTCCCACGTCTTTTGTTTGTGTTGCGAAATCGGTTTGTATCCACGGATACGTGTGCGGTTGGCTTTAAGGGCATGTCCTTTTACGGTTGCAACCAAGCGAACAGATTCCACTTCTATTTCGCGCGGTACCCAGTGGCCATAAATGGCCTTGTATTTTGTTTTGAATTGTGCGGTGAGTTTGGATGGATCGCCCGCATCTACTTCAATGCAACTCTCCTGGCCTTTAAATCTTAAAAAGCNAATTCGCTTTTGAATAATAATTTCTTTCTGCGAATACCCATCGCGCACTAATTTCTCTACACCGGCTTTTTCCAATCGTGAAAAAGGAGATTCCAATTTTGATTGCCGNNGCAATGGCTTTAGCAAAAGGTGTTCCTCAAAGTGTGTAACATCGGCTTGGCCAATTCCATAGGCACTTAACAACCCGGCATCATACGGGATCAGAATTTTTGAACCAAGCAGTTGTGCAAGCGCAACTGCGTGCTGGCCGCCTGCTCCGCCAAAACTTAGCAAGGCATAATCAACCGGGTTATGTCCGGATTGCACCGAAACTTTGCGAATCGCTTCCGCCATTTTTTCGTTAGCTATTTGCAGAAACGATTCCAGTATTTGTTCGGAAGGTATAGGCCTTGGGTTGTGTTGTTGAATTTTGTTAAGAACTTTTTNGAGTGCCAGCACAGCGTGTTCGCGATAGATTGGGACAGCAAAAATCCGGGAGCNTATTTTTCCCAACAAAAGATTTACATCGGTGATGGTAAGCGGTCCGCCAGCCCCATAGCAAGCGGGCCCCGGGCTGGNCCCGGCACTGTGTGGCCCAACGGTTAATTTGTAACCATCAAAATCGCAAATCGATCCGCCACCGGCAGCAATGGTTTCAATCTCCAACGAAGGGGAAAGAATGCGAACGGATCCTACTTTCGATTCGTACCGATAGGAAAAATCTTTGTTGAACAATGAAACATCCGTGCTGGTGCCGCCCATATCAAAGGCAATGAGTTGGTGGATGCCCGATCGCTTTCCGGAAACGGCAGCCCNCACAACACCACCGGCAGGGCCGCTTAACAAACTATCTTTCGGGTAAAATTGATTTGCATTAACCAGGCCCCNCGCGCTGGTCATAATTTTCAGGTTTGCCGATGCCANGGCTTTTTGAATACGATCTACATAAGAATGAATAATGGGCGCGAGGTAAGCATTGGCAACAACTGTTTCTGTGCGAGGTAAAATTTTTATTTGCCCTGAAATTTCGTGCGAGGCGGTTACATAGGTAAGCCCGGCAGCCAGCAACGCTTGCTTAATTTGCTGTTCATGCACCGGGTTTTTATAACTGTGTAAAAGCGCAATGGCCACGGACTGGCATCCGGCTGCTTTTATCTTTTTAATTAATGACGGTAATTCCTTCAGCGCAAGCGGTGTGAGTGTGTTCCCATTCGAATCCAATCGTTCGGTAATTTCATAAACAACCTGATAGAGCGGTTCTTCTTNTACAATGTGTAACGCAAAAAGATCGGGCCGTTGTTGGGTACCGATGCGCAACAAATCTTTAAACCCTTTGGTGATGATGAGTGCGGTGGGTGCGCCTTTTCGTTCCAGCAATGCATTGGTGCCCCGTGTTGAACCTAACTTCATTTCGATTGGCGGAAACTTTTTATCGAAGGCGGTTTCAGTAAGTAGGCGCGCAGCCAATACGGGCACTTCTTCATTACTGGTAATTTCTATTCGGGTACCCGTTTTAATTTGTTTTGGAATTTTTGATCCGAGATAGATCAACCCCTGGCGGGATTNTGTACGATGAATCGCGAATGAAATAGCAGTACCCGGAACCCGGATAGAGAAGTTTTTAAAAATATCAACCGAAGTCTGAAAGTTAGCCTGTACCAACAAACAGGTATCGGGCAAAACAGATTTTACTTCGGCTTTGATTACGCTACTGCTTAAGATCTTCAGTCGCCTGAGCTGCCCGGAAGGAGCAAGCGCAATACAATCCGTAAAGGTGCCACCGGTATCAACCCAAATTTTCCACGGTGTGTTTGCGACAGGCACAATCTTATTTGATAGAAAGCACAATTTGTTTTCGCGTAAAGCGAATGGCAATCGCTTTTAGAAACTCGGTGGAGCCATCGGGATGCTCGCGAAAAACAGGTTTGGTATAAAGTAATGAGTCTGCTCCCATCTTCTGCACATTTTCGCCACCTGCGCTGCTGGTATAAGCTTCTAACAATTGCTTTTCGATGTCGCGTAAGCCGGGCTATTGGTTTGAAGCGATATGATTTCCACCCCTTCGGCACGAGCCAGCGAATCGAGAAACGGGGTATTTGTTAACAGCCGGTCTTTCTTTTCAATGGTGGTGGCAAGTTTGCGTCCCCAGGTGAAGGTAGCATCTGTAATTTCAGCTTCCGTTACTTTTTTGATTTCACCCTGGGCCATGTTTTCTTTCATTTTCTTGCGTTGTTCGTCCGTTAGGTGCCGGTGCACGAACTCAGAACTACTACAATCAAAATCAGGTAACGCATAGCGGGTTTTTTAAGTGAGGGCTAAAATAGAAACTCTCCATCGAATCCACCAGACTTAAAATACCGGGCAGGTCTGGTCTTTTGATTAAGTTGTTAAATTTGCACCCCATTACAGGTATGATAGATAAATTAATTGAAATAAAGGATCGGTTTGAGGAGGTGGGCCAGCTATTGGTTCAACCCGATACGGTGAGCGATCGCAAGAAATTCAGCCAGTTAAGCAAAGAATACCGCGACCTGGAAAAGGTAGTTATAAAATACAACGAGTATAAGACGGTGTTGGATGGTTTGCAACATGCAAAAGACTTGCTGCAGAAGGAGAAAGACCCTGAATTGCGCGAGCTTGCTAAAATGGAATTGGATGAGTTACAACCTAAAAGCGAAGCGCTGGAGGCGGAGATCAAAGAGTTGCTGATGCCGAAAGACCCCAACGATTATAAGAATGCGATTCTTGAAATTCGTGCGGGAACCGGTGGTGATGAGGCCGCTATTTTTGCCGGAGATTTATGGCGCATGTATCAACGTTTTTGCGACCGCAAAGGGCTGAAGATGCAGGTAGTGGATGTAACAGAGGGAACGGCCGGTGGTTATAAAGAAGTAATCAGTACGATTGAGGGCGAAGGCGCTTACGGAATTTTCAAATATGAATCNGGGGTGCACCGNGTGCAGCGGGTACCGGCTACCGAAACACAAGGGCGTGTGCATACCTCGGCAGCCTCGGTGGTGGTTTTGCCCGAAGCCGAAGAAGTAGATGTAGAAATCAATCCGGCCGATCTGGAGTATCAAACCGCACGATCGAGCGGTGCCGGTGGCCAGAACGTAAACAAGGTGGAAACCAAAGTGCAGCTTACCCACAAGCCAACCGGTATCATGGTTACCTGCCAGATTGAACGTTCGCAACATGGCAACCGCGAGCGGGCCTTGCAGATGTTGCGCACGAAACTCTACGAAATTGAATTTGAGAAGAAAAATAAAGAGATAGGTGATTCGCGCAGAAGCCAGGTGCGCAGTGGCGATCGTTCAGANAAAATCCGCACATATAATTATCCGCAAAGCCGCGTAACCGATCACCGCATTGGATATACACAACACAACCTGCCCTCGGTAATGAATGGCGAGGTAGATGAATTTATCAACCAGCTTAAAATTGCTGAAACGGCCGAGAAAATGGCGGAAGGGAAATAATAATTTATCAATTAGACAATAGGCTAATGATAATTTGATTAATTGTCTTCTTCGGTTTCTTCTATTTGCCGATCCAGAATTTCTTCAATGATTTTCATCTGGCGTTCATCAATGGTTTTATCGGTTTTGGCCTGCTTTTTCATGAAGCGGAACATGGCATTCTTCTTTATTTCGTAGGCAATAAACACGGTGTATTTATTTTCCTTTTCGTTGAAATATTTTTCTTCACCCATTTTGCGCAGGTCAGCAATGTTGGTGTTCATGGTTTGGCGCACCAAACTTTGAAACTTATCAGCCACATCGGCCGCATTGGCATTTTCAGTTTGGCCCAGGTACTGGTCGGCCACTTGTTTCATGGTGGTGCTTACTTGTCCGGCTAATTGAGCCTTGGCTTCAATATCCGCTTTGCCACGCGCAATATTATCTTGCGAACTCTCACCTTTACCGGTAGCCCTGAAAAAACGGTTGTTTGATTCGTAAGCATTTCCGCTAANAGGTTCTTTTACTTTTTTCCCTAACATGCCGGAGCCNNTGCAGGCACCAGCAATCAGAATAATTAGAATGGCATACGGGAATCGGGTTTTCATAATGTGCGGGTTAATGGATTTAATCACCAAATTAATAAAAATTGTGCCAGGTCATACCGTGAATGTAACGGGGCGAAAAATAATCCTTACAATTGAACGGGATGGGTTAACTTAGAATAGCATTATCTTCCATTTGAAACGAAAATTATGGCATCAGTTTTTCTGCACCTGCGCTTTCTGCATGCTTATTTTTTAATGCCGGTTTACCTGTTTGCGTTAGTCATTTCACCCAATTTTACCGAACGGCAGTTGTTGTGGTCGTTTGTAATAATCCACCTGTTGCTTTACCCGGCAAGCAATGGCTATAACAGGTTNTTTAGTCAATACACGAATGCGGTGGACGCATTAAAGAACCCGCCAGCACTGTATNNTTTTTCAATATTGCTGCATGCCGTTGCCCTTGCACTTGGATGGTTGTTTTTTAACACGGGGTTTGCGCTACTGATTTTGATTTACGGGTTGGTAGCAATAGCATATAGCTACCGGGGTGTGTGGTTAAAAGAATATCCGATAGTGGGTTGGCTTGCCCGTGCGTTATTTCAGGGTGCACTTGCATTTATGATGTGTTATGTGGGCATCAATAATTATCCTTTAGCCGGTTTGCTTAAAGCGAAAGTACTAATACCGGCAGCCCTGTGCGCACTAATGTTTGTGGCTATTTGCTCAAGTATGGAAACACACCTAAAGCGCGGGTTGCGGGGGCATCTNTTTGTGCTCATCACNTTTTTGATGGCTACAATTACATACCTGCTCTATTTTCATTTTTATTTTTCCGATTACTATGGCATAGTCTTTATCGTTGCGTTTAGCCCGATTGTATTGTTTTTCTTATATGGCGTTTATAAATATTACCGCACACCAGAGGCTGCGGATTACGGGCATACTATTGGATTCATNTTTTTAGCAGCCACATGCTTCAATGCGTTTTTTATCTGGATGTTTTTGCGCACTACGAACCTGTTGCAGTTGTAAAGCAGAAAGACTGTAAAAAACAGAAATATTATTCCGGGGCAGGTCGTTTACCAACCTACGCCAAACCGAATTTACATTCGGCTCTAAACCGGACAACCTTGTTTGATTTGGGATGAAATTGTTCGCATCCGGCTAACGGATCGTAACAAAATAGGAGTTTATTAGCATTGTTTAAACTTTATTTCAAAATCTGTGTCTATTCTAAAAGACATCCGTTAAAGAACATGGGGAAGTCGGCCTACAGTAGGCGTGGAACCGTATATAATGAAAACAGGAGTTGGTTATGAGTAATAAGAAATCCAAAGAACATTTAAATGTACTGCTGGTTGGAAACAACCCGATTGATCTTAGCCGCACAGAAGCGGGATTGGGGCAGATTCAAAACCACCAGGTTACCATAGAAACAGCTTTTGATTTAACCAGCATTTTGAACAGGCTTTCAAAATTTCATCCCAACTTCATTTTATTGGATGATAACCTCGGGTCAACCGGCTTGCGGCTGATTGTTCAGGCACTACAGGAACATCGCAAAACAAAAAATATTCCGGTAACGGTTCTTAAAAACTCCAACTACGTTGATACCATAAATGTTGGGGTTATGAATTATGTGCTAAAGCATGCTATAACGGGCGAAGTGCTCTACACCGCATTTATGAACTCGCTGAAGTTTAAACGTACCCAACAATACCTGCAGCAAGCGTACCGTAAGCGCAGGGGGCAGTTTATGCGCATGGTTCGGTTTCAGGATTGATCAGAGAGGATCAACCAAGCGAAATTCCTNTTTAAACTTTTCTGTTCCTCGTTCAATTTGTAAGACCACGCGCCTGCCCGGCTTCGAATTGAGAAAGGCATTTACGATGTTGAGGTTGAGGTCGCTGGCCAAAATTCCATTAATACTGATAATCTGATCGCCCACCTGAATGCCGGCTTTCTGTGCCTCAGAATTTTCGCGCAGGCCGGTAATCTCAAAGTTCTTTAATCGCGATCCTTTTGCTCTTATGGTAAGGCCACTAAGGCTGAAATAAAATTTCTTCTTGAACGCGGAATTTTTCTTCAGGTAAATTTNTTCGCCAGGAAAATTATAGATAACCGTAAAGCGGCTAAGAATTTCACCACCCAGTGAACCATTCCGGAAAACACCACGGCTTGCTTTTAGTGTATCTCTGTAAGTTTCAGGATCAGGAAAGTTTGTAACCACATCGGGTATTACAAAGTTGCCCAGGTTAATCGACTTAATTTTTCCGATCTCACCGGTAATTTCGCCACCTAATCCTCTTCCAAGTGTGTTTCTTACATGTTTTGGGGGAACTTTAATTTTTTCATTGGAGGTTGTTTCCAAAAACAAACCATGACTGGCACCACTATCTACCAGTAATTTTGCGCTTAACGAGGTGGTATCATTCAGTTGCAGGTTGGTTGTTATATATGGTTTGGTGTCTAGTATTTGTGTGGGGATCCAATGATATTTTCTTTNTTCTTTAAACCGATGCGGCAACATCAGCGTAAGCAACTTGCGTTCATAGTCAACCTGAATGATAAACCGACTAAATAATTCATATCCCAAAACTCCATGCACATCGGTGCCCAGGTAGTTTCGAAGTTCCAGGTAATCTTCTTCCAGCACCAGCATGGCATGGCCCCGTCCTTGCACTCCGGGCATATCCAACGAAACATTATTGGTAATGTACGCTACTACCAGGCGCGCATCGCCCGGCCCTGAAATAGTTAATTTGCGGGAGTATGGAAGATTGAGAATATCGCTGTACGCTTTTTCGGTTAGAATGGAAGTACGCANCCCGGTATCGAGAATAAACTTCAGGGGCAACTGGTGGTTTAGAATAATAGGCACAACAACCAGGTTGTTGTAAATCTCAATGGGAAATTGAACTTTAGACTTTCCCTCGGGTAAAGAAAACCCCAGGGGTTGGGCATTGCCCATTTTGGTGATCAGAAATAGAAAAACAAAAAAGTAACTTCGCATGCCATCAGCCAGCCTGATAAGCGCAGCTTAAATAGCCGCACAAGGTCTCAAGATAAAGCTACTACTTTTTAAAGATTTTCAAGCGGTTAAGTATTGCTCGAATAGCCTCTCAGGCGTTTCGGCTACCGTTACATCGGCCAGATTTTGTGCAGAAAGGAATCCTTCCGTTACCATTAACTCCATTTGTTTAAGCAGGGAATTAAAATAACCGTTGATATTTAGTACCGATACCGGGGCTTTAATCAACCCCAACTGCCGCCACGTTAAAATTTCGGCCAGTTCATCTAATGTGCCCCAGCCACCCGGTAAGGCAACAAAAGTATCAGCAAGATCGGCCATACGCCTTTTTCGTTCGTGCATACTTCCTACAACTTCCAGTTGAGTAAGGCCTTTATGTCCAACCTCTTTCTGCATCAAAANATCGGGAATAACCCCAATGACTTTACNCCCTCCGGACATTACCTGATCAGCCACAATACCCATCAGGCCTATATTTCCGCCACCATAAATTAATGTTGCATGATGCTTAACCATAAGCCTGCCCAGGGTTTGGGCAGCTTCTGTATAAACAGGGTTGTGCCCGGTGCCAGATCCGCAAAATACACAGATGTTCATGGGCAGCACGGGCTGAATAGAACCTTAATGCTTAATGTCGTGTTCGTTGTCGCTCACTTTGCTGTTAGGAAACAGCCAGATAGATACGATAGCCAGCACAAATAATGCAATTACAACTCCAAATACAGCCATATCAGATTTTATTATAAAGTGAAACAAATTTAACTTAAGGCCCCTTAATTATTAGCAAAATACGGGTTAAAAATTGTAAACTCGTGAGAGAATTATAAGCCAAACAGGTAAAAGTCAATTATAAAAGGAAATCTGAATGAAGAAGTTTCTGCTTGTGCTGGGTATTGTAATGGTTCTTGTGGTAGGGGTGTTCATGTACCTGCGCATGGAAACGAAATCTAAAAGTCCTGCTGATGTGAGCAGTTTTAGCCGCGGTGACCTGGAAATATCCATTACTTACAACAGGCCTTTCAAGAAGGGGCGGGTAATNTTTGGTGAACTGGTGCCCTATGGGAAAGTTTGGCGTACCGGGGCCAACGAAGCCACCCTTTTCAAAACAAATAAAGACCTGACTTTTGGAGATAAGGTGTTAAAGGCAGGTAGTTATTCGATGTTTACCATACCCGAAGAACACAATTGGACCATAATTTTCAATTCTGAAACGGGCCAATGGGGAATCACCTTTAATGGAGAGGCTAATCGCAATCCAGACAAAGATGTGCTCTCAGTTCAAGCCCTTTCAGTTCAGCAGGAAAAGGAATTTGAACAGTTTACTATTTCAGTTGAAAACTGGGAAGAAGAAATGCAGTTGATTTTTATGTGGGACAAGACTCTTGTTTCAGTCCCTTTTACATTGAAATAAAGACTTGAGCAAAAACATAGCGGAATATTAGCAATCAGGTGGTATTTTTATGCAATAGAAAGTACCCTAATTAAGACACTGGAAATGATACAGGTAATACCGTCAATAGCAATTCGAAAGGGGAAGGTGGTTAAAATGCGTAAAGGCGACCCCGCCAGCGAAAAGGCTTATGATGAAAATCCGCTGGACCTGGCAAAGCGTTTTGAAGATCATGGTATAGAAGTTATACACCTGGTTGATCTGGACGGTGCGGAAAAAGGCAGTCCNAAAAATTATCACGTACTTGAAGCGGTGGCAGGCCATACCGATTTGAAGGTAGATTTTACCGGAGGTATTTGCACCGATGGTGATATTGGCAAGGCCTTTGAATACGGAGCAGATTACATAACGGCATCCAGCATTGCAGTTACCAACCCACAGTTGTTTGCCTCGTGGATCATTTCATATGGTCGCGANAAAATGACATTAGGAGCCGATGTAACAGATATTGAATCCAAAAAAATTGCCTTTAGAGGCTGGCAGAANAAAGCCGACATCACGCTGTTTGACCAACTTCAGTTTTTCTACGAGCGTGGGTTAAAATATGTTAAGTCAACCGACATTTCGCGGGATGGTGTTTTGGANGGNCCGGCCTTTTCTTACCAGGAAATTGTGAAGCAATTTCCTGATTTGAAAGTGTTGGCCAGTGGTGGAATAAGAGGTGTGGATGACATTAAGCGCCTGAACGATATTGGTGTCTTTGCTGTGATTTTTGGAAAAGCCTATTATGAAGGTGTTCTGAATCTGAAAGACCTGGAACAATTCCTGGTTNNAAAAACCAATAAATAAAATTTAGCAGAACACTTTACTGCAATCTGTAAAGACAGAACGATAAAAGTTGAAAGGAGGGGCTATTGACCAATTACATCCGAACTTTTAAACTTCTGAATGATGTGCAATAAGAAGTTAAAAGAAAGGGCATCATCTTCAGTTTTGGTGGCTACACTCCTTGACGGGTCGGATGCCTTTGATTTGGATTTACTGGTTGGGGAAGGAACAATAACTGGTTGCTGATTGTTGGNGGCTTTTCCTTCAGGTTCATAAATCAAGGGTTTGTCTTCTTTGGTGGAAGATTCAACAAATGGTGGTACCAACTCTTCCGGACCCTGCGAACCCTCTTGCGCATACGCAACTCCCGCCATCAGCGAAAGCGCCATGAATAAAAACAGATATGAGAACTTTAATTTCATCTATTTACAGCCTACAACCTCAATCAGTTATTTTGCAAATCAGCTATGCAAAGTAATAAAATTTTGAAAATGACAACAGTAGCAGACTTTAATAAAATCGACATTCGGGTAGGTACAATTTTAAGGGCAGAAGCCTTTCCGGAGGCTAANAAACCCGCTTTTAGGCTTTGGATCGACTTTGGGCCACAAATAGGGGTGAGGCAATCCAGTGCCCAGCTTACCGATCTTTATTCGACCGATCGGCTAATTGGCCGCCAGGTTATCTGTGTGGTAAACCTGCCACCCCGTCAAATCGCCAATTTTTTGTCGGAGGTTTTAGTAACCGGNTTTCCCAATGAGCACCAACACGTGGTTTTGTGTTCAACAGAAAGACCCGTGCCTAATGGCTCCAAGCTGTTCTAAACATGATTTACTTTACCCACTTACCAAAACTATGTGCTGGCCATTTGCTGGCTTGCCATCGCGATAAGCCGGTAACTGACCTTGTTACCGATAGCCGCAAAGCGGTGCTAGCCGAAGGTGCAGTATTNTTTGCCATGAAAGGTGAGCGGCACGATGGGCATTTGTTTTTAACCCAGTTGTATGAACAGGGGTTGCGGCAGTTTGTAGTTGAGCGGCCGGTTGATATAAAAACACTTCCGGAAGCGAACATAGTGCAGGTTGCTTCTTCGTTGCAGGCTTTACAAGTGTTGGTGATATTTCATCGTACACAGTTTCAAATACCTGTTATTGGAATTACCGGCAGCAATGGAAAAACCATTATTAAAGAATGGCTTTATCAATTTCTTTCGCCTGATTATAAAATTGTAAAGAATCCGGGTAGTTATAATTCACAATTGGGCGTGCCCTTATCCGTATGGCCCATGCAATTGTATCATCAACTCGGAATNTTTGAAGCCGGTGTTTCCAAACCGGGCGAAATGGAACCGTTGGCTGCGCTAATCAAACCTACTATCGGGTTGCTCACCAATATTGGCTCTGCTCATGATGAGGGATTCGAATCGCATAAACAAAAGGTAGCGGAGAAGTTGAAGTTGTTTGCGAATGTACAAACGCTGGTATATTGTGCCGATGATGAATTGATAAGAGAAAGTGTAACGAATTTAGAAGGGAAAAAGGTCAGTTGGGCATTTTCAGCAGATGCAACTTATCGGGTAAGTAAACAGGCATCACAAATTTTTATCAAAAGCGGCAGCAAACAGGTTCGTTTTAGTTTACCGGTTGCAGATAAAGCATCCATCGAAAACCTGATTCATTGTTTGGTGCTCATGTTGGAACTGGGGCTGGATATCCCCGTAATTCAACAACGAATTAACACCTTGCGGGCAGTACCTATGCGCCTGGAATTAAAGCAGGGAATAAATAACTGCCAACTCATTGATGACAGTTACAACAACGACCTGGCCGGTTTGCAGATTAGCCTGGATTTTACAAANCAACATCCGCAAACCAAAAAAGCCCTGGTGCTGTCTGATATTTTTCAATCAGGTTTAGAAGAGGAACAACTGGTTGAGCGGATGTCGATGCTCATTAAACAAAGTGGTGTTAGCCGGTTAATCGGAATAGGCGAAGTNATTTGTGCGAAACCAGCATGTTTATACGAATGCGGCAGCACACACTCACTTTTTGAAACAACAGACCAGGCCCTGCAGCAACCCGAATTATGGAATGGCTTGCGCGATGAAGTTATTCTGATAAAAGGCGCACGCGTTTTTCACTTCGAAAAGATTGTAAACCAATTGCAACGTAAGGTACACGGCACACGCATGGAAATTGATTTAAACCGGTTGGTTCACAACCTGAACTTTTTCAAATCAAAACTAAAGCCAGGCGTAAAAGTAATGGCTATGGTAAAAGCGTTTGCCTATGGCAGTGGTAGCGAGGAGGTGGCAAACCTGCTTCAATACCATCGGGTGGATTATTTAGGGGTGGCCTATGCCGATGAAGGAGTAGAATTACGCAAAAATCAGATTGCTATTCCAATAATGGTAATGAATGCCACGGAGGAGGGCTTTGCGGCCTTACTAGCAAACAACCTTGAACCCGTGCTTTATAGTGTTACAATGCTAAAAACTTTTGCAGAATGGCTTCGGGGCAGGTCTTGTGCAGTACACCTTGAACTGGAAACCGGGATGCATCGATTGGGCCTGGAGCGGGGTGATTATACTATGGCAATAGCCATCCTGAAGGCTAATCCAAACCTTACAATTGCCAGTATCTTTTCGCATCTCGCTGCAGCCGATAGCGCTGAACAGGATGACTATACTCGCCAGCAGGTTTCAATATTTGAGACAGGTTATAAGGTGTTTTCCCAGGAGTTAAACATTACCCCCATTCGGCATATTCTTAATTCGCCTGGCATTATTCGGTTTAAGGAATATCAAATGGAAATGGTCCGGTTAGGCATTGGCTTGTATGGAATAAACCCTACTAACGAACCGAATCAAAACCTTAAACCTGCGGCCACACTCAAAACCATTATATCTCAGATAAAGAAAATTGAAGCCGGAGGTACGGTAGGTTACGGCCGTTGGGGTAAAGCCGATGGCAACAAGACCATTGCCACCATTGCCATTGGGTATGCCGATGGGTACAGCAGGGCGTTTAGCCGGGGCAAAGGCAAAGTTTTTGTAAACGGAAAAACCGTACCGGTTATTGGCAACGTATGTATGGACATGACGATGATTGATATAACCGGAGTTGAAGCAAAAGAAGGAGACGAGGTAATTATNTTTGGAGATGAATTGCCCATTCACCTTGTGGCGGAAAGGATCAATACCATTCCCTACGAAATATTAACCAACACCAGCGAACGCGTAAAACGAGTTTTCTTTGCAGAAGGAATATAAGTTTAGTCTAAGGAGTTAACCGTAACCCAATAACGAAAGGCAACAACGGCTTTTTCAAATTTAGAAAGCCGGTTAAGATTGCGCTTACTGATGCGCGGCAGAATTACTTTGTTAATTCTGGCAAGTGTTTTAAAAACCCTTTTTCATTTTGCAACGTAATTAGCCGCAGCCTAAGTTTTTCTTCAGATTAACTTCTGGCAAGCCACCAAAATCGAAACGCTCTTCTTTTGTTGTTACAGGCTGGTTCACTTCAATTTTAGGTTCTTTAGCCTTCTTCTTTGGTGCGCCTTTCTTTTTCATCAACCCTAATTTAGTCATTGTTTGGAAGAAATTCGCCCACTATATTGCACAATTTAAATTTAATCTAAATAAGATTGGAGAATTCTAAAGATATAGCGTCAATGATACCCGGAGAAACGGCAATAATATCCGGCTTTCGTGATGAGGCACTCTCAGTAAAGCTATTGGAGATGGGTTTATTACCTGGCACTGTGGTACGTTTCAATTTTTCAGCACCATTGGGCGATCCGATCTGTATTACCGTTTCGGGCTTCGATTTATCGCTTCGAATTGCCGAAGCCTCGTCTATTACAATTCTCAATTAGAATGACTGCTACCAGAACATTACGAATAGCCCTGGCAGGCAAACCCAATGCTGGTAAGTCGTCACTTTTCAATTTGCTTACGGGCCTTAATCAGAAAATCGGAAACTTTCCGGGAGTAACAGTTGATAAGCGAACCGGTAGTTGTCAACTGGATGCGCACACGGTAGCGCAGGTTATGGATTTGCCGGGTATTTATAGTTTGTACCCGCGCACGGTTGATGAAAAGATTGTAACCGACATATTGACCAATAGCAAGGGAAATCACTATCCGGATCGTGTGGTATTAGTGGCCGATGCCACCAACCTGAAAAACAGCATGCTGCTGCTTACACAACTAATCGATTTGCAAATACCCACCGTGCTGGCGTTGAACATGATGGATATGGCCGCACGCTCCGGGCAAAGCATCGACATCAAAGCATTGTCGGCTGCATTGGATTTGCCCGTAGTAATGATCAATGGACGAAATGGACAGGGTGTAGAGGAGTTGAAAAAGATATTGTCAACCCACCTCTCTCCTTCAACAAAAACGATTTATAAAACAGGCGAAGAGTTGGAGCCTTTGATAAAAAATATTCAGCAGAAGTTTCAACTAACCACACCCTATCAGGCCTATCAGTTTTTACAGCAGCCCGATAATTTGTCGTTCCTTACCCCGGAAGATAAGTCCTACATAGCTACGCAGGCAAAGGCAGCAAANTTTTTTCAACATAAATATCAGGGGGCAGAAACGGTAATGCGGTATGGCTTCATCCAGGATTTGCTCAACAAAGTTATACTGAAGACATCCGATCCGGAGTGGAANAAATTTTCCTATAAAATTGACACGGTACTTACACATAAAGTGTGGGGTTACCTGATTTTCTTCTCGGTTCTGTTTCTGATCTTTCAGGCCATTTTTGCGTGGGCGCAGATACCCATGGATTTTATCGACAGCACGTTTGCTCAATTGAGCAGCGTCCTTGATGAGCTTTTTCCTGAAGGACCATTTTTTGATCTGATTACACAGGGAATTATTCCGGGTATTGGCGGAATAGTAATCTTCATTCCGCAAATCGCCATTTTGTTTGCCTGCATTTCTGTTTTGGAAGAAACCGGATACATGGCGCGCGTGGTTTTTCTGATGGATAAACTCATGCGCAAGTTTGGATTAAACGGTAAAAGTGTAGTGCCGTTAATTTCCGGGCTGGCCTGTGCCATTCCGGCTATAATGGCCACCCGAAATATTGAAAGCTGGAAAGACCGCCTTATAACGATTTTTGTAACTCCGTTTATGAGTTGCTCAGCAAGGCTGCCGGTATTTACTATTTTGGTAGCCCTCATCATTCCTGATGTAAAGCTGTTTGGNTTTTTTAATTATCAGGGATTGGTTTTGATGGGGCTTTACCTGTTGGGATTNTTTGCGGCCTTAATTTCAGCACTTGTGTTGAAGTTCATAATCAAAACCAAGGAGCGAAGTTATCTGATTATGGAAATGCCTACGTACCGCATACCTAAATGGAGTAATGTGGGTTACACGATCATTGANAAAACAAAATCGTTTGTGTTTGAGGCGGGGAAGGTGATATTAGCCATTTCAATTGTATTGTGGGTGTTGGCAAGTTATGGCCCGGGCGATGCGATGCACAATGCCGAGCAACGGGTTAAATCTGAAGCAAGCCAGTCCGGGTTAACAGACGATGAGCTTGAAGCGCGCATAGCTTCCTATAAGCTAGAACATTCGTATGCGGGTATTATAGGCAAAACCCTTGAGCCGGTAATTAAACCCCTTGGCTACGATTGGAAAATCGGCATAGCCTTAGTAACCTCGTTTGCGGCCCGCGAAGTTTTTGTGAGCACTATTGCTACTATTTATAGCCTGGGTGGTACCGAAGATGAGCAAACCATTAAAGGCAGGTTACAATCGGAAATAAANCCCGAAACAGGAGGGCCGCGGTACACTCCGGCTGTGGGACTTTCGTTGTTGGTATTTTACACATTTGCGATGCAGTGCATGAGTACATTAGCCGTTGTGAAACGCGAAACCAAAGGATGGAAATGGCCCCTGATTCAATTGGCATATATGACAGCGCTTGCCTATGTTTCGGCCTTCATTATTTATCAAAGTATGGCATAATCTTACATAAGCATCAAGTTCTGTTAAACAGGCAATATTTCTGGCTATCTTTCGCACGAACACCCGTATGACCTCGATCACAAACTCACAACTTGGCCTGCTATACCTGGCACATCTGCTAATTAGTGCCGATGGAATAATTGATGCCCGGAATATGAGGCCCTTTCCAAAATCAAGACAAAGGAATCAATCAGCGACCAGGATTTTAAAAAGTTTGAGATAGCCGTAAAGGATAAAAAAGAGCGGGATATCTACCGCGAAGGGATTGAACTGATGAATAGCGGCACGGATGAGGAAAAACTGAATGCATTTGTTCATCTGTACAAACTATCGGAAACGGATGGTCTTGTTCACGTTAAAGAAGTACGCCTGCTCTTATACACCATCAAAAATGCGGGCATTGAGTTTAATGATATAATAGCCCGCGCCAAAGCGCTCACAGATTATTAATTGTTGAATTGCGGCCTGTAACCTTTATTTTTGCTGCCATTCATGGCAACATTTAATCCCCATCTTACAATTGGAATTTTAGGCGGAGGGCAACTGGGCCGCATGCTTATTCAGGCAGGATTAAATCTGGATTTAAATTTTCATGTGCTCGATCCTGATTTGCAGGCTCCTTGCGCAGGCATAGCCCGGTTTACACAGGGAAAGCTTACAGACTATAACACGGTAATGGAGTTTGGAAAGGATTGTGAGGTGATCACCATCGAAATTGAGAATGTAAATACAAAAGCATTGGCTGACCTGGAAAAAGCAGGGAAGCAAGTATTTCCTCAACCCCATGTTATTGAATTAATTCAGGATAAACGAGTTCAGAANAAATTCTTTGCCGATCATGGAATTCCCACCGCACCATTCGTTCTGGTTAATAACNNCGAAGAAGTAATCCGGCAATCAGACTTTCTGCCGGCTGTAAATAAATTGGGTAAAGAAGGATACGATGGGCGGGGTGTACAAATAATGAAAACCAAAGCCGACCTGGACAAAGCTTTTGATGCNCCCGGGCTATTGGAGAAATGGATTCCTTTTGAAAGGGAGATTGCAGTAATTGTATCGCGTAACCCGGCAGGTGAAGTTGCTATTTATCCGGCAGTAGAAATGGTTTTTCATCCGGAAGCAAATCTTGTGGAGTACTTATTTTCTCCGGCTCAACTTGAACCGCTAATTTTACAACAGGCACAGGCAATAGCCAGTAAAGTGATAACCCGGTTAAACATGGTTGGGTTACTGGCTGTTGAAATGTTTGTAACCAAGGAAGGTGTAGTATTGGTAAATGAAGTTGCCCCGCGCCCTCACAACAGTGGTCATCAAACCATAGAAGGCAACGTAACTTCACAATACGAGCAACACTTACGTGCTATCCTCAATTTGCCTGCAGGTAGTACAGCCATGGTGGCACCCAGTGCCATGGTTAACCTGTTGGGCGAGCCAGGTTTTACCGGAAGCGCCCGCTATGAAGGGTTGGAAGCGGTTATGAAAACGGAAGGAGTGCATGTGCATCTTTACGGAAAGAAAACCACCAAACCATTCAGAAAGATGGGTCATGTTACAATTGTAGATACAGATCCGGATCGTTTNAAAAAGAAAGCCAACTTTGTAAAAGAAACCCTTAAAGTAAAAGCATGAGTAAACCGGTTGTAGGCATAATAATGGGAAGCCAATCTGATCTGAAGATTATGAAAGAGGCGGCCGAGTTTCTGGAGGAACTGAAAATACCTTTTGAACTTACGGTGGTATCGGCCCATCGAACGCCCCAGCGAATGGCTGATTACGCCACGACTGCGCGAACCCGTGGATTGAAGGTAATTATTGCGGGAGCAGGCGGTGCGGCTCACCTTCCGGGAATGGTAGCCTCCTTTACAACCCTTCCGGTAATTGGGGTACCTATAAAATCTTCTAACTCCATAGATGGCTGGGATTCCGTGCTATCTATTTTACAAATGCCCGCGGGGGTGCCGGTAGCAACGGTGGCATTGAACGGAGCCCGCAACGCAGGCATTTTAGCTGCTAAAATACTGGCCGCTGAAAATAAGCCTCTGGCAAAAGCTGGATTCCTTTAAAGCAACTCTTCGCAAAAGTGGAAGATTCCTTCAGGGCCATTGAAAAGAAAGGCTGGAAGGACTTGTAAATGAGGTAATAATGTAGGGTTGGCTTTAAAAAGAAAAAAATTATGACAACTTTACCATACCTATGAATCCAGGCGAAAAGGGCTGGCTAAAAGAATATCTTGAGTTCAGACAGGCCTTGTTAAAAGACCTTACTGGTGAGGCAAAGATTGCCCATCACCCCGAGCAGTCTTTGTATCGGGTAATTCAACCAACAGGCATAATGTATGGCCAGCCGGTAGGTGTATCGGGGCTCCCAGACTCAACAAGGTGGGATGAAAAGGACAGGATGAAAATTTTATTGGCTGAGAGTTTGATCAGCAGCGCGCTACTGTTTCACAGCAAATCAATTCAGTCGCCCGAGGAGCTTTCAAAAGTGATACTCAAAACGCTGGAAAGTATTGGCAACTTTTATAACAACATTTTTCCTGAAATAGCCACTTCGTCCAAGTCCTTTTTGGTAAGAAAAATCTCCCTGGAAGTGGCCGANAAAATTCTGGATAAGCGAATTGATCGCACTTCTGAATTCGATACCAACTTTTGGGTGCAACTGTTTCATAACAGCTTGTTGTTTCTGGATGTATTCATTTACGGGCAATGGATGCATACGAATGCCGATCGAATTGTTTCAGANTTTTTTAAATACGAACGGGAAGAACTTCGTTTTTCTGTCGTGAAGGTAATAGCATGTGCGGCACATGCCAATGCCACCATTGAATACGAAGAGCGCAGGCTGCTGGACTTNTTTCTTCAAAGCACAGAGTTGCCGTTAGATAAAAAACGTGAAGCAAAACAAATTTTCGATCAGGGAATTATTTTAGAAGAATTACACCTTCCTACCAATAATTCGTGGATACTNAAAAAGTATTTTCTGGAAGTAGCCATTCTTACCATTTGGGCAGACAAGCGCGTGGAGGATTCGGAGTTAGAGTTTCTGAAACAACTGTGTAAATATTTAGGATTTAACGAAGACGATCTTGAACACAGCATGCTGGCGATTGAAGGATTTGTTCTGGAACATTGGGAAAAGCTGAATTATCTGCAGAACAAACAGGATTTTAACCAGGTAAGTGAGCAGTTTATTCAACGCATGGCAAAAATAACGGGCAACCATAAGAACCGGCTGATCAAAGAAGTACAAGAGAGTACGGAACTAATGGCTTTGCTTAGCAAGGCACGAACTCAGGAACTTCATGAAACAGAAAAGCAACGCCTGCAGGAATTGCTTGTGGCGGCATTAAAAACAATTCCTTCGTTTGTGATTATTTCCCTGCCGCAAAAGTTCTTAACTCTTCCCATTCTGATGAAAATTCTTCCGCAGAGCTTCTTTGCAGAAGTGGCCTGACAAAAACTAATCTTTTAATTCTTCTGATTCAGAGTCCTTACGGGGAATAAGGATTGACAACACGATAGACAGGGTAAGTGTAATCAGGATTATAATAAACGAAATGTAAGGCGGCATGTCCGTAAGAATCTTGGGGATAAAATCATAATCCTTACCAATTTCCAGGAGCATTTTAGCTCCTATAAAGAAGAGAATAATTGAAAGGCCCTTTTGCAGCAAATAGAACTTATCAATGATACCAGACAGCAGGAAGAACATGGCCCGCAATCCCATTACGGCAAAAATGTTTGATGTATAAATAATAAACTCATTGGTGGTAATGGCAAAAGCTGCGGGAATAGAATCAACAGCAAAAATCAAGTCGGTAGTTTCAATCAATACAATTACAAGAAACAACGGGGTAAACATTAGTTTACCATCCACGCGGGTGATAAACTTACCTCCCATTTCATCTTTGGTAATGGGTAAATACTTGCGGCAGAATTTCAGGATGGGATTTTTCTCCGGATCGATTTNTTCATCACTGTCTTCAAAGTAGATTTTAATACCGGAGTAAATCAGGAACACACCAAAAATGTAAAGTATCCAATGAAACTGGTGGATGAGAATGGCCCCCACAAAAATGAAAATACCCCGGAAGAAGACTGCGCCCAAAATGCCCCAGAACAAAATCTTATGAAAGTACTCTTCCTTAACCTTGAAGTATTTCAGGATAAGCAGAATTACAAATATGTTATCAACGGATAACGCGTACTCCGTGAGATAGGCCGAGAAGTATTCAAAAGCCCCATTTGCTCCGCCACTTTCTTCGTCAAAAGCATAAATCAAATAACCAAAAACGGTACTTATAAAAACCCAGAAAATGGATTGGTACAAGGCTGACTTGGTGGAAATTTTATGGGCTGTTTTATTGAATACGCCCAGGTCAAGAAGCAGAAACACCAAAATGATAAGGCCAAACAGGGCAAAGAGGGAGTTCTCGTCACTCAGATCCAAGCCAAGCAGTTTAAAAGACAGCATTAAGAGGGTGGTTATGGGTAAAAAGAGGCGGTCATCGGCCTAACAGGCAGGTAATCACCTCTTAATTGGGGCCAAAGCTACAAATTAATTCATATTGAAAAACAGGCTGACCGTTAATGGTTATACGTTAGCTGGGCTACACTATAAATTATGGGAATTTTAAGTGCTGTTAAGTTTTTGGCTGCTTATTTTACATCTACCTGTAATTTGAGCAGGTTCTGGTAAATGCCGCTTTCCCGATTGCTTAGTTCGGTATGATTTCCAGCCTCGGCTATGGNCCNCTCCTTAATCACCAGAATCGTATCTGCTTTACGGATCGTGCTAAGGCGATGGGCAATTATTATGGTGGTGCGGTTTTTCATCAAAGTCTCGAGGGCCTCCTGCACTAACTTTTCGGAGTAAGCATCCAGCGAGCTGGTGGCCTCATCCAGAATAAGAATGGCAGGGTTGCGCAGAATGGCGCGGGCAATAGCTACCCGTTGCCTTTGTCCGCCAGAAAGTTTCACGCCTCTATCGCCTACCAGTGTATTTAGGCCATCCGGAAAACGCTTAATGAACTCCCAGGCGTTGGCTTGCTGGGCTGCAGAGATCACCTCCGCTTCGGTAGCTCCTGGTCTGCCATAAGCTATATTTTCACGAATGGTTCCGCCAAACAGGGCTATCTCCTGGGGGACAACACCAAAATTACTTCGGTAAACCTGAAGATTATAATCTGTTGTTTTTTGTCCATCCACAAAAATGCTTCCACTACCGGGTTGATAAAACTGCAAAAGCAAATTGATAATGGTTGACTTGCCAGAGCCGCTTGGCCCTACTAAAGCCACCTTATCTCCCGGATTAATAGTAAAGTTAATTTCTTTCAATACCTGTACATCCGGGCGGGAGGGATAAGCAANAGAGACCCCTTCAAACGAAATTTTTCCTTCCAATCTTAGAGTTGGTGCTGATTCGGGTTTCTCATCTTCGGTTTCCAGAATTTCCAGAATGCGTTCGGATGCGCCTACTGATTTTTGTAATTGACTGTAAATATCGCCCAGGCCGGCAATTGAGCCTCCAATAAATACGGTGTAAATGATGAATGAAANAAGCTGCCCCACTTCTGTTTCGCCCGATTGAACCAAAGAAGCTCCGTACCACCCTACAGCAACAATTCCTCCAAACAAAGCAATTATAGTAAACGAAATAAATGCACCCCGGTAGCGCGATGCATGAATGGCTGTTTTGATAACATCTGCCAATGAGGTTTTGTAACGATGGATTTCAAAGAATTCGTTCGTAAATGCTTTTACTACGTTTATCGATTGAAGCGTTTCTTCTACCACCACGTTGGTGTTGGCAAGTTGATCTTGTGNTTNTTTAGAAAGCTTGCGAATGAATTTACCAAAGAAAAGCGCGGCCAGTATTAATACCGGGAAAGTAAGCAACATAAAAACGGTTAACTTGGGGTAAAGCGCAACCAGTAACGGAATACCAATCATCAACATCAAAATCTGGCGGAGCAGTTCTGCCAATGTGAAGGTAAAGGTATCGTATAAAATGCCTACGTCTGAGGTAATGCGACTCATCAACTCACCCACTCTTCGGTTATCGTAAAAGGGCAGAGGCAACCAGATAATTTTTGAGTAGAGTTGAAGCCGCAAATCAGCTAATGCATGCTCGCTTACATACGTAAACGTGTACACCCGCAAAAAGGAAAACACGCCTTGTATCAACAGTACCGCAATCATGGTTAGCGCTACCTGGTTAATGGTGTTGAAATAGGGATCGTTCTGGCCCTGCGCTACATCCAGTAATTTGCCTGAGAGATAAGGAAACGAAAGCAAAACTGCGCTGGAGAGTGAGAGTGCCACCAGGCCCACCGCAAAAATCCATTTATAGGGAAGTACAAACCGAAATACGCCAATAAACTTTTTAATACCGGCTTTGTTAAGGGGGCGTTTTTCTTCTTCGATACCGCTACGGGTTGCCATAACTTTTAAAAGATTCCCGGTACAAAATTCCCATCCACAGAAAATGAAATACTATCGCTTAAAATCAATTTTTGTACACCGGATAACCGGTAGTGCACTAAAAGTGGTTTGCCGGATGTATCATCAAACTCCAGCAATAGTTTTCGTTCGGTTTTATAAAGCGCATTATCCTCTTTGTAAACGGATTCAATTTTATAAAGTCGGTTAAATTCGCGTTGGTAATAGAATGTAACAAACGGAACGGGATGCCTCTGTTGCAAGGCCTCGTACCTGCGAATGGTTAGGTTGCTACGGGTATCTTTTAGCCCATCCAAAATTCTGTACTCGTTTTTAAAGCCCGGCTTGTTAATGATATCCAGTTGCCTGAATGCATCTAATTCTTTGGCCAAGATCATGGAGTCTGTTTCAAAAGTTAACTCTTCGCTGGTGGTATCCAAAATAACTTNTTTGGTAAGCGTAGCTTTGGATAACAGCAATGCCTGCTGTTGGTTGTTCAATAAACTATCGAAGTCGAAATACGGCTTATCATAAACGGCTTCGGCTTGCTTACAACTTCCCAGGCATACCGCTATAANAAATCCGAAAAGAAAAAACGGCCTCATCAAGCTTAATCAATCAGCACATTACCACTCATTTCTTTAGGAACCGGTATCCCCATAAGCTTAAGAATGGTGGGAGCCAAATCTCCCAACTTACCCGACTTTAATTTTCCCTGGTAGCTATCATCTACCAGAATAACGGGCACGAGGTTGGTGGTGTGTGCGGTATTGGGCGTGCCATCTTCGTTAATCATCATATCGGCATTGCCATGGTCGGCAATAATAATAGTCGAATACCCATTTTTACGCGCGGCTTCGGTTACCGCTTCATTGCACTGGTCAACCGTTTCGCAGGCTTNTACGGCTGCTTCAAAAACACCGGTATGGCCTACCATATCGGGGTTAGCAAAATTAAGGCAGATAAAATCGGCTTCTTTTTTATTCAATTCAGGAATGATTTTGTCTTTAATATCATTTGCACTCATTTCGGGCTGCAAATCGTAAGTAGCCACTTTGGGCGAAGGGCAAAGAATGCGCGATTCGCCCGGAAAGGCGTCTTCACGGCCGCCTGAAAAGAAAAAGGTTACGTGTGGATATTTTTCGGTTTCGGCAATCCGTATCTGTTTCTTTCCAGCCTTTGCTACCACTTCACCCAGTGTATTTTCCAGGTTATCTTTATCAAAAATTACGTTTACGTTTTTGAATGAATCGTCATAGTTGGTGAGTGTAATGTAGTGCAGGTTAAGTTTGTACATATTTTGCTCATGGAAGTCCTGCTGTGTAAGTGCCATGGTAATTTCCCNTCNCCGATCGGTACGGAAGTTAAAACACAACACCACATCACCTTCTTGAATGGTAGCTAATGGTTTTTGATTCGAATCGGTTACTACAATGGGTTTGATAAACTCATCGGTTACGTTGGCATCGTATGATTTTGAAATGGCTTTCAAAACATCGGTTGTTGCTTCGCCTGTGCCATGTACCAACAGATCGTAGGCAAGTTTTACACGTTCCCAGCGCTTGTCGCGATCCATGGCATAATAGCGGCCCACCACGCTGGCAATTTTACCTGTTGTTTTGGTCAGGTGATTATTCAGGTTCGTAAGGTAATTTAGTCCGCCTTTCGGATCGGTATCGCGGCCATCGGTAAAGGCATGAACAAAAACATTTTTTAAACCGTTGTTTGAAAGGATGGTGATGATTCCTTTCAGGTGTTCGAGATGTGAATGCACGCCACCATCCGACACTAAGCCGATTAAATGAAATGCTTTGTTATTCTTGTGAGCATAGTTGATGGCTTCGGTTAACACGGGATTTTTATCAAGTTCTTTCTCTGCAACTGCTTTGTTAATGCGCACCAGATCCTGATACACAACCCGTCCGGCACCAATGTTCATGTGGCCCACTTCAGAGTTTCCCATTTGCCCATCGGGCAAACCTACCGCCAGGCCCGAAGCCTCTAATGTGCTGTGGGGGTATTNTTTGTACAGCGAATGGATGTAAGGAGTTTTGGCATTATCAATAGCTGATACCTTGGTATTTTTGGCAATTCCCCAACCGTCCAAAATCATCAGCAATACTTTCTTGTTCATACCGGGCAATTCATTTTTGCGAGGCCAAATATACGAGGTCAAAGGCTTCGTTTATCCTCATTTTGTGATGTAATAGCACATTAAGCAACAAAAACATTTGTTAGGGCCTGTAATACTCAATTACTTATTTTTCGATACCGTATTAATGGCATAATTTTGGAACGAACCTGAGCGCTATGAACACAAAAAGTGGGGTTATACAATTATTTTGCTGCTTGCCACGCTTTCGCTGAAAGCGCAAAGCGATATTTTTGCGCCCATGAAGGATGCCCTGAAAGCGGGCAGCGCCAAAGAATTGGTGAAATATGTGAACCAATCGGTGGAAATAAATGTGGAGGAGACATTAACACGTATAGCAAAGCGCAGGCTGAGTTTGTACTGCGCGATTTCTTTAAGAAGTACCCGGTAACAGATTTCAGCATTTCGCATACGGGCTCATCCAAAAGCGGACTGCAATATGCAATTGGTACTTACAAGAGTAACGCCAACCAGCTTACTGTACTCATTCGCGTGAAGCAATCGGGTAACACGCACCTGATCCACGAAATCAGTTTTGTGAAAGAGTAATGCAGCCAGCCTATCTTACTGAACAAGCCGTAGATCAGTTTATCAGACTTGCGTTAGCCGAAGACATTGGTGAAGGCGACCACTCCACATTAGGCGCAGTTCCCTCAACAAAAATCAGCAAAGCAAATTTGTTGGTAAAAGACACAGGTATTTTGGCCGGAGTGGCGATGGCGCANAAAATTTTTGCAGTTGTAGATAACACCTTGCAGCTAGCCATCAATAAAAATGATGGCGACAGTATTGTAAAAGGCGATATCGCATTTACAGTGGCGGGTAAAGCACAATCTATCCTGATGGCCGAGCGCCTCGTGCTTAACTGCATGCAACGCATGAGCGGAATAGCCACCTATACCAACAAACTATGTAACCTGATTGAAGGTACCTCCGCAAGGTTGATGGATACACGTAAAACCACACCCAACTTCCGGCTGATGGAGAAGTGGGCGGTGGCTATTGGTGGCGGTATGAATCATCGCTTTGCACTATACGATATGGTGATGTTGAAAGACAACCACATTGATATGGCCGGAGGTGTGCGTGCCGCCATTGAACAGGTTAAAGCCTATTTGAAACGCATCAACAAGCCTTTAAAGATTGAGGTTGAAACCCGCACATTGGCCGAAGTGGAGGAAGTATTGCAAGTGGGTGGTGTGGATGTAATTATGTTGGATAACATGAGTACGGACCAAATGCTACAAGCGGTAAAATTGATTGGTGGCCGCTATAAAACCGAAGCCAGCGGAGGGATAACCGAAGCAACGCTGCGGGCTGTGGCCGAATGTGGTGTGGATTACATTTCGGTTGGCGCATTAACGCATTCGGTGAAAAGCCTGGATTTGAGTTTGAAGGTGGAGAAGTGAGAGAGCCAACCTAGTTATTACCATCCACTACAAAGTGATATATTGTACTTCCCGCAGTCCCATCTTTGCTAATTCCCTCAATTACAACTTCAAATTCACCTTTGATATCAGAAGTATAAAATTGAATCTGCGAAGCATTTTGGTCAGAGAGTGTTAAAGAGGGATTCCAATATAACAAGGATCGGTAATCTGGAATTCGGCTGTCTCTGGCCGATTGGGTTTCATATGTTGGAGAATAAAATTCACGCATTGCTTGCAAGCCCTCATAATTTAATGAAACTCCTTCTGGATTGATTTCAAAGCCACCCAGGTCGCCCCCGTAGGTTGAAAGGATGATTGCACCATAAAACGTCAGAGGCCCCAGGAAATACGGGTGGGTAATTACATCTATTTTCTCAATTCNTGCCGGGTCCATTTCAAGTACTTTGCCATAGTCAAAAACAGGAACGCCATCCAACAGCACCACCGGACTTTCATTGGCAATGGGTTCATTTATTTNTTGCTGAACCATAAATTGAATGCCCTCCTTGCGTTTTCTTACCATTACTCCGCGCACATATTCTTTAAAAACTTCTTCAAGTTGTGGAAATCGGGTATAGTCATCAAGTCGGTACGATTCATCAGGGGTTCCGTAAAAGGCGCGGATGTAAGCGCGGGCTTTTGTAANAGCACGTAAGTGTTCTTGATAATAGGTATGGTGAACCTGCATGGCAATGCTTCTATCCAGAATGGATTTTCTCAATGCAGCGTTAAGGGCGAGTGGCGAAAAATTAAACTGCGCAAAGTATTTAGAAAACGGATCATTTAGTTTGATTTCGATGTTATTGTTAGGCGCCAGGGTTGAACATAAATTGAATGTTGACCAAAAAAATCTCTCAAACAACAATTTTCCTTCTGTGTTGCTTTGCGATCCATAGAGATGAAAATTTTTAGCAGGCGAAGAAAGTGTTGCGAGTAATCCAGGGATTGGAACATTGGCACGATTCGTTACTGTGCCCTGAATAATATGCCCACGATATTCTGGCGAGTACTTGAATGATGAATTAGAGCTAAGCATGTCAGTCCAATTGAATCGTCTCCATCCATGTGTTAGCATCAGGTTATCCCATGCTCTGTTAGCGGTAGAGTCATAAGTATTAAAATAATACTCGGGCGACTCGATTGTTCCGGATAATTCAGAAGAAAGCCACAGGTACTCAAAAATAGTATGTCGCTCCGGGGCGGGGATTGAGTCGGTTCGATAAACAGAAATGGATATATCAGCAGGCTCATTCCCGGTAAGATTAAATCTTACCAGGTTTCGTGGTTCATAACTTTTTCGTTCTGCCTGAATTTTTATTTCTAGTTTCTTCTCCGGGCGTTTAAAATATAACCTTTCGCAAACCGGTTGAAACTCGGAGTTAAACAAGGTGAGTTTGGATATGCCTTCGCCCAGGTTTTTCTTATCGACAACGAATTGCGTACGGTTATTATTCAGGTATTTGCCTTCTGCTTTGGTGATATGCTGTTTTGAATGAACAAATAGAATTGCAATCGGGGAATTAATGGAACGCGTAAACACATCAATTTCCAGATGATCAGGTCTTTCCACAACAGACATGGAATATCCGGAGTCTTTAATTTCAGGAAACGGAAAAGTAATTTTCTTATTCTCGGTGTCTTCGATTACGATCGAGTAGGTTTCTCCCGGATCGGCTGTAAAGTAGAAGCTACCAATCCCAAATTTTAGCGGTACAAATTCAGTAATAACCGTACCAGNTGAGTTGATGACCGTTCCCTTGAATGAAATTCCTGATCCACTTTGGTCTGTTACCTTAAAAGCAATTTTAGATTTTATGCCAGCTACGAGGTGGCCTCCCTCCGGATAAAAAGCTGCATGAAAGGTTGGGTTTGAATTTATTTCAGTTTCCTGCTCGGTCTTAACAAATGTATTGATGATGGTTATAGGCTGATGAAAATAGAGATCCGCTGAAAAATTTTTCATCCAATGGGTGTATGCACGAAAAACATATGTTCCGTTTCCCAGAGTTGCGGGGATAAACAAAGAGCCATAACCCACTCTGTTTCTTAACTCTACTTTTGATTGAACAACGGCATCATTGTTCTTGTCCAGGATTTCAACATAAGCAACCCTACTTATATCCAGTGCTTTGTAATGGGTTGCATCAACATAGTAAATCTTAAACCAAAGTAGTTCACCGGCCAGGTACGAGGTTCGGTCAATGTGTACAAACAATTTTTCCTGCAAAACCCCGGATTGATAGCGTTTGAACCTGCTTTGAAGGCTATCGGTTAGGTGGTGCTGTTGGGCCCAAAGCAGAGGCGAAGCAAACATAGCCAGGCAGAGCAACAATATTTGATAAGCTTTTCTCATTACCAAAAGTCGGGTTTGGTTGTTGTGCCGCTATCTTTTAATCGGCAATCGGTGCATGGCTGAGGAACCACAAGAAAAATTATGCTNNGATACGGTTCCAGGTTCGGATTTTCCGGATAACCCTCAATCAACTGCTGCTGTGGAAAATGATTTGGAACTTCCCAGGCGGCTATTGTATCGATGGGGCAGTTAGAAACCTCCACATCAAATTGCTGCAACGATAAAGGAAGATCGGTTCTGTTAATGAAAACCACTTTTTCCTGAACACTCCCGCCCATAAAATATCCGATTACCGGCTCTGAGGCATCGTGAACATTATACATATTGCCGGTAACCTGTGAAGGAAGCGGATCAAACAGGCCTCCCACTGTTTCTGTTGTTTTTTGAAGCTCTGTGAAGTAATTGTAGGCGGCCTCATCCAACGCGCGCTGTTGAACCAGAATACTATATCGGCTTGCAACTTTTCTGGATCCTTTGGGAATAAGGTGAATGACAAATCGGTTAACTATATCATTGCTTAGCTGCGAAGTAGATTTAATAATAATCTTATTAGAAGGTTCTGTTTTATAACATACGTATGTAAACTCATCCGAATGTCGATTAAGCACGCTATCATTCTTATAGATATACGCAGATAAATAATCTGCTGTATATCGCCAGGTTTCCAAATATTTCCATTGGTAATAGCGGGTTTGATTTGCAGGATCGTGCGTACTTACGGATATCTCCACGCCATCATCCGTAGCCACCCAGGTTACATCATCCAGTGGAGGCGATTGTTTTAAGGTGATGTATTCCGAGCGATACTCGTTTGTTTCTGTGCGAATAAACAGGCGATACCTTTGGAATAACTNCAAACTCAGATTCTCCAGGGTATAGATGCCGTCCTCAACCTCATCGAGGTTTTGTGGAGATCCATCCTCTTCTTCCAGAACAACGAGGGCATTCTTTTCCACAGGATTTGCAGATTGGCTATATAGTGGGAGTGTTCTTGACAGATTTACGCGGATAGAATGGTTCGTTGCATTTATAAATCCTTCAACCACCAGGATGCTTTTATTTTGGGTAATAACAGGAGGATTATATGGATCAAGACACCCCACTAAAAGAAGAAGAGAAAGTCTGAGTAGAACAAATTTTATTTTGCTTCTGATTACCATTAAAATTTAAAGTTATAGGTAATGGTAGGTATGGGTTGACCAAATACAGAAAGCTTGTACCCATTAATTTTTCCGTTTTGAGAAACGANAAACACGGAATACGCATTTCTTCTTCCGGTAAGATTATAGAGCGCAACAGTCCAGGAACTATGAGCCAGCTTTTTGATTTTATGATTGCCTTCTAGATTCACAGAGATATCAGACCTGAAATAATCTGGAATTCGGTATGCATTGCGGTCTGAATAATAAATACGGTTGCTTCCTTCCAGGTAGTACCGGGCAATGGGCAATGTAATGGGGCGTCCGGTACTATAGACCATGTTCAGCGAGAAGTTTATTCTTCTGCTGAATTTGAAGTTTCCGATAAAATTTACTGCATGCGGCTTGTCATAATTGCTGGGATAATACTCCCCGTTATTGATCATCTCTGATTTGTTGTTGCCTTTTGTTTGAAGGAGTGAACGGGAGTACGCATAGCTCACCCACCCATTTAGTTTTCCTGCTGGTTTTTNTACAAGGAACTCTACACCATAGGCATGGCCTTTCGCGTGAAGCACATCGGTTTCGATGTGATTATTAAGAAGTAAAACAGCACCATCTTTATAGTCAACGCTGTTATTCATGGTTTTGTAATAGGCCTCAATGGATGTTTCAATGGTGCTGTTTTTTAAATTTTTATAATAGCCAATAGCAATCTGATCGCCTGTTTGAGGCTTAATAAATGGATCGCTCAATTTCCAGACATCGGTTGGTGTTACTGCGGTGGTGTTGGAGAGCATTTGAATATACTGCCTGGTTCTATTGTAACTTAGCTTTACGGATGATGTAGTTGATAAGAGGTAGCGGGCTGTAACTCTTGGTTCGGGGCCATGATACGTAGCGATTGCTTTTCCGGCCGCATAATTTAAGGTGTCTACAATGTTGGTAACTTCACGAAGCCNCGAATACTGATAAATGCTGTGCGCACCCAGGTATTGATACAATGAATAACGAAGCCCCAGGTAGATTGAAAGTTTACCGGATATATCAAATTGATCGCCTATGTATAGCGCACTTTCAATACCCTTCTCCTTTTGTAGTTCTTTAGGTATTACCAAAGATTCCCCGCCTGAAGGGGAGAGCGATCCGGGAGAGAGTTTGTATAGGGTGGAATGAATACCACCGGTTAGTGTGTGCTTGCTGTTTAGTGTATATGAAAAGTCGGCTTTAAGGTTAAACTGCTTAATAGAAAACCNCATTTCAAAGGCGGTCAATGAGTCTCTTTCTGAATTCATAACGTAAGTATACTGGCTAAAGGCCCCGGTGAACACCCCCAAAAGTTTGTTATGAAATAGATGTTTCCATTTTACGGATGCATTTCTATCACTATAGTTGTATGTAGTATCTCCGCTCAGCTTAAACTTATCGTTGCTTAAATAACCTGAGATAAGGATTTGGTTGTTGTTATTGATTTTATGATTTACGTTAGTAGTTACATCGTAAAAAGCCGCACTGCTTCTGTTTAAGGAGGGGTAATCCAGACGGCCCAATAGCCAGTCTGAATAAGTAGATCGAACACCAACCAAAATCGAAGATTTTTCTTNTACCAGGGGCCNCTCTAAGGTTAACCGGCCTGTAATGGGGCTGATACCACCAGAGCCGGTAAATTTTTTAANGTTGCCTTCGCGCGTCTGAACATCTAAAACCGATGCAAGTCTGCCACCATAATCAGCAGTGATACCGCTTTTATATAACTCCACATTTTTTAACACATCGGGATTGAAGGTTGAAAAGAAACCAAAAAGATGCGAGGGATTGTAGATCACAGCATCGTTTAATAGAATCAGGTTTTGATTTGTAGCACCGCCCCTTACATTCAGCCCAACGGTTCCCTCACCCACCGATTGCACACCGGGCAGAGCCAGTACAACTTTCATTACATCAGCCTCTCCTAATGCCAGCGGCATTTGTTTCATGGTTTTAATATCCAGCCCCTCTGCCATCTGCATGCTTGATATTTTCTTATCCCGATCGGCCTGCACCAGTACCTCTTNTAATGAGGTTACTTCTTCATCCAGTTCTACATCTAATTTTCCATCGTTGTAGAGTATAATTTGGCGTACTGCAGCCTTCATGCCCAAACTCTTAAAAAGGAGTCGGTGTCTGCCTCGTGTAAGAGTTATGCTAAAGCGACCAAATGGATCGGTAGCAACTCCCACGGTCGGATCCTCGGTAGTCACAGTTGCACCAATTAAGGCTTCACCGGATCGGCTGTCTTTTATATATCCACTTAAAGTGGCAGTGCCAGTCATACTATTTGTCTTGGTGCCAATGCTATAGACCTTTTCTTCCTCCCTTTNTTGTTCAGCCTCCAGTTTTTCGTATGCACTGTAATCGAATAATGTTGTGTTGCCGGCTGTTTTGCTTTCGTTAAAGAAATCGACCGGGAGTTCCGTTAAGAGTTGGCGTTCGTGGGTAACAAATATTTTTTTCTACAATGCNNTGAAATGAAGGCTTGTTCCTTCAAAGGCCCGTGCAAGGAACTTGTCTATTATTTCTTGCTCGGCCACGATCGTAAGTGAAACACTATCTGTCCAGTCGGTCCGATAGAAAAATTTGTAATGGGTTTGATTTTCAACGGCCCGTACTAATTCTGAAAAGGGGGCCGCCTTTAGAGAAACCGAAACCACCTCTTGCCCTGTGGCAGAGAATGAAATCAAGGTTATGATTATCCAGAGGAATAGGGGTTTCATTGATTTGGTTTCTCGTTAGGGTTGGAGGTGTCGTAAATGCGGGCACATGCTGTAATAAAAGANNTCCGGTTATCTGAAGAATATTGATTCTGCGAGCGAATGAAATTTTTAATCTCCGTGCTTCGGTTTTGTAATACCTTTAATACAGAGCGTTTGCTTTTTACCGGATAAAAGATGTCGTTTTTTCGGATGTAATAAGTTGTTTTGGGTAAAAACTCAGCGGTGAGTCTGCCGTTTTTATAAACAGTTTCCACATTTTTCAGCCATCGCACATAAACCCNGGTTGGGCCATTGTATGTAATTTCATAAAAGCCTTCGGGTATATTGCTTCCACTTTCTTTAACAAAGTGATGGCCATCTAAGGAGAATTGCTCCAGGTGTTCATGAACCAACTGAACCGGATCCGGACCGTGATCCAGGATTAATTTTTGAGTGGCTATATTGTAAAGAAGCGATGCCTCATACCACTCACCATGGTAAAGTACAGAACCATGCTTCCAATCAGCAAGGAAGTACGGATGCGCTTCATTTGAATCCTTGTACCCTGTTATAGGTTGAGGGCCGGTGTAGCGAACTCCATTAATCAAATTCGACTGGGCTTGCATTTGATGCTTGTAGATTGCAAGCGCGTGGTTCTTTGCCTCCGAAAGAAGGGTAGTGTCCGTTTTATTGGACTGAGCCCACCCACAATGTACTCCGAGGAAAAGGCTTACAAACAAAAGTTTCAAAAAGAAGCGCATTCAAGCCCGAAAATTAAATCCAAAATTGACACGGATTAGTGCCGTTTATAAAATTAATAATGGGATGAAAATGAGTTGCCGGTTCCCTAATTGGATGCGGAACCATTTAGTATCATAATGCCCAAAAGATGGAGATGAATTGTGGAGGTAGTTGTTTTAGGTTGAAGGGCCTTTAAAGCCAGGAAATGAAGCCGGCAAGCCCTTATAACTATTTCAATAAAAATCCGGCAAATCCCTATTTTTGCGCTCCTGATTTTTAAGAGATAGCAAAATGATCGTAAAAACACGCAATTACCGGTTAGAGAAGAAAGACTATATTAAAATGGCACTCAAATCCATTTTGCAACAGCAGTGGTGGGTAGGCTTAATTGTGCTGGCTATTTGCCTTTGTTACTTGTGGATTCCCAGTATTTGGTGGTTTATCGGGGCGTTTATTGGGGCTGCACTTTATTTATTATTCTGGTGGATACAATTTTATGGGGTAACCCAATTAGAGCAAGGCAAAATGCTGTTCGAGCGTTTCAGCTACGAAATCACCAGCCAGCAAATTGTAATGAAGATCAATGCCCGCGAAGGCATGCCCCTGAAGTGGGATCAGATTAAACGCGCCAAAACCGGAAAGGATTATTACCTGCTGTTTGTAAACAAGGCCCAGCTTATTCACCTGCCCTTTAAAATTTTTAATACCGAAAACGAACGCAAATTTGTGGGCAGTATCTTGAAGACGAAAGGCCTCATTAAATAAGTTGGCAGTAAGAAGTTTGCCAAACCTAATATTCCCTGTACCAAATAGGTTGAAGACAGATGTCTGCCGACTGAATACAGGCTGCCAACTTAATGTGATTTTGCACTTTGCATACGCGCAAATAGAAGCCGATATTTGGTAATGCCTTTACGAAGCGTTTATCACGATGAGACTGAACCTAAACCGAAGAAGCGACTTTCGCCCACCGAAGCAGTNAGCAAAATTCAACGGTATTGTGCATACCAGGAGCGCTCGCACAAAGAAGTTAAGACCAAACTATTTGAATACGGGTTGTATGCCAGCCAGGTAGATGAAATTATCAGTCAATTGATTACCGATGGCTTCTTAAACGAGCAAAGGTTTGCCAAGGCCTATGCAGGCGGTAAATTCAGAATGAAAAAGTGGGGGCGGCTAAAAATCAAAAATGAATTGGAATTTTTAGGCCTAACCAAAAAGTGCATTCAACAAGGGTTAAAAGAACTTGAAGGCCCAGATTATTCTAAAACCCTGAAGCAGGTTATTGANAAAAAGGCCGCAGCACTAAAAGAAGAAAACCCGTTTCGAAAGCGCGATAAAGTAGCCCGCTTCGCCATAGGTAAAGGCTACGAGCCTGAGCTTGTCTGGAGTTTGGTGAAAGAACTTTTGCCCGATTAAATAGCCCTGACCACGGAAAAACGATGCCCAAAGGGCATCCAGCTTGCCAACTCTTCCGTTAGTGGGATAGTGGAAAAGTTAATTTGTTTTTTCTGCTCGTAAGCGTGGTGGCCCCGGGGCAGGATGAGAAACGTACTGCGCATTTTAATCTTAAGAAAAATATAGCCCTGGAAGGCTACGACCCGGTTAGCTACTTTGATGGGAAACCATTAAAAGGAAAGGAAGATTTTAAAGTGGTTTTTAGGAGTGTGACCTACCTNTTTACCAATGCTTCCAATGCGGCAAAGTTTAAACAAGCTCCCGAAAACTATGAACCGGCTTATGGCGGTTGGTGCGCTTTCGCGATGGGCGATTCGGGAGAGAAGGTGAAAATCGACCCTGAAACATTTAAAGTCTTAAACGGGAAACTCTACCTGTTCTACAATTTCTGGGGCAACAATACCCTTACGGACTGGAATAAAAACGAGGCATTACTAAAATCAAAAGGAGACCAAAACTGGAAGAAGATAATAGAATAAATTCAGTAGCCAGGCTCGTTTATCTGATTTTGGAATTCGGTTATCTTTGCACCGGCTTAAGTTTGATTATATGACACAACTCTACATGGCGGCAGGCACCGTGCTAACCCAACTGGCTGATGCAGTGGGCCAACTTTCAGAGGCGGAGTTTCGCACTCCCTCACCCGCATTAAGCAACGCTACAATCGGCCAGCATTTGCGCCACACCCTCGAGTTTTTTGTTTGCCTGGAACAAGGTTATGAACAGGGGGTGGTTAACTACGATAAACGCCAGCATGACAAAGCAACAGAGCATGATAAATATATAGCGTTGGGCACAATTAATCGCGTGCATGAATTTGTTAATCAAAACCCGGCAGATAAGCCAATGGTTTTGGAAGTAGGCTATCTGCCAGATAGTGAAGAATGCATACGCGTTGAGACCAATTTTATGCGGGAGTTAACCTATAACATTGAACATGCCGTGCACCACATGGCTATTATGAAAATTGGTATTCGCGAAGTTGCACCAACCATCGTAATTCCAAAATCGTTTGGTATAGCAGTTTCTACGTTGCGTTACCGCGAAGAACCAACTGTTTCATCCCATTAAGCTTGTCTTTCTTTCGAAGTAAATTCTTTATCAAACTCCGAAGTTGGGAATATTGGCCGTTTGGCATTGTACAAGCACCAGTATTTTTATTGTGGATTTGGTACGCAATTAAAGAACGAAGTCTTTTTTATTTCTCAGCATCTAATCCATCCATTCTAACAGGAGGCATGATGGGCGAAAGCAAATTTGAAGTACTTAACCTTATTCCGGATTCGGTAAAACCAAAAACAATACGGATAAACCTGCCGGCATCAACACAAGGGGTTTTACAAATGCTTGAAGCAAATAGACTTTCCTTGCCCGTAATTTTTAAACCCGATCTGGGCGAGCGTGGCTGGATGGTAAGAAAAATCAAAAGCAAGGAAGATATAGAACAGTATCTCTCCGAAATAAAAATTGATTTTATAGCACAGGAGTTTGTGCAACTGCCGCTGGAGTACGGGGTATTTTATGTTCGCTTNCCCTCCCAACCCAATGGCTTTGTAAATTCCATTACCGGCAAAGAGTTTCTTTCCGTTACCGGTGATGGAATTAAAACGTTGCAGCAGCTGATTCTTGAGAAAAATCGTGCTAAAATTCAATGGGAAACTTTGAAGCGGGTTTATGCAGCTCAACTAAGTAACGTTATCCCGCAAGGAGAAAAGCTGGAACTGGTTTCAATTGGTAATCATTGTTTGGGCACTACGTTTATCAACTGCAATCATTTAATTACCGAAAAACTTTCTGCTTCGTTTGATGCCATCAGCAAACAGATTGATGGATTTTATTTTGGACGGTTTGATTTGCGTTGTGCAACTGAGGCTGACCTGGAGCCTNNGGGCAATGTAAAAATTATGGAGTTAAATGGTTGTGGTGCTGAACCTGCTCATATTTATCATCCGGGCGCCTCGCTCTTTACAGGTATGAGCACCCTCATCACCCATTGGAAAAACCTGTATCGCGTAAGCAAAGAAAACCAACAGCGTGGGGTGGCGTATCTTTCTTTTGCAGAAGGCAAACGGATTTATAATTCGTTTAAGAAAGTTAAGTCTGCTTAACAATAACAAGTTCAAATTAATACCCTGCTCCGGGGTTTGAATATAGAATATACTTTCTTAATCATTATATCAAGCAGTATTCCCAACCGCTGCACTTTGTTGTGAATCCCATTGGTCATGGAATCATTCCCCAATGCTCAAAACGAATTGCATTTACCAATTCTAGAGCCTTGCAAAAACATAGTTCTGGAGACGATTTGTTTTAGGGTGAGTTTCTTATATCTTACATAGCCTTGTTAGCTACAGGAAGAGAAATGACGAGATAAATAATAACTTTCTTAATGAAGAAAACCAACGTGCTGACTTTTAAATGTGTCTATGTTATGGATCTAATAAAATGCATAATGCTATGAAAACATTAAAAAACTTAATGGGAAGTATCTTATTCCTTATTCTCCTGATATTCGGTTGTCAGACTGAAAACTCACCTCAAGAGTGTAGTGGTGAAGATGCTCAATATCTTGAAACATTTTATTCTGAAGAATTTGCAAGCATTCCCTGTGCGCTTCAAAATATTGAGAGTACTGAAAAAGAGGTAAATCTTAGAATAGAAAGCCAAGCAGATTTGGAGAAATACTTTACTTGTCATGAACAACTTCCCGAGATTGACTTTGATAAATACTTCATTCTAACAGGTGTCTACAGACACCATCAGTGTGCCCTTTTGACAGCCAACAGATTTTACTATGTAACAATAAAATTACTTATAAGGTAAGTATGCAAGAGCAAATTTGCGCTGCTGCTATACCTGTATTTTACGTTGTAGCAATCGAGAAAAATATAGTCATTTTGATATTGAATTTGATGTTCGTTTTAAAGACTAAATGCAATGGGAAAGAAAATTCAAACAACTCTTATTTTATTTTTATGTTTAACTAACGCAATCGCTCAAGAATATTATTACTGGGCTAATGGGCATAAGCAATTACTCGAACTTTCTAATGAAAATCAGTATGTAATATTCAAAAGTAATAACAGAGAAACGGTTGCTCAAAATTTAGGAATATCGCTAAGAGAAATATCGAATATTGAGAGACTTACCTTTAGCAAATCGATAGTAAACAGACGGACAAGTACGTTTGGCGATGAAGCCTATTTTTATTGGGGTTTTGTTAGCCGCGAACTGGATAAAGATAAGATTAGTTCGTCAGATATTATTTATACTGCCCCGTCTTTTCGGCTTAATGGTAACTTGGTTCGACTTTCCAACTTCTTTTATGTAAAGCTTAAGGAAAAACAGGATGTCGCGATATTAGAAAGACTAGCAGATGAAAATGATGTTATGATTGTGGGTAATGATAGCTTCATGCCATCATGGTTTATTTTATCATGCGACAAAAACTCAAAAGGGAATGCGCTCGAAATGGCAAATTTATTTTATGAAAAGGGTAATTTTTCTCTTGCTGAACCAGACCTGATGGTAGACTATGGTGTTAATTGCAGGAATGATACCTTTTTCAACCAACAGTGGCATCTTAACAACACAGGCCAGTTTGGCGGAACCGTGGGGAACGACACTAGGGCATGTCAAGCTTGGGATATTACAATGGGTTGTGGAAATGTTGTTGTTGCCGTTTTAGATCATGGATTAGAATTTAATCATCCTGATTTTAATAACATTAGCCCAATTAGCTTTGATACAGACACAGGAACAAGCCCAAGTATTATTAGAGGAGACCATGGAGTACCTGTGGCAGGAATTATTGGAGCTTCTGCAAACAATGCACTAGGAGTGGCGGGTATTGCTCCAAATGTTCAGTTAATGTCGATAAGCAGTAGTTTAGTACTACAACCCCTAGTTAGTCAAAGGTTAGCNAATGGAATTAATTTTGCATGGCAAAATGGGGCTGATGTTATCAACAATAGTTGNGGGAGCAATGCCCTCCCACAGCAAGGTTTAATTAATGATGCAATCAATAACGCTGCAACACAAGGAAGAGGTGGATTGGGGACAATAGTGATTTTTGCTTCTGGTAATGATAATAATAACGGGATTAGTTTTCCTTCAAACAATGCTCAAGTAATTTCTGTAGGTGCATTAAGCATGTGTAATCAGAGAAAATCACCGACATCCTGCGATGGTGAAAATTGGGGAAGCAACTTTGGTACCGGATTAGACGTTATGGCACCAGGCGTATTGATTTCTACAACAGATAGGCAAGGCAACATAGGTTTTAATCCCAACGTTGCAATTCACCCGAACAATGGAGGCTCGCTTGTTACAAACGATCATGCAGATTTAAATTACACAACTTGGTTTAATGGTACATCGCCTGCTGCACCNCAAGTAGCTGGTATTGCTGCGCTGATTTTGTCACTTAACCCTAACCTAACACTACAGCAGGTTCGTAATAGCATTCAAAGCACAACAGATAAAGTTGGTGGTGTTACTTACACACTTAATGGAGGTGAACAAGCCGGTTTAACTTGGAATAATCAGATGGGTTATGGTAGAGTAAATGCTCTACGAGCCCTACAATCATCATTACCAACAATTACCGGTGGGACTAACACATTATGTACAACTCCAAATTCTACCTATATTCTGAGCTTTATCCCTGGCAATTCGACAGTAAATTGGTCAGTATCACCTGCGAGCTATTTTGCGACAAATGGAGGAGCAATTACAAATGGAACGGGCGGTACGGCAACGATACGAGCAGCTTCAAACTTTGCTGGGTCGGCTACTATCTCCTTCGTAATACAGAGTAATTGTATCACTTCCACTGTTACAAGAACAATTTGGGTTGGNAACCCCACAAATCTCAAATCAAAGAGTAGATGGAAGTTCTTATTACGGTCCTACCTATATCTGCCCGGTAATCATTGGCTTCAGGTTACGCCATTAGGCACAACAAATAATGCTAATTGGACTGTTCAGAGCGGAGTGCCTTTTATTGTTACTCCAAACTACCTAGACTTTACAATGTATTCGAATGTTTCTTCTATTGCCATTACGGCCAATGCTACAAATGTATGTGGTACCGGGGCAAATGCGTCATTCTACCTTATGAGAAAGACGTGGGGTTGCCCTAGTTATTATTCAATTGCTGCTTATCCTAACCCAGCTTCACAAGAACTAACAGTATCTACAGTTTCGACTCTTGACCTTTCTAATGCTAAAGTATTGTTTGGTGAAGATTTGAAAGACTCACCACCAGCCCCCAGCCGAGCGGTGCTTATTGATGAGCAAGGTAAGGCTGTTTGTGAAGGACAATTAGTTGGTAGTGACTTAAAACTAAATCTAAAAGGACTGAAGCGTGGCCTTTACTACATTCATATCTATGTGGATGATCAAGTCCACAAAGAGCAGATCATGGTTGAGTAGTTAAAAACTCTTCTCTAGATTTCTATTGGAGTAATATCAGCAAACAAAAAACCCATCGCTTGTGCAATGGGTTTTTAAATTCATATTAACCTGAAAGTCTTATGCGCCTACACCAGCTACTAATTCAATCTTCAGATTAAATTCTTTGCTAATTAAATCATCGGCCATCCCGGNGTAAACCAGGCCCCAGTCTTCGCGCAATACATTAAAATCGGCAGTAGCCTTTACAGATGTTTCAGTTACTTCAGTTACTGTAGCAGGGAAGGTGATGTTCTTGGTTACACCACGCATAGTCAGATTACCGGAGATTGTGGCATTACCAGCCCCTGAATCATTCGTTACACCGGTAATTTCAAAACTGGCTTCGGGAAATTGCGCTACATCAAAAANATCTGGCGACTTCAGGTGGCCTTCCAGTTTGCCTTTATACTCACCTTGCAGATCGGTCGTATTGATCGTGCTCAGGTCAGCAACAAAATTTCCGCCTGCAATTTTACCACCGGCCACAATCAGTGAACCGGATTTAATCGCTACGTTGCCCGTATGTGTAGCGGATACTTTGCGGCCGGTCCAGGTAACTTTTGATGCACCAAGATTAAGGGCTACCTCTGTTCCTGCTGCAACTAATACTTCAGCACTATCGGTGGTTGCTGCTTTTTCCCCTTCAGGATTTTTTGGCGTACAGGCTACAAAGAGAATACCCGATGCCAACATTACTACTATTTTTTCATGATTTTGAGTTTTAATTACATGTTTAAACATGCAATTTTATGAAAAAGGTTCAACGACCTGGCATTTTCAGGAAACAAATCGACAAAGACGATTTAAAACCCGATCACTTGCCATGTTGTACTGCTTTATACCTAAAGCAATCCACCAGGTGGTCGTTTACCAAACCACAGGCTTGCATGTGCGCATACATTACGGTGCTGCCTACAAATTTAAACCCGCGCTTAATTAAGTCTTTACTTAATGTGTCCGATTCGGGCGTGGTTGGAGTAATCTGGCCTGAAGTCTTCCATTTATTCACAACAGGCTTGCCCCCAACAAACCCCCAGATATAGGTATCAAAACTGCCAAACTCTTTTTGTACTTCCAGAAATCGTTTGGCATTGTTAACAGCAGCATACACTTTTAGTTTGTTGCGAATAATACCGGGGTCTTGTAAAATCTTTTCAATTTTCTTTTCAGTGAATCGCGCCACTTTAGCCGGGTCGAAGTCGGCAAAATTTTTACGGTAGCCTTCGCGTTNTTTAANGATGGTGGCCCAGCTCAGTCCGGCCTGGGCACCTTCCAGAATCAGAAATTCAAAATGCTTGCGGTCATCATGAACAGGTACACCCCATTCTTCATCATGGTACTTTACATATTGATCAAACCCCAGGCACCAGGGGCAGCGAAAAACAGCAGCCATCTTATTACATTTTGTTTGGAAGTTACCGCTTTCGCACAAAGTTTTATACCTTCCCGTTCTAATATCAAATGATAAAACCCCTGGTTGAAATGTGTTAACGCCAGGAAGATATAGTTGACCTTAAAACATAAAGTTAATCGATATGAAAAACATTTTACTTGCGTGCTTATTCTGCCTAAGTGCCGGCTCCGGGTTTGCACAAAAAATGGATTACGACAAAAAACTGAAAGAGGCAGGTATTGAATTATTTGTACCATCCAAACCCATGGCAAACTACGTGAAGGCCGTGCGTACAGGCAACCTGCTGTTTTTGGCCGGGCACGGGCCCAGCAAAGCCGATGGCACAAACATTACCGGAAAGGTAGGGGCCGATCTTACTACCGAACAGGGCTATGAGGCGGCCAGGCAAACAGCTATTTCAATTCTTTCAACGCTTAAAAGCGAGTTGGGCGATCTTAACAAAGTAAAGCGGGTTGTTAAAGTATTGGGGATGGTTAACTGCACGGATACATTTACAGACCAGCCCAAAGTAATAAATGGCTTTTCAGATTTAATGGTAGCCGTATTTGGCGAAAAAGGAAAACATGCCCGCTCGGCCGTGGGAATGAACTCGTTGCCTAGTAATATTGCTGTGGAGATTGAAATTATTGTAGAAGTAGAATAAAATCAAAGATTTCTTACACGGGCTTCCGTTTGCCGTATGAGTAATTTACTTTAGTTGCGGAACCTAAATCAGAGTCAGCGTCTTGTTATCCAGCTATATTAAAATAGTATTGCGCCAAATGCGCAGTATCTACTCGCTCATTAACCTTTCCGGGTTAGTTGTTGGTTTTAGTGCATTCATGCTTATTTTCCTGTGGGTTGAAGAAGAGTGGAGTTACGACCGCTTCCATGAAGGCAGCACCAATATTTACAGGGTAGTTGAAAATCAAACGAACGATAACAACGAGGTTTATCCGGTAGCGGTAACNCCCGCACCATTGGCACCTTACCTGAAAAGCACCTTTGCAGAAGTAGAGGCAGCCTGCCGCATAGGCAATGCTGATTTTATTGTTAGAAGAAATGAAACAGCGTTTGTTCANAAAGGCATATTGGCCGATCCTGAATTNTTTGATGTGTTTACATTTCCAATAGTGAGNGGAGAATACAAAACGTTTGCATCGGGCATTGATGTAATAATAATTTCAGAGCGGCTGGCACAAGTTTATTTCAATACCGAAGAGCCAACCGGAAAAACCCTAACTGTACTGGGCAAAGAACTGCTGGTGGCAGCCGTATTACAAAATGTACCGGGCAACACACACCTTCAATTCGACTTTGTTATTCCGATGGAGTTTGTGCGGGCTGGTGGTTATGATGATCTGCAACAATGGAACTATAATAGTTATTATACCTATGCCCGGTTATTACCCCAGGCAGATGTACCTGCGTTTGCTACCAAGATTAAAAACCTGGTGAAAGAAAATTATCCCCAATCTAATACAGAACTTATAATACAGCCGCTTCAGTCCATTCACCTGCGCTCGGGTCACTTAAACAATGATAGTGCGGGGCGTGGCAATATATTGTACGTGTACATTTTTTCAGCCGTTGGAATTTTTATCCTGATAATCGCTAGTATAAACTATGCTAATCTGGCTACAGCCCGTTCGCTTAAACGCGCAAAAGAAGCCGGTGTGAGAAAAGTGATTGGCGCTAACCGATTGCAGTTAATGCTGCANTTTTTCTCTGAGTCGTTTCTGTATTGTGTGTTGGCATTTTTAGTGGCAATACTGGTGAGTTGGATTTTGTTACCCTCATTCAATCAATTGAGTGGTAAAACAATTTCCTTTGATGTGCTTAATCCCTCCATTTATCTGCCACTGCTTGTTTCTGTATTTTTCTGTTCATTTCTGGGAGGTGTTTATCCTGCATTATTGTTGTCGGCATTAAACCCTGCCATTGTATTAAGNGGGTTTCTGAAAAGTGGAAAGGGAACCATTATCTTCAGGCGAGCCCTGGTTGTGTTGCAATTCGTATTGGCCATTTCATTTCTTGCGGGCACCTTCTTTGTAAAAGATCAGCTGGAGTACATTCGTGCACGCGATTTGGGTTTTGAAAAAGAGAACATCCTGACCTTTTCAGCAAATCGAAATCTGCGGCAGCAATTTGATGCTTTTAAAGCGGAATTGCTTGCACTACCAGGCGTGCTGCATGTAACTGCCACCAGTTCCAAACTATCCCACATCAACGAATCGTCTGATGTAGTTGATTGGCCAGGTAAAAATCCGGAAGCAAGTATGTTATTTCATGTGCTTCCGGTAGAACGCGATTTTATTAAGACCTTCTCGATGAAGATTGTTGCCGGACGTGATTTTTCGCCCGACATAATTTCTGATACCGCTGCTATGTTGATTAATGAAGAGGCAGCCCGGCTCATGAATATTAAAAATCCGCTTGAAACGACAATAACCTATGGCTCGCGCGTTAATAACCCCATTATTGGAGTTGTGAAGGATTTCAACTTTAAATCGGCACACAAAAAAATTGAACCGATGTTGATTTATATTGATCGGGATGAGTATTACCGCATTGCAGTTAGGCTCGAAGCTGGAAATCTGGTAAACCAGGTGGAGTCGGTAAAAGAAATTTTTAAGAAGATGAATCCNGGGGCACCATTCGAGTACACGTTTCTGGATGAAGAGATTGATCAATCCTACCGGAATGAAGAACGTACAAGTAAAATATTCAGTTACCTTTCTGTACTATCAGTGTTTATCAGTTGTTTGGGTTTGTTAGGGATGGTTATGTTTGTTACCGAACAACGTGCCCGCGAAATAGCACTTCGTAAAATTATGGGTGCATCAACATTGCATTTAACCTGGTTGCTTACCCGCGAATTTATTTTTCTTGTGCTGGCTGCGTTTGCAATTGCTGCGCCAGCCATGTTTTACCTAAGTAGTATGTGGCTTGATAATTTTGCCTATAAGATGGACACCAATGTTTTGGTGTTTGTACTGGCTGGCTTAATCAGCCTTGGTGTGGCGGCTCTTACGGTAAGTTATCGCTCGTTCAAAGTTGCACTTGCCAACCCGGTAGATTCGCTGCGTAGCGAATGATTTGTTAATTTTCTCTTAAACTTTACTTGAGGCACAAAAGCCATTAAGCATTATAAACTATTTACTATATTTGCCCTTCTTATATGGCTAAAATTGTTTTTCGTATGTGGCAATCTTTTGTTTGCTGATCCTGGTATCAGCTAACACAATAACCACTTCGTTAAAAAAACAACTACAACCGAGTGTGCCGATTTGGGTGATGACTCAGAAGACATACCCGTTCCATCGCCTGTTGAAGAAGATAACACCGGTGAGGATATCAAACTTGGGCCTCAGCAAACACATCTGGCTGTTAACAGAAGCAGCAGCAAACTTATTTTTCAAACTGCTTTTTAACGAGTTTCCATTTTCTGGAAATCATTTCTCCTCCTCCTCAAGGGTAATCCTTTACACCCTGCCCGCTAACGGGTTCTTAGTTTTTAGTTTCATTTTTTTCCTTTCGTATGAATTTGAGAAGTTATTGGTCAACGGACTTTCCGTCCTCTGTGGTTGTGTTTCTGGTAGCCTTGCCATTATGCTTAGGCATTGCCCTGGCATCGGGGGCTCCCTTGTTTTCGGGCCTCATGGCAGGCATTGTGGGTGGCATTGTGATAGGATCGCTTAGTGGATCTTCTCTGAGTGTAAGCGGCCCGGCAGCGGGTTTAACATCCATTGTATTAGTAGCAATTAATGATCTTGGCACGTTCGAGATTTTTTTGTTGAGCGTAATGGTGGCCGGAGCCATACAAGTGGTGCTGGGCCTTTTGCGTGCGGGGTCTATCGGTCANTTTTTTCCGGCCGCTGTAATTAAGGGCATGCTGGCGGGTATTGGGTTAATACTTATTCTGAAACAAATACCCCATGCAGTTNNGGCTTCGATGCCGATTATGAAGGAGATGAAAGTNTTNTTCCAACAAGATGGTCGCAATACCTTTTCTGAAATACTGGAATCTCTAAACCACATTACTCCCGGGGCAGTAATTATCAGTATTGTATCTGTATTGTTGTTGATTGTATGGAGTTCAAATAAACTGCTGCGGTATAAATTNTTTAGAGTTGTACCTGCCCCGTTGGGTGTGGTATTAGTTGGGGTAGGCCTCAATTTATTGTTCAAACTGATTTCGCCTCAACTTGTAATTACTGCGCAACACCTGGTTTCACTGCCTTCTTATTCCGAATCAGGGATGGGTGCATTNTTTACATTTCCGGATTTTTCAGCCTGGCAAAATCCGAAGATATATACCACTGCTATTACATTAGCTATTGTAGCCAGCCTGGAAACGCTCTTAAGTATTGAAGCCAGTGATAAAATGGATCCGGCTCACCGAAGCACGCCACTCAACCGGGAGTTGTGTGCCCAGGGTGTTGGCAATGCCGTGTCGGGTTTATTGGGCGGACTGCCGGTTACTTCGGTAATTGTTCGCAGTTCGGCCAATGTAAATGCGGGCGCACGAAGTAAGGCATCTACTATTTCGCATGGTATTATATTAATGTTCTCAGTAATACTTGTTCCTCACGTACTGGAACTGATCCCCTTATCCTGTTTGGCAGGAATACTTTTAGTTACCGGTTACAAGCTTACTAAACCATCGGCTTTTGTTAGCATGTTTAGAAAGGGATACACACAATTCCTGCCATTTGTTGCAACGGTACTGGCAGTATTATTTACCAATCTGCTGTTTGGTGTGTTTTTAGGAATTGTAGTTGCCCTGATCTTTATACTTATTACCAATTTTAAGAAGGCCATAATTGTAGTTTCGGAAGGCGAATGGCATTTGATTCGCTTCACAAAAGATGTTACCTTCCTAAATAAAGCAGCCCTTAGACAGGAGTTGGCCGGAATACCCGAAGATGCACAATTGGTAATTGATGCAACCCCTGCCGGATTTGTAGATAATGATATAATAGAAACCATTAACGATTTTACAGAAACCGCCAGATTNAAAAACATTTCAATAACAGTTAAAGGACTAAAACTCCCAAGCCATGCCAGCGAGTTGAATCCGGTCGANAAAAAGGTAAGCATTACAACGAACTAACAAATGGAAAAATACAATCAGTTGCTCTTACAAAATCGTGCCTGGGTAGAGCAAATGCTTCGGGATGATAAGGATTATTTTAACAAACTGGCCAATACGCAGAAACCAGAGTTTTTATGGATTGGATGTGCCGATAGTCGTGTGCCAGCAAATCAGATAACCGGCACCCAACCGGGAGAGGTGTTTGTACATCGCAACATTGCCAATCTGGTGGTGCATACCGATATGAATATGCTAAGCGTGCTGGATTATGCCGTAAATGTATTGGAAGTAAGCCATGTAATTGTTTGCGGGCACTATGGATGCGGGGGTGCGTGCGGCCATGGGCAATAAGCAGGTTGGCCTTATAGATAACTGGATCAGGCACATAAAAGATGTGTACCGGTTACACCAAGATGAGTTGGAAGCCATAAGCGATATACAACAACGGGAGGATAGGTTTGTTGAACTGAATGTGATAGAGCAGGTTTACGACCTGGGTAAAACATCCATTATTCAAAATGCGTGGCAGCGCAGAGGTGGCTTTCCTACATACACGGCTGGGTTTATAATGTTGCCAACGGAGTAATTAAAGACCTGAAAGTATCCATGCACGATGACTCTGAAATGCCCGATGTTTATAAATTTGAGAAAATGAAGCCGATTTGAGCTCATTTGAAGGTATCTAAAAGGCCGTCCTACATTCGGGCGGCTTTTTTATTTAGCAGCTAGGGGTAAAAGTTCATCAGGTTGTCATAACCTCAAAGCCCGAATCCCGTAAATTGCACCAAACCATAAATGGAAACGGTGGATTTATCGGAAAAGCAGGTATTGGAAAAATTCCGGCAGGGTAACCCAAGTACTTTTGAGATGATCTTTCGCGCCTATTACCAGCCCCTTTGCCGTTATGCCTTTTCATTTTTGAACGATAAGGAAGAGGCCGAAGAAGTTGTTCAATCGGCTTTTATTTCGGTTTGGGAAAAACGATTGTCAATTCAAATTGAAACATCGCTTAAAGCATACCTGTATCGCATGGTACGCAACAGTTGCCTCAATGTGATCAAACATGAAAAAGTAAAACAACAACATGCTGCTTTTGAAATGTATGTGGGAGAGACAGCGGCCGAATCGGTAATGCATAAAGTACAGGCAGCCGAGTTGGAAATAAAAATAGCACAAGCCATGAAAACTTTGCCGGAACAATGCCGGCTGGTCTTTCAACTTAGCCGATTTGAAGAGCTCAAGTACCAGGAAATTGCAGATCAGCTACAGATTTCGGTAAAGACGGTAGAGAACCACATGGGCAAAGCATTAAAGTTGATGCGCGAACAACTAAAAGATTACCTGCCGTTGTTTTTAATATTTATGAATAACTGGATGCCTTGAAATGGGATTGCTTGAAAACGATATAGATGATTTGATAGGCAAAGTGCTGGCCGGAGAAGCATCGGCCCGGGAGCAACAGGAGGTTTATACCTGGGTTGAAGCAAACGAAACTAATCGGGCATACTACGAAAACCTCAAGACTATTTTTGAAAAGGCAGCCGGTGCGGATGTAAAAGTTGAATTTGATACCGATGCAGCCTGGAATAAGATAAAGCAAAAGATAGGAGACACAAAAATTGTTTCGTTGCACGAACGATCCAGGGCAGCCGCTATTTGGGTGCGTATTGCAGCCGGCATCGCCATCTTNTTTGGGGTAATTTATTTTCTGAATAACCCGATTGCCCCCGTTCAGCAAATGGCGATCCTAAGCACAAATAGCACCATGCAGGATACCCTGCCCGATGGAAGCACGGCTTTCCTAAACAAACAAAGTGAGCTTGTTTACAGCTACGACAAAAAACANAAAGCCCGCAAAGTAAAACTGAAAGGCGAAGCTTACTTTACCGTAAAACACAATGACGAGCAACCCTTTGTAATTGAAGCTGATGAAATTCTGGTGCGTGATATTGGCACAGCGTTTAACCTGAAGGCTTATCCCGATAAAGATACCATCGAAATTCTGGTTACAGAAGGCGAAGTCCAATTCTATACACTATACGATAGTGGTCTTAACCTGAAAGCCGGACAACGGGCCATTTACAGCAAGCGCAATAAAATGTTCTACCGTATCGAAAAGCCAGATACCAATATACTCGCGTATAAAACCAAAGTGTTCAGCTTTAATAATACCGATTTAAAAACGGTTGTAGCCTTGTTGAATGAAGTGTATAACTCTAAAATTATTTTAGCAAACCCGAAACTTTTTGATTGCCGACTTACTGCCAACTATAAAGAAGATAACCCGGCCATTATTGCAGAAGTAATAGCCGAAACAATGAATCTGACCTTAACCCGAAAGGGTGAAGAATTGATTCTGGATGGTGACGGATGCACCACCACAATAAGTTTTGCATGAGAATTTTTACGCATTAATTTTTTTGCTGGCCGGTACGGTATGTGCTGCCCAAACCAAAACAAACCAGCCCCCGCTTCTCGAAAGATCGGTTACTCTTACCGTGCAAAATGAGAAAGTACCACACGTATTAACGCGCATAGCCCAGGCGGCAGGATTCGCCTTTTCGTATAATAGCTCCATTGTCGATCCGGAACAGGTGGTAAGCCTAACTGTTCAAAATGTTACCGTAAGGCAGGTGTTGAACGAAGTGTTTCATGGAACGCTTAACTACAAAGCAAAAGGAAGTTATGTAATCTTAACCAAAGCGCCACCGCCACCGGTNAAAAATGAAGTGGTTACAATATATGTAAGCGGGTATGTTGAAGAGGCCTCTACAGGAAACAAAGTGCCGCAGGTAAGTATTTACCACAAACCCTCTATCACTTCGGTGGTTACTGATGATTACGGATACTTTCGGATAAAGATCGAAAAACGAACCGACTCCTTATCCCTTTCGGTAAGTAAGAGAAATTATCAGGACACCGTTATTCAGATAACAGAATCGGCTAATCAATACTACATCATTTCTCTTAAACCGATCGTACCCGATACAGTAAAAATCATTCCATCTAAAGCTCCGGCCGATTCAATCACGCTATTTCTGAAAGAAGAATTGTCGCACCCTTATTATTCAGAACCCAACATTCAGAATATATCAGATACGCTTTACGCACTGGTTCAGGTATCGTTACTGCCGTTTGTGGGAACCAACGGTCGTCTTAGTGGCAACGTAATAAATGATTATTCTATTAACTTTTTAGGAGGCTACTCACGCGGCACACGCCAGCTTGAGTTAGGATTTTTCTTTAACATGGATCGGGGTGATGTGGGGTGGTTGCAAATTGGTGGCTTTGGTAATATGGTGGGAGGCAAGGTATATGGTTTTCAAACTGCCGGATTTTTTAATTTGAACGGAGGAGATGTTACCGCGGTGCAGTTGGCTGGATTTGCCAATACAAACCTGAGCGAAGCACAGGGTGTTCAGGTTGCCGGGTTTGCAAACACGAATTTAGGTGGAATGCATGGTGTTCAGATTGCCGGATTTAGCAATTACAACAACCAGCCCGGGTATGGAGTGCAAGTAGCGGGCTTTGGAAACTTACAACGTGGCAATTACAGGGGATCTCAGTTTGCAGGATTTACGAACATTGCCATCGACAAAATTTCTGGTTCGCAGGTAAGCGGATTTTTTAACTATGCCGCCCGTGTGCGTGGTACACAAATCGGGTTAATTAATTATGCCGATAGTGTGGGGAGTTCCTATCGGATTGTTCAGTATTATTAATAAAGGATATCATAAAGTAGAAGTTTCGGCCGATGAAGTATTTCCTGTTAACGTAGCCTTTCGAACCGGGGTAAGAAAGTTTTATACCATCCTAACAGCCGGGTTTAAACCTGAAAAATCATTGGAAGCCAGCGATACATCGGTATGGACGTTTGGGTATGGAATAGGCTCATCGCATAAACTAACACGCGGATGGTACCTGGATTTTGATCTGACCAGCCAGCATGTAAACAAAGGTGGATTTACCAATGCATTGAGTTTGCTTAACAAAGCGTATCTCGGGTTCGATTTTCAACTGGCCAAAAAATTTTCGCTTGCTACCGGGGTAACATTTAATACCTACCTTACCCGCAACGCCTTCACCCAGTATCCTAAACTATTTACCTACTATACTCCAACCGATCATTCAATTAAAATTAAAAACAACAACCTGTCTATGTGGGTAGGTGCGCGGGTTGGTTTAAGATTCTTATAAAAACAAACACAGGCAGTAGGGGTTAAACAATAATGGCTTGTCATACAGCAGAAACAATAACCTGTATGACACGAACTAAATTCCTGCTGGCAATAACCATTATATTTTCGGCAGCCAATCTTTATGGCCAGCAACTTACGCAAACAGTGCGGGGCAATGTAGCAGATAAAATTTCCAAGATAGGATTGCCCGGTGCTACCGTTGTGATTTTAAACTCAGAACCTTTGCTGGGCACTACTACCGATCCGGACGGAAACTTCCGCATCAATCAGGTTCCGGTAGGTACACAAACACTAAAAGTTTCGTTCGTGGGGTATAAAGATTTTACTACAAACCTGATTGTAAATTCAGGTAAGGAAGTAGTTGTTCATGTTCCCATCGAGGAAGATATTACACAATTAGCGGAAATTGTTGTGCGTCCCGATGCAGAGAAGAACAAGCCTTTAAACGAGATGGCTGTGGTAAGCACACGCACGTTTTCGGTAGAAGAAACCCGGAAGTTTGCAGCAGCGGTGAATGATCCTGCCCGTGCAGCTATTTCTTTTGCGGGCGTAGTGAGTACCGATGATGGTAACAATCAGATTTCTATTCGCGGTAACTCTCCTTTTGGATTGTTGTGGCGCATGGAAGGNGTGGATATTCCCAACCCAAATCATTTTGCTGCGGTGGGCTCATCGGGTGGCGGCATCTCAATTCTTAGCTCACAACTGTTGGCTAATTCTGATTTTTCTACCGGAGCCTTTGCTGCAGAATATGGCAATGCATTGGCCGGTGTTTTTGATCTTAATCTCCGCAAAGGAAATAACGAGAAACGGGAGTACACCGTGCAAGCCGGGGTGTTGGGTATGGACTTTGCCGCAGAAGGTCCGTTCTCTGAAAATTACCGGGGTTCATACCTGATCAACTATCGTTATTCCACGTTAAGCATACTTTCTAAAATGGGAGTTAATGTAGGTGATGCGGTTACTAACTTTCAGGATCTGTCGTACAATATTTACCTGCCCACAAAACAGTTTGGTAATTTTTCATTGTTTGGATTTGGTGGGTTGAGCGATCAGTTTCAGGAAGCNAAAAAAGATTCAACCAAATGGGAATTTGATTATCAGCGCCTCAACTCCAACTATTTTTCAAATACCGGGGCCGCAGGGCTTAAGCACGCCTATACACTTAACCCAAACACCTATCTGCAAACCACAATTGTTTTATCCGGTAACGATCATGGCTATGAAGAAGACCGCCTAAATGATGACTACAATCCGCAATTCAGCTACAAACAAAATTATGTAACACGTAANAGTTACCCTCACTCTGTATTGAATCATAAATTCAGTGCGCGTAGTGCCCTGCGCGCGGGGGCATATGTAAATCGCTACACCTACACATTAAATCTGCGTTACCGCGATGCGGAATTGAACCAGGTAGTGGAACCATTAAATTCTAAAATGCACGCCAATACCATCCAGGCATTTTCGCAATGGAATTATAAAATAAACGATCAGGTTAGCTTTAACGCAGGGATGCACGCACTCTTTCTCACCAACAACAAGACACTTTCATTAGAACCGCGTGCCTCTGTTACCTATGACCTTACCGGGCAGCAATCNTTTTCACTCGGTTATGGGCTACACAGCCAAATGCAACCTGTGGGTGTATATGAAGCCCGTGTGGAGCAGCAGGACGGAACTTTTGATTATCCCAATAAGAATCTGGAGTTTAACAAAGCTCACCATGTGGTGTTTGGATACGACCGATCGCTTTCGAAATACCTGCGCATCAAAGCGGAAACGTACTACCAGCATTTATTCAATATCGCGGTAAGCAAGGATGGCAGCCCGGTTTCTACCCTGATGTCGGAGTGGGGCTACCTGACTGACCCGCTGGTGAACGAAGGAACAGGACGTAACTATGGTGTAGAACTTACACTCGAACAATTTTTACACAACAATTTGTATTTTCTGTTATCCACCTCTATTTATAATTCAGAATACAAAGCCCTTGATCAAATCTGGCGCAATACCCGGTTTAATGGGAAACATGCCATTAGCTTTACTGCTGGTAAGGAGTATAGCTGGAAGAAGGGCCGTGTATTTGGAATTAACCTGCGCGCTATCTATACTGGTGGTTTCTGGGAAACNCCCATCGACCTTCCCCGTTCCATTGAGTTGGGTGAAACACACTATATCGAGTCGCTGGCCTATACGCAACAATTGCCCGATTATTTCCGTACAGATGTGCGGGTAAGCATTAAGCGAAACCGGACACGGGCTACTTCCACGCTTTCGCTGGATTTGCAAAATGCTACCAACCATAAAAACCTGGGTGGCCGGTATTTTGAGCCACAAAGTGGTAAGGTTGAGAAATGGTATATGTTGCCCCTGTTGCCGGTATTGAGTTACAAGATTGAGTTCTAACGGCAATTCATCAATTGCCCAAAAAGCAAAAGATTTTTGAAACGGAATAGGGAAGCGTTTCGGTGTGTTGTCTTTAAAATAAACGAATACAATTTATGAAGCGGTTTAATATTATNTTTTTAGCAGTTATTTCAGTTTGGTTATCAGCTTGTTTGGATGAAGAAGATCCGGGTCCACGCCAGCATGACGAACGCAATTATGCGGTGATTGATTTTGAGCGTGTGGAAGCAGGCGATGCGCTGGATGTAACGATTATTTATGGCTCCAACTATTCCATTAAAGCTGAAGGCGATCGCAGAAACCTGGACGACCTGGAGGTTTTTAAAACCGGTAACTCTTTGATTCTTCGCTATGATGAAAGCGAGAACAGGCAATACACAACCTTTATTACCATCACCATGCCCGCCCTTACCGGAATAAATTTTTCAGGAGCAGTAAACGGTAAAGCCAGTGGCTTCGATGAGGTGGACCGCCTGGACATTACGCTTTCAGGAGCTTCGTTAGGGCAGGTGAACATGGATGCCACCGCATTGTATATAAATATTAACGGAGCTTCCCAACTAAGACTTAAAGGAGAAGGCGCACAGTTGGATGCCAGTATTTCGGGGGCTTCTGTAATAACCGCGTATGAATATGAAACCATGGAGGCAACTCTTCATGTTTCCGGAGCAAGCCGNGGAAGGGTTAACGTGTCGCAACATCTACAGGTTATAGCTACGGGGGCCAGCGAAGTGATTTATCGGGGCAATCCACAATTGCAGGTAGAAACTTCCGGTGCCAGTGTGGTGCGTAAGGAATAAAGTTGAAACCCCATTCGGGGAAAAGAGGGTTATCTCAAAAGTTGAACTAAGTATGTCCGGCCTTTTGCCGGAATACTTTTCTGTATCGCAGGGTCAAGATTTTGGAATAAGTCTGCGATATGAAACAACGTTGAGACAACCTCCTTTTATTTTTATCCTTTACCAGATTATTTCCATCTTGCAGCATGCTTTTGGCTTTAGATATTGGTAACAGCGATATAACGGTTGGCTTGTGGAAAGACAATGCCTGGAAACATGTGTGGCGCATTTCATCCCGCCCCGACTTGCCGGAGTTGTATTACGGTGTAAAAATCCGCGACTACTTNTTTGAATCGGGTAATGCGGTGGATCAGGTAAAAACAATTGTACTGAGTAGTGTAGTTCCGGCCATGAACGATAAGCTGAAGAATGTTTCGCGCATGTTGTTTGAGAAAGATCCGGTTGTATTGGGTCCCAAAGTTTATGCCTCGTTGCCCATGCAGATACTCAACCCTTTCGAAATTGGATCGGACCTGGTGGCGAATGCAGCGGCCGCCTACTTTAAATATAAACAAGCGTGCATTGTGGTGGATTTTGGTACGGCTCTTACATTCACAACCGTGTCGGCCAAAGGCGAGATATTGGGTGTTTCCATTGCTCCNGGTTTGAGAACGGCCGTGCGGGCGCTTTCGCAAAACACAGCCAAGTTATTTGACGTTCCGCTCGAGATGCCTACTTCACCACTCGGTAAAAACACCATTACAGCTATTCAATCCGGAGTATTATTTGGATACGAAGGGTTGGTNAAAAATGTGGTATCGCATATTCAGGCTGAGTTGAAAGTATCCTGTATTGTGGTGGCAACCGGNGGTCTTTCTTCTATAATTGCTCCGTTAACCGGGTTCTTTCATTCCATTGAACCAAATCTGACATTAGATGGATTGCGATTGATTGGTGAGCATGTGAGTACATGATAAACGGTATCCATTCCTGTAACTATTTTTCCATTCCGCAGTATTATTGAAACAATTAGAGACGATGCGCGTTTCTTTGTAGTAATAGGAACCCCAGTCGTCTCATGAATATATATGACATGAGGGGTTGGGTTTAGGTTAGGCCTGATCGGGGATCAGGCCTTTTCGTTTACCGGCCGCTGTGGGTCTTATCATTGGTACGGTTATTTCTAATTCGTCAAATTAGCGAGTGAAGATAGTTGGCCGAGTTTATTAGGCCTCTGTTACGCAAAATATCCAAATCGTTTCTCTCAACTACTATGACCTAGGCATCAGGACACAGGCCTCATAAACAAGCAGGGATAAAGACTGTTCGCAGGGCCTCTATGGAAGACACTGCGAACATCTTGCTGACCGGGTCAAACGTATTCTTTAATGTGCCTGATTACCGGCTACCTGTAACGCTCCTGCGTACATCTGTTCCCGAATGGCACGTTTCTTTTCCAGGTTTCCCCAGCCAAAGCGAACGGAGAGGGCGTCCATGATTTTATAAATCACGGGTACTACAATCAGGGTTAAGAACATCGATGAGATTAACCCACCAATAACCACCCAGGCCAATCCGTTTTTGATAGCTGCTACACCTCCGGTAGCCAACGCAATCGGCAACATACCAATCACCATAGCAATGGTTGTCATCAGAATGGGGCGAAGGCGTGCGTTGTTCGCATGCACCAACGCATCATCGGTACTTTGCCCCTGCTCTTTCATCTGGTTGGCGAAGTCAACCAGAATGATCGCATTCTTCGCCACTAAACCAATCAGCATGATGATACCCAAAATACTAAAAATGTTGAGTGTGTTGTTGGTTAATGCCAGTGCTAACAACGCACCGATCAGCGAAAGCGGGATGGAGAACATTACCACAAACGGGCGCACATAGTCATCATACAACGCCACCATAATTAAGTACATGATTACAATGGAAAGCAACAACGCTACACCCAGGGTTCCAAAGGCATCGGCTTGATTTTCGGCATCGCCACCAAAGGTATAGCTGATACCCGAAGGTTTATCGAGCTTGCTCAGTTTTTCAGTAAACTCAGCCGTTACCACTCCGGTAGGGCGGCCAATCACCTGTGCCTGCACATTAACCGATGCCATTTTATCTCTACGCTCCAGCACGGTTGGCCCGGAGGCTTCGGCTATCGTTGCAAAATCGCTGAGGCGGATGTTTTGCCCTTTGTTGTTTACGAAAGTTACATGGGCCACATCACTCACATCTTTCCGATTAAAGTTATCGTATCGCAAATTGATGTCGTATTCAAAGTCTCCTTGTCTGAACTTCAATTTTCCATCTTCATCGGTGCCGCTAAAAGCGGTTTGCAGGGTACCGCCCACTACATCCATGCTAACACCAAGGGCAGTCATTTTATCGCGATCGAGTACAATGCGTACTTCTGGATTACCATCTTCTGCCGAAAGCTTTGGGTTTGATACGCCCTCAATATTTCTTAACTCAGCCAATGCCTGCCTGGCAAAATGCATGGCGCTATCGGGCGAAGTACCCATTACAACCAGGTCGATAGAGGCGCGATCGGCTGTACCCATAATGCTTACAGTAGTTGTTGTAACCTTGGCTCCCACCAGTTGAGCCGATAATTCTTTCTTCATCTTCGCAGCAAACATGTCGGATGGTTCACTGCGCAGGTTTTCATCAATCATGGTTACAGTTATCTCAGATTTATAAGCCGTAGCTTGCGATCCTCCTCCTATGCCACCGCCACTGCTGCTTTGTCCCACGGTTGTGGTTAAGGCTTTTACCAGCTCCTGCTTACTCAGGTAATTTTCTGCATGCATGGTCATCTGGTTGGTCACTTCTATCGAAGCATCTTTGGGTAATTCAATGCCCACAATAAACTGGCCGCGGTCTCCTTTCGGTATAAACTCTCCTCCAATAAATCCTTTGCCAATAAGCATGAAAGATGCGATTAACAAAATGATGGTTACGCATAACACATACCGCTTGTGCCCCTTTGCCAGTGACCACCGCAAAATATCGGTAATCCATGCAGTAAACTTATCAAGCTGGCGCTCGAACCACAGAATGAATTTCTGAAATAAATTCCTGCCGGTTAGGTGCTCGAGTTTACCAAAGCGTGACGATAACCAGGGTACTACCGTAAACGATACAGCCAAACTCAACAAGGTTGAAATAATTACGGTAACACAAAACTGGCGCAGGATCATTGACACCAGGCTGTTGGTTAATGAAATGGGAAGAAACACTACCACAATTACCAGGGTAATGGATAACACGGTTGTGCCGATTTCGCTTACACCATCGTAGGCAGCGCGCACTTTGTTTTTACCCATTTCCATGTGGCGATAAATATTTTCAAGCACCACAATGGCATCGTCCACCAGAATACCCACCACCAGCGACAGCGCCAGCAATGACATCATGTTGAGGGTGTAACCAAACATCCACATCCCGGCAAAGGTTACAAGCAACGAAAGCGGAATAGACACCATAACGATTAATGAGTTGCGAATGCTATGCAAAAACAACAGCATCACAATAGCCACAAGGATAATAGCAATGAACAAGTCCTTTACAACATCGTTGGCCGATTCCAATGTAAACTCGGATGTATCGGTTGCTACGGCAAGCTTCAGGTTATTGGCAGCATATTCCTTTTCGATCTGCCCAATTTGTTTATGCACTTCCTCACTTACTTGCACCGCGTTGGCATCGGCTTGCTTTAATATTTGCATAATGATGGTTGGCGCCTGGTTTTGGCGGGCCAGTTTTTGCACATCTTTTTGAGTATCCTGTACATCAGCCACATCTTTTAAACGCACTTGCGAACCATCTTCACCGGTTTTTATTACCAGGTTGCGCAACATATCCACATCGGCATATTTACCCGATAGCCTGATAGCCATCTGATTGTCGGTTGATTTAATTTTTCCTGTGGGATAATCTACGTTGGCGTTGGTAACAATCTGGCGCAACTGCAACAACGAGAGTTTCTGTGCATTGAGTTTGTCGGCATCAACATTAATCTGAAACTCGCGCTCTAATCCACCCACGGTGGAAACCTGGGCCACACCCGGCAGCCGCGACAAGCGCGGAGAAAGCCGCTGATCAATCAAATCATAAAAAGCACGGGCTTCAATGTTTGATGTGGCCGAAATGGTAATGATGGGCAGGTCATCTACCGACAGTTTATTTAAAGTGGGTGTCTTCGCATTCGCAGGTAAGTCCGACAGTTTAGCATTTACCTTACGTTGCGCATCTTCCAGGCTGCGGTTAGGATCGGCACCGGTGTTCATCTCTACAGTAACCACCGATACACCCTCCATGGAGCGTGAGGTTAACTTCTTGATGTTTTCCATCGAAGCAACCGCATCTTCAATTTNTTTGGTAACGGTGCTTTGTACTTCGTCAGGCCCGGCACCGGGATAAGCGGTGGTAATGGTTACCACAGCCGAAGTAAACTTCGGCAGCAGTTCATAGTTTAGTGCCCGGTAGCTGATAAAACCAAGGATCCCAAGGATGGTGAATACCACCACCACCATGGTTGGTCTGTTTATGGATATCTCTGTAATCTTCATGACTGTTCTTTTTATTCAAGTATGGTAATAGCTGTGCCATCAACCAGGTTAATCTGTCCGGATACAATTACCAACTCGTCTTGTTTCAACCCATCGCGCACTTCAACCATATCGCCATACGACTGGCCTGTTACTACTCTTTTCAGTTTTGCTTTGCCATTTTCACTTACGAAAATCATTTTGCTGTTTACACCACCCTGAAAAGCAGCACGTGGAATCAGCAGTCCGTTACCGGAATTTTTAATATCAAAGTGGGCGGTGCCATACATACCCGCCTTTAATTCTTTGCCTCCAATACTTTTTATTTCGATCTCTACTGGATAGTTAAGCGAAGCATCACCTTTTGCCGATACAAACGTAACTACTCCTTCATAGCTTACTTCGGGATATACGGAGGTGGTTACCGTTACCCGATCGCCTGTCTTAATGTTTACAACCTCCAGTTCTGAAATATTTACAACCAGTTTCAGGTTAGAACCATCTACAATCTCCACAATCTTATTTCCGAGAGCAAGGTAAGTGCCCACCTCTACAAACCGCTTGTTGATAACACCCCCTACCGGAGCTTTTACAATGGCATTGTTTACNNATTTTCCAGCCTGTACAAATTGTGCGTGTGCGCTTTCCACCTGCATGCGGGCATCGTCCACTTGTTTTTGTGTTACACCTCCACTTTTTAGTGCTTGTTCATACCGCATTAAATTTTGCTTAGCCTGTTCCAACCGCACCTGCGATTCGGCATAAGTAGCATTAAAAATTTCATTATCGATTTTAGCAATGGCCTGTCCGGCTTTTACCACACTACCTTCGCGCACATACAGTTCACGCACTCGGCCCGAAATCTCAGATGTAAGTTCAATCTGATTTACCGCCTCAAAGTTTCCGTTTTCAGAAAATGTTTGATCCAGCGATGCGTGGGTAACTGTCTTTACCAGTACCGGCACCGCACCCGATGAGCTTTCGCGCACAATCGCGGTGCGCGCTTCGTTATATTCTTTGTTGGCATTCAATTTCCAGGCAACGAGTACCAGCGCTACCACAATGGAACCTCCGTATATCAATATTTTTTCATAGTTGTAGGTAATTGATGAGTTAAGTGTTAGTCGATAAGGTTTGAGAGCGTGCCGTTCGAACGCATGATTTCAAGTTCGGCCAGCTTATAATTAAGTATGCTTTTGGTGTAGATGTTTTCAGCTTCCAGGTACGAAGTTTGCGAATCGAGCAAATCGGTTAACGAACTAAGGCCCAGGTTATAATTGGTGCGGTTGGCATTATACACTTCTTCTGAAAGTTTTACATTCTCTTTTTGTGCGCGCAATGTGGTTAACGTATTTGCCATTTGAATACGCGCACTTTCATAACTGGCATCCAGNNCCAATGCTTTGGCATCGCGTTGTTTTTCCAATTGCTTAATTTGAATGTTGCTTTGCGCCACACGCGAACTACGCGAAAAGCCGCTGAAGATGGGTACACTTAGGCGTACACCCACTCCACCCATTCCATAGGTGATGGCCGGATCTTTAAACGTGAATACAGTACCAAGCTCATTGCTTACAATATTGTGGCTGTAGTTAAAGAATGCGCTTAGCCTAGGATAGTTTTCAGCCCGGATGGCATTGCGCTGCAACGTATTCAACTTAATCTGCGAATCAAGAAGCTTTAATTCTGTTCGCTGGCCGGCTGTATATTCCGCGGCTTGCGGTGCTACGGGTAAAAGTTGTTCGTCAAGGGCCAGCGTATCCAGGATCAATGGAGTACTTAACGGCATATTCAAGGCAACTTTCAGTTGGTTGGTTTTTAACGCTACATCGTTTTGAGCCTGAACTAACCGCGATTGTGTGTTGATGTAGTTTACTTTTATCCGGTCCAGGTCAACCTTGCGCAACAAGCCGTTGTTGTACTGCCCTTCGGATGCCTGAATAAGTTGATGCAGAATGTGCCCAGTGCGTTGCTGCAACTTTACTTCTTCCATGCTACCGAGTATCTGGTAATACTGTTGTGTTACCGAGTGAATAACCTGCTCTTTGGTTTGCTGCGTGTTGATTACGGCATACTCGCGGCTTGCCTGCGAAGCTTTAAGACCGGTGAACGCAGCCATATCCAATATGGGCTGCGTTACTTCTACACCTGCTGCTGCACTATACTTCGTACCGGCCATAATTTTGGTTGGTCCTCCGCTGCCATCACCCCCACCTAATCCGGCAGGGAGTACCAACACTTGTCNTTTATAATTATCTGTAATGTTTCCGTTTCCGGAAATTTGAGGTAAGGTACGCGCACGGGTTTCGGCTATCTGCTTTTCTACGTTTTCCTCTTCCAACTTGCTTACCTGAATTGTGTAGTTATCGCTCAACGCTGTTTTTAACAGTTGCTTCAGCGTAACCGGAGTTTGCGCCATAGCCGTTGCACTCATCAGCATAAGGCTTACCATCCAAACACTTTTCTTAGTCCATTTCATTTTTTGTTCGGGTTTGATTTGAGTTACCATCGGGGTTTGATTCCGATGTCTGTTTGAACTCAAAACTAGGGGTACCTGGACACGTTTTTGGGCGGTATTTTACCCAAGCCGGAAAAGTGGGTGCTGAATCGGAAAATGATGCCCTGAACTTATGTGGTTATACCTGGTGGGAGGAAGCAACTTTCAGTTGCGGGAAACCGCCCCAGGAAGGCTATTCACGGGTTCAGGTAGTTTTATTTCCTGTTGGGTAATTTTTCGTACAAAACCCAGGTTATGATTAACTTGTTTTGCAGTGATGGCAACAAGTACTTTGCTTTTCTTACTAGTAAATTGATCAAAACCAGGGCCAGGCAATATATGACCAACCAAAAGAAAACTGGATTGAATTTGGCAATCGCTACTACAANGTTTTTCTTGTGCCCGTTGTCTTTGGCTTACACAAGCTGTTATTCTTTCTAACTGACCCGTTTGCTGAACCGTTTCGGGAATTAAGCGTATTGGAAATAACTGTTCAAAATGCCGGCTTGCTACTTTTCTCATTCGTTATTGTTCAGGGAAGTGTGCGAATAACCAACCGACTAAACCAACGGCTGCCCTGGTCAACCACCCCTGCCCTTCGCGCGCTTGTTCAGGTTATTGCTCAACTGTTTCTCGCCACGGTNTTGATTATTATCTATCAATCCGTTGTCATTTGGATTTTGTTTGACAAAAACATCTTTTCCATACTCAATTCGGCCGCGTTTACGCCCGAGATACGTTTTTCGATTTGGCGGTTCATTTTTGCTTCGGCTTTGGTATCGCTGGTTACCAGCCTGATTGTTACCGGGCGCAACATCCGCATGCATACAGCCGAAATGAAAATACAGGCTGCTCAACTTAAGCAAACAGCATTACAAGCCGAACTGCAATCGCTGAAGCTACAGCTTGATCCTCATTTTGTATTTAACAACTTCAGCACGATTTCGGCCTTGATTGAAGAAGACAAAACACTGGCCCAAACGTTTGTTGAAAATTTATCGCGCGTGTATCGGTATATGATCCAAAATATCCATAGCGATACCATTACATTACAGAAAGAAATTAAATTTATTGAATCATACATTTACCTGATCTTCATCCGCCACGGTAATAATGTAAAAGTAGACATGCACGTTCCTGAAAACCTNGATGCAAAAAGAATACCACCCATTACCCTGCAGTTGTTGATTGAAAATGCCATCAAACACAACATCGCCACAACCTATCAACCTCTAACCATTACTCTAACAGCAACCGAAAGGGAACTATTGGTTTGTAACAATTTACAACGCATTCCCAACTCCGGGTACACCTCTTCGCACATTGGGCTGGAGAATATCAAAGCACGGTACCGTATCGTGATTGGCCGGGAACCGGAAATAGTAGAAACCGACAAATCATTTTGTGTGACGTTGCCATTAACGGATTAAGCGTTATTAAAAAAGTTTGGCCATGAAATTTATCATCATTGAAGACGAAAAACCCAACGCGCAACGGTTGCGAAAGATTGTAGAACAACTAGACCCTTCGTATGAGGTGGAAGAAATGCTGGAAACCGTAGCCGGGTCGGTTTTGTGGTTTAACCAAAATCAGCATCCCGATATCGTGCTCATGGACATCCGGCTGGCCGATGGATTAAGTTTTGATATTTTCAGTCAGGTAAAGATTAACAGTGCGGTGATCTTTACAACTGCCTATGACGAATACGCCATACAGGCATTTAAAGTAAATGGGGTTGATTACCTGTTAAAACCGATTGAAAAGGAAGAACTGGAAGAAGCCATTAACAAAGTAAAGCGCACACACATCCATGCTGCAAACAATCCTTACCTGGAAGAATTGCTTGCATACGTAAAACANAAAGATACCCGCTATCGCAGCCGTTTTTTATTTCCTTATAAAGATGGATACAAAACGATTAACGTATCGGATATCGACATGATTTATTCAGAAGCTAAAAACACACACCTGGTTTTGCAGACGGGTGGCCTACAACTAGCTAATCAAACATTGGAAGAATTGGAAGAGCAGTTAGACCCCGATCAGTTTTTTCGTGCCAACCGGCAATACATCATCAACATCAACAGCATTGAGCGCATTCATAACCATTTCCACGGTAAGCTAAAAGTTGTTGTACGCAATCAAGACCAACACGAAATCCTCATCAGCAAGGAAAAAGCACCGCTCTTTAAACAATGGCTTGATCGTTAACTATGGGTTAAATGATAAACCCAACTTCATCGCATCTATCGTATTCTGTGAACAACTCAATGATTAGCCTGGCTTCATTAAAGGCCTACGATGTCCCACCACTTACCGAACAATTTCATAAGGTTGCTCAGGATTCGCAACAAAAGCAATAGCCAAAACAGCTTCAGTTTTCCAGCCTTTGCCAAAAACTCTTTAAATCACATTTATTTTTCAAGCGCTTGCTTCAGATCGGCAATCAGATAGTCCGGATCTTCTAACCCTATGTAAAGCCGGATCAGCCGGTGATTTTGATTGGAGGCATCAAAATCAGCACGGGGAAAACTAACCACCGATGGAATAACCAACGACTCGTGCCCACCCCACGACACAGCCAGGAAGAAATGTTTCAAAGAATTACAAAATGTTTCAACTTCCTCTACCGACTTTGCTTTTAATACGATGCTGAATAGCCCGCCCGCATCGCGCATTTGTTNTTTGGCCAGCTCATATTGCGGAAAGCTGGGATGAAATGGAAAAATTACGCGCTCGATGCGCGGATGACTGGTCAGAAAATCAACAATCACTTTTGTGCTGGCACAAACCCGTTGCAAGCGCAGGGGTAAGGTGCGCAACCNCCGAATCAGTAACCACGCATTCATGGGCGAAATGTTACNCCCGATGTTCAGGAACTCGGCATCAAAAATCTNTTTAATGAGGGCCTTCGATCCGGTAACCACACCGGCCACCACATCGCTGTGCCCGCCAATAAATTTGGTAGCCGATTGAGCCACTAAATCAATTCCCATTTTATACGGTTGCTGATTTAGGGGACTGCAATAACTATTGTCAGTCATGGTTAAAATATTCTTGCTCTTTGCCAGGGTGGCAACGGCTTTCAAATCCTGAAGTTCGTACGTAAACGTATTGGGCGATTCGAGAAAGATCAATCGCGTAGTGGGCTGAATGGCGGCTGCAAAGTTTTCGGTTTTTGTTCCGTCAACAAACGTGGTGGTAATTCCGAATTTGGGTAACAGGCGTTCAAAAAGTTTGATAGTCCAATNGTAAGGTTTGGCAACGCTCACTACATGATCGCCCTGATTTAGCAAGGCAAGAATAGGAATGGCAATTGCGGCAATGCCGCTTCCAAATACGAGCGCATCCTCTGCGCCATCGAGTGCAGCTAATTNTTTCCGTAAGATGTCAACCGTAGGGTTGTTTCCGCGCGAGTAGAGCGTGGCGTTGTATTCATCGGCCAGCGCCTGGCGAAAATCAGAGACACTTTTAAACGTGAAGTTGCTGCTTTGCATGATGGGAGGAGCCACCGCCTGGAAGTATTGTTCGCGTTCTTCACCCAGTTCGTTTAAAATATAGGATAAGTCCATGTGCGTTAATTAATAAGTTTCACAAGAATTCTGTAAAGCGGATATCCGGAAAGAAATAAAATAAATCCGATCAGCGAGGCTTGCGGATTGGATACCAGCACGCTGATGTTCACCAGGGTGTAAACCACAATGAACAGGGCGGGCATCCAGGGGTAGCCAATCATTTTGTAAATGCCAGCAGGATCGCCTTGCTTTTTGGCACGGTGTCGTAAAATAAAGATGGCTGCCGAAGCAGTAACAAGACTAATGCTGTCGAAGAACATCACATAGCTAAGTACTTGTGTGAAGGAGGCGGAGANAAACAGCGTTAATACGATGAAGCCTACAAAGACCGAAACAGCAAACTCCTGTACCTGCGTTTTGGAATTAACTTNTTTGAAAACGGNGGGCAATACCTTGTCTTCGGCCATCGCATAATACACCCGCGGATTCGACATAATGGAGGCGTTAACGTACGCCATCACAGAAAGAAACATGATGACGGCTACTACTTTAAAGGCATAATCGCCCAGCAGCACACGGGCCACATCGGCCGCCAGGGTAGTAGAGTTCTTCAACCCTTCAAACCCCAATACTTTGAAGTATGAAAAATTTACGAGCAGGTAAAGCGAAAGAATAATGGCAATGCCATAGAAGATAGCGCGCGGCATGGTGCGTGCTGCGTTGGGTATGTCGCTGCCAAAATTCATGGTTTGCTGATAGCCGCCATAGGTAAAAAATACAGGCACAAAACAAAGCCAGAAAGCCTTGAGCCAATCGGTGGTGGTTAAGGGGGTTAATTCCGCTGGAGCATCAACCGGTTCAGGCGCAGCCACAATGGCCACAATCAGCAAAACAATTAAACTGATTTTTATAATCATCAACACATTCAACATGCGGGCGCTCATTTTTATGCCGGCTATGTTGATTCCGTACAAGATTACCATAGCTGATAGCGTGATGATGCGAATGGCCGCAGTGGGTTCCATCTGCGGAAACAAAATGGGCTGAATGTATTCGGCCCCGATAATGGCGACACTGGCGGTTGAAGCGGCATTGGAAATCACCGTCATCCAGTTTACCATAAATGCAAAAGAAGGATGGTAGCAATGGGAGAAGATGCGGTAAAACCACCGGCTACCGGGTAGCGCGATCCGATTTCGGCAAATGTTAAGGCACCAAAAAGCTGATGAGCGCACCCACTATCCAGGCCACAAAAAGATCTCGGGCAATTGGGCTTTGTTGGCTACTTCTACCGGAGTTCGGAAAATACCCATCCCGATAACCAGGCTTACCACAATCATGGTAAGATCGAACAGGCCAAGTTTGGGTTTAATAGACACGGGAACGGAGGCTGGCGGTGTTTAGTTGGATGCCGATTGCAAACTGAATTGGAACGTAATCAAAATACGCATCGTTGGGAACGGCCACATTCAAACCCAACTGAACGAGCCCATGCAGGTTGCCGGCAATAGGAAACTTTCCTGTTGCTGCAGGCTCTAAANNACTGAGGGCCTTCATCAGGCTGAATGGTAACTACATCGAATGCCGGGTTATTATCGTTTGAAGAGAAAGAGGTAAAATTCACGAGCGATGCACGCAGGGTAAATGCTAAATTGAAGCCCGGGTTATTTGTACCAAAGGTTGGCTGAAGAAAGAAACGATTATACTTTCCGGTTGCAACCAAATCCTTCTGGCCGAAGTACGGGGTGAAATAATAATTAGCAGCGTAACTGGTTCCTTGTCCAAAACCATATCCTGTAAATATTTCAATTCGGTAATTGCGAGTGGCGTTATAATAACCAATCCCTCCTTCCAGGTACTGATGCTTCCGGTTGTACTTCTGGGCTGATTCGTAGTATTTCAAAAACGATCCGTTGGTTATAATGGCCAGGTGTTTGCCAGGTGCGTAGGCCAGTTGGCCTTCCAGGCCGGTGGTGAGGCTAACAGTTCCCTGAAACTCACCTTGTTGCCTGAAAAGAGGAACGTTTCGGGTGTTAGGCACATAGAGTTGCGGAGCGCATGAACTAAACAGAAGCGCTACAACAATAAATTTTTGCATGCGGATTGGAGTTCAAAAGTTAAATTAGCCAAAAATCAATACAAATGAATTTTAATGTTGAAGAAATAGACCAACTCATTCGCCAACGCAGATCAGTTTTTCCGAAAGATTATACAGGAGCTATTGTGCCAGACAACATTATTAACCAGATGCTGGAGAATGCAAACTGGGCGCCCAACCATAAACTTACCGAGCCGTGGCGCTTTGTTGTCTTCAGCGGAGAAGGACTNAANAAGCTGGCTACTTTTCAAAGCGAATGTTACAAACAGGTTACCGAAGCCAAAGGCACGTTTCAGGAAGAACGCTATCAATCGATGAAGACAAAACCATTGGAATCATCGCACATTATAGCCATTGGCATGAAGCGCGATGCAGCCAAACGTTTGCCCGAGTGGGAAGAACTNGGGGCTGTGTTTTGTGCCGTTCAAAACATGTACCTCACAGCCACCGCCTATCATGTTGGCTGTTATCTCAGTACTGGTGGTGTTACTAATTTTGAAGAGGCCAAACCNTTTTTTGGTTTAGGGCCGGAAGATAAGTTGTGCGGATTTCTGCATGTGGGCATGCCAAAAGGAACAGTGCCCGATGGCAGGCGCAAGCCAGTAGCTGATAAAACAACGTGGGTGAAGAATTAACTTTTGTATCTTGAAAATCTTCGTGGAAGAATGAAACACAAAACCATATCCGATAACTCAATCCCGCTTCTGCGGAGNGGGGCCGGNGCTAAGCCTCAACTCGCATTCGTGGTACTCTTCTTCTTCGCCTTTGCTGCCTGCACATCATCCAAAACCAAACAGCCCGCATTTACCCTTACTAAGACCGATAAGTTTTTGTTCAATTCGTTTGTGGATTGCAACATGGCCGAGGTTTGGGTGGGCGATACCTTTCGCATCTTTCCGGGTAAGTATGGGGAAGACACACTGTGGGGTTTTTCGGATAACCTTCGGTTTGGAAATGGCGCCAATGCGGATGAAGCATTCGCCAATCAGTTTGAAGAGTTGATTACACCCAATATGCCGAAGAATGTAAAGCCAACCGAAGACGGGTTGCACGGAGCGGTTTGGTTCGAAACGGTGTATCAGGATGCAGCCGATCCATCCGGNAAAACATTGTATGCAGTTTACCATAATGAAAACTATCCCTGGAACTATCCTCACAAGGAAAGTACAGGTGAAGGATACATTTATAAACACTGGCCAGTGGGAATAACGGGCGAAACTTCACCGGCTGCGGTATGCCGCATCGGAATTATGAAATCAACCGATGGGGGATATCATTGGGATAACCGCGGAATATTTATTGAGGACTTGCAGCCGCGCATGATTTTAAAACCACATAACACCTCCAAAACGTTTGCCGGAGGGGTGGGCGATCCGTCTGCAGTAGCAAGTGGTGATTATTTGTATTTGTTTTATGGAGAGTATGGATATCCCGGAGTGTACGATTCAGCAACCTATGATCCTGTAAAGGAATGGAGCGGCCAGTGTATTAGTGTGGCCCGCATTAAACTTTCTGATTTGGATAACCCGGCAGGTAAAGCAAGACGCTGGGATGGAAATGATTTTGCTGCGATGCCGGATGGCGTGGGGGTACCCGTTAAGTCGTTGCAGATACCGATGGAAGCAGGCGGTGGCCCCGCCTCTGCGCCCAATAAAATGTTTCATTGGGGGCCATCGGTAAGTTGGAACACGTATTTGAATTGTTGGGTGATGATGATGGCCCGCTCCGAGAGTACATCGTGGAAAGGAAGCGCGATTTATATTTCATTCAACTTCCATGAAGATTTAACGCAGGGCGACAATTCTCAACAATGGACGAAGCCCCAACAAGTGTTGAATATTCCCGAACACACGCTGTGGTATCCATCTTTGCAACCCATGAATACTCCGGAAGACATTGCGAATAAGTACACGAGTGTTCGCTTAGGCAAACGCGCACGTTTATTTTTTAAAGACATGTTTACGAACGATGCCGGATTTCAAAGCGAGTATAAATCGGAATATATTATTGAGTTTGAAAAGTAAAATAATCACCACACTTTGCGGAGAAGTTGAAAGTACTGCAGTATGAAAATAGATCGACATTCCATTGAACAGGCGCATGAGCGCATTAAGCCTTACATTCATCGCACCCCGGTGCTCACCTCAAAAGTGTGGACGAGGCAACCGGTTGCCGCGTTTATTTGAAGTGCGAAAACTTTCAGAAGATCGGGGCTTTTAAGGCACGCGGGGCTATGAATGCTGCGTTATCGCTGGATGAAGAGCAACGCGCGAAAGGATTGGCCACACACTCATCGGGTAATCATGCGCAAGCCCTTGCCCGNGCTGCAAAAATCCTGGGAGTAAAGTCGTACATCGTGATGCCACGCACGGCACCTGAGATAAAAAAGCGAGGCGTGCGCGGCTATGGTGGAGAAATATTTGAGTGCGAGCCCAATCTGCAATCGCGGGAGGAAACGCTGGCTGAGGTAATCCGGAAAACCGGTGCAACCGAAATTCATCCGTTTAATAACTACGATGTGATGGAAGGCCAGGCCACGGCTGCCAAAGAATTGTTTGCCGATGTGCGCGAGCTGGACGCCATTATGGTGCCGGTGGGTGGAGGCGGCATGCTGAGCGGCACTGCATTGGCAGCAAAATTCTTTTCTCCCAAAACAAAAGTGATTGCCGGTGAGCCTGCCGGTTCAGACGATGCGTTCCGCTCTTTGAAAAGCGGCAAGATTGAGCCGGCACAATCTCAATCTATAGCCGATGGGTTACTCACTTCGTTGGGCGACAAGGCTTTTCCGATAATAAAAGAAAACGTGCACGAGATCATAACCGTAAGCGATGCGGAGATAATTGCCGCTATGCGGCTGGTATGGGAGCGGGTTAAAATTGTTATTGAACCATCGAGTGCCGTACCATTGGCTGCGTTGATCAAAGAGAAAGACCGGTTTAAGGGTCAGTGTGTGGGAATTATTTTGTCAGGCGGAAATGTGGATTTGGAAAAGGTGTTGAAGTTGATGATAAAAGAGGATTAGAAAAATAAAAGGATTCTATACAACAGTAGAAACAATAAGAGAAGTAAAATCAATCCAGTTATTAAATTCTTGTAATACTTCGAGTCATCCTCATAATGCCGGGACATATAGTCATTGAACTTCCCTTAAATCCTGAAAGGGTCCAATAAAAGAGCGCGCCAGTGGCAACAATGACTAATGTTTTAATGTCGAGACGCATAATTGGCTGGGTACGCTCCTACTCATTCAAATTCTGAATCAACTGATAATAAAATTGAACAATCTCTTTGTAGTTGCTTACCGACAAATGTTCGTTGATACCGTGAAAGCCTGTCATGTTAGAGGCGTTTACGCGGATTGGNAANAAAGCGATACGCATTTTCACTAATGGCATGGTAATGCTTGGTGTCGGTTCCACCACTTACCAACCCGGGTGTTACAAGTGTATTTGGCATCGCCTGTAGAATCGTCTTCTCAATTAATTTGTAACTACCCGATTCATAGTCAGAAACAGGCGAAGGTTCGTTTCGGTTGCTGATGGATTTTACGGTGATGCGATCATCATTTACAGTTTTGATAATGTGTTGCAGAACTTCTTCTGTTGTTTCGCCCGTCATCACTCTAAAGTTTACAACCACACTGGCGCTGGTTGGAATTACATTATCCTTTACACCACCTTTAATAATAGTAGGCGCAGTAGAAGTACGTGTATTTAATGCCTCCTGAATTTTTGCACCGAATAACCACGTGTTGGCAAAAGCCATCTTTTGTACAAACGGCAGGTGTGGTCCCATCAACTCAATCTGTTTGTCGATGAGCGGAATGGATTTATATGGAAACTGATTGGCTTCCAGTTTGGCAATGGCCCNGGCAAGTGAACCAATGGTATTATCAGCCGTGGGCATGGATGAGTGCCCGCCCTGAGTGGTGATTGTAAGTTCAAATGAAACATAACCTTTCTCGGCCACATTGATAATAGCCAGTGCTTTGTCTAATCCGGGCACCATGCCTTCGGCTATCTCACCGCCTTCATCTAGTACAGCTTCCAGTTTCACGCCTTGTTCCTGCAGGTATTTTGCAATGGAAGCCGCCCNCTGATCGCCACCAATTTCTTCATCATGACCAAAGGCCAGGTAAATGGTACGCTTTGGTTTCAATCCCGAACGCAGCGACATTTCCACTGCTTCCAGGATGGCGAGAACACTTACCTTATCGTCCATGGTGCCTCGGCCGTAAATGTTTCCGTTTTNTATTTCACCTGAGAAGGGCGGGGCCTCCCAGTCTTTTAACGTGCCGTCATCTACCGGCACCACATCCAGGTGCGACATGAGCAATACCGGCTTTAATGAATGATCGGTACCGGCCCACTTGTACAGTAAACTGTATTGAATGGTTTTCTTCTCCAGTAATGAATCTACCCATGGAAATGCCTGCGCCAGGTGTTGATGCAACCCCATAAACGCAGCCGAATCGTGCGGAGTGGTGTAGGAATAAGAAACCGTTTTAAACTGAATGGCTTTTTGCAGTCGCGTAAGTGCTTCGTCCGGAACTTCAACCGGAGTTACCTGGGCAACTTCAAGGGTTGGGGCGGTGAAGGTAACAGTCTTGATGAGGATAAACGCCACGAGTGCCAGGACTGCGAGGCCAAGTAATTTCAGAAATTTTTCATGGGCAGGTTTAGATAACCCCTAAGGTATCAGAAATGAAGGAGATAAATACCGGCTACCGGAATTTTTGTGTACACGAAAGTAATAACAGACTTTGGTTGTGGTCAGTTACTACTCCGTAATGTCAGCAACCTCAGTTCATGATGAATTGTGTAAGCCAGTCTTTAATTCTTCTTCAGGCTGATCGAACTTGCTTTCGGTTGCCTTTTTGGAAACACATTATCAGCAGGATTCACTTCTCCGGTTTCACCGGCAGGGTCAATCACCACATTGGTTACTTCCTTTTCTTTCACAAAAACTTTTTCACCTCGTGCTCATTCAGGCGCCAGATTTCTGCGGGTATCCGCTCAATCTCTTTGCTTCCATCTTTAAATGTCCACTCTATTACAACCGGTGTAACCAGCCCGCCTTTGTTCTTTAANGGTAATTTCGTAGAGATTTTTATCAGCCAGTTTTTGCCTTATCTCCCCATCGTTTACACGATTACGGAAATCGCCATAGTAGGCATCGGGGGTATTAACCATGGTAAACTNCCGGGGTCCGTTGCTGAAGTCGGTGGCTTTGCCTTTTGAGTTGCCGGAAGCCAGATCGCCTTNTTGCGCTTTCACCCCTTTGTTCTCTACATCTTTGGTTTCAGATTTTACCTTAAACCATTTTACTTCATCCAGTTCCACATCCACATTATCAACGGTATAAAACCAACCACGCCAGAACCAATCCAGGTCAACGGCACTGGCATCTTCCATGGTGCGGAAAAAGTCGGCCGGCTTGGGATGTTTGAACATCCAACGCTGTGCATATTCTTTAAAAGCTTTGTCGAATAACTCAGGCCCCATAACCGTTTCGCGCAACAGCGTTAAAGCGGCTGCGGGTTTACCGTATGCATTCGGTCCAAAATCACCACNCGGAATGTTATCCGACTGCCACATGATGGGGCGCATCATGTTTTTATCGCCCCGCATATAGCCGGCCATGCCTTTGGGCGAACCCCAGTTGATATTTACATCGGGGTAGCGTTCGCGTTTCACTTCTCTTTCTAAAAATGAGTTTAACCCTTCGTCCATCCAACTCCATTGGCGCTCGTCCGAGTTCACAATCATGGGAAAGAAGTTATGACCTACTTCGTGAATGATAACGCCCACCATGCTTTCGTACGTGCGGTGCGACCAGGTGCCATCCTTTTTGGNGCGGCCACCGTTGAAACAGATCATGGGATATTCCATGCCCTGATTGGCGGTATGTACGGAGTATGCGGTAGGATAAGGATAATCAAACGTGCGCTCGGAATAAATTTCCAATGTGTTTTTGATTGCCTTGGTTGATTCCTTCGCCCAAAGCGGATTGCCTTCTTNTGAATAGAGCGATTGAGCCAGCGGGGTTTTGTCACCCACCTTTACAGCCATGGCATCCCAGATAAATTTGCGCGAGGTGGCAAACGCAAAATCGCGAACATTCTCGGCATAAAAATCCCACGTGCTTTNTTTCTTCGACCGTACTTTTTCTTNTTTCTTAGCCTCGTCTTCCGTAACAATAAACACGGGGGCATCAAATGTTTTCTTAGCCCGTTCAAACCGCTCAATCTGTTCTTTTGTTAATACCTCTTTTGGATTTTGAAGCATGCCGCTGGCACCTACAATGTGATCGGACGGCACGGTAATGCGCACCCGGTAATTGCCGAACACGAGGGCAAATTCTCCTTGTCCTATAAACTGTTTGTTTTGCCAGCCTTCGTAATCATCAAACACACACATGCGCGGAAACCATTGGGCAATGGTATAAAGGGCATTGCCATCGTCCGGAAAGAATTCATAACCACCGCGCTCCGGAAATTGCATCCGGTCTTTTTCCACATAACTCCACTCCACAACAAATGCATAGCGATCACCTGTTTTCATCGGTGTGGGAATGTCCACCCGCATCATGGTAAAGTTGATGATGTAAGGCAGGTCTTTGCCCGTTGCAGCATCTTTTACTGATTTGATTTTGAAACCACCCTCGTAGCCATACGTATCGCCTGCTAATGGAANAAACTTAGCCGGAACAGAATCGCGTACACGATTGGTTTCCGTCATCGAGGTTATGTTGTCTTTCGAAAGTTTATTTTGGTCCAATTGCAACCAGAGGTAACGAAGCTCTTCGGGTGCGTTGTTGTGGTAGGTAATAGTCTCCTTACCGGTGATGAGTTGGGTGTCTTCATTCAACTCCACATCAATGACATAATCTGCGCGTTGTTGCCAATAGTTGATGCCTGGTGCCCCGGAAGCTGCCCGGTAGCTGTTGGGCGTAGGCAGCTGTTGATCCAGTTGTTCAAACTTTCCTTGCCAGGTTTGTTGAGCAAGAGTAGTAAGCCCGACCAGGAAGAAGCAAGTTAAAAGGAAGAGATGTTTCATATGATAAGAGAGGTGGTGTCAAAAGGAACCGACAAAAATAAAAAGACCAGCGGAATGTTTACCGCTGGTCCTGATTAAATAAATCTTTAAGGTATTACTTTCCCTTCTTCAACTCATCAAATTTGCTGGTTTGGTTCTTTTTGGGAAACGAATTGTTATCAAGGCTGATGTCTGCAGTTTCGTTCGAAGGGTCAATCACCACGTTNTACCACCTCTTTATCCTTGGCAAATACCTTCGTTACCTTGGTTTCGTTGATGCGCCAGATTTCGGCCGGAATGCGTTCTATTTCCTTGCTGCCATCTTTATACGTCCATTCAATAATTACAGGCATTACCAACCCGCCCTTGTTGCTTAGGGTTAGTTCATAAAAGTTTTTGTTTTCCATTTTGGAGACGGTGGCTTTATCATCAATGCGATTTTGGAACTCGCCATAAAAGCGGGCATCGGTTGGAATCACATTAAAGTATTGTGGCCCCTGGCTGAAGTCGGCAGGTTTATCGCCAGTTCCTTTGGCTGCAAGGTCTCCCTTGGCAACTTTCTTGCCTTTATTTTCTACGGTAGCCTGGTTGGTTTTTACTTTAAACCATTTTACATCATCCAGCGAAACATCATTGTTGTCAGTTGTGTAAAACCAACCGCGCCAGAACCAATCCAGATCTACAGCCGATGCATCTTCCATGGTGCGGAAGAAATCGGCCGGTTTGGGATGTTTGAAAGCCCAACGTTCTGCATACTCTTTAAATGCTTTGTCAAACAGTTCGGGCCCCATTACAGTTTCGCGCAAAATGTTTAGCGCTGTGGCACACTTGGCATATTGCTCATTACCAAAGTTGGAGCGTACAACCGATTCGGAGTTTACCATTAAAGGACGTTGTAAGCTTGCATCGCCTTTCATATAGGGCACAATGTTGGCGGCCGGTCCGCGGCCAACCGGTTTGTCCGGATAATTTTCTACTTCGGTTCGGTATTGAACGAACGTGTTCAAGCCTTCATCCATCCAGGTCCACTGGCGTTCGTCATTGTTAATGATCATCGGGAAAAAGTTATGGCCCACTTCGTGAATGATTACGCCAATCATACCCCATTTAACACGGTCGGGAACGGTGCCATCTTTTAATGGTCGGCCATAGTTGAAGCAGATCATCGGGTATTCCATTCCCAACGAAGCGGCATGCACCGAAGTAGCTTGCGGGTAAGGATAGTTGATGGAATATTTGGAGTAGGTTACCAGCGTGTTCTTAACCGCTTTGGTAGATTCTGCTTCCCACAACGGATTGCCCTCTTTCGGATAATACGACATAGCCAGCGTGGTTTTATCGCCTACTTTTACGGCTTGCGCATCCCATATAAACTTACGCGAGGTTGCAAACGCAAAGTCGCGCACGTTTTCTGCCTCAAAGCGCCAGGTTTTCTTTGCTTTCGATTTTGTTTNTTCACGCTGCACCGCCTCGGCCTGGGTACAAATGATTACCGGTTTATCGTACGAAGTTTTTGCCTTTTCAAAACGGGCATATTGATCGGCAGTCAATACTTCTTTCAGGTTGCTTACCATTCCGGTGCCGGCCATCACATGGTCGGCCGGTACGGTCAGGTTTACTTTGTAATTACCGAAGTTCACGGTAAACTCACCTTGTCCCCAGAATTGTTTGTTCTGCCAGCCGATCACATCATCATACACACACATGCGCGGAAACCACTGGGCAATAATGTATAAATAGTTTCCATCTTCAGGAAAATACTCCATGCCGCTGCGTCCATCGTTCATGGTCATTCGTTTAACGCGGTCGTTGATATTAAACGACCACTCCACAGAAAATGAAATCTTTTGTCCGGCACCCAATGCTTTGGGCAAATCTACACGCATCATGGTTTGGTTAATGGTGTATTTCAGGGCAGCGCCCGATGCATCTTTCACCGATTTGATTTTGAATCCTCCATCAAAGTCGGTAAGGTTTACGGTGGAGGCAAGTGTGGCCGCAGCTACAGAATCAATTACACTGTTGTTGGTAACTTTGGCTGAGTTGTTGTCCTTCGCATTGATGTTCTGATCGAGTTGTAGCCAGAGGTAAGTAAGCACATCGGGCGAGTTGTTGTGGTACGTAATGGTTTCGGCCCCGGTAATGCTTTGATTTTCATCATTCAGNNGCTCTGCATCAATTACGTAATCGGCTTGTTGCTGCCAATACTTGGGGCCTGGCGCTCCGGAACCGGAGCGGTATTCGTTAGGAGTAGGCAGCAGTTGATCCAATTGTTCAAACTTGCCTTTCCATTGGGGGTCTTGTGCCTGTACAGCAATCCCGATCAGCATAATGCATGCAGCTAAAACCTGTTTCATAGGAGTTGATTTAAGATTCAAAATTTCGAATTCAAGATTCAAGATGCAAAATTCAAGATTATAAAACGTGCGTTACCAGAAAATCCGATCCTTCATCAGCACCAGCGCCATGCCGGCAATAGCCGATGAGATTACCAGCCGCCAGTCCCTTCGCGCCACACCAACCAGTTGTACCAGCACAAACCCGGCTACCAAAAATATTGCTACAATAATTAATTGTCCTAACTCAAGCCCTACGTTAAATGCAAACAAAGGCGTTACAATATTCTGGCTTTTGCCCAGCAGTTCTCTTAAAAAATTGGAGAACCCCAGACCATGGATTAGTCCAAAGAAAAGCGCAAACACATAGTTGATCTGGATGGCGGCTTTGCTGCTAACCTCATCACGTTTTACCACATTGGTAAATGCAGTTATAAAAATGGTAAGCGGAATCAGAAACTCAATTACTTCGCNCGGAAAGACAACCATGTTGAGTGTTGCAAGCGCCAATGTAATAGAGTGGCCAATGGTAAAGGCGGTAACCAGAATCAACACCTTCTTCCAATCGTGTAACAAATACACCGCACACAACGCAATTACAANAAGAATGTGATCGTATCCGTTCGTATCCAGAATATGATCTTTCCCTAATCCAAAGTAAAGTGCAAACTCACTCACAACCTCGTTTTTTATTGCCCACAAGTATAGCCTTAATTTTGATTTAGGGCAATTAGAACTAATTTTGACGGCACGGTTTTCGTGTGCTTTGGCTATGATTTCATTGTTGTATGCGTGTTTGTTTGTGATACACCCCATTCACTTGTCGGTGTCCGAAATTAATTACAGCGAGAAGGACAAAGCCTTACAAATAACCTCGCGCATTTTTCTGGATGATTTGGAGGCCAGCATTCGCAACCAACGCAACAACCAGGAGTTGGACGTACTGGAGCCGGGCAATGGGCTTACTTCAAAGCAAGTAATAGCCGAGTATGTGTTAACGCATTTTAAGGTGGAGTTGGATGGTAAAACACAGAAACTGAATTTCCTTGGGTTTGAACGGGACGATCCGGCTGTGATCTGCTACATCGAAATAGAGAACGTAAAAAGATTTAAAACGATTAAAGTGCGCAACGATGTGATAATGGATTTGTACGATGACCAATCGAACATTGTACACATTACCTACAAAGGCCCGGTAAAAGTTTCCGGTTGGTGCGCAATAAGCCTGAGGATATGCTAACGTTTGAATGATAGTTTGTACATTCTGCAGGCTATACCTAAAACCTCTCTTTGTGTATAAGCACTTGTTAATCTTTACTGGGTTTGCGACTTTGCGGAAAAATTTAAAACAGATATGCGTTCAAAAATTGTTGCCGGTAACTGGAAGATGAATAAAACCCTGGAAGAAGCACAAACACTTACTTCCGAGCTAATGGGCATGATTGCCGATGAAGTAAAAGGAAATGTGAAAGTGGTTTTGTGTACACCGTTCCCATACCTTGTTCCGGTAAAACAACAACTGGGCAACAACACGCGCATGGCCGTGGGGGCACAAAATTGCAGCGAACATGCATCGGGCGCCTACACAGGCGAAACGGCAGCACCGATGTTGAAGTCGATGAATATTCCGTACGTAATCCTGGGCCACAGCGAGCGCAGGCAATACTTTGGTGAGGATTCAAAGTTGCTTGTCAANAAAATCGACATCGCCCTGGCGAACGGCCTCACCCCAATTTTTTGTTGTGGCGAGCCGCTGGAAGTGCGCGAGGCGAATGGACATGAACAATTGGTGAAAAAGCAAGTGGAGGAAGCATTGTTTCATCTCTCAGATGAAGCCATTAAAAAAGTGGTAATTGCCTATGAACCGGTATGGGCTATTGGTACCGGTAAAACCGCTACGGCACAACAAGCACAGGATATGCACGCGGTTATTCGGAAACACTTAGCCGCAAAGTACAGCGCGGCTGTTGCCGATGAAATTTCTATTTTATATGGAGGAAGTGTAAATGCAGCCAATGCAAAAGAATTGTTTGCTAATGCGGATGTAGATGGTGGCCTGGTGGGCGGAGCATCGTTGAAGAGCCGGGAATTCACCGAAATCGTTAAAGCAATTTGAGAATTTGAAAATTCGGCAATTTGAAAATGATATGCCTGCATGATTAGTTCTCGTAAAATCATTTTCAAATTTTTAAATCGACACATTTTCAAATTAGAATTATGTATTCACGATTAATCGTAACCTGCAATTCCGAATTTTCTGAAATTCTGATGGCCGAAATAGGTGAGGCCGGCTTCGATACCTTTATGGAAACGGAAACCGGCTTTGAGGCGTATTGCGAAGGGAATGAATTCAACAAAAAGCTGCTGGAAGAAATAAAAACAAAATATGCNATTGTAAGTCCGCTTCGGTTTCAGTTCGATGAAGTTGAAAAACAAAACTGGAACGAGCAGTGGGANAAAAATGTTGAGCCGGTTATTGTGGATGATAAATGCCTGGTACGCGCTGCTTTTCACAAAATTGACAAACATTATCCTTTCGAGATAATCATTACACCTAAAATGAGTTTTGGTACGGGCCACCATCAAACAACACACCTTATGTTGAGCGCCCAAATGAAAATGAACCATAGCGGCAAGCGGGTGATGGATGCCGGTTGCGGCACGGCCATACTTTCGGTAATGGCCAGTAAATTGGGAGCAACAGAAGTGGAGGCGTTTGATATTGATGCCTGGAGTGTGGAGAACGGAAACGAAAACGTGTTGAACAACAATTGCAGCAATATTCACATTCAGTTAGGAAAGATTAGCGAGGTTACCCTTACAGGAACTTTCGATATTATTCTGGCCAACATCAACAANAACATCTTGCTGATGGAGATGAAGCAGTATGCATCCTACTTAAAACCTAATGGCCAACTCCTGCTCAGTGGTTTTTATATGAAGGACATTTCAGATTTACAAACCGAGGCTTCCCGGTATGGATTGACCAACGTTTCCTTTCAGGAACGCGAAACATGGGCCTGCCTTTTATTGCAAATGCAATAAATCAAGCCCTCTAAAGTTTATTAAATCGGCCTGCCTGGTTTAACAAAATCAGGCAACCGCAAGTAACTGGTGTCCAGCAACGTTTCAATTAGTACATTAGCCGGATTTTTGCGAATTTCAAGGTTTTTGATCCGTGAAGCAGGTTTTAACATACATTACTGCACTTTGCCTTTCCTCTGGCCTGTTTGCCCAAACTGATTCCGGGTCTTACAGCTTTCAGGATAGTGTGCGGCTGGCGTTAGAAAACACCAAAGCCACCAATGCCATCGCTGTNGGGGCTGCATTTAATACAGCATGGGTTTCGCTGGGGCCAGATCAGCAACAGATCATTCGGGCGCAGGCTAAACTCATGAANAAGAAAGGCTTTAAACTGCAGCCACACCTGGTTAATTATTATGGGGCCATTGCTGCGGCTGTTACCATAGAAAACGCAGATCAATCTAAACTAAATGAATTNTTTACGGTTGCCGGTAAAGTATTGGCACAGGATAATGCCGTACAAGCCAACATTTACTTCCAGCTTTCGCGTACTTTCTTCGAAAACCATGCTTTGAATTTTGAAAAGGCATTTCAACTGGTGGCAAAGAATGATACCTATAGTTTTCAATACCTGGAGCCACCTCCGCCCGATACCACACAGACCTATAATTACGATGAACCGGTTGATACCACTGCCTACAACAGGCCCCCGTGGCAGCAAGAGATTATACAGCCCGAAATTCTAGGCCCCGCAATTGTGTTTGATCAGGTTTCTTTGAATTTTATTACTGCCTATGATTCGGTTAGTCTTACTAACACAAAGGGAACATTCTCTTTACGCGATAAACTTTTTGTTGGCGAAGGAGGGCGTTTCGATTGGTCTGCAGCGGGGCTTTCGGCCGACTCGGTTTATTACGATTTGAACAAATTTAATTTCAAAGCCAATCAACCCTACTTGAAGGCCGAGCAAGGCCGGCTTACGTATGTTGGAAAAGTACCAGGTAATATTCCAGGAGTGTTTGAGTTTCAAAGCATCAATCATAAATCGCCCCAAACTGCTACCTATCCTCGCTTCAAATCGTACGAAGCAAACATTAACCTGTTGGGATTAGAAGGCCTTAATTTGAAATATACCGGTGGGTTTGGTATGCAAGGAGCANNGGCTCCCAATTCAAACACAGTAAGCAACGCATTAGCCACCATCGAAATTTTTGGTGAAGCCAACAGAAGATTTAAGGCGGTAGCAGCTTCTTTTGGTTTTCAGGATTCGGTTATTATTTCGCACCAGGCGCGCATTTCGATTTTTCACCAAAACGATTCTATTGTTCATCCGGCTATGGAGTTGCGGTATGATTATGCCAAACAACGCCTTACGCTTAACAAAGANAAAAGCTCGCAACGCAAGGCGCCATTCACCTCCTCATTTTTTCAAGTTGAATTTTCAGTCGATCGGATTGATTGGAAACTTAAATCAGACAGTATAAAAATGTGGGTGCAGGGTAGCGGTAAGGTAGCACCCATGATCATCGAGTCGAATGATTTTTATGACCCGGAAGGGTATCGGGAATTGCGGGGCCAAGGTTTTAATTTTCATCCGTTGGCATTGGTGGTTAATAAAGTAAGTGAATTAGGTACGCAGAATTTTTATGTGTTCGACCTGGTTGAAGAAAGCCGCCCGCTTGGCGTGGCCCGTATGGCAGCCGANTTTTTATTTCAGCGGGGCATGATTGACTACGATGCGCGTACCGGCAAAATTCGTGTAAAAGACAAAGCCATTAACTTCATTCAATCTGTTAGAGGTTTGTCTGATTACGATAATCTTAAAATTCATTCATTGACAGATACCATAGCCAACGCATTCATTAGTTTAAAAGAAGGACGTATGAATGTGTACGGAGTTGAAGAGTTTAATGTGAGCGATTCGCTCAATGTGGTGATTAAACCCGACAGCAGCCGCATCACCTTNTTGCAAAACCGCGATATCAAGTTTAATGGTACCATCAATGCCGGTAACTTCGAAATTTCCGGCCGCGATTTTACGCTGAAGTATGACAGCTTCTTCATTAACATGAATCACATCGATTCCATTCGTTTTTATGTAACCGAAAAGAATGGAACCCGAAGAAGAGTAAATAATTCGATGGTTGGGGCCGACTCCACTGCACAGGCTGCCAGCGGCATGCAGGCATCGAGCAACAAAACCTCGGGCACATTATTTATTAACCGGCCTAATAATAAATCCGGAAAGGANAAAATTCCAAACTATCCACGCCTGGATGCTACGGCCGGTGGTGTTATTTATTTTGATCGGAGCGAAGTGTTAAACGGGGCCTACGATCGTTCTGTGTTNTTTGTCGTGCCGCCCTTTAAGCTCGACAGTTTGAATGATGCCGACCCTGGCTCGATCAACTTTGAAGGCACATTTGTATCGAGTGGCATGTTGCCGGCATTTAAGGAGAAATTGCATACTATGCCCGACAAATCGTTGGGCTTTAGTCATTCCGTTCCTGCTTCGGGCTATCCGCTTTTTAATGGCGATGGGAAACTATACGGAGGCCTTACGTTGGATAACGCAGGTATTCGGGCTGCCGGAAAAATAGATTACCTGGCCGCTACGGTGGAATCGCGCGATTTTATNTTTTATCCAGACTCGGTAGTGGGGCGCGGCAGCGTGGGCGAAATCAGGGAGAAACTTTATGGGGCGGTTTATTTTCCGCAGGTAAAACTAAACGACTACCGGTTAAAGTGGTTGCCCAAGCAAGACAAAATGAATATCAAAAACATGAAAGAACCCTTTAGCCTGTATCAGAATACAGCAACGTTAGATGGCAATTTGATTGTTTCTAAAACCGGTGTGGGTGGCGATGGCCGGTTGAGTACACGCGGTTCGGAAGTACGCTCAAAAGAGATGACTTTTTCAGCCAAAGAATTTGGTGCGCGTCATGCACGTTTCGAAGTAAAAACCGGCAACGCTGCAAAACCCGCGCTAGCCGGCAGCAACGTAAAATTAAACTTCAACCTCGACAAAAACTTTGCTACGGTAAGCCCTGAAGTAGCAGGCGAAGCAGCCATCGATTTTCCATACGCACAGTTTAAAACTTCGATACCCGAAGCCCGGTGGGATTTAACCACACAAAAAATTGTGATGAGCAAAGCACCGGATGTGCCATTGGAAGATTCGTATTTCTACACAACACGCAAAGAACTGGACTCCCTGAGTTTTAATGCCGAAAAAGCAGAGTATGATATTCAGACACAGCAATTAAAAGTAAGTGGCATTCCCTACATAACGGTAGCCGATGCACGCATTACACCCGAAAACAATGAAGTGTTGATTCTGGAAAATGCAAAGATTGGGCAGTTAAAAAACACGACCATCGTAATGGACACACTCAACGGGTATCACCGGCTTACAGATGGTGTGGTGGATATTATTTCGCGCAAAGAATTTACCGGCTATGCTACCTACCAATATGTGAATGCGGTGAACGATACGTTTGCCATTAGGATGACTGACTTCCATCTGGAACCCATTACCGAGCAAACAAAAAACAAACGCAATCGCGGTAACGCCACGATGCAAACGGTTGGGAATGGTGCAGTAACCGAGCAAAATAACATTCGGGTGGCCCCACGTATCTTTTATAAAGGCGACATGACTATGTATGCCACCAAACCGGCACTTCAGTTGAAAGGATTTGTAAAACTGGATCTGAAGAAAATACCAAACTACAAGACCTGGTTGCTCTACACCCAAAGTGGCGATGAAAAAGAAATTTACCTTGATTTTGATAATGCCATTACTGAAGAAGGGCGCAAACCGGATGCGGGGCTTCACTTTGCAGCGGACAATGATCTTTACATCACATTCGTGTTCGATAAAAATGATCCGGCTGATGATGATTTCTTNTTGCCGGCCGGATCGTTATTCTATGAAGAATCGAGCAAAGAATTTCGGATAGAAGACCGCGCAAAAGCAGCGGGCGAAAAATTATCCGGTAGAGTGTTTGCCTATAACGAAGATAAACAGGAGGTACGTTTTGAAGGCCCGGTTAACTTTTTTGACAAGACAAAAGACTTTGGACTAATCGCGTCTGCATTGGGTTCGGGTAATCTCGAAACCAATGTTATCAAAATGAATTCATTCATCATGGCGGATATGAATGTGCCGGCTACGGTGTTCCAGCTAATGGCGGCCAATATTCTGGAGGTGATTAAAAACGAAGGAGTAAAGGAAGAAGGATTGGGCGATCATACAGAGTTGCTTTATAAAATTGCTGATCTGGTTGGCGAAAAAGTAGTGAAAGATTACGAACAGCGATCGTTACAAGGGTACGTTCCGCTGGCTGCCGTGCAGGGCTTACANAAGCCCCTGGTATTTTCGAATGTAAATCTGAAATGGTCGCAAGAGCATAAATCGTTTTATAGCGAAGGACTGATTGGCCTGAGCCACCTGGGCCGTAACGATATCAATGCCTCATACGATGGGTTTATGGAAATCGGGAAAACGGAAGACGGTGGCCCGGTGTTTCATGTATTCATCAAGGTCTCGCCCGACTCGTGGTTCTATTTCGGCATGGAAGATAACCGGGTCATGATTCACACTTCGCTGCAACCGATAAATGATTTTGTAACCAAGAAAACCAATGCCAGCAAAGCCAAGGTGGGCGAGTTGGTTTACATTCCCGGAACCATAGACGAAACCTTGTCGTGGATCAATAAATTCAGGCTTACCTATTTAGGGCTTGAGGCGCCTTATGATTTAAGCGCAGGAAACACCGATGCAAAAAGAAGGATGAGAAAAAGAAGGAGGAAGATGATGGGTTTTAGCAAACTAACCTTTCATCACAATTCTTTTTAATCTTTCGGGTGTTTGAGTACTTTTTCGAACTTAAACTACCCCTATGAAAAACCTGCTGATTATCTGTGCTCTTCTGCTTGGCACCCACGTGTTTGCCCAAAACAATTANTTTTTTCCTTCCGGAGTATCGTTCGATCCGGCCGTTCCTGCACCGGAGCAATTTTTAGGTTACCCGGTTGGCGATTGGCACACCCGCCACGATCGCATCGTGTCGTACTTTCAGGAGTTGGCCCGCGTTTCACCTAAAGCACATTTCCAGATTATTGGCTATACCAACGAGCGCAGGCCCCAGGTGGTACTGACTATTACCAGCCCGGAGAACTATACACGTATCGAAGAAATTCGCAAAGAGCATTTGAAACTGGCTGATCCTTCGCAGACAGTAAATGTTTCTTCCATGCCCGTTATCATCACACTGGGATACAATGTACATGGTAACGAGCCGAGCAGCAGCGAAGCTGCGATACTGACAGCCTATTATCTGATTGCTGCACAGGGCGCAGAGGCTGAACGCACCTTAAAAGATGCCGTGATTCACATCGACCCTAACTACAATCCCGATGGGCGCGATCGCCACAGCAACTGGGCCAACATGCACAAAGGGTTTCCTCCGGTTGCTGATCCGATGGATCGCGAACACAACGAAGTGTGGCCCGGAGGGCGCTTCAATCATTATTGGTTTGATTTGAACCGCGACTGGCTGCCGCTGGCTCATGTGGAAAGTCGCAACCGCGTGGCCTTCTTTCACCAATGGCTGCCCAATGTGTGTACCGATTACCATGAAATGGGCACCAACGCCACCAGCTTNTTTGAACCAACCAAACCGTATGGAAGCGAAAACCCCGTAGTGCCCCGCTCCAACTACGATGTATTAAATCCTTTGTTCGCCACCTATTTTTCCAAATCGCTGGATGAGATTGGCTCGCTGTATTATTCGAAAGAGAGTTTCGATAATTCCTATCCGGGTTATGGCTCTACCTATCCCGATATACACGGAGGGATAGGACTGTTGTTTGAACAGGCCAGCTCGCGTGGTCATGTACAACAGAGTTCAACCAAAGTAGTAACGTTTGCCTTCACCATTCGCAACCATGTGCGCACCAGTTTGGCCACCGTAAAAGCCGGAGTAGAAAACCGCGAGCTGTTATTGAAGCATCAACAAGATTATTTCAAGTCGGCTTTGGACGAGGGAAAGAAGTCGGCCATTAAAGCCTACGTGTTTGGCGATAGCAAAGATCAAAGCCGCACACGCGCTTTTGCCGATTTGTTGGTAAAGCACAAGATTGAAACGCATCAACTGGGTGCCGATCTTACCGTTGGGTCAACCAGGTACGAAAAGGGAAAAGCGTTTGTAGTTACCACCGATCAGACCCAATACCGCCTGGTGCGCAGCATGTTTGAGAAGGTAACCACCTTTCACGACAGTGTGTTTTACGATGCCAGCACCTGGACGATGGCACTGGCCTATGGTCTGCCGCACGATGCCTTGAGTGCAACGACTAAGTTTTCGAAAGGGGAAAAAGTAACGGTTGAAAACCTGGTAACTCCACCCGCAATGGTAACAAAATCAAACTATGCGTATCTGATTGAGTGGAATGAATACAATGCTGCGCGCGCCTTGTATTACCTGTTGTCGAAAGGAGTGTTTGTAAAGACCGCGTTCAAACCGTTTGCAGCTACCATCAGCAGTACAAAAAGNAATTTTGGTTATGGAACGTTGGTAATACCGGTAGCCGATCAGAATCTGGATGCCGATGCGTTGCATACCGTGATAAAAGAAGCCTCAGCCACTGCAGGGGTAGAAGTNGCATACGGTGGCCACNNCGGCTTTAGTGCCGAAGGCATTGACCTGGGCAGTAACAATATTCGCACGGTGCCCCAACCTAAAGTGGTAATGCTGATTGGTGATGGTGTAGCCGCCACCGATGCGGGTGCGATCTGGTACCTGCTCGACAGCAAACTGAGGATGCCCATTACCAAAGTAAACACCACACAGTTTAACCAGTTGCGTTTGCACGAATACAACACATTGATTTTACCTTCAGGAAATTACAATGCGTTGGGCGAAAGCGGGGCCACTAAAATTAAAACGTGGGCACAACAGGGCGGCACGCTTATCCTGTTGAAGAGTGCGGTGAGCTGGGCTATTAACAACAAAGTAGTTGACGAGCAACTGCGCAAAGACGAAGACCTGCCAGCCGGACAGGCCGGGAAGAAAGAAACGAAGCGCATGGATTACGTTACCGCAGGCGATTACCAGGGCTCGCGCGCCATTGGCGGTTCCATCTACAAAGCGAACATCGACATAACGCATCCGCTTGCCTTTGGTTATACAAACCGCGAGTTGCCGGTGTGGCGCAACACAAGTATTTTTCTGGAACCTGCGAAAAGTCCATTCAATACGGTAATCAAATACACAGCCAGCCCGTTGCTGAGTGGCTATATCCATCCCACCAACTTAGAGAAGATTAAAAACTCCACCTCGCTGCAAGTGAGCACCGTGGGGCAGGGCCGCGCGGTTTTGTTTGTAGATGATCCGGCCTTCCGCGGCTATTGGTATGGCACCAACAAATTATTTTTTAATGCCCTGTTCTTTGGCGGGCTGATAACGAGCGGTGGATTTTGGAGAGGAGTAATGCACAGAATAGATGAAAGTGTGATTTGAGATGGGAGTAGGGGAAATAGGTTCTTATAGATGAACGTTGGGCACGTACCCTGGGACGACCCAACCGACAGGGACAAATTTGAGTTTACAAAGATTTGACTTTGTTAACTTTTAAGTTAACTTTGCCAAATGGATAAAATCCGCCAAATTATATTCTATAAGGACTATTTCCTTGACTTCTATAACGAACAGACAGCGAAGGTAAAAGACAAAATTGAACACATTTTGTTTGTAGTTTCAGTAGCTGAAAGAATTCCGAANAAATTCTTTGACCATCTGACAGGGACAGACGGACTTTACGAGATTAGAGTTGAATATCAAGGGAACATCTATCGAATCTTCTCATGCTTTGACGAGGGTAATTTAGTTGTATTGTTCAATGGATTTCAAAAGAAGTCACAAAAAACACCAACTGGAGAAATTGAGAAAGCATTAAAAATTAAGACTGAATATTTTATCGAAAAAGTAAAATTAAAAGGACATGGAAACAAAAAATAAAGGAAAGAAGAGAGTAACGACTTTTGATGAATTAATTGAAAGCCGACACGGAAAAATTGGGACGAAGAGACGGACAGACTTTGAAATTAAAGCCAAGTCTTTCGCCATCGGAGAGATAATTAAGGAGGAGAGACGACTTGCTAACATGACTCAGGATGAATTGGCCGACAAGACTGGGACAAAAAAGAGTTTCATTTCAAGAATTGAGAACGGGCATAGCGATATTCAATTATCGACTTTGTTCAAGTTACTTGAACTAGGACTTGGAAGAAAGATATCGCTGACTATTGAGTGAAGTGAAGGGTACGCGCTACAATAATGTGTATATTTCATTGCGGGGTTCGGTGTTGCGGTGTAGTTTTGTTTCTTAATTTAGTTCGGTCACGTGGGACAATTCGAAGCAGGTCGGCCTTTGCATTCCGCTGCGCTGTATTCTCTTCCACGCTATTTCTCGCTCCGGACAAATAGTTGGTTATTTTATAATAGCTCTTAACCGTTGCGAGTCAAGCGACCCGCAACAACAAGGGGCCAAAAACTACCACCATTAGCCATTCGCAATTGCTATCATTTTCAATATTGCTTATTTTCACTACGTATGAAATCCCAAGCTGACATTGTGCATATTATTAAGCATATTGTTTTGGCCCTTCAGCCAATAGCGAAAGAAGAGGATATTGACCTNGATTTTTCATCTCCTGTGAATACATTAAACGCAATATTTCTTCCAAATCTCTTAGCTAATGACATTACTACTATCATTTGCAAAATGATTGACGTTGTGCCTGACCATGAGACGATTTCAGTTTCAATTGAAATTATTGATGATGAAAAGTGTAAAATTATTGTGGCCAATACCGGAATTGATTTGACTATTCATAAAGGAATTGCCAATGATTGCAAACTGGTTGTCACTACAATTCCAATAAAGAACCACTCAACACAATATGAAATAGCAGTAGATTTAGCTGACAATCATTCAGACAATGAAATCATATTACCTAAAATAAATCCTGGTAAAATGCCGGGCTATTACTATTACTATAATGAAATTGGAAAACGCCTGCGGTCTCATTTCACAAAGGCTGAAAACCTATTAGAGATGCTTTCAGTGCATAANCCCCGAGAAACATCATTCCTCCGGAAAGTAAATGAATTGATAATCTCCAATATGGAAAACAATCAATTTGATGCCAATCACCTGAGCGATGCCTTGCACCTAAGCCGTACTCAGCTTTTCCGTAGATTAAAACCTATCATACAGCAATCCCCAGGTAATTATATCCGTGCCATCAAATTGCAAAAGGCAAAAGAATTATTAGAAACTACTGACATGCTAATCAGCGAAGTAGCTTATAAGACGGGCTTTGATACGGCTTCCTATTTTACAAAAGCGTTTACGAGACAGTATGGAGTGAAACCTTCCCTCTTTTGCCGTAAGAAGCCAAATGCAACAAATGAATGATTAATTGCAACATCTGACCTACTTGGATGTCTTGTTTACAAGACACCTTTGATAAAGAATTCAGCACGAAACCCATAAACATTTGAGCTATGGACACATTAAAGAAAAACAAGAATTTTATAATTGAGTATTTCAACGCCATCAGTGGAGTAGAGAAGCCACTGGAATTAATTGAAAAATATGTTGCAGACGAAAAGCTAAAGGGTCATATCCAATTTTTCGAAAGTGCATTTCCAAAATACGAACTCATGATTGACGAGCTTACCGCTGAAGCTAATCGCGTGGTAGTCAGAGCGCGGTGGAGAGGTAGACACGAAGGTGTGTTGAATGGAATCCCGCCTACTCACAAGCAAATAGAAATGCCCTTTGTTATAGGCTACGAAATCGAAAATGGGAAAATCATTGACAATTGGATGATTGCTGACCAGATGTTACTGATGGAACAACTTGGTGTAGTGAATCAACCCGCATAAAATGAAGAAGCAACTAAGCCGCAGGTTATTTTTGAAACTTGGAGGGATGCTGTCAACATTGTCATTGCTACCTTCAAATCTATTTGGGATAAGCATTGCACATAGCCTCGGCTTTCAGGATGAAAATATTTATCATTTTAAGGTCGGCAATTTTAAATGTATTTGTATTAAAGATGGAGGTCATGACTACCCACTTCAGAATTTCTTTAAAAATGTTCCAAAGGAAATAGTTGAAGACACACTTAANAAGCTTGGGTTACCAACCGATCATGTATATACTCCCTTCACTCATTTAGTTGTTGACACGGGAGCTAATAAAATACTGGTAGATACCGGGCTGGGTTCATTTGGAGAAGAGGATGCAGGNAAACTTAGCAAAAATATGAAGTTAGCCGGTGTTGATACATCAGATATTGATACTATTTTTATTACACATGGACATGGTGATCATGTTGGAGGAATAACGGATGAGAACGGCAACATAGTATTCACTAATGCGAGATACTATATCTGGAAAGGCGAATGGGATTTCTGGTTCTCGAAAGATGCCGAAGAAATTGCCGACCCTAATCATTTAAAGGCAGCACGCGAAAAACTTGGACCAGTAAAAGACCGGATGATTTTTATTGAAAAAGATATTGAAATATTTCCTGGGATATGGCTACTTGCAGCACCAGGCCATACACCTGGTCACATGGTAGCTTCCTTTTCTTCTAAGAAAGAAACTTTGTACTATACAGGCGATGCTGTTTTATATCCCCTTCATTTGGAACATCCTGACTGGCTATCTAAGTATGACTTAGTGCCTGAGAAGGCAGCAATAACTAAAAACAAACTCTACAACCAAATTGCTGAAAGCAAAGCATTAATGGTCGCGCAACAATTCGTTCCATTCCCAAGTCTTGGTTACGTAATAAAAATGGAAATCGGGTGGAAGTTTGAACCTGTAATTTGAAGGTATAAAAGACCGCATACTGCTCGGGATTTTAATCCCGAATCCGGAGAAAATGGATTTTTAATTCTTTACTTCTTCCACCATCAGTCTCGCTTCGGACTCCGCGATGGGTGTGAATCCGATGCGAAGGGGATGTTACTTAGCAGCTGAAATGATGTGCTGCAACTCTTCTACCGCATTTTGTTTAGCCGTTAATTGTTTGCGTTCGCTTGTAAGCGGCTTGCCCTTATGCGGTTCTAACTGCAACGATACCTTGTACATCATGTCTTCCAGCGCTTCGAGGAGGATGGGCTTGTATTTAGGATCAATCGTCATGGGTTCAATTAATTTTCAATTTCATTATTCTTCAGCGACTCAAGTAACGCATTTCGTTTCTTCGTGGCACTGTTTGCGTGTAAAATCATAACCGGGGTATACAGGAAATAGATAAACCCGGCTATTGGACCGGCCAGCCAGCTATTGATAAAGATGAATGAGAAAACCACCGAAACCATAGGCACAAGGGCCATAAGAAAATTGGTACGGATGCTGATTTTGGTATCAAACTTTTCAAGTTCACTTAACTCCAGTTCGTCTGCTTTGCTTAGGGCATACCGGTACATCTGCATCAGTATGAGAAACACAAGCGTAGCGCCAAAGCCATAGATGATCATGAGTGACCCATATCCTGGGCGCGGATCATTTTTCCCAAATCGTTAAGCAGGGTTTGATCGCCCAATAAATACCCTACCGGATAAAGAATAAGAATTTTGAGGAGAAACTTTAAAGGATACACATAGAACAATACAATAGCAAGAAAAAGTGTATTCAATACCAGTATGCGACTGTTACGAAGGCCGTATCGCAGATAGAATTGAAAGTGCTCTTGCCACACAAGCATGATAAGTGCAATACACAGCAGGAAGGGCAGCAACTCATAAGCAAATCGTTTTACCTGCTCGAAGTTGGTAGGGGCGAAGTGGAGATCAGCAAGAGGGTTATGGCCAATGCAAAAATCGCATCGCTAAAGTTTTCTAAACGGCCGGGGTCTCTTCCACGTAAGCGAAAATCTGTTTCAGTAATTTTTTCGATTAAGGTCTGACGAATCATGTATTCTCGTTTTGAATGGGTTGTGTTGAATCCGGAGTTTGATTTTTAAATGGCGATGCTAATTGATGGATGCGGATTGCTTTTTTAGAAAGCCAGATACCCACCACCAGCGATACGAGGGCGCCCAGCACAATGCCCGGCACCCACGATACGAACAGGCAATAGTCGTAGGCCCCATGAAACAAGGTGGCCACACCCAGGGCGTGCAATGCATAGTATGATTNTTTGTGTTCAAATTTGGCCTTGCCTAAGTAAAAGCCCATGAGCACCGCGAATGTGGCATGAGCCGGCACCGCGGTAAACATGCGCATAATGGCAGTGCCCATGCCACCATTAAATGCATACAACACATTCTCTAAGGTGGCAAAGCCCATGCTTACCATTACGGAATACACAATACCATCGAACGGCTCATTGAAATGTTTGTTGTTGTACAAGATGCCTCGTACAAAAATAAATTTGCTGAATTCTTCCACCAGCGCTACGATCAGAAATGCATGCACGGCCTGCTCACTCAGGCTGGCCTCATCAATGGTAATGAATTGCTCAATGACCATGCTGATAAGGAGCGTTATTACCACACTAAGGAAACCAAAGAGGAATGCGCGTAACAGTAATCCGATGGGTTCGCGTTCGTGGTGATCTTTCAGGTAAATATAAACACCAATGGCAACACCGGNGGCCAGGGCAATTGCGAGCAAGATGAGCGCGTACACGTTTAAAGGGTTGAAAGTTTATAGAGAAAATAGAGACCCAGTAAAAATACGGGCAGCGTTGTGATCAGTGGCTTAAAAAGAATCCTCAGATTGTCACGATTGCTTATCTGGGTAGCCGCAAGAAGGATACCGCCACCAAGGGCTATGCAACCCATCAGCAACAGTTGGTGGTAGCCTTCAAATTTTAAGATGTAGAATAATANCCCTATTAATACTACAGGGGCAGCCAGGTATATAATTTTGTAAAGAAGCAATGCAATTCGGCTATGCTTACTCGTAGGCGAAATGGTAACTATAGCAAAGGCTGATAGAANAAAGGNCCCGGCTAATGCCGAGAATCCAATCATTAACATATCCGCGCTGCCGTTTAAGTTAAGATAATGAAAGATGAGACCGATGGCGGCAACCAACAAGGCAATAAATTGCACTTTAGGTAAAATTGTTTTGGCGAGCAGTTCGCCAAAATTGGCTTTTTGAGGGGTGTTCATAGGGTTTCTGATACGGAAATTACGGTTTGCCGTAATAGAAACAAAATGATACTAATCTTCTATCGACTCTTCTATTTCATCCAGCTTATCTTCTGTAAAGCGGCCTGAGGTTGCGTAAACAATTTTTCCATCAGCATCCAATACAANAAAGTAAGGGATGTCTTTCTTTTCGAAATCGAGGGCTTCTTTATACGGTTTTAATTCGCCCTTATAAAACAGGATGTTGGGTAGCAAAATAGGATCTACATTCTTAAGCGCTTTCTNTTTAGCAGTACCGGTTGCGGCTGCATTTACCCCTGTAAACATGGGCACAAAATATACATTCACATCGTAGCCCATACCGGCCATCATTCCGGTGGCCTTTCTAACAAACTTATTATAGATAGGGCTGAACCACGTGTTAAGTTCATCTTCTGATTTTTTGGAATAGGCCAATCCAAGCAACGTGTATTTGCCTTTTGTGTCGGTAGGCAGATTCACTTNTTTATCCTCCACCGTTTCGGCTTCCATATCAGGAAATTGTTTGCCGATAACTTGCGCGTGCGAAAGACTGCCAAAGGCAAATAGGAATACGAGGATCAGTAGATTTTTCATGTTTGTTTTGTTTGCTTTATGATAACCCATTCGCGTGGTTTTTATTGTATCAATAAAAATGAGTTGGCCGTTACACAATTTTATTTTCTTGTTAAAGATAAGAATTTGTTGTGGTCTGGAAGGGGCCTCCACCGCTTTTATAAACGCAGGTGCAACGGGTGTGCCAAATAATCCGATGGAATGCGCTCTTCCTACGATTAGTGGCACCTAAAAAACACAAATCGATTAACCTATTTTTACAGAGGTCATAGTTATGGAACCTCCCACGGCTTTGTCGTTAAATAAACGGATTGGTTCATCTTCTGTTTTCAACCCCAGCGCATACAACAACGGTATGTAATGTTCAGGGGTTGGTATGGCCAATTGAAAGGATTTTCCCAAGGCAGAAAAATTAATAAGTGCCTGATGATCGCCTGCCAGAATGAACTGCCTCATCTTATCACGTGCTTCCAATGCCCAGTCAAAAGCATAATTGGGTGTGTTCAGTTTGTCCCAAGCCACCATACGCAGGTTATGTACCATGTTACCACTCCCGATAATAAGTACACCTTTATTGCGCAGCGTGGCGAGCTCCCGCGCCAGATCATAATGATAGGCGGGAGATTGAAAATGGTCAATGCTCATTTGAATAACAGGCACATCTGCGTTGGGATAAAGGTGTTTCACTACACTCCAGGCTCCATGATCCAGACCCCAGGCGTGATCCAATCCGATTTCTGTTTTCGTTACCGTGTTTTTGGTTTCTTGTGCCAACGCGGGGCTTCCCGGTGCAGGATACTGAACATCAAAAAGCGCTTTTGGAAATCCGCCAAAATCATGAATGGTGCGTGGGTTTTGCATGGCGGTAACCTGGGTGCCCCGGGTTTCCCAATGTGCCGATATAACCAATATTGCTTTGGGTTTTGGAAGTTCGCGGCCCGCCTGGCGAAAGCCAGCCACAAATTCATTTTCTTCAATCGCGTTCATGGGGCTTCCATGGCCTAAGAACAACACAGGCATTTNTTCGGTGGGCTCAAAAGCAGTGGAAATGGTATGGAGTGTGTGTAAATTCATAGATGAAAACGCTTACGTTTTATGTAAGACAACAACACAACCTGTACGTATTGAGTTCGATCGTACAAAAGCTCGCTTGCGATGTTTTGTATTTCTTAATGTAGGTTAAGGTTGGCCGGATACGGATAAGAAGCGAATGGCTGCTTAATTTTTCTTCAACTCATTATTCCGGAAAANACGATCTTCTTCATCTTCATCGTCTTTGCGGATGTATGTTCCGATTTCCAGAATTTTAAATTCCGTTCTGCGGTTTCGCTGCCGGCCGGCCGGATTATCGGTACCATCTGGATTTGTGTTGCGGGCAATTGGTTTTGATTCGCCATACCCTTTGGCTTCTAACCGCGTGGCATCAATCCCTTTTCGGATAAGATAGTTAACGGTGGCCTGCGCCCTGCGTTGAGACAGCTCAATGTTATATGCATCCGAAGCAATGCTATCGGTGTGCGAACCCATCTCAATTTTAAGGTCGGGGTTATCGTTTAAAAGGGTTACCAGTTTGTCTAACTCACGCGCAGCTTCTCTGCGGATATCGGCCGAATCGTAACCAAAGTAAATGTTATTTAAGACAAACGTGCGGCCTCTTTCTTTCCGGTCTAAAACAAGGATGGTATCCAGGGTAATGTTGGTCACTAAATCCTTTAAGGTTTCGAGCGGAACAGATTTGCCAACGGTTGTATAAGGCTGACGCTTGGTAATAAATCCATCGGTTTCGCCCACTAAGGTGTAGCTTTCATTTTCATACACGCGAAACAAAAACTTGCCATCATTGCCGGTTACAAATTCCTGCATGCCGTCTCNCTCCTGATCGAGTAAAGTTACTTTGGTGTTGGGCAGGATTTCGCGCGTACTGTCTTTGCGCGTCATATACGTAACACCGGCCAGGTAGTAGTTCACTACTTTCAGATCGGGGTCTTCATTTACAAACGTATAAATATCATCATCCCCTTTCCCTCCTTCGCGGTTGGAAGTAANAAATCCACGATCGGCCTTGAAAAGAAAAATACCAAAATCATCAGCAGTTGAATTTACCGGTTGTCCCAGATTCTCAACAACCGTTTTTCCGTTGGCACGATTCACAACAAAAATATCGAGCATGCCATAGCCCGNGTGGCCATCAGATGAAAAGTATAATTTCCCGTTATCGGCAACATGCGGAAACAGTTCTGATCCTGCTGTGTTGATTTCGGGCCCCAGGTTACGAACACGGCTAAACCTTCNCCGACCATCCATCTGGGCAGAGTATAAATCCAACCCTCCGTAGCCACCTTTGCGGTTGGATGAGAAATAAAGCGTGCGGCCATCGGGCGCAAGAGCCGNGGTTGATTCCCACGCATCGGGTTGATTAATGTTTAGAGGGGTGGGTTCTTCCCATGTTCCATTTCGGTAACGCGAAAGGTAAAGATCAACATCGGGAGCGCCTTTGCGCTTGCCGCTGTTTCCTTTGCCAAAGATCATGGTTTTACCATCGGNGGTAAAGGTGATGGTGCCTTCATTAATGTTGGTGGCATTAATAAAATCGGGTAGCGGGGCAATGGTGTTTACATCTACATTCGCACCATTGGTAGTGGCAACGTATAAATCGGTAAATGGTGTGCCGGTGGCTTCATAGATTTTAGCATTAGACCTTGATGAAGTAAAGTATAATTGCCCATTGGAATAAACCGGAGCATACTCGGTAAAGGGAGTATTAATGGCTTCCAGGTTTTTAATTTTATAAAAACTCTTCTTTTGGTTGAGTTTATCCAGGTAATCAATACCCGAAAGTTCTTTGCCGGCCCGGTCTTTTAGTTTTTCATCTTTGGTGTTGGTAGCCAGGGTCTGAAGGACTTCACGTGCTTCGGCATACTTCGCATTTGCCTGTAAGGATTTGGCATAGTAAAACTTTGCGGTATCAGGATTAACCCCTTTACCACCTGCTTTGGCATAAAATGGTTCAGCTTCTTTTATTCGGTTGGATTGGCGGTACGATTCGGCCACATAGAAGTTGGCAACCCCATTGTTGGGTTGCTTTTTCACCACATCCTTGTAATAGTTAATTACTGTTTCGTATTTGCCCAGTGTAAATGCCTTGTTGGCTTTCTTTTCGGCACTGCACCCCGCCAGCAACAACCCCATTACCATTACCGCTACAACTTTCATTCTCATAGACTGCGCACAAGGTTTTAAAAATACAAAAATTATGTGCTAGTGTGTAAACGCTGTGGTTGGTAAATATTTTGCCAGCCAGGTGTTTTCTGCGGGTAATTTCCAGTTTTCAAGCTGGTGTTTGGCAGTGGCCATTGTATGGAAGGTGATGGTGTTGGCCTTTAAAATGCCGTTCTGAAACTGTATTTTCAGATGTGCAAGCGGGATTAGCTCAATTTTTCCATTGATCAGGAAGGGCACGCGCGAGCGATCAAGTAAATCGATGCCTGTAACTTCTTCTAATTTACGCAGCACACCAACCGAACTATCAATGGAACAACCACTGGGGTTGTGGAAGTCTTCATTTACAGCCAATACCACAAAGTGATTATCCAGAATGCTGAAAGAAGATTGAAGGGGATGGCCGTGTGCTTCCCATTGCCGGCAAAACGGAAGGAGCAGGCCATGTATGGTTTCAACTTCGTTTTTGGTAAAAGCTCTTTGGCCTGTGTAAACCCACACGCGGCTATTGGCAGGTAAAGTTTCGAATGGAACAAACATGATTTTTTAAATAAGGAGCCTCAATTTCACAAACCCTGGGCTTCGGCAATTAGTTCGGCAAGGTCTTTCACTTTTACTTCGGCTTCTTTCTCTTTGTTCTTAACGCCATCGGTTAACATAGTCATGCAGAAGGGGCAGGCAACGGCTATGGTTTTGGCCCCGGTTTGGAGGGCTTCTTCGGCCCGCGCTACATTAATGTCTTTGGTGCCTTTCTCCGGCTCTTTAAACATTTGTGCCCCACCGGCACCGCAGCACAAGCCGGTTGTGCGGCAGCGTTTCATTTCTACCAGGTCGGCATCCAATGCCTGTAATACTTCGCGCGGAGCTTCGTAAATGTTATTGGCACGGCCTAAGTAACAGGAGTCGTGATAGGTAATTTNTTGACCTTTGAAGCTGCCGCTATCCGTGAGTTTTATTTTGCCTTCATTTATGAGTTGCTGCAGGTAGGTGGAGTGATGAATGACCTCATACGTTCCACCCAACTCGGGATATTCGTTTTTAATAGTATTGAAACAATGGGGACAGGCGGTAACGATTTTCTTTACACCGTAACCATTTAAAATCTGGATATTATTAATGGCTTGCATCTGAAACAAAAACTCATTACCGGCTCTTCGTGCCGGATCGCCCGTGCAGGTTTCTTCATTTCCCAGCACGGCAAACCGGGTTTGTGTGGCATTCAGAATTTTTACAAAAGCTTTGGTTACGCGCTTGGCGCGATCGTCAAACGAGCCGGCACAACCCACCCAGAAAACTATTTCGGGAGTTTCGCCTTTGGCAGTTAGTTCAGCAAGGGTAGGAACAGTCATTTAGATGATGATTAAAAGCACAAAAACAAATCAATCTTTTGCCCAGTTAAACCGGTCGGCCGCAGAAAATTTCCAGGGCGCAAAACTGGTTTCCATGTTTTGGAACATGCTGTTCCATTGCGCGGGCGATCCGGATTCTTCCATAGCCACATAGCGCCTTAACTCGATAATGATCTCCAAAGGATTAATCATTACCGGGCACGCTTCTACACAGGCATTGCAACTGGTGCAGGCATTTATTTCTTCTTTACTGATGTAGTCATTCAGCAATGTTTNTCCATCGTTTAACCCGGGCCCGCCAGCTAATAAACTTTTACCAACAACCTCTAACCGGTCGCGCGTGTCCATCATAATTTTACGGGGCGAAAGTTNTTTCCCGGTTTGATTAGCGGGGCACTCGGACGTACAACGCCCACACTCTGTACATGCGTAGGCCGCCATCAGGTTTGTCCACGTTAAATCATTTACATCTTTTGCACCAAATCTTCCGGGCTCACCGGCTGTGTTGGTGGTTGTATCTAACCCTAACATTGATTTTACTTCGCGGGTTACTACCGGCATGTTTTTAATCTGCCCTTTGGGTTCCAGGTTGGCAAAGTAGGTATTCGGAAAGGCCAGAAAAATATGAAGGTGCTTGGAGTAGGTAACATACACAGCAAAACCCAGAATACCGATAATGTGAAACCACCAGGCAAAGCGTTCAATCAGAATTAGTGTGGGCGTGCTGCTATTTTGAAGGAGGGGCACCAGGTATGAACTAAAAAACAACGAACCGGTACTCACATAATGTGAATCGCGGGTTTGTAATACCTGGTCGGCTGCATTCATGGTAAGAATGGCCGTCATTAAAACAATTTCAGTTATCAGAATCAGGTTGGCATCCAGCCGGGGCCAACGGGTCATTTCGGCCGACCAGAAGCGGGGCACTTTCAGAATGTTTCTTCGAACCAGGAAGAACACACAAGCCAGTAACACAGCCACGGCCAGGAACTCAAACACATTCATTAATATCGGATAGAAACTTCCCAGCCAGGGGGCAAAAATGCGATGCGTACCCAGCATACCATCTGCCACAAACTCCAGCACCTCCAGGTTGATAACCAGAAAACCGACATAAATAANAAAGTGAAGTGTGGCGGGTATGAGTTTCTTAAACATTTTCTTTTGCCCAAACGCTACCAACAACATGTTTTTCAACCGCAGGCCGGCCTTCCCTGTAAGGATAGATTCTTTACCCAATTGAATGGTTTTGCGGATTAATGAAATCCGTTTGTAGATGAAGTAAACGGCAGTAACCAGCACCAATACAAATGCAACCTGCTGAATGATCATAATGCTAAATTGATAGGGGAAAGTTAGCGCACGAATTGCGTGAAACCAATAATTAACTTAATAAACACTGCGGTTGTTGCGCAAAAGCAGAAGCGAGACGGGCTTTTCTTTCCAACCGGTTACAAGGGCTGGTGGAACTCCATTGTTAAAGTTCAGCGCACCCAGTAAAATGTCCTCATCCTGATCAGCGTCAATATCAAAAGTTTCCATTACGAGCCAACGACCTGTGGTGGCCAACGGGGTTGTATGTGCAACAAGATTGCCTTGCTGGTTTTCGAAGTAAATAAAACTTTGTTCGGGTGCGCGATTAAAATCCGGGAAGAAAGCAATGGCAGCAATATCCACATCACCATCTTTATCAAAATCGCGGGCAACAGCCCACGAGCATCCATGCATAGGATGAAACCAGCTTTCGGTAAACTGGTNTTTACCATCATTTANAANAATACGCACGCCATGGTATGGTTTTAAGATGATGGAGTAATCGGCATTATCACCATTTGTGTAGAGAATATCCAGGTGTCCATCCTTGTTAAAGTCCACGAGGTCGAAATAACTCGATCCGTAAACAGAAGGAAATCGCAACAAGGTATTAATCTTAAACCGGAAATTTCNCCCATTGGTAAACAGACTGATTTGCTCATCGCCCTGGGTAAGTTGGGCCAGCACATCGGGCAGGCCGTCATTATTAAAATCGCGTACAATTACTTTGCGTGCGCNCGGAAGCGGACTTAAAATATGCCGTTTAAATTTTTGATGGCCCTGGTTTTCAAGAATCATCAGATCGCCACTATAATTTCCAAAGTTGCAAACCGCAAAATCCATCTGGTTATCCTGATTAAAATCGGCAGCAGCAACAAAGACAGGTCGCCTCAGAGAATCAGCCACCTGCACGAGTTTCCCATCGGTTAACCGGATTAGTTCGCCTTTCGGCTGATCATTGGGATCCATATTGCCCATGGCAGCAAAAACAGGTTCGGGCAGTAAGGCCACAGATGATACCGGGCTGCCAACCTGTATGGAGTCTATCGCATGAAAGGAGTAGTTCCATTGATGCAACCAGTTTAACCGGTTGCTGGTAAAAATTCGTTTGTTCAGGGTATCTACCTGTAACAATGAAAACAACGGGAAGTTATTAGAGGCAGGCAGCACAATAGCTTCCGGATTGAATTGGCGGAGGGGTGCAGCGGGCTCCGGGGCAGCAGTCAAAAGGGTATCGGGGGCAGGNNCTCGTTCAAAATACCGTACAATCGCTTCCCATTCTTCGGGCTTAACCAGTGGGCTTTTGGGTAGCGTTTTAGAAACATACGGGTAATCATCTTGCGGTAAGGTGAAGAGTTGTGATAGGTCTATACCCATTCTAAAGGCCATTTCGGGCAAAATCTTTTGGTCCAGGTTTTCTTGTCGAGCAGGGCAGGTTCAGGAAACTGATGGCAGGTGCTGCAATGTGTGCGCGCAAGTTTTTCTTCCTGTCGAAGATTATTTTGGCAACCGCTTAGGGCAACACAAAGGAGCGGTATAATCAGAAGTTGTTTGTGCATCAAACTTCAATATTAAGGGTAAAAATGCAATTGGCTATTTGCGCCAATGGCAAAATTGAATACTTTTGTGGCCCCTAAAAGTTGTTTAGGGTGGATTTTAACGGGTGACGTAGCTCAGTTGGTAGAGCAAAGGACTGAAAATCCTTGTGTCGGGGTTCAATTCCCTCCGTCACCACAAAGAAGCCTCTCTTTTTGAGAGGTTTTTTGTTTTCAATTTTTAGCAATAGCGTTTGCGGCAATCCAGGCCGTTGTCCACGCTGCCTGAAAATTAAATCNCCCGGTTTCGCCATCAACATTAATCACTTCTCCGGCAAAAAATANGCCGGGCAACAGCGTACTCTCCATCGTAGTAAGGTTGATCTCTTTCCAGTCAACACCACCACAGGTTACAAACTCATCTTTAAAAGTAGTTTTACCCTTTATTGCAAAAGCAGAACCGTACAGCAGTTCAATCAGTCTGTTTATTTCTTTATAGGATGCATCGGCCCATATTTNTTCAGGGGCAATACCGGCTGCGTGGGTTAGAAATTCCCAAAGCCGCTTGGGCAAATGGAACAAGGCATTGCCGGTTATGTTTTTCTTACTGTGCTGATTTTNTAGGTGCATCAGGGTTTGGCGTACGGTTAGCTCGGGTTGGCCGGTCCAGTTTACCAATGCGGTAAAGGTGTAATTGAGTCGATAAAGTTCTACTGCTGCCCAGGCCGAGAGTTTGATTACAGCCGGGCCGCTTAGGCCCCAGTGGGTAATCAAAACAGGACCACGTTGACTCATTTTAGAGCCCGCTATTTTTACTTCAGCATCGGCCACAGCCACACCCATTAGCGATGAAAAAGAGCGGCTTGAATCATTGAACGTAAACAGGGATGGAATCGGATTTATTATGGTATGGGTTACCTGCGCTATCCAATTATAATTTTCTGATTTGTTATNACNCCCGGTTGTAATAAGAATTTTATGGGCAGTATATCTTTTGTCTTTTAGTTTTATTTCAAAATACGGAGCACGTTTGTTTACCTGAATTACCTCGCTGCTGGTTTTTATTTCGATACCCGATTTTTCCGCTTCGCGCAGAAAGCAATCGATAATGGTTTGTGAGGTATTACTTTGCGGAAACATGCGCCCATCTGCTTCTGCTTTTAGTTTTACTCCATGTTGTTCAAACCAGGAGATGGTATCAGCAGTGGAAAATTGGTGGAATAATTNTTTGAGTTCTTTTTGCCCGCGTGGGTAATGTTTTGACAATGCGGCAGGTTCAAAGCAATGGTGGGTTACATTACATCGCCCTCCGCCCGATACTTTCACTTTAGCTAATAGCCGGGTTGATTTTTCAAGAATGAGAATCCGCAAGTTCGGGTTAAGTGAGGAGGCATGAATGGCCCCAAAAAACCCGGCAGCACCGCCACCTATTACAATCAAATCATAATCTGCGGAAACATTCATGGTTTAAAAGCTAGCGGTGAGCTTTGTGCAAGTTAGCAGCAACGTATTGGTTCACAAACCAGATCATGGCAATGGTAATTATGATAGAGCCAGCCACCACATAGCCTAAGGTATCGTAATGGAGTAGCTTACCGGATGGTGCCTGCACCACAATCATTCCGGCAATGTACGAGGCAATGCCTCCTGAAATTTGTTGGGTGGAAGAATTAAGACTCATAAACGCACCCCGATCCGTTTGCTCAGGCACAGCCGATATCAGCGCCTGCGAAGAAATCATTCGCGCAGAGATTCCTGCAAACATAACAATGTTTAAACCTACCACCATCCNAAAGGGCGTGGGGCCAAGGTTGCAATAAATTACTACGATAAAAATCATGAGTACGCTGCCAAAAACAAAAGAGCGGTATTTGCCCCATGCATCGCTCAGCCTTCCAATAAGAGGGCCAAGTATCATGGATGCAATTCCGGTAATCATGTACAGTGTGGGAAGTTGCTTTAAGGTTAGCTTCAGGTTGTTTACGCCAAAGTCGGCACCAAAGGGCATCATCATAAATCCACCGGTAGCCAGCAGGGTGGTGGCACCAAAAGTTTTTAGGTACGTTGGGTTTGAAACAGTTTTGAGTAAGTGCGTAAATGCATTTCGGGTGGTTTTGATTTTCAAGTGCGCATCAATGGGTTTAAGAAANNAAAGTATAGCAACGGCTACCAATACACTTACCATTACAATCATAATAAAGGGGANGTGCCAGCCCCATTTTTCGGCAAAGTATAAGCCTACGGGCAACCCTAATACCTGGCTTGAAGCAAACGCCATTTGCAAAAACCNCATAACCCGGCCGCGTACTTCTATCGGGAACAAATCGGTAACAATGGCAAACGTAATAGCGCCAATTACACCACCAAATATTCCGGTGAAAATGCGGGCAGCTAAAAGCAAAGGATAATTAGGCGCAATACCACAAAATAGTGTGCCGATAATAAACCCTGTATAGAAAAACAGTAAGAGATTCTTACGATCATATTTATCGGCAAACCCTGCGGCAAACAAGCCTGCCAACCCGGCACTAAAAGCATAAGCCGCCACTACCATTCCAAATTGGGCAGGCGAAATATGAAGGGCCGGGCGAAGAATGGGCCCCAGGGGTGACAGCACCATAAAATCCAGGATGATAGAAAACTGGAGGACCGTAAGAATGGCGATTACAAAAACCTGGTAGCCTGAGAATTTTTTTGGTTTCATAGCGGGTTTAGGTTGGCAATGTGATAAGGAGAGGTGCCAACATTATGTCAACAGACGGGGTACGCTTGATTTTATTCTTTTATCAGAATTCTTTTGGATGCTTTCGCTGGGAGGTATCGGTTGTCAGGCTGTTTCAGAAAACATCAATCTGGCCGCGTAATAAATCTTCCAGTGTATCGCGTCTGCGAATGAGTTTTGCTTCGCCATTTACTACCAAAACTTCTGCCGGACGAAGGCGGGAGTTGTAGTTGGATGCCATGGAATATCCGTAGGCACCGGCATTTTTAAATACAAGCAAATCCCCTTCGCGCACTTCATTTAGTTTACGATCAGCGCCAAGTGTATCGGTTTCGCAAATGTTGCCTACCACGGTATATACTTTCTGAGTTCCGCCAGGGTTGGAAATATTTATTATTTCATGATAGGCATCATACATCATAGGGCGAATCAAATGATTAAGCCNCGAATTAANCCCGGCAAAAGTGAGTGAGGGGGTAGTTTTTACTACCGTAGTTTTAGCTATGAGATAACCTGCCTCGCTTACCAGATACTTTCCGGGTTCAATCCACAACTCCAGTTTACGGCCATAGCTTTGATAAAATTGTTTGAAGGCTTTACTCAGCCTAAGTCCAAGGTCATACACATTTGTCACCAGGTCGCCTTGTTTGTAGGCCACCTTAAATCCACCGCCAAAGTCAATAAATTTTAAAGCCGGAAAATCCTGGGCAATGCCAANAAGAATTTCGGCCATTCTTAGAAAGACATCCGTTTCGGTTATTTCCGATCCGGTGTGAATGTGCAATCCGTTAATCACAATCTGGTATTGGTTTGCCAATTGCATAATTTCCTGTAGCTGGTAAACCGAAATGCCAAACTTGGAGTTGCTATGGCCGGTGGAGATTTTATAGTTGCCCCCTGCCATGATGTGCGGATTTAAGCGTACGCAACAAGGTACGGTGTTGCCGTATTTCTTACCAAACTTTTCAAGTACCGACAGGTTGTCCAGATTTACAGTTAACCCAAGTTCAACTCCTTGAATTATTTCTTCAAAATCAACACAATTGGGGGTAAACATTATTTCAGCCGGAGTAAACCCGGCCCCTAAAGCCAATTGAGCTTCCTGAATGGACACCACATCTACACCCGCACTATTTTGTTTTATGAGCTTTAATATGGAAACATTGGTAAGCGCTTTTGCAGCATACTTAATACGCACATCAATATCAGAGAAAGCATTTTNTAAACTTTTGATCTGGCTGGCTATTTTGCCGCCATCATAAACATACACCGGTGTGCCAAACTGCCGGGCAATTTCAGCTACGTCAATTCCTTGAATGGTATAGATGCCGTTTACTAATTCCATAAAAAATTAAAAGGCAAATATACTGGCCAATGCTTCGCGGCTTTCTTTCTCTGGCCAATTTTNTCTTTCCTTATCTTCGCAGCCATGAAGTTGCATTATCGTAAGTCGGGTGCAGGCCGGCCTTTAATTATTCTGCACGGGTTATTGGGCTCATCGGATAATTGGTTTTCGCTTGCAAAAGTCTTTGCCGAGTCGTTTGAGATTTACCTCGTAGATCAGCGTAATCATGGCCAATCACCACATAGTGCTGAGTTTAATTACCCGCTAATGGTAAACGATCTGCACTTGTTTATACAGGAACATAACCTTCACAAACCAGCTGTCATTGGTCACTCGATGGGTGGAAAAACCGCTATGAATTTTGCGGTAAAGTACCCTGGCTTATTAAGCCAGGTGGTGGTAGTTGATATTGTGCCAAAGGCTTACNNGGTCCATCATGATCATATACTGGAAGGCTTGCATGCCATTAATCTTGCTTCGCTTTCATCGCGCACTGAAGCCGATACAATTTTGAGTAAACACGTTGCTGAATCGGATGTGCGGCAGTTCTTATTGAAGAATTTGTACCGCACAGTTGAAGGTAAATTTGCCTGGCGGGTAAACCTGGCGGCTATTGATGCCCATATTGAAGAAATGGGTGAAGGGATGCAATATGCAGGAACCTATGCCGGCCCTGCCCTCTTTATAAAAGGNGCCCGGTCCAGCTATTATGGCCAGGGCGATGAGCACGCAATCAAATCCATATTTCCAAAGGCCGAATTTGTTACGCTGGAAACCGGCCATTGGGTGCAGGCCGAAAAACCAGCCGAGTTTTCTGAAACAGTGCTTCGGTTTTTAAATCAAGGATAATGCCTGGTAAACTCTTTTTGATACCAACTATTATTTCAGAGCACCAGCAGGGCGTTATTCCACAGCAGGTAAGAGAGGCCCTTCCGGGGATTAAACANTTTTTGGTCGAAGACGTGCGCACAGCCAGGCGCTATCTCAGCAGTCTCAAAGTGTATCCATCCGTGGAAGAACTGAACTTTGAAACATTGAATAAGGAAACCCCTTCGGCCAGCCTGCCCCCGTTGATGAAACCACTTGCCGATGGACTTAATATGGGAGTAATTTCTGAGTCGGGATGTCCGGGAGTGGCTGATCCGGGCGCGTTGGCAGTTGCCTATGCGCATGAGCATAGCTTTCAGGTAGTGCCCCTGGTGGGCCCATCTTCCATTTTGCTGGCTTTGATGGCTTCAGGACTAAACGGACAGCAGTTTGCGTTTCATGGCTATTTACCTGTAGATGCCAAAGAGGCCGCNAANAAAATAAAGGAGCTTGAGCGAGAATCGAAACTTAAAAACCAAACCCAGATTTTTATTGAAACTCCCTATCGCAATAATTCAGTATTTACACACCTGATNAAAAACCTGAACCCCAACACCCGCCTAACGGTTGCCTTAGATATTACCGGGCAGCAGGAAGTTATCGCTACAAAACCGGTTATGGGTTGGAGGTCAAATCCTGCAGGGTGGCCAAAAGTACCAGCCGTGTTTTTGTTTCTGGCCTAAACCGATAATTGTTAACCTCGCATGGTGATATAACACTACTTATTATCTTTGCCCCCTTAAAATAATTAACCAGCTATGCCATACCTGTTTACTTCCGAGTCGGTTTCTGAGGGCCACCCCGATAAAGTTGCCGATCAGATTTCTGATGCATTAATCGATTANTTTTTAGCGTACGACCCTAACTCGAAAGTAGCCTGCGAAACGTTGGTTACAACCGGCCAGGTTGTATTGGCTGGTGAAGTAAAATCGGAAGCCTATTTAGATGTGCAGGACATTGCCCGCGAGGTAATTAAGAAAATAGGATATACCAAAAGCGAGTACATGTTCGAAGCAAACAGCTGCGGTATCTTGTCTGCTATACACGAACAATCGGCCGATATCAACCAGGGGGTTGAGCGTAAGAANAAGGAAGACCAGGGTGCGGGCGACCAGGGAATGATGTTTGGGTATGCTACTAACGAAACCGACAACCTGATGCCATTGCCGTTGGAATTGGCGCATTTGCTNTTGCGTGAGCTGGCGGTTATCCGCAGAGAAGGTAAAGTAATGACGTACCTCCGCCCGGATGCCAAATCGCAGGTAACGATTGAGTACAGCGATGATAACAAACCACAGCGTATTGATGCGATTGTAATCTCTACCCAGCACGATGACTTTGCGAAAGATGCGGTAATGCTGAAGCAGATTAAAGATGATGTGATGAACATCCTGGTGCCTCGTATTCTCAAAAAATTGCCTAAGCGTGTACAGAATTTGTTTGGTACGGATATCAAATACCATGTTAACCCAACCGGTAAGTTTGTAATTGGTGGCCCGCATGGCGATACCGGCTTAACCGGAAGAAAAATTATTGTGGATACCTACGGAGGTAAAGGCGCGCACGGTGGNGGTGCATTTTCCGGAAAAGATCCTTCCAAGGTAGATCGTTCGGCTGCGTATGCTACCCGCCATATTGCCAAAAACATGGTGGCTGCCGGCTTGTGCGATGAAGTACTGGTGCAGGTTGCTTACGCGATTGGTGTTGCAAAGCCTGTTGGGTTGTATGTGAACACTTATGGCAGTGCCAAAGTGAATTTAACGGATGGTGAAATTGCGAAGAAGATCGAGAAAATCTTTGATATGCGTCCTTACTTTATTGAAGAGCGTTTCAAGCTCCGTACACCCATCTATTCTGAAACCGCAGCCTATGGCCACATGGGCCGCGAGCCCAAAGTGGTAGAGAAAATTTTCAACAAGGGAAGGAAAAACGAGAAACGGGTTAAGGTCGAATTGTTTCCCTGGGAGAAACTGGATTATGTAGGTAAGATTAAAGAAGCCTTTAAGCTTTAAAATCAATACGGATTAATAAAAAAGGGCTCTGTGTAAGCCCTTTTTATATAAAGAAGTTTAGAGCCAATTACGCCCTTCCATTCTTGATTTTCGTTTTGAATTTTTAGTTGATTCCTCAATGCTTCTGTTGCCTGATCGGTAGCGGCTTCAAAAGAGCGGGCTTGTTCCTTCGCAAACAGATTCTGGCCGGGCAAATTCAATTTTATTTCCACCGTTTTGTTTTCAATGCCTTCGTTGTTAAGTCTTAAAANAACTTCGCCATCCACCATGCGGTCGTAAAATGTTTCCAGTTTATCTACTTTCTTCTGAATAAAATCAATCAGTTTTTGATCAGCATCGAAATGAATGGATTGAACTTGCAGTTTCATAAAAAAGGAATTTAAGTTGTACAATAAATAGTGCCGGTTTTAAAGGCAACGGCTGGCCGTTAGTAGTCATTTTATCATAGGCTTATGCTTTTGGGTGTGCCTGGTCAAATACTTTCTTTAATTTTTCCATTGAATTATGCGTATAAACCTGTGTGGCTGCTAAACTGCTGTGGCCCAATAAATCCTTTACCGCATTTATTTCAGCTCCCTTGTTTAACAAGTGTGTAGCGTATGTATGGCGCAGCACATGCGGGCTTTTCTTTTCTACGGAAGTAAACAACTTCATGTATTNTTNTACGGTTCGGTTTACCAACATAGGGTATAATTCGTCTCCGGTTTGCGTTACGAGCAGGCAACCATGGTCTTTTTNTTCGACTTGTTGATTGCGCACCTGAACATACGCTTCAATTATAGAAACGAGTTGCACCGCAAAAGGGATAACTCTTTCCTTATTTCTTTTTCCTAAAACTTTAAGCGTACGATCGCGCAGGTTAATGTTTCGTTCTTTAAGTGTTATTAGTTCTGCCAGGCGCATACCCGTTCCATAAAGTAATTCCAGAATCAGTTTATCGCGTAAGCCTTCGTGTGTAGGTTCGAATTGAACCTGGTCGAGAAGTTTGGTGGTATCTTGTTCGTTAACAAAGTGGGGTAGTTNTTTCTTTGTTTTCAGGATTTTGATTTTTGCCATCGGATCGCGCGCAATCAACTCTTCGCGAAGCAAAAATTTGTAGTATGATCGCAGGCAGGCGATTTTCCGGTTTACCGAGAGGGTGTCAAGTTTTTGCTCAACCAGGCTCACAATCCACGACCGTACCAAACCATAGTTGGCATCTTGCGTTGGTGTATTGTCAAACTCACGCGTTAAAAATTCTTCAAACTGGGCCAGGTCGGTACGGTAGGATTGTATCGTTTGGGGGCTGTACCGCTTTTGATATTGCAGGTATTTCAAGAAAGCATCTGTCATCACATCCCGAACTGTGTAGTGACAATGTAAAAAAATCCTCTGCAGGAAAGCCCGCAGAGGATTGTGTATAGAATGTTAATTTAAATCTTAGGCGTTGTCAGACCCGTAAGTCTTTTGGCGGTAGGCAGCCCGGATAATTTCACTTCTTCTTTTAACAGAAGGCTTGGTGAAAGAGGTTCTTTCGCGCAACTCCCTCAAAATACCCGTTTTTTCAAACTTCTTCTTAAAGCGCTTAAGGGCCTTGTCAATCGACTCGTTCTCTTTGATGTTGATAATCAGCATTTTTCAATTATTTGGGCTGCAAATATAGCATTCTGGCTTTCAATTGTGCAAACATCACTTCAAAATTGCCCNTGAAATTACCAATTTCTGTATTTCCGATGTTCCTTCCCCAATGGTGCATAGTTTGGCATCGCGATAATACTTTTCGGCCGGAAAATCTTTGGTATAGCCATAACCGCCAAAAATCTGAACCCCATCGTTGGCTACCTCTACGGCAATTTCAGAGGCATAGAGTTTCGCCATAGCTGATTCGCGGTTTACACTCTTGCCTTTGTTCTTTAAGTCTGCAGCCCGATAGGTTAACAGCGAAGCGGCTTCAATTTTGGTGGCCATATCAGCCAGTTTGAACGATATGCCCTGGAATGCCGAGATGGGTTGGTTGAATTGATGGCGTTCCTTGGAATACCGGAGTGCAGCTTCGAATGCACCTTTCGCAATTCCAAGACTTAGTGCAGCAATTGAAATGCGACCACCGTCTAATACTTTAAGCGATTGAACAAAACCGTCTCCTTCTTTACCAATCATTTGGCTTTTGTGAATGCGGCAATCTGTAAAGATCAGTTCTGCAGTTTCTGATGCCCGCATGCCCAGTTTGTTTTCCTTCTTTCCGGCTGTAAAGCCAGGCGTTCCTTTTTCAATTATGAAGGCCGTCATGCCGTGCGAGTCGCCTACTTTTCCGGTGCGCGCAATTACTACGGCTACATCGCCCGACTTACCATGCGTGATAAAATTTTTGGCTCCATTCAATACAAAATAATCACCGTCCTTAATAGCTACTGTGCGCATGTTGCCTGCGTCCGACCCGGTATTGGGTTCTGTTAACCNCCATGCGCCAATCCATTCGCCAGAAGCAAGTTTGGGTAAATACTTTTGCTTTTGTTCTTCATTGGCATGCTGCAGAATGTGCCCTGTACACAACGAATTATGAGCAGCAACAGACAAGCCGATTGCGCCATCTATTTTAGCAACCTCAACAATGGTTGTTACATACTCGTGATAACCAAAGCCAGTACCGCCATATTGTTCGGGCACCAATACACCCATCAACCCAAGTCCGCCCAACTTCCGGAATAATTCTACCGGAAAGTACTGGGTCTCATCCCACTCCATGCTATGCGGCCTTATTTCACGATCACCAAAATCACGAATCATCTGGGCAATCATTTTCTGGTTTTCACTTACTTCAAAACTCATTACCGTTTCCATGTGCTTGATTTAATGAGGTGCAAAGCTATTTAAATATCACACAACACCCAAACGATTGTTAGGTAGCTGATTTTTGTTGCTTTTTTGAAAAAACCACTTGGGCAGGATTCAAGGGTTATTTTTGCTCCGCTATTTTTAACCCTTAAACACCCTGAAATGAAAATTGCTGTTGTGGGTACCGGCTATGTTGGCTTGGTTACCGGTACTTGTTTTGCAGAAACTGGGAATGCAGTTACCTGCGTTGACATTGATCCTGAGAAAGTAAAAAAATTAAGTAGTGGTAAAATCACAATCTATGAACCCGGCCTGGAACAATTGTTTGAACGCAACCTCAAGCAAGGCCGCTTAAGCTTTACTACAAACCTTGCAGAAGGCGTTAAAGACGCACAGATCATTTTCCTTGCGTTGCCCACACCTCCNGGTGAAGATGGATCGGCAGACTTGAAGTATATTCTTGGAGTAGCTTCCGATTTAGGGCCACTCTTAAGTAGTTATACCGTTGTGGTGGACAAGAGTACCGTACCAGTTGGCACGGCAGATAAAGTACGCGAAAAGATTGCCGCGAAAGCCAAAGCAGAATTTGATGTGGTTTCAAACCCGGAGTTTTTGCGCGAAGGGGTAGCCGTAGAAGATTTTATGAAACCCGAGCGCGTAGTAATCGGAACAAATTCAGCGAAAGCCCGGAAAATTATGGAGGCGCTTTATGCGCCTTTCGTTCGGCAAGGAAATCCGCTGGTGTTTATGGACGAGCGCTCGGCCGAGCTTACCAAGTATGCAGCTAATTCATTCCTGGCCACCAAGATTTCATTCATGAATGAAATTGCCAACCTGTGTGAATTGGTGGGGGCCGATGTGGACGCGGTGCGTAAAGGAATTGGTACCGATAGCCGCATTGGAAAGCGTTTTTTATTTCCAGGCATTGGCTATGGAGGAAGTTGTTTTCCAAAAGATGTGCAGGCATTAGCCAAATCATCGGCCGATGTGCAGTATGATTTTAAAATTCTTAATGCGGTAATGGAAGTAAATGCCGATCAGAAAACAAAACTGATTCCGCGCATCAAAGATTATTACCGGGGCGATTTGAAAGGAAAGGTTTTTGCCATGTGGGGCCTTTCCTTTAAACCTCATACCGATGATATCCGCGAGGCACCCTCGCTTTACAACATTGAAGAGCTTATTAAAGCCGGTGCAATTGTAAAAGCGCACGATCCGGAATCTATGGAAAACGTAAAGCAGTTGTTGGGTAACAAAATTCAGTTTGCCAAAACTCCCTACGAAGCAGCCGAAGGAGCCGATGCCATTTTTATTGCGACCGAATGGCCGGAATTTCGCACGCCAGACTTCGATAGAATTTCATCGTTGTTAAAAACCAAAGTAATTTTTGATGGCCGTAACCTGTACGACCTGCAACAAATGAAAGATTTGGGTTACACCTACTTCAGCATCGGACGCGAAACTATCTATGGCTAAGAAACGAGTATTAATTACCGGTGGAGCCGGGTTTTTAGGTTCGCATTTGTGCGATCGCTTTTGAAGGAAGGCTACTATGTAATTGCGATGGATAACCTGATCACGGGCGATCTGCGCAACATCGAGCATTTATTCAAACTCCCTGATTTTGAATTTTATCATCACGATGTTTCAAAGTTTGTGCACGTGCCGGGCGAGCTGGATTATATTCTGCACTTCGCATCGCCCGCCAGCCCGATCGATTACTTGAAAATTCCGATTCAAACGTTAAAGGTTGGATCATTAGGAACGCATAACCTGTTGGGATTGGCGCGCGCCAAGAAAGCCCGCATTATCATCGCATCCACTTCAGAAGTTTATGGCGACCCCACCGTACATCCGCAAACAGAAGATTATTATGGAAATGTAAACACCGTTGGCCCACGCGGGGTGTACGATGAAGCCAAGCGTTTTCAGGAAGCCATTACCATGGCCTATCATACCTTTCATAAATTGGAAACACGCATCGTGCGAATTTTCAATACCTACGGTCCGCGTATGCGCCTGAACGATGGCCGGGTGTTGCCTGCATTTATTGGCCAGGCTTTGCGTGGCGAAGACCTTACCATTTTTGGCGATGGTTCTCAAACCCGTTCGTTTTGTTATGTGGACGATCTGGTAGAAGGGATCTATCGGCTGTTGATGTCGGATTATGCATACCCGGTAAACATTGGCAACCCAAGCGAAATTACCATTAAAGAATTTGCAGAAGAAATAATCAAGCTCACCAACACTACCCAAAAAGTAGTGTACAAGGATTTACCGAAAGATGATCCGAAACAACGGCAACCCGATATTACCAAGGCAAAACAAATTTTGGGCTGGGAACCAAAAGTATCGCGGGCAGAAGGGTTAAAAATCACTTACGAATATTTCAAATCGTTGCCCACAGAAGTGCTGTACCAACGCGACCATAAGAGTTTTGACGGGTATAACAGGTAGCTATTGCGGGCAAAGATTTTTTATTACCTTTGCACCACTTCTTGAGAAAATCAAAAGAGGGGACCCAAAAGTCCCCTCTTGTTTATACGAGTTTTAATGGATATCGCAAAAAAATCCGTGAATTGGCCGAATCAAGCCTTACAGATGCATCGCATTTTGTAGTGGATGTGGTTATCAGCAAACATAAACCGCACAAAGTTTCGGTTTTTGTAGATGGCGACCATGGGGTTACCATCGACCATTGTTCGGATTTGAGCCGGGCACTGTCCGAAGATTTGGATAAACTCGATTTGCTGAAGGAGAACTACCTGCTGGAGGTTGGCACACCCGGTTGGATCAACCCCTGAAATTGAAACGCCAGTACGTAAAAAATGTAGGGCGTGGTTTAAAGGTGGTGGGGAAAGATAAAACCATCCGGCAAGGTAAACTGATAGCAGCCGATGATACGTTAATAAGCCTTGAAATTGAAACAGTAATAAAAGGCAACCGGCCTGCCGGCAGGCATGGAAAAAAGAAATGAACGTGGTAGCAATACCGTATAGCGAAATAGAAAAAGCAATTGTAATGGTCTCTTTTAAATAGTTAACAACTATGGATGCGTCAACCCTGATTGAATCGTTTGCAGATTTTGCAAAACANAAAAACATCGATCGCCCCACTATGATCCGGATTCTGGAAGATGTGTTCCGGAATATGATTCGCAAGAAGTATGTGGAGGATGATAACTTCGACATTATTGTAAATGCCGATAAAGGCGATCTTGAAATCTGGCGTTTCCGCGAAATTGTGGATGACGATTCGGAAGATATTTGGGATCACGATAAAATCAGTTTAACGGAGGCTCGCAAAATCGAAGAGGACTTTGAAGTNGGGGAAGAAGTAGCAGAGCAAATTTACCTGGAGGACTTTGGCCGCAGGGCAGTAACCACCGCCCGTCAAACCCTTATGCAAAAGGTAAAAGACCTGGAGAAAGATATTCTTTATCAAAAGTACAAAGACCTGGTGGGTGAAATTATTACCGGTGAGGTTTACCAGGTACTGAGCCGCGAAGTTTTGTTGATTGATGCAGAAGGAAATGAAATCTCGATTCCGCGCAGCGAGCAAATTCAAAAAGACCGATACCGCAAAGGTGAAAATGTACGAGCCGTGGTACATAAGGTTGACATGATAAACGGAAGCCCGAAAATTATTTTGTCCCGTACTTCACCGGTGTTTGTAGAACGTTTGTTCGAGCAGGAAGTACCCGAAGTATATGATGGGTTGATTACCATTAAAAAAGTTGTTCGCGAGCCAGGCGAGCGGGCCAAAGTAGCGGTTGAATCCTACGATGACCGCATTGATCCGGTTGGCGCTTGTGTGGGGATGAAAGGTTCGCGCATTCATTCCATCGTGCGCGAACTGCAAAACGAAAACATCGATGTGATCAACTTTACCGAAAACCTGGAGTTGTACATACAACGCGCCCTGAGTCCGGCAAAAATTGTAAGCATTAAGGTTGATAAAGAGAATAACCGGGTATCTGTATTCTTAAAACCCGACCAGGTTTCTTTGGCAATTGGTAAGGGAGGGCTAAATATTAAATTAGCAAGCCGCCTGGTAGGTATGGAAATAGATGTATTCCGCGAAACAGACGGAGAGCAGGAGGAAGATGTGGATCTGGACGAGTTTAGCGATGAAATTGAAGGATGGGTGATCGATGAACTCAAACGCATCGGGCTTGATTCTGCCAAAAGTGTACTGAACCTGAACAAAGAAGAGTTGGTGCGCAGAACAGATCTTGAAGAAGAGACTATTGAGAGTGTATTAACTGTGCTGAAGAAGGAATTTGAGTAGGCTTAACAATAATAAAATCAACGTAAAACAATTTTAATAGCGATATTTGAGGCATGGCAGAAGAAAAAGGCATAAGACTGGGGCAAGCATCTCGCAAACTCAATGTGGGCCACAACACCATTTTGGANTTTTTGGCCAAGAAGGGGTTTAGCGTAGAAAATAACCCCAATGCAAAGCTTACGGCCGAGCAGTTTGCCATGCTTTCAAAAGAATTTGCGTCCTCTGCATCTGAAAAAGCAGAGGCATCGGGGCTAACTATTGGTATTAAACTAAATGANCCCCCGCCCGCAAAAGTTGAGCCCGAGGTAGTTCGTAAAAAGACGGATGAAGAGGAAAGTGTACTGATCAAAAACCTGGGGTCGAAAGAAATTGTAAAACCCAAAGACGAACCCAAGTCAGAAAAAGTGGAGGTTGAAAAACCAAAGCTGGAAGGTATCAAGGTATTGGGCAAAATAGAACTTGACAAGGAGAAGAAGAAGTCTAAGAAAGAAACGAAACCGGAGCCCGAGGAAAAGCCAGTTGTAAAAGAGCCTGTTGTTGANGAAGGAAAAATAGTTGAGCCACAACAACCGGAACTGGAAACCATTAAAGCGAAAGCGGATAAGTTGCAAGGCTTGAAGGTGGTTGATAAAATTGCTTTGCCTGTTGAAAAGAAGAAAGAACCCGTTGCCTCTTCGGATCTGAATAAAAATGCGCAGCAGAAGCGCCCACGCAAGCGGCTGGATACCGGCAAACCGGTAGCACCTGCCGGCAATCAGCAACGCGGCCAGAAATCGTTTCAACCACGCCAGCAAAAAGCCGAACCTACTGATAAGGAAATTCAGGATCAGATTCGTGCTACACTTGCCAAGCTAAGTGGAAATCAAAAGAAAGTTACAGGGGCCAAGTATCGCAAAGAAAAACGGCAGGCACTCTCGGAAGCAGAAGAAGAGCGTTTGCTTCAGGAACAGGAGTCATCAAAGATTCTGAAAGTAACAGAATTCATTTCGGCCAACGACCTGGCTTCGTTAATGAACGTTTCTGTAAACGATGTTATCTCAACCTGTATGGGCCTGGGTATGTTCGTTTCCATTAACCAGCGTCTGGATGCCGAAGCCATTACAGTAATTGCTGATGAATTTGGTTTTGATGTGCAGTTTACTTCTACGGAAGAAGAGGTTGAGGATGAGTTGGAACAAGATGCTGAAGAAGATCTGCAACCCCGGGCCCCGATTGTAACCATTATGGGTCACGTAGATCATGGTAAAACTTCGTTGCTGGATTACATTCGCAAAACAAAAGTTACGGCATCAGAAGCCGGTGGTATTACACAGCACATTGGTGCGTATGATGTAACTACCAGGAATGGAAATAAGATTGCCTTCCTGGATACACCCGGCCACGAAGCGTTTACCGCCATGCGTGCACGGGGTGCAAAACTTACCGACATTGCCATTATTGTAGTTGCTGCCGATGATGACGTGATGCCGCAAACCAAAGAGGCCATTAACCACGCACAGGTAGCGGGCGTTCCGATTATTATTGCGATTAACAAAATCGATAAGCCGNNAGCTAATCCTGAAAAAGTAAAAGAATCGCTTTCCAAGATTAATATTCTGGTTGAAGACTGGGGTGGTAAATACCAGTGCCAGGCTATATCGGCAAAGACCGGGCAAGGTATTGATGACCTGCTGGAGAAGGTTTTACTCGAAGCGGAAATTCTTAACCTGAAAGCAAACCCGGATAAAGCTGCAGTTGGTTCTATCATTGAAGCCTCGCTGGATAAAGGACGAGGCTATGTAACTACCCTGATGGTGCAGGCCGGAAGTCTGAGCGTGGGCGATGTCATGGTGGCCGGATCAAACTTTGGGCGTGTAAAGGCTATGTTCGATGATACCGGTAAGCGTGTACAGAAAGTGGGTCCTTCCACACCCGTGCAGGTATTAGGGCTGGATGGGGCGCCACAGGCAGGTGAAAAATTCCAGGTAATGGAAAGCGACCGCGAGGCCCGCGAACTTGCAAACAAGCGTGGCCAGATATTGCGCGAGCAAAACATTCGCACCAAGAAACACATTACGCTGGATGAAATCGGCAGGCGGTTGGCAATTGGTTCGTTCAAGCAATTGAACGTGATTGTGAAAGGGGATGTGGATGGTTCGGTAGAAGCCTTGTCCGACTCGTTATTGAAACTGTCAACTGAAAAGGTGGCGGTTGCCATTATCCATAAAGGNGTTGGCCAGATCTCAGAATCGGATGTGTTGTTAGCCTCGGCTTCCGATGCAATTATTCTTGGCTTCCAGGTGCGGCCATCCGCTTCGGCAAGAAGGTTGGCCGAGAATGAAGAGATTGAAATCAGATTATACTCCATTATCTACGATGCCATTGATGAGATTAAGGCGGCCATGGAAGGTATGCTGGAGAAGGAGATGGAAGAAGTGATTGTGGGTAATGCCGAAGTGCGCGAAGTATTCAAGATTTCGAAAGTGGGTACGGTGGCAGGGTCGATGGTAACCGATGGGTACATCAAGCGCAACAATCCAATTCGGTTAATACGCGAAGGTATTGTGGTTTACTCGGGCGAGATGACTGCCCTAAAGCGCTTTAAAGATGATGCGAGCGAAGTAAAAGCAGGCTTTGATTGCGGTATCAGCATCAAAAACTTTGCAGATATTAAAGTGGGCGATGTAATTGAAAGCTACGAAAACCGCGAGGTGAAGAAAATATAAGCCGCTGCAATAGCGCACAATAAAAAATGCCTGCCCGGATTTCTGGGCAGGCTTTTTTATGAGTATGCCTGCTAACGGCATAACGGCCGTTGGATCGTTTAATCCAAGGGTGTATCTTAGGTTTCCAATAAGGGTATATAAGACATAGAGTGGCTTATAGCCAATTGTTACCGCCAATGCCCCTCGTCCCGCGGACAGTGAAGACCAAGACGACAAAGACTCGTTTCCGCAGACTAGAAATTAATACACTTAATGGGTGACACTCTCCTAAACCAGATTCTCCATGTGGACAAGATTTCGTTTCAAAACATAACGACTGACAGAGAAATAATAAAAGGATGACATCACCTAGCAACGATACTGGTGGACGACAACTTTAACAGCTTCGAATTCCCCCGCGCTGGCAACTTGGACAGATTCTCAACCCACGCTAATTTGGCACATGCCATAGCCACACTTCCCGCCCGACACCAAAGCTATGGCAAGAGCCAAATCGCCAACGCGCAAGAGTTTCAACCGACAAATTGTTTTACTCTAGCCAGATTCTCAAAATCAACGTAATATTCGAATGACCTTTTATCCTGTTCCACCCTTCGTTTTTAATTAACAGGTCGTTGCTAGAATTAGCATATCTCCACTTTCTATTTATTGAAATAAGGATTTCACTTCGTTGTTTTTTTGAACTTCGCTATTTTTATTGGCAACGCCAATAATTTTATTTATCGAATCAATATCAACACCATGACCTTTTTCTGATTTTGAGAGAATAAGGCTAATTATTTCTAACTCCTTTCCCTGAAAAAGACTCTTATGCTCAACACCATTAGAACTAATTGGGAGCAATTGAGGTTTACGTTTTTCGAATGACATAGAAACCCAACCCCGCTAAAGAAAACCCCAAGAGAAACCCAATGCTTAAAGCTCCAAAAACTTTTTATTAAATTTCTGACCAGCAACTCCAAATCGTTTATTCGGGCTGTAAACTTCAATACCAATAGGTGTAAAATTTACTCGCTCCAATTGGATTGAGTCAGAAGTAGATTCTTGTCCTAAAACCCATGACTTCATTGATTGAACAAAGAAAGTTGAATCCTTAAAATACATTACGGTTTCAGGCTTTAGTAGGTGAGTAATCGACCTCGTAATTTTTCATCTAATGTTAATATTTGATTTCTTTCAAAATCAAGTAAATAAATTGTTGCCTTTTGTGGGTCATGGACGACCTGACCCCAAGGACTGGGGCCAAGGTTTCTCGTTGTAATCGCACTAGCCAATTTCCTGACTTTTTCATTTAGCAACCCAACACTTTTCCACAGTTTACTCTTAAGATTAAGTATGAAAACAGAATCTGTTACACCATCGGGATAATTATCTGACCGAATAATTCCCTCTTTCGAATCAATTGAATAACCTATCCAGAGTTCTCCTTTCTTCTGATTAAACCAAATTGGCGGAGCTACATAACCTGCTTTTGAAAATGGAATTTCTCGATTAAGATTCTCAATTTCCCACTCACCCTTCCTTGCAAGATAAACTCTCAAATGCCCATTGTACCTCCAATAGCCGTAACCTCCGAAAGAGTAAATGGTATCTTGATAACTGAAAGCATAAAACCCGAAGTTGTATCCGTAAAAATTAGTCGAGTCTTGCCGAACCAATTCAGGCTTATTGATACTTGTTACAACTCGGTAGACCCGACCGGTTCCATCTGGCATCAAAAAAGGCCATCCGAGTTCTTAATTAGAATTTGTGGAATGTACTTAATAAACTCGACTGGTACTTCACCTGGAATTTCAAATTTCACAAATCCTGGGTTTAACTGAGTTACCTCAGCGAGACTGCCTTTAGATTCTGATAACCGTTTTAGACTATTTGAAGTAGGCTGCCCTTGAACAACAATTGAGAGCGCGGAAAAGAGAAATAGATATAAAAATGAAGTCAGTCGTGTCATAAAACTATAAACTGCAATAAAGATAGGTGATTCACCTTTCTTTAAAATTCTGATTTACAAACTTTTAAACCAAGTGAATCGGAAAATACTGTTTCCCCTACTTCTTCACCAAGTATAAGACCTTTCTTAGCATCAAATGCCTTAGTGTGAAATAATTTTATCAAGTCGAGGGCAAATTATATGGAAAGGCATCAACTAAAAGTACTGGTAATATTTGTCTCCCTAATTTATTATAGGTTGCGACTCCAAGTCAAAGATGACTACCGAAAATTCTGCAACTCAAAAGAGTGAGAGCAGGCCAGTAACAATAATTTATGAGGGAACCATTTCAGCGCAAGGCTTCTCACAGTCTATTATTCTCACAGTAAAAACCGACTATTCTGAGGCTGCGATAAACGGCCCTATGACGCCACTGTTTCAATCGAGCCCCGGTGTATACACGTGGACAACAGGGACAATAACGGGAATGAGTATTAGACCGGAGGAAAAAATGTGTTCAATCTATACAGTTGACGGGGAACTGCTAGGCCGAGTTTACAAGACTAAAGAAGAATTGGCTGACGGAACTCAAAGAACGGATAGTGGACAGAAAAATAGCAAAAGCAATGTTTGTGGTGATGAGTACTCAGCAAAACGTGGCGTTGAAGGTTATCTAAGCGACAGAGGTTTTAATCAACTAGCGGGAGAATATGAAGCTGAAATTGATGAAATAAGACTCATTAGTGATTGCACATACAATTGTAAAATTAAAATTACAAGCTACCAAGACCCAATGGGTTACGATGCTGTTTATAAAAACCTTAAGGTCGAATGGTCATCGTATGACGGCAAATATGTAGTAACTGGAACATTTTAAATAATCAATTTATGGCGCTTTGTAGATGTAAAGAACACCCACCGAAACCTCGTAAAAGAATCTATACGCATACAGTTGAGCCAATTGGATACCCTAACACATCATCAATTTGTGGAAATGAAAATTGTCAAATGAGTGGGCTGATTTGGCTTGACACAGATGACTTTATAAGATTTCAAGCAGGTGAAAGAATATTCCCTTTCCTAACGCTGCTTCAAAAGTTAAAGTGACGAATAATATTAAACCAAAGTAAAAATGAAGAATATAATAGCCCTCTGCATTACTATAACTCTATTAATCAATTGTACGCCCCAGAGTGGAAACAAAAAGGGTTTAACTCGGAAGTAGAATATCAAAAAGACCAAGAAAAGAAAAAATGGCTGACATCTGATTCCAAATTTATTGGTACGTGGTGGTACAAAACCGACATATGGGGTTCGGATATCAAACTAGTTTATACAATCGAAATAAATAACGATGGTTCAGGCAAATTTGAAGAGACTCAGGGAATCAGGTTTGCTAGGACAGATTATTTCAATTGGACAAAGATTGACAATCAATCCATTCAAATATCTGGACTAAAAGGAGAACAAGACCCATTTAAGGGAACTTACAGATTCGAGAGTTTTAATGGAAAATACACACTCGACTATTCAACAAATTGCTATAAGTTAAACTCTGAGTTCACCTTTTGTAACTAATTAATATTATGAATCTGAATCTACTTAAACAAAATGGTAGTGAGCTTAAAAATACTCCAACGTATAAATTAGTATTTTTCGCATTAGTAGTTATACTGACTGCTTGCAATAAAAGTACTAGTCATAAAGAAGCGTATAGAGATAAACCACTGACATACGATAACCTTGTCGGTACTTGGTACTCACTCGATGATTACAATGAAACTTTAAAAATTGAAAAGAGAACTATCTATAATGACTTGTTTAGCATAAGAAGCACTCGCACAGGTCATACAATTGGCACATACTATATTAATATATCTGATATAGCAATTCCTATAGACATTGATGGAGATATTCTAATTGCTAGCAATAATGATATAGAATTATTTACTGCACGCGCCAAGATTAAATCAGGTATCAAAGACACCTTGTATTTAGGAGATGCCATATTTGTTTTAAATGCAAATCCAAGTGAAATGCCAACTCCGAAAAAAAACCTTGTGACTTTAACTCTGCGCTAAATAGCGTAACGGATGCTAATCCAGACTTCTATAGAATTTTCTTAGTTAAGATTAAAGAACTTGATAATAAAGATTTCTTAATAAGAGGCGAAGTTGGGGCGAATAATTGTGTTGTCTACAGTGTAAGTCAATCAGATTGTAAAGCGACATTTGTAACGCAAGGGACCTTTAATGAATGTGATAACTATTTTGATTCTATAAGTGGTGTAGTCGTCTATGAAAATTGAATTTATTAACATAGGAATAGATTATGAATAATTACGCTTTAAGGGGTTTTTTAATGACCTTCTTTATAATGTTTCTCTTGACATTGAGAGGTTGCAAATCATTCCTAATCGGTTCCAGTGAGAATTACTTTGCATTGGTGGTAAGTTGTATCGTGATTGGGTCCATATTTGGACTAGTAGGTTTAGTCTTTGGAAAGTATTTTAAAGCAGAACAACCGCCAATTGAAAATATTTTCTTCAAAAAGTACCCTCTACAAATATTTGGTGCACTAGCAATTTTATTTATTGGTCTTTACTTCTACGAATCTTGGAAACCATTACTATTAGGGAAAGATGTTAAGAGTGAATTAAAAAACAATCTTGAGAATTTAAATGGTGTCTGGTATTGGAATGATAATAAAAATGACGAAAAATGGTTTATAAGCATTTGCTTACCAAATATCGAGCAATCGGGTTATTGTGTTATCACTAAACACAAGGACAACTGGGGTGGAGAAAAGGAAGATATTATGTTAGTTGACGAAGATAATTTTAGGCTTAAGGAAGGCTACGATATTTATGGAGATAAGGCCTATGTTGGTGTTAGCACACAATCAAATAAGACATTATTCTTAGTTACCCAAATTGAAAATCGATTTGCTATTGACTGGTTTCTTAGAATATCTCAAATTCAAGATGAGCAATTCGGTGAAGGTATGATTAAATTTAGAAACGACTGCCTTGAGAATCCAAATTCTAAGGTAAATGGCTGATAATTTTGACAGGTTGTAAATATAGATTAATGATTTGAATTTTGCATTGTTGAACTGAAACGGAATCAGGCTCTGCTGCGGAGCAACCTGCCAGGGTTAGGTTCAACCGACTGGAATGGTCAAGCCCTGCCTTTTGTGCGGGGCTTTTCTTTTGGATCATTCCAAGAGTTTGTATGCCTAAGAAAACCTTACGCTGCATAAGCCATCGGAGTTTGATAGTGGAGCGATTGATGTGGCCTTTCCTGGTTGTAATCATCCACCCACTTTGCTGTTACTTCATTAGCCTGTTCAATGGAATAAAACAAGTTAGCGTCCAATACATCTTCACGATAGGTTTTATTGAAGCGTTCGATGATGGCGTTCTGTTGAGGTTTTCCTTTTTGAATGCGACTCCATTCTATGTGGTTGTTTTTCATCCATAATTGAAAACGTTTAGATCGAAACTCCGGTCCATTGTCGGTTCGTATTCGCAAGGGTTTTCCATGACGCTCGATCGTACGCTCAAGAATTTCGATCACCCTACGAGCCGGCAAGTTGAGATCTGCTTCAATGCCTTTGCACTGTCGGTTGAAGTGATCGATGATATTCAAGGTGCGAATCCTTCGTCCGTTGTCCAGCGCGTCACTCATGAAGTCCATGGCCCATTCCTGATTGGCTTTGAGCGGTATAGAGATGGGATTAGCGGGATTGTCCTTAATGCGCCTGCGTAGTCTTTTGCTCAACGAAAACCCTTCGTTCTCATAGACCCTGCGGATTTTGCTATCGCCTAATTCCGGATNGTTTTTCTGTACCAGCTTAATCACTTTCGTTCTTCCTTTACGGCTGCTGCCAATAACTTCTTCAATCGCTTTTTTACTACGGCATCCTTGGCGGGCATTCGCTTTGGTAATACTTTTGGTTCGCGAACAGCCCACCAACTTACACGCCTGGGCATGGCTCATCTGGTGGTGCTCTGCCAGATACTCCAAGCCGTGTTCTTTTGCTCAGGCGTTAGAACTTTTTGTGAGTAAATCCTTTATGGCATCGATCTCCAAGCTCTGGTTAGCTACAATTTTCTTAAGCCTGGCATTCTCGTACTCCAGTTCCTTAAGGCGCTTAAGTTCGTCCACCTTCATGCCTGCGTATTTGCTACGCCAGTTGTAAAACGTAGCCTCGCTGATCCCATGCTTGCGGCATACTTCCGAAACTTTTTGATCCTGTTGTGTTTGTTCGTTGAGAATCCCAATCACCTGGGCTTCTGTAAAGCGCATCTTCTTCATTTGTTGTTTTTGTTAGGTTAAAGTTAAAAAACTCTATTTTTAACCTGTTCAAAAAAAGCAGCCTAGTACCAAATCTAATTACAGGCAGAAATAGAGAGCTTAGTATAGTACGGACAGAAAATAATAATCTTGTAAATTAAATTGTTAAAATTATGGCAACATGTTCAGGAAAAGCAGCGGGCTCTCATTGTGGAGGTACTCTTTATAGATGTGTGAAGTGTGGCCTTGTGGGATGCCGGAATGTGAGAAATGGAAGGAAATGCGACAATAATATCACAAAGGACAGTGGAGGAACTTGTAGAAATTGTGGTAGTCATTTAAAACCGCTTTAGTTTCAAACGAGCCAGCACACTTACCAAAGCCACACATTCCAATGCACAAACCCAAGTTTTGGCAAGAGTGCTTCAATTTTAGTTTCATATCGAAGTTAAGCTTTAGAGTAGTGTAATCCGACAGTGTTCCCATAGTTGCCCCCGCGCTCAGTGACGGACTATGACTAACGACAAATAAAATTACATTGGACACGTTTGACAATTTTGTAACGACCGACTGAGGGAGGGTGCACTGGCGGTAACAAAATGTATGTGCCATTGCGGGGTGACGTGTAAATTAGTAGCTTAGTTTTCAAACAACGTTCGGTCTCGTGGGACAGTTTCGGAGCAGTCGGGCAAATCAGTCGTACCTCCTTCATTTGCCCTCCTATGCCCGCAACGTCACATACACAAACGTTGCCGGCAATACCAAAACAAAATTTAGACAATGGAGAAAATTGAAATTAAGTACGACAAGAAGAAATTATTACCCATTATTATCTTCTTTGCAGCATGTATTATTGGGTCGACATACTTTATATTCTTTACCGACAAATTTGCGACAAATCAAAATATCAAATTCCTGATAATACCGGTTAACCTATTTGCCCTTTACATGATTTTCACTCAAATGAAAAGGTTACTGGACAATAGTTCAATCGTAACATTGACAAAGAATTACATTGAGATTAATGAGGACGGAAAACCCTTGACATTCTCATGGACTGAAATAAAGGAATTAAGAATTGAAAAACGGCAGTCCGGAAAAAGTGAAGTAGATATTTTATCTATCAAGTCTGACACAAGGACTGGTGAAGTAAACATTTCACCGTTGGACAAAAATGTGGACGACATACGTGGACTCATTAGAAATTATAGACCGTGACATTGGTACTGCCGGCAACAATGTGCATAATCAATGGCGGGGTTCGGTGTAATTTTGTAGTTTTAGTTTTCAAACAACGTTCGGTGTCGTGGGACGATGACGTGTAGGTCGGTCTTAGCATTTCGCTACGCTCCATTGCTAAGCCCTCCTATTCCCGCCACTGCTTATGCACTCAACGTTGGCTGCAATAATTTCGGGACAATTTAGGTTTCAAAAACAAAGGACAAAAACTGACTGACTGACAATATGGAGTTTCTTTCAACGACATCGTTAGCAAATGAATTAGAGATTAAACCAAGCGACCTATTTGACAAATTAAAGGGACTTGGATGGATTGAAAGAAAAAGTGATAAGTGGACGCTGACCGACTTGGGGAAACAAAAAGGCGGACAACTGAGAACAAGTCAAAAGTATGGTGAGTTTATAGTTTGGCCTGAGAATATTTCCATTGACAATGGACAACAGAACAAGGGAAAATCTAAATTATTAAACGCGACAGCGATTGGAAAACATTTTGGGATTTCGTCACAAAGACTAAATCTAATTCTCTCAGAACTCGGTTGGATTGAGAAAGTATATGTTCGACAAGAAGCAAACGGCTGGGGTACTACCAAATTAGGTAAAAGCATTGGTGGACGACAATTTGAACATGAAAATGGTGGCTTCTATGTATTGTGGCCTGACAATGTTTTGACAAACGTAAATTTGACATCTGCATTTAGAGACGTAACGACAATTGAATCACCGACAATACCAACAGTAAAAGAAGCGCCAAAAACGACCAACGACAATTTCCGAGAAAAATTTCCCGCGACATTTAGGACTAAAGATGGCCATATGGTTAGGTCGAGAGCAGAAGTAATTATTGACAACGCATTGTACGACTACAAGCTAGCTCACGCTTATGAAAGAAAACTTCCAGTGGAAGAAGATGTGTATTCAGACTTCTTTATTCCCACCGAGAATGTTTACATAGAATTTTGGGGAATGGAGGACGACCCTAAATACGCAGAGAGAAAAAAGATAAAGATTGAGATTTATAAAAAGTATGACTTCAAATTAATTGAACTGAACGACAACGACATTTCAAATCTTGACGACTATTTACCTAAAAAGTTATTGAAGTACGGAATTAAGGTTTACTAAAAAGAGCAGGAGAAGAAATTACTACAGCCAACAAATGTGCATAATCAATGGCGGGGTTCGGTGTAAATTTGTAGTTTTAGTTTTCAAATAACGTTTGGTGTCGTGGGACAATGACGTGTAGGTCGCGCTAAACATTCCGCTAACGCTCCATTTTTAGCGCTCCTATTCCCGCCACTGCTTATGCACTCAACGTTGTGCCGTCCGACAAAAAATAGAGTTGTCTAATTGGACTACTTTGTTTATCTTTGACCTGTGGACAAAAACGTGACCTCCTATTCTATAAGGACTATTTTCAAGACTTCTATAATGACCAGACAACAAAGGTTCAAAAGAAAATCCTTTGGACTTTGAGAGCAATTGAAGACCTGGACAGAATCCCAGAGAGCTATTTCAAACATTTGGAGGGAACGAACGGACTTTATGAAATCCGTGTTCAAAGCGGTAGTGACATCTTTAGAATCTTCTGCTTTTTTGACAGCAACAATTTGGTTGTAATCGGACATGGGATTCAAAAGAAAACACANAAAACTCCTGCCAGAGAAATTGAGAGAGCTGAGAAAATTAAACGTGAGTATTATGAAGAAAAAAACTTAACAACCCTAAGTGAGTTTATCGACAAAAAGGTAGGTAAAAGAGGGACAAAGAAAAGGGACAAATTTGAGGCTGACTACGAAGCATTCAGACTTGGAGTTCTTATTCAACAAGCGAGACAAGAAAAAGGACTGACTCAAGAACAAGTTGCTGAGTTATCGGGGACAAATAAGTCTTACATTTCAAAACTTGAGAAAGATTTAAAGGACGTTCGATTCTCGACTCTTCAGAGAATTATTACTGAAGGGCTCGGTGGACACCTTGAGATTTCGATTAAGTTTCGAGAATGACGGCACTACTGCCAACACGGTGCATAATCAGTGGCGGGGTTTGGTGAAAATTTGTAGTTTTAGTTTCAAGCAACGTTTTGTCACGATTGACAGTGACGTGTAGGTCGCGCTAAACATTCCGCTACGCTCCATTTTTAAAGCCTCCTATGCCCGCAACTGCAAATAGCCAAACGTTGTAGGTAAGGCGGTCGGACGAAAATAGTGACGACTAAATTATTTAACGCGAGGCAACTAATTTAAAAAACAGATTGAGTACATATGAATAAATATTCAAGTGCTGCGCTTCAGACATCAATCCTACAGAAAATTAGACTTGGACAATTCTACTTGATTGCTACTACTTTAGGATTATTGGTAATCTCTTGTTCCGAGTCAGATAATTCACTCCAATGTTTCTGTTCACAAATTGGTATAGATAGTGTATGGGCAGACTCTAGTAATGTGTCATGTTACAAAATCCCAGTGAACCAAACCTATGGTAATGACAAAAGTGGTAAGGTTTACATAGCTGCAATTCGTGCNAAAAAGACAGGCACTTCTTCTAACGAGCCTTTGTTGTATCTGCACGGAGGGCCTGGCATTGCCACACTCGACAATGCAGAACGATATATTAATAGCACTCACTGGAACACGCTTAGAGAAAACCATGACTTAATCATGTTTGATTATCGTGGTACAGGCTATTCCGAACCATCTCTTTGTGAGGACGCGTTGGATTCACTTAAAAACTTTGGTAAAACAAATCCATCTACTGAAGAGTACAAAGCCAAGGAAATAGAATTGTACATGAAATGCAGAGCTTCTCTGCTTGAAAAGAATATAGATATTCAGTCGTTTTCTTCTTTTCAAATGGCGGCTGATGCAGATGAGGTTCGACATGCGTTAAAAATTAAAGATTGGAATGTTTACGGTGTTTCTTATGGCACTATGGTTTCTCTTCTTTACATAAGGCATTTTCCAGAGCATTTGAAAAGCGTGGTGCTGGATTCTCCTTTTCCACCCAATGCACCAAGCTTTGACTTTATCAGGACAATGAATTCAGCACTTGTTAATATTCAAAATAATCTGAAAGAGGATTCCGCAACTGCTCAAAAATTTCCTACTGTACTCGAAGATTTTGCCAGAGCCGCAAAGCGGCTCAATGAAAACCCGCTNAAAGTAGATGGTGTTGATTTTAATGGCGATGATTTCGCCAATGCAATGGTTGCGGCCTTCTATAAAACAGATGTAGTACCGTTGATACCACTTGCTTTACATGAATTTGCCAATGGCAAGGATTCATTGCTGGCGACATGGGTAGAAACGCTTTCTTCTGCAGGAGCCTATGGAAAAGTAAATGATATTCAAGGGGCTGCCATAACTTGCTATGAATGCAAACCAAGAACACCTGAAGAATCTCCTGATTCATTGGAGAAGGAGTATCCTCATCTCGCTTCTTTATCAATGTCAAGCTATCTAAATCTATGTGACACATTTCGACCAGAAAGTCCTAATGACAAGTTTTTTGAAGCAGTGAAGGGCGATTTACCAGTATTGGTTCTTGTTGGGGCATACGACCCTGGCACTCCACCTTTCTATGGAGAAGCAGCCGTACAATCACTCACCAATTCTATGCTAATTGTTGTTCCCAATGCCTCACACGCTGCAATGCACTCCAGTGATTGTTCATTTAATATTGTAAAATCATTTTTGCAGGCGCCATCAATAAAACTGGATTTGAACTGCATGAAACAAGTGGGTAGAATAGAATTTGCTACTACGAACCTCAAAGAAGAGTTAGAAAAGATTAAGAATAAAAAAATAGCCAAAACAAATTAAGTTTGTTATAAGTTTGAAAAATCTGGATAGCAAAAACAAACAGAATACGCAGACAAGATTTTAGCTGTACGCAGACAATTTCATTAACGTAAGGCATTTCTCAACCGCAGACAATAACGTTTTAACGGTGTTTCGTTGGACGGTTCCGTCATGACCGTAAATTCAACGGCAGACATTGACTCATTTGACAATTCCGACATTACTAACGACAAAGACTCTATTATATATAACGGTCTGACGAAACCGCCCTACCTACAACAAAAAATGTTTATGCAATGTGGGGTTTGGTGTTAAATTAAAGTTTATGTTTCATAATGTAGTTTGGTCACGGGGGACAGTTCGGAGCAGGTCGGCTTTAACATTCCGCTGCGCTCCATTTTTAAAGCCTCCTATTCCCCACACTGCATAAACACAAACGTTGGGCGTCATGCTGGTGGACACCCAAACAAATTTCGAGTATATCTAAAAGTATATACCTTTAGACAAAGGTAATACTATGAAGAAAAATCTATCATTAAAACTTGAGGACAACATTTTCCAGGAGACTGAGAAAATCGTGACAAAGATTAAAAAGAACCGAAATAGATACATAAACGAGGCTATTGAATTCTACAACCGCCTTCACAAGCGGAGGCTCCTGTCAAAACAAATGAGTAAGGAATCAAAAATCGTTGCAAAGGACTCATTAAAGGTCTTAGCTGAGTTTGAAAAACTGAACGATGAAGATTAAGCAATTCGAAATCTGGATTGCTGACCAAAACCCAAGAATGGGGACAGAAACCGGGAAAATCAGACCTGTTATTGTTGTTCAGACCGACTTATTAAATAAGGAGCATCCATCGACCATCGTTTGCCCGATAACGACAAACGTCAAGCCGGACTCTGAGATTTTGAGAGTTCATTTAAAAATCTAAGTTCGGACTCAAGGAGGACTGCGGCATAATGATTGACCAAGTAAGAACAATTGATAATAAACGACTGGTAAGAAAAGTTGGAGAAGTAGACAGCGACACGGCTGAGAGAGTGAGAGAGAACCTAAAAATAGTTTTGGACTTGGACTAACCGGCACGAAATGCTAACATGTTTATGCAATGCGGGGTTTGGTGTAGGTATTAAAAGTAATTTCTTAATTTCGTTCGGTGTCGGGGAACAGGGACGTGCAGGATTTGCACCATGAGTGAGGTCAATCAACGGGCAAATTCATCGGCTTATTTAATATCTTTAAGTTGCCCGAAATGAAATTCACCGAAGAAAAATTAGAAAAGGCAAAATCCCGGCTGAAGCAACCGGGATTTATATAAATCTCTCAACTTATTTTAGGACGATTCAAATTTCTTCCAATCAGAACTTCACTTCCGGAGCTTTATCAGCACCTTCTTCGGCTTTGAAGTACCCTTTTTCGGTATGGCCGCCCATGCTGGCAATTAATGAGCGTGGAAACCCAACAATAGCGCGGTTGTATTGGCCTACCGCATCGTTAAACCGCTTGCGCGAAACAGAGATTCTGTTTTCCGTTCCTTCTAATTGCGCCTGTAGGTCTAAGAAGTTTTGGTTGGCTTTCAGATCGGGATAGTTTTCTGCTACTGCCAGCAATCTTCCTAAAGCCGAGTTTAAACCACCCTGTGCCTGCTGAAATGCCTGAAGATTTTCGGGTGTTAAATTAGAAGCATCAATTTTTACCTGGGTAGCACTGGCTCTTGCTTCAACAACTTTAGTCAGGGTTTCTTGTTCAAAGTCAGCATAACCCTTAACTGTGTTTACCAGGTTAGGGATAAGATCACTTCTTCGCTGGTAGTCTGATTCTACATCGCCCCAGGCTTGTTTCACGGTTTGATCCAACCGGGCCATGCCGTTATACATGCTGATACCCCAAATCACGAGTAATCCGAGAANAATCCAGATACCGTATTTCTTTAAAATTTCCATATTTCAGTTTTTTGAATTGCGAAGGTAGTGGCTCTGAACGGGAAGCGCAACTTTTACAAATTCCAGACGAAGCAGACAGAAAAGCCACATTTGATATCATAAACCATTGTTATGAACTTAGGTAAATATAAAAAGGCTATCAATTTGAGGCTGTTTTATACCTGCTTTCCTTTGTTTCCTTTTGCTGCTTGCGGTTAACCCACCAGGCTCTTCTCCATTAGGTATTCTGCAATTTGCACGGCATTGGTGGCTGCTCCTTTGCGCAAATTATCAGACACTACCCACAGGTTTAATGTGTGGGGTTGAGACTCATCTCTGCGCAAGCGCCCAACAAACACTTCGTCTTTCCCTTTGGAGTTAATAGGCATGGGGTACACATTATTTTTTACATCATCTTGTACAACTACCCCGGNGGTTTGTTCTAATATTTCGCGCACCTCCTTTAAATCAAAGTCGGAATAAAACTCCACATTAACCGCTTCGGAGTGGCCGCCAATGGCCGGAATACGAACCGTGGTAGAGGTAACCCCAATGGTTTGGTCTTCCAGAATTTTGCGGGTTTCATTCACCATTTTCATTTCTTCCTTGGTATAACCATTGTCCAGAAAAGAATCGATATGCGGCAATGCATTCATATCAATTTTATGCGGATACACTTTAATACCATTCGTAATTCCCTGCCGTTCTTCCATCATTTGCTGCACTGCATCCTTGCCGGTACCGGTTACAGATTGATACGTTGAAACCACAATGCGTTTGATCTTGTATTNTTTGTGCAAGGGAGCAAGCGCCATTACCATTTGAATGGTTGAACAATTGGGGTTGGCAATAATCAGGTCCTCGCTTGTTAAGGCATGGCCGTTTATTTCGGGCACAATTAATTNTTTGGTAGGATCCATGCGCCAGGCCGAAGAATTATCAATTACTACCGTACCTTTTTCGGCAAACCNGGNGGCCCACTCTAACGAAGTACCGCCACCNNATGAAAAGATGGCAACATCCGGAGCCAATGCCACGGTTTCTTCCATGCTTTNTATGGCATACTCCTTACCCTTAAATTTTATCTTCTGGCCTACCGATTTGGCCGATGCCACTAAATACAATTCGTCAAATTCTACCTGGCGCTCTTCCAGCACCCTGAGCAATTCCTGGCCAACCAGGCCGGTTGCTCCTACTACTGCTAGTCTCATTTTTATTTGTATTTTTAAAGAGGTGCAAACATAATTTATTGAACGCAAGCGATGAAGAAAATATGCATCATCCTGTTTAGTCTTTTTAACGCAAGCGTTTGCTTTGCCCAGGTAACAGACAATTTTACCGATGGCGACCTAACGAACAATCCGGAGTGGACACCCGATAATGCAGCCAACTGGGTGGTTGTTTCCAATCAACTTCGTTCCAATTCTGCAGTAGCCTCAAGTTCATTTTACATTACAACGCCTTCCAGCCGGGCCACCAACGCTCAATGGGAATTTTGGGTTAACCTGCAATTCAATACCTCCAGCGCCAACGTGGTGGATGTATTTCTGATGGCCGATCAGGCCAACCTAACCAGCGCCACATTAAACGGGTACTTTGTCCGGATTGGTGGCACACCGGACGAAATCAGTTTGTATAAAATTGTAAACGGAACNCCCGCGCTTATCATCAACGGAACCGATGGCGTTACGAATGAATCCAATAATACAGTCCGCATAAAAGTAACTCGCGATGCGGATAACCTCTGGACGTTGCAACGCGATGCCACCGGTGGAGCATCTTACTTTACAGAAGGTACGGCCACCGATAATACCATTTTAACATCGCAGTTNTTTGGAATCAGGATACAACAATCAACCGCCAGTTTTTTCAATAAACATTTCTTCGATGACATCTACGCAGGGGAGATCATATTAGATACGGAGCCTCCGGTAGTGCAACAGGTAATGGTTCTGAATCAGTATCAACTGCAGGTTATCTTTAGCGAACCCGTACAAACAACCTCTGCCGAAACCATCAGCAATTATACGGCATCCAATGGATTGGGGAACCCTGCAAGCGCACAACTTCAGCCCGACCAAAAAGCCGCGTTACTTACCTACACGCAAAACTTTCAGAATGGAATTATTAATCAGTTAACAGTAAAAGGAGTAGCCGATATAGTGGATAATACGATGGATGAAGTGGTTTTACCTTTTATGTTTTTTCAAGCACTGCCTGTTTCTTACAAAGATGTAATCCTTACCGAAATTTTTGCAGACCCCACCCCGCAGATTGGGTTGCCCGATGCCGAGTTTATTGAAGTTTATAACCGCAGTGCCAACCCGGTTGACTTAGCTGGTTGGCGTTTTACTGATGGGAGTTCAACCGCGACATTGCCTGCTCATATTCTTTCTCCGGCACACTACCTGATTGTTACCGCGTCTGCAAATGCATCGCTATTTAATGCGTTTGGGAATGTGTTGGGTGTAGCCAATTTTCCAACCATCAATAATGCAGGCGAAGCACTGCGGTTGTATGCGCCCGGTAATCAACTTATTGATTCTGTAAATTTTAATCTATCGTGGTATGCCGATGAAGACAAACAGGCCGGTGGCTGGACGCTTGAACTCATTGACCTCCAAAATATTTGTGGTGAAGAAACAAACTGGATTGCCAGTAAAGCCCCGCAAGGAGGTACACCNGGCCACCTAAACTCGGTGCATACCGAAAAACCGGATTTAACCGGCCCGAAGTTGTTATCCGTTGCTGTTCCTTCTGAAACGGAATTGATACTCACGTTCGATGAGAAACTTGAAGCTTCAGTAAGCCAATATTTGTTTTCGTTTGAGCCGGCTCTTACTATTTCTGAGATCAAATTTACATCCACATCGCTGCGGCAACTTCGCATTACGCTAAATAACCACCTGCAGCTTAGACAACTTTATTCTGTAACAATTTCCGGCTTGCGCGATTGTGCCGGTAATCTTATTCAGGAAACACACAACCAGAAAGTATTTGCCTTGCCCGAAACTGCCGATGTGGGCGATGTACTCCTGAATGAAATCCTATTTAATCCGCGGCCGGGAGGTGTTGATTTTGTGGAGGTATTTAATCGCTCCGATAAGTACATCAACCTGAAGAACTGGTCGTTGGCCAATTTTGAAAATGGTGAAATCAGGAATGCAAACATTATGAGTACGAATGATGTGCTGCTTTCGCCTGATTCATTCCTGGCTATAACCCCCAATGGGATAGTTCTTAAAGATCACTATCCGTTGGCAATGGAAACAAATTTTTTAATTGCTACAATACCTTCCCTGAATGACGATGCCGGGTCGGTAGCATTGGTTTCTGATAGCGGCCTCAACCTGGACTACCTGATTTATGAAGACGATTTTCACACTTCCCTGTTGAAGGACAAAGAAGGGGTGTCGCTCGAACGGATTTCAGCGCATGAGTCAGCATTGAANAAAAATAATTGGAAGTCGGCTGCAAGTGCGGCAGGGTTTGCAACNCCCGGTTATATCAACTCAAATTCAAAACCCGAAGGGAGCTTTACTGGTGATGAAATACAGGTGGATCCTGAGATATTTTCTGTTGACAGGCCGGGGCAGGATTTTGCCCGGATTCGGTATAAGCTTGATCAATCCGGTTGGGTTGCCAACGTGAAAATAGCCGATCAGCAGGGACGTGTGATAAAAGAACTGGCTAATAATGAAACGCTGGGCATTGACGGGTTCTTTCGGTGGGATGGCGACCGCGATGATGGAACCCGGGCCCGTATGGGTTATTACTTTGTTTGGGTTGAACTTTTTCAGTTGGATGGCCAGGTTAGAACCTTTAGAAAGCGGGTGGTGATAGCAAGATGATGAACTGCATAAGCACTACCTTGTGCAACCACTTATTTCTGGTGCATAACCGTATGATCAGAAGATAAATGCATCATTTTTTGCCAGTAGCTTCATTTTCAGGCAGTAACCTGCGGTAATTGTATCGATTTTATCGAATAACTCCTTCGCTATACATTTTTGTTTTAACCCTTTGCCCGTATTTTTGCCCATCTTTTTCAAAACCCTTAAGAAAGGAATTGCTCTATGGCCAAATCAAAGAAAAACCCGCCAAACCCGCTAAGAAAGCAACCAAAGCCAAACCCGCTACCAAAGCTAAAAAGTAGCTAAAGCAAAACCGGTTGCTAAAAAAGCCAAGTCAAAGAAAGTGGCACCGGCTAAGAAGGCTGCTAAAAAGCTGCACCTGCTAAAAAAGTAGTTGCAAAGAAAACGCCTGTAAAAAGGTTGTTAAAAAGAGGTGGTGAAACCAGTTATAAAGAAAGCGGCTGAGCCTGTAGAACCCAAAAAGGCCGAGCGGAAGTCAATAGCTCCACCCATTAAACTGTCGCCTTCACAACTCAATATTTTTCCCATCATTAATCAGCGCCCCATTGCGCATAAGCCAGCCAAAGCGGCTCCTGTAAATGAGGATAAAACCCGCTACAGCGATGATGAGTTGAAAGAGTTTGAAACCCTGATTTTGGGTAAACTGGATAAGGCCAGAGAGGAATTCAAAATTCTGAAAGAAACATTAAACCGGAACAATGATGCCGGCACCGATGCCACATCGGGCGGTAATACAAAAGTTTTGGAAGATGGTGCTGAAACTGCTGAAAAAGAAAACCTGAGCCAGTTGGCGGCACGTCAACTAAAGTATATTACCAATTTGGAGAATGCACTGGTTCGCATAAAGAATCGCACCTACGGTATTTGTTCTGTTACCGGAAAATTAATACCCAAAGAACGATTGATTGCGGTGCCGCACACCACGCAGTCGATCGAGGCTAAAATGATGAAACAGGATTAATCAAACGGCAACTGACAATAGGCAATTGACAACAGTTTCATTGTTGAACCCGATTGTCAAATTGTTAGTTGTCAACTGCCAATTTTTATAGTTATATGGATTTTCTACAGAATCACATCGAGGCTTTAATNTTTTGCTCGCCTACACCGGCAAAACTGGCCGACATCAAGGCGTGTCTTTCTGAAATGTTTAATGCCGATGTACCGGAAGAAGATATCCAGGGAGCTTTAACCCGAATTGAAGAAAAGTTTCAGGGCGAAGAGTATTCCTTTCAACTCTACAAAGCTGGAGGCGGTTATCAGTTTTTAACGAAGCCAGCATACCAGGCCAGCATCGGCATTATGCTGAAGCAGCAATCTAANAAGAGATTGTCCACCTCGGCAATGGAAACGCTTTCGATTATTGCCTACAAACAACCCATCTCTAAAACCGATGTGGAGAATATTCGGGGTGTAAACTGCGATTATGCGGTACAGAAATTATTAGACAAAGGCTTGATTGAGATTTTGGGCAAAGCTGAAACCATTGGCCGCCCGATCCTGTATGGAACCAGTCCAAAGTTTATGGAGTACTTTGGTATTAATGACATAAACGAACTCCCAACACCCAAAGACTTTACCAGCGAGGTGAACACCATTGGTGAAACCCCGAAAATCAGTAATCCATTTTTAGACCGTGGAATTAAAATTCCACTTTATCATTTTTAATCCGACCTTTAGTACCGGCTAACTGGCAACCGTGTCAATTGGCTATCTAACTTATATCGCTATGGCACGTCCACGCAAATCATCAACAACTTCATTTGGGAAACGATCAAATGCTGAAAAGTCTTTTCGTACCCGTAAGGATAAACCTGAAGATAGATTTAACAGTGGGCGTCCGCGCNAAAAATTTGATCGAAGTGAGGATTCAGAACGCCCATCCCGGGTTGGCCGCTTATCGGGCAAGCCAGCATTCAGAAGGTCAGATTCTGATTCCAGCGAGNGGTTCATTTAAAAGAAGATCCTTTCAATCCGATAAGCCGGAGGCAGCAGAAGGGGCNGGGTTCTCAAAACCATCTGGTGGATTTGCCAGGAAAAAATCTGAAGGTGGTGATGAAAGGCCATTTAAGAAGCGATCCTTTCGGTCAGACAATCCTCGGTTTGACAAGAGAAAATCTGATCATTCAGATGATAAACGGCCATTTAAAAAACGAGGAGGTTTTGATGCTACGGAAGGAAATGAGAAAGCGGCATTCAAAAAGAGAGACAGTGGCAGGTTTGATTCGAGAAGTGGTGGNCCCGCCCGGTTTACCAGGAAACCTTACGGGCGAAAACAGGATAACGAAGGAGATAAAGACAGTAGCTCAAACTATGGCCTTCCATACAAACGTAAACCGTACAATAAACTACGCGATGTAACCTCGCCCAAACGGGGTCCAAAAGTTGATATTCCAAAGTCTGATTCGGATTTAATCCGGTTGAATAAATTCATCGCTAACAGTGGTGTGGGCAGTCGCAGAGAAGCCGATGAATTAATTAAGATGGGCTTGATTACTGTGAACGGTGAAGTTGTAACAGAAATGGGTCACAAAGTAAAAGTAACGGATGACGTTCGTTACGAAGGCAANAAACTTAAAGCCGAGGATCCGGTTTATGTTTTATTAAATAAACCGAAAGGGTTTATTACAACGACAGACGATCCGCAGGAGCGCAAAACCGTAATGAACCTGGTTGCGAGTGCAAGTAAGGCAAGGATTTATCCGGTGGGGCGATTGGACAGAAACACAACCGGGTTATTGTTATTGACAAACGATGGAGACCTGGCCGATAAACTCACCCATCCCAGCTACAACGTAAAGAAAATTTACAAAGTGGAGTTGGATAAGCCCATTACCAAAAATGACTTTCAGAAAATTAAGGATGGTATTTACCTGGAAGAGGGAAGAGCCATGGTGGATGACCTGGCCATTATTGAAGGCGATAATAAAACCATTGGCATTGAGTTGCACATTGGGTGGAACAGGATTGTGCGCAGAATTTTTGAATCGCTCGGGTACGTGGTTGAAAAACTGGATCGGGTAGTGTATGCCGGCCTCGATAAGAAAGATTTGGGCCGGGGTGAATGGCGCTTCTTAAAACCCGAAGAGGTTATTAAATTAAAGCACTTTAAATAGAGAGTAAGAACGCCCGATTCATAAGCAGGCACAGCTTATTTATAACACCCCATCCCCATCAAAATCAAGATACGAGAGTACTACGTCTTCATACACTGTTCCGGGATATATTTCTGCAATCTCAAATTTTAGAGTAAAGCCAGAGGCAGAAGAAATGCGCCCAAGATTAAACGTTTGGTAAGCGCGCGAATCGTCCACATCCAAAAACGCGAACGGTTTATCGTTTAAATAAAGTTTAATTGATTTAACCCTGCCATTTTTGCTCCACAAGTCATTTCTTTTTACAAAGCCATTGAGCAGCGTTACAGATGTTAAAATGGTTTCTCTTCCGAATTTATTTTTCCCGGAAATTGAATGGCAACAAATTCACCAATACCATTTCCACTTGCACCTTCACTCCATACCGTTCGCAAATCATAATCCATCAGGTTGGCTACATCATAATTTGCGTTTTTGGAGGCTGTAAGCGTAGAGGAAGCCCATAGTTTTGATGGTGGAAATTCATCAATCCATTGCGGTACGGGACTTACGCCTACCGACCAGTAACCACCCGTTTGTCCCAAATCATCAAGGGCAAGCTGTTCGCTTTCCGGTAGATTTTCGTATTTGATTTCTCCCTTGTCAATTTTTTTCTGTAAGGTTTGTAAGCGAATAGATTCTTTTTCGGCTTCTGGATTATACTCAAAGCTCAAACCAACCTTTGGCTTTATGTGTTTGAGCCCATCCTGAAACGGAGGCCTGATTGAAACATGAGCTAAATCAGCTATCGAAGCATTCTCTTTTGTGCCTGAAAACGTAACTAAACTACAGGTAATGCCAAGTGTTAGGATTCGAATGATCATGGTACTATGATTTTATTTCCGGTAGCCAGGGTATTTATGCTCCTGCAAGGATTCGGTGCACACCCTCCACTTATTAAGAGTAAGATAATTCAAATCTGATTACCAATCCCTTTTTGGGGATGTTTTTGATTACTCCGGATGGCGATGGCATCAATGATTTCTTTTACCTTAAATATTTAGATGTAATTGATGGGGCAAGCAATAACAAAGTAACAATTCTTAACCGGTGGGGCGATATTGTTTTTAAAACTGAAAACCACAACAACCAAACGCAGATCTTTACAGGAACTTCCGATTCGGGAAAAGAGCTGCCCTCCGGAACGTATTTTTACAAAATAGACTTTGCAAATGGCAAATCCATAAATGGTTTTATTGTGTTGAAACGATAGTATAAACCTGAAGGAAAGTTGATTATTCCTTCAGGTTTTCTACCGNGTTTACAAACGTTGCACGCAGGGTTTGCGAACCGATCGTAATAATGGCAAACAAGATCAAAATCAACACCCCGATAAGAATTACAGGGGCATCGAAGGAAGTGTGATAGGCAATCAGCTCAAGCCAAAATTTGTTTGCCACATAAGCGAGGGGTACGGCTATCACAACAGCGATCAATAGCAACCCAACAAATCCTTTTGATAGCAACACAATCAACGAGCCATTGCTGGAACCGAGAACTTTCCGAATGGAGATTTCTTTAATGCGCGTTTCCAGGGTGTAGGTAGCCATGCCCAGTAAGCCTAAGCACGAGATGAGAATGGCAAGCGAGGCAATAACGGTTAGCACCGAAACAATATCGCCAAAAATGATTTCATAAAATTTCTTCACTTCGGAATCAACCGTTTTGTAATCGATTTTAAGATCGGGATTAATGGCTGCCCACGACTTTTCGATAGCAGCAACAGCCTGTTCGTACGAACCCACATAAGAAACCTGTACCACGTTGAATTGCGCGGGATCATACAATAGAGCCATGGGCGAAATCTCCCTCGTAAGGTCGCGATGATTATACCCCGAAACAACGCCAATGATGGTGCGCCTTAACGAATCTTCTTCTTGAATAAGTTGCTGACCAATGGCATCTTGCGCTGATCCAAAGTTGTATTTGGAAACGGCCTGTTCGTTAATCACAATATATTCTTTATTAATACTGTCGGCCCCGGCTTCAAAGAAGCGGCCAGCCACCAGCTTGATATCCATATTGTTCAGATAGTCTTCATCTACCAGGAAGTAATCCAATTGTAAACCCTCGGTATCGCTCAGGTTGCGCTTTAAGGCAGTGCCATACGATACTCCGGCAGAAGGCACATGAGAAGCGGCCGTGATGTGTGTTAAGTTAGGATGTTTCGTTAATTCATTTTTTAAACGCTGGGCCGAAGTGTTATTGAGTTTTATCGAGATGTTTTGAACCATATTAAACCCATGACTTTGGCCTAAAAACAAATTGAACTGATTGTAAAGGACAATGGCCGATAATATGAAGAATAGCGAAAGTGTAAACTGTGCTACCAGCAACGTTTTGCGCAATCCCATGCGCGAGAACAACTTCATGTTGCCGAAATTCTTCAACACCTTTACCGGCTGAAAGCCTGATAACACAACTGCCGGAAAGAAACCCGCCAGCACACCAACTACCACAGCAAATAGGGCAAAGGCTGCCAGTACCAGCGTGTTCGATTCCAGGTCCCAATGAAAAATGCGCGCAAAGTTGAGTTGCAGAATTACAGGCTTTAATAAAAGCAACAACACAAATCCGAGTGTTAAGGCCAGTAAAGCAATGATGATCGATTCGCTTAGAAACTGGGTAAACACTTGCCAGCGTGCAGCACCCGTAACTTTACGAATACCAATTTCGCGGGCGCGGGTTAAAGATCGGGCAATGGAAAGGTTGGTGAAGTTGAAACAGGATGTGAGCAGAATCACAAGCCCTAATCCACCAAGGAAATAAATGAAGAACCAGGGCAAAATGGGCCCGATAGGATTGTTGGTTAACGGCCCGGGTGTAATATCCATTAAAGGTTGCAACGCAAACCGCATCCGGTACACATTCGGATCGGTTATACGGCCAATGTGTTGCTCATAAATTTTGTCGAGATTGGCTTGTACACTTTCGGATGATTGCCCCTCGCCAACTAAAATGTAAGTGTATCCATTCCAGTAATTTGTCCAGTCGGTAAGCTGGTCTTTGCCGGGTAACGAATTAACCGTAGCCATGCTGGCCAATGCTTCGAATACGATGTGCGACTTATTTTCTGTTTNTTCCAAAACACCTGTAACCGTGTATGTTCCTAAATCACCAACGGTAATGGTTTGCCCAAGGGNGTTTTCTTCTTTAAAAAGTTTGTTGGCGGCAGTGCGTGTAAGTACAACGGAGTATGGTTCTTTTAGTGCAGTGGCAGCATCGCCATATTGTAGTTTATACTCGAAAANAGTGAGCACTTCGGCATCGGCAANAANACCAGCCAACGGAATATTTACATTTTGATTTTCAAACTCAAGCCAGCCATTACCAAAACCTTTCATTATTCGTACTGCCTGTGTTAAACCGGTATAATTTTCGAGCAATTCCTGGCGCAAGGGCAAAGGCGAAGCGGCATTGGGTTGATTGTCGTTGATTACCCCGTGTTGATCTACCGCGTGGGTGGTTACTCTGTAAATGTTATGTCGCTTGGAATTATGGCGATCGTAATTCAATTGATCGGCTACCAGCATGATAACAGCCATGCATACCGACATACCAATGGTAAGACCCAACACGTTAATTGCTGAAANAAACTTGTGCCGCATTAAGCTGCGCACTGCTGTTTTAAAATAGTTTTTAATCATACTTGAGGGGCTATTTTTTTGACCAGGAAAGAGTGTAGGTTGCCGTTTGTTTCTTCAAACGAAGCGATAGCGTTGTTTTCGAAAGTGCAAGAACCTGGTACCGGATTTCTTCGTCCGAAATTAATACCAACGACTTGCCATTATTCTCCAGGCGCCATTGGCCCTGCTTCGCATTTTGGATGGATGCTGTTGCCTGCCAGTTACCGTCCTCCGAAAAGCTGATTTGAGTTTCCTGCGGCAACGATTGGTGCTTGCCAATGCCTGACATCTCATCAGACGTTAATACCCAGGTGCCGGTTAATAATTCCTGTTTTGAAGATTGGGCCATTACCACACCGCCCATCGCAGAAGCTATTAGTAATACGAAGATTGACCGTCTCATTTATTTATTTATTTCATTTTTAACAAAGTAATAGTAGATCAAAAAGCCCAGCGAAACAGATAAAGCAAACAAACCATAAGGGAGGGGCGACTCTGGGCCGGTTGGAATGAATTCCATTATGACCAATGCAAGTCCTGCAAAGAAAATAATCAATCCCCACTTTAATGCACTAAAGCGACCATCGTTCGTGTGTTGTTTGAAGATTGCCTGCGTGTCTTCATTCACAAACCCCTTTTCAATCATTCGTTTTTTCAGAATGTAGTCGGTCATTACTTTGGTGAAGAAGTAAATGGAGGCCCCAAAACTTCCAATTATAACAANGGGCATTAAAACATCTTTTAAGGCGTGGCTCATATTTTTTGATTTTTAGATTCTGAATTTTGTTTTGAGGCGTAAGACACCGGCCCTGCGGGCAATGTTGCAGCGGATTTGAAAAATATTTTAACTCCGTATTATCAATCCGGATTAAATTCCGTGGAACGCGTTTCGATCCGGGTCTGGCGAATTCCGGAATCCAGTAGATTGAACACCTTTACATTAGTCTATTACCGGGCCACCCGCGGCAATATTTTAACTAAATTCCTGCAACATCCGTAAACCTCAGCGTGTCTAACCCGGAAATGATTGATGACAAGGCCCTGGTGGGGCAGGTTTTACGTGGCGATCAGCAGGCATTTCGCATGCTGATTAAACAACACGAAAGACTGGTGAGCCACATGATTGGCCGGCTGATTGATAAACCGGAAGACCGCGAGGAACTTTGTCAGGATGTGTTTTTGAAGGTACATGAGAAGTTGAAAGAGTTCACTTTTCAATCAAAGTTAAGCACGTGGATTGCCACCATTGCATACCGGCACGGCATCAACCACCTGCGGAAGCGAAAGATAAAAATTAGTGATTTACCGGAAGATGAAACCCACATCGAAAGGTTTATTGCGGTGGACGATGCCAGTGAAACCCTGGCCGATGCGCAGTTGGACCAGATTGTATTAACACTGGTTGAAAAGCTGCCCCCGCAGTATAAGGCTATTCTTACACTTTATCATGTGCAGGAAATGTCATATCCGGAAATTGTAGAAATAACGGGTTTGCCCGAAGGCACAGTAAAGAATTATTTGTTCCGTGCGCGGCAGTTGTTGAAAGAAAAAGTAAAGCAGTACCTTGGAAAAGAAGCAGTATGAAAGACGAAGAATTACAAAAGCAGATTGAGGCCGGCATACCGGTGCAGAGCAATGATGGGAAGGCGTACCAGCTTGTGTTTAATAAAGTAAAACAAGAACCCGCATTTCATGTTCCGATATCATTTGCCGATCGTATTCTTGCTATTATTGAAAAGCGGGAAGAACAACGCGATTTTCGTTGGCTCGCATTTGGAATTTTTCTTTCAGTAATTGCATTGGTTGTTGTGCTGACCATAACAAAAGCGTGGACTATGGGTGTGTTTTCATTTATCTCGGGTTATCCCGGACTGATTGCTTTTGGAGTTGCCTTTATCCTGTTGCTGCAATGGGTAGATCGGAAAGTGGTGAGAAAAGACGCAACGCATTAGCGCTTCTATGAGCAGCGTTGTGGCATCATGTGTACCCGTTACTATGAAATGTCATTGTGGAGGAGCGGGGAGTATGATTGATGGAATTTGTAATTTAGTAAGGTAAGATATATTCATAGCTGGTTGGTATTTGTAATGCCGACCTATAGATAGGCAAGATTTAAAATCTTGTTCATCTTGGTTCGGGATTGCAAATCCCGAACAGCGGGGCCTTCATCAAAGCGACTTGCGAATTCCGGAATCCCACGGAAGCAGCACGAGTTTTCTAAGAAAGGCTTTTCATAGGTAGCTCAACAGGTCTCATCAGGATCGCGGCTTGGGATTTACGCCTGTGTCTTGGTTATATAAGATCGAATGCCCAACCGCGATGACTCCTTTGTAGCACGGGCTTACCTAAGCTGGTCGGCATTTGTAATGCCGACCTACAGATAGGCAAGATTTAAAATCTTGTTCATCTTGGTTCGGGATTACAAATCCCGAACAGCGGGGCAATTGTTCTCAGCATCTCCTCGCCTTTGCGGTTGCTGTTTTTACCCCTCATCAAAATCCAGTAACCTTTTCTATCTTGCTTTGGTAACGATCTATTGTTAAAGCCATACGCATGAATAAATTCTTTACNCCCCTTTGCGCGATGCTTGTATGTTTAAGCATGGCCACCTTGGCCCAGGTCCCTAANAAAGAGGAGAAGGCCGACACCACNCAAGAAAGAAAAACCCAAACCCAAAAGAAAGACCTGCCCCTCGAAATAGGCAGGCGTGTACCCATTAAAACCAATGAAGGTACCTGGATGAGCCTGGATGTAAGTCCCGATGGCAAAACCATTGCCTTCGATTTTCTGGGCGATATTTTTACCATGCCCATTGCGGGTGGTAAACCCGTTCAGTTTACAAGCGGAATGGCCTTCGACTCGCACCCCAAGTTTAGTCCCGATGGCAANAAATTGTTGTTCATCAGCGACCGGAGCGGTGGCCAAAATATCTGGTGGTTTGCATTGGATAAATCCGATTCGCTTCAGGTAACAAAAGGTAACAACGAAATTTATCAATCGGCCGAGTGGACTCCCGATGGCGCGTACATTATCGGATCGCGCGGGGTGCGCAATCTCAAGTTATGGATGTTTCATAAGGACGGAGGTTCCGGGGCGCANGTCATCAGCAAGCCCGATAATTTAAAGACAATTGAACCCGCCTTTGGTGCAGATGGCCGCTACATCTGGTTTTCATTACGCAACAATGCATGGAATTACAATGCGCAGTTGCCCCAATATCAATTAGGTGTTTACGATCGCGAAACGGGTGAATCACAAAATGAAACTGCACGTTATGGCTCAGCCTTTACACCCACGCTTTCGCCAGATGGTAACTGGTTGGTGTATGGTTCGCGATACAACGATAAAACCGGTTTGATTTTGCGCGATTTAAAAAATGGGGATGAAAAGTGGCTGGCCTATCCTGTACAACGAGACGAGCAGGAGTCAATCGCCCCTCTGGGGGTATTGCCGGCCATGTCGTTTACACCCGATAGTAAAAATGTGATTGCATCTTATGGCGGTAGATTTTACAGCATACCTGTAGCAGGAGGCAATGCGGTAAATATTCCTTTTGAAATTGAGACCGAGTTTCTAATAGGCCCAACGTTAACCGATTTCAAATATCCTATCAAAGACGATAAAGACATCATCGCTACGCAAATACGCGATGCAGTAGTTTCGCCCGATGGCAAACAAATTGCCTTTACAGTATTGAATCGTTTATATACCATGGACTTGCCCAATGGCACACCTAAACGCATTACCACCCATAATTTTACAGAAGCTTTTCCTGCCTGGAGCCAGGACGGTGCGCAGTTGGCGTGGGTNAAGTTGGGAAGGCACCGGGGTAACATTTATAAAATCAACTTTAAAGTAAAAGGAGCTAAGCCAACTAAACTTACCCAAACAGCGGCTTTGTATAGCGAGCCTGCCTGGTATGGGAACAAGATTGTTTTCTTAAGGGGAGCGGCAAACAATTATCGCGAAAGCGAAGGGCCAACTGCATTTCAAAGCCAGGAAGATTTGCTTTGGATTGGTGGCGATGGTGGCGCAATAAATTTTATCACCAAAGCCCGTGGCAGAGCAACCCCACACTTTACCAGGAGTTCCGACCGCATTTATTTATACAGTGGCAGCAAAGGGTTGGTGTCCATTCGGTGGGACGGTACCGATGAGAAGGCGCATCTGAAAGTTACCGGCATAACCACCTATGGATTTGAATTGGGAGAAGAAGTGAATCATTGTATGTTGGTGGAGTCAGCAACCGAGCCCCAGAATACACCATCCAATGCTACGATGTTACTGATGGCCCCCGAAGGCGACCAGGTATTAGCTAAAATAAATAACGACCTCTACGTAGTAACGCTTCCTCTTACCGGTGGTGAAACCCCGAAAATTTCTGTGGCAGATCCTGCTGCTGCTGCCTTCCCTGCACGCAAGCTAACCAAACTGGGAGGTGAGTTTCCANNATGGAGCAGCAATGGTAAAACGGTTTACTTTACGTTGGGCAATGCATTCTTCACGTACAACATAGACGAAGCCAAAGCAAAAGAAGAAGAACTGAAGAAGAAAAAGGCTGCTGAAGAAAAAGCAAAAGAAGCGGGCGAAACCAAAAAGGAAGAAGCAAAGCCTGAGGATAAAAAAGACGAAAAGAAAGATGAAAACTATAAACCTGCCGAGCTGCGCATNAAAATTACCGTACAGAAAGATATTCCGGTTGGAAAAATCTTATTGCAGCATGCACGCATCATTACCATGAAGGGCGATGAAGTGATTGAGCGAGGGGATGTATTGATTGAAAATGCACGCATCAAACAAGTAGGTGCGGCAGGTTCCATTTCGGTTGACGCCTCTGTGCAAAAAATGGATTTAACCGGNAAAACCATTGTGCCCGGTTTTGTAGATACGCATGCCCACATGTGGCCCGCCTGGGGAGTTCATAANAAACAAGTGTGGCTGTATGCAGCAAACCTTGCCTATGGTGTAACCACCACACGCGATCCGCAAACCTCTTCTACCGATGTGCTAACCTATAGCGATATGGTAGAAACAGGTGACATCATCGGGCCGCGTATTTATTCTACCGGNCCGGGTGTGGGGTATTGGATGTATAACTTGAAAGATGCTGAGCAAGCCAAAGATATTTTGAAACAGTATTCGGAATACTACAACACAAAAACCATCAAAATGTATTTAACGGGCAACCGCCAGCACCGGCAATGGATAATACAAGCTGCAAAGGAACAAAACCTGATGCCCACCACAGAAGGTGGTCTTGACTTCAAACTCAATCTTACCAACTTGATTGATGGCTATCCAGGCCATGAACACACATTTCCCATCTACCCACTGTACAAAGATATTACTACCGTAGTGGCTGCTTCGGGCATGACGTACACNCCCACATTGCTGGTATCGTATGGTGGGCCATGGGCCGAGAATTATTATTACGCAACGGAAAATGTAAATGGCGATCCCAAACTCAATCGCTTTACAGGAAAATCAGAACTCGATCAGAAATCGCGAAGAAGACCAGCCTGGTTTATGAAAGAAGAACACGTGTTTGAAGACCATGCCCGGTTTGTAAACGACCTGGTGAAAGCCGGNGGCAATGCCGGTATTGGTTCACATGGGCAATTGCAGGGCTTGGGTTATCATTGGGAATTGTGGAGTGTGGGCAGCGGNGGATTATCCAATCACAATGCATTGAAGGTGGCTACTATAAAAGGAGCCAAAGCACTGGGGTTGGATGGTGATTTGGGAAGTATTGAAGCAGGCAAGTTAGCCGACCTGGTGATTCTCGATCAAAACCCGTTAACCAACCTACGCAACACCAATACAATAAATAAGGTTATGAAAAACGGTAGGTTATACGATGGTAACACGTTGGATGAAGTTTATCCCACTCCGCGCAAAGCACCTTCTTTTGGCAACGAACAGGAAGCACCGGCTGCTACCTTACCGGGATTGAAGTAAAAATCTTTTAGGTTGATTTTGAGAAAGCCGCCTCAGCAAGGAGGTGGCTTTTTTGTTTGTATGAAATTGTACCGAGGAAGTTCAATATGAAATGTCATTAGCCGACCTATAGATAGGCAAGATTTAAAATCTTGTTCATCTTGGTTCGGGATTGCAAATCCCGAACAGCGGTGACTACTGCACGGTTCTTACCTACAATTACTAAATTTAGAGTCAAATTCATTCACCAGACTTTACGTAAATCGCACTAACCAATACCTATTCAAAATGAAACAGCCCCACGACTTCTTTACTATCTATAAACAAACAGCATGGAACAAAGACATCGAAAGCATGATAAATTTATATGATGACGATGTCGTGATCTTTGATATGTGGGCAACCGGATATCAAACGGGTCTAACAGAGTGGTCGCGGGCAATAAAAGACTGGCTTCATTCGCTGGGAGAAGAAAAAGTGAATGTAATTTTTGAAATGATTAGTATTCATGAAAATGGTGATACTGGCTTTGGAAGTGCGTTAGTGGGCTACCAGGCAATTTCACCGGATGGGACCATCTTAAGAAGCATGAAGAATAGGATAACGATCGGGTTTCATAAAAGGGAATCCAATTGGAAAGTAATTCACCAACACACGTCCGCTCCTGTTAACGATGAGTTGGTGGCTATTTTAGATTTTTAATGCCAACCTACAGATAGGCAAGATTTAAAATCTTGTTCATCTTGGTTCGGGATTGCAAATCCCGAACAGCGGGGCAATTGTTCTCAGCATCTCCTCGCCTTTGCGGTTGCTGTTTTTACCCCTGATCATCCGGACACGCATTTCAACCAATCAAAAAGGCAGATACCAGTAACCGGGAATAATCATTACATTCGGCTTGATGAAGCGTGTGGCCGTTATATTCTTTTTAAGCCTTTTCCTTATTCAAGTNGGGGGCTGCTACCTTTATTTTGCGGGCAGGTTGGTTGCTATCCGGGCCGAAATGCGTGAGCGACTTAAGCATTTACCGGAAGAACAACTTACCAGGTTTCAGTTTACACCCGAAGAATTTTTGAAAGTACGGGAAGATGACCATGAGATAAAAGTGGATGGTAAAATGTATGATATTGCCCGCGTATCAGAACAAGGAAACCAGATAATGGTATGGGCACTTCACGATGCGGCTGAGGATAATCTGTTGGCATTCCTCAGCGAAATGGTTTCACGATCTGCCAACGATAAAAAGCCGGTACCGGTGCAGGTTGAACAACTGCTTACCCTGAGNTTTTTGCCTCCTCCATTCATGGTATTTCAAAACCGGATTTGTAAAATCACACACCAGACACCGTACTATAAAATGTACTCTGTATTNTTTTCTGCGCTGGAATCTCCACCCCCGCGACTAAAGTCCATCGTCATTCATCAGGCTTCCAAAAAGCATCTACCGAAGACAAGGCCTATGCTAATAGCACGCTAGTGGTCTGGGCCTAAGTGGATGCACAATCCATTTTATAATTCGACAGGGTTAACCAGCGGATTGATGTTTTTTGGATGACCCTCTACTATTTTTTTAACCTTACATTTAACACAGAATGAAACTCATTCACGCAATAGGAATGTGTTTGCTTGCGGTTACGGCTTTGGCACAAACCGAAACAGACACAACCAAAACCTATCTGGATGAAGTAGTGATATCGGTTAACCGGTGGGAACAAAATCAACGGGAAATTTCCACNCGGGTAACTAAACTATCACCGGCTTTTATCCAACTTCAAAATCCACAAACCAGTGCCGATTTATTGGGACTTTCAAATCAGGTCTTTATTCAGAAAAGCCAACTNGGGGGTGGCAGCCCGATGATTCGTGGCTTCGCAACCAACCGTGTGTTGCTGGTGGTTGACGGTGTGCGCATGAACAACGCGATTTTTCGGTCAGGCAATTTGCAAAACGTAATTTCATTGGATGCCAGTGCTATTCAAAATACCGAAGTAGTATTTGGCCCGGGTTCAGTTGTGTACGGCAGCGATGCTATTGGTGGCGTAATGAACTTTACTACACTTACTCCCACGCTTTCAGCCAATGGCACAAAATTTTCAGCCAATGCTTTTGCTCGCTATGCGTCTGCCAATGAAGANAAAACCGGTCATGTAGATTTTTCATTGGGCTTAAAGAAATGGGCCTTTGTAACTAACATTACCAAAAGCGATTATAGCGATTTAGTAATGGGATCGAAAGGTCCGGTTGAGTACACACGCCCGGATTACCAGGTGCGCGATGCAAACGGAGATGATATTACGGTTACGAACCCCAACCCAAACCGGCAGGTTTCAAGTGGCTATAATCAATTGAATGCGATGCAGAAAATCCGGTTTTCGCCCAATGCCAATTGGGATTTTACCTATGGATTTCATTATTCCAAAACATCGGATGTGCCGCGTTACGACCGGTTAATTCTGAAAAACGCATCGAACGTGTTTACCAGTGCCCAGTGGTACTATGGTCCGCAAAAATGGTTGATGCATTCGTTGCAAGCACAGGTTAATCAGCACACAACCATCTCCGACCAAATAAAGCTAACAATCGGTTATCAAGACTACGAAGAGAGCCGCCACAACCGAAACTTTACGGGTGGCAATCGCAACCGAAGAACCGATCGGTATGAAAATGTAAAAGCATTTTCGGTAAATGCCGATGCCGACAAACAATTGAATGAAAAAGCAAATCTGTTTTATGGATTGGAGTATGTTACCAACGCAGTAGGATCTACGGCCGAGCGCGTAATCATTACCGATGGTACGGTGAGTGGTGTATCTACCCGCTACCCGGATGGTTCAACGTGGCGTTCGATGGCGGCTTATGCCGGGTTGCGGTATGCAGCAAACGATAAGTGGATTGTAAATGGCAGCGCCCGCTATAACCACGTGTACACCTATGCACCATTCGATAACACCTACTTCGATTTTGAATTTTCAGAAGCAACTTTNAAAAACGGGGCTGTAAATGGTAGCCTGGGTGTAGTATTTAATCCCACATCAAAAGTAAAATGGTATGCCAATGCATCAACTGGCTTCAGGGCCCCTAATGTAGATGATATCGGTAAAGTGTTTGATTCAGAACCGGGCAGTGTGGTGGTACCCAATCCAACATTAAAACCGGAGACAGCCTATAACATCGAAGCTGGCTTTGCCGGAAAAATTACCGGAGGTTTGAATTTTGACATGTCGGCCTTNTATACTTTGCTGGATGATGCCATTGTGCGCGGGCCATTTACGTTTAATGGTCAGTCGCAAATTGATTACGATGGTACATTAAGCGATGTACAGGCCCTTCAGAATATTAGCAAACTTACGGTACGGGGTGTACAGTTAGGGTTGCGTTGGGACTTTGCCAACTATTTTCAGGTGGCATCTAATCTGAATATGCAGAAGGGTGAAGAAAAGGATGAGACAGGTGAAACTTTTTCACCAACCCATGTGGCTCCTGCTTTTGGATCAACGCGATTTTCGTTTAATAATAACAAGATCAGGCTAATGGTTTATGCGAACTACAACGGTGAAATTTCTTATAGAAACCTGGCCCTTAGTGAGCGGGCCGATGTACACCTGTACGCCAAAGATGCGGATGGGAATCCGTATGCCCCGGCATGGGCAACATTCAATTTTAAATCGTCCTTTATGGTGACAAAGTATGTTACGATGGATGCAGGTGTGGAAAACATTCTGGACAAGCGGTATCGTCCGTATTCATCGGGTATTACTGCTCCCGGAAGAAATTTCATCTTTGCATTACGGGTAAAAGTTTAAAATGATAGTAGGCGTCTGACGGCTGTAGCCTTAAGTGGACAGCCGTCAGACACCTCTACTTATTTAAGTTTGTGTAACTAAGTTGAAAATATAAATCGAGGTTGTCTCAAAAGTCGAAATAAGAGCGTGCGTCATTCCGGCCTTGTGCCGGAATCCAGATGAGCACCACTGAAACGCGATCGCGGAATAAATCCGCGATGACAGAACGACTTTTGAGACAACCTTAGTCTCTTAAAAAATCTATGGCACTTCATAATCTCGTTCATCGGCTTCGGCAATTCCGTACCTGGCATCATTGGGTTGGGATTAGTGTAGTCTTGTTTATGTTCATCACCAGTATAACGGGTGTATTGTTAGGTTGGAAGAAGAACGTAGACGTGTTGCAACCAGCCACCTTAAAAGGCAAAACTACCAACCTGCAACAATGGATAAGTTTCGATCAGGTTGCGGTTTCGGCTTCGCGCGCAGTTGATTCGGTAGTGGGCCGTACCATAGAAATAGACCGGATGGATGTTCGTCCTGACAAGGGAATGATTAAAGTAACTTTTAAAGAGGGTTATTGGGAAGCCCAGATTGATGCTGCCAATGGAAACGTTTTATCTGTAGCACAGCGCCATGCAGATTGGATTGAACACGTGCATGATGGGTCCATCATCAGCGATGGATTTAAATTACTTTACACCAATTACATTGGCTTGGGATTATTGCTGCTTTCTGTAACTGGCTTCTGGTTGTGGTATGGCCCGCGCAGAATCCGGCAGGTGAAGGGAAAATAATCAGAAGCATCCGCAATCCTTGAAGACTGCCTCAAAAGTCGTTCTGCCATGGCAGATTTATTCTGCGATCTCGATTTTGCAGTGCTCAAAGAGATTCCGGCACAAGGCCGGCATGACGCACTTGCTTTTCGACTTTTGAGACAGTCTCTTGATGGATGATGGATAGGTTTTTACTTCAGGGTATTTTCAAATAACTTTAAAATTCGCTTGTACTCATCAGTCCANNTGCTGGGCTCAACAAAACCATGGTCTTCCACAGGGTAAACGGCAAGTTCCCAGTTGTCTTTGCCCAATTCAATTAAACGCTGCGTAAGCTTTACAGCATCCTGAAAGTGTACATTCACATCCACCATACCGTGGCAAATCAGCAAATGCCCTTTCAATCCTGCTGCATGATAGTACGGAGAACTTTTTGCGTAGGCAACACTATCCGCGGCAGGCGTATTTAAGATGTTGGCTGTATAACCATGATTGTATTGTGCCCAATCAGTAACCGGACGCAAGGCGGCACCTGCGGCAAACACATCGGNGGTAGTAAACATACCCATTAGCGTAATAAATCCTCCGTAAGAGCCACCATAAACACCAATGCGTTTTGGATCAACACCATGTTTTTCGGCAAGCCATTTTGCACCATCCACATTATCGGTTAAATCCTTTCCGCCCATAAAGCGATAAATGCCGGTGCGCCAATCGCGGCCATAACCTGCGCTTGCTCGATAGTCCATATCCAGCACGGTGTAACCTTTATCTGCCAATAAATTATGAAACATATATTCACGGAAGTAGCTGCTCCACCACTTGTGTGCATTTTGTAAATAGCCGGCACCGTGTACAAAAATTACAATTGCTCCGTTTGGTTTTTCGGGCTTGTAAAGTCGGGTGTACACATCAGCCCCATCGCGTGCTTTAAATGTAGTAACCTCCGGGTCGCGCCAGTTGTACGATTTAAACTCGGCAGAAAGGGAATTAGTAATTTGCTGTGGCTTGGCACCCGCTTTATTTTCCTGCAGGTAAAGTTCCCAGGGCTTATTGCTGTAGGAGTACCGATAGGCAATCCACTTTTCATCGGGTGAAAGTTCCACCTCATGGGCTCCGGTCATGCTGGTTAATTTTTCAGCTTTGCCACCGGCAACAGGCAGCCTGTAAAAATGCTTTTCGCCCGGGTGTACTTCGTTGGTAATGATGTAGAAGAATTTTTTATCGCGCGAAAGCGATACAGACTGTACTTCGTACTTACCGGATGTAAGTGTTTGTTTTTTGTTGGTTGTTACATCGGTAGTATATAAATGAGAATACCCACTTTCTTCAGATTGGAACCACAACGTTTTATTATCTGCTAACCATCCAATGCTGGCGCCTCCAAAGAAACCACCACCTGTACCGGGGCCGCCAATCCAGGCCTCGTCATGCTGCCGGTCAATCAGCTTTAACCGGGCAGTGTTAACATCCAGCGAAACAATCCAACGATCTTTGTTGTCTTGCGACCGAAGAGATAATGCATTGTTCTTACCATCGGCCGACCAAACCAAACCAGAGTAACTCACTGCGCGTGGGGTTTGCTTTTNTTCTTTGGTATCTTTCGGATCTTTGGCAGCATCTTNTTTGCCTGCCGACAAGTATGCTGGGGTGTCAAATATTCCGGGAAGATCATCGGTTTTTACAAGCAACACCGTATCGCGCTTTATGTCATATACATACAACTCGCTGGTACTTTGTACACCACCCACTTTAGAGCGGGCCGGAATATCTTCCGTAAATCCCGATTCGGTTACATAATTTGGAACAATGGTGTTTTTAGCACTGCTGCTTTTAATGAGTTGGTAGGTTACAAAATTACCATCGGGGCTTAGCTGTATTGCACTAATATTATGATCGCCCAGGTAAATTTCTTTTGGCCGTGAAGGAGTATCGGCCTTGCGGTNTTNTTCTGAGGCTTTGCGCTTGTCGCTGCGTTCCTTTAAAACATCGAAGTAAGCAAGCTGATCGGCCTTCAGCCATTTCTCCTGTTCAGAAATTTTTGCATCCGGGCGTTTGGCACNCCTCCTAAAATCGGTTAGTTGAGCAAATGCTCCGGTGGCAATTTCCCAGCTATACAAATTGTTGTTGGAAGCGAAGATGATTTTCCGCTCATCAGCAGAAAAATTTGCACCGGATTCGCGATCAATTGTATTGGTGATCTGATTTGTTTTTCCGGTGGCTACTTCCAGCAAATACAAGTCGCCATTCTTTTCAAATACTTTTTTGTGTAGGTTTTATTGTAGGTTCCTGCAAACGATGGTAGCGCCCTTCGGGTGGTGGCTGACACTTTTGTGGCGTACGATTTGTAAGACTTAGGTTATACAACGAATCGCCCGGATTGTTATCGGGGTTCCAGTTAAAGTAAAGTTGTTTACTGTCGTCCGACCAGTTCAGGTTGGAAGGAGCTACCCCAATCCATTTGGGGTCGCGCATAATTTTTCGACTGTGAGCGGGGCCAGGGGTTGGCTCCAGGCAGCCTGGCTTATAAGTAAGAGGAGAATAATTTTTTCATATCAGATTATTTGAACCGGAAAATTAGGAAAAGGCCCACTTCTCCAGTTGAAAATTGTATCAGTGGTAAAAGAGAATTCAAAAACTTTTAAATCGGGTGTTTTAACTCAATCTGTTTTACCTTTGCGGCATGAATGAATTATTAGCACAGGAGTATTTCGGTAATTCGGTTGAAAACTACCTGATTACGTTGGCTATCATAGTGGCCGGGTTTATTATAGTACGGGTATTGAGAAACCGGATTTTGATTCAGGTAAAGAAATGGGCCGANAAAACAGAGACTAAATTCGATGACTATCTGATACGAGGTATTGAAAAATTTGGATTACCGGCTCTCAATATCCTGGTGCTCTATTCTGCTTTGCATTACCTCACATTCTCTGANAAAATTTCCAAGGTTATTAACAACACCCTTGGTGTTGTCATTACTTTTTACATTATCCGAATGATTTCGGCATTTGTGCGCATAATGCTCGAATCGTTCGTAAGCAAACAGGAAGGTGGCCAGGAAAAGCTCAAGCANGTGAATGGGGTGATGTTGATCGTAAACGGTATTATCTGGATTTTAGGTTTATTGTTTTTGTTTGATAACCTGGGCTACAACGTTACAACCATCGTTGCCGGTTTGGGTATTGGTGGTATTGCCATTGCGCTTGCAGCACAAAACATCCTGGGCGATTTGTTCAACTACTTTGTAATCTTTTTCGACCGGCCGTTTGAAGTAGGCGACTCTATCAATGTGGATGGCAAGGCGGGCACTGTGGAGTATATTGGTATTAAAACTACGCGGGTAAGAAGCTTAACGGGCGAACAACTGGTGTTTGCAAACAGCGACCTTACCAAATCGCGTATTCACAACTTTAAACGGATGGACCGCAGACGCGTGGTGGTAACTTTGGGGGTTGTATATGAAACCACGCATGAACAATTGGCTAAAATACCTGCCCTTATCGAAGAGGTTATCAAAGCTGAACCAGGGGTTACCTTCGATCGGGCACACTTTTCAAAATTTGGTGCTTATAGCCTTGATTTTGAAGTGGTGTATTTTGTTGAGTCTGCTGAATATCTTACCTATATGAATGTGCAGCAGGCAATCAACCTGAAAGTATTCAAAGCTTTTGAAGATGCTAAAATCGGGTTTGCCTACCCAACGCAAACAATTTTGGTTAGTAAATAGCTCCTCAAAAGGGAGCGGTGGATTAGTTCTTCTTTTCTTTCGTAAGATCGGTAACGATGCTGTTGAAGATGGACAGGATTAAGCTGAATCCAAGTGCCCACCAGAAACCATTTACCTCAAAACCAGGTACAAAGTAATCTACCAGTAGAATAATTACTGCGTTTATTACCAGCAGGAATAACCCCAGCGTAACCACCGTAACCGGAATGGTGAAAATGATAAGAATAGGTTTTACCAATACGTTTGCAATGGCCAGCACAACCACTACTAGTAGGGCATAGCCATAATTTTCAATGTGTACACCGCGTTGCAGTAAATATCCGGTAAGCAAAACTGCAAGTCCATTAAGAAGAAAGCGCATGAGCCCGTTCATAGATTATTTTTAGGGAAGTATCTGTAAATTTCTTTTCTATTTAGAATTCGGGAAAGTACAATATGATCACCTTCTTTATAAAGACCAACCCGATAGTTTCCAATTCGTATCTTATAGGCTTGAGGAGTACCAGCCAATTTTTCCGCACCAACATCAACAATAGAATTCGCAATTGCTCAATTACCTTCTTTAGCCGTTGTTGAATTTCCTTTGGCAAATTTTTTTACATTCTTTTCAAAGCTCCGATCAATCAGAGTGATCATTTGCCAAGATTTTCGAGAAAGGAAGATGTTTCTTTATCACTTAATCTGCCGTATTTTTGCCTTCTTCCATGGCCATTGTCAAGGCAACATCTTCATCAGCATCTGAATAAATTTCAAATTCTATTTTCAGAGTCTTAACTATGGCCAAAACAGCCTCTTCCTGGGTCTCGTCTAATTTTAAAACGTATGTTTTCATTGGATGAATTTAAATAAAATTGCTGAACTCTACGTAAGCGAAAATTCATTGTATTTTAGCGCTATGTACGCCATTGTTGATATTGAAACCACAGGCGGGTATGCGGAAAATCACCGCATAACGGAAGTGGCCATTTATCATTACGATGGACTTCAGATTACCGACCAATTTCACACGCTGATTAACCCCGGCCGGAAAATACCNCGGTTTATTACCGGCCTTACGGGAATTACTTCGCAAATGGTGCAGGAGGCTCCGGCTTTTGAGGATATAGCCACCGAACTACTCAGCTGGCTGAAAGACCGTGTGTTTGTAGCGCACAATGCACATTTCGATTATAGTTTTTTGAAGAAAGAATTTGAAGAAGCCGGAATAGCATGGAATACCAANAAACTTTGCACAGTAAGGCTTAGCCGAAAAATAATTCCGGGTTTAAGTTCTTATAGCCTGGGCCGGTTGGCCGAGAGCCTGGGAATTAAAATTGCCGATCGGCACCGTGCGGGTGGCGATGCCATGGCCACAGCAAAAATTTTTGATTTGCTGATGAAGCGCGACAACGAAGGCGTAATTGCCAAGGCGTTAAAACGAAATTCAGGCGAAACGATTTTACCACCCAACCTGCCCAAAGACGAGTTCGATAAACTTCCGGCAAAAGCAGGTGTATATTATTTTCATGATGCACGAGGTACTGTTATTTATGTAGGCAAAGCCATCAACATNAANAAAAGAATTGCAGGCCATTTTACGGGTGAGGCGCGTGAGTGGAACCGATCCAACATTCGCAATGAGATTCACCACATCAGTTACGAGTTAACGGGTAATGAATTGATTGCATTGATTCTCGAATCGCAGGAGATAAGGAAACTTTGGCCCAAGTATAACCTGGCACAGAAATATAAAGTGGAAGAGTGGGGCGTGTATGATTATGAAGACCGCAACGGTTATTTGCGCTTTGGAATAAATATCGTAACCAAAGGTGCGCGGCCACTTATTACATTTTCATCGAAGGGCGATGCGTGGAATTTTATGTGGGAGAAAGTGCGGGCAAATGATTTATGCCCTAAACTAAGCGGCTTGCAGATTGCAAAAGGGTTGTGCTTTAGTCACCAATCAGGTACCTGCAAAGGCGCCTGCCAGGGTGTTGAAAAAGCAAAGAAATATAACAAGCGCGCCCAGCGAGCCATCGATTCATTTTTNGAAGCTGGAGAAACAGTGGCCATGGTAGGTAAAGGCCGCACGCCCAATGAAAAATCGGTGGTATTGGTTGAGAACGGCAATTACCTGGGCTTTGGTNNTTTTGAAGATACCGAAAACATTTCCAGTTTTGAAGTGGCTCGTAATTTTATAAAACCATCGAAAGATAACCGGGTTGTGCAGAATATTGTGAACTCCTACCTCACCAATCCAAAAGGTGTGGAGTTGTTGTTGTTTAATTAGCAAAACAAGGCTTAAAATTCCGGGAATGGAGCTACCCATTTCTGTTTCATTTCGACACAATATGTTTCGTTTCAGAACAAGTCGAGTTAGTCGGGTACTCCAAAAGCACATTTTTCATGATTCCCCGATAGGTATAGTTTTGGTTCAAGTTGGTAAATTATTTGTAAATTGATTTTGCCACCTGTCTATGAAGAAATACCCTGGGCTTATATTGATTGTGGATGATGATGACCACGTAGTAATATCATCCCGGATGATCCTCAAACAGTATTTTGAGCAAATTGCATCACTCAACTCCCTAAATCGCTGGAATCATTTCTGAAACAGAATGAGGTTGATGTTGTACTGTTGGATATGAATTTTAAGGCCGGAATAACTTCTGGGAACGAGGGCATTTTCTGGATGAACCAGATTCGCAACCTCTCACCAAGCACCCAAGTTGTACTTCAGACAGCCTATGGAGATATTGAGCTAGCCGTAAAATCTATAAAAGAAGGTGCTGTTGATTTTCTTCCCAAGCCTTGGGATAAAGAAAAGTTGGTTACCACTATGTTGAATGCCTATCAACAAGCAATAGCCCGTAAAGAGAATCACGAACTCAAGTCAAAACAAAAAGCATTGCAGGCACACTTACTGAATGACACCACACCCTTTATTGCGGGGGCACATAGTATGCAGCCGATACTCAACTCAATTGATCAGGTTGCGCAAACAGATGCATCCATATTAATACTGGGCGAGAACGGAACAGGGAAAGAACTGGTAGCGAAGGCAATTCATCAAAAATCCGATCGGTCGGAAGGGCCATTTATTGTGGTGGATGTTGGAGCAATTCCTCCCAATCTTTTGAGTCGGAAATTTTGGGCCATGAGAAAGGTGCATTTACCGATGCGAAAGAAACGCGGATCGGAAAATTTGAACTGGCTAACAAGGGAACGCTGTTTTTGGATGAGATCGGCAATTTACCACTCGATTTGCAGGTGAAGTTATTAAGCGTGTTGCAAACCAAAGTGGTGACTAAGATTGGATCCAATAAACCAATTGAAGTAGATGTACGTATTATCTGTGCCACCAATGCTCCTATTTATGATTTGGTGGCGAGCGGAAATTTCCGTCAGGATTTATTCTATCGTATCAAGACCATCGAAATCAACCTGCCGCCTTTACGTGAACGGGTAGAAGACATTCCTACCCTGTTTCAATATTACGTGGATTTATTTTCCAAACGATATAAGAAATCGTTAGAGATAGATGCGAACCTAATGCATGAACTTACCGGGTACAAATGGCCCGAAATATTCGTGAACTTCAGCATGCCGTAGAGCGGGCTGTGATTTTGTGCAGAGATGTTCAGTTATCTACCTCCGATTTTCAATTTGTTCATACGCTTGAAGATAACACGGGCAAACTGAATTCACTCAACCTGGTTGAGGTAGAACGCGAAGTAATTGTGCAAGCATTGCGGAAGTTCGGTAACAACATGACGAAGGCAATGAAGAGTTGGGTATTGGACGGACAACCCTATATAGAAAAACGAATGAATACGGTTTGAGTGAATCATGATCGCTGAAACCCAAATCAGAAGAAAGTTGCATGTGCGGGTAGCGTTACGCTTGCTTGCCATTTGTACTTTTGGTTGTTTGACCGGTTTTCTATTTTTCGATTCACCTTACTGGATGGCGGGTATTTGGACGGCTCTGGTTACCGGGGCTATTNNCTTTGAAACTATCCGGTTTGTTATTCAGTCGGAGCAAAAGCTAACCGCATTTTTACAGGCCCTAAGACAGAATGATTTTGCCATTACATTTTCTGAAAACCAAAAATCGGATAACTACGATTTGCACCGGGCATTTAATCAACTGAANCGGAATTTTTAAAAACTACGATCCGAGCGAGAGTCACAGCACCACCTGTTGCAGACAGTTGTGGAAAATACNCACTCGCCACTCATTTGCTTTGAAGAAGACACCGGAGAAATTTATTTTATTAACAACGCGGCCAAGAGTCTGTTCCAGGTTCCGTTTATGCAAAAGATTAATTCGGTTGGGCGAATTGACTGCAGACTCTTGCAAGCCATCAAAGAAATAAAGGATGGTGTACGCCTAACCGAGAAATTAATGGTGAACGGAAGGGCATCGATGCTCTCCATGTATGCACAGCATGTGCTTTTTGAAAACAAGAACCTTAAACTCCTTTCCATCCACGATGTGAGTTCAGAACTGGCAGCTAAAGAGGCGGAAACCTGGCAAAAATTATTACGGGTTCTCACGCATGAAATATCTAACTCCGCTATTCCGCTCTCAACACTCTCTTCTTATATCTATGAGATGGTGATGAAGGCCAATGCCGAAGATCGCAGGCTTAATGATGAAGAACAGCAGGATGTGATGGAAAGTCTAAAAGCCATTGAGGAGCGCAGTAAATCATTGAAGGAGTTTGTTAACAATTTCAAAAATGTAAACGCTATTCCCGAACCCAAACTGGAGAAACTGGATGTGAGCAAGTTGATTGGCGATTTGGTTTCGTTATTCTCGAAAGAACTCGCGAAAGAAGGGATAGAACTAATGCTCAATGTGCCCTCGCAATGGATCTATGCGGATAAAAATCTAACCGAACAAGTTTGCATCAACTTAATCAAAAATGCGGCTGAGGCCATGGGTAATATGAAGGCGAACAAGAAAATTGAATTATACCTATCGAAAGATGGGCATCGGTTAGCTCACCTGCACGTTCGCGATACAGGAAAAGGAATTGCGCAGGACGAACTGGATCAGATTTTTATTCCCTTCTTTTCTACCAAAACAGGTGGCAGTGGCATAGGCTTGAGCATTTCCAGGCAGATCATGCAAAAGCAGAAAGGAGATATTTCCGTGCAATCAGAGCCGGGCAAGGGAAGTATTTTCACCTTGAGTTTTACGTGTTAAGTGTCTGATATTTTTTGAGGCGCTTGGCGTTTTGCCTTCTTTGAGATTTGAGTTTCTGAAGCATTACTGCCCCGAAATGAAACGATCCCTTGTTTCACTTCGGAACAATGATGGCATCTTAATCTTTGATTTTAGTAAAATACGTGGGAATTTTCTTTTGGCCTGATTATAAATAATTCAATTTAACTTAGGTCTTATGCCTTAAGTCTGAACCAAGAATAAAAAATTATGATCCGCTCCTTTCTCACCATCACCTTCCGCATCCTCTGGAGAAACAAGGTCACTTCGTTTGTGAACATCTTAAGCTTGAGTGTAGGCATTGCTGCTTTTATCTTCATAATGTTGTACGTGCAGCATGAAACTTCGTATGATACGTTCAATGAAAAATATGATCGCATCTACCGGTTGGAGGCGGACGGTTATGCAAAACTTCCTCGCTTGTTTGGGCACCGGGTAAAGGATAACCTTCCGGAGGTGGAAAATGTGGCCTTCATTGCAATGAACTTTAAGAACTTCATTAGCTACCGCCCGATAGGGCACCCCGAATTGACAAAGCAAATTGAAGTAAACCGGGCATATGCCGACAGCACTACGTTTTCAATTTTCTCTTTTCCTTTCATTGCGGGCAACCCTAACAATGCACTCACCGAACCAATGACCTGCGTATTTTCGAAAAGCACGGCCGCCAAATTGTTCGGCAATATCGACCCGATCGGGCAGGTAGTAGATTTTGAGGAAGAACAATTCCGTGTTACCGGAATAATACAGGACGTAAAGTTGTCTCATATGGAAATCGATATGCTCATATCGCTATCATCCTTTGACAAACAACCTTTCGCGAAAGAGCACAATACCAACATGGGTGCTCATTCATGGACATGGAGCGCCACCTATTTACTGGCAGCACAAGGAGTAAAGCCTGATCACCTGGAGCAAAAAGTCAATGCTGCATTATCGGAACTTAACGATGGAAAATTGGTGGACATTGAATTCCAAGAGTTTCAGTTGCGACCGTTGGGCGATATTTACATCAACGACACAACTACCACGCTGTCATACGGATTGCACGGAAATTTGAGAAATATCACGATCCTGGTTTTTGTTGGTCTGTTCTTACTGATGCTTGCGTGCGTCAATTATATCAATTTGACCACAGCGCGATCAGCCGTCAGAACAAAAGAGATTGCAATNAAAAGATTAACAGGATCAAGCGGTCGTCTTGTACGGTTACAGTTGATTGGAGAATCGATCATTGTAACTCTCATTTCAATGTCCCTGGCCTTTACGTTTGTACAGTTGTATTTGCCAAGGTTCAACCAAACNATATCAGTTCAGTTGCAAACGTCAGATTGGAACCGGCCTTCAACATGGGTAATATTGCTGATAGCCAGTGTGCTGTTGGGTGCATTGGCGGGATTATATCCTGCCATATACCTCACTGCTGTAAAACCAGTTGGCTTGGTTAAAGGAGAATCATTTAATAGTTCGCGCGGGTCAGGCCTTAGAAATTATTTGATGGTTTTTCAATTCGCCATGTCGCTTGTGATGATCGTAGCCATGCTGGTAAACTTTCGCCAGTTGAATTTTCTAAGAACCGCGGATCTTGGATTTAACAAAGCGCAGATTGTNAACTTTAATAACGCCAGACGGAGATCCGAATCGCTATGCCATGCGGCAAACCTTCAAAAAAATTTGCTGCAACATGCTGGCATTGAACGGGTGACTTATTGTACTGGATTCAAAGGTNNTTTCCGGTAATGTAAATCCAATCGAACTACCCCGATTGAAGCGAATGGCATTGTAGTAAAAATGAAGGCAATAGATGCTGACGAGGATTATTTGAAAGTAATGGGCATTTCACTGCTTGAGGGAAGCAATTTTTCTATAAGCGACCAACCTGCGCAGCCCAATACGTATCAAATAATCTTAAATCAAACGGCCGTCAAAGAATTTGAAATGAATGACCCAATTGGTCATATCCTTCGTCCGGGCAATTCCGGTCAAATTTTTGAGATGGAAGTAATAGGGGTTGTAAAGGATTTTCATATCAGTTCATTCCACGAAAGAATTGAACCGGTAGCACTTATCAAATCCCACATGCCGAATGTTGGGATGGAGATAAAAATTTCAGCATCGAATGTAAGCTCCACCATTCAGAAAATAGAAGCCGAATGGAAAAAGGTTTGGAATGATGAGCCTTTCCAATACAGCTTCCTGGATGAAAACTTCAATTTACAATACCAACGAGATGAGCAGGTAGCTATAGTTATCGGGTACTTTACCATACTGGCCGTGATCATTGCCTGCCTCGGCCTGTTTGCCTTGTCATCCTTCATGGTTTCCAGACGAGTAAAAGAAATTGGTGTGCGCAAAGTCTTGGGTGCTTCCGTAGCAACAATCTACTCCATGCTTTCGTGGGATTTTATGAAATGGATTTTAATGGCGATTGTCATTGCAACTCCTCTTGCGTGGTTCCTGATGAAGATGTGGCTGGATACATTTGCCTATCACATTGAGTTACGTGTTGATATCTTTGTGATTGCCGCGTTGATCGCCATTGGAATGGCCTTGCTCACGGTAACGGGGCAAACGTTGAAAGTAGCGAGGGCCAACCCGGTGGATTCGTTGAAATATGAATAATTGGATGCCACAGTAGTTGTTTCTGAGATATTCAAAACTGCGAAGCGTAAATCAGTGGATATATTGAAGTCTGAATGAACTTTGGTGATGCTCTGATAGTTGTTAGCCTACAAACTGTTGCTGTTGACAGGGCAAAGCAAATTTTCTTCAATTGACGCTTTCGGCTTATCTTCGAACAAAAAAGTGTTATGACCTACATTGATCTCTTTGGCTACTTCGGTAGCTTTTTAACCTGCATCACCTTTATGCCACAGGTTTATAAAACCTGGCAAACCAAAAAAGCCGGTGATCTGAGTTTAACCATGATGTTGATTGTAGTGCTTAGCACCATCGTTTGGTTAGTGTATGGTTTTGCCCTGATGCTTTGGCCGGTAATTGTTGCCAATGGAATTGTATTTACCCTTAGCCTGGTGTTGGTTTATTTCAAACTTACGTTTAAGTAAGGCAATAAAGGATAAACCGCAGAGCCGCCAAGAATTCTTAGCGCCTCCTCGGGCCTTAGTACTTTGGCTGGCGATTATTTGGTATGAGTTGCCAAAAAACCTTAGCGTCTCCGCGTCTTAGCGGTTACTAGTTAGATCAATTCTGGGAATAGTCTTGGTACTTTGGCTGGAGATTATTGGGCATAGGCCAAAAAAATCTTAGCGTCTCCGCGTCTTAGCGGTTAATAATTATATCAATTCTGAGAATAGCCTCAGTACGTTTGCTGAAGATTGTTTGGTATGAGCCGCCAAAAAACTTTAGCGCCTCTGCGCCTCCGCGGTTAATAATTATATTCAATTCTAAGAATAGCCTTAGTACTTTGGTCGGTGATTACCCGGTATAAGCCACTAAAAAACCTTAGCGTCTCCGCGTCTTAGCGGTTAATATTTACTATTCAGGGCAGATCAAGACCAACGGAAAATTTTCCGCAAAAATTTTAATCCCAATTGGTTATTATTGCGTTTTAAATTTCACAAGAATCGATCCGGTTATGGCATTTGCAGAGGCAACAGAAATTCAGCAGGAACACGCGCAAAAGGTAAAACAGGTTTACGCAGAAGTAGCCAAGGTAGTAGTGGGGCAGGAGTATATGGTTAACCGCCTGTTGGTAGGCTTATTTACAAATGGCCACATTTTGCTGGAAGGGGTGCCGGGCCTGGCCAAAACCCTTACCATTAGTACGGTTGCCCGCGTATTGCACCTCGATTTTGCCCGCATACAGTTTACCCCGGATTTGTTGCCTGCCGATTTGGTGGGCACCATGATCTACAACCAGAAGGAAGGAAAATTTGAAGTGAAGAAAGGTCCCATCTTCGCCAACATTGTGCTGGCCGATGAGATTAACCGCTCGCCTGCAAAAGTACAATCGGCTTTGTTGGAGGCAATGCAGGAGAAACAGGTAACCATTGGCGAAACAACATTCAAATTGGATAAACCCTTTCTGGTAATGGCCACCCAAAACCCGGTTGAAAACGAAGGAACCTATCCACTACCCGAAGCACAGATAGACCGGTTTATGATGAAAGTATTTGTGGACTACCCTACNAAAGAACATGAATTGGAAATTATGCGCAGAATTTCCAACATGCAGTTTAGCTATGAAGTAAATCCCATCCTTACCAAAGAAGACATTTTCTCTATCCGTGAGGCTGTGAACAAAGTGAAGATGTCCGAATCGTTGGAAAAATATATTATAGAGTTGGTAACCGCCACCCGCAAACCGAAAGAATATAAGTTAGAACATGAAGCGCAATACATTCAGTTTGGTGCTTCGCCCCGCGCCAGCATCAACATGAATTTGGCTGCAAAAGCGGTGGCCTTTATGGATGGCCGCGATTATGTGTTGCCGGAAGATATCAAAGAGGTAGCGCTGGATGTAATGAACCACCGCATTATCCTCAACTACGAGGCCGAGGCCGATAACGTGCGCACCAAAGACATTATTAAAGCGTTGCTAACCAAAGTACCAATTACGAAATAGCGCGAGCAAGGGTTAAAGAATATCTCAAAATGATATAAGATAATCTTATCCATGAGGCATGGTTTATTTGTCTCATTATCAGGATTTGTCTGGCTGCGGAACATCATAAGCTATTCTTCTTTTAAACACCAGAAACGGGCAGATACTCCTTTGCTTTAACAATTCCGTAATATAGCCGCCTCACCGGGATAATATTGGGGTGTCACTTTTGTGGGAAAAATAAGATTTCCCCATGAGGCGCATTTTGCTTTCATTCATTTTTGTTTCTCTTGCCGCAGTCGCCTTTGCTCAACAAGGCAGCATAAGTGGAAGAGTAATCGACACAAAATCGGAAACCATTATTGGTGCAAATGTGGTGATTGACGGAACAACGGTTGGTGCCGCAACCGATCTTGACGGAAACTTCACCATCTCCCGTCTCCAACCGGGTACATATAACCTGGTGGTGTCATCCGTAACCTATAAGACTCAAACTATAACCGATGTAACCGTAGAGAGTGGCAAAAGCACTAACCTGGAAATAACATTGGCTGAAGATGTGGCAGAACTGGAAGAGGTTGTTGTTACGGCTAANAAAGAAATTACAACCGATGTAAACCTGATTGGCGCTATCCGCAATAGTAAATTGGTAGTAAGCGGCATCTCTTCAGAGCAAATAACAAAACTGCCTGATCGGGATGCAGCACAAATTGCGCAACGGGTGCCGGGCATTACAATTGCCGACAACCGGTTTATTGTTATACGCGGAGTGCCCCAGCGCTATAATCAGATAATGATAAATGGAGCTATTGGACCAAGCACCGAAACCGATTCAAGATCTTTTTCTTACGATTTGATTCCAGCCGGGTTTATTGATCAAATGATGATTTACAAATCAGGCACTGCCGAACAACCATCCGATTTTGCAGGTGGGTTGATTCAGGTAAAAACCAAAAACATCGCAGCCGAAAATTTTACGAAAATCGGATTTGGTGTAGGATACAGGCAAAACACCACCTTTCGAAATTTCAATTCAGCAGAAGGAAGTCCAACCGATTTTCTTGGTTTTGATAATGGCTTCCGCGCCTTACCGGCCGCATTCCCAACTACCGCCCAACTACAGGCATCCGGTCGCGAGTCAGCTTTGCGCGAACGGGCGGGTAAATCACTTACCAACAATTTTGCTCTTTTGCAAAACAATGCACCGGTTGACTTTGGCGGGAATTTTACGACCTCACAGACTTTTAACATAGGCAGAATTGAAGCNGGGAATTACACCTCCATAGCATATTCAAAAACGTTTAAAACTTTTAATGCAGAGTTTAACCGGTACAACGAATTTTTAAATGGGGCCCTTACTCCTCGTTTCAGGTTTACAGATAATAGTAGCACCGAAGAAGTTCGTGTAAGTGCTTTACATAATTGGGATTTCAAACTCAACAACAATCATAGCATTGAATTCAAAAACTTCTTTGTTCAACTGGGTGAAAATCGTACAACCGTACGAGCAGGTGTTGATTATGTGCAGTTGCCCAATTTTGATCGCCTGAACTACGAATATTATTTTTTAAGTCGTGGAATTTATTCCGGGCAGTTACAAGGAACACATCAATTTGGTAACAGCAAGTTTTCATGGACGGGTGGTGTAAACCGCATCAGCAAGTCTGAGCCGGATTACCGCAGATTCCGCACCTTGCGCGATCAGTCTTTGCGCGGAACAGAGGCCCCATACTTTATGCAACTGCCCCCAAACAGCAACCTGTTTGATGCAAGCCGTTTCTGGTCTTCTTTAAAAGATGTGAGCTACAGCAATAGTTTAAACTTAGAGCACAAGTTTGGCAATCCTGACAGCAAGCGCACTCCGTTGTTGCGCGTTGGAACTTTAGTTGAACTTCGTACAAGGGAGTTCGATGCCCGTTACCTCAGCTACCTGGCAAGCGATCCTTCCACGGTTCAGAACATCATCACACTTCCGCTAAGCCAGGTTTTTGCACCATCTAACATTGATCGAAATGGTGGGCTCACCATAGAAGAAGGAACCAATTTATCCGATTCTTATAACGGTACAAATCAATTGATAGCCGGTTACGCAGGCAGTTCCTTTCCACTTAATCAATTCGATGTTTCGGTTGGCGTTCGGGCCGAATATAACAGGCAAACCCTAACCGCTGTTTCAAATCAAGGCCCGGTTCAGGTAGAGAATATTGTAATGGCTCCGCTCCCATCTCTCAATGTTGCCTATAACTTGTCTGATCGTTCGCTTGTACGATTGGCCTATGCACGATCCATCAATCGGCCGGAGTTTCGGGAGCTTGCACCATTCCTCTTCTACCAGTTTGANGTGGATGCAAACATTATCGGAAACCCAACCCTTAAAACAGCTTATATAAACAATATAGATGTGCGTTGGGAAATGTACCCGAACCCTGACGAATTAATCAGCGTGGGCGGGTTTTATAAATCATTCAAAGATCCGATCGAATTATATAACCAGATTGTGGGTGAAAGTCCGCAGTTTTATTACAGCAATTCGCCAAAGGCAACTAGTTATGGAGTTGAAGTAGAATTAAGAAAATCACTGGCCAGCCTGGGCGTTTCCAAATTTCTTCGAAACACTTCGCTGAATGTAAATGCGGCATTAATTAAGAGCGAGGTGGATGTTGGGGCCGGNGCTACTAACCAGGCACGCATCAGGCCACTCACAGGGCAATCGCCCTATATCATCAATGCTGGCGCATACTATAAAGACGATCAATCCGGGTTATCGGCCAACATAGCCTACAACGTATTTGGAAAACGAATTTTTGTTGTAGGAGATGTACTGTATCCAACCTGGTTTGAAATGCCCCGCAACATGCTTGATATTCAGGTAGGAAAAGCATTCGATCGGTATGAAGTGAAAGTAAATGTTCAAAACTTACTGAATGCAAAGTATTCCTTTACACAGGATAGTAATAATGACAGCAAAGTACAGGAGGATGAACCTGTAATGAGAGAATATCAGGTGGGGGCTCAGGTTGCCATATCCTTTAGCATGAAGCTAAGCAATTAAACGCCCGTAAGAAGCATTTACAACAGGTACGTGTAGATGTTAACACAGAGGTAATGAATTGATAATTGCGTTTTCATCACCACCATTCATCTCCGGTATAATTTTGCACGAAAACAAAACAATACGTATGAAAAAATGGATGAGAATGTTTGTACTGCTGCTTACGGTAAGTGCAATAGGTACAATTCAAAGTTGTAAAGAAGATGAAACAATTGGTGCGGCCCCTACGGTAGAAGTAACACCCGCATCGGCACAAAACATTCCGGGTGGAGGAGTTGTGGCTACCCTTGCGGTAGTGGCACCTAATGGTGCGCAAGACCTGGTGATTTATGTTGGAGGCGCAGAAACAGAAACACGCGATATCTCAACAACAGATTTATCAAGCCCAATCGAGTTTGAATATACCATACCAGACCATGCGGTGGTAGGGTCAAAAATTATTGTGGCATTTCAGATAGTAGATAAGAAAGGACTTCCATCCACCATCACCAACTTTGTGGTAACCGTGGGCGATCCTTTAATTATACTTCAGGGCACCCTTACCACGCAAACACTTGATGCGGCCAATCCGTATTTGTTGAAAGGCCAGGTGTTTATTCCAAATGGAGTTACTTTAACGATTCCGGCAGGGACAATAATTAAAGGCGATAAAGCCACCAAGGCCACGTTAATAGTGCAACCCGGTGGTAAACTAATAGCAGAAGGTACAGCCAGCAATCCGATTGTATTTACTTCTGCGCAAGCAGCCGGAGAAAGAGACCGTGGCGATTGGGGCGGTTTGATAATTCTGGGAAACGCATTTGTTAACCAAACTGCAAAGCCCGCCATTGAAGGTATTTCACCAACTCAAAATTATGGTAGTACAATAGCAGAATCGGCCACGCCCGCTACGCATGCAACAGAAAACTCGGGCTCATTGAAATATGTGCGTATTGAATACGCAGGCATTGAATTAACNCCCAATAACGAAACCAACAGCATTACTTTTGGCGGAGTGGGTAACGGTACAACGGTTGAATACGTTCAGGTTTCATTTGGAGGGGATGATGGTTTTGAATGGTTTGGAGGAACGGTTAATGGAAAATACCTGGTGTCGCACTCTACCTGGGATGATGATTTTGACACCGACTTTGGTTGGGGAGGCAACGTACAATTTGGATTAGTAGTGCGCAATCCATTTTTCGCAGATCAATCAGGCTCAAATGCATTTGAAAGCGATAACCAGGGAAATGGAAATGCCCTTGCGGGGATTTGTGATGACGCAACTTCAATTGGATGTACACGCGGAGTTTTCTCGAACATTACGGTGTTAGGTCCGCGCGAAATTCAATCACGATCTATTTCGGCCAACTATCAGAATGCATTACACATCAGAAGAAGATCTGCTATTTCTATTTTCAATTCATTNTTTGCCGGCTACCGCATTGGTTTACGGGTAGATGATGCAGGAACACTTACCAACCTTACCAATGGAGCGGCTAAACTGGCCAACAACGTATTAAGCATTCCTTCAACCGCGGGCACTGCTGCTTCCAGCACCGCTGCCGATGGTCAGTTTGTAACCGGTTTGAATGGNGGAGATGCCACCGCTATTGCAACGTATTGGACAAACAATAACAACTCCACCTTCAACAATGTAACCAATGTAAGCACCTACGCCAACCTTGGTATTACTGGTTCGTTATTCTGGGGTTCTCAAACAGCATCTACTTATCCATCCAATCCAAACTTCTCTTTAGTTGCCGGAGAGGAAGGAGAAAACAATTTAAACACGGGCGCAAACTTTACTGATGCAAAAATTGCAGGAAATCCATTCTTCAACACCACAGGTACTTTCCGTGGCGCATTTGGCGCTACCGATTGGACCGATGGCTGGGCCGAATTTCAACCATTGAATAAGGCCTACTAAGAATTGGTGTGCGATAATTTAAAGGAAGACCTGCTCCACAAGGATCAGGCCTTCCTGTTTTTATAATATTTAAACAGATGAAAAAGATTTGGATTCTTGTTTTGATAATGGCCGCTTGTAAAGGAGAACAAACATACAATGTAGAAAGCCACCTGTCAGATACCCAAAAATTAGAACTGATGAATAAAATAATCCGGTACGTTGCACGCGCACCGGAAGGATTAACATTCGAAGAAAGGTTTTATCCGGCCTACGATACTTTTTACCGGAAACAGGCAGCGTTGCATAAGTTTGAAGCTTACTACATTGATGGCAATGAACATTATTTTCTGGTAAGCCGAAGAGCCCCAAGTTTGGTTGATAAACGCGTGGCAACAGGCGGCCGGTTTACTTTGGAATCAAACGAAATAAATGCTTATGAAGAAGTATTCCGTACCTGGAAAATGGTGCCCGATACCCTTCAAAAGCGAGGCCTGTTTCTGTTTGAAAAAATGGTACAGGGAGAATCGCTTGTGGCATACCAAACTAAAAATTCAAACGGTACAGAGTACATTGAGTTTCCGGATGACATTACCTACTACGACAAAACAGCCCGAAGGTGGAGAACAAAAACGGGACAGGGTTTTCTGTATTGATTTTTATTGAAAGGGTTACCCCAATGGTAATACTGTAGTTTTTTGTTTTTAGGTATTTTATTATGCGCCATTGGATTTTTCAACAGTTTTAAGGGCTGAAACTATTTTCCATATCGGCGGCCGGGCTGCCGTTTCTGCTTTGAAGAAACATTGCTAATTTCGCGTAGATTTTAAAATACAGGAGTATGAAAAAATAGTTTTTGCCGGGGCTGCCCTGCTGTTTGCAGTACTGGTAAATGGTCAGGAGATAAAACGCGATTCGGTAAGTCAGCTGATAAATAATACCGAGCTTCCGGTTGAAGTGGTTATCCCTGTTATTAACCCGAAGTCGGTAGTAGTGGAAGCAGTCAGTGCCACTATGTCAAAAGGTGATAAGCCGGGGTTTCAGGTAGATATACCGGAGGTAACACTTGAGCAGATAGANAAAAATCTGCAAAACAGCATACGCAACAAAACGAAATCCAAAGTTGTGAAAGCCAATAATGAGTATTCCGTGCAGGGCACACTCCTTACGGCTATCTCCGATAAACCGTTGGATGTGTACGCGTTGTTAACCAAAATGGACAGTAGCATGCGGGTTGTATTNTTCTTTGAGCAAGACTCTGTGTTTATAGAAGAATCCGTTGATGCCCACAAAGCAAATTTAAGCCGCGAGTATGCACGCACGTTTGCTGTAAATCAATATAAGGAGCACACGCAAAATCGGATAAAGGCAGAAAACAATAAGTTGGAAAGCCAGGAAAAGGAGTTGCGGAAATTAATGGATCAGAATCAGGGAATGCACACCGATATCAAAAAATTAGAGGCCGATATCAACAATGCAAACATGGATATTAAAGTTAATGTTGGAGCCCAGGATATTAAAATAAAGGAGATCTATAAACAAAAAGAGCTTATTACAACCATCAAAGAAAAGGAAACCAAAAAGACAGCGGAGAAAGTGCTGGCCGATATGAACAAAGAGAACAAAAAGTTGCGCGATGAGAATGAATCTTTGAATAAGAAGATTGTGAAAAGCCGGGCCGAAATCGAGTCTATAAAAGAAAAATCAGAAACAACCTGGAAGATCAATACCTGAAGAAGCAAGCCATCTCCAAGCAACGGGGATACATCAGGGGCTTAGAAGCCATGGTTGATAAAATTCGGTAACCTTTCAAGTAATCTTCTGAAGTGTTTTTCAGAAGATTACTTCTTCAATTTATTTTTCGTTGCTTTTCCTTCTGGCTTTCTATTACCTTTTTATCTGCGAGTTTACCACCACCAAAGAATCCTGCGCTTTNTTTATTCTTCTCTATCCGGATTTTTAAAGCCATGTTCTCAAGCTTATTATTCTCCAGCGATTTTTCAAGTTGAATTTTTTCCTGCTCATTGTTACTTAGTTTGATGGTTAGATCCTTTCCCTGATTGAGCATGCGTTGCTGCTGCCTTTCAACGGCATCCAATGCTTGTTGGGTTTCATCAATTTGTTTTTGAACCCGATCGCGATAGAACTTTATACCGAATTGGTAAACCATTTTTTCCAGTTCGCGTGTAGCGTAAGGTACATCTTTTGTATCCCACTCCGCTGGATTAATACCCATCCAAACCGTTGTAGCATTATCGCTGGTTTGAATGCCGGCATATACTATTCCTTTGCTAAAGGGCGTGCCGCTGATAATGGGTTCTGTAATTACAGCCGGTGAGCTAAGGAATTTTACTTTCCCAATTTCTTTTTGGTAGCGTGTAAACGCCTGCTGAATATCTTCTTTACGCCCCTCCAGGGTGGTGGCAAAAACTTCTATTGTTTCGCTCTTTACCTTTTCGTTTTGTTTATTTACAGTTACGGTTTGGGCATGAGTTGCTCCAAGCACAAGACTTAACCCAATCGCCACCAAAAACTTATTCATGCCTGCTGTATTAATGTTTCAAATTTACGAATAATGAGTAAAAGATTTTGATAACCGGAGCTTCAGGCCTGGTTGGTTCACACCTAACCAACAGGCTGCTTCAAAACGGCTATCAGGTAGTGCATGTCGGTCGCACAAAGCGTGCCGGAAAAATTCCTGCATTTGTATGGAATGTAAACACGGGCGAATTTGACAGCCAGGCGCTGGAAGGCGTAGATGCGATTATCAACCTGGCNGGGGCTGGTGTGGCGGATAAGCGTTGGACGGAATCGCGCAAGCGCGAAATTCTGGAGAGCCGGATAAAGTCGGTTGCCTTATTAAATAAAGTATTGAATACAGTGCCTCATCAGGTTACAACTTTCGTTTGTGCCTCGGCAGTTGGGTATTATGGCTTTGGAATTGGCGATGAAGTATTTACAGAAGCAGACAAACCAGGATCAGATTTTCTTGCTATCGTAACAAGGCGGTGGGAAGAGGAGGCTGATAAATTCAATCAACATACGGTGCGAGTGGTGAAATTGCGCTTAGGAGTTGTGTTAAGCAATAAGGGTGGTGCCCTATCTGAAATGGCAAAACCAGTACGATGGTTCGTGGGTGCTCCATTGGGTAGCGGCAACCAATATCTTTCGTGGATTCACATAGATGATTTGTGCGCCCTGTTTATGAAAGCAGTAGCTGATGAAACGCTGCGCGGAGCCTACAATGCGGTGTGTGGGGATTGGGTAACGAACAAAGAAATAACAAAAGCAATAGGTAAAATTTTGAGCCGGCCGGTGTGGCCTCCTGTGCCAGGCTTTGTGTTGAAATTAATGCTGGGCGAAATGGCCAACCTGGTTTTATTGGGCAGTAAAGTAAGTGCAGATAAAATAAAACAAACCGGGTTTCAATTCAGATACACAAAATTGGAAGAAGCACTTAAAAGCTTAAAGCTTTAAAGTTGAAAGTTTATGGTTATAATCTTTAAACTTTAGCCTATAAAGCTTTCCGCTTTATCGCTTTCCGCTTTCCTCTTTTACCGCTACTCCAATTTTCGAATCGGCCGTACCATAATACAAAAACCATTTGCCATTGAAAGGCACCATTCCTTCTATAAAACAAACCTGGTTTACCTGGCCTTCTATTTCATAGGGCTGATCGGGCCGCAGAAAATATTCCTTGGTGCGATCAATTAATCGTGCGGGATCGGTTAAATCAAACAAAGCCTGCCCCGAACAATAAGCGCCTTTTGGCAAATCCGGATCGCNCCCGGCATCGGCATTCATGCCATTGTATAATAGTAAAATGCCATGTTCGGTTATCAGGGCATACGGGCCACTTTCAACCAGGCGACTGTCAAACATACCCGGCCGGGGTTTTAAAACAGATTTCAGTTTGCCGGATTCATCCACTACCGGTTGCCATTGAATCAGGTCATCGGAAGTGGCCATAAACAAATCGGTGTCGCCAAAGTACATCCAATACTTGCCATTAATTTTTTCAGCAACAATTCTGTTGCCATTTTGCCGNNCCACAATTGCTCCCGACTTACTCCATTGATCTGTGAATTTGTCTTTTAACACAAGCCCGTGTTTGGTCCAATTCAGTAAATCGGCAGAAGAAGCCACGCACAATCGCGCCACCTTCCCATCATAGGCAGTGTAGGTCATTATGTAAGTACCCATTTCACTTTCAACAATGCGCGGGTCTTCCAGTCCGCCCTCCCATTCATATACTTTCATAAAATCTTCCTGCGGGTAAAGTACGGGCTCGAACATGCGATTGAAGTTGATTCCATCCGTTCCAATGGCTAACCCAATGCGCGAAGTACCATTAAATTTCCCGATGGTATCTTCGGCACGGTNAANAAGATAGATAGCTCCCTTGCGCACAACGGCAGCCGGGTTAAATACATCTTTTTCTTCCCATTTCACTTCCCGCTTTAAAATCGGGCATACAANAAGGCCGGTTCCGGAACTCAAAATCGGGTTTGCGTTATTCATTTTTTGAAAAGGTTGCAATGTCCAGGTGCTGTCATGAACAAAAGCATGCTGCTCTTCTTTTGTTGTACATGCCGATGCGAACAGGAGTATGCCAAAACTTATGTACCAACCTGGGGCCAACCAAAGTTTCATAGAATTACGTTTCATTTAGTAACTTGAACAAAAATTGAATTTAATAAAAAGGTATGGCATCGATCCCTAAAAAGAAAAAAACAATTGATACAATAGACCAGGTGTTGGAAGATGAACACCGCATTCGCAAAGCATTTAAAGATAAGGACTGGGCAGAGATAAAAAGTTCTGACTCGTGGATGATCTTTAAGGTGATGAGTGAGTTTGTGGAGGGCTTCGAAAAACTCGCCAAGATTGGCCCATGCGTTACCATTTTTGGTTCGGCCCGTACAAAACCCGACCACAAGTACTATAAAATTGCCGAAGATATTGCGGCCGAGTTAGTACAGCATGGATATGGAGTGGTAACAGGTGGTGGNCCGGGTATTATGGAGGCCGGTAACAAAGGCGCTAAACGGGCAGGAGGTAAATCGGTTGGATTAAATATTTTTCTTCCGTTCGAACANAAAGGAAATCCATATATCGATTCGGATAAACTGATCATGTTTGATTATTTCTTTGTGCGCAAAGTTATGTTTGTAAAGTACTCGCAAGGGTTCATCATCATGCCGGGTGGCTTTGGTACGTTGGATGAATTAACCGAGGCGCTTACGCTGATTCAAACNAANAAAATTGGCCGGTTTCCAATTGTATTGGTGGGTAANAAATTCTGGACCGGTTGGGTAAAGTGGGTAAAGGAAGTGTTGGTGGCTGAGAGGATGATAAGCCCCGAAGACCTTGACTTGTTTAACCTGGTGGATACTCCGCAAGATGCAGTAAAAGTGATTGACGAATTTTATGCGCGCTATATGCTTTCGCCAAACTTTTAATACATGCAACGGTTTATTAACATTCTGGCTCCACTTTCTATCGGATTGCTGTTGGTATATGTATTATTCGATCAATCGGGGCGTAAAGCAGAAGCAGCCCCTGAGTTAGAGCCCATTCCGGTGTCTGAAAGTTTCCAACCTTTCGTGGCTATCTCCTACGATTTACCAGAGCACATTTCATTTTCAGGAGAACCCGTACCCTTGCAGCTTCCGGATGTGCGCGAGCGGTTAGATCGAGAACTGCAGGTAAACATCTACCTTCAAAGCAGTACGCTGTTTTTGTTAAAACGTGCGCATCGTTGGTTGCCCCGCATAACAGAGATTTTGAAAGCGCACAACATCCCTGACGATTTTAAATATCTGCCTTTAATTGAAAGCGGACTTGTTAATGGAGTTTCTCCAAAGGAAGCGGTAGGGTATTGGCAAATTCGCGAAGCAGCAGGCAAAGAGTTGGGCCTGGAGATTACCAAAGAAGTAGATGAACGATACGACCCGATTAAGTCCACCGAAGCAGCCTGTAAATATTTGAANAAATCCTATGAAAAACTTGGNCATTGGACATTGGCCGCAGCTTCGTACAATCGCGGGGTAGCCGGTATTCGTAGCGATCTGGAAGATCAGGATGTAGATACCTATTATGACGCACATCTAAATGATGAAACTGCACGCTACGTGTTTAGGATTCTGGCAATCAAAGAAATTTTTGAACATCCTGACAAGTATGGATTCAAATTAAAAGAGGAGCATCTGTACCAACCGGAAGAACTAAAAACAATTGAGGTAAGCGAAACAATACCCAGCCTGGTAAAATTTGCGAAAAGCAATGGCAGCAACTACAAAATTCTGAAGCGACACAACCCCTGGTTGCGCCAACCTAAGCTTACTGTTAANAAAGGAAAAACCTATCAAATTTTATTACCTGTTTGATTTATGCGACCATACCTGCTTGCAGAGAATAATTGGAAAACAATTAAAGACGCTTCGTTTGATGTAGTGGTGTTGCCCTGGGGTGCGTGTGAAGCGCACAACTATCATTTACCCTATGGTACCGATATTATTGAAGCGGAAGAGATAGCAGCCGAAGCGGCCCGCTTGGCCTGGGAACAAGGTGCAAAGATTACGGTGTTGCCGGCCATTCCGTTTGGAGTAAATACCGGCCAGCACGATGTGTTGCTGGATATGAACATGAATCCATCCACCCAGTTTGTAGTACTGCGCGATGTAATTGAAACATTGAACCGGCAAGGCATTTATAAATTGATAATACTCAATAGCCATGGCGGTAATGATTTTAAAACCATGATACGGGAGTTGGGATTAAAATATCCGAATATGTTTTTGTGCTCGTGCGATTGGTTTAAAAGTATTGATCAGAAAGAATTNTTTGAGAATAAAGATGATCATGCCGGTGAAATGGAAACCAGTTTGATGATGTACCTGCGCCCTCATTTAGTGCGGCCACTTTCAGAGGCAGGAGATGGCAAGGCNAAAAAATTTCGCTTTAAGGCGATACAGGAAGGATGGGCCTGGGCCGAACGAAAATGGATGCAGGTAACACAAGATACCGGNGTGGGCTACCCACGCCAGGCATCAGCCGAAAAGGGTGAAAAATATTATAAAGCCGTAACCCAAAAAGTTGCCCTGTTTTTTACGGAGGTAGCCAAAACCAATAAAACCGATTTTTACGTTTAAGTTTCTATGTTGAAGAAGAGAAACTTTGCAATTAATTGAACCGCAAAGGCGCAAAGACGCGGAGAATATAAAGAAGCTTGTCCCTCTGTGACTTTGCGGTAAACAATTTTGCTCATATCTAATACTATTTAAAATGATCGATCACATTAAAGAAGCAACAGCTTACCTCAAGAAGAATGGAATTGCTGAACCTGAGATTGGTGTAATACTTGGCACCNNGCTCGGTAATAAGTTTGTGGAGCAGATTAAAAATCCAGTAGTAATCAATTACAACTCTATTCCGCATTTTCCCATCTCTACGGTTGAACATCATAAAGGGAAACTGATATATGGTACCATCAAAGGCAAGAAAATACTGGCCATGCAAGGCCGGTTTCATTATTACGAGGGCTACTCCATGCAACAAATAACATTGCCTGTTCGGGTAATGCACGTTTTGGGGATTAAGTATCTCCTGATCTCCAACGCAGCAGGCAACCTGAATCTGAAATGGAAGAAGGGCGAGATGATGTTGATCGATGATCATATTAATCTGCAGCCCGATAACCCGTTACGAGGTGCAAACTTCGAGGTGTTTGGGCCGCGATTTCCGGATATGAGTGAGCCTTACTCNAAAAAGCTAAACAACCTGCTTGTTAAAATTGCTAAGGAGAANAAAGTAAAACTTAACAAGGGAGTTTATGTAGCCGTGATGGGACCAAACCTCGAGACGCGTGCCGAATATCGCTTCTTAAATCGCATTGGTGCCGATGCGGTAGGCATGAGTACCGTACCCGAAGTATTAGTTGCAAACCACATGAGCTTGCCGTGTTGTGCTATTTCTGTTTTGACAGATGATTGTGATCCGGATAATTTAAAGCCCGCGTTGCTAAGCGAAATTGTAGCGGTAGCCGGCAAGACTGAACCNCGGCTTACGGAATTGTATGTAGAGTTGATAGGCAGGTTGTAAAATAAGCAGCGAAACAAATTATGATGAGAAAAATCCGGTGGGGTATTTTAGGTTGCGGCCGTATTGCGCGCAAGTTTGCAGCTGATCTGAAACTGGTGGCCAATGCGGAGTTGATTGCGTTAGGCGCGCGTGAGGTAAGCACGGCTCAAACCTTTGCCAGAGATTTTCCCGCCAAACACATTCACGGAAGTTACGAGGCATTGGTCAACAATCCGGAAGTAGATGTAATCTACGTGGCCACACCGCACGGCTTGCATCACGAACATGTATTGCTTTGCCTGCAACATAAAAAAGCGGTGCTCTGCGAAAAGGCATTTGCTATCAATTACAAACAAGCCGAAGAAATGATTGCCCTTGCAAAAGCGCAGCAAACATTTATCATGGAAGCATTCTGGACCCGCTTCCTGCCGCATTATGAAAAAGCAAAGCAACTTATAACCGAAGGTAAACTGGGGCAAATAAAATACTTCTATGGTGAATTCGGCTTTAAGCCCGTAGCACCCGTGGCCCCGCGATTGTACGATCCGGCATTGGGTGGAGGTGCGCTGTTGGATATTGGTATCTATCCGGTTTTTATGGCACTTGATTTATTAGGTAAGCCCGATTGGATTGATGCAATCATGACGCCCGCTTCTACAGGCATCGATGAACAATGCGCTATTCGGTTTCACTATAAGAATGGTGCCATCGCCAATTTGTTTTGTACACTTGCTTCCAACCTGGCATCCGGTGGGGATATTGGAGGAACGGAGGGCCGCATTCGGTTTACCCATCGCATGCATGGGCCAACAACATTGCTTGAATATTATACAGGAACGGTTGATACGCGCCAGGTAATTCCAACACCAAAGGCTGAGGGGAATGGGTATGAATATGAGATTCGTCATGTAAATGAATGTTTGCAAAACAACCTGAGGGAGAGCCCGATACTTACCCACGAAGGTACATTGCTTCTTATGCAAACGTTAGATGTGATTCGTGCCAAGGCGGGAATTCGCTACGAAGTAGATTGAGATTGCTTTCTATTTCTGCGTTAAATCATGTTTTTAACGTTCGTTCGGCAGACAATTTGCCGATTGTGTAACCGGAATGGAATTAGTAATTGCAATTCGCGTTATCTTTGCAGCCACTACAAATTAAGAAACATTTACTATGGCACAAGCAGTTGTACCCGAGGTTAGACGAAAGCCTGTATTAAAACAAGAGATAGCGTTTTTATTAATCCACTTAATGCCGCTAGGTGCAATCTGGACGGGCGCTACNTTTTTCGATTGGATGGTGTGCATCTTCTTGTACGTATTTCGTATGTTTTGGGTAACCGGTGGCTACCACCGTTATTTTGCCCATCGTTCGTATAGTACTTCGCGTTGGTTTCAATTCGTTATTGCCTTTATGGCACAAACAACGGCACAGAAAGGGGCATTGTGGTGGGCAGCCCATCACCGCCACCATCATCGCCACAGCGATACTCCGGCCGATCCGCACTCTATGAAAATTTATGGCTTCTGGTATTCGCATGTAGGTTGGATTGTGGGACCTGATTTTAAGGAAACAGACTACAAAACGATTGGCGATTTTGCCAAATACCCTGAGTTGGTTTGGTTAAACAAACACTACCTTGTACCACCTACCATTCTGGCAATTGCAGTAACTGCATTGGGTGCCTGGGTAAATGGCGGAAGTCCGTTGCTCATGTTTACATCGGCCGGATTAAGCACATTGTTTATTGGATTCTTCCTGAGCACGGTGATTCTCTACCACGGTACGTTTTCTATCAACTCCATTATGCACAAGTTTGGAACGCAGCGTTATGAATCAAACGATGAGTCGCGCAACAGCATCTGGCTTGCTTTGCTTACGTTGGGCGAAGGCTGGCACAACAACCATCATTATTACGAAGTAGCGGCACGCCAGGGGTTTTTCTGGTGGGAGATTGACATCACTTATTATATCCTGAGAGGGTTACAGTCCGTTGGCCTGATTTGGGATTTAAAAGGAGTGCCGAAGCACATTCTGCATTCNAAAAATAAGAAGCATGCAGCAGAATTGCGGAAACAATACGAAGCACAAAATCCAAGGCCACCGGTTTCAAAAGAAAAAGCAAAACCGGCCGAAGAGACTATTGAAGCATAACGTAAGCTGAGGCTGTCTCAAAAGTCGAAATAAGCGAGTACGTCATTCCGGCCTTGTGCCGGAATCGCTTTAAGAACCACAGAATCGAGATCGCGGAATAAATCCGCGATGACAGAAACGACTTTTGAGACAACCCCATCTTTTTACAACAGTTTTGGAAACAGAATATACCTGTCTTTTTCCTGAGGTTACTCGCTTCGTAAACTCTTCACCGGATTTTCGGCCATAGCTCGTATGCCATGAATGCTTACGGTAATTAATGTAATCGAAATAATTACCAACCCGGCCACGGCAAAAATCCACCATTGCATTCCGGTATGATAAGCGAATTCACCCAACCAGTTTTTCATTATCAGGTAAGCCAGTGGACTGCCAATAACAATGGCGATAATAACCAGTACAAGAAAATTACCCGAGAGTATGCCCAGCAGATTCATGAGCGAAGCTCCTAAAACTTTGCGGATGCCAATCTCTTTCATACGCTGTTGCATCATATAAGAAGATAGTCCGAACAATCCCATGCAGGCCAACAGAATGGCAGTTACTGAAAACAAGCTCATTACTTTTCCCAATTGGGTTTCGGTGGTGTACATGCGGGCATAGTTGTCGTCCAGAAAGCTGTATTCAAAGGGACGGTCGGGGATGNNAGTTTTTCCAGGTCTGTTCCAGGTAGGCAAGGGTGCCGGGAATATCATCGCCCGAAGTTTTGATGATGAGACGGCCGCCCCAGGTTGAAGTAAATAATACAATGGGCTTCAACGCATCGTGAATGGACTGAAAGTGAAAATCTTTAATCACACCAACAATCACACCGGTGGTATTCAATACCAACTCCCGGCCAATGGCTTCTTCGGGTGTCCAACCGAATTTCGCAGCAGCACTTTCATTGATGATGTAGTGAAACTNTTTATTCTCCCAGGGTTCGGGAGTTACCAACTCAATGTCTTGCTGTGAGAAGTCGCGGCCGGCCAACAGGTGCAGCCCACTTGTTTTCACAAAGCCTTCATCTACGGGGTTGGCATTTACCATAATCACTTCTGTTTCGGGCATGGAGGGAAGCCGCATGCTATACCCGCTGTAAATATTTTCAGGTGAACTCGCACAACGCGATACCTCCACCACCTGCGGATGTTTTTNTAATTCCTGCTTCAGGGTTTTCATTTGGTTGTAATCTGTGTCCCACCCGATTTTCAGATTCAACACGTGGTTGCGGTCGTACCCCAGGTTTTTGTTCTGAATGTAATTGAGTTGATTGCGGATGATGAACGTACAAACAATCAGAAACACTGTAATGGCAAATTGAAACACCACCAGCGATTGTTGCAGCTGCTTTGCTGCAGAGGAATTTTTAAACAGTCCTTTCAAAATGCGGGCGGGTTGCATGCCCGATAAGATAATGGCCGGGTAGCTTCCGGCAACCAGGCTGATGACTACTGTAATTAAAAATGTGATCAACAAAAACGCAGGCGTGAGAAGATCGGTAAACTCAAAACTTCTGCTAACAAATGAATTGAAGTACGGCAACAATAGCGAGGCTGCTGAAAAACTAACCAATACAGACAAGCAACACACTACAAAGGCTTCGCCAATAAACTGCCAGAACAATTGAGCACGGGCTGCACCCGATACCTTGCGTACGCCCACTTCTTTGGCCCGCTCAATGGATTTGGCGGTACTCAGGTTAATGTAAGTTGAACAAACGATAACAATGATGAGCAAGGCTACCCCACCCAGTAAATACAGGTATGACATACTGGTGTTTGAAACGAATGCGGGGTAGGGCGATTGCAGGTGCACTTCGCGGAAAGGCTCAAGATGAAAGCGTATGGTTGCCCCGGTTCCTTTCATTTCCTTTTCCATAAACGGATCCAGCTTTTCTTTCAGAGGCGCAAATGCGAATTCATTATTCAAAAGCAAATAGGTGGTGTAATTGGCATTGAAATAGGTTTCTTCCTGGTTTTGGCCAAGAGATGAAAAAGACGCAAGGAAATCGAATTGAATCTGGGAGTTCTTCGGATAATCGCGCATCACCCCGGTAACTTCGTAAGGAGTTTTCTTCTCACCCACTTCCAATATTTTTCCCAGGGGGCTTTCATCACCAAAGTATCTTTNTGAAGTGGCTTCGGTAAGCACGATTTTGAATTTGCCATCCAACGCTGTGGCTGCATTGCCCTCCAGCATTTCATAATCAAACGTGTTGAAAAAGGAGGAGTCGGAAAACAAGAAATTCGATTCAGTTACGGGCTCGTTGTTCAACCGTAAAATCATGCTGGCCGTTGTCATGCGCACGCCTTTCTCAACCTCCGGAAAAGTACGCGACAGCACCGGGGCTACTTTGGTGCTGGTAAAGGTTCCTTTTTCAGTTTCGGGCCTTCCTTCAAAACCATATTCCATTACCACGCGGGCAATGCGTTTGCCTTTCGATTGAAATTTATCGAAGCTTAGCTCGTGTTGAATGAACAAGGCAATCAGCAAACAAGCTGTAATACCCGTAGTAAGCCCCAGTACATTAATAACGGTAGAGGGTTTGTTCTTCCACAAACTGCGCAGGGCGATTTTAAAGTTGTTGCGAAACATATCGATGTGATTTGATGCGTAATTATTTTNTCTACTTCCGATTATACCCGGCCGGAATAACAACAAGACATTTACGGCAAAGCGGAAGTCGGCCAGGCGTTTGCCCGATGTTTTCAGTCTTCTTTCATACACCTCCAGCAAATCTCCTTCGATGTAATCCAGCAAGCGCGGGCTGCAATACCAGCGAAAGAACCGGAGCGCGAGTTTGGGAGGATGTTGTTTTTCGGATTTCACTTTNNATTTAATAGTTGACAGTTGACAAATAACTATTGACAATATTTGCCCATTGTCAATTGCTTATTGTCAACTTAATTTTAGCTTCCAACACCGCTTTCGGTATAGCCTTCCACAGTTGTTCACGGGTTTCTTTCGCATGCAGTATGGCTTTCTTACCAAGGGCTGTTATTTCAAAATACCTGCGCGGCCGGCCGGCACGATCTTCTGTACTTTCACCTGAAAAAGATTTGAGATAGCCTTTGTCCTCCAGGCGGATTAAAGCCGTGTGCAAAGCGCCCATGCTTACGGTTCGCTTCAGGCGCGACTCAATTTCATCTTTAATAGCTACGCTGTAGGCTTCGTTATTCAGGATCCCCACCGTTAGCAACACAATTTCTTCAAACTCACCGAGCTGGTAATTTTTCATCGAACAAATATTATTCTCTAAATGTAGGAATAATAATTGTGCCAGTTTGCAAAACTGGCGCTTCTATCATGTTTCGAAGAATTTCGAAGGTAATACCTGTTCATATACGCACATATTTGCACGTGACCGGGCAGTTAATTGTAATGGTTGAAATTGGTTTTAATAGGTAAGCGTTGAAACTTTGCCTATTGTCAACTACCCATTGTCAATTGTTAGCTATTCACTTCTCAAACTATTTACTGGATTTAACCTGGCTGCGCGCAGGGTTCGAACACCAATGGTAATAAATGAAATTACCAGGGTAATCAACAGCGCCTCGACAAAAATCAAAATCCCAAATGGAATATGATAGGCAAACTCCTGTAACCAACTTTGCGTATAATAACCAGCAATGGGCAGGCCGATGGCTCCGGCAATAACAACCAACAATAAAAACTCTTTCGAGATGAGCACGACAATGCTGCTAACCGATGCGCCCATCACTTTGCGCACGCCAATTTCCTTTAAGCGGCTTTCTACCGAATACGAAACCAATGCAAACAATCCAAGACTGGCAATGATCACCACAATGATAGACAGTACAAGAAAAATCTGGCCCCGTCTTTCATCAGCCTGGTACATTTCTTCAAACCGNNCATCCAGAAATGTATATTCCAACGGAGTATCCGGATCGATTTTATGATTGATGGCTTTCAAGGTTTCCAATGTGTTGCTCCAGTTGCTCGTGTTGATTTGTAATGTATAATAATCAATTACTTGAATGGCAGTATTAAGGGCTCCAANAATTACGGGCATTTGTTTAGCACGCAACGATTCGAAGTGAAAGTTCTCCACTACACCAATTATTTCCACCTTAAATGGAGTATCCAATTCTTCCATGCGCTCGCCAAAGCGCACGCGGGGTATTTCTATCATTTGCCCGATTGGATCGGTTAGCCCGAGTTGTTCTACGGCTAATTGTGTAACAACAATTTTCAGTGAGTCTGCAACCGGGTCTTCAATCGCGCGGCCGGCAAGGAGTTTTATTTTATAGGTCTCCAGAAAATCGCGGTCGATACCAACAAAAATCATGTCGCTGCCAATTGTGTTCTGATTGCTTTTAGTGGTAGCCACCGGAAAACTTTTCCACTCGCCCGGCACACGGGTAGAAGCGGCCACACGCAACACTTCTGCGGGTTTACCAAATTCCGATTTAACGGTTTCAAAATTTCGTCTCAGGTTACGGCTGTTTACATCAATCACCACCAGGTTCTCATGACTAAAGCCGAGGTCTTNTTCGCGTAAGTAGTTTAGTTGTTGATAGATAATCAGCGTAGAGGCAATCATCATAACAGAAATGGCAAACTGCATAACCAGTAAGGCTTTTCTTACCGATATGCTACTGCCGCCTAATTTTACTTCTCGCTTCAGGGCATCTACAATGGAAACCCGCGTAGCAATAAAGGCAGGATACAAAGCGGCCAGGATGCCAACCGATAGAATGACCGCTACGACCATCGCCAGCCATTCAAAAGGCAAAGTGCTGATGGAAATTTCTTTGTTTGTAAACACATTTATAAGCGGTAAAACCAAATACACCAGGCCAACCTATAAAAGCAACGACAGGAGTGAGAACAAAACAGAATCGGTAATGAATTGCACTACCATTTGATTTTTGGGAGCACCCAACGTTTTGCGGGTGCCAATTTCACGGGTACGTTTAATGGCCATAGCCGTAGCCAGGTTCATGTAGTTAAGGCATGCTGTTAGCAACAGTACGAAGCCCAATGCGGCAAAGGTGTAGAGATAGAACGGTTTAATGCTGTTTACATTGAATTGCTCCGCAGCGGATTCTAACTGACTGGAGTTGGTATGAATTTTTCGCAGTGGTTGCAAGGCAAAGCTGCTTCGAAATTCCCGATCGGCCGGGTAATTGTTTTNTACCAGCGTTTCTATTCTTGTGCTCAGCCATTCAGTATTGCTTTGCGGCTTTATTTTTAGATAGGTGGTGTATTCGGTATCCACCCACTCGGTGGTTACATATTGCGTGTAATCATTGTATAATGAATGCCAGGTGGCCTCCGAGAACAGGATGTCCATTTGCAGGTGCGAGTTTTTGGNGAAGTTTTTCATTACACCGCTTACGGTTAGGTAAACGGGTTGGCCTGCGCGCCTGAGCCCCGACCAAATTTGTTTCCNCAGGGCCGAGCCTGCTCCAAAATATTTTTCTTTAATGGTTTCAGAAACAACAATAGTGAAAGGTTCTTTCAATGCGGTTTTCGCATCGCCTTCCACCAACGGAAAATCGAAGAATGTAANAAAGTTGGCATCTGCTGAAAGGGCGCGTTCGTGCGTGCGGTTGGTTGGGTCGTTGCCTAGCGTTACCCGCCCGAAGGCCGATAGCCTCACCATATCTTCCACTTCCGGAAATTGTTCGCGTACCTCTTTGCCAATGGCCGGAGCAACAGAAGAAACATTTCGCAGGGTGCCATTGTCCTGGCGTTCTTGTTGCGTAATGCGGTAAATAGTGTTTGCATCGCGATGGAACATATCATAGGATAATTCATCGTGCAGGTACAGCGCCAGCAATANAAAGCAGGAGAACCCCAGCGTTAACACACTGATGTTGATGGCAGTAAAAGTTTTATTTTTGATTAGTTGCCTGATGCTGATTTTGAAATAGCTCTTGTACATACCGTAAGGGTTGGGTTGCTGTTTAAATTTTTTGATGAACGCTGGCCTGAAATATTTAATCACACTCCAGCCAAAATTCCATTTCGCTTTGCGCGGAGCAGTTGCGGATTGCTTCAAGAAAACCTCTGTCAAGTCACCTTCAATCTCATCGAGATAATCCTCGCGGCAAAACCAGCGAAGGAAGCGGAGGGGATATTTGGGAGGTGCACTCATTGCTTCTAAATTGACAGTTGACAAATATCCAATTGACAAACCATTTTGTTAATTGTCAATTGACCTATTGTCAACTGATTAAATTATCCAAACGATATCTTAGGAATCTGTTTATATATGCTATTACGCAACTCGTACTGTGCATCGAGCATACGTTTGCCCAGCGCAGTAATCACATAAAACTTTTTGCGTCTTCCGCCACGGTCTTCCGTTATGCCACCAAAGCGCGACTTAACAAAACCTTTGTCTTCCATGCGCTTAAGGGCAACATGAACGGCACTGATGTTTACTTTCTTTTTAATTTTTCTTCAAGGCCTTCCAGAATGGTTACGCCATATGCTTCATCGTGCTGGGCGGCTACCATCAATAAAACGAGTTCCTCAAATTCACCAAGCGAGTGCTGTGTCATATTATTTACTTAACAAACGTGAATTTAATAAATTAGTTTCACTTTTGTTAAGTAAATTTATGCGACAAATCAGGAATGTGGATTTGGAAGAAGTTAAGAGAAATCCCAGGCCGATTTAAATCACTCAGCCTTCAATGTCTCTGCCGGATTTACCCGCGTAGTTTTTAAAGTAAAATATCCCAATGTAAACCAGGCAATGGCGATGAGTGCTAAACCAGAGACTACAAATGTCAGCGGCTGAATGCCCACCTGGTAGATAAAATTGTCGAGCCAACGGTCCATCATCCACCAGGCCAACGGTGTGGCCAGTACGATGGCGAGCACAATGAGTAAGGTGAAATCGCGCAACAACAAGACCATCAATCCAGAGGCAGATGCGCCCAATACCTTGCGAATGCTTACTTCCTTTATGCGTTGGCTGAATGTAATCATGGCCATGCCGAACAATCCAAAGCAGGCAATGGCGATGGCAATGAGGGCAAACACGCCAAAGATAATGGCCGTGTGCGCTTCCGATTCATATTGTTTGTTCAGGCGGTCGTCCAGAAATGCAAATTCAAACTGAAATGAATTTTCAAACTGATGATAAACGTCTTTTACTGCGGCCAGTGATTGTTCAAAATTTTTAGTGTTCAGTTTAACGATAAGATGATTGTAGGCTGGATACGGAATCATTATTAACGGGCGCAAGGGGTCATGCAAGGATTGAAAATGGAAATCCTTCACCACACCAACCACACGGCCAACGATGGGTTCGTCATTCTCATAGGCGTACCAACGGATTTCCTTGCCTATTATAGATGAGTTACTGAGTTGCCGGGCTGCCGTTTCATTCATAACAAATTTCATTTCTGTAGTACTGGGGAGGTCATCAACTGTAAAATACCTGCCTTCTGCCAATTCCAGGTTCATGGTTTTTTGAAAATCATAGTCCACAAAAACTTCGGATGTAGAAATATTATTTTCGGGTGTTTCTACCAGGGCAATGGAATTTTGATTGAATTGCCCACNCGGAATATTAGAACTTGCCGAAACGGAAAGGACATCTTCAATCCGGGTCATTTCATTTTTGAGGGCTTCCATGCGGCTGTCCATGTGTTCATCCTTCATGGGAATGATGAGCACCTCTTCTTTGCTGAACCCCAGGTTCTTGTTACGGATAAAATTGAGTTGGTTGTTGATAATAACCGCCCCGGAAATCAACACCATGGAAATGGCAAACTGGAAAACAATTAAACTACTGCGCAACGTATTACCCCGATGCGAGGTCTGGAACTTGCCTTTTAAAATACTTTGCGGCTGAATTGCCGAAAGAATAATGGAGGGATAAATACCCGCACCAATCCCGATCCCAATGGCGACCAACACTAAGACCGGAAGCATCTCCAAATAATTAAACGAAAGTGCCTGGCCTGTAATGGAATTATAAAATGGCAAGCAGGCCTCTACCATCAACACTGCAAATACGAGAGAGATAAGGGTTATCAAAATAGATTCACCCATAAACTGCATCGTCAACTGCTGGCGCATCGCACCCATTGTTTTCCTGATTCCAATTTCTTTCGCACGCTCGGCAGATTTTGCTGTCATCAAATTCATAAAATTGATGGCCGCGATGAGCAGGGTAAGCAGTGCTGCGGCCGCCATAATGTACACATATTCAATGTTGCCATTTGCTTCGAGTTCCCAACGCAGGTGCGATTTCAAATGGATATCGGTTACAGGCTGCAACCGGAACCCCATGTTGTTGGCAATGGCTTGCCGGTAATCTTCATCCGATACATCAACGTACTTGCGCATCCAGGGCATCAGTTTGGCTTCAAGTGCCTTTGGGTCGGTACCAGGCTTTAATCGCAAATAGTTAAAGTGACCAAAGTCGGCCCACGTGTAATATTCATCGTCCGGATTAAACGATTTCTCGCGCACATACGAGACCAGCATATCGAAATGAAAATGCGATTGCGGAGGAACGTCTTTAAACACAGCCATCACCTCCAGCAACGCACTATCCGGATAAACAATTAGCTGTTTACCGATGGGGTTGGTTGTACCAAAATATTNTTTCGCTGTTGTTTCCGAAATCAAAATGGCGTTCACATTCCGTAATGCCTTTCGTGCATCGCCCTGAACAACCGGAAATCCAAACACATCGAAGAAAGTAGTATCAACAGCCAGCAGATTTTTCTCGTCAAAGCGAATATCATTTTCTGGGTTGCTCATGGAGTAAATGGCCCGTGTTAAACCGGCTGCCCAGATGGGAGATAGGCTAACCGCATTTTCTACTTCTGGGAAATCGGCAACCAATGCTTGCGCCATGGGGTGTGGCGTGCGGGTTTGCGGATTCTCATTCTCCCATGTAATGCGATATAGATTTTCGGGTTGATGGTAATACCGGTCGTAGCCCANCTCATGCTTTACATACATAGCCATGAGGAAAATGCTACCGATACCTAATGCCAACCCTCCAATGTTAATGAACGTATGTACTTTGCTTTTAACCAAATTACGCCATCCAATTTTGAAATAACTCTTATACATACCGTACGTGTTTAGTTTTTCGTAACCTTCTGTTGGTTTTATTATACTGAGGCGAAAGAGAAGCAGCACATCGATTACAAATCTCACATCCGCCTTTAACTTTCCACTTTTAATTTTTCTTTCTTCATACAACTCCATCAAATCCCCTTCAATGCTGTCGCGCAGCTTCGGGTGGCAGAACCAGCGGAAGAAGCGGAGGGCGGATTGGGGTGGATATGATTTTTCTGATTTCATATTCACTTAACTTATAGTAGGCAATTGGCAGTAAGCAGTAGGCAGGCTTGTTGCGGACTGCCTACTGCCGTCTGTCTACAGCCAACTCTCATACAATTTTCAACTCCAAAGCCACCTTCGGTATTGCACTCCACAGCTCATCGCGTGTGCTTTTGGTATACTCCATTGCCTTTTACCGTAAGCAGTAATGGTGAAATATTTTTCGGCCGGCCGGCACGTTCTTCGGTGGCTTCGCCTTCGCGCGATTTCAGGTACCCTTTGTCTTCCAATCGCTTCAAGGCACTTTGCAAGGCTCCTACAATAACACCACGCTTAAGACGTGTTTCAATCTCTTTTTTAACGGATACTCCGTAGGCCTCATCGTATAATATGCCTACGGTAAGCATTACCACTTCTTCGAACTCACCCAGTTGGTATTTCTTCATATGATATAGTTGTACAGAGTAATATTTTCCTATTTGTAGTAATTATTATGCCAAATAAAAAATGTACTGAAATCTCTCTTTGTCAAGATCGATTGCCATGGTTTGTCCGCTAGCGAACAATTTCTGTACAAAGCAGTACAACTATTTGTACAACAATCCTACATTTGTCTATTAATTTTATAGACTATGCGATATACTTTGCTTGTGTTGATATTGTTTGCCTGTAACCCACCTAAAGAGTTAACGAAAGAAGAACGGGAGGCGCATCAACAGGAAGTGGAGGCGTGGTATCAAAAGCGCGTGGCCGATCTTAAAGCGCCCAATGGGTGGCTTAACCTGGTGGGCTTGCATTGGCTGGAGCCGGGCATCAACACCTTTGGCAGCGATTCCAGTAATGCGCTTGTGTTTCCGCAAGGAAAAATTGCACCACAGGCTGGATATTTTCTGGTGAAAGAAAATACGGTAACGCTGGTACTGAACAAAGGGATAAAGGCTACAATAGGTGCAGACACGATTACAGCAGGTGTAATCTTTCATGCCGATTCAGCCCGGGCTTCACAAGTACGGTTGGGCGACCTGCGGTGGAACATAATTAAGCGCGATACCAAATTGGGTGTGCGCTTACGCGATGATAATGCCGATGCATTGAAGCAATTTTCAGGAGTTGAACGTTACCCGGTATTACCCGAATACCGTGTGGAGGCAACCTTAGAGCGGGGTGATTCAACCCATACGATTGAAATTACCAATGTGCTGGGTCAAACCACACCACAACCCTCTCCNGGTACCTTAGTGTTTAGATTAAATGGCAGTACCTATCGGCTGGATGCCCTTCAAGAAGGTGACGAATTGTTCATCATTTTTGCAGATGCCACCAGCGGTACAGAAACGTATGGAGCCGGCCGGTTTGTTTATACACAAATACCAATCGGCAACGAGAAGATAATATTNGATTTCAACAAAGCGTATAACCCACCTTGTGTGTTTACCCCCTATGCTACTTGCCCCTTGCCACCCAGGCAAAATGTCTTACCCATTGCTGTCCGGGCCGGAGANAAAAATTATGGATCGGAATTACATGATTTAGAATAGGGCGCTAGCCATTTAATCTGAAAAACAGCCGCGTGTTGGATATTTGAGACTGGCTATTAAATTTGCAGTCCCATTTAATAAGCGGGAGTAGCTCAGTTGGTAGAGCATCCCGATGGCCATCGGGAGGGTCGCAAGTTCATTGAAGGTAATATGTTTGTTACCTACATATTATACTCAGAATCCGGAGATCGCTATTATATAGGGCATTCGGAAAATCTGGAAATGAGGTTGAGTTACCATAACGAAGGGAGGGTAAAGTCAACAAAAGGCTATAGGCCTTGGAAAGTTGTATATTTTGAAGAATTTAGTACCAAACTTGAAGCCAATCGCAGAGAATTGGAGATCAAGAANAAGAAGAGCAGAAAGTATATTGAATTTCTGATCTTAAAATAAGCGGGAGTAGCTCAGTTGGTAGAGCACGACCTTGCCAAGGTCGGGGTCGCGAGTTCGAGTCTCGTTTCCCGCTCAAATACCCCTCTCCGAAAAGAGAGGGGTTATTTTTTAAAGTATGCCTGGCGCACAGGATGTTCTTTTATAAGATTACCGCAGCAATAAATAATTGCCCGGGTGGTGGAATTGGTAGACACGCAGGACTTAAAANTCCTGTGGATAGTAATATCTGTACGGGTTCAACTCCCGTCCCGGGTACTAAAGTACGAATTAAAGCGCTGATGTTCAGCGCTTTTTCGTTTTGGTGTGGCTGAAAGTGTGGCTAAGTTTCCCTGGAAAATTCTCTTTAGCCTCCAAAAGCTGGAACATAATTAAATTGGTCACAACTAAGAACCATTTTTGAGTCATATGATCTATACCACTCCTACTAAGAATTTCTTCGGCATTAGTCTTTTTGGTGATTTTAACGACCTCGAGCGGCTTCATAAAGTCATTCATCACTGCGCTGATGGATACAGTGAAAATTCGAGTGCCAGAAAACATCTCCATGACTTTGCCTACGAAATACGTCATGCGAAGCAAGGCGACCGTGAGCGGAAAATTTTAGAAGTGAACCCAGGGGATAAAAATACCTATTATGGTGTGAGCTTTCCGTTGCCCTATTATATCCTTTCAATAAATCTCATGCAGAATTCTTTCGCAACGGATCGAAGACTGTATCAAACTGCAACAATTTGGGATTTAGTAAGTGACCTCCAGGAGACCGCAATAGGTACTGGCTCTTTGGAGTTCGCTCAATGTGTAGATTATTGGATATTTAATACACTACTCAATCAACCTCGAATTATCCCGGGAGAGAATTTAATGTCAGCGACAAGGGACAAAGATCATTTGACGATTTTAGCCGATTACGCTGTTTATAAATTCATTTCCATCCCAGCCAAGAAACGGCTAGCCCAACTGGGTTCTGTAATGAACCATATCCATCCATGGACTGAGGATTCTAAGAAAGCAATCCAAGAGTTGACTTCGAAGGGGAAACCTCCTGAGGAAGGAGATCATCTTGAATTTGCAATGCTAGACTTCAAAGAGTGGTAGTTAAGACTTTTGATTTCTGGTTATGAACTTGTACTTCGAAAAGCTCATCTCGAATTCAAGAGGTCTAGGTGATTGCTCTCTGGTACGTCTCGAATCAGGAGAGGAAAATGNAAGTTTTGCAGCAAGTTCTGCGATGGGGTTACTCTTTGTCGGATCTTTGATTTTTGCGGATGCTTCCAGAATCTGAAACCAGGATGCCCAAACTGCCCGCTCGTCTAGCTTCTGATTTGTAAAATGAACATGGTGTCTTGCAACAACAAATAAATATACTTCTTCGATCTTCTCTCCCCGTTGATTCGAAGCGTGCCAAGTATTTTTTTGATCATTTGAACTCAACCAGGTCGATACTTTTTCGATCCACTCAACTGATTTCGGAATCAGATTGGAGATTCTACTAAACCTTTCCTTCATAGAGGTCGAGAATGAGTCCTGCCACTTCAACTGAAAAAGACCTAAAGTATTCCTTTTCGTATCGAACAAAATTCCATCAATATCAGTATCTCCTTTTTGTGTCTTAATTATCACACAGTCATTGATGTTAATGATCTGCTCATGACGAAACAAATCATATAATTCATTTCGGAATCTCACTCGATTGTTTACGGCATTAANAAAGTCCGTTGGATACTTTCTTTTCAATTCTCTGTTCAGAAACTGAACTGGTCTATCGAGACATCCATAAGTAGATCGCATTAGCGTATCATTACCAATCTGAAAGTAAGGCGGTGCACTGACACCGGGATAAGACAAATGATACTCGAAATTGTCCTTATTTAGTGAGAGGCAAGATACTATTTGCCGCAACTGTTCAGGATCCTCTTCAAGATATTCCCTAGCGATTTTGAAAAGGAAGTCAGTGANAAATGCATACGTTAATATGTCTCGAAGATTTATCCTATGCGAAGTCTTGTACAAAAGTGCCATACAGCAATCTCGGTGCATTAATGCAGCTCGATACACGTACTCGACTTGATCGATATATTTCTTGTATGGAATTCCTCCGAAAGTATCCTTTTCATCAAAGTCGTCAACGATTTGACTGGTCATCAGGTACAAATATCCTAAGCGCGAATAGAATCGATCGAATTCATCTGTTGCCTTGTACGTGATGAATTTGTCATGTATAACATGAACTATTTCCTTGAGCTTGGTCCTCATCTTAGGCAACTTATCAACAAACCCTTTCTTTTTTTCTGCCAATACCCCATCAATGAGCCAGAAGTAATAATCCGTACTTAATTTTTCATAGTATTCTACTCCTGAATTTTTGTGAACATAGTCAAAGACAAACGTATTTTCTTCCTCCGTTGTGATAGTCATAAGATCCGCCTTACAGTAGTCGAGGTGTTGAGAAGCTATTTGAATTGCTCCCGCGTGTTGTACAATTTGATCAATCCAATCGCGTTGGTCTTTGTCCCCTGAAAACAGTGGAATGTTGTCGTTTAATTCGAAGTCGTTATAGTACAACTGAAATGCCAGGCTCCAGCCAAATTTGTATTTTTCAAGGAGCATGGCGTGGTCTACTGGGTTTAGCTTTCCTTGAACTTTTAAGACTAAGGTATGGTAGTCCAGGGTGCGAACGATCTCGATCAGGGGGAAAAGAACTTCACCACTAGGGTAGCTAGATCTAATTCTTGTCTTCTCTTCTTCCAAGATTTGGCGCAAAATTTCATCAGCACTTTTCAAATTGATGCTTCTTGATAGTTAATGTAAAGCTCTTGTAAGTCCATTTGTTAAAGGGCGGAAAACAATGGCCCTTTACCTTTTAAAAATTCAAGTTCGATAGATTTGCACGTGGACAGATCTGATTTAAATCTCACATCCATAACTTTGTTTGGAATATGGACTTTCTCAATTTNTTCGATGTCCTGGTGCCTATAGAATCTAAGAGAATTCTTTGCCAATTCAGGATCAAACTTTAGCTTGATTGATTCTTGAACATTGCTCCCAAGTGTTTGCGAAACGATCGAGTACAATTTCCCAACAAATGAGTCGGTTTTAACTTTTCGATTAATCAGATCCGCCAAGTCAACAACACTAAGACCATTTGGAATTTGCTTGGTAAACAAAGAAGCTACGAGAACGCTCTTATCATCTGGTGGTAAAAGTTGGTCAGCGGTAAATGTATGAATCCTCTCAAGACTACTGCTGCTTTTTACTTCAATCTTTTCTAAGTCTGCATTGAAATCAAATTTTTCCTCGGGCAAATTATGCCAATAGCTTAGAAGCACTTGAGGGTTTTCTGAGGTGTGAATGACGAATAGTTCGGCCCACAGCCCTTGCACCGTTTTTGTAGGTGGCAAGGACATTACACGGAATATCTCAATGAAGCTTTTGAAGGTTGTTAGCATTTCCTGCAATGTTGGCTTTATAGATAATGAACGAATGAATGCATCTGAAATTTGCAGAAAATATTGAACGAGTTTCTCCTCTTGGCTTTTAANAATGATTATGGTGAAATTTGAAATAGATGTGTTATCAGATTCAGATATTTTACACTCGATGTTATTAGTCAATTCAAGATGCTTCAACCGCATGTTCTTAATTGNAAGGTAACGTTTTCCCTGGCAAGGGGAGATCAATAAGACAGGAAACCCCTCATGGTTTATTCCAATTTTGGCAAATGGGGATTCAGAAATTGTGAGCGCGTTGAATAAGGAACTCTTATTGGTATCTGGAGGGGTGAGTTGTGAGAAAAGTTCGAATAAGTTCATTGCACATTGTCCGGTTGCCGTATGATATCCTTGCCGATGCTTTCCGGAAACCAAATTGCTATTGTTGGTACATCGCTATAAAGAACGTTTCCTTGCTCGTCTAAAATATCATTGCCATCCATGTCTTTTAGATGTAATCGATGGATTTGGACTGTCAACAGATTCCGATCATTAATTTCACGATCACCAGGGTATATTACTTGTCCAGTCTTTGGGTTTTTACCTTGAAAGAGTTGACGAATTGTATTGCTTCCATTTTCATGAAGTCTTCTTACTCTAACATTTTGATGATATTGGCCATGATCCAACTTACTGCTCATTAGATACACCAAACAATTTTCATTAGGATGATCCTGTAGGTACATTCCAATAACACCCCGCAGACTTGAAAATGTTTGACTATCACTTTCCCTAGTAAATTTCAACCGATTAAGCAGATGCAATAGGCAATCATTTACAGACAGTGTTGCGACAAGATGCTTTTGCTCCTCGGTTCTACGAGGATGGCCATCATCCGGTGCAAATGAAGCTAGATTGGAACTTACAAATGAAGATATTGTATTTTGATTTTGGACTATCAAGTTGTCAGTATCGTGTGGCGCACGTACCACAAACCATTCTTCGCCAAAATAATCTCTATCAAGGTTGTTGTAAAGAATGTTGGGTCTAGTGAGGTTGAGGATTTGATCTAAGACCGTTTCTCGATCCCAGTCATTTAATGGTCGATTGTTGACATCATATTCCTCGAGTCTTTTCCTTACGTCTTCTTCGTGTTCTATTATCGCTCTAAAGGCGTCAATCGTTGGCTGATCTAGCCAAACTCTACAGTAGCCAAGATAATTGCCTTTGTACCCGAAAAATCTCGCCCTCTGAAGTGTGGTGTCGACTTGCCCTGTGCCTAAACTCCTTGGCATATAAGTAATGGTTAGGCCCTCAACAGTGAAACCTCTATCCATTGCTTGGCCACCTACTAGGATATGAGAATAGCAATCATTCCAATTGATTACCGGTGTTCTACCTCTACTTGAATTTATCTCAATTATGCGCGTATAATTTATCGCGTGAATCAGGCGATTACCAGTCAACTCTTCAAACGATGGTAGGGTTGGACCGACTGTAAGTCGAAGATCATTGTAAACATCCTTGAATTCTCTAAGCAGATCATTTTTGTCTTCGTCATCGCTGCTTTGAAGCAACCTTTTCCATCCTTCGCAAATATCACGTATCCAATTAAAGTATATGTTTTGCGAATTGGTAAGGCGCGATGGATGAACCATCATAGATCTGTTGCGCTGATCCTTCCTTATTTCTCCGGCAACAACGCCTAAGAAAAAGACCTTCAATGAATAAAGAAGTGTTTCCGGTGGCTCAAAGAGTGGGCTCAGATTAGTTGGAATTTGATTTATTGGGATCAATCTTACCAGACCGGGACTTTGAATGAAGAAAGTGCTGCCGCCCGTATACTGATTTCCCGGGGTCAAAAGCTTAATAAAATTAGGCGACAACCTGTCCATAATGTTAATGAACAGATTCCCTTGGGGAGTCGCAGTGTATTGCAGAAAGGTATGATGAGGAAAAATGTTTCTTAGGTCATTGATCCTTCTGTAAATGGTTGAAACCTCACCTTCATTAANCTCCACTCCAGCCCNTGCATTTACACCGGCTCGGGTATTCAAACTTGCTTGATCTCCTTCATCGTCAATTATCAATGCAGGAACCCTTGTGAGATCGAGGCCACGCAACAGATTTGTTAAATTTAACAGTCTGGTTCCGTTCTTCATTACCGTTATCAATACGCTTGAACAGTCTTCATTGGGAAACGTTTTATCTGCCCATTGTTCTAGTTTCATCTGAATTGTGTCTCGATCCTCTTGGGTGCTTGGATTCTTTCGGATAACCCATTTTCGATCGAATCGATTGTCAATGCGCAAGTCATTCTTAATCCTTTCGTAAGACTGCTCCGATAAGGGTGTAGATGTCCCCGCTATAATAATTATTACCTGAAAACCATTGTCGCGAGCAAGCGCTGTAAGAGACGTGAAGGATAATGTTTTACCACTCTGAACGTAACCGATCACAAGCCCGGTCTCAACACTAGATGCCCCACTTGGATTTGCGCACATCTCCATAATGCGAAATGTCTCGTCAATGATTCGCTCGCCTGTTGAGTTAATACTTCCGTTTTGATCCGCAAATCCCTTAAACCTCAAAAGATTTTCGATCTCCTCACCTTGATAGGGCTGCCATTTTGCATTGTTTGGACCGTTGGTGTTGGTGATTTCAATTACCTCGGACATTGTTAATCGGTGTTTAAGGGGTTGAAATTTTGCTTATTAGCTCATTTAGATTTCTTCTTATTTCTCCTTGCGTTTTCGCCCCGCTATTTTTGGCAATGACTTCGGACAGTCCAAGCGCAGCGACTATTCTTAAGATCGGCTCAATCTTTGAATTATCGGTACCTACATGTTCAATCATAAAGGGATGAGTGAGAGAAAGGCGAATACCTATTTGTCGCACAGATCCGTCTTCAATTGGATTTTTCACAAGGTGGTTACCAACTTCGATTAAGTCCTTGATTGCAGGATCAAACGATAGTTCGATAGAAATTTGCCAGGTATTCTTGTTAAACTCAACATTGAATTCTTTATGAATTGTCTTTTCAGTTCTTGACAAACGTTCCTCGGGATCGTTAATAACTGGAGGAGTTGCTACTATTTCTTCGATGGCCTTTGGAGCTCGTTCTTGCAAATCCTCAACGGTCTGGTCCAACGCACGACTAGCAGACTTGTATTCCTTTTCAGTCGCGCGTGCCCGATAATTTTCTGCCTGCTGTAAAAGTGGAAAGGTCTTGTTATTGATATCATCCCTTAACAATTCCAGAAACATATTAAGATTCTCATCCCACTGAATTCCTTNTTTCGTGAATGAAACATTGAAACCTTCAAGGTGAAGTTCACCGAAGATCCTTTGATATCTATAGCTATTTGGTGCCCCGAAAATGAAATCGGGTCTGAAGCCGTTATCAAAACTACCCTCAATAACGCGGCCTCTTCTGAACAATGCAAATCCAGCTTCAGATGTTGAACCGGTCTCTCGAATAGCAACAAATCCGTGGACACTTAGACCGTCTTCAACGGGAAAATTGATTGATTNTTTCCAAAGAATTGGTTCTCCAACTGAATGATAAGGCTTCTCTTGATACTTCGCTAGTAGAATCTTGGGCTCTTCAAATTGCAATTCGTTACCGTCAACTTTTAGTACCAAAATTCCTTTTCTAATAAATTCACGATAGATGCTAGTTAAATGTGATTTTACTTTTCCTAACCCCTTCTTGCGAGGCATCCTATGAACGTTAACAAGTTCGATTATTGTATAGTGGAGTTTCTTGTCGACAGGAGTGCTTTCAAATACCAACTCTTCGATTTTATCCTCGAAGATTTGATTCATGTCGAATTTTATGGTTCGCTCAACTCCTTCACCTATTGCAGTTGTTCGTACACTCCACAAATCAGAAAACCAACATGCAGCGGATTTCATACCCATTCCGAACTCAGATAACCCTGATGTATCGGAAGGAACTTCGGCTGCTCTAAAGGCTCTTGGGTAGTTTAATTGATCAATACCAGCCGCATTATCTCTAATTGTTATTTTGTTAGCGGCATCGTCAATTTCAATGTTTACTTCTAATTTGAAATCATTACCCTCAATTCTTTTGAGAGCAACTTCGTTGGCTTGGTAACTCGCAATTGCATTGTCGACAAATTCAGCCAGCGCATACCAAGTTTCATATTCTAAGAATTTTAGAACAGAAAGCATTGTGACGTTTGGCCGTATGTTTACTTTATTAAACTGGTTCATGAATTTCGACTACGCGAGACACTAAATGCTTTCCGTTCGTCTTTGGTCTTAACTTTTCATTTGGGATAAGCCGTTCAGCAATAATTCGGACTACATCTGCATTGACTGCGTTCCCTAAGGCATCAAAACAACTTCCAATATTTTCCGGCAGCTTTTCTAGTGAATCTAGTCCTTGGAGGCGCGCGCCTTCTCGCTTGGTGATGTATCTTCCTTGCCAACCCACTATTGGTATTTGCGTGCTGACACAAACCAGGGACGGAAAGAAATCTGTTCTTTTTAATCTTATGCCGGACCCACGAAACTGTATTATATAATTCCTAACGTTTCGCTCTCCGCCCTGTACATTCCACTCAAATTTTTGCCAACTGGGGACCCCCAGCANTTTCAATTTTTTAACGATCGGCTTTAGTTGTTNTTTATACTTCTCATAAAATTCCCGATTGCTACGAATGTATGAGCGTTTCCACGTGGGGAATTTTTNTTCTTCCGTTCTTGCATAGCTAGGAAGATTCGCGAGTTTCTCATCATGGGAAAGCCCCTTTAGCGGAATTCCAAAGTTTCCTCTACTTCGTCCTAGCATATTTTCACTTGCCGCGAATGGTGACTCTTCTTCAAATGGATAAGTCGCTCCAAATTCCATCGCCCAAATTGGAAAACTTGGCAACTTGTCTTCTTTCGGAATTGCACTGATAAACTCTTGCCAGATATCTAGACACTTTTGTTTTTCTGCCTCTAACAAAGTTGCTTGATCCGTATTGGAATCAAGGTATGAGTGAACATCCTTAGTTAACTTTTGTACTTCAGGCCAGGTAAAATGTTGAAGCCCTGTTCTGCTACCGACAATAAAGAGCCTTTGTCTATGCTGCGGGATATCGAATTCATGCGNGGAGAGCACCTTCCGATCAACAGTGTAGCCAAGACCCGCTAGCCTTGCAGACATGTAGATATAAGTCTCTTGGTTATCATGCTTAGCAAGATGTTGTACATTTTCTAAAATGAAGTATCGAGGTTGATGATACCTTAGGATTCGAAGGATTTGGCCAAACAGATCACCATTTGTTTCATCTTCCAGACCTAACTGCATTCCGGCCTTTGAGAATGGTTGACACGGGAATCCAGCACATAAAATATCGTGCTCCGGTATATCTCTCGATTTTACCTTCCGGATATCACCAAAAGGTCTAATTCCAAAATTACTCTCGTACAAATCCATTAGGCCTTCTTTGATCTCCGAAGAAAAAACGCACTCGTGCCCGAGTCGCGTCATAGCAACGTGAAACCCACCTAGTCCCGCAAATAAATCGATAAATTTCATTTCAGTTCATCTTATGGCTACACCATTCGATTATCTCACNTCGAAGAGCGGCATCCACTGTAATTGTTGGCTTATACAAATATTTGAATATCCTTGCACGGTCGAAGACTACACCGTATTCGACAATTGCTTCTGACCAATGTTTGGTTTCAACAACTTCAGTAATGGACAAGGATGGCACGGTTGTATAAAAATTCCAATTAATATATTGAGACCAGACGTCCAGCATTATTCTCTTTTTCAGACTCCAGTTTCTTCCTGCGGCACACTGCATCAAGACAATTACTTGTCCTTTTCGATCATCACCACAACCCAACCAACCAACTACGTCAACACCCCTATCTTTTGCAGCAGTTGGAGGATTGATGGCAGCTCTGTCTTCGCAAACAATTGTCGCGATCTGATCTAATTGACCGGGTAAGTCTCCTTCGTTTGGAAAGCCAAGGTTGACAGCTTCACCGTTCAGGTAAGATTTCAGAACAATGTTTGAAATACGCTCGAAAAGTTGCGTGCCATTGCCTGCATTCGCTGCTCCCCAATAAGAAAATAGCAAGCACATAAAGTACTCGGGGCGATCATCCCATGCCGCTTGTGGAATGACTATGTTGTTTTCAACTATAAAAGGNNGGGTGGCTCCGTATAAAGCTTGCCTTCTTTGTAGCTCATGTATAACACTGTCGAACAATGAATCCTCATCATAGTCGACATCTTTTTGAAACCCGTTACCCTCTAGAAGAGAAACCAGTTTAGCTCTGGATAGCGGCTCATTTGAGTATGCGACACTCAATTCAACCCAATCCGAAATGATAGAAATGTCTTCGATGTCGATGAGATCAATCATTGGAAGTAATCATTTTTGTAATTCGGTGATTGCACTAGCGCATTCCTTTACAGAATCATGAACCTCCTTATCCTTCTTATACTTCCACGCGAAACTCAAGGAAAATTTTATGTTGCTACTTGCCGTGTTTATTTTTCGAACTATATAATTTCTTTCACCCTCACTTCTTTCGTACGCCTCTTCAAGGTTGTTGTTTTTAATCAAATATTCCGTTGCGTCTTTACTTGCCAGTACTGGGGCAAGTTCTTTGGTTATTCTGCGCGAGTCACTTAAGATCGGCTCTCTTTTTCCGTCACCGTAGATCCAGGTGAGCAAGTGGCGCAACTGCTCTATCTTATCAACAGGTATTATCCTAGAATCAAACTTAGCATCTTTATGAGTTGGGCTGCCAACATAAAGGCGTATTGCAGGTGAGTTTAAGGCGACAGTAAGAAGCGAAAACTTGTCTTTAATATTCTTCGTTTCAAAATTCAAATCATCCTCTGCTTCCTTCATAATTTTGAAGCATAAATACTGCTTCTTAATCACGTCACTTCTATCTGCAATTTGTAGTTGAACTTGTTTGATACTATCGTCAATACTTAAGCCTTTGGCGACTTTTTCTTCGACAGTTTGCGCGATGTACGCAGCCTTGGCGTATGCATCCCACTTCAGCAATCCAGTTATATGTCGAACACCCAAATAGGGTCCAACGTCCTCGCGATTAGAATAAATAATTGCTGGGATGAGTGACAAGTCCTCAGCCACCTCGCCATTCTTGACTTTGGGAAAACTTTCCTCTCTAATTTTCAGGCGTGTTCTTAAATCGGGCTCAAGTAGGATTTTAGCTGTCCCAATTCTTCTATTCCNCTCTACAACAACAAACTCTATTGAATTGGATTTCACCAAACCATCAATTCTCTTTTGTATTGTGTCCGTGTCGCCATCAAATAATCCAGTTGGCGGATTTTTAGGAACAACAATTATGGGTTCTTCATCAAAGTATCCATTTTCTGACATTGACAATGCAACCTCTTCGAGATCAAATCCTTCATAAAGTGTTTTGATCAAGTCAAATTGAGTTGCCAAGTCCTTTTGTTTTGCCAATCGAGGATTTGCATTATCCAAAAGAATTTTACCTAGGGGCAAATCAAGTTGCGGCCGTCTTCTCCCTTTACCAGCAAACTTTTCTTCCATAATTTATTCTTATATAAAATCGGTCAAGTATTTTTAATTTAATCAAAGCCCTCTTCAAAGAACTCTTTCTGTGTTACACCGAGGGCCCGAATGACTCTTAAAAAGCTACTATAGCGTAAGTCTTCGCCTCTTTCGTATCTTCCGAACTGTGCTCTCGGAATGTTGTTCTCAAAGGCAAAATTCTCATAATTTGTGTAGCCTTTGGCCAGTCGAAGGGCCTTAATGCGTGCTCCCAATTTCTTGAGTTCAAGACTTGGATGGTTCCCACTTGAAACTCTCTTTGAGGCTTTCTTGACTCTTGGCATTTGACAAAATAAATAAATACCAACCTCATTAGTTACTACTAATAAGTAGTAATTTTTCATGTATGTTTTTGAATTTGACCTAACTTGCATTGAATGGACAAGATAAAAGCTCTTACCGATTTCAGTCCCCGTGACATTGAAAAATTTGATGAAATGCACAGGATCCTTACGGCCTACAACGCCAGTCTGGGTTCAAAGAACGAATTGCCTTTGCCTGAGTATACCGATGAAGAAATGGCCGAGTATAGCGGTTACAGGGAGTTGTTACTTGACATGAAATTGGGCGAGTAACTTTTATTTATACACACATGAAAAGAAAAGACTACCCAAACTCAAAACACTCGATGACTTCACGAAGAATGAAATCGAGAAGTTTGATGAAATGCTCGAGGTCCTGGCTGCATACAACGCCAGCCTTGGCACAAAGAACGAATTGCCCTTGCCTCAATACACCGACAAAGAAATGGCGGAATTCAGCGGCTATCGACAACTGGTCATTGCCAGGGAGTGTGGGGATTGAATTCGTACCGGACTACATTCCCATCTCAAAATCGTTTTTCTTTTTCCGCTTCTTCTCATCGTCTTCAGAAGTATCCAGGGACTTGCTCAGTTTACCAAGCTTTGGCTTTGAGTTAACGGTCGATTGAGTAGGCCTGCTTCGCTCTGGCAAAGTCACGTTCTGCTGCACACCTCTTAGTCTATTCAATTCAACTACTTCAGCAAGGTTCTTTGCAGATAGCGACTTGTGGATATCACTTGCTTTAATTGATATTCCGTCCCTCTCAAAGCTCACTCNCCGGATTGTATTATCAGGATTGAATTTGATATGACAGTTGAATCCGTGGCCAGCCATCCCGATTGTGAACTCATCAAAGCTCTTGCACCGTGATAAAACATTTCTCACTACGCGATTGATATCAGACTTCAAGAGATCTCGCCCTTTAAGCTTCTCCAGGTTTATACTCGGTTCATTTCGTTCTTCAGGAACAGGTGTTAATTGATGCTTCCGTACAAGTTCTTTGCAGAGTGCTTCCGACCTTTTCCAATTGTTGCTGTCCGAAATGGTCCATCCTTCATCATTAATCCTGTTGGCTACAATGTGGATATGAGAATGGCCCGTATCTGTGTGGACGACAATGATGTATTGAGTATTATCAAGACACATGCCTTTCATCCATTCTTTTCCGATCCTGTGCATCTGCTGCGCTGTGAGCTTATCCTGGAAGGAGAGTGACGTGTGCCAGACGCACCTGGTAAGGTTAGGATTTGTCTTGGCACGAGTGATAAAGTCTCGGACAGTNNTGCTTTTGTCAAAGTCTCTTACGCCTCGGGCTTCTAGAATTTCACCGTCTCCTTTTTCTACTTTGCTAAGTAAGTAATTCACGCAGCCCTTGAAACCTCTACCGATTACTGTTTTCCGATCATCCAGTATGGCATTTAGTTTTATAATAATCTCCTGGAATTCGTTAGTCATTCCGTTTGACTCTTTATCCTGGTGCATTCGCTTCACAACCTGGTTGAGATTGTTGGCCATGCCAGCCAGCGAAGAATGCATTTTAAGTTCATCGGCACTTAGCGGTGCCTTAACGTATCCTTTGAATATCATTTCAACGCAGTATTCAGAAATGGAGAGCCGCGTCTCGGCCGCTGCTTTTTGATCGTCCATTTTTGATCCTCGGTAAGGTATACTTCTATGCTTGGCTTTCTCATTTACTCACTTGAAAGCTCAAATCTTGTCTACCTCGATGGCCTGTAAACCTGTACTGTAAATTTTCTTTTAGAACTTGCTTGGCGAGTCAGAAAGTCAATTTCTATAGGAGCGATCGAAGCTACTACTGCAAAAATTGCCACCACAGCCGCAACGCGGCATCAAAAAATCCGACAGTCGGAGGATTTTCAAGCGCTCCAATACAGGTTTACCTGTATGGAGCATGGCTTGCTCCACACCCTTAAAAATCATTGTGAGTTTAATTGAAGTGATTTAAATAAAAATGAATAAAAGTGAATATGAATTTGTTGTTTTTACTCGTTTATATTTACTTTTATTCACATTAACTCACAAATGGTTTAAAAATGGCTGTTGATAAGGACTTTTGAGGTCTTGCCTTCTCGGAAAGAAATCGAGGGTTTACACAATGATTGTAGACCAGTACTACGACCAAGTTGAAGCAATGAAACCGACTCGATTCTCTGAATGGCTCGCAAAAGAACTCGGGGTTTCACAAAAGGATATATCGGTGCAAAGCATACACTCGGCTATCGTTAGACGAAAGAAGAAGAGCCTTGATCAGCCCGTTAAAAAGAAGGTCGATAGTAGCTCTGACGATAGCAATTTTAACACGGAGATCCCAAAGACATTCCCTGGATTCAAATGAGTTGAAGATGGTGCAGGAAAGAAGTAATGGAATTTGGTTTCCATAATCTAGTACGGGACTTTACGCGGATTGTCCCTCAAACTGGCTGAATCTGAGACTAAACCACGTAATCCATAATTTGGTACGGAAGTTTAAGTTAAATGCCTGAATAGCAATTGTATTTTGCCACAACCTTCCATTCTTCAACCCTCAAACGCCAATTCTGGTTTTGGTTAGGTTCAGTCAAGGGCAGCGAAGGGTTGCTTGTGGGCTGGAGTTTGTTCATATACCCTTGACGGGTTCTAACCAAAATCTACCTTCGCGTTTCGAGGTGAAGAATCTTGTTCGTTGATGTTAGCATGAGTGGCTGCTGCAGCTCCGGGATCTGGCCGGCCAAGGCAATTCATGTTAGCATGGATGACAGATATCGTCAGATCGAGATCTCCAGGCCTGGCCACTGATGCTAACAACAAAAAAGCCTCTAAGGAATTTCTCCCTTAGAGGCCCTTTCAAAAATCTGCATTGCCTCCTTACTTTGCTCCTTGAGTAGCACCAGTGGTGTCGCTGATAATATCTCCACCACCACTTCCGGATCCACTTGCTGCCGCTGCTCCGCTTGCTGCGAATTTTCCCATCCCCATACTAATTGCTTGCGCTGCTGCACCAACAGCTGTACTCATGACCTTCGCTGCTCCACTTGATCCACAGTAAAATGAGGTAACCCAAAATGATAACGCATAGCAAACCGTCATACAGATACCAAAGATTGAAATCACCATCGGGTTGGAAATAGATTCACCGGTGTATGCCTTCCCGACCACAGAAAATACTATGGTGTCCAGTAAATTCATTGTGAAGGGAATACAAAGACAGTTTAGATAAACGCCTACCCATTGACCTACCTTGTCTTTGAAAACAGGTAGAATAGAAAAAGCCAGGACCACCGGTCCGATCACATAGAACAACTTTGCCATAATGATTGCAAACATCAACACGACTGATCGGATGATGACACTCAACAAGCCCCAAGCTGCACCAGAGACCGCCAGGACGATCGTATTGATTCCACCCTTCACAATATCCCATGCGCTAATCGATTCCTCTGTAGTCAATTCCTGCTCTGGAGTTTTAGGATTGTTTTGAGTTTCCTCTGTCGGTTGTTCAGCCTCCTTCTTCAGTTCGTTCGTGTATTGGCTTGTTACCGCTTGCTTACCATTTTTAACAACTTGTGAATCGGAAATGGAGTACCGACCAAGCGCTTCACCTATGCGCGCGAATGTGCCAAAGATCGGCACGTAGCCGAATGACAAGACGAACCATACAACGCAGGCGCGTATCAGTTCCATCCTGTCAAATAGCTGAGGGCGCTCACCTGCATTCTTCAAAGTGGTCGTTGCAAAATTCCAAACAACGTTAGCGAGAAAAAACAAAGGCGCTAAGATGGATCCAACTAAGATCGCTTTCAGCACTGCGTCATTGACTCCCTCATCAAGAAGTCCTGTATCGAAGAAACTATTTATTACTTCATTCATGTCTTTACTTGATTTGGTTTATCTCTTTTTCCTAGAGCGATCATAATTCATCACCAGATCGGCTGCAGCGACTGTATTGGTGGCTAGTCTTAATCTGGTGATATCGGAATCAAGTGCGCGATTTAATCGCACCAACATTTCCTGAGCTTCTTCAAATGCTTTAATCACGTCATCCAGCGATTTCATTCTTTCAGCCGGTGTCATCGTTACTCCTGCGGTGAGTACAATACCAAGGTAATCGGCAGACTGTTGAACCTTAATGATCGACATATCGAAACGATAGGTCATCAAACAGCTACTGTGTCCGATTGAATTCATGCGAACAGATAGATTTTTAGACGTGCATACCAGGTTCTCAACCATATAAAGAATACGACCGGCCGTTTGCAGATTTCTTAACCAGGTAGCCTTCTGCATTGCCTCCTTATACTCTCTATCTGCTTTTTCCAAAGCGGTCACAACGCCATTCATGGTTGACATAATCGCACTCTGCTGTGTGATTAAGGTTGTTTGGCTGGCCGCTTGTGCTTCAAGTACCGGTGCGGTAACAACGCTGACTTGCGCGAAACAGCTTATTGAAATGCACATCAGTGCCATGGTGAAATACTTATTCATATTGCTATTATTTTTTCGTTTAGATAATTTCACGATCTCACCGGCTTGAAAAGCTTTCACTGCCTGGCACTCAAACTTGTACCATTGTACACCGGTGAGAGTGATCACACCGGTCTTCTGGTCTACCTTATTCACAAACAAAACAGTCCCATCATATTGAGATGTAACGGGACCTTTGCGTTTAATCATTACTGACGGCACACCGGTGTACTTATAAGTGATATGGGAATACAAATTGCCAAGCGTACTTTTCACAAGCTGTACAGTATCCCCTTCTGCTATTACCTCACCAGGCTTTATAAGGATGGCCTTGCCATCTCCAACTTGCGAATAGCTGGAATATGAGGCGATCAACAAACAAACGGTAAGGATCGTCTTTGCAATTTTCTTTATCGACTGAAGTCGCTCGGTCGTTAAAGTGAACCCGGTGATCATTGCGAATAGCAAACTCATTCCGATTAAGAATGCAGTTATGGTAAATGGCACATTGATAGCCAAACAGAATGCGAACATTGCGAGACAGGAATAGATATTGAATGATTTCATTCTTTCCTGCACCAGCTTCCAAATTGAGATTTTTGTCTTCATAATTTTTTTAGGTTAATGATTGATTAAATGCGGCAGTGATATGGATTTTGAAAACGTGTGTCTTAACAATAGTGCAGAGGATCTTGCCGGACGCTCAGAATACGGGACCTGTGAAGTGGAGCGAGGTAATTGCCACGATCATCCTCTCCACCGGCATTTGCGTTGAAAATGTAGCAAGCGTCTGGAAGGGATTCTTTCATTTTAATAAAGAAGGCAGTCATTCCATTTCTGCTTTCCAACTGTAGCCTGGCTCCTGACTTGTCAGACTGACTATGAATTTTAATGAACGGTCTGTTTTCTCCTTCTGAAAACTTATACGTTCACCAGGAGAGAGATTTAAGTGAGAAATGACTTCGTAACTGAGATAGGCTTTGCCGTTTCTCACGAAGATTTTAAGTAGATTTGTTTTGTGTTTCATTTGATGTTTGAAGTTAGATGTTACACACTGGGTCGATCTTCCGGGATCGACCCTTACTTTCCTGACCGAGATAAACGCGAACTGTTTTGGAGTCTACTTTCTCAAACTCGATGAAGTTCTTTATCGAATTCCCTTTGCCTCGGTGAACTCCAGAAACATGAATCCATCGGCATCCTTCTTGGTATTTTTCAGCAGATGAGAATTTATTCTTTCAGAGGATTGAATAATTCTCCGAGCTTCATCAAGATCATTGTTAGCAGACCACCACTTGAAAGCGACCCAAGCAAATAAGGCAATAGATATGCCTATGAATAGCCATTTGAGGGAGGCCGCAACTTGAAATTGCCAGGCCTCGCCTGGAGCGAAGTTGTACACCGGTCGGTTGATTTTGTTAATCAGATCACTAAGTATACTTTCCTGCTTGGCTCTACTTTCGTTGACCTCCTTCACAGAATGGAAGACAAAATGAAGTATTGGCAATAGTTCATCGTTCTCCGAGATATGAATTCCGTAAACAGCTTCGAATTCGTCTCTGAACTTTATCCGATCAGCTTTAATCATTAGAGGCCTTTTTGAATTGTTGGAAAATCGAATCGAGGTATGACGTGATCCGCTTTCTTCGAATCAATGGTAATTTTTGGATGTCAGAATAAACCATCCCGTTGTTCATCATCTCCTTCCACTCCAGATAGGCAGCAGAGTTTGAGTCTTCATGAAACAATGGAATCTGTATATCTGCTTTGGTGTATTCAGCTACTGATTTTCCATTAACACCGCCCTCCTTTTCGTTTGCGACAATGGTAACAATCTTTTCAACTCCTTTTAGCTTCTTAAGTTTTAAGAAGAAGTCAATCGATTCTTTGATCATTCCGCCACCAGCGATTATTACATAAAGTTGGATTTCTAGCTCTTCGAATATTTCAATAATACCGTTTGAGTATTCTTCTTGGAGATAGTAGCAAAGCTGTTCGCTTGAAGCAGCCCCAAAGTCCACGACTACGTTATCAAGCTGACTAATCGTCTCCAGGAATGTGTCAAACTTGGTTCGATCAATCCTTCGATCAGGCCCTACTAGATTCTCTGATTTGTAGAGAACGTATTCACTTTTACGATCGATTATACCCTGAAAGTATTTCGTGGCAGATGCAGATGCGTTGTCAGCATCAAGGATATGTGTCTTTACTTGATAGGCTTCAGCCATTAGCGCTAGGAGTTTGGTTGTGTAACTTTTCCCAACTCCTCCCTTTTCATTGAGTAGAAATCTTCTTTTGGCATAGTTTTAATTTGTTTAGTTGTTTTGATTTTTGTTAAAGTACTTTTCGAAGTATGCTCTCATGTAGGCCTCGACTTCACCTGGTGGATAGCCGATATCAATCAGCCTTCTACCATAGGTAGCCAGTGCGTCATAAGTTGGATGGCGGAAGGTGAGATCGTGAGGATCAAAAAATTCATCTGCTTTGCGTTTAATCATAAGATGGTCCTGAATTTTTCAAGAGGCCATCTTTTCTTAAGCAGGTCGTACATGATATCAATTCGTTTCCTTACGAGATCCCATTCCTTGTCAAGCACGTACTTTGGCTCCCATAAAGGCTTGTCAGGATACATCCTTACAATTCTGTCTTGTCCGGCCGTTCTGTAGAAGTAAATGCCTTGAATGTTTCTGCTGCTGCCAGGATAGTAGCTTGTCTTCATTAGGCGCAAAACATAGTTCAAGAAATTGTTAGTAGATCCACGCTTCTCTCGATAACCGACTTTGCCGCTATATCCAGGTAACGGAGCCGGCCTATCGCGGAAAAAGATCTCGTGAAAGAATTCCGAGTTGATGCTATCCGAGGTTGCATTTTCAAACTTGTTTGCTCGATTGTCCATGTTGGTCATTTTTCATTTTTTGCAGTTAGTTGTTAGAGTTTAACTTTTACTGTACTTGGTACTGCTTTAATAAAGCCGGTTGAACGTTCAAACAGTCAACTGTAAAATTTGCCGGGAAATAAAATCGGCCATATAGGCAATAAGTCTCCCGAGTTGACTCTTTTGAGGTCTACCTGTATATGGCCTTCTTCAGCCATTCGCGAAATGGATTGAAGAAAGAAATATGGTCCGAGTGCGGTTAGGAACTGTTAGATCCTGGGAGGACTGGTGCTTGATCTAACATGCGCCACCTGTTAACTGGTGGCAGGGTGATTACGTGGTTTAGGCTCATTTGATAAGAAATTTGTTTTTGGTTTACAACCATCTTCCTTATCTTCGCCTTCTCTGAGCTTCCAATTCAGAAAAAGTCAAAGACAATAGAGTAGCCTGGCGCCAACCAGGCTATTTTATTTTCGAGTGCCTTTAGCAGTTGTGGGTTCTGCTGAAAGACTTTTCTCAATTCCGATTTATAGAATCTTACCTTACTTGAATTAGGAAGCTGGTAGTAAGGCACCAGCCCCTTCTTCTTGTAGGATACCAATGTGCTGGGAGTTATTCCCAACCATGCAGCCGCTGTGGTCAAGTTCATTGGTTCTTCTCTTTCCGTACCCTGTGCAGCCACAGAACCAAGTTCCAGAATTGAATTCATGATAATCTCTTTCAATTCACTCCGGGTTAAAGACGTCAAAACGATATCACTCATACATGTCGCTTTTAATTCATTCGCTGCGTGAATTTTGTGTTACATCGTGTCTTGCTATCTACTACTGCAAATTTTTTGAAAATCCACTTAAAGGGATGGAAATCGAGCCATTCCTGACATTGTTCTTATTTTCTACTGCAAGTATTGCCGCAAGATCAACATCCCATTTCGCAAGTTCTTTGCGAGACCATGTTGGTTTTCTACGACTTAACCGATTCCAACAGGTCTTGTCGCAGCAGTACTTTCCTTTTCCTATAAATCCAAATTGAACCAACCAGTCTTGAGCCTCAGTAATTCCAAAATCAATTTGTTTTGATGCAGCCAAGCGATAGTGGCAATGAGCAGCCCTGGATGGTTGACGTAATAATGATGATTTGAAAAGGCAGCAGAATCAAAAATAGCATCAGTAGGATGGCCAGGTTGAGTGTGATAATTGGTGTACCATTGAATTCTCTTGACGTAAGGAATTTGGCAACGCGCTGCTTAAGGCCAGGACTCTGACCTTCTTTTAGGATCAGTTTTGGTGCGAGCACGCGTAACCTGTCGTTTATCCACGTCTCAAGTGTTCTGTAGTTAATATGCTCAAGCTTAAAATAGTTTTCATTATTCGAATTTGGTTCACATTTGTAGAATTTTAGATGTTCCAAGAGCAATTCTTCCTCAGCATGAAAGAAATCCCCTTTTGTGCATGGAGTTCCTTGCCAAGCTCTCGAAGAAATTCACGCTTACCGCCATCCTTCCTCTTGGCCAATTCATCAATGAGAAAGTTAATGCAGGACTGAGTATCGGAATGAACGACAATTGCCAAACCAATTTTGTTCGCTTCAAATCTTGTAATTTCGTTTTCAATGCGACTCTCAACGTCAACTAGAATGTTGTACATCAAATTATTCAAGTGCTTTAGGAAAACCATTGCGGTTTGATTTGCTCTAATGGATCCAATGTGTTCCCGTGATCGAGCAAAGACATTCCACGTTTCATCAAACACATCCCTCTTGAAGCAAAACTCATCCCTAATTTTGTCGGTCAGTTGCTCGTAGTTGAGATCGGAGCCCTCCAGTTTAGCAATTCTGGACGCTAAACATCTAAGGGCGTATGTTGATCCGTCAAGTCCGTCCAGAATATCCAATAGAGCGTACTTCCCGGTTGATTGTTTACCAGATAGAAATTCGGTCCTTTGTTGTCTAAGGTTATCAATTTGCTCCTGGAGCAAACTGATCACATGATTCTTGATTGTCTCAATGTGCACGTTGGCCATTCTAAAATTCAGTTACGTTCCAAACCTTTTCCATCTCATTTTTCTTCACTGAGTCAGCGATCTTGACATATCTGCTGAAGCTTTNTTCTTTCTTGTGGCTTAGTAAGTTTCGAGCCACGATTTCTGTCATCCCAAGCATTAACGACACTGTTGCAAATGTTTTGCGGGCTGTGTGGCTAGTTATGAGTTCATGCTTGGGACGGGTCTCTGATGTTCTGACTCCACCAGAGAATCGTACGATAGTAGTAGGTGTATCAATGCCGGCTTTCTCACAACATTCCTTTATGTACTTGTTGAATTTTGTGTGGGAAATCATCGGAAGCGGTTCCCAGATTGTGTTGCGATATCGATCGAGTATTTCCTGGGCGTACTTGCTCAAGGGAATTGCGCTAACCTCTCGAGTCTTCACTAACATTTTTACAACCTGGTTTCCTTGGATATGAGAACTCTGCAAGTCTCTGATGTCCGATATTCGAAGGCCGGTAAAACAACAAAAGCAATAAGTGTCTCTCACATGCGCTAATCGATTTGATTTAAAGGGATGTCTGTAAAGTTTTTNGAGTTCATCCGCAGTGAGGTAGATAATTTCCGTTTCCTTTTCTGGAGCACTGAACTTCTTAAATGCTTGGTTGGCAGTATGACCTTTATCAAGAGCCCAATGCAAGAACGTCTTTAGCGTAGCGATGATCTTTGCAAAATAGTTGGCCCCAATCTTCTTCTCATCATATGCGTAACTTCGTAGCTGCTCGAAAAAGCTACTGTCGAAATCACTAAGATGCAGTTCTAGGCCCTTGGACTTCTGGAATTCTTCAAGAAAGTTCCGGACAGTAGTTTTACCCATAATTGTCCGCTTAGCAGAACTAGGGCGAATGGTCTCCAGGTATTCGTCAAATAGAGGCAAAAAGAATTTTTGGCCAGTTGTACGCTATCCTTTTTGTAAAGCCANATCCAGGATGAACTTCTCATTGACTCTAACCCTGTGAAGAAATGCATGCCTCTTAGCTTCCGCTATCTTGCTTTGGATTTCATCCAACCGAGTGTTGAATTCCTGATAGTTGTTGTCTGGTTCGTTCTTATTGGGCTTGCGGATACGATACTTGTCCGAGAGCCAGTGCTGAGGCTTAACGTTGATTCCCTGGACTGGCCTCCTGATCCGGTTGCCATTAAAGCTGATTTGCATAAAGACGGGGCAAGTTCCATCTTTGTACAGGCGCTCTTTCTTAGGAAAAAATAAACTGATATCATACCCGTAATTATGAGTGTGGCTAAAAGTGTGACTAGAAAAACGTTGTGGTTCAATTATAGCGGCTTTTAACCGATACCAAACCACGTAATCTTGTTTTTCAAGGCCATTTTAGCCGCTATGGACGGATATAAAAAGTCTGGTATTCCCGTCCCGGGTACTCTTTAAACAAGGGATTTCTGTAAAGACGAAAAATTTTCTATTCGCATTTCTATCGAAAAAGTTTGACCTTAGCCCTTCAAACTTTTGATATATATGCAACGCTTACACATACATCCACAAGGCCCAACCTTCTCGCGCATTATTTCAGGAGTTTGGCGTTGGCGGCTTGCACCCGAAGTGGTTGAGCGGTTAATTCAAACTTCGCTGGACGAAGGCATTACCACCTTTGACCATGCAGATATTTACGGAGACCACAGCAACGAAGAAATTTTTGGTGAAACCTTGCGCAAGCAACCCGCTTTGCGCAATAAAATGGAGTTGGTTACAAAGTGCGGAATAAAGTTCCCTTCAGAAAAGAGACCAAAAACCTGGGTTAAACACTACGATACTTCAAAAGAACACATCATCTGGTCGGCCGAGAACTCATTGAAAATGCTGCATACCGACAGAATAGATTTACTGCTGATTCACCGGCCCGATCCATTGTTAAATCCGCAGGAGGTGGCAGAAGCATTTTCACAACTCAAACAACAGGGCAAAGTATTAAATTTTGGAGTTTCAAATTTTACACGTCCCCAGTTTTACATGCTGCAAAAATTTTTGCCCATGCCCTTAGTTACCAACCAGATTGAAATTTCACTGGCACGTGTAGAACCTTTGTTTAATGGCGATGTGGATTTGTTGATGGAACAACAAGCTTCGCCTATGGCGTGGTCGCCCCTGGCTGGAGGTAACTTGACGGGCGAGTGCGAATTGTTCCATAAAGCAACCCGGTACCAGGCCTCCTATAGCCAACTTTCACTGGCCTGGTTGTTGAAGCACCCTTCCAACATATTTCCGGTAATTGGTACAACAAAACCTGAGCGGATAAAAGAAGCGGCCCAGGCATTAGCTATAAAATTAGACAGGCAGGATTGGTTTGAAATGTTGCGGGTGGCAACAGGTAAAGACGTGGCTTAACTTTAAACTCAACCTATGAAAGCACTTACCGTATTGCTGGTTTTGATTTGTGCGATGGGCTATGCACAAGAGCCTGAAGTTGATTTAGTGCGGCTGGGTTATTTGAAAAACGAAACAACTTCAGAACAAGTGGGGATGGCAGCCTCGCCCGATGGAGCCTACGCTGCATTTGCATTCAAAGATCGGGTTGTAAAAATATATGATATAAGAGCAGGCAGGTTTATCAAACGATTCACCATTCCCTTCGCGGATTTGTTTGATATGCAATTGACAAACGATGGCAAGTTGATTCTGGCCGAGGGTAAACAGGTAATAATCATGGATTGGAAAGGAGAGAAAACCTTAGCTCAATTCAACACCACAGGCGAGATAACAAAATCATCCTATTCTGATCGGGCTAACTTATTTGCGGTTGGCCAGCGCGAAGGCTGGATTGAAATTTATGACCTTAAAACACTAAAGGTGATAAACACCTTTCAATATAAAAAGCATCATGTGAGCGCATTGGCCCTGCATCCAAATGGCAAAAGCATAGTGGTTGGGGTTATCCCGCTCCTAAAAGAAATGAATCCTCTCAAGGTTTTTGAAATTAGTTCGGGAAACGTATTGGCCGAGTCGAAAAAGGGTTTTTATACCATGGCCGCGTTTGACGAAAAGGGCGAAAACCTGGTGGTATCCAGTCTGAATATGCTCATGACCAAAACAACCGTTGAAATTTTAAATGGAACATCCCTTAACCTAATCAGAGACGTGGAAGGGAAAGTGGTGTGGGGTAATAACATTATGCCATACAGTGGAAAAATTTCAGGAAACAAATTGCTTGCAATAACCGCATCGCTTTCATTTAATGTGTACGATATCCAATCAGGTGGAATTTCATTTACAACCAAATCGGATGGCTTTAAATTAAGTGGAACACTTACGTTGGGAGCAGGCAACGCCCACCCGTATCCGTTAGGCAACAGCGGAAAATTTCTGATCAACTCTTTAGGAAATAATATAAATCAGATCTATGACATAAAGACCAATGCGATTGTTGGCTANTTTTTCTGCGACAGCAACGAGGACTTTGCTGTGGTTTCACGCGATGGAAGAGTAGAAGGAACTCCCGAGGCATTGCGTAAAGTTTTCTGGACATCCAGGCTGTCAAATCAACGCACTCCCCTGGAAAGTACTTTTGAAAGTGGCTTTACNCCNCGGTTGCTTTCGCAGATTGTGGATGAAGATGANAAAACACAATTAGCACAAACCACGTTTGAAGTGGAGAAAGTAATGGATAAAGTACCTGCGTTGCAGCTTAAATCTATAAATGGAAAAGCTGCTTCCGTTGATGGTACATCCGCTACACAAAAGCAATCGAACGTGGAAATAGCGGTAACTCAAAATCCACAGGAAATTACGGAAATAAAATTGTATCAAAACTCCAAGCTGGTGAGGGTTGTTCCCGGCAACGGAAAGAGTTTGTATGCATTCGATGTTTCATTAACCAACTCGTTTGGCGAACAAAATTATTTTTATGCAACGGCCAGCAGCAAATCGGGCGTTGAATCAGAAAAGACAAAATTTGTTATTAATTACAAAGGAGCTACTGAAGCCAAACCGAAACTATACCTGGTAACAATCGGTATTGACAAGTATAAAAATCCAAAATACAACCTGAACTACGCACAGGCCGATGCGGATGGGGTAGCCAAAGTAATCAGCCAGCAATCAAAATCGTTGTTTCAGGAAGTTGTTCCGTTTTCCATACGGAACGACAAAGCGGTTAAAGCAAATATTTTTGCAGCCCTTAACCAAGTTAAAGCAAAAGCACTGGAACAGGATATGATTGTGGTGTACTATGCCGGGCATGGGGTGATGTCGGGCGGAGCCGATAAACAGTTTTACATAGTTCCACACGATGTTACACAATTGTATGGCCGCGATGATTTACTTGCAGACAAGGGTATATCGGCCAACGAGTTGAAAGATTTCGCTTCGGATATCAATGCACAAAAACAGGTGTTTATTCTGGATGCCTGTCAATCGGCCGGTGCGCTGGATGCGTTGGAAGACAGGGCNCGGGGTGCGGCCGAAGANAAAGCCATTGCACAATTAGCCCGAAGTACCGGCACGTTCTGGATTACTTCCACCGGGGCCGAACAATTTGCTACGGAGTTTGCCAAACTGGGACATGGAATTTTTACTTATGCCTTGCTGGAGGGAATTAATGGAGCCGCAGACACAAATAAAGATCAGCGGTTAACCATTCGCGAATTAAGCACCTATATTGAAAACAAAGTGCCGGAACTATCAGAGCAACTAAAGGGGTCGGCACAGTTTCCGTCTGCCTATTCATTCGGAAATGATTTTCCATTGGCTGTGTTTGAGAAGTAAAATCAGGCCTTGAGTTTTTGCTTTCAGCATCATGTAAATAAACGCTGCAATACCTGTTAGCAGCAATGCGCCTACCCATATAAAAGGCAACACCTTGTGGCTATGCAAGGTCAAGAAGTTGGGAAGGATGGTAAGCACAACAAAAATAATTCCGGCAATGATCCAGACCGGGTGCGTCATAAACCTGTCTTCGGGTGTTTGCGTAAGATCGACCTTTATTTGATGGTCCTGTTGAAACAGGGGAATCCACTTGCGGTAGTCCCACAACAACAAGTAAACCGTGCCCAATAACATCAGCGTGGTGATGGTGGGCGTGCCGGTGCCAAAATTTACCGAGTGGGTAATCAGGGTTACATTCAGAATGATCGGAAAGAACATCATGGCGCCCACAGTTGCATAGCGTTGTGTCATGAGTATGGCCCCGGCAATCAACTGACTCCAGCCTAAAAACTTCCAGTAAAATCCGGTTTGATACATCGCTTCAAAAATAACCCACGGGGGTATCGGTAGGCAGGGTGGTAAACCGCTCGCCTTTAATCTTCACCACCGAAGCAAACACAAAGGCAAACCCGATCAGGTACCTGAGATAAATGGTGGTAAGTTTAAAGAAGGTGAAGGTCTTGAGTTTGTCGATGAGTTGGAACATATTGGCAAGACGCATAAGTTAAGGTTTTGGTACAAACCAGCGTACTCTGAATTTTCTGCCATGCAATTATTTCGATTTTAGAATTTCAGAACCTTCCTTGCGGGATTTTTGTATTCTTGTAGTTCTGTTTTCGAAAAATGTCAAAAGCACAAAAGCAGCCCATCGATCTTTCCGGCATGAGTATATTGAAATAATCGGGGCCCGCGAGCATAACCTGAAAAACATCAACATCTCCTTTCCGCGCAACAAGCTGGTTGTTATTACCGGCATCAGCGGAAGCGGAAAATCTTCACTCGCTTTTGATACCATTTATGCCGAAGGCCAACGCAGGTACATGGAAAGTTTCTCGGCCTATGCGCGCAGTTTTATTGGAAACCTGGAACGGCCCGATGTGGACAAGATCAACGGATTGAGTCCGGTAATTTCCATTGAGCAGAAAACAACATCGCGAAATCCCCGCTCCACCGTTGGCACCGTTACCGAGATATACGATTTCATGCGCTTGTTGTATGCACGGGCGGGCGAAGCTTATTCGTATTTGTCGGGAGATAAAATGGTACGCCAATCGGAAGATCAGATTCTGGATGCCATCCTTACCGGCTTTACCGGNAANAAACTCACCTTGCTGGCCCCGGTTGTGAAGGGCCGCAAAGGACACTACCGGGAGTTGTTCGTGCAAATCCGAAAGCAAGGGTATTCAAAAGTGCGGGTAGATGGCGAAGTGCTGGACATTACGGCAAAGATGCAGGTGGACCGCTTCAAGATTCACGATATAGAAATAGTAATCGATCGCATTGTGCCCAATGAAAAGGATCGCCATCGCATTGGCCAATCTATTGCCACCGCCATGAAGGAAGGTAAAGGGGTTATTATGATGATGGAAGAAAGTGGCCGGGTTCATCACTTCTCAAAATTTTTGATGGATCCAAAAACCGGCCTTTCATACGATGAGCCTGCTCCCAATAACTTTTCGTTCAATTCGCCTTATGGTGCTTGCCCTACCTGTGCAGGCCTGGGTGTTATTGAAGAAATTACCGAAGACTCCATCATTCCAGATAANAAACTGAGCATCAGTCGCGGGGCCATCTTGCCGTTGGGCGAGTACCGCGATATCTGGATCTTTAAAAAGATTGAAGCCATTCTGAAGCGCTACAAGTTCACGTTAGCAACACCGGTAAAAGATATTCCAAAAGATGTTTTGAAAGTGCTATTGCATGGGGCTGACGAGCCGGTGGCCGTAGCCTCTGTAAAATATCCGGGTACTGAATGGAACACAAAGTTTGAAGGCATCATCGCTTTTTTAAAGAAAATGATGGATGAAGGAACCGACAACACCCGTAAGTGGATTGAGGATTTTACAACTACCCGGATTTGCCCTGCGTGCGAGGGTGCACGGTTAAAGAAAGAATCGCTCCATTTTAAAATCAACAATAAAAACATTGCCGANGTGGCCGAGCTAAACATCAACGCGCTGAAGGCGTGGTTTGATGGCCTGGAAAATCGCTTGAGCGAAAAGCAAAGACTTATTGCCACCGAAGTGTTGAAGGAAATCCGCAAACGGATTGGTTTTTTACTGGATGTTGGATTGGATTACCTGCACCTGAACCGCCCCTTGCGCACGCTTAGTGGAGGCGAAGCACAACGCATTCGCCTGGCCACACAAATTGGAACACAACTGGTGGGAGTGTTATACATTTTAGATGAGCCCAGCATTGGTTTACACGCCCGCGACAATGTGAAACTGATTAAAGCATTAAAGGATTTACGCAATCTTGGAAATTCAGTTATTGTGGTGGAACACGATAAAGAGATGATGCTGGAATCGGATTACATTATTGATATTGGNCCCGGTGCGGGCCGGCATGGCGGTACGGTGGTAGCAGCGGGCGATCCGCAAACATTTCTTAAAAACAACAGCACGACCGCAAAATACCTGAATGGCAAATTGGGCATTTCGTATCTGAAAGAACGGAGAAGCGGAAGTGGTGANAAAATTCAACTACTGGGCGCAACCGGTAATAACCTTAAAAATATTGATCTGGAAATTCCATTGGGCACACTTACCTGCATTACGGGTGTGTCAGGAAGCGGCAAGTCCACCTTAGTACATGACACGTTGTTCCCGATATTAAATCAACATTTCTTTAACGCACGCACGCAACCGCTGGCTTACAANAAAATAGAAGGATTGAAGTTAATCGATAAAGTTATAGAAGTAGATCAATCGCCAATAGGCAGAACCCCGCGCTCCAACCCGGCAACCTATACGGGTGTGTTTACCGACATCCGCGATTTGTTTGCCCAAATGCCGGAAGCAAAAATACGCGGATATAAAACCGGCCGATTTTCATTTAATGTNAAAGGGGGCCGCTGCGAAACCTGCGAAGGGGCCGGCTTGCGCCTGATTGAAATGGAATTTTTGCCCGATGTACATGTGCCATGCGAAACCTGCAAAGGCAAGCGCTACAACCGCGAAACACTGGAAGTTCGCTTTAAGGGAAAATCGATAAGCGATGTACTGGATATGACTGTGGAAGAAGCCGTAACCTTCTTTGAAAACCAACCCAAGATTTTGCGTAAAATTCAAACACTAAGTGAAGTGGGGTTGGGTTATATCTCATTGGGCCAGCATGCTACCACGTTATCAGGAGGNGAAGCCCAACGGGTAAAGTTAGCCACCGAACTTTCCAAACGCGATACCGGCAAAACACTTTACATCTTAGACGAACCCACCACTGGCCTGCATTTTCAGGACATCAGCCATTTGCTGGATGTATTGCAAAAACTGGTTGACAAAGGCAATACCGTGTTGGTGATTGAACACAACATGGATGTTATAAAATCNAGTGATTATGTTGTGGATCTTGGGCCGGAAGGCGGAGCGGGTGGAGGAAGAATAATTGCCCAGGGAACACCCGAACAAGTTTCAAATAACCCGGCCAGTTATACAGGGCGATTTTTGAAGCCTGAATTAGTGTAACAATCCACTGGTGTAAGATTAGGCAGCACACTTTTTGATTCACTACCTTTGCAGCAAATGCTGAATAAATCGCGGCTATATTGGATTTTACAAATTGGCGGGTGGACGCTTTATGCCGTGGTGCAGATTGCCGTTGCGATTTCCAGCAGCGAGGTAATCAGTTCCCAGCGGATTATTTTCCTTGCCTACGAATCGTTTTTCTGTTTTCTGCTTACACATGGTTTTCGTACCTACATGAACCACCACCGGTGGCTCAGCCTAAGTATGCCCCGACTTTTGCCACGGGTACTTTCGGCTGTCATTTTAATGGGGGTAGTGCTGTATTTTCTTCGCATTCCAATTTCTATACCGCTTGGGCTCTTCAATAAATCGGTGGTATTTAATCCAAGTAATATTCTGGGTTTATCGTGGGTGTATTCNTTTTTCTTNTTTACATGGTCCATTGTCTATTTCACGTACAACTATTTTGAGCGATACAATAAATCGCTTAAGCTCGAAGCTTCAATAAAAGAAATTGAGTTGAGTAATCTCAAATCACAGCTAAACCCTCATTTTATTTTTAATGCACTAAATAGCATTCGGGCGTTGGTAGATGAAAATCCCGATAAGGCTAAAATGGCTATTAACCAACTATCCAATATTTTACGAAATACCTTAGTTACTGAAAAGAAAGGGCTAACCAAGTTTGGCGATGAGTTAAAAGTAGTGCACGATTATCTGGGCCTGGAAAGCATACGATTTGAAGAGCGCTTAAAGACAGATTTTGATATTGATCCGGCATCTAAAAACTTTTTGGTTCCACCGTTAATGGTTCAAACCCTGGTTGAAAACGGTGTGAAGCACGGTATTTCCAAACTTACCGAGGGCGGGCTGATTCAATTAAAATCAAAAGTTGAACACGGCAAACTTACCATTCGTATTCGCAACAGCGGACAATACCATGCAGTAAACGGCCACAAGCGCAGAAGTGGTTTAGGCCTGGTAAACACCTCGCAGCGGTTAAAGCTTTTATATGGCGAAGAGGCCTACTTCGCTATTAGTAACGAAAGAGATAATTTTGTACTCACAGAAATAATTATTCCACCTATACATACAACATGAGAGCGTTGATTATTGATGACGAGCGCCTGGCGCGCAAAGAACTGGCTAAGCTACTGGAAGAACATCCTTCAATAGAAATAGTAGGCGAAGCAATGAATGCCGATGAAGCAGAGCAGATGATTAATGAGTTAAACCCCGATTTACTGTTTCTGGATATACAAATGCCAGGGCGCACAGGCTTTCAACTATTGGAATCGCTGGAGTCGGTACCCCTGGTAGTGTTTACTACGGCCTATGATGAATTTGCGTTAAAAGCCTTTGAAGTGAATGCGCTGGATTATTTGCTGAAGCCAATACAAGCCGAACGGTTAAGTGAAGCAATTCAGAAAATAATGGAGAAAGAACGCGCCCGCATTGGTCGCGGCCCGGGAAAAATTAGGCCTGGAAGATCAGGTTTTTGTAAAAGATGGAGAGCGCTGCTGGTTTGTGAGCCTGGCCAATATCCGCTACTTCGAATCGGATGGGAACTATATCAAAGTGTACTTTGATGCCAACCGCCCTATGATCCATAAATCGTTGAATGCCCTTGACGACCGGCTGGATGAACGCGCCTTCTTCCGGGCAAGCCGTAAACACATTATTAACCTGAGCCTGGGTAGAAGGGATTGAGCCCTGGTTTAATGGTGGCCTGATGGTGAAGCTAAGGGGGAGATAAGGTAGAAGTAAGCCGCAGACAGGCAGCGAAGTTTAAGGATATGATGAGTTTGTAGAATTTTTCGTAGAGGAATTTACTTCAACACCAACTCAATCAATTCCCTTTCCACATTCCAGTCGCGGGCTAGTTTTAGCATGGCGGTGGCCTCCATTTCGGTAACGTACCCTTTCAGGTTGTTGGATTGCCAAACCATGTTAATCAGATCAATCCTTTTGTTTTTGGGATAGTCACCAATAATGTCGTTAAGATAAGCCCGTGCCCGATCAAAGGCGGTAAGGTAGTCTTCGGCAACAAAATGTAAAGCCCAGGCTAACTCTTCGGAGGCATTGAAGTCGGCCGAAATTTTTTCAAGATCATGTTGTTCCGCTTCGTCCAGGCCGTGGTAATGGTAGATTACGGCTTTCAACAGCAGGTAAACTTTTTNTTCCTCGGTGGTCATGGAAATTCTGAAATGCGAATATCAGAAATTCAATTCGATTTTTCTGTGGCAANAAATTCAAGGGCAATCTGATCGGCTACCAATTTGCCTGCCCGTGTAAGTTGCAGTGTTTCGTCTTTAAGCACAACCAGGTTATGGGCTATCATCCGCGAAAGCGGTTGGCTGGCTTGTGTAGCCAGATCATATTGATAATCCTGCTTCAGAACAGCCAGATTGCACCCGGCACTTGTGCGTAAAGAAGTAAAGAGGTATTCGTTAATTTTATTTTCCCGGGTCAGCAGTTCGCGCTCAAACGGAATTTCACCACCAGCCAGGGCGCGTACGTATCGGTAGTTGTTGCTGATGTTGTACTGGCGTGTTTCGCCATTATAAGAGTGTGCACTGGGCCCAATGCCCAGGTATTTTTNTCGTTGCCAATAACTTGCGTTATGCTGCGATTCATAACCCGGCCTGGCATAGTTTGAAATTTCGTATTGCAAAAAATTGTGAGCAGGCAGGGTGTCCATCACTACTTCGAACTGGCGAGCGGCCTCAGGCTCTTCATTAACTTTCAGTTTGCCTTGGGCTACCCATTTTCCAAATACGGTTCTTTCTTCAATGGTGAGTGAGTAAACAGAAATATGCTTGGGGTCGAGTTGTATAGCTTGGTCCAGATCGCTGCGCAAACCGGCTTCTGATTGTCCGGGCAACCCAAACATAATGTCGATACTCAGATTGCCGATACCTGCCCGGTGGGCGCCTTCAATGCAGCGGATTGCCTCATCCGCTGTGTGCGCCCGGTTTAAAAATCCTAAAATGGCGTTATCGAATGATTGAATTCCAATACTAAGCCGGTTAACCCCAGCCGTTGCAAGTATTCTTAATTTTTCAGCGGTTAGATCGTCAGGGTTTGCTTCCAGGGTAATTTCTGCTTTTGGAAGCACCGGGTAATGTTTGTAGATCGTGTTGAGCAGCGCATCTAATTCACTTCCCGACAATAACGAAGGGGTGCCTCCCCNCAGGTAAATGGTTTTAACCGGCTCTTGCGCAAGGTAATTAACCTGCAATTCCAATTCACGAACCATGCCTTTGATCAACTCAGCTTTTAGAGAGGTGTTTACAGAAAAGTGAAAGTCGCAATAGTAGCAGGCTTGTTTACAAAACGGAATATGAAGATAAATGCCGGCCATGGCCGCAAAGATACACCCGCACTGTTTCAAGATTTCGTGTTAAGGTGCTTTCCTGATATTTTTGTTGCNTGCATGAGGCATTTGTTTGTTTTANNTTTTTCGATGTGGGTGGGGTTTGCCCACGGACAAACCCATGAAGTGGATTTGCGGAATCAGTGGCAGGTGTATCAGGCGGGTCAATACCTGCCATTTACAAAACAGAGAGCACAATCCATTCATCTGAATCTTACCAGTAAAGAACATCATGGTTTATTACAGGTTATCGACCGGCAGGAGTTTACGGTATTTGTTGATGGGCAGCTTGCCTGGCGCCAGGCCGATACATTAACAATCAATACCGACAGTTTGCTTCGCGTGAAGGGAGGAAGGGTACAATTGAGTATCAATCAGGAGCCGTTTGTATTCTCGCTTCAAACCAAATTAGTTTTTCCAAATCAACAGACNCCCGATCAAAATTTGTTACGCCCATCCGGGCACTTTCGCAACTTTGTTATTCTTGCAACGCTCTTTATGCTGTTCTTTAGCGTGGCATTGTTTCGGGCTAATCCCCAACTCACCTTCGATTATCTGAATGTTATAAAATTGGTTTCACTACAAGAGCGCGATGAAGCCTCTGTAACCGGAAGAATTGGAGCCAGCCATAACCTGCTTTATTTTGCGTTTGTAAGTTTTGGATTTGCGCTATTACTCCTCATACTATTTCATTATTCGGTTGATCGGATAGCCCTCAGCAGATACTTTATAACACACACTACTGCCGGAGCATTTGTAACGTGGTTGCTGTTGTCGGTGGTGGTATTTGCTGTACTTATGTTTAAGCTGCTATTGATTTTTATTTTCTCACAATTGTTTGGCTTACGCGATACCGTACGTTTTCAATTCTTTCATTTTGTACGCCTTCTCTTTATTTCCGGNGTGGGGCTGGGAGTTATACTCGTCCTTTATTTTATATTCAAAACCAGCACNTCGGCCTTTGCCAGTTTATTGCTCATTGCTTCCATCTTTATAATGATTAGTGTTGGAATCTTATTTTTGAAATTATTGGGCCGAACCGGCCTGCCTGTTTTTCATTTATTTTCGTACCTTTGCGCATCTGAAATTATTCCGTTGATAATTTTAGGAAAAGTGTTATTGTTTTAAGCCGAACCCGACACGTGTTGATATGACAGAAACTGCTACGGACAGAATGCGAAAAGTAAAAAGCATTCTGGTTACCCAGGAGGCTCCTACCGATGCAAATTCACCTTACCTTAAACTTGCAGAGAAATACGGCCTTAAAATCGATTTTCGTCCTTTTATCCAGGTAGAGGCAGTACCCATTAAGGATTTTCGTAAACAGAAAGTAGATATTCTGCAACATACGGCTGTAATCTTTACAAGCCGTCATTCGGTGGATCACTTCTTTTCAATTTGCNNCGAGTTAAAAATTGAGATGCCNCCGGACATGAAATACTTTTGCATCTCCGATCAGACTTCCAACTATTTGCAGAAGTATATAGTGATCCGTAAACGCAAAATNTTTTCCGGATTAAAAGACACAAAAGACCTGCTGGAGATCATTAAGAAGCACAAGAACGAAAAATTCCTTTTTCCGTGCTCGGATATTCGTAAAAGCGATATTCCTGACTTCTTAACAGAGAACGGCTTTACATTTACCGAAGCTACTATGTACCAAACCGTGGCCGCCAATCTTAGCGACCTGAAGAATGTGTACTACGATATACTGGCATTNTTTAGCCCCTCCGGCATCAGTTCTTTGTTTGTAAACTTCCCGGATTTTAAACAGAACAATACCCGGATAGCCGCCTTTGGCCCGGCAACCGCCAAAGCCGTGCGCGATGCCAACCTGTTTTTGGATATTGAAGCGCCACTACCTAATGCGCCCTCCATGACCGGGGCTATCGAACTTTATATAAGATCCGCCAACGGAATCAAATAACTGGCTAAGACTTACGTTTTTACCTATACTCTGATTTTATTACACTTTAATTACATTGATTTTGAAAGTGTGATAAGAATTGGCTTATCTTTAAGTCCTGTTCCAATAAGAACCTGTGAAGAGAGTTTATTTTTTACTTCTACTGGCAACCATTTTTAATGTCTGCCTGGGCCAGCAAGACCCACAGTTTACCCACTACATGTTTAATACCATGTATTATAACCCTGGTTTTGCCGGTGCAGAGGGCGTTACAAAATTTACTGCACTCCATCGTAGCCAGTGGGCAGGCTATGAGCCTTCATTTGGAGATGGCGGTGCCCCTACCTCTCAGGTTATATCCATGACGTCACCCCTCAATAAAATAAGGAGTGGCATAGGGGCTTATATAGTAAACGACCGCTTAGGAGCTTTGAATAATCTGGAAGCCCAGGTATCCTATGCGTATCATCTTGCTTTAAAAGACACAAAGCTAAGTTTTGGCTTAAAGGCGGGTATGTATTCGCAAACACTAGACTTTGATATGTACCGTTATATCGACCCGAACGACCCCCTTCTGCAAGACCAGGTTGGCAAAACATCACAGGTTCGGCCAGATCTTGCAGCCGGGTTGTTTATGCAACGCGAAAAATATTATGTGGGTGTTAGTTTTAACCACCTGATCAAGTCCACTTTTGATTTCGGGGTGAGTCAACGGAGTGCCTTACAACCCCACATGTACATTACCGGAGGCTATTATTATCAGGTTAATTTTGATTTGCGCCTGCAATTTTCAACCCTTATTAAGTCTGATTTTACAAAAACCAGCTTCGATGTAGGCGGATTAGCCTACTACAAAGACAAGATGTGGGGCGGTTTGTCGTTCAGACAGTCGGAGGCGGCTATTGTTATGCTAGGCTACAGTATATTAAAAGATCGGGCTTTGCGGGTGGGGTATGGCATGGACGTGATTGTTAAAGACAGGGAAGCTAAACAGCCTTTGTCGCACGAAATATTGCTTACTTACGAATTGCCGGTGAATCCAACAATCGGTAAAAAGATAGTTCGCACNCCCCGTTACAGACATTAAGTACAACTAATATTTTGGTTTTTTATAGAATTTATTGAATTTGGTATCTGGGTTTTTTAAAAAAAGGCGAAAAAGAATAACTTTCGGGTCTGTATCGTTGAGTTTACTAAACCGAAAGACTGGAAATAACAAAAATGTATGAAGAAGAGAGTATCTCCTAAGGTTCTGTACTATGCTTTAATTCTGGGAGCGGGCGCCCTTGTGGGTGGTTGCGGGTTGCTGGGTATTGGCGGCAACAAGGGCGGTGATGCCCGAGGCGAAGTAGTAGGCCAATCCACACTTGAGCGTAGAGAGGCCTGGTCGATGGTAATACCTTATGGGATGGTACCCATTCCTGCCGGTACATTTCACATGGGGCAAGCCGATGAAGACCCTGCCTCCACCCAAATCAACTTCAACAAGCAGATAACTATCGGCCCGTTGTTTATGGACGAGACCGAAATCACAAACGATGAATACCTGCAGTTTACAACCTTTTTCCTTGACCCTAATGGTGCAGAGGGATTAACAAACTTCGACCAGATTGGTCAGCAGGAGTTCATGGAAAAATATTATCCGGATACTACGGTATGGATGAAAGATTTTTCGCACCACATGGGCGATCCGTTGGTAGATTATTACTGGCAACATCCGGGTTATATGGATTATCCTGTAGTAGGGGTAAGTTGGGAAGCGGCCATCTTCTTTGGTAAGTGGAGATCTGCTTTCTTAAATGAGTGGCGCCAGGTTAACGGAGGCCAGCCNCCCATGCCCGCATTCCGGCTTCCATCAGAAGCTGAGTGGGAATATGCGGCCCGCGGAGGTCGGGATATGGCCAAGTATCCTTGGGGTAATCCATACATCCGTAACTCTAAAGGTTGTATGCTGGCCAATTTCAAGCCAGGTCGTGGTAATTTTTATGATGATGGCTTTGCATATACAGCGCCCGTAGGTGTTTATTTCCCGAATGACTATGGTTTGGTGGATATGGCCGGTAATGTTTCGGAATGGTGCCTGGATGATTTTAACCCTGCCTCGGTACCAACCGTGTGGGATTTGAACCCGCAAATGATTGACAAGAATGCATACGATCGTGAAGGAAACTCAAGACAAAATTATAATGCCCGCAAAGTAATTCGTGGNGGGTCGTGGAAAGATGTGGCATATTATCTGGAAACAGGAACCAGAACCTATGAGTATAAAGATTCAACCCGTGCGTACATTGGATTTCGTTGTGCTATGACCAATTTAGGACGTTCATCGGGAACTGAATTTCAATAATTAAAATCTCTGGTTATATTTAATTTTAAAAACGGACAAAACTTAAATCTCACAGACCCATGGCAAAGAAAAAGGCGGATTTGTTAATTTACTCTACACTACTATCATGCCCAAAGTATATGGTATTGGAGCAGCGGTAGTAATTATAGGTGCATTGTTTAAAATTGAACACATGGAGGGCGCAAGCTTGATGCTTATTGCGGGTTTAGGTATTGAGGCCATCATTTTCTTTTTAAGCGCATTCGAACCGAAACACGAAGAACCAGATTGGTCAAAAGTGTATCCGGAACTTTCAGAAGAATATGAAGGCCCGCTAAATCCTACGGCTACAAAAATCAGCAATCGGCCAGCAGGCGATTCTCCGCTTTTAAAAATTGATGAGATGTTGAAAACTGCAAAGGTTGACCAGAACCTGTTGGATAACCTTGGAAAAGGACTAAACAACCTGGCAACATCAGCCTCACAAATGAGCAACTTATCGAATGCTGCTGTGGCCACTAACGAGTATGCTAAAAACGTGCAATCGGCTGCTTCGGCTCTTACAGAAATGAACAAGGCCTACGGCACTGCAATGACCGCAGTTAAATCGATGGCCGATGCCTCCAAAGACACGAATGAGTACCATAANGCAAATGCAGGCGGTAACCAAAATCTTCAGTCGCTGAATGCGGTTTATGAAATGGAATTGAAAGATGCTGATTCGCACGTAAAGAACATGAACAAGTTTTACGAAAGCCTTACCGGTGCTATGCAGGGTCTTTCTAAAGTGGGTGAAAATACCACCAAGTTTACTTCCGAGTTGGGAAGCCTTACCAACAACATTACAGCATTAAATAATGTTTACGGAGGCATGTTAACTGCCATGAAAGGCGGTTCTAAGTAATTTTTGTAAGAGGTTCATATTGGCTCATAAGTTTTAAACAATAAAAAAGAAAACCATGGCAGGTGGCAAAGAAACACCCAGGCAGAAGATGATCGGTATGATGTACATGGTGCTAACAGCATTGTTGGCGCTTAACGTAAGTAATTCCGTTCTCGAAAAATTTGCCATAATAGATGATACCCTTCTTAAGCTAATTGCTGAGGGTCAAAATAAGAATGAAAATAAACTGGCTGGTATCCTTAACTCAACCAGTCAGGATCCAGATGTATTAGAGGCAAAAGAAAAAGCTAANAAAGTACGTGAGTTGACAAAAGCAACCATTGCATACATTGATGAAGTAAAGAACAAAATGAAAACGGAGCCAGATGGCAAAGCCATTGAAGGTGAAGCCCTGGTTACGAATACCCATCGCGCAGAAGAGTTAATGCTGGATAGCCAAAAGCCAGAAGTGGGACAGGGCTATGAAAAGAAACTTAACGAATATGTGGTTGAGTTGAATAAAATTATGGGCCTTAAAACCCCGTTTCCAAAATTGACGCGTACGGCTAAGGACTACGAGCAATTTAAACAGAACACCAACCAGTTAAGCAANAATTTCCTTCAGTTTCAGTTTGAACAGACGCCTACCATGGGTGCTATTGCAACCCTAAGTCAAATGCAAACCGAAATTCTGGAATATGAAGTAACAGCGCTGGACACCCTGAATGCCGTAGCAGAGGGAGTTCAGGTAAGGTTTGATAAAGTGGTTCCAATGGTTCGTGCCGAAACCAATACGCTGGTGGCCGGCCAGGAATATACAATTGATCTTTTCATTGCAGGAGCAACAGATGCAGAGTCTGAGATGTTCTACAACGGCACNCCCGTAAAAGTAGAAAAGGATGCTTTAACGGGTATTAAGATGGGTAAGATCAAATTCAGAACCAGTGGAGGTACCTATGACAAAAATGGTATAGCCGAAGCTTCTTATAAGGTTAAGATCAACATTAAAGGGAAGCCTTATGAGGAAACAATCCGTTATAAAGTAGCCCGGCCTGTGGCAAAATTTGAATCAGAAAGTGCAAGTACCCTATACTTAGATTGTGGTAACGAAATGTCGGTTAGTGTGCAAGGGCTTACTGAGTCGTCAGGAATTTCTTTAACCGCTCCGGCCGATCAGGGTAAGATTATTGCCCAGGGTTCTGGCAAGTTTGTATTGATCCCCACCCGCCCACAAATGGATGTAAGGGTGTTGGTAAACGGTACACAAATAGAGGTAAAACCATTCAAGGCTAAGGCAGTACCCATGCCGGTTGCTAGGTTGATGGTTGGAAATAATGAGTATAATGTTAAATCGGGTATTCCTCCNGGCACTTCCATTGTGCGGTTTGTTCCTGATATTTCAGATGAGACATTTAAGCGCCAGAACGCGAAAGATGCTAGCTACCGCGTTACCCAAATGACATTGCAGATAACAGGNAAAACACCCGTAACCTTAAACTCAGGAACAATCGAGTTATCCAAATATGGACTGCGGGCGGGCGATAGCTTCTCCATTTACAATGTGCAGGTGGTGCGCTCAACCTGGGATCCGAACGATAACGATGCAAAACCCGTAAATGCCAAATTGGAAGGTGTTTACGTAATGGGTAGATAATTTTAATTGAGAAAATGAAACTTGTAAAAATTGCAATTCTGTCTTTTGGCTTGGCAGGTGCGGCTTATGCGCAACCGGATACTATTTATAATCCGAACTCAACCGANAAAATTCCTTACTATGAACAGCTTTATCGATTCAGAGTTTGGAGAACCGTTGACCTAGGCGAGAAGCAAAATGCCGGCTTCAAATCGGCTCAGTCTGACTTAACGAATTTTTTGATTAAGAATATTCAGGCAGGCACAATTGTAGCCTATGATGACTCACTGAAGAATGTTAGGCCTGCCGAAGAAATTCTGGTAAGTAACCAGGCAGTAGCTGAGCCTGCTTACGATCCAAACAAGTCGTATTTCTCAAGCGAGACAGCAAGCTACAGAGGNAAAAACTACCAGTCGATTCGCAATGATAACAGGGGTAATCTACCCACAGACAATCAATGGTGGGAATTGTCGCCATCTCAGACGGAATATTTCACCAAAGACAATATCGTAGCCATTCAGATTATTGAAGACGTAATTTTTGATAAGAGACGTTCGCGCCTGTATTATGACATTGTTTCCATCGGATTGCTGGCGCAGCGTTCGGGTGAAACTACAATAAATCCAATCGCATTTATAAACTATAGAGATTTTTATAATGCAGTTGAAAAGACCGCGCACAGTAAAGATTATAAGGAGCGTGAAAAGATTTTGTGGAGAAACCGATACAACCCGGCTGAGAACAGAACCTTTACCGATGCCTTTAAGTTAAGACTGTTCCATGGTATTATCGATAAAGTAGAGAATCCGGATGATCGCACGATACAACAGATATACGAGCGCAACGGAAGGAGTTATGGAGAGTCGGTGTTTGCCCGCTGGGAAGAGGAGATGAAACTAATGGAGAAGGAACATAACCTTTGGGAGTATTAATCAAAATCTTAAAAATGAGAAGGGCCTGAACAGGCCCTTTTTTATTTCAGCGATATGATCATCAGAAAAGGAGAACGAAAGGATATACCCCGNGTATTTGAGCTGGTTATGGAGCTGGCAGCTTTTGAACGAGCTTCGCATGAAGTGACAAATAGCATTATGCAAATGGAACGGGATGGATTTGGAGAGAGACCCTTGTTCGGATTNTTTGTAGCTGAAGATGAATCCGGAATTCAAGGCCTTTCTTTGTACTACTACCGTTACTCTACCTGGAAAGGAAAGCGACTTTACCTGGAGGATATAATTGTAACGGAGAAAAAGCGGGGTAAGGGATTGGGAAAAGCCTTGTTTGATGCCACCATGAAACAGGCGCTTGATGATGATTGTACGGGTATGATGTGGCAGGTGCTTGATTGGAATGCACCGGCAATCGCATTTTACAAATCGTATGGATCGCGATTAGACAATGAGTGGGTGAATTGTCATCTGGAAGCAGCACAGATCAGACAATTGCTCAACAAAAGTTAAACTTCCTCCAGCAAGGTGTTAAATGCTACGTGCTGATCCTTAAATCTTACTCGGTGTGCCTCTACAAGTTTAGGAGCAAATTCATTGAGGTATTGCAAGATGTGCTCAATGGAAGGAGCAAAACATTGCACGCTATAAGAAACACTGGTCTCCTCCTCATGGGTAATTACTTTGTACATTTTATAGCTGATAAACGTGCCGGTGTTCATCATGGCCGGAATGTAGTTTTCGCGCATCCACAGCAACCACTCTTGCTCAATTTGCTTATCAACGCCAAAGGTTACATTATATAGCAGCATGATAGTGTTAAGCTTGTAAATTCACATAGTCCTGTAAATAAGAGAATTCTTTTGTAAGAGTCCCATTCTCAGCAATGGTACCACGTTTGATTATTCCTTCAGGATCTTCAAACAAAAGTGGTTTTAATATCCGATCGATCAGGTCGCGGCCAAATTCTTCAGATGCGCTACGGGGTAGTTCGCNAGGAAGATTATCAACAGCCATTACGGTTACAAAATCCTTATTGTTGAACGCGGGCGAGTCGGAATTGGACCGCGGGTCGTAATCGTACAAAGGGTCATCGATTGAACTGGGCCGGATGGTACTTGGGATCGAGCCATTAATATCGCACGTAATGTCAGCAATAATTTTAATGTTGAAATCGGGAGCAAGCATTTCCTGTTTTGTAAAGAGAACTGGCGCTTTAGGATTCCAGAAAGCACCGGCCATAAGAATATCGGTAACTTTTANAAACCGGTTAAAGGTTGACTGGTATCGTTCAGGTTCGCGATGAAATTCATCCCGGTTGAAATGACCGCCTTCTTTACGTTCGTGGTAGTCGGCACTACTTAACTGGGTATAAACAGGTTCTGCATAGGTCTTGGTTAAAAAATCAATAGTATTAACCTTACGAATACCCGCTGTGTCCAATGTTTCCATCGCTCCTTTGCCTACACGCCCGGCACCGGTTAGCACAATTTTAACAGGAGGCAATTTTACTTTTCTAAGTTCCAGTTTCAGGTCGTTGATATCAAAACAATCAAAGGCTCTTCGTAATTCGAACAGGTTAAATCTTTNTCCAAAGGCCCAAAGCCCATTGTAAGCTCCCACAATGCCGGCAAATCGGCCAAAGGCCACCAGTCGGTTGCCCTGTATGTCTTTCAGCGCTTCATAGTCAATTAACCGGATGTTTTNTTTAAGTATGGCTTGTAACAATTTTCGGTTGTAAGGTTGCTTTTTTATGGTATGAGAGAAGAACAAGTACGTTTTATTTGGAATCAACATGTCAACCGGTACTTCTTTAATACCCATCAGAATATCACAATCTTCAAGTTCGGGTTGGGTAGCGATGCCTAACAATTCGTATTCAGTATCAGCAAAGCACCGGATCGGGCTCTGCTGGCAAACAACTTTCACTTGGGGAAACCGTTGTTCTATTTCTTCGGCCTGTAGGGGTGTAAAGGGTACTCGTTTGTCTGGCGGATTTTNTCCTTCGCGGATCAGGCCAATTTTGATCAGACTCATAAATAGATTTTATCCACAAGGTAGTATTTTATTCGTTTCAATTAATCAGGTAAACCTTTTGGCTAATTCAACGAATGTGCACGAATGGGTGGTTATTTGCGTAGCGGTTACTCCAGAAAATTACCCAGTATTGATCCAGATTCTTTTCTTGAATTTCTTCCATAGGGCGATAAAGCCTGTACCAGTTTTCGAATAGGCATCGATTGCAACCACACTTTTCCGGTTCCGCGAAGGGTTGCTANAAAGATCCCTTCTCCACCAAAGATCATTGACTTTAAACTTCCCGAAGTTTCCACATCAAAATCAATATGTGATTCAAATGCAACCACACAGCCGGTATCTACCCGAAGCGTTTCGTTGTTTAATGTTCGCTCAATAACCGTTCCGCCTGCATGTACAAAAGCTTTTCCATCGCCCTGTAATTTCTGCAGAATAAATCCTTCGCCTCCAACAAGCCCCGATCCAATTTTTCGATTAAATACAATAGAAAGTTTTGTTCCGAACGCTGCGCAAAGGAACCCGTCTTTCTGAACAATCAATTCGTTATTCCGGCTGGTTGCCAAATCAATTGGAATGATGGTGCCTGGATAAGGCGCAGAAAAGCCAACTTTTGCTTTGCGGTTGCCACGATTGGTGAAATGTGTCATGAATAACGACTCGCCCGTTAATACCCGGCTGCCGGCAGATAGAAGTTTATCAAAGATACTTTGATTGGGATTGGAGCCATCGCCCATCTTCGTGTCAAATTGAATACCATCCTCCATAAACAACATGGCACCTGCTTCGGCAATCACGGTTTCCATGGGGTCTAGTTCAACTTCTACAATCTGAATACTTTCGCCTTTTATCTGGTAGTCGATAACGTGTGATGTGGCCATGGTTATTTGGGTTTATTGATGAACTTAAATACGGGAAACTCAATAGGTTTGTTTTCAACTTTATTTGCTTCTATGAACTCATCGAAAANATTCCAGGTGAGCAACCCATCATCCGATTGAGGTTCTAACAGATAAAAAATCAGATTGGCTAATGGTTGGTTCATTTCTACTTTGAAGTCGCCTTCGGAAAATCGTTTGGAGGTACTTACAAATTCACCTTCGGCTTGAGCCATGGCATGCCCCTGAAACGCTTGTTTCGCTTTGTCGAACTTCCCGATTTGAAACACCTCACCGGTAAGGGTTACTGCTTTGGTTAGCGTCTCCACTTTAATTCCATGTTGCCTGAGATTTTCTGCAATTTTTGAAAACCGGGCCGGAATAATGTAGCCACTGGGGATTGTAGCATACGTAGTGGCTTCGAACTTTGCGTGGTAGGTAACATTTTCATAATTCACGATTTTTCCGGTACGGATGTTTTCCAGCGCCCCATCGGCTCTTTGTTTTTGGATATAATCGTAGGTAAGGAAGGCATCTAGTTNTTTAAGTGGCACCATCTTAAAACGAACTCCTTTTTTATNTTTACCTGCTCCGGCCAGCATTTCTGTAATGGTTTCGGTTTCAGCACGCTTGTTCGTTTCAATGATTTCAGACGCGTGTGTATTGGTGTACTCCAGAATTTCTGAAACAAACCGATAGGTTGAATGAATTCGTTGATAGAACCGTTCGTGCGCAAAAGCTTCACTTAGAATGGACATGCGATTTCTTAGTCCGAATTGATTAACCAGGTAACGGGGTTGATGGTTGTAGGTATAAAAATNTTTGGGAGGCCAGCCTTCGCGCAAATAATAATCTCCAAACGGACCAAAATTCAGATCGTATTTTGATTTTATGGTTGATGTGATTTCAGGTAACAGGTTATTGTTCACAAACTCATACGGGGCAGGGTGACCGCTGGTTTGATAGCCAGGTGCCCATGTTAATGAATAGGCATGCCATGTTCCGTTGGTTGTGTGTAAATCAACAAACACCTGCGGATCCCNAGGAAGCAGCACATTGGCAAATAGCGATTGGGTTTCAATGGCCTCCATCTTCATTCCATCACGATTCAGATCAAGTCCCTGGCTGTTTTCGCGCAGGCCAACTTCCAGCGGGCTATCTTCCTGTGAAGGACGCCTGCCTTTTTCCATTTTATCGTTACTATCGGTGTTATAAATTGGAGCGAAAAGCAGGATTTGATTTTCAAGCAGGTAGTTTTTGTTACCCAACAGAATTTCGCGCATGAGCAGCATCAACACTTCCTTTCCTTCTACTTCGCCCGCGTGAATATTCCCCTGAATATAAATCACCGGTTTGCCCGATGCTTTTGCTTCGGCAGGGGTTTTGATTTTATCTTTTGACAGAACGACTACCGGAATTTCTTTACCTTCTTTGCTGATGCCCATCGGGAAAAGGAATGCATTTTCGGAGTTTGAAGTGATGGCATGAATAAACTCCATTACCTCCTTGTGGGTGGAAGTTTTTATATAGTTGGTTTTTTCAGGAGTGATGATGGTTTCATCAGGCCATACTTGCTGGGCTGACAAAGACAAAACCGAAAAGAATAGCAGAATCGAAGTCAGGATGCGCATAAAAATATAGATTAGAGTAGGCAGAAAAATTGAACGAGTTGATAAAATTTCAACCCTTTTTCTTCTTTGGTTTTTNNTCATTTCGTCATAATCGTTGCGTTCGGCAAGTTTCTTGTCGTCCACATTTTCATTCAGAAACTCATTCAGTTTTTCGATTGCCATGTTGGTTTTCAGTTCACCAAACTGATCAATCGAAACTTCAAAACCAGAAAGTTCTTTGTGAACCCGTGGTTTACCTTGTTTCTTACTGGGCTTGTCGGATTTTTTAGCCATTATATTTTTTAATGGTTGCGATTGCATGTTGAATTCGGGTTATAACCTCTTCGTTCCCTAAAATTTCCATGGAGCGCATCAGATCCGGACCTGACCCAGCACCCGTTACCGCAACACGAAGAGCCTGTAAAATTTTACCGGTGCCAATGCCTAACGAGGCAGTTACGTTTTCAAGCGTAGCTTTAATGGTTTCTGCGGTGGGAGTTGAAAGGGTACCTAAAGTATCGCTAAATGCGGCAAGTACTTTAACGGCCTCATCGTTCCATTTTTTACTTGTTACCTGGGGATCGTATTCGGCAGGTGCTTCAAAGAAGAAGCGCGNNCCTGGGTAGCAAGATCGTGCGTAAACGTAATGCGTTCTTTCAGCACACCACAAATTTTAGCTGCTTTCTCTTTCGAACAGGAGTTGGACGGTAAGGCTGTAAGTAAATACACAGCCAGTTCATCGTTAGGCTTAGCTTTCAGATATTGTTGGTTGTACCATTGCGCTTTCAGAATATCGAATCGGGCACCGGCTTTGCCAATGCGTTCTACCGTAAAGGAATCAATCAGTTCATGCATGGAAAAAATTTCTTGTTCTGTGCCCGGGTTCCAACCCANAANAGCAAGGAAGTTGATCAGGGCATCCGGTAGGTAGCCCGACTCACAAAAACCTTTGGATAGTTCTCCTGTGTTTGGATCGGTCCAGTTGAGCGGGAACAACGGGAAGCCTGCTTTATCGGCATCGCGCTTGCTAAGTTTGCCATTACCATCGGGTTTTAACAACAAGGGTAAATGCGCAAACTCCGGCATCTGCTTTTCCCAACCTANAAAGCGATACAATAAAACATGAAGCGGAGCAGAAGGCAGCCATTCTTCACCCCGGATCACGTGGGTTATCTGCATGAGGTAATCATCTACTACATTGGCAAGATGGTAAGTGGGCATTCCATCCGATTTCATCAAAACCTTATCATCAATTTGCGATGAATGTACCTTTACCTCTCCACGAATCAGGTCGTTTAGTTCTATTTGTTCCGAGTCAGGAACTTTTAGCCGGATAACGTATGGAGTGCCTGCTGCTAACTTTTGCGCTACTTCACTTTTTGAAAGTGTGAGGGAATTGTCCATCATCATTCGTGTAGCAGCGCTGTATTGCTGATGGGTTGAGCCGGTTGCTTTCAGCCGGCTGCGCATCGCTTCTAGTTCTTCTTCCGAATCAAAAGCGTAGTAGGCATTGCCTTCGTCAATTAATTTTTGTGCGTATTGTTTGTAAATCGCTTTACGTTCGGATTGGCGATAGGNGGCATGCGGCCCGCCCTGGGCCACACCCTCATCTATCTTTATTCCCACCCACTCGAGCGATTTAAGAATGTATTCTTCGGCACCTGGCACATACCGGGTTTGGTCTGTGTCTTCTATGCGCAGAATCATGGTGCCATTGGTTTTCTTAGCCAGCAGATAGTTGTAAAGTGCTGTGCGTACACCGCCAATATGAAGGGCACCTGTAGGGCTGGGAGCAAAACGTACTCGTGCGGGAGGCATCATCAAAATTGAAAAATGAACTTCGAACTATTTAACCGCAATACAGGAAATTTCTACGTTTACATCTTTTGGTAAACGACTAACTTCTACCGTTTCGCGGGCGGGTGGATGGTGAGTAAATTTTTNCGCGTAGGCCTCATTCACCACCGGAAATTGACCCATGTCTTTTAAAANAATTGAACACTTTACTACATGCGAAAAATCCATACCGGCTGCCGTTAAAATTTCTCCAATATTTTTTAATACCAGGTTGGTTTCTTCGGTAATGTTACCGGTTAGTAATTTTCCGGAAGCCTTATCGATAGCAATTTGCCCGGAAACAAAAAGCATAGAACCAATTTTGATAGCCTGGCTATACGGGCCGATGGGTTCTGGTGCGTTGGCAGAATAAATAACTTCTTTTGACATAGGGCAGGGTATATTACTTTTGATTTCAAATATCGGTAATCTGCCACACAAACACATGAAGATTTTAGTAATTGGTACGGAGGATAATAGTTTGGAATGTAAGCAGAAATTTGGTGATGCTCACCTTTACAGCACCGTTGAAAATGCGAAAGATGGTGCCTCGCAACTTGCCTGGGCCGAGGTGGTTTTTGATTTTTTGCCAATTCCGGAAGCCTTTGATTTGGCCATGTATGAGCACGCCAACCAACCTGTCTTTTTAAATTCCACGTTTAGTACACTTTCAGGGCTTATAGCCACCTATAGTGGAAAAGCTACTTTTATAGGGTTTTGCGGAATGCCTACNTTTTTAAACCGCCAGGTGCTTGAAGTTTGTGTGGTAAATGCGGACGCAAAGATCGTTCTGGAAGACACCTGTAAAAAACTTAACACATCCTTTGGGCTTGTTGCCGACCAGGTAGGTTTTGTAACCCCGCGCATTATTTGTATGATCATTAATGAGGCTTATTGTACCGTGGAAGAAGGTACAGCAAGCCGTGAAGATATTGATGTAGCGATGAAGTTGGGCACCAATTATCCGTACGGGCCCTTTGAATGGGCTGAAAGAATAGGCAAAAAAATGTGATTGCTTTGCTAAAGTCGGTTCAACTGGCTACTGGCGACTTGCGCTATGCGGCTTGTAAGTTATTGGAACACTAAACTTTTCATAAGGTGTTCTTTTTACTGAGCGAAGCGTGATCGACCATGGATGATAAACGAATTAAAATTAGCAGGAGATGAGGTTATTCGTAACCCGATTCTTGCGGTTATAAAAAATGGCGCGTAATTCACGCGCCAGGAGTATAGTGACAGAGTTTCGTAAAACTAATCCGTAGTGGCTACGCTTTTAGCCACCAGATGTTCATCAATTATCTTCTCAAAAACATTTTTTGGAAACGCGCCTGGCTGCAACATAGGCTGCCCTACCGTTGGAATAAACAGGAAGGTAGGAATACTTCGAATATTAAAAACAGCGGATAGTTCTTGTTCAACCTCTGTATCAACCTTGTAGATAACAAGTTTGTCTTTATACGCTGCGGCAAGTTCTTCCAATACCGGAGCTACCATTTTACACGGGCCACACCAGTCCGCATAAAAATCGATAATGGCCGGCAGGGTGCCTTTGTAATTCCACTCGGTTTCAGAGGTATAGTCAAAAACGAGTTGTTTGAAATCTTCCGTGGTGAGCTTCACAGTTTTCATAACGACAATTAAAAATCAAAGGTCGCGTTTTTAATGATATGCTTTTGTAACATGAGTTACACTCGCAAAGTTTCATTTTTCGGAATAGGTTGTCTTTTATATTTTTTGGATTAGGGCAACTACTCCACCGTTACCGACTTAGCCAGGTTACGCGGTTGATCTACATTGCAACCCCGCATGACAGCAATGTGGTAGGAAAGCAGTTGCAGGGGCACCACCGAAACCAGGGGCACCAAAGCCTCTGCAACGGGTGGTATTTCAATAATAAACTCCGACATTTTTGGAATGAGTGTGTCGCCCTCGGTAACAATAGAAATTACCCGGCCTTTACGGGCTTTTACCTCCTGAATGTTTGAAACAACTTTTTCGTACGAGCCNNTGTCTTTTGTAGCAATAAATGCCACCGGCATTTCTGCATCAATCAATGCAATGGGGCCGTGTTTCATTTCGGCAGCCGGATACCCTTCCGCATGGATGTAAGAAATTTCTTTCAGTTTTAGCGCACCTTCAAGTGCCACGGGGAAGTTGTAACCCCGACCGAGGTACAGGAAATTGCGTGAGTCTTTAAACTCTTCGGCAATCTTTTTAATCTGGTCATTGAGTTTTAACACTTTTTCAACCTTGGCTGGCAGGTTTTCCATTTCTACCAAAAGCTCGTTGAATTTCTGTTCGGTGATCGTGCCTTTCTTTTGAGCAACAATCAGTGCAATCATATTCAGCACGGTAAGTTGTGCCGTAAATGCTTTGGTACTGGCTACTCCAATTTCAGGACCGGCATGTGTATATGCCCNCGCATGGGTGGCCCGTGGAATGGAGGAGCCAACTACATTACAAACACCAAAAATGATAGCTCCTTTAGCTTTGGCAAGTTCGATAGCCGCCAGGGTATCCGCGGTTTCGCCCGATTGAGAGATTGCAATTACTACATCGCCTTCGCGCACAATCGGGTTGCGGTACCGGAATTCAGAAGCATACTCTACCTCTACAGGAATGCGACAAAACTCTTCGAAGAAATACTCGGCCACTAAACCGGCATGCCAGGAAGTACCGCAGGCGATAATTATTATCCGGTCGGCCTGAACCAATTTGTTAAGGTATTCGCGCAAGCCCCCTAAGATTAATCGGCCCGAAGCAGAATCTAAACGGCCCCGCATACAATCTTTAATGGAGCGCGGTTGCTCAAAAATTTCTTTAAGCATGAAGTGTTCAAAGCCACCCTTTTCAATAGCTTCTAACTCCATATCTATTGTTTGCACGTAAGGCGTAAGCGGCAGGTTGGCTGTATCTTTAATAGTTAATTTACCATTGTTGATAATGGCAATTTCCTGATCGTTCAGGTAAACTACTTCGTTGGTGTACTCAATAATGGNGGTGGCATCCGAAGCCATAANAAATTCACCACGACCTACACCTAAAACCAATGGGCTGCCCTTACGCGCGGCAATTAATAGGTTAGGCTCGTGTACAGACATTACCACAATTGCATAGGCCCCCACAACTTTGGTTAGCGCCAGGCGCACAGCTTCATCTAAAGCGCAATTTTCTTNTTGTTGAATGTCTTCAATAAAGTGTACGAAAACTTCCGTATCAGTTTCACTTAAAGTGTGCCCTTTGCGCAATAAATCCTGCTTAAGGGCTGCATAGTTTTCAATAATGCCATTGTGTATAATGGCTAAGTTTTTTGTGGCTGAGTAATGCGGGTGGGCATTTTCATCGTTTGGTTCGCCATGGGTAGCCCAGCGGGTGTGTCCCATGCCAATGGTGCTATTTAGGTTTTGCCCTTTTACAAAGGCTTCCAATTCTGCAACCTTTCCTTTTTTCTTGTAAATGTTAAGCCCGCCATTAAGTAAGGCAATACCCGTACTATCGTAGCCGCGGTACTCCAAGCGCTTAAGACCTTTTATTATTACTTCGTGAGCCTGGCGGTGGCCCACATATGCCACAATACCACACATGGTTGTTTTGGTTACTTACTCTGTGGGCCTGGTATAATAAACCTTGAGTTTAATATTGTCTTTATTAAAGACAGCCCGATTAACTGTTTTGGTTGGGGTTGGATTAACTGCGGTTAATGCCCAGTTGGGATAGCGCTTTTCGCGCAGTGCATACAACTGTTGNAANAAAGAGCGTGGGAAAAGACTGAAATTTATTTTCAGTTGAAGAGTATGAAAGCCCCAGCAAGGTAGATACATCCGAAGTTGCATACGGTGCGGTTAGCACATCGTAACTCATGAGCGTTCCTATTCTTACTTTACTATTAAAGGCAAGATAATCGGTTGTGTCTTGTTCTGTTGCTAGTTNTTTAAACTTATTGTTCTCATCTAACATAACAAGGCCAAGGGTAGGGTATTCCAAGTCGCCCGNGGCGGCAACATTTTCTATCGAAAGCTCTGCCGAGTTAATAATCACGTTAGGAAACTCATCGATCAGATCGTAAAACCCGCTGAAATCTAATTTGGTGGCAATGCCAACCCNCGATTGAACATACCGGTTGGTAGCAGGAANAAATTCTTCGTGGTAATTGGTGAGCCCGCTTAATTCGGTAGCGGATCTGTCAGATGTGATGTTTGAATAAGAGATACCCGTACCAATCGGAAAGGTTCTTGATCCTGCTGTTGTGCCAGTATGGTAATAAATTGTCAGGTAGGAATTTGAGTTGTTGCTTATGCCTACAATAGTTTGAGATACAGTAGGAACAATGGCAAATCCCTTAAATCGGTTTTTGAACAGGTTAAAATTTGAAAATCTTTCATCTTCCGGATCGATGGCATCGAACAAACGCTGACCGAATTCCTGTGTAAGTTTAGAGGTTACTACAACTAAAGAATCTGCATCGGTATCGTTCAATTCTTTATCAAATAAAACCTGGTCAATAGAGGTAGATACTGTGCCGATAGGTGTTGGGTGGTATGCAGCCGCAGATTTGGAAAAATACAGATCGCTAAGCGATAGTGTATCGGTTAATTCATGAATTGAAAATCCAAAATTGGTAACGCTGGATGCACCATAATTATAGAAATCGAAGCGCAATTGAAGAATGGCGGAGTCAAATACAGAGCCACCTGCAATAAAGCTTGTAATATCCGTGGGGCGGTATTGCGCAAACCCTATTGCCTGCACGTCACCCAAAAGCGGGTCGGAGTATGATCCAACCAACAACCGTGTGGTTTCCAGGGCAGAGTAATTCATACTCTGGACAGAGTCTAACAACAGTACGCTGCTGGGCACCGGAATTTCAGCGTAATAAACTTTAAAGCGTTGATCGTCTCCTCTGAAACCGAGCAGGTTCAGGTCTTCATCGCAAGAAAATAGTAGGGCTGTAANAATAAAGAGGTGGGCCTTAGCCCACCAATTCCGTATAAAGATTGTAGAACGATTCGGTGTAGTTATCGTCTTTCTCAATGGTTTCAACTTTTTTCTCTTTTAGCTTCTTAACTAATCCTTCTAACTTTTTATTGTCCCCGGCCGTAGAAACCACATCCGAGAATTGCGCGCCTAATTTAATAAAGCCTTCGTAATCGCCAGTTTTTAAGTGACCCAACATGGCATCTTCAATATCCATCATGCGCACTTTGCCCATTAAATCGCCTTTAAACTTGTGGGTAAAGCTATTGTTGTAAATTGTAAATACCGTTTTGGCGTTTTTAAACAACGGATCGTTCTTGTACGTAGTTTTCAAATACAATGGAATAAAGCTGGTTATCCAGTCATTGCAATGCACAATATCCGGTGCCCAGCCCAGTTTGCGCACCGTTTCAATTACTCCCTTGCAAAAGAAGATGGCGCGCTCGTCATTGTCTTCATAAAACTTATTTTCCTTATCGTGGAAAACGTGCTTACGGTGAAAGTAATCTTCGTTGTCGATAAAATACACTTGCAATTTAGCATTGGGAATAGAGGCCACTTTAATGATTAGCGGTTTTTCCTCATCGCCTACAGCAATGTTAATTCCTGAAAGTCGCACTACTTCGTGTAACCGATTCTTTCTCTCATTAATCAACCCAAACCTCGGCACCAGAATCCTGATCTCCATCCCTTTTTCCTGCATGGCCTGAGGAAGTTTTCTTACAAATTCAGAAACTTCCGTAGTCTGAAGAAAAGGATTGATCTCGCTGGCTACATAAAGAATACGGATTTTAGACATAATCTTGATTTTTAGTTCAGAATGGAAAATTGGACTACAAAAGTACGGAATTTTAACCCCTTCTTCAACTAATCTTCAGTAATCGGGCTAATTTGCAACCCCTCAAAATGGCTGGAAATGAGGTTTTTAGAAGAAATTGGGTAACTTAAGGATATAGGCGGTTTTGCCAACCTAACCTACTAAAGCATATTTTAGGCCTGTGTATGTTTTGAGCCCGCACCCGATTATGGGTAGCCGAAATTCCGGAATAATATGCCTGAATGAGGTAGCCAGCTACAAAGCCCGGAGGGAATAATTATTTCTGATGTTTCAATGAACAGAAGAAGCATGTACCTTTAAGCCCGCACGGGTTTTTTCCTGATACTGATAATTTGTTGCGTCCTTGCATCCCAAGCTGAAATCTTATCTTCAATACCTTGTAATNTTTGGAATTACGGCTTTGCTCTTGTGGCTGTCGCTGCGTGGGTTGGTAGTAGCTGAAGGCGAGAACAAATCCGAATTTTTATGGAATGCCTGGAAAAAATGTGACAAGGGTTACTTGCTGTTGATGGCGGTGGTGGCAATGGCCAGCCACGTGTTGCGGGCCGAACGCTGGCGCATGTTGCTGGTGCCAACCGGAAACTCCGTTTCATTAGGAAGCAGCTTTCTTTCATTGATGATCGGGTACCTGGTAAATTTGGCTGTGCCGCGTGGCGGAGAAGTATCGCGCTGTTATAACCTCTACAAGCTGGAACAAACGCCCATTGAAGTATCGTTTGGTACCGTGGTAGTAGAACGGTTGATTGATTTGGTGTGTTTGCTGGCGCTGATTGCACTTTCCTTNTTTGTTGAGTGGAATAAGCTGATCGGATTTATTGAAACGCTGCCATTTGCATCGGGTAAAAAATCATATACGATCTGGCTACTTGCGGGTGTTGCCGGAATAGCTGCATTGATAGTGGCCATTTATTTTATCCGCAGAAGCGCCAAACTCAAAAAGTTGTTGCGTGGATTTAAAGACGGGTTGTTGTCTGTTTTTCGTTTGAAACACAAGGCCCGCTTCACCATATATTCTATTGGCATTTGGGCACTTTANTTTTTGATGAGCTACCTGGTGGTGCTGGCATTTCCTGAAACCAGTAGATTGGGAATAAGTGCCGTGCTTACTTTATTTGCAATTGGCGCTATTGCCATGGCTGCTCCATTGCCGGGAGGTGCCGGGTCGTATCATACCCTGGTACCGTTGGGCCTGGTAACCCTCTATCATCTGCCGCAAGCCGATGCCATCGCCTTTGTATTTATCTTTCATGGCTGGCAAACTTTTGTAATGATTGTNGGGGGAGTAATATCTTTGATTATCAGTTACGCATTTATGCGATGGAAAAAGCGGCCAACANNAGATAGTTACGCGCGCCCAGGCAAAAGCCCAGGTTAATCAATGGAAACATTCCGGGCAGAAAGTGGTGTTTACCAATGGGTGTTTCGACCTGATCCACCTGGGCCATGTTGATTACCTGGAAAAGGCACACAATTTAGGCGATCGGTTAGTTTTGGGCCTAAATTCAGACAATTCAGTTTCGCGATTTAAAGGTCCCGAAAGACCCCTGCAGGATGAAAATTCAAGAGCCCGCGTTTTGGCAGCCATGCAGTTTGTTGATTTGGTAGTGCTTTTTGATGAAGACACCCCCTGGCCTTGATTTCGGAGTTGATTCCGGATATTTTAGTGAAGGGAAGTGACTATTTGACAGAAAATATAGTTGGCGCAGATGTTGTAAAAAAGCCGGAGGTGAGGTGAAAACCATTGACTTTGTGCAGGGGTATTCAACCACACGAATTGTAGAAAAATTAAACGAACATAAAATTTAAATAATAAGACTATGGGATTTGGGCCGTTAATTATTACAGGGTTCTTCATGTTGGTGGGTTGGATTGTGAGCTCGCGTTTGAAGAATAAGTTTAAAAAGTATTCGGAAATAAGACTCACAAAAGATTTAACCGGTGCCGAAGTAGCCAGGCTGATGCTGGCCGATAATGGCATTCAGGATGTGCAGGTTATTTCTGTGGAAGGACAACTAACCGATCATTATAACCCCGCCAACAAAACGGTTAACCTAAGCCACGATGTATATCATGGTCGAAATGCGGCTGCCACTGCAGTAGCTGCCCATGAGTGCGGCCATGCCGTACAACATGCCAAGGCTTACAGTTGGTTGCAGTTTCGTTCGGCTATGGTTCCTATTCAAAACATCAGCGCCAAGGTTATCAATTTTATATTTATTGGGATGATGTTTGGTGCTTACGCATTGGGCGGAATCTTTACAATGGATTTAGCCCTAATGGTAATTATTGCATGTTATGGAGTGTTTGCCTTGTTTGCCCTGGTAACGTTACCGGTAGAGTTTGATGCAAGCAANAGAGCATTAGCCTGGGTAGAAACCCGCGGCATTGTAACCCGGCAGGAACATGATATGGCTAAAGATGCGTTAAACAGTGCAGCCATGACGTATGTGGTTGCAGCCATTGGAGCTATTACCATGTTATTGTACTATGTCATGATCTTCTTAGGCAGAAGAGATTAAGAAAGAAAAAATCACATCATAAATTAGAAGCCTGAGTTAACCCTCAGGCTTCTTTTTTATTTACTTTGAAGGTACAAACGAAACTGCCATGAATTTCGAACTGACCGAAGAACAATTAGCCGTACAAGCAGCCGCCCGCGATTTCGCCCAAACAGAACTTTTGCCAGGTGTGATTGAGCGCGATACAGAACAAAAATTCCCGACTGCTCAAATCAAAAAAATGGGAGAACTTGGTTTTATGGGTATGATGGTGGATCCAAAGTATAATGGCGGAGGCATGGATACAGTATCTTATACGTTGGCAATGGAAGAAATTTCCAAAGTAGATGCTTCCGCTTCGGTGTGCATGTCGGTAAACAACTCGTTGGTATGTTGGGGGCTGGAGCGGTTTGGATCGGAAGCACANAAAGAAAAATACCTAAAGCCTTTGGCCGCGCAGGGTATTGGTGCGTTTTGCCTTTCAGAACCAGAAGCAGGATCGGATGCTACCAGCCAGCGAACTACAGCCGAGGATAAGGGTGATTATTATTTGCTGAACGGAACCAAAAACTGGATTACCAATGGCAACAGCGCCAGCACCTACATTGTAATTGCGCAAACCGATGCCGCCAAACGACACAAAGGCATTAATGCATTGATTGTTGAAAAAGGAATGCCTGGTTTTGTGGTAGGTAAGAAAGAAGATAAGATGGGCATTCGCGGGTCCGATACGCACTCGCTAATGTTCAGTGATGTGAAAGTACCTAAAGCCAATCGCATTGGCGATGATGGCTTTGGTTTTACATTCGCCATGACTACCCTGAATGGCGGACGCATTGGAATAGCTGCACAAGCATTGGGCATTGCCTCCGGTGCATACGAACTTGCTGTAAAGTATGCGAAAGAAAGAAAAGCATTTGGTAAACATCTTTCCGAACACCAGGCTATTCAGTTTAAACTTGCGGACATGGCAACTAAGATAGATTCNACTCGCCTGCTTATCTGGAAGGCAGCTTGCCTGAAAGATCANAANAAAGATTTTGTGAAAGCTGCTGCGATGGCAAAACTATACGCGTCACAGATTGCACAAGAAGTAACAACCGAGGCCGTGCAGATACACGGTGGTTATGGCTACGTAAAAGAGTTTCATGTAGAGCGCCTGATGCGCGATGCCAAGATTACCCAGATATACGAAGGTACTACCGAAATTCAGAAGATGGTTATTTCGAGGGAGTTGTTGCGGTAATCACAGTACATCACAAAGTAATGCTTCAGATACCTTTCTTAGTAAACTACATTGCCTTAAAGACCTTATGGGTTTCTACTTCTCTACTTGAACTAAAAAGATAATTTCTGTATTGATTTGCCGCCTGGAAGGGTGAGTTTTTCTCTTTTTGGTGAATGGAGTTAATTCAATTATTCTGAATGCGTAGGCATTCTCATGTCAGTATAAAGCAATAGTTGTACGAGAATCCTTAAAAGCACCCAGTGCTTACACATACCTTACGTTAACCAAAATTTAATACCCATTTGACTTTGTAGAGAAATCGTAACCCGTATTTTTATAAGAAGCTAAGGCTTTTGACAGAGCTTTATGCGTTTCATGATTATGAAGTATGTATTTATACTAGTGCTAACGACATGCAATGGAATAGCATGGGCACAAAATGCTTTGCCAGGATTACCCGCACCTAAAAGATTCATTGACAAGATTGAAATCTTTGCCGGACCAAACCTGTCTTTTAATTATGGAAACATGTTCATTGAAAATTACAATGATGATAATGTTACCAATAAACGGTTGTTAAAACTTGGGTATTTATTTGGGCTGGGTATATACCATCCAGTAAAGGACAGGCTGGATATAAGTTTAAGGCTTCAATATGAAGAGAAGGGAACGAACTCTGAAATGGTTACACCGGGTCTTCAAATAAATTCAGATTATCTTTATAAATACTTATCTGCTTCAATGGCTCCAAGAATTTTGTTTGGAAAGCGGAAAAACTCGCGTTATCATTTGGTGTTTACTACAGTCGAATACAGAGTGTAAAAGGTGATATTACTGTACTGGACAGACAGAATGATCAAACTTTTATTTCAAGTTTCTATGGAAGGCAGGTACGCGAACTTAGACCAGATGGCTCCACTGCTTCTATTTCTTATTTACCAGGTCTGCAATCTTTTGAAGAATATGATTTTGGTATTACCATTGGATTTGGCTATTCATTAAATCTAAGTCAAAAAAGCAGTGTTACTATTTATCTGACGGATAATTTAGGACTATTGAACATCAATAAACCAGTAATAATTGTAGATAATCCAAACCCACTGGAGAAAAATCATAATATCTCATTGTTAATAGGATATATTGTGAAACGACCATTTAAAAAATAAACGGAATTAATATGAAAAACTAATTCAATTTTCTGTAGCCACTTGTTTATCACTACTAGTTTCAGAGGCTTTTTCCCAAGTTGTTACTAAATCATTTTCGGGTACGGTTCTAGGTGCAACATGTCCAGGAGTAAACATTCAGTACGAAGTAAGTTTGCCAACTGGATTTGGTGCTTGTCAAATAGCATGGACGGCTACAAATGGGGAAGTACAATCGCAAAGTGGAAGTACTGTTTACATTAAATGGAATGACACACCTGGGGCCAAAGCAAAGTTAAAAGCCACCTTTAGCAACTGCGGTAGCGGCAATGAGGCAAATAATGGTAAAGTATCAAATGAATTTGAAGAGCTCATCCTCTCAGTAAAAACCAATCATGGGGTTCGTTTGGTAATTCGGTTAATGTAGATTATTGTACCAAAGGGCAAGTGCTTATTACCATGCCCCGCATGTTCGTGCAAGGCACAGGTGGCATTGGCCAGCATTCTATCAACCTCTGCTTAGCAATATTATCCACAGAACTTAAAAATGAAATTATGAAGTATGTATTTATACTAGTGCTAACGACATGCAATGGAATAGTATGGGCGCAAAGTGATTTGCTGGAATTACCTATACCCAAGAGATTTATTGACAAAATTGAAGTGTTTGCTGGACTTAATTTATCTCTTAATTACGGGAACATGTTCATTGAAAATTATAGAGGTGTCTATGCGAATAACAATTATGTAGTAAATAAAAGGCTTTTAAAGTCAGGTTATTCATTCGGGGTTGGAGCCCATCATTCATTTGCCAATAGTATCGCTTTAAATGTGAGTGTACAATTTGAACAAAAGGAACTAGGAATGAATTGAGTTGCCCCAAAATCCAGTTAATGATGATGCCCGGCAAATCACAATGGACAACTATTCATATAATTATTTTACGATAGCTATATTACCAACCGTTCTTTTGGATACTAAAAAGAAATGGTCGATATCTATTGGGCCTTATTTAAGTAAAATAAAAAATGTAAGAGGATATAGTGAGATATATGATACAAGGGATTTTCAAGTTGATAAGGGCTCATTCGATGGTAGATATTTCTACCATCTCAGAGATGATGGTGTAATGGATGGATTTTCATGGAAGCCACTCCTAACTGGTATTGAGGATTATGATTGGGGATTAGCTACCTCAATTGGCTATAGAATACATATCAATCAAAAGCATTCTATACTTGTTCAGGTTCAAGATAACCTTGGACTGAAGAATATTAATAAAAATAACACTTACGGTTTAGAAGAAAAAATCATGCACTATCGCTTATTATCAGTTACACTTATCACTTACCCCTAAATCCTTTCGATTATGAAAAAGTTTATTTTACTAGTTGGCTTGTTATGTGCAAGTTTCGCGTTGAAGTCACAAAGTATTACCAAAACAACCTCATCTGTGGTTTGGGGGACGGTCTGCCCCGTTTCAGCAACGTGGTATGAAGTGAGTGTTCCAAGTGGACTAACAAGTTGTGAAATAGTATGGTCTGCTACAAATGGACAAGCTACTAGAGATGTAAATAACCAACGAAAAGCCAAAGTCGAATGGAATGATACCCCTGGTGCATCAGGCACAGTAACTGCAACCTTTGTAGGTTGTAGTAATGAAGATAGCAACGGAACTACAGCAAGTAAGACTGAATTAATCCTCTCAGTAAAAACCAATCATGGGGTTCGTTTGGTAATTCGGTTAATGTAGATTATTGTACCAAAGGCAAGTGCTTATTACCATGCCCCGCATGTTCGTGCAAGGCACAGGTGGCATTGGCCAGCCAGCACAAACTGAAGTTGCTTATGGTTGAACATTGCCAAGTGGCTGGAAAGATATCGCAATTAAAAACGGGGCAATACATCTTGCGCATTCTGTACAAAGGAGAAGGGATATTGCAGAGAATAACCATTGACAGATAGGAGTTTAAAAGACACACAACCTAAAAATTGTTTTGCGTGTTTGGATTAAGTAAATGAAATAGTTTAACGCGAAGCCTTAATCAGTTTTTTAGTTGCGGTGCTTCCATCTTCCAAACTTAATCGCACTACATAAAGGCCATCGGCCCAGGTGCTGGTCGAAAATTGCTTGCTTGTTGTACTTCCTGTGAGGTTTAAAGATTCGTTTATGAATTGCTGTCCTTGTAGGTTGGTAATTTGTACCTGGCCACTTTGTGCAGTTAATCCTTTTACTTCAACTGTAAATACTTCACCATTTAGCGGATTAGGATAGACCGAAACCAATAGATCAAGCGCTTCTTTAACTCCAGTAACAGGCCCTTGAATACTGAGGTTATCCATCGCCCAGCCCCAGCCATTGCCCGCGGCATCAGCCGAAAGGCGAAACCGGATCAATACGTTTTCACCTGCATCAAAATCGCCTGTGTTGGTTATGTCAATCAATCTGTTCTTAAAGAGGATGGCTGTTCCTGCCACCTTTCCATCAAAAGCATTTTTCCAGGCGGTAACCGATCGGGCAGAGTAGGCATCCACTAATTGGTGCCAGGTGTTACCGCCATCATTCGAAGCTTCCACCACAACAAAATCCTTGTGGGCGGTTCCGAGGTATTCTACCAGTGCAATTTCACTAAACTGAATGTAGGGGTTCGTGGCGCTTACTGTTATTGGTTTCAGTAAAGTAAGTGCATAGGAAGAGGTGCTATTCGTTAAACCAAATCCATTGGGATAAGGATGTGGCGTATGCATGGCGTTGCTGGTAAATCCGGTTGGCTGAGTAACAGCTAAAANATTTCCGACAAAGTCGGTATTAGCAGCGTTAAAGTCTGTTACGTATTGCGTTACCGGAGTGCCAAAATTGATGATGGGCACCTGGANAAATCCTGATGCAGGAAGCGTTGCTTCATTGCCAATCAGATCAGTAACCCGAATGCGGTATTCTAATTTATCGCCAGCCTCAAACGAACCGCCACTAACAGTAACCGGTAGTGTGTACTCGGTTACGAGCTCTTCTGCAATAATTTCTTCGGTTTGGATTTCTCCATTGTTAAATTTCAAATCGATATAAATTTTATCAAGACCCGAGGCGTCAGATGGTTGTAGCGTTACCAGAATTTCATTTGCGGGGGCAACCACATAGTCGATATGGTTATGCAGTATTGTGGGTGGCGTATCATCAATCTGAATTTTAAGATTATCGATTGCCCAACCCCAGCCTACCACCAGTTGGTCGGTTTTTAATCGAAAACGGATAACTACTTCATCGTTGGCGGCAAAATTTCCAGTCCCCAGCATGTTAATGGTTCGGGTTACATAAAGAGAAGGATCACCCAAAGCGGAGGAGTTGGNGGGATTATTATTATCGGACGCACTGTTGTATTTATTCAGCCATGCGGTTTGCGCACGAGAGTCATAGCCATCGGCCATTGGCATCCAGGTTATACCGCCATCCTTCGAGCCTTCCACTACTACATAATCCCAAANATCGTCATCGCCAAAAATGGAGCCTGATTCTCCGGGTTCTACCAATACAATTTCATCAAACTTCAGGGTTGCATCCGTTGATTTAAGTTTGATAGGAACCCGCAACTGGTAAACAAAGTTGCTGACAAAACCATCTCCGGTGCCCACCGGGTATGGGTGGCTGGTGTGAATAGCCCCATTTGTAAAGCCTGCAGGTGTAGATATATTGAAAACATTATCACCAAAAANATCAGAAGAGGCTGAATTAAAATCATTGAAATAGGAATTCTGGGTTTCGGCCAGGCTTACCACATTTGCTTCAANAAACGAAGACACCGAAGGGGCAGCGCCAACATTTTGTGCAACTGAATTATCCGTGGCTTTAATCCGGTACTTTAACATATCGCCCTGCACTAAAGCAGGAAGCGATACGGTTGTAGTGTATTGATCGGTTGAACCAGTTACCAGGGTGAAGGGTGCCGTTAATAAACCGCCATCATTAATTTGATACTCCAGGGTAGCTTGAAGAATCCCGATATTATCCGTAATGGTTGCTTCTAACGTTAATTCGGTGTCACTTGCAAGAATAAATGCTTNTTGCGAGTGAACAATTTCCGGAGCATTTGTATCGGGGCCGGCTTCAAAGCTAAAGAACCGTTGAATGGGTGCGGCACCGTCATCCGCAAAAATTCCTGGTTTTGTAAGCGTTCGGTCGAGGTTATCTTTTACAGAAATAAAATAGTCGTAGGTAATAGCGCTTCCGGTGGAAGGGATGGTTGCTTCGAATTGATTGGGTTGCCCGGTGGCCGTCATGGGTACTTCAGTAAAGGTTGTGCCATTGGTTGTGTAATTCAATTTTACTTCGCTTGCATTATATGCATATGCGCCTCCATCCTGGTTTTTGGTATCTGCTTCCAGGGTAGCTACCACCTGGTATGGAGTTGAAACATTTTCAGTATTGGGTAAGCGGGTATGAACTATGCGGGTGTTTACCCAACCCATATCGGCCAGCATGCGCATTACCAGATTTCNCGNGCTGTGCATTACTTCCGCGTTGCCAATAGACGGAGTCATTAAAGCGTTTGGTGTGTTGTTATAAGTTGTTTCATCTAAGTGTGCAATGCTTGAGCCGCTTGCGAATGTACTGGGGGCGAAGATTTTCACCCTGTTATCAATAGGCGTTTTTGAAAGCAAGTGTGACCTGAAAAGCAAAGCGTTACTGGTAAGTTCTGCACGCAAGGAGGCAGAGGGCGGTATAAAGCCTTGTACTAAATTGAGATCACTCGTGTTTTCAAGGAAATAATCGTATGGAACGTGTAAGTCTGAAAAGAAGTCGGAGATCACACCTTCTGAACCGCTTACATCATACCCTTTGATAATACCTAAGCCATGACCTATTTCGTGCAGTACTACCGAAACCAGGTCTGTTTTTTGTGATACAGGAACACCATCTGTTCGGAACGACCAATTGGCAAATGAGTTGTTAAACTGAGCAAAAATATCCGGCTCACCGGTTTCATTAAATTCTCGTCCGGCAATTTTTTCAGCCAGTGCAACCGGGTACCAGGTAAGTATTTTGGAGCTCCATCAAAATCGCGGATATAGGTTCCGGGAGATGCGCCACCCAAAACGCTTCCGCTTAAGGGTTGCCAAACAGCTAAGATTCTAATGGGCACCGGGCTTTCAATCAACCCCGACCAAATGTCAACCGCTTTTTGGAATGCCTGCTTAGCTTCTTCTGAAAAGTTAACATACTCAACCTCAAATGTAGTTGCCGAAGTTCTTGTTGCTGGATTTCGTTTCCAGGCTTCGTAAGCTGCTGGTGGAGGAATGATAAGGTTTGAATTTTCCGGTCGGTGATAACACACAGTACCCCTTTCGCTTTCTTGCTTTGCATAGCCGGCAACTCATTTTTCCATTGAGCCTGTGCCACACCAACCAGCAAGCACATCAGCAACACGATTCCGTAACGCATAAAAACCATTTTAGAATATTAAAAATAATAAAGAAACAGACTTGTTGCGTGTTTCTGAGGCAGAAACCAGCGAAGGGAAGGTAAATTAATGTGAAAACGGCTAAATCAAATTTCTGGCCTTTAGTTCCAGGTATTTGTTGATGGTGTTAACGGTAAGATTTTCGGGGCTGTAAGAATAGATTGGATGCCGTGTTTCTGAAGTTCTTTAACGATTAGTCTTTTTCAAAGCTGAATCGCTCGGCTATAGCCTTGTAATAAATTTCTTTCAGGTTTTCAGCCGGGTTTTCGGTAAGGGTTTTCAGTTCGGTATTTTCAAAAAGATCACAATCAGCAGGTGCATTTTGTTTAGGCTAAGCAGGTAGGGCAGTTGCCGGTACAGCCCATGAATGCTTTCGAAGTTTGTAAACAGCAAAAGCAAGCTGCGCTGATTGATGGTTCTGCGAATAGTACCGTAAAGCACCGAATAGTCCGTTTCCAAAANAGCGGTTTTCTGATTGTACAATACTTCCTGAATGGTAGCCATCTGGTTGTTGAGCCGNNCCGCTTTTACGATGTTCCCGATCTTATCCTGGAAAGTAATTAGCCCGGCTTTATCCGATTTTTTAATGGCAATGTTTGAAATAACCAGCGTGGCATTAATGGCATAATCCAGCAAACTCATTCCCGCAAAGGGCATTTGCATTACCCGCCCTTTGTCTATAAGTGAATACACTTGTTGCGAGCGCTCATCCTGAAATTGGTTAACCATTAACCGCGATTTACGCGCGGTAGCTTTCCAGTTGATGGTGCGAAAGTCATCACCACTTACATATTCTTTAATCAACTCAAACTCCTGATTGTGCCCAATGCGCCTGATCTTTTNTATACCCGACATGGTAAGCCGGTTATGTATAGCCAGCAACTCGTACTTGCGCATTTGAATGTACGAGGGATATACGGGTACTTCTTTATCGTTCGAAAACTTAAACCTGCGCGCTACTAATTTGAGTTTAGTTTGGGCCAACACGTTTACTGATCCAAAAGAATAAACACCGCGCTTTACAGGGCGTAAAANATATTTCAACACTTTGTTTGAGCTTGGCTCCATTACCAGGTTAAACTCAAGATCTCTGCGCTGAAATTGGTGTGGAATTTCATCGAAGATGCGCAATGAAACCGGAAATGAATAAAAGTTTTCCAGGTAAATGGCAATTTCGTTTTCATCGCCATTCGAAAGTTTTTCGGCAACTAAACGCTCGCCCCGCAACCCTTTTTNTACCCGGAACAAAAGGAGTAAATCGGTGAGTACCGTTGCTACCAAAAGGAGCAATAAAATTTTTGGAATGATTGTACCTCCACCCAGAACAAAGGCGAGAATAAAAATTCCCACAATGGCTGCGGTTAACGCAAAGAGGCGATTGCCCAGGTATAATGCACGAATTAACTTCACCTTAACGCGGTACTTCTATTTTATTTACAATCTGTGTAATTACTTCATCAGCATTAATGCCTTCCATTTCTTTTTCAGGGCTCAACACAATGCGATGGCGCAGTACGGGTGCAGCTATGAGCTTGATATCTTCCGGGTTTACAAAGTCGCGGCCACTTAGCATGGCAAATGCTTTGGCACCTGTTAAAATAGCTAAGGAGGCCCGGGGCGAAGCGCCTANAANAATCATAGGATTGTTTCGTGTTTCCTGAATGATTTGTGCAATGTACGTGAGTAGATTTTNTTCGATATGTACCTGTTGAGCAAATTTCCTGAACAGTTCAATTTCTTCGGCTTTCAGCAAAGGAGTTATTTCTGAAATGGGCTGAGTGCCTTTGCGCTCGTGGTGGCGTGTTAATATTTCTATTTCCTGCTCGTGCGAAGGATAGGTAACTGTAATCTTAAACAGGAAACGATCAAGTTGTGCTTCCGGCAAGCGGTAAGTTCCTTCCTGCTCAATCGGGTTTTGGGTAGCCAGTACCATGTAAGGCAAACGCATTTTATGAGTATGGCCATCAATAGTTACCTGGCGTTCTTCCATTACTTCAAACAACGCGGCCTGGGTTTTGGCCGNGGCACGGTTAATCTCATCAATCAGCACAATGTTGGTAAATATGGGGCCGGCTTTAAATTCAAATTCGGAGGTTTTTAAATTATAAACCGATGTACCCAGAATGTCGGAAGGCATCAGATCGGGAGTAAACTGCACGCGCGCAAAATCAACCGAAATAATTTTAGACAATAATTTTGCCGTAAGGGTTTTGGCAACACCGGGCACACCTTCAATCAGCGCATGCCCATCGGCCAGAATGGCGGTAAGCAGCAGATCAATCATTTGTTCCTGGCCTACAATTACTTTTCCGATTTCATTTTTTATTTCGGATATGCGTGCATTAAATGCTGTTAAATCTACACGGCTTTGAAAAGGATTAGATTCCATATGTATTTCTAATTATATCTTATTATGAAAATTTTCGATTAGTTGATTCAGGTGGCGCAGTTCGTCTGCTGAAATTTGTGCTTTTGAACGGATGGATTGAATACAGTTTACCAGTGCTCGTATGGTTTNTTCCGATACACCTGACTTCCGGATAAAGAACTGTAGGGTAGCCTCGTCTGTATGTTGCAGGTTTATGTTTTGATGCATGCGTACCTGTTCAAAGAAGAACTGAATTTTCTTTTCGGCAATATTTTTATGATCGCCATTCTGGTAATAGAGGTTGCCAATCGTACCAATAAACTCAAGCGAGGTATTAGTCAATGGTTTTAGTATAGGAATGGTTCGCTGTTTTCGTTTTGCTTCAAAAATCATAAAAAGCAAAATAGAAAGAATGGTAAGGTAATAGGCCCAGCGTAAAGGTTCGGATGATAAAACGAAGCGCAGGGGTGAGGTAGATTCAAAACGGCCCAGGTGATAAAATTCTGTCCAGATGGTTTCGCGTGGTGGTAAATAGGAAAGCAACCCGGCAGCTAATGTATGATTGTTAGAGTCCAGCAAATGAATGTTGGTAAAAATCATGGGTGTACTGTTTATCAGCAAGGTTCCTTTACCCCATTGGGTTTTAATGGCTACAGGCTGGTGGTAATTATTTTTGATCAGGGTGGTAGCTGGTATAGAGTCTGCCCGGCTGATGTAGTTATGGATGTTGCCTTGTTTATAGCGGAATTCAAAAACAGAATCCATTACCGGGGTTACAAAATGCAGGGATGCAGTGTCTGTATTGTTGAATACCTTTTGCGTGTTCTTAAACAGCACATCGTACACCTCAAGACCCAGGGTATCGGCAAAACTTCCGAAAAAGTAGTTGGCCGAAATGAAGGCTGTGCCTCCCTGGTTCACATACTTCAATAAGGCTTCGGTATCGGCTTTGCCAGGGGCAAATCTGCTGCCGATGATGATGAGGTTTTGATTTTGATCGAGGGAATCCTGCAATTCGTATAAAGTCTGGAAAGAGTTTTTAACGGGTTTGTTATGCAGGGTTGGTAACAATTCATTAAATGCAAAACCACCATACGGATTTTTATCTTCGTGCGAAAACGTAACCGTCCAGTCGTATTGTTTGTTTTTGGTGAGCAGCAACAAAGCCAGAAGGCCACCCAATAGTGCAAGGTATGTGATGTATTTCCAGTCTTTCATTGCACCTTTTCTTTCCAGAACGAGAACGTTTGTTTAACCTGTTGAAACTGACCTTCGGTAATTAAAAATTTCCGTACCAGGCATACTCAAAATAGAAGCTCAGTTCGTTTAGCCCGGTTTTTACCTCACCGGTTTTAAGTTCCTCTACGTAATCGTGATTGGTTTTTCCGGGGTAAAGTCAATCAGGTGTTTATCGGATAGTAACTTCAGGGCCTGCAAAAAAATTAACCGGGTGGCCAGGCGAAATTCTTTTTATCGACAGCTTCCTGAATAAGTTGTTCAAAATTCATTTCATGGATGTTTTCATGAAAAACTGAATAAGCCGGTTTTGTTGTATCGCCCCGGAGTAAAACACGCGGAATGCATTTACCCGCAGCAGCGTCATCACAATAATAACAATGGCCGCAAGGATAATTGAATACATAATGAACCGGCCCAGGTCGGTAGTGGTGGTTTTTTCAAACAGCGTTTGAAAGAGCCAGGATAGCCATCGCTTAATCCGTTGCCAGATTGACTCTGCCACGGTCGGTGGTTGTGTGTATTGAAGTTCCTCATCCGCCTTCAGGCTATCTATTTTTGCGATGAAAATTGTTGCGCGCGAACCGCTACCGTATCGGCCGGGCCTGCAAAATCAGGCTCTTGTTCATCATCAAAGTATTTAATGTTTAAAGAATCAGAATAAGTGCTATCCGGAGTTACGAGTGTACTATCGGGCGTAGCAGGGGTTTGTGCCCATGCAGCGAGTGTAAATACATAACAAATGATAAGGCTTGTTAGCTTCAACGTATTTTCTGTTAGAAATTTTCTTCTGGTCTTGGGCCGGCATCAGATTTTCCCAAGGTTTCAATTTGCGACATGAGGCCGCGGGCTTCTTTTAACTCTACCAGGTTAAAGTATTGAAATGCAACGCCCAGGTGGGGTAACGAATACAGCAGCATCTGAGCCATGTAATACAAGGTAAAGCATACCAGAATGATGAGCCCCATTGTTTCGGATAACTCAANAGGTGCTCCGCTTTGCGCGGAATGAAGCGAGGCAGTGAATACAATAATGTAATACGGAATAAGAAAGATGTATGAAACGGTACCAACAATCATTTGTAGAATAAAAAGCAAACCAAAAGTACTCCACCACTTGCCATTGTTAACCAAACGAAAAGAGCGGGCAATGGAATCGAAGAAATTCTTTTNTTCGTAGGCTTGTACAAAGTAGGTTAAGGATGAACTTATTAACAAAAAGACAATTACCCCGAAAACAAGTGGAAATCCTATAAATAACAGCAACAGGCTGGACATATCGCCCAGAATAAAAACAGGAATCAACAAAACAATGTAGGCAACCACAAAAGCCAGAAAGAAAAGAGTAGTTGTACCCAGGTAGGGCCAGAATAACTGGCGGGTTTTATTCCACACCTCGCTTACCTCCAGTTTGTTGGTTTGCTTTTCTTGGTACAAAATGATGTATGAATTTATGGTTGCAATGGTAATAATGTAGCTGATAAACAAAAGCAGAATCATTAAACTAAGCTGCAGCCAGAAACTTACAGAAAGAAAATAATCAGCGGCCACTCGGTTGCTACCGGTTTGCGCACCTTGAAGAAGCGAAANAANATCTCCAATGAATGAGCCCAGCAGCAAACTGCCCACTAACACCGGTGGCCCCGCAATGTAGAGGATGGACTTCATCAGGGCTTTAAAATTCTGCCGCAAAAATTCAAACGTGGTATTAATTTTTCGGCTAAAATCCCGTGTTTGCTGAAATTCAATAAGCTTAAATTCTTCCATTGCGTTTTAACTGAATTGGATAAATGATAAAATAATAAATCATAAGAAATGCGGAGAGCCCAATGATGGCAGCCTTGATACTCCAGTGCATAAATGCATACCGGGTTATAAATGATTCGATAAAGCCAGCGAGAATAAAAAATGGAACCAGGCCCATTACAATCTTTAAACCTTTTATAGCGCCCATTTTGAATGACGCCAGGCGCGAATAGGTGCCTGGAAATAAAATGCTGTTGCCCATTATAAATCCTGCGGCTGCAGCAATTACGATGGAGGTAAGTTCAATCGTGCCATGCAACAGGATTACCGGCAAGGCTTGTCCCAGTTGGTTTTCCTGGTAGAAGAACATCATAAATGTGCCTACCATTACCGCGTTGTAGAATAGCATTAGCCCGGTGCCCAACGAGGCCATTACACCAAGAACAAACACCGGAAGGAAACCATGATGTTGTTAAGGGTAATCATAAAAACATATCCATTTCACCCGATGAAGAATAGACTTCGGTAGGGTTGCCTTTCTTTATGTTTTCGAGTGTCATGTTTACATACCCATCGCTCAGGATCAAACGCACAAAGGTGTCGTCATAAGCAACTGAAACCGCGCCTATAATTCCAGCTACAACAAAATTATGAACGCATACAACAATTGTTTGCGTGCGGTAATCATGACGGCCGGCAGCTCTTCTTTCCAGAAAAGAATAAACCGGTTTTCTCTTCTTTTTATTTTTATAAATCTCGCCATGAATTTTACTGGCCAGCGAGTTAAGGTATTGGGTGGTTCGGCTTTGCGGATATTTTGTGCGCGCAAAAGAAAGATCGTCTGTTATCTGAATAAATAATTCAGCCAGTTTGTCCGGTGGGGTTTGTTGTGGATTATGAAGAGCCTTTTCGAACTCCTGCCAACGGGTTTTATTACGACTTACAAAGGAAGCTTCGCGCATAAAAATCAGGTTGGAAGATAGGGCAAATGCCCGTTTCGTCCAACCTGAGGTAAGGAGATTTGAATATTCTTACGTTTTATCCGCGGCCGGCAGTTTNTTCCACCGCATTCCACACACGCCACACGTTTTTATAACAGATTTTGGCAATGTCTTCTTCGGTATAGCCGCGTTTCAGCAACACGTAAATCAGGTTAGGAAATGTGGAAACATCCTCCAGGCCAATGGGCAGGTGGTTGTCCACACCATCAAAGTCTGAACCAAAAGCTACGTGATCAATGCCTGCAATTTTTACAACATGATCGATGTGGTTGGCAACCGTTTCAATGGGTGTGGTTTTCCAGGGATGATCAATTTCAAATTGTTCGATTACCGGCTTTGCCTCCGGATCATCCGGGGTGAGCCCTTTTTCATCGAGCAGTTTCTTCAGGGCTACACGGTTTTTTACGTTGTTATTATCAACAGCAGAGTCTAGAAAAGCCGTATAAAAGTTAATTTGCATTACACCGCCCTGCTCGCCTAATTTTTTAATCATGTCATCCGTCATGTCGCGCTTTGCATTTGGGGAAAATGCCCGGCAGGATGAGTGCGAAGCAATTACAGGAGCTTTGCTCAACTGAACAACCTGGTAAAAGGTGCTGTCATCTACATGCGAGATATCGACCATGATGCCTAACCGATTCATTTCAGCCACTACTTCCTTCCCGAAAGGACTTAACCCATTCCAACGGGAGGTTGTATCGCCCGATGAATCGCAGATCTGATTATTCCGGCTATGTGATAGCGTGATGTACCGGATGCCCCGATCGAAAAAATGTTTCAGGTTGCTGATATCGTTACCGATAGNGGCTCCGTTTTCCATGCCCATGGGTAATGAAATTTTACCTTGCTTAAAATTTGCTTCTACTTCGGCAGGGGTGTTGGCTAAGGCAAATTTATCCGGAAGATGCTGCGCAATACCATGCACAATATCAATCAGCGAATCGGCAAGACTTTTACCCATATCGGGCAGCAACTGGCGAGCAGAGGGAATGTAGATAGACATGAATGGCGCAGTAAGCCCACCTTGCACGGCCCGTTCGTAATCAAAGTTACCTTTGCCGGTACGAATAATAGTGTCCATATTATCGGATGTCGGAAAATAGTTCTTTTCGACCAAGGCATAAGGAAGATCAACATGGCCATCTGCAATAATGTATTTGTGAGCCAACTCATCCGCATAAGCCTTCAGTTGTTCGTCCGTCATCCGGTCAACCGGTTTCTTTTCAGAACAACTCTGTAAACAGACATACACCAATAAGAGCAGCAGGGCAGGATACTTCATAAGGAATAGGGTTAAATTTCAAGGATTAAAGATAGCATTAGGCAGATTCATTTTCTTTTGTTTTTTTGGATGTTTGTAAATGTTAAGGAATCGCGGCCATGCAAACAATTCAGGTTCGTACAACCCAAAATGTGTTTATCCACTATCCCCTTGCCAGTGTGGGCGATCGGATTCTGGCCTACCTGTTCGATCGGGTTATTGTAATTGCCTTTATGGTGGCGGTGGGTACATTGTTGTATTATTCCGATGTAACAAGCGAATGGGTCTGGATTCTGATCCTCGGATTTCCGTACCTGTTCTATTCGGTCATCTTCGAGATTTTTATGAATGGCCAAACGCTGGGAAAGTATGCGTTGAAAATCCGGGTAATAAGACTTAACGGAACTCCGGCTTCCATTGGCGATTATGTACTGCGCTGGATATTTGCCATAATAGACTTTGGCGTGTTGGGCGGGGCAATTGCCTTGATATTGGTAGCAGCCGGAGGCAAAGGCCAGCGCCTGGGCGACCTGGTTGCCGGAACCACCGTTATTAAATTGATTGAACAGCAGGAAATAACAGCCGAGCAAATTTTTGTTACAGCCGAAACCGAATACCAACCCGTGTTTATGCAGGCTGTCCAACTAAGCGAGCGCGATATAGAATTGATACAACGGGCACTGGAAGTAAACCGCGATACGGGCAATGGCTCGCCCATGCTGGCCGTAACTGCAAAACTGAAAACCCAATTGAGTATTCAAACGGATTTGCCACCGGTAAAATTTTTATACACGCTAATCAAAGATTTTAATCACCTCTCTTCGCGATGAGTGATTTGCCGGTAATAACTCAGCAGCAATTGGCGTTACGCAACGGCCAGGATAAACCCGAAATCTGGATTGCCTACCAGGGCAAGGTGTATGATGTAACCCACTCGCGCCTGTGGCGAAACGGGAAGCACTACGAGCATTGGGCCGGACAAGACCTGACGGACGAGCTAAAAGATGCACCCCACACCAGCCAGGTTTTTGAAAAACTAACGCAAGTGGGGTGCTGCCGGCTATACAATAGCTGCCATCGTATTTGTATTTCTGTTAATTTGCATTCAATTCACACACTATGATACTCGTAGCCGATAGCGGAGGGTCTAAAATTGATTGGAGATTCTTACACAAAGATGGCAGCATTGGCCAGGCGCACAGCCCCGGCTTTAACCCATACTACCAACCCTTAGAACATTTACACAGTATCATCAAAGAAAGTCTGGTACCACAGGTTAAAGAACCGGTGTCTAAAATTTTCTATTACGGCACGGGAGTTTCGTCTGAAAAGAACCAGGAGATCGTGAAACAGGCTTTTGCGCAATACTGGCCCGGTGCTTATATAGAAATCGGGTGGGATTTATTAGCTGCTGCCCGCGCGCTTTGCGGACGCGAACGCGGCATAGCCTGTATTTTGGGCACGGGGTCAAACTCGTGTTTATACGATGGTGAGAAGATTATCGACAATGTGGCCAACCTGGGCTGGATACTGGCTGATGAAGGTTCGGGCACGTACATCGGTAANAAATTTATCTTCGATTACTTCCGCAACGAAATGCCTACTGCATTGGCCGAGCAATTCAAAGCCCGGTTTCCGTTTACACGCGAAGAAGTTTTGGAAAAAGTATATCAGGGCGAAAGACCCGGTGCGTTTCTGGCCAGTTTTTCAAAATTCATCTTTCAACATTTAAAAGATCCGTATTGTTACAAACTGGTTTATGATAGCCTGGCCGACTTTTACGAGAACAACGTGATGAAGTACGAGAACTATCAACAAACCAAAGTGCACTTTACCGGCTCCGTTGCGTTTTATTACAGCGACATTTTACGGCAGGTAGCAAACGATAAAGGCATTACCGTNAAAAATATTCTGGAAGGCCCCATTGCCGGGCTAACACTCTATCATCAGAAGGATCTTTAGTTAATTGACAGTTGACAATAAGCAATTGACAATTTTTCACAACTAATTGTCAATTGCTCCCAGGATTGCCATTTTGCCACAAATGCATCAAATCGAACCCTTCTCCAACTGGCTGAAGTATTACGATTCATCGCAAGATGAGAACTCGCCNTTTTTTGAAAAGGAATACAATTACGATCTGTACACCGAAACCATTTACGGTTATTACATTGATCCGGCCTGGGATAACTTTGGCTCAGAAACATTGTACCTGAAAACCTTGTATGCCGATTATGAACGTGGGTATGGGGTACTGGAGTTTATAGGCGAATGGAATGATACGTTGCATAACGACATTATGACGCTGAAGCGCGATGTGTTGGAGCAACTGATGTATAAAGGCATTACTAAATTTATTCTCATTGGCGAAAACATCTTCAACTTTCATGGTTCGGACGATTTATACTACGAAGAATGGTTCGAAGAAGTGGAGGATGCCGGAGGTTGGATTGCAGCCGTATGCTTTCCTGATTTTATTCAGCAGGAAATGATGCGGTATCAAGTAGATCGTTACATCAACATGGGCGGTACGTTACAGGTAGATACCTGGCGTACGTTACATCCCGCAAGGTTTTGCGAGTTGGTGGATACGTTGATAGTAAGGAGGTTGAGTTAGCTATGGTTTGTTGCCTTAAAAACCTGTGTATAAGACCCCGAGCGTTTTTATATTTGACATTATTGAATTTTGTGAATAAGTCGAGAAGTATTTGGTGGCAAATTTTTGGTTCTTTATACTCTGGTTTGTTTTCTGCATAGTCTCTTACGCAATAGTTGTCCTGCCGTTTTATCCAGAAGCTATTCAATTATCACGGGAAAAGTATGATGACTTATTCAAGATTGTCATTAACGTTTCTATCTTAATTGGGACCCTGTCATCTATGTGGTATGTCAAACAAAAAGTAGAGAAAACATCTNNTTTGGAAATTTCTATAGATTAAATCTGAAGAGCTTTTAGGGGTAGCATTTTGGGTATTATCTTAATACTGCTGTGTGCATTTTTCATGGTACTCAGCAGCCTAGTGTCTTTTACCTATCTATCGGTTAATAACGTGCTTGTCTTAATATTAATTTTTATTGTGGTAGCAATTTCGGAAGAGGTGATTTTCAGGGGTTATCTTTTGAATAAACTATCAGAGCGACTCTCCGTGCAATGGGCTGTTATTATTTCCTCTTTGATGTTTTCGATGATGCACATTGGAAACTCGCATTTTGGACTTATTGGATTTACTAACATNTTTTTATCAGGCATGCTCTTGGCAATGGTGGCCCTCAAAGATCAAAACCTTTGGGTTTCCATTGGTTTACACTTCACCTGGAATCTTACACAAGCGATTTTGGGTTTTGCTGTAAGTGGCCATAACGAAGTGGGCCTGCTAAAATTAAATCACCTTACCTCTCTTGGCTATCTATCGGGTGGTGCATTGGGTGTTGAAGGCTCACTTCTATTAACCCCGATTATTTTTGTGGCAATGCTCCTAGTTAAGAGGATGTCTTAAACCCTTTATCTAACCTGTTATTTACTTGGACTTTGGATTCTTATAGTCCAGGTAAATTTTGTATGCCGAACTAAGAAAAATCCATCCCAAATCTGAATCAACGAAGGTCTACTGCTACCCCACAGCGTAAGTTGCGCATGGCCCACCGGGGCATCGGCCGGTACCAGAAATTGTCTTTTAGATTTTACTTCGGTACATAATATTCGAGTGCGCTTCAATTTGNNCCCTTTTAAACCATCGGCCGTTCAGGTCAAACAAACTTCCTTCTGGTAACTCAGCCAGGTAAACAAGCTTGGCTGTGCGCGGATGGCCCTGGTGCAGCAAGCGTGTAAGTTCAGCATCGGAATAGGTGGAGGCTTTTGGGTTTTGCATGTGTTGCTGCAGGCAACCCAGAATGGGTTCGGGGAAAATGGTTTCGAAAAGCAGGGNGGCCATCAACTCCCGAAATTTTTGTTTCCACTCCGCGCCATGGGCTTCGGCTTTAAAGCCATAAACATTGTGCACGTGCAGGTGTGCCACCTCGTGTACGTAGGTGATTAAAAATTCAAGCGGAGTAAGGTCGCGGTTAACCGTAATGCGGGGCGTGTGCCCGTGCCGGCAGGTAAAATCGCCCGATTTGGAAACACGCTTTTTGCTGAGGTGAAACTGAAATGGGTTTTGCTGCCAGAGTTGGGCGCAATAGTCAAGTGTGGCAGCGGGCAGGTAGGGTTGTAATTGTTCGTGTATTGACACAGGTGCTTGAAAAGCGAAAAATANAANAAAGGCTTTAGAACATCTAAAGCCTTTCAAGACCAATCTTTCGATTGGATTAGTTTACTGCAGCGGCAGCAGAGTCAACCACAGCAGCAATGAATCAACTACGGTAGCAGCTGAATCAACAACTTCCTGTACGTCAGTAGCTACTGAGTCGATAGCCGCAGCAGCTTCTTCTTTTTAGCACCGCAAGCAACCATTGCTACAGCAAAGCCACAAACGATAAGAGATGCAACAATTTTTCATAGTTTCCAGGTTTGTTTTGAATTTGGGCGCAAAGATACTGGGCTGTCCTGTTTATTCACTAACCCGGCCTGAAAATATTAGAAAATTATTAGAGATTTTTGCGAATAATCCTACATCAATCCTACAACAACCGTTTGCTGATTATTTTTTCCTGAAAAACAACCGTACTGGAACGCCCTCAAAATCGAAGTTTTCGCGCAGGCGGTTCTCCAGAAACCGCGTATAAGAGGGTTGAATATACTGGGGCAAATTGCAGAAAAAGGCAAATGCGGGCGATTTTGCCTTGATCTGGGTAATGTACTTGATCTGAATAAGTTTGCCTTTAATTGCCGNGGGCGGGTAGTGGGCAATTTCAGGCAGCAGCGCATCATTAAGGGCCGAGGTTGCAATTTNTTTGGTTTTGTTGTTGAATACGTTTACTGCTTTTTCAATTACCTGGAAAATGCGCTGCTTGGTAAGTACCGAGGCAAACACAATGGGTATGTAATCGATTGGAGCAAGCTTTTCAAGTATATCTTTTCGGAACGTATCAGCAGTCTTGGTATCCTTCTCAACCAGGTCCCACTTGTTCACCATAATCACAATTCCCTTGCTCTGTTTATGGGCCAGCACAATGATGTTTACATCCTGCGATTCGAGGCCGCGTTCGGCATCAATCACCACAATACAAACATCGCTTTCTTCTAACGCCCGCAGCGATCGTAATACCGAATAAAACTCAACATCCTGATGCACCTTGCTCTTCTTGCGAATACCGGCAGTATCAATCAGAATAAAGTCGTTGCCATACATTTTGTAGCGGCTGTGAATGGCATCGCGCGTGGTGCCGGCTTCATCGGTAACAATGCTGCGCTCTGTGCCCAACAATACATTCAGAAAAGAAGACTTGCCCACGTTGGGGCGGCCCAGGATGGCAATTTNTGGAATGCCCGCTTCCGGATCTTCCACTCCTTCGCTGGGAAATACCTTTATCAATTCATCCAGTAACTCGCCCGTTCCGGATCCATTCTCAGCCGAGATGGGAAACACTTCGCCCATCCCTAACTCGTAAAACTCGGAAGCTTCAACGGCTTTATTGGGCGTGTCGGCTTTATTGGCAGCAATAAACACCGGCTTTTTAGACATTCGGATTATTTTGGCAAACTCTTTATCGTAGCCTGTAAGGCCGGTTTGGCAATCAACCATAAAGATTACAGCCGTGCATTCATCTAATGCCAGTTCTACCTGTTGCCTGATCTGCGATTCAAACTTATCGTCCGAGCCAATAACATAACCACCCGTATCAATTACGGTAAAGTACTTGCCCGTCCACTCGGCATAGCCATAGTGCCGGTCGCGCGTAACGCCCGGCATGTCGTCCATAATAGCCTGCCGCTGCTCTACCAGCCTGTTAANAAAGGTGGATTTGCCTACGTTGGGTCTGCCTACTATTGCAACAATATTTGCCATTTGCCGGTTGGTTCAAAAAAGATGCGCAAAGGTAAGCAATTCGATTTTGGTGCGTGGATTTTAACGCTACTCGTTAGAATACCCGAATTGTTTCAATTTGAGTTTTTGTTTGCGCCAATTGTCGGCCACTTTTACGTGGGTTTCTANAANAACCTTCTTACCGAAGAAGGCCTCCAGCGATTTGCGGGCTTCGGTTCCAANCTNTTTAAGTGAGCTGCCGCCCTTGCCAATCAGAATGCCCTTTTGCGAGTCGCGCTCCACATAGATCGTGGCGCGGATGCGGATTATCTCCGCTTCGTCTTTAAAGCTTTCAATACCTACTTCGCTGCTGTAAGGGATTTCCTGCTCGTAGTTTAGAAAAATTTNTTCGCGAATGATTTCCGATGCGAAGAAGCGCTCGCTGCGGTCGGTCAGGTCTTCTTTTGGATAGTAGCNCGGATGTTCGGGTAAATACTNTTTAAGAAGGGGCAAAAGTTTATCCAGGTTGGTTCCGGCTTTGGCCGAAACAGGTACAATCTCTTTTGCCGGAATGAGTTTTTTCANATATTCAATTTTATCTTCTACCTGCGAGCCTTTGGCCAGGTCGATTTTATTTATCACCAACACAAGGGGTTTGAATTTTTTAAGGAAGGCAAAGAGTTGTTCGTCATACTTTTCTTCCAGTTCTACAATCAGCAAAATCACATCGGCATCTTCCAGCGAAACCTTTACGTAGCTCATCATGGCTTGCTGTAATTCGTATTTGGGCTCCAGCAGGCCGGNGGTATCGGAATATACAATCTGAAAATCATCGCCATTTAAAATACCCATAATGCGATGCCGTGTGGTTTGGGCTTTGGCGGTAATGATGGATAGATTTTCGCCTACCAATTTGTTCATCAAACTACTCTTACCCACGTTGGGCTTGCCTACAATGCTAACGAAACCGGATTGGTGCATGGGGCAAAAATAAGATTCTTGAATTAGAAATAGGGCGACAAGTATATTTTGATGCTTTCCATGTTAAAAACAGATAACGGGCCTTTTAGATCCATTTCAATCCGGATTCGGGGTTACAACCCAGATAGACTTGAGACATTTCTGTTTTACTCCTTTTGTCTTTTTGGTATAGGTATTGGCTTTTGCTTGCGGGCGAAGACGTTCGTTTCAGCTTCCGGGTGCTCACCAATTTACCCAACACGCCCGCCACAGCCGAGCTTTTTAAATCAACCTGATATACTTTTTGCATTGCAAAATAATTTGGGCAACCGACCGTGGTTTATTAAAAATCTGTTTCTACAAGCTTATTTGTCGAAGCCGTTGTTTCTGGGCGCTTGCTTTTTTATGACGAACTCTAAAATCGGTATTTAGCTTAATGTTGAACGCAAACCGAAGCAGTTCATCCGGGTATTTGCCCAAAGCAATGGCCAGTGCTTTAATGGTATGAAGATTGGCTGCGTGTTTTCCGGTTTCAACTCTTGAAATCTGGTTGATGTCTATGTTGGAGATTGCTGCCAACTGCTCTTGCGACCAGTCTTTTTCGTCACGTAATTTTTTAACATGCTTACCGAAGGCGATTTGAAATTCGCTGTCCCTGTTCTTCACGCAAACAAGGTGGGCGAAGGGTACGGTTAGTTTATTATCAAATTTGTATATAAAATAATAGCTAATTATTTTTGGTTAATGAGCAACAGCACTAGCGATAAGACAAAAGAATACCACAACAGACATGTTCGGTGGGCTGATGAGTCGCTGAAACAGCTTTCCTTTTACAATAATCTGTTGCTCACTTTGTCGGTAGGGTTTTTATCGTTCTCTTTTAATAAATACACTTTTAATAAAATTCATTTTTTCGGTACAAGCATTGATTGGCCTCTAACTTATCTTGTTGGCTCAGTCATTTTCATAACCATTTCCATATTGCTTGGCTTGTTTGTAGCTATTATCAGGCTTCAGGATTTTAGGGTAAGCAGAAGAATCAATTTGATACGTTATAGAGTATGTAATCATTCAGAAGGACTTCTTAATGAAAGTACACCTGACGAATTTAANTTTTGGAAAAGACTGACCTTGGCTTTTCATAATTTCCCAACCGTTACAATGGAGGAATGTAAAGCGTATAAAATNGCCGAGAGGAAGGACAGGGAAAACACAAGATTTAAATTCAGAGAACTCAGAAATATTTCACACAATCTTGGTCGCACTACATGGAAACTCACGGTGCAACAAACAGTGTATTTCGCTATCGGTATCGTTCTTTACATATTGAGCATTTTGACAAGCTAAATAAACCCGACTATTTAAATGAAAAAAACCGCAGGTATAATTTCGTTAATAGGTTGTTGTGCAGCAATATTATTTTGTCTTGTTCGCATGCATTTCGCATATTCTTCTTACACACATGAAGTGGACGATTATACTGAACAATTGGGTTTACGTGAAGCAAAAATCGTTGCTTATAATAAGTACGGGTTTAGTGAGATAGGCACTTGGGAGCAATTCTCTGATGCTTTATCAAAAGCAGATGGGTTAGAGAATATACACAGTAAATATCTGTCTGACAAGATGACTTTAGATCAGTTTAGAGACGAAATCGAAACACCAATAATTATACAAGAAGTTGAAGATTATATATCCGAATATTTCGAGTCCGATAAGGAAGAAGTGTATCGAATTATATTTTTATGCTTATTGCTCATAATTCCTCTCTCGTCATTAGGTATTTACTATACAATAGCAACCAGATTTGGCTCAATGGAGCCAGCTATTTTACGGCAGCTTGAGAATGAAAGTAATATCATACGCAAGCAGATTGAGAAAAGAAGATTGCTTGTAAAACTCGAAAACTTAGAAAAAAATAGCACCATGAAAATAATTGCTGGTATTGGTTTATTTATTGGAGCGTGTGCATGGGTTATATTCTTTGCTTATATTTTGTATGAGTATGGGTTGCCTCTTGAGGATCCTGAGAAACTGGTGCCGATTACGATTTTTTCAATTTCATCCGTGTCAGCAATCTATTATGTATGGATAACCTTATTTCGCAAACCCAGTGCCATCGAAAGTATTGAGATGGAAACCAAAATCATTAAGGCACAGATAGAGAAAAAGAACTGCTTGCCACGCTCGAAGCCTTAGAAAGAAATGAGTAAGTGCCCCCATTGCAAATCAAAGCTATTAACAGACCATGCTTTTGCCCCAAGTGTGGTGCTGATCTGCGGCAAAAAAGGCATCAATACACCCAAAGGTTATTGATGCCTCTCAACCACAGGAGACACTAGTTGAGAAATCGGTAGAACCTTACGCGGAGCAACCACAAGAAGTAGAGATTGAAGAGCAACCTCAACCTATACCCGCTGTAGAAGAAATTCCAGAAATAACAACTGCTGCACCAAAGTCAGCCGGTAACTATAAAATACCGCTAATTGTTTCAGTTGTATTTACAGCCATCAGTATATTCACCTGGTGTTTTGTTTTTACCAATGGGCAATTCGACCTGAATATTTTCATGGGAAAACTTGTCAATAACACCTTTTGGATAATACTTGTTCCCTGGCTGATAAGTCTGCCTTTTAAAAAGAAAAGCGTGCTGGCGTTTATTACAACATGGTTAAAGTCTTTGTGTTTATTGGTTGTGTTTTGTTGCTCTTGGGCTATTCCCAAAAGAAAGCCACACAAATGATCGATGAGCTTTCAACTGATCCCGATGTTGTCAAAACTCGGTTGAGGCCGCAGTGCATAAACAGCATTATACCAAAGGTAGCTAAGTTTGAGATTACAGATCAGCAAAAAATGAAATGGCTACCATCTATTGTGATTGCATTCTTGAAAAACTGAGCAATGATGAATTGGTATCGATTGGCGCTGGAACCAAACTTTTTGGAAGATAATTGAAGAAAACTACGCAGATGACAGTGCAATTTGTGTTGAAAGACAATTCGGTTTTCTGAGAAAATAGCCGTGAGCACATTGAATAAATGCCCCTATTGCAAAAGGAACATTACGCCAGGCAGCAGTTTTTGCATAAACTGTGGCGGGGATTTAAGGAAAGTAAAGCAAGAGGCTGCTATACAAAAACCGATCGAGCTACCACCCATACAAAAGACAGAACCAGCATTGCCGCAAGTGGTAACAACAATAGAACACACAGCTAAGAAATTCTCAACCCTTTTTAATATACTGGTTTTAGTACTTGCCACTTGCTGCATTTTTGGGTTTATCTACTTTTCTATTCAGAATAAACTAGAAGCTACAGCCGATAAGAGAGATGAGTATGTGGAGATAATCGATAACCTTTATCGAAATAAGAAATACAAGTTCCGCATAAAATTTTCCGAAGGCTGGCAAATTGAAAAGGGCAACGGCCCTAATGTCTTAGTAAAAGCAAGCAGCGGGAATGGAAGCAGTATAAATCTTGTGGTAAAAGATCTGGGTGCTCAGTTGGGCAGCATAGAGGACATTGCTACTCTTGACGAATGGGCTGAGTTCGTCTATGAGAAATTTCCTACAACTAAAATTATAGAGAAAAAGGAAACGCATATTGATAACAGAAAGGCGTTTTATGTAAAATATGAAGTTGAATATGACGCGCTGGATATGAAAACTAAAATGACAATGTTTAGTGTTGCCATTATCAGGAATAACTTTCTTTACGTTATAACGGCAAGCGCAGATTACGATTCGTTTGATAAAAATGAGAGCATACTGAGTAAATCGGTTAGAACTTTTGTTGTTGAAGACTGAAGTTTTCGGAAATTATAATCTGAAGTATTCTGAATTGTAAATATCGAATAGCTTAAATATTACGTGGGTTATTTGCGAATTAAAGTTCAACAGCGATCAACTCATTTCCAAGTTTATGCAAAGCCGTTTCTATTTTTTTAANTTGCGCTTCGCGCGGCTTTTTATGACCGGAAGCATAATGCTGTATTTGCCGCTGATTTATTCCGGTAATTCGTTCAAGGGCAGAGTTGGAAAATATGCCTTTGTAATAATTAAACAAACTTTCAGGATCAAACCGAAATACAAGGCTGTAGTTACCTTTTAAAATAGCAGGTATGGTTTCTGCATTATTATATTTCTTAAACAAAACAATTGCATCTTCTATTGATTGTTTTGCCTCTTCTGCGGTATCACCTCCACCATAAATTCCATCTACATTCTCAGCGTAAGCAGAATAGCCGTCTTTAGTCTTTTCAAGTACAACCCTTATCTTTTTCATACAATTCTAAATATTAACGTAACAAAAATTTGTTTCCTTATTTAATACCCATTTCTCTAACAATTTTCCGCCTCAAGCCTTCACCAATTTCTTTTGACCCATGAAAGGGCACAGGGTAATACTTACCGTCTTTTCATAGATGTAATGGCTACCTGCAAAATCCGGTATAATTGACCACTTGTATCCGGAGCAAATTGACCACCAGTAGTTGATGTCAAAATTGTGCTGCCAGTTTCAGTGTTTTAAAATTAATTAATCTTCGTTTTGTTCTACTGTTTTTTTACTCCATTTTTTCCGAAGCGATTCGCCTTTTAATTCCACCCTGTGAGCGTTGTGTACGATTCGATCAAGCACGGCATCAGCAACGGTTTGTTCACCGATTACATCATGCCATTGTTTCACCGGTAATTGAGAAGTTAATATGGTTGACCGTTTTCCATGCCTGTCTTCAATGAGTTCTAACAGGGATAACCTGGCCGGATGATCAAAGGGTTGGATGCCAAAGTCATCGATAATAAGTAGGTCTTGTCTTTCAATCCGGGCCATTTCTTTGAGTATGGAACCATCGGCCTTAGCCATCTTCAGTTGGGCAAATAACCGCGTAGCATTCATGTACAATACTTTAAATCCAATTAAGCAAGCATGATGACCAAGTGCTGATGCCAGGTAACTTTTTCCTGTACCGGTACTTCCGGTAATGAGGATATTTTCATTTTGCTTAATGAAAGATCCATCAGCAAAACGATGGATTTGATTTTTATCAATCCCTCGCCCGGGAGCATAGTCCAGATTTTCTAACGTAGCGTTGTAACGGAACCGGGCACGCTTCATACTCCGGTCAATGGAGCGGTTATGCCTGTCGTCCCATTCACTGTCGATAAGCTGTGCGATCATCTCATCCACCGTAAGACTTTCGGGGCGGGGTGTTTGCAGACTGGTTTGAAAAGCACGGTGCATTCCCAGCAGGCGCATCTTCTTCATTTTTTCAAGTGTTTCAGTGTTCATAGTCTATTGGGTTAGTTGAAAAATAATTTACTGGTAGTAATCACCCCCACGGATGTTATCATGGTCGGGCATGGCGTTAATGTGTTCGCTCTCCGGTGAGAAGACATCGAGTTTCTTGTCCAGGATTTGAACAATGATGGGGTAGTTATAAATGCCATATTGATTAGCCCTTCGGCAGGCATTGATTAATCGTTGAGTACCTACTTTGCGTGCTAAACTTAAGATACCCGAACAGGATTTATAGGCTTGCTCCGGATGGGATTTTCCGTCAATGACTTTACAGATATAAGCCGCTACATCAGCATGGATGACTTTCCCTTGTTCAATAAACTTATCCGCTGTCCAATCACTGAGGTAGCGATGAGCAGAAGCTAAGTGCTCATTGATCGTTGTATACTGGTATTTGCGTTGGTTCCTGGCGTGTACGGCTATGCGCTCATAACGAAAGAAAATTTCTACCTGTGTTGAGGTGTACAGGATTTTAACCTTCTTCCCAATGAAACGAAAGGGCACGCTGTAATAATGTTTATCGACACTAAGACCTACGTGCCCATTTTTCATGACCGTCACCATCAATTGTCTTTTAAACTCATAGCGATAAGCCGGCAGAGATTGTAGTTCGTCACGTTCCAGTTCTTCGAACTGCTGTCTACGACTATAGTCTCGTCCTTTTAGATGGGCATTATTAAGTTCCTCTAAGAGAATCCGTATCGCTGCATTAAGCTCTTCCAGGCTGGTGAAGGTTCGGTGTCTGAGGGGCGCGTAAATTCTGGTGTAGATGATTTTTATAATGCCTTCCACCAACGATTTATCTCTTGGGCGATAGGCTCTGGCGGGGATTACGGCTGTACCGTAGTGTTCTGCAAAATCAGCAAACGTTTCATTGATCTGGGGTTCATATTTACTGCTTTTGGTTACTGCACTCTTCAGGTTGTCAGGAACAATGGCGGCCGTAACGCCTCCAAAATATTGAAATGCATTTTCTGTTACGTTAATGAGGTCTTCTGTCTTCTGAGAGTTGACCGCTTCAACATACGTGAGTTGACTGCATCCCAGGATGGCAGCAAAGACTTCTACTTTTCTTTCTTCACCGGTGTGTGGATTAACAATCGAAAGCTTGTCTCCGGCAAAGTCAATGTAGGTCTTATCACCTGCTTTATGTTCCAGGTGCATCACCGGATTGGTTCCGCGCACGTATTGATGGAAGTGAAGACAGAATTGACTTCTGCGATAACCCTCTGGATATTGTTCATGATACTGTTCCCAGAGCTTTTGAAGAGTCATGCCTTTTCGTTTGAGTTGTTTACTCAGTTCGGGGAATAAGCCCTGTAAAGTCTGAAGTTTTGCGTTAGAACTGCTCTGCTTATCGGCACCACCAAAGAGTATCTCCAGTTCATGATCAGTCATGGAACAGACAGCTTCATAGGTGTAGTGCCCTCGTCAAACCTGCGCAGGTAGCGCTTGACGGTATTGCGGGATACTCCGGTGAGCATCACGATTTGAAGTTTACTCTTGCCTTGCGTGTGCAAGCGGAGTATCTGACGGATTTGAATCATCGCTATTGTTTTATTGGCCATTGGACGTTGGGGTTAAGCCGCCAACGTCACAATTTTTGGCCTACTAAAACAGGCGCCAAGAAGACATCAATCGGGGTGGTCAGTTTGACCGGATAAGGGTGGTCAATTTCGTCCGGATTTGGGTGGTCAGTTTGCTCCGGATTCCCTGGTCAGTTTGCTCCGGATACAAGTGGTCAATTACATCGGAATCTCCAGCTACCTTCTGCTTTTACATATTTCCACCCACTTTTACGGATTTTTCTATGAAATTCAGACGATTTCATGGTTCTGGTTGAGTAATTAGGATTTATAAAAGTAGTAAAAATACTACTTTTTGATGCGATTTTTTCGAATTAAATCCTGACAAGGATTTTGGAAACGGAAATGTTCAGATTGATACGTAACGATTCGGGATTACAATCCCGAATCGCTGGTGACTGGATTTTTAAAAATCCCTTTATCTACACGTTCGGCAATGCAAATGCCACACAGCTTACTCTTGAGCAACAAAGAAAGCGACCTGTTACAGTCGCTCTCTATTTAGTAGCGGGGACAGGACTCGAACCTGTGTCCGCCTGCTGGCGGATATGAGCCCAAGGGCTACTATGGTTATTGTTGTTTTAGAATAGTGCCCCTAATAAACGACCTGCCTTTTGCAGACTTCAATTCCTTCTCCCGTTTCATTGCTTCCGCTTTGGTCGAAAATGTTTCATGGTAGACCAGAGTCCAAGGCCTGAATTTAATTGTCCAACCTTTGGTGCCCAACTCATTGTGAGATCTAAAACGAGTTTCAAGATCGGATGTAAAACCTATGTAAATTTTATTGCGGATTGAAGAGGATAGAACATAAACATAATACATAAACGTCTATTGATTCGGAGTAAAACGAAAAAGCGACCTGTACAGGTCGCTTTTTCGTTAGTAGCGGGGACAGGACTCGAACCTGTGACCTTTGGGTTATGAGCCCAACGAGCTACCAACTGCTCCACCCCGCGATTTAGGACGACAAAAGTAGGCCTGTAATCAGGAAAAAGCAAATATTACGAGCATTTAATCCGGGTGAATTACATCGAATTTAGAAGCCAAACTTATATTCATCAATCAAACTGGTATTACGGCCATGTTTGAAAGAATAGAGGTCTGCGGGCCTCCGCTTGTTCGAAGAATCAATCCCCACCTTGGCAATCATTCCGGTACTTAAAATTTTTCGCCTGAAATTGGGGCGGTCAATCGTCCGGTTCAAAATGGATTCAACCAAAGCCTGAAGCTCGGGCAACGTAAACTTTGCCGGTAACAAGTTAGAGGCAATAGGAGCGTACGGCATTTCTTTCAGCAGCGAATTGTGCGCACTTTTTACAATATCCGCATGATCCATAGCCAATTTTTTAACCTGGTTTATCGGCAACCACGCTGCGGTGTCCATAAACTGGGTGGGCTTCAATTTTATTTTTGAATAATCCACCAGTGCCAGGTAACAAATAGAAACAAAACGTTTCGATAGCCATTTGAGCATAGCTTTTTCTGATGCCGTTTTAAAAACTTTGTGATGGACAAGGCTTTTACCGAACGACCGGTTAGCACCTCCAAATACGGCAAACTGTTTAAAAAGAATTTNTTCCAGGCCTGTACTTTCCAATACAATTCGCTCCATGGCAGCTTCAACATCTTCGTTTTGATTAACATAACCGCCTGGCAAAACCATAAAGTCTGATTTTTCGATTGAAATCCTGTTCACAATTACCTGAAGGGTTTTTTCATGAAAACCGAAAATTACGCAGTTAACCGAAAGTTGCGGAATGGCCTTTTTTCTATGGTTTGAAAGTATCCCTTTATTTTTTCAATCATCGCACAATCAAATTCTTGTGAGGTTGTAAAATTAAATTAATTTTGAGTCATATTGACTCAAAAATCTTTCCGCCACTATTTTATTCAAATGAAAAAGCGTTACGTCATTCTCCTTACCCTGGTGGTATTACTCGCAGCAGCTTACTTTTGGTTTACACGCGATACACGCGAAATCAACGTATTGGTATTTTCAAAAACAGCCGCTTTCCGGCACGAGTCAATTGTTGCTGGTAAAGCAGCCATCTTGGCGCTGGGCAAACAACACGGGTTTTCGGTTGACACCACAGAGAATAGTGAAGTCTTCAATGAAAAATCGCTTCGCAAGTATAATGTGATTGTATTCCTCAACACCACGGGCAATGTACTGGACGATGCCCAGCAACTGGAGATGAACCGGTGGGTGCAGGCCGGTGGTGGTTTTGTAGGTATTCACGCAGCTGCGGATACCGAATACGAATGGCCCTGGTATGGCGAGTTGGTTGGCGCTTATTTCAATGGACATCCAAACGACCCCAACGTGCGCGATGCCGTTGTGAAGGTGGTGGATAAGAATCACGGATCCACCAAGCACCTCCCTGCCGAATGGAAACGCACCGATGAATGGTATAACTACAAAGACATTCGCCCGGAGATAAACGTATTGTTAAACCTCGATGAAAAATCCTATGAAGGTGGAACCAATGGGGACAACCACCCCATAGCCTGGTACCGCGATTTTGATGGTGGAAGAACCTGGTACACCGGGTTAGGCCATACGAACGAAGCATATTCCGATCCGGAATTTATTCAACTGCTGTGGGGCGGTATTGAATATGCAGCCNNGCCCGGTGTGCCGGTGAACTATAACAATTCGCGCGTAGCGCCCGAAGAAAACAGGTTTCAGAAAGTAGTGCTTGAGTTTAATTTGAATGAGCCGATGGAGTTGGACATGCTGCCTGGCGAAGATGTATTGTTTGTGGAACGCAGGGGCGATATTAAACTTTATAANAAAGCCGAGAACAAAGTAAAGCTGGTTACAAAATTTCCGGTGTTCAGCGATTTGGAAGATGGTTTGCTTGGATTGGCTGTTGACCCGACTATGAAAAAAATAATTGGATTTACCTGNTATTACTCACCGGTTGGCAAAGAAGCGGTTCAACGGCTTTCGCGATTTGTTTTCCGAGGCGATTCGTTAGAACGCGCCAGCGANAAAATTGTATTAACGGTAAACACGCAACGCGAACAATGCTGCCATTCNGGGGGCTCGGTAGAGTTTGGTCCCGATCGGTTATTGTATCTTTCTGTGGGCGATAATACCAGCCCGCGCGAAACCGGTTATGGTCCCATGGATGAACGGCCGGGTAAATCGCCCTGGGATGCGCAAAAATCATCGGCCAATACAAATGATTTGCGTGGAAAAATCCTGCGCATTAAACCAGAAGAGGATGGCACCTACTCAATCCCGCAAGGCAATTTATTTACCGATGCAAAGCAAGGTCGCCCGGAAATTTATGTGATGGGCGCCCGCAACCCATTCCGCATTTCTATTGATCAGAAAACAGGATTTCTATATTGGGGTGATGTTGGCCCCGATGCGGGTAAAGACAGTGTGGGTTTTGGATCCAAAGGCTATGATGAATTAAACCAGGCCAAGAAGGCAGGCAATTATGGCTGGCCTTACTTTATTGGAAACAATTTTCCATACAACGATTACGATTATGCCACCAATAAATCGGGGCCCTTGTACGATCCTAAAAAACCGGTAAACAATTCGCCCAACAATACAGGCGCAAAAGAATTACCCGAAGCCATGCCACCGCTTTATTATTATCCATACACGCCCTCATCAGAATTTCCATTGGTGGGCGAAGGAGGGCGCAACGCCATGGCCGGTCCGGTATTTTATAAAGACCGCTTTCCGGAATCGACCAGGCGCTTTCCGGATTATTATGATAAGAAACTTTTTACCTACGATTGGATGCGCGGCTGGGTAATGGCCGTTACCCTGGATGACAAAGGAGATTACGTGCGCATGGAGCGGTTCTTACCCAGCATGATGTTCAACAACCTGGTGGATGTTGTATTTAGTCCAGCGGGCGATATCTATGCGCTGGAATATGGAACAAACTGGTTTAGCCAAAACATGGATGCCCGGTTAATACACCTCACCTATTCATCGGCCAACCGGGTTCCGGTAGCATCGGCCCAAGCCGATAAAACCATTGGTAAAACACCCCTTACTGTAAAGTTTAATGGCGATGCTACGGTTGATCCGGATGGTGATGATTTAAAATATGAATGGAACTTTGGTGATGGTGAAACATCGGCCGAGAAGAGCCCCGTACATGAATACAANAAACCGGGTGAGTATAAAGTGAGTTTCTCCGTGTCCGATCCATCGGGCGAAAAAGCCTCGAAAGAACTGCTGGTAATTGCAGGCAACGATTTACCAGAACTTGAAATCAACTTTACCGGAAATCGTAAGTTCTATTGGGATAACATGAAGTTCGATTATTCGGTGCAGGTTCGCGACAGCGAAGATGGCAGTATGGGTAATGGCATCGATCCGAAAGCCATTACCTTCACAGCCGATTACCTGGCCCGTGGTAAAGATGTAACCGAAGTGATACAAGGACACCAGGCCAACATGGAAGCTTCGGCTAACCTGGTTGGTAAAACACTCTATGAAAATTCAGATTGTAAATCCTGCCACCATGCTACTGAAAAATCAGTAGGTCCTTCAATCAAACAAATTGCCGATAAATATGCAGGCAACGAGGCGGCTGTAAAAGTGCTGATTGAAAAAGTAATTAAAGGTGGTTCGGGTGTGTGGGGCGATCTAATGATGTCACCGCATCCGCAATTAAGTCAGGATGATACTGAGAAAATGATTCGTTACATGTTGTCGATGAATAGCAANGGGGCACAGGCCGGGTTGCCGTACCAGGGATCGTACACCTTAAACAAGCACAAGCCCACCGAAAAGGAAGGCACGTACATCTTTACAGCTTCTTACACCGATAAAGGCGCGAATGGGATAAAGCCGTTAACCGCAACCAAAGTAATTGCCTTAACCTACCCGCTAATTGGTGCCGATCAGTTTTCGGAAAAGAAGAAAGCACAGACGTTTAAAGTTACCAAAGATATTTTTCCCGCTGTTGAGCAGGAGATGACGATCGTCTTACCGAATCACGAAGGGTTGATGCGCTACAAAGACATTGACCTGACCAGCGTAGGTCAGATTAAAATTGGCGTTGCCGTTGCCCCCAACTATTTCTCGGGCGGAACCATCGATATTTTTATTGATGACGAAAACGGNAAAAAGATTGGCTCGGGCGTGTTGTCAATAGGGCTTACCGATCTTGGATTTAAGGAATTGCCAATTCCAATCAGCGAGGTAACAGGTAGCCACGACCTGATTGTTAAAGTGAACTGTACTGATCCGAGTAAGATGTTTGGCGGTATTGCTACTCTGGAGTTTATAAAAAGGAAATAGCTATGAAGAAATTTTTGAAATTCTTNTTATGGTCAGTACTTGGACTGATCGTGCTGCTGGGCCTGTTGATTGCCGGCTTCGTGTACAAAGTGCAAAATGGATTTCCGGTATTCTATGAGACCGAGGTACCCCAGATTTCATTTCCGGAAGGTAANAAAGCCGCGCTGTTATTCTCTAAGTCAACCGGCTTTCGCCATGGCGAGTCTATTGAAGCCGGAAAGAAAGCCTTTGCAGCGTTGGCAGAAAAGAACAACTGGTTCCTGTATAGTACCGAGGAGGGCGGAGTGTTTAATACCGAACAATTGGCAAAGTTTGATCTGGTTATTTTCAATAACTCCACCGGCAGACTGTTAAATGAAGACCAACAGAAAAATCTGGAAGCCTATGTGGAAAACGGNGGGAATCTGTTGGGCATCCATGGGGCAGGCGATAACTCGCACCATTGGGATTGGTACGTNAAAAATTTAACAGGTTCAGACTTCTCTCATCATTCGCTGGCTCCGCAATTTGAGCAAGCCACCATAACATTAAATCCAGATGCCGATAGTATTTTGATTAGTGGATTAGTGCCGCAGTGGACACATGCCGATGAGTGGTATGTGTTNTTTGAAAGTCCGCGAGAGCATGGCTTTACAATACTTTATTCAATTGATGGTGAAAAAATTGATCCCAGCGGAAATATTCTGTGGATAAAGAATAAGAATTTTGGTATGGGCAAAGAGCATCCGGTAGCGTGGTATAAAACCACAGGTGCAGGTAAAACATACTATACCTCGTTAGGGCATGATGCCACCGCCTGGCAGCAAAAACCGTTTATTCAGCTTTTGGAAAATATCCTTAACGGATTATAGCCTTCCATCAGGTATCAGTTTTGAAATAACTCTGGTTATACTTCTTTTTGTACCTTGGGTTTTTTCTGTACATGATAATTGACTTACGAAGCGACACGGTTACCAAACCCACACCGGCTATGCTTCAGGCTATGATGAAGGCCGAAGTGGGTGATGATGTTTTTGGCGAAGACCCCGGTGTAATTAACCTCGAAAAAAGTGCGCTTCCTTGTTGGGGATGGAAGCTGCGGTGTTTTGCCCATCGGGCACCATGACAAACCAGATCGGAATAAAAATTAACACCCAGCCTTACGAGGAGGTAATCTGTTACAAAGGTTCGCACATTTATAAATACGAAGGAGGCGGTGTAGCCGGGAATAGTTTGGCCAGTGTACGATTACTGGATGGCGATCGTGGAAGAATTTCTGTTAAGGAAATAGAACAGAACATCAACAATATAAACGATGCACACCTGCCTGTTACCTCAGTCGTATCGTTAGAGAATACAGTTGTGCGCGAGGCGGGAAGCTACTATACACTCGATCAGATTAAAGCCATCAGCACATTTGCAAAAAACAAAGGTTTAAAGATGCACTTAGATGGTGCACGGTTATTCAATGCGCTGGTAGAAACAAACGATGAAGCAAAAGAATATGGAAAATATTTCGATACGATTTCCATTTGCCTGTCGAAAGGATTGGGTGCTCCGGTGGGGTCGGTACTGGTTTGCAAGAAAGAACTCGAATCAAAAGCCCGCAGAATGCGAAAGGCGTTTGGTGGTGGTATGCGGCAAGCCGGATTTCTGGCAGCAGCAGCAAGTTACGCGCTTGATCATCACATTAAAAGATTAAAAGAAGACCATACACGTGCGCGTGTATTAGGGAATGCACTGGCCGGCACATCCTGGGTAAAATCAGTCATGCCGGTTGATACGAACATTCTAATNTTTTCAGTTGTAGATAAAACTACACCTGAAAAGATATTGATGCAGCTAAACGAACACCAGGTAAAAGCACTCAAATTCGGGCCACATGAAATCCGGTTGGTAACCCACCTGGATTTTGATGACACCATGCTCGATAGAACAATGGAGGTGCTGAAGAAGATTTCAGGTTAACCGCGCATAGGATGTTGCAATCCAAAACACCATTGGCAGAACGCATGCGGCCTTTCAAACTGGAAGACCTGATTGGACAGGAACATTTGGTTGGCCCGAATGGAATTATCCGCAAAGCAATACAAAGCGGCAATGTGCCTTCTATGATTTTGTGGGGCCCGCCCGGNGTAGGCAAAACCACCATTGCCAACATCATCGCCAATGAAGTAAAGCGCCCGTTTCAAATGTTAAGTGCAATTAGTGCGGGAGTAAAAGATATTCGCGATGTAATTGATCAGGCNAAAAGATCAAGCAGGATGATTTTGTTTATCGATGAAATCCACCGGTTTAATAAATCGCAGCAGGACGCCTTGCTGGGCGCGGTAGAAAAAGGAACCATTACCTTAATTGGAGCAACTACCGAAAACCCTTCTTTCGAGGTAAACTCGGCTTTGCTTTCGCGATGCCAGGTATATACACTCAAGGCGTTGGATGAAGGGTATTTGGTTAAATTGGTTGAGCAGGCGCTTACAAAAGATACAGAACTGAAAAACCGGAAAATTTCTGTTAGCGAATACCAGGCGCTCATAAACATAAGTGGTGGCGATGCACGCAAACTCTTAAATTTAGTTGAGCTGATCAGTGAATCCGTAGCGGGTGAAATAGCAATCACAAATGAGTTGGTGATGCAAGTGGCACAAAAGCATATTGCCATTTATGATAAAAGTGGCGAACAGCATTACGACATCATTTCTGCATTTATCAAATCCATCCGCGGCAGCGACCCCAATGCAGCAGTTTATTACCTGGCACGCATGATTGAAGGCGGGGAAGATGTAAAATTTATTGCCCGCAGAATGCTAATACTGGCATCGGAAGATATTGGGAATGCTAACCCTACTGCGTTGGTGCTCGCGAACGCTGCCTTTCAGGCCGTAAATGTGATCGGTTACCCCGAGGCACGAATTATCCTTTCGCAATGCGCTATTTACTTGGCTACCTCACCCAAAAGCAACGCAAGTTATATGGCAATTGAGGAGGCCCTCCGCACGGTGCAAAAGACAGGCGATTTACCCGTGCCGTTGGCCATTCGAAATGCACCAACCAAACTGATGAAAGACCTTGATTACGGAAAAGAATACCAATACGCCCACAACTTTCGTAATAACTTTGTGGCCATGGAGTTTTTACCCGATGTGTTAAGCGGAACGAAATTCTACGAACCCGGAAAAAACCCGCGCGAAGAAGAACTACGAAATTATTTGAAAAAATTGTGGGATAAGAAGTATGGTTATTAATGGAAGTAAATTGACAGTTGACAACAACCAATTGACAATATGGTTTAGTTGTCAACTTAACAAATAAGAAAGAGGGCATGCAGCGTTTACTGTTCGAATCATCTCCGGTATTTATATTCCTCTGTGCGGCAGCCGGTTTTGGTTATGCATACTTATTATACAAAGCACGCCATACGTGGAGTAAATCCGTTAACAGAATTTTGTTTGCTTTGCGGGCCGTGCTTGTATTNTTTCTGGCAGTAATGCTGCTTGGCCCGGTTTTAAAGCTTATCACCAATCAATACGANAAACCCACCTGGGTTTACCTGGTAGATTCATCGTCATCCCTCAGCGAGGTGTTGGATTCACTTGATCGTGAAAAACTGGTTCAGGCGGTAAACACCTCGCGCAAAGCAATTCAGGAACAGGGTTATGAAACAATGATGGTTGATCTTTCCGGTAGCGAAATCAATAATCCTGTTTTTAATGCACCTGCATCCGATCTTAATCGGGGTATTCAACATGTGGTGAACCAGTTTGAAGGCCGGAACCTGGCTGGCATTGTTTTATTGTCGGATGGTATTTATAATTCCGGCACTTCACCACTTTATGCTTCGGTACGAGTTCCTGTTTACACGTTGGGTGTAGGCGATACCTCTGCCCGCGTTGATCTGGTTCTGAAGAATGTAGCATTTAACAAAGTGGCATACGAGGGTAACAAGTTTCCGGTGCGGGCGCAGGTATTACTGCAAGGTATCAGCAACCAAAATATAGCCGTTTCCATTTTAAAAGATGGCAAGGTTGTAGCCACGCTCAGCAAAGATTCGCAGAGCAAATCATTTTTAGAATTTGATTTTCAGTTGGACGCCAACCAGAAAGGTATTCAACGTTTTGATGTATTAGTAAAAGGAGTGATGGGTGAAACCAACCTGCGCAACAATGTCTCCAGTATTTTTATTGAAGTAGTGGAGGGTAAAAAGAAAATTGTAATGATTGCCCCCGCGCCCCACCCTGATATTAAAGCGCTGAAAACGGTAGTTGANAAAAATTCAAACTATGAATTTGTAGTTCATATTCCGGGTGTGGAGGAAGCGGATGCCGCACTATTAAAACCCGGNGCAATNGAACTTTTTATTTTTCACCAGGTACTAGACCTGGCCGGTAAAACCACGGCACTGTTTCAGACATTGTATAAAAGTAATGCTTCAGTATTGTTGATGATTGGGGGCAATAGTAACCTGCGCCAGTTGGCTGCTTATCAAATTCCAATTCAGTTCGAATCGTTGGGTGGCCAGTGGGATGATGTTACNCCTGTGATAAATTCGGGTTTTCGCGATTTTGGTTTTTCAGATAATACCAATGGGATTTTTGCCCGCTATCCTCCAGCCGATGTGCCTTTCGGAAAATTTTCATGGCCTGCTTCAGCAAATGTATTGTTGTATCAACGCATTGGTAGTGTAACTACCGACCGTCCTCTGTTGTTGACCTGGCCGGATAACAACCGGAAGCTTGCCGTGCTGATTGGCGAGGGTATTTGGCGGTGGCGCATGAATGAATTTGCCGATACCGGCAATACGGTGGCCTTCGATGAGNNTTTGTTCTCCAAGCTGGTGCAGTACCTGAGCACACTGGAAGATAAACGGAAGTTCCGGAGTTTTCCGCTGCAGAATGAATTTTCAGATGCAGAACCGGTGGTGATTGAAAGCCAGGTATATAATGATTTGTTTGAGTTGGTGTATGGTAACACGGTTAAGCTGGACGTTCGCGATGAAAGCGGAGGAGTTTCTAATTACAGCTATGTAATCAGTCCCGGAGGTGCACGCTACCGCATGGGCGGATTAAAAGAAGGTGTTTACCGGTTTACGGCTTCCACTGTTGTGAATGATAAAACCGAAACAGTAAGCGGCCAATTTCTGATACGTGCCCAAAATCTGGAAGCGCAAAACCTGACGGCCGACTTTGGTTTGCTGCGCACCCTGGCACAACAAACCGGTGGTACGTTTTACAATGCAGAGCAGATCAATCAACTGGCAACCGACCTGCAACAAGTAAAAGCAGCCAGCTTAATTCACACCGAAGAAACCTTTAACCAGCTTATTAACCTGAAGTGGGTTTTCTTNTTGTTGCTTGCGCTGATTAGTGCGGAATGGTTTACGCGAAAGTATTTGGGTGGCTATTGAGCCCAGGGAATAACCCTCATGATACGGGAATCGTGGGATGGGCGTGTAGCTTATAACTTTAGCTATTCAGTATTTGGTTACCCAACCGCGATGACAGCCAATTGAATTTGAACACTTGCCAATTCCGGTCAGCAACAAGGATACGAACAAAAAGGACGAAGTTTATTCGTCCCTTTCTAAACAGTTATCGAGTAAGATTTATTCGCTTTTTTTCTCTTTGGAAGGCGCTTTCGGTTTTTTTGCTTTTATAGTAAGTGCTTCACCTGTGCCTTCGTAGTCGGCAATAATTGTTCCGCCTTCCGGTATCTCACCTTTTAAGATTTCTTCGGCCACCGGGTCTTCCAGGTATTNTTGAATTGCGCGGTTAAGTGGCCGTGCGCCAAACTGCGGATCGTACCCTTTCTCAGCTAAAAAGTCTTTTGCTTTTTCAGTTAATTCAACATGGTAGCCCAACGTAATGATTCGGGCAAACAACTTACCCAGCGTAATGTCAATGATCTTATGGATGTGTTCGCGCTGCAACGAATTGAATACAATCACGTCATCCAAGCGATTTAAAAACTCCGGGCTGAAGGCACGTTTCAGGGCACTTTGGATGGTGCTCTTCATATGCTCTTCTTCATTTTCGCGTTTGGCAGCGGTGGCAAAACCAATGCCCGCACCAAAATCTTTTAAGTCGCGCACACCAATGTTGGAAGTCATGATAATGATCGTATTACGGAAATCAACCCTTCGGCCTAAGCCATCGGTAAGAATACCATCATCCAATACCTGCAGCAAAATATTAAATACATCGGGGTGTGCCTTTTCAATTTCATCCAGCAACACTACGGAGTATGGTTTGCGTCTTACCTTTTCAGTAAGCTGGCCGCCTTCTTCGTAGCCTACGTAGCCGGGAGGTGCACCCACCAATCGCGATACGGAGAATTTCTCCATGTACTCGCTCATATCAATTCGCACCAGCGCGTCTTCCTTATCGAACAGGTAGGTGGCTAATACTTTCGCCAATTCGGTTTTCCCTACACCGGTTGGGCCCANAAAGATGAACGAACCAATTGGTTTCTTCGGATCTTTTAGTCCAACACGTGTACGTTGAATAGCTTTTGTCAATTTCTTGATTGCTTCATCCTGGCCTATCACTTTTCCGTTTAGCTGATCGCCCATGCCCAGCAACTTATTGCTTTCTTTCTGAGCAATGCGGTTGGCGGGAATACCGGTCATCATACCAATTACATCGGCCACGTTGTCTTCCGTAACGGTGTATTTTTCGGTGCGGGTTTNTTCTTCCCAGCGCGCTTTGGCAAGCTCCAATTGTTCAATCAGTTNTTTCTCTTTGTCGCGCAGTTGGGCAGCTTCTTCATACTTCTGGCTTTTTACCACGCGGTTCTTTTCTTTCTTCACATCTTCAATCGCCTCTTCAAACTTCACAATTTCTTCCGGCACGTGAATGTTATTGATGTGTACGCGTGCTCCGGCTTCGTCCATTACGTCAATGGCCTTATCGGGCAGGAAACGATCGCTGATGTAACGGTCAGAAAGTTTCACACATGCTTCCAACGCTTCGCGGGTATAGTTTACGTGGTGATGGTCTTCGTACTTTTCTTTGATGTTTTCCAATATCTGAATAGTTTCATCTACGGAAGTAGAGTCAACCATTACCATCTGAAACCTGCGGGCCAGCGCGCCATCTTTTTCGATGTACTGTCTGTATTCATCCAGCGTGGTGGCACCAATGCATTGAATTTCGCCACGGGCAAGCGCAGGCTTAAACATATTGCTTGCATCCAGCGAACCGGATGCGCCACCGGCACCCACAATGGTGTGGAGTTCATCAATAAACAGAATTACATCTTGTGATTTTTCCAGTTCGTTCATCACGGCTTTCATGCGTTCTTCAAACTGGCCCCGGTATTTGGTGCCGGCTACCAGCGAAGCAAGATCAAGCGTAACTACGCGCTTGCCAANAAGCACGCGCGATACTTTCTNTTGAATAATGCGCAAGGCAAGGCCTTCGGCAATTGCGGTTTTGCCTACGCCCGGTTCTCCAATCAATATGGGGTTATTCTTTTNTCTACGACTCAGAATCTGAGCCACGCGTTCAATTTCTTTTTCACGCCCTACGATCGGGTCTAGTTTGTTGTCTTCAGCCAGTTTCGTCAGGTCGCGGCCAAAGTTATCGAGCACGGGTGTACGCGATTTTTCCGTTCCTTTCTTCTCTTTGCTGCCAGGGTTTGCGCCACCACCAAACATTTTGGAGGAGTCATCATCCGGGTCGTCTGTATCGGAGGCTGCCGTGGGTTGGTCGTGCTGATACTCCAACATTTCTTTTACTACATCATAGGCTACATCAAACTTATTAAGAATTTGTGTGCCCAGGTTATCAGGATCGCGCAGGATGGAGAGTAACAGGTGCTCGGTTCCAATCAGTTGCGCTTTAAAGATTTTGGCTTCCAGGTACGTGATCTTCAGCACTTTCTCCGAAGCCCGGGTAAGGGGAATGTTTGCCAGATTTTTGATTTCGTGTGTGGCAGTACCTTTCGATACCTTTTCAATCTCGCCACGTAGTTCGTCCAGCGGTACACCTAATTTTTTAAGCACGGCTACGGCTACTCCTTCACCTTCGCGAATCATCCCAAGCAACAGGTGCTCGGTGCCAATGTAATCGTGTCCTAATCTCAACGCTTCTTCCCGGCTTAAGGATATTACTTCTTTAACCCGGTTAGAAAATTTTGCTTCCATATTTGGCATAATAATGAATTATGTAAATGTAAAGTTTTAAGGGTGATTATTCAAAATATTCAAATTTGCTTCCAAGCCCGTTTTTGTACTGCTGGATTTGGGGTAGCGATTTCTGCATCACGTTTTTCAGGAAAGGGGCCAATACTTTTTAGAAATACACCCATCCGCAATTTTAAAACGCGGAGCCGAAATTATTTGTTCATTCTTTATACTGGGAGGCGGCCAAAATGGAACCTGCCCGGGACCGGCACAAAACAATAAATCAACCACACTAAGGTTGGGAACAAATTGATTGCCAAAAATCTGGTAGTAAGGTACAGGCCGGTAATACTTACGCGCGGTGTATGGAATTTTAGCCTGAATGGCCGATCGCATGTCTTGACAAGCGCCCGCAGTCGTTTGCTGGTAGGTTTGGGTTACCGACAAATCGGGCTTGTGTCTTACACTTTTCAGACAGAATGACAGCAGCTTAAGATTCAGGTCGAATAAGAATGAGCAGGGTTGGTATAGTAGTTCTTTCAAATCATCGGCATAGTGCTCGTAATACGGGGCTTTGCGATAGGCGGATTCGAGCGTGCGCCAATGATTGTTTTTCCATCGAACAGTATCTTCCAGTCGCACATCTTTCAAAAGTGTTTTACCCGATTTGTGGGTAACGGGCACCACCAGCATTTGTACACCTTGTGCGGTATTAATAAAGCACCGGTTGCGGTAACTTTGTTTTACATAATGCTCCTGTTGTTCCAACTCAACAGAATGGAATTGCTGAAGCACCGAAAAGAATTCCAGGCTGGGCAGATAATGTAAGTCGATGAGAAGATGCAAGGCATTAAAAATCAATATCCAAAGATATTAAATCGCTACGCACAGACCGAAAGTCATTCATCACAAATCAACAAGCATAGGATTTTAATTTTTAGTGCGTGTTGATTTTGGATTTGAGGAGAAACGAAAAATCAAAAGCTAAATTCTCCCAAGCCCTGTCGTGTTACAACCGGTTCGCCCGTTGTAAAATCCACAACGGTTGAAGGAATGTTACNCCCGGCACCTCCATCAATTACCAGATCCACCTGGTGTTTAAAGTCCTCATAAATTTCTTCCGGGTCGGTGGTATATTCTTTAATGATGTCGTCATCTTTAATGGATGAGGTAATGAGTGGGTTGGTAAGTTGCCGCACAATAGCCAGGGGAATAGCATGCGCAGGAATACGAATACCCACTGTTTNTTTGTTTACATCCAGAATTTTTGGAACGCGGCTACTGGATTCGAAAATAAAAGTGAAAGGTCCTGGTAGNNAAGTTTTTAAAATTTTGAATTGGGGTGTATCCAGGCGTTTAACATATTCTGAAATGTGACTAAGGTCGTTACAGATAAAGGAGAGGTTTAATTTCTGAGGCTTTACTGCCGTAATGTGGCATAAACGCTCCACGGCTCTTTTGTTTAGCAAATCGCACCCAATACCGTAAATGGTATCGGTTGGGTAAACAACCACACCGCCCTGGTGTAAAATTTCTATTACCCGATTCACTTTACGTGGTTCGGGATTAAGCGGGTGGATAGAGAGAAATTCAGCAGCCATTGGGGAGGTAAGTTAACAAAACCGGTTGGGTTAACTTCCAACCGCGATTTTAGTAACTTTGTTCCCACTTTGAAATATTCTATGGCCGAAGTATCNAAAAAGAAGCTCGCGTTTTTTCTGGTTGTTTCTACTTTACTTATCACGTTTGCATTTTATGGATACCAGATTTATTTCACNCCTAACATTCTGGTCGATCGTGAAAATAAAATGTTTGTAATCCGAAATGGTTATACCTTTCGTAAGGTGCAGGAAGAATTAGGCAACGGAAAGTTTGTGAACGATATGGTTTCATTCAGCTTTTTGGCCCGCCTGAAGGGTTATGATAAAAATATTAAGTCGGGACGGTTCCTACTCAGATCAAACATGACAAATGCCCAGGCTATTGCCTTGTTGCAGGCAGGAGCCCGTGAAGTAGTACAGGTTACTTTTACCAATGTGCGCCTGAAAAGCGANGTGGCGGAAAAGATCACNAAAAATACCGGTGTTACTGTAGCGGAATTTAATACTGCGCTCGACAAGTTTATAGCTACCAATACCGAAGGCTTTAATGAGCAGAATGTACTGAGTATGTTTTTGCCTAACACTTACGAGGTATATTATAATGTGTTGCCCGATGAGTTGATCGGGCGCCTCCATAGTGAATATGAAAAATTCTGGAACGATGCGCGCAAAGCCAGGGCCAATCAATTAGGATTAACCCCTCTGGAAGTTTCCACGCTGGCCTCCATTGTACAGGCTGAAAGTATTAAACCGGAAGAAGCACCCGTTATTGCCGGGCTATATATTAACCGATTNAAAAAGAATATGCCCCTGCAGGCCGATCCGACTCTGGTATTTGCATCGGGCGATTTTACGTTGAAGCGTGTGCTAAACGTGCATAAGGAAATAGACTCACCCTACAACACATATAAAAGAACAGGTTTGCCTCCCGGNCCTATCAATATGCCTCAGNNCCTGGCCACGTTGGACGCTGTTCTGAATCATCAACAACATAATTATATATATATGTGTGCCCGCGAAGATTTTTCCGGCTTTCATAATTTTGCTGTTACCTTGCAGGAGCATAACCGCAATGCAGCTAAATATCAAAAAGCACTTAGTAAAGAAATAGCCAAAGGCAAGGCACTGCGGGGCGAAAAATAATGTACGTATCAGAAACCTATATCAGAGTGCGCTATGGTGAAACCGACCAGATGGGCTATGTGTATTACGGCAACTATGCCATGTATTATGAAGTGGCACGTGTAGAAAGTTTGCGCAAACTGGGGCTAACTTATAAAGAACTGGAAAGCATGGGTGTGATGATGCCCGTGCTTGAAAATCATTCCCGTTATCTTGCGGCTGCCCTGTATGATGACAACCTGAAGATAATTACAACCATTCGTGAAAAGCCGGGGTGCGCATCCGGTTTGAGTATGATATTTTTAATGAAGCAGGTCAATTAATTAACCAGGGTGAAACCCTATTGGTTTTTGTGAATAAGGCTACCGGAAAACCTTGCCGGCCTCCCCAGGTTTTTTCGGAGTTGTTAACACCTTACTTTACATGAAGTATGTTACCCGAAAACGAATTCTTCAGTTTAATACGGCCCGTGCCGGCCGTAGTTGGTTAAAGCGTATCCGATTTAAACGATTTGGAAACCTGTCGCTTTATAAATTTTTGAAAATATTCTTTCATAACATTTCTGAAGATGAAATAATGGATCGCAGCAACGGAGTGGCGTATAATTTTATTTTGGCTACGTTTCCGGCAATCATNTTTTTGTTCACACTCATTCCATACATCACCCGGTTTTTCCCTGCTATCAACCGAGACGCCATCATTACATTTATGGGCGAATACCTGCCNCCCAGTATGAATGAGGTTATCTCATCTACCGTGTTGGATATTGTGAGCAATCAACGGGGCGGACTTTTAACCATCGGGTTTTTCTTTGCTCTTTACCTGGCTACCAATGGTATGATGGCCCTGATGCGTGCATTCAATGCTTGTTATCGCACCGTAGAAAGAAGAAATGTGTTACGCATGCGATTGACTGCCACCGGCCTTACCTTTATGTTGGCCATGAGTTTACTGCTGGCGGTTGTGTTACTGATTGGAGGCCAGTTATTGCTCGACTACATGATGGCGCACCTCTCAGAATTTAGTCATGTGGACCTCAGCAACATTAAGCTGCTGTTTCTGGTGCGGTTTGTTGTAATCTTCCTTGTATTCTTTATTGGAATTTCGTTTATCTATTACTTCGGGCCGGCAGTACATTACAACTGGCGNTTNTTTTCGATTGGATCATTCCTGGCCACTCTGGGCACGCTGGCAGTTTCATATGGGTTTTCGTATTACATCACCAACTTTGGAAGTTACAATAAGGTTTACGGATCCATTGGGGCGCTTATTGCATTAATGATTTGGATACAACTCATCACTATGGTTTTGCTTTTTGGATACGAAATAAATGCAAGCTTGCACTATGGGCAAAAACTGGAAAGCGTAAAAGAAAAATGAGTATTCCCGAAAAAGCAAAGCGTTAAGTTCCTTTAGCCCTGCACCAAACACATTTCTGGTAAATTACACCTCGGTAGTGAAGTATGAAACCAGGGCAATTAATCCCAACAAAAGAAGAATAATACTGGGCAAAAGTGCTACTACACGGTTGTGCTTCATAATGGATGCGAGCTTTTGGGCCATAAAGGCCAGCAACAATAACAAAAGCAACACGCCTATCGATGTGCCGAATACATAACTGTGCAGGCGCCAGGGGTTGTCTAACACAATCCACCCCTGCGCTTTGAGGTAAGCAGTCATTCCAATCCACCAGGGGATAGCCTGCGGATTAAGAATACTAAGCACCAGGCCTTTTCTAAAACCACTCTCCTGAAGTTTTACCGTTAAGGTTGACGGTTTACGCACCGACCATAAACCCAAAATACCAAGCGAAAGCATTACCACAGCGGCCAGCAGTTTGAAATTTTGTTGTACCAATGGGGAGGAAGTAATCAGGTGTTCAAACTCCACCGCAATCCATGCATACGGATATTCAATAATTGCAACAGCCAGAATAAACCGAATAGCTACACGCAGTTTGTTTTCGAGGCCCATTTGCAACACCAGAATATTCAGTGTGCNCGGAGNGATAGACCCGATAAAACTGGCCACAAGCCCAATAACAAAAACCTGTAATATCAAACGCTATGAATTTTAAGGGGCAAATCTAACAAACAATATAAAGAATCTATGTGATGCAGGTTACGCAGGGATAGATTGGTTGTGTGATACAGGTTACTGATTTAGAGCAGACTTCTGCACTAAGTTTGCACAAATTTTTGGAAGTGGAATTCGTTGGATTTCTGGCATCGGTAATGATGGGTTTATCGCTTGGGTTGGTAGGTGGTGGNGGTTCCATCCTAACAGTTCCAATTTTAGTTTATTTGTTTGATGTAGATCCGGTGCAAGCTACCGCGTATTCTTTATTTGTGGTGGGTCTTACAAGCCTGGTTGGTTCTTACAGTCATTTTAAAGCCGGCCATGTGCATTTTAAAACTGCCCTGGTGTTTGGCTTGCCATCCATACCTGCCGTTTATATTACCCGCAAGTTTATTCTTCCTGCCATACCCGATTCAATTTTTTCGGTTGGATCATTTGCGTTTACCAAGTCACTGGCGGTAATGGTATTGTTTGCCCTGCTCATGTTGGTGGCCTCCGTCTCCATGATTCGGAAACCGGGTGTGTCTAACGAAAAACCGGAAATAATGAACTACCATTACCCGGTCATTTTTGTGGAAGGATTGCTGGTAGGNGGTGTTACCGGTTTAGTAGGTGCNGGNGGTGGGTTTTTAATTATCCCCGCATTGGTATTACTGGCAGGCTTACCCATGAAACAAGCCGTGGGCACCTCGCTGTTAATAATTGCGCTTAAATCATTAATTGGATTTACCGGAGACCTGGGTAGCCAGCCAATCGATTACAAATTCATGTTCACCTTTTCTGCGTTTGCCGTAGCAGGCATTCTGGCCGGAAGCTACTTCGCACGATTTGTTCCTAATGAAAAACTAAAACCGGCTTTCGGTTGGCTTGTATTGGCAATGGGCTTTTATATTCTGGGCAACGGTTCTTCTTTTGAATACGGTCAAAAATTGAGTTTAACAGGTATGAATACATCCGCATCATGTTTTTACTTTTGTTCTATATTGATAAAAGTAAATCATCAATCCGTTTTACATGCTTGAAATAATTCANAAACCATGGCCCTGGTATGTGGCAGGGGTGTTAATTGGTCTTACCGTACCGGCTCTGTTGCTTCTGGGAAATAAGCACTTTGGTATTTCCTCCGCATTCAGGCATATCTGTGCCGCATGTATTCCGGCAAATATTTCGTTNTTTAAATATGATTGGAAGCGAGAACTCTGGAATCTGTTNTTTGTGGGCGGAGTGTTGCTTGGTGGCTTGGTTGCCACACAATTTTTAAACAACCCAAATCCAATTCAGGTTTCAGAAAAAACAACACACGCATTACAGGGCCTTCACATCACCACCGATAATGAACTGATGCCTGCATCAATATTTTCNTTTGAAAATCTATTCTCGCTTAAAGGGTTGGTGTTNTTTGTTTTGGGTGGATTCCTGGTGGGCTTTGGAACCCGCTATGCAGGTGGTTGCACCTCGGGCCATTCCATCATGGGTCTTTCCACACTGCAGTGGCCATCGTTGGTGGCAACCTGTTGTTTTATGGCTGGCGGGTTTGCTATGGTACATCTTGTTTTTCCGTGGTTAATGCGGGTGTTATAAATTTTACTCCTTTACAACAATGCAAAGAATAAATCATGATTTTGAAACACACCCGGTTGTAATTGAACANCCGGTTGAATGCGAAGCTCCGAATGATCAAATCGCGAAAGAATCATTAATCGGATCGAACATCAAATACGCAGTAGTTGGAGTGCTTTTCGGAATTGTATTTGTTAAGGCAGAAATTATTTCGTGGTACCGCATTCAGGAGATGTTTCGCTTACATTCATTTCACATGTATGGCGTAATTGGTACTGCAGTGGGGGTAGGGATGCTATCGGTTTGGCTCATCAANAAATTTAAGATCAAAACCATACAAGGTGAAACCGTTGTGTTTCACAAGCAGCAATTTCATTGGGGTAATGTTATTGGCGGCTTTCTGTTCGGTTTGGGCTGGGCCATAACCGGTGCTTGNCCCGGACCCTTATTTGCGCAAATAGGCAGCGGGTTTTTGGTGGTGCTTGTAACCTTACTTAGTGCGGTAGCCGGCACATGGCTTTATGGATTGTTACAGGATAAACTTCCTCATTGATTGAATGTGTAAAGGAAATGTTCATGTAAAGGGATGAGCCAGTACCGGGTAAAACGAAATAACTATTCTTTGAAGAAAGGCCTCCGATTAAAAGGCTTGTGGTGGATTGTTATNTTTTTGATCGTGATTATTTTGGCGGCATTGGTTATTGACCCTGTACAATTGGTAAAACGCAAAGCCCCGCTTGCGATTACCGATAAAACCGAGCCGGTGGAAAACCCCTGGCAGGCACCTGCTGAAACCACCATACCAGCAGATTCCTCCGGAGAAGAAATTCGGTATGGCAAAAATTTAATTGCGAATACTGCCAACTACTTAGGTCCGCAAGGAACGGTAAAGGCAATCAGCAATGGAATGAATTGCCAAAACTGTCATTTGGAAGCAGGCACAAAACCATTTGGTAACAATTACAGCGCAGTAGCCTCTACCTATCCTAAATTCCGGGCCCGCTCTGGTTCGGAAGAAACAATTGAAAAACGAATTAACGATTGCCTCGAACGAAGTTTAAACGGGCAGCCACTTGCGAATGACTCGCGTGAAATGAGAGCAATTATTAGTTATATGAAATGGCTTGGGCAAGATGTTCCAAAAGGCGTAAGACCTCCCGGNGTTGGATTGGTGCAACTGGATTACCTGGATTACCCTGCTGATCCAGCCAAAGGGAAAATAGCCTATGAAGCACAGTGTGTGCAATGCCATGGNAAAAATGGCGAAGGCACTAAGAGTGCGGAAGCGGCCTCATGGACGTATCCACCGCTGTGGGGAAAAGATAGTTATAATGATGGAGCCGGCTTGTTGCGCCTATCGCTNTTTGCGGGGTACATCAAAGCAAACATGCCGCTGGGTGCTACGTATGAAAAACCACAGCTAAGCGATGAAGAAGCCTGGAACATTGCCGCCTATGTTAACTCCTTACCGCGCCCTAANAANGATATTGCCAACGATTGGCCCGATATTTCGAGAAAGCCGGTCGATCATCCGTTTGGGCCTTATACCGATGGCTTTGATGAAAGACAACATAAGTATGGCCCGTTTGCTCCAATTGTTGAGGCGCGAAAAACCAAGAAGGGATAAAATGTGTTATGAGCGTTGGTATTCGTATTGAGAAAAAAATAGAAATAGAATAACCTTAAAATGACAACTATGAAACGATTAAGTTCTTTAGCTTTTGCACTGCTACTGGCAAGTGTTGCCTGTACGCAAGCCCAACAAGATTCAATATTGCCTGTAGCCGATTTCGAAAAACAAGTTGCGGCTACAAAGGAAAAAGTGGTGTTGGATGTGCGCACACCCGATGAATACAACCGCGGCCATCTGCCCGATGCAAAACTGATGAATGTGAATGATGGAAATTTCAAACAACAANNCAGCACGTTACAAAAGGACAAACCGGTGTATGTGTACTGTGCGGCCGGTGTACGAAGCAATAAAGCAGCCAAGATTATGCGGCAGGAGGGGTTTACGCAAGTGTTTGAGTTAAAGGGCGGCCTTCAGGCATGGCAGGCTGCCGGCAAGCCGGTAACCAAATAAAGAGGACGTCCAATACATAACCCTTCGTTCATGAATCGGCATAGCTCAACCTGCACTTGTAAGCGTTGCGAAACAATCTCTGATAAAGAGAAAGAGCTGCATGTACAGATTTCGGAGAATAGCCGCAGAGAATTNTTAAAAAGAGCCGGCAGCCTGGGGCTGGCCTTAGGCGTAGGCGGNGGATTGATTCCGGTTTCGGCATCGGCTCTGAATACCCATGAAGGTGCGATGAAGCATAACGAAATGGTGACCAATGGTGCCGTAAAACAAGACAAAGCTCAAATCATAACCTTGCTGCACACGGCCGACATCCATGCTCAATTGCTTACGCACGATGAATTNTTTATTGAAGCGGGTAAACCAGTTTATAAAAAGCGAGGCGGGTATGCGGTACTAAAATCAATGATTCAGCACCTGCGATCACAAAACCCGGAAAACACCATGCTGATTGATGGTGGTGATTGTTTTCAGGGTGGAGGGGTGGCCGCACTAAGCGAAGGCCAGGCCATTGTGCCGCTAATGAATAATATTGGCTACGACTTGATACTGCCAGGCAATTGGGAAGTAGTATATGGTAAAGAGATGATGATGAAAGACATGTTTGCATACCACAGCGCGAAAATATGCGCCAACATGTATCATCAAACCAACGATGCCTTTAATGGAGAGTTGATCTTTCCGCCCTACTATGTTAAAAGGATAGGTGGAATAAAAATCGGATTTATTGGGTACAACGATCCGCTTACACCCAGGCGGCAGTCGCCAGCTTACAGCGAAGGAATCCGATTTACGCATCCTGANAAAAATGTAGCCCGTTATATTAAAGTGCTTCGCGAGTATGAGGGCTGCAGCCTGGTAATATTATTAACACACATGGGACTAGCCCAACAAATAGGATTGGCTAACATGCCCTTTGTAAAAGGTGTGGATTATATACTGGGTGCCGATACCCACGAGCGCGTACGCCAACCAATATCCGGGATGTATGCGAAAGTAACAGAACCAGGAGCGTTTGGTTCGTTCATTGCCAAACTTGATTTGGTAATTGAGAAAGGACAGATCAAAGATCAGTCGTACCAGTTATTGGATGTGGACCCGGAGTTGTATCCGGAAGACAAAGAAATGAAAGCCCTGGTTGAAACAGCGCGTAAACCGTTTGCCAAAGAATTAGATCGTGTTATTGGAAAAACCAAAACACCCCTCGTTCGCTATTATGTAATTGAAACTCCTATGGACAATTTCATTACCGATGCCATCATGTGGAAATATAATCCTGATATAGCGCTTAGTAACGGATTTAGATTTTGTCCGCCTTTGGCACCCGATGCAAAAACGGGCATTGCTGAAATAACGATGGATTATCTCTGGAGTATGTTGCCTGTTGATAGCGAAGCAAAACAAGGAACCATAACCGGCCAGCAACTGTGGGATTGGTTAGAGGTGGAGCTACACAATGCGTTTGCNAAAGATCCGGCCAAACGATTTGGCGGTTGGGTAGTTCGCTTTAAAGGTATGGAGGTGAACTTTACCATTGCCAACGAAGCCGGTAAGCGAGTAAACTGGATCAAGGTNAAAGGAGTTCCGGTGGACCGGGCGAAGTCCTACACTTTTGTAGCTTGCGAACGCGAGGGCGATCCGGACACTACTATTTGCCGCGTGGATAATGTGGCTGCACCGAAACGAATGGGCGCAACCTTGCATACCCTAATACAAGAATACCTGGCTAAGCACTCGCCCATCTCACCAAAACTCGAAAACCGGATTACCGCCACCGATGCGCCNCCCACCTTACTTACCCAATTAATGGGGGTTGGTTACGAGTTTCGGTAACATAAACTTTCTGTGCCTTCATATTGTTAAAAAGTGGAAATTTGCACCAACAATACAGAATAAAAACAGCTATGTAACAGGTGTTACGGATAAACACCTATATCCTTTGCACATTTGCATCATTAATCGATAAATAAAAACAACACACATATGTACTTTCAGCACGTTTACGACAAAACCTTAGCCCAGGCAAGTTATTTTATTGGCTGCCAGAAAGAAGGAGTAGCATTGGTAATAGACCCCAAGCGCGATGTGGATACTTACCTGGAAATTGCCAGGCAGAATAACATGAAGATTACCCACATCGCAGAAACACATATTCATGCCGACTTTCTTTCGGGCGCGCGCGAACTGGCCGCACTTACCGGGGCAAAAATGTATTTGTCGGACGAAGGCGGAGAGGGCTGGCTATATGAATTTCCCCACGAGGGACTAAAAGATGGCAGTATATTTAAAGTGGGTAATCTAAAACTGGAAGTGTTGCACACTCCGGGCCATACACCGGAAAGCATCAGCTTTTTGTTAACCGATACACCTGCCAGCGATAAGCCCGTAATGATGTTTACCGGTGATTTTGTATTTGTAGGCGATATCGGCCGCCCCGATTTGTTGGAAGAAGCGGCCGGCATAAAAGGCACCAAAGTGGTTGGCGCTCAACAAATGTTTAAATCAATTGAGCGCTTCCGCGATTTGGCCGATTACATTCAGGTGTGGCCNGGGCATGGAGCAGGTTCTGCCTGTGGCAAAGCTCTGGGCGATGTACCCAGCACTACCGTAGGGTATGAGAAGGTGCGCAACTGGGCCTTGCAATATGAAAACGATGAACAAGGTTTTGTAAAATATTTATTGGATGGCCAACCCGAGCCGCCTAAATATTTTGCCATGATGAAGAAGTTGAATAAAGTGGACAGGCCTTTATTAACAGAAGTGCCAAAACTGAAAAAATTATCCATGCAGGATTTGAAAGCAGCAATGGATAAAGGTATAAAGGTAATTGACACCCGTTTAAAGCAGGATTTTGCAGCCGGCTTCATTCCGGGCTCCATCAACATACAGGGAAATAATTCATTTGCCACCTGGATGGGCTGGTTCCTTACTTACGAAGAACCATTTATCCTGATTGCCGAAGAAAGCAAACACGATGACCTGGTACGTAAACTCATGCGCATTGGGTTGGATAATATTTATGGATATGTGCCCGATGTACAGGGTTGGACAGCGCAGGGCGGAACGCTTGAAAAAGTGAATTTGATTTCGCTGGATGAGTTTAAGAACATAATCAAAACCAACCATACACAGATTGTTGACTTGCGCGGATCCTCTGAATACAAATCGGGACATATTAAAGGAACCGATCACGTTTTTATTGGCACGTTGGAAACAAACCTGGATAAAATTAANAAAGACCAGCAGGTAATAATCCATTGCCAGGGTGGCGATAGGGCATCCATTGGATATTCACTCCTGGCTAAACATGGTTTTAAGAATATCAAAAACTACGCAGGNGGTATTAATGAATGGGTGAATACCGGNAAATCCGGTAGTAACTGCGTAGTATCTGAAGGCAGCACTTTTGCCTCCATTATTCTTACTTTTCATCACATCGACAGCGATATGAAGGTAAAGCGTTTATCAACTTATTCGCTAACCCTCATTTTTGTTAGTACCAATTCCTCACACAAACGAGGTGCTTGGTTCGGTTAACAACATTTTTAGAGGAGGGATTAGCTGCGCTGATCCCTTGAGGGAGGTGTATCAAAATCAAGAATCTTCGTTCCGTTTCACTCTCTTGCTTTTTGTTGATACTTTGGTTTGACTCCTTTCCATCAACAATATACATTCAATTTTACTGAAATTCAGGAAGGCCTGCGGGGTGAGCGCTGGCGTGATCTTTGCGGCAAGGAATGAAGAACACCATATAACCTGCGGGGGAATGTGCGGTAGGCTACGCCACATTATAGCTAGTTATATCTCTATCCTTTGCACCGCCAACTGGTACAGCTGTATGTCTTATAGGATTATAATGTTCATTATTATAATCAAAATCATTACATTTGTTCATTATAATGAACATTATGAATAGCAAAAAGCCCATCTTGCTGCCTAAAAACCTCAAGATTCTTACAGAGTTTGGGGAAAATATCAAATTAGCCAGGTTAAGAAGGAAACTCAGTACCGAGCAAGTATCCGAAAGGGCAAATATTGCACGAACAACTCTTTGGGCTATTGAAAAGGGTTCACCAAATGTGGCATTAGGTTCTTATTTACAAGTTTTATTTGTCCTTGGGTTAGAAAAGGATTTGTTAAAAGTGGCTGGAGATGATCCGTTGGGAAGAAAGCTTCAGGATGCTAAGCTGTTGGTAAAAGAACGTGCACCCAAAAAAGTAATTAGCCATGGCAAAGCAAACGCATCAACGAGCCATTTTAGTTTATGCCGATTGGATAGGATTAGGACAACCAACTCCAATGGGGACTTTGTATTCTATCCACTCGCGCGGTAAAGAAATTTTTTCATTTGAGTATAACGAAGACTGGCTTAAAGCAAGTTCACAGCATCTTGATCCCGACCTGCATTTGTATTCGGGACAACAATATCTCTCAGAAGGCAAAAGCAATTTTGGAATATTCCTGGATTCTTCACCAGATCGTTGGGGTCGCGTGCTGATGGACAGAAGAGAAGCTGTACTAGCGCGTACAGAAGGACGAAAAGCGCAAACGCTATTTGAAACGGATTACCTGCTTGGTGTATTCGATGGTCACCGTATGGGAGCATTGCGATTCAAAGAAAATGAAGGCGGAGATTTTTTAAATAATAATAGAGAAATGGCCTCNCCTCCCTGGACCTCGATCCGTGAGTTGGAAGAAGCGAGTTTGCGCCTGGAAGATGATGATGTTGATGATACTCTGAAAATGAAATGGCTGAATATGCTGATGGCACCTGGTTCCTCTTTGGGAGGTGCAAGACCAAAGGCCAGTGTCCTTGACTCAAAGGGTAATTTATGGATTGTTAAGTTTCCAAGCAGAAATGATAACAGAGATATAGGCGCTTGGGAAATGGTAGTTCATGAACTTGCGACAAAGGCCGGGCTGAATATTGCCGAAGGAATGACCGGAATGTTTTACAGTAAACAACATACTTTCTTAACGAAGCGATTTGATCGCACGACCAAGGGTGGGCGAATCCATTTTGCTTCCGCGATGACCTTGTTAGGGTATAACGATGGAGCCGATCATACAGCAGGAGTAAGCTATTTGGAATTAGTAGAGTTCATCACCCGGCATGGAGCACGTGTGAGAGAAGATCTTGAAGAACTCTGGAGGCGAATCGTTTTTTACATCTGTGTAAGTAATACCGATGATCACTTGCGGAACCATGGATTTCTTTTGACCCACAAGGGCTGGATACTCTCTCCTGCTTATGATATCAATCCGGTAGAAACAGGAACAGGTTTGAGTTTGAATATTTCCGAAAACGATAATGCACTTGATCTCGATTTAGCAAAAGAGGTAGCACCGTATTTTCGTATTTCTACTAAGAGGGCTGAGGAGATTTTAGAGCTAGTAAAAAGNTCTGTTCGCGGATGGAGGGAAGAGGCTGAGAAGAGAGGGATTTCAAAAGATGAGAGAGATTTAATGGCTAGGGCTTTCAGACTGATTGATTTGTAGTTTTATTTTTAAGCAAGGAATGATGAACACCTTATACCCTGCGGGGATGCGCGCAGGTAGTTCTTAAAGAATCATAGAATAGCCAAGAACTTTTCTACCGGTTTTGTACTTCAATTCAGTACACCTGTTTCCGGTGGCCTCCGGTGCGCCTCGAAGTGCACCTACAGATTGAGAGAGATTGAATAATTTGATTTGCTCCTAAAACAAAAATCCCTGAATTCGGAATGAATTCAGGGATTTGATTGTGTTTGAAATTTACTTGGCAGAGGAGGAGGGATTAGCTGCGCTGATCCCTTAAGAGGAGGTGTATCAAACGAAAATCAAACCAGAGGTTTCGCTTCGCTCATTTTTGTTCGCGCCAATTCCTCACACAAACGAAGGCGTTGGTTCGGACTTGTCTCAAACAAAAAGCCCCGCGATTGCGGGGCCCTGGATTGATTTTCTTTTGCAGAGGAGGAGGGTGTTTTTCACTTTAACAACCGCCTCACTATCAATTTTTACTTGCTTTTCTAAATCTTGGCACCACAGGTGGCGCTAGGAACAAAATCATCGAAATTCTCGACAATCCCTTTCACATATCAAACATACAAAAAGCGAACCGGATTTTAAAATTGAAATCCAATTCGCTTTGATGGCATGAGAAGTATGTTGTCTATTATATAAGTATAAGAATTTCGCTACCCTTAATTGGATGATAGGACGGTTTATACTCAACATATTTTGACTTAGTCAATTCATTAAGAATTTTGTGATAGGTCGATGTTGATTTTATCTTGGCCGCCATCATTAAATCCTTACGAGACACATTGAATGGATTACAGAATCCGCTTTCAATCCAGGTTGAACAAAGAGCGGTGCATATACTAATGTGACTCGTACTAAGATTTCTATCAGAAGTAACTCTCAACAGAAAATTGGAAAGTTGCTCAATGTTGTTCATTGCGTTCGATCAACTTTACAATTTGATTGTAGTCATAGAATATAATGCCACCGACTTTGTTGAAGGCCAGCGATCCGTTTTGTCTTAAATTCTGTAGTGTGCCTGTGGATATTCCGAGAAGTTTTTGACTTCAGACGACTTAAGCCACTTTTTAGTAGTGCCTTCACTATTCTCCTTTAGAATACTTTTGATTTCTTGAATTAACTGGTTTCTGAAATCTTCAAATTCAGCCACCGTAAGTAGTTGATCTCTATAAATTCTGGTTCTTGGTTCATGCCCCCTTTTCCATCTCTCCCTTCCATAGTCCTGATTTTTATGCAATCCTTAATTCCCGAATAAACCCCACTTCCTTCAAGTACTCCACAAGCCCTTCAGTCAGGCCCTTTTTGTCGGACGTTGACACAATCTCGAATTGGTCAACCATCGGACTGTCCATGAATTTTTAACCTCTTTCGAAAGAGCACGTTGGTTTTCTTTCGTGAAGAGAAACTGCCCTTTGGCATCGCGCAAAATGTTTCCTTTTTCATCCGTACTGCAAAACTCAATGTTAAGGTCTTCAAGTTTGTCGTTGTAGGATTCAATAAAGTCAGACGCGTTCTTCAATGTTTGATTCCTGGCGTGTTCCAGTTTGGTGCCAGCGGGTGCAGGCATTTCCAATAGTGTTGTAATAAGTCTGTAAGCCTCTTTGTTTGTCATGATTCTCGATGTTTAATATTTCCCTTCTGAATGTCCTTTCAAGATTGATTGCTCAATGAGCCAGTAAACCAAATCTGAGATTTTCACCGACTTCAGTGTCTCCTTCATTTCCGCAGGTAATGAGGCGAGACCTGGATAAGCAGTTAAGTCAATGTTCTGCCAGTATTCCAGTTCACTCACCGCATTGGGTGAATCTGGCGGAGCTTCAATTCCGGTTAACAGGTTGGTGGATTTACCATCCGTTTCCTTGGTAATTTGTTTTGGTAGGAAGAGTTGCCTTTGCAGTTCATTGGTTGGAATGATTGCGCTTCCATCACCTTCCGTAAATTCCAGTACGATACCGTGCCTCATCTCCAGGTTGTTTTTGATGATGAGAAAGTCATGTATCACCTTCTTGCGTTTGTTTGTGGTAGAGTCTATTTGTGGAAGCTCCACCACGATTGAATTTTTAGTCATAAATATTTTAAGTTAAAATTTTACTGTTCTGACTACTCCAGACGGTGTAACAAACTTGAGATCTTCACCAACGAAGTATAATCTCCCAACGCCAGCGATACTTGCCGGATCAATTGTTACTTGCCCAATTGAAACCACACCATCTTTATTAACTGAGAATTTTAATTTTAAAGAATTACTCACAGTGTCATACTTGAAGGCTTCCATGAATGGCCCTGTTGAGCCAATGTTTTCTTCTAATCGGATGAATGCGCCTGTGTGGTCAAATCCGTTTAGTATTGCATTGTGTTTCCGGATGAAAAGCATGGGCTTTGTTGTACTCGCAAGCATGTTGTTACCAGTGGTGCTGTACTGAAGCCACATGAGGTAACCATCATAGTTGTAAGTGCCAAGTGCTTGTTGTGGACTAATGAACAATCCATTGGATTGAGCTTGTCCAGGCGAAATAATTAGTCCGGTTCGTTCTGAACCTTTTGGAATGATAAAGAGTGCGGCACTGGTAACAAAACTGCCATTGGATAGCAATGCTGTTGCTCCGGCATGAGCAGAACCATCTGTTGTGATGGTTGTGACGGGCACAGTAAATGTCATTCCGGTGCCGTCAAAGTTTATGCGGCTTCCCAAAGAACGAAAAGCAAATACCTGAGCATTTACATCAGTGCCTCTCACATCTGCGTAGAATCCATCGATGTAATGATTTGTTACGGTAGCTTGTGCAATGAATATTTGGGCTCTGTTATAACTAGCGAATGTGTCATCCACTGAAAGATTTATCTGACCATGAAAAGCGGATATGAATCTGCTTTGTAGACCGGTATTAACTCCCTGAAGAATGTATCGAAAGCCATAACCAGTATGATATAAATCATTTGGTCTAACCAGAATAGCAGTGTTCGCATATCCGGCTGGGGTTAGGCGAAGCATCTCGGTCTTTGTTCCTCCAAATTGATAGTCGGTGATTTCAAGAGTCGCATTTGCATTGTTTGAACTCAGCAGGAATTCATATGCGCCATATCCACTGATATAACTATTGATACGAAATGAATTCTTGACAGAACTACTTCCTTCTTCTCCGAGGTTGATGGAGAAATTTCCATCGCGAAAAATGAAGAGCCCGACACACCCAGCGCTACGCTTCCGGGTTTTACAATCTGAAATTTATATCCATTAAAACCAAGATTGGCGGTGACACCAGGCAGTTGATAATTGCAGCTCTCAGCACCAACAACAATCTGGTCGTTCAAGACACGTCCTAGCACAATGGTATTTGCAGTCCTCACAATTGCACCTGCGCCAATTGCAGTCATGTAATTCTGGCCACTGCCGTTGCTTACCAAATCCCCCAGACTATTATAGGCTCTAGTACCCGCTCCAAGTAATGTGTTGAAGTTGTTTGACCTGGCGCATTGCGCATCATACCCAATCAGTGTGTGGTCACTGCCACTTTGCGTAGCGCCACCGCCAGCATTGCTGCCAATCATGGTATTTCTGTTTCCGGCATTGTAGCTGATTAGATAACCAGCGTGATAACCTATATAAATACTGTCAGTAAAATTTGCGCCCACCGTATCGGAGGATCCTGCTTCTGAACCTACAACTACATTGCGAGCAATTACTCGTGATGGATTGGTTCCTGTGGAGGATGCCGCATTGTAACCGAGCACAGTGTTATCACTGGTTGTATCAACCAACCTGCCACCCATCGGGCCGGAAGTAATGATGAGATTTCTGGAACCAGTTAGGTTTTGCCATCCACCATTGATAAGCAGATTGGGTTTGTCTTTATTTATAAACAATCGGCCATTGTTAGTAAGCCCCAAAGAAGATTAGCAACAGGGTCATCTACAAAAACTGAAAAACCTGCTTCGAGTGTGGAGGCAGGCTCTTATATGGACTCGTCCACCGACCGGGCCACTATGACCAATTAAAAATTTCCAGCAACATCAAATCGCCCACGCTCACTGTTATTTGTAATAAAAGGCAACGGAAAATTATCCTTCGTTCCAATGGGCCTGGTGGAACCAACATTGTTGCCATCCTGAACCCAGGCATTTAAAATTGGTTGCAACAAATTGTAAAGCTTCTCCAACGTGTCACCTGCTATAGGTGCATTTCCCTTTATCGCGTTTACAGAAGATTGTAAATCTTCTGTTTTGATAATGTCGGCATCAGTGAGGATAGCGTTTAACTCTGCAAGCGTATCAATATCTTCTGCTTTGAGATAAGTAAAGCCTTGGATGATGTTGAATAATTTCTCCAAGGTATTCCCGGCATCTGGCACATTCCCTTTAATGGCATTGATTGCCTGAATAACATCATCCGCCTTCATCAAGTCTGCATCGGTGAGGATGGCATTCAACTTGGCCAGCGTATTAATGTCACTCTCCTGGAGGCTATTCATCACTTGTAACTTTAAGTAGATATTATAAAGCAGTTCTTCTGAGGCAGTATGAAAAGGTGGCTTTGGTATGCTCATAGTGCTTTCGTCTTAGGTGTAAATACCCAGCCCAGGGCAATGGCTGCGAAAATGGTAGTCGCTGTAATTACTCGCTTCAGAGTGATTCTTCGTAAAGACCGGAAGTCAATTAGCGTGTAGCTGAACTTGTTTCCGTAGAGCCTGGCATGTTGTTTACACAACTCCATGAATATTGCGAAGTCATCTGCATTTTTGAAAACCTGGCATCCGGCTGAGTACTTGTCAATGCTCTTGGTCGTTCCCGTGCTGGAGGCACGATGAATGTTTATTCCAAATGTTCCTGTTTGTTTTGTCCCGTTGTTAAAATCCAATACGGCATCACGGTCGTAGTCGCGAATCACTGTCACCGGCTTTTGTTGCACCAGGGCTTCATATAGTCCGCGATGTTTACCGATTGCGTATGCATCTAAATTTTGACCTTGTGCCAGGATTGCTGTGCCTTGCGGATAGGAGGGATTGTTCAACCAGAATGTTCCAGGGTCAGTAGTGGCCGGATAGATGTGGTAATTCCACTTTCCATCCGGCAATGTGTAAAACACATGTATCTCGTCATCGAATGAATTTGACTCTACGCTCTTGCTGCGAAGCCCTACAATATTTAATTCATAGGGTCGTGTATAAAGCACGAAGCCAAACTCTTTGAATATCTCTTTAATGCGTGATAACATGTGTCGTCTTTAAAATTGATTTTTACTTACGCAGCATTTTTGAATTGGAATGAATTCACCCTGTTCATCCAGCCATCGTAAAACACGATTTGATTTGGTGTTCTTCGGATGATGTTATTGAGAAATACCTTGCGCTCAATTTTGAGTTGATTGAAAAGTTCTTCCTGGTTCGCTTCATTGATTGCCCGGAGGGTTTGAATCCCTACGGTGCCATCGACCTCGACATTTAAAATGCGCTGTACAATTTTAGCAACCGTCTTGCGACCGGAGTGATAACCCCAATCCACGATGAACTGCGCTACTGATTCATTCCGGATGGAGTCTGCCAGGAAGTAATCCCAGAAAATCTTTTTGGCGATATAGCGAGCATCTTCTTCACTAAGCTGCTTGATGTCTTCTGCATCAATGTCGCCATCACCGTCCTTGTCATGACCATGTTCCTGCCACACAGAAAGGATGACTCCGTATTTTGTCGGGCCACCTTTATCGAGTGCATGGTTGACATAGCCTCCCTCTAATCGCAGGAGCTTGTCTGCGAAATTTTCAAATCTTGCCATTAAGTCTTTTAAGTTTAAGTGTACGTGACGTCCTGTGTAGGGACTTTCAAAATGCTGTTGTCAATAGACTTGAACCAGGTCATGCCATTGGCAACTTCTACTTCGTCTCCGAGAATTGTATTCCTGCGCACGGGTATTCGGTTTCCTTTGTTATCCATGACCACACTTTCCCGAATCGTGATTAGGTCTCTGTAGAGTCTGATTCCCTGGAGACTCCACGTGCCTGTACTGCTCACTTTTAAACCCATGCGCCGGAATTCATTTTTTATCTGCGCTTTGGCAGTCTCATTTCCTTTGAAGGCATACTCCAAAAGGTCCGTAACAATGGTCTTTGAGATGAAGCTTTGCTTTTGTAGTATTCATTGACTGCGGAGTATTCTGAAACCGTTTTCATTTGTTTCAACACACTCAACACCTGCTCAATACTTTTTACCTGTGCTCCGGTATATAGACTCAACGCCAAGGAAGCCGGATTGAACACTACGGTTAAAGCACCATTCGCATTACCTGTAATTCTATTGAATAGAGTTTCATCAACTGTTTCAGAAAAACCGGATGCTTTCAAAGCACTCGCAGTTTGGGTTCCAAATTGACCATCAATCGCCAGTCCAGGGCTTGTGCGAGCCAGGGCTTGTTGCAGTTGTGTCACTCTCGTCCCACGACTGCCTCTCTTCAAAGGAAAGGAATCGCTTGCAGAAGAAATCAGTCGTGCGGCTGTAGTACTGGTTGAGGCAGGGAGACTATTGTTGATAATGATAGTATCTGAATTGCCCGATGAGGTTGTTCTCTCACCTGACAACTTTTTCTTTTCAACTTATCATACACCAGATAGCCACCGCCACCGAGAGCGGCTAACGCAAGCGCATAGACAAACACTTTCGCAGGTTGAATTTTTTCTTATCCGTATGCTTTGATTTACCTGGCCGATTTGCTCTTTGCTTCTGGCTTTTCGATTTCACCTTTCTATTCGCCTTCTTTGCCATCACTTTTTGCGTTTAATATCCTTATCAGCTCATTGTACTCCTCGCTGCTCAACTCTTCCTCCAAATCCGCATTCAAACTTCTTCCATACAGACTAGCGTATTCCTTCTGAACTTTTGTGTACATCGTTTTTGAAGGAATCTCATTGAACACCTGCAACACCATTTTTTCATTGGTGCCCCAGCCCATGTAGTTGTCATTATCAAATGCCATTTTCAGTTGTTTGGCAAATGTGGCCGGGTCACCCACTTCCAGACTGCGCCTTTGTGATACGTTCGCCCTGGTCTTCTTATAGAAGTAACGCGCCAGAAAGAACAATCCGGTAGCTGTGCCAAGACCAAGGGTAGAGTAAATCACAATGGACTTGAGGTTTTGTATTTTCTGTGCGTCTGCGCTCATGCCTGTTACTTCTCGTTGTTAAAGTCCCAATGCCTTTTTGGCAAGTGTAGTCTTTACCGGATCGTTCTTTACTACATCAGCAAGCTTTGCGATTTCTCTTGCCTTTAACTTTTGCATCAACGTAGAGGCAGCCAACAGTTTTACTTCTGCTTCACCTTGTGTTTGCGCTTCAATACTCACTTCAAAACTGTACTTGTTCATAACTTATGCTTATTTATTGTTTACATGATTCAGAATCAATTCAATCTTACTCTTGTCATCAGCAAGCATTTGAATAATGTGTAACACCTTTTCAAACTCATCCTTGCTGAACTGTGATTTCAGTTGATTGACAAATTGTATCGCAGCCTGTTCCTCGTCAGAGAGCGATGCCGAAGAAGAACTTGTCTTTGGCTTAAAGCTTACCTCAGATTCCTGAGTCTGTTCCTCTAAAGGTTCTTCGTTATTCGATTGCAGCAACCCTGCAAGTGCTTCACCGCCTGGAAATGCTGCCATTAGTTTTGGATTACGCTTGATGAAACTTTCCACCAGTGAAGAGCCGATGTCACCCAAGAAATTGTTTAGGGAGATTGTTTTAGCTCCAATCGTGCATTATGTCTCTCTAGTTCTTCTACTTCGCTTTCCAGGTCAGCAATGTGTTGCTGAAGCTTTTGTTTTCATCCTTCAGTGTGTCGAACTCTTTTTCGCGCAGCCTGCGTTGCACTTCCTCGTCCACGATGTTCTTCACATCCACACCTGACAGCCCTTCCTTCTGCGTTTCACCGAAATAGAAAATTCGCTTCTCGTTGTTGTTACTGGTGCCTGTGAAAAGCAACACTTCAATGGAGCGCGTATCCGCAGTCACGAAATTTTCAAACATGGTGAACATGTCCGGTCACTGGTTCTGCGCACTGCTTTAAATCCATCTACCAGAATTTCATAGTCGATGGGTTGCCCTTTTCGGAATAGAGGCGCAAGTATTGTAAAAGGTTGTCAATCTTCTTTTGTTCGTATTTCTCTTTATTCGGTAGTGCCATATCTTAGCTCACTATGATTGCTTGTATAAATTTTATTCTTCGTTTCGTATCGCCTGGGTTCGTGATTTTGATTTCGCCCGGTGTATGTGTATGCATTCTGGTATGAGATCGTCTGTCGAGTCAAACATGCCATAATCAGAATCAACTACTAAACCCGGAGGCTCATCTACAATGAAGAACATCTCGTTGTATGCCGGAATGGTGATAGTCGCTCCAGCTTCTACAATGAAATCTCTGTGTCGCAGATGAAAGCGGGAGTATCCCTGTTGCTTCAATCGCAGCGGTGCAAAGTCCAGAATGAATTGCTCGGTCATAGATTAATTTCCATTGGTGCCAGCCAATCGTCTTCGGGATTTGCAATGTTCTTTAACTCGTTATCGGAAATCACTGCTTCGAGTTCTTCTGCGGTCTCACACTCTACATACACGATAATCACGAATGCACTTTCAAACACCTCACCTTTGAACCATGCATTGATGATTGAAGTATCACCTTCTACATGCACTGGTTTTATGGTGGGAACATTTCCGTTGACCCACGCTTTGTCACTCTCAAACTGCGAATCTTCAATCAGCATGAATGCTTCATCTGATTGCTCTATTCCCGATTCTTTTATTGCGGTCACATGAAAGACATCAGTCTTGTCATTGGCCTGAAAGGTGACAGTGCCCGTGTTCATTTNTGCAGCGGTAGTTACAGCGATGCCAGTTACTTTCTTCACATTAGTTGGAAGCCGGATTTCAAAAGGCTTGAATCGTTCAAGCTTTGTGATTTCCAGTTTCGTGATGATGATTCTCCTTTTGGTCTTCGTGATTATCATTATCTCATTTCACATTGTAGACAAATGATCACTTTATAAGCTGTAAAAGGAGCGTTGGGATTTGCCGTGTCCTTGTATTGGATTTTCAATTCACCGTTTCCGGCAATCACTCCATTACCAAGTGACTTGTATTTGTTATCCGGAGCCACGGCCATTCCACTCATAAACATTTTGCTTTCGAAATCTTCAGGGAAGAGCTCTTCGCCTGAAAGTTCGATGCGTTGAGAACCCCGGTAGAACAGTAGGTTCGGTCTGTCAGAACTCATCATAATGCCTCGCACCACTTTCACGTTCTTGTCCAGGTCAAACTTCTTGTTCACCGGTTGCCCTTCAGCATCCACCAGGAAGGTGTAGATTTTATCTACCCAACGCTTTTCCATTCTCTATTAAGGAATAGTTGCTGTGCCCACTAAGCCCACCATGATGACTGCGTTTGGGTCAACACCTGTGATGGTGCCCAACTCAATCTCAAACTCAATGTCGATGTCGTCATGAATCAATCGCGGATTGGCGAGTTTATAAAATCCTTTAGGCACCTGGTCAAATCCGGTGGTGATGAAATTCCTGTTCGAGGTATCGCTCACCAATTGCTTCTTATTGGCCTTCAGCTTGAATTCTCCATTGGCAAAAGCACCAATGTTGTTGATGGTATCGAAGGTGGTCACTTTGATTGCATCAACGTCCTGCGATCCTGCGATGCCTTGCAACATGTAAATACCCGACACGAGCAATGCCATGTTCTTCGGAAGCTTTGCATTGCTGATGTTGCGCAAGCCTACTTCTTTCACGTCCTGGCTTTCGAACATCTTAATGGTCTTCGCACCTTTGACCGGCTTGATCGAATAAATCAAGTGGTCGGCTAAGCGCAGCTTGCCTTGCAGCAACTGTTCTTTGATGTGCTTGGGCAGTTCTACAAAAACTTCTCAAACTCGGCACGTGATCCTTGTGAAGGAATATGTCGCTTCACCATTTTGCTCATCGCCTTTGCCCGTTGCACAGGGTTCAGCGCATTCAGATACCCCAACAATTCAGTATCCATTTCTCCATTTAAACCCAACAACTCAGTTGGGTTTGTGTACTCACTCTCCATGAGTTGTCCTAATGCTCCCAGCATATCTCTTTTTGTTTATTAGTTACTTGATTGATTTAAAATTCACGCTCCATTTCATCCACGGCATTCATGCCGCCATTCATCGTGGCGATTTGTTCCTGCAATCGGTCAATCGCTGACATGTCAAGCTCTTTCGTGTTGCCGTATGGATTCACGAAGTAGGTGACTTGTTCACCGTCTTGGTCTCCGGCAAGTCCGTTAGTCGCTGATGGTTCCGCAGCTTTGTTGAGATAAAGTTTTTCAGAAAAATTCTTGAAGAAGGTTCCTACTCTGTCTTTCGCTTCTTCTGCCATCTGCTTCATATCAAATCCATTCACTCCCTGCACGGTTGTTTTGTTTTGATTTTGAAAACCGTTGCTCATTGTTAAGCCTAATCCCGCAGCAATGATGTATGGATTCTTTTTATGAAACCCGAGCAACGTCACTGGAATACCTGCGATTAACGAGTGCTTACCGAGCGCAGCGCCTGCACCACCTGCGGCAATTGCAGCGAGTATTACCAGGCCTCCTTTTGTTACGGTTTGTACCACCGGATGTGCCATTACTGGTGCGGTGCCAAACAAGGCTTGACCTTGTTTCTTTTTGTTCTTTGAGTTCCTTTTCTTTCCCATGTTATAATAGTATTTGTGCTTTCACTTTTTGTTTCTTGCTGCCTGAGTCCTTCTTGTACTTTTTCTTCTTCTTTTTCGGAGGAAGTCCTTCAAGACCATTGGTAGCCGAACCACCACGCATTGCTCTCATGAGTAAGAAGCCTCCGGTAATAATTCCTCCGGCTACCAGCAATGACTTCCCAGGATTTGCTTTCACCCATGTAGTTGTCTTTTAAGGAGGCCACTTTTCTCAGTCCCTGTCGAAGTCTGAGTCTCACTGCCAGGTGATGCACTTTGACTTGGTACAAGCATAGCTCCGCTGGCGGCAGGTTCATTTGATAATACAGGCTGAATAGCCTTAGCAATAGTTGTGTTAGTAGTAATCTTTGTCGTGTCATTGGTTTTAGTAGTGACTGCGGTCGTAACGGGTGTGACCGTTTTGACAGGTGCAGTTGTAGTTGTCGTGACTTTCGGTTGAGTCACAGTTTCAATTGTCTTTGGTGGCAACGCTTGGGTAACAGTAGCTACCACTGGCTTCACGGTGCTTGTCACTTTTGCAATCAAGTCCGTAGCCTTTTGAATGATGGGTGCCTTTACAGGTTCATTGTAACTGAAGGCATCTTCATCCTCCGGAATAGTAGCCGGTGCGGTGGCAGCAGTACCTGCATTGTGTGTGTCACTTTGAAAAGCATTTTCTTCATTGCCACCTCGGATGAATAATCCTTTCACTTGTTTCAAGGCAGCGGCAATCACGGCAACCGCAGAAGAGGCAGCGGCAATGGCAGTGCCACTGGCAAGCTCACCTAATCCATTTACTCCGTTGCCATGAATGATGTTGTATTCATCCAGGTCTGCATAGACATCATCAATGCCATTCAATCCATTCACTGCCACACTTCGGTCGCTATTACCTTTTCCCTGGAGGATGGCTTTCTTCAAATTCTCTTTCTTTCCACCGGCTTGCCAGTACACTGTCTCCGCACGATCTTTAATAGTGCGTAATTTCTTTAGCTCATCCAGATTCATGCCTTTTGCCTGGGCTTGTGAGTCGGTGAGGTAGGCATAGCGCAAGCGTCCGGCCACATTCATGAGATTGATTTTCATGGCGAGCAGAAATCCATTTCTTAAGAGCAGCGTAGCAGGATTCACATAACGGTTAATCACACGAATGCCATCACCGACTTTATCTGCCACTTTGGTTGCTGTCTTCTTCACTGCCTGGCCCACCTTCTTAAAGATGTTGCCCATCTCTTCATCATCTTCAAATGATGCGAGGTCAGACAAATCAACATTATCGTATTCTGTAAATCTCATCGTATTGTTTGCTTCGTCTCCGTCTTCAATTCCATCTAAATAGTCCAGTCTCATGTCGTAGTCTTTACATTCTAAATAAGGTTGCTCATCATCGAACCCGTCTTTCACACAATCAATCACGATGTAGTATTCACGGTCATCAATGTAGTCCTCCAGGTGCCCTGGCTTGGGCACAATCGGGTACACATGTTGCCATCGTGGTGTCTCCGGATAAGGCTTGGGATATTTTGTAATCCTCGCCAGACACGGAATTTTCAGAGAGCGAAGGATGGAGAGAATAAATACGGTGTAACAGTCACAGTCAACTCCCGTTCTTCTATCGCTCCATGCCCGCCTGGGACTTCGTACTTGCTCAACTCCTTCCTCGTCTCTTTTGTATTGAATGTGGTCATACACAAAGTGCCAGATGTTTGAGCACGTTTCTTCCAGTGTGCGACCTTTCAATACTTTTGCAATCTTTTCCGTTTGCCACAACGTCTGTGGCAACACTTTGCGAATGAGCTTGATCGTGTCTTCTACATCCGCACTCTTTCTTATCGTAGTGTCACTATCAACAGCAGGAGGGAAGAGGTGATCAAACTCTTTCCCATCTTTCAAACGCCTCTTTCTGTCCGCTACCATACGCCTCGTTTGTTCTTACTCTCTTACCCTTATTCAGGCTTGCCTGCCGTCAGGCAGGTTTCCCTCCGCCTAATGTGATGTTCTCTGTCTTCGTGTAAGGGAAGTTGTCATTGATGGTTGTTATTGTGTGTACAATCAAATTCAACTTTCCTGTTTCGCGATACTCTTTTATCAATGCCGGAACTGTGGTTGCCAGGCTTAAGAAGCCAAGCTGAATTTTTATTGGCTCCAGATTTACCTCACTGAATTTTGGTATTGCAATGTTTACATCCTTCACTTGTGAGGATGCGATGGTCTTTCCACCGTATGTCATTTTCACAAAGGTTGTTTCACGTTGATGCTTCCACCGCTTGGGTTCTTGAGCTTGACACTAATTGTTAGCTCAATTCCACTTAGACTCACGCTATGAATTGAAGCCTTTGTCTCAGTTTCTAATTCAGCGGAAAGCCTTTTGAGTTTGAGCAGGTAGCTGCCTCCCAAGTAGGCAGCCACTACTGCTCCAACCCCAAGCAACAGATGCCTACTCTTCATTGTGAGATCTCTTTCTTTTAAGCCTCAGACTTTTTGCCTTCTTGAGCCTGGCGAAATTCTTTACACGCTCTTTTGTTTTTGCCAAAGAGGACTGAGTATGTCACCGAGTATCTTAAAGGCAAGACAGATGACGCCACCTACAATTGCTTGCATGGTATAGTCCAGCAGGAAAAAAGATTTACGTTGGCGAGTAGATTAAATACTGCACCGAAAAGGAAAGCAATCCCATTGCCCATCCCGTGATTCTGATTTATCGTTGCGTTCATGGGTCAAAGATGTAGTGACCCTCAGTATCAGATTAAGGATTATAAATGGTGATTAATGACTGTGTAGTTTTATGAAGCTTTGTGAAGGCTTGTAAAGGAATGTAAACGATTTTGAAGGATTGTTCCGCGTGGAACAAAGGTGTATTAATTTGACCTCAAATATTTACGTAATTACTTAGGACGTGTGAGCGCCTATTTTTATTGATCAATCTGAAATCAATTCGACTTTTTCAAGTCATTTTGGTTACTCGATTCTTCACTATGCGACATAGCGTCAAGATTATACTAATGCCAGAAATAAATGAACTAACTATTCTGCTTTTTTCTTTTTCAACATCTAAATCATGAGCTTCTTCATCTCGAATGATTTTTGCAACCGAAATTAGATGGAAATCTTCCTTTGATATGTATTTATCATGCTGAGCAAGCTCTAAGTAATCCATAAATGCTGGGCGTTTCCTTCCATTTTTTGTTGCGGTTTGATTTAACCGTACATCTGGTTCGTAAATTTTGTGTAATAGATTTTCAATAATCTTAACCAAAGATAATATTGCTTTGGTGTCCTGTTTAATTTCTATAAGTGCAGCAATTTGACCAAGTTCATTAGCTATTTCTGGATCAATGTCCTTATTATTTTCGATTAGCTCTTTTAACTTCTGCTTGATTTCCTTGTTTAAATTTTTGTTTTCATCAATTTCCTTCTCAAGGACTTTGATTTTCAAGACCATTTTCTCTCTATCTATGAATAACCATAGAATTAGAAAACCAGCAGTAACACTCAAAGCTGTGATCCAATCGAATTTCTGACTCATATATTCTTGACTTATTACATTTGATCTAATACTTCGAACAAGCGCACCGCGTATGCGAATGCAGGAACCTTCACCCAATCTTTTGAAATGATAAACAGCCATAGAAATGAGAGGAGTATTAAGCTATAAGTAGAATACCAAAAGGCATTGTGAAAAATCAATGGATTGATAGTTCCGAACTCTTTAATGCAATAGATATAGTTACCAAGGCCTACTAATATTATCAGAGATATTGCATAACGCTTCAGCGCCCAAAGATTTCTTCTAAAACCGTAGCTAGTATTCTCCTTAAATAGTAAGTTATAAACCTTTGTATCCCTGGTTTTGGCAATCATAAATCTTGTCCAGGTGTTATAGATTTCGTCAGCAGCGTTTATGTTATTTGTTTCAAGTTCGATGCTTGGTGTGACATCTATCGAGCATAATTGAGAAAGCTTGCTGTGATATCTTTTTTGTGTNNAAATATCAATTATTGAATTGCTAAGTCTTAGGATTTGGACAGAAGGTGGCCCTCCCCAAGAATTCCATAATCCGGCTTCTTTTAGTTTCCNCTCATCGCGCCCAAGCTGTGATAGTAAGTATGAGAATACACTTACAATCCCAATTGAGGAAACAACGTGAATGGCGCTTTCAAATTGAAGTGTATAAGATATGCCAATTATTATGATCGGGAAGAATAGAATGATAACTGGATAAACTCGTGCCTTCAGTGAGTAGGTATCAATCATAGTATGTCAGTCAAAGATGAATGGAAGAATTTTGCTATTGGTAACAATAATTGCACAGGTAGGAATAGGAACCTTCATATTAATATTTTTAAGTTCCTCAATTGTAACTAGATCTCTTTCACTTAATTTTTCTAGGTTCATTGGATGAGTGTGCCACTCACCGATATAGCCTATAACTTCACCCGTTGAATGCCTAATGTTATTTACATACTCGGGCAGACCTTTCGTGCCTCTTGTAAACCCCGAACAAGTTCCTGCACTGTCTTGTGTTTCTGTAACTATGTCGAATATGTGAATTGTCTTAGTTTTATAGTTGGATAAACCTAGTAGGATTCCACCCGTCTCTCTGTTTCCATTCTCTCTACAAANAGTAATTAGTTTATCTGCTAGACCAGAAATTAATCTTATCTCCCAGTTGCTACCAGCTTGGCAATTAAATATATCAAATGGTTTAACAATTATATGCTCACTCCTTATCTCTAATATGTCTGAATTATTAATTACTGACATGTAAATTAAACCATCACNGTTTAGTCTGTGTTTTTCGGTCTCATTATGAAGTAATTTAGAAAAGACTGAAGAATGAAAAGATACGAGTTCGTCCGACATAACGGTTGTTGTTGAGCTACACCCTAGACCAACATCCAAGTTTATTATTTCTCGTTTGGCATCACTCAATCTCCATTCTTTTAGCTTAGGATATGAATTTGCATAGAAGTACGTTAAATTAACTAAGTCATCAATTCTTGGATTTCTTTCGCTCCCTTCAATATAGAGTAGTCCGAGCTTACCTTCATTAACTAATTCGCATCGGGCAATACTCAATTTCTTGGGCAGAGCGCTTTTCGTGATATAATTGAGTACAAGTGTACTTGCAGTCGAGTCTACTAGCCAATTGTATTCAGCAAATTCTTGCATTGGAATTTCTTCTACTTTGGTTTCAAATGCTTTGTATTGAGAAGTATGTGTGGTGAATAATGACGAGATTTCGTTAACTAGTGCTACAGACTTATTCCATCCAACCTTGTTAGGAAATAACGCATGCCTAGCCATATTGTGTTCTAATAATTCATCATTATCGACAACTCCGATTTTGAATTTTCCAGATCTGGCATCGTGAAGGATCATTTTAGAACCCAGAGACCCCGCACCGACATAAATTGTTGCTAGATTTCTACTTTCGCCAGTTAACTTTTGAGCGAGGTCAAAACTAAATGGTTCAATATGTGACCTTATTTTTACCTCTGCCTCATCGTTATATTTTCCTTTCGTAAATTCTTTTACGTAAATAGTGTATGTAATAAATTCATACGAGCCATTAAATCCTACTATTTTTTTAGGTCTTTTAATAGCATGAGTTATTGGAATATATGTGCAAAGATCAAAGCCATTTTCATAGAATACATTTAAAATATTTTCAATTTGAATTCCATGATTATGCATGTATAATTTGAGCTCTCTGTAATTCTTAGGTAATTCCGTATTATATTCTGTTTCTGGAAATTCACTATCACTCCACACTAGAAGTGAGAACACGGGAAGTGAGCTCTTGACTTCATTTTTCTGATGAATAGTTTTAACTACATCTATTGCTTTATTCTTTAAAACAAATGGAACATTCGATACCGTCTTTAGCAATTCATCTTTTTTGGACGATTNTTCATCCTGATAGTAGGCACTCAATAAAACTGCGCCTGTTATGCTTGGAATAAATCGTTCGTTATTTTGAACCAGACCATGAAGCAAATCATATTGGTAAACATGAAATCCAGAGTATATAATTCTTGTTGGGTCAAACTCGTCTCCGTCATCCTTTAGAAGACCAGATGCAGCTTTAAAAAGCCACTGTTGACCAACGGTACTAGGCTGCTTTTTTGAACAGGTTAAAAATAGAGTTTTTAACTTTAACCTAACAAAAACAACAAATGAAGAAGATGCGCTTTACAGAAGCCCAGGTGATTGGGATTCTCAACGAACAAACACAACAGGATCAAAAAGTTTCGGAAGTATGCCGCAAGCATGGGATCAGCGAGGCTACGTTTTACAACTGGCGTAGCAAATACGCAGGCATGAAGGTGGACGAACTTAAGCGCCTTAAGGAACTGGAGTACGAGAATGCCAGGCTTAAGAAAATTGTAGCTAACCAGAGCTTGGAGATCGATGCCATAAAGGATTTACTCACAAAAAGTTCTAACGCCTGAGCAAAAGAACACGGCTTGGAGTATCTGGCAGAGCACCACCAGATGAGCCATGCCCAGGCGTGTAAGTTGGTGGGCTGTTCGCGAACCAAAAAGTATTACCANAAGCGAATGCCCGCCAAGGATGCCGTAGTAAAAAAGCGATTGAAGAANGTTATTGGCAGCAGCCGTAAAGGAAGAACGAAAGTGATTAAGCTGGTACANGAAAAACATCCGGAATTAGGCGATAGCAAAATCCGCAGGGTCTATGAGAACGAAGGGTTTTCGTTGAGCAAAAGACTACGCAGGCGCATTAAGGACAATCCCGCTAATCCCATCTCTATACCGCTCAAAGCCAATCAGGAATGGGCCATGGACTTCATGAGTGACGCGCTGGACAACGGACGAAGGATTCGCACCTTGAATATCATCGATCACTTCAACCGACAGTGCAAAGGCATTGAAGCAGATCTCAACTTGCCGGCTCGTAGGGTGATCGAAATTCTTGAGCGTACGATCGAGCGTCATGGAAAACCCTTGCGAATACGAACCGACAATGGACCGGAGTTTCGATCTAAACGTTTTCAATTATGGATGAAAAACAACCACATAGAATGGAGTCGCATTCAAAAAGGAAAACCTCAACAGAACGCCATCATCGAACGCTTCAATAAAACCTATCGTGAAGATGTATTGGACGCTAACTTGTTTTATTCCATTGAACAGGCTAATGAAGTAACAGCAAAGTGGGTGGATGATTACAACCAGGAAAGGCCACATCAATCGCTCCACTATCAAACTCCGATGGCTTATGCAGCGTAAGGTTTTCTTAGGCATACAAACTCTTGGAATGATCCAAAAGAAAAGCCCCGCACAAAAGGCAGGGCTTGACCATTCCAGTCGGTTGAACCTAACCCTGGCAGGTTGCTCCGCAGCAGAGCCTGATTCCGTTTCAGTTCAACAATGCAAAATTCAAATCATTAATCTATATTTACAACCTGTCAAAATTATCAGCCATTTACCCAACTACTAGTAAGTCAGTTATTCTATGGTTTGCATACCATTCGTTAGGATTATTCCGCACTAGACATAGTCTAGCCGGCTCAGATTCTTTTGAAACATATAGATGTGGCAGTCTTGTCCTTGGAAAATCTTCCCTATCACTTAATAACTCGGGTATTTGGAAGGGATATTTCCGTAAAGAGATTTTTAAAAGCATTGGTTCGACATTTCCAATGTCAATGCCGCCAACAGCACCGCGAGACGGCAGATTGATAGTGATATTAAGCGGCATTGCAATATGCTCACTATCATATTTGAGTACCAAGGCTTTTGGTTAGTGAAAGTCTCTATTTCTTGAATGGAGTTTCTAATTAATTGGGGAGTTCTTCCGTATAAAGTTCTAGCCTGTGACTGTATTGCATGCTTCTATCCTTGTTTTATAATTTTAGAAGCACNTCCGCTTCCACCAGCGGATGTAATCGCATGTCCAGTCTTTGTGTCCATATTACGGACAGGCCCATTTGATGTGATTATAAATTCTATTGGCTTAGGCTCCGATTCAGAGGGTTCAATAGCGGTATTCAGAAAGTCTGATGTGTTTCCTAGCTTCTTTATGTATTCTTGCTTTGCTTGATAATGTGGGGNGTTGTCATCGTTATTCAGTANTTNTTTGCTGGATGAAATAACTTTACCTTCTTTTCTCTTATAACTGAGTACTTCAAGCGATGAACTTTGAGGCTTAGGATTGTCTTTTGAGGNCGTGTTATTAAAGTACGTCCATGAACAATGATGAGGCGCCANAAAGAGATCCCAATCAAGCGCCTTTTCTTTAATGTCGTTTTGGTGCTTTCTAGTTTTCTCAAGTATAATTTGCCAAGAGTAGTAGTCCGAGTCACCGCCAAAAATAGCTAAGCAGGAAAAATCAGAGGAGAAAGAATACTCTTTAAATCTTGCTTGAAAGACTATGCTGGTTGAGTTCTTATCTTTTTCAGCAGAAGTTAAGTGTTCTTTAAATGGAGCGTGAATGAAAATAGAAAAAGTACTTTGCTTTTTACAATTAAAGTCCGAAACGATTGTTCCAGGTATTGCTCTCAAATGATTTAGGTCGCTATAATTTTTATTCGAAGGGTCATACCCAACAATTTTTATACGATTGCCAGGTAAGTCTTTATCAGAACTTTTGTTTTTGTGTAATTCTAATCTTCGTTCGGCTTCTTNTTGATATGCATCTTCATCGTCATTCGAATGCTCTTCTGCAATCATAGGAGAGAACCACATCTCATCAATTATGATTCGATTTTCTTTTCGGTCGGAATCTGAATAGTTCTTGGGATCACCTTGGTAGAAATGTTTGTTGAAACCTCTGCAATGGTCCCAATCTCCATGAGTAAGAATAAAAACATCTAGATATGGATTGTTATTCCTCTTATTCAACTTACCTAGTAAGTCGGACTTTACATCATAAATGGATTTATCATCGGAGCATTCTCTAATGTTACAGTCAACTAAAAGACTTGTTCCATCATTTAGGGTGATTAATGTATTATCTCCATTCCCAACGGGATAATACTTGATACTGGGTTGTGCCATGAAATTTGTTTTTTGGTTTAACTCTCAGTTTAGCTTCAAGGCACTCATTAATGAAATCTCGCTTTTTCGAAATTTCACGCGATTAAAGACCCAAAAAGACTAAAACTTCGATATTTTCGTAAATGTACTTACCGTTTACATAAAAAAGTAAAAAGTTCGAATATTTCTCAAAAATGAAATTAAATTCCAAAAATGGTGTTATTTCAGCGGATTTTTCACAAAAACAGATGCTGATCAAGTTTAAAGTAGGAAACTACTTATCCTTTAAAGAGGACATTGAGTTTTCTTTGACTGCTAGTGCTATTAAGGAATACGGGGATTCTAACGTTTTTGAACCAGAATTTGTCCATACCCGTCTTTTGAAAAGTGCAGTTATATATGGAGCAAATTCTGCCGGTAAATCTAATCTAATAAAGGCTTTTGAATTCGTTAAGAATTTCGTTTTGAATTCTGCAAAGGAACTTCAAGTAAACGATAAAATAGGGATTGAAAATTTCAAGCTAAATACACTTACTGCTAAACGGCCCAGTAATTTTGAAATAGAATTTATTCAGGACGGCAAAGTTTACTTATATGGGTTTGCTTTAGACAAAGACCGAATTTGGAGGGAACATCTTACTGAAGTAAGGCGGACTAAAAATGCCATGCTATTTCAACGGCTCTATAATGAAATAATGGTGGCTGATTATTTTCCAGAAGGGAAGGATTTGGAGAAGAAGACCAGGCCAAATGCGTTGTTTCTTTCTGTGATAGCGCAATTTAATGGTCCAACCGCTTCGCGTATTCTTAAATGGTTTCAGCAACTCATATTTTTGTCTGATACAAATATCAAGGCTGCATTTGGTCACTCGGTTAATATCTTATCTGATGATAGGAGGCGAACACAACTTTTAAAAATTCTCAAAGTAGCAAACCTTGGTTTTGAAGACATAATTGTTAGAAAGCTTAAGATTACAGAGGAGCAACTTGTTAATGTTCCAGATGAAGTCAAAAGNCTTATCCTTTCGACCACATACAATAATCCTGATCATCTTTTGACTGTTCATAAAAAGTATGATCAAAATAATAAATACATGGGGCCTGAAGAATTTAATTTTTCTGAAGAAGAATCTTTAGGTACTCAAAAGTATTTTTCATTATCCGGTTACATCTTAGATGCTTTAACACAAGGAGGTATTTTATTTATTGATGAATTAGATGCTCGATTACACCCACTTCTGTCAACTCTAATTGTTCAGTTCTTTAATTCAATTAAGGACAATCCTAGTCAAGCACAATTGATATTCTCTACTCATAATACAAACTTATTGTCGGACAAGATTCTGAGACGTGACCAAGTATATTTTATAGAAAAGGATGAATATGGTGCGTCTCGACTAAAGAGTTTATTGGAGAAGGGGGCTAGGAATGACGCTTCTTTTGAAAAGGACTATTTAAATGGAGAATACAATGCAGTTCCCTTTTCAAGTAAAGAGAGACCTCAGCTTAATTTGTTTGATGAAAATGAAAAGTTAAGCCTTTTCTAAATCGAACCACTTAGCCTTATCCACTTCTGTTTTTGAACAGCAATCACTGAAAAATAGAACTACCAGGTTCAATTCAGGCTGAAAAAATAGTTTAATTCTGTTATTTTAGACTGTTTAACCTTACTCCATGCCCAAAATCTACGATAACATTGAAAACCACCTGACTAAAGGACTGAATGAAACTTTGGAGTTATCCCAACGAACAGATTTCTGTGTTGGCTATTTCAATTTAAGAGGGTGGAAAGAAGTTGCAGAGCGCATTGATAAACTACCAGGAGCATCAGTTCCAGAAGGAGATGATGATGTATTCCGCTATTGCAGATTGCTAGTAGGCATGCAAAAAATGCCTGTAGATATTCTTAAGGATCATTTTAGACATGATGATGATTATGTAATCGATCAGGCTGAGGCTATTAAGCTGAAGAAACGTTTAGCACAGGAATTTAAAGATCAACTTACGATTGGGACGCCAACGGAGGCAGATGAAAAATCGTTAAGAAAACTGAGTCAACAATTGAAGGATAAGAAAGTTGTTGTAAAACTTCATCTAAGATATACGCTACATGCAAAGCTATACCTTGCGTTCAGTGATGATAAAAGAGTTCCTGTTGTTGGGTTCCTTGGCAGTAGTAATCTCACATTAGCCGGTCTTGCAAAGCAAGGTGAATTGAATATTGATGTTATGGAGCAAGATGCAGCTAATAAACTCGCTGCGTGGTTTGATGATCGTTGGAAGGATAGATGGTGCATCGACATAACTCAAGAGCTTATCGAAATCATTGACAATAGTTGGGCAGGTGACAAGCTTCTTTCACCGTTCCATATTTATTTAAAGATGGCTTATCACTTGTCGCAAGAAGCGAGAGCCGTTNNGAGTGAGTATAGGTTGCCGAGAATATTTCAAAAGGAATTGTTCGATTTTCAGCAAGCTGCTGTAAAAATAGCTGCCAAAAAGCTTGATAANAGAGAAGGTGTGCTTATAGGAGATGTAGTCGGCTTAGGAAAAACCATCACAGCCTGTGCATTGGCAAAGATGTTTGAAGAGAGTAATTTTTATTCAACGCTTATCATTTGCCCACCGAACTTAAAGCCGATGTGGAATGAGTATATCAATAAATACGACCTTAAGGCTACTCCTGTTTCGATTGGTGAAGTGCAAAGAAAGCTACCAGAGTTAAAGCGCTTTCGATTAGTTATCATTGATGAAAGTCATAACCTAAGAAACGATCAGGGAAGCAGGTACCGTTCAATCAAAGCATACTTGGAAGAAAATGAAAGTAAGGTTATTCTTCTATCCGCCACACCTTATAATAAGTCCTATCTTGATTTGTCTAACCAACTTCGTCTATTCATTTCAGATGATAAGGATCTAGGTATTAGTCCTGAGCGATACATTGAAGCAATTGGAGGGAAGGTTCAATTTGACTCCAGGCATACAGAAACATTCATCCGAAGCATTAAGGCATTTGAAAGAAGTCATTTTGCTGATGATTGGCGCGAATTAATGCGCTTATACTTAGTACGTAGAACACGAAGTTTTATNAAAAATAATTACGCATCGACAGATGAGACGAATGGCCGGAGATACTTAACATTTCCTGATGGTAGTAGGTCATATTTCCCTGACAGGGTACCTCGTAAAGTTGAGTATGAATTTGATTTGAATGACCCAAAAGATCAATATGCAAGGCTTTATTCGCCAAAGGTAGTTGATGCAATTAACGACTTGGAATTGCCTAGATATGGTTTGGGAAATTATTTAGCTCAAAAGCCGAAAGTTAAAGCTACTAAAGAGGAGGAGGTGATCATGCAGAATCTTTCACGTGCAGGAAAACGCTTGATGGGATTTTGCAGAACCAATCTTTTCAAACGACTCGAAAGCAGCGGATATTCATTTCTCCTGTCGTTGAGCCGACATATCTTGAGAAATTACATTTTTATCTATGCCATTCAAAATCATCTTCCCATTCCTATAGGAAAGAACATTTCCCAAAACTTAGATGATTTTCTTGAAGACAATGACACAGACAATGAAGGCAGTGAGAAAAATCATCTTCAGCTAATTCTCAACGAGGAAGATTATTTAAAGCAAGCCGAAAAAGTTTATAGCCTCTTCGAGAGTGATTCTCATAAAAAGTATTTCGATTGGATTAGAAGCGAATTCTTTTCTACTGACTTGCAAAAGCTCCTTATTAGTGACGGTCGTGAAATCATTAAAATATTAAAACTTGGTAAGGATTGGAATCCGGATCAGGATAGGCAGCTAAATGCACTCTATCAATTGCTAACAGTTACGCATGGCAGAGAGAAGGTTTTGGTGTTTACTCAATTTGCTGATACCGCATACTATTTAACAGACCAACTTGTAAAGCGCGGGCTAAAGAAAATAGAATGCGTTACAGGCGACAACGAAAANCCCTCGGCAGTAGCGCATAGATTTAGCCCTGTAAGCAATGGTAAGCCTGAGTTTGTTCAGATGAATCAGGACTTACGAGTACTCATTACTACTGATGTTCTTAGCGAAGGTCAAAATCTTCAAGACTCACATATTATTCTTAATTATGATTTGCCCTGGGCAATTATCAGGTTGATTCAACGAGCCNNTGGTCGTGTTGACCGCATTGGCCAGAAATCCGAGCAAATACTTTGTTATTCATTCCTTCCAGAGGATGGCATTGAGCAAATAATAAATCTGAGAGGAAGGTTAAGTAATCGCATTAGACAAAATGCTGAAGTTGTTGGATCTGATGAGACGTTNTTTGATGGTGACCCAGTAAATATTGAAGACCTTTATAATGAACGTGCGGGTATATTAGACGATGATGAGCAAGATAGTGAAGTAGACCTTGCATCTTATGCATATCAGATTTGGAAGAATGCTATTGACAACGATCCGTCATTAGTAAAACTAATTCCTGATCTTCCTAATGTTGTTTACGCAACCAAACATAATACAGATGAGCCGGCAAATGAGGGCGCGATTGTATATACACGTACTGTACATGAAAATGATGTTTTGGCTTGGGTTGATCGGAAAGGAAAGTTGATTACACAATCTCAGTTGACTATACTGAAAGCTGCACACTGTACTCCTGACACGCCACCTATGTATAAGATAGACAACCATCATGAATTAGTAGCAAAGGGCATAGAATATATTCGTGAAGAGGAAAAAACCACAGGAGGGTCATTGGGTAAAAAATCAGGTGTCAAGTATAGAGTTTACATGCGTTTGGATAAGTTTTGCAAGGATAACGAAGGGACGTTATTTGTTTCGGAAGCGCTTAAGAAAGCGATTGATGACGTATATAAGTATCCTCTCAAAGAGTTTGGCAGGGAGACACTAAATCGACAACTCAAGTCTGGAATATCTGATGACGAGTTGGCATCGTTGGTAATTTCATTGCGCGAAGAAGATAAACTAAGTATTATAAATGAAGAAGAACAACCTTTCAACGAACCACAAATCATCTGTTCATTAGGGCTTTCAAATAATTAATCGGCTATGGCTTTATCTAAAAAGGAATTCACTAGATATATTCGTCAGTTTCAATTCAGAGAACTCTTTAACGACATGGGTTGGAATAATGACAAAACCAATCAATCAATCACTGTCGACACATTAGTTTTTAATTTAAAAGGGGTAGCTGAGAAAAGTGGGTTTAAGGTATTAGTGTGTTCACCTAACGATGACGGACTTATACCAGACTATAACATTCGTAGAAAAATAGAACTAAAGGTCACCAAACTTTTTCAGGAACATCTTATCATTTTTGTTGACTCCCGGAATCAGGAGCAGATATGGCAATTGGTAGTGCGACAAACCGGCAAGCCTGCCAAAGCAACGGAAACACGTTACCACATTTCCCAAGATCCTGAACTACTTTTTCAAAGAGCATCTGGGATTTTCTTTGAATTAGATGAAGAGGANAAAATTACTATTGTTGACGTAACTCAACGTATTACGGAGAACTTCCATCAAAACAATGAGCGTGTTACAAAACAGTTTTATGAGAAGTTCAGCAAAGAGCATACTTCATTTCTCAAGTTTATTAAGGGAATTGAGGATACGGTAAATAAAGAGTGGTATGCGTCACTCATGCTCAATCGGTTGATGTTTTGCTATTTTATTCAGAAGAAGGGATTTCTCGACAACAACAAGAATTATTTGTGGGATAAATTAAAAGCCAGCCAAGAGAGAAAAGGCAAGAATAAATTTTATTCGTTCTACAGAAGTTTTCTTCTTACACTTTTTCATCAAGGACTTGGTGCACCAGATCATTCGAAAGAAGTGAAAGATGAGATAGGTAGAGTACCTTATTTGAATGGAGGTTTATTTGAAGAGCACGAACTCGAAGCGACTAATCCAAAAATTGACATTGACGACAAAGCGTTTGAGCGAATCTTTGAATTTTTTGATCAATATGAGTGGCATCTTGATACCCGGCAAACGGCCAATGGTAAGGATATTAATCCCGATGTAATCGGCTACATCTTTGAAAAGTATATAAACGATCGTGCCGACATGGGCGCGTATTACACGAAGGAAGATATCACAGATTATATTAGCAAGAATTGTGTACTGCCCTTNTTGTTTGACGAAACCAAACGACATTATTCAACGGCCTTTGCATCCGATGGTGAAATTTGGCAGCGAGTGAAAGTCTCCAGTGACGAATATATTTATGATGCGATAAAGCATGGAGTTAATATTGAGTTGCCCAAAGAAATTACCAAAGGAATTAAGAGTGTAGCCGAGCGTACTGAATGGAATAGGCCTGCCACGCCAGAGTTTGCATTGCCCACTGAAATCTGGCGCGAAGTAGTTGAACGCAGAAACCGGTATTCCGAAGGAAAAGGCAAAATTGAGAAGGGTGAAATACAAAGTATTGACGATTTCATCACCTATAACCTGAACATTAGTCAGTTTGTGCAAGATGTAGTTGAGAATACAAACGATACTGAGTTTCTGAAGGAATTTTACAAAGCGCTAAATAGTGTAACCATTATTGACCCAACGTGTGGCTCCGGTGCNTTTTTGTTTGCTGCCATGAATATACTAGAGCCGCTATATGAAGCATGTATTATGCGCATGCGTGCTTTTGTTGAAGATGAAGATAGGGCTAACAAAGAGCAGAAGGCCACGTTCAGTCACAAGCACAAGTATTTTCGTGAAGTGTTGGAAAATATTCAAAACCCGCAGCATCCAAATCTTCAATACTTCATTTACAAAAGCATTATCCTCCGCAATCTCTATGGGGTTGACATTATGAAGGAGGCAGTAGAGATTGCCAAGCTTCGTTTATTCCTCAAATTGGTTGCAACCGTTGAAGCCGATTTCAAAAAGCCAAACCTAGGCCTGGAACCATTGCCTGATATTGACTTTAATATCAGAGCCGGAAATACATTAATTGGTTTTGCTACGGAAGCTGAATTNGAAAAAGGGCTTACGTACACATTAGATGGCCTGACGGCTAAACCTGTAATTGAAGAAAAATGTGACATTGTTGCCAAAACATTTAAGCGCTACAAAGAAATACAGCTTACCTATGGTGATGACTACAGGGAGTTCAAAAAAGCAAAGGAAGAACTGAACAAACGACTGAAGGAGCTCAACCATGAGTTGAACCAACTTTTATATAAGCAGACTCCAGCAATAAAGTATGATAAGTGGCTAGTTACGCACCAACCCTTTCATTGGTTTGCAGAATTCTATGAGATTATCCATAATAAAAGCGGGTTTGATGTTGTAATTGGGAATCCTCCATATATTGATTTTAAAATGGGGTTTTCATATCAAGTTGGGAGCCATTATTTAACATATCCGACTAAAAATCTTTATGCGTTAGTCCTGGAGCGATGTTCGCAATTTGCAAAAGGTAGGCAAGGTTATATTGTTCCAATATCATCTACATCAACTGANAGGATTCTTAACACTTCAAAAATCCTATTGAAGAAAAATTTACACATTAGCACTTTTGATGATAGACCATCACATTTATTTGATGGGTTAAATAAGAACACATTGTCAATAATTCTCATCAGTAACGCACAGAGTAGAATAAGCTTCACAACAGATTTTCTAAAGTGGAACAGTATAGCAAGGCCATATCTATTTCAAAGCATTAAGTATGAGGAGGTAACAGCTACAACCCTGAAGGGTTGCATACCAAAGGTTGGAAACAGAATCTCTCGCAGCATTTGGAACAAAATCAATTCCGTTAAATCACCCTTAGCGTTATGCTATTCAAATGCAGGAACAAACAAAAGTTATTATTCTCGAAAGATTAATTCTTTCCTTCAAAGCTTAGATTTTATTCCGCAAGTATTCGATGGAAATGACAACTTGAGGCCTCCGTCTGAATTTAAAGAATTGAAGTTCAAGACGGAAATTCAATCGAAAGTTGTTTACTGCCTTTTGAATAGTACTTTATTTAAATGGTTTATTGATACAACATCCGATGGAAGCCATCTCAATAAAAGNGAAATAGACTCATTTCCAATTGACCTTGAGACAGATCAGTTTGATTGGATGCAATTTAATGGCATAGCCAAAAGACTTACAGCTAGTCTGCAGTCGAATTCAGAATTTAGAGTAATGAGGTACTCTCATGACACTCTTCGGATACAATGCATCTTCCCTAAACTTTCCAAACTATTAATTGATGAAATAGACAAGGCATTGGCCAAATACTATAGCTTGACTGACGAGGAGNNCGATTTCATTATTAACTACGATATCAAATACCGCATGGGCAAGGAACTAGAGGATCAGGATTAAGTACGGGACCAATTAATACGAAAATGAAGAAGTTAGAATCACATGAATGGCAAAGTTACCTTGAATCTTCACTTTCAACATTGGTAAATCAGCCAGCAGCCGCTTACGACTTAGTCACCCCAGGGCGATTGCCGTCAGGTGGGGAGTCTATCTTATCACTGAAGTTGTGAATGAAGAAGAAGTTGCACTCTATGTAGGTAAAAGTGGAAATCTAAGTGAAAGGATTTATCGAAACCACCTAATGGGCAATACAATAAGCTCAAATCTAAAACGATATCTTATCAACGACCAGAATCGTGCTGAAATTGAAGACGCTAATTCAGCTAAGGAGTTTCTGATTAACAATTGTAATGTGAGATGGATTTTGGAATCGCACGAGAGAAAGCGAGGCGCCCTTGAATGTTTTTGCATTGCAAAGCTCTTCCCCATTTACGGAATAACAAATGAGGAACATTAAGAATGAGTGACTTTAATTGGCTTGGTAACTGTGAAATTTTGAATTGTAGCAAGACTGCGTTCTTGTGTAGCCGAGAAATTTCTGCAAGGGCTGTGTTGAAATGCTATGATTGGGCAATAGCCCAACGCGAGGCTGGTAATTGTGTTATCAGTGGTTTTCATAGTAGACTGGAGAAGGATGTACTTCAATATTTATTGAAGGGGAGTCAGCCAATTATTTTGGCGTTGGCAAGAGGACTAAAAACTCACTCGAAAATGAGTTTAAAGAACCAATGAGTCAGGGTAGATTACTTTTGATTAGCCCCTTTTCACACAATGTCAAAAGGATTACGGAGTACACTTCAGAGATTCGAAATAAGATGATGCTTGAACTGGCTGATGAGGTTGTCGTTGGTTTTGTTTCTAAAGGCGGTCAACTTGAGAAGATTCTTAAATCCTACCCCAAAAGGTGACATACCTTTAGTTGTCTTGCTGAGCAAATAATGTTCGAACAGATATTTCAGTTTGTCAATTTCTTTGCATGCCACGTCTCCTTTTTCTATAAGCAAATCGACATAGAATTTTATTGCTTGCTTGGTGGCTGAACTCTGGTCGCCATTCTTTAACTTCTTAGTATGCTTCTGAAGCAAACCTAAATAAAGATCAGCCAACTCATCTGATGATTCTTTAAAAATCAAATCGAGTACTATAAATGTGAAGTTTGTTCTTGAGTTAGAATCGTCAAAGCCTATTTTTCGATACTGTTGAAAAATTTATTACCCTTAAGTTCTTCACAAAGTATGTAGAGTATTCTATCAATTTTCTTTGGTAAGCGGACATGAGGATAGTCAGTTTTCTTTATCATATTATATAATTGAATGTTTGTTGAAATAACTCTTGCTCTCAATAAATATTCAAATAGATACGAGAGCAAGAGTGTACCAGTACCTCCAAATTGGTAGTTCAAAATTACTGCACTAATGTCTTAACGTGGATGGACAAAGGTTCAGATATGGATTAACAAATGTTCAGAATTTCACTTCTTAAATGTCTTTTTGCGAATAATCAAATGATGAGGTCATCAATAAGTGAATGCTCAAAGGATTGAGTGTACTTGATTTTTCTCCAGTAATCTTAACTTGGTATAGACTAGTTTACGCAAATCAAAAAATAGATAAAGATGGGCATCACCAAAAGACTTCTAGAAGAGCAAGAAGCACTCGGATTTAAATCGGGTGATCATTCCTTGATTTGTGCAAGTCATTTTCAAGACTATGCTCTGAAAGGCTTCATTAGTAGGGTTGGTAAGCTTGGTACTTGTGATTACTGTAGTGATTCGGAGGTTCAAGTGGTTGAATTTGATCAGGTAATGGAAGTAATTATGGACGGAATTAGGTGCCACTATGGAACACCGGAAGACGAAAGCGTTCCTTACAACAGTGAATTTGGGTATTGGTCGAAGACTTATGATACAGAGGATTTGATTAAAGATGTTATAGGTGTTCAGGCGGATGATGCCATAATAGAAAAAGTAATAAAAGCGATTGGATCCGATAGTTCGTGGTGTCTGCAAAACCCTGAATATCCGCGGCAATCAGAGTTTATGAGCGCAGATTGGAAGGCATTTTGTAAAATACTAAAGCATCAGGTTCGATATGTTTTTATAAGTATCCAAAGAGGGTCAAGGATGAATATCGTGAAGTTGATCCTTCGACAATTTTGGATAAGATAGGTAAGGCAATACACGGACTAAATCTATTTTATAGAACAGATGGGGTTTATTCAATGAACTCAAAATGATTAGAGCCAGGCAACATGATAAGAAAGACAAAGTAAGGGCTTGCAAGGATATTGGGCCATTGTCTCCCGCCATGGCAAAATATGCAAATCGTTTTAGCCCGCCAGGTATACCCATGTTTTACGCATCTCAAAAAGCGCAGACAGCGATTAGCGAAGTAATTGATCGTAAAAAGAGAAAGCAGTCTATTACAGTCGCCTGTTTTAGAAACACAAAACCCTTGACGTTGGTTGATTTAACTAAGATACCGGAACTCAGCATTTTTGATTTACAAAGGTCAGATTTTTATGAAGCATCGGTTTTCCTAAAGAAATTCACAAAGCAAATTTCCAGACGGATCAAAAAGAAGGGAGGTGAGAACTTTGAATATGTTCCAACTCAAGTGATTACTGAGTATCTTAAACATGCTTTTCCAGTTGAATATAAAGTGAGTATCGATGGACTTATTTATCCGAGTTCCGTAGCGCAAGGCGAACATTGCTACGTAATTTTTGCAGATAGTCGTCACTGTGCGGATGAAGGCAAGCAATCAAAAAGAACAAAATTAATTTTGGTAAAGGACTCCATTGAAACAGTTCCTGTAAAGAAATTGATCCGTAAAAAGTAAGAATTATGCAGCCAATCTTTTCACGCAGTGAGGATATAAACAAAATGGCCTTTTTGAATTGGCGGATGAATGACTACTCGCCTATTCGTCACCTGATAAATATGGCTGATGGTCATCTTTCTTCGGCTATCATTCTAGCGAAGCAATGTTTAATAAGTAATAGTGATAAGAAAGCTGACATCTTAATCTTTCCGATAATTACAAATGCCCATCATGGAATTGAATTGTATCTCAAAGCCATTATTTGGTCATTAAACAAAATTCTTGGATTAAAGACAAAAATTGAGGGAGGTCACAACATTGACCAGATTTATAGAACGATCAGATCAAAAATCAAGACCTTGGGTGGTAATGATGAGTTGAAGATATTTGATGAGGAAATGGTGGAACTACAGAGTTATCTGAATGAACTCACCGCCAAGATTAAAACTACATCAAAAGGGGATAATATGGATTTCTCGCGGTATCCAATTAGCAATGATTACACTAATCATTTCTATGTTGATGGGCTAGCTAATGTTGAGATTGACTTAGAGAATTTTGTGAGACGATTTGAGAAAATTTACGAAGTACTCGATAGATTGTCTGAGGTTTTCTATGATCAGCGGGATGATGAAGATTCAAACGAGTAACATGGTAAAATCAAATTGTATTTCTATTTAAGCTGAAGAAGTCTTTGAACTCCTGTCTTCAGGTTTGTTGCAAGGACTTTATGTATTAACAAACCGTCTAGTCTAAGGATAAGTTTCACAACTTCGTTTACCATGACGCAAGCAACATGACCTGTCCATGCCCCAAATCCTACAATAAAAAGGTGACATGCCTTTTAGTTATTATGTGATGATGAGATTTAGAAACTAAGCGTTATCAGAATGAATTCATCAAAAGATTAATCCAATAAGGGAAATAAAGACTTGTTACTTTCTGGTTGAGTAGAAATCATCATTAGAATTATAACGATTTTTAGAAAATCTTACATAGTGTGGATCAACGATTATGTTCATTACTACTCTTGATTACTTAATTGTCGGTTGAGAGGTAACTTATTGTCTGAATAAAAATGCTTCAATCAAATACTATTTCTTACATGGTTGGTATAAAATCGAAAGTTGATCATAATATTTTTTTAGTTACTTCATTAAAACATAAACCTAACCCCTCTCAAACTTATGTATCAGTTTGGTGCCCGCCATTAAACAAAAGGCCTTTTATACCATTAGAAATTTATCGCTTATTCATACTAATATTTTTCGTTACTGGCATATGTAATGTCGCATTGGCTCAATCTGAAAAGCCTAATAGCGGAAGTAAAACTGCGTTGCCACAAGTTAAAGACTTGAACAAGTCTGGCACTTCCATAATTGTGCAGAGAGTGAAATCCGATTCTACAGTAATTGTTCATAAAGAGCAAAGCACATTAAGCGTTGTCCCTTTGAAAAATTTGAGTGTAGCCGCAGATAATACGAGTGCTGGATCAAACTCTAATGAGTTCTATAAACGTGCTCAATCTGATTCAGTGCTGCGAAATTGGAAAAGAGTCTATAGAAACAAAAAATAAGGCTTATGTCAGTAAATAGATCATTTAGGCTACATTTTGTTAGCCTGATATTTCTCTTGGCGGTTTCTCGCAATGCCTCCACGCAATCTCTTACATCTGGTGGTTCACATGTTGTTCTTCCATCTCCCAACGCATGGAATTCGCTCAACGAAACTAAGGCCGATGTTGACCTTTATACAGGTAGGTTGAACTACAGTATTCCACTACACACAATTAAATCAAGAGAGCTTGAGATTCCGATTAGCCTGCAATACTCAACAGATGGAATAAAGGTCGATGATCTTGCAAGTGAGGTTGGACTAGGATGGCAACTAAATGCGGGAGGGGTAATTGGTAGGGTGATGAGAGGCTTGCCGGACGAATTTGATGGNACCTTATACTATTCAATTAGGATGTATTGGTCAAGGATGCCAGCCACAAGTTCCTGCAAAGGGGTTTTGGATGCTAGTGTGGGTGATTATGCAGATAAAGATTATTTTATTTCATCAAGTAGGCCCGTCACTAATCGCAAAGAGATTATTGAGTATTCTAATAGGACAGGTGACTATGTTTCATTAGGTCAAGACCCTAAAGTGTGGGATACAGAACCAGATGAATTCTATTTTAATTTTGATCGCTATTCAGGAAAATTTGTCTTTGATAAGAATGGAACTATTCAAATAATTCCACAACAGAATTTATCAATAACAAAGATTATTTCCAATAACCTATATACTGCAAGTGAAGCAGGTAATGCCATGATTACTTCATTTCAAATAAAAGACGATCGTGGTATGATTTATACATTTGGCAATCTGAACCCGACAACAAAGGCGCAGATGACCGCTATTGAAGTGACAAAGTATTCATTATATTCTGTGTGGTTTCAATTAGCTTATTATTTTGATGCTATTGCAACAGGAGCAGCTTCGAACCAAGGGCTACCTGTTAATCTTTTTGCGCCTGTTCCAATTTTATTAATTGACAATGGAGCAGCAAATTTTGGTATCGATGCGGTGGATAACAAGCAGACATTTACCTCTAGCTGGTACCTAACTAAAGTAGAATCACCGAATGGAGACTATATTGATTTGAATTACACCAATGAAGATGTTAAGTATATGACAGGGCGAACTCATGACTTATCACAACTAAATCTGGATTGGTATACTTATGGAGAAAGTAATTTATTTGGCACTTACTTGAACAATGATGTACCTCCGTCTATCAGTGCGACAGGTATTAAGTATCAAGGACAGCGCTTTACTATAAACACTGCTAAATCTACAATCAATACTAAGAAACTATCTTCAATAATTGCTGCAACTGGTGAGAAAGCGACATTTGTAAATAATTTATCGAGACCCGATTTGCTTGGTGCCAAGGGACTTGAGATGATATATATCTTTAACTCGAGTAACGAATGGATTAAAAAATATGACTTTAATTATGATCTTTCTGTTTCTCAATATGAAGAGGATTATTATCAATTCAAAATACTGACTAATCAGGGAATCAAATACCCTTATGAATTCAGTAGCACTAGTTATACTTATTCAGCAGTACCGTTAACCGAAGGAGACTGGGCTGCGATGCTTGCAGCGGATCATTATCGGATTTTACTGTCATCTGTAAATGAGACTTTTTTGGTAACGTCNAGTCAGAATCTTCTTTCATTTGAATATAATACAGACTATATATTGCCAAGAAGGCTTTCTGCAAAACAAGATTATTATGGCTATTTCAACAGCAATCTTGCGGGCCATACTTTGAGAAATACTTATTATACCGATACATACGGTGCCTCAATACAAATGCCAGTCGTGTTCGCTTCTTTATTTAAGGATGAAATTGGAGCGTTGTACCTCCGCCCAGGTGGAACTAATCATTCTAGCGTGGCNAGAAAGAGCAAAAGCTGGCACTCTCAAGAACATTTATAACCGAAATGGTTCAAAGGTTTCGATAGAATATCAGCAAAATCAAGGTCTTCGTGTTTCAAAAATCTCCTANNTTTCCCTGATAAAAATATTCCTTTGTCAGAAGATGTGTCCTATTTATATAGCAATGGACAATCTGCAGGTTTCTCAGCTAAATATTCAAATGTGTTTCCAGTGAAAACAATTAATGCCAGTATCACAAGAAACACTGTATCTTCTAGTTCTGTTCCAGTCAATCAATCATTGAATAAAACTAAAGGTGGGTTTGTTGGATATGGTTTAGTTGAAAAGGTTAGGGCTGGACTCGGCAAGGAGATATTCGAGTTTTACAATCCTACAACTAACCCCAATACCGATTATCTACGATTTGCACCAGAATCAGATGCGTCAGGTCAAGCAAATCAATTGACCACTGGAGACTACTTTCCATTTGCCCCAATGAATAATTTTGATTACCAACGCGGNTATCTTAAAAAAATAACTACTAAGAATGAGGCTGGACAAAACCTTAAGATTGACACATATATATACAATATAAATCCAACAGGATTTACGCCTCAGGTAATTTATGGCCTTAAGCCGGGTAAGTATGTGTTTGATGGGTTCCCAATCTTTACCGCATCATTTTATAGTTACAAAACTGATTGGGTTTATCTTGATTATATTGAATCNAAAATATATGATCAAGTTGATCCGGGTAATGAAGCAAAAACTGCTGTCACAACAACTCAAAACTTTTATTATCGCCCTGGAGAGACTGCTCCCGTTTCTGATTTAATAGCAAGAAAAACGGTTACTACACTTCCCTCAGGAGAGAGGTTAATTAATGAGTTTAAGTATCCGTTGGATTATACAACAACCGCTACCCCAACTGACTTAACAGCAAAAGCGATTCATTTGCTTAAAGCAAAGAAAATCGAAGGTGTGCCTATTGANAACAATGAATTATTTAGAACGAACTGAAGGGGTGTGACGTCAAAGTACTTATTAGGTGCTTCCTTGAAGAAATTTAAAGAGTTTCAAACTAACAGAGTTTATCTATCAGAGACCTATAAGCTAAAAGCTGGTGTTGGTAATGCCTTTACAACATATGCGTGGTCAACTGTTAGTGCAAATGTTTTTCGTGGACTNAATAGTGCGAATTTCAAATTGTCAGGAAGTATAGATTCTTATGACGCATACGGTAATCCATTAACAGAGACAAGTGAGGCTGGAATTCAGAGCACATATACATGGGGGTACAATAACTCATTACTTGCTTCGTCAGCACTCAATGCGGGTACGTTTGAGCATAAGACTTCATATATTCATAAACCACTCGTAGGAATAACACAAGTAACAGACCCCAATACCATAGTCAGTAAGTATTCCTATGATAATTTCAATCGGCTGAAAATTGAGCGAGACCATGACGATCAGATTATGTCCCGCTATCGTTATCACTATCAGAATCAAAGTGAAGGATTTTCGAATACTGTAATTAGTAAGTCTGGTTGCCCAGTTTCTGGCCAAAGCGTAATTCTGTCTAGTTACGAGAATTTAGAATTCGGGCAAACCACGTATATATGGAACTTAGGTGATGGTAATTCTCAGTCTACAACTAATTCAAGTACAAACTACATCTATGCACAGCCGGGTACATATTCGGTAAAACTTACTAAACAGAATCCTGAATATACCCTGCAAGAGCTTCAAACGAGCATTAATATTTATAGGCCGGTAAGTGGAGCAATAGCATCAGTCACTGGTCCAACAACATATGATATTTGCCCCTTAGCTCCTCCAACGCAATCGACCACTCTGACAGCTAATTTTACTAATGGTATTAATCAGCCAGGAGATGTCTTTAATGTTGTATGGGAGTACAGATTTAATGGCGGAGCATGGAATCAAATCTCTTTTCTCGCTGGGCCGCTTTCAAGCACATCCGTTTCTTCACCAGTTGGTTTTGGAGATCCAACTATAACGGGTACATGGGATGTGAGATGCGTTGGTCAGGATGCTTGTGGAAATACTTTCACAGCTTCTTACACTCTGACAAACTATGCTAGTAATCCGTTGTGTTCTCAACGTTAGTTATTACTATGTATACACTATTGGCATCATGGCATCACCATTACTGTCTATACTTGAACAAGATTAGCAAAGTATTTATTCGGATTACCAGATTACCATTAAATATTAAAAGCATTATGATTCTTAAAGTTTTTAATCACTTAGCAATATTTTGGTTTTTGCAAACAATTGCAATTGGGGTGTACGCTCAAACAATTGATGGCCCAACGGCCGTTAACGCTGGTGTAAATACAAGTTATTCGCTGTTTGATGATGCAAATTATTCCAGCCCCAATTTTACAGTGAGTGGTGGTTATGTGGTCACTCAGACTCACAGTGGAATGAGCCATTCTGCAACAGTTAATTTTCAGGATGGCGGTACGCAGTATGTCTATTTCTATAATGGTCCAAATCTGGTAAATTATCTAGCAGTAACAGTAACTTGTTCAACACCATCCACACCATCTACCACGTTTACTTTTTCTAGCTCCTGCGATAATATCACAATAACGCGAGGTTCTGCTCCGCCAAAATTCACTCAATGGTATTGGCAAACTGATCCCAACGGATCTGTTACGGATTATGGAAACAGTGTTTCTTTTACTGTTACGAGTTCTGGTCAATATTACCTAAGGTCAAAATCAAGTAATTCAAATTGCTGGAGTAGTTTACTGCAATCGCTTCCTGCAATTCCTGCAAGCCCAATACCTACAAATGGTTTGGTTTGCGGCAACGGACAGATCACTTTATCTGCAACGCCTGGAGCCAATGGAAATACAATTCGTTGGTATGATCTCTGTTCAGGTGGAACATTATTAGGAACTGGACCAAGTTACCTAACAGCTAATCTCACCTCAACAACTAATTATTACATAAGTAGCTATAATACCACTACTGGAGCAGAGAGTAGGAGGGTAATGATAACAGCAACGGTAAGTACAATTCCCTCTGGAGTTGTATCTGTCAGCGGTAATTCAAGATGTGACACAGGTACAGTACTTCTTTCAGGTACTCCAGGTGCCAACGCTAATAGTCTCAAATGGTATACAGGTGCAGATGGAGGTTCTGCGGTCAGCACAGGCACTAGTTATACTACGCCAAACTTGAGTATTTCAACTACCTATTATGTATCTTCATTTAATACTTCAACTGGTTGTGAAAGCACATCTCCACGAATTCCGGTTACTGCAACAATTAACCCTGCANNCCCTCATCACCAACTGGTANNACGGGGCATCGCGTTGCGGCACAGGTACAGTTACACTTACAGCAACACCGGAGCCAATGGTAATGATGTAAAGTGGTATTCACTACAAACGGGAGGCACGGCTTTGGCAACTGGATTGAGTTTCCCCACTCCAAGTCTAAGCGTCAGCACCACATATTATATTAGTTCATATAATACTTCAACAGGCTGTGAAAGCACATCAACACGCACAGCTGTAGTTGCTACCATTAATCCGATACCTTCTTCACCAACAGGCAGCGGAGCAGCAAGATGCGGTCCGGGTTCGGTAACGCTTACAGCAACACCTGGCGCGAATGCTAATGACATTAAATGGTATACAGCTTTTGTTGATGGCACCCTGCTTTCAACGGGTACGAACTTTCCCACTCCAAGTTTGAGTAGCACTACCCAGTATTTTATAAGCTCCTACAATAACATCACTGGCTGTGAAAGCAATACATCTCGCAGTGCTGTTACCGCAACAGTTAATGCTNNGAGCCCTCACCCAACTGGCATCGGAGCATCGCGTTGCGGCACAGGCACAGTTACACTTACAGCAACTCCGGGTGCCAATGGTAATGATGTGAAGTGGTATTCGACATCAACTGGTGGCAGCCCTTTGGCAACTGGGTTGAGTTTTCCAACACCGAGTTTAAATGTTTCAACAACGTACTATATAAGTACATTCAACAATTCGACTGGCTGCGAGAGTACATCGGCCAGAGTTCAGGTTATAGCTACAATTAATAACATTCCCTCATCACCAACTGGTAATGGGGCATCGCGTTGCGGCACAGGTACAGTTACACTTACAGCAACACCCGGAGCCAATGGTAATGATGTAAAGTGGTATTCACTACAGACAGGAGGCACGGCTCTGGCAACAGGATTGAGTTTCCCCACTCCAAGTCTAAGCGTCAGCACCACATATTATATTAGTTCATATAATACTTCAACAGGCTGTGAAAGCACATCAACACGCACGGCTGTAGTTGCAACAATTAATACAGTACCATCTCCTCCAAGTGGAAACAATGTGTCGCGATCGGGCAAAGGGATGGTAACACTCAATGCTACTCCTGGAGCAAACGGCAGTGTTGTTAAGTGGTATTCAGCATCGGTTGGTGGGACATCGATTTTTACAGGAACAAGTTACAGCACGCCTACCCTTACTACTTCTACTACCTATTACACGAGAACTTCTAATACCAGCAATGGTTGCGAGAGTTCTTCTTTTCCGATTACTGCATATATAAACAATAATGAGCCTGCTTCACTTGATAAAAATTTTATTCGAGTAGAAAATGTTTTGATAAGTGGAGTGACACAGGAGGAACAGGTGTCTGCACTTCCGGTAACACAGAAGACCACTACTTATAAGTACTTTGATGGATTAGGAAGAAATCTTCAAACTGTAAGCGTGCAGGGTAGNCCCTCTACATCAGATGTAATTCAACCGTATGAATATGATCAGTATGGCCGGCAGCTGAAAGAATATTTACCTTACACGAACTCGAATGAAACCAATGGCAAATTCAGAGGTGATGCTTTGTTGAGCGCTCAATCAAATTTTTATGCTATTCCACCTTCAGCTGTTGCTGCCACTTCTGTGGCTGCATTTAAGACCAATACTTTTGAACAATCTCCATTAAACAGAATTACGGAAGTAACAGGTCCCCGCGATGATTCATGGAATGCATCACCAAAAAAGTTGTCNAGCTATACAAAATTGAATGTTGCAAGTGAGGTGCCTTATTGGAAAGATTTCATTTCAGGCATTCCTGAAAGGAATGGCTTTTATGCACCTAATTTATTAGTTGTGCAAGAAACAATTGATGAAGAAGGTAAGATAACCCGCGTGTATAATAATCACAGAGGTTTGACTGTAATGACCAGAGTCGGGAATGGAACAGATTGGTTTGATACACATTATGTGTATTCGCCACTNGGACTGCGAATGTTTGTAATACAGCCGGAAGGAGTTGCCAGACTTGCCTCTGAATTTGATAATGCGATAGCTGCGGATAAGCAATTGTTCCTTGATCGCTGGGCCTTTCAATATCAGTATGACAGCGAGCAGAGAGAGATAGCCAAACGTGTACCTGGATATATTGAAGGTACGAATGGATGGTTCTTTACTGTTTTTGATAAATGGAACCGAGTAGTTCTTACCCAAGATCCTGAACAGCGAACCAGGAATGAATATACATTTACCAAGTACGATAGGTTCAACCGGGCAATCATAACGGGTTTGTATACAACCACCACAGCTTTAGCAACACTCCGCACAAATGCAACAGCATCAAACACTCGTTTTGAAACTGAATTGAATAATAGTACAGGATATACTCTTACGTCTACATTTCCGACATCAGGTATTAGTGAAGCTAATCTCATGACGGTAAACTATTATGACAATTATTCATTTGTTTCTTATACTGGTTGGGACGCTCAAACGAATAACTTCAGTTTTATTAATGTAAGCGGTTACCCTCAAAACACAGAATTGTTGACCGACTTGAAAGGCCAGGTAACTGGAGCAAAAGTGCGAATGATTGGGGGTGATGGCCGATGGCTTAATTCTGTAACACATTACAACAAGAAATATCAGCCTGTGCAGGTTATTACAGAAAGCCATTTGGGAGGTGTAGTGCGCACTACCAGCAAATTTGATTTTGCCGGAAATTTAGAAAAGGAGCAACTATTTAATTCATTCTCTAACTTAACTATTCAACATCGGTATACTTATGACCATGCCGGAAGGCAATTGGCTGTTTACTATCAGGTGAATACACAGCCAGAATTTATTATGTCACTTAGTAAGTATAATGAAATAGGACAGCTAGTTGANAAAAATATTCATTCAACTGATAATGCTGCTTCATTTCTTCAGTCAATTGACTATCGCTATAACATAAAGGGTTGGTTGACAAACATTAATAATACATCATTCACACAAAACTCTTCGAATGATGATACCAATGACTTGTTTGGAATGGAGTTACAATATTATCTGCAAAACCCCGTAGGTGTTGGCTCTACAGGCGATGTGGTTAANTCAAAAAGTCTTTATGATGGTAATATATCTGCTATTAAATGGAAGACTGATAATAAGCAAGGGACTCCGGAAGAACGAATCTATGTGTTTGAATATGACGTGTTGAGTAGATTAACCAAAGCGCATTATGCTAAAAACACTTCAAGTTGGTCTGCACCGTCCTGGGTTGGTGATTCGGGAATGTTTGATGAAATCATTCATGGTTATGATAAAAATGGAAATATCAAAGTTACTGATGCAACAGGCAATCCGTTAACAGCAATTACCAGGTATGGTCGAGTAGAAAATTCAAAGGGTATTATCGATCAACTTAAGTACGGATATCGGCTTAATAGCAAGCATAGCAATAGGCTTATTGATATTGATGATACGGGTAATTCATCAATCGGCTATGTTCCAGCTAGTGCAAGTGTAACGGAGGAATATATGTACGATAGAAATGGCAATTTGAAATTTGACCATAACAAGAGTATTTCTTCTATTATTTATAACTATCTCAACCTTGTAAAAGAAGTTCAATTTACTCGCTCAAATGGAACCATTGACAAAATTGAATACACCTATGATGCAGCAGGAAATAAATTGAGCCAGCTGGTTCGAATTAATGGTACTCAAGTTTGGAAAACTGACTATGTAGGNGGTGCGCAATACGATAATAGTACGATTTCCTTCTTTAATACCAAGGAAGGAAGAATGATGAGTAATAATGGAACATTTGATTACGAATACTTCTATAAAGATCATCAGGGAAATGTTCGCTTGGTATATGGTCCATTAAGAGAAACATTAACCTATCGGGCAACGATGGAGAATCCTCTTGGCGATCCGTCTGTTGCTCAAGCGGAGCAACAAGCATTTAAGAATATTGCTGAGACACGACATTCCAATGCCACATTCAATAAAACTCCTTCTTCTAATCAGATTGTCGTTCCTGATAAATCAGCGCGGTGCAACGGCTATACTGGCTACAGCCCGGTTGGGCCTGCAAAGATGCTTGCTGTTTCAACCGGAGACAGGGTTTATATGGAAACATATGCCAGGTACAATCAGATAACGGGTTCTAATTCGGTAATTACAACAGCGGCACTGCTTGCAGCATTTACCTCACCATTTAGCATTATAAGCACGGGTGAAACAGCTGTTCTTTACCAGTCATTCAATAGTAATTTATCTGGAATTTCTGCTGGCATGGGTAGCAGCACCACAGTGCCCAAAGCATATTTGGTGTGGCTATTCTTTGACAGCAATTATGCATATGTCGGTTCTGGTGGTCAGGCGATAACTTCAAGTGCTTACAACGCTTTCGAAAAACTTAGTCGGTCTTTCACAGCCGATCGAAATGGTTATTTGTACATATACGTAGCTAATGAAAGTAACATTAGCGCTGCCGCGAGTGTATATTTTGATGAAACTTATGTAGTTCATGAAAAGAACAACACGGCACTACAAGTGCTTCAATCTTCTGACTATTATCCTTTTGGCCTTAGTTATAACTTATATCAGGCCGACCGTTTAAAAGAAACTTCACCAGGCAATTATACGGCCGAACTTCGTAATCGCTATCTGTTCCAAGGCCAGGAACTACAGAAAGACCTGGATTTGGGCTGGTATCAATTTAAGTGGCGTATGCACGATCCAGCTATTGGAAGATTTGGTGCAGTTGACCCTTTGAGTGAGAAATATGTGCACAATAGCACGTATGCTTTTAGTGAAAACATGTTGATAAGGCATATAGAATTGGAAGGATTAGAGTCAATGGCTTATGAAGAAAAGATGGCTCATGATTCTGACGATAAATGGTATCACACAGGAAAATTTGCTTATAATTCATTTGTATCATTTGGAAATGGAATAGCCTCTATGGTAAATTTTGCGGCTAGCCCAGATTCTGGAATCAAAAGTCTCAAGAAGGGACTTTCTTTTGCCTACAGTTCAATAAGTACCGATATTAAAGATCCTGCAGCCATGTGGCAGCGTGGTAGAGAGAACATAAGTGATATTGGTAGATGGGAAGACTTTACTGGTGGATTGGCAATGTTGTATATGGGAGGAAGGAGTTTTGGAAAACCTTCGTCTACTCCAAGTTTAACCAGAGTTGCTGCACAGGGAGCTGGATTATCAGATGATGTTGCTAATACATTTCAATTTGGCAGATACACTGAAATTACGTTGGATAAGCCGATGGTACTTTCTAGGTATTATGATAATGTAAATGCTTTTGCAAAAGGAAGATTCATGACAAACTCAACGTCCAAATTCACTTTTTAGATAGAGTTGGAATGGCTATACGGCCTGAATGGAATGCCATGACAAAGGTTGCAAACTGGGAGGTTCAGGCCGGTTCAACTATCTATGTGGGAAAGACTGCAATGCAATTTCCATGGCTAGGTGGAAAGACTCAGTATTTTGTTCCAGATTTGAGTACTATCAAGCGTGTAATAAAGTAATCATGAGATTGAGAATAATAGATATAAATTTTACAAAACAACAAGATTGGTTGTTTAAGTTAGCTGATCATGATGGGAATGAGCATTACATTATGAGCGAATCATTCTACAGAGCGCATAACCATAAAAGCCCGATCACAAAAAATGAATTGGATTATTATGATAGAGGCCAATGGATTACAGCCTTAGTAGAGGAGATTGAGGATAAGTCGGTAGTGATTAAATGTTAGGATTTTTGAATCACCTTGAACTACAAAGGTTTATAAAAACTAGTATAATTTATGCTCCCACGTAAAATGATTATAAGTTTGAAAAGTGAAGGACTGACTATTAGAACTTTATTGTCATGCATTTGCATAATTTTGATATTTCAATCTTGTTCTGAAGAAGAGTCAGAACTTGACAAGTCTCAACTTACACTTGGTATTTGGTACTATGAGTATAAATATCAACCCAATACAATAAATACAAACAAAAGCACAATCCTTACTTTTAATGGCAGCGGCTCTTACACTCGCGAGAATGAGGTTTATGCCCCTCTTTCTGCAACAGGCACTAACAAGGTAGTCAAATTAGGTACATGGGAATTTAGGGACAATAATCAAATTGATTTGTCAGGTTTCGGGTCTTGTATACAACCTGTTGGAGAACCTCCGTGCACACCGCCTGATGTTGATTTTAAGATCATTCAACTTACCAAGTCGCTGTTAGAAGTTGAAGAGTTAATTGATGGTGTATCTTCAGGAAGGAAACAGTACACTAATATCAAAAGCTGAAAAACAGATGAGGTCAAGGCTACTGATCTGTGTGTTCATATTAATCACTTTTCTAACGAAGGGGCAGGACAGTACTCGCTTAATAGTAAGGGATAGTGTAGGAAGTAATGTTGTATCGGTTACGCCTTACTATTCACATCACTTATCTACAACAACTTCATATGTTAAAAAATTGATTCTAAAGATCAGTTACGTTTTTCTTCAGGTGTAAGTATTTTTAACGTATTGAGGGGGCAGGTTCCTGGGCTCACTATTCCTGGGTATTTTGATCAAGTAAATACTACGGGGATACGAACTGGTCCTTTTCCATATTCAAATAATACGTTGGTAATTATCGATGGCGTTCCATTCGATAATAGTATCGGCTCATATCTCAACTTAAATTCCTTTGACTTTTCTTCTATTTCTGCTTTTAGTAATACTAACACATTAAATTTTCTTGGTGGTGTAAATAATGGGGCATTTGTTTTGAATAGCAAAACTGGTGAAGGCAACGGAGAACCGGTTTTTGAATTTAATGCTTATGCAACCAATGGTTGGGGTAATATTACCAACCTACAAACTGGTATATCAACCAGAAAGGATGAGTGGCATTTGGCAAATGCAATTTCCTTCAGTCAGGATTTTGGCTCTATTGATACACGAGTGTCTTATACACTTCAGAAAAAGTTTTTTCAGTCATACGCTGAGCCTTATGTACATAATTTAAAAGTTAATACGGGCCTTCGGGTTAATAACAAGCTTGACTTCCGGTTAATTGTAGATGGAAGATACAGTAAATACAGTGATACCTTCACAGTAGGCGGGGCAACAACTACGAGTTCTGAAGACAGCAATGCAGATTTATTTTTAAATGGGAATCTGGTAGCACGTTACAAGTTGAATGATTGGTTAACGGCAACCTCGCAACTCGTCTTTTCGAGATATGATTCCAGCATGGAACGACTCGGTACAAATTGGAGATTAAAGTCTCAGACAGAAAGCTCTCGTGGGCAATTCAATATTTTCGTAAACGCAGCGAAGAACCTTGGAGAAAAGTTGAATATTTCAGGATTTGCTGGAGCTCAATACTCTGCTATTAATGTTGATGAATCTCGCTCTGCATATGGCCCGCAGTATGGTCCAGGTCAGTTAGAAAGTGAAACTAATTGGACTGATAAAAGCCGGATTTTATGATGCAGGCAAATATGAATTATGCTCGCTTGTTGCATTTCTCTACACATTATAAACACGGAAGCCACAGTAATTCATCCAATGGCAACGTTCTCGCTGATGCGTATTCAATTAGTTCGGCATTTGTTTTTAGTGAATTGGTCGGTACGCCATTTCTTTCATTTGGGAAAATACGCGCAAGCATAGGTGAACATACTGCACTTCCTTTTAGTGCGTATCCTGTAATTAATACGGATTATTATTCTCTTCCTTTTGAAGTTAGAAGCGTATATCGTGTAAAAACTTTGAGTCGGGATTCGATTTTGGATTTTTGGCTTCGCGTCTTACTGTCACACTTAATTACTTTAAGAACTTCGAACGCTACGATTTGCAGAATAATAGTTCTATGGCGCCAGATCAATATTTCAATACGGGCCTGGAATTGGACAGTCGCTACAAGGTTATTGATGACCCTGCATTATTATTCGAGAGTGGCTTAGTGATTTCTAATTCCAAAATACGATTTGATCGAAATAATTCTGTGGGCGACTACAGCAAACCATTTTTAAAAGCTGGATGGTTCAATAAATTGAACTATAACTCAATCGTGGCGACAATGTTAGTTGAGGCAGTAGATAATTACACTTGGTATGCAAGTAATATGGGTTTTGTCACTCTTCATTCGTCAAACTAAGAGATATTTCAATTGGCTTTAAACTTCCTACTCAGTCAGCGTATTCAACAACAGTTTCATTAAGTGGGCGGAACCTTATAAGATTTGGTGGATCAGGATCAGACCCAGAGGAAGTTTCTAGTCTATCGATATTTCAAAAGAGTGTAAGTTTTAATATAAACGTAATCTTCTGATGCTATGAAGAATTTCTGTTTTACAATTGCGCTGTTGCTTTTAGTTAGTCAGGGATTCTCTCAATCCGTTAATATAAATCTATCGTCCAATCATCAGAGAAAACTTAGTACACTTAAGTCGGGTCATAGCCGGATGAAGAAGTTTTACACTTACTTTAAGAGAGATAGTATTAAGCACTTCAAGGAACTTAATAGGCAGCAAAAACGAAATTGGGATAGCGTAGCTCGTGCTGGTCGCAAACAAGCTAGATTGAATCGCAATCTTTCTAAAAACATACCTCAAAACGTTAATCACACGCAGGATAGTCTAAATCACATTATTAACTCATTGACTAGCATAATAAATGATTCAACTGCAAGTGACAGTATCAAATCTTCAGCAAAAGCTTATGTTAAAGATATATTAATAGCTAAACTTAAAAACGATCCGAATTTCACAGCTCTTGAGGAACATCATAATGTCCTCGACTCGGCTACATGGGACGATATTTCCAAACAGTTTTCAGGCATTGATTCATTAAGATCTTTTTTTTACAACCCTTCTGATTTATTTGAATACTCAGAACGTTATGCCGAGACGAGATTGGCAAGAATGTCTGAATTTCGAACCCTATCCAATGCGAGTAATTATTTTGATCAAGTGAAAAATATTCAAAAGATATATAATGTAAGTAATTATAAAGATGAACTCAAGGACAGCGTTTTGGAGGTTGGCAAAGACAAAGCGGTCGAAAAGGCATTAGACTACTTCGCAAAGAATCCAACTAAGTTGGAGGCGGCTGGACAGATGGCCAGCAAATTGTTTTCCAGGTACAATGCATTTGCCAATTCAAATGATTTAAGTAATGCAAGGAAAAATACTTCTATGGAAGGAAAGACATTGTTTGAAAGATTAGTCATAGGAGGAACTTTTAATGTGCTTAGTACGCAGCCCATATCCATTGATCTTTCGCCACAAGTGGGTTATAAATTTACATCTCGTTTTTGTTGGTGCTGGTATGAATTATCGCGCTACTTTTGGTGATTCGATAAATTATAGCTGGTATGTTTCTCCTAGTAATACCTCAGTAAGAGCTTTTATGAATTATGATATCGTTAAATCTTGGTATGCTTATTTGGAAGGTGAAGTATCTGGTGGGTCGCGACAAACAATTGAACAAAACGAAAAGAACAAATGGAATTATAATTATTTTATTGGGGCCGGTCGTAGATTTCTGATTCACCCGAAGATGAATATGATTGTGACTGCATTGTATAATCTTAATAATCAAAAGCAAAACCCCGTTCATCCTCAAAGATTTCAAGTAAGGGTGGGATTTCAATTAAGTGATCTCGCTTTGAGAAAAAGCAAATTAACTATGATCCGAATCGTTAATTGTCTTTAACGGCAATTACAACCTTATTTTAAATGTAGTTAACTGAAATTCAACTTTATTTCAACATTAGTCTTATCCGTAGCTAGTTATCGATTCTTTTGAAATCGTTAATAAAGTTTGAAATTCCTTCATAACCATTTACATGGATTATCCGAGATTGCTTGCGGAGATGTATGGCGTGAGTTGGTCAACATTTAGGAACTGGATGAAAAAGGTTAAGCATGCGGTCTGGAAAAAGACTGGCCATTTCTACCTCATTCTCCATGTGAGGAAAATATTTCAACTATTTGGAATTCCTCAACAGGTAATTTTCACATCAAGTGACATTCATGATATTTTGAATTTAAAGACTTAATTGTTAGATGGACTTTTCTTGAGTTGCTCTTTAAGCAAAACCATATCTCCTTCAAGCGCATTGATTCGCTCGTACAGTCCGGATGGCTCAGGAGCCTGGCGAGTGAGTTTCACTTTAAATTTCCAAACCTCTTTTATGTTCTCAACCGGGAGAGGAAATGTTGGGTACTGCGGGTCTTTGTTATCTGATTTGCAAATGAGCACTCCGCCTTTATCTAGATAATTCAAACAACGCTTTAAGACTATGTTATCAACCTCCTGTGCATTGTTGACAATTATATATACAAGGCCATCTTTTATGTCGTCTAATTTTTCAACGTATTCGCCAATTACTATATCACCAGGATAAAATCCTGCGCGGTCGGCAAGCATACTGTAGCCACTCACTTCGAAAGCCCTATATGTTCCGTTGTTCAGGCCTGGAATCCAAAACGTTGGGAGTCGTTCTATGAATTCTGGTTGATGAGAGCCGAGCAGATAACCAGCTTGTGCTTTTATTGGAATCAGCACGATGTTGTCCTTTCCAGAACTGTCTACGGTTGTTACGAGGGTTCGAATCTGAGGAGTCTCAGCAGTTTTTGTTACAGAGATTCTTCCGATAATCTTATCCCAACTTGTTGAGTAATACTTAACTATCTTATCAATTGTCTCCAAAGATGGGTAAATCTGACCGCTTTCTATTTGTGACACGGCAGACCGGCTAAGTTCAACCTGAGCCCCAAATTCCTCCTGAGAAAGCCCTTTTTCGAGTCTAAGTGCCTTAATTTGGTTTCCAACCACATCTTTTGTCAGCATAAATTAATTTGTTTAGTAAAACTTGACAATATTAGTAAGCATTACTTAACATTGCAAACCGAGCCGAGAAATAATAACACGACAAATAATATGAGACGCGAGATCAACAAAACCGAGGAAACCGGAAACAAACCAGAAATCTTTGTATTGAAACCCTACAATCACAAGCAACTGGCGGACTTCTACGGTGTATGCTGGTTAACGTTTCAGAGATGGGTGAAGAAACACGAGACCGAGATCGGAAAGAAGACGGGACACTTTTACAGCATTAACCAGGTAATAATTATCTTTAAGATATTCGGTATGCCTAAACGCTTCAAGGTGTCAATGACTGAGGTTGAGGAAATGTTTAAGGCTGCGTAAATATTGACTGATTTTATAATTCTTGAAAAACTCATACATTCGGAATAAGCCCATTATGCCAACTGTATTCAATTAACGTTGGTTTGTGGGCTTTTTACTAGTCAGGGTTTTAAATAAAATATAAAAGTATGGGAGGTAATGCCGGTATAAGAGGATATATCATTCAAACAATAATTTGTGTTTTGGATGCTTTAGAAACTGGTAACAGTTGGCTATCTGTTACATTAGAACCACAAGATGAATCGGAAAAAGTTGATATAAAATGGACATATCCTGAAAACAAAGTAAAAGTCACTCAAGTAAAATCTTCCGAAAATATTATCGGATTGGCTGCTGCNAAAAAGTGGTGTAAAGAACTTGAAATTAACTCACCTGGAATGGAAGAATATGAGTTGATCTTGGTAGGCAATCCGCANGCCAAATTGTTGAAGCAAAAAGAGATTGGAAAGGTAAAGATTGGAGAATTTAAAACGATAGATATTCAAGCGCTTATTGACCAGGCTTCTACAAAAATTGATTTCTATTATGAGAAAAAGGGAAAGCCNAAAATATCTCCGAAAGTTAGGGAGATAATTGTTAAGGTTTTGACTATGCACTTTGGAACAAGTTCAGTAGTCGGNAGTGAAATTAAGCAAGGAGAGTTTGACGCAAAATTATTAGAATGGATAACGGCAATTGAAAAGCAAGTTGAAACAAATCCATTTATATCCTTAGCACCACCAGTTGAACATAAGAACATACCTTTTAATCAAAGAATTGCAAAGAAAATTTTAGAGTTAGTAGGATGGAATCAATTTGGTGAAAACCCAAAAGTTGAGATTTTTAATGATCATACTTCTGAAAATGATTTGCATCAAATTGAGTTTTTNGGAAGTCTGGAAAGTAAACTGAAAGAAAATACAGGCGATTTCGTTATGGTTTCTTCACTTCATGACATTAAATATCCAGATAGCTCANNAAAGGAAATACTAAAGTACATCAGCGATACAGATATAATTTTTAATGATTTCCAGCANAAAAAATCTGTTCCAATAAAATCGTATCAAAGCACAGAATACTACAGTTTACTTTTCTGGCTAACAACTGAATCAAGTGAACTGTCAAGCGATTTTATTCATCATGCAAAAGATAATTACAGGCGAAATTTACTCAATGAGAACGTGAATTATTTTCTCATTGATAATAGCAAAGCGAATTTCTTAATAAGCACCATTGCAACGGCAAAGAATTATCGTGATGAAGTTCCTGTCAAATTTCTCTATCCAATTACAGAAGCAAATCAAAGTCCTGATAAAATTGGCCAAAGAGGTTTAAAATTACCTGTTCAATATATTAACTCATCAGTAATCCCAATTGCAAAGGAAGATAAATCCAAAATCAGTTTCTTATTATTTTGTTCAGATTCATTTTCTATGGAATCTTTGAAGAAGCTTGTTTGGCTTACTATTCGCCTGACAAGTGGTTTTGGGAATGAGTATCGTTTATACTTTCCTGATTATGATGAATTAAAACACGGCAATGATTCTAAAGAAGTTATTCGTTCTTTTAATGAAGAGCTTCTTGATGAGAAAATAAAAATATTTCGTTACATAAAGGCTGATGTAAATACCCTGGATTCCTTACCCAGCACACAGGTTGTAGTTAGTAAAAATGAACAATATGAGGAATCCCAACAAGAGGCGTTGGATTCAGACAAGCATATAAATGAAGCATTCATAAATATATTGCCATATGGCGACTTGCTGAAACCATTCTTAAAAACTGAAGCAATTACCTCCAATGACTTAATTTACTTTTTAGCGAAGAAAGGAATTTTCGTGAAGAGTGCAGATAAAGCTAAGCTTATTAATCTCATGTCGACTCTTTTATTTAGCCCCAATGAATTAGAGGATTTCAAGTCGTACATCAATGTTAAAAATAGAAATGTCCATACGAATAATGAGTTTTACAATATAAAACAAAATCAGACACTTGAATCTGTTTTTAAATCAGTAAAGCCGAACCTTGATAACCTAACAGAAGGGTTAAATACCAAAATCGTTAATAATGATAAAATCAAATTCTTCCAAGATCCAGTTAATAAGGAAGAATTCAAGATTACTCTAATTACAGAGCTCAAAGACCCAACAAGCAGTTTATCGGTAAACACCAACTGGGGTAAATCAGAAGTAGTAGTAAGAAAGCAAGACAATAAGCTTGTTGTTATTTCTGAAAATACAGTTACGAGGGAAGATAAGATAATAGCGAATAGAATAGTTAAGGAGTTAGCAAACGAGTTTTTAAGAGTTGACTTTATTGACGAAAAGAAAATAAAAGTCATGTTTAAGAATTTCAAGTCCAATTTAGAAAGAGTGAATTTTCTTTTAGGATTTAGCAATGTTGCCTCTTCTTCAATTCTTAAAGACCCTGACATTCAATCAATAAAATTCAAGTTCGATGANAAAACACCAATTCCTGAAATGTATAAGGATAAATCGGATAAGGATTTGGTGATTAGCTACAGTGGAAAGGGACTAAAAACATTGAAAGAATTGACGGAGCAAAATGCAAAGGAATCCATTTTCTTAGAGGAGATAACAGTCTTCTATAAATTTGATTACCTCAATGTNAAAAATGGTTTTTATCGAGTTACCTACAGCTTCTCAAATGCTTTGAAGAATAAACAGGAATACGATGGTGTTTTTAAATCGGAACCATACTTGTCAACTAATCACCATCAGGTCAAATCATTACAAAGTATTGAGGGTTTNAAAAAAGAACTTTCTAAGGAGATTGAAAGTGGAGATTCCGATGTAATTGACCACTTGTATCCGGAGCAAACTGACCAGGGAATCCGGAGCAAACTGACCACCCAAATCCGGACGAAATTGACCACCCTTATCCGGTCAAACTGACCACCCCCGATTGATGTCTTCTTGGCGCCTGTTTTAGTAGGCCAAAAATTGTGACGTTGGCGGCTTAACCCCAACGTCCAATGGCCAATAAAACAATAGCGATGATTCAAATCCGTCAGATACTCCGCTTGCACACGCAAGGCAAGAGTAAACTTCAAATCGTGATGCTCACCGGAGTATCCCGCAATACCGTCAAGCGCTACCTGCGCAGGTTTGACGAGGGCACTACACCTATGAAGCTGTCTGTTCCATGACTGATCATGAACTGGAGATACTCTTTGGTGGTGCCGATAAGCAGAGCAGTTCTAACGCAAAACTTCAGACTTTACAGGGCTTATTCCCCGAACTGAGTAAACAACTCAAACGAAAAGGCATGACTCTTCAAAAGCTCTGGGAACAGTATCATGAACAATATCCAGAGGGTTATCGCAGAAGTCAATTCTGTCTTCACTTCCATCAATACGTGCGCGGAACCAATCCGGTGATGCACCTGGAACATAAAGCAGGTGATAAGACCTACATTGACTTTGCCGGAGACAAGCTTTCGATTGTTAATCCACACACCGGTGAAGAAAGAAAAGTAGAAGTCTTTGCTGCCATCCTGGGATGCAGTCAACTCACGTATGTTGAAGCGGTCAACTCTCAGAAGACAGAAGACCTCATTAACGTAACAGAAAATGCATTTCAATATTTTGGAGGCGTTACGGCCGCCATTGTTCCTGACAACCTGAAGAGTGCAGTAACCAAAAGCAGTAAATATGAACCCCAGATCAATGAAACGTTTGCTGATTTTGCAGAACACTACGGTACAGCCGTAATCCCCGCCAGAGCCTATCGCCCAAGAGATAAATCGTTGGTGGAAGGCATTATAAAAATCATCTACACCAGAATTTACGCGCCCCTCAGACACCGAACCTTCACCAGCCTGGAAGAGCTTAATGCAGCGATACGGATTCTCTTAGAGGAACTTAATAATGCCCATCTAAAAGGACGAGACTATAGTCGTAGACAGCAGTTCGAAGAACTGGAACGTGACGAACTACAATCTCTGCCGGCTTATCGCTATGAGTTTAAAAGACAATTGATGGTGACGGTCATGAAAAATGGGCACGTAGGTCTTAGTGTCGATAAACATTATTACAGCGTGCCCTTTCGTTTCATTGGGAAGAAGGTTAAAATCCTGTACACCTCAACACAGGTAGAAATTTTCTTTCGTTATGAGCGCATAGCCGTACACGCCAGGAACCAACGCAAATACCAGTATACAACGATCAATGAGCACTTAGCTTCTGCTCATCGCTACCTCAGTGATTGGACAGCGGATAAGTTTATTGAACAAGGGAAAGTCATCCATGCTGATGTAGCGGCTTATATCTGTAAAGTCATTGACGGAAAATCCCATCCGGAGCAAGCCTATAAATCCTGTTCGGGTATCTTAAGTTTAGCACGCAAAGTAGGTACTCAACGATTAATCAATGCCTGCCGAAGGGCTNNAATCAATATGGCATTTATAACTACCCCATCATTGTTCAAATCCTGGACAAGAAACTCGATGTCTTCTCACCGGAGAGCGAACACATTAACGCCATGCCCGACCATGATAACATCCGTGGGGGTGATTACTACCAGTAAATTATTTTTCAACTAACCCAATAGNACTATGAACACTGAAACACTTGAAAAAATGAAGAAGATGCGCCTGCTGGGAATGCACCGTGCTTTTCAAACCAGTCTGCAAACACCCCGCCCCGAAAGTCTTACGGTGGATGAGATGATCGCACAGCTTATCGACAGTGAATGGGACGACAGGCATAACCGCTCCATTGACCGGAGTATGAAGCGTGCCCGGTTCCGTTACAACGCTACGTTAGAAAATCTGGACTATGCTCCCGGGCGAGGGATTGATAAAAATCAAATCCATCGTTTTGCTGATGGATCTTTCATTAAGCAAAATGAAAATATCCTCATTACCGGAAGTACCGGTACAGGAAAAAGTTACCTGGCATCAGCACTTGGTCATCATGCTTGCTTAATTGGATTTAAAGTATTGTACATGAATGCTACGCGGTTATTTGCCCAACTGAAGATGGCTAAGGCCGATGGTTCCATACTCAAAGAAATGGCCCGGATTGAAAGACAAGACCTACTTATTATCGATGACTTTGGCATCCAACCCTTTGATCATCCGGCCAGGTTATCCCTGTTAGAACTCATTGAAGACAGGCATGGAAAACGGTCAACCATATTAACTTCTCAATTACCGGTGAAACAATGGCATGATGTAATCGGTGAACAAACCGTTGCTGATGCCGTGCTTGATCGAATCGTACACAACGCTCACAGGGTGGAATTAAAAGGCGAATCGCTTCGGAAAAAATGGAGTAAAAAAACAGTAGAACAAAACGAAGATTAATTAATTTTAAAACACTGAAACTGGCAGCACAATTTTGACATCAACTACTGGTGGTCAATTTGCTCCGGATACAAGTGGTCAATTATACCGGATTTTGCAGTATGCCCTAAAACAAAAAACCTCGAAATCGTGAAGATTTCGAGGTTTTGATTTTGTCTGATTTCTACTCAGCAGAGGAGGAGGGATTTTAATATCACCCTCAACATGCTGTATTTCATTATCTTAGGAGTGGCATTCAAACTGACTCACCAGTTAACTCACCACTTTCTTTGACTGCAATTCTTTCCTAAATATAGCAAATCGCGTGCTAGCAACAAGCCCCCTTTAAGGCATTATAAGTACTTCGCTACACTTACCGGGATGATAAGACGGGTTATACTTTAAATATCCAAATTGTGCGAGGTCGCCAATGACTTTATGATAGGTTGTCTTGGATTTAATTTTTGCTGCCAACATGATGCGGCTACGAGAAATATTAAAGGGATTATTGAAGCCGTTATGAATCCACGCGGAGCACAACGCGGCACATACGCTGACATGAGCACTTGTCAGGTTTGTATCTGATGTGACTCGATTCAAGAAATCACAAAGTCCCTCAACGGTCTGCATTATCCCTAAGTAGTTTTTGAATCTCATCGCAATCATAAAAGATAATGCCGCCCACCTTGGTGAAATTGAGCGAACCATTTACCCGAAGGTTTTGCAGGGTTCCTGACGAGATTCCCAGTAGCTTTCTAACCTCGGATGATTTTAGCCATTTCTTCGCCGTTGTGCTGGTAGCGTTCGTCAGTAAATTCTTTATTTCCTGTATCAGGCTTGTTTTAAATATTTCAAGATCTCCCACCGTGATAAGTTGATCACGATTAATCCTCCCCTCATTTCTGTCTTTCATTGTTACTGTACATTATATGTTAGAATATTCATTGCTTCATCGTCATATCCTTGTTTGTAGATCGGCAGGCACTTGATCCAATACTTCGTTCCTGTCGTTTCGTCACCTGTTGCATTGGCATTGATCCAGGATTGCAAGCTGGTTAGCGTTGAATGACTTGTCCAGCTAGTTGACACATCAAGTCGGCTCTTGTAGGTCACCCCAGATAGCTGGTGCGTAAAGTCATGCAACAATGAGTTGATTTTGCCCGGAGCACGAACGCGTCCCTATCGTGGTAATGATTGTAATGTTCATCATCATCCCAATCTCCAGAGAAGAAAAATTGAAGCGTTCTCTTCTTTAAATTCAATCCGACTAATGCATCGGCCAAGTCCTGAACTCTCACTAAATCGCCATCGGTTACAAGCGCATTTAATTCTCCAATAGTGTCAATATCCTCCCGTCTCAGAAATGAAAACCCTTGAATAAGGTTGTAGAGCTTCTCAAGAGTGTTTCCATTAACCGGAACATTTCCCTTGATGCCATTTACTGCGGTTGTTAAATCTTCAGTTCGTACTAAGTCTGCATCCTGAACAATGGCATTCAGTTCCGCCAAATGGTCGATGTCCTCACGTTTGAGATAGGTCAAGCCCTGGACAATGTTGTACAGCTTCTCCAGTGAGTTTGCTACTACTGGAACGTTTCCCTTTAAAGCGTTAATGGCAAACATGATATCGTCTGCTTTCATTAGCACTGCGTCAGTCAGAAAGGAGTTAAGCTTTGCCAACGTGTCAATGTCATTTGGCGTGATCCCATTGCTTGTTCCACTATTGGTCACTTTCAGGTAGATATTATAGAGTAACTCCTCGCTTACCGATCTGAATGGAGGCTTAGGTGTGTTCATAAACCTTTGGAGTAAAAATCCATCCAAGAGCGAGAGCTGCGAATACGGTTGTGGCCGTTACCACTCGCTTGAGTGTGATTCGCCTGAGCGACCTGAAGTCCACCAGCGTATAGCTGAAGGAATTTCCATGAAGGTTTGCGTGAAGCTTGCAGAGCTGCATGAAGGCATAAAAGTCATCGGCATCTTTGAACACCTGGCATCCGGCAGAGTATTGGTCAATGAATTTTGTAGAGCCAGTACTTTCAGCGCGATGAATATTGATCCCAAAATTTCCTGTCTCTTTCGAGCCGTTGTTGAAATCTAGGATCGCGTCTCTGTCATAGTCACGAATGACGGTAACAGGTTTTACCTGAACCAATGCTTCATACTTCCCTCGATGCAGACCAATGGCATACGCATCTCGATTTTGCCCCTGAGCTAGGATAGCTGTTCCTTGTGGATATGTAGGATTGTTCAGCCAGAATGTACCCGGATCAGTGGTGGCCGGAAATATGTGATAGTTCCACTTGCCATCGGGCTTTGTGTAAAACACATGTATCTCGTCATCAAAGCTATTTGAGTTTACATTTTTGCTTCGCAGCCCGACAATGTTCAACTGATACGGTTTCGTATATAGGGTGAAGTCGAATTCCTTCAATATTTCTTTGACGCGAGATAGCATGTGTTTACTGTTTAAATTGTTCTTGCCTAAGCTGCCTTGTAGCTGAATGAATTAACCCTGTTCATCCAGCCATCATAGAATACAATCTGGTCGGGTCTGCGCTTGATGATGTTGTTCAGGAATACCTTGCGTTCAATCTTGAGCGCATTGAAAAGCAATTCCTGATCCGCGCAATTGATTGCAGTTACCGTCTGTGGGCCGACAATGCCATCGACCGTAACTTTAGCCAGTCGCTGAACAATCTTTGCCACAGTCTTTCTTCCAGAATTGTAGCCCCAATCAACAATGAACTCTGCCAATGATTGATTCAGGATCAGATCAGCCAGAAAGTAATCCCAGAAGATCTTCTTCGCGATGTACTTGGCGTCCGACTCACTTAGCTTCTTGATGTCTTCCGCATCGATGTCGCCATCGCCATCTTTGTCGTGGCCATGTTCCTGCCACACCGAAAGGATGACTCCATACTTGGTCGGGCCGCCTCTGTCCAATGGGTGATTCACATACCCTCCCTCTAATCGCAGGAGCTTGCCTGCGAAATTTTCAAACTTCGCCATTGTAAATAATTGTTTAAGTGTACTTGACGTCTTGGGTGGGGACTTTCAGAATGCTGTTGTCAATGGATTTGAACCATGTCATTCCGTTCGATACTTCCAATTCGTCTCCGAGTATCGTATTCCTGCGCACGGGTATCCGGTTGTTTTGTGCGTCCGTCACTACGGTCTCCCGGATAGTGATGAGGTCTTTGTAAAGCCTGATCCCCTGCAAGCTCCACGTACCTGTACCACTTACCTTTAAACCCATGCGCAGGAATTCATTTCTTATCTGCGTCTTTGCCGCTTCATTGCTTTTGAAGGCATAGTCCAGCAAGTCGGTCACAATCGTCTTTGCGANTGAAGCTTTGCTTTTGTAGTACTCATTCACAGTTGAATAGTCTGATACTGTTTTGAGCTGCTTCAGTACGCTCAGAACTTGCTCCAGATTCTTCGATTGTGCGCCAGTGTATAGACTTGTGGCCAGTGCCGAAGGATTAAACACTACGGTCAGTGATCCTGAACCTCCGGTGATCTGATTGAACAATGATTCGCTTACTGTTTCCGAATAGCCTGCCGACTTCAACGCACTGGCAGTTTGTGGTCCGAACTGTCCATCAACCGAAATACCGGGTGAAGTCTTTGCGAGTGCTTGTTGGAGCATTGAAACTCTTGAGCCTTTGCTTCCTCTTTTCAGAGGAAAACTATCGCTGGCACTTGACACCGATCGTGAAGTAAAGGAAGCATAGGACGTTGGCAGTGTGTTGTTGATGATTATCGTATCTGAAGATGCTTCCGATGGAATTTGATTTTGTTCCATCGCCTTCCGTTTCTTCAGACGGTCATACACCAGGTATCCGCCACCACCGAGAGCCGCTAACGCAAGCGCGTAAATGAAAACCTTGGCCGGTTTAACTCCTTTCTTCTTTGCAGGAGCCTTTTTCGCGGGACTTGTTTTCTTTGGCTTCTTACCCTGCGTTTTCTTTCCCTTCGTTGCCTTCTTAGCCATTTACTTCTTAGCGTTTAAAATTCTTATCAGCTCGTTGTACTCATCACTGCTTAGTTCTTCCTCCAGGTCTGCATTCAGACTTCTACCGTAGAGATTGGCGTACTCCTTCTGTACTTTCGTGTACATGCTCTTTGACGGTATCTCGTTGAATACCTGAATTACCATTGGCTCATTAGTGCCCCATCCCATGTAGTTGTCGTTATCAAAGGCCATCTTCAACTGCTTCGCGAAGGTTGCCGGATCACCAACTTCAAGACTATGTTTTTGTGAAATGTTCGCCCTGGTCTTCTTATAGAGGTGACGCCCCAGAAAGAATAATCCGGTTGCAGTGCCAAGACCTAGTGTTGAATAGATCACTACGGTCTTGAGATTTTGGAGCTTCTGTGCGTCTGCGTTCATTTTAATTTTTCCACTGTTAGAGACCCAATGCCTTCTTCGCGAGGGAAGTCTTCAACGGATCATTCTTCACGACATCGGCAAGCTTGGCAATCTCGCGTGCCTTCAACTTCTGCATCAAGGTCGATGCTGCCGACAGTTTTACTTCTGCCTCACCTTGCGTTTGCGCCTCAATGCTCACTTCAAAACTGTACTTGTTCATAGTTATACTTGTTGTTTAATGTTTACATGATTCAGGATCAGGTCGATCTTACTCTTGTCGTCAGCCAACGTTTGAAGAATGTGAAGCACTTGCTCAAATTCTTCTTTGCTGAATTGTGACTTGAGTTGGTTGACAAACTGGATTGCTGCCTGTTCTTCTTCGTTCAAAGAAGGAGTTGCGGAAGCCTTCGGCTTAAAGCTTACCTCAGATTCGGGTGTTTGTTCACTCGCTGGTTCTTCATTGCTGGATTGCAATAGACCGGCAAGGGCTTCTCCACCCGGGAATGCAGCCATGAGTTTTGGATTGCGCTTGACGAAGCTCTCCACAAGACTTGATCCTACGTCTCCCAGAAAACTATTCAAGGGAGACTGTTTCATTTCTAATCTGGCGTTTTGCTTTTCCAGTTCATCTACCTCACTCTCCAGGTCTGTGATGTGCTGTTGAAGTTTCTTATTCTCATCCTTCAGTACCTCGTATTCCTTTTCACGCAGTTTGCGCTGCACTTCTTCGTCCACGATGTTCTTTACGTCTACACCGGATAACCCTTCCTTTTGAGCTTCACCGAAGTAGAAGATCCGCTTCTCGTTGTTGTTGCTACTGCCTGTGAAAAGAAGTACTTCAATGGACCGTGTGTCCGCAGTGACGAAGTTTTCAAACATGGTGAACATATCGGGGTCACTTGTCCTGCGAACTGCCTTGAAACCGTCTACCAGAATTTCATAGTCAATCGGTTGACCTTTATCATGGTAAAGGCGCAGGTATTGTAAAAGGTTGTCAATCTTCTTCTGTTCGTATTTTTCTTTATTCGGTAGTGCCATAATTCTGTCAGTTCACAATGATTGCTTGTATAAATTTTATCCTTCGCTTTTCCACGCCTGGGTTTGTGATCTTAATTTCCCCGGTGTATATGTATGCTTTCCGGTATTGGATCGTCTGTCGAGTCATACATTCCATAATCAGAGTCAACAACCAGCCCAGGTGGTTCGTCAATGATAAAGAACATTTCGTTGTAAGCAGGAATTGTTATCGTAGTCCCAGCTTCGATGATGAAATCCCTGTGACGGAAATGATACTTTGAATAGCCCTGCTGTTTCAGTCGCAACGGTGCGAACTCCAAAATGAATTGCTCGGTCATAAGTGTATCTCCATCGGTTCCAGAAAGTCTTTCTTCTCACTCTTGTTCTGTTCAATGGCTTCGTCAGCTATAACTTCATCAAGTTCTTCAGCCGTCTCACACTCTACATAGACTGTGATTATAAAGGGATCATCAAACGTCTCTCCTTTGAACCATGCATTGATGATAGCCGTGTCACCTTCAACATGCACGGGCTTTATCATTGGCACATTTCCGGTGACCCACGCTTTGTCGCTATCGAACTGTGAGTCTTCAACCTGGATCAAAGCTTCGTCCGATGGCTCAATGCCTTCCTCCTGAAGGTTTATTACATAGAAGACGTCCATCTTATCATTAGCCTGAAAGCTTACGGTCCCGGTTCCCATTTTGCAGAAGTTGTTACAGCAATGCCTGTTACTTTTTTACATTGGCCGGAAGCCGGATTTCGAATGGCTTGAATCGTTCATCCTTATCAATCTCTAGCTTGACTATGATGATCCTCCTTTTGGTCTTCGTAACTATCATTTCATCTCACATAAGAGGCTGACGATAACTTTATAAGCCGCAAAAGGAGCGTTGGGATTGGCAGTGTCCTTATATTGGATTTTCAGTTCACCGTTTCCGGCTATGACCCCATTACCCAACGACTTGTATTTGTCATTCGGAGCGACTGCCATTCCACTCATAAACATTTTGCTTTCAAAGTCTTCAGGGAAAAGTTCCTCTCCCGAAAGCTCGATGCGCTGAGAGCCCCGGTAGAACAAGAGGTTCGGTTTGTCAGAACTGATCATAATGCCATGCACCACTTTTACGTTCTTGTCCAGGTCAAACTTCTTGTTCACCGGTTGCCCTTCCGCGTCTACCAGGAAGGTGTAGATTTTATCCACCCAACGCTTCTCCATGACCTACTAAGGAATAGTTGCCGTTCCTTCAAGACCCACATAGAGGACTGAGTTTGCATCAAGCCCTTTGATGGTTCCAAGCTCGATCTCAAATTCGATGTCTACATCGTCATGGATCAGGCGAGGGTTCGCGAGCTTGTAAAAGCTCTTGGGCACCATGTCAAACTGTGTGGTCACAAACTTCCGGTTGGAAGTGTCACTTACCAGTTGCTTCTTGTTGGCCTTCAGTTTGAATTCCCCGTTGGCCAATGCGCCCACGTTCTCGATGGTATCAAACTTGGTTGTTTTGATGTCATCAACATCCATCGATGCCGCAACCCCATGCAAGAGATAAATTCCTGATACGAGCAAAGCCATGTTCTTAGGAAGCTTCGCATTACTGATGTTGCGCAGGTTCACCTCCTTCACGTCCTGGCTTTCAAACATCTTGATCGTCTTCGCGCCTTTGATCGGCTTGATAGTATAGATCAATTGATCGGCTAGACGCAACTTGCCCTGGAGCAATTGCTCCTTAATGTGTTTGGGCAGTTCTACGAAGAACTTCTCAAACTCAGCGCGAGAACCCTGTGAAGGAATATGTCGCTTCACGATCTTGCTCATCGCCTTCGCCCGTTGCAAGGGGTTCAGCGCATTCAGATACCCTAACAACTCGGTATCCATCTCTCCGTTCAAACCCAACAACTCTGTCGGGTTCGTGTACTCACTCTCCATGAGTTGTCCTAATGCTCCCAGCATAATTTTACTTTTTGTTTAATTGTCACTTTGATTTAAAACTCTCTCTCGGTTTCCTCCACAGCGTTCATTCCTCCGTTCATAGAAGCTATCTGTTCCTGGAGTCGGTCGATAGCCGACATATCCAGTTCCTTTGTCTCATTGTTGTAAGGGTTCACGAAGTAGGTGACCTGCTCGTCTTTTGATCTCCCGCGAGGCCCGCAGTTGCACTTGGCTCTGCTGGTTTGGAGAGATAAAGCTTCTCAGAGAAGTTCTTGAAGAATGTACCTACACGATCCTTTGCATCTTCAGTGATCTGCTTGATATCAAAGCCATCAACTCCCTGTACAGTAGTCTTATTCTGATTTTGAAAACCGTTGCTCAACGTGAGGCCAAGTCCTGCTGCGATGATGTATGGATTCTTTTATGAAAGCCCACGAGCGTTACTGGAATTCCCGCGAGCAAAGAGTGCTTCCCAAGTGCGGCTCCTGCACCTCCGGCAGCAATCGCAGCCAATAGGACGAGGCCACCTTTCGTTACTGTTTGTGCTATGGGGTGTTCCATCACCGGTGCCGGCCCAAAGAGTGCGTGTCCCTGCTTATCCTTTTTATTTTTATTCTTTTTGCCTTTGCCATGTTATAATAGATTTTGTGCTTTGACTTTGTTCTTCTTGCTTGCGCTGTTCTTGCGTTTCCGCTTTCGCTTTTTCGCTGGAACACCTTCAAGTCCATTAGTTCCTGATCCGCTCCTCATGGCCTTCATGAGTAAGTAACCTCCTGTTATGACTCCACCGGCTACGAGCAACGACTTGCCGGGATTTTCTTTTACCCATGTAGTTGTCTTTTGTAGGAAGCCAACTTTCTCTGAGCCAGTCTGAGCCGGTACCTCACTGCCTGTTGATGAACTTTCACTTGGTACAAGCATAGCTCCACTGGAGGCAGATTCATTTGATAGTACAGGCTGACTAGCCGTAGAAGTATTGGAAGTATCTTGTGTCGTTTCATTTGTTTTCACTGTTGGAGCACTCGGGGTCGTGGCTTTCGGAGCCGTTTGTGTCGGCACAAGGGATCTTGCGGTAGACACTAATGGTTTGGCAGCGGACACAGCACTCGTAACTTTTGAGATCAGTGATGAACCAGGTTGCGCTGCTGGTGCGGACGCAGATTCAGAGTAATCGTCTCTCATTTCATCTTCAGCTATCGAAGCGGGGAGTTCTGATGCAGTGCCTGCATTGTCTGTCTCACTCTGAAATGACTTCTCCTCATTGCCACCTTTCGTAAACAATCCTTTCACTTGTTTCAACGCACCTGCAATGGCAGCCACTGCCGAGGTCGCCGCGGCTATAGCAGTGCCACTTGCGATTTCTCCTAACCCTTCAAATCCATCACTGTGAATGATGTTATACTCATCCTCATCCGCGTACACATTGTCCAACCCGTCCACTCCTTCGAAACCGCTCAGTGGTACTTTTTTATCCTTGTTACCTTTGCCACTAAGAATAGCCTTCTTGAGATTTGCCTTTTACCTCCAGCTTGCCAGTAAACTGTTTCAGCTCTGTCTTTCACTGAGCGCAGTTTTTCAACTCACTCAAGTTGATTCCTTTCGCTTGCGCCTGGGCATCGGTGAGGTAAGCATAGCGCAACTTTCCACCGACATTCATCAGGTTAATCTTCATCGCCAACAAAAAGCCGTTGCGCAGCAGGATCGTTGCAGGGTTTGCATAGCGGTTGAGGAACCTGATTCCATCGCCTACTTTGTCACCCACTTTTTGGCTACCTTTTTAATCCCCTTTCCAACTTTTTTGAAAATGTTTCCCATCTCCTCGTCATCGTAAACCGAAGCGAGGTCAGAGAGGTCAACGTTGTCATAATCTGCAAACTCGATGGTCTCATCCTCTCTTTCTTCCCCATCAAATCCATCCAAATAATCAAGTCTCATATCGTAGTCTTTACATTCTTTATAAGGTTGTTCATCATCAAAAGCATCCTTCACACAATCAATCACTATGTACCAGTCACGTTCTTCAATGTAATCTTCCAAGTGACCTGGCTTCGGAACGATAGGATATACATGTTGCCATCGAGGTACTTCCGGTACTTCTTCGGATACTTTGTTATCCTCGCGAGACAATCAATTTTCAGAGATCGAAGGATGGAGAGAATGAATACCGTGTAGCAGTCACAATCGACTCCGTCCTTTCTGTCCCACCATGCCCGTCTGGGACTGCGCACTTGTTCTACTCCTTCCTTGTCTCTCCGATATTGTATGTGCTGGTACACGAAGTGCCAGATATTGGAGCATGTTTCCTCCAATGTTCGACCCTTCAATACCTTCGCTATCTTATCAGTCTGCCACTGCGTTTGCGGCAATGCTTTGCGAATGAGTTCCATTGTGTCTTCCACATTCGCGCTTTTTTTATAGTAGTGTCTGTTTCACTTGGGGAAGGAAAGAGATGATCGAACTCCCTTCCATCCTTCAACCTCCTCTTTCTGTCTGCTACCATTCGCCTCCTCCTTTCGTCATCTACTTTCCTTTACCTATGCGGGCTTGCCGCCACCAAAAGTGATGTTGTCAATTTTTGTATAAGGCAGACTGTCGTTGATGGTCGTGATTGTGTGTACCACCAGGTTCAGCTTGCCAGTTTCTCTGTACTCTTTGATCAGAGCAGGAACCGTTGTAGCCAGGTTAAGAAATCCAAGCTTGATGCGGATTGGTTCAAGGTTCACTTCACTGAACTTTGGTATCTCGATGTTCGCGTCTTTTACTTGTGAGGATGCTACGGTCTTGTCTGCGTAGATCATCTTCACAAATGGATGCTTCACCTTGATACTCCCACCGCTTGGATTTTTGAGTTTAACATTGATCGTAAGCTCGATGCCGCTCAGGTTCACGTTGTGGATTGAAACTTTCGTTTCTGACTCCAGGCTCGTTTGAAAGCCTGTTGAGTCTGAGCAAGTAGCTGCCACCGAAATAGATGGCTGCTACTGTTCCGGCTCCGATCAATACGTGCCTACTCTTGATCATGGCGTTTCTTCTTTCTGATCTTGAAACCCCTGATCTTTCTCATCTTGGTGAAATCCTTCACACGCTCTTTGTGCTTTTCCCAAAGAGGACTCAACACATCACCAAGAACCTTGAAAGCGAGGCAGATAATACCACCCACTACAGCCTGGAGTGCGTAATCGAGAAGGAAGATGAGATTCACATTTCCTAAAAGGTTAAACACTGCCCCGAACACGAAAGCAATCCAATTGCCTCCCGCTCCATGATTTTGATTTATTTCTGCTCCGTTCATGGGTCAAAGATGTAGAGACCCGAAAGTGAAGGTTAAGGATTGTAAAAGGAGATTAACGACTGTGTGCTTTTATGAAGGATTATAAAAGCTTGTGAAGGATTGTAAACGAATTTGAATGAATGTTCCGTGTGGAACTTCAGGCGTATTTTGATGGAAGTGGAAAATGTGTTTTTAAAGGCTACGAGTTGAATCGAAACTCATAAGACTCTCTGAATATCTCACTCAGCAGATTAGAGTCATTTTGCAGATTCTCTTTGCTTATTCTAAACTTCAAACGACCATTTCTTTTATGTATTGAGATGGATTTGAATCCACGCGATGACAATGGTTCAACCCACTTATTAGAGTCTGGCAAAGAAATGGATGTTCTGGTAAACGTCTCTTTGGGTACAAAGAGCGCAAAGTTTTTAGACCGATTTTGATGAGCTAACCCAATATAGGATTGGTTGTAGTTAAGCGTTATCCCTTTATCAATGGCATGGATAATATTTAGACAATCATCAACTATTCCTACACTAAGCAATCCTGCTCTCTCAATCCAATAAGTCCTGTCCTTCGTTTCCAACTCCTGATCTTCAGGCTCCAATTCAGAAAAATTTATAAGCAACTCTTCTTCGCAGTCTACTCGCGTAAGGAGTGCTCTCAACTTCCTAAACTTACTGTTGTTGTCGATGTTCGATTCAATGAAATAATTAGGGCTAACCTGATATGGAGTTCGCAATTCGTCAGGGTTACTTGTTGCGGCAAGGATGGACTTTATTTCTTGATGATAGAATGAGGAGGGATTCTCTTCAAATAAGGATTTAATAACATGATAGTACATCTTGCTAATTTCATCGGTTACAATTTTTTCATCTTTCCAAATAAAATAGTCAAGCTTTTTGTAACGAGGATCGGGACTATTGTAAATAGTGTAGTCTTGATCTGTGTCAACCTCTTCCTCAATTTCAATGTCAGGATACTCCCAAATTTTATAGAACCGATCAAGCAGCAATCCAAACCTTGATTTTAGAGTATCCAAATTCCAATGATCTATTTCTCTCAAATACTGATTTAGCCATAATCGGCTGAAGTTATAACCTTGTTGCTTGCCATCCTTGTTCATGGCCTTTTTTTCAAGAAAGTACTTATTACTTAAGCTGCCATTATTTCCTGATAAAGTAAGGTTGGCAATAGTATTCAAAAACTTATCTCGAAACAGGGATATTGAATTATCATCCAACTTATTATACCAAACTTCATCAGGAGTTTGTGGAAAAATGTGTTCAATCGTAATTTCATTGTTCTCAATTGAAACGTACTCGCGATTTTCATAATTCTCAAGAAGTTCAAGAAAATAAACTCTATTCTTGGATTGAATATTGTAAACATCCTTTTCTTCAAGTGCCACTTCAATTTCTCTATTGGTGGGAAATTTTTGAACCCCTTTCTNTTTCATAAGGGCCCTTTGTATTGACGGAAGATATCGAGTATCATCAACGTCATTGTAGAGTGTCATGAAAATTTTGTTTAAAGCGTTTGTTGGCAAACCAATGATAAACCTTCGCCAAATAAAGGATTGGACTAATTTTAGAACGGCCTCAATTTGATCAGAAGAAATTTGGTTATTAGCGTAGTCACTATAGACCGGTAGCAAAANAGGAAATGAGATGTTTGACTCCAGTCTCTTAATATAGTCAAGCTGTTTCCGTAGTTGGGGTTTGCTCTCCCTGGAAGGGTTTAAAAGCTTATTGTAGTGAAAGGAAAAATCTTTGATCTCCTGTAGAGTGTCCTGGTAAAATTTCGAATTACGTGTGGCATAGCGTGCCTTGAACTCCTCATACACTTTTGCTTTGTTTGGAATCTTTTTGGTTTTGTAAGTCAGGTAGTCTCGAATAAAATCGGATACCTTACTTTCTTCTTTTCCAANATCCTTTGCATTCTGCTCTATAATGTCCCAGTATTCATTAAACACTCTTATTTGCTCATTTGGCTCAAGCCCCATTAGTATATAGTTTCGGATGAGGTCAGCCTGCGACAATTCAAGACCTGTGGAATTTAAACTCTCGAAAATTCTTTGAGGGTCATCTTTACCTCGTTCCAATGAAATCTCAACAAACAGTAGGCACTTTAATCCGTGAAGAACAACGTCAAAGTTGTCACTATTAACACTGTTTTTGAAAAAATGAANATTTTCAATAACACGAGAAAACTCCCCGTATTGACCAGGGTCATTATTGTTAAGAAGAAATTTAAAGGCACGAGCGTTAACATCGGACTGCTTGAGTTTCAATTTGCTCAGATCGTCTTTAGCATATTTGTTAACTAGGTAATTGTCGTTTATTCTGTTCACCCAATCCTCCATGCCCTTGGATTGAGCAAATTTGTAAAGGGCAAGGTATAATAGACTGAAGGTTGTTAATCGCTGTTGTCCGTCAATAATTACTAATTGCTTTACTTCGGATGAAGTGTATACCCCATCATGGATGTAAACAATGCTTCCAATGAAGTGTGTGTCTCCTTTCTTACTTCCAACGTCTATGATATCACGTAATAGTTGCGAACACTGGGCTTCAGTCCAATCGTAATTGCGCTGGTAGACGGGGATTATAAATTGCGTTTCGTTTTGTGATAAAAAACTTGTAAGCGCTACTTCATTTGCTTTCATTTTAACAAAATTACTTCACTCAATAAATTTTGACCTATCGTGAAATAGCATCGACAACACCTAAGCGCCTCGTTGCTAATCTATCGTTGGGTAAAGGCAACCCTAATTAAGCATTTGATTTCCAGAAACTTTCAAAGAGCCTAAAATTCTGCCAAAAATGGGCTATTTTAGAGAATTCATATTTTTAAACTATAAACCCCTCATTGTCAGCTAAATGTCTACTAAGTTTTTCACCAACAGGGATGGGAATAGCCTTCTNAAAAAATTTGAGGGTGTTTTTACGCACGTTGAGAGTATTCAATTCTTTGACGCGTTGGTCGGCTACTTTCGAGCATCCGGGTACTTCAAGGTAAGGGCCTTTCTTGATCGTATCCCAAAGATTAGAATCCTCGTTGGAATAAACGTTGATGCTCTAACNAAAAAATACCACGATCGGGGTCAGTACTTTATTGATAATCCTCATGAAACCAAGGAGACGTTTTTAAAAGAGGTTATCCAGAATATTCAAGATGCGGACTATAATGAAGTGACTGAGAAGGGTATTATTCAATTTATTGATGACCTCATCAATGAAAAAATTGAACTGCGTGCTCATCCAAAACAAAAGATTCATGCGAAGGTCTATATTTTCCGACCTCTCAATTTTAACGAGCATGCCCCGTGCGAAGTAATCACAGGTTCATCCAACCTGACGGACTCGGGCCTTGGTTCTAATCCTGAATCGAATTACGAGTTCAATGTAAGCCTGCGTGATCATCAGGATGTCAAATTTGCGACAGAAGAATTTAACAAGCTGTGGGACGAATCTGTGCCAATCCTTCAAGCGGAAGCCAAAGAGATCAGAAGGAAGACTTACTTGAAGGATGACTTCACTCCNTTTGAGCTGTACATAAAAATGCTGATTGAGTACTTTGGGAAGAGAGTCGAGTATGACCCATACAATATTGACTTGCTCCTTCCAGACAAATTTATGCGATTGAAGTATCAATCGGATGCCGCGAATCAGGGTTACGCCATTATGATGAAGCACAATGGTTTCATACTTGCCGATGTAGTTGGACTTGGTAAAACTATTATAGCATGTATGGTGATTAAGAAATTTATCTATGAGAATGGTACCCATTCAAAAGTGCTTGTGGTAGTTCCGCCTGCCCTTGAAGCAAATTGGAGAAGAACCACAGAGGAATTCCAAATAAAGAATCACTTTGAGTTTATCACCATCGGAAGTCTTCACCAAATTTTAGATGAAACAAACTACACTCATTCAAGGGCTGATAAATTTGACCTGATCGTTGTAGATGAATCGCATAAGTTCCGAAATGACTATACCGATATGTACCGTGAACTTCAGCAAATATGTAAAATGCCTAGGTCGCGCCCTGCTGAAGATGGTGACACACGCAANAAAGTGATTTTAATTTCAGCAACACCTCTCAATAACAGGCCACAGGATATTGAGAATCAGCTTTATTTATTTCAGGATAAAAGAAATAGCACCCTTGAGAGTATCAAGAATCTTCAAGATTATTTCAAGCCGATTAATGAGCAATACAAGAAGCTTTCTTCAGAGCAAAACTTAAATATTAAAAAACTTAAGACTCTATTCCAAAAATTGAGAGATGATGTCATTGAACCGCTGGTAATAAGACGAACACGAACTGACATAGAGAAGAATCCGTCATATTTGGAGGATTTAGATAGTCAGGGAATTGTATTTCCGAGGGTTGATGATCCTATTGCACTTTACTACTATTTAGACGATGAGTTGACAACTCTGTTTCTTGACTCCGTAAGCTTAATAACGGGCATGGATGAAAACGGATTGCAGATTGAAGGCTTGGGATACTATAGATATCGTGCTATAGAGTTTCTTTCAAAGGATGAGGATAGAAAAATTTATGGTGATGTTAGCTCTATATCTACTAGGTTGGCAGCGATCATGAGAGTATTGCTAGTAAAACGTCTTGAAAGCAGTTTCTTCGCCTTCCGACAATCGCTCAGCCGCTTTCAAAAGGCAATTAACAATATGCTAACGATGTTCGATGATGACAGAGTCTTTATCGCACCCGACCTTGACATCAATAAGCTTCTGGAAGAAGGTTTGAGTTATGAGGAGATTGAAAGTAGAATTAACAAGGCTGGCGGGAATAACAGGGAATTTAAGGCAACAGACTTTGATAAGAAATTTTACATACTGTTACTAAAGGATAAAGATAAAGTTGATGATTTAATTGATCGATGGAGCAAGGTCACAGTTGACCCTAAACTCGAAGAATTTGCAAATCAAGTCGCCAAGAATTTCTTTGATTCTAAGAAGAATCAAAGTGGCAAACTTGTGATATTCTCTGAATCAAAGGAAACNAGTGAGGAGCTTTCAGCTCAATTTAAAAAATTGGGTGAATATAAAATTCTCACTGTCAGTGCGGATAATCGTAAGTCTGTAGAGGAAAAGCTACGCGAAAACTTTGACGCAAATTTGGAGGAGGAAAAATGGAAAAGCGATTATGATATAATTATTACGACCGAGGTTTTAGCCGAAGGGATTAATCTTCATAGAAGTAACGTCATTGTCAATTATGATGTGCCCTGGAATTCGACAAGACTGATGCAGCGTATCGGAAGGGTCAATCGAATAGGGTCAAGAGCAAATCAGATTTTCGTATATAACTTTTATCCTTCAGCGCACGGTGATGCACAGATTCAATTGGTAAATACAGCCTTAAGGAAACTTCAAGCTTTTCACACAGCGTTTGGAGAAGACAACCGGATNTTTTCAATGTTGGAGGAAAAAGGCGAAGGGGCGTTGTTTGGGAATAAAATCCAAAAGGAAGAAAGCGAAATTTTGAAATACCTGAACGAGCTTAGGGACTTCAGNAAAAAGGAACCAAAAAGATTCGCTGAGATTGCCTCTATTCCCAATAAAGCCAGATGTGGCCGGAAAGCTACTGACGGACAATTAACTATTCTGAACACGGATGATGGCGAGGTCAACTACCCGCTAATCAACACTTCTTTGGCCTATCTTAAAAGTGAAAACCACCCAGGTGTATTTTGTTTGGTAACTCCAGATTACACAAATGAGGAACTCAACTTTTTACAGGCTGTAAAAATTTTTAAAGCAAGTCAGAACGAACAATCCTTTCCGCTTCACGATAGGCACCATGAACAAGCACTTGCTGCAATGGAATTCTTCAAAACAGAGAAGAATCAGGAAAATATACAGGCTGTTTCAAGNAAAAATTTGAGTCCTGCTGAAAATAAGGCAATCACCAATATAAATGCAATTGTCAAGATTGCCCCAACGGAACAAAAGAGAAAAGTACTTCTAAGGACATTGGAACTGATCAAGCAAGGAACATTTGCTTCGAAAGGATTTCCCAAGGAGATAAACGACTTNTTTACAAATAATGAAAGAGTAATGCGCACTCCAGAAACTTTTATTGAATTGTTGTTCACGCAAGTTCTTGACCGCTACGATTTGTCAGCTAGAGTTACTGAGCAACCAATACAGGAACCTAAGCCAAGAGGTATAATAAATCCAAAAATTGTCCTTACCCAAAGCTTTTCTTAAGATATGGCAAGTAGAATACAACTTCAGCAATCACTGCAAAGACCTTATGATAGGTTGTTGTTTTCAAAGGATGTTTTGAGCCAAATATTTAATAGCAATTTTAAACTTCTGCAATCACCAGCTCCAGCATCTATACAGCCAACTGCGTCCGAGAAAAAGGTAATAAATACTATCTCAGTCTATGGGGCAATAACGCTGGAGGATGGAACGGAAGTAACCTGTTATGAAATTGCACTTCAATCGAAAGTCCGAATTGAACAGAGTAAGGTAGCCATTCAACAGTACGCAAGAAGACTTCTAATTTCCGGACAGGCTGCTTTGGTCAGTTTTGTTTCGCCTGATAATAAGAAGATTTGGAGATTGACATTGGTAGCCAAAGATAGCGAGCTTACCTCTGACGGCATCAAAGAAAAATCGACCAACGCAAAACGATATACGTTCTTATTGGGCCCTGGAGAAAGTTGCAAGACAGCAGCAGAGAGGTTTGAATCTCTNATCAATTGAAAAACAATTGATCTAAAAGCTCTTACAAAGGCCTTTTCAGTCGAGAGACTTAGCAAAGCATTCTTTGATGAATACAAGTTACACTATGAGAAGTTCCTCAAATATTTAGACCAATCAAACTGTAAGAAGTCGGCATTTAATGGAAATGAAAAGCTTATTCGAGACTTCGTTAAGAAACTTCTTGGGCGATTAGTTTTTCTCTCCTTCGTTCAAAAGAAGGGTTGGTTGGGAGCCAGCACAGTCGACTATAAGGATGGAGACCCTGAATTCTTAATGAATCTATATTTAACAAGCGGAGCAAATGAAACCTTTTACGAAAGATGGCTTAAAGTTTTGTTTTTCGACACATTAAATAATCACAAGGGAAGACCGAATGATGACTTTGCATTGCCAGATAAGAAAAAGGTGAAAATTCCTTTTCTGAATGGCGGCCTNTTTGACAAGGAAGATATTGATCAAAAGGTGCTCACTTTTGATCCAAAACTCTTTCACAATCCGGACAGCAATGAAGATCCAAAGCAACGGGGATTTCTTGACTTTTTACAAGCATTTAATTTCACAGTTCACGAAGATAGTCCAGACGATCACACCATTGCAGTTGACCCTGAGATGTTAGGACATATTTTTGAAAACCTCCTTGAAGACAACAAAGATCGGGGTACTTTCTACACTCCAAAGGAGATCGTTCACTATATGTGCCAAGAAAGTTTGATGGAATACATAGTGACAGAATCTGGACTTAAAAGAGACACTGTCGAAAGGTTAGTTCGATATAAGGAAGTAGATAAAATCGAAGCAGCCGTATTAATTCAAGTTGCAAGTATCCTGGACAGAGTCAAAATTTGCGACCCGGCAATTGGTTCAGGCGCATTTCCAATGGGACTTCTTCTGGAAATTTTCTCTATCAAAGAGGTAATAGCCTATGGAAGTAATTCAAGCTGGAATCCAGCAAGTGCAAAGGAGAAAATCATCCAAGGTTCTATTTATGGAGTGGACGTTGAAAAGGGTGCGGTGGATATTGCACGATTAAGATTTTGGTTGAGCCTTGTTGTCGATGAGGATAAGCCAAGACCATTGCCGAACCTCGATTATAAAATCATGCAAGGCGATAGCTTATTAGAATCTTATGAGGACTTGGATTTGTGCGTTAGAGTTGAAGAAGAGACAAAGCTCTTCAGGGATGAAAATAAATTTAGTAGGGAGGACATTGATCATCTTAAGTCGTTGGTNAAAAAGTATTTCGCAGCCGACAATAGCGAAGTAAAGAAAGAATTACAACATAGCATAGATGACATCGTCAGTAAGTTCATCAAAGGGCAGATTCAAGACAAAGTCAGACGGAATAATGATGCACTCAATGACATCGAGCTAAAGCTGGCCACGGCAAATAGACAAACCCCAAAGACGAATGCTGATAAGAAGAAGAAAGAAGACAGTCTGAAGAAACTTCGTAATATTTTGGATCGGATTCTTAAAGAACAAGAGCGATTGAAAGGAATCGAGAAAGACTTGAAGCAAATTCAGAAAAATAGAATATATCCGTACTTTCTTTGGCACTTATGGTTCTCTGACATTTTTGAAAACGGAGGATTCGATATTGTCATCGGTAATCCGCCATATATCCAATTGCAAAAAGACGGTGGTGATTTAGCTGATCTATATGAGAATGCTAATTATCAGACATTCGATAGAATGGGTGACATCTATTCACTATTCTATGAAAGAGGATGGCAACTTCTAAAACCTAACGGAAATCTCTGCTACATCACATCGAATAAGTGGATGAGAGCCGGGTATGGAGAGGGCACGCGGAGATTTCTTGCAAACAATGCAAACCCGACTTTGCTCATTGANTTTTCCAGAACAAAAATCTTCGAATCTGCAACGGTCGTAACGAATATTTTACTCTTTACAAAGGGCGCCAACAAGGGCAAAACATTTGCGTGTACGGTCACTGAGAAGGTGTTAAATAATTTGAGCGTTTTTATTAGACAACATGGCGGTTTTACCACCTTCTCTACCAGCCAAAGCTGGGCAATCTTATCAAGCATTGAGCAACGAATTAAGGACAAAATTGAGTTGGCAGGCGTGCCGCTAAGGGATTGGGATATTCAAATATTTCGAGGTGTATTAACTGGCTACAATGATGCATTTGTCATCAATCGGGAAAAAAAGGAAGAGCTAATCAAGGCAGATCCAAAATCAGCCGAAATTATACGACCGATTCTTAGAGGACGAGACATTGCTCGGTACAAATACGAGTTTGCAGAATGTTACCTGATCGCGTTGTTTCCAGCAAAAGAATATAAAATAGATGATTATCCTGCCGTCAAGGATCATCTCCTCTCATTTGGGAAGGATTTGCTAATTAAGAATGGATTTTCCTGGGTAGCAGATAATTATCTCGAAGAATGGTGCCTAAGGCGTTTAGAGCAAACTGGGAAAAATATAGTTATCAATGGTGAAAGAATTAGCTTCAAAAAAAATGAAAAGGCCAGAAAAGCAAGCACTAATAAGTGGTATGAGACGCAGGATAGCATAAGTTATTGGGACGATTTTTCTAAACAGAAAATCATTTGGATTGAGTTAACTGATCACGCAAATTTTTGTCTGGATACCGAAGGCTATTACTTAAACAACACGGTTTTCTTTCTGATTGGCGATAGACTTCCATACATTCTCTCTTTCCTTAATTCCAAACTGTGCGAATGGTACTTCGGAAAAATAGCAGCAACATCTGGAGTAGGGACAAGGAGATGGATCAAGCAGTACATAGAACAAATTGTATCCCCTNNTTCGCCTTCAAGCCACAATGAAATAGCATTAGGACAATTGGTAGTGGAGATCCAAAAACGTAAAAAGCAGAGATTGGATACCTCTGATCTTGAGAATCAGGTTGATGAGATAATCTTTTCGCTCTTTGAACTGTCATCAGACGAGATCAACTTCATTAGTCACTTCGATTTGGCGGAAGCCTGAAAGGAGATATTCAATTTCGTCATCTGACAATTTGTAGAGTTCAAAAATCATTTGATCGAGCCGGTTTTCAAGTTCGTCCGTTTGTAAATTAGACTTTTTAGCCTCAAGAATTTGAAGGGCTAAGTCCGCAATGGTTTNCTGTTTCACTTGGTCAATAACTGGAACGGGCAATTTTTCTATGAACATCGGCTTGTATTCAAAGTAGCCTCCATTTCTAATAACTCCCAAATTTCTCACGTAATAATCACCTAGTGTTGAATTCAAGACGGCTAGTAGATATGGATTACCAGGCACTATCATAGGCGATGGAGCATTAACAAACATGCCTTCCTCTGCTAGGGTGTAAGACGCTCGAAGATTCAAATTCCCCCAAACAATTTTCTGTTTAGAAAAATCGTCCATATAAGCACAGTTCCTCAAATTGTACGGAGTGTCACCCTTGTCTGCACGTTTTTCAAGCTCGGTATAGTACTTATCCAGGTGCTTTTTAATGGCAGGATAATCCTCTATCTGAATGGGTTTTAAACCCTTTTCCTTGATACCATTGTGTGTGTTGATCAACCACAGATCCGCAAAGCTATTGGCGTATCTCTTTATGTCCCTGCCACGCAAAATCGGTCGTATAATTTCGGCTGATTTTGGATCAAGTTTTATCAATTCAGCTCGCTCTTTTCCAGTAATTATGAAGGCATCATTGAAACCTGTTTTGATCCCATAATTGATGGCTATTTCCCATTCTTTGAGTGGTGTTCCAGTCAATTCTATCTTCCGCTTGATTCGTTGCTCAATTGGAGACAATATGGCCCAAGTATCCTTCGTATGAAATTCACTGGCTACCCCATGTTGTCTAATAAAAACGCTAGTTTAAGTGCATAAAAAAATGGCTATATTTTCTATAGACAGTTTTGGTTTAAATTATACACTTCTCATTAATTAATTTAAACCTTGAACCCCTATGATCTACGGCTACATTCGTGTAAGCACCGACAAACAGTCTGTTGAAAACCAACGCTACGAAGTCAATCAATTCTGTGANAAAAATGTCTTGGTTGTCGATAAATGGATTGAAGAAACTATCTCTGGCGCAAAGAATATCAACGAGCGAAAAATTGGCAAACTCCTAAAACGAATGAAAAAGGATGATGTCCTAATTTGCTCTGAGTTGTCCAGACTTGGAAGGAATTTGCTAATGATAATGGCTATTCTAAACGAGTGCATGAATCGAGAGATACAAGTTTGGACTATTAAGGACAATTATCGTTTAGGAAGCGACATCAACTCTAAAGTTCTTGCCTTTGCGTTTGGTCTTTCTGCTGAAATAGAGCGCAACCTAATTTCTCAACGAACCAAAGAGGCATTAGCCAGNAANAAAGCTGAAGGCGTCATTTTAGGCCGACCTGTCGGAAGAAAGTCAGCCAAGACAAAATTGACAGGGCAAGAAAGGAAGATCAAAGAATTGCTGGATAAGAAAGTATCCTACAGTGCCATTGGAAGAATCTTAGGTGTACACAGACTTACCGTGTCCGGATTCGTTAGTAAGTGTGGATTAAGAGAGCTTTGTTAGTACGGAGTTATTAACGTCCCGTTAAATCTTTGGACTTCAGAATTCCTCCAAAATCTTTGGCTTGATTTGAGCACAAGTGTAAAATGCAGCTAATTAATTAGAGCAAAGCATGAAGATTTTAATTATTGAGGACGAAAAGCAATTAGCAAAGAGCGTGAAGGAATTTCTTCGCCAGGAGGGCTACGTTTGCGAAGTTGCCAGTACGGCTAGTGATGCGTTAGAGAGAGTCATCATGTTCGATTACGACTGCGTGCTTCTTGACATCACCTTGCCGGACGGTAACGGCTTAAAGATCCTTGAAAAACTCAAAGAGTATAATAAAAGCGATGGCGTGATTATTGTCAGTGCCAAAGACTCATTTGATGACAGGATCAAAGGGTTGAATTTAGGTGCGGATGACTATTTGACCAAGCCTTTTTACCTTCCGGAGCTTAGTGCTCGTGTATCATCCATAATTCGAAGAAAACGTTTTGACGGCAACAATAAAATCACCTTCAGTGAAATAACGGTTGACTTACTTGCCAAAAGTGTCAGTGTTAATAATAACGAAGTTGAATTGACGCGGAAGGAGTTTGACCTTTTAATTTTCTTGCTCTCTAACAAAAACAGGGTGTTATCGAAAAATGCCATCGCAGAACACCTTTCAGGGGATGACGCTGAGCTATTGAATAAGTTTGATTTCATTTATTCCCACATTAAGAATCTGAAAAAGAAATTAAATGATGCTGGGTGTCAAGACTATATTAAGACAGTGTACGGATTAGGATACAAATTCACAGCATGAGATTATTACAAGTTAGCCTACGCGCATTGCTTTTATATTCGCTTATCATTGTGCTGATAAGCATTCCGGTTTCTATTTTTACCATCCGGGAAATCCTCAGCGAGGAAGTTGATGAGTCCCTCGCATTGCATTCTGACCAATTCGTAAAGCACATCAAGAACTATGAATACCTTGAAGACCTGGATTTGGATTTAAAAATCTGGGATCAGCTATCGTATGATGTTATATTAGAGCCAACAACTGAATCTTTACCAACCAGGCGCTACGAAACCGTGGTCATGTATGATAGCGCGGCTAAGGAATCAAATTCATTCCGGACTCTAACTTCGTCTGTCGTTATAAAAGACAAGCCATACCTTTTGACGATACGCTTATCGTTGGTAGATAATAATGAATTGCTTATCACCTTAGGCGCGGTGCAGATTACTCTTATCGTGATCCTTGCCGCAGGATTATTGCTCCTAAATCGGTCCCTCTCGAAAAAGCTATGGAGACCATTTTATCGCACCCTCAATCAACTTAAAGCATATGAGCTTGATAAAAGCGAATTAATAACTCCGGAAAAAACTGACATAATCGAATTTGATGACCTGAATAAGACGGTCAGTCATCTTACTGAAAGAAACAGGAAGGTATACCTGGAGCAAAAGGAGTTTATTGAGAATGCATCTCATGAACTTCAAACCCCGCTGTCTATTTTCCAGTCGAAGCTTGATACTTTGATGCAGATACCNGGACTCAATGAAGCGGGGGCCGCAACCATTCTTGAGCTTGAAGAAACTGCCATGAGGATGTCAAAACTCAACAAGAACCTTCTATTGTTGAGCAAGATTGATAACAATCAATTTACCGAACAAGTGGAAGTTGATGTGGCGATGATGGCGAATAAGCTACTCTCAAATCTTCAGTCGATGTCCGATTTGGGGAGCATATCAATTCAGAAGAAGATTGACCCGCTGACAACTAAGGCCAATGGTACATTAATTGAGGTGCTTCTCTCAAACCTATTCCACAATGCCATTCGTCACAGCAACAGTAATGGCAAAGTAAGTATTGAAATTTCAAACGGTACTCTAACCGTAGCCAATACCGGCAGTCCAATGAAAATGGATGCCTCCAGAATGTTTGATCGTTTCAGCAAAGAAAGCAAGGACGAGAATAGTTCTGGTCTCGGGTTGGCAATAGTTAAACGCATATGCGATGCTTGCTCCTACAAGCTGAGCTACTCCNNTTTTGACGGAATTCACACGTTCACAATTATTTTTAAAATCACACAAATGCGAAAATCGGTTCTATTTTTCTATTGGTATGTTCAACGGTTACCTTTTCTCAGGTAAAAAGTGTCACCGTATCTGGCGTGTTGAAAGACCACTTATCGAAAAGTGGTCTGGCTTATGTGAATGTGATTATCAAGAATGAAAAGGACAGCTCGTTTGTATCGGGTGCGGTCTCAACAGATGATGGTAGTTTTTCGATAACCAATCTATCACCAGGTAATTATATTCTGGAAACATCACTCGTGGGCTATAACACATTAAGTACATCAATGGTTGTGGGCAAATTCAGTGAATATATCGACCTCGGAATAATTGAGCTAATGGAGAATGTCACAGCTCTTAACGAAATTGTTGTGTCCGGTACAAGGGATGCCGTTTCTGAGACTTTAGATAAAAAAATTTTCTCGGTGTCAGACAATGTCAGCCAGAGCGGAGGTTCACTGCTTCAGGTTATGCAAACACTACCCGGAGTAACTGTAAGCCAGGAGGGAACAGTGCAATTGAGAGGAAGTAACAAGGTGGTTGTACTGATTGATGGAAAGCAAACTGCGCTTACAGGTTTTGGCAATCAACGCGCTCTTGAAAATATTCCAGCATCGGCAATTGAAAAGATAGAAGTCATCAACAATCCATCTTCTAAGTACGATGCCAATGGCAATGCTGGAATTATCAATATTATTTATAAGAAAGACGTAAGAGAGGGATTTAACGGCCAGGTCGGCTTAGCGGGTGGCTTAGGTGCTCTATGGATCAAGGAAAAGAATTATCCGACAATCCGCGAACAATATCAAGCAACACCCAAGATCAACCCTTCTGTTTCGATTAACTACAGAAAGAANAAACTAAATCTCTTTCTCCAGGCTGATGACCTTTATACGAAAACTTTGAACAAGAATGAGTTTGTTGACAGATATTATGAAAACGGAGATACTATCCGGCAACAGACTATGCGAAACCGGACTACCAATATCATAACAGCTAAAGGTGGCTTTGATTGGTATTTAAATGAACGTAACACTATCACCGTATCAGGCCTTGTTAGCAGGGAAAAGATTCTGGATGAAGGAGATGAGCCNTTTTTCAATGCGGATTTTTCTGAGCGATTGAGACTCTGGCAATTTCTGGAAGATGAAGTAAAAACAACGGGCACTGAAATGGCCACATGGCAGCATAAGTTTAAGCAACCTGGCAGGTTACTTAATGTTGGTGTGAACTACACTTTTCATAGGGAAGATGAGAAATANTTTTTCACCAACATCACTCCCAACTATACGGGTCTCGACTCATTTAAATTGATCTCCGATGAGCATGTTGGGGATTTCAACATTGATTACTCGCATCCACTCAAATACGGACGATTTGAGACAGGTATTAAATTTAGAAACAGATATATACCTACCAACATGCAGTTCATTCCAGGATTGAATTCTCCCTTGGATGTGAGTGCTGGCGGTTGGGCAACGTACAGTGANAAAATACCAGCCATCTACGGCAACTATTTTGTTGAAAATAAAAATTTTGAAATTGAAGCTGGCTTACGGGTAGAGTACGTTAACATCTACTATGACGTAAATCCCGATCATAATACCTATAAGAGTGATGGGTATAGCTACACGCAACCATTTCCCAATCTGAGGCTAGCTTACAAGGCGAATGGTAATAATACATTCTCAATATTCTACAACCGAAGAGTAGACAGACCGAACGAGGTTGATATCCGCATATTTCCTAAATACGATGATGTTGAAATAATCAAAGTTGGTAACCCTGGACTTCGCCCTCAGTTTACGAACTCGTTCGAGTTGGGCTACAAATCAAGTTGGAGCAATGGCTATCTTTATTCAGCACTTTACCATAAGCGTATGGAATCAACTATTACGCGTATTGGGAGCATTGTGCCCGGCAGTACTCTGATTTATAACATATTTCAAAACGCAGGGGACAGCTATTCAACAGGGTTGGAACTAATTGTATCTCACAATATAGGGAAGTGGGCAACCTTCAATTTCAATGTGAATGGCTACCAAAATGTTATTGAGGCATTCACGGTTGTTAACAAATATCCGGAGGAAAACACTTTCTCGGCTGAGAAGCAGAAGGCGTTTTCAGGAAGCCTGAAATTAAATGGTCTCTTTCATTTGAATGGAAACTACGACCTTCAATTTAACACTGTATATATGGCTCCGGATGTTGTGCCCCAAGGGAAAACTTACTCACGTTTCTATGTTGACTTTGGAATTAANAAAGCTGTTCAACAAGGGAAGGGCGAAATATATCTGAACGCAACTGACATTGCTAACACCCTTCGAATCAAACGCGAAGTTGATGGCGATGGCTTCAGGTATGTAAGTACGGACTACTTTGAAACACAAGTCGTTCGAATCGGATATACGTTTAAATTTTAGAGATTAAGCCAAACACTTGAGATATGCAGACCTGGATCATCTATGCAATTCTGGCAATGATTTTTGCAGGACTTACTTCTGTATTGGCAAAATATGGTCTTCAAAACATCAGTGCCGACTTTGGACTCGGAATCAGGACAACCGTGATTTTTGTAATCATTGCAGTCATCAATTTATTTGGGGAAAAGTACAAGGAAATTGTCAACCTCACCGGATTACAAATACTGCTACTGATTGCATCGGGTATTACTACAACCCTTAGTTGGATTTTCTACTACAGAGCGATGAAAGACGGCTTGGTCTCGTATGTGGCTGCGATAGACAAGGCCAGCATCCTCATTACTCTGCTATTATCTTTCCTGCTGTTAAAAGAGCCAGTAACACCAAAAATTTTGATTGGTGCCTTCCTTATTTTCATAGGCATGATTGTACTTGTTTGGAAATAATTTTCGCGGAATTATTCAAATCCAGAATTGCTCCAAAATGTCTTTGTTGATTTAGTCAATATCTAAATCAATCAACCATGAAAAAACAATGATCGCTTCGCTACTAGTGTTTCTGGCAGTTCATGCTCATGCCCAAAAGCTTGACAGTAAAGATGTGCCTGCTGGTGCCAAAAACAACCTGGCCAAAAAATATTCTGGAAAAAATGCAAACTGGGAAAAGGAGGATGACAAATATGAGGCAAGCTTTAAACANAAAGGCGAAGAAGTATCCGTTCTTTTTGATGCAGCCGGCAATATTCTTGAAACCGAAACAGAAATTAACAANAAGGATCTCCCCTCTGCAATTCTAGCCACACTGAAGAAGGACTACTCAGAGTATGAAATAGAAGAAGCTGCTAAGATTGATGCCAATGGCGCAATTACTTATGAGGTTGAAGTAGAGATTGGAGAGCAAACGTTCGATCTTATTTTCGATGTGGAAGGCAAATTGCTTAANAAAGAATTGAAGCAACAAGAGGATAAGGATTAAGTTTTTTCCCTACAGAATCCCTACAAAATCACACCGTATTCTTGCGTGATGAAACTGACAAGACCGGAGCTTGTCTTTTGATTTTGTCAAATAGATACCATTTAAAATGCATCAGCTTTTCTCAAGTGCTGTCTTCCCATGAAATACTTTCTTAGTTGCCTGCTCATCTTACTATTTATTAAGATCAATTATTTATTTGCACAGATCCAACACGCTAATGATACTCTTGTATCAACCAATTTAACCTATACTCAGGGATTATTTAGATCGAAGTCTTTTCAAAGGGCAGTAATTGTTCCTACGATATTGATAGCGAGTGGGCTCTACGCCAGTACCGATAATGATGTGATCAACAACCTGGAGGTACAGGAGGAGCGCAATGAGTGGGCACCAGCGTTTCATCATGGTGCGGACGATTACATTCAGTACGCGCCTATTGCGGCAGTTTATGGCCTAAATATTTTGGGGATAAAGGGGAANAATGACTTGAAGAACCGAACATGGTTGCTGATAAAAACCGAATTGCTGATGGGAGCAATGGTTTATTCACTCAAGAAGATCACGACTGTTCCCCGACCAGATACAGGCCAGCCAAGCTCATTTCCATCCGGACACACAGCCCAGGCATTCGCAGCAGCAACGTTTATGGCAAAAGAGTATGGATATAAAAGTGTCTGGTATAGCATCGGGGCATACACCGTTGCAACNGGGGTTGGTGTCATGCGGGTAATGAACAACAGGCACTGGGCTTCAGATGTTCTTGCTGGCGCTGGTATCGGAATATTGTCTACTAACATAACCTATCTGCTCCACAGAAATATTCCAACCAAAAGAAACAAAAGCACGGCAGTGTGGACACCCGCTTTCAACTACGGGAGCATGGGGGCATGCCTAATCATAACTATAAACTAATAATGAGTTTCCGCTTAAAGATATTCGGTTTTGAGTTAGAGTTACGAGTTTCAAGTGCAACTTTTGAAGAGGCGGAAAAGTTTGTTAAAAACTCCTTGCTGAAAGATTGAAACCTGAATTTACATTTCACAATCTGCAACACACATTGAATGTGATGGATGCCGCATCGCAGCTCAGTGTGTTGGAGAAGGTTAGTGATAAAGAGAAAGAGATAGTAAGATTGGCAGCCTTGTTTCACGACACGGGCTTTACACGCGTGTACAATTTTCACGAAGACGAAAGCATACACATCGCTTCTACCTATTTGACCAAGTATGGTTATCCTAAAGAGGACATGGAACAAGTGGTTAAATGTATTCAGTCAACGAAGCGTGGCGCAGAAGCTCAATCCAAATTGGAAATGATAATACAAGATGCGGATATGGCTCACCTGGCAAGTGAGCACTATTTCAGTTTGCTCCCAGCCCTTCGCAAAGAGTTGAAGGTGCTTCAAGACCAGGATTTCACTGACGAGGAGTGGTTTAAGCAGAATCTGGATTTCCTCCTTTCACACTCTTACAAAACAGACTCTGCAAAAATGCTTTGGGATGAAAGTAAGAAAAAATGTTCAAGCCAATAAGCAGTTGGTAATTTTTCTCTAATTCCTTTTTGTGCTTAGAATCAGATTTCTTGTGTAGGGGACAATTGCCATACCTTGTGCGAGTAGCAGAACAGGATCACGTCTGTAAATGGAGTAGATAATCACAAGAACTCCGCCTGATATACTCAGCCACCAAAAGCCTGTTGGTAGTATAGACTGCTTTTGTTTTTCTGAATAGTACCATTGGTAAAGGAACCTAAGGTTAAGGAATACCTGACCAACAGCGCCCACAAGTAGGAAACCATTCATATCCTGAAATAGTGCAGTTGTAAAACTAACTTCGTGCGCCATTCCCAACGTCCATAACATACATATCGGTGGGATGGAGGCAAGAAAAACCTCAATACTCCAGAAAGTTTAGGCCAATCTCCCTTTAGCTGGAGATTTCTTATGTAGATAACATAAGAAATAATTTGACCGACTATTATCACGATGTCAGTTCGCAGAATACCGTAGACAAGAAATATTGCTGAACCTGCAAGACTGAATTTCCAAAATAGACTGGGTGAAACTGATTCCCTTCTTTTCTCTGCAATCCACCATTGAATCACGATGCGGATGCCGAACAGCAATTGTGCGAGGAATCCTACTCCAAAAATCCAATAAGTTCTAATTATCTCCATTTCAATTGTAATACACTTTCCATTTCTCAAAATCTTTATGAATCCATCTTCCAACTAATAGTGAATCCAATTTTGCCGGCAATTCATTCTTGACAATCACCACAGATTGTTTTGACAATATGGTTTTAAAGTGTTGAAGGCTAGTCCGATCATTTACATCAATCAAATAATTTTTCCATTGGTCGTCAGGTTCAAATTGTGTTTCGCGTTTTAGTGAACGGTCGCCCGCGTAAACGGAGATTATCTCCTTGTCAAGTTCAAAAGCAACAGAGGGCAGTAGCTCGTCATAAGCGATAATTGTTCTGTCGTGAAGCCCCTGCTGCTTAATGAAGGATGTTACGGTTGCCAGTGAATTGACTTCATTAGCATTAAGGCTGAAGAACTGAGAAGAAAACAGGATCAGATTGATTGTGAAAAGGGTACTCGCCAATAAGACAGCAAGTTCGCGTTGTAATATTAGAAACCATACTACTAGACAAGCAACCAATGTAANAACTAGAGGAAATGTAAAGAGTGTTATTGAAGTTAAATCGTGAGAAAAAATTGGGATAGAGATTAGGCATAGATTGATAATTATAGGTATAGCCAAAAAGAACTTAAATAGGATTTTCGATATTCCGCCAGCAAGAAAATATCCAGCAGCCAAGCTAAAACCAATGGAAAGAGGCAGGATATAGAGCACCAGTTTGGAACTTGAAATAGAGAAGACTATGAGTGGAAGCAGTATCCACCAAAGGAGCAAACGATTTATCATTCTTCGATCATCCCCTGTTGCTTTCTTGGCTAGAATGCCTCCAATAAAAATAATGATCCACGGAAGTGTGACCAATGGAATGATAGGTAAATAATAATACCAAGGTTCTTTCCTCGCAAAAACTTCTGCATTTGCAAGTCTGTCAACAAAATGACGGAAGAAGAAGTAGTCGGCAAAGCGTGAGTCTTCGGCTACAAGAAATGCAAACCAGGAAAATCCCACCGTTACGAATATCAGCAATGCGATGGTTCCCTCATTTATTTTGATACGGGCATGGTTCCACATGCTCGCAATTGCCAAGACAGGAACGATAAAAATAACTGGCCCTTTGACAAGAAATCCTACGCCCAAAGCAAATGCCATTCCATAGAGGAAAAGAACTTTCTTGCTTTCAATGAACTTGAGCCCGTAGAAGAGACTGAGCAGGACGAATGTGGTTAAGTATGAATCGGTAGTTAATCCTCTCACAGAAATTAACGTAAGCGGCAAAGTGGCGTACACAAGCGCACAGTAACCAGCGATTTCCTTATTCTTAAATAAAAGTCTGGCTATTCGGAATAGAAGGAGCACCTGAACACCAAATGATAGTACTAAAAAGAAACGGGCTGCGAAGGCATTGACTCCGAATATTGAGAAAGCTGTTGCTGTAACCCAATAAGTAACTGGGGGTTTATGGTAATGATGGATGTTCAATAGACTTGGATGTAGCCAATCACCCGAGCGATACATCTCACGGCTTATTTCAGCATACCGCGCTTCGCTCGTCTCGATCACACCCCATAAATTCCCAGTCAACAACATGAAAATACAAAGGATTGCAACTGCAATAGGAATCTTCTTATCGGGCGAGTTCGTCATGTTCCTGAGCCATTTCGTGGCTCAATTTCTTTATGTTATAGTGAATGAAATTACGTTGCATCCAACGGAACACAAAGGCATCTATGAGTGGACCAAGCATTCTATTCATGAGGTTGTACTTAGCCTTTCCTGCAACTCGGGGGAAATGCTTAATTGGAACTTGCTTTACTCTTCCGCCTAGTAGTATTACCATATCGGGGATAAACCGGTGCATCCCTTTAAAAANAGGCATTTGCTTGGCTACGTCCGTGCGCATAATTTTTAGCGGACATCCAGTGTCAATGATTTCATCTTCAAGGAGCCATTGCCTGAATGAGTTGGCTATCAGCGATGAGAGCCTCTTTACAAGGGTATCTTTGCGATTTTCGCGATAACCCATTACCAGTTCATACTCATATTTGAACTCAAGCAATTTTTCAAAATCGGAGGGTGATGTCTGCAGATCTGCATCCATGTATCCAATAAACTTGGTATTACAATGATCTATGCCGGCTTTCAAGGCGGTACTCAATCCACTGTTTCGCTCAAGAGAAATAAAAGAATACCGGCTGTCGATGCTGCAAATTTTTTCAATCCTTTCAGCACTACTATCAGTAGATCCATCGTTGACGAACAAGACATGAATTGAAAATTTGATCCGGTTAAGAAATTCTGTTATCGCCAGAAAAAGAGGTTCAAGACACGCCTCTTCGTTATATACAGGAATAATAATTGTAAGCGAATCCTCCATACCATTTTGTAAACCCCGGACACCACCATTTCGGCTTTTCCACGTGGATTGTTGAGCAATAGTAAATCAAGATTCTGGAGAGATTCTGTAAAAAAGCGGGTTTTTGACCATAATGCATGGTATAGCCAACTCCCTTCAACGTTTTTTAAGTTTAATTCGACTCCATTTGAACATTTTTCCAACTCTTGCATGAATCTGTCTTTGTCATTTCATTTCATTCATAATCGAATGAAATCGTGAAAATTCATTCACAATAATTAACAATCGTTCAAAACCATTGAACTTCACTTCTTATAGGGTACATAATTGCAGAAACGAAAAAGAAATATGGTGAAGGATGGCAATGTGACGAAGGAAAGAATTTTTGTTTTGCGACCGCTTACGCATAAGCAACTCGCGCAGATGTATGGAGTAAGTTGGTTGACATTTCAGAATTGGATCAAGCGTGTGGAGAATGAAGTGGGTAAAAAGACCGGCCACTTCTACCACGTCCCGCAGGTAAGAAAATCTTTCAGCTCTTTGGAATGCCAAAGCTGATAAACATGACGCTCAGCGAATTTGAAAAGCTATTCGCTCTTGAAAAACAATAGAGCCTCTAAATAGCCTTTTTGAGTTGTTCCTTCAACAGCACCAAGTCTCCTTCAAGAGCGTTAATACGCTCATATAATCCCGAAGGCTCAGGAGCCTGGCGTGTCAGTTTCATTTTGAATTTCCAGACCTCCTTGATGTTTTCGACTGGCAAAGGAAACGTTGGGTATTGCGGGTCTTTGTTGTCAGACTTGCAAATAATGACACCACCTTTGTCCAGGTAGTTGAGGCAGCGCTTCAAAACGATGTTGTCGACTTCTTGCGCGTTGTTTACAAGAACATAGACAAAGCCATCACGTATGTCCTCGATCCGTTCCACAAATTCCGCGATAACAATGTCGCCTGGGTAAAAACCTTGCCTGTCAGCGAGCATACTGTACCCACTCACCTCAAACGCACGAAAGGAGCCGTGACCAAGTCCAGGGAGCCAAAAAGCCGGAAGGTTTTCTATAAACTCCTGTTGTTGCGCTCCTACCAAGTAACCAGCTTGGGCTTTTATTGGCACTAACACAATGTTGTCTTTTCCGGTATTGTCCACTGTGGACAAAACAATCCGAACCTCTCGCAAACCACCTGTCTTGGCAGGCTTTGCATTGCCTGTTAGATGATCCCAAGTTGTTGAGTAATGCTTTACAATCTTATCAATTGTCTCTAAAGAGGGATATATTTGGCCGCTCTCTATTTGCGATACAGCAGACCTGCTCAAATCCACAGAAGCCCCGAATTCCTCCTGAGAAAGGCCTTTTCAAGTCTTAATGCCTTAATTTGGTTGCCTACGACATCTTTTGACAGCATAAATTAATTTGTTTAGTAAAACTTGACAATATTAGTCAGTATTACTTAACATTGCAAACTGACCACGTAAATAATAAAGACAAACATATATGAAGCGCGAGATCACAAAAACCGAGGAAACCGGAAACAAACCAGAAATCTTTGTATTGAAACCCTACAATCACAAGCAACTGGCGGACTTCTACGGTGTGTGCTGGTTAACGTTTCAGCGTTGGGTAAAGAAGCACGATGAAGAAATCGGAAAGAAGAACGGCCACTTCTACAGTATTAAGCAGGTACTTATTATCTTCAAGATATTCGGAATGCCTAAACGGTTCAAGGTGTCGTTGTCGGAAGTAGAGGAGATGTTTAAGGCTGCGTAAATCAGTAACGCTTAAATGGACTGAACGCATCCCTTTGCAAAGGATGAATTTTCCTGAAAGTGATATAAGTAATAATAGGTCTCATCGCCCGTAAGCCTTGATGATGCTTTACAAAGGCAAAGATTCGCATTGAGACACGAGTGTCAATTAAAAGCCAACGATATTAAATTCCTATCTTTGTTTTCCCGACAATTGAATATGAAAAGGCAATGCCTGGAATTACTTTTAACTTCTGGTCAGTCATAATTCTTCTTGGAGGAGCACAAGGCCTATTTATATCTTTTTACCTCTTAACAAAATCCGAAAACCGTGACGCCAATAAGTGGCTTGCTTTTCTTCTTGTAGCAATTTCACTCCACCTTTTGAATACNGGGGCAGATATTTCAGGCATAGCTCTGATGTATCCNTTTTTGCTTGCTTCAACATATCCATTGCTTTTTTGCTTAGGGCCATTCTACTACATATACTGTCATTACCTCTTAGATAAGAATTATGAAGTCACGATTAAAAGCCTACTGCATTTTGTACCGGCTCTTTTAGTATTGTTTATGATGATGCCCTTTNNATACAATGCCGGCAAACCAAAAATCAATTTCATATTGAACCTTGAAACAAACGGCAACTTGGCAATTCCGGCAGAACAGCTTGCCTTTATGGCAATACACGTTCTGCAAACCGTCATTTATGTNTTATACGGCATACAAATTCATTGCAAAAAAGAAGAAGAACTAAAGGAATTTTCATCGAATGTATTGGTAGTAAAAAATATAAGCTGGCTTAATAATTTTAGTTTGTATTTCGGGATTTACCTCCTGCTCTATTTTTTGCTCGTCTTAGCCCTAACATTTCTTAATTCATATCAGTTTGAAATGGATTATATAATGCTTCTCATTACATCTTTTTCACTTTATGCGATTGGATATTCAGCTTTTCAAAGTCCAGAAATTTTCAGATCATTTCCCGACCTTGAATATAGTCGTTTAGCGCCAAGCATCTCAACACCGCATACTGAACTTAAAAGCAGTATTAGAATACAGGAGATAAAAGAAAAGCTTTTGCAGTATATGGAAACCGATAAACCCTATCTCAAAAGCGATTTAAAAATTTCTGAATTGGCTGATTCCCTTTCCGTACCCTACTACCAGCTTTCGCAGCTTATTAATGATGAGTTCCTCGTCAATTTTTATGATTTCATTAACAAATACCGGATTGAAGATGCCAANAAATTGCTACTTCAGGAAGGCAGTAATTATAAAATACTAGCTATTGCCTATGAAGTTGGGTTCAACAGCAAGGCTACTTTTAATCGGGTCTTTAAGAAATTTACCGACCTCACTCCATCCCAATTTAAGGAGAAGTTCTCACTACCATTGTCAAGTCGTGAAGTGTCAGGGTAATCAATTGAGGCCTGATTTAGGTCTCAAAGCTTGAGATTATCAGGGATCAACGTATCAACTTCTAAATTGAGACGACAAGTAGGCCCTTATTAAGAATCTTAAATTTATTTTCTAATTCGAATAATTTGAATCTCTGTCTTAAACAAATTTTTGTTCAGGATACATTGTCTAACTAAGTTAAATCATGAATACCCCAGTTAACTATTGGATATACATACCATTTTTATTAGCTTTTTTCAGGGGCTAATTACCGCAGCATCTGTATTTAAAAGCAGTCAGAACAGGCATCTCGCATTACTCATCATACTGCTTTCATTAGGTGCATTAATGGATACAGGTATTTTAAAGGAAGAAAGCCGACTTATCCAAATTTTATGGAATGGCAACGAGTTCCTATTTGGTCCATTGATGTTCCTGGCAATTAATTGTCAGTTAGCAACACCAGTAAAAAATAGGGCAATCCATTTTTATGCTTTTATTCTGATGAAACTAATGGTAATAACCATTGTTTCACAGCCTTCAGTAGCTTCTTCTATAACAGAATGGTTAGGTCTTTTTTTCNNACTGTTACTTTGCCTTCATGGTCTATCGTACACAGTCTATTGCCTGTATCTGTTGTATAAAGTCGACAGTAAAAAGCACGATAAAGAGTTGAAGTGGTTGCAGTTGTTGGTTTGGATGTTTTTATGTGCCTGGTTAGTTGCACTTATNTTCCAAAATTATTAAGCCGTTTGATGTTATTTGGGCAGCAAACCTTTTTACATAGTTTATTGCACCGTTTTGATAATTATTTACTACCTCTCCTTTATTATTACAGACAGGATATTCTCTTCCAGCAAAAATAGAGCAAAAGACAGTGCTAATGAATTTGAAATAATGACACCTGTTAAAAGTGGTGAAATAGTAAGCAAAGACAAAAGAGCATCTGTACAGAAATATTCCAAATCATCTCTAACTAAAGAGCAGATAGCTGAATATGCAGCAACAATAAACGCTTATTTTGAAAAGGAGAAACCTTATCTTGATTTTGAGTTCAGCTTCAGCCAGCTCTCGCAGGTTTTAAATATTAGTACGCATCAGTTATCCCAAACATTTAATGAGAGTTTTGGCAAAACATACCCTCAGGTAATAAAAGAACTCCGCATTCAGGAAGCCGTTAAGCGTCTTCAGGATGAAAAGTATGCACACCTTTCAATTTATGGTATTGCTCTTGATTGTGGGTTTAACAGTAAAAGCCTATTTAACCAGGCTTTCAAAGAAATTACCGGATTTACCCCACAGGTTTTAAAAAGGCCAAAAATTCCTTTAAATAGACGGCCTTTGTATTTCAGGATGTTCAATCTGATCGGATAGGACATTTAACTGAAGGAGGACCCACAATTTTGGGCTCAGACAAAAAAGTTTACATCTAAACAATGAAACAATGAGCTCATTAGACAGGTCATTCTCAAAAATTCTCTTAGCGGCATTTTTGCTTCAGGTAAGTACTACCTGCTATTGCCAAAAAGGCCAACTGATTCGCGACAGTATTGTGAGTAAATCTCTTGCCAATACACTTACGGGTGAAAATGCGGTAAGGCAAGTGGCTGTATACCTCCCTCCGGGATATAATACTTCCACCAAACGGTTTCCTGTTTTGTACTTATTGCACGGAATTGGTGATGACCAGGAAACTTTTACAGGTGATACAACAAGATATAATAACATACAAGATTTGATGAATGCTGGCATTGCAGCCAANAAATTTGGTGAAATGATAATTGTAATGCCCAACGAAAAAACCAACTGGTTTGGCAGTTTCTATAGTAATTCAACAGCCACAGGTAATTGGGCCAATTTTACAGCAATAGAATTAGTCAGGTATATTGATTCAAAATACAGGACTATTCCCAACGAAAATTCCAGGGCGGTGGCAGGGCATTCAATGGGCGGCTATGGCGCCATCACATTGGCAATGACGTACCCTGAGGTGTTTAGTGTTACGTATGGCATGAATTCAGCCTTTATTTGCTTTTGCGGAGAAATAAAACCTAGTAACCCTGATATCGTGAAATTTGTAAAGTCAACCAGCTATGAAGATCTATTAGAAACGAAAAGCCTAATAGCAATTGGTATGTTGACAGTTTCTCAGGCATTTTCNCCTAACACTAACAATCCACCTTTTTATGCAGATAAGCCTTATAAAATGGTTGGAACAAAACTAATACCCGATACAAATACCTACAATAAATGGATTGCTAATAATCCGGTGCAAATGGCTGAGAGGTTCAAAAGCAATTTGGCAAAATTAAAAGCTATAAAATTTGATTCGGGTAGCGAAGATGAATTTCTCTTTATTGTAGAAAACAACAGGTTGTTTTCTAAGAAACTAACGACCCTCAAAATTCCACACCAATTTGAAGAGTATAATGGAGATCACCGCAATCGACTTTGGGGTTAAGANGGCAGGATTTACAATGATATGATCCCTTTTGTTTTTGAAAACACGGTGCATTAGAGTAATCATGTACTGCGGCCTCTTTATTAATAGCCTGATGCCTGATTTTGGACTTAAATCTACAAAGAGCAGGTATCAACTTCTAAGTTGAGGCGACAAACGTGTCTCGAATCTCCATTTTGTATCGGTAATACAATACAAAAATCACATATTAATCCATTTTGAAAAAGCCAAAGAAAATATCCATGCAACCGAAGTGCTATTTCACATTAAGTGTTCTTTTTTTGTATTAAATGCCAATGCAGTCGGTCAGGTTTCTGATTCAGAAATAGACAAGAATACCGCAACAATGCTTAAAAGAAATACTGGCAAGATTGTCTTTATCCAAGATAATATTGAACAGAGTAGAACCCGTGAATCTGACTTTTTGAATACATATACTTTAACTGACAGTAGCACACTCTACTTCAGGTTCTTTATTAATAACTCTTTAGTTAAATGTATTCGAAAGCTTGAACCATCTTTAGATAGTCAAGACATTGAGGAGTCGGGCTCCTTCCAAATTACTTATTTCGTGGATAACAAAAAGATTTATACAGAATTGCTGTTCCCTTCCTTATTGAGCTCTACTGAAAAAATGAAGAANACCATGTTTACATGGTCTATACAAAGGCCCGAACCGGGGTTTCTATGGACGCGGTTCTTGCTGAATGGAGGGGAAGAAGTGTTGACCGATGGAAAACATGTTTTAAAATTACAAATTCACCCCTATTGGCTAAAAAATAGCCGCTCTAAAACTGGCAGTGTGATCGCAAAAGGTGAAATCAATTTGCAGATAGTTAGGCCACATATCAACAATAAACTGGCCGCAGTTCAAACAATAGAACAAGACAATGACTGGAAAATTTCTTCTGAAACATATGATAAAGAAAAATTGAGGAGNCTAAACAGGAAAATACTGCAAAACAGGTTTAANAAAATAAAAAGCATTGTGGTGATNAAAAGCGGACAACTTCTTATTGAAGAGTATTTCAATGGAAGCAGCCGAGACAGTCTTCATGATACCCGTTCAGTAGGTAAAACATTTGGTTCTGCTTTAATGGGTATTGCAATATCAGATGGGTATATNAAAAATATTGACCAAACTCTTTCATCGTTTTACAATTTAAAGACATTTTCAAATTACAGTACCTATAAGGATTCCGTGAGCCTGCGTCAACTTATAACAATGACTTCTGCTTTCAAGGGTAATGATGATGATGAAAATTCTCCTGGGAATGAGAGTAACATGTATGATAAAAGTAACTGGGTAGAGTGGACACTTAATCTTCCTATTGATAGCAACAGAATTAAGAATCGAACATGGGCCTATTTTACAGCAGGCTCTATGCTGCTTGGAGATATAATAAATAAAAGTGTTCCTGGAGGGATGAAAATCTATGCTGATAATAAACTCTTTATGCCTTTAGGCATAAGTAATTATAAATGGGTGTATACACCACAAAATGTACCATCAACCGCTGGAGGTATAAGATTAAGGTCTTTAGACATGGCAAAGTTTGGTTTTGTATACCAGAATAAGGGGATTTGGAATCAGCGACAAATCATNTCCCAAAATTGGGTTGAAGAATCACTAAAATCATATCATTCTACGGGGTCATCATCGGGATACGGCTACTTATGGTGGCAGAAAATATATGAAGTAAGTGGAAAGAAATATGAAACGTACTTTTGTACAGGCAATGGTGGCAATAAGATTTATGTATTTAGGGAAATTCCTGTTGTAATAGTCATTGCAGCGGAAGCCTTTAATACTCCTTACATGCATTTGCAGGCAGACAGAATAGTGGATAAGTATCTATTGCCTTCTCTTCTGGGACAGTAATTTGAAGAAAGAATAAATAACAACAGGTTAGATTTAGTTCGAAGTTCAAGATAACCAGTCAATCAGGACAGACAACTGTTTGTTTAAAACTAAATATGGCAAAAACCAAGACAACTTACACAGGNAAAAACGTTACAGACTTTATCAACTCTTACGTTGACAATTACCAAAAAAGAACCGACAGTTTTCAACTTATTGAGCTAATGCAAGAGTGGTCTGACTCTGAACCTAAAATGTGGGGAACGAGCATAATCGGTTTTGGTAATTATCAATATAAATACGCAAGCGGACATGAAGGCGATGCACCAGTTCTAGGCTTTTCACCAAGAAAACCCGCACTTACACTTTATGTATATTCTGACACAGAAAAAAGCAAATTAGCATTAGCCGATCTTGGTAAATTCAAAATAACAAAAGGGTGTATCTATGTAAAGAAACTTTCAGATATCAAGATATCCGCATTGAAAGAACTTTGCATTGAATCAATCAAATATATTAGTGAGCGCCACGAATGTTCTTGTAGAGTAAAATAAAACATTAACTATGAAAAAATATATTATCTTAAAATTAGTTGGACTTGCAATACTCACAATGATGACTTTGGTTTTTATTTCATTCATTGAAGTAGCAGCATATTCTTATCTCATAAATCCAGGACAAGACCAAAGTACCTATGAAGCACACGCTAACTTATCTGCACCGTATATTTCAGGAATTTTCGGTTTCATATTGTTTTTTCACTGTACGACATTGGAAAAAAAGGAATACCCGAATGTGTTCAAATTAGCAATTCTTTTCCCCCTCATTTATGTTCTACTGGATATTGCCATAATAACAGCAGCAGGTGTGAAATGGTCTGACTTTATTTTAATCTTTGCTATTGCAAATACAGCAAAATTTCTTGGCAGTTACTTGGGGTATAAACTATCTAAATGACAGATTATGGGGGAAGAAAAATACAACTCAAACATCCGCAAGGAAAAAAGCGGTCAGCATTAATAAGGACAAGTATGATTTATTGTCAACAGAAACGATTCAATACCTGGCTGAAAAGAAAGATGGGTCATTTTTGGAAATGAAAAAGTCAATTGCTCAAAGTTTTAAGGACAAAAATAATATTTAACGGCTCGTTAAACTGGTACCTTGAATGGGTTAAACTTGACCTTGAAGCAAGACAAATTATTTCAAGAGTTCCAAAGACATTACCACAAAAATATAAACTTACAAAGTGTCGATAAAACAATATCGACATTACAACGGATCGGCAATACTTGGTTCAGTTTTAATGTTTCTTTAATAAAACGTTTCTCTCAGTAATAATTGACATTAGGCAATCGTACTCTTGGCAGTCTATTTCACTACAAACTTAATTTTGCTTGTTGTTTCGGGTATAAGTTGAAAGACTTCCCCAGTTGTAAGAGCCATTTCTAAAATGGTGTCTGGAAAATTCACTAAAAGGTTTTAGAATCATTCATTATTGTTCAAAATCCTTCAAAGTCTATTACAATCCTTAATCTCTACTCTGGCCATATTTTACATTTGTCAGAATGAAGGTTAAAACGATTATAAAGGCACAATTTCTTCAGAGCGTTCGGAACGGACTAGATGCAAAGAGCAAGAACAATAGAAAATCTATTGAGCGTATCGCTGCGTCTTATGGGATCAATGACAAGTCTGAAGTAAAAGAATACACCGAGCTTGCTATTGTTCTCAAAGCAAGAAGCATTTCGCTTTCGATCATTCCACTCGAAGCCAAATACCAAAGTATTGTTGAGCTGTATAGAAGCCAGGTGAATATTTCACACCGCACAAGCCAAAGCATGTTGCTTCAACAATACAGTACACCAGCACCCATCTCTTTCTTAGCCGGAATCTTTGTCAATGCGGAGCATAACGTTTCTGTTTTCGAGCCATCAGCAGGGAATGGCCTTCTCACGATTACCGCAAATCCTTCTCGCGTGATAGTGAACGAGATTGATAATCTGAGACGATCAAATCTCCAAGACCAGGGATACAAACAAGTCTTGTCTCAAGATGCAACTCAACCATTCAAAGGATTTGAAAAGAAGTTTGATGCGGTGCTTACGAATCCGCCTTTCGGATTGCTTGAACGCGATGTGAAATACGAAACGTTCAGTATCGAAGTCCTCGATCACTTAATGGCCTTACGCGCATTGGACTGCATGAAAGACAATGGCAAGGCAGCTATTATCATTGGTGGTCACACCCGATACGATAAGAAGGGACGAATACAAAAAGGAAAGAATCGTTTCTTCTTTAACTATCTCTTCAGTCGATACAATGTGCCTGACATTATTCCTATAGATGGCAAGAAGCTTTATTCGCGTCAAGGGACTTCTTTCGATACCCGGCTGATTCTCATTGATGGAAGGAAGACGAAACCATTTGGAGCTGCGCCATTGAAGGATGATGAACGAGATAAGGTTGTCGATTCATTTGAAGAACTATTTGAAAGAGTAAAGCGGGTAACGACTCCGCGAAAGGAAAATTCTATTACGAAGATTGAACTGGAAGCTCAGGCACTAGCCCTGGAGCTTGAACTCATGAGTTTTGATGAACTCGGAATGCCATACACACCAGCATCCAGTAGTTGTATTGTTTTGAATACGGTTGTGCCCGACTCAATGGGTTTTGAAACACATGCGGCATTGCAACGAATCAAAGAGGCAGTTGGTGGTGATATTGATGAGTACGTCAGGATCAAGCTCAACTACCGAAGTCATGTTGAATTGTGTAAGGCATTGTCTGCCGAGCAGATTGATGCGGTGGCTATGTCTGTTTACAATATTGAGGAGCGTGGTGTGGGTATGATCATCGGTGATCAGACTGGTATTGGTAAAGGGCGAATTGCTGCATCTATAATTCGCTATGCAGTTGAGTCTGGTGTTCAGCCAGTCTTTATTACGGAGAAAGCGAACTTGTTCTCCGACATTTATCGCGACCTGGTTGCCATTGGTTCGGCTCATCTTGTTCCATTTATCGTAAACTCTCGCGAGAGTAAGACTGACATCAAGAACGAAGATGGAGAGATTGTTTACCAGGCCTTGCCTGTCGCGGACCAGAGCAGGATTTTCGAGAGTAAACGAGTCCCTAAGAATTTCCATTTCACGGTAGCAACTTATTCGCAATTCAATTCTCCTGACAAGAAACCTACAAAGCCAGCATTCCTGAATGCAATCGCTGAAGATAACATTGTCATCATGGACGAGGCTCACAACTCATCCGGTTCTGGCAACACGGGAAACTTCATGCAGTCCGCTTTGTCGAAATCGAAAGGGGTTGTATTTCTCTCAGCCACGTTTGCCAAACGTCCGGATAACATGCCCATCTACGCGATGAAGACTTCAATTCGCGATGCAAGCATGACACGCGATGCACTCATTGAAGCAATTACGAAAGGTGGAGTTGCGTTGCAGGAGATTCTGGCGAGTCAGCTCGTGGCCGAAGGTCAGATGATCCGGAGAAAGATCTTTTGAAGGTGTTGAGGTAAACTATGTTACGCTGGAGGACAAAGAACAGGAACATAAAGCCATTGCTGATAACATCACCTCAATCATCCGAGACATCATCAAATTTCAAACAAAGTATGTAGATGAAATTGTCGATGAACTTGACAACATCGCAGTGGCTGAAGGTAAGCAAGTGGAGATTCGGGAAGGTACTTCTCAAGGAGTTGATAACCTTCCATACTTCTCGAAGGTGTTCAATGTGATCAACCAAATGCTATTCAGCATCAAAGCGGAAGCTGTTGCCGAAAGAGCAATTGCGAGATTGAAAGAGGGAAAGAAACCGGTCATTGCCTTTGCCAGCACAATGGGAAGTTTCATTGAACAAATGGAAAGTGATGCCGGGCTATCTGTTACAGATGGTGATACTATCAATGCAGATTTTTCGGTCGTGCTTCAAAAGGACTCGATGGAATTCTTCGCTATACTGAAACTGATGCCGATGGTCAAAAGATTTTCAAGACGTTTGACATCTCGGAATTTCCGCCTGAAGCGCAAGCGGAATATCATCGGATTGGTGATCGGATTAGCGAAGCAACAACAGGGATCACAATTTCTCCCATTGACGTGATTATCCGAAAGATCACAGAAGCCGGATACAAGGTTGCCGAAGTTACCGGGCGTAAGTACGAACTTCAAATAAATCCGAAAACAAACAAAGCCCTGGTGATGACTAGAAAGCGTGTCAATACCAATGACGCTTTTCGGCAGTTCAACAACAACGAAGTGGATGTTCTTCTGATCAACCAATCCGGAAGTACCGGAGCGTCTGCACATGCGATTGTTACTCCAAAAGTTTCCAAGGAACAGGTGAAGCAGAGGGTGATGATCGTATTGCAAGCGGAACTTGACATTAACACAGAGGTTCAAAAGCGTGGCCGGATTAACCGCACAGGTCAGATTTTCAAACCGATCTACGATTATGTCAACTCAGCTATTCCGGCAGAAAAGCGTTTGATGATGATGCTTCAGAAGAAACTAAAGTCACTTGACGCGAATACCACATCCAATCAGAAGTCGTCCACAAAAATCCTGGACGTCCCTGATTTCCTGAATAAGTATGGTGATCGGATCGTTGCGGAATATCTGAAAGAGAACATGGAGGTAAATATGCTCCTGGATGACCCATTGGGATTGGCAACCCGCGAAGTTGATGGGGTGGAATTGGAAGATGCCGCTCATCGGGTTTCCGGTAGAGTCGCAGTTTTGTCAACAGCCATGCAGCAAGACTTTTATAACGAAATCTCAAACCGATATAATGAGTATGTCGAGTACCTTAAGCAGATTGGTGAGTATGATTTGGAAGTGGAGGCAATGGATCTTCAAACCGAAACGAAGTCGATGAGGCCGGTGATTGTTGGTAAAGGTGGAACAAGTGAGTTTGGTGACGATAGTATCCTTGAAACAGTTATGGCGAATGTGCTGAAGAAACCTTTCACAACGCAGGAACTTGGCAATCTCCTGGCTGAAGCTCTTCAAGGTCGCGATGGTCGCGAAATACAAAAGGAAGTCACACTTGAGTACGAGGGATACATTGAAGAACAGTTGAAAAAGGAGATTGCCGATAACGTAGCTCACTATGAGGAGCTAATGCAGAATGTTCCACAGGAAAAGAAAATCTTGAAGCTGGTTGAGAAGGGAAACTCAGTCGAATCGCAAGAGGCAATCAAAGCGAGAACGAGTGAACTTCATAAGGCGATGGCCGATGCAGAAGAGAAGATTAAGAAGGGATATAACAATCGGAAATTATATCTCGAATCGATCTTCAACTCATTCTACATTGGCAGGAACCTTAGCTATCCGGTGAATAGCTACGATGGCGGTCAGGAACTTGCTCCGGCAGTTTTCCTGGGATTCATCATCGACAAGAAGAAGAAAAACCCATACGCGCCAAGTGCAATGCGTTTGAGATTTGCTCTGGCCAGTGGCAACAAGTATATCGCTATTCCTGCCAGCTATTCACAGGACGTCAGAGCCATTATCGGTGCCAGCGTTGGATTGCCTCACCTGGATAAGGAAGCTCTCTTGGCTAAGTGGGAATCTGCCATTAAGGAGAATATCGTTGACAGAAAGTTGCGTCACATTATTACCGGAAACGTTCTTCAAGCTTTCGGAGCCTACAAGGGAAAACTTGTTAGCTACACGACTATTGATGGAGGGATCAAGAAAGGCATTCTCATGCCAGAGTATTGGGAGCCAGGGAATGCAGTCCAGCAAAAAACGGTCGTACCAATCTCAAGAGCGATGAAGGTGATTCGTTCGATGACCTCTGGGTCAAGCATCACTACGAATAATCTGATTTCAATTTTTAAGCAATCAGGGGTCACGTACAAGATATTGGTTTCATCGGCAAGATCACGTGGAGGGATGTTTACCTCGATCCTGACATCCTAGAAGTAGTGGATCGAAAGAATTTTGAAAAGGTATCAGATAAAATGACTGCTACTGTCCATGAAGACAACATTGATCTCTTAGTGGAAATCTTACAGGATAAATTCAACGACACCATTTCACTCAATCCATCACAGTATGAGTTGATTAAAAGGGAGATACCCAAGAAAGAAGTTAAAGCTAAACCTACGATGGTTGTTTTTCCGAAACAATCGCAGTCAGAAGTAGCGCAGTTGGAGCTTGAGGCTCTTGCTCTCGAACTGGAATTAGAACTATTAAACTTTGCAGCGTAATGATAACATCAAGTAATTATTTTGAAGAAGTGGAGCGTATCGGTGTCAGTACTTTGCCGGAGACGCTGAAGAAGGGGCACGACCTGGTAGTAAAAGTACATCCAATGGTACAAACTGGGGGAACTATCGCAATAGTGAAGGGATCAAGAAAGTAGTTGACCTGTATTTTCAGAAACTGAATGAGTATGCCAGCACAAGAAATCCTAAGCAGTCAAGTACCAATACCGCAAAGCCAACCACTCGTCCTGTGGCCAAGAAAAAGGAATCAACGCCCAAGGAGAAAAAGGTAAGGCAATCAAAAGAACCAAAGAACGTAAAGCATGTTGAGCATATCCGCGAGGAAGTGAAGTTCATCAAAAGATATGTCGGTCTTCACAACAAGGTGAAGACACCCAACGCCATCTTGGCTTTCATCAAAGCATTGCAGCGGTCAATCGTTCAAAAGTTGATCCGTAAGACATCGCCTTTGTCAGGCGAGATTGAAATGATTCAAAATAAACTTGTTCAGGCGTACAACAAGATGAAAGGTGATGAGTCTTTCGCCATCAACGAGAAAGACTTGAATCACCTGGTGGCGATTGCAGGTGGAGAGGCTGTCTATCCGTCCATCGCTGTCATTAAGCGATACATTGGCTTACAGGGACAATCCGATGAGAAGAAAATTCACAGTTTCATGAAGTACCTCGAAAACCTCCTCGAGAAAAAGAAGATCACCAAAGATGATCCGTATGCAGATAAGGTAAATGCGATCTACAAAAGCATTAAGCAGAGAAGCAGTGCCAAGATTGCCATATCCAGAGTGAACTAAATGGTCTGGAAGGAATCGTAAAAGCTTGTGGATGCAAACACGAGGTCGGTAAGATATATGACACTGGTGGCCGAAGGTTGAGACCTTGTNAAAAGTAAGACGTACTCCGATGCAAGCCGTGGCGCGTGTTCGCACAATAAAGGTTTGAATGGGGTGCTAACAGCCGAAGAAATGGCTAACCGGAAGCTCGACCTTTTGAATTTCTTTTCATTCTGGCATTCCTTGTTTGGCAATCCTGCCAGGAATTTCACAATGATGTTTCATGGAGAGCCTCACAATGGAAAGACGATCTTCCTGCTAAAGCTTGCGCAATACCTTGCCGAAAACTTTGGAGAAGTCCTTTATGTGTCATCGGAGGAATTTGCATCACCCACGATGACGAAAAAGGTCAGTGAGTTTCTCAGCCCGCTCCCTTCAAGGTTGCATTTCGCGGAAAATCTTCAAGACCCCGACCTTTCGCAGTATCAGTTTATCATCCTTGACTCTGTGAACGACCTTGGATTGAAGATCAACGAGTATAAGGAACTCCGGAAGGATCATCCCGACAAGGCGTTCATCTTCATCCTTCAGCACACGAAGGCGGGTGACTTTAAGGGAGGAAAGGATTGGGAGCACATTGCCGAGATTGCCGGAGAGGTTCACAAAGGTGTTGTCAACATTACCAAGAACAGATACGCACCTAAAAACACGTTGAACTTCTTCAGTCAGTTTGGTTTGCAATGGCAAGAGCCGGTCAGTAAGCAAAAACTAAAGTCAATTCCTATCAATGGTGACCTTATCACCAGCGATAACCAACACTACTAACAGAATTACTTAACAATTAACTATACTATAATGGAGGCAGGTGAAGTTGCAAAAACCTGGCATCGGAGGATTTTTGTCTAAAATTCTTGGTGCCGGTGTAAAGGAAACAGTCGATTCAATCGGAAACGCGATTGATAAGATCGACAAGTCGGATGAGAAGCTTGAGCTTCANAACAAATACAAAGAGCTTCTCATGAACATTGAGGAGCTTGCATTGACNTACGAAAGCAAGCTACTCGAGAACAAATCGAAAATCATTGAATCGGAGACGAAAGGTGAAAGCTGGCTCCAGCGTAATTGGCGACCGATACTCATGTGCATTTGCATGTTTATCGTATTCAACAACTACGTGCTGGTGCCATACTTCAACCTTCCCGTAACAACGCTCGATGATCACATTTGGACATTGATGGACTTAGGTGTGGGTGGCTATGTGGCGGGAAGATCCCTGGAGAAGATCACCGAAAACCTTGGGCCTGTTCTGTACAATGTGCGGAAACAAAAACGCTGAGGTTTAAGCCTCAGCGTTTCAGTCAGTCGTTAAAAACTAATGCCATTCAAATGGGTTTTGGAATTCTTGTCGTTTTCCAAAATCCTTTTGTAGTATTTGTGAGCCTTGGAAATATGACCTTCCATTGACCTTTTGTTTGGGAACGGACCAGCTTCGCACTCCGGGCACCAATACTCAACGACCTTCTCTTTGTCGGCTTTCAGTCGCTTGTAGAACAGTTCGCTCAATTGCCAAACAGCCAGAGAATGGCAGAAGCATATCAGGAAGCTGATTGTTGCCAATTTGATGTTTAACATAGTCGGCTCCTGAAGTGCAAGGAACCAGTGGTCATAGTAGAAAGCATTTATAAAGAAACTCACTACCGCGTAGAACTTACCTGTTGTTCGATAGCCGTTGATAATGAAGACCAGGATGATGAATTCGATGACTCCTGCCAATGCTATGCCGTAAATCCAATTAAGGAAGGAGAAACCAAAGAAGGTCATATCAAGATGTTCCAGTTGCTTGAAAAGATGACCGGCATGTGGAACGTAAAGCAGGATCAATATAAGCGCTCCGTGAAAAACGACTTCTTTGCTTTCAAGGTATGTGACTAGTTTATTCATTTTGAGTTCGGGTTAAGAATTAGAAATGATTTTTATTTGTGCACGTTCAGTGCTCTCGCGACTTACGCTGAGTTTACTTCGAAGCTTGCTCATATCTTCGCTCACTTTTAAGTCAAGAATCTTAGCATAGTGTTGAGTGGTCTTAAGATTACTATGACCAAGCATTTTGGATACACTTTCAATAGGCACTCCATTCGTGAGAGTCACAGTTGTTGCGAAGGTGTGGCGAGCGCAATGGAACGTGAAGTTCTTTTTAATGCCGACTAAATCTGCTATTTCCTTCAGGTAAGCATTCATGTTCTGATTGCTAAGGATAGGAAGTAGTACGTCCTGATTGACGCACTTGGGATGTTCCTTATATTTTTCGAGAATTTCCAATGCAATTGGAAGCAATGGAATCTTTGAAACTGTATCTGTCTTTTGTCTAGTGGTTGAAATCCACTTGTCACCATCAATGCCTATGATAACCTCGGATCGTTTTAGCTTTTGAATATCTGCGTATGAAAGACCCGTGAAGCAACTGAAAATGAAAATGTCTCTGACCAGCGTAAGTCTATCTGTAAGAAATTCTTTTGATANGACAGCATTGATTTCATCTGATGAAAGGTATTCTCGGATAACCTGCTTCTTGTTCATCTTATACCCGAAGAAGGGATCTTTTGNTATCCAGCCATTCTTGATACAGATGTTCACTATCTTTTNTACGTTGCTGATGTACTTCACTGAAGTGTTATGGCAGCACTTCCTAACCGATTTGAAATAGAACTCCATTTCGGTCACGAACTCATAATTGAGCTTGTCGATCTCAATGTCGTCAAGATTATATTTCCATTTAATGAAATCCTTGGTATGGGATAAAGCGGTTGTATATCGCTCCATTGTGCCTGGAGCGAAATCAACATCCACCAGTGCTTTCATTTGAGTGTTGTGGTACTCAAAAACTTCGAGAAGCGTTTTTGATTTTTCTTTCTTACCGACAATGATCTCGCGGATAGTGTTGACGTTGACGTTTTCATCCGCCTCTACAAGCTTTCGTTGCGCTTCATAAACCTTCGCTTGCAGTGTGTCAAGAAATGCATTGAGTGCCCTGACTTCTTCTTTCGTGCCATTGACACGACCGGCTTGTGCTTTCCATTTTGTGGGATCGGCTTCGCGTTGGGTCGCGAACTCTGTCCTTCTGCCGCCAATGCTTATGCGCATGTAAATTGGAACTGGGCCACCTGAATAATTTCTTGGCTTCTTCAGATAGAACAGCAAACTGAATCTTCTACTCATAACTACACCTGTTTTAGTTTGACATTTAAAATAGGAAGTGCAGTCGGGGTAGATCAAGATGTCCAGCAGTTGGACTTGTTGACTATCAGATAGTTGCAACGAAACTGGTGAGTCGATTTTGAGAAGTTTTTGACTCACCGAATTACTCACCATTTTCTTGAGATTGGATGAATAATTTGAGATGCGCAAAAACGAAAAAGCCTGAAATCATTCGATTTGCAGGCTTTTTACTGTCTTTGATAATGTTATCAGCAGAGGAGGAGGGTGTGATTTTCGTCTCACAACGACCTCGCTATTAGTCTCTTATTTGCTTTTCAAAATCGTGGTTACCGTTCGGTTACGGCCTCCAAATCAATACGGAATTTCTTCGAAATCCCTTGATAGACCAAACATACAAAAGCGAACCGAATTGTGAAATTCACAACTTGGTTCGCTTTTCTGGATTCGGAGTAAGCTCTTATTAAAGTATCAACACTTGACTTCCTTTAGCGGGATGATACGAAGGCTTGTATTGCAAATAGTTCAGCGCAATTAAGTCGGCAATTATTTTGTGATAGGTCGCTGTTGATTTGATTTTTGAAGCAGACATTAGTTGGCTGCGTGAAATGTTAAATGGATTAACGAAACCACCATCAATCCAGGCTACAACCAACGCAGTGCAGACGCCAACGTGTGTTGTCGTGAGGGCTACATCGGAGGTAACGCGAGCGAGAAAGCTACTAAGTTGTTCAACGCTGTTCATTGTTCTTCAGAAGCTTCGCGATTTCATCATAGTCGTAGTAGGCAGTACCTCCAATTTTGCTATAGGATAGCGTGCCATTGATTCGTAGGTTCTGCAACGTCCCGGTAGAAATGCCCAAGAGCTTTTTAACCTCTGTTGATTTAAGCCATTTCTTTGCTGGAGAACCTATTGCATTTTNTAGAAGATCACTGATCTCTTGAATCAGTTCTGTTCGGAAGATTTCAAGATCACCAACAGTAAGAAGTTGGTCTCTGGTTATTCGCTGTTTTTGGTCTTCTGATTTTCCCTTATTCCTTCCCTCCATAACATTGTGTTTTCAGTAAAGATGAAACAGTATGGAGAGTTGTATTAAATGTTGTGAACGAATGCTAACGTTTTTAAATAATAATTAATGATTTCAAATGATTGTATCAGTTCCTGATCGCTTCAACTAGCTGCTTGTATTTAGGCCAGTCCATGCTTTGCAATGTTTCATTCAGGCTCCTTGTCATCCTCAATGTTATTAACTTGGTCTTGCCAGAGCAAGTTGTCTGATACACAAGTATTATAAACTAAGATGCGATCAGTGATCCTGACTCCCAAAGCCAATCCGCCTCTGATAGGACACTGTATTTCATGTATGCCGTCCTCCCTTATTTTGGTGCTGAGTGCGGCAGCAATTTGGTAGTTGCTGTAGAATTGGATTGCTGCGGCCATCGCGGTCATTTTGTTTTTAGGATTCTCTCCGCATATCGGTGAAAGAAGTGGGCGAGGTAGAAATTAACATCATTGCTGGCTCCAACGGTTACCCAACAAAGACCTTTTTCTGATTGATACCAACAACCAGGCGCATAGTCAACGCCTTTCTTGTCAATCCCATATATGTAAATAGTAAGCCTAGTATTGGAACCAATAGTTTGCTCGTAGGCATGGACCTTTTTCCAGCCCTTCGCATTTGCTTAGCAACAGTCATAACTTTGTTTGCAATTCGACTTCGATTGCTACCGACTTCAGATAGCAAATGCTTTGCTATCTCCGTCTGGCTCATTGATGGAACTATCATCTACCTAAAATGTTCGAAATTCAAGATAGCCATTTCTCCTCTCACAAGATTTACTTCCTAGCCCTATAAGGTGTAAAAATTGAGAATATTCATAGCCTCATCGTCATAACCCGGCTTGTAAACCGGTAGGCATTTAATCCAGTACTTTGTTCCGCTCAGTTCATCACCTATTATGTTCGCGTTAATCCAGGTTTGCAAGTTTGCCAGGGTCGTATGGTTGGCCCAGTTGGTGGAGACATCTAGGCGGCTTTTATAAGTTACTCCAGAAAGCTGATTTGTAAAGTCGTGGGCTAGTGAATTGATTTTACCGCGAAGAACGAATATATCCCGATCATGGTAGTGATTATAGTTTTCATGATCGTTCCAATGACCCGAAAAGAAAAATTGAATATTCCGCTTCTTCAGATTGAGGGCTACTAATGCTTCCGCTAGTTCATCAACCCTGACAAGATCTCCATCAGTAACGAGTGCATTCAGTTCAGCAAGCGTATCAATGTCTTCACGTTTCAGATAATTTAGCCCTTGAATGAGTCCGTATAGTTTTTCGAGTGTATTCCCGTTAGCAGGAGCATTGCCTTTAACGCCATTGATAGCATTAGTAAGATCTTCGGTGCGTACCAGGTCGGCATCCTGGACAATTGCATTCAGTTCCGCCAAATGATCAATGTCTTCCCGCTTCAAGTAGGTCAGCCCTTGAACAATGTTGTAAAGCTTCTCCAGCGAATTAGCCACTACTGGTACGTTTCCCTTTAAAGCATTAATGGCAGACAAAATATCGTCTGCCTTCATAAGCACTGCGTCCTTTAGAAAGGAGTTAAGCTTCGCCAACGTGTCGATGTCATTTGGTGATATACCATTACCATTTACTGTTGACACTTTCAAATAGATGTTATAGAGTAACTCCTCGCTGATCGAACTGAAAGGAGGTTTAGGTGTGTTCATAAACCTTTGGAGTAAAAACCCAACCGAGAGCCAACGCAGCAAACACAGTTGTTGCCGTGATCACGCGCTTGAGTGTGATTCGTCTCAGAGACCTGAAGTCAACCAATGTATAACTGAATGAATTTCCATGATGCTTCGCGTGAAGCTTGCATAACTGCATGAATGCATAGAAGTCATCTGCATCTTTGAACACCTGGCATCCTGCGGAATACTGATCAATAAATTGCGTTGCACCTGTGCTTTCAGCGCGATGGATATTGATTCCGAAATTTCCGGTCTCTTTCGAGCCATTGTCAAAATCCAGAATGGCATCTCTATCATAATCCCGAATGACTGTCACCGGCTTCACTTGTACCAAAGCTTCATATTTTCCGCGATGAAGACCGATAGAGTATGCATCACGATTCTGCCCTTGTGCAAGAATGGCGGTCCCTTGCGGATAACTTGGATTGTTCAACCAAAACGTTCCAGGATCAGTTGTAGCCGGAAAGATGTGGTAGTTCCATTTTCCATCGGGCTTTGTGTAAAACACATGTATCTCATCATCGAAGCTATTCGAGTTGACATTCTTGCTTCGAAGCCCGACAATGTTTAGCTGATACGGTTTTGTATAGAGGGTGAAGCCGAATTCCTTCAATATTTCTTTGACGCGAGATAGCATGTGTTTACTGTTTAATTGTTTGCCTAAGCGGCCTTGTAGTTGAATGAATTGACCCGATTCATCCAGCCATCATAGAATACAATCTGATCAGGTCTGCGCTTGATGATGCCATTCAGGAATACCTTGCGTTCAATCTTTAGTGCGTTGAAGAGTAGTTCCTGATCAGCGCAGTTGATCGCAGTGACTGTTTGTGGACCTACAATACCATCAACGGTTGCTTTCACAACCCGCTGCACAATCTTCGCTACTGTCTTACGACCTGAGTTATACCCCAATCGACAATGAACTCAGCCAATGATTGATTGAGAATCAGGTCGGCCAGAAAATAATCCCAGAAGATTTTCTTCGCGATGTATTTGGCATCACCTTCACTTAGTTTCTTGATGTCTTCGGCATCAATATCACCATCGCCATCTTTGTCGTGACCATGTTCTTGCCACACCGTAAGAATGACTCCATACTTGGTCGGGCCCCCTCTGTCCAATGGATGATTCACGTACCCTCCCTCTAATCGCAGGAGCTTGCCTGCGAAATTTTCAAACTTCGCCATTGTAAATAATTGTTTAAGTGTACTTGACGTCCTGAGTAGGAACTTTGAGGATGTTGTTGTCGATGGACTTGAACCAGGTCATTCCATTCGCGACTTCCAGTTCATCACCGAGTATCGTATTTCTGCGCACGGGTATCCGATTGTTTTGTGCGTCCGTCACAACAGTCTCTCGGATTGTGATAAGGTCTTTGTAGAGCCTGATCCCCTGCAAGCTCCACGTGCCTGTGCTACTCACCTTTAAACCCATGCGCAGGAATTCATTTCGTATTTGCACCTTCGCTGCTTCGTTCGATTTGAAAGCGTACTCTAGCAAATCTGTTACTATTGTTTTCGCAATGAAACTTTGCTTCTTGTAGTATTCATTGACTGACGAGTAGTCGCCAACACTTTTCAATTGCTTCAGCACGGAGAGCACTTGTTCAATGTTCTGCGACTGCGCACCTGAGTATAGACTCACAGCCAATGCGGAAGGATTGAACACCACGGTCAATGATCCAGAGCCTCCGATGATCTTATTGAACGTTGCTTCGTTCACAGTTTCCGGATAGCCTGCCGATTTTAATGCACTGGCAGTTTGCGGCCCAAATTGTCCATCAATCGAAATGCTTGGCGAGGTCTTAGCCAATGCCTGTTGTAGCATTGAAACCCGTGAACCTTTGCTTCCTCTTTTCAATGGGAAACTATCGCTACCACTGGATACGGCTCGTGATGTAAAGGAAGCGTAGGATGTCGGAAGAGTATTGTTAATGATGATCGTATCGGAAGAAGCCTCCGATGGAATCTGATTTTGCTCCATCATCTTCTTTTTCTTCAGGCGATCATACACCAAGTATCCACCGCCACCCAGAGCCGCTAACGCAAGCGCATAGATAAATACCTTGGCTGGCTTAACTCCTTTCTTTTTGCCGAAATCTTCTTTGCAGGAGTAGCTGCTTTCTTTGGCTTCTTCGCCTGCGCTTTCTTTCCCTTCGTTGCCTTCTTAGCCATTTACTTCTTTGCGTTTAATATCCTTATCACTCATTGTACTCATCACTGCTTAACTCTTCCTCCAAGTCTGCGTTAAGACTTCTTCCATAGAGATTGGCATATTCCTTCTGCACTTTCGTGTACATGCTCTTTGATGGTATCTCATTGAATACCTGGATTACCATCGGTTCGTTGGTGCCCCATCCCATGTAGTTGTCGTTGTCAAAGGCCATCTTCAATTGCTTCGCGAAGGTTGCCGGATCACCAACTTCAAGACTGTTCCTCTGCGAAATATTCGCCCTGGTCTTCTTGTAAAGGTGACGCCCCAGAAGAAACAGGCCCGTTGCAGTGCCAAGACCGAGTGTCGAGTAGATCACCACGATCTTGAGATTTTGGAGTTTCTGTTCGTCTGCCTTCATTCATTTTTCTTTTAGAGACCCAATGCCTTCTTCGCGAGGGAAGTCTTCATCGGATCGTTCTTCACCACATCGGCAAGCTTGGCGATTTCCCTTGCCTTCAACTTCTGCATCAAAGTCGAAGCTGCTGACAGTTTTACTTCTGCCTCACCTTGCGTTTGCGCCTCAATGCTCACTTCAAAACTGTACTTGTTCATATTATGCTTGTTGTTTAATGTTTACATGATTCATGATGAGGTCGATCTTACTCTTGTCATCGGCCAGGGTTTGAAGAATGTGAAGCACTCTTTCAAATTCGTCCTTGGTGAATTGTGACTTGAGTTGATTGACAAACTGAATTGCGGCCTGATCCTCTTCCCTGATGGTGGAAGAAGGATTAGATTTTGGTTTGAAGCTTACCTCGGATTCCGGTAACTGCTCTTCAGCCTGCTCATCGTTGTTGGATTGCAACAGACCCGCTAGTGCTTCACCACCAGGAAATGCAGCCATTAGCTTGGGATTGCGCTTGACAAAGCTCTCCACAAGGCTTGATCCTATATCTCCCAAGAAGCTATTCAAAGGAGATTGTTTCATTTCCAGCCTGGCGTTTTGCTTCTCCAGTTCTTCTACCTCACTCTCCAGATCGGCTATGTGTTGCTGAAGTTTTTTATTATCATCCTTCAGTGTTTCATATTCCTTCTCGCGCAGCTTACGCTGAACTTCCTCGTCAACAATGTTTTTCACGTCCAGTCCTGAAAGTCCTTCCTTGGGTTGATCACCGAAATAGAAGATCCGTTTCTCGTTGTTGTTGCTACTTCCGGTGAATAGCAGTACTTCTATTGATCGCGTATCGGCAGTGACAAAGTTTTCGAACATGGTGAACATATCCGGATCGTTCGTTCTGCGAACAGCCTTGAATCCATCCACCAGGATTTCATAATCAATTGGCTGGCCTTTGTCATAGTAAAGGCGCAGGTATTGTATCAGGTTGTCGATCTTCTTCTGTTCGTATTTCTCTTTATTCGGTAGTGCCATAATTCAATTGACAATGATTGCCTGTATAAATTTTATCCTCCTCTTTTCGTACCCTGGATTCGTGATCCTGATTTCGCCCCGGTGAACGTGAATGCTCTCTGGTATTGGATTGTCGGTCGAGTCGTACATTCCATATTCAGAGTCAACCACAAGTCCCGGAGGCTCATCGATGATGAAGAACATTTCGTTGTAAGCAGGAATAGTCATCGTTGTCCCACCCTCGATAATGAAGTCCCTGTGACGGAAATGGTATTTCGAATAGCCTTGCTGTTTTAGTCGCAAGGGCGCAAACTCCAAAATGAATTGTTCCGTCATAAGTGTATCTCCATTGGCTCCAGCGGATCAATCTCGCCTCGCTGTTCTTCTTCTGTCTTCTCATCTGCCACCACAACTTCAAGCTCTTCAACCGTCTCGCATTCGACATAAATCGTGATGACAAAAGGCACATCGAACGTTTCTCCTTTAAACCATGCGTTGATGATCGATGTGTCTCCATCAACATTCACAGGTTTGATCTTCGGAACGTTCCCTGTGATCCATGCCTTATCGCTGTCGAACTGCGGATCTTCAACTTTGATCAAAACCTCGTCAGAGATTTCAATTCCTTCTTCTTCAACTCTTGCCACATAGAAGACGTCCATCATATCGTTGGCCTGAAAGCTTACGGTCCCGGTTCCCATTTTCCTGAAGTTGTTACCGCTATTCCAGTTACTTTTTCACGTTAGCCGGAAGTCGGATTTCAAATGGTTTGAACCGCTCAAACTGATTGATCTCCAACTTGGTCATGATGATTCTCCGCTTTGTCTTGGTTACAATCATTTCATCTCACATAAGAGGTTGATGATAACTTTGTAGTAGGCAAAGGGAGCGTTGGGATTAGCCGTGTCCTTGTATTGGATTTTGAGTTCACCGTTTCCTGCGATGACTCCGCTACCCAACGATTTGTATTTATCATCGGGCGCTACGGCCATTCCACTCATAAACATTTTGCTTTCGAAGTCTTCGGGGAAAAGCTCTTCCCGGAAAGTTCGATGCGTTGAGAGCCTCGGTAAAACAAGAGGTTTGGCTTGTCAGAACTCATCATAATGCCATGCACTACTTTCACGTTCTTATCCAGGTCAAACTTCTTGTTCACCGGTTGCCCCTCCGCGTCTACTTGGAAGGTGTAGATCTTGTCTACCCAACGCTTCTCCATGACCTACTAAGGAATAGTTGCCGTTCCTTCAAGACCTACATAGAGAACGGAATTCGCATCAAGGCCTTTGATGGTGCCGAGTTCAATCTCAAACTCAATGTCCACATCATCATGGATCAAGCGAGGGTTCGCGAGCTTGTAGAAACTCTTGGGAACCATATCGAATTGAGTTGTAACGAACTTCCGGTTTGAAGTATCGCTAACAAGTTGCTTCTTGTTGGCTTTCAATTTGAATTCACCGTTCGCCAATGCTCCGATGTTTTCGATAGTGTCGAATTTGGTCGTCTTGATGTCATCAACATCCATTGATGCTGCAACTCCGTGCAGGAGGTAAATTCCCGACACGAGCAATGCCATGTTTTTCGGAAGTTTGGCGTTGCTGATGTTACGCAGGTTCACTTCTTTCACATCCTGGCTTTCGAACATCTTGATTGTCTTCGCGCCTCTGATTGGCTTGATTGTATAGATCAGTTGATCAGCCAGACGCAACTTGCCCTGGAGCAATTGCTCTTTGATGTGCTTGGGCAGTTCAACAAAGAACTTTTCAAATTCCGCGCGTGATCCCTGTGAGGGAATGTGACGCTTCACAATCTTGCTCATCGCCTTTGCGCGTTGCACAGGGTTCAGTGCGTTCAGATACCCTAACAACTCGGTATCCATCTCTCCATTCAGACCCAACAACTCTGTCGGGTTTGTGTACTCACTCTCCATGAGTTGTCCTAATGCTCCCAGCATAATCTTACTTTGTGTTTAATTGTTTACTCTTGATTTAAAACTTTAAAAGGCGGGAACGCAGTCGGAGAAAAATTCGGCAAAAAAACTCCGCTGCATCCCCAGCCTTTAGAATTCTCTTTCCACTTCGTTCAAGCTTCCGTTCATTGTGGCAATCTGTTCTTGAATCCTGTCAATGGCTGACATATCCAGTTCCTTCGTTTCACTGTATGGATTTACGAAGTAGGTGACCTGTTCCTCCGCTTGCTCTCCGGATAGTCCGGCAGTTGCCGAAGGTTCCGCAGCCTTGCTGATGTAGAGCTTCTCGGAGAAATTCTTGAAGAAAGTGCCTACACGATCTTTCGCTTCTTCAGCAATCTGCTTCATGTCAAATCCATCGACACCTTGCACAGTTGGCTTGTTCTGATTCTGAAAACCATTGCTCAGTATTAAGCCGAGACCTGCCGCTGTGATGTATGCGTTCTGCTTATGAAAGCCCAGTAGTGTCACCGGAATCCCCGCAAGCAAAGAATGCTTACCCAATGCTGCACCGGCACCTCCCGCTGCGATGGCAGCGAGAATCACCAATCCTCCCTTCGTTACAGTCTGCGCTACTGGATGCTCCAGCACCTGTGCAGTTCCGAAGAGCGCGTTTTGTTGTTTATTTTTCTTCTTCGCGTTTGCCATGTTACAATAGATTTTGAGCTTTCACTTTTGTTTTCGTTTTCGTCTTTCCTGTTTTACCCTTCTTGGCTTTACTNTTTCTTAGGTGGAGTTCCATTCAAGCCATTCGTTGCCGAACCTCCTCGCATAGCCTTCATTAGCAACACACCTCCTGCGATCACGCCACCGGCAACGAGCAGAGACTTACCAGGATTCTCTTTCACCCAGGTCGTAGTCTTCTGAATGAAGCCAGCTTTCGCTGCATTGTCCTGAGTCTGTACAGCACTGCCTGGCGATGCGCTTTCACTTGGTATAAGCATAGCTCCACTGGAGGCAGGTTCATTTGATAGTACAGGCTGAGTAGTTTCAGCAGCACTGGAATAATTTTGTGTTGTTTCATTTGTTTTCACTGTTGACGCTGGAAGACTTGGAGCCGAAACTTTCGGAGCCGTTTGAGTCGGCACCAGCGTTCTTGCAGCAGACACCAATGGCTTAGCAGCAGACACAGCACTTGTAACTTTTGAAATCAGCGATGATGAACTGGGTTGGGCTGTTGGCGCTGTCTCCGAGTAATCATCCCTCATTTCATCTTCTGCAACAGAAGCGGGCAGTTCGGAAGCAGTCCCTGCGTTGTCTGTCTCACTTTGAAATGATTTCTCTTCAGGCTCNNCACCTTTGTTAAACAGTCCCTTCACTTGCTTCAAGGCTCCGGCAATCGCTGCCACCGCTGATGTCGCAGCCGCGATAGCAGTACCACTGGCGATTTCACCTAACCCCTCGAACCCATCACTGTGGATGATGTTATACTCATCTTCATCCGCATACACATTGTCCAATCCATCCACTCCTTCGAAACCGCTCAATGGTACCTTTTTGTCTTTGTTGCCTTTGCCACTCAGTATCGCCTTCTTGAGATTCTCTTTCTTACCTCCGGCTTGCCAGTACACTGTTTCCGCTCTGTCCTTCACCGAGCGAACCTTCTTCAATTCGTTCAGGTTAATTCCCTTCACCTGCGCCTGTGCATCGGTGAGATAAGCGTATCTCAATCTTCCGGCTACGTTCATCAAGTTCACCTTCATAGCAAGGAGAAATCCGTTGCGCAGAAGAATGGTAGCAGGGTTCACATAGCGGTTCAGAAAACGAATACCATCACCTACCTTGTCACCAACTTTCTTCACAACCGTCCCAACTTTCTTCGCGGCAGTCTTTACGGCGCCACCGATCTTCTTGAAGATGTTCCCCATCTCCTCGTCATCATAGATTGACGCGAGGTCGGATAGATCAACGTTATCGTAATCCGAAAACTGCAATTGCTCGTCTTGCTCATCCTCCCCGTCAAATCCGTCTAAATAATCCAGTCTCATATTGTAGTCTTTACATTCTAAAAAGGTTGTTCATCATCAAACCTGTCCTTCACACAATCCAGCACGATGTAGTGATCGCGATCTTCCGAGTAGTCATTCACATGGCCAGGTTTCGGCACGATGGGATACACGTGCTGCCATCGCGGAACTTCCGGATACCGTTTCGGGTATTTCGTAATCCTCGCCACACTCGGAATATCGAGAGAGCGGAGGATGGAGAGAATAAATACGCTGTAACAGTCACAGTCTACTCCCGATTCACGATCACCCCACGCACGCCTGGGACTTCGTACTTGTTCTACTCCTTCCTTGTCTCTCTTGTACTGAATGTGCTGGTAGACGAAGTGCCAGATGTTTGAGCACGTTTCTTCCAGCGTTCTTCCTTTCAATACTTTCGCGATCTTTTCTGTTTGCCATACCGTCTGTGGCAATGCCTTGCGAATGAGATTCATCGTATCCTCTACATCCGCACTTTTTCTTATAGTTGTATCATTACCACCTGGTGGAGGAAAGAGATGATCGAACTCCCTTCCATCTTTCAACCTCCTCTTTCTGTCCGCAACCATACGCCTCCTTCTTTCTTCATCATCTCAATGGCTATGCAGCCTTCCCTCCGCCTAAAGTGATATTGTCAGTCTTTGTGTATGGCAAGCTGTCATTGATGGTTGTGATTGTGTGTACAACCAAATTCAGTTTGCCCGTTTCGCGATACTCCTTTACCAATGCCGGAACGGTTGTAGCCAGGGTCAGGAATCCAAGCTTGATTTTGATCGGATCAAGATTGACCTCGCTGAACTTCGGTATCTCGATGTTTGCATCTTTCACCTGCGATGACGCGATAGTTCTATCACCGTAGATCATCTTCACAAAGGGGTGCTTCACCTTGATACTTCCACCACTTGGGTTCTTGAGTTTTACATTGATCGAAAGCTCGATGCCGCTGACGCTCACATTATGAATAGAGACTTTTGTATCCGACTCTAATTCATTTGAAAGTCTGTTGAGTTTGAGCAGGTAGCTGCCACCGAAATAGATGGCGGCTACTGCTCCAGNCCCGATCAACACGTGCCTACTCTTGATCATGGCGTTTCTTCTTTCCGATCTTGATCCCTCTGATCCTTTTCATCTTGGCAAAGTCCTTCACCTTCTCTTTGTGTCGTTCCCAAAGAGGACTCAATACATCACCAAGAACTTTGAAGGCAAGACAGATGATACCACCCACAACAGCCTGGAGTGCATAGTCAATGAGGAAGGCGAGATTCACGTTACCTAATAGATTAAACACTGCCCCGAACACGAAAGCAATCCAATTGCCTCCTGATCCATGATTTTGATTTACTTCTGCTCCGTTCATGGGTCAAAGATGCAGCAACCCAAAAGCAAGAGTTAAGGATTGTTAATGACGATTAACGAGTGTGTAATTTTATGAAGGAATGTAAAAGCTTGTGAAGGATTGTAAAGGAATTTTAATGAATGTTCCTCGTGGAATACTAAAAACTTTAACTTAAAGGTTTGAAAACAAGATCTTTTCCAACTAAGATGATGAAGACGACAATAGTCTATAATTTTTTCCAACTGCGCAAGGCCGTAAGCGAGAGAATAGACTTTGATCAAGTTCGTACCTTAGAAATTCAGACTTGACAAACAATTCAATTGTTTGAAGTTGAAAAGCGTAGTGGAAAACCAAGACTCAGTTCAAGTACGGCACTCTTCCAATTCAACAAAGTTATGACAGCATCGCTATGCCCACATCACGGATAAATTAAAGAACAAAGCGTTTCCAAAATATCGAGCCTTTAGCTCACCAAGCTCTGTAGAGAATGATCCTAGCCCACATATTTCGCGCTGTAATCACCTGAAATTCAGCATCAACCGAACAGGTCAATGGAAACGATTTGCGAAAGCAACGTTTATCACGTTACCTTTACACCTCTAGGCATGACGAAACGTATCATCATACTGATCAGTTTTCTGGCGTATTCTTTGACGTTTATTCATAGCGTTGTGCCTCATCATCACCACGAAATAAAAACTGCAAAACATCAACACAGTGAAACTAATGATCATAACCACAGTGATCATGAAAATAAAACGGTTAACCATGCATTTGCCGATGCAGTTCACGTTCCAGGTTCCGAAGTTGTTATTCACTCCGGTCAGACAGAAGTAACTGTTAAATTTTCTCAAGTAGCTGAACTTCGCACTGATAACTTGCTCGACCTGTTGTCACCACAGTTGAAGCCACCAGATCTTAATGCAGATCGCAGGCAAGTTTTTATTCATCAGCACATCATTCACTATTACTGCTGCGGGCTCCTCCTGTAGAATAGTCTATTTTCTTTACAGGTTTCTATTTAATTCTGAAAAGCGTTGCCTGTTCATGGGCACGCTTTTTCAAGCCATTTTCACCAATTCTAAATTTTATAACAATGAGAAAAATTGCAATTGCTATTGTAGCATCCCTATTCATTCTATCCTCTTGCGGCAAAAATCAGAGGAAGGTACCCACACGCATGACGATGGATCAACTCATGCAGACCATGCTGCTGACACCACGAAGCAAGAGGAGTTCAACCCTACCGACACTACGGAACATATACACGACACTACCACACACAAACACCCTCACTAAGTTTTCGAAAAGAGATTTTGTATGAATAGATGCATTATAGTTTTTGTTGCTGCACTGGTGTTTTCATGTCAGCGACCAACACCTGAAAACGAGCATGGCCACGCGCATGGACCGGAACCGGTAACATTAGCATATACGGTTTATTCAGATAAAACGGAATTATTTGTAGAGTTCAAGCCGCTGATTGTCGGACAGTCCTCGCGATTTGCGGCTCACTTTACAAAACTAGGCGATACTTTTAAATCACTTGATGAAGGACAAATTACGTTGAGTTTAATCATCGGAGAAAAAGGTATTCGCTCAACTGCAAACGAAGCGAGCTCACCGGGGACATTCAGACTAGCCCTGAGTCCAACGGTAGCTGGTACTGGAAAACTGGTCTTCGATATAAAAGCAAAGGAATATACTGACCGAATCGTCATTGACTCGATCACGGTTTTTCCTGACGACAAAGCAACCCACGCTGTGACGGTAGGTGAAACTAACAACAGTGACATTTCATTTCTAAAAGAACAAGCCTGGAAAATTGAGTTCGCCAATCAGGCAATAACACCTCGCCCCTTCAACGATGTAATCAAAGTTGCTGGCCAGCTCTATGCAAAACCTTCCGATGAACAAGTTGTCGCGGCAAGATCAAGCGGAATTGTGAAATGGAATGAATCCGTTGTGACCGGAGCGAGTGTTCGGCAAGGGCAGCAATTGTTTATTCTAACCTCTGGCAACCTTGCACAAGGTAACATCGAATCACAATACCGTGAATCAAAGGCAAACTTCGAAAAAGCTGAAGCAGACTACAAGCGNAGTCGAACCACTCCGAGTGACAAGATCATTTCGGAAAAGGATTATCTCGAAGTAAAAACNACTTACGATCAGGCGAAGATCACCTTTGAAACACTAAGCCGAAACTATACACAAGGCGGGCAATCTGTACAATCACCAATAAATGGTTTCATTAGACAAATTACTGCGCAGTCGGGCGAATTTGTGGAAGCGGGCCAGCCATTGGCTGTGATCACAAAAGATCAAACTCTTCAATTGCTTGCCGAAGTTCCCTTGCGTTACGCAACACAGTTGCCATTGATAAGCGAAGCAAATTTCAAAACGCTTCACAACGAAGCCATTTACAGTACTAGATCTCTTGATGGAAGAGTGATCTCGTATGGAAGAGCCNNTGTTGGCAGCGGATCACCACTACTTCCAATTTACTTTTCATTAAAGAATAACGGAACGCTACTGCCAGGTGATCCTGTAGAAGTCTACCTGAAATCTTCACCCATTCGAAATGCCTTCGTGGTACCGATAACTGCGATCATTGAAGAACAAGGTTTGTACTACGTTTATGTTCAAACGGAAGGTGAAACATTTCAAAAAAGAAATGTAAAGCTCGGAGCAAAAGATGGGACCGATGTTCAACTACTATCAGGTGTAAAGGAAGGTGAGCGTGTAGTTACCAAAGGTGCTTATATGATCAAGCTGGCCACTCAGTCAGGATCAGTTCCAGCACATGGCCATGAACACTAAACGAGAATCTGATGTTAAATAGAATTATAGATTTCTCGCTTCATAATAGGTTCTTGGTCATCATTGCCTCAGCGCTTTTGATCGTTGCTGGAACTTATACAGCATCTGACATGGAAGTTGACGTATTCCCGGATCTCACCGCACCAACCGTTGTTGTTCTCACGGAATCACATGGAATGGCTCCGGAGGAAGTGGAACGGCTTGTTACTTTTCATATCGAAACGGCTGTCAACGGTGCCACAGATGTAAGACGAGTTCGATCGTCTTCCTCGGCAGGTATTTCCATCGTGTGGGTTGAGTTCGAATGGGGAACTGATATTTATCGCGCGCGCCAAATTGTTAGCGAAAAACTTCTTGCAGTAAGGACGAGCTTGCCTGCAAATGTGGAGAACCCAACTCTTGCTCCTAACTCATCAATCATGGGTGAGATTATGCTGATCAGTGTGACATCTGACAGCACGAAAACAATTGATCTTAGGACATTATCAGATTGGTCAATCCGTCCTCGACTCCTTGCTACAGGCGGTGTTTCTCAAGTTGTTGTTATCGGTGGTGAGTTCAAACAATACCAGGTGCTGGCTTCACCCCAAAGAATGAAACAATACGGTGTTTCTCTTTCAGAACTCTTGAAGGCATGCGAAGAAACAAGCCTAAATGCGTCTGGTGGGTTCATAAGTGAATATGGAAATGAGTACGTCATTCGAGGAATCGGCAGAACAAATGATCTTGAGGCCTTGGGCAGAGGTGTTATCAAACAGGTCAATGGCCAACCGGTAACAATCAATGACGTAGCAGAATTGAAAATCGGTGCTGCTATAAAAATTGGTGACGGATCACTAAAAGGAAACCCTGCTGTTATCCTCACGGTGATGAAACAGCCAAACACCAATACCCTTGAACTCACTGAGAAGATTGATGAAGCTATAAAGGATCTTTCCAAAAGTCTTCCACCCGACATCCATATCAACACCAAGATCTTCCGGCAGGCAGATTTCATCAACGCATCCATTAGCAACATTCAGAAGACATTGATTGAGGGATCAATCTTCGTCATCATCATCCTGTTCATATTCTTGATGAATTGGAGAGCTACGCTTATATCATTATTAGCAATTCCTATCTCGCTCATTGCTGCGATCCTGACGTTAAAGTGGCTGGGTTTTACTATTAACACAATGAGTCTTGGTGGTATGGCGATTGCCATCGGTGACCTTGTGGATGACGCGATTATCGATGTAGAAAACGTATATCGAAGACTAAAAGAAAATTTCACGAAACCGGAAGGCGAAAAACAGCCAACACTCACTATAATTTATAATGCCTCCGTTGAGATTCGTTCTTCAGTTATCAATGCAACGTTTATTATCATCGCAGCCTTTGTCCCATTGTTCTTCCTATCGGGAATGGAAGGTAAACTCCTAGCTCCTCTTGGGATCGCCTTTATCGTAGCGCTTTTCGCCTCGCTTATCGTTGCCATTACGTTAACTCCAGTCCTTTGCAGCTATCTACTCACTAATGAACGAAGTCTCTCAAAGACACATCACGAAAGCTGGCTTGTCAGAAATTTGAATCACTTGTATGAACGAACCTTGTCCCGTGCATTAGAACACAAGAAAACGATCCTTGTAGTGGCGCTTGGAATNTTTGTTGGCGCTGCGATTATTATGACAACGCTTGGAAGAAGTTTCTTACCAGAATTTAACGAAGGATCATTAGTCGTGAGCGCAGTGAGCCTTCCCGGAATTTCCATTGAGGAAAGTAACCAAATAGGATCTCAGATCGAGAGAGCATTGCTTGAAGTTCCCGAGATAAAAACCACTACAAGAAGAACAGGGCGTGCTGAACTTGATGAACACGCACAAGGTGTAAATGCTTCTGAAATAGATGCGCCTTTCACGCTCGAAGAGAGAAGTCGGGAAGAATTCATGACTGATGTTCGAAAGAAAATGTCGGGCGTTGTTGGAGCGAATATTACAATAGGCCAACCCATTGGTCACCGTATCGATCACATGCTCTCTGGAACCCGAGCAAACATTGCAATAAAAATCTTCGGGGCAGACTTAAATACATTATTCACGCTATCGAACCAGGTGAAGGCCGCGATCGAAGGAACGGACGGATTAGTCGACTTGAGTGTAGAACAACAGATCGAAATCCCTCAGGTTCAAATCAAGGCACGGAGAGAAATGCTCGCAAGCTATGGCATTACCGTAGGTGAATTCACCGAGTTTATTGATGCAGCATTTGCTGGCGAAAAAGCGGGAGACGTTTATGAAGACGATAAGCGATTCGACTTCATCGTTCGATTCGATAACAATAATCGCGGATCAATTGACAACATGCGAAATGCGTGGATTGACGCGCCAGACGGAAGAAAGATACCTCTGCTGGAAGTAGCTGAAGTTGTTTCTTCGAGTGGACCAAACACAATCAATCGCGAAAATGTCCAGCGCAAAACAGTTGTGTCTGCCAACGTTTCAGGTAGGGATCANAAAAGCGTGGTTGAAGAACTCAAAGGCAAAATTTCACAATCAGTTAAACTTCCGGAAGGATACCGAATAGAGTATGGTGGACAATTTGAAGCAGAAGCTGAAGCATCGAAAACCCTGATCGCAGCTTCTCTCCTTTCACTGCTAGTAATTTTTCTCTTGTTGTTCATGGAATTCAGAAACACGAAGCTTTCAGGAATTATCCTGCTGAACCTTCCGCTTGCATTGATCGGTGGTGTTCTCAGCATTTGGCTGACATCTGGAATCATTAGTATTCCTGCGATCATTGGCTTCATCACACTCTTTGGGGTGGCAACGAGAAATGGAATCTTACTTGTGTCTCACTACAAAACCCTGGAAGCTGAAGGCAAAACATTGATGGATACCGTTATTCAAGGCTCACGTGATCGATTGAGTCCAATCCTCATGACTGCCTTAACAGCCGGACTTGCATTGATTCCATTAGCCATCGCTGGTGATCTTCCTGGTAACGAAATTCAAAGCCCTATGGCCAAAGTGATCCTCGGTGGACTGCTCAGTTCAACCTTACTTAACATTTTCGTAGTTCCCATAGTGTATTACATATCTCAAAGAAAGAAGTCATGAGAAGAAAGATATTATTCATAATGCTGATGATCGTAACGATTAAAGGCAGCGCACAAACCGAGCTGGAAAAAGTGTTATCACAAATTGAACGAAATAATAAATCGCTCATCTCGGAAAAGCAGTTTTGGGAAGCCGAAAAGTTATCGTATAGAACCGGGTTGAATCCCGAAAACCCATTAGTGGAATACGAACATCTTCCCGGTACCCCGAAGGTGCCGGAACGCAAAAGGATTTTTCGGTGACGCAGAATATTGACTTTCCAACATCATACGGGAAAAGGCGTAATGTGTCGAATCAGCAAAGCACAAAGGCCGACTTGCAATTCAACGCCACCAGACAGGAAGTACTTTTGGAAGCCAAACTCCTTTGTATTCAAATTGTAAACCGTAAACGGCTTCAGGAAGAGTTTGACAAGAGGCTTGAGAATGCTAATGCGTTACTAAGTGCGATCAATCGAAAAGCGGAGCAAGGCGAATCGAATGTTCTTGATTTGAATAAGATTAAACTACTTCAGTTGGAAATTAAAAATCAAGCTGCGTTAAATCTCAGTGAACTGAAAATACGTCAGCATAAGCTTGCTGAAATGAATGGTGGCTCGGAGGTCGACATCTCTACGTTGGATTATCCGACTGTAGCGTCTTTACCTGAATTCGAGACGTTAGATAGCCTGATTGAAGCAAATGATCCAGTTGTAAAAATTGTAAAGCAAGATCGCGAAGTAGGCACACAACAAGTCGGACTAACAAAATCAATGTCATTACCGAAGTTTCTTGGTGGTTACCATCAGCAGTCAATTCTTGGTCAACGTTATCAAGGCTTTCATGTCGGAATGACAATTCCTCTATGGGAGAATAAAAACAAAGTGAAAGAGCAGCAGGCACGATTGGCTTTTATGGAGTACCGGATAACGGAGCATCGTACCGAACATTACTACGTAAATAAACAGCGCTATGAAGAGTATGTCCATTGGCAGAAAGTATCATCCGACTATAACGAAATTCTTTCAAGCGCAAACAACGAGGAATTATTAAAACGAGCATTGGATGCAGGGCAGGTTTCCCTTATCGAATATTTGATGGAAGTCCGTTATTTTTACGATGCCATTGACAAATCATTGGAAGCAGAACGAGAATTGCAGACAACAATTTCAAAGCTTTACAAATTTCAACTTTGAGCAATTATGAAATGGATCACTCGCGAACGTCCGAAAATTGATCGTATTGCCTGCCCTTGGCTGATAAGGCGTTTCGTTGACAAAGAAGCCGAATTCATTTATGTTCCGTTCGAACAGGTGATTCCGAAATCAAAGGAGTTAAATGCTATTCCTTTTGATCTGCCTGATACAGAGTACACACACTATGGCGATGAGTGTACATTTGACTACATCATCAANAAGCACAAGCTTGATGATCCAGCCTTAAAAGTGATGGCAGTAATTGTTCGTGGTGCCGATACAGATCGCCATGATATTGCCAGTCAATCTTCAGGGCTATGGGCTATCTCCGCTGGTTTGTCGCACAATCTGGCGGATGATCACATACTCCTTGAGAAAGGAATGATGATCTATGATGCCTTGTATAGTTGGGCAAAGTATCTTCAGAATGAAAAGCATACTCAAAACCCGATTGAAAATTTATTGTTAGATGTTTACAAGAAATTCCTAAAACACAAATCCGGTAAAGTGCCCGAATGGGCGAAAGAATTGAAAGAAATTATCCAGGATCAAATCGACACCAATCTTACGCTGAGTTTAAAGGAGCTTTCAGAAAGTCTTAACGTGCATCCAAGTTATTTGTCGCGGGAGTTTTCCAAGTATTTTGACGACCTCTCTTTTGGTGACTACATCCGTAGATTGAGAATTGAAAAAGCAATCGTTCTGCTAAACGATCCGAAGAACACGCTTGCCGAAATTGCCTACCTGACAGGCTTCTCCGACCAAAGCCACTTTAACCGGATATTCAAGAAATATACCGGCAAAAATCCCTCGGAATACCGGAAAACTTTATCCNNAAAAAGTAAAACGGATACAAGCCAGTAAATTCTGTTCTATATCCTCAACATTTCCATTCGTAGCCTTGTACGATAAAATCCAGTACAACTATGAAATGGATAACACGAGAACGTCCGAAAATCGATCGCATTGCCTGCCCCTGGTTGATCAAAAATTTTGTAGACCAGCAAGCGGAATTCATTTATGTTCCAAAAGATAAAGTATTTGAGAAGGCCAAAGAGTTGGGCGCTATTCCTTATGATCTTCCTGGTGCCGAATATACCCATGAAGGTGAATTATGCACCTTCGATTACATTGTNAAAAAACACAGTATCACTGATCATGCGGTAAAACAAATCGCGGAGATTGTTCGTGGTGCAGACACAGATAGTTTTGATCTCGCTCCCCAATCTGCCGGGCTCTGGGCGATCTCTGCCGGACTTTCACATAATTACACAAACGATCATGAAATGCTGGAAATCGGAATGAAGATCTATGATGCCTTATACAGTTGGGCTAAGTATGTTCAGGATGAAAAACACACATGGTCCCCAAAATAGATTTTAACAAATGGAAAACGCACCTCAATATTCGCTGAAAGATCTTATCATTTATTTTCTAAAACTTGGCACATGGGGATTCGGTGGCCCCGTTGCTCTTGTAGGTTATATGCATCGTGATCTTGTTGATGAGAANAAATGGATATCCGAAGATGATTACAAAGAAGGGTTAGCATTGTCTCAACTTGCTCCGGGTCCGTTGGCTGCGCAAATGTCAATTTACATTGGCTACGTTCACTATAGAATTCTTGGCGCAACGCTCGTTGGAATCGCGTTTGTCATCCCATCATTCATCATGGTACTTGGTATTGGCTATGCGTATATCGCATACGGAGGGTTACCGTGGATGCAAGCAATNTTTTACGGAGTTGGGTCAGCGGTTATTGGAATCATAGCCATAGGAAGTTATAAGCTTACCACCAAAAGCATTGGCAAAGACAAATTGATGTGGGCAATCTTTATCGTTCTTGCTATTGCAACATTCATTACCGAGCAGGAAATCCTCTGGCTGATCTTGTTGAGCGGAGTCGCTGTTTGGTTTGCCAAGGCTCCACCGAAGTGGTTGAACACATCTGCCAACGGACTGCTGCCATCAATTCTACTACAGATCCAACCGGTTGGCACCGAATCAAAGTTGTGGGAGATCACCTGGTTNTTTACCAAAGCCGGTGCGTTCGTTTTCGGGAGTGGTCTTGCCATTGTGCCCTTTCTTTATGGTGGGGTTGTGAAGGAATACCAATGGTTGAATGAACAACAATTTCTTGATGCCGTAGCAGTCGCAATGATCACACCGGGCCCAGTGGTGATCACAGTCGGATTCATTGGGTATCTCGCAGCAGGATTTTGGGGAGCCGTAGTCGCTGCTTTGGCCACGTTCATACCCTGCTATCTTTTTACCGTTATTCCTGCTCCCTACTTTAAGAAATATGGGAAGCACCCTGCCATCAAAGCGTTCGTTGATGGTGTAACGGCAGCAGCAATCGGAGCAATTGCCGGTGCAGTGCTTGTACTTGGCAAACGGACATTGACAGACATCCCGACCCTTTTGATCGCCATAACAACTGCGGCAATTCTATTCAAGTACAAAAAATTGCAAGAGCCTTTCATCATCCTCGTCGCTGCCGCAATCGGTTTAGTCCTCAAGCTAGTGCTTTTCTCTACATAAGAATTTTCATACTCAACATTTAATCAGAATCGGCAGGATATGTTTGCATCGTCAATTAATAATCATTGTTACTAATGAAAAAGCCTGGTTATTTATTTTTGTTCTTGCCGTTTCAACAGGATATGGCCAGACATTAACCGACTTACTACAAAAAGCTGAAGCAAATTATCCGCTATTAAAATCAAAAACTTTGAGCGCTTCNGCGGCTCAGGATCAGGTAATTTCTTCCAGGAACTCAGTACTTCCTACTCTTGACGCTGCCTATCAACTTAACTATGCTACCTATAATAACATTACGGGGATGGCATCCTCTCAATACTTCGTTCCTATCAGCGGACCGCCATCAACAAGCAATACTTACAATCCCGTGTTCGGAAGCGTTGCAAGTGTTGTGATGAATTGGGACGTGCTGACCTTCGGACAAAGGAGTGCGCGCACTGACATTGCAAAAGCGAATCTTAAAGTTGCCGAAGCCGATGCCACGTATGAAATCTTCAGGCATAAGATCATTGTCATCCAGAATTATCTTGACTTACTTTTCGCTCATGAACTTTTAAAAGTCTATCAAAAGAATCTCGAACGTTCACAGGAAAGAACAAAAGAAATACAGGTGCTGACGCAAACTGGGCTGCGACCTACGGTGGACAGCTCCCTATTCGCAGCAGAACTTTCGAAGTCCAGGATCGAGTTATTGAATTCTCAAAAATANTTGGAAAGTCAGAAGATCATTTTGGCAGAGCTAATTGGTGCTGGCACTATCGAGTACACAAGAGATACTACATTCTTTATAAAATTGCCATCGATTAGTCCCGACACAACATCATCAAATAATCATCCGCTGATTTCTCTTTCCCAAGCAAGAGTGTCTGTTAACGCTGAGAGCCGAAAATTCATCCAGCGAACACTTTTTCCCAAGCTTTCTATGTGGGGAACTGCCTACGCGAGAGGATCAGGAATACGATATGACGGATATGTGAACGCGGAAGATGGTCTGAACTTCACGCGATATAATTATGGTGTGGGTCTTCAACTAAGCGTTCCCCTCTTAAGGTTTATTGATGTGAGAACACAGCTACGCCAAAACAACAATTTGATGAATGCGCAGCAAGAAAAACTAAACCAGGCTAGTCTTCAAATAAAGACACAAAGCGCAGTTTCAGCTTTAGGGTTAAAGTATGCGATTCAGTCAGCCCATGAAAGTCCTGCATTTTTCAATTCCGCGCAATTCTCCTATGATGCTCTTTATACACGTTACAATACAGGCTTGGCCAATTATGCGGACCTGATCCAGGCACAGTACAGCCTGTTGAAAGCAGAGTCCGATTTNAAAAAGACATATCTGGATGCATGGAAGGCGCTGCTATACACAGCGGCAGTGGAAGGTGATCTCAATATATTCCTAAACCAGGTCGGAAATCAATAATATGAATCTAATTCAAAATGCTTTACGCAAGCCCATCACTGTCATCGTGACGGTGTTGGCAATAGTGTTTTTCTCTGGGCTTGCACTACGGAATTCGCGTCTCGATATTTTTCCAACACTTGGTGTGCCTACCATTTACGTTGCTCAAACCTATGGNGGATTATCGCCTCAGCAAATCGAAGGCTTCATCACATCCTATTATGAATACCATTTTCTTTATATCAATGGAATAAAAAGCGTTGATAGTAAATCCATTCAGGGAGTGACATTGATCAAGCTGGAATTTCATGAAGGAACGGATATGGCCGCAGCTCTTGCCGAAACTATTTCCTACGCAAATCGCTCGCGGTCATTTATGCCTCCCGGAACATTGCCTCCTTTTATTATGCGATATGATGCCGGCTCTGCACCTGTTGGTCAACTTGTGTTTAGCAGTGAGACCAGATCGTTGTCAGAAATACAAGACCTGGCATTGTTCAAGGTGAGACCGATGTTCGCGGCTCTTCCAGGTGTGTCGGCTCCGCCTCCATTCGGGGGCAATCAAAGATCCGTTTTGGTGAAAGCAGATCCTGAGAGAATGAGAAGTTACGGACTAACACCCGATGAGCTTGTCATGGCAATTGCACGGAACAACACCATCTCTCCCGCAGGAAATGTGCGGATTGGCGATCTCAGTTTCATTGCGCCTTCCAATAGTGTAGTAGACAACATCAAAGAGCTTGAGCAGATACCGCTTACACTTGGTTCCGGTGCATCTATATACGTACGCGATGTTGCTACTGTTGACAACGGAGATGTAACAACAGGATACGCGCTGATCAATGGAAAACGCTCTGTTTACATCCCTGTAACCAAACGCGCGGACGCATCGACATGGAATGTTGTAAACGAGATCAAGAAGAATTTGGCTTCCATGCAAGCCGCGATACCCGAGGACATTAAGGTATCTTATGAATTCGATCAATCCGGTTATGTCATTAATTCCTTGCGCAGCCTGATGTTCGAAGGAGGTTTGGGTGCCATTCTTACAGGACTCATGGTGCTGATATTCCTGGGTGACAGACGAAGTGCCCTTATCGTTGTACTGACCATTCCGCTCGCTTTGCTTTCGTCTGTTGTGTTTCTATACCTCTTTGGCCAGACGATCAACATTATGACGTTGGGCGGACTTGCGCTCGCTGTCGGAATACTCGTTGATGAGGCAACTGTAACAGTTGAGAATATTCACCGTCATTTGGAACTCGGAAAATCCAAATCTAAAGCAATCCTTGACGCAAGTCGCGAAATCGCGGGGCCAAAACTTCTGATCCTCATAAGCATCCTGGCGGTTTTTGTGCCATCCTTCTTCATGAATGGCGTAACTAAATCTATGTTCGTACCACTTTCGCTGGCAGTAGGTTTTGCAATGATCGCATCGTTCCTTCTGTCGCAGACTTTCGTTCCTGTAGTTTCCAACTGGTTACTGAAGGATTCCATCGATCATGACAATAAAAAATTTGAAAAATTCAGGTCGCGGTTCCTCGTCACGCTGGACAGAATATCACCAAGAGCCTCGGTCATTTTTCCAGCCTTGATAATAATTTCTCTCCTCGGTGCATTCGCATTATATCGTTTAACCGGAACTGAAATTTTCCCGAGCGCAGATGCCGGGCAATTCCAGGTACGACTCAGGATGCCAACAGGCACACGAATCGAACGAACCGAAAAAGCAACAAAAGATGTGCTGCATATCCTTGATTCACTAAGTGGAAACAAAATTGAAATTACGTCATCATTCGTGGGCCTTCAACCGCCAACCTACGCGATCAATCCGATTTTCCTGTGGACAAGCGGCCCACATGAATCTGTAATTAAAGTCAAGTTGAAGGGAGGCTCGAACATCAGCCTTAGCCAATTTAAGGAAGACTTACGTGCTGCTATTAAAAATACAATNGCTTCAATGGCGTTGTCATTCGAACCAGCAGACCTGATCGAGCAAGTAATGAGTATGGGTGCCAGCACACCAGTGGAAATTTCAGTGCAAGCTCGAAATCTCAACGAAGGAAGAAAGTATGCTGAAAAGCTTCAGGCCGATCTTTCAAAGCTTCCCTATTTGCGCGATGTACAGTTCGGCTTACCATTGGACTATCCGACCCTGCAAGTTAATTATGATCGAGTGCGATCCGGGCAGTTGGGCCTAACCGTTGAGCAAGCGGCCAAGTCGGTTGTTGCTGGCACTTATTCAAGCAGGCTGACGCAACCCGTTTACTGGCTTGATAAATCGACAGGTAATGCTTACCAGGTCCAGGTAGAGTATCCTCAATTCAGAATGAACAGCCCTGAACAAATAGAACAGATTCCTTTAGGCGAACGCGATAACCAAAGCATTTACTTGCGCGATGTAGCCGATTGGAANAAAATGAATACAATTGGTGAGTACGACCGACTTAACCAACAACGCTATATCACCGTAACAGCCAATCTCCATGAACATGATCCCGGCTCAGCATTTGCCGATATAAGGAAGACAATTGAAAATCTTGGGGAGCTTCCGCACGGAATGAAAATCAGTCTGAGGGGTCAGGCGGAACTTCTTGATCAGACTTTAGGCGAATTATCAATGGGTCTTTTGATCGCGGTCGTTGTCATATTCCTGTTGATGGCGGCAAACTTTCAATCCTTCAGCCTGTCGCTCACTGTCATTTCAATTATACCGTGTGTGATATTCGGATCANNTTTTTTACTCGCGACAACCGGCAACACCTTGAACATTCAATCCTTCATGGGCTGCATTATGGCGATAGGAGTTTCAGTTGCCAATGCCATTCTTTTTGTCACGAGTGCTGAGTCAATTAGACGTGATGGCATCGATCATGCTAACATCGGACAGGAGGCTGCCAGTCATCGTTTACGGCCAATCATTATGACTGCAGCAGCAATGATTGCCGGAATGATTCCGATGGCTGTCGGCATTGGTGAAGGAGGAGACCAGACGGCACCACTCGGTGTAGCTGTAATTGGCGGACTTCTGTTCTCTACAATAGCCATCCTGTTTGTATTGCCATTGGGCTATAATCTGGTGGTCGGNAACCAAAAATTTGAAAGTGTCTCGTTAGACCCGGAAGATCAAAACAGTAAAAACTTTGGAAATCAATAATTCAATGCGCATCATCAAATCCATATTGATTCTGACAATTGTTGCAGAAACTCTTTCATCCTGCAACAACACCCCTGAAAAAGAATCCACTCATGCGAGCACGGTCTCGGTCGACTCGTTAAAATCATTCAAGCTGAAAACAGAGCGACTTGATAAGAATATAAGCTTACCCGGTGAGTTGCTTGCTTACGAGAGAGTTGAGGTACGACCGAAAATTACCGGATATATCAAGCAACTAAAAGTTGACATCGGTACTAATGTCAGGAAAGGTCAGATTCTGGCAGTGGTGGATGCTCCCGAAATACAGTCGCGCCTTGGAGAAGGAAGCAGCAAGATGAATGCGGCAAAGGCAAAGTTTGAAACTAGCCTGGATAATTATAAGCGAATTCAACAAGCCTCGAAGACAAAGGGCATCATATCCGCCAGCGAACTCCAAAAAGCAAAAACCAGATGCTGGGAGATAGTGCGGAATACGAATCGCAAAAGTATGCCTTCGAGTCTTTCAGACAGGTTGGAAACTATCTTGCCCTGACCGCACCGTTCAACGGGACTGTAACGCAAAAAACATCTATGAAGGTTCGTATGTCGGAGCCACAAATGAGAAGCCGCTTCTGGTAATTGAGGATACAAGGAAACTGAGACTAAGGATCGCGGTCCCTGAAGCGTTTACTGGTGTAGATCTTAAGGACAACAAGGTCAAATTCACCACGAAGGCTTATCCCAATAAACCATTCACTGCGATGCTGGTGAGAAAGGCCGGAAGCATTGATGTCAATACAAGAACGGAGATTTGGGAATTCGAAGTTGACAACCCGGACAACTCTGTCAAAGCAGGATCCTTTGCTACCGTAAACCTGACAGTGTCCCGCAAAGACCCAACATTCTTTGTTCCATTTTCAGCCGTGGTCACAACACTGGAAAAGAAGTTTGTCATAAAAATTTCAAATGATTCTACACGATGGGTCGATGTCTCTCCCGGAATAAATCTCTCCGACAAGACAGAGATCTTCGGACTCCTCAATGAAGGTGACACATTGGTGATCAAGGCAAATGAAGAAATTAAACCTAACGAGAAAGTTTATGTCAAGTTCTAGGCTGTTGATTAAGACTTGTGTTTGCGTAAACCTTATGCTGATCGGTATGCGTTTCGGCTCAGAATGACAACAGGTGTCTTTATGGATGCCAATGACTTCTCGAATGATCGACTTACATATTCAGCATTGTGTTCAACTGGAAGCAATAAAGTAAGACTCGGAGGAAAATTTGTTAAAATAAAAATTGATGAAGGATCGAAGAAGGGACTTCACAAGATAAAGCTCAATCAAGTTTTTGGCGTAAGGACGTGTAAGAATACCTATCGGATTCAAGACGGATTAGACTACAAAGTTATCAACACAAAGTATATTTCATTGTACAGCCGACTGATTGAAATTGGAGCGGAAGGAAGTTTCTACGAAGATTTGTATTACTTCAGCGCGACCCCAGAGGGGCGGATTCAACCGCTTACGAAACGAAATCTAAAGGATGCGTATCCATCAAATTCAGAATTTGTGAATTATATTGATAAAAGTTTCAAAGACGACAGCGAGTTAGGCGTGTTCAACAGTCAGCTAAATCAATATATGCTTGTATACTTTTTCGAAAAATCTAAAAACTAGGTGCATTATTTAGCATGAGTGCAAAATTGATTTTGATGGCAATGTATGAGAATTCTCATTATTGAAGATGAACAGCAGTTGGCTGCAAGCATAAGAGCCTTTCTCCAAAAGGAACAGTTCAATTGTGATATTGCTACCTCAGCTTTTTCAGCCAAGTCAGCTCTCGGCTCGAACGAATACGACTGTGTACTCCTCGACATTGGACTTCCTGACGCAAATGGACTTGACATCATCAAAATTCTTAAAGCGCAAAAAAGCGACTGTGGCATTATCGTGGTTTCCGCGAAGGACTCACTTGACGATAAGCTCAAGGGCCTCGATCTGGGCGCAGACGACTATATCACGAAACCATTTCATTTATCAGAGCTAAACTCAAGAGTGAAGTCCGTTATCCGGAGAAGGAAATTCAAAGGAAGCAGCGAAATTACGTTTTCCAATATCAGGATCGAAACCGATGCGCATAAAACGTTCATCAATGAATCCGAAGTTGAACTGACACCAAAAGAATTCGAAATACTCCTTCATCTGGTGATCAACCATCACCGCGTCATTTCCAAGAACTCATTGGTTTCGCACTTATGGGGCGATTACACTGATGTTGACTCATTTGATTTTCTTTTCACCCATCTTAAGAACCTGCGTAAAAAAATGGAGAAATCGAACGCCAAAGCAGAGATCAAAAGTGTGTACGCAGTGGGGTATCAAATTGTGGCAGTATGAATAAGCTGATCAATATTACTACGCGATATTATATCATCCTGTTCTTAGGGGTGATGTTAGCCTGGTCAATCGTGCTCTACTTTGTAATGAAGTTTGAGGTATATCAAAATATCGATGAAGTCTTGTATAACAGAGTCAACAACGTCAAGTCATATATNAGAGAAAAATCGCTAACGTCAACCGACCCACTAGCTGACTATGCAGTATCAGAGATTTCGCAATCCGAGTTCAACAATCTCAAGAAGAACGTTTATAGTGACACGCTTGTCTATGAACAGACAGATGATGAATTCGATGAATACCGGAAACTTGAGACGTCCTTTGAAGCAGCAAACCGTTACTGGAAAATAACGGTTGTGAAGCCGAGACTTGAAAGCACAGAAATTCTCAATACGGTTGTTTTTACGTTGATCCCTCTTTCGATCCTGATGGTTTTAATTCTTGCACTGTCGGCAAGACGCCTGAACAATAAACTCTGGGAACCTTTCTACAACATGGTGGATTACCTTTCTGACTTCCGGGTCGACAAGGAAGTATCGCTACCGGAACAACGCTCGAATGTTCAGGAATTTGAAAGTCTCGAAAAGTCAGTTCACACGCTGATGCAGAGGAACAAGGAAGTATTTGAGGAGCAAAAGCAATTTATTGAAAATGCTTCGCATGAAACGCAAACTCCGCTTGCCGTGATCCAATCTCAACTGGAGATCCTGTTACAGATGCCAGAGCTTACGAATGACCAGGCGGAAATAATTCAATCGACTCTTAAGGAGACAGACAGGCTGACAAAATTGAATAAGACCCTTTTGCTGCTCTCNAAAATTCAAAATCAACAATTCATGGACAAGGTTGAGGTAAATCTTGACACGCTCGCTAGAAAACTCGTTAGATACTTTGATGANGAAAAAGAGAGACTGAATCTTACCGTGACGCTGGACGGCCACTCGGATGTTACGGTAAAATCCAATCCAATGCTGGCAGAAGTGCTCCTCGGAAATCTTGTCAAGAATGCCTTTGTCCATAACGTACCCAACGGAATGGTGAGCATAAAAGTAACTGAGCATCATTTTGAAATAATCAATACAGGTAGTCCGGTGTCAGACCGGAACCGGGTTTTCGAGCGGTTCAACTCGAAAAGTTCTGCCACCGACAGTTGGGGGTTAGGCTTGTCAATNTGTAAAAAGATAACGGAAGTCAACGGCTGGAAGATCCATTACGATCCTGATAATCAACGTCACAAGTTTAGAATTGAATTTTAATCATATCCTCAAAATTTAATCAGAATTGAATTTTTAGTTTTAGCTGTGCTTTTGATTTTCAAACAAATTTATAATGATGAAAATCTACGTTTTCAGAATAGGACTGCTATTATTGACTGCTGTAACATCAGTCCTTGGCCAGGATACATCAAAGACAATCCTATTTGTATGTGAACACGGGTCTGCGAAAAGTATTATAGCCACAGCGCACTTCAACAGGCTTGCTAAAGCAGAAGGGATCAATGTCCGGGCAATTTCAAGAGGAATCAATCCTGACTCAACAATTCCCAAAGCGATCAATGATCATCTTATTGCTGACGGCCTAAAAAGACATATCGGAGATCCAATTCAATTGACGGACTCTGATCTCAACAACTCGGAGTACGTGATTGTATTCAACCCGCTACCTCAGAAATATAATCAGTCAGGAAATATCACCCACTGGAACATACCATCCTTTGAAGCGGGCTATCCGGTCGCTAAGGATTCAATATTGACGAACATCAAACGGATTATTGATAAAATCAAGTCAGATACAAAAAACTAACACCATGAAATTCAAAGGAAAGCTATTGTACACCTTGCTGGCAGCATCCATCGCTGCCACACAATGTTCCTCTCCGTCATCCGACAAGGAGGAATCAAAAGAGGTTCGCGCGTTGGATATAGCAAAGATCGAGAGCATATTAGGCATGAAGGGTACCGANAAAAATGGTGAGTATAAGGTGACCGTTCCGCAGAATGATTTAAATGTGGTGGTTGACAGCTTCAAGATAATTCCTCCAATGGGCCTTGGAAGCTGGACTGCGTTTACTCCTACCAGTGAGGGTGTAATGATAATGGGCGATATCGTTGTTACAGAAACCGATTTGAAGCAGGTTCAGCAGGAAGTAATCAGTCAGGGCTTAACAGTTACGGCAATCCACAATCACTTTCTCCGGGACAAACCTCATGTAATGTATATGCACATCGGTGGGATGGGTAGTGAAGAACAACTTGCACAATCTGTGAAAGCTGTGTTTGCAAAAGTAGCAGAAGTACGAGGAAAGAATCCGGCAGATGGAAATAAAGACGGGGTCCTGAATACACTTGACAGCGTGGCTTTAAACAAAATACTCGGTAGTAAGGGCGAACTTTCACGAGGCGTGCTGAAGCATACCATCGGCAGACCAGACATTGACCTCAAGGATCATAAAACCTCTGTCACTTCATTCGCAGGGTTCAACACATGGGCTGCTTGGCAGGGTACTCCTGACCACGCTGCCGTTGCGGGTGATTTTGCCATGCTGGAAGAGGAAGTTGCACCCGTGATCAAAGCTCTCGTAGAAAATGGAATCGAAGTGGTTGCTGTTCACAACCACATGGTTCACGAAGAGCCGCGGATTTTCTTCCTGCACTATTGGGGAGTTGGCTCCGTGGATAAACTGTCTCAAGGTTTGAAAGCCGCTCTTGATCTAACCGGGAAAGCTAAGTCAAAAGCCACTACGGTCGCAACAATCTTTCCCCAAATCGATGAAGTACTTTGCAAAAATTGACGATCAATAAAAATGAAAAACTATGAAAATCAAGACACTGATTGCATGCACGATTGGATTCTTAATCTCTTCATGCGCATGCGAAATTGAAATTGCCTCTTCAGATGTTCCTCAATCAGTTCTTACTGCCTTCTCCGGTAAGTATGCAGGTGCGAGCGATGTAGAATGGGAAGTGGAAAAAGAGGACGGCAAGTTGTATTACGAGGCTGAATTCAAAGTTGACGGCAAGAGGAAGGAGGCTTATTTTCGGCCAGACGGTACCTTTTCAAAAGAAGAATAGTTTCGCGCTTGAGGACAACCTGGCTACCGATAGCTCTCAAGACTACACTGTCGATATTATTGTTCTTCGTGTCTTACGTGACTACGAACGGCCAATCGGATCGTGTTATTCACGCGGCTGAATCAACAACGGCAATTAAAGTCGATGGAGTTTTGGATGAAGATGCCTGGATGAACGCTGAGCGATCGGCCGATTTCTGGCAGAACTTTCCTTACGACACCTCGCAGGCGATAACAAAAACAATTGTACAGATTACATTCGACAGAAACTATATCTACGTTGCCGCTGAATGTTATGATGACAAGCCCGAAGCAAATTATGTGATCACGTCACTGCGAAGAGACTTTTCAACTACTTCCGATNNTTTTCAGGTATTGATTGATCCGTTTCACGACAAACTCAACGGATTTGTATTCGGAGTCAACCCACTTGGTGTCCAACAGGAAGGAATGGTCTCGTTTGGAGTGACATTGATTGGGGANTGGGATAACAAGTGGCATTCCTCTGTTAAAAGATATGCAGACAAATGGATTGTTGAAATGGCTATCCCGTTAAAGACGCTTCGCTTCGAAAGCGGTTCACAGGAATGGGGCGCTAATTTTCTTCGAAGTGAATTAAAGAAGAATGAGCTTTCCGCCTGGTCGAAGGTGGGTCGGGTCTACACTCTTCAGGGTCTTGCGTTTGAAGGTAGGATAGCTTTCGACAAACCAATCGTGAAGAACGGCAGTAACGTTTCCATAATTCCGTACGCAACGGGTTCGTCTAACAAGGACTATCAGGACGAAAATTACACNAGAGAAAAACTGAATGCCGGTGTTGATGCGAAGGTGGCGGTAAGTTCCTCGCTTAATCTTGACTTAACGGTTAATCCTGATTTCTCGCAGGTTGAAGTTGACAGGCAGGTGACTAATCTAAGTCGCTTTGAGATTTTCTTTCCAGAGAGAAGACAGTTCTTCCTGGAGAACAACGACATTTTTGCGCGTTTTGGNTTTTCTTCGATCAGACCGTTCTTCTCACGGAGAATTGGTGCCGGAAGTGACCCCTACACAGGTCAATTCAAACAGAATCCGATTCTTTATGGAGCGAGATTAAGTGGACGAATTAATGATAAGTGGCGTATCGGTCTAATGAATATGCAGACTGCCCGTGAAAAAGCAATCGATCTTGAAGCAACGAACTACACGGTTGCCGCAGTACAACGACAGGTCTTCGGTCGATCAAGTATCGCGGCAATATTTGTGAATAAACAAAATACTTCAGACTCATTGAATGAGTTCACGCTCAACTCCAATCAGTACAATCGGATTATTGGCCTTGACTACAACCTTGGCTCAAAAGATGGTAAATGGGAAGGCAAGTTCTTTTATCATAAGTCGATTTCACCGGACAACCTCAGCGATGCGTATTCTCATGCTTCATACCTTAACTACAACAGCAAATATTTTTATTTCGAGCATAATCACGAATACGTTGGTACAAACTACAATGCAGAGACTGGATATGTGCCACGTCATAACTATTGGAGGCTCGAACCTGACTTTGGTTTTTGGTTTTATCCGAAGAGTAGCCGTCTTATCAATCAACACGGTCCGTATGGCGGTGGTGATGCATTTTGGCGTAAAACCGATGGCAAGCTATTAGATGCGGATATGGACTATGGTTGGGTAATAAATTTTCAGAGCTCTGCGTGGCTGAGAGTTTTTTATCGGTTTGACTACACTTACTTATTTTCTGCTTTCGACCCAACCAATACCGATGGTTTAGAACTGGCAGAGAACACGCGCTACATATACCACAGCTTACGCGTACGATTTCAGTCGAATGCCAGGAAGGTGTTTAATTATTTTGTAAACTATCGACTCGGACAATATTTCAATGGCAACATCAATTCCGTGGCGGGGACATTTAATTATCGGGCTCAACCTTTCGGAAATGTTGGCCTTGATTATTCTGTGAATCTTATTCGTCTGCCATCGCCTTATTCTGATGCTGACCTTTTGTTAATAGGGCCAAGCATTGATTGGGCTTTTTCCAAGAAAGTTTTTATCAAAGCAGTCTTTCAATACAACAATCAAATTGATAACATAAACACCAACATACGCTTCCAATGGCGGTTCAAGCCGGTTTCGGACTTCTACTTAGTCTATACCGACAACTACACGGAAACCGGGAAGGTGAAGAACAGAGGCATTATTTTCAAGGCAACGTACTGGTTAAATCTTTAGCATTTTCAAAAGGTGACGGGCACTTCATATTCTTGATAGTGCATTTTGAAAAAGCGGCTGTTTTGAAAATACTAAAATCAAAGCCAACTCTCTTTAACTCCCTTCAACTATTTTCAACTTGAATTCAACTATTTACTAACCTACGCTAGAAGACAGAGCCATTTAAAATGGAATTTTAGATTCAAGCATATTCGTTAATAGTCCTTCACAATATTTTACAATCCTTCATAAACGTTTAGGTTCTATAATAGCTGTGTGTAAGTTCATTTTTCTAAATGCAAGAAAATATGAAGAGACAGAAAAGTGTAGGGCATGTGAAGGAAGAAATTTTCGTATTGAAAGCCCTAACACATAAACAACTCGCACAAATGTATGGCGTGAGCTGGCTCACGTTTCAGAATTGGATCAAAAGGTTGAGCATGAAGTGGGAAAAAACCGGACACTTCTATCACATTCACCAGGTGAAGAAAATATTTCAACTCTTCGGTTTACCGAAGCAAATCATTATTTCAACAGAGGATGTTGAAACGATATTTAAGAACTAATTCTGAATAACTTTTTTAGCTGCTCCTTAAGTAGCACCACATCACCTTCAAGTGAATTGAGCCTTTCATATAAGCCTGAAGGCTCTGGTGCCTGGCGAGTTAACTTCACTTTAAATTTCCAGACCTCTTTGATGTTTTCAACTGGAAGCGGAAAAGTTGGATACTGTGGATCTTTATTGTCGGACTTGCAAATAATGACACCACCTTTATCCAGGTAGTTGAGGCAACGCTTCAAAACAATGTTGTCAACTTCCTGCGCGTTGTTCACCAACACATAGACAAAGCCGTCCTTAATGTCTTCAAGTCGTTCTACCAGTTCGGCAATAACAATATCTCCAGGAAAGAAACCTTGCCTATCCGCAAGCATACTATAACCGCTGACTTCAAAAGCACGATACGATCCAGGACCAAGTCCTGGAAGCCAAAATGCCGGAAGGCTTTCAATGTATTCATGATCCTGCGCTCCGATTAAATATCCCGCCTGGGCTTTGATGGGCACCAGCACAATGTTGTCCTTTCCCGAATTATCAACAGTTGTCACAACAGTGCGAACTTCCCTCAGTCCCTCGGTTTTGGTTGGTTTAGCATTTCCTGTAAGAAGGTCCCAGTTTGTTGAGTAATGCTTTACAATCCTGTCAATCGTCTCCAAAGACGGGTATATCTGACCGCTCTCTATTTGTGATATGGCAGAACGACTCAAATCAACTGAAACCCCAAATTCCTCCTGAGAAAGGCCTTTTCGAGCCTCAAGGCCTTAATTTGATTGCCTACGACATCTTTTGACAGCATAAATATATTTGTTTAGTAAAACTTGACAATATTAGTAAGTGTTACTTAACATTGCAAACCAAGGCGAGAATTTAAACGAGATAATTATATGAAGCGCGAAATCACAAAAACCGAGGAAACCGGAAACAAACCAGAAATCTTTGTATTGAAACCCTACAATCACAAGCAACTGGCGGACTTCTACGGTGTATGCTGGTTGACGTTTCAGCGTTGGGTGAAAAAGCATGATGACGAAATCGGAAAGAAGACCGGACACTTCTACAGTATTAAGCAGGTGCTAGTTATCTTTAAGATATTTGGCATGCCTAAACGTTTTAAGGTGTCGTTGTCGGAGGTTGAGGAAATGTTTAAGGCAGCATGACCTGCCCTTTTTGTCAGCGTTAACCCCAACTCAAAATGAAATTAGACTTAGGAGTTGAAAGAGATCACATAGAGTCACTCACCAAGGCAAATGGAACGAGCGCTCTTGCTGAGTTGATTTGGAATTGTTTGGATGCAGATTCAACACAAATCAATATTGAGTACAAAAAAACTAATCTTGGAGGCTTCAGTGAAATTTCAATAATTGATGATGGGCACGGATTAGAATTTACAAAGGCACAAAATGTTTTCGGTCGTCTTGGCGGATCCGANAAAAAGATTTCAAATTCAAGTCCGGGTGGACGTCAGTATCACGGTAAGGAGGGAAAGGGTCGCTATAAAGCACTTGCTCTAGGCGACCTTGTAATATTTCAAAGTAACTATCAAAGCAACGGCCAAGTCAATGAGTTCACCATCACCATTGATAGAAACAACCTTTCATATTCTGAGATAAGTGATCTCAAGACACTACCGAAATCCCAAACATCAAAGGGATTTCGTGTTCGTATTCAAAATATAAACCAAGAGAACGCATCCCTTGCTTTTGACTCGGCCTCGCGGAAGGACATTGAACAGAAATTTGCGTCGTATTGGATTAGCTATCCAAACTTTTCCATTTTCATTAACGGAGTTAAAGTTGAATTCGAATCTCTCATAAAAAATTCTGATGAGGTTACGTTGCCGGTTCTGGTTGGCGACCTGACCTACAACTTTACAGTGAAGGTCATTGAATGGAATTTTGATATTAAAAAGAAAACCTATTTGTGTAACGCAAAAGGGGTTCCATTCAAAGAACTAAATCTTGGTATCCGTTCTTCGCTGCCTATCTCGATTTTTGTGCAATCTGTTTACATTGAAAAGCTTCATCGCGATAATGTATTGGACCTTGAAAACTTCGATGAAGTGTTGCAGGGTGTGCTTAATGAATCNAAAAAATTTGCGAGGGACTACTTAAGAAAAAGGTTGCACTTATACTCCGGCGAGTTCATTAAGGAACTTAAATCAAAAGGACTATATCCGTACAAGGAGAAAGCAGACAATATTGTTGAGGAGAGTAAGCGTCAAGTGTTTGATATTGTGGCGCTTCAGGTACATGAATTCTTACCTTATTTCGATGACCAGGACGACAAGAGTAAAAAGCTAACGCTAAGCTTAATTAAGGAAGCTTTGGAAAAGGACTCCACAACTCTTCAAAGAATTCTAAGTGAGGTGATAGAACTGCCAGAAGAAAAACGAGAAGAATTGGTTGACCTCCTTGAAGACACCTCCCTTTCGACTATCATTGATACTATGACTGAAATTAGGAATCGTCTAAATCTTCTCAATGGATTGGAGCAAGTGATCTATGATCCTGATGTCAATTCGCAAGTCAAGGAACGCAAGCACCTGCACAAGATTGTAGCGAAAGAGACGTGGATATTTGGTGATCAATACACCTACGGTGTTGATGACGTTACTTTAAAAAATGTCTTGAAAGCATATCTCAAGGATTGTCTGCAAAGGGAAGATTTTCAAGAGGTCGTTGACCAAGGAGACAATTTAGCCCTCCAGACTATTCCGGATATTTGTCTATGGCATCAATTTAGCATGGGTAATGCTGGTAAAGAAAATTTGGTTATCGAACTAAAGAAACCCGTGGTCGATGCTGGTTATACGGAAAAAACTCAAATTGAATCCTATGCCACTAAAGTTGCAAATGANCCCCGGTTTCCGAAAGACAAAACACGTTGGAAGTTTTTGTTGGTAACCCGAAACATTAAGCCGGAAATTGAACCTCACCTCAATCAAAAAAATAGAAAATATGGTCACGTAGTTGAAGGTGACAATTTTGACGTTCATATTTTGCCATGGGGGCATATTCTAAGTGAGGCTAAAACACGGCACGAATTCATTAAGGAAAAGCTCAACTTAAATCTTCAAAATGAAGGAGGATTGGAGCACTTACGATCCAAGTATAAGGAATATCTCCCTGACGATTTCTGAGTTTCCCTAGAAAGGTCCACTGATTTCAGCAATTACCCACCAAAATCATTTCGTACATAATGACTATTTCAGATTTACTAACACTGATCGGAATCATCCTAGCAATTTTCGCATTTTTATCTGAAAAAATCGAGAGTATGTATTTCTCAAGTTCTCCGTCATTGACTTGTCAATCTTTATACTCATTTTCTTTTTCTTCATTTCTTACTTGCCTATGACTGGTTGCGTGATCGATTTGAATGGTTAACCTATTTCGAAATAGAGAATCGACCGTCACCGTCCGTATGGGCGTATATAGTTTCCCTATCCACTCTATTTTGGGCTACATGGAAAATATTCTGGGGAAAGTTTCCTCTTAGTAACTTGACACGCGTACTTAAATACTATGAAAAACTTCTTTTACGAAATGACTTTTCATCACTTGCTGACTTGGTAGAAAAATACCATTTGAATGACATAATCGAATATCTTAAAAGAAAAGATCGATTGTTATCAAGAACGAGACTGGATTTTGGCAACTAGATCGCGAGGAATACAATAAGGCTTATAATAAGGTGATAAAGGGAGATGATCTCATTTATGCCAGCAATGTGTTTGGAAGAATTATAATAAATGATTCATTCATTGACGGGGTTGCTAATAATAATCCTTATTTATTTTCAGTGCTTATTGCTGAAATGAGTAACCGCGAAGTTAAAGACGATGAATTCGTGAACAGATTTCTGAAGCAATTGATGATAAATAAGAATGGGAACTTGTTTAGGGAAATAAAAAACAATCAAAATTTAGGTCAGTTTGATGCATATGCAATAGAAGAAAGTAGACCAATTCTCTTTGCTTTATTTAATGATGTTAAGGTTGCCTCTGTTAATCAAGCATGGAGGGTATCGGGGAACAAGCTATACTTGAATTTGAAGAAGAAGCAAAAAGGATTACAGTAGCTTGAGGGAGCAAGATAGCGAGCAAGAGAATGATACCACTTGGTCTTTCAGAATGACAATTGCGATTTGGTACTTCGATATCATGGTGCGACAAGCGATTAAACAGAAAGTAAATGACCATATGTGGATGTTCTACTATGTTCATTTCGTTGAGGTGATCTTGAAAAATATGAGGCCATTACCTACACCAGACTCAAATCAAAATCGGCAATCTCGAAATTTTGATTTATTACAAGATATAATTACCAAGACTATGGATTGGAAAGACGTTTCGCTAAAATGCAACAACAACTCACTCGTAGAAAGCATTTATGACTGTCTAGGACGATGCCTCTACGAAATTATCATATCAGATAAATTAACTCGGGACGACAAGCAATATTTGACAAACTGGGCATGGGAAGACCTATTGAAAACCTTTGCAGAAAATGACGAACAGCGAGAAACAGTGGAGAAAATTATAGAAAGTGGTTTTAAAATGTTCAAGAGTCCTACTACACTTTTCTCCATGGAATATAGACCCGCCGAATCACAGAAATATGTTGATGCAATCCAATTTTTATGGAGTGAGCGAGATACTCCTATCTTGACCGGTGTCGTTGGCACACGTGCGGGTCGTTTTAAAACAGAAATAGTTGATACCATTGGACAATGACTAAATTCATTCGAAATCATTCACAATCAACCAAAATTCTGAACAACCTTTCATAATTATTAACTCTCGTTTTGCCGACATTCTACATTTGGTGGAGTGAAGGACAAAGAATCTATAAAATCCCAATTTCTAAATCACGTTCGGAAAGAACTTGATGCAAAAACCCAGCACAATAAAAAATCTATTGAGCGCATTGCTGCATCCTACAAAATTGCCGACAAATCCGAAGTAAAGGAATACACCGAACTTGCCATCGTTCTGAAAGCACGGAGTATTGCGCTTTCCTCACTTCCGCTTGCAGCGAAATACCAAAACATCGTTGAGTTGTATCAAAGTCAGGTGAATATTTCGCACCGTACAAGTCAAAGCATTCTACTTCAGCAATACAGTACACCGGCTCCAATTTCGTTCCTTGCTGGAATTTTTGTTAATGCGGATAAGAACATTTCTGTTTTCGAGCCATCGGCAGGAAATGGACTTCTCACAGTTGCCGCAAACCCTTCACGGGTGGTTGTGAATGAAATTGATGATTTAAGGCGATCAAACCTTCAAGACCAGGGATACGCACAAGTCCTGTCGCAAGATGCAACTCAACCGTTCAAAGGATTTGAAAAGAAATTTGATGCCGTGCTGACGAACCCACCATTCGGTTTATTAGAGCATGATGTAAAATATGAAACGTTCTCCATTGAAGTGCTCGATCACTTGATGGCTTTACGCGCATTGGACTGTATGAAGGACAATGGCAAAGCCGCGATCATCATTGGTGGCCATACTAGATACGATAAGAAGGGACGGATACAGAAAGGAAAGAACCGTTTCTTCTTCAACTATTTGTTCAGCCGATACAATGTACTCGACATTATTCCGATTGACGGGCACAGACTCTATTCTCGTCAAGGAACGTCATTCGATACCAGGCTTATTCTCGTTGATGGCAGGAAATCGAAACCATCAGGAGCAGCACCATTAAAAGATGATGAGTGCGATAAGGTAGTTGATTCGTTTGAGGAACTGTTTGAAAGGGTAATGCGAGTAACGACTCCGCGAAAAGAAAATTCTATGACGAAGATTGAACTGGAGGCTCAGGCACTAGCCCTGGAGCTTGAACTTATGAGCTTTGATGAACTCGGAATGCCATACACACCAGCATCCAGTAGTTGTGTTGTTTTGAATACGGTGGTGCCCGACTCAATGGGTTTTGAAACACATGCCGCCCTACAACGAATCAAAGAAGCAGTTGGAGGAGATATTGACGAGTATGTTCGAATCAAGCTCAATTACAGAAGCCATATTGAGCTATGCAAGGCACTATCTGCCGAACAGATTGACGCGGTTGCCATGTCGATCTATAATATAGAGGAACGTGGTGTTGGTATGATCATCGGTGACCAGACCGGAATTGGCAAAGGAAGAATTGCAGCGTCAATAATTCGCTATGCCGTTGAGCACGGCAATCAACCGGTGTTTATAACGGAGAAGGCTAACCTGTTCTCTGACATTTATAGAGACCTGGTAGCTATTGGTTCTGCGCATCTGGTTCCATTTATTGTTAACTCCCGCGAGAGCAGGACCGACATCAAGAATGAAGATGGCGAGATTGTGTACCAGGCATTGCCCGTCACTGACCAGAACAGAATCTTCGAAAGCAAGCGAGTCCCCAAGAATTTCCATTTTACGGTAGCCACCTATTCGCAGTTCAATTCTCCGGACAAGAAACCAACCAAGCCTGCCTTCCTGAATGAAATCGCGGAAGATAACATTGTGATTATGGATGAGGCTCACAATTCATCAGGATCGGGAAACACGGGCAACTTCATGCAGTCTGCGCTGTCGAAAGCGAAAGGTGTGGTATTTCTGTCTGCTACGTTTGCCAAACGTCCGGATAACATGCCGATCTATGCGATGAAGACATCGATCAGGGATGCAAGTATGACTCGCGATGCGCTCATTGAGGCAATCACGAAAGGTGGAGTTGCGTTGCAGGAGATTCTCGCAAGTCAACTTGTGGCTGAAGGCCAAATGATTCGAAGAGAACGATCCTTTGAAGGTGTGGAGGTGAACTATGTAACGCTGGAAGACAAGGAACAGGAGCATAAAGCCATTGCCGACAATATCACTTCTATTATCCGTGACATCATTAAGTTTCAGACGACCTATGTTGACGAGCTTGTTGATGAACTTGATGACATCGCTGTTGCCGAAGGTAAACAGGTTGAAATTCGCGAAGGGACTTCGCAGGCCGGTGTAGATAACCTCCCATACTTCTCGAAGGTTTTCAATGTGATTAATCAAATGCTATTCAGCATTAAGGCAGAAGCCGTTGCTGAACGTGCGATTGCAAGACTCAAGGAAGGCAAGAAACCGGTTATCGCATTTGCCAGCACAATGGGAAGTTTCATTGAGCAAATGGAAAGTGATGCGGGCCTTGCTGTGACCGATGGCGATACCATCAATGCAGATTTTTCAGTTGTACTTCAAAAGGGCTTGATGGAATATTTCGCTACACAGAAACCGACCCCGATNGGTCAGAAGGTTTTCAAAACGTTTGACATCTCGGAGTTCCCAATGGAAGCTCAGGCCGAATACCACCGGATCAGCGACCGGATAAGCGAAGCGACAACGGGGATCACCATTTCTCCCATTGATGTGATTGTCCGTAAGATCAAGGAAGCTGGATACAAAGTCGCGGAAGTCACGGGACGCAAGTATGAGCTTCAAATAAATCCAAAGACGAACAAGGCATTGGTGATGACACGAAAACGTGTTAATACGAATGATGCGTTTCGTCACTTCAACAACAACGAGGTTGACGTTCTTTTGATAAACCAATCTGGAAGTACAGGAGCTTCGGCACATGCGATCATTACTCCGAAAGTTTCTAAGGAACAGGTAAAGCAAAGGGTGATGATCGTATTGCAAGCGGAACTTGACATTAACACAGAGGTTCAAAAGCGTGGCCGGATTAACCGCACAGGTCAGATTTTCAAACCGATCTACGATTATGTCAACTCAGCTATTCCGGCAGAAAAGCGTTTGATGATGATGCTTCAGAAGAAACTAAAGTCACTTGACGCGAATACCACATCCAATCAGAAGTCGTCCACAAAAATCCTGGACGTCCCTGATTTCCTGAATAAGTATGGTGATCGGATCGTTGCGGAATATCTGAAAGAGAACATGGAGGTAAATATGCTCCTGGATAACCCATTGGGATTGGCAACCCGCGAAGTTGATGGGGTGGATTTGGAAGATGCCGCTCATCGGGTTTCCGGTAGAGTCGCAGTTTTGTCAACAGCCATGCAGCAAGACTTTTATAACGAAATCTCAAACCGATATAATGAGTATGTCGAGTACCTCAAGCAGATTGGTGAGTATGATTTGGAAGTGGAGGCAATGGATCTTCAAACCGAAACGAAGTCGATGAGACCGGTGATTGTTGGTAAAGGTGGAACAAGTGAGTTTGGTGACGATAGTATTCTCGAAACCGTTATGGCGAATGTGTTNGAAAAACCCTTCACAACACAGGAACTTGGCAATCTCCTGGCTGAAGCTCTTCAAGGTCGCGATGGTCGCGAAATACAAAAGGAAGTCACACTTGAGTACGAGGGATACATCGAGGAACAGTTNAAAAAGGAGATTGCCGATAACGTAGCTCACTATGAAGAGCTAATGCAAAATATTCCTCAAGAGAAGAAAACCTTGAAGCTGGTTGAGAAGGGAAACTCAGTCGAAGCGCAAGAGGCAATCAAAGCGAGAACGGGCGAGCTTCATAAGGCGATGGCCGAATCAGAAGAGAAGATTAAGAAGGGGTATAACAATCGAAAACTGTATCTCGAATCGATCTTCAACTCATTCTATATTGGTCGGAATCTTAACTATCCTGTGAATAGCTACGATGGGGGCCAGGAACTTGCTCCGGCAGTTTTCCTGGGATTCATCATCGACAAGAAAAAGAAGAATCCTTATGCGCCAAGCGCAATACGCCTCCGCTTCGCCTTGGCAAGTAGTAACAAATACATCGCTATCCCTGCCAGCTATTCGCAAGATGTGAGGGCGATCATTGGTGCAAGTGTTGGCTTACCGCATCTGGAGAAGGAAGCTTTGCTTGCTAAATGGGAGGCATCTATTAAAGAGAGTACAGTTGATAGAAAGATCCGTCACATCATCACTGGAAACGTGCTTCAGGCTTTTGGTGCATATAAAGGCAAACTAGTGAGCTATACTACCATTGACGGGTTGATCAGGAAAGGAATTCTCATGCCGGAGTTTTGGGAGCCAGGAAATGATGTTCAACAGAAAACGATAGTCCCTGTTTTACGCGCTATGAAAGTTATCAGATCACTGACAACCGGAGGCAGCATTACGACCAAGAATGGAGTGTCGTTATTCAGGCAAGCCGGAAAATTCAAGATCGTGGTTTCGGCAGCGCGATCACGCGGAGGTGACACGTATCTCGATCCAGACCTCTTGAAGTTGGTTGACCGAAACAATTTTGAAAAAGTATCTGACCGAATGACCGCTTCGCTTGACGAAGACTTAATCGATGAATTCGTGCAAGTGTTACAAGAGAAATTTAACGACAGCGTTTCGTTGAACTCTGCTCAATACGAGCTAATCCGAACCGAAATTCCGAAGAAAGAACCGAGACTAAAACCCACGATGGTTGTATTGCCAAAGCAATCACAATCGCAAGTCGAGCAACTGGAACTTGAAGCCCTTGCTCTTGAACTCGAATTAGAACTATTAAACTTTGCAGCGTAATGATAACGGCTAGTAATTATTTTGAAGAAGTGGAGCGTATCGGTGTAAGTACTTTGCCGGAGACGCTGAAAAAGGGACACGACCTGGTTGTGAAGAGTACATCCAATGGAACGAACTGGGGGAATTATCACAACAGTGAAGGGATCAANAAAGTAGTTGACCTGTACTTTCAGAAACTGAATGAATTCGTGGGGACTCGCGGTCCAAAGGAAACAGTCATTGAGCAATCAAAGCCAGCCAATACCGTAACTAAGAAACAGGCCAANGCCAAAGGAGAAAAAGTGAAGGAACCGGTGAAGCCCAAGAACGTGAAGCATGTTGAGCACATTCGTGAGGAGGTAAAGTTCATTAAACGGTACGTTGGACTTCACAATAAAATACGGGCACCGAAAACGATCCTCTCATTTATTAAAGCTCTACAAAAAGCAATCGTTCAAAAGCTAATCCGCAAAAATTCGCCTTTGGCGGACGAGATCGAAATGATTCAAAACAAGCTTGTGCAAGCGTATAACAAAATGAAGGGTGAGGAATCGTTCGCCATCAATGAAAAGGACTTGGCCCACTTGGTTGTAATCGCTGGTGGGGAAGCAGTGTATCCCTCCATAGCGGTTATAAAGCGATACATCGGTTTGCAAGGACAGTCCGATGAGAAGAAGATTCACAGCTTTATTAAGTACCTGGAAAATCTTGTAGAGAAAAAGAAGATCACAAAAGATGATCCGTATGCCGACAAAGTGAATGCTATATATAAAAGCGTCAAGCAACGAACAAGTGCCAAGATTTCCATTTCCAAAGCTGAGCTGAATGGTTTAGAAGGAATCGTGAAAGCTTGTGGTTGCAAGCATGAGGTGGGGAAAATCTATGACACTGGTGGCAGAAAGCTAAGACCATGCAAAAGCAAAAATTACTCTGACGCAAGCCGTGGCGCCTGTTCACATAACAAAGGATTGAATGGCGTACTCACAGCCGAGGAAATGGCGACCAGGAAGCTTGACCTGCTAAATTTCTTCTCGTTCTGGCATTCGCTGTTTGGCAATCCCGCACGGAATTTCACTATGATGTTTCATGGGGAGCCGCACAACGGGAAGACCATCTTCCTGCTAAAGCTTGCACAATACCTTGCCCAAAATTTTGGAAAGGTGCTCTATGTGTCGTCAGAAGAATTTGCGTCACCTACTATGACTAAAAAGGTCAATGAATTCCTTAGTCCGTTACCATCAAGGTTGCATTTCGCTGAAAACTTGAAAGACCCAGACCTTTCAGATTATCAGTTCATCATTATGGACTCGGTAAATGACCTTGATTTGAAGATTAATGAATACAAGGAACTTCGGAAGGAACATCCCGACAAGGCGTTCATTTTCATCCTTCAGCACACCAAAGCAGGTGACTTCAAAGGTGGAAAAGATTGGGAACACATTGCCGAGATTGTTGGAGAGGTACACAAAGGTGTTGTTAACATTACCAAGAATCGCTACGCGCCCAAGAATACGTTGGATTTCTTCCGTCAGTTCGGTATGCAATGGCAAGAACCAGCGAGTAAGCCAAAGTTGAAACAAATACCTATCAGCGGTGATTTGATCACCAGCGATAACCAACACTACTAACAGAAATTTACTTAACAATTTATATTACTATGGATGCAGGTGAAGTTGTAAAAAACCTGGCATCGGAGGATTTTTGTCTAAAATTCTTGGTGCCGGTGTAAAGGAAACGGTTGATTCAATCGGAAACGCGATTGATAAGATCGACAAGTCGGATGAGAAACTTGAGCTTCAGTTGAAGTACAAGGAACTTCTTATGAACATCGAAGGAGCATGTATCGATTATGAAAGCAAACTCCTGGATACAAAGTCGAAGATCATCGAATCAGAGGCGAAAGGTGAGAGCTGGTTGCAGCGGAATTGGAGACCGATACTCATGTGCATTTGCATGTTTATCGTCTTCAACAACTATGTACTGGTTCCCTACTTCCATCTTCCGGTGACAACACTCGATGAACATATCTGGACATTGATGGATCTTGGTGTTGGGGGCTATGTGGCAGGAAGGTCATTAGAGAAGATTACGGAGAACTTAGGGCCGGTACTTTACAACGTGAGAAAGAAAAACGCTGAGGAAAACCTCAGCGCTTCGTCAGGATATGATTGGGCTCACATTTATTCTTCGTTAGTGCGGCAATCTAAGTATTTTTCACAAACTGATACCATTTAAATGTGAGCCCTTCCCGTTTTCTGAAATCTTCTTATAGTATTTGTGCGCCTTGGAGATATGCCCCTCCATTGATCTTTTGTTTGGAAACGGACCAGCTTCGCATTCAGGGCACCAGTATTCAACAACTTTTTCTTTATCGCTCTAAGTCGCTTGAAGAAAAGCTCACTGAGTTGCCAAATAGAAACAGAGTGCATCAAACAAATTAGAAAGCTTGCTCCCATCATTTTGAAATTCGTAATGTTGGGATCAGCAATGGCCATAAACCAGTAGTCATAGTATAGGGCATTGATAAAGAAGCTCAAGAGTGCGTAGGCTTTTCCGGTCTTTTGATAACCGTTAATGATGAAGATTAGGATAAGCAATTCAATTATCGCAGCCAGTGCGATAGCGTACACCCAATTCAAAAGGAAAATCCAAAGAATGTCATATCCAAGTGCTCAAGTTGCTTGAACAAATGACCTGCGTGTGGGACATACAGAGCAATCAATAAGAGAGCACCGTGGAATACAACTTCTTTGCTTTCTAGATATGTTACAATTCGGTTCATGGTTAGTCGTGTTTAGAGGTGATGGATTCATTTTTAGATGCAGACGCCTTTTCTTTTGCTTCGAGTATTTTTCGGAGGTTATTCATGTCCTCACTGACTTTCAGATCAAGGATGCGTGCATAGTGCTGAGTAGTCTTTAGGTTTCTATGGCCGAGCATCTTGCTCACTGTCTCGATCGGTACACCGTTTGAAAGTGTAACAGTAGTGGCGAACGTGTGACGAGCCGTGTGAAAAGTCATTTTCTTGGTAATGCTGCAAGCATCCGCGATTTCGTTTAGATAGTTGTTCATCTTCTGGTTGCTGAGAACAGGGAGTAATCTTCCCTGATTCACGCATTGCGGATCATCCTTGTATCGTTCAAGAATTTCCAATGCCCTTGCCATGAGCGGAACACGAGTTGTAGTTTCAGTCTTTTGGCGGCTTGTCCAAATCCATTTCTTGCCATCAATACCTGTAGTGATTTCTTCCCTGGTCAGCTTCTTCACATCGGCATAAGCAAGACCTGTATAGCAGCAGAAAATGAAAATGTCGCGAACTTGGCGTAAGCGAGGCATCTTGAAATCCTCATTGAATATTCTGGTCAACTCTTCTTCCACCAAGAACGGTCGCTCCACTTCTCGTTTTGTCATTTTGAATCCAACGAATGGATCTTTGTCAAGCCATCCGTGCTTCATGCAGATGTGAACGATCTTCTTGAAATTGGATAGGTACTTGACGGTGGTATTGTGATCGCATTTACGGACGGACTTCAGCCAGAATTCGTAATTGGAAATGAATTCGTAGTTCAGCTTTTNTATGTCTATGTCATCGATCTTGTATTTCCAGCGCATGAACTCCTGGGTGTGACGGTAGGATGTCTCATAGCGTTCAAATGTGAGGGGAGAGAATTCTTGGCCAATGAGAGCTTTCATTTGCTCATTGTGTTCCTTGAAAACATCCATGAGCATTTGCACCTTTTCGAGCGTTAGGCCGTACCATTTAGCTTTCATGTTTTCAAGTGAGACATCTTTTCCCTCATTCATCAACTCGCGTTGATAATCAAAGGCCTTCATCTTGAAAGCCTCAAGCATCTTGTTCACTCTGCGAGCTTCTTCGGAATTCGTTTTGAGTTTTCCACCTTCATCTGACCACTCATTTGATTTGACAAAGATTTTTGTCGCGAGTGTTAGTCGTTTGTTCATGAGTGAAATCCTCATGAAAACTGGCTTCAAACCATCATCTGTCGCTCGATCTTTTCGAGCGAAGAACGTAACTGAAATTGTTTGCGTCATATCCCTTTCTTAATTGGTTAAAGTATCCAATTCAGGGTGCCGTTATCAAGATGTTCATTTAATGAGCATGTTGATTATCAGCACCTTAACTCGATTTTGTAACCAGATTTTCAAAAGAAGTTCTGGTTACGGATCGGTTACCAAGGGATTGCGAATTATTGGTTGTTTTTGGTAGGCCCTAAAAGCAAAAACCTCGAAATCGTGATGATTTCGAGGTTTCCGTTTTGATTGATTTGTACTTGGCAGAGGAGGAGGGATTCGAACCCCGGACCGCGTGAACGGTCTCCGGTTTTCAAGACCGGTGCAATAAACCACTCTACCACTCCTCTGTATGCGATTTTCCTTTTAAGGACTGCAAAAGTAAACCGAAAATTGATTTCTGCAAAAATCTACATTTCACTGAAATCCGGGAAAGTCTTTTTCAATCCTTTATTATCAACATTCTGATCGGTACGCTTGCTCGCATCCAGTTCCAGCATTACTAATTTTTGGTTGTTTAAAATCGGCAGCAACTTGTCGCGATCGGTATCAAAATCTTNTTCCCTGCGCCTGCTTTTCAGGGCATACTTGCGCGCAAAATTATCGCCTTCAAGCTGAAGCTGGTTGCGAATCTCTACATTGATCTTCAACTTCTCCGTAATGTCATTCTTGGATTTGCCGATTACCTCGGTAGCCTCTAAGGTGCCAAGCGTAAGCACGGTAGTACCACCAACGGCCGATACGGCTTTGTATGCTTGCGGATCGTTTGGCATTGCTACGGGCGCCAACCCTGTTGTAGCACCTAACGAAGCATTTAATATCGACCGGTTTTTCTTTCCTTTTTNTGCCTGTTTGTAGGCCTTTGAAAGTTGCTCATGGTTTTCATCCAGCAAGTCGATCAAAACCTTTGCCTGTATTAACGATGCCCGGTATTTCTGGTAAAGGAATTTATCTTTCTCTTCCAGGTTTTCGGTGTCTTGAACTGTTACCGAAACCTTGCGCTGGGTTCGATTGTTCGATTTATCCAACACAAAGAAGATAATCTCCACCGTTTNTTGTTTTTCCACTTCTTCCACAAAATAATAACCGGGGCTCCAGGTAAACTCTGCCTGCACCGATGTGTTTTGTACCAGGCTTTGGCTTAGTACGCGTTGGTCAGAACAGACAAAGCCCAGGTTATTGATGTTTTCGTCTCCGTTCGGATCGCTTGCATAGATTTTAAAGTGAATGCGTTCATCTTCTTTAATAGTAAAACTCGTATCACCAGGCACCAGTAATATTTCGGGCGGAAGATCAAGTTGGGTTTGAGCAATTTTAATTTTTCCCCGCGTTTCAGTTTTGTCGGGTTGATCTTGCACCACAAATTCTATAACAAGCGGGGTTGTGCGCAACGCATTAAACTGGTTGCGCGAAGGAGACCATGTAAGTAAACCCTGTGATGTAAGGGTTGCGCCTTCGGGCATTTGTGATTGTACCGACTTAAACACCAATGGGTCGCCATCGGGGTCGGTTACATATTGTTCCGGTATCTGGTAATTATTAACAGCCGATTGTTTCACATAAAAGATGGGCAAATCTTCCACCTGGGGCGGGCGGTTCTGATGAAATACGGTAAAGGCCAATGCCTTGTGTGCCCGCCTTCCGTCTTTCCACTCGGCCTGCACCAGTACATTTACTTCTTTCTNTTNTTCTAACCGGTCAACCAGGTCGAACCCCGGTTTCCAATAAAAATTGCCAAGTGTATCTAACTGAATACCGTATCCATTGCCACCTTCCAGCGTAAACCTGGGTTTTAGTGTTTCAGGGGTTTCCACCTTAAAAGTGAGTTCTGCCCNCTCATTAATCGAATGAAAACCCGTTGAATCCGAGACGGTAATCTGCTGGGCATACCCGCCAATAAANNAAAGAACCAGTAAAGCTGTTAAACTCCCAATCTTCATTTCAGCAAAGGTTTTTAGATTTAGAGCCGCAAAGGTAAGCGTTTATAGCCGTGTGGCCACACCATTTGCGGATTTTAGCCCCTCATTGTCGAAATGAAAAAGAAAAACCAGCCGCCACTTTTTCCTTCTTTGAAAATGTTTGGGAGGTAGTTAAGCTTATTCCAAAGGGTCGTGTTACCAGCTATGGTGCTATTGCGCGATACCTGGGTACCGGAATGAGCGCCCGAATGGTGGGTTGGGCTATGAATGCTGCACACACCAATAATAAAATTCCAGCCCATCGTGTAGTTAACCGCAATGGTTTGTTAACCGGAAAGCATCATTTTGAAACNCCCTCGGCTATGAAGAAAAGACTTGAAGAAGAGGGGATCAACGTAAAGAAAGACCAGGTTCAGGATTTTAAAGCCCGGTTTTGGGATCCCACCAAAGAGCTTTTATAGAATTTAATCCCATCCTGGGAAGAGTTAAAATAAGCGATAGCCCAAATTTTGAGGAATTAAGCGGATTCATTCAAGAGGCAGGGTTTTGGCATATCAGCAGCGTATAAGTCCAAACACCCGATGAAAATGAAACCCTTCATAAGAATCTCAGCCCTACTCCTGGTAATGGTGCTTACTGCACCAGCCCATAGTCAGAATTCGGTACAGGTTATCCGTGCCCGCCAGGCAAATCAATTTGCATTTAAAGCGCCACGTGAAATGGTAAAGGCGCAGGTTGAAGTGTTGGCCGAAAACGGAAACCGGATTGACTCACAACAATTGATGAAACGTAAAATGGTGATTGACTTTACCGCCTTGCCCAAAGGGAATTATACTATTGTGGTGAAGAAGGATGGTAAAGCAGAAAGTTTTGCTTACAAAAGAAACTAACGATAGTCTAATCGTTGGTACTTTAATCGGATACAGAGTTCCCGCGCAGGCGGGGCTCTGTTATTTTTGAAATCAACCACAGTCCGCAAAAGGTAATTAGTCCGTTCAGCAATAAAACCTCAATCCCGATTTTGTACCCATTAAACCAAACCGGGGCGTAGCTGCTGATTATGTAGCTAAGGATGGGCGATAGAATACAAACAACCACTACAGCAAAACCTTTTAGCTTGCGCGATGTAAACAGGCCAAAAGAAAATAAGCCCAGCAACGGGCCATACGTGTAGCCGGCCACCCCCAGCACTGCATCAANNTTACTGCTTTTTCGTTAACTGCTTTAAAAATGATAATGATGAGCAGGAACAAAAGAGAAAAAGAAAGGTGTACAATAAATTTCTGACGTTTCTTTTCGGCCTCGGCTTTGTCTTTGAAGTTTAGAAAATCAATACAAAACGAAGTGGTTAATCCGGCTAAGGCCGAGTCGGCACTGGCATAGGATGATGCCGTAATACCCAGCAGAANAAAGATTCCCACCAAAGGCCCAAGTTCATTGAAGGCCAATCGTGGAAAAATTTCATCGGGTTTGGGTATGGGCAAATTGAATTGCTGACTGAACACAAGTAGCAAACCTCCCAGCACCAGAAAAAGTAGGGTTACAAATACAATGATTAAGCTAAACCAGAACATGTTCTTTTGTGCATCGCCCAACGTTTTACAGGTTAGGTTCTTCTGCATAATTTCCTGGTCAAGCCCGGTCATGGCAATGGCAATAAAGGCTCCACCTAAAAATTGTTTGGGAANAAACAGGGTTGAGTTTACATCATCAAAATGAAAAATGCGCGCATACCCGGCAGCCCGAATGCTTTCAAAAATTTCTGAAAAGTTTAGTCCTAGCCGGTTGGCGATAATTATGACTGTAATTACAAGGGCCGATACCAGAAACAAAGTCTGAAAAGTGTCTGTCCACACAATGGTTTTTATTCCACCTTTAAACGTATAGATCCAGATAAGTCCAATGGTAACGGCAACGGTAACAAAAANAGGAACGTGCCACGCATCAAATAGAAAGAATTGCAGCACCGATGCCGCCAGGAACAAGCGCAGCGATGAGCCAATGGTTCGGGAGATCAGGAAAAANNCAGCACCGGTACGATAGGCCCAGAAATCAAAGCGTTGTTCCAGGTAGGTATAAATAGAAATAAGATTAAGTCGGTAATAAAGCGGCATCAGAATTCCGATAATAACCCAATACCCAACCAGGTATCCCAGCACAACCTGAAAGTAGGCAAAGCCGGTGTTTACCACATTGCCCGGCACCGAAATAAATGTTACACCGGATAAGGATGCACCAATCATTCCAAAGGCCACCAAATACCAGGGCGATTGCCGGTTGGCAGTGANAAACGTATTGGTATCAGCCCCACGCGAAGTGAAAAATGAAATGCTGATCAGCACACCGAAGTAAAGAACAAGAATAGTAGCAACTAGTAATGGATTCATATTATTTTATATCCTCAAGCTTCTTTATTGTTAGAACCGAAACGTGTTGAAGCCTAAGTTCGGGTAAAGAAAGTAAAAAATGAGGGTATATGCATATATCAATACACCCCGTAAAAGTTTTACCTTTGCTGGGTCTTGAAATGGTTCAGCCATGACGAAGCAACAGGAAGTTTACGAAACGGATTTACTGGAAGTAATTGAAGACACCGATTTGAAAAANCTGGTTGTGTTCAATGACGATTTCAATACATTCGAACATGTAATCAAAACATTGATACGGGTTTGCAAACATACACCCCAGCAGGCAGAGCAATGCACCTGGCTTATACACTATAAAGGTAAGTGCGTAGTACGCAGCGGAACTGAAGAAGTACTAAAGCCCATGTGCGAGGCAATTTGTGAAGCCGGGATTGATGCCCGCATACTTTAAATTTGTGTGAGGCGTGGAATTCCCATCTAAACTTATTGAAGATGCCGTAAACGAAATATCCAAACTGCCGGGTATTGGNAANAAAACGGCCTTGCGATTGGTTTTGCACCTCGTGAAAGAATCGGAACACAAAACAGCCGCACTAACCGATGCCCTTAACCGCATGCGGCAGCAAATCCGGTTTTGCAAAACCTGCTACAATATTTCCGATACAGAAGAATGCGGCATTTGCAAAAGCCACCGCAGAGATAAGTCGGTACTTTGTGTGGTGGAAGAAACCAACGATGTAATGGCTATTGAAAACACCGCTCAATACAATGGCGTGTATCATGTACTGGGCGGAGTAATTTCTCCCATGAATGGGGTTGGGCCTGCCGACCTGAAGATTGATGCACTGGTTGACCGGATGGCACGGGCACAGGGTACCATTAAAGAAATCGTGTTGGCGCTAAGTCCCACCATGGAAGGCGATACCACCGCCTTTTATCTGCACAAACGCCTGCGCGAGTTTCCAGTAAAAGTAACATCCATTGCCCGCGGTGTACCCGTTGGTGGCGAGTTGGAATATACCGATGAGATTACATTGGGCAGAAGTATTTTGGGAAGAACGCTGTTTAGTTGATGGAATTTTAATTTGAGAATGGGAACGATCCATTCAGATGTAGAATGGTCGTTTATGGTTTTGGAGTTAACAACACCTTAATCCAATCAAAACAATGAAGTCGATTTTTGTTGCACTACTTTTTCCAACAATCAGTTTGTGTCAAACAACTGCCCATATAAAACACTGGGAAGTATCAACCACCTTATCATACGGAAGTGAAAATAATATAGGAAATGGCGGATTTATGCTGCGCAACGATTACGAATATTTATTTCATAGAACCATTAGTGCATCGATAAGAGTAGGGTTCTTCCATTCGCATCCGGCTAAGTTTAGTGACGAGCCTTTTAAGAGGACTTTCAGCGGACTAGCGGCTGGGGTTTATATCAATCATACAGCCGTTTTCAATAGAGATAAAAATTTCGTGAAAGTATCGGCTGGCCCTGCCTATTTCAATACCAGATCTCTGTATCAGGACGGCTCTCTNTTAGACATCCGAACTCACATGGATAATGCCAGTAAATTGGGGTATGGTCTTTCTTTAGAAGGCGGNGGAAGTTTATCTGAAAAGGTAGCAATTGGCTTGGCCGTGGATGTGTACAGCTATCATATTTTTGGCGACATTACTGTAATCGGGGCTAACCTTCATTTCAAACTGTAAACAGATAACGATTGCATACCCGTTGGCCCGACTTACAGGAACATGCCCGTGTGATTGCGTGAGTACCAGGGCCCCGTTAAATGAATTGGTGCTAACAGGTGTTTGAGCAATCAATCTTCATTTAACGTTTACCTCCTACAAGATTCTTTTTACTTTTGAGCCACATTTTATAACCATGAACAAACTTTCTAACCGTATTGAAGCCATACAGGAATCGGCTACCCTGGCCATGGCCGCTAAAGCCCGCGAGTTCAAGAGCCGCGGCATCGATGTAATTAATCTGAGTCTGGGTGAGCCCGATTTTAAAACCCCGCAGCATATTTGCGAGGCTGCNAAAAAGGCAATCGATGAAGGAAAATATTTTTCATATCCTCCCGTAGCAGGCTACCAGGATTTGCGCGAAGCGCTCGCAGCAAAATATCAGAAAGAAAACAACGTGCCCTACAAGGCCGAAAACATTGTAGTAAGTAACGGGGCCAAGCAATCCATTGCCAACGTTATGCTGGCGCTACTGAACCCGGGCGATGAAGTAATTGTATTCTCTCCGTATTGGGTAAGCTACGATGCGCTGGTGCGTTTGGCCGAAGCTACACCCGTTATTGTAAAAGGTACACTCGAAAACGACTTTAAAGTAACGGCTGCACAAGTAGAAGCAGCAATTACCAANAANACAAAAGCAATCATTTTCTCTTCGCCTTGTAATCCTACCGGTTCGGTGTTCAGCAAAAAGGAATTGGAAGCTATTGCGCAGGTGGTGTTGAAGCACGAAGGGTTGATGATCATTGCCGATGAAATTTATGAACACATCAACTTTACGGGCGATCAAACCAGCATTGCCTCGCTGCCCGGCATGTTCGATAGAACCATTACTGTAAATGGCTTTGCCAAAGGGTTTGCCATGACGGGCTGGCGCGTGGGTTACATTGCTGCCCCCAAATGGGTAGTTGACGGAAGCAACAAAGTACAAGGTCAGATTACTTCAGCCAATTGTTCCATTTCGCAGCGCGGTGCACTGGCTGCCATTACCGGAGATCTTACTCCCACAAATGAAATGGTAAAAGCCTATCACAAGCGCAGAGATATTGTTTATAATTTATTGAGAGAAATTCCGGGTAAAGCCAACTACCCACAAGGCGCTTTTTACTTCTTTCCGGATGTGAGTTATTACTACGGNAAAAAAGATGGTGACCGTGTGATTAAAGATGGCGATGATTTGTGCTTATATCTTTTGGAAAAGGCGCATGTATCGCTGGTGCCNGGTGGTGCTTTTGGTGAAGATCGATGCATCCGCCTTTCGTATGCCGCTTCTGAAAAAGAATTAACAGATGCGATGGGAAGAATTAAAGACGCATTGGCTCATTTAAAGTAAGATGCAGAGTCTCCAGCAAATTTTTGCCGAGTTCAATTCCCTCAACATTTTAATTGTAGGCGATGTAATGCTGGATAGTTACATATGGGGAGTAGTGGAGCGCATCTCACCCGAAGCTCCGGTTCCTGTTGTAAACGTAAGAAAACGCGATGTGCGTTTNGGGGGTGCGGCCAACGTGGCACTGAATGTACAGGCATTGGGCGCAACTCCTTTTATGGTAGCGCTTTGCGGAGCAGATGATTCCGGTAAACGACTGCTGCAAATGGTGAAAGATCAAAATCTTTCTGCCGAAGGGTTAGTAGTTTCTGCGACCAGACCTACTACTGTAAAAACACGTGTCATAGCCAGCAGCCAACATGTAGTGCGGGTGGACGATGAGTCAGATAAACCAACCAGTGCAGAAGAAGAAAAGGAATTATGGAAACGGATAGAAAAATTATTGCCCGCTTGCCATGCAGTAATTTTTGAAGATTACGACAAAGGAGTAATCAGTGCGGGGTTAATTCGGCAAACGGTAGCACTTGCAAAACAACTTGGCAAACCCACCATTGTTGATCCGAANAAACGAAACTTTCTGGCTTACGAACAGGTAACCCTGTTTAAACCCAACCTGAAAGAAATGCGGGAAGGTTTAAAAGTTGAATTGGAAGCCGGCAATCAGATACAATTAGAAGCGGCTATTAAAATTTTAAAGGATAAACTTCAGGTAGAAGGTGTAATGGCTACTTTATCCGAACATGGCGTTTATATCGACTACCAAAATGAAAAGATAAAACTACCCGCCCATGCACGTGAAATTGCCGATGTTTCTGGTGCGGGCGATACAGTAGTTAGCATTGCGGCCCTTGCGGTTGCGTTAAAGTTAACACCCAAACAAATTGCAAGCCTTTCTAATTTAGGAGGNGGGTTGGTTTGCCAACATGTGGGTGTGGTGCCGATTGATAAAGGAGAGTTGTTAGCAGAGGCAACCAGGCTTGGTGTTTTAAGAACCATGAATTGATTGTCTAAAATCTTGTGCACATAGAGAACGATTAATGCATAGGAAATAGCATCAATTAGAAGCCAGAATATGAAGAACGAAATAAGCTTCCATTTATACTGCTATGCGTATGATTTGTTGTAATTGTCATACAGAAGAAGCCGAACTATCTATATCAATTGGCTTATAAACTCCCGGATGTTAACATGGTTAATTCCATTCACATTTCCGGCTGCGTTCTGGTCTAGCGAAACCACATATTTGGGGTAGTTATCCTGGATAAGATCAAGGTTTCCAAATTCACGTTTCATGGTGTTCTCATCGGAGATCAGGTATGCAACCTGAACATAGATTTNTTCATCGGCCCGTGTGCACACAAAGTCCACTTCTTTTTNCTGAAGCGTTCCAATCCGCACAGTATAACCCGCCATTAGCAAATGCAGGTACACCACATTCTCCAGTATCTTGCCTATGTCAATACCCCGGTATCCGATCAGGGCATGGCGAAGGCCGAGATCTTCTAAATAATATTTCTGACCGATAACAAAGATTTNTTTCCCCTGTAATTCTTCGCGATTGGCTTTTAGAATAAAAANAGCCTGCTCCAGATAAGACAGGTAATCTAAAATAACATTAGGCGAAACTTTTATCCTTTGAGATTTTAAGAAATCACTAATGCTTTTAGCCGAAAGCAAGCTGCCGATATTATCAGCAATGTAGCTCACCAGGTTTTCCAGCAATGGAACATTTCGGATATTATGGCGGGCTACCACATCTTTGAACAGAATGGCTGCATAAATGTTTTTCAGATATTCATAAACCAGTTCGTCTTTCAGTTCAAGGTTTATTAAGTAAGNGAGTCCACCGTACTTTAAATACTGGTTAAAAGCCTCAACTGAATTTGTCTTATTATGAAAGTTAATGAACTCGTTAAACGATAATCCATAGATTTTAAATTCTACATAGCGGCCACTGAGGTAAGTGGCCAGTTCGCCCGATAATAGAAAAGCGTTGCTGCCGGTAATGTAGATGTCGTGCGAGTCTTTTGCCTGAAGGCTGCGAATTGCTTTTTCAAAGTTTTCAATATCCTGAATCTCATCGATGAACAAGTAGTTGGTTAGCCCCGGCTTGGATTTTTGGTTAACCCACTTCATTAAATCCTGATGATTGCGCAAATCATCGAATTCAANAAGCTCTTTGTTAATGTAAATGATATTGGCGTTTTTATCGGATTCGCGGATGGTATCCATAAGCTGTAACAACAGGTAACTTTTACCCACCCTGCGTTGGCCAACCAGCACCTTGATAAGGTTTTGCCCGATAAATGGCTTTACCCGGTTGATATAAACCGGTCTGGATACATATTTTTCACCTGTTTTCAGGATAATTTCAGTATAGTTAAAAGATAAAAACAAATATATACTTATTTTAAGTATAGTTAAAACTATATCTTAAGCTCGTTTAAACTGAAGAATGGAACCGGCTTACCATTCGTTTTAGCTTAGCCCATTCACTACCCGCCCATGTGCACGAAATTGCCGATGTTTCTGGTGCAGGCGATACAGTAGTTAGCATTGCGGTCCTTGCGGTTGCGTTAAAGTTAACACCCAAACAAATTGCAAGTCTTTCTAATTTGGGAGGTGGGTTGGTTTGCCAACATGTAGGTGTAGTGCCGATTGATAAAGGAGAGTTGTTGATGGAGGCGCAACGCATAGAGATTTAAGACAAAGCGTTAAGTAATCAATAGGAAGGAAACCTTTGATAAATTGAGAACACATAGCCACCTGCTTCCAAAGTCTTATTCTATTTTTCTGGGAATGACTTCCAACTATCAGCAGGTTATGGATTCGGTAAACCGTCCAAATGAAATAGCCGTTATACCTACCATTGAAGGACTGCACGTGCTGAATACCGGCTTATCAGGGTATGGCCGGCTACCTCAGAAGAAGCGGTTATGGAAAATCTGTCCAAGATTAAAAGCTGGGAGTATAGACCCCTGTTTGTAACCTTTGCCCACAATTTTAATAATGATTTGTGCGGCCATGCTTCAAGCCTTGAGAAGATTAAAGGTTTTGTTGACCAAACTTTTAACCTGAACGGATCGTTTTCATTACTGGGAGAGAAAGTAATGCACGGTTTGCTCGATAGCGCCCGTCCCGTTTTTATTGATGTAAAACATATGAGTTATGCATCCAGGCTTTATTATTATTCGGTTGTGAAAGCAGATTACGGTAACAGAATTCCGGTTGTAGTTAGCCATGGGGCAGTTACAGGAACATCAATAAGAAGCGACCAGAAAAAGACGACAACTGGATTTTGTAATGACGACATAAATTTTTTGATGAAGAACTGGTCGCAATTGCGCAATCGGAAGGAATTTTTGCTATCCAGATGGATGCGAACAGGCTGGCATCATCATCCTTGTTAAGAAAAATATTGTACACCCGTTGCATCCGCAGGCTTACCGTTATTCTGCACAAATCGTATGGAATCAATTACAGCACATTGCAGAGGTGCTGGATAAAAACGAATTACCGGGATGGAATACCGCAGGCATTGGCAGTGATTTTGACGGCACCATAAAACCCCTGCCCGGACTCTGGAGTGCCGAAGCACTTCCGTTGCTGGCAACGGAGCTTGTAACGTTATCATCTGCGTATCTGAAAAAGAACAAGCTTAGAATGAGTGAAAACCAAAAATAGAACCCGAAGAGCTGGTTGAAAAATTTACGATTTCAAATGCTCTTTCGTTCTTAAAAAGAAACTACTATTAGCAACTCAAAAAGTACACATTATCGTATGAACATAGTTGAAGTAAAATCGCCCAAAGCCGAACACGATTTTATCCAGGCTCATGTGCATGGCAACCAGGCTGATCCCAACTGGATAAGACCGCTGGACGCAGACATCTTGCAGGTATTTGATGCGAATAAAAATAAAGCTTTCCGGTTTGGCGAAGTAACCCGCTGGGTATTGTACGATAACCAAAAACCCGTGGGCCGTATAGCCGCATTCGTAAACAAAAAGTATAAAAACAAAGGAGATGAATTTCGCGTGGGCGGAATTGGATTNTTTGACGCTCCAAACAATCCGCAAGCGGCATTTTTACTTTTTGATAAAGCNAAAACCTGGCTGGCCGAACGCGGCATGCAGGCCATGGATGGGCCCATTAATTTTGGCGAACGCGACCGGTGGTGGGGCCTGCTGGTGCATGGTTTTTATGAACCGCTGTACGGCATGAATTACAACCCGCCTTATTACCAGCACCTGTTTGAGGCCTATGGGTTTGGTGTATTCTATAATCAATATTGCTGGAGTATTCCGGTGGCAGGCGAGGCTACCCAATTGCAACCAAAGTTTTATGAAGCGCACAACCGGTTTGTTGCCGATCCGCAATTTCAGGCAAGATCATTGGCACATCCTGCCATGGATATTAACACCTGCATTCAGGCCTTCTGTACGGTATATAATAAAGCATGGGCTATTCACGAAGGCAATAAAGAAATGAATGATGAACAAGCCCGCAAAATCTTTAAAGCGCTTAAACCAATTTTAGACCCCGACCTGGTTTGGTTTGTATTTCATCATAACGATCCGGTGGCCATGTGGATTAGCATACCGGATATTAATCAAATCATAAAACACCTTAACGGGAAGTTTAATCTGCTGGCGAAAGCAAAGTTTTATTATTATAAACTGAAACGTACCTGCAATCGCTTTGTGGGTATTATTTATGGAATAGTGCCGGAGTTTCAGGGAAGCGGGGTGGATTACTTTATGATTGTGGAGGCAGAGAAAGTAATTAAAGCCAAAGGTATTTATAAGCAAACAGAGCTTTTATGGCAGGGCGACTTTAATCCGAAGATGCTGAACATCTCACGAAATCTGGGAGCAACACAATGCCGAACGCTCATTACGTATCGGTATATTTTTGACCGGTCGGTACCATTTAAGCGCCACCCCATTATAGGCTCGCATTAAAATTCCTGATTTTTAAATTGCTTCTCCAGCGGGCCATGGCGCTCCAGGTCCTGTAAAATTTTACGATCGAGCGGGCTCTCTTTAATTACGTTGTAATTATCCCAAAATGCTTTGTTGTAGGGTTGGTCCTGGTATTGCAAACCGTAATTGCGCATTTNTTCAGTAGCGGGTACACGCCTGATGGTATTGGGTACAACTTCGTTTATCAAAAGAGATTGATTCAGTTCGGTTTCAAACTTTAATTCTTTGGTGCGGATGTCGTACCAGTTTACATTGGAATCTACCGTAAGGTAATTGAGGTAATACTTTCCCAGAAAGGGTTTAAAATCAATAACCCGCTTTAACCTTACAAAGCGGCTTTCCATGCCTCGCTTTTTGGTCAGAGGTTCTTCCAGGGTGCTTTCAAATTCTACATGAATAATGGCATAGTTGGATTTTTCTACATAAACCCGAAGCCGGTAATCGCGCGAATAACTTATCACAAATACCTGCTGATTGTTGTACTCTGTATCTTTTTCGCGGGTAAGGCTTTCATAAAACAATTCTTCTAACGGAAAATGCCGGTAGCGCACACTATTGTGGAGTAGTAAATCTTCCAATAAGTTGTCCTGATCGAAGTACGAGGTAAACCGGCTGGCATACCCAATGCTTCTGCGCACTTCCTGCAACGCTACCCGCTCGCGCAACTTATACTTATTGCGAGGCTCGCTGTAGTCTTCGTCATAAATTTTTACAGCCGCCTCCAGCAACGAGATGTACGTGCCGCCTACTTNTTTAAGATCCCGGTAAAAACCATCCATCAGGTAAGGTTGCATGGGGTAGTTTTGTTCAATCCGCGAAAGCGCAATCATCAAAATTTCGCCACCCCGTAGCGAATCGGCCACCGTAACTTCGTTGAGCATAAGCGTGGATTTCTCAACTTCAATTACCAGGGGTTTGGTATCCATCAATGTCCAGACAGGTGCCGAGAACGGTTTGTAGCCCAACATGGAAAGCATGAATAAATCGTTTCGCAAATCGGCCGGAATATGAAAATCAAACTCGCCCTGCAGGTTGGTAATGGTACCAATCGATTTATCTTTGATACCTAAGGTGGCAAACGGAAGAGGTTCTTTGGTTTCTTTGTCGATTACTTTACCGGACAGCGTTATTTNTTGGGCAAGCGCTGCGGGCGCCAATGCAATAACCAGTAACCAGGTAAAAACATTCCTCATGTAAAGCAAACGATAAATTAACCGCACATTGTATTGGGGTTACGGCATTTATAAAATTAGGCTAAGGTAGGTAAACAGGCATAAAACTCAATTAATCGCGAATACATTACATTGGTCGGCTTTCCCTTCTAATATTTACTTTTATAGAACAATCTTTCCCTTTCCATGAAATGGCTTGATGCTATACCCCGAATCTGGAAGCGCGCTTATTTGCTTATCTGTTTATGGTATGCAATAAATTTTGCCGTAAGTGCGGTTTTGGAGTGGAAATTGGTAAAGCCTGAGTTTTATGTACTATGGACTGCCCTTTTCCTGCTGGAGGCATTGTGCGTTTTTATTCTACTGATTTTCTTGTGGAGCCATTGGCTGTTCCGGTTTCGGGCCGGTTGGCAGATAACGGGGCATGTGGCGGGCATTGTGGTTTTCNTTNTTTGTGATGGGTACCCTTTCCTATTACTTTACCGATTACCTGGAAGGCTTTGTTTATTTTGATCACTGGAAAGAATATATGGTGGGAATGTTGAGCAGTTGGGATGCATTGCGTATTCACGATCAATACATCATTACGGTGGGCGTTTATTATGTAATCCGGTATTTTCAGGGCTTGCAAAAGCAGGAGCAGGANAAAAGCGAACTGGCATTGCGCAATAAAGAGATGCAGATTTCACTACTCAAATCACAAATTAACCCACACTTTTTATTTAATACACTCAACTCCATCAGCACCCTGGTGCATAGCAGTAAAGAGCAGGCGCGCAGGGTAATCAGCCAGCTGTCGGATATTTTCAGGTATGCGCTTGATTCGCACAACGGAGAGATGGTAAAACTGATTCATGAAATAGAATTTATTGATAACTACGTGCGCATTCAGCAAGTACGCTTTGGCGAACGACTTAAGTTTGAAAAGCACATAGACCCAACCTGCCTGGGGATTTACCTGCCACCCATGATTTTGCAACCACTGGTAGAGAACTCTGTAAAATATGGAATTGCTCCTAAAGAAGAAGGGGGCACCATTTCATTAACCGTAAGGCGTTCTGGTTCGGTAATATATTTCGAAATAAAAGACAACGGGCTGGGGTCAAAAGCNAAAAAAGTTATGGATGGAAGTTCCAGTGGTGTGGGTATGATAAATACGGATTTACGCTTGCGCAGTTATTTCGGTGTGCAATCGCACCTGCGCGTTTTGTCAAACGAATTTGGATACGCGGTTAGCTTTTTTATAGAAGATAGAAACGTAAAAACCCCGGTTGAAGATAAGCCGGTACTGGAAGATCAATGGACGTGAGAGCAATATGCTGTGCCGGCAGCGTGTTAGAGTATAGTAGTAGATTGAAAATTATAAACACATGAATACAACCTGTTTAATTATTGACGATGAAAAATTGGCACGCGAACTTCTGCGCGAGTTTCTGGAAGCATTTCCTGAAATTGAAATAATAGGAGAGTGCAGCAAAGGAACCGAAGCCGTTGAGCAAATAAACAAACTTAAACCCGATCTGATATTTCTGGATGTACAGATGCCGGGCATGAACGGTTTTGATGTACTGGATGAAATTGAACACGAACCGTATGTTATNTTTTCTACAGCTTACGATCAATATGCCATAAAAGCCTTTGAACGAAATGCGGTAGATTATCTGCTAAAACCTTTGGACCAGGAGCGCTTTAAGTTAGCCGTTGACCGGGCTCTAAAGCGCAANAAGATGGAAGCAGGAAACCTGGAAGATTTGTTGGGCAGTTTGCGCCCCGTGCACACACGCACTACGTACGATTCGCATTTGTTTGTGCAGAAATCAGAAAAATTGTTCAACCTGCCGGTAGAAGAGATTACATACCTGGAAGCTTCGGGCGATTATACCGTAATCTCTACCAAAAACGATCAGTTTGTAAGTTCATCGGGCATTGGCAAACTGGAGGAGTTAATGAACCCCGAAACATTTATTCGCGTGCATCGCTCTACCATTGTTAATGTAAATTACCTGAAAGAAATTGAGCGCCACTTTAATGGCGGCATGATTGTAAAGATGCAAAACGGAAAAAGTTTTCCGGTTAGCCGCACCTATGCCAAGCTGATCAGGAAAAAGGTTGTATAGCGGAGTCCGGACCTGCGGAGAGCACCGGGCAATCGCCTTTGGCAAAAAACTGCTTTTAAAGTTTTGCTATTTTTTCTCCAACACCACAAACTCCAGCTTCCGCTTGGGTTGTCCAAAGCGCGGGTCGTTGAATGCAAAGGGTTTTGTTTCACCGGTAAGGTGATACCCATGCCGCACATACCATGCAATCAGTTCTTTTCGTTCGGAGATTACAGTCATGTAAATAGTATGGCACCGTTGGTTAAGGGCTTCCTGTTCTGCGGCTTTTAACAACTCCTTGCCTATTCCTTTCCCTTGCAGGTTGGGTTTTACGGTAAGCATTCCCAAATACAATTTGCCATCCTGGTTTCGCAACTCCACACATCCGATGATTTCATCGTGCTCCACATATTTTAACAGGCGCGTTCCTGGTGTTTGAAGAAGGGTAGCAAGGGCGGCCGCATCGGTACGGGTTCCATCCAGCAAATCGGCCTCGGTGGTCCAGCCCTGGCGCGAGCTATCACCCCGGTAGGCGGAGTTTACCAATTGATTGAGGCGGGAAGCATCCTCCGGTGTTGCAGGAACAATCATTAAACAAAATTTCAATCCCAAAGTAATAAAATGTTGCTGATACGTGTATGGTATCGGGCCTAAAGAAAGAATAGGCAGGAGCATGCACAGCAAGGTAAAGCCGAATATTTTTGTATTGAAAATCTTATCTTTAATACAAAATACAGCACATGAAATTTGCCGGCTTGTTTGCTTTGCTNTTTTTGATCCTATCCTGCTCAACCAATAAACCAGAACCCCGTGTTTGGCAAACCATAGAACAAACCTTACAAACGCAATTAATAACCTTGCAGGATGGTGACACGCTTTTTCTGCCGGAAGGAAATTTTATGTTTTCGAAAGGGCTGGCTATGGATGGCAAATCGAACGTAACCATACGGGGAAAGGGGATGGATAAAACCATCTTGTCATTTAAAAACCAAACGGAAGGAGCACAGGGGTTGCTCATTACCAATGGAAAGAACATTACCCTGGAAGAATTTTCAATTGAAGATGCAAAAGGAGACAACCTGAAGGTAAGCGAAGTGTCGGGAATTACGCTGCGAAAAATCCGGTCGGTGTGGGCCGATGGTCCTAAAACAGAAAACGGAGCCTATGCCTTGTACCCGGTTTTGTGTAAACACGTGTTGATTGACGAGTGCATTGCCATGGGCTCGTCCGATGCCGGCATTTACGTGGGCCAGTCCGATTCGGTAATTATTCGCAATAGCAAAGCTTATTGGAATGTAGCCGGTATTGAAAGTGAAAATTCCAGGTGGGTGGAAATTTATGGTAACGAAGCCTACGAAAACACAGGTGGTATTTTGATTTTTGATTTGCCCGGGTTAACCCAGTATGGCCACACCACCAAAGTGTATAATAATAATATTCACCACAACAACCACGATAACTTTGCCATGAAGGGCAACATTGTAGCAAGCATTCCGCCCGGCACCGGGGTAATGATTCTGGCCACACATAACCTGGAGTTAACCGGCAATGAAATTATCGATAACAAAACAGTGGGCACCGGTATAATCAGTTACGAGTTAGTGGCAGCGCTTAATGAAGGAGAAACGGAACAGGAAGCATCGATAGGNGGAGTGCAAACGGTAGCCAATAACTTTAGGGCCGACTCCTTGTATAATCCTTTTCCTTACGGGATTTATATTCATAACAACAAGTATCAAAACAGCAAGTGGTTTCCGGCATTGGGGCACGATATCGGTAAACTGTTNTTTATGAAGTCGTTTATGAACCCGCCTGACATTGCGTACGATGGCATCGAAGACCCCGCACGCCCTGAACGTGAAATTTGCGTGCAGCAAGGCGATGAGGTTATTCTGATTAACCTGGATGCGGCCAATGATTTTGAAAATCTGAAGAAAGATCCGCATCAGTTTGATTGTGAAGGTAAAAGCATTTCAAAACGATGAAACCCCTTGCTGTTTTTGCGCTAATAATTCTGAGCGCCTGCCAATCAAAAAACCGGAANGAGGTTGTTCTTCCTGAAGAGGAAACGGCCATTGATTTAACGCATCTTGGTAAAACGAAACTTTCCGAATACGGATTTTTCAACAACCTATTNAAGGACTTAAACCCCGTAGCCGGAGTGATTCCTTACACCCTCAACGCGGCATTGTTTACCGATTATGCTTACAANAAAAGATTTATAAAAATTCCGGACGGCACAACGGTGGGCTATCATGCTACGGATGTACTTGACTTTCCGGTGGGAACTGTCCTCATNAAAAACTTTTATTATCCTGCTGATTTTAACAATCCAACTGAAAATCTTCGTGTGCTTGAAACAAGGTTGCTGATAAACGAAGCCGAAGGTTGGAAAGCATTGCCTTACATCTGGAATGAAGCACAGACGGATGCTTTTCTTAATGTGGCGGGTAAAACAATTCCCGTATCGTGGAAACATACCGATGGCCAACTTCGAAATATTAATTATACCATACCAAACTTGAATCAATGCAAAGGCTGCCACTTGCGTGGCGATAAGGTAATGCCCATTGGCCCGGCAGCCCGGCAATTGAATGGCGATTTTGATTACGCTACNGGGAAACAAAATCAATTGATACACTGGCAGGCAAGCGGTATGCTTAGCGGATTTCCTGAAATAGAATTGGTAGATAAGTTGGTATCGTACGATGACAAAGCAAGTTCAGTAAGCGCACGGGCACGCGCCTGGCTTGAAATAAATTGTGCCCATTGCCATCGGGCCGATGGGCCTGCNAAAAATAGTGGGTTGCATTTATTGGCAAATGANAACCACCCGGCCCGGTTAGGAATTGGAAAGGCTCCGGTGGCTGCAGGTAAAGGTTCGGGCGGATTGTTATATGGAATTGTGCCGGGCAAACCCGATGCTTCCATTCTGCAATATCGGATCGAATCGGTTGANCCCGGTGTGATGATGCCCGAACTGGGCCGTTCCATTACCCACACAGAAGGGGTGGCTTTAGTGCGGCAGTGGATAATGGAGATGAAATAAAGAGTTGTGCCAAAGAGGCCTTAGTAAATTGATGTGTAAATGTTTTGGACTCACTCCAGGTCGCGGATTTCAAAATCGTTACCGGTTCCGAACTTGATCACGTCCTTGAGCAGGTAGCGTTCCAGCGTGTGCAGGTCTTTTACTTTAAAATCGCCATTGGTTAGAATGCGTTCGATTTCAAACTCGTAAGTCTCTCCAAAATTTTTGAGTTGGTATTTTTCCCCACCCGCAGCACATCAAACGAAAGTCCCTTCGTAGCTCTTCTTCCCGTTCCAGCATCAGGATTGAAACCTGGGGCACAATAAAATATTTCTGGCCCTCGTACATTACCTCAATGGCGCCTTNTTGTAAAAAGATGGCCAGATCGCCCTCCTGCGCCTGAAGGGGCAAGTATTTCACCTGCTCCTCTTTGCCTTTCCATACATCATCTTCATCGGCAGGCATGGGTAACGGGTAGCCGGGCCCTACTTTAATTACATAGCCTTTCTGAATTTNTTCTTTCTCTTGCACACCGGGTGGCAGATACAGGCCGCTTTCGGTTTTGTCTGATTCTTTAGCCGGGCGTATCAAAACCCGATCGCCCACGACAATCAGTTTTTTCAGTTTGTTATCGGCTGTAATTTTTACAGACATACTTAGTTTTTGCGGGTTGCCTTAAAGGAAAATACATGCCGCTGGTGGACATGGTTCCGGTGATTTCAGTAGTAGCAAATAAACCATCAAAAATATCAAGGCTCCGGAATAATCAAACTCGCCCGACATTTTTGGGTTTCTTTGTTGAAAAGAAATTTCTCAATAGGAAGTTCAGTGCCCCCATCGTTTACCAATTTTGCAGTTAGCACTTTGTCCACTTCGGCAATAACCATTACACCTTTAAAATCACCTTGCGGAGTGCCGGTAATGGTATAATCCCAATTGCCGGTTGGCGAGGGGCTTTACTTACCGTTTTGGAAGCTACACAGGCTGTAAAAGCAAGCGCAATAAATAGTACGATCGAAAAATTTTTCATATTTCAGGAGGTTTATTCAAACAGGTCTTTTTGACTTTTATCGGGTTGGGTGGTGTAATACAGTGGAAGTTTGTTTATTTCCTTTACAAGCAGGTTATCCTGCATATCAATTCCTTNTTGTTGCGCTTCGCCCTGAATTTNTTCAGTATCGGTCTCCAGTTCTTTCAGGTTAATTTGTTTCTGGCGTTTTTCCTGGGGCGGGTTCAGCTTCTCTGACTTTTCGAATTCGGCTACTTTCTCTAAAAACTCTTTGGAAAGATCGGCCTCGGTACGATACACCAATTCAANAAACTGTTTCGCAANAAATCCATCAATCTGAATTCTTCGTTTGCTCAGGTGAACAAACTTGCCAATAACTCTGCAAATGTTTTCGCGTTCTTCCGGGCTCATCTGCTCGGCAAATTCGTATTCCTCAATTCGCCTCAGCGTAAGCAACATGGGCTCCAGCGAATCGCGCGAAATAACATACACGGTATAATCGCTTAACCGGTATTCAAAAGTTTCCAGGTATTCTAACGTATTGGTGGGTACAACCAGAAAAACTTCCTTTCGCACATTCTCTTCCTTTACATACTTCATGGCGCCTTCGGCCTGGGCTTTTAAGTAGGAAGGAAAGTTAGACAAATCATCTCCGGCCGGGCTTTTTGCATCGAAGATGATGTATTCGTCATTAATACGCACCGTGTTATCGGGTTTCCCTTTAAAGGGAACTTTATCAACATACTCAATACCATGCCGGTGGCAGATGGCCCGCATGCGGTTCTTTATATTTTCTTCGTGCTTAAGCCACGTTTCTTTCAGTTGGCGAATGCGCAAAATTTCCGCTTGATTTTNTTCGTTTAGTTCCTGCTCACGATCGTTCTGAATTTTTCGTTGTATTTCGCGTAAAGCTGCCACGGCATTTGAGTGCTCGTTTCTTCGAAACTCATCTTCCTTTCTAAGTTTGCCGTTCTCTTCTTTTAGCTCTTGCTGATTTTTGTCTAACGTCTCTGCTTTTTGTTTCAAGCCGTTTAACTCATTGGATAACTCCTGGCCGCGTTTCAGGTATTGCTGATTGAGGGTTTCGAGGGCCACATTCTTATCCTGAAGTTCTTTCAGTTTTTCTGTTTGATGGAGTTGTGAGGTTTTAATTACTTCCAACTCGGTATGCACCCGGTTAAATCCATCTTGCGCATTTTNTAGGGCTGCTTTTTCCAGCGTAAGCGCATTTTCAAGGCGGGTGTTTTCGGATTTAATAGCCGTAGCGGTTGCGCTTAGTTTTTGCAACTCGCCATTGGCTTCCACCAATTGAGATTTTATCTGGCCCCAGCCAAACAGGCGATTCCACAAACTGAACGATTTCAGCGTGTCAAACAATCTGCGCGTATTGTCAAGAAAAATCCATGGAATAGTTTAAAAGTAAGTTCAAAGGTAGTGCATTCGTTCGGGTGTGCAAACATAAACTCAACGGTAAATGTTTACCTTTGGTTGGTTAAACAACACGATTATGGCAATGGCAATTACATCCAGCCGGGAGGCTATCGATCTGGAAGANAAATACGGGGCGCATAATTACCACCCGTTGCCCGTGGTGCTTACCCGGGGCGAAGGTGTNTTTTTGTGGGATGTGGAGGGAAAGCGGTATTATGANTTTTTATCGGCCTACAGTGCAGTTAACCAGGGGCATTGCCACCCGCGAATTATCAATGCATTAACCGAACAAGCCAAAGAGCTTACGCTTACCTCGCGCGCATTTTACAACGATAAATTNGGGGTTGCTGAAAAGTACGTGTGCGACACTTTTGGTTACGATAAAGCCTTGTTTATGAACAGCGGTGCCGAAGCCAACGAAACGGCAATCAAACTGGCACGCAAGTGGGGTTACACTAANAAGGGAATTGCAGATAACAAAGCCGTAATTGTGGTGGCGCGCAAAAATTTTCACGGCCGTACTACTACAATCATTTCAGCTTCCAGCGATCCCTCGGCCCGGCAAGGGTTTGGTCCGTTTATGCCCGGNTTTGAAGTAATTGATTATGATAATGTGGCAGCATTAAAAAACGCATTGATTAACCCCAATGTGTGTGGCTTGCTGATTGAACCGATACAAGGAGAAGCAGGCGTGTATGTGCCGCAGGCCGGCTACCTGAAAGCAGCAGCCGATTTATGCAAGGAACACAACGTGCTGTTGATGATGGACGAGATACAAACCGGTATTGCGCGTACGGGTAAGATGCTGGCCAGCGATTATGAAATGGTAAGACCCGATTTGCTTATTTTAGGAAAAGCACTTTCGGGTGGTGTGTTACCTATTTCGGTGGTATTGGCAGATGATGATATTATGTTGGTGATAAAGCCGGGTGAACACGGATCAACTTTTGGGGGTAATCCGTTGGCCGCTGCGGTTGTAGTAGAGGCTTTGCAGGTAGTAAAAGATGAAAACCTGGCTTTTCATGCTGCGCAATTAGGAGAACTGTTTCGCACACGCATGAACAGGTTGAAAGANAAAACTTCGCTTGTCACATTGGTGCGTGGCAAGGGATTATTAAACGCAATTGTGATAAACGATACACCCGAAAGTGAAACGGCCTGGAATCTTTGTATGCAGTTTGCAGAAGCAGGGCTGCTGGCCAAACCAACCCACGGTAACATTATCCGGTTAGCACCNCCGTTGGTAATTACCGAAGAACAGGTTCACGAATGTTGCGATATGATTGAAAACGTAATTTTGAATTACAGGTAGTTAATCCACTTTGCGAAAACGCAACTTTTCTGTTGAGCCGGATAGCAAATAAAGTTTAAGATCAAGTATTTTGAAATGCGTTATTTCCTGCAAGATCTGTGTAAACCTGGCCTCACCATTTCCTTCGCAAGCCATTTTGGTGGTGCGCAAGGGCCCGAAGCTAATGTTAGTTGCGGAGGTAGTGTAGGTTCCATTTAATTGATTGCAACCCGTGGTTCCCATCACCTTCCTATCACCCTGATGAAATTCCAGGCGCGGTCGTTCACGTGGGAACTCATCATTGGTAATATCAACCCGGTCAATCGCTTCCAATACCCAAATGTCATTAAGCAACATAGCCGCATCTGTTTNTTGTGTTGAACCGATTCGTGTTAGCTCAGCCGGTTGTTGCTCCAGGTGGTTTTCGATTGCATCGATTATGGTAAGCGTTCCGTTTGCATTAACCTTTATTTTATAAGCCAATCGCCCGGGGTTAAGGGTAAGAACCGAATCTGTATCTACAACCCACCGGCCGTGTACTTCATACGTGCCATCGGGGTTACCCAGAAAGGTTATATGTTCAACAAAAGTTGAATCTACCTCCAAATCCAATTGGTATTCAATGCTGATGCAATCCGCACAAGGCAAAGACCCTTCATAAATTCCGGTTATATTTTGTGCGAGTGCAAATAAGTCAGNTTNTTTCTCTGGCGGGGTTTTGCACGAAACAACCAATGCCAGCAGGATAATGTAATGAAGATACTTCATGCAAGTTGGGGGTTTATGGAGTGCGACTACCTGTTCATTTTTCTAAATGGAAATATAACAGTTACACGGTAAGAATTTTTCTTTCGATAAGATCAGCCCGTAGCTGCTCAGGCGATTGAAAGACAATACCAGGCATACCGGTTTCCTGTGCTCCTTTAATGTTGCGCAAACTGTCATCAATAAATAGAGCCTGTTTCGGATTAATGTTATAGCGATCAAACAAAATCTGAANAAATTCAGGAAATGGTTTGCGTGTTTNTTCATGCCCTGACACCACAATACCTTCAAACCAATGTAAAAATTCAAATTTTTCTAATGCCCACGGAAAAGTTTCAGCCGACCAGTTAGTGAGTGCGTACAGTTTATACTTTTNTGAATCGCGAATTTCTCTCAGAATATCTACTGTACCCGGTATGGAGCCATTCACCGTTTCCTGCCAGCGTCCGTACCAGGCCCGGATTGGAATTTCGTGTTCCGGAAATTTAGCAAGCAATTCGTTCGTAGCTTCTTCAAACGAACGGCCTGCGTCTTGCTTTTCGTTCCAATCGTGCGTGCAGATGTTTTCTAAAAACCAGGTTACTTCTTCTTCGGTTTTAAAAATTTTCCGATAAAGATAACGCGGGTTCCAGTCGATGAGCACGGCACCTAAATCGAATACAATAGTGTTTACAAGAGTTGACATTTTTAAGATTTGTTTTCAAAAGCCCACTTCAAAAATTCCGGCATAGCTTGTTTCCAGGTTGGCAAATCGTGTGACCCTTCGGGTAGTTCCAGGTAGTGAATATCATGAAAAGGCCGGTATCCTTNTTTGGTAAGCTCCACAATCAGGTCCAACGTATCATCAATAGAATCAATCACTCCATTCTTGTTCCGATCACTTTGTTCATCCAACAATCCGGTTTGAAACCAGAACTTTAATCCCGGGCGGTATTTCCCTTTTCGGATTTGCTGATGGATGATGCGATCGTAATGTTCGGAATAAAACCGGCTGTTGGAGTCGCGCTTGCGCCACCAGAACGATCCGCTAAACGCACCGATTAGCCCGAAATAATCAGAGTGCCACCCAATATCTATAGCCGAAAGTCCACCCAGGGAAAATCCGGCAATAGCCCGATCGGCCGGTTTTTTAGAAATGGCAAAACGGTATTCAATGTAAGGAATCAGTTCGCTTAAGATAAAGCGGCTGTAAGCTTTTGCTTTGGCTCCCCTTTNTTTGAAGTCGGGCCGGGCAGCAACACCATATTCCTGCACCCGGTCGCCCGCGTGTACGGCCACTACAATCAACTCGCGAATGGCTTTCTCTTCGGTTAGTTGTTCCAGTGTGTTTTTCAAGGCAATGGCCTCGCTATCCTGGCCATCATTTAAGACAAGCAGTGGAAAGCNCCCGGGCTTACTTTGCTCTTTTGGAACGAAGATTTCCACCACGGTATCGCGCTCCAGTAGCTTAGAATGAATGTCTGTAAGTTTTTCGAGGTGATAGTGCGCAGGTAGAGCCAAGTATGAAATAATTAAATTCGATAGCTATTTTAAAAGGCATTTCCGATTTTCAAAGGAAAATTATCCTGCAAAAATAAGAACTTACACGCCTATGCCACACGAACATTATCATAAATGGTATTCGCCCCGCCTGGGTCGGGATATTGAAGTACTGGCATTTGGTACCCGCGGCTACCCGGTAATTCTGTTCCCCACTTCAATGGGCCATTATTATGAGAACAAAGACTTTAAACTGATTGATAGTGTAGCCTGGTTCTTAGATGAAGGACTTGTAAAAATTTATTGTGTGGATGGAATTGATGAATTAAGCTGGTACAATAAAGGAATACATCCGGCCGACCGGGTGCGCAACCACATCTGGTACGACCAAATGTTGTTGGAAGAGNNCCTGGTGCCGCTTGCCCAGCACGAAACCGGTGTAAAACGGGTTGCTACTGCCGGCTGCAGCTTTGGCGGGTATCATGCCACCAACTTTGGTTTTCGGCANCCGGAAGTTGTGAAGTATGTGTTTAATATGGGTGCTGCCTTTGATATTAAAGATCAACTGGATGGGTATTATGATGATAATGTGTATTTCAACAATCCGTTAGATTTTATGCCCAGCGCACAGAACCCTTACTTTGCGGATATGTACGTGGTACTGGGCACCGGCACCCATGATATGTGTTGGGATGCCAATGTGAAAATGGCCAATGTGCTGCAAAGCAAAGGTGTTAACTATTGGCTTGATGTTAGACAAAATGCACCACACGATTGGCCCGCGTGGCGCGAAATGTTTCCGCATTACCTTTCCCTTATNCCGATAAATATAATTTTAAGTTGAACTAAACCTGCATCGTATGAAAAGATTGGAATTCTGCACGGCATGGAACGCACCTTTCCGGAAGCATTTGTTGAGCGCGTTAACAAAATGGGATTAAAAGATATTAAAGCAGAACCTGTGCTGATAGACCAGGTTAGCCAGGCCGAACCAACCGATTATGCGGTAATCATCGATCGCATTTCGCAGGATGTTCCGTTTTACAGAGCCTATCTTAAAAATGCGGCCATCTCCGGTACAGCCGTCATCAACAACCCATTTTGGTGGAGTGCCGATGAAAAATTNTTTAATAACGCACTGGCTGTTAAAATAGGCGTGCCCGTTCCNAAAACAGTAATTCTCCCTTCGCACGAGCGCCCCACCGATACAGGCGAAAACTCATTTGCCAATTTGAAGTTTCCTTTGAGCTGGGANAAAATATTTGAACACATTGGCTGGCCGGCCTACATGAAGCCGCATGCAGGGGGTGGTTGGAAGAGTGTTTATAAACTCAATAACATGGACGACTTCTTTAAAGCGTATGCGGAAACCGGCCAGTTAGTGATGATGCTCCAGGAGGAAATTATCTTTGAAGATTACTTCAGGTGTTATTGCCTGGGAAGAAAGTACGTGCGCATTATGCAATACGAACCACGCAATCCTCATCATTTGCGATATCAAAGCAACAAGGGCCCGGCCTCTGAAAAACTATTGAAGAAAGTACACGATTACGTGTTGGATTTGTGCAATGCACTGGGTTACGATTTCAATACGGTAGAAATGGCCGTTCGCAATGGTGTGCCGTATGCAATTGATTTCTGCAACCCCGCCCCCGATGCCGATGTACATTCTGTTGGCCAGGAAAACTTTGATTGGGTGGTTGAACATGCTGCAAAGATGGCCGTAGAACGGGCACAGGCGCAAAAGCCGGGAAAGGATAACTTAACATGGGGAACTTTTGTTACAAGTTCGGTTGCTTCGTTTGAGGCCGGCCTCGTAAAACCAAAGGTTGCGAAAGTTGCAGCAAGCAAAGAAACAAAACCCAAATCATCTAAGAAGTAATTACAAGATTTAATATTTAGTTGGCTTTATGGAAACCTTTACACTTGGCGTTGAGGAAGAGTACATGGTAATTGACCCGCACACGCGGGAACTTACTTCGCACGATCAGAAAATTGTGGAACTGGCAGCTCACGTAATTACGGATAGCGTAAAAGCTGAAATGCACCAGGCCGTGGTGGAAGTAGGCACAGGTATTTGTAAAGATGTAACCCAGGCCTATCAGGAAATTGCCACCCTGCGTAAAGTAGTGAGTGAAGTGGCCGGTACATTGGGTTTNAAAATTGGTGCTGCCGGCACCCATCCGTTTTCTCACTGGAGCAAGCAGTTAATTACCCCCAATCCACGATACGATGAAATTGTGCAGGAGATGCAGGAGGCGGCACGTTCCAATTTAATTTTTGGATTGCATGTGCACGTGGGTATTAAAGACAAGAATATGGCTATCCATATTCAAAATACCGTGCGTTACTTTTTGCCGCACGTGTATGCGCTCAGTTGTAATTCGCCNTTTTGGGAGGGTCGCAACACAGGATTCAAATCGTTTCGCACAAAAGTGTTTGATAAATTTCCACGCACCGGTATTCCGGATCGGTTTGAAAACTGGGATGATTTCAAAAACTATGTAAACCTGCTAATTCAAACCAATTGTATCGACAATGCNAAAAAAATCTGGTGGGATGTGCGCGTGCACCCATTCTTCGATACCATCGAGTTTCGCATTTGCGATGTGCCCATGCGTGTTGAAGAAACTATCGCAATCACCGCAGTGTTCCAGGCGCTGGTAGTTAAGTTGTATAAACTTCGCCTGCAGAATATGAGTTTTATCATGTACACACGGGCACTCATTAATGAAAATAAATGGCGTGCATCGCGGTATGGATTAGACGGGCGTTTGATCGATTTTGGAAAACAAGTAGAGTTGGATACACGCGGCCTGATACTCGAATTGCTCGAGTTTGTAGATGATGTGGTGGATGAACTTGGCAGCCGCAAGGCGATCAATTATATTCGCACCATATTAGAGCAAGGTACCGGGGCCGATCGACAATTGGCTGTTTATAAAGAAACCGGAAGTCTGGAAAAAGTAGTTGACTACATAACAGAAGAAACCCTGCGCGGACTTTAAACCAAATACATTGATTCAGGAAGACCAGATAAAAATAGCCGTACTCGATTTGTATGAAGGCGAAGCGAATGAGGGAATGCGCGGCATTAAACAACTGATCTCAAGGTTTGCAACTGATTGCAGCCTGAATATTGCGTACCGGATATTTGATGTGCGCAGCAAAATGAGATTCCCGATTTAACTTTCGATGCCTACATTTCATCCGGGGCCCGGCAGCCCGCTGGATAGTGCCGGCTCGGAATGGGAAACACGATATTTTGCTTTGATGGACTCCATCAAAAATCATAACCGGCAACACCCGGATAATAAGAAGCATGTCTTGCTGATTTGCCACAGCTTTCAGATTTATTGCCGTTATTATAAGCTTGGAGTTGTATCTAAACGAAAGTCAACTTCTTTTGGCGTAATGCCTGTGCATAAGACAACGGAAGGAATGCACGACCCTTTATTCCGTTCGCTGAATGATCCGTTGTGGGCGGTTGATTCACGCGATTATCAGATAACCCAACCTGATATCGAAAAATAGAAGCGGATGGTGGAGCCTTATTATGTATTGAAAAATTTCGCCCTCACATCGATCTGGAACGAGCGGTAATGTCCATTCGCTTTAATGAGGCCATCGTGGGCACACAATTTCACCCCGAAGCGGATGCCATAGGGATGCGCATGTACCTGTTGCGCGAAGACAAGAAAGCCCTGGTCATTGAAAAGCATGGCGAAAAAAATATTGGGAGATGTTGAATCATCTCAATGATCCGGATAAAATAATGCTGACCAATGCCACCGTAGTACCACGATTTCTCATGCTGGCTTTTCGCAACAGACTAAGTTCCGTTACCTTATGATATCCCTTGCCCGGCAACTTTTTAACAAACAATTCTCAGAAGAGAAATACAAAAACTTTATTGCGGATCTGAATCGGGAATTCGATTACAAAATTCCCTTTCGGGTAGCCGAAAGCCCGGTGTTTGTTGGAAAAGAGTTTAGTGCAAAACTTTTTAAAGCCGCAAATGAAATTGTGGATGCAATTGTACAACCCGATTTCAAAACAAAAATGCAGGGTGCGCTTCCGGCAAATCTCAACGTTCCCAACGAAACGGCCAACTCGTTATTCATTGCGCTGGACTTTGCCGTGTGTACAGAAAATGGAGAGCTGGTTCCGCGGTTAATTGAAATGCAAGGGTTCCCATCTTTGTTTGGGTACCAGGATTTCCTGGGAAACAAATTTCGTGAACATTATCGCATTCCGAATGAATTGCACTTTCATTTTGGATTAGACTCTGCCGCCTACTGGCAACTGTTGCGCGAAGCCATTGTTGGAAAACACAATCCTGAAAATGTAATTCTCCTGGAGATTAANCCCCTGCAGCAAAATACGGCTATTGATTTTCTGATAACACANAAACACCTTGGAATTGAGCCGGTTCACATTGGCGATATTATTATCAGAGGAAGGAAGTTATTTTATAAGAAGAACGGAGTTGAAATTCCGGTGCACCGGATTTACAACCGCGTGATCTTTGATGAGCTGCTGGCCAAGAAAGATTTGAAAACGCAATTTCATCTTACGGAAGATGTAGAGGTGGAGTGGGCAGGGCACCCCAATTGGTTNTTNTACATCAGTAAATACACCATGCCNTTTGTGCAAAGCGATGCGGTGCCCAAATGTAAATTTTTGCACGAGTACACCGCCTGGCCGGCAAACCTCGAAGCGTATGTGTTGAAGCCGCTCTTCTCCTTTTCGGGTAGTGGTGTAATCTTTCATGTAACGCAAGCCGATTTGGATGCTATTCCTCCAGCCGAACGCAAGAACTTTATGTTGCAACAAAAGGTGCAGTACGAACCCGTTATACAAGCGCCTGATGGTTTGGTTAAAACGGAAATCAGGTTGTTGTTTTTGTGGAACGAAAGCGAAGCGCGTCCCCAACTTATCACGAACCTCGCGCGCCTGAGCCGGGGTGAAATGATTGGTGTAAAGTTTAATAAAGACAAAACCTGGGTGGGCGGTTCCGTTTGCTTTTGAGTAATGTCCAGCCATCATATCGTGCGCGAAAATCAAGAACCTGCTCTGGTTATTCTGGATGCGCATGCGATCCCCTTTGAAAAAGTCCAGGAACTGCTGGAATGGATGCCAACCATTATTGTATTGCATTCACAGATTGAAACCGTATTAGGTTGGGGAATTAAAATAGATGTAGTGCTGGTGCCCACAAGCGAAGAGGCAATTTGGACTGATCGTACCAAAGAGCAGCAACCAATTGAAGTAGTTTCATTTCGTTCTGAAGAATCTGCCATTGACAAGGCCATTTCCTTNTTGCAATCCCGAACCATACCGGCTGTAAACTGGCTGGCATCTGATAGACAGATACTTTTAATGTTATCTGATTTTAATGGTGATGCAGAAGTTTTTATTGATGGTACACGTTGGAGCCGGGTAAAGTCTGGTCGTTTTGCAAAGTGGTTGCCAGCGGGCACGGTACTACAGGTTTTCCCTGAAATTTTTCTGAGAAAAATTTTTTGTTGACCAGGAAGGTGTTTTGAATTTGGAGGCTAACCAGCCTTTTTGGATAGGAGAGACCCTTTAATTTTGCCTTTTTAGCTTAAAAATGAGTTTCTTGACAAGAAATAAAAATTTTGACTCATAATGGATTGTTTTTACGCCCGATGTATTATCATATGGGGAAAAGAAAATACATGGCGATTTCACAAACTTATTATTGTCCTGTTTGTAGCTACACAACAACTACCTGCGCGGGTCCATCCGCAACCTTTTGCGAGTCTGAATACATTCAAGTGTCTCGATTGTAACGAGATAATGGATATTGCAACACATCGCATTCAATATGAACCCGCTCCTAAGGTCGATGATGATCCTGAACCATTACTACTAATGCAAACTGGTAAGAGATCAATCAAAGAGATATACCCTGTTACGTGCTCTGCATGTGAGGGCTCAAACTTGGAGGTATGGGATTCTGCTTTAAAGCCTTGTCCGAAGTGTGGCACATCGTTAACAATTGATGATACTGGAATTACTATTTTTTCGATTAACTGCTTTTTTGACCTTGAATGATAGTAGTTAATGAAGTTTCGTAATAAATGGTCTGATGTTGAAATAATTCAATAGCAGAAGGTGGCTAATAGTTTTACCTTTTTAAATTGTAACCAAGGTTAACCATATTAGCGGTTTCCCAAACCACCCGCTTCTTTCCATTCCAATCCTTTACAACAGCTACATTTTCAAACCCATTTAGTATCATTATCTCGCAAATCTCCTTTGCGTAATGCTCATTAATCTCAAACCACAACGATCCGCCTCTATTTAATGCGTGTTGGGCCTGCCTGGTTATGGCGCGATAAAACAAAAGCGGATCGTCTCCCAACGCAAATAAGGCTGTATGAGGTTCGTAATTCAACACGTTGGGTTTCATGAGATGCTTTTCCTGTTGCGAGATGTATGGCGGGTTGCTCACAATCAGATCAAATTTCTCATCAAGACGTTCTTTCAGAATATCCAGTTCGTAAAACTTCACATTGGCCTGTAGCCGGTTAGCATTTTGCGCAGCAACCTGCAGGGCAGCAACCTGCACATCAACTGCGTGCATAGTACAACGGGTTTCCAGTGCCAAGGATATCGCAATACAACCGCTTCCGGTGCCGATGTCCAACAGAGCAGGTTGATCAATTGATTTTACATGCCTGATGATTTCCTGAACTAACAACTCAGTCTCCGGCCTTGGAATCAACACATCAGGTGTAACCTGAAAAACTCTTCCAAAAANATCGGCCTCACCTAAAATGTATTGAATAGGTTCGTGGGTATTAATTCGTGCTACGTAGGGCTCCACATCGCGCCAGAGCACCGGGGTTATTTTTCGGCCAGGATATCCGTACGGCTAAGTTTCCATTTTTTCCAGCAGCAGGTACGCGATACTTTCTATTTCTGCTTTTTCTTCTGGTAATGAAATCCGCTTTACTACTTCGCTGAAAAGTTCTTTGGAATTAGTCATGCCGAAATTGATCTTTGCAAGGTAACAATTTCTGAATGCTGCAAGATGAACTTTACATGGTACGTTGCCTGGAGTTGGCCAGGTTAGGCACAGGTTCTGTAAGCCCCAANCCCCGGGTAGGGTGTGTTATTGCTAAAGATGGAAAAATTATTGGTGAAGGGTGGCATCAAAAATATGGTGGCCCGCATGCCGAAGTGAATGCCGTAAATAATGTGGCAGATACCAACCAGTTGGAAGGAAGTGTGGTTTATGTTAACCTGGAGCCGTGCGCGCATGTTGGCAANACACCACCCTGTGCTGATTTATTGATCAAACACAAGGTTGGCCGGGTGGTAATTGCCAATACGGATACGAATAGCCTCGTATCGGGTAAAGGAGTTGAGAAACTAAAAGCAGCTGGCATAGAAGTTACGCAAAATGTGCTCGCANNGCAGGGCCGCGAATTAAACAAGCGGTTCTTTACATTTCATGAGAAGCAGCGGCCGTACATTATTTTAAAATGGGCGCAAACCTTAGATGGTTTTGTAGCGCGCAGCAATTATGAATCGAAGTGGATCAGCAATGAACAATCGCGCCAGGTGGTGCACAAGTGGCGCAGCGAAGAAGATGCGGTATTAGTAGGCACAAAAACGGCTGCTCATGATAACCCGGTACTAACGGTTCGGGATTGGTCGGGGCGTAATCCGGTACGAATAGTGATTGACCGGTTTTTGCGTTTGCCGGATAAACTTTCACTTTTTGATGGCTCAGTAAAAACCATTTGCTACAACGTGCTGAAGCATGAAGAGCACCCCAACCTGATTTTAGTACGACTGGCTGAAACCAATTTTCTTGAATCGCTCGTAACGCATTTGGGTTCAACAGGAATACAATCTTTAATAGTGGAAGGAGGCAGCACCACGCTATCGCTTTTTATCAACGCGGGGTTGTGGGATGAAGCCCGTGTGTTTACTTCTAACAGGCAGTTTTATGCAGGTATTGCAGCACCTGCTTTTGAAGGATCATTTATAGCAGAAGANAAAATAGAAAGTGATACACTCCGGATTTATTCACCCGACCTAAAACCCCATCGCTAATCAGGTTCGAAAGAACGACACCACAGCAATGCCGAAAAATTAGTGGAGTAAATTAAGATTTTGAGCTATTCCTGAGAGTCAATTGCATCGCATAACAACCAGTATGTTTACTGCGTTCACCTCCTGCTTTCAGGGGATATTGACCGTAAAAACCTGTAAAAGCGGGATTGTGCCGCGCCTGATCAAGACTGAATTTTACTAAAATTTTAAATCGGCATCTCCATGAAAAAACTGTTTGCATCTGTTCTTATGCTTATTGGTCTTATCGCTTGCGACAAAACTGAAAACCCCGAGCCAACTATTTCNCTTCCTGAAGTTACAACTGAAATAGTTTCTTCCATAACACAAACGGGTGCAACCTCGGGCGGAACCATCACCAATGCTGATGAAGTGGAAGTAACAGCAAAAGGAATTGTGTGGAGTACGGCTACCAACCCGACTGTAGCATTACCTTCGAAGACGGATGAAGGAGCCGGAACAACAGCGTTTAGCAGTACACTACAAAACCTCACACCAGCCACAACGTACTATGTGCGCGCCTATGCCACGAACGCAGCCGGAACAGCCTATGGCGATGANAAAATATTTACCACACTATCACCCGCACTACCAAAGGTATATGTAGCCGTACAATTGCAAAACGCAATAAACAAAGCGCTCTATTGGAGAGATACAGATATCGTACCTCTTTCGGATGGAAGCAAACACGCTTTTGCCAAACGTATAGCTGTGAATGAAACCGGNGTGTACATAGCAGGTGATGAGCATAATACATTAGGTAAGTATGTTGCCAAGTACTGGAAAGATGGTACGGCTGTAGAGCTTTCAGATGGTAGTCGACATGCTTTCGCAGATGGCCTCTTTGTAGCTGGCGCCAATGTTTACGTAGCCGGATCGGAAGAGACTGCGCAGCAACGAAGNAGCAAAATATTGGGTAATGGAACTGCCACCAACCTGACGGATGGTGCTAAATACGCCATAGCCAATGGTGTATTTGTGGCAAATAGTAAAGTGTATGTTTCCGGTTATTTGAATGACCCCATGGAAACTGCGCGTTATTGGGTGGATGGTGTTGAAGTGGTATTAACGCAATCTGCTGGTGCTATACGATCGTTAGCAAATGGAATTTTTGTGGTGGGTACCGATGTGTATGTATCCGGCTATCAGCAAATCAATTTTAACGGTATTGGCCGATACGTGGCTACACTATGGAAGAATGGCGTGATCAACTTGCTCGGAAACGCAGCCAATAACAGTTATGCCACCGGTGTTACGGTTAAAAACAATGATGTCTATGTTACCGGATATGAAAATGAGCAAGGTATTAATGTAGCGAAGTATTGGAANAACGGAACAGCCGTAAACCTGTCAGACGGTACCCTCGATGAACATACTTCCGCCATNTTTTATTTCCGACCAGGGTGATGTATTTGTTTCCGGGTATCAGGGAAATATAAATACCGGCATACAGGCCAAGTACTGGAAGAACGGCACAAGCCACACAAACAATTCAGGTACGTATGCCTGGTCTATCTGTGTTTATTGATGCGGACAAAAATTTAATAATACCCTGTTAACGGGATTTATTCATGGTGGTGATACCTGTAGTTTTGATGAATCCATTTATTGAAGCAAGCCTAAATAAGATTAAAACTCATCATACAAGTCAATTGTACAATCAAAATCGATCTTGGAGAGATGCCGTGACAAAATAGTACCCTCGATCGCTTACTCCGCCAATAATACTTTACTTTATATCAAAATCGGACTTAAAACTGAATTGCCAAACGGAAACCAATTAAAAACACAATACTCTGAAGAATAGCCATTATATTTAGCGTGTAAGCCCGTCTGAACAATTTACTTGAATCAAAGGGCAGTTCACCCAAATAACATGACACTCTACCAGCAAGTATTTGAAAACAACAGGAAATGGGTTGAAGGAAAACTTTCAGCCGAAAATTTTTTTGTTACAGCCCAACCGCCTTCGGTAGCTTGGTAGCCTTTTCGGCTGTCGTTTCAAAATAGTACGCTACCTCACCATTGCTTTCACGTTCGCTGGCATTATTATATTCCAGTATCAATGCATTTACCTCGTTGCCCTTCAGGTATTCGATGCGAAATGTGTACACGTTCTTCTCGAGTTTTCGAGGGGTTGCTTTTACAGGCTTACCTCAGCTTTCTTTTATCGTCCGCACTTGCGTTTCACTCATGCCATTCAGGTTCACCGGGCCGCCTGTTACACTCCACTCTTCGTTGTTGCCCTGGGTGGGTGTAAGCGTAAGTTGGTTGCCGTTAATGGTGTAGGTACTGGTTTACTTATTCTCATAACTCTTTAAACCCCGGAGGAAAATCAATGATTGCCGCGTCCTTTAAAGAATAACTAAAGCCATTGCCCGAATAGGTGCCGTCTCTTACCGTTGATTTGCCACTGTTTAAAAGCAATGCACTGCTCTGCGAACCTGAATAATATTTCTTTTCGAATGTGTAGCTCACTTTTTCCAAAACCATAGGCTCCATTTTAATAAGACTCCCCATTCGCTGGCTCTGCTCGTTTTTTTCCATTCACCTTTCTTTCCTTCTTTCGGTGTAAGGGTAAGCGTGTTATTACTTACCGTCCATATACCGCTTTCATAACCATATAAAATGGACTTTGAATATACCGACCAGTTTTTAAACGAATAAAAATAGGTGCCATCGTTTTTGAACGTATATTCTTTACGGAAGTACCCTCCGGAGTACATCGGAACATTGTTCGAATAACCTGAAGTTTCTAATAAATTATTCGCCCATATACCTACAATGCCATGGCTGGCGTTTGCTGATGAAGTTGATCCACTCTCGCTTGTAGTGACGTTGTTTTCAACTTCTGAAGATTCTGAAATAGTACTCGCATCCAGATCCAACGAACCAATCAGCGATTGGTATATTTTCATATAAGGCATAGCCGTTGAATTGCATAGCACAGCCACACACACCCGATTGTTAGAATATACGGTAAGCACAGAGGCCACATTGGCGCCATTGTACTGCCAAACACCCGAGCCGCTCATTACCGTCCATCCGTCAGCAGTTTGGGGTTTTGTTTNTTCCATACTGGAAATGGTTCTTCCGGGTGAAACCAGTTCATTCCAGTCTTTATCAAAATCAGTTTGTATATCGCCAGCGGATTGGCGGTGCTGATAGATGGCAATTTGTGCCCAGCTTGCGCCATCAATACGTGAGTATGAAATAGTACCACTGCCTTGTTGCTCGGTCCAGTCTTTGGGCGGACTGTAAGAAACAATATCATAGGTTTTCTTTTGGGCAAAGCCTGAAATGCTGATGAGGAGGATGGTATAAAGAAACAAAATGTATTTCATATTTGTCATAACGATTTAGTGCTTTTGTGATCTTCCTTTGCGTGCGTTAGCTTATGGTTTATTCGTGTTACTCTCCAGCATGTTGCGTAACGCTTCGAAATCAAAATNTTTCTCAAAATTATTAATAAGCCTTTCTGAAAAACCTTTGTCCTTGTTCAACTCATAACGAAACGATACTTCTATCAACTTTGGAGTTGTTGATGGGCCAGTGCCTGTAGTGAAATAAGCAGGATTTAAAACGTAAAGCGCAAAAATGTTTTTGTCATAATCTTCCATCTCGTAAAACATACCGGTTTGTGCAAGACGTTCGGTTGCATCTTTTGTGGCATTGCCTCCGGCCACTACGGCTGGCCGTTGTAACCATTCTTCGCTTTGGGTTGCCAACAGCTCTTTTACTCTTGCCTTTTTGGCATCATAGTGCTGACTGTAGATAGCTTTGTGGGCTTGCCAGGTTTGCTTTTTCTGCTTGCCATAATCGCTGTTATCGGTAGCCGATTNTTGGAGCAGGTCGTCTACCGCATACGTGAAATTTGCTTTTTCAATTTCAAAATACTCCAGCATGTCTTGCAAATATTGTTTGCGTGAAACGGGTATCAATAACGGAATGCCCGGCTTTGTAATGAGGTAGCGCCTGTCAATTAATCGGTAGCTGTTCTCTGTAACTTTGTCGTATAGGCTTCCCCGCATATAGTTTTCAGTATAACCGTTGCCAGCATTCAATTTTAAAANATCATCGTGGTAACTTTTGTATGCAGAAGAACGACCAGCCAACAAATTACTTTCAGAAATATACTTTGAAACATTACTTGNGTTTTNTACGCGGTCGGTTTCGTAATTCGGACCTAATAATGCATCGGCAGGAAAATCGTAACTCCACATCAATGTGTTGGCTGTTTTGTTAAATGACATATCACCAGTACCGGGCCTTAATGAATTGCCACCAGAAACCACATCGGGGTTGATATTTATTCGTAGTACGGTTTGGTATTCACCTACTATTTTAGTGGTAAGTTCCTTAACGTGACATACGTAGGCGTAAACACCAAGTTGGTAGCCGTAACTGGTGTAAGCACTTTNTCCATAGCTCGTCCTTCCGCCTCCGCTAAAACTCACCCTGGCAGCACAGCCGGTCAGTTTAAAATCTTTACGACTTGCTTCTTCCAGCTTTTCAATGGCAATAAGATTTTNTGTCATGGCTGGCTTTGTGGTTGCCGTGCCCTTAATGCTGTGCGATCCATATTTAGGATTGGTATGGTCGGTATAAATGCCGGCCACATCATCGGCAGTGCCATTGCACGGTGTTAACGGATCGGTTATTTTTTNTATCTGCGAAAAGGAAATAGCATGGCTAAGCATGAAAAACAATAAAAGAATGCTATGTTTCATTGTGTGAAAATTTGAAATGAATAAGTAGATACGTTCGTATTAGAAATTGGTGGAGCAACTGTATAGAATTACCAGCTAAAACCCGGAGGAAGATTGATTAACGATTCATCCCTGCTTTGGTAATACCATGCTTGCAGACTTGCATCACTAAACGAACCATCGCGTACGGTTTCTCTGGTATAACTCATCGCCAGATCAATTGTGTTGGTACCTTCCCAATATTTACCGCCATAGATATAGGTAATTGTTTCTAATGTTCGGGTTGATGTTGACAGCTTACTTCCCCAACTGCTGGTACTCCCCTCTACCTTGCTCCATTCCTGATCCTGTCCTTTAGTGGGTTTAATGGTCACTTGGTTGTCGTTTACCCNCCATTTTCCGCTTTCGTAAAGAAAAATTATGGGTGTGCTAAAAACTGAATAGTGCTTTAGTAAATACTGGTAGGTACCATCGGCATTGAAGCGGTATTCTTGTCGGAAGTAACCACCGGTATTACCACCCGTAGTGTACGTTTCAAGCCGATACCGGGTCCACAAGCCCACCACAGCGGGATCTATTTCTCCAACGGGAGTATCAACCGGATTATCGTCATCAACTTCTTCCGTACACGAAGCCAACAACAGAANAAATAACGTAGGAATTAATAATAGATACTTTTTCATTTTCTAAAAATTTTAGCGCTACAAATTGCCGCCACTTATGGCTATTGGCATCTCCATTTAAATCATCAACCACTTATTCCATTATTTTTTTGTATAGCATTCTAATTAAAAATGCCCGTGCCTTGTAAAGAACCTGCTCCGGTATTCAAACTCATTCGACCTTCTACACCAGCACTTGCACTGGCAGGCCCCATACCGGCTTCTGCTTCCATGCTGCCTTTTACAACAACATCTTTAACTCCGGTACCATCAATGGTTATATCGACACCGGCACCCACATTCGCGCTGGCTTGCACCGGGCCCATCTTTACATCTACTCCCGTTTTGGGGCCAATTCTTACGGTGCAGTCTTTAAAAGAATCGCCAAAGCCTGCATGATCTAAATCCTGATTAAGCGTTAGGCCCAACACAAGTGCGTTAAAGGAAGTGGTTAACTCGGTGCAAGTAAGTTTTATGCTAAACCCTAAATTGGAAATGCCCAGCGTTTGACTAAACTCATTATTGATGGTGCAGTTGGGGTCTTTAAAAGCGGTGAGCTTACCGCCTTTGCCGCTGACCTCTTCAGCACATTGGTATTTTGTAACCGACTCGAAGTTGAAGCCGTTTTGCGTTAAACTTAAATTTCGGAGCCACTGCATTTGCAAACCTGCAATAACACCGGGAAGCATTTCGGGATAGGTACTGTAAAGAGAGGAGTAAGCAATTTCATTAAGCAGTTGCTTATCTGCACTGAGGTATTCGTTGTACAAACCTTCCAGTTTAGTATTATAGGAGTTTANAANATCGTTTGATGCCTTAACGGCATCGATGCATACCTGTTCATCATTGACGCTGCCACCCTCGCCAACTAATTCCCATTTTTNTTCAATCTTAATTATTTCCTCCTGGTATTNTTTCTTCAAGGTTGCACCTTCACCACTTACAAACTGACTGATGCGTTGCAACACGGCCTGCTTTTNTTGTTGAAGATTTTGCAGCACAATATTTTGCCGCATATTCATGGCTTCAGAAAACAAAGGAACGCTGGCTATTTGTAAAGCACTGCTTTGGCTTACCGATCCCGGATTGCTAATGCTTTTGTTCATCGCACTCATAAACTGTTTTTGTTGCGCTTCCAATTGCTTTGCCATTGCCTTGTTCGACTCCTCGGTTAACTTTTGCAATGGCTTCAATCGTGCATCGATATCGGCTCTGAATTGTTTCCAAATGGGTACAAGTGTTTTGCACTCGGCTACTGATTTTGGAAAGGCAGGCATGGCAAATCCACCCAACTGCAAAAGGTCATTGCTTTTATTGGCCGGTGGAAAACTGCCGTAATCTGCGGCTGATGGTTTGTACCCGAATTGAATTAATTTGTTTTTTCTAAAATCACTTTTGCCATTTTTAAAAGCTGCTTTTGCATGCGCCACTGCTGTCGTTTTGTTGGTCTTGCTTTCCACAATCAGGCATTTGGTTTCATTGGCTTGTGCGTGATTTGCATTCAATAACAATGTGCTGTCGAGGTATTTGTTGGCTTTATCTAAATCACCCAATGCAAACCAGGCTTGCCCCAGGTTGTTTAGCAGGGTGGTATTCTTTTTAAATCTTGCATTCAGGTTCTTCAGGATTGGTATTGACAGTTCTGGAGCCCCCATCATCGTTAGCATGGAAGCATAGTTGCTCAGGTTATCGATATGATTAGCATCATTGCTGCATACCTGTGCCATGACACCTAATGCAATTTGTGTGCGACCGGCCATCCAGAGTGCTGTAGCGGCATTACCGATCTCATCACTATCGGCACCTTTTTGTTTTAATGCTTTATAGATTTCATTGGCTTTGTTTTTGGCAGCAGGCAACATAGCAGCAAACACAGTATTGTTGGCTTTGCCAACAAATGCGCCCATACCGGTATTGGTGGGCGTGGTTCCTATTGTAGCAATAGCTTTTGTGTTTTNTTCCGGAACGAGACCGATTGCGGCCCTGGTGTTTTTGGAAGTAGCGTTTGTATTTACTGCCTGTTTAGACTCATTGATTTTTACGCCTGCTCCCATCGCATTCATCATACTGTCATACGCCTTTCTGGCCTTGGGATCCATTTTAGATAATTGCTCATCTAATTTTTCTGCGCTTCGGCATATGCCTTTTTATCTTTTTCTATTTGCTCTTTGGAAGGTTTTTGTGCGAAACAACAGATGGAGCACAACAAGCAAACGGTCAAAATCACGATCTTTTCATCTTTTCTTTTTAAAGATTAGTGACAAAAACTATTGATTGTAGAGGATCACGTTCTGGTATTGATTAGGCCTAATGTATTACGGATCAAGCCAACGAAAACTTATTTAAAGGCAATGCCCATTCCGTTATTACGAGAATCTGCATTCGCTGAGATCTTAACCAACACACTGTTTTTCCAGTACACTATATCTAGGCCTTTTTTGCCAACCGCGTACACATTTTCTCCCGAAACAAAAATGGATTTCGCTTCTGAACCACCGGGCGTTTCGCTTTCGTCTAACACGACAATGGATTCATTTTTCCAGTAAACAGCCTGAAAGGAAGTATTTTGTCCGGCAACATAAACCGTACTTCCGGAAACAGTAATGGCACGTGTCGCTAAAGCCTCAGTAAGTTGTACACCGGTTTCGTTTTTCCAATACCAGATATCACTGTTCCCTGCGGTTTTGGTTCCTGTGGCATACAAATCGTTGCCCGAAGCACAAAGGGCGTTAACAATGGGCCCCGTGATATTCTCTATGCTGATGCGCGCACCGTTTTTCCAGATTTTCGTGCCTGATGTAGCAGTTTCGTATCCGGATACATACACATCGTCACCCAAAACGACAATAGACATTCCTTCCGCATCTTTTGTTCCATCGGTTATACTAAAGGCCTCTCCGTTCTTCCAGTACTTGGCGACTTTGACGGATGCGGCATTTTTTCATAACCGGTTACGTATACATCGTTACCCCTTACAAAAACAGCATGAGCAATTGCTTCACGCGTGTCATCGGTGAGGTAAGTAGGTGTTCCGTTCTTCCAGTAGGTGGCGCGGAATGTTGTGTTTTTGGTTGACCCCGCTACATATAGATCCGTCCCCGAAACAAACAAACCTTGTCCGATACTTTCTTGATTTCCACCCCAGAAGAAATCCGCGCCATCTATCCATACTTTGCATTGCTGTTGGCCTACGGTTGGACTATACTCTGTACCACAGATGTACAACTTAGGAGTGCCCGTTGTAAATACTACATCATTACCGTAAGCCGTACCGGTAGAGGTAGTGGCGTACGCGCGCACGTGATAGGTAGTGTTGGCTTGCAGATCGGTGATAAACGAGTTAAAAATGCCGGTTCCGGTACCATCGTTTGTTTTGGTGGTCAGTTCGATCGTAGGATTTTCGCTGGTTGACCACACCACACCTCTTGCTGTTATAGTGCCCGAAGTGATGATGTCTCCGCCTGTGGTAGCCTCTGTTGAATTGATGCCAGTTACTTCAGCCGTTGTGATTGTTGGCACCGAACCCCCGTTTCATTGTCGTCACCACAGCCCCACATCAATAACAGCGCTGTGAATACTAATAGCAATTGTTTCATAGGTATCTTCATTTTTATCGTAAAAGTAGAAGGGGTACCTACCTGTATCAATCATTAAAAAGGATGATTTTTTTACCCATCTCGGAAAATCATTAAAAAGGATGATGTAAAAGGGAACTGTTGAATCTGTATTTTGCGCNACAAATATTTAGGCCAAGGCGATTGCTATGAGAATGCTTCTGCTCCTCCTGCTGGGATTTACATTGCTTCAAACTCTAGTGAAGGCACAAGGCTTGCATGACCGAGACAGCCTTCAAAGGCAAATCGATATGACCAGGGACGATTCCACGAAAGTGAAATTGTACTACCTGATGGCCAACGAATATAATAGTGAGGATTTNAAAAAAGCTGAGGAGTTTTGCGAGAAGGGTTTGGCACTAAGCCTCAAACTGGAATACAAGCAGGGCGTGTTGGATTATTATACACAACTCGCTACGGTGATGAATTTTAGAGGCGACTTTGATGGTGTCCTGAAACTTAATCTGGAAGCGCTGCAATATGCCAAAGAGCACGCAGACGCTGTTGAACTAGCGCGCACCATGCTGAATGTGGGCATTGCTTATAGGCAACTGAATGACTATGAAACCGCAGTAACCTATGTTGAAGAAGGNAAAAACACGCTGTTAAAAATGGGTGTCCATCAATACGAGGCAGAAACATTCAATTTGCTTCAACTGCTGTATTACTCTATGCATCAATACCGTAAGGGCGTGCGTAATGGATTACTCGCTATTCATGCTATTGGAGAAAAAGGCGATCAGGATTTATTGCGAAAGTCCTATAATAACCTTGGACTTAACTATCTCTCGCTTAGGTTATACGATTCCGCAAAATATTACCTGACGAAGGCAAACGTTGAAGCTAAGAAGTATGGAGACGTTGTTATTCAAATAACCACGAGTCTCAATTTTGCACAAATAGCACTATATCAACAAAGCATTGATGATATTAAGATCCATGCCGATCAGGCCCTGGTGCTGGCTCAAAAATATGGTGCCCATGAATTTGAAGGTCTTGCGGAATATGGGTTGGCCTATTACTACCTGTTAAAGAAGGATTACACGCCTTCTGCATTGCATGCTAACTCGGCCCTTCATTTGGCCACTCAGTATAACATGCTCGATCTCAANAAAAAGATATATGCAATACTTTCAAGCCTACACTATGGTGAGCAAAACACGAAGATGGGGTATTATTATTTCGATCAATACGAAATGATAAGCGACAGCATGTTGAACACCTCAATTACAAACAACACCATTCGCATTGAAAAGAAATTCGAAACTGAANNAAAAGATGCTCAAATAAAACTTCAGCAAGCACAACTCAACCAAAAGACAACACTCAACTATTTTCTGATTGCGGGCACAGTGGCATTAGTGGCAATCTTACTGCTCTCCTACCGCAATTACCAGCACCGCCAAAAATTGCAACAATCAAAAATAGAAGAGTTGGAAACTGAAAAACANATCACCGCTACCGAAGCTGTACTGAAAGGCGAAGAACAAGAACGCACACGCCTGGCGAAAGACTTGCACGATGGCCTGGGCGGTATGCTCAGTGGAATAAAATTTTCATTAAATAATATGAAAGGAAATTTAGTGATGACCCCCGATAATGCCCGGGCTTTTGAACGCAGCATCGATATGCTGGACAGCTCGATCCAGGAGATGCGCAGAGTAGCGCACAACATGATGCCGGAGATATTATTGAAGTATGGGCTGGACACAGCCCTGAAAGAATTTTGTACCGAGATTGATCGCAGCGGTGTGCTGCACGTTACCTATCAATCGGCTGGTGTAACCAACACCACCCTTGAACAAACCCAGGCCGTTACGGTTTATCGCATCGTGCAGGAACTGGTATCCAATGTCATTAAACATGCCAACGCCCGAAACGTATTGGTGCAGGTGCACAGATTGGAGCAAGAAAAGATACTGGCCATTACCGTAGAAGATGATGGAAAGGGATTTGATATCAGCCTCTTAAATCACTCGGGAGGCATGGGCTGGAAAAATATTCAAAACCGGGTGGAGTTTTTGAAAGGCCGGCTGGACATTCAGTCGGCACCCGGCAAGGGCACTTCCGTTATGATTGAAATCAATATTGCATGAGTACAGGGCTATTCATTGTAGATGATCATTACCTGGTAATTGAAGGCATTCGATCATTATTGCAAAACGAAAAAATATCGAATGGCTGGGCCATGCCATGAATTCCAACTCGTGCCTGGACTTTCTGAAACGCCATCAGCCCGATGTTATTCTCATGGATGTGAACCTGCCTGATAAAAGCGGAACAGATTTATGCAAAGAAGTAAAGACCTTATACCCGACCGTCCGCATATTGGGCCTGAGCACCTTTAACCAACAAGCCGTTGTGCGCAACATGATCGATAACGGTGCGGCAGGTTATGTGTTGAAGAACGTTACTAAGGAAGAACTATTGGAAGCCATTGACAGCGTAATGAACGAAGGCACCTACTTTAGCCAGGAGGTAGCCCATACGTTGAATGAGCCCGGCACTCAACAACCCGTGATTACCAGGCGCGAGAAGGAAGTGCTGCAACTCATTGCCGAAGGGCTTACCAATGCCGAAATAGCCGAGAAGCTGTTCATCAGCATCCCCACGGTAAACACCCACCGCAAAAGTATTCTGGAAAAGTTTGATGTAAAGAATACCGCCACGCTTATTGGCAAGGCGATAAAATTGGGGATTGTATGATCCGCCAATGAACTTCACTCAAGCTGTTATTCGCGCACATCAACGAACCAAACTTTGTGAACAGTTTATAGAATAACAATTACTTCAAGCTGCATTAACCAGCGCTCTATTTCCTGGGACTATGGATTTGTTGTGGTTTGCTGCAATAGCAAGAAGCAACTTGTTGTCAAATAGATTTCACCTAAAACCTCAGCGCTATCCTGACTCCGATTCCACAAAACTGAACCTGAGGTTTTATGCGTGCGGTTTTTCCGTTGTAGAGTTCAACCGCTTCAAACGCATGGCTTCGGAAAACAGCCGTAAGTGAGAAGGAACCCATTACCAGCACACCACCTGCTGCAGCCAATCCCCATTCCGGATTGCCACCGCCTATGGCCGTACCTATTGGTAATCCAATTAAAAGTCCACCGGCAAAGCCTAGAATACCGGCTGCGTTGTAGTTGGCTTTGGCGCGTTTAAACTTTTCGTAAGCGAGCGGTTCTGTTTTTAATACTTGTAATACTTGTTTAGGGCTAAGCACAAGGGTGTCCATTTCAAACCGGGCACCACCAAAGGTCTTATACATTTTAATTTCGGTGCGCGCTTGTGAGTAAGCGTTGCTAATTGAAATCAGCAATAACGAAATCACCAATATTCTTTTCACAGGTTAATTCAATCGCTTCGCTACTTCATCCCAGTTTACTACGTTCCACCAATTGGCAACATATTCGTTGCGTTTGTTCTGGTATTTTAGGTAGTAGGCATGCTCCCAAACATCTAACGCCAGCAATGGAGTGCCCTTTAACTCGCTAACATCCATCATCGGATTATCCTGATTGGGTGTGCTGCCAATTTTCAGGGTATTGCCATCTTTCACCAACCAGGCCCAGCCCGATCCAAAGCGAGTCATAGCAGCCTGTGTAAACTGTTCTTTGAATTTATCAATTGATCCAAAGGCTCCGGTAAGTGCTTCCGCAATTTTGCCGGATGGCGCACCGCCTGCGGGTTTCATGCTTTGCCAGAAAAAGTTATGATTCCAGGCACCGCCACCATTATTACGTGCCTTAGCCGATAGTTTGGATATGTTGGCAAAAANATCTTTTTCTGAGTAGGTGATGTTTTCAGCAGCAATGGCATCGTTCACATTCTTGATATAGGCTGTATGATGTTTGCCATAGTGAATTTCCATTGTAAGCGCATCAATGTTTGGTTCTAATGCATTGGTTGCATACGGTAAGGCTACTTGTTTAAACTGAAGTGCATACGGTGTTTCATGCGCCAGAACGGATGCGGGCACAGCCAGTACCGCTGCTGCGGCTACGGTCTGTTTTACAAATTCTCTTCTATTGATTGTTTTCATGGTGCAACTGATTTTGAAGTTCATTAAACCTGACCAATATCATGCCCAACTTTTGGTATGTGTGTAAATTTATAGAAAATAATTAGATTGTGATTTAATTAGTACATGTATGGCAGATATCTTGTTTGATGAAATACCTTCCCTTGATTTAGCTGATTTTACCAGTGGCGATCCGCATCGAAAGAACAAATTCGTGCAGCAATTGGGTGATGCTTACAATAATATCGGGTTTGTGGCTGTTAAGAACCACTACTTAACCGATGAACTTTCTGCAAACCTCTACAGCCTCATCAAGAAATTTTATGCCTTGCCGGATGCGGTTAAGCAAAAATATGAGATACCAGGGTTGGCTGGTCAGCGCGGTTATATTGGGAAAGGTAAAGAACACGCCAAAGGCAGAAACACCGGTGATCTGAAAGAGTTTTATCATGTAGGGCAGGAGGTATTGGATAACGATCCGATTAAGAAAGAATATCCTGATAATGTTTGGCCTGCCGAAATCCCTGAATTTAAAGAGATAGCACTGGAAGTTTACAGCCGATTGCANAAAACCGGAGTGCAAATGTTAAGAGCCATTGCATTATATCTGAATCTTCCCGAGGATTATTTTGATGCAAAGGTTCATCATGGTAATAGTATATTAAGACCCATCCATTACTTTCCCATCGAAGATCCGGATTCAGTTCCGGAAGATGCGGTACGCGCTGCAGAGCATGGCGATATAAACCTGATTACACTATTGATGGGCGCCAGTGCCGATGGATTACAAGTATTGCGCAGAGATGGCAAGTGGATTCCTATTACAGCATTACCCGAACAATTGGTGGTGAACGTAGGTGATATGCTGGAGCGTCTTACGAATAAAAAATTAAAATCAACCATACACCGTGTTGTAAATCCACCCCGGCACCTGATGAACACCCCACGTTATTCCATACCATTCTTTATGCATCCGCGTTCAGAAATGGATCTTACAGCGCTACCCTCGTGTGTAGATGCCCAGCACCCCAAACTTTGGGACGACATTACAGCCGGAGAGTTTTTGAATCAGCGGTTACGCGAAATTGGTTTGAAAAAGTAAGCCGTGAAATCAGGAATACGGTATAGCAAATTTCTCAAAGACGTATTCCTGCTATCAGTAACTTGTTTTGGAGGGCCACAAGCGCACCTTGCACATTTTCAGAATGTGTTGGTTCAAAAACGCAAGTACATTACCGAAGAAGAATTGATTGAACTGAATGCCTTGTGCCAGGTATTGCCTGGTCCCAGTTCTACCCAAACCCTTTCATCGATTGGTTATCGGTTGGGCGGTGCTAAATTGGCTTATCTCACTTTGCTAATCTGGCTCATACCTTCTGTAGCTATCATGACAGTGGCCGGTATTCTTATCAATAGCTTTGCCAACAAACATTCATCTCTGGAGTTTACCCGGTTCATTCAACCAATGGCCGTTGGGTTTGTTGCTTATGCTGCCTATTCCATCAGTTTGAAGACGGTAACAACCATGCGGGGTGCAGTAATTATGATCCTGGCCGGAATAGCCACCTACTTCAGCAAATCGCCTGTTGTTTTTCCCTTAATTCTGTTAGGCGCAGGATTGATTACTGCCCTAAACTATAANAGCCCACCCCGGCAGGAGAAACAAAAATTTGATGTGTCGTGGGGTAACNNTTTTTTATGGGGCGGTGTTTTTGTTTTTGTTGCCTTGCTGGGTGCCGCTACCAAATCGATACCCGAGTTTTTACCTGTACGATTGTTCGAAAACTTTTATCGAAACGGAAGTTTGATTTTTGGGGGGCAAGTGCTTACGCCCATGTTGTACACCGAATTTGTGCAATACGCTCCAAAGCAATATCTCACATCCGAAGAGTTTCTTTCCGGCTATGCGTTTGTGCAAGGATTGCCCGCNCCGGTATTTTCATTCAGTTCGTACATTGGGGCACTTGCTATGCGCGATTACGGAGTAGCCGGTGAAATAGCAGGCNNGCTGTTATGTCGGCTGCTGGTATTTTTACCGGGCACGTTCCTGATATTTTTTATGATTCGTATTTGGGAGAGTTTGAANAAATTCAGACCCATTCGCGCTTCACTGGAGGGCATAAATGCTGCCAATGCGGGGTTGGTTGCGGCAGCTGCTGTATTGTTATTTCAGCCGTTNGGTAACAGACCCCACGTATCAATTATTACCAACATTGGATTTGTGGTGGGTACATTTCTGCTTACAGCCTTTACCAAAATACCCGCGTGGGCAATTATTCTTATTGGCCTTGCGTGTGGACTTGTTTTGTAACAACATCGATTAAAATAAAAACCCGGACACTGCCCGGGTTTTTGTTGTTCTACAAATTAATTTCTTATCCAAGTTTAAAGATGATTGGAATAACCATTTTCTGACGAACCGGCTTTCCTCTCTGTTTGCCGGGCTTCCAGGATGGCGCGCTTTGTACCACGCGTACGGCTTCTTCATCGCAACCAGCACCAATACCTTTAATTGCTTTTACATCTACAATGGATCCATCGCGGTTTACAACAAACTCCACAAACACCCGTCCTTCAACACCCATCCTGCGGGCCTGAGCCGGATACTTCATTTNTTCTGACACGTACTTATAAANAGCAGGCATGCCTCCCTTGGGTTCCGCGGTTTCTTCCACCACACTAAAGATCTGATCAACATCTTCCTTTTCTTCCACAACAGGGGCAACCACTACCTGTTCTACTTTGGTTTCTTCTGTTACCTCCACATCAAACTTAAGTTGAATGTCTTCTTTAATTTCTTCTTCGTCAGGAACCTCCACAATTTGAGGCTGTTGAATTACAGGGGCGGGTGGCGGTGGCTGCTCGGTTGGCGGCACCTCAATCATCTCTTCAAAAACGTTGGTATTCTTGCCTTGAAGTTCTACCATTTTTTCATCATAGCTTTTCCATTCAAAAGCCATGAATGTGATACCAAGCGTTACCAAAAGCCCTATGCTTAAGAAAANAGTTGACTTTTTGGTTAAATCTGCTTTATCGGTCTTTTTAGCTTCCATACACGAAATCTTTACAGTTTAGGAATTTCAAATATAGTAATAGAATTCACTTGCCGCTCGCCAGTCACACAAAATCCAGAATTTTTAGGGAAATTATTTGCGGTTGCCGTAGAACATTGTGAAAAATACGGTGGGGAAGATGGCTTTATTCTCGGTGGAGGGCATTATTTCCACTTNTTTGAAGTAAGAATCTATCAAAACGCCAACCTCAAACCCTGTAACCTGCGATTTCAAAAAGCCCAGTTCGAAGTTAATGGCAGCCTTCAGATTGGTGCCCAATTGTATTTTGGATTCGGCAATCCCCTCAANAAGATTACCGGTACCCAAAATATTGGAGTAAAAATGATTTGGGTTGTTGGGGTCGTATTGCTCGCGGATAGATGCCCAGATGCTATTATCTATTGCCCTTTCAATATAGTATGGGGCTACAATGCCCAGGCTTGGCCCGGCCGCAAACACAGCCTTAATTTCTACTCCTTGCTGAGGTGCTTTTGAAAACAAAATTAAATCCCGCCCATATTGAAGGCGCAATGCGTACAAGTAGTTACTTTTTCCATAGATGAAAAAGTTACCCGTATAAACCGAACTATGCCTTACCTCTTGCGGGTGCTTTACATTCATAATCTCCAACCCAAAGGTTTCGAGCATATTTTGGTTAAGCTTGCGGGCTTTTTTAAACACGAAGCCGCCAATAAACCCTCCGGCTGAGTTTTTATTAATTCCCCAGGTAAACTCTGAATTGTACTCGTAACTATCCTGGGTTTGTGCCTGTGCCGAAATTACACCCCNCAGCAGGAAGCCAATGAGTAGCAGATTAAAAATTTGTTTCATACCAACCGCGTTCGTTCCTTTCGAGGAATTAAAAGTAAAATAACTAACGCAGAAAAATAGAGTTGTTATGGCAATTATGGGAACAGTTGAGTATCTGGGTGGGTTGCGTACGGAAGCAAAACACCTGAAATCAGGAAATTTGATAGTTACCGATGCGCCACCCGATAATAACGGCCGGGGCGAAGCGTTTAGCCCTACCGATCTTGTTAGTGCTGCATTATGCAGTTGCATGATGACGATAATGGGCATGGTAGCCGAACGCGAAGGAGTGGATTTGAAGGGGCTAACTGCCGAGGTGGTGAAAATAATGGCCAGTAATCCCCGCAAAATAGCAGAAGTACAAATTACATTTTCTCACCCGGGCCTGGTGGCAACGGAAGTTCAAAAACAAAAATTGAAAAATGCAGCACACACGTGCCCGGTTGCGTTAAGCCTGGCCGAGAGTGTAAAACAAACCGTGGTGTTTAATTTTTAGCAGCCACACATTTTTCGGAAGCCTGCCTTATAGCAGCCAGGTCTATTCCATAATGCGATTGAATATAAACCGGGGCTCCCCGATAAATCATAATGGCTTGGGGCGACTCATGTTCAACATCAAAGTCCAGCGCAATTTGATTCGATAAGGGACGGTAGGTAAGCAAGTCTAAAAATAAGGCTTTACATCCGAAACATCTGCCTTGTTCCAGTTGCGTTCCAACCGATCTAAAACAGCCCGGCTGATGGAACATCGGGTGCTGTGTTTGAAAATGAGCACGGGTTGCTGATGTGATTCGGTCTTAATGGTTTCGAGTTGACCAGCCTCTTTAAGTTCAAGCCATTTCATTTAGTCGTACAGATCTTTCCACAATTCTTTTTCCTTTTATCGTAGCGAGGCTTACGCACTTTGTCTTTTACCGCATCGGGTTGTGTACTCTGCTTTTGAACACCTCGCTCCAAAATAACTTGATACTGGTAAAAATGGTTCGCTCGCCTTTTACGTTGTTATCCTTGTTGTGAGCAAACGTGGCATCCGGAAAATGTTTTTGTGGTTGAATTTGTTCATACGAATGTTGCCCTGGTAATCGGCAATACGCGCATAGGCTCTGCCTGGTGCAAGTACCTTAAGTGCATCCTTGTCGGCATTAGGCGCATGCCGGTAATTTTTGCTTAGTCTTACTTTGCCCCCGTACACAGTAGCATCGGCAAAAGCTTTTGAGTACTTAATGGTTTTAAGCGATGCATCGGCACTGCTCGGGTTGTGTTTATATTCCCAATAGCGTTTCATCGTGCCCGTGTATTCAGCCGCATTTGCAGTAGCACGCGAGGNGGGTAATCCAACAAGCGCTTCCTTAGCGGAGAGTTTGTTCTTATCTGTTTCACGTTGTTTTACCCNGGTGGTGATATTATTTACCATGTACACATTTGCATACGGGCTATGCTTTTTCAGTGCCTCTTCTACTGCATTGGGGTTGCGCACAAACTCACGCTTAATTCTGGAAAGCCTGATCTTGCCCGAGTAAGCAATATCACTTGCTTGCTTACCGGTTGGGATGCGGGGAGGCAAGGGTTGTTCCTTGTTGTTCCATAACTGGCCACTGATACTACCACCCCTTTTTCTGGTTTGCGGGTACGATCATACCCAGCCCAATCATATCCTTCGCGGCTAAAAGATTTTTTGCGCATACGGATNATCACCACTATACCCATAACCTGCCTGGCTGAACTGCTTGGGACCTTGTTTCAGGTTCCCTTGAAAAGTAGCAACGCGCGCTGAGGCTGAGCCTGGCGTTTTTACTGCGATAGGCTGACCTTTATTATTCCACGATCCGCTTATGCTACCTCCGCCCTTAAGAGGCCGGGCAGCTTTTATGTTGCCGGCATAGCTCAATCCATCCTGGCTAAAGGTATGAGTTGTTCTGCTTCTGGGTAAAAAGCCCTTGTAGTTACCTTGAAACCGTGCGGCTCGCTGATCTAAGGGTTGCCGTACAGCTATAGGCAGGTGGTTATTATTTCGGTTAAAGCCGCTGATGCTGCCACCACCCTTGGGTTGCCGGTGCGAAGGAATATTGCCGGAATAACTTAAGCCTGCATTGCTAAAGCCCCGCTCGCTTCGTCTTATTGTTCCGCGATAATTGGCCTGCAGGCTGGCTGCCCGTGGATTGCCCGGAGTGCGAACGGCAATTGGTGAATTTTGCCCACGCTTCATTTGAGCTGTTATACTTCCACCTCCTTTAACCGGTTTAATACCTCTTAGCTTAGTTAAATCTCTTCGCATAAAATTAGCATTGGCACCGGGTGCCTTAGCCATTAGCGGCTGGTTCGACCGATATTTTCCGGATACAGAGCCACCACCCTTTTCCGGCTTAATCCCTCTCAACTTTGCGAAATCGCGCTTCATAAAGTTGCCACCAATGCCAGGTTTGCGAGGGGGCAACGGGGTGTTTGACTTATACTTTCCGGTAACGGACCCTCCACCTTTTTCTGGCTTAATGCCCCGTAGCCTGGCGAAATCCTGCTTCATGTAGTTGCCACCTATACCCGGTTGACGGGCCGGTAAAGGTTTGTTTGACCGAAACATGCCACTTACAGAACCGCCACCTTGTTTTCGTTTGTTTCCGCTTATGCGGGATAAATCTTTTCTGATCAAACGGGCACTGAAGCCGGGTAAAATTTTTGGGCCCTCTCCGTGCTGGCCAGCAACCTGGTTATCGCGGCCGGCACTCTTGCGAATGGCATGGCCCGCAATATCACCCTTCCAGGCGCGTTCACCACGCCTGGAGGCGGTGGCATAACCCGAACGAAAAGTGCCTTTGTAGGCACGATCGCCACGGTCTTTGCGACCATAGTAAGGGTTGTCGGCTTTGATAAGTGGATTGGCGGCTGAGCGAAAATTTTTAGTGCGCAACGGTCTTCCAGCCAAATCGGTAGTAATAGCACGTTCGCCTTTCGAGTATTTTCCCCAATATACATTTTTGCGGCCACGGGTTACAAAAGCCTGCGAACCCGAACGCGGTGTAATTCTTTNTTTGCGACNCGGTGGATCCTGTCGGGTTTGTAATCGCGCCAGACGCGAAAGTTCTTTGCGATTGTTGTATGCTCTTTCGGGCGATTTGGACGAGTGATTAACAAAGGGCCCTTNTTGCGGATAGATGTTTGCACGACCGGCATTGATAGGTTTAGACCGAATGCCTACCGGCCTGCCGCCAATGGGTTGACCTGCGCGGTCGCCCGATTTGCCTCTTGCTTTGCGCGGTGTGTTTGAAGTTTGTACTGCCCGTTGTGCCGAAGATTGATTTGCATGGCGGAGTTTATACCCGGCCAGGTCGCGCGTGGTAGCTTTTTCTTNTTTCTTTACCGACTTGGCCCGGTTTTGCCGGATAACGGATTTGTTATTAACGGGTCGCTTATCCTGCGCAAAAACTTCTGAAGCCCCCAGGCAAAGCAAAGCCATGAATCCCGTAAGGATAAAACGGCATAATGACTTTGGGAAAACAATCTGCTTCAAAATATGGGCAATAAACAGGCTAAGATAAGGAAAAAGAGGATTACGTTCCTTACCGTGATTTAACGTAGTAATTGCATTAGAATTTCAACAGCATTTCAATTCGGTTTTTCAACCGACCCTTCGGTAAAAAGTTCTGTTCGAGTGTGGCCACAAACGGAATGGCTGTATCTAAACTGGCTTCGCGCATCACGGGCGCATCCAGGTATTGAAAAGCATGTTCACTAATCCACGCGGCTATTTCGGCACCAANTCNCCCGGTAAGGGTATCTTCATGCAACACCAACACGCGATGGGTTTTCTTTACCGTTTCGAATACCGCTTCTTTATCCCATGGCAATAAGGTGCGCAGGTCCACTACATCGGCTGCAACATCGGGCAATTGTTGAAGTATCTCCTGTGCCCAATGTACACCCATGCCATAGGTAATGATGGAAAGATCATTGCCTTCGCTTACTAATTTTGCTTTGCCAATCTCCACAGTATAGTAGTCATCAGGGATGTTGGCCTTGATGGATCGGTACAAAAGTTTGTGTTCGAAATAGAGGTATGGATTGGGATCGTTAAAGGCAGCACACAACAATCCCTTGGCATCGTACGGGTTGGATGGGTACACAATTTTTAAACCGGGTGTGTGAAAGAACCAGGCTTCGTTGCTTTGACTGTGAAACGGGCCGGCTGCAGTACCGGCACCGGTTGGCATACGCACCACTACATCGGCCGGTTGGCCCCACCGCCAGTGGATTTTAGCCAGGTTGTTCACAATCTGGTTAAATCCTTCCGTAACAAAATCAGCAAACTGCATTTCAACCATCGCCTTCATGCCTTTAATGGAAAGACCAANGCCGGTACCAATAATGGCCGATTCGCATAACGGTGTGTTGCGTACACGTTCTTTTCCAAACTGCTGCACAAACCCTTCTGTAATTTTAAACACACCTCCATAGTCGGCAATGTCTTGCCCCATTAACACGAGGTTATCGTGGCGCTCCATGCTTTGCCGAAGGCCATCGCTTATCGCATCGATAAAACGTTTTTCAGTTTTAGCATCGGATGCAGGTGTTATTACCGGCTGTTCATACGGTGCGTACACATCATGCAGCTCGGTAAGGGTATTGGGTGTTGGTGGCGTTTCTTTAAATGCTTCGGCTAAACCAGCTTCAATTTCTTTCTTTAATTTTTTGCGTATGCTGTCGATCTGTTTTTGATCGAGTAGTTTTTCCTGCACTAAAAATTNTTCGTAGTTGGTGAGGGGATCTTNTTTACCCCACTCGTCCATTAATTTNNTTGGAACGTATTTGGTGCCCGATGCTTCTTCATGGCCGCGCATTCGGAAGGTAATACACTCCAGCAAAATGGGTTGCGGGTTAACACGCATTTTTTCGGCTAAGGATTTTACTGTGCTGTAAACTTCCAGCACGTTATTGCCATCTACCTTTACCCCTTCTATGCCATAGCCAATGGCTTTATCAATAAACTGTTTGCATTTAAACTGTTCGCTGCTGGGTGTAGAAAGTCCGTAGCCATTGTTTTCAATTACAAAAATGACGGGCAGGTTCCACACGGCAGCTACGTTTAAGGCCTCATGAAAATCGCCCTGGCTGGTGCCGCCATCGCCATTAAAAACTGCAGTAACCTTATTCTCTTTTTNTAGGAGTGAGGCCAGCGCAATACCATCGGCTACTCCGTTTTGCGGGCCCAGGTGCGAAATCATTCCCACAATGTGATGGGCATTACTGCCGAAGTGAAAAGACCGATCGCGTCCTTTTGTAAAACCCGAACCGGTGCCTTGCCATTGTGCAAACAGCCTGGTAAACGGAATGTTACGACCTGTAAACACACCGAGGTTGCGGTGCATAGGCAAAATGTACTCGTCTTTTCTAANGGCCTGTGTAATTCCAACCGATATGGCTTCCTGCCCAATGCCACTAAACCATTTGCTGATTTTGTTCTGGCGCAAAAGCACGAGCATTTNTTCTTCAATTAACCGTGGAAACAGCAAGGCTTCGTAAAGATGAAGGAGTGTGGAATCGGNATAATTTTTACGTTGAAATTTCATGATGGATCGGATTGTGCCGGAGTAACAGGAGTGTTTTCCTGGCGGGCGGATACCAGGCCAAATGTCATAATTAAACTGGTGGCAAGTATTACAAAAACAAAAGGCTGTTTTCGATGGCGGAAATTTTTGGGCTTCCGGAATACTGAAAATAACAGGATGCTGATGAGGCCGCGGGGTGCCAGAAAATATTCGGCTGCACCCGCTTGCCGAACAAAAATTTCATGTAGAGAATTCTTACTGTATAAATAACAACTACCACAACACCTCCGTTTATCAATACCGAAAGATGCTGCAGCGAGGCAACATCCAAAGTAAATCCAAAAATCAGGAAGAAGAAGGTGCGCACAATAAAGGCGCTTTCGCCACTTAGCTGATTTAACTGATGGAAGTCTTTATAAAAGTTATCGTATTTAAAAATGGTTTTAAACCAGGGTACCCGTATCCAGTGCAGGTTGTTCAAAAACAATCCAAAGGCCAATACAATTACCAACGTGGGCAGGTGGTAATATTTTCCAATGGCGTAAACCAGAATCAGCACGGCAATAATCAGGAAGAATTTAAGATGATGGGTAATTCGCTTTAGCAGGTAAAGCAAAACCAGGCAAAACGCAGCGGATAATATCAGGATAAGAATCGTTTGCCATCCTAACCGCACAAAAGACATGGCATTGACGGTACTGTTGGCAATCAAAAATTGAAAAGGATAACACCAAAATATCCGACAAGGAAGATTCATAGACGATAAAATCCTTGCGGTTGCCGGGTAAGTTGGAGGCCGATGGAATTGCAATGGCGGAACTAATCACACCGAGTGGTACCGCATTTAAGAAACAGGTGCGCAAATCTGCTCCCGTAAGGTATTGATAAAAAATGCGATTCCGGTTGTAGTAATAATCAGAATAAAAGCGCGGAGCCAAGCGATCGTTTAATGAGCCCCAGTTTTTCGCGTTCTAATTTAAGTTCCAGGGCGCCTTCCAAAACAATTAAGATCAACCCAATGGTGCCTACCAGGGCAAAATAGCTTCAAAATTGGGTATGGGTAACTCGAACCAGGTAGCCAGGTATCGCAGTCCAATGCCGCTAAGCAACAGCAGGATTACGGATGGAATTTTAAATTGCTTGGCGATCAAATCGAACAGGTAGCTGAAGATAACCAGCCCGCAAAGCACCATAAGAGTTACTTCAACCGACATACAGGTAGAGATGTGTGGCGCTAAAATATAGAAAAACCGTGCGCCCACCTATCTTGCGTCAAAATCTGGTAATGATACCCTATACTGCGTTTACGCTCGACAACGGATTACAAGTAATTGTGCATGAGGATAGTTCGGTGCAGATAGCCGTAATGAATATTTTGTACGATGTGGGCTCGCGCGATGAGAAACCCGATAAGACGGGGTTTGCGCATTTATTTGAGCACTTAATGTTTGGCGGATCGGCCAACATTCCATCGTATGACGAGCCCTTGCAGGCGGTGGGTGGCGAAAACAACGCGTTTACCAATACCGATATTACTAACTATTACCTTACCCTGCCCGCCTCCAACCTCGAAACCGGTTTTTGGTTAGAAAGCGATCGCATGCTGAGTTTATCGTTCGANCCCCAGGTATTGGAAGTACAACGCAAAGTGGTGATTGAGGAATTTAAACAACGGTACCTCAACCAACCCTATGGTGATGTTTGGCTAAAACTAAGACCCCTGGCATATACCCAACATCCGTATCAATGGGCTACCATAGGAAAGGAAATCAGTCATATAGAAAATGCCACCTTGCAGGATGTAAAAGANTTTTTCTACACACATTATATTCCCAGCAATGCCATCCTGGTGGTGGCAGGAAACGTAACTGTAGCACAGGTTAAAGCATTATCAGANAAATGGTTTGCTCCTATTCCTTCCGGAATAAAACCAAAACGAACTTTGGTGGCCGAGCCAAAGCAAACGCAGAAGCGTACCGANAAAATTACAGCAAAAGTTCCGGCCCATGCACTGTATAAAAGTTATCACATGCCGGGTCGGTTCGATACAGGGTTTCATGCAGCTGATTTGATGAGCGATGTTTTGGGGCGTGGCCACTCCAGCCGGTTGTATAATCAGTTAGTAAAGGAGCAGGAGATTTTCACGTCTGTTTCTTCTTTTACAATGGGCACCATCGATCCGGGATTGATTGTGGTGAGCGGCCGCATAAAGCCGGGCATACCAATTGAAGAAGCAGAAAGCGCGGTAGATACGATTATCCGGGAGTTAGTATCACAAGGAGCAACCAACGAAGAATTAACCAAGGCCAGGAACCAGGCACTTACTACTATCGAGTTTGAGAAGGTGGAAGTAATAAATAGGGCCATGAACCTGGCCTTTGCAACTTTGTCGGGCGATGTAGATTCTGTAAATCAGGAGAGCGANAAAATTGCACGCGTAAGCGCAGAAGACATTCAGCAGGCAGCAGCGGAAATATTACGCCCTGAAAATTCAAGCACATTATATTATTGTGCCGAAGGTATTTGAGGTTTATTAATTCAGGGAAGAGTTACGGTAAACTCGGCACCTTCGCCAACGGTTGATTGCACACTAATGCTGCCATCGAGTTTATCGAGCGTTTCCTTTACAATGTACAAACCCAGGCCAGAGCCTTCGCTGGATTCGGATGCGCGATAGAACATATCAAAAATGCGGGGGTGATGTTCTTTTGAAATACCGGTGCCATTGTCTTTCACCGTTATCAGAACATGATCGTCTTTTTTAANTGCACTGATTACTATAAACGGATCGGGCTGATCGAACTGGTGGTATTTGTACGCGTTTGAAACCAGGTTGTTGATAATAACTTTTAACCGGTTGGGGTCCGTAAGAATTTCAAGCGTTGGATCGATCTGTATTTCAATACGTATCTTTTTGTTTACAACCGAATAGGCGAGGGTTTGCAAAACCTCGCGTGCCATGGCTTCAAGGTTAACAGGCGCCAGCGCCAGGCCGAGCCGGGTATTGCGCGAGTAGTCCGTTATTTCTTTTATGAATCCCTCCATGGTTTTTATCCGGTCTTTCATCATCTGAAGAAATAGACCCACCTCTTCCGGCTTGTCTGTCTTTTCTGAAAGATGGATAAGCCCCAGTAAGGAACTGAGTGGCGCGCGCATATCATGACTGGCACTATACACAAACCGGTCAAGTTCTTCGTTGGTTTTGGCTAATTGTTCATTCTTTAGAGCAAGCTCGGCTTCATTTCTTTTTCGACTGTCAATATCGATAAGTGTACCTACTAATACGGTATTGCCATTTTCATCTTGTTTAAATACACCACTATCCAGAAACCATTTATATACTCCGTTTTTGCTAAGAAACCGGATCTCATTTTGATAGGATTTTTGTAACGCCATGTGGTCGTTAATGAGNNCCTGTTGCGTGCGGGTTTTGTCATCCGGAANAACCATTCGCGAAAAATCTTCGCGCTTCAGGTTGTTCAACTCGTGGTCTTCGTAACCCAATAGCCGCTTCCAGTCCGAACTTACATAAATTGTATTTTGAGCTAATTTCCATTCGTACACACCAGCCTTGGTACCGTGCAGGGCCATTAAAANACGTTCTTCACTTTTTTTCAGGTCGGTTGATGCCTGCATCAGGCTTTGCTCTACTTCCCGGTTGCGATTTATCAGGAAGTACACCACAAACCCTCCGGACAGGATGCCGATAATAAGATTCGAAATAAAATTCATCCTTACCATGTGGGGTTCATAGCTGAGAGGAGGAATAATATGTAGGTCTGTATAGAAGGCAATCAGCGCCAGGGGAATGGGCAACAAAGCGAAGGCAATACTTAAAAACCGGTTGTAGTAATTGAAAAGAATTAATCCAATCACCGAACAGGGTAAGAAATAAAAGAATACGCCACCATACGGGTGATCTACATCGGCAAAAACAAAAATCAGAATATTAATGAAGAGCAGTTGTATTAATGTAGCGGCAGTGTACTTTCTGCTACGGTTTAATAAAAACGAAACAAGCCCCCNCAGGATGGCTAAGAAGTAATACGGAANAAATACAGTAACCCCGTTGAGTCCGTCCAGAATGATGTAGTAAATACCTATTGCCAGAATAATACCCGCAAACTGACTGCGTAACATCGCATACTTAAAATCCGTACGCGATGGAATTATCTTCTTGCCGATTAGAAAATCCCGGAAACTCATGTGTTTAGTTCCTTAAATATAAACTGTTAAAATGATGAGCCAACCATTACCTTTGAAGAAAAACAGCATTATGAAGTTTAGAGTTGGGCTGGGGTTTGATGTACATGCGTTGGAAACCGGCAGGGAGTTTTACCTNGGNGGTGTAAAACTGCCCGCTGCAAAAGGAGCAGTAGGCCATAGCGATGCCGATGTACTGATACATGCTATTTGCGATGCGTTATTGGGCGCAGCCAATTTACGCGATATTGGTCATCACTATTCTAACAAAGACCCGCGCTGGCGCGGAATGGATAGCAAGTTNTTTTTAAAGGATGTAACCCGCATGCTAACCGAGCGGGGATGGGAAATTGAAAACGTAGATTGTACGGTTTGCCTTGAGGCCCCGAAAGTAAACCCGCACATTGATGAAATGAANAAAGTGCTGGCTGTTCTTATGAATATTTCAGAAGAAGATGTTTCCATAAAAGCCACAACCAACGAACAATTAGGTTATGTAGGCCGCGAAGAAGGCGTGAATGCCATGGCCGTGGCCTTACTCCGGAAAGAACATTAACCCCAGAATTATTGCAAGCGTTTTAAGGTCTGGACTACGGTCGGCAATTAATTTAAGAATCCCCAGGAAGGGAATAAACAAGATCATTCNCGAAACTCCCCACAGCAATCCACCGGCTACAATTGCCAGAATTGTTACCAGTGCATTTAATTTTAGCTTGCTGCTTACGGCTAATGGAAAAATAAGATTAGCCTCCAGGTATTGAACAATTGCAAACACACCAATAACACCAAGCGGATACCAGATAGAACTATAGGTAATCCAGGCAAAAGATACCGGCAACAGCGAAGCCACCAAAATTCCTACGTATGGGATAAAGGTGAGTATGGAGGCAATAAACCCAAAAAGGAACGGGTGCGGAATGCCTAACATCCAGAGCCCAAGACTGTTTAAAATCCCAACAATCAAATAAACCAGCGCCATTCCCTTAATAAAACTGTAGTACGATTGAATGCTGAGTGTAACAATTTCGCGAATGCGATCACGGCCTTCTTGCGGAAAGATGCGGTACAGTACCTCCATCCATTTATTTCGATAAAAGAGAATCAAAACAGAATAAACCGGTATCAGGATAAACAAAACGGAACCCACAGCCGATGCGGCTATTGTATTTTTAATAAACGTCATAATACCAGCCCCCGAAGAATTTAAAGCCTGGTTCAGCCACGCTTCCTGTTTGGTGCGCTGTATGTTCAAGCTTTCGGTTAGCCATTCGCTGGCCGTTGCTATTGCCTCCGCAAGTTTGGGTTCAAGCGTTGGCCATTCGGTAAGAAAAGAGCTAAATTGAAAGACAAGCAAAAGAACTACCAATCCGAAAAGAATGGTAAGCGCGGTTATGCTTACTGCAATGGCTGCCATGCGGCTAAACCGGTGCCGCTCTAACCAGGCACAAATAGGATACAAGATGCAACTTATAAGTAAGGCAAACGAAAGCGGAACAAACAGCGTGCGTCCGAAATACATAATCGCAGAGATAANAAAGAGGTATTGAAGAATAACCAGGTAGCGATTGGCAGAAGATTTTAGTTTTAGCATAACTTCGCTGAATGATAAGCAAGTGTTTTAAAGATAGCGGTTCAAAACTTATATTACTTACAAATCGACATGACTTATGTCAGTAGCGGATACAGTAAAAATCATTACAACAGCCGATGGTTCCCACTCCCTTCTAAATGAAACCCTGCACGAAACGTACCACTCGCGCCACGGTGCCATGCAGGAGTCGGAATATGTTTTTATTGAACAAGGCTTGCGTTACTGGCTTACACACAACAATCAGCATACGCTGAATATTCTGGAAGTAGGATTGGGCACCGCACTGAATGCCTGGCTTACCTTCCGTTTGCCGGAAGGACAAACAAGGAAGGTTAACTATGTAGCGGTCGAAAAATTTCCGCTGCCACCGCCCGTGTGGCAACAGCTAAACTATGCTGCCACCGATCGTGAATTATTTGAGAGAATTCACGCCCTTCCGTGGAACGAGTGGCAACCCGTAACAGCACAGGCAACCCTATTCAAAAGCGAAGGCGCGTTGCAGGAACTGGACTTGCCACCGCTTGAGTTTAATTTAATATACTTTGATGCTTTTGCGCCCAACAAACAACCCGAAATGTGGACCCATGATGTACTGCGCAAGGTTGTTGAAAATTTGCAGGCCGGTGGTGTGTTGGTAACCTACTGTGCGAAAGGCCAGCTTAAGCGCGACCTGAAGGCCTTGGGGTTGGAGGTGCAAAGCCTGCCTGGCCCGCCCGGCAAACGCGAAATGATTCGGGCCATCAAACTATAGCTTTACTTGTTCTTCATCGCTGCAAAGTTTTTAACTTTGCACCTTTAAAAAAGAAACTGGTGAGCAAGCTTGTTAAAGTCGGTACCGTGCAGATGACGTGTACCAAAGAACCTAAGGAAAACCTGGCGAAAGCCATCGAACGCATTCGCGAAGCAGCTAAGAAAGGAGCGCAGATCGTTTGCCTGCAAGAGCTATTTACCTCGCTCTACTTTTGCGATGTTGAGGATTATGAAAATTTCAAACTGGCGGAGTCCATTCCGGGGCCATCTACCGAATCGCTTGCTGCGGTAGCAAAAGAATTGGGCGTGGTAATCATTGCCTCGTTATTTGAAAAACGTACCGAAGGGTTATACCACAACACCACGGCTGTAATTGATGCCGATGGTAAATACCTGGGCAAGTATCGCAAAATGCACATCCCGGACGACCCGGCTTATTACGAAAAATTTTATTTTACACCGGGCGATCTTGGCTATAAAGTTTTCAAAACAAAATTTGCAACCATAGGTGTTCTCATTTGCTGGGATCAATGGTACCGGAAGCATCGCGCATTACCGCACTGATGGGAGCAGAAGTTCTGTTTTATCCGACCGCTATTGGTTGGGCAACCACACAAGATGAAACTACCAACGTAGAGCAATACGGAGCATGGCAAACCATTCAGCGTAGCCATGCCGTAGCCAACGGCTTGCATGTAGTGAGTGTGAACCGCGTGGGATTTGAACAGGATGGTGCGATGAAATTTTGGGGCGGATCGTTTATTGCAAACCCATTTGGCAGTATTATCTATAAAGCATCGCATGAAAATGAAGAAGTGCATGTGCAGGAAATTGACTTGAGCAAAACCGACAGCTATCGAACACACTGGCCTTTCCTCCGCGACAGGCGCATTGATTCGTACCAGCCAATTACAAAACGATTTATTGACGAAGAGTAGTCAGTTGACAGGAAACAAAAAGCAAATGACAAAGGATTGTTAACAGACAATAACTTTTTGTCAATTATTTTGATATGAAGACACCAAAGGAACTCGGTTTCCACTTCCCCGCTGAATTTGCCAAACATACTGCAACCTGGTTAAGCTGGCCGCACAAAGAAGCCTCATGGCCGGGAAAAATTGAAACGATTTATCCACGATATGCCGAGTTTATTAAGCGCGTGGCCGAAGGTGAAACTGTAAACATCAACGTAGGCAATGAAGCGATGCGAGAAAAAGCAACGCGGCATTTAAACGAGGCCGGAGCAGACCTGCGCAACATCCAATTTTTTACTCATCCTACCAACGATGCCTGGTGCCGCGATCATGGGCCGGCATTCCTGATCAATCCNAACCACAAAAAGAAAATGATTGTGGATTGGGGTTACAACGCCTGGGGCGATAAATACCCTCCATATAATTTAGATGATGTTATCCCGACTTTAATCGCAAAGCATTACAACATTCCGGTGGTAGAGCCGGGCATTGTCATGGAAGGAGGCTCGGTTGAGTTTAATGGAAAGGGAACGTTACTAACAACGCGTGCTTGCTTATTAAACCCCAATCGTAATCCAAATCTTAATCAGCAGCAGATTGAAAAATACCTGATTGATTATTATGGTGTGGATCATATTCTTTGGTTGGGCGATGGCATTATGGGCGATGATACCGATGGCCACATCGATGATCTGACACGCTTTGTAAATGAAGATACGGTTGTCACGATCGTGGAGGAAAACAAAAACGATGAGAACTATCACATTCTTCAGGATAACCTGAAAGAATTAAAAACACTTCGTTTAGAAAGCGGCAAGCAGGTGAATATTGTGGAACTGCCCATGCCTTCGCCCGTTATTTATGAAGACCAACGATTGCCCGCTTCGTATGCCAATTTTTACATTGCGAATAAGTATGTGGTTGTTCCCACATTTCGCGATAAGCATGACGACCGTGCCATCGACATACTACAATCCTGTTTTAATAGTCGCAAAGTAATTGGAATTGATTCAACCGATATTATCTGGGGGTTGGGGTCGTTCCATTGCTTAAGTCAGCAGGAGCCGGAGGTGTAGCCGATTTTAGAGTAATAGAAGTTAGAATTTTTGCAGGCCACCAGGCGTTACGCACAAATCCATTCGCACATCAAACTCGTTTGTATCTTCTATTTTTCTTCAGCTTCAAAAAGCGAAAGGCCTGCCTTCACACAATCTGCCCTACAAAGTTTTAAAACCGGTCGTAGTATCCTTTGCCATATCCAAGCCGATGTCCGGTTTTATCAAAAGCCAGCAAGGGCACCAGCACCAGGTCAATTTTTCGGGTTCTGTCGGAATGCCTTGCCGGGGCTCCTGAATTCCCAGGAAGTGGTTACTAATTGATGCAGCCCTTCGAAGTAGAAGTTTTCAAGGGTATGGGTTCGGGTTTCTGTACGCGGAATGGAAATACGAATGTGAGGAAACTCTCTTCGGATACGATCGATTATCAGCCATGTATCCACCTCGCGCCTGGCGGTAATCGGAAGAAAGGTGTGAACAACTTTTATGAAGGAAAGGTCGATGCCGGAAAAGAAGTGCTGATAAACGCTGAAATTAAACTGTGCGTAATCGGCTTCTGAAAGCGTAAGCCGTTTTTGCAAGCAGTGTTTCCGGAGTTCGTCTTTATTCATAGATCAACGTATGAAAACGAAAATCGAAGGGATCGAAGTAGGTTAGCAGGTTCTGAATAAACAGTGCATCGGCCGGATAGAAATTTAAAAGATTATCGGTGCGTTCCTGTAAGCCACCATTCGGAAACAGCGTATCTTTTACTGCTTCAATCTGTTTGAGTTTATCTGTATGTCTTCGTTTTTCGGCCCGCAACATCTTTTGCTCAATACGATTAAGCGCATGGGCCGTGTGCTTGGCCTGTGCGCCCACAAACTGCGATAGGGTAGGATCAATGGAAGTGGCTCTTGCCTGCAGGTTGTTGAACAAAGCATTTACCTGCGCCATTTCTTTACTGATAGTAAGTTCTTGTGAAGTATTTTGAAGTACCCAATGATTGAAAATGAAATTCTTTTGTAAAAAGAATAGTTTTAATTCAATCCCAGTCTTTTTCATTTTGCGATCGGTGGGGGCATCAATCACCAACGCAAAATTGCGGGGCATTAAAATAGGAAAGGGTTGTTCAAAGTGATCAAATANCTNTTTGAGTTCGAGCCAATACACCAATTCAGCAGGGCCGCCAATATAAGCCAGGTTGGGTAATATCATTTCCTGGTACAGGGGCCGCAAAATTACATTCGGGCTAAACTCCTCCGGGTTGCTTTCAATGCGCGATACTATTTCTTCGCGGCTAAATGAAAGGTTGGAATCCAACACCTGAAAAGTTTCTCCACGCTTTTCGATGCGTGCACGCAAGGAGTCTTTCAGGTAAAAGAAATTTATATCGCGCGCATTTACTTGTGGATGATAGCCTTCTTTCTCTAACTGCTGATTGGTTTGGTTTACCAAACCGGCCGGAATATTTTCAAGGATATCGGCCTTTATTACCGGGGCAAGTGTTTGTTTTAGTTTGGGATGATCGGCATCTACCACCACCAACCCTTCCTCTGCAAACAACGCATTCACATAGTGACGAACCGCTCCGCTTAAGGTTTTATTTTTGGAATAGGCATTTTTAAAAACGGAGATATCACNCGGAATCTGATCGAAGAGCGTTTCGATTGATTTGGGGTTAAACCGGCCAACCGCTCCGGTCTGGTTAGTTTCCCACACATATTTTTCCAGACACCGGAAGGATTTGATTTCTTCATAATCATGATCTTCCGAAGCCATCCAGTAAACTGGTACAAAATTATAATGCGGGTATTCCTGTTTGAGTTGTTTACAGGCATTGATTACCGTTACAATTTTATAAACAAAATAAAGCGGGCCGGTAAAAATATTTAATTGATGACCGGTAGTAATCGTAAACGTATTCTGATTTTTAAGCGACTCCAGATTTTTCTGTGTGTGTTTTGAAATAGTTAACCCTTTGTATTGATCCAGCAAAACATCCGCTAAGATATTCCNGGTGTGCTGTGGAAAGGATTTGCCTTTGTTTTCAATCTGGGTTTTAAAATTTTGGATGTTTGGAAATTGCGCGTAGAACGGTCTAAGAGAATTCTTTTGATGAATGTAGTCGAGAANAAATGAAGAGAAGGCCTGGGTATCGGCCAGTTCTGATTTCTGAATGCGCATACTACCAACAGGTGTGTGAAAACATATCCCGAATAACGGCTATTTTCTGATAAAGTTCATAAATAAAGTTACAAGTGGATCAGCTTGTTAAAATCCTGTTAAACCGGTTCGGCTACCAGGTCAAACTCACTGGCCGCTGTAATCGTAGCGTTTACAAAATCGCCAATGCGCAAATAGGTGTTACGGGCATCTAAAATTACTTCGTTATCTACTTCGGGCGAGTCAAACTCGGTGCGGCCATAAAANACTTCCGCCTTCTTTGCGATCAATTAATACCCGCATGGTCTTTCCGATTTTCTGTTGGTTCAGNNCCAGCGAAATGCCTTGTTGTAAATCCATTAATTGAGCAACACGGGCTTGCTTTACATCATCGGGCACATCATCGGCCATGGAATAGGAGTGTGTATTATCTTCGTGCGAATAAGGAAACACACCCAGCCGGTCAAAGCGTGAGGTTTCTACAAAGTTCATCATTTCGTCAAACTCCGCTTCGGTTTCACCCGGATGTCCTGCAATTAGTGTAGTACGTATGGCAATGCCGGGCACTTTTTCGCGAATGGAGTTTAAGAGTGCTTCTGTTTNTTCGCGGGTGGTTCCGCGCCTCATCCGTTGCAACATACGCGAGCTTCCATGTTGTAGCGGTATATCTAAGTATTTGCAGATGTTAGGCCGGCTTGCCATTACATCCAGCACATCTAACGGAAAGCCGGTTGGAAATGCATAGTGTAACCGAATCCATTCAATCCCTTCTACATCGGCCAGGTGGTTTAATAGTTCAGCCAGGTTTCGTTTCTTATACAAATCCAGCCCGTAGTAAGTCGAGTCTTGTGCAATCAGCAACAATTCTTTGGTTCCCTNTTTGGCCAGGTTCTTTGCTTCCAGTACTAATTCTTCAATGGGTTTAGAAATGTGTTTGCCCCGCATAAGCGGAATGGCACAAAAGGAACAGGGCCGGTCGCATCCTTCTGAAATTTTTAAGTAAGCGAAATGACTGGGGTTCGTAAGAATGCGCTCGCCCACCAGTTCGTGCTTGTAGTTGGCATTTAGTTGTTTTAACAAGCGCGATAAATCGCGTGTACCAAACCAGGCATCTACATCCGGAATTTCTTNTTGCAAATCGTCTTTATATCGTTCTGATAAACATCCGGTCACGTACACCTTTTCTACAATGCCTTCCTCCTTGGCATCCACATAACGCAAAATAGTATCAATGGATTCCTGCTTGGCATTGTCGATAAAGCCGCACGTGTTTATTACCACAATATTGGCATCGTCTTNTTTCGATTCGTGGGCAGTTTCAATCCCATTACCGCGTAGCTGGGTCAACAGCACTTCCGAATCCACCAGGTTTTNTGAACAACCCAGTGTTACAATATTAACTTTTGTCTTTTTGGAGCCTTTGGTTTTCACGGCTAACGAATTAGCCTGCAAAAATACGAAATACCTCAGGCAATTGAGTTTCGTGCCGGCAAGGTATATTTGCACTAAACTTGAAGTATTTTGAAATTCGTTCGGCTATTGTGCATTTTGTTGCTGGGGTTGTGGGGTTGCCTTACCGAACCCGATTGTTTTGATACCTCGACTAACCTGGTAACTTTTGCATTTTATGATGCCGATGACGAATTGGTGGAGGTAGAAATTGATTCCCTCACCATTTCGGGGTGGAAGGAATCCTCATCCCCGAGGATACCATCGTTAGCTCCATTTCACTTCCGGTTAACCCGACCGAAACACAGGTTGCAATTACTTTCTATTTTGGAGCGGTAGCTGAAACGATCTCGTTCAACTATCGATTGCAAACAGAAGTAGTTTCAAAAATTGCGGAGCATTAGCCTATATAACAGACTTAACCCTGGGAGATTCCTCCTTTGAAAATATAACCGTGCTCAACAACAAACTTGCTACCAATGCCGGCACCAATGTTAAAATTATTGTGGAGTAGTTTGCTGCTTGTATGCTGCTTGCAGGCGGAAGCACAAACCAACCAACGCGATTCGTTGCGTGCCATCCGCAAACCCACCGGCTTGCGCGTGGGCACCGATCTGATAGCCATCGGNAAAACCATTGGGCAGGCACCACTCAATAGTTGGGAAATTTCGGCTGATATAGATCTGGGCCGCTACTACCCGATTTTCGAAGCCGGAAAATGGTCGCGCGAAGCCACACTTACCAACGGCCTTTATAACAACGAAGGCAATTATTTTCGGCTGGGCGTTGATGTTAACTTCTTATTAAAAGATAAGGACAAGAATATGTTNTTTATCGGGATGCGATACGGCCGTGCGCAGTATAGCGAGCGGGTTTCTTACACGGTTACTCCCGAATTATTCCCAACCTCGCACCTGGCAGCTTCTAATCCGGATGCGACTGCCGGTTGGATTGAGTTAACCTCTGGTTTGCGCGTAAAAGTATGGCGTGGGTTCTGGATGGGTTATACCGGGCGAATGAAATTTTTACCTCACACCAAAGACACTCCGGGCTTTGATTCCTATGACATTCCGGGTTTTGGTTTGCCTTTTAAAGGACTTTACTGGGGGTTTAACTATCAGGTGTTTTGGAGAGTGCCGTTTAGAAAGGCTGGTTAGGTAAAATCTTTGGTTATCCCATGTAATGATTGCGGAAAGATCTTTCAGCATGGCGGACTAACCAATTCGCTTAAACAACGAATCCACAAACTCGGTTTTATTAAACACCTGCAGGTCGTCCACTTTTTCGCCTACACCAATGTAGCGTACCGGTATTTTAAACTCATCGCTTATTCCAATTACCACACNCCCTTTGGCTGTGCCATCAAGTTTGGTAATAGCCAAACACGTTACATCGGTGGCTTTGGTAAACTCGCGCGCCTGCACAACCGCATTTTGACCCGTGCTTCCATCTAACACGAGCATTACATCGTGTGGCGCATCGGGTATTACTTNTTGCATCACACGTTTAATCTTTGAGAGTTCAGCCATCAGGTTTACCTTGGTGTGTAAACGACCGGCCGTATCAATAATAATTACATCGGCATTTTCTTTTGCACCGTATTCCACTGCATCGTATGCTACAGCCGAAGGGTCGGTATTCATCCCTCTTGAAATGACAGGCACGCCCACGCGCTTGCCCCAAAGTTTTAATTGATCCACCGCGGCCGCGCGGAAGGTATCGGCTGCACCCAGCACCACCGATTTTCCACTCTTCTTAAATTGTGCAGAAAGTTTTCCGATGGTAGTGGTTTTACCTACCCCGTTTACACCTACTACCATCAGCACATACGGTTTTTTGTCCTTCGGAATTTCAAAGTTAGTTTGTTCGGTATTGCTCTCTGCCAGCAGGCCGGCAATTTCTTCTTTCAGGATTTTGTCTAACTCAGAAGTGCCTAAGTATTTATCGCGGGCCACACGTGCCTGTATGCGCTCAATTATTTTAAGGGTAGTGTTAATGCCCACATCAGATGAAACGAGCGTTTCTTCGAGGCTGTCCAGCACCTCATCGTCCACCGTGGATTTACCCGCAATAGCTTTGCTCAGTTTTCCGAAAANACTTTCTTTCGATTTCTCTAAGCCCTTGTCCAGGCTTTCTTTGTTTTCTTTAGAAAACAGGTTTGATAGAAATGACATGCGGTGAAGTTACTTAAGTAAAACAGATAATCCACATGGGGGCCATCGTTTGGGTTAGCACATGGTTGTGAGATGTAATAAAAAAGTCCCGCTGCGGGGACTTTCTTAATCTCTGAAAGGAATTTGAATTAACCTTTCTTGGCCAGCGTTTCCTTTACCAGGTCGGCTGCTACAATTTCTTCTTTGAAGACATACGCGCCTGTTTTTCAGAGCGCACTGCGCGAATCACTTTAGCGTAATTCTTACCGTCAGTTTTCTTTAAGCTTGCAACAACTTTCTTTGCCATGATTACTTAATTTCTTTGTGAACTGTATATTTTTTCAATACCGGATTGTATTTCTTCAACTCAATACGCTCGGTCGTGTTTTACGGTTTTTGGTGGTAATGTAACGGCTCATACCAGCCTGGCCGGTAGCCTTGTGTTCTGTACACTCTAATATTACCTGAATTCTATTGCCTTTCTTTGCCATGGTGCAGCCTGATTAAATCGTAATTAGATAGAAAGTGTTCCTTTAGCTTTGGCTTCTTTCAAAACGGCCGTTATCCCTTTCAGGTTGATGGTCTTAATTGCTTTGGCAGAAAGCTTTAATGTGATCCACTTGTTTTCTTCAGGAATAAAGAAACGTTTGGTTTGAAGATTGGGATAAAACCTGCGCTTGGTTTTATTATTCGCGTGCGAAACGTTATTTCCAACCTGGGGTCTCTTTCCGGTAATTTGACAAACTCGTGCCATAATATGATTGAATTTTAGTACCCCTTCTCTAAAAGGGACTGCAAATATCGGGAAATAGACCCCAAATATCCAAAGCAGTTTTTAAATTAATGGAGGAATCATCCATATCTACCCTAAATAATTGATTTTTAGCTTGTTACTTATGTTTTGCTGATCGCACTCCAGCCCATTAACTTTAGCGCCAACTCCTAAACCCCAGCCTATGAAAATCTGTTGGCCCGTTCTGTTTATTTTCTTCAACCTTTCAGCCACTGCCCGCCAATTTGATGCAGCCGGAAGCGAGGCCCAAATGCAAGGCCTTACCGACCGGCAGAAGGTTCTGTTTATTAATCAAAATTTTTACGCACTATACAGTGCCGATTTTAATAACGCCAAAACCCTGGCCGAGTGGGCTGCTGCAAATGCAGCGGCCAACGGGTGGAAACAGGAAGAAGCCTATGCACAAATGAACTGGGGTATTGTAACCTACCTTTCGGGAGACTATGAGCATGTGCAGGAAAAATATTTTCGGGCACTTGCAGTATTCGAAGCGTTGAAGGACAAAGCGGGTATTGCTGCTGTAAATAATGAAATGGCGGTTTTTTACCATAAGCAAAATGAATTGGATAAAGCACTGGCCTGTTTAGCGGTTGCCGAAGAAAATGCCCGTGAGGTAAATGATCTTACGCGGCTTGGTACCGCGCTGGCACATCGCGGATCGTTTCTTTCCAGGCGCGGAAAAATTGAAGAAGCAAAACCCTACTATCTCGAAGTTTATGAAATCCGCAAAAAGACAGCCGATAGTGTAGGATTGGGATATGTTCTGCTCGACCTGTCTGAAGTAGCGCTTCATGAGGGGAACTTAACCCAGGCGCTTAATTACATAAGCGAATCGAGCCGCATTCGCCAAAAGCTTGGCGATAAACAAGGTGTGGCCGTAAACCTGGTAACAAATGGAGAAGTGTTGCTTCAGGCAAAAAAAAAAGAAGCGATTGCATCGCTTGAAGCCGGATTAAAACAGGGCGAAGCCATTGGTTATACCGATTTGGTGAAGTTTACGTTGGGTGCGTTGGCCGATGCACATTTGCAATTAAACGACTACAAAACGGCCTATGCGTATCGCGAGCGGCAACATGTCTTAAACGATAGCTTGTTTAACCTGGACAAAGCCAAAGTAATTCACGAAATGCAGACCAAGTATGAAACCGTNAAAAAGGAAAATGAAATTCTGCTGCTCCGGCAGGAGAACCAGGTTAAAGATACAAGGCTTACTCAAAGCATGCAGGCCATTGTGGCCCTGTTGGGTGTACTGGCATTAATTCTGGCATTGGGATACCTGTGGAAAAACCGATTGCGATTAAAACAGCAAGCCGAATTGCAGTCAACGCGAGCCGCGTTGCGCGAAGCACAATTGAAGGCGGTAATTGCCTCGCAGGAAGAAGAACGAAAACGATTTGCTGCCGATTTGCATGATGGTTTCGGGCANATGATTTCTGCCTTGCGGCTAACCCTATCGAAAGANAAAATTGAAAAGCCTACGGTTGAACATGCGCTGGGTGTGTTAAATGATATGAATACCGAAATCCGGAACATCGCCTTTAACCTGATGCCCCAGGTGTTGATGAAGAATGGATTAAGTGAAGCAGTAAAAGAATTTGCAGCCCGCATTACCCGGGCCGGGGCAGTTTCAGTAACCGTACAAACTTTTGATCTGGATGAAGCCATGCCAGATGATTTGCGCATTGCCCTGTATCGTATTTGCCAGGAGTGGGTGAACAACATATTAAAATATGGAAAGGCAAGCCAGATTGCCATTCAGATGGTACAACACCCGCAAGAACTTGTGCTTACCATAGAAGATGATGGCAATGGCTTTGATTTAAGTTTGCTTACCGAAGGCACCGGCAATGGCTGGAAAAATATTAATTCGCGCCTGCACATGATTAAAGGAAGCATTGAAATTGACACCACTCCCGGCCGAAGGGGAACAACCCTGGTAGCCACAGTGCCCCTGGCGATTGCGCAAGCCGCCTGACTCCGTGCTACCACGTATGTTTGAATACCTCTCTTGTGGTATTTAATACAGAGGTAAACGCAGGTATTTTGCCTGTATGAAAGTTTCAACCGAATACACGTTTAAAAACAGTGCGCATGAAAAGCCCTGCACGGTATCTCTAACTGATTATAACCTTATTGTGCAAATGGATGGCAGTGCGCGTGCGGTTCCTTATGCGATGATTACCGCTATACGTTTATGCAGATCGCGAAATCGGTTTAAAGTTATTGTACAACCGGATGGCCAACCGGCCATTGCAATCAGCAATCAGTATTATTTGTCGGGTTGCGAATGTGAAGATCGGTCGCGACAATATGCAACGTTTGTGCGTATTCTGCACTTTCACCTGAAATCAAAAAGCGCCACCACTTATATGTGTGGAAAACATTTGCACCGGTTGATAGGCTGGGCTTGCGGGTTGGTGGTACTTTCTTTTATAGCGGCTTTTGTGCTGGAGTATTATAATCTCAATCCTTTCAGTACATGNGGGGTAGCTTTACTNTTTTCGGCTTTTTCCTTGCTGATACTGGTTGCATTAAACTGGGGCCGAATGCCCAACATCTATAACCCCGATCAGATCCCATTTCAGTTTTTGCCTCAATAGCATTGCTTGAAACTTGTGTAGGATTTAATGAGCGTTTACCTTTAAGGCGCACAGTTTTTCTTTAAATGAACACGGGCAGTCCTATTAAACTTATGTTGGTTGATGATCATCGCATTGTGCTGGATGGTTTAAAATCCATGTTCGACCAGGATAATAACTTTCAGATTGTCGCTACTGCAGGAAGCGCTGAGGAAGCGATGAGTTTATTACAGACCAAGCACCCTGATGTTTTACTTACCGATTATCGCCTTCCCGATGCCAGTGGCCTGGATTTATGTGTGTGGATAAAAGATAAACTACCCGCTACTAAAAGAGTAATTCTGAGTATGCACGATGAGGTTGCCCTGGTGCGGCTGATTTTAAAGGAAGGTGTGGATGGTTACATTATGAAAAGTGTGCAGCAACTTGAATTNAANAAATGCGCTCCACCAAATTATTCGGGGCATGCCGTACGTAAGCCCTGAAATAACACGCATGTTGTTAACCGATATAGGAAAGCAACCCGAAGAATTGCTTACAGCGCGTGAGCGGGAAGTATTAAACCTGATCGCCAAAGAATATTCCAACAAACAAATTGCCGACAAACTGTTTATTAGTGAGCGTACCGTGGAGACGCATCGTAAAAATATTTTCAGAAAAACGAATACTTCTACCCTGGTTGGCTTAATCAAATACGCATTCGCAAATAACTTAATACAATAAGCTTACGATCGGAGAACCATCGCAAGACTTTCCAACTCAAGGTGTGTAAAATCCGGTATAACCAGGTCGCAATGTTTTAACTCTGCCGGGGTGTGGGTGGTTGTTACACCTACTACGCGGGCCCCGGCCCGTTGGGCAGCTTCTATCCCCGAAAGGGAATCTTCAAACACAATAGTTTGAGTTGGTGCCAGGGCTAATGCCTGGGCTGTTTTCAGATAAATTTCCGGGTTGGGTTTACCGTGCTCAACATGCGATTGATCCAGAATTACCGGAAAATAATTGCGCAAGCCGGTATTGTTCAAAACAAAATCCACATTGCTGCGCGGGGCCGAAGTACCGATGGCACAAGGAATTTTTGATTGGATAATTTTTCTAAAAATAATTCCAGCCCGGCAACGGGAGCAATCGCGTCTTTATAAATAGCCCGAAACATTGCTTCTTTTTCTTCGCCTAACTCGAGCAATCTCTCTTTGGAAAGTTTACCAAATAGGTTGGTGATCCACTCGTTATTGGTGCGACCATAAATACGCTTAATCAATTCTTCATCTGAAAAATGATATCCATATTTTTCACAGAATTGTTTTAACGAAATTTTATGGTAGGGATTGGTGTCCACAATCACCCCGTCCATATCAAACACTACTCCAAATAAATTCATGAAATCAAACTCAATGTATAACAACAAAACGCCTGCCGGTGGTTTTACCCTGGTAAGAAAACCGGGCAATATAAATACCGGGCAGCAATCCGGAAACCTGAATGGGGTATTCCTGGTTGGCCGGAATGAAATAACTATTGGAAATCCGTTGGCCCATCAGGTTGTAGAATTGAACCAGCATGTTACGATCTGTTTTTATGTTGAAAGTTTCATTCGCATGAATTGGGTTTGGAAAAATTTCAATCAAGGGTTCATCCGGAAGGGTAGCCCCATCTTCATTCTTCAGCACTACCAGGCCTCCGGTAGTCGTTCCGCATACAATGGCTGGCTTGTTGCTGTTAAACAGGTTAACAGTGGTTGGCCAAATGCGGCCCCNCAGGTTTCTCGATTCATGCGTTTCAGTAATCGGATTGAAGATGATTTCGGAAACACCCTGAATGTTTGTGTTCTGCGCCCGAAAATCTCCAAACAAGGTTAATTCCCCGCGTTGATTTCCCATTACCAGGTCTGCGCGCCCATCGCCATCCAGATCGGCCGCAGCTAATGCGGGATTTTGCCTGGCAGTACTGGATGTTAACCCAAGAAAACTCTCATTTTTCAGGGTGTAAACAGGTTGAGTACCGCCTGTGTTTTGCCAATATTGAACGGCACCGGTAGCTTTTCCAATCAGGATATCGGTTTTGCCATCCAGGTTTACATCTATCAGTAAAATGTTTTCCTGCTGTCCAAAAGAAAAATTCACTACCTGAAATGTTTGCCCGCTTATATCAAGCCGGCTGGTAGATTGATTTGGTATAAAGTATAAACTGGTAATACCTGTTTGAAAATTAGTGGCGGTAAAAACAAAATCCAGTGTGGCATCGGCATTCATGTCGGCAAACTGAATCTTTACATTAAACAAAGGCGAGGTTGAAAAACTGGCAAAGTCTTCATTCACGAGTTTGAAATTGGCCTCGGTAGCTGAGCCGGTGTTTTCATAAACCCGAACTGTGCTGGCAAAGCCCGGCCCGGCAAAATTGCTGATGAACATATCCTGATCGCCATCGCCATCGGCATCCATAAATGCGGGAACCGCGTAATCTCCCACATCAATCATTTCATCTTGTAAGAAATTGTTTTGTTGAAACACAAACTGGGGTAGTTGTTCGGTGCCTGTGTTTTTATAATACCAAAGCGACTGGCTGAAGTTGATGGAGTTCGTAAAAGTTCTTGCATATACATTGGGCGATGCAAGGAGGTCGCGCTTGCCATCCATGTCCACATCTTCATGGTAGGCAGCCGGAAAAAGCATGAAGTTGATGGGGTTAGCAGCAGGAAATAAGGTAGCGCTGTTCATGTTTGCGGTTTCAGAAGTACCCTTGTTTTCGAGAAACGAAAGTTCGGTACATGCTTCTTCACTAAAGAACAAATCGCGGTCACCATCTCCATCGGTGTCGATGGTTAGCATTGCTTTTCCACCGGCATGTTCAGTCCGGCCGTTTGGTATAGAATTGCAGGGAGCACCGCCAAAGGCAAANNAGTTACAGTCGCACTCTTCCAGGTTGCCAAACGTTTGTGTTACCCGCTCCAGTTGTAACGAATCGCACGTGCCGGTGCGTTCCATACTCAGATTCTTATGGTATTCAATGGTGCCAATACCTACAAAGCGAACGTTTAAAATATCCAGGTCGCCATCGCCATCAATATCGTCAATTACAGGAATGTCCGAAGCATTGAGTTGCAGGTTTACATTCGATGTAAAACCTTTGGTTAAGATGGGAAAGCCGGGATTGTAGGCGCGCCACGATAAAGTTTGTTGCGGCTGTGTGGTATTGATGAAGGCAATCATGCCAAACGGATCGCTCGTGAACAAATCTTNTTTACCATCGCAATTCAAATCGCGCAGCAAAAGCCATTGTGTTACTTCGGAAGGAAACAGCGATTCATATTCCGGAGCGTATTGGTAGCGGCTACCGGTATTCACGTAGGTGAAGATTTTATTGGCTGTGCGATCAAAAACAACCAAATCGTCTTTGGTGTCGCCATTTATATCCAGGGTGTTGATTTGCGCAGCGTTAAGACCACCGGCCCAGGGCATGGAAAGTATGTGAGAGGTCTCTACGGGTATGCTTTGATCGATCGTATAGGTAAACTGACCGAAAGCACTAAACGTTAAAGTAAGAAAGCACACAAGCCAGCCGGTCTTCATAAAAATATTTTCAAACTCTATAACGCTTACCCCCAGGCACCTGTTATCTTGCCTGCAAGATAGTTTAGTTTCATACAATCGCATGCACATTCAAGAACTCTACCTGCACTTTTTAGAATCAAGAAAGGTATCCACCGATACCCGCCAGATCGTTCCGGGTTGTCTGTTNTTTGCACTACGCGGAGATAAGTTTAATGCCAACGAGTTTGCAGCCCAGGCGTTGGCAAATGGGGCATCGTATGCCGTGGTGGACGATGCCAACTATGTTGTAAGCGATCGGTGCATTCTGGTGGAGGATACATTAGCAACACTGCAGGCACTTGCAAAATATCATCGCAGTCAATTAAAAATACCGGTTGTTGGCCTTACGGGATCGAATGGAAAAACCACCAGCAAGGAATTGGTTTTGGCTGTGCTGAGCAANAAATTTAAAACGCATGCTACCAAAGGTAATCTCAATAACCATATTGGGGTACCGCTAACTGTTTTATCGATTGATGATTCGTACGAAATGGCAGTTATTGAAATGGGGGCCAACCATGTAGGTGAAATTGCCCTGCTTTGTTCTATTGCCAACCCTACGCACGGATTTATTACTAACATTGGCAAGGCACACATTGGTACTTTTGGCGGGTTTGAAAATATTATTCGNGGGAAGTCGGAACTATACCAGCACCTGATTTCGAATAACGGCACCGTATTTATCAATTCGCAAAATCCTATACTGGCTAACATGGCCAAGCGGTTTAAACAACCTTACTTTTATCCGGCTGTGGGAGATTATTATCATGCCGTGCTGCTGGAAGCAGATCCGTTTATCCGTTTTAAGACCGAAGCGGGGGCCATCGTGCAAACACAATTAATGGGCGCTTATAATTTTGAGAACATAACGGCCGCACTTTGTATTGGAAAATTNTTTGGTGTAGCGGCAACAGACGCCAACCGGGCAATAGCAGAATATGTTCCGGGTAATATGCGGTCGCAGGTAATTACCAAAGGTTCCAACACAATCATATTAGATGCCTACAATGCAAACCCCAGTTCGATGGAAGCAGCCATTGAAAACCTGGCCGCTATGAAAGCCAANAAGAAAGTAGCCATTGTTGGCGATATGTTTGAGTTGGAAGAGGAAGCAGCAAAGGAACACGCGCGTATTGGAGAATTGTTGAAAAGCAAAAATTTTGATTCTGTGTATTTATGTGGCGCGCTGATGCAATCGGCCAGCGCTCAGTTTCCAGGCGCAGTGTATTCTTCCTCTAAAGCCGGCTTAATTGAGTTATTAAAGAAAAACCCGATACAGGATTCAACAATATTAGTAAAAGCTTCGCGGGGTATTGGATTGGAGACAATTTTGGAGTTTTTATGAAATTAGCTAACTTAGCTAAATGGAAATGGTAAACATTCATAAGGCTAAAACCAATCTATCTGCGTTGATAGAGCGGGTTTTACGCGGGGAAAAGATCATCATTGCCAGAAATGGCGAACCACTTGTGTCTATTAATAAAATACCAAAGAAAAGGAAGGATAGAGTGGGGGTAAGTTTAAAGGAAAGATTTGGATAGCGCCTGATTTTGACCAATTACCACCCGAATTTGATGAGTACGTAAAATGAAATTTTTGCTCGATACTCATATTTTGCTTTGGTGGTACCTTGATCCCCTAAAACTAAAAGAGGAGGCTTCTTTAATAATAAAGAATGGTACCAACGAAATTTATGTTAGTGATGCAATTATTTGGGAGATAGTGATTAAATCAAAGGCAGATAAACTGAAAATCCCAAATGGTTTTATTGAAGAGGTTGAAAAGGATTTTGAATTTCTTCCGATCAACATTAAACATATTTTAAAGACAAGGGAGCTCGACTTGATACACCGGGATCCATTTGACAGGCTATTAGTCGCGCAAGCATCGATTGAGAATATGACAATCTTAACACGCGATCGTGAAATACTACAGTATAAGGTAAAGACTATCGAAGGTTAATGTTACGTTGATGATACCACACACAGCTTACCACAATTCTCAGCAAGCACTCAGAATGAACGGGGTGTTTGTAAAACTAGCGCCCGAGGATTTTCAGAATTTGCTAAATCGAAATGAAGGCCTGGCAGTAGTAACAACAAGCACTCANTTTTTTGGAACAACCTTTACGTATGTTACTTCGTACAAGGGATTGATNTTTTATTGCAAAACCAAATCGCAATTGTCTGTTTCGAGTAAGCATGAATCAATTTTGGCACAGTCGGTTGCATTGCCACAAACCTAGAAAATGAATTTAGCAGCAATTCAATCTTTTCTGAAGGCTATTGCCAAAAATAATAACCGCGAATGGTTTGAGAAGAACAAGACTAAATACGTAGAAGCCAAAACGTATTTTGATGATTTTGTAGAAGCCCTACACAAAGAAATTTTGAAGTTTGATGAAAGCCTGGCGGGCTTAAATCCTCGTAAGCTGGCGTTTCGAATTTATCGCGATGTGCGGTTCAGCAAAGATAAACGCCCGTATAAAACCAATATGGGCGCGGGCCTTTCTGCGCATGGTAAGATGGATCAGGAGCCGGGCTATTATATTCACATCGAACCGGGTAAAAGTTTTATGGCTGGTGGATTTTATATGCCAAANCCGGAGAACCTTGCCAAAATCCGGCAAGAGATTGATTACAACACGAACGACTTTCTGAAAATCCTGAACGACAAAAAGTTTAANAAATATTTTACCGGCTTAGATGATTTCGACAAACTGAAAACCGCACCCAAGGGTTATCCAAAAGATCATCCGCACATTGGCCTGCTGAAGAATAAGAGTTTTGTGATATCTCATTACTTTACAGATAAAGCCGTACAAGACAAAAAATTTGTAAAAACGGCAGCCGAAGTTGCCAAGGCTATGAAGCCGCTAAATGATTTTCTGAAAGCGGCCGTAGGTTGATTTTTACAGATCATACACAGTAGCTAGGGCAGTTGCCCCTGATATTCAATGTGCAATTTAGGGGATTGATTTTTGATTGAATTTTCACCTGATCTCGGTAGGCCAGCAGGAAGAACATACCATATAGAAAGGGGTAGGGTTTGCCGGCCCGTTTCAGGGCAGACCATTGGCAGCAGGCGTGCTTCTGTTGTAACCAATACTCAGCGTGCTAAAAGCGTGGCAATAACTTCAAATAATTAGTTTTTGCTTCAATCTGCAAACGTTAACATATAAGCGGTTAGCTGTTTATTAAATTGTTAATAAAATGTTAGAAAGATTTAAAACGGAGCCTTCGTTTTTGAAGGGTAAAAGAGATATTTTTGCTGCCTGAAAATCCAATTACTTAAACCCAATTTTATGAGGAAAATTTTACTGCTAATGTCCTTTGCATTTGGATTAACACTTTCAATGAATGCACAGGTTACTACAGCTACACTTACGGGTGCCGCCAGAGATGAGGCGGGAGCTGGTATTCCCGGNGCCAATATTGTGGCCGTTCACGAACCATCCGGAACAACCTATGGTACAGTTTCCAACTTAGATGGAAAATTTACTATCCAAAACATGCGGGTAGGTGGGCCTTACAAAGTAACGATCAGTTTTGTAGGGTATCAGACACAAGCATATGGTGATATTTACCTGAAATTGGGAGAACCATATGTGCTTAATCATTTAATGAAAGAAGAAGGCACCCAATTAGATGAAATTGTGGTGGTTGCTACTGAAGATGCAATTATGAATAGCAGTCGCAACGGAACCCTCACGAATATTGGCTCAAGACAGATAATGACGATGCCAACCATTTCGCGAAGCATGAACGATATGATCAGAATGACTCCGCAGGCTTCATCCAACAGTACGGGGGCTATTGGAGGAGGTAACTATCGCCAAAACTATATTACTGTTGATGGTTCTGATTTTAACAACACATTTGGTATTGGATCGAATTTGCCCGCAAACGGATCTCCGATTTCATTGGATGCTTTGGAAGAGATTTCTGTAAACATTACTCCATACGATGTTCGTCAGGCCAATTTTATTGGTAGCTCCATCAATGCGGTTACGCGTTCCGGTACAAACAATTTTTCCGGATCGGCTTATACGTTTTGGAGAAGTGAAAAACAGCAAGGAAATAAAGTTGGTGATAATACACCATTAACACGCGCACCACTTGATATTAAAACTTATGGTATCCGCTTGGGCGGGCCAATTGTGAAGAACAAGCTGTTTTTCTTTGTTAATTATGAAAAAACAGCTGAAACCCGGCCCGGCCAGTTGCAGGTAGCTGCCACACCCGAAAAGCCTTTTAACCCAGCCGTTTCGCCTGAGGTAAGTCGCCCAACTGCCACNTTTTTGGATGATGTAAGCAATTATTTGAGAACCACCTATGGTTATGAAACAGGCCCTTATCAGGGATACGATAACGAAAGCGGCAACACTCGTTTTGTTACCCGGTTAGACTGGAACATTAATGAAAATCATCGGATTAATGTGCGGTATAGCCAGGTGGAGAGCAAATCCCCATCATTCCCCAGTACATCTACTTCAGGTTCTGGTTTTAATGCTGCCAATGGGTATAACCGGCAAAGCAACAATGCAATGTTCTTTAAGAATGCAGGCTATTTCCAGGAAGCAAACTTTTATTCCCTGGCGGCAGAGGCTAACTCATTATTTGGTAAAATAGCCAACACGCTGCGGTTTACTTATACGCACCAGAATGATCCGCGTAGTTCGAAAAGTAGCCAATTTCCATTTGTGGACATTCTGGATGGCGATGCTGCCAATAACCGAACACTCACTACGTTTGGTTATGAACTGTTTACCTTTGGAAACCTGCGCGATGTAACCACCTATTCGCTTGTTGATTTTGCAACCTTTACTACTGGTATTCATAACATAACAGCCGGTATTCAGGCAGATTTCCAAAAGACTAAAAACGGGTTTCAACGGTTTGGTACAGGTTACTACGTATTTGCCAGNTGGGACGATTTTATTGGAGGACTTAATCCAATCAACTATGCAATTACGTACTCACTTTCACCTGGCTTCAAACAAGCATTTCCAAATATTGGATATAACCAATATTCAGTTTATGGGCAAGATGAAATGTCAATTAACGATCGCCTGAAATTAACAGCCGGTATTCGGTTCGATTTAGCCAGCTTCCCTTCAGTGGATGGAATTAAAACACATCCGTTGGTTGAGCCACTTACTTTTGCAAATGGNAAAAAAATGGACTCAGGAGTATTGCCTGATGCACGGGTAATGGTGTCGCCTCGTGTAGGCTTTAACTGGGATGTNAAAGGCGATCGTTCCTTACAGGTACGTGGTGGAACAGGTATTTTCACGGGTCGTGTACCAACCGTATGGTTAGTGGCACAGTCTGGTGATGCCGGATTGTTGCAGTTTACTGAAACATTTTCAGGACAAGGCAACACACCCGGTCCGTTTCAGATTGAACCATACCGCCCGGCAGTTCCTCCGGCAGCAGGTACCTCCATTCCATCTACCTTTAGTGCAATTGATCCAGACTTCAAATTTCCACAAGCCTGGAAAACCAGCATAGGTGTTGATAAAAAATTACCATTTGGCTTAGTAGGTAGTTTGGAAGGAATCTACACGAAGGATATTAATACTGCTTTGGGGATTAACCATAATCTGCAAAGCCCTACTGCTTTAAATGTAGATGGATATCCTGATAATCGCCCGATTTTCCCAACGGCAAATGTGGATAAGTTTATCTATAAATTATCGGGTGGCCAGGCAAGCACAACAACCGGTAGTGCGTGGAATCCGATCATGCTAACCAATGGCAATAAAGGACATTATTGGTCATTGTCTGCAAAACTTGAAAAACAATTCGATAAAGGATTTTCGGCTTTCATAGCATACACAATGAGTGATGCCAAAGTACTTTATGATGGTAGTGGCGATCAGTTGATCAACACCTGGCAGATTACCCAGATTACCGGTAACCCAAATGATCCACAACTGAGTACAGCCGGCTACATTGCGCCTTCCCGCGTAGTGGCTTCGGTATCCTATCGTAAAGAATATCTTAAAAANCTAGCCTCACAAATCTCCCTGTTCTGGGAAGGTTCCGTTGCCGGAAGATTCTCCTATACGTATAGTTCAGACTTTAATCGGGATGGTCAGGTTAATGACTTGATTTATATACCACGCGATGCATCTGAAATTACCTTTACTGATTTTAACTATGGAACAGGTGCCGAACCGAACGTGGTAACCGCTGCTGAACAAAGTGATTTATTNTTTAAGTACATAGCGCAAGACAAGTATCTAAGCAAGCATAAAGGTGAATATGCGGAACGCAATGGAGCTAAGATGCCTTGGCGAAATCAAATTGATTTACGATTTACTCAGGATTTATTTACTGATATAGCCGGAAGAAAGAACACCCTTCAGTTTACGCTTGATATTTTCAATTTTGGCAACTTGTTAAACTCAGATTGGGGAATTTACAAATCAGTAAATGCTCCAGGTATTCTTGTGCCTACCAACATAACTTCAACAGGTGGAGCAGTAACTGCNCGGGGTGTGGTAAAGCCAACCTTCAGGTTACAATCTAACGGCAGACAGCCGGTTGAAACTACCTTTAGAGATAATAACAGCATTTCATCTACATATTACATGCAGTTTGGTTTGCGTTATATTTTCAACTAATACAACCTGTTTTGTTAAAAAGGCTGTCTCAATTTTGAGACAGCCTTTTTTATTACCGGTAAGCCGTATCTTCCCTACCTATGTTCAGGCGGCAATCTTCGGTTTTATTACTTTTTTAGCCCTATCTGCCTGCAAACCGTTAAACAACGAGCCCCTTCGCCACCGAACCCCTGGTGCATGTGGATCTTGATGCCATCCGCAAGCGCGGTTCGTTGGTAGCCCTGCTCGACAACAACTCCATCAGCTACTTTATTTATAAAGGCCAAACCATGGGGTATGAGTATGAACTACTAAAGCGGTTGTGCACACACTTAAAAGTTGATTTAAAAGTAAAATTGGTTTCGGGTATTGAACAAGCCATTGATCTTTTAAACAAAGGCGAAGGCGATGTATTAGCCTTTCCGCTTACGGTTACGTTAGAGCGAAAGCAATATGTATCNTTTACCAATCCTCATTTCAACACACACCAGGTGTTGGTTCAAAAACCGGCCAACTGGCGTATGCTGGCTCCTGAAATTTTAGAGAAAAAGCTGATTAAACAACCTGAACAACTTAGCAAGCAGGAGGTATATGTCTTGAAGGGTTCTTCCTTTCGCCAGCGCTTGTTGGAGCTAAACGCACAACTGCCATCACCCATCATCATTAAAGAAGATAGTGCTACGGCCGAAACAGAATCGCTGATTCAAAAAGTAGCTACTGGTGAAATTAAATACACGGTAACTGATGAAGCAATAGCGAATGTAAATACACTATACTATCCTAACCTGGACATTCGTACGGTTTTAAGTGAACCGCAACAAATTGCATGGGCTGTGCGCACCAACTCGCAAGAATTGCTTACCGAAATCAATGCCTGGCTGGAAAAGACCAANAAATCGGGTGTGTTTACGGTAATCTACAACAAGTATTTTAAGAGCAACCGCCTGGCGCTTGCACGGATAAAAGATGATTACTCTTCGTTAACGGGTGGTCAGCTTTCTCCTTTTGATGAGCAGCTNAAAAAAGGCGCGGAGCAAATTGGGTGGGATTGGCGATTAGTCGCTTCGGTGGCCTACCAGGAATCAAATTTTAATCCGCGTGTAAAATCCTGGGCCGGTGCTATTGGTTTGATGCAGATTATGCCCGAAACCGGTAAGTATTTTGGTGCCAGCAATCTGTGGGATCCATCGCAAAACATTAGCGTGGGTATTCGTTTTCTGAAATTTCTTGACAAACACTGGGCTAAAACCGTACCCGACCCAGAAGAGCGAATGAAGTTTGTGTTAGCCTCGTACAATGTTGGTTTATCGCACGTAATTGATGCACAGAAATTAACACGTAAGTATGGCAAAGACCCAACCCTATGGGAAGAAAACGTAGAGTACTTTCTGTTACAAAAGCGCGATCCAAAATATTTTCGCGACCCGGTTGCAGTAGTAGGTTATTGCCGTTGCGATGGCCCCGTGCGGTACGTGAAAGAAGTGCTGCAGCGCTACGATGAGTACCGGCTTCGTATCGCTGTATAACCCGAAGGCCTCGTGTTGATTTGAGGGATCGTTCTGCGTGTGCAGGATCCGCGATGACAAAGTATTTTTGAGAGGACTTCTCAGTTCTTTTTAGGGCTAATATCCGGAAGTTTAAATTTCTGAAGCGGGCTTGATTGTTTCATCATGGCTTCAATATCCGCTACGGTTCGGGGCGCATAACCTGAAAGCAGTTCGCAACCCTCTTTGGTTACGAGGTAATCATCTTCGATGCGTACCGCAATACCCCACCACTTAGGATCAGTCGCGCTGTTGTTGGGTATATAAATACCGGGTTCAATGGTAATGGCCATGTTCGGTTCCAGCACCCGATTGCCCGCATCGTGTACATCTAACCCAATGTGGTGCGAAACCCCATGCGGAAAGTATAAGTGCTTTTCGTTACCTGTTTGAATAATTCCTAACTCAACCAATCCTTTGTTCACAATCTCGCGCGATACCGTGGTAAGATGTGCCATTTCAACACCCGGTTTACAGGCTTTCATGGAGGCTTCCTGTGCGCTTAATACCAACTCGTAAATCATTTTTTGCTCAGGCGAAAATTTTCCGTTTACCGGGATGGTTCGGGTTATATCAGCAGTATAGCCATGAAACTCTGCACCTAAATCCATTAAAATTAATTCTTTGTTATCAAGGGCCGGTTTATAGTTATCGATATAGTGTAGAATGCAACCGTTATGGCCGCCCCCAACTATGGAAGGATAACCTAAATCCTCAGCCTGGTATTTTTTAAAAACAAATTCATGGATACCTTGAATTTCACGTTCGCTTAAACCCGGTTCAATGGCTTTCATTACCTCTACCTGTCCCACACACGAAATCATAACCGCTTTGCGGATCAATTCAATTTCTTCTTTTGTCTTAATCCCGCGCAGGTTGGCCATTAGTGGATAGAGTCCGCGGGTGTTCAGGTTATTCTTCGGCTGTTCTTTCGAAACAATCATGCTGTTGTCTTNTTTAGGGTAGTTTGCCTTTTCTTTAAATTGTTCTATCAAACTGAATAAGTCGGCCGAATCACGCGGATTGTCCCGAACATCATTATGAAAATCGTAAAACAACACTTCACTAAATTTAGAGAAATCGAGATTATATTNTTTGAACTGACTGCCATTAAAAGCTTGTTCAAAACCCAACAAACTCTTCGTGCCTTCGGCCCCGATTCTGCGGCCGTTCCACATCTCGCGCAGGGCATTACGTTCTTGTACAAAGATTATTTCATCATACGCGGCACCGTTGGCTGCAGTTTGCTTGTCTTTGAAAATCAACAACACTGCTTCTGGTTCGCGGTAGCCAGTCAGATAGAAAANATTCGGATCCTGGTGATAGACATAGTCCACATCGTTAGACCGGTTGCGCACCGCATTGGCAANAAACACGGCAACAGAATTTTGGGGCATACTCTCGCGTAGCTTTTGCCTGCGTTCTTTGTGCCATTCTTTGCTAAGAAAATCGTTGGGTAAGTCGGGGCTTTGCGCAAATAGATTTGAAAGACAAAACAGTGCCAACAGGCTAAAGCAAAATGATTTCATGTGGATTCTTTTATGAGGTAAACTAACTCTAAAATTGATTCGGGTAAAATTTATAAGTGATGAATGGTGACGGCAGGTAAACAATCAATCCAGTTGGCTAACAATATTTTTATAATCTAACTTGCGCCAATTGGTTTCAATATCCGGTTGCCGCATTACATCATCCATAATTTTGCTTTGCTTCTTACTGATGGCCAATGCTTCCGAGTATCGCATTGTATCCATAAACGTAACCATGGGATAAAGCGGAATCCACTTATCCGGAAAGAGTTCGTAAAGTTTGGCTTCAATTTNTTNTCGAAGCAGAAAATCCGCATCGGCAACCAAATCCCGCATCTCTACAAAATTATCCAACGCAAGTTGGGCGATGGCATCGGCATCTGGTTTTCGCAATTGCTGAAATTCAGGAAGCATGTTTTCCCAATTGTCGTTGTGTTTGGTTAATAGGGAATTTAAAATTCTGCAATCTTCAAAGCCGGCATTCATACCCTGGCCGTAAAAGGGAACAATGGCGTGGGCAGCATCTCCGATTAACAGGGTTTTGTGGCGCACCCATGGGTAGCATTTGATGGTAACCAACGAGGCGGTTGGGTTGCTCTCAAAATCGTGCAGCAAATCGGGCATGAGCGATTGCGCATCAGGAAACGTTTCTTTGAAAAATACTTCTACTTCTTTTCTGGTTTTTACCGTATCAAAGGAAGGGGTGCCTTCAAACGGAAAGAACAACGTACAGGTAAAACTTCCATCGGGATTTGGCAGCGCAATCATCATAAAACTTTCGCGTGGCCAAATGTGGAGGTAATTTTNTTCTAATTGAAAGGATCCGCCTGCTCNCGGTGGAATGTGCAGTTCTTTATAACCGTGGTCGATGTAATCCTGTTCATAATCAAACCGATCGGTAAATTGAAATGCACTGCGCACAGCAGAAAATGCGCCATCGGCACCGATGATGTAATCGAAAGAATGGTTACTGGTTACGGGTAACTGGTTCCTGGCAACTTCTAATGAAGTCTTCTCTAAATCCACCTTTGTAACCCGCTGTTCAAACTTAAATTCGACACCCAGCTTTTCAGCTTCATTCATCAACACAATATTCAATCCGCTGCGCGAAACCGAATTGATAAACTGGCCTTCTTTGCCATACGCAAACGAGGAAAGATTGCCTTGCGTGTCGTGCATCAGGCGGCCATGCATGGGGATGGCTACTTTCTTAAGCTCATCGGCAAGGCCAACTTCTTGCAACGCACGGATACCCCGATTGCTCAACGCCAGGTTAATGGATCGACCGGTTTCGGCACCCGCCTGGCGCATATCGCTTCTGCGTTCGAATACGGTAACGGAGTAACCCCGCTTTTTTAAGTAAATGGCAACCAACGAGCCTACCAGCCCGGCACCTGCAATGGCAATGTTTTTCATCAACTGAAAAGTAGTAAGATTTTAGCTTTGTGGTGTAGGGGAGGTGTAAAATTGAGGGGGTACCACACCAGCACTTTGTTACAAACTTTCCATGATGAAACTTAAACAACCTTATCAGTTGAACGTTATCGGGTTTTCATGCTAAATCCAACCCGACCGCTAAATTTATTATCGAGGTAAGGGTTGCCAAATACCCACCCTTTGGTTTTATACGAGAGGTCGGCTATCATGGAAAATCTTTCAGTAATGGCGTAGCTGGGTTGAACTCCTATGGTTATTCCAGATTCTGCTTTGTTGGCTGCGAACAATTGGTCTTTAGGTTGCATCCATCCCGCTACTTGCAGGTTTGTATTAAATTTTGAATGCTCGTTTTTGATCAGGTTGTAGTACCGCAATTCAATTGATGGAAGCGTTAGGTTTTTACTTCTGTTCACGCCAAGGCTTACCATCATCTGGCGGTTATTAAGGTCAAGGAAAANATCTCCTCCGGCAAAATACCCGAAAGAGGCAGGAACGCTGCGCAAAGCAAAGTTAAAATAGTAACCGGGTTTTAATTGCAGCCTGTTAATGCCCACCATAAAAGGCGACACGAAGTTCAGGTATTGCATGTTGCCGGTTTCACTCAGAAAACTTTTCATTTCTGGTGTTAAATCCGATTCTTTTACCGGCCGTTTAATACCAATACCACCAGGCCATGTGCCCCNGGCTTCATAGGGTTCGTTGGGTGTAAACAAATCATATACCCACGCAGAAAAATCGTATCCGGTAAAATCTCTTGCTAAAATGTTTTGCCTGTCATGCACCATAATGCTATCTGTAATGGCATTAAATCTTTTGGCAAAAGGCAGGTTCACATAATTTACAGCATGAAGTGTACCTAACAGCGAAATGCCAACCATGGGATAGCCGGTTTGTTTGAAGAAATTATCTTCGCGCATCCGTTGCAGGTAGCGATACTCTCCTTCCACACCTGCTGCTGATAGGCGCACCTGGTCTGCCGGAAAATTTTCCTTTAAGTACATAAGATCTTCATCTTTCACATGCGTTACGGCAATATCCAATCCTTTTTCAAAACTCCACACTTCGTCATAGCTGTATATATGCCGGGTAGTCATAACAGCACGATGAAATTCTTCGTGTTGAAAAGCATATCCATAAGGCAATTTGATTGCCAGGTAGTCTGTACCCAATGCAGTAATGTTAGCCAACACCCGGTTAAGTATATACTTTCTGGTATTTACAGGCTTTACGAATTTATTCCACAAAACATTATGGCCATAATACAAACTGCCATGCAGGTTTCGCGCCATATCGGTTGCCTGCGCCATGCTCAGGTTACGATAAAACCTGCCATAGTGCTCCGCACTCAAACCACTATTATAAGGAGCAGTTCCACCATTGTCTCTGATCGCTTCTGTTTTAGCTGCATCCGTCATGTACGGAGCGTCTATCAGGTATAGGCTCCATTCGAAAGCCGGCTGTAAGGTATCCTTTACGATGATTTGCCCATAGCTTGTTCCAAACCAGAAGGATAGAACAATGAGTATAATAATCTTTTTCATAAATTTTATTTGCTTAAATACGTAAGAATGAGGTTTGAGTTACTGGATATTGGGTGGTTTACTTTTTTTCAAATGCCAGATTTGTTTGTTATTCTGCTAGGCTATTACGTCTTGTTGCGGCAGAATGATAGGGTTGTTAAAGCGTTGTAAGTAAATTTTATGGATTTCTGAAAATTTCCTCCGTGAGGCAACAAACGGTATGCTTCGCCTACGGCTCCGGTGCTGGTATTAGATAAACGCTGAATGCTAAACGGGGTAGCAGTTGCTACAGCTCTGGCTGGAATGGCAATGAGTAGAGTTCCGTCATCAGGCGAAATTTGCCTGCCCGAACAGGCTATTTCCTTTTCTACTTTTGTGCCAACAATTTTTCCTACGGGCACAACTTTCCCCATATATTCGGGACTAGTTGTATCGTTTTTGTACAGGAACTGAAAGTAGCAGAACATGCCCATAGAAAGAAAAGACCGGCTACACTGGGGTGTCTTTTATTCATATGGGTTTGCTTTAAGGGATTTAAAATTTGCGCGCTGCAAAATTGAACGAGAGGATGCCATGCCCGGAATGACAGATTAGGTGAATTGTTATAAGGAAGATATCTACAGCATTATTGCATACATCAGAACACTTGTACCAATTCAAAATAATACTGCAACACGCGAACTGGACTTTCCGTTAAATTTTTTGGTTAACACAATGCCCCAAGAAGCCCAACATCAACCAAAGCCCGATGAAAACAACCAGTTGTTGTATGGCGCTTACTTGGTAAATGCTGCCGGCTGCATGGACTGCCACAGTAAAACCGATAAAGGATCTATTGTAAAAGGTTCGGAATTTGGTGGTGGCATGGAGTTTAGACAAGCAGCGGGCGTGGTACGCTCGCCAAACATTACCCCGGATAAAGAAACAGGTATTGGCCACTGGACAAAAATGCATTTGTGCAACGGTTCAAACTGTATGCCGATAGTAATTACCAATCGCCACCATTTACACCCGATGACCTGAACAGCCCCATGCCCTGGCATCTGTATGCCGGAATGAAAGAAACAGATTTAGAATCTATTTATACTTACCTGCAAAGTTTAAAGCCAATTAAAAATTCAGTAACCCGATATGAAAAAATCAAATAATATGAAAGTTGCAATTGTTGGTGGTGGTATTGCCGGATTGGCCGCAGCCATTGCCTTTCAGAAAGCAGGTTATGCCCCTGTTGTTTTTGAAGCTGCAGAAACATTGAAACCCGTAGGTGCAGGATTGGGGCTTGCGGCCAATGCCATTAAGGCATTCGATAAGCTGGGCCTTAAAAATGAAATAGTGGAAAGAGGAAGAATCCTTTCATCCTTTACTATAAAAGATGAAAAAGACAAAACCATTACCCATACCGATAGCCTGAAAATAAGCCGGGAATACGGTATTGATAATTTTACCATTCACCGGGCAGCGTTGCACGAAGTGTTGCTGGCGCAAATTCCAGAAGTAAAGCTTTATACAGGCAAGAAGTGTGTTGACTATGCTATACAAGAAAACAACATACAGGTGTTGTTTAAAGATGGAAGTAGTTTTGATACCGATTATCTTATTGTGGCCGATGGCATCCACTCTGCAATAAGGCAAAAATTGGTTCCGGGGTCTGCCCCGCGCTTTGCCGGCTACACCTGCTGGCGGGCTGTTGTGGGTAATACCGCATTGAAGATTAATAACAGCTACGAAATTTGGGGCAGCCAGGGAAGGTTTGGTGCAGTACCGCTTGCCGATAATCAATTGTATTGGTTTGCAACAGTAAATAGTACAGCCAACAATACTAGTTTTAAAAATTTTACAATAACCAATCTGAAAACCTGGTTTGCTAAATACCCACAGGAGACAGCCGCAATACTAAGCTCAACNCCCGATGACGCATTAATATGGAACGACATTATTGATCTGAAACCTATTTCGAAATATGCGTTTGGTAATGTGCTGCTGCTGGGCGATGCAGCTCATGCTACTACACCCAATATGGGGCAGGGAGCTTGCCAGGCAATAGAAGATGCCGCTGTGTTGTATGATGAACTCTTAAAAGGTGGAGAGCTTAGCGCGGCATTTCTTAATTTTGAAAGCAGGCGGTTAAAGCGTACTCATTTTATTACAAACCAGTCGGCCCGCATTGGTAAGATTGCGCAGGCTACAAATCCATTTATGATAAAAGTTCGCAATGCGCTGTTCCGTTCTTTGCCGGCAAGTACAAAAGAAAAGCAATTCAANAAACTATATCAGACTGATTTTTAAAACAGGCCGTAATACAAATTGCTTATGCTGATTTTTATTTCAAGGCTTCATTAAAAATCTTTGCAAACCGATACACTTCTTCAAATGTATTGTACAACGGCACCGGGGCTACACGAATTACGGAGGGCTCGCGCCAATCGGCAATAACACCGGCTTTGGTTAGCACATCAAAAACTTNTTTGCCTTGTTGCTTCATGTAAATAGAAAGCTGGCAACCGCGCGCCCGTTTATCGGAAGGAGTAAGAATTAAAAATTTTTGCCNCATACAGCCGGTTTGGTTTAGCAGGTATTCAAGATAACCCGTTAATAAAATGCTTTTGGTTTGCAGATGTTTTATTCCTGCTTGCCTGAAAATTTCTAACGAAGCTAACAACGCAGCGGCTGGCAGCACCGGGTGGTTTGAAAGTTGCCAGCCATCCGCACCTGCCATGGGTATAAATCCCTTTTTCATTTGGAAACGCTCTTGTTCATGGTGGCCCCACCAGCCAGCAAAACGCGGTAAATCAAAACGTTTAGCATGACGCTCATGAACAAAAACTCCGGCCACGGCACCTGGCCCCGCGTTTAAATATTTGTAGCTGCACCAAACAGCAAAATCAACCTGATCTTTATGAAGATTCAGTTTAACATTGCCTATGGCATGTGCCAGGTCAAACCCTACTACCGCACCGGCAGCATGGCCGGCCTGTGTAATTTNTTTAATGTCGAAAAGCTGACCTGTATAGTATTGTACCCCTCCAAAAATTACTAAAGCAAGTTCATCTTTATGTTGATGAATTGCCGAAAGAATATCTTCAGTGCGTAACGCGTGCTCGCCATTGCGGGGTTTTAGTTCAACAAGGGTTGTATCCGGATTCAGGTTATGAAACCGCACCTGCGATTCAAAAGCATATTGATCGGAGGAGAATGCACCCGCTTCGGTAAGGATCTTATAGCGTGTTTGGGTTGGCCGATAAAAAGAAACCATCAACAGATGCAAATTTACTGTGAGGTGATTCATGGCTACCACTTCGGAAGGTTTGGCCCCGGCAAGCAACGCCAATCCTTTTTNTGTGAACTTGTGATAATACAACCAGGNGCGTTTGCTGTGCAAATGACCTTCTACACCCAGTTGGGCCCAGTCAGCTAATTCTTCGGTCAAAAATTGCCTGGTTGATTTCGGCTGAAGCCCCAGCGAATTACCAGTAAAATAAAGCGCTGTTTTACCTTTTACTTTTGGAAGGTGAAATAGCGAACGAAATTNTTTAAGCGGATCGGTTCGATCAAGCTTACGGGCAAACGCAAGCGAGTTTTCAAATTGCATGCTGAAAATTAGTCTATTTGTTCAGAACAATGAAAGTTGTTTTAATACAGCGCCTTCGTGCTCCAATAACCATTGTTTGTTTTCTAATCCACCCCCATAGCCGGTGAGGTTACCATTCTTACCAATTACCCGGTGGCAAGGCACCACGATGGCAATCGGGTTTTGTCCATTGGCAAGCCCAACCGCACGGATCGATTTTATATTGCCTACACGAACAGCAAGTTCTTCGTACGAAATGGTTGTGCCATAGGGTATATGCAGCAGTTCCTGCCAAATCCGGGTTTGAAATTCAGTTCCGCGAAAGCCAAGATTGAACGAAAAAATTTACGTCCTTTTGTAAAATACTCATTCAACTCTGCCAGGCATTGGTCAATTACAGGTGTTATGCTTTCTGTTCCGTACCCTTCTTTCCTAAAACCAATGCGGGTTATGCTTTCTCCTTCCGATTCAATAATTAAATCACCCACCGGGCTATTTCTGTAATAAGCAATTCCTTTTTGCGTATTCATACTGAAAAGCAGACCGTTTAAGTGAATGCGTAAATAAGCTGCCTCCTATGCAGGCAATAGCATGGTTTAAACAAACCGCGGATCGGTTTCCATTACTGTGCCACAGTTTTTACAGGTGCGCAATTCTTGCGAGCCATAAAAATCGCGGAAGCGGGGAAGAAAATCCTTTTCAATGTTTTCTAAATGAAATTTGTATTCATGTAGCTTATGATTGCAGGCATCGCAGTACCAGATCAGCCGGTCTTCAAAGGTTGGATCTTCCCGTTTGCATTCTATTACCAACCCAACCGTATGAGCAGGCCGCTCAGGCCGGTGAGGGGTGTTAGCGGGTAATAAAAACATTTCACCTTCTTTGATGGGAATATCAACTGCTTTACCCTCTTCTTGTATGCGCACGTTGATGTTTCCCTCTAACTGGTAGAATAACTCTTCGGTTTGATTGAAATGATAATCTTTGCGTGCGTTCGGCCCTCCTACAATCATCACAATATAATCACCGGCATCGGCATATAGATTTTTATTTCCAACAGGCGGTTTAAGCAGATCACGATTCTCCGTAATCCACTGTTTTAGGTTAAAAGGTTTTCTAATAGCCATGTGGGTAACAGTTAATTGTTTTGTAATCGTACAGGTTTAATTGCTACTGGAAAGTTAGTGTTCTTTATCTTTACTGAAAAACTAATTTTATGAATCTGAACCTTACTGGAAAAACAGCAATTGTATGCGGAAGCACACAAGGTATTGGTAAGGCAGCGGCAATTGAATTGGCCACGCTGGGGGCAACCATTACATTGGTAGCGCGCGATGAGGAAAAACTGAAGCAAACAATCCAGGAACTACCAACCAACCATGCATCACACAATTACCTGGTAGCCGATTTCTCTGATCCGGAGACGTTGAGGAANAAAATAACTGATTTTGTAGCCGGTAATCACGTGCATATTCTTATTAATAACACAGGCGGGCCTNNCCCGGGGTTAGCAATCGATGCGCAACCGGAAGATTTTGTAAAAGCATTCACCAATCATTTGATCTGCAGTCAGGTTTTGGTACAGGCCGTAGTGCCCACCATGAAACGTGAGAAATTCGGGCGCATTATTAATGTAATTTCAACATCTGTAAAAATTCCCATTAAAGGATTAGGTGTTTCCAACACCATTCGTGGGGCTGTTGCAAATTGGGCNAAAACCCTATCGGCAGAATTAGGGCCNTTTGGAATTACGGTAAACAATGTACTGCCTGGTGCCACCCTTACAGGGCGGCTCGAATCATTATTAAAAACAAATGCAGGTAAATTTGGTAAGTCGTATGAAGAGGTTCGTCAGGATATGATTAAGGAAATACCCGCTGGCCGCATAGCCGAGCCAAACGAAGTGGCCGCAGCAATTGCNTTTTTGGCTAGCCCGGCTGCAAGTTATATCAATGGAATAAACCTTCCGGTGGATGGAGGGCGTACCGGAAGTTTGTAATTTGCATACTTCATGAAGTTACTGGTTTGCCTTTTAGTTTTTCAATGGCATTACAGGCGCAACCGCCTGTTTTGCTGCGCGAAGATTTCACCCAACAAAGAAGGGCTTTGGTGGACGGGCCAAGGCGATAATTATACAATTAAGCTTGAACGTGGCAAATACATTGTTACCACTTCTCAAAAAAATAAAGGGCGCTACATCACCATCAGTCCTTATATAGACAGTAAAAAGGATTTTTCGATTGAGGCTACCTTTGTACAAAAGTCCGGTTCGGATGACAATGGTTTTGGGTTAATGTGGGGCGATAATGCAAATGGTAAGTATCATGATTTTACGATTGCCACAACCGGATACTTTCGCATTCTGAGTCCGGAGGTGCGCCCCAAACTAAACGAATGGATTACTACCAAAGTTAACCCATTGGGCCAGGAGAACACATTAAAGATAGAGCAACAGAAAGGACGGTTGTATTTTTACATAAATAACCAGCAAGTGCTGGAAACAGCCGCATTACCCCTTTATGGTACACGGCTTGGGTTTATTGCGCACACCAATATGATCCTGGAGATAGACAATCTTATCATTCGGCATGATTTGAAAATTAATCTGCCGCCTAATCTTACCAGGGGGCTGGTAAAGGAAAACCTGGGGCCACAGGTAAATTCAACGTACGATGACTTAGGCCCAATAATTACTGCAGATGGAAGAACCATCTATTTTGGACGTGAAAACTCGCCCGATAATATAGGAGGAATAAACGATGGCGAAGATATTTATGTAACCACCAGCATGGATGGTGTTACCTGGAGCAAAAGTAAAAACCTGGGGCCACCAATTAACGATGCTGAAGTTAATAACATGGCGGCAGTTAGTGCAGATAATAACATGTTGATGTTTTGTCGGTTTGATGGGTTTCAGGTTAGAAAACGTACCAAAGAGGGTTGGTCTGAGCCCGAATACCTGAATGTGCGTTTTAAGAACGAAGCCAAAACGATGGAAGCGAACCTGTCGTCCGATGGAAAGGCAATTGTATTTACATCCAAACTTGCTCGAAATCTNTTTTACAATCCGGCCGATGATGTACTCGAAAAAGATATTTATGTAACGCTGCAAGACGAAAAGGGAAACTGGGGCGCCCCCATAAACCTGGGTAAACAAATCAATACTTCGGGCGATGAACTTTCGCCCTTTCTGGCAGCCGATGGCCGCACGTTATACTTTGCTACTAACGGCAGGCCCGGCTATGGCAGTTATGATATATTTATGAGTAAGCGCACAGGTAATTCATGGACAGACTGGACCGAACCGGTTAACCTGGGCCCGGAAATAAATACAATTGATTTTGATGCGTATTATACGGTATCGGCCTCAGCAGATTATGCCATTATGGTTAGTAATCGTAATTCGATTGGTGCTTCGGACCTCGTGCGTATAAAATTGCCGAAAGAGTTAAAGCCCGATCCGGTTGTATTGCTGATGGGGCGTACACTCAACGCCAAAACAAAAGAACCAGTAAGTGCAGATATTTTATTTGAAGATTTAACTGCACGCAAAGAGGTAGGCGTGGCAAGGTCCGATCCAAAAACCGGATCTTACCGCATTACGCTGGCAAAGGGTAAAAATTACGGCATACGGGCACAGGCAAAAGGATTTCTCTCCGTAAACGAAAATTTTGAGCTGGCATCGGTAACGGAATACAAAGAGATAAGCAAAGATTTGTTATTGGTTCCGATTGTGGTTGGCGAAAGTGTTATGCTTAACAATGTNTTTTTTCAGCAAGGACGCCCCACCTTAAAACCCGAGTCGTTTCCTGAGNNCCTGGATCGCCTGGTCGAAATTATGCAGGAAAACCCCACGGTAAGTATCGAACTGAGAGGCCACACGGATAACGTAGGTAATAAGGAAGCATTGAAAACACTTTCCGAAAACCGGGTGAAAGCAGTAAAGGAGTATCTTGTTTCAAAAGGAATCAGCAAAGACCGGATAAGCGGAAAAGGATATGGAGGNGAAATGCCGATGGTGCCCAACACAAGTGAAGCCAACCGGCAGAAAAACAGGAGAGTGGAGTTTAAAATTGTAAAAAGTAATCCGTACCAGCACGTATTTAAGATACCCTCAACAGGGTATTGAAGGGTAGATTAAACATATGTTATTTCCAGTTTTCTTTTTTAACCTATGACTAAACTAACAGTACTGCTTATTCTTCTTTCGGGTTGCGTATTCGGGCAGCCCGTGTTTATCAACGAAACCTTTTCAGATAACTACCGGTCGTGGCCACTGGGTTCTGGTGATAATTATAACCTTCGTATAGAGGGCGGAAAATACATTATAACCACCACCGAGGAGGGGAAAGGGCGTGTTATTCGAATTTATCCCTTCTTCGATAAGCGCAAGGATTTTTCACTCGAGGCCACCTTTCTTCAAAAATCGGGCAGCAACAACAATGGTATGGGATTAGTGTGGGGTGAAAACCCGGCAGGAAAACATTATGAATTTGTAATTGCAGGTACAGGTTATTACAAAATACAGGGAGCTGATAAAGTAAAAGGAAATGATGAATGGATCAAAAACAAAAACATTAACCCCACAGGTAAACCTAACCACCTTCGGGTACAGCAAAAAAATGCAGTGTGGAGCTTTTATATTAATGGCAAGAAGGTAAAAGAAATTGAGGTACAGAAACTGAGTGGCAATGCCATTGGATTTACCAACTATACCAACATGGTTTTGGAGATAGATGATTTTATTTTTAGGCACGATGTAAAGATTAATCTTCCTGATAAGATTACCACCGGGTTGGTAAAAGAAAATCTGGGAAGGCATGTAAACACTATTTATGGAGACATCTCTCCGAAAATTACAGCCGATGGCCGCACCATTTATTTTGCGGTACGAGATGATCCGGCCACACAAACCAAACCGGATGAAGAAACATCTGATATCTGGATCACCACTTCCGAAGATGGTATAACCTGGAGTAAGAGCCGCAAACTCGGGCCGGAAATAAACACCAGCCGGGTAAATAATTTAGCAGCAATTAGTGCGGATAACAACATGATGTTGTTTTGTCTTACAGAAGGATTTAAGGTGCGCAGCAGAACGGCCACCGGGTGGTCTGAACCAGAGTGGCTGAATGTAAAATTTAAAAATGAGGCCAATCACATGGAAGGTTCGCTTTCGGCCGATGGAAAGGCGATTGTATTTGCAGTAAAACTTCCCGGAAATGTAGAATATGTTAAAGAGCAAAAACGNGAAGACAAAGACATATATGTAACAGTTCAGGATAATAATGGTGTATGGTCTGCGCCTATAAACCTGGGTAAAAAGATTAATACCGGAATGAATGAGCTGGCACCCTTTTTAGCTGCCGATGGTCGCACGCTTTATTTTGCATCCGAAGGCCATCCGGGTTATGGAGGTGCTGATATATTTATGAGCAAACGGAAGGGCAATGGTTGGACCGATTGGACTGAACCGGTAAACCTGGGCCCCGAAATCAATACTCCTTCATTTGATGCGTATTATACAGTTTCGGCTGCAGCCGATTATGCGTATATCTGTAGTGCTGCCAATGAAACAGGTGTAAACGATATTGTTCGGATAAAACTTCCGCAGGCTATTAAGCCAAGCCCGGTTCTCTTAGTGTTGGGCCAAACGCTCAATGCAAAAACCAAACAACCGGTAAAGGCAGATATTATTTTTGAAGACCTTGCCGCCAAAGAAGAAGCAGGAAGAGCTATTTCAGATCCGGCCACTGGCTCTTATCGTATAACGTTGCCCGATGGCAAACACTATGGTATCCGGGCCGAAGCAAAAGGATTCCTTTCTGTAAACGAAAACATGGAACTGGCACCCATTACCGAATACACCGAAGTNAAAAAAGACTTATACCTGATGCCCATCGAAGAAGGTGAAAGCATTTTGCTGAATAATGTTTTCTTCGAGCAAGGCAGGCCTATCTTAAAACCCCAATCTTTCCCCGAGCTCGATCGCCTGGCCCAGATACTGGACGAAAACCCATCAATAAAAATCGAAATACAAGGCCACACCGATAATGTGGGTAATAGACTGGCTTTGCAGGAACTATCCGAAAACCGGGTGATGGCCGTGCGGGAATATCTTATCAAAAAAGGTATTAAGAAAGACCGGATTACCGGTAAAGGATTTGGCCCCAATAAACCCATTGCACCAAACGATACCGAAGAAAACCGGCAACGAAACCGAAGAGTGGAATTTCAGATTGTTAAGAAGTAAGATGGAGAACTACATCTATTCATAAACATCCGTTAACTTGAGCCACAATTTGGCTCATGGAAAAATTCTGAACTACATCAATGGCGAATTAACAAATCCGGGTAGCGGTAATTTCTTTCCTACTATAAACCCGGCTATTGGCAAACCCTATGCCCAGGTTCCCGACTCGGATAAAGCAGATGTTGCGAAAGCCGTGGAGGCAGCCCGNGCGGCATTTCCGAAGTGGGCGGCTACTCCGGCCGGCAATCGGTCAGCAATCCTTATAAAAATTGCTGAATTGATTGAACGCGACCTCGACAAACTTTCATTGGCTGAAAGTATAGATCAGGGCAAGCCGGTTAAACTGGCTAAGGCATTGGATATACCACGGGCNACTGCCAACATCCGGTTTTATGCCACCGCCATTCTTCATGAAAGTGCCGATGCACACTTCACAAATGAAGAAGCGATTAATTATACACAATACACCCCAATTGGAGTAGTGGGTTGTACCTCACCCTGGAATTTGCCCTTGTATTTGTTTACCTGGAAAGTAGCGCCTGCATTGGCAACTGGCTGCACCGTGGTGGCCAAACCATCGGAGATCACACCCATGACGGCTTATTTGTTTTCCAAACTTTGCATGGAAGCGGGCTTGCCAGCCGGTGTATTAAATATTGTGCATGGCGTGGGGCCCAAAGCCGGGCAGGCCATTATTGAACATCCTGAAATCAAAGCCATTTCATTTACAGGCGGAACGGCCACCGGAAAAATTATTGCCGCCACAGCCGGCCCTATGTTTAANAAACTTTCGCTGGAGTTGGGTGGAAAAAACCCGAACATCATTTTTGCCGATTGCGATTTTGAAAAGGCCGTAAGTACCAGCATTCAATCTTCCTACTCCAACCAGGGCGAAATCTGTTTGTGTGGTTCGCGTATTTTTGTTGAGCGACCACTGTATGGAAAATTTTTAAAAGAATTTACTGAACGTACAAAAGCTTTGGTTGTGGGCGATCCGTTGGATGAGAAAACCAACCTGGGCGCAATGGCCTCTGATGCACACATGAANAAAGTGCTTTCTTATATTGAGTTGGCCAAACAAGAAGGCGGAACCATTGTGCAAGGTGGCAAGCAGGTGAAACTTACCGGCCGCTGTGCGGAAGGATANTTTTTAGAACCTACAATCATTACCGGGTTGCCACATACCTGCCGCACCAACCAGGAAGAAATTTTTGGTCCGCTTGTTACCATCATGCCATTCGATACAGAAGCTGAGGTGTTGGAGTACGCAAACAGTACAACCTACGGGTTGGCAGCCACCATCTGGACAGAAAATTTAAAACGGGCACACCGTGTAGCCGCACAAGTAAAGAGCGGTATAATATGGGTAAACTGCTGGCTCTTCCGCGATTTGCGCACTCCGTTTGGCGGCATGAAGCAAAGCGGCATCGGGCGCGAAGGCGGCTTTGAGGCACTGAGGTTTTTTACCGATGAGAAGAATGTGTGTATTAAATTATAAGCTCATCTCCATCGCACCTGCTCATGTTATTTTTTGACATCGANAAAATNTTTTTTACCGTACTGGGTTACTCCCTCAGTTACCTGGAGTTNTTTGCTGTATTGTTCGGATTGCTGGCGGTTGCACTTTCCGCAAAGGCAAATATCTGGAGTTGGCCAATCGGTATTATTAATGTGGTACTCTCCGCATTCTTCTATTACCAGATTCAACTTTACCCCGATATGTTTTTGATGGCCTTCTTTTTTGTTACCAACATTTTAGGCTGGTGGCGGTGGGCTAACCCCAAACCCGGTGAAGAGGACAANAAAAAGGAATTGAAAGTAAGTTTTATGAAGCCGGCCGTGTTTTGGTTTTGGCTNGGGGTTGGGGTAGTGGGCACCTTTCTGATGGGTACCTTAGCCTCCCGACTGCACGAGTGGTTTCCGTTGTTGTTTAACTTACCCAGTGCCTATCCGTTTGTGGATTCATTTATCCTGGTGATGAGTGTGATCACCACCTTNTTAATGGTGCAAAAGAAGATTGAATGCTGGATTATCTGGATTTTGATTGATGTAGTAGCCACTGGATTGTATTTTGTAAAAGGCGCCATGTTCTTTGGTGTTGAGTATGCTGTGTTTACCGGCATTGCCAGTTTTGCATTATGGAATTGGATTCGTGAGTATAAAAGTTATTCCGCAGCATGACACGCGCGTTGGTAATAGGAAAATTTATGCCCATCCACAAAGGGCATGTGGCATTGATTGAGTTTGCTGCCACGCAGGCCGATGAAGTGATTGTATCAATGAGTTTCACACCAAATGATACAATCGGCCCGCAATTGCGTTTTTCGTGGATTAAGGAAATATTCAAAGACAGTCCGAATATAGTTCCTTCTATTATTAAAGATGATTTTGATGATGAGTCAATTCCATTAGCCGGGCGCACAAACGTGTGGGCTGCCACCATGCGCCAGGTTTACCCAAAGATTGATATCGTGGTAAGCTCAGAAGCCTACGGAGATCCATTTGCAATCAACTTAAACGCCACACATATTTCATTTGATCCCAAGCGAAGCAAGGTGCCCGTTTCCGCTTCCCTTATCCGGGCCAAGCCGTTTCAGTATTGGGATTTTATTCCGGCTGTGGTGCGCCCCTACTTTGTNAAAAAGATTTGCTTTTATGGTTCAGAAAGTACGGGCAAGTCTTTTATGGCTCAAAAGATGGCCAAACGGTACCAAACAGAATTTGTTCCTGAAGTTGCACGCGAGTTAATTACCAGCAATGATTTTACCGAAGCCGACATTATTAAAATTGGCTATGCCCAGATTGAGCGGATCAATGAGAAAATAAAAACAGCCAACAAGATTTTGTTTTGCGATACCGATACCATCACCACGCAAATCTATTCGCGGCATTATTTACATACGGTACCCGCTGTGCTGTTTGAATTAGAAAAACAGGTTCAGTACGATCAATATTTTTTGTTTGATATTGATGTGCCGTGGGTGGCTGATCATATGCGTGATTTGGGAAATGAACGCGTGAAAATGTTTCAGGTGTTTAAGAATGAATTAGATCAGCGCGCTATTTCTTACCGGTTGGTTACCGGTAATTATCAGCAGCGGGAAATAATGATAAGCAAATGTATTGATGAAATACTGGCGAAATAACAGAATCGATCTCAAAAACATACGGAGAGATGAATGCCATGCCCCGCATGGGCAGAATTTACGTGATGGCTTTTGTTACCTACCGATCATTCCATTTTTAAAGGCCCTTCGAAAGGCACTCGGGTCGGAGTAGCCAAGTAAGTTTGAGATTTGTGAAGCACTGCTATTTAGTTTAAATAGTTGCATGGCCAATTTCTTGTGTACTTCAGCAACCAGAGCACGGTAAGAAACCCCTTCGGCCATTAGTTTGCGTTGTAGTGTTCGGGTTGTCATGTTCAATCGGCTGGCTACGGTTTCAATGGATGGATTATGCCCCTGAAATTCGGTACGCATCAAATGTTTAATTTGTTCGGAAAGGCTTTGGTGGGTAGTTACTTTCTTTTCGCGCAATATTTTATCGAAGAAGGCAAACAACGATTTATCATGACTAAGTATCGGGGTAAGCAAGTCCTCTTTTTTGAATACGAGGTGATTGCCAATTCCATTAAACTGAACCGGAGTACCAAACACGCGGTGGTATTCGGCCAGGTCACCACCCCGTTTGTGGTTGAAAATCGTTTGTACAGTTCTGACTCTTTTGCCCGCAAGTAAACTGAAAACATGCANNGGGTTCCTGCCATGGATTGTTCCATGGAGTGGCGAATACTTATAGATTGTGTTTTGAGCCAAAGTGTCTGAGGCTTGTAGGATAGAGTTACTTCACGCGCATTTTGTTTTATTCCGAAGTGAATCATATCCGTGGCCAGATCTATGTAGCGCGTCATCGTTTCAAAAGCAGATAGCAAATCAGGGCAACTCTGCATCAGGTTTCCTACAAGGCCTAAGACAGACATGGTACTGGTTTCGCCTAAATGAAGGCCAAGCAGATTGTCTTTAGTTTGGTGCGCGCAACACTCCCACGTTAGGCAGGCTTGTTCAAACGGCACTTTAAATTCAGAGTCGCCCAAATCGTTCACGGAAATCCCAATACAGTCGCATAAATCGGAAAGTTGCGCACCCCGTTGAACGGAACCATAGAGAATTCCCTGGATGATGGGCATGTGAGCAAACATAGGGTTGTCGAATGTATTGTAATACGTTATGTGCCTGATTCGGTTGGTTCACCAGTAATTTTCTTTATCAACGGTTATTAACACGGGAGGATGGTATGCGTAACCAACAGGAGGATGACCAGCAGNGAGGCCTGACTTGCAAAAACCAATTGGCGCGAATTGTCCTGTTTTTGTCATAAACTATCCTGTCGGCCAACATCCCAAAATCGTGAAAGAGATAAAATAAAATGATATGAAAACCCAATTTGTAAAAATGATGAGTGGGCTGCTGCTGGTGGCCCTGATGAGTTGTGAAGACCCCGAAGGCCTGGTGTCTGAGCAGTTAGTTCAGGTTCAATTTCAAAACGAAACCTTAACCATTTCTGAAAACAGTACAGCGGGAGCCCTGGTTGTACTTACCCTTAACCGATCCACAACAGCAGCCGGAACTATACGGTTAACGGTGGCAGAAGGCGAACATAACCGAATACAAACCAATCCTATGCATGTGGATGGCGTTTTATTGTTGCCTGTAGCAAAAGGAGTAAATCAATTGCAATTCAATGTAAAACCGATCAACAATGCAATAACGGAAGGTAACCAGACGCTGCTGATATCTATTGATGAATCCAGCGGTTTCCTTTTAGGTGAGCAGAAAACTTTTGAACTGGTAATTGAAGATGACGATACCGATGGTGAACCTGAGCCGGTGTGGAGCACCGCCAGTTTTATTGAGCAAACAGAAACCATAAAAGAAAATGAAGGAGCGGTTACATATAAAATTGTTTTATCGCCAGTTGTTTCGGTTGATAGCAAAGTGATAGTTGAAATGAATACAAACAATAGTAGCACTTTTGTTACACAACCCGCCAGCACGAATGGCCGGATAACCCTGGAGGCACCTACAGGTACGGCTGAGNNCCTTCACTTTACGGTAGAAGCAATCAACAATACCGTGCTTACCGGGCACACCGAAATTGAGTTTTCTTTAGTGAGCACAGANGGGTCAGTTGTTTTGGGGCAACGTGTTTTGCAAAAAGTAACTATTAGCGATGATGAACTGGCCGGAAGGTTGAAAACATATACGATCCATGCAGGCGAGAACGGAGAAAAGCGTACGTATGAGTACGATGCCACCGGAAGAATTGCCAGGGTAATAACCGTACGCAATGCNCCCCATAACACAACCACCCTAACGGATACATACTTTTACGATGCACAAGGCCGGGTTGTAAAGCGAAACCTGTGGTTGGGTCGTGATGTGGTTTACACCTGGGAAAACAATCGCATAGAACGAGCCGATGTTTACCAGGATGGCGTATTGATTCAATATGCTAATTATGCCTACGATGATGCGGGAAATGTGGGAGGTGTTGAACCATTCTATAAGCAGAAAGATGGTTCGTTTAAGCGTGGCCTGTTTAACATCTACCTGTATTTTACAAATGGTAATATTTACAAGGCATTAACCTATCAGGACTCACCAAATTCCGAAGAACCCGTTTTGGTATCAACTCAGACATACGATCAATACATGGATGTAAGCGCACCCATTGCAATGTTTGAAATCCTTCCAACAGTAAAAACACAGGTAAACCTGGCGGGCGCTTATCGTTACGAACGACACCTGATTAATAGTGACCTTTCGTACACGATAACCTATGAATTCAGNCCGGATGGGTTACCGCTAAAACGTACAGCCTCGGCCACGGGCGATACCCAGGTAGCTTTGTACGACTATTATTAATCAGTCCGCAATAGCCCCGGTCTCATTCCTGCCGGGGCTTTTTCTTTTTTAGTAGTTACAATGAAGAGCTTCCTTTAAAACATAAGAGCCTTACCTTGTTGAGGGAAAATAAAATTTACGTTTAAGATGTTTCCGCTTGCAACTTGTTTCCGGATTGTTTCTTCGCGGTTGCCCAGTGGCTTCATGTGCGTAATTACCACATTCAGGTTTTTTAACTGGCCGGCTCCGGTTAGTTTCTCGAGCACCGATAATTCTTCCCTAAGCAGGTTGGGGGTAAGGTGTCCAAACAAGGAATTATCGGGTTGTTCGTTAGCAAAGGAAACTTCAATAAAAACAGCTTTTAGTTTTTNTGTTTGAATGAGTGGTGCAATCGCTTTCCACAATTGCATGAGTTTATCGGATTTCTCCAGCCGGTCGCAACCCGTATCGCCTAAGTACAACAAATAGCTTTCCCCGCTTCGTATCANAAAGGCGGTGCTTTCGGTTGGGTTAACGTGGCTCAATATAAATGGAGTAACAAACAGGGACGTATTGTGCAAGGGCGCTTCCTTACCGGGAACTAAGGGTTGGTACGTATATTTATTTAACGTGGGGGCTTCTCCTTCATTCCCAAAATTCGCCCAACTCTTCCAGCTAAAATGTTTCTCTTNTAAAACCGACAAACAACTTTCAATACCATAGATGTATTTGGCCGAATCATCGGGCGAGTTGGTAATCAACCCGTTTGCATGATCGTAGTGCGGATGGGAAATCAAATATCCCTTTACCTGCTTGCGCAGAAAAGCGGTTGCATCACCTTTCCACACTTTCTNTTTAATGGCCGCACGAATGCCCGTATGAAGCGTACCGGCATCTAAGCAAACATAATCTTGTGTGCCATTGGCTGCCAGGGCATAGGCAGACAGATTACTTTCATCAACACNCCCTTTAACCCCTAAGGGTACTACCTGAAAAGCAGGTTGTGCATACGCGGAGAACCCGGCTAATACAAATGCAAACAGAAAATATTTCATTGGAATTTTTCCCGGCCACTTCGCTTTCAAAAACCTCAACACACTTGCGATCCTGTAACGTAACAAAACAGGTTTTTCCATCGGGGCCGCCAAAGGTAAGGTTACTGGTAAGTTTGCCTTTCATCTGTACTTCACGCAAAAGTTTACCTTCCGGTGAAAGTATTGCAATGGTACCTTTGCCGTGTCGTGTTACGTACAGGTTGCCTTGCTTATCGCACTTCATTCCATCCAGGCCAAAATCTTCAAATTGGTAGAATAATTTTTTATTGGAAATATTCCCTTTCCGGTCCACATCAAACACCCAAACGTTTCGTTGCACACTTTCATTTACATAAAGCCTGGTTTCGTCCGGACTAAGTTCAATGCCGTTGGTTGTGCCCATGTTGTCGGCAAGCAATGTGGCTTTACCGGGGCCATCGATGCGCCAGAGTTTGCCGGTACTTTCTTTCCAGTTTGGATCAGAGGCAAACAGTTTTCCGGATTTACCAATGCACAAATCGTTGGGTTGATTGAATTGGTCGTTGTGAACGAACACGCTTACCGCCTTGGTGCGGGCATCTACTTTCAACACGTTGTGGCCTTGCCAATCGGCAAGCAACATGTTGCCCTTTTATCGAACATAATAGCATTGGCCACGCTGCCTTCGGGCAAAGTAACAAACAATTCAACTTCGCCATTGGGTTTTACAAGGCCAATGGTACCATCGCGTTGAAAATTTACTACGTATAAATTTCCGGCTTTGTCAACGTTGGGGCCTTCAATGTTATTTGAAAATGTGTTTTCGGCAGTAAGATCGCGCGGTTGGTAGGGTTGGGCCCAAACAGATCCAATCGACAAAAACAAAACCCATAAGGCGCCCCAGCGTGTCATGCGGTTTTACCTGCTTTATAACCTTTGGTAGCAANAAAGAGAATAAATAAATAGCATGGTACCATCATCCAGTATGCCTGCTGGCTGGATGTAATTTCGGATAGCCAACCATATACCAACGGAATAATAGCACCACCGGCAATTGCCATGATTAACAATGCCGAACCTATTTTGGTGAATTTGCCGAGGCCATCAATTGCTAAAGGAANAATGGCAGGCCACATGAGTGAGTTAGCCAAGCCCAGTAACGCGATAAAGGCAACCGAAACATACCCGTTTGTTAAAACAGCGCCAACTGTAAAAGCAACGCCCAACCACGCACATATTTTTAATGCAGTAGCCTGGCTCATGTATTTTGGAATGGCAATAATACCGACTATATAACCAATCAGCATGCACGCAAGGGTAGCTTGTGTAAAGTAACGTGCCGTTGCTAATTCTATTCCTAACGATTTACCATAACTGATTATCGTATCACCTGCCAATACTTCTGCTCCTACATAAAGAAACAGGGTAATAACGCCAAGCACCAGGTGTGGAAACTGAAACACACTGGTTTTTCCGGTTGAAGGTTGAGTTTGGGCCTCATCCTCACCACTATCATCAATATCAGGCAATGAAGAAAAGAGAATGGCTATCGAAAGCAATACCAATATGCCTGCAATAATCATATAGGGGACAATTACCCGGCTGGCCAGTTCGTCAAGGGTAGCGTTTTNTGTTACCTCATCCATGGTAGTTAAACTGGCCTCAAGCGCATCGGCATCGTTTAATGCGATGTATCCAAAAATTAAACCGGCAAGAATGCCCGCCACCTTATTACAAATACCCATTATGCTAATGCGTGTCGCAGCACTTTCAATGGGCCCAATGATGGTTGCATAAGGATTGGAAGCAGTTTGAAGCAGCGCCAAACCAGTGCCTATTATAAATAAACCAACCAGAAACATATCAAAATTGCGGGCTTGCGCTGCAGGTACGAACAAGATGGCTCCAATGGCCATTATAAATAGTCCTACCGACATACCTTTTTTATACCCCGTTTTCTTTAACACATACGAAGCCGGAATGGCCATTACGGTGTAAGCAATAANAAACGCAGTAGCAACCAGGTACGATTGAAAGTCCGTTTTTAATTCACACGCAATTTTCAGATAAGGAATCAGGGTACCGTTAATCCAGGTAACAAAACCGAAAATAAAAAACAGAATCCCGATAATGGTAATGGACATCAGATAACTGGACGGACGCGCCTGGGTCATAGGTACTGGGGTTAGACTTTGATTAGTAAACTTCTATTTTTGCATCTTGTAAAACAATAGCTAACCTTTTTAATTCTTTAAAAATCTTGAAACAACAACAGCTTACGTTACTGGTAATGGCTGCCGGCATGGGTAGCCGCTATGGTGGAATAAAACAAATTGATGGCTTTGGGCCTAATGGCGAGACCATTATGGACTATTCGCTGTACGATGCGGTGCGGGCCGGCTTTGGCCGGATTGTGTTTGTGGTGCGCGATGAAATAGAAGAAACCGTAAAGGAAATTTTTCTTCCCAAACTACAAGGAAAAGCAGAGGTGGATTTTGTGGTACAAACGCTCGATAAATTTGTTCCTGCCCGGTTTCAACCGGTAAACCGGAAAAAGCCGTGGGGTACCACACACGCCATGTTGTGTGGCAAAGAGGTAATTGATGGCCCGTTTGCCGTTATCAATGCCGATGATTTTTATGGAAGGGAGGCATTTAGTTCGCTGGCTGAATTNTTTAAAACCGCNCCGGCCAATCATCATGCCATGGTTGGCTATACGTTAAAAAATGTGTTGAGCGATCATGGCAGCGTGTCGCGCGGGGTGGCTACAGCCGATGCAAACGGATTTTTAACGGGTATGCGCGAGTTGACAACCATTGTGCGCCAGGGCGACAAGATTATTTCAAAAGGAAAAGAAAGTGATGAAGAATTAAACCCGATGGCTCCAGTATCGATGAATTGCTGGGGCTTTCAACCAGGTGCATTCGACTTAACCGAAAAAATGTTTACTGAGTTTGTAGAAAAAAATATTCAAAACCCTTCGGCCGAGTTTTATATCGCGTTGATGGTAACAGAACTGATCAATCGCGGATTTGGTAAAGTACAGGTGTTGCCCGGAGGAAAAACCTGGTTTGGTGTTACCTACAAAGAAGATAAAGAAACGGTATCGAANAAAATAAAAGATCTGGTACAACAAGGTGAGTATCCCGAAAAATTGTGGTAGTGTATGCGTAGCGTGGTTATACCGGTTTCTGTTTCCAACGCTTTTGCCATTTCAGCAAAGGCAACCATAAGCCCCATTGGTTCGGGCCATATCCATCAAACATTTCTGGTTGAAGACGCACAAAAGTTTGTATTGCAGCGCATTAATAAAAATGTGTTTACCAGGCCGGAAGTAATTGCCCGTAACAACCGGTTGGCAGCCGACTTTCTGAAGACTCATCATCCACACTATTTCTTTCTTACCGCTTTGCGCGATAAGCAAGGCAATGAATTGATTTATGCCGAAGATGGATTTCCGTGGCGCGTGTATCCTCTTGTTGAAAACACCATAACGGTAGATTTTGTTACATCAGCCAAACAAGCACGGGAAGCCGCAAAAGGTTTTGGCTTGCTAACCCGTAATTTAAATGGCATTGACAGTACCCGGTTTGAACCAACATTAGACCGGTTTCATGATCTGCCATGGCGATACGAACAGTTCGAAACAGAATTGGCNCGGGCGGCACCGTTAGTAATTGAACAGGCACAGGAAGAAATAAACCTGGCCAAACAATTTCAACCGCTGGTTCAGCAATACAATAAGTTAATCAGCGGAGGCTCGTTGGTTACGCGGGTTACGCACAACGATACCAAGATCAACAATATATTGTTTGACAAACTTACAGGAAAAGCAGTTTGTGTAATTGACCTGGATACCCTGATGCCCGGCTATTATATTTACGATTTGGGCGATATGGTGCGTACCTGTGTAAGTCCGGTAAGCGAAGAAGAACAAGACATTACCCGCATTGCTTTTCGTAAAGAAATTTATGATGCGCTGCTCGATGGCTATTTATCGCAGATGAAAGAGTACATGACCGATGCAGAGTTAGCAGCTGTGCCCTTTGCAGGTAAAATGATGACGTACATTATGGCCTTGCGTTTCCTGGCCGACTTTCTGCGAGGCAATACCTATTACACCATTCATTACCCCGAACAAAACCGGGTGCGTGCAAGAAACCAGTTGCAGTTGTTGAAATTGCTGGCGGCCAACACATAAAGATTCAGGTAGGTATAATTATTTAACCAGACAGATTAATTCACGTATAAAAGAAAGAAAAACCGGTTATATTTCGAGCATCCTGTTTGTGATGCAACAGTTCAAAATCAAATTTTAATATAAAATGAAAAAGATTTTATTTCTGGGTCTTTGGGTCACCTGTGTTTTTACATATGCGCAACAAAACCCGACAGCCGTTAAGTATGCGGCAACGATTACCGANAAAAACCTGAAAGAGGATTTAACCATTATAGCATCGGATGCGCTGGAAGGGCGGGAAACCGGAAAGCGTGGCCAGAAGATGGCAGCCGCATTTATAGCAGCTTATTTTCAGGAGCTTGGTTTAAAAGCACCTGTAAACGGAAGCAATTACCAACCTGTTCCATTGTATGGTGCCTCGGCTCCGGTGGTTGTGTTGAAAACCGCTACCGCAGAACTTAAACCGGAAGAATATATTTCTTTTGGAGGTAGTGATACCGGTGGCCCCGTAACATTACCGCTGGTATATGCCGGTGCCGGAACAGCCGATGAACTGGCAAAGATTGATGTGAAAGACAAAGCCGTGTTGGTTTCGTTAGACCCAACTGCTTCCTTGATGCGCAACCCTACATTAGCCACTTTGCGCGAAAAAGGGGCAAAAGCAGTTATTGCGGTTATTGAAAAGGCCGAAGACTTTCAACGCTTTTCTAGTATGGCCCGAAACTTTCGCGGAGGTGGATTAAGCCTAAAGAAACCTGCGGGTGGTGGCCCTAATTCGTTTTTTGTTTCCACAGAAACAGCGGGCAAACTATTTAATACCTCCTACGAAAAATTAAAAAAATCGGCAGGAGCAAAGGTAGCCAAAGTAAAACCCACATCGGTGTCGTATTCGGTTTCAGTAACATCCTACGAAGTTAAATCAGAAAATGTATTGGGCTTNTTGGAAGGAACCGATAAGAAAGATGAAGTAGTGATTATTACAGCACACTATGATCACATCGGTATTTCGCCACGCGCAGAAGGCGATAAAATCAACAACGGGGCTGATGATGACGGATCGGGTACTGTAGCGGTATTGGCATTGGCCAAAGCATTTGCACAGGCAAAACAGGAAGGCAACGGACCACGCAGAAGCATTTTGTTTATGACCGTTACCGGNGAAGAAAAGGGTTTGCTCGGCTCGGAATACTATTCTGAAAATCCAATTTATGCATTGGATAAAACCGTTGTGAATCTGAATATTGATATGATTGGCCGAAGAGACCCACAACATAAAGACAGCCCACCGTATGTATATGTAATTGGTTCAGACAAACTGTCGTCTGAGTTGCATACACTCAGCGAGGCAACCAATAAAACCTATACTAACCTGGTATTTGATTATACCTATAATGCAGAAGATCATCCCGATCGGATCTACTACCGTTCTGACCACTGGAACTTCGCCAAGAAAAATATTCCCATCATATTCTATTTTGATGGTATTCACGAAGATTATCACAAACCCAGCGATGAGGTTGATAAAATTGAATTCGACCTGCTGACCAAGCGTACACAAACTGTNTTTTATACAGCTTGGGAAATTGCCAATCGTAACAACAGGCTGGTGGTGGACAAAAAGTAAGAGGTTTGTTTTACCCCGAGCGATTTAAGCAGGTAAATCAGGAGCGAAAAGAACAAAGAATCATCTTCGTGTACCCTTTCAAAAAATATCTGTTTGTAATTGGGTTGTTTCTGGCTATTTCTGCACAGGCCCAGGAAAAACCATATGTAGTTCTTGTTTCTTTTGATGGCTTCCGGCATGACTATGTAGCAAAATACAACCCACCAAACTTTAAGAAATTTATTGCAAAAGGAGCGCAGGCACAAGGCATCATTCCATCGTTTCCCAGCAAAACATTTCCCAATCATTACTCCATCGTTACCGGATTGAANCCCGGCAATCATGGGTTAGTGGATAATTCGTTTTATGATCGCACGCGCAACGAATTTTATGGTATGCGCAATAAAGACCGTGTGGTTAACCCGGCTTATTATGGCGGTGTGCCTCTATGGACATTGGCCAGGCAAAACAACATGAAGTCGGCTTCCTTNTTTTGNGTAGGTTCAGAAGTTAGTGACCCGGCCCACAGGCCCAACTATTATTTTCCGTTTGATGATACCATCGATCCGCGCCAGCGCGTGCAGCAGGTAATCCAATGGTTAAAACTACCCGTAACGGAGCGGCCCAATCTGATTACACTTTATTTTTCATTTCCCGACCATGAAGGGCATGAGTTTGGTCCCAACGCTCCCGAAATCCAACACGCAGTACTTCGTGCCGATTCGATATTGAACGAATTAATGACAGGCATTGAAGCTACCAAACTGCCGGTAAATGTGATTCTTGTTTCTGATCATGGCATGAAAGAACTTTCGGTGGTAGAGGAGACCTTTATTTTTGTAGATGAATTGGTTGACCGGAAAAATCGAAGCATTAAGTTGGTAAATGGCGGTACACAAACGCATTTGTACGTGGATTCAAAGGCGAAGAAAGATTCATTGTTTGCCGTGCTGAAAAGAAGCGAAAATAATTTTACAGTATTGAANAAAGAAGATTATCCGGCAACCTGGCAATATACCCACGAACGTGTGGGTGATATAATGATCATAGCCCACGAAGGTTATTATATCCGCGAAGGCGCGCGCGAACGGTTTTTAAGTTCAGCGAAGTTGGGAACCAAAATGGGCGTGCATGGCTACGACCCGGCAATGGTGCGCGATATGTATGGAATNTTTTATGCGCAAGGGCCGAATATTAANAAAGGAGTAACGGTGGCGCCCTTTCAAAATATACATGTGTATCCGCTGGTTGCCAAAATACTCGGGTTGCCCTTACCGGTTATTGATGGTAAAGAAGAAGTGTTGATTGGAATTTACCGGAAGTAAACAATCGGGTTTACACCTACACCCTGTTTTTTCATTCCAGTAATAACTGTCGGGATAGGCGCGCTGGCCAAAAATGGCTGTACCAACCCGCACCATGGTTGAACCTTCGGCAATGGCCGTTTCAAGGTCACCGCTCATACCCATAGACAATTCATGAACAGGAATATCTTTTTGCAGCATTTGGTCTTGTATGTGTTTTAACAACCGAAAGCATCTGCGTACGTGCTCAGGTTCTGCAGAGAAAAGTCCAATGGTCATGAGTCCCTTTATTTTAAGCCGGTCAAGCGGTTTTACCTGTAACGCAAAGGCTATTGCCGCTTCCGGAGAAATACCAAATTTACTTGCCTCGTAAGATGTGTTTACTTGTAAAAAGACATCCATGGTTTTGTGCTCAAACTCTAAGCGCTTTTGTAATTTTTCTGCCAATTCAATTCGGTCAAGCGATTGAATACAATCGGCATACCTGATTACTTCCTTAATTTTATTGGTTTGTAAATGCCCGATGAAGTGTGCTTGATGCGGAATGGTTTTGAGCAGATCAGCCTTTTCAATAAGCTCCTGCACTTTGTTTTCACCAATCAATGTTTCGCCCGCTTCAAAGGCTATCTTAATGTTTTCTGCTGAAACGGTTTTAGTGGCTAACAGAAGTTTTACTTCATTTACATTTCGCCCCGAATCTGCGGCAGCCTTTTTTATTCTGTTTTTAATTTGGGCTATATGCGCGGTAATTGAACTCATGTCTGTAATTCATGGTCGGGGCAATCAACTCTCAATTCACTGGTGGCCAGCCGGCTTTTCAAAAGGGTGCAGTAATGAACGCCCTTGTCAACCTGGTAGTTTGAACAGGTAAAACACATGCGTTGAATGGTAATGATGCCGGATTTATTCAGATCATGAATCAATCGTAGTAACCCGTTAAGCATGATGGTTTTCTGTTCGGTGGTTAGTTTTTCAAGCGGTTGCTCAATGGACGAGGCAAAAAGCGAAGTCTTTTNTGCAATTGCTTTTCCGGCCGAAGTCAACGCAAGCGAATAACTTCTTGTATCCGCAGGATCTGTTTCTTTTGTAATTAAATCTTTGGATAGTAAGACCCTTACGCTGTCGCTGATGGTGGCTTTTGTCATGTTGAATTCATCAGCCAAATATCCAACCTTACATTTTTCCGGAGTGTGGAAGTAGATGAAGATCAATAGTTGAATTTGAATTGGGCTAAGCGAATATTCTTTGCTTTCATTCCAAAGCAATACCCGAAAGGCTTCCGAAACACGTTCCAAAGCCACCACAATCCGACTCTCTACCTTCTGGTTTTGTTGGTTTAAATTAAAGGAAGATAGTTTCATTTAATTACAATTTTCCATTTCAAAAATGAAGTAACCATTTTGCTTAATTTGAGTTTCCCAGTGTGGCTTAATAGTTTCTATGTGGCAAAAGCTGCATTCCCTGGCTGTCAGGTTTTGTCCTTCCTGGCCTTTGCTTTTCAAATATGCTTTTCCGTAGCCATAAATTATGGTTGTGTCCTCTATCTCTTCGGGGGCTATAATGTCGAAATGCATAATGCTGCCATCTTNTTTAGTTACGTATGTATCCCAAACAGCTACCTTCATTGTATTGGTTGTTTATTGTTTTTGATTAAGACCGGTTTCTGCCTGATAAGGCAATGCCCTGTAAAGATAGGATTCCTAACTTTACAGGGCAAATAAATCACTTCACACGGTAGGGCAGCGATAAATTGCCACTGGCAACGGAATACACCTTATAAACACCCAGCATGGGTTTGTTTCCACCACCATGTCCACCGTCATCGCCTGTGCTTACTTGCATGTATGCAGTAACGCCATCGTAAGCAAAATCAGTTTTGTTGTTTATCCGATAATCAGGAACAACAACACGTATCGTATTGGCGATTGTGATAACCTGATAGCCCGGTGAATCCATGAACATAGGCATGCCCGGAGCAGTTTTTGGAAGGACAACACTTTTGTCATCGGCCTTAAATTCTTTTACAGATAATCCTCCCGCTACGCGTTTGTCTTCTGTTAGAATAACCCAGTGAGGATGCCAAACAAGGCCATCGTTATCAAATTTTCCATCGCTGTTTTCGTCCCATAGTGGACTATCGTCAAAATCAGGGTGCGAAGTCAGCGCCAGGGCCACGATACCTTGTGTGTTGCTAAAACCAACATCGGTTGGGGTTAGCGAAGTTGGAAATACATAACCCAAAACAGGGGCCCCATTAAGTTGCCCTGCAGGGTTAGGTGTTGTTTTACCTGCTGTTCCTTTAACTGTAATTTCCCAAATGGTAGCACCAATTTCTGCAGCGTGGGTTACGCTTACTTNTTTAATTTGAAAATCGTCATTGTTGTAGTTGCCACATTTTTCGCAGGCAAAAACCTGAAGCGAAAGCAAGACAAAACTGAAAGAAAATAATAGCTGTTTCATGTTTTAAGAAATTTAATAATGGAAATGAAGATTCCTTAATTGATAGGAATCCTAACTTTTAAGGTTAAATTTTTAACCTTNTACGTCAGCCAGGGATGCTCCAAAATTGATGTGAAGCACATGGCCGTTTGGAGTAAGCAATGCCGGAACAGATTTTACCCCGGCCTTCTCTGCTTCGGCTATCCGGCTGCGGTCATTACCAATGTGAACGATCTCTACATGAGCAGCTCCGATAAGATTTACAATGTCGTGCTCTGCACTAATGCATACAGGNNGCAACCTGCGTGATAGAAAATTGATTTTGTCATTTTTTTGATGATTTAAGTGAGTAAATGCTAATACGGATGCAAATATAGGTAGGAATCCTAACTAAATAAACTAAATCGTAAAAAGATTCAAAATCATTTTCCACTGCATTGATCTTCAATGAAATAAAAATAGCCCGGAGGGCTCTCACAGATGTGCCTGCATCGCCAGGTAAACCCCATTTGTCCAGCCAAATCCATCCTGGTTTGGATATTCGCCACCACCGCCTTCGGCCTGGGGATTATATACATTGTACTTCTCCGTCATTTTGCCGGTTTTGGAATAAACGGAGTCATTGGTATGCAACCACCGGGTTTTTATTTCAGCGGCTAATTCCTCAAAACCATAGTTCAGCAATCCTTTGTATGCCATCCACTGCAAAGGCGCCCACCCATTGGGGGCATCCCATTGCTGGCTACTGTTAAAAACCGTTGTGGTAAGTCCACCGGCCTTTAAAAACTGTGTGCGCAAAACATTTTCTACACCCAACGCTTGTTCTGGTGTGGCCACNNCAAAGAACAGCGGAAACACAGCCGCCAGTGTAAGGGATTGCTTTTGCTGTTGCGATACAAAATCATAATCGAAGAAAAATTGATCAGACGCATTCCAGCAGAATTTTCGAATGGCGGTTTTGCGTGTATTCGCCAGTTGGGTGTAATGGGCCGCCTGGGTTTGGTTGCCGCTTTCCTGATGTGCCTCGGCCAGTGTTTTCTCAAGATGAAAGAGCAAACAATTCAAATCCACCGGAATGATTTCGGTAGTGTGTATGGTGGCGAACATGTTTTCATCTTTAAACCAGCGGCTGCTAAAATCCCAACCCGATTCAGCGGCTGCCCGCAGGTGCCTGTACAAAATTTCAGGTTGTTGAATCGCATGGCGGGCAAGTTCTACATCTTCTTTATAAGATTCCGGACGCGGGGTGTTGTGTTCATCCCAATAGCGATTAAGAATACTTCCATCGGGCAACCGCACTACACGGTGCAGGGCAGGTTGGGCTTCAGTAACCCCGGTTGAACCGCGCATCCAGAATTGGTATTCTTTTTCCAATTGTGGTAAGTAGGCAGGAAGAATGTTCTTCTTTAAACCGGCCAGCACATTTACCATCAGTGAAAAAANAGNGGGTTGCGACCGGCCGAGGTAATAGGTGCGGTTGCCGTTTGGAATATAACCAACGGTATCGATCAGGTATGCAAAGTTTTTTACCATGTGTTGAACCAGGTCGGTGCGACCGGAAATTTTTAACCCCAGCAGCGTGAAGAAACTATCCCAATAATAAATTTCACGAAAGCGACCACCGGGCACAATGTAAGGGTGGGGCAGCGGAATAAGCGAACCAGCCGCGGCATCGGGTTGGCGCGTAAGTTCATTCCATAAATTGTGAATGTGCTGTGAGGTGGTATTTTCAGGATCGCTCCTGTAGGTTGATGCCGGTGTTGATGGCAATGTAAAATGCTGGTGCACAAATTTTTNTAGATCGAAGTTGGCAATTTCTTNTTGTGCTTCGTACGCGCGAACGATTTCATCTACGTTGCCTTTGGGTAAACAATCCGGAAATGTTTTACCGTCTTCAANAATTCCTTGAAGTTGAACAGCTTCAAAGAGGGCACCTGTATTGTAAATTTGATTTTCCATCTTAATGGCTTCCAGAAGAACCAAACTCAATCACCGCCTCTGACTTTTNNTCTGCAACCTGTTAAAGAAGAATAAACAAATTGCCAACACTGTAATGGGAGCCAACGAAAAGTAAAAGGCGGATTCTCCACCATAGGCCTCGAAGATATGACCGGTAATTATGGAGCCGGTAGTTCCACCCAGGGCGGAAAAGATTACAATCAAACCCGACATGGGGCCGTGTTGCCGTGCAGGAAGTGTACTTAAAATTACTGAATTGATGGCCGGGTAGATGGGCGCGATGAACAAACCAATAAGTGGAAACACAAAAGCGCCTAATGGAGCGGTGCTCCAGCCGGTAACGTCATGCCCGCTTCCGGCTTTGGCCAGCGGAATGGCTACTACCACCAGGGTAGCGGCTGCCACCAGGCAAACAATTAACACAAGAAACCAATGAACTTTTCGAAGGACAATGCCCGCAGAAAACCTGCCCAATGCAGTGGAGGCAGCCAGAATGCTGGCCATTTGAATGCTGAGTGTGGTGGGAAGATGGAGCACCTTGCTGTTGAAGGTGGGCAACCAACTCATAATACTTTGTTCAATCAACACATAGGTAAACGCACTGATGATGAAGACCAGCACCAGGGGTTTGATGGCCAGTTTGATCATGTCTGCAAATTCCTGCACAAACGGTTTGGCCTCGGTGGATTGAATGGCGGATTCATCCAACGGGGTAAGAAATAATAAAACAAACGCAACGGCCGAGATGGCCGCCAGCAGGTAATACACGTTTAGCCAGGCATCTGATTGTGTGGCCGATTCGTCAACAAACGCACTAAAAATGAAATAACCGGTAAGAATTCCTACCATAAAAANAGACTCGATGAAATTCATGAAACTGGCATGCTCTTTCTTATCGGCAGTAATAATTCCAATAGTGGCATACACAGAAACTTTGATCAAGGCAAAGGAGGTGCCGGTAACAGCAAATAAAACTTTGGTCATAGCAAAGCTGCCCAGCGAAGGCATGAGCAAACACGCCCCGGTAACAAGAGCCAATGCAGTAAGCATCGCATTTTTATAGCCAATACGGGTAATGTAACTGGCCACCANAAACGAAACCGCGGCAATGCTTAAATCCTTAAAAGCTTCCAGGATGCTGGCCGAAGATTCGGAAACTCCATAATTGCTCTGTACTTGCAGAATAACGGTGCCGACACTATTCAGCAGAATGGCAAATACAAAATAGTTTAGAAAGAGCGAGAGCTTGATTTTCCAGTGCGACATGCGGTAGTGGTTTGCTACCTCTAAGCTACCACTTTCAATTTAATTCCCTACAACAAAATGGTACCCCACGCCTTTAATGGTAATGATCTCAATGGCAGAATCATCCTTCAGGTAGTCGCGAAGTTTGGTAATGTACACATCGAGGGTGCGCGAGTTAAAAGGAATCATCTCCCACACGCGCAGCAGGATGGTTTTTCGGTCGATGTTCTTGTTTTGATTTTCTGCCAGAATCTGCAACAGCAGGACTTCGCGGTGCGAAAGTTTTTTAACGTTTCCGTTTTNTCGAAGCTCATACCGCTGGGGTACAAATTCATATTGGCCCANATGTATGTTTTCTTTTGGACTGGCTGCCAGTTTTTGCGTAAGCAGTAAAAGATTATTTATGCGTACAATCAACTCCTCCATGCTAAAGGGTTTGCGCAGGTAATCGTTGCCACCTACTTCAAATCCTTTCAGCAAATCTTCGGTTTGGGTTTTGGCTGTTACGAAGATAATGGGAATGGCGGCATTGTTTTTCCGGATTTCCTGCGCAATGCGATAACCGTCTTTGTTGGGCAGCATAATATCCAACACACAAATATCGGGTTTAAATTCTTCGAATACACTTAGTGCCAGTTTACCATCGGCAACCATGCGTACCTCGAAATTACGCACCTCCAGGCTTTCTTTCACAATACGACCCAGAAAGGGTTCGTCTTCAACGTAAAGAATTTTTACTTTACTCATTTCGTATTCAGCAGTCCTGTTTTACTTACTTCATTTTAGTTTGGGCACCAGATGTTTAAAAGCGCCCGGATGCCTTGGTCTGGTTTTTGGTAACCGGATAATAAACGTACTGCCTTTGCCGGGTTCACTTTCTATTTCAATGGTTCCGTTGTGGCTTTTAATTACGCTATCCACATAACTTAAGCCCAAACCGTATCCTTTAATATTATGTACATCGCCCGTAGGTACCGGAAAAACTTCTCGAACACTTTCTTTTTATATTCTGAAGCGATACCCATGCCATGGTCTTGAACGCAAAGGGTAATGGTTTCTTTATTCTCTTGCAAGTCGATTTTGATTTCGGGATTAGCCGGACTATACTTCAACGCATTGTCCAATAAATTATAAATCACACTGGTTAAATGGGTAGCGCTGCCCAACAGATTAAAATCGCTTCCTTCGGTGTTAAAAGTAACAACNNGGTTTTCTTTTTCGAACACCAATTTCATAGAATCAATAACCTGATTTATTACTTGATGCAAATCAACCGGCTCTGCTGTATAGGTAACCCCTTTGTCTTCGAAGATGGCAGTCTTCAAAATTTTATCGGTAAGAATATTTAACCGGTTTAATTCATTCTGGGCAATGTTCAGGTATTCGGTAGTAAGTTCAGGGTTGTTTTGACCTTTAAAATTTTTGATTGCCTCCAGGGCAACACCTACCGTGGTTACCGGGGTTTTCAGTTCGTGTGTAATGTTGCTGATAAAGTCATTCTTTAATTCCATTAGTTTTTGTTGGGCACGCATGCTGCGGTACATCACCACAAAGGCAGCCGTTGTTAATATGGTAAGAAAAGCAGAAAATAAAATCTGAGGGGCAATTTGCCGTAGCAGTAGCGGCCGGAAATCTGACAGAATAGCGGAATATCTGCTGGCCGGATCGAACCGGACCCAGTCAGTTTGAAGTTTATTGGAATAGATTCTGTCCGAAATGGAATCCTCCCATTGGGATTCACTCATTCGGAATCTTCTCTGGGTAAAATCAATTCTGGGTGGTAATTGTCTTATGGTTTGTACTTTGAACGGTACAAGCAGGTTATTTTTTTGTAAGGCATCGGAGAAGTAATGGTTAATTGAATCAACCGATAAAGTATCGGGAGTCATGCGAATAATAAAACTCCTTCCCGTTGCAAATTGTCCGGCTCGCAACTGGCCGGCCATCGGTCTTAAAATTTNTTCAACGGTATCTGCTTTTATGTTTTGTCCATTAATATATACCCGAACCTGTGATGCCGCCTCAGGAAATTCTTTCCAAAGCGAGTCAATTTTGTGCTGCGCTTTAAATACATTAATGGAATCCGGATAAAGGGGTGAAATACTTTGTGTGAACAAGGAGTCGCGCATGGCAAAAATTGTGGTTCGGAATAACCCATTGGTTTCTCTGCGCAGGCCGGCATAAGCTTTCTCATACGAATTGGTTAGCCAAAACGCCTGCAATGCCAGCAGTAGCCCCATGCTGCTCGCAATAAGAAGTAGCGTTAACCGGTTTTTGTTCTTCTTCACAATACAAAAGTACGGCAATAAGTACCGGGTTGATCGCATTTTAACCTTAATTAACCTTCATTTCAGAACTATTAACCAGCTATGGCCATCAAGAGCCGTACATTTGTTTGTGTTTAAATTGATCATTCAAAATGTCTTCCACCATGAAAAAATTATTCTTCTGCTCGGCATTCTGGTGTCGTTAACGGCAGCGCATGTTGTACTGGGCCAAACCGGGGCTATTTTATACGAACAAAAAATAAATATGCACCGGAACATTCCGGCCGAGCGCGAAGCCATGAAGGCGATGGTTCCGGAGTTTCGCACCACCAAGCAGCAATTATTCTTCAACGATTCCGAATCGCTTTACAAAACGGTAATCGAAGATGAGGAAGAACAATTTTCAACGGGTAGTGGTGGCATGCGCATGACCTTTCGAATGCCCAGCACGGAATTATATATGCAAACGGCAGGTAAAATTGTATCGCGGCAGGAGTTTATGGGCAAATACTATTTGATAGAAGACTCCGTTCAAATGTCGCCCTGGAAATTTGGCGATCAGGTAAAAACTATAGCAGGCTACGAATGTCGTATGGCGTACTATACTCGCACCGATACTATTCCAGCCATGGTGGTAATGGGACCCGGGGCCNNGCCTCCGTCCGAAAGAAGAGAACCCCGGGTGCGCACCACCGAAATTACAGCCTGGTACACCGATAAGATCCGGCCTTTTCTCGGGCCCGAGCGTTACAACACCTTGCCGGGTGCCGTGCTGGCAATTGATATTAATAATGGAGAGCGCGTAATCGTTGCAAAAACGATTGAGTTGCGTGAGTTGAANAANAATGAATTGAAAGAGCCAACCAGTGGCACCAAAATAACCCAGGCCGAGTTTCGTAAAGTGATGGAAGAGCAAATGAAACAGATGGGCGGTCGGGGGATGATGATACGGAATTAACGAATACATTTTTTACAAAGGAGCAGGATGTACCCAAACCGGGATAGTGAGAGTATGTTTAAAATTTATTAACAAACGAGTTGCATGAAGAAGTTTTTACTTATGATGTTGGTGGTGGTTGCCTATAATGCCCAGGCCCAGAAATTTTCAATTAAAGGACAGGTAACCGATACGTTATCTTCTGCATTGCCTTCAACTACCGTAATGTTGCTGAATGCAAAAGACTCTACCCTGGTAAATTTTGGTGTGAGTGATCTGAAGGGATTTTTCGAAATCCGGAATGTAAATAAAGGAGAGTACCTGCTTAAAGTAACATTTGTGGGCTATGCCAGCCATATGCAGCGCGTTGTTACTCCAGCCGAACCTGTAACAATGGAAGTAGGTCAAATTAAACTGTTACCCCAAACCAAAGAACTGGATGCAGTGATAATTCAAGGTGANAAAAATCCGGTAACGGTTAAGAAAGACACCATCGAGTTTAATGCCGGCTCTTTCAAAACCAAAACCAACGCAAATGTTGAAGACCTGTTGAAAACCATGCCCGGTATTGAGGTAGAAACAGATGGCACCGTGCGGGCACAGGGCGAGCAAGTGCAGCGTGTAATGGTTGATGGCCGGGAATTNTTTGGTCGCGATCCAAAATTGGCTACGCGCAATTTACCGGCCGATGCCGTTGAAAAAGTGCAGGTATTCGACCGCAAATCAGACAATGCGCAATTTACTGGCATTGATGATGGCCAACGCGANAAAACAATTAACCTGGAATTGAAAGAAGACAAACGCAATGGTGCGTTTGGAAACCTGATGGCAGGCTATGGCTCTTCCGATCGCTTCCAGGCAACCGGAAGTGTAAACAAATTTTCAAAAGGGCAGCAACTCTCCTTCCTGGGAATGGGAAATAATATTAACGAACAAGGATTTTCCATTGGCGATTTCATGAATTTTTCGGGCGGAGCGCAAGGCATGGCAGGTGGCGGAGGCGGAACGCGCACGGTAACAATTGGTGGAAATTCAGGCGGGTCATCGGGTGGCGGCCCCGCTATAAACTTCGGTGGAAGACAAAGTGGAATTATGACCAACTATGCCGGAGGAATCAATTTCAACAAAGACCTGAACAAAGACACCAAACTTACCTCCAGCTATTTCTATAATTACATGGATAGAAATGTGAGTAGTACGCTTAACCGCGAAAACACCATGCCCAATCTGGGTAATTATAACTTTAATCAGGATAGCCGCCAGTTTAGCAACAACAATAACCACCGGGGTACTTTAATCATTGATCACAATATTGATTCGGCTAATACGATCCGGGCTACCGCAAATGCAACTTTTACCGAGTCGGAGTCCAACACATACAGCCAAAGCAAAACCATGACAATCGGCAATACCGAAGTTCAGAATGAAAGTGAACGGTCTTCGTATAATGCGCAAACGCTNAAAAATGTTAATGCAAGTGTTTTGTGGCGCCATCGGTTCGAAAAGAAGGGTCGCTCGTTATCCACTAATATTTCATTGGGCTATAGCGATTCCGACAACAAAGGCTCACAAAACTCAACCAATATTTATAATCTGTTAGGCACAGAGCAAACAATCAATCAGACCAACACACAAGAAACTCAGAACCAGAACCTGGGCGCATCGGTTTCATATACCGAGCCCCTGGGCGGCCGCAAATACCTGGAGGCAAACTACAACTTCGCAACCAATCGCAACGAGGTTAATCGGCAGGTGTACGACTGGGAAAATGGCAACCCGGAATTTAACAACGGCCTGAGTAATAAGTACACCAGTAACTATGTCTATAACCGGCCGGGTATGAATTTCAGAATGAACAAAGAAAAATATAGTGTAACCCTGGGAGCAAGTTACCAAATGACATCCCTTACGGGCAATTTGTTATTACACGATATTTCCATCCATCAGAAATTCGAAAACCTGTTGCCGGTAGCTCGTTTCAATTACGATTTCAGCAGCTTTAAACATTTGCGATTGGATTATGAAACCTCTATGCAAGAGCCGAGCATTCAACAATTGCAACCGATCGTAGATAACAGCGATCCACTCAATATTTCGGTAGGTAATCCGGATCTGAAGCCGGCATATACTCATCGCATTAACACCAACTTTACCGCCTTTAATCCGGCTAANATTTGTAAACTTCTTCGCGTTTATAANATGCATCGTATATGAAAAATGCCATTGTAAATTCGCAATCGGTAAATGACAGCCTGGTGCGCACAACCAAACCGGTTAACGTGCAAAGTGCAAAGCGCCTGAGCGCTAATTTGAATGCCGGTTTCCCGATCAGGAAACTCAACAGTCGCTTTAACGTGGGGCCTACAGCATCGCTTTCTGAAAGTATCTCCGTGCTGAACGAGCAGGAGAATCATGTTACCAATCGTACACTAGGCGGTACCGTACGTTATAACTTTACATATAAGGAGTATGTAATTTTTGATCTGAGCGCCAACCTAAGCAAACAACTAACGCAATACGATTTTAATACAGCCGATCAGGAATATTTTAATCAAACATATCGTTCGGAGTTAAATCTTAACTTCTTAAAGAAGTACGCATTTAATACCAATTTCGAATACCTGATTTATTCCAGTGTAACAACGGATTTTAGCCAAACCATTCCATTCTGGAATATGAGCATATCGCGGTTTGTATTGAAGAATAATGCCGGTGAAATTAAAGTGGGAGTAAATAACCTGTTAGACCAGAGCAATAGCGTTACCCAATCTGCTGGAGAAAACTATGTACAGCAGCAGGTAATGAATAACCTGGGCCGCTATTACATGGTAAGCTTTACTTATGCGCTGAATAAACACCTTAACCCAATGGGCGCTGGTCGTAGAGGGGGCGGCATGCGGATGATAATTAATCAGTAAGAAAGTAGCCGGTTGCTTGTTTCCGGCTTCTCGTGAGGTTTCTTTTGCGAAGAAGGGGAGGTCTTGAATTATGTAATTAAGCTGCTATACCTCGTTTGGGCGAATTTTTTATTTCTTGATTGTTGATCACCTGTATTATCTTGCAGCATGAAGTTTCTATTCTGCTTTCTGTTAACAGGTGCAACCTTTGCCCAAACATATATTCCAAAATTTGATGTGCAGGGCCATCGCGGTGCGCGTGGCCTCATGCCGGAGAATACCATAGCGGCATTTTTGTTTGCTGTAGATTCTGGGGTAACTACGGTAGAATTTGATGTGGTGGTAACAAAAGATAACCAACTGGTAATTTCACACGAACCCTGGATGTCGGCATCCATCTGTCTATCACCACAAGGCGATACCATTAAAGCCAAAGACGAACGCAAATTCAATATCTTTAAAATGACCTATGACGAAGTGGGGCAGTGGGATTGTGGTACCCTGGGCAACGAAAAATTTCCACAACAGAANAAACTGGCAAGCACCAAACCTTTGTTACAGGATGCAATCGTAGCCATCGAAAATCACGTCAAAAATTTTACACGCTACGAGGTGGATTACAATATAGAAATCAAGAGCCTGCCCGATGGCGATAACCGGTTTCATCCCAAACCCGAAATNTTTTCAGACCTGGTCTATAACCTGATCGATCAGTACCTGCCGCTTGACCGCGTGGTAATTCAATCCTTCGATTTCAGGGTGTTAAAGTATTGGCACGAAAAATACCCGGAAGTACGACTGGCCGCCCTGGTGGAGAATAAAAAAACGGTGGAAGAAAACCTGGCCGATCTGGGTTTTACACCATCCATCTACAGTCCCAACTTCAAACTGCTTACACGCGAGGACGTGAAGTTACTGCACACAAGTAAAATAAGAGTTATACCGTGGACAGTGAATGAAGAGAAAGACATGCTATCGGTAAAAGGGTTGGATGTGGATGGCTTTATTACCGATTACCCCGACCGGGCTGCTAAGTTTAAACGCACACTTAATATCAGACCAAACGGAAAGAGGTAGAATGGCTTGGGGCTGTGGGGCCCGTAGCTTTCCACTTTATAGCTTTTAGTTTTTAGTTTTTAGCTTTTAGCTTTTAGCTTTATTGCTTTCCGCTTTTAAGTTTATTATTGCAAAAATTTCAAACAACCATGCCCAGCAACCAGCAATCAACAACTAAATACGATGTGTACGGCATCGGCAATGCATTGGTCGATATTGTTACCGAAGTTGACCTCGACTTCTTTGAGAAAAATGAAGTGGAAAAAGGCCTTATGACGCTGGTGGATGAAAAGCGGCAATTGCGCCTGATGAAAGCCATTGATATGAAACGAAGCAAAATGTCGGGCGGAGGTTCGGCTGGCAATACGGTGGTGGCCATCAATCAATTTGGCGGCAAGAGTTTCTATTCCTGCCTGGTGGCAAGAGATGAGTTGGGAAAATTNTTTCTGGACGATTTGAAACGCAACGGGGTAGATACTAACCTGACCTTTGAAAACTGCCCGGAAGGACATACCGGCCGGTGTTTGGTAATGACCAGCCCCGATGCCGAACGCACCATGAATACATTTTTAGGCGTAAGCTCGTTTTTATCGCCCGAGCAGTTGGACGAGGCGGCCATCAAAGATTCTGCCTACATCTACCTGGAAGGCTACCTGGTGGCCAGCCCAAAAGGATTGGAAGCCCTGAAGGCCGCAAAGAAGATTGCCGAGCGAAACAAAGTAAGCACCGCCCTTACTTTTTCCGATCCCAGCATGGTTAAATATTTTTCATCGCAGATGGAAGAGATTGTGGGCGCCAGCGTGGATTTGCTTTTCTGTAACGAAGAAGAGGCCATGATCTTTACCGGTACCAACGAGATAAGCGAAGCTCGCGAAAAGCTAAAACAAGTAGCCAAACGATTTGCCATTACGCTTGGCGCGAATGGTGCGCTGATCTACGATGGCGATACGTTTATTCAAATAGAACCGTATAAAGTGCGTGCGTTGGATACCAACGGTGCGGGCGATATGTTTTCAGGAGCCTTCATGTACGGAATTACTCATGGCCATAGCTATGCCGAGGCGGGCAAACTGGCTTCGCTGGCATCCAGCCGCGTGGTTTCGCAATTTGGGCCGCGCCTTCAACCCGACCAGATGAAAAAGATTTTGGGAGATTTGATAAGTTGAAATGGATTTCATTTTCAACAACTCCGATCGCCTGGTTTTTCAACCTGGCTTTTTCAGGCTTGTTTTAAGTAATTTAACTTTTGAAAAGTTTAAAGATGGAAAAACTACTATTATTTCTTTTTTCCTGAATCTTCTCATCATGTTCGTTGCGATTTATGATGTTTTGAAAAGAAACTTTACCCAACCCCGGAAAAATATTATTATGTGGATTTGGCCAATATTTTTCTGCAGGGAATAGGGGCTATTATTTATTATCTCTGCAAACCAAGCGCAAACAGAATTTAGTGTTTGTGCTGTCAGGTCGCATGACCTGACAGCAAAGTAAAGCGATTAATGAAATGAATAGTGCGAAATTGATGGGAAATCGCCATAAACAAGTTTGTATTATACATTGATGTATAACTAGCGGACTAAAAATCTCCANAAACGCAACAATAAAAGGCGCTGAGATTAATAAGCCATCAAACCTGTCCAAAAAGCCGCCATGTCCGGGCAGGCTGCTGCCGGAGTCTTTGATTTCGATGCTGCGCTTCAGTAACGATTCTACCAAATCACCAAAAGTGCCACCCACAATAATAATTATACCAATCACCATCCACTGCCATGATTTAATGGTAGGCTCGTGGCCGATGGCACTAAAGAAATAAGGAAGCCCGTAGGCGAATGCAAAGGCTAACGCTGCGCCACCCGCAAAACCTTCCCACGATTTTTTGGGCGAGATGCGTTCGAATAATTTTCGTTTGCCAAACAAGCTGCCGGCAAAGTAAGCACCGGTATCGCTGGCCCAAAGAATAAACAGGCAACCAAAAATAATCTGGTAATTGTACTCCTGATTTTCAAAGGCAGCTATGTTCAGTAACGCAAAAGGTACAGCCACATAAAAGATACCCAGAAACGTATAGGCAATGTTTGTAAAGGGTTTCCGTTCAAATTNTTTGTAAAGCTTTATCATATACACGCACGATACAGCCGGAAAAATCAGGAAGTAATACCGGTAGGAGATATCGCCCCGTTCAATAAAAANAGATAAGCAGAAAATAAGCAGGCCACAGAATGTTCCAAACGTTTTCTGCGGAAGCATACCATCCAACCCCGCGAGTTTGTAAAACTCAGTAAGCGAGAATACACAAATTATAAAGAACACAATAAAGTATGTCCACTCGCTAAACATAATTCCAAACACGATACCGGCTGCACCCAACAACGCAGTAATCAATCGGGGCACAAGGTTGCTGAATTTACCTGAACTCATACCTCGCGCGGGGTTTGTGTTTTAGAATGCTTGTGAAAATAGTACATCAAGGCAACAAAAGCTGCGGTAAACCCAACAACTACCGGCCACGGTGCGGCTTCGGCCGATTCCATATCAATAGGTATAATTCCTTTCTGAAAAAGGTAAATCATCAGTACAGAAAAACCATTGTTCACAAAATGGGCGATCATCGGCATCCACAAATTTCCTGACCAAACATATAAATACCCAAACAGAGNCCCTAAAAGCATGCGGGGTACAAGGCCAANAAATTGCATGTGAAAAACGCTGAATATAAAGGCCGAAATCCAAATGGCTGTATGATGATTTCCGCTTAGGCGATAAAATTCGGGTTGCAACAGACCTCTGAAAACCAACTCCTCGCCAATGGCCGGAAGCAATGCAATTACGACAAGGCCCAGTACCAGGTCGCCCGAAGTGTTAAACGTAGTAAAGAATTTAGTTAGCGCTGCGGCAAGATCTTCGCGCTCGCGCGCCCAGGCGCCAAAGTCTTTCAAGAAATCCGGGAAGATGAAGTTGGTGTTCCACTCGATAAATACAGAATTGGTTCCCATAAAGGCAATTGTAGCCAGGGTTGCTACCAGGGCAAGCGCAGCCGGGGCCTNTTTAGATACCAACAAAAGCGGGTTAGTCCGCTCCATTGCGTAAAGGTATAACCCCGGAATAAGGATTAACCCAACCAATGTGGCAAAGCCCTGCATAATCAGAACGGGCAGCCGTAGTTCAGGATATTGGGTGGGGGTGGTAATTTNTTCAGAAAATTCCATCAGGGTTCCTTCATAAAAGGGTAAGGAAANAAGGAACCCCACGATCGGGCCAATAATAATAAACCCGATAAATGCCATGCACAGTATAAAAAGGATCGATAGTATCGGATTACGTTGCGAAATACCAGTAGGACCGTGCATGTGTTTAAAAAGACTTAATTTTGTGCCGCAAACAACGGGGTTTTTGATCAGAATATCAACGTGGTACAAATCGGTAACATATCATTAAGCGATTTCCCGCTCTTACTTGCTCCCATGGAGGATGTAAGCGATCCGCCCTTTCGTGCGGTTTGTAAAGCGGGTGGTGCCGATTTGATGTACACCGAGTTTATCTCCAGCGAAGGGTTAATACGTCACGCAGCTAAAAGCAAACAGAAGCTCGATATATTTGAATACGAGCGCCCCATCGGTATTCAGCTTTTTGGCGGCAATGTAGATAGTATGCGCGAAGCCGCTGAGATTGCAGCCGCAGCCAATCCTGATCTGATTGATATTAACTATGGATGCCCCGTTAAAGCCGTGGCATGCAAAGGAGCCGGTGCAGCGCTGTTACAAGATATACCCAAGATGGTACGCATGACGGAAGAAGTAGTGAAGGCAACCTCGCTACCCGTTACTGTTAAAACCCGTCTGGGTTGGGATGATAACACCAAAAACATTGTAGAGGTAGCAGAACGTTTGCAGGATATTGGTATCAAGGCGTTGGCAATACACGGCCGCACGCGCGTGCAGATGTACAAAGGCTCTGCCGACTGGACACTGATTGGCAAAGTGAAAGAAAATCCACGCATGCACATTCCCATCTTTGGTAATGGCGATATCGATTCGCCACAAAAGGCATTGGAGTACAAAAACCGGTATGGTGTAGATGGCGTGATGATTGGTCGCGCCAGTATAGGTGCACCCTGGTTTTTTAATGAAGTAAAGCATTATCTGAAAACCGGAACGCAACTACCACCGCCCGATATGGCCGAGCGTGTTCGCATTGTACGCCAGCATCTCGATTTTTCCATTCGCTGGAAAGGGGGCAAGCTTGGTATNTTTGAAATGCGCAGGCATTATACCAATTACTTCAGAGGTACGGCTGACTTTAAACCATTCCGTACCCGGTTGGTTGAAGCAGGTACGCAGGAGGAGGTGAATCAGATACTAAGTGAAGTGGTAAAGGCCTATACAGAACCAAGTGAGGTTTTTATGGAGTAAATTCATTATCTTGGAATCATGTTAATAGAGATTAAAAATCCCATAACAAAGGCTAAACTTGAGAAAGCGCGTAGAGCCTTAATGAGTAGAAAAAGGGTTTTAACCCGGATCCCTTTATTGGTAAAATCAAATGGGGTAAGGATGCGCTTTTGATTCAACGTGAAATGAGAGATGAGTGGCGTTGAGTTGGTTATTGATACCAACATTCTTATCTACCTGACTTCAGGGAATAGAGATATTGCTGAAATTGTTCGAAAGAAACAGATTTCCATTTCTGTGATAACAGAGATGGAGGTTAGGAGTTGGCCAGCCCTTACAAAATCTGAAACCGAAGTGTTAAACACAATGCTTAGTCAATTTTATATTTCTCCATTGAATGAGTCAATTAAAGAAAAGGCAATAGAAATCAGGAAGATCAATAAACTTAAACTTCCGGACGCAGTAATATGCGCCACAGCGGCTTATTTGCGTGTGCCATTGCTTACGGCCGATCAGGCATTTAAGAAAGTTAAGGGCCTTGACCTCATTCTTATCAATACAAATTCCTAAATACAGCAACAATCCGCATTTGAATTTCACACCCGATTAGCTTTCTTTGGCCCCGCCAATGCACCTATGTCTCAAAACAAAAATTTTTCGGCAGTCTTTCTGTTGATTGTATTGTCGCTAATCTGGGGAACTTCCTTCATCCTCATCAAACAAGGTCTAAAGTTTTTTCCGCCCGATGTGGTGGGGGCCTTGCGTGTAACTGCTGCTTCGTTGTTTCTCTTACCGCTGGCATTACCACGGCTTAGGGAGCTTAAAAGTGGTGATTCCTTTAAACTTTTAGTTTCCGGTTTGATGGGTATTTTCTTTCCGGCTTTCATGTTTGCCTGGGCACAAACACAACTGAATAGCTCACTTGCAGGAATCTTAAACACACTTTCACCGGTTTGGACTATGATTTTTGGTGTGCTGTTGTTTAACCAACGTTTTAAAGGATATGCCCTGGTGGGTGTAATCATTTCGTTTGGAGGTACGGTGCTGCTGGCGCTTTCGCGCGAAGGTGGAAGTATGACAGGATTCAATTTATATGCCTTGTTAATTGTAGGAGCTTGTGCTTTTTATGGTGCTAACCTGAACTGGATAAAGTTTAAGATTGCGGGGTTGGGTTCCTTAACCGTAACCAGTGTTTCGTTGTTGTTTATTGGTCCCCTGGCGGCAGCGTATCTTTTTCTGGCTACTGATTTTGTAAACATACTTGTACAAACACCAAACGCCTGGCAAGGCTTCGGCTTTGTGTTGTTGCTTGCACTGATGAGTACAGCCGTAGCGAATCTGCTATTTGTAAAGTTGATTGGAATTTCAACACCTTTGTTTGCCACNTCAGTTACCTACATTATGCCCATTGTGGCAGTTATGTGNGGGGTAATTGATGGCGAAGTGCTTACGGTTTGGCACCTGCTGGGAATGGTTTTAATCATTAGCGGGGTTTACCTGGCCAATAAAAAATAACATTTTCAAAGTGTGGTGAAGCGGTTTAATTTTGGGTATGTCTTTAACACTGGCATCCTTAAACTCAGGCAGCAATGGTAATTGCTATTACGTAGGCAATGCAAACGAAGCGGTATTGATAGATGCCGGTATTTCGTGCCGCGAAACAGAACGAAGATTAAAACGCCTCGGCTTATCCATCGAACAGGTAAAGGCTATTTTCATAACGCACGAACACAACGATCATATTTCAGGTCTGCACAAACTCATCAAGCGGCACAACATTCCGGTGTATGTATCATTAGCAACACGCCACAATCTTTCGCTCGAGTGGATCATGAAATTGTCGCATAGTTTTACAACCTATCAACCTGTGCCTATTGGTGGGCTTACGATAACATCCTTACCAAAACACCACGATGCGGCCGATCCGCATAGTTTTTTAATCACCCATCAAAACACTACGGTGGGTGTGTTTACCGATATGGGGCGTGTGTGCCACCATTTGGTAAATAATTTTAAACAATGTCATGCAGCAATTCTGGAATCGAACTACGATGAGGTGATGTTGGAAACCGGTGGCTATCCGCAACACCTAAAAACAGAATCAGAGGAGGATCTGGTCATCTTTCAAACAAGCAGGCATTGCAGTTGTTTATGGAACACCGACCTGCATTTATGTCGCACTTGTTGTTGGGGCACTTATCGCACCATAATAATAAGCCAGAGTTGGTAGCCAATATGTTTAACGCGGTGGCGGGCAACACTAAAATTGTTATTGCCTCGCGTTACCGCGAAACAGAAGTTTTTCAAATCAATGCAGTATCAACCAGGCCACGCGTAGTGGCTGAACAACTTCAGTTATTTTAGGGTAAGCGTAACCACAATGGGCAAATGATCGGATGGATAATTTTTTCCATCGTTATCCTGTATTACCTGGTAACCGGAAGCGTTCCAGTCTTCGGAATGAAAAATATAGTCGATGGTTTTGCATTCCATCTTATTCATTTCAAACCCGCAAAATGTTCCAGTAAGGTTATCGGCCGGCCGCGAATCGAATAATTGAAAGATTTGCCCGTTCGTAATTGTACGGTAAGGCGCATCGGTTGGTTCTGAATTAAAATCACCGGAAACAATCACCGGAATTTTACCTTCTTNTTGTGCAGTAGCACTTTTGATAAATGCCGCTACCTGTTGCTTGATCAGTTCAGCGCTGTTCTTTCGTGCTTCTTTGCCAATATGATCGAAATGCGTGTTGGCATAGTAAAACAGTTTGCCCGTTGCTTTGTTCTTAAACAAGGCAAATGTAACCACCCGCGTAATGGCGGCATCCCAGCTCTTACTGCCCGGCACCACGGGTGTTTCCGACAGCCAGAAGGTATTTTGAAGAAGTACTTCAAACTTTTCCTNTTTATAAAAGATAGCAGAATACTCACCCTTTTCTTTACCATCATCACGGCCCACGCCTACGTAGCTGTAATCATTCAATCCTTTTTGTAAATCGAGCATTTGATTATGCATGGCCTCTTGTACACCTAACAGATCGGGATTGTATTNTTTGATTAGGCCAATGACTTTGTACGGGCGGTTTTTCCATTGGTTAACACCATCCACTTCAGTATCTAACCGGATGTTGTACGACATAACTTTTACCGATTGGGCTTGCATGGTGGCCTGGCATGCCAAGGTAAGGATTAATGAAAGTAAGATTCGCATGCATCAAAAGTAAAATTCTGAGCGTAAAGCGCAAAACCAGAATGGTAGTGTGGTTGTTACGGATAATTTCAGTTTTAATTTATAGCTTTAAGATTCTAAACAACTTCCTATGAAAATAATGAAATACAACTGGGTGCTGGCATTAGCGGTTATGGCTGGTTGTGCAACCGAAAAACCGGAAACGCCCCCAAANCAATATTCCATTGCTCAGTTTATGGATATTGTGCAGATCAGTGGCGGATCCTTTTCGCCCGATGAAACCAAGCTGCTCATCAGCAGCAAGGAAACCGGAATCTTTAATGCTGTAGAGGTTGATGTTGCTACCGGCAAACAAACCCCGCTTACAAACTCAACCGACAATGCGATTTTCGGGTATAGCTATTTCCCGAAAGACAATCGGGTATTGTATGGCAGCGATAAAGGCGGTAATGAAATTACACACTTGTTTGCATTGGCAAACGGAGTGGCTACTGATTTGATTTCAGACTCAACCGCCAAAGCACAATTTTATGGTTGGAGTTATAACCAGAAGTTAATGTACTACGCATCGAACAGCAGAGATAAACGTTTCTTTGATTTGTATTCCGTACAGGTAGGCGAGGGTTCTGAAGAGAAAGTGTACCCGGCATCGATCGTGTATAAAAATGATAAGGGTCTTGATCCGGTGACCATTTCAAACGATGATCGTTACATCGCATTAACTGAAGAAATAACCACCAATAATTCCAACATGTATTTGCTGGATACCCAGTCTGGCAAAACACAATTGCTTTCACCCCATGAAGGTGATGCACAATTTAGCCCGCAATATTTTAGCCTGGATGGCACAAAATTAATTTACCTGACGGACGAAGGCAGCGAGTTTAGATACCTGGCCGCATACGACCTGGCATCGGGTGCCAAGACTAAACTGGAAGAAGCNCCCTGGGATATCATTTACTCCAACTTGTCCAGAAACGGAAAGTACCGGGTGGTAGCAATTAACCAGGATGCCCGTACGGAAATAAAAATTTATGACGAATCGAATGGAGGGAAACTTCTGAAAATAGAAGGATTACCCGTTGGCGATATTACAGGTGTAAATATTTCGGATAGCGAAAATCTGATGTCGTTTTATGTAAGCAGTTCCAAATCGCCCAGTAATTTGTTTGTGTACAATTTCGAAACGAAAGAGGTAAAACAACTTACCAATACCATGACATCCGAAATTGATGCAAATGACCTGGTAGCAGGCGAAGTAATCCGATACAAATCATTTGATGGATTAGAGATACCGGCATTACTTTATAAGCCAAAAGGAATTAAGGCAGGNGAGAAAGTACCGGCCTTGCTTTGGATACACGGTGGNCCCGGTGGACAAACCCGATTAGGCTACTCTCCCATCATTCAACATCTGGTAAATCACGGCTATGCTATTCTGGCAGTAAACAACCGTGGAAGCTCTGGATATGGAAAATCTTTCTATGCGGCAGATGATCGTAAACATGGCAATGAAGATTTGCGCGATTGTGTGGAAGCTAANAAATACCTGGCTACACTTCCCTATATTGATATGGAAAAAGTAGGCATTATGGGCGGTAGTTATGGCGGTTACATGACAATGGCCGCACTTACGTTTGCGCCTGAAGAATTTAAAGTAGGTGTAAACCTGTTTGGTGTTACTAACTGGTTGCGTACGTTAAAAAGTATTCCACCGTGGTGGGAGTCATTCCGCAAAGCATTGTACGTTGAATTAGGCGATCCGTTTACAGCTGATTCAGTTGCGTTGTATGATAAGTCGCCCTTATTCCACACCGATAAAATAACCAAACCATTTATTGTGTTGCAGGGCAGCAATGATCCGCGCGTGCTTCAGGTTGAATCGGATGAGATTGTGGCGAATGCCCGNAAAAACGGAGTACCAGTTGAATATGTAATATTCCCGGATGAAGGTCACGGTTTTGTGAAGAAGGAAAACAACATTAAAGCCTCTGAAGAAATTTTGAAATTTCTGGATAAGTATCTGAAAGGAAGTTGAAAGTAAATAAGTTCAAAGTTTAAAGTGTGAAGATTTAATTCTATCAACTTTAAACTTTGAACTTTAAAACTTTGAACTTTATAGCGCTTCTACTTCCTGCACTTCTTCCGGCATCATGCGCTTGAAGAGATTTTCAATACCTGCCTTTAGCGTAATGGTGGATGAAGGACAACCGCTGCAGGAACCCTGCAAGGTTACGGTAACTTTTTTATCCTGATACGAGTGGAAAGTAATAGCGCCCCCGTCTTGCTCCACGGCCGGGCGGATGTATTCGTCCAGGATTGTTTTTATCTTTTNTACGGTCTCTGTTTCTTCCTGTTCGGGTGCAGCGGGGCCATTCATATCCAAAATCAACTTACCGCTTTCTAAAAAGTNTTTGATGTGATTTTTAAGTGTTTCCTGAATTTCGAGCCACTCTACATCTTCTTNTTTGGTAACGGTAATAAAGTTGCTCATATAAANAACCCGATCCACAAACGGATACATAAACAATTCCTGGGCAAGCGGGGCATGTTCGGCATCGGCTGGTGTGGGAAAATCAAACGACATTCCTTCTGGTACTAACATATCGTTAACCACAAATTTCAGCGAATTGGGGTTGGGGTTCGATTCAAGGTAAATATGAAGGGCTTTGGGTGCGGGCTTTAGCATGATTTTGTCTTTAATTCAAAGTGAGAACAAAATTACAAAATTATAGTTCCGAGGTATCCGGTTGGGGCTCGCCCAAAGCATTTTCCCATTTACTAACTACCGCAGTAGCTACACTATTACCCACTACGTTGGTGGCACTACGGCCCATATCTAACAGCGGATCGATACCCAATAACAGCGCTAACCCTGCTTCCGGGATATTAAAAGTAGCCAACGTGCCGGCAATAACCACAAGAGAAGCGCGGGGCACACCGGCAATGCCTTTGCTGGTAAGCATCAGCACCAATAACATACTGAGTTGTGTGGCAATGGGTAGATCTATTCCATACGATTGAGCAATGAATAACGATGCAAACGTCATGTACATCATGCTACCATCGAGATTAAAAGAATAACCAAGGGGTAATACAAAACTTACAATCTTGTCTTTACAACCAAACTTCTGAAGTAACTCCATTGTTTTTGGGAAAGCCGCTTCGCTGCTGCTTGTACTAAAAGCAAGAATGATTGGTTCCCGAACAGTTTTAATCAATTTGATTATTCGCTTTCCGATAACAACAGAACCTGCCAATAGCAACAACGTCCAAAGCACAGCTAATCCGAAGTAAAACTCGCCAATAAAAATTGAATAGGTAGTTAAAATGCCTAAGCCTTGTTTGGCAATAATGGCAGCCATAGCACCAAACACCGCAACGGGGGCCAGGTTCATAACATAACCGGTTACTTTCAGGATAACATGTGCTACGGCATCCATAAATTGAATCACAATTTTTCCGGTTTCGCCAATAGCAGCAGTAGCAACCCCAANAAATAACGAGAACACGACAATCTGCAGAATCTCATTTTTAGACATTGCTTCGATAACACTACTTGGAAATACGTGATACAAAAACTCTTTCAGGGATAAACCGGTTTTGGAAATGCCGGTATCTTCGCTTACATCGGGCAGGGGTAAATTCATAGCAATACCGGGTTTGAAAATGTTTACCAGAATCATTCCAAGGAGTAAACTCATTAGGGAGGCTCCAATAAACCAGAGTAATGTTTTGCCACCAATCCGCCCTACCGAACTGATGTCGCCCAGTTTGGCTACACCCACCACCAGCGTGGTAAACACGAGCGGGGCTACAATCATTTTAATCAGGCGAAGAAAGATATCAGCCAGGATGGAGAAGGGTTCTACTTTTTTATCGCGTTCAGCAGCGATGGCACTTCGTTCTTTATTCCAGGTTTTCTTTTGTTCAATTAATTGGGTGCGTTGCAGGCTATCGGTGGTAGTATGCAAGGTTTCATTGGCAGTATCAATTTTTAATTGGATGGCGGCAATGGATTTATTTTCTTCGGCCACATAGGTTTTGTTGAGAACAAAGCCCAAAGCAATACCCACAATTAAGGCAATGATGATGTAGAGTGTTAGGTTACTCTTTTTAGGTGGCGATGAAGCTACTTCCATATTAAAACTAGTTAAACCGAATGGGTAATAATACTCAATAATCGCCTTAAGCCAAACTAAAAAGTGCCGGGCGGATTTCTAAAGCTTATTGGTACGCGATCGTAAATAAAAATCGGCCAGCACCAACGCAGCCATTGCTTCTACAATAGGTACAGCGCGCGGCACCACGCAAGGGTCATGTCTTCCTTTACCAGATACGATTGCCTCGTTACCTGATTTATCTACGGTTGCCTGATCTTGCATGATAGTAGCTACCGGTTTAAAGGCCACATGGAAATAAATGTCTTCACCATTGCTAATACCACCCTGCACCCCGCCCGAGTGATTTGTTTTGGTTTTGATTTTTCCGCCTTCGTTGTAGAACGCATCGTTGTGTTGTGAACCGCGCAGGGCCACACCTTCAAAACCACTGCCGTATTCAAAACCTTTTACCGCATTAATGCTCAACATGGCTTTGCCTAATTCAGCATGCAGTTTATCAAACACGGGTTCACCCAATCCAACGGGTGTATTTTTAATCACACCCGTAACCACACCACCAATGGTATCACGATCTAATCGTACCTGGTCAATTAGCGCAATCATTTNTTCGGCTGTGGCTGCATCCGGACAACGAACAATGTTAGTTTCTGCCTTAGTCAAATCAAGTTGTGTATAAGGCGGGGCTTTGAGGTTACCCACTTGCGAAACATAGGCGTAGCACTCAATACCAATTGTTTTTAATAACAACTTGGCAATTGCTCCTGCTGCTACACGGGCCGCGGTTTCACGGGCCGAACTTCTGCCTCNCCCACGATAATCGCGAAAGCCATACTTGGCATCGTAGGTAAAGTCGGCATGCGAGGGGCGGTACGTATTTTCAATGTGCGAATAATCTTTGCTGCGCTGATCCTGATTTTCAATGACAAGTGCGATTGGTGTGCCGGTACTTTTGCCTTCAAATACACCCGACAGAATTTTAAATGTATCGTCTTCCTTGCGTTGGGTGGTAATTTTAGATTGACCGGGTTTTCTGCGGTTTAGTTCGGATTGAATAAAGGCCTCGTCAATCGCTAAGCCGGCAGGGCAGCCATCAATTACTACACCAATAGCAGGACCATGNNGCTTTCGCCAAATGTGCTGATGCGGAAGAGTGTACCGTAACGGTTCATCATTCAAAAATTTAAAATTCACGAATTGGCGGCAACCAAGCTAAATTTTGAAAGTTGAATTTGAAATTATTTTTGAAAAGCAGGTAAGCCGTACCCGCCAGCATAATTACAAGGAAGGAGTTGAAGCCAATCATAAACCAGTCGGGTTTTGCGGTGGCTTGTAATGTGTTGGCAGTTCCATCGGCCCGATCATAAAATGAGCCCGGATCGGTGCTTTCGATAACCTGGTTCTGCTGGCTCTCACCCTCCACCTGAAGGTTGTAAGAAGAACGCAGCGTGTCATACTGTTTTTTATTGGGGTTAAAGAATACCCAGCTCATATATTGGCCCAGGTTATAATTGCCGGGCTCTTTGGGCACAATAAAGTAGCTGAAGGTTTTGGTTCCGGCTACCCGGTTACCCTCGCGATTGATGTTCTGTTTTACATTCGGTTCATAAAAATCAAAAGCCGCATCTTTTTGTATAGTTGGTTTTTCAATGGCAGAGATATTTCCTTCTCCAANAATTCTAAATTCATAGGCAACACTCTGGCCGGTTTGCAAATGAGTGGAAGAGATTTNTTCATCTAACCGGTAATCGCCAACTGCTACCGCATCGCGTAATGGGTGCGGAGGCAATTCTTTTACTTTAATAGTTTTGGCTTTAGAGTAAAATGTTTTGAAATCTTCTTGCCGGTTTTGCCCAAAGAAGGAAGGATTTTTGGCCACCTTAAACTTGATCATTTCTAACCCTACGCTCGGAAACTCCACAGTTTTGGCGTTGAGTGGGTAGAAAGTGCCCTGGTAGATTTTATATTGTGTATAACCTTTACCACTTATTTCGATATGCTCGCCTTCAATATTTTCTATGTTAAAATTTTCTTCCCAGCAATTGGCGGGTCTTAGTTNTTTAAGTACTTCGGCAAGTTGGGGCCCCAGGTTATGAAATTGCATAGGCGCCCGATTGTTATCGGCAACCAGAAAAGAAAGCGTAGTGGTAAAACCTTCGCCCACAAAAACCTCGTCTTTGTTGGTTGAAAGTGCCAGCAATGCATCTTCTTTAATATCAACAAACTCCGTATCGCTGCGGCCAAAAANATCCTGTACCGGGTCGCGATCAANAANACTACGGAACGGATCGGGTTGTGCCTGCACGGCTGGGCCTACCTTAACTTTTTTACCATTTACCGAGTAAATCTGATCGTTTACCTTCATTTTAAAGGAGGGTATGGTAACAATACCCTGGCGCGTGGGCAGGTATGTCATTATTACCCCTTGTGAGGAGCTAACCTGCCCGTTTACAATACTGGTTTGGGATTGGGTGGATGTTCCGCGTTTTTAAAACCATCTATGTCCGGAAAATTCTCATAATTTTTTAATCGGTCGTTATTAACCATGATGGTGATGGTCCAGGGTTGATTTTCACCAATTTCATCGGGGCCAAGTGTAATTTGTACATTGTCTTGGGCGGCCAGAAAATTCGCGAAACACAACAAAATCAAACTAAAGGCCGTTCTTTTGCTAAATTTCATATCGCAATACATTGCAACGCGTTTGCATAAATACAAAAGTAAACTCTTTCTTTTCAGTGTTAAACTGCTTTTGTATCTTAACGGTTGCAACCCGGGCGGTGGGTTGTTATTTGAAGTTAAAACCAAATACTTACCATTTTTTTATTATGAAGATGCTTAGTTATGCAAAGCACATTCTCACACGGGTGAGTTTTGATGCGCGGCTCTTTGAAAAAGAACTGCGCAAGGCCATCAAAATGTTGATAGCCGAGGAGGTACAGGAACTCAGAAATTGGTGTTATGCCAATTTTTCGAGGGAGCATGAGGCGATTCTGAATCGTTGTTTTGTAAGAGCGTAAATTGTAATGACCAAAATCAAGTTTCCAGGTCCCGATTTTATCGGGACTATTTTTTGTACTTACAAAACCGATATTTCTTTTTAGTCCTTCATATTTGGTTCGCTTAACAGCCGAGTGCTTAAAAACTTTCTGAAACACTTCCTCCGTGATTTCTTCCCAATCTTGTTTTGAAAAACTTTGAAGTTGCGAATGGGNGGTAAAGTGCGATTCGCTGTGTGGCTTTGAAAAACTATTCCACGGGCAAACATCCTGGCAGATGTCGCACCCGAAAATCCAGTTTTCAAACTTACCTTTTACTTCCACAGGAATTTCTTCTTTCAGTTCGATGGTGAAATACGAAATGCATTTGCTGCCATCCACTACATAGGGCTGCGGAATAGCATCGGTAGGGCAGGCATCCATGCAGGCGGTGCACGTACCGCAGTAATCTTNTACCGGTCCATCATACTCTAATTCAAGATCTACGATCAACTCGGCCAGAAAGAAAANACTACCCATGCCTTTATTTAATAGCAAACTGTTTTTACCAGTCCAGCCCAGCCCGGCTTNTTTAGCCCAGGCTCGTTCGTGTACCGGTGCTGAATCTACAAACGCGCGACCGTCCACTTTGCCAATGGTTTCTTCCATTCGCAAAAAAAGAGNTTTGAGTTTGTCTTTAATGATGCGGTGATAATCTTCACCATAAGCATACTTGGCAATCTTATATGTGTTTGCGTTTTCTTTTGCCAGGTCCTTTTCAGGATAATAATTGTAGATCAGGCTAATAACCGATTTGGCACNCGGTACCAGTAAGGTTGGGTCAAGTCTTTTATCAAAATGGTTTTCGAGGTAACTCATTTTGCCTTGATAGCCGCGCTTAAGCCAATCTTCCAGGCGCGGTGCTTCCGCTTCCAGAAACTCTGCCTTGGCTATACCACAATAATTGAAGCCGAGATCGGAGGCAATCTTTTTATTTGAACAGTAGGACTCATAAAACATTATGCTCCCTGGTGGTCTTAAAGTCTAAACACTTTTTGTAAACGCTTTCCAGAAGGCCAGCGCCTAAACGCTTGTTGATTTTAATAGCAACAACCGCAACCTGCCTGACTATACAATCTTCTCCCTGGGAACGTTTTGTGAACATTCTCTCAGCTATTTTGAACCACAAAGACATTAACTCACAAAGAGACACAAAGTTCAATCAAACAACCCCAGGCCGCGCGAGGATGGAGGAGGAACAAGTTTCAAATGCTTGTAAGCTTTTTCAGTAGCTTCCCGGCCGCGCGAGGTTCGCTTAATGTAGCCTTCCTGAATTAAAAATGGTTCATACACTTCTTCAATGGTTTCGGCTTCTTCACCCACCGCAGTGGCAATGGTTGTAAGGCCAACCGGGCCGCCTTTAAATTTTTCGATGATGGTGCTCAGAATCCGGTTATCCATTTCATCCAGCCCGTTTTCATCTACATCCAACGCCTGCAGCGCCATTTGTGCAATGGACTTCGTAATCGTTCCATCGCCCTTTATCTGGGCAAAGTCGCGTGTACGCCTTAATAGATTGTTGGCAATGCGTGGGGTGCCTCTGCTTCTTCGGGCAATCTCAAAGGCAGCATCTTCTACGATGGGTGTATTCAGAATTTCGGCCGAGCGTTTGATAATTTTAGTAAGCAGTTCAGCATCGTAATACTCTAATCGTGCATTGATAGCAAAACGTGCACGAAGCGGGGCTGTAAGTAAACCGGCACGGGTAGTGGCGCCAATCAGCGTAAACGGATTTAAACTTATTTGTACCGAGCGGGCATTCGGTCCCGTATCCAGCATAATGTCAATGCGGTAATCTTCCATGGCCGAATACAGGTATTCTTCCACGATCGGATTAAGCCGATGAATTTCATCAATAAAAAGCACATCGTTGGCTTCCAGGTTGGTAAGCAGTCCGGCCAGGTCGCTGGGTTTATCCAGCACCGGCCCCGAAGTAATTTTTATGTTGGAGCCTAACTCGTGGGCGATAATAAATGACAGTGTGGTTTTACCCAGGCCGGGTGGGCCGTGTAACAACACATGGTCCAGCGATTCTTCGCGTTGCTTCGCTGCCTGAACAAAAACTTTAATGTTATCTACTACCTTTTGCTGGCCGGTAAAATCGCTGAAGGTTAGCGGCCGTAGTGCTTTCTCAATTTCTTTATCGGTGGTGCTTTGCCCTTCCGAATCGCCCTTTAAGTAATCTTCGCGCATAATTTTCTAAGTCGAAAGGTAAGCAAATAAATGGCTTTATGGTTTAGGATGTGGCCGTACCTTTTAACTTGCATGCCCAATTCTACCCTATGGATAACCGTTGGAAAAATGCAATCTACTCGGTTGTGGTGGTGGCCGCAATATGGGTTGTTTATCAATGGCGCAACCGTGTGCCCGATCCGGTCAGGATTCAAGGCGAAACCATGGCTACGACCTACAACATCACCTATTTCGATTCTAAGAGCCGGAATTTTAAACCAGCCATTGATTCTATCCTGGTTCTGGTTAATCAATCTATTAATAATTACAATCCCCATTCGGAAGTTTCAATTTTTAATCAGTCTGGTGGATTTAAATTCAATCTGCCTTACTTACGGCCACCGATAGCAGTAGCACAAAAGGTNTTTTCCGATTCGCAGGGTGCTTTTGATCCTACCGTGTTACCATTGGTTAATCTTTGGGGTTTCGCGCAGAAAAAGGTAGAGCGTCCGGATAGTTCAAAGATCGATTCCATTCGGGCCATCATTGGGTTTGANAAAATTCAATTCAACAACGACAGCATCTGGAAATTGGACCCGCGCTCGCAACTTGATTTTGGTGGCATTGGCCAGGGTTATGGTGCCGATGTTATTACAGATTTTCTAAAAACGAAGGGAATTAAAAACATGCTGGTTGAGTTAGGTGGAGAAGGTATGGCATGTGGTATCAATCTGAAATCGGGTAAGCCGTGGGAGCTTGGAATTCTGGATCCGAACTCCACATACGACAATCAATTTTTCAAAGCCTACGTCTCGTTATCCGATCAATCGTTTACCACATCCGGAAATTATTTTAACTATCGCGAAGTAGATGGTAAAAAATATTCGCATACCATCGATCCTCAAACCGGTTATCCGGCTACGCGTTCTATTCTTAGTGCATCGGTATTTACCAAAGATTGCACTACGGCCGATGCCTGGGGTACCGCCTTTATGGTGATGGGCCACGAGCGTGCCATTGAACTGCTAAAGGAACACCCGGAGATCGATGCTTTTTAATTTACACAACACCCGGGAGTTTCCACCTTTGCAACCGATCGGATCAGTAAACAGATGCGCATCAACCCGTAAGCTTTTATGATACTTAACCTGCTTGTATTATTCCTTACTTCGTTATTGGGTGGTGTATTAATTTATCTGGTGCCTTCGCCCAAGGGTTCTAACTTTAAGTTTCTGCTGGTATTTGCAGGGGCCTACCTGTTTGCTATTACGGTAACCCATATTTTACCCGATTTATTTCACGAGCACGGAGACCTGCAACTGGTTGGGCTGTTTGTTCTGGCTGGTTTTTTCTGCAACAATTTCTGGAATACTTTACGTCTGGCGTTGATCATGGCCATATACATATCCATAATCACGACCACGACCACAACCACCATCACCATCAATCGTCAGCAGTTGTATTATTGATTGCTTTGTGTGTACACGCTTTTCTGGAGGGCGGTATGCTGGCACAGCCTGAGGTGATGGGAGCAGGCTACAATGTAAACGCGGTGTTGTTGGGCATTGTGCTGCATCGGGCCCCGGCTGCATTTGCCTTAATGGCTGTATTGGCCGCTCAACTCCACTCCAGGCGCAAAGCGTTACCCTATCTCATAATTTTTCACTGGCATCTCCGGCAGGCTTAATGGTAAGCACTTATTTTACCGAAAGCCAGGTGCTTACCGAAACCGGAATGATTTACCTGTATGCATTGGTGAGTGGCAACTTTTTACATATCTCAACCACTATTGTATTTGAGAGCAGCCCCGACCACCGGTTTAATGCAAAAAAATTAGTAGTAGCTGTGGTGGGGGCGTTACTGGCCGTTGCCGTTGAGTATGCTATTTAATCACTTGCTTTAATATCCTTTTGAAATTTCAATTAAGTAATCGATTTTTAGAAAGTTAATCAGCACAGCCTAATCCTGATGGAATGGTTGTAATCATCAATAAAATCAGGGAGATTCAACACGCAAATTTCAGGCAGTCTAAATAAAAGATCACCACATGAAAAGGATTACCAGTTTAGCGCAGTACCAACAGGCTTATAAAGAAAGTATTGAGCAACCCGANAAATTCTGGGCCGAAGTAGCGGCTGATTTTCAATGGAANAAAAAGTGGGATAAGGTACTGGATTGGAATTTTACCGAGCCAAAAGTAACCTGGTTTGAAGGCGGTAAATTGAACATTACCGAAAATTGCCTCGACCGTCACATCGAAACATTAGGCGATAAGCCGGCTATTATCTGGGAACCAAACGATCCGGAAGAACATCATCGGGTACTTACCTACAAAAACTTGCTTTTTAAGGTAAAGCAGTTTGCCCAGGTGTTGAAAAACAACGGTGTAAAGAAGGGCGATCGGGTATGTATTTACATGGGTATGATTCCTGAACTGCCAATTGCCGTTTTGGCGTGCGCACGGATAGGCGCTATACACTCCGTAATTTTTGGCGGATTCTCCGCACAATCTATTGCCGATCGGTTACAAGATGCGAAAGCAGAATTTATTGTTACCTGCGATGGCGCCTATCGGGGAGCAAAGGATATTCCGCTTAAATCGGTTATTGATGATGCACTCATTGCCTGCCCATTTGTAAAACGGGTAATTGTATGTACCCGTACCCGCATGCCCGTAAGTATGATTAAAGGCCGTGATGTTTGGTGGGAAGATGAAATTAANAAAGTAGAGACACAAGGCAACCCGGATTGCCCGGCCGAAGTAATGGATGCCGAAGATATGTTGTTTATTCTTTACACATCAGGTTCCACCGGAAAGCCAAAAGGCGTGGTTCATACCATTGGTGGCTATATGGTATGGACAGCCTTCACATTTCAGAATGTATTTCAATATCAACAAGGGCAAATTCATTTTTGTACGGCTGACATCGGTTGGATTACCGGCCACAGTTACATTGTGTATGGTCCACTTTTATCTGGTGCAACCTCGCTTATGTTTGAAGGTGTACCAACCTGGCCCGATGCCGGTCGGTTTTGGGATATTGTAGCCAAGTACAAAGTAAATATTCTATATACTGCGCCAACAGCAATCCGTAGTTTGATGGGATTTGGGTTGGATTTTGTTGCCGGTAAAGACTTGAGTTCGCTTCAGGTATTGGGCACAGTAGGAGAACCCATCAACGGAGAAGCCTGGCATTGGTATCATAAAAACATTGGTAAAGGAAATTGCCCGATTGTAGATACCTGGTGGCAGACCGAAACCGCGGGCGTACTGATTTCTAACATGGCCAACATTACACCTCAAAAGCCAACATTTGCTACCCTGCCGCTGCCCGGAGTAAATCCCTGCCTGGTAGATGAAAATGGAAAGGAGATTGAAGGAAACGAAGTAAGTGGTAACTTATGCATTAAAACACCCTGGCCCGGAATATTGCGTACCACGTATAACGATCATGAACGTTGCCGCCTGAATTATTTTGCAACTTATCCGGGTTTATACTTTACGGGCGATGGATGCCTACGCGATATAGATGGCCATTATCGTATTACCGGCCGGGTGGATGATGTGTTGAACGTGAGTGGTCATCGTATAGGTACAGCCGAAATAGAAAATGCCATTAACATGCATGCAGGTGTGGTAGAAAGTGCAGTAGTAGGTTATCCACACGATATAAAAGGACAAGGTGTTTACGCCTATGTAATAGCCGAAGGCCATCATGGTGATGAAAATCTTACCCGGCAGGATATTATTCAAACTGTATCGCGCATTATTGGAGCTATTGCAAAACCCGATAAAATTCAATTTGTAAAGGGTTTGCCAAAGACACGTTCCGGAAAAATTATGCGAAGGATTTTACGCAAAATAGCAGAAGGCGAAACATCCAACCTGGGCGATACTTCCACCTTGCTCGATCCGGGTGTGGTAGATGAGATAAAAGCCGGGGCTATTCGATGAGAATAACTATTTTTACCAACTAACAAAAAGTAAAACTTATGGCAATGGATATCAGTGGCGTGGTGGTGGCGCTTTTACCCCTACAAAGCGGACAAGGCAAAAGTGGAAAAGCCTGGAAGAAGCAGGAATTTATTCTGGAAATCCCGGGGCAATTCCCTAGAAAAGTTTGCTTGTCGCTGTGGGGCGAAAAGGTGGACGAGAACCGCGTAACGATTGGTGANAAAATAACGGCCTCCATCAACCTGGAAAGTCGCGAGTATAACAATCGCTGGTACACGGAAGCACGGGTGTGGAAGATTACCCGATCCGGAAATGCCGGCAGCAATGAAGCCCCTCCGCCAACCGATGATTTTATACCAGAGAGTGGCGGAAGTGATGATTTACCGTTTTGACAGGCAACAGTTCGTTGAGAGCGCAAACAAAAAAGCCCTGAACTTCTGTTCGGGGCTTTTACTTTTTCAGGGATTGATCACTACGATCCACAAGCCTCGCACGCTTCCGGATTATCTAATGAGCAGGCCATGTCGGCACGCTTCTGTTCCATATCCGAGAGTTTTACCTCAGGCTCGTTGTAAGCAAGCGTTTGTTGTGTTTCTTTACTAGCATACGTTACCACAGGCTCTGCTGTTGTTGCCGTAGCTGAAGTTGCTGCTGGTTGTTGTACCGCAGATTTATCTAACGTAAACTTAATAGCATCGGCAGCAGCGGTGGAACGCAGGTAATACATGCCCGTTTTCAACCCTTTCTTCCACGCATAGAAGTGCATGGAGGTTAGCTTACCAAAATTAGGATCCGTTAAGTGTATGTTCAGACTTTGACTTTGACAAATGTAAGCTCCGCGGTCAGCACTCATGTCGATGATGGCTTTCTGCGAAATCTCCCACACGGTTTTGTAAATATCCTTGATGTTTTGAGGGATTTCTGCAATGGGCTGCACCGATCCATTCGTAGCGATCAGTTTCTGCCGCATGGTTTCACTCCACAACCCCAGGCCAATGAGGTCTTTCATCAGGTGCTTGTTGGCAATGATAAACTCGCCAGAAAGCGTTCTGCGGGTATAGATGTTTGAGGTGTATGGCTCAAAACATTCGTTGTTGCCCAGAATCTGAGACGTGGAAGCCGTAGGCATCGGAGCCAGCAACAACGAATTACGCACACCATTTTGTTTCACTTCTTNTTTCAGGTTTTCCCAATCCCAGCGTCCTGAATCAGGCGTTACGCCCCACATATCAAACTGGAAGATTCCTTTTGATACGGGCGAACCTTTGAAGGTTTCATAAGGGCCGTGCTGCTTCGCCAGTTCCATAGATGCTTCCATGGATGCGAAGTAGATGGTTTCATGAATTTCTTTGTTAAGTGCGCGTGCTTCCGCAGAATCAAAAGGCATGCGCATCAGAATAAACGCATCGGCTAATCCTTGTACTCCAATGCCAATGGGCCGGTGGCGCATGTTTGAATTGCGGGCTTCAATTACCGGGTAATAATTGATGTCGATTACCTTGTTCAGGTTGCGGGTAACCACTTTCGTGATTTCATACAACTTCTGATGGTCGAAGGTGCCTTCTTCAGTTACAAACTTAGGTAACGCAATAGAGGCCAGGTTACACACGGCCACCTCATCAGGCGATGTGTATTCGATGATTTCAGTACACAGGTTGCTCGACTTGATGGTGCCCAGGTGCTTTTGATTGGACTTGCGGTTGGCAGCATCTTTATAAAGCATGTAAGGGGTACCAGTTTCGATCTGGGCCTCGAGAATTTCGAACCAAAGGTCTTGTGCCTTTACTTGTCTTCGGGCTTTACCTTCTTTCTCGTATTTTTCATAGAGTCGCTCAAACTCTTCGCCCCAGCAATCGGCCAGGCCNNGAGCTTCGTTCGGGCAGAAGAGCGACCACATTTCATTGTTCTCAATGCGTTTCATGAACAAGTCCGGAATCCACATGGCATAGAACAAATCGCGGGCACGCATTTCTTCTTTGCCATGGTTTTTCTTCACNNCCAGAAACTCAAACACATCAGCATGCCAGGGTTCCAGGTAAATTGCAAAACTTCCTTTGCGCTTGCCGCCACCCTGATCGACATACCGCGCAGTCATATCGAAGTTGCGCAGCATGGGCACAATGCCATTCGATGTTCCACCCGTTCCTTTAATGTAGGATCCCTTGGCGCGCACGTTGTGAATGCTGAGGCCAATGCCGCCAGCAGATTGCGAAATCTTGGCGGTTTGTTTTAGGGTATCATAGATTCCATCAATGCTGTCGTCCTTCATGGTAAGGAGGAAGCAGGAGGAAAGTTGTGGCTTGGGTGTGCCGGCATTGAATAACGTAGGGGTGGCATGTGTAAACCACTTCTCCGATAACAGGTTGTAGGTTTCAATGGCTGCGGCAATATCTTCACCATGAATGCCCACCGCCACGCGCATGAGCAAATGTTGCGGGCGTTCCACCACTTTGTTGTCGATCTTCATCAGGTACGAGCGCTCCAGGGTTTTAAACCCGAAGTAGTCGTAACTGAAATCGCGGTCGTAGATGATGGCTTCGTCCAGTTCGGCTGCGTGTTCGTGAATCACTTTCCAGGTTTCCTTGGAAATAAGCGGTGCGTTTTGTCCGGTTTTCGGATCCACGTACGTGTACAGTCTTTTCATGGTACTGGAGAAAGACTTACTGGTAACCTTGTGCAGGTTCGAAACGGCAATGCGTGCCGCCAGTTTGGCAAAGTCCGGATGGCGTGTGGTCATGGTTGCAGCAATTTCTGCAGCCAGATTATCCAGTTCCTGGGTGGAAACGCCATCGTACAAGCCATTAATTACCTTCATGGCCACCTCTACAGGGTTGACAAATTTGGGATCTAAACCGTAGCAGAGCTTTTCAATGCGGGCCGTGATTTTGTCAAACTTTACGGACTNCCGGTGTCCGTCACGTTTTAAAACGAGCATTTCAAATAGGGTTGTGTGGTAAACAAAAAGTTTAAAAATGTGATTCGAATGTATCAAAATCTTCGTTCAGTGAAAACTTGGGAGCACTTTCTTTTTCGGTGCTCTTCATTACTCCGGCTTTTTGATATTCGGCTACACGCTTTTCGAAGAAATTGGTTTTTCCCCGCAGCGAAATCATATCCATGAAATCAAACGGGTTGGTGGCATCGTAGATTTTCTTTCCGATTAATTCGTTGAGCAGGCGATCGGCCACAAACTCAATGTATTGACGCATTTGTGCGGCATTCATACCAATCAAATTGACCGGAAGGGCATCGGTAACAAATTCTTTTTCAATTTCTACGGCATCTTTAATAATCTCAATTACTTTTTCTTCCGGTAATTTGTTGATTACGTGCTGTGTATAGAGATGGCAGGCAAAATCGCAGTGCAGGCCTTCATCGCGCGAGATCAGCTCGTTGGAGAAACTCAAGCCGGGCATCAGGCCACGTTTCTTTAACCAGAAGATGGAACAGAAAGAACCCGAGAAAAATATTCCCTCCACAGCTGCAAATGCAATTAAACGCTCCTGAAAATTTCCCTGCGAAATCCAGCGCAGCGCCCAATCGGCTTNTTTCTTCACACAATCCATCGTGTCAATGGCGTGGAACAACTTGTCTTTCTCTTTGGGGTCTTTTACATAGGTGTCTATTAATAAAGAGTAGGTCTCAGAATGAATGTTTTCAATGGCAATCTGAAAGCCGTAAAAGAACTTGGCCTCGGTATATTGTACTTCTCCCACAAAGTGTTCGGCCAGATTTTCATTCACAATACCATCGCTGGCGGCAANAAATGCCAACACATGGGTGATAAAATGACGCTCGCCATCGTTCAGGTTGGCCCAATCCTTTAAATCATGGCTCAGATCAATCTCTTCGGCTGTCCAGAAACTGGCCTCGGCCTGTTTATAAAACTTCCAGATATCATGGTGAACGATCGGGAAGAGTACAAAACGGTCTTTGTTTTCTTTTAGAATGGGTTCTTCAGGCAGGTGTGCACTCATAAAAATTATCCTTTAAATGTTATACAAAACAGCTAACTCAGTAGGCCTCAGTTAACTAAAAATCCTTTTGGTTTCTCTTCAGAAGTCGAATTGAAAATGAGATTGTCAATTCGTAAAAGAGTAAGGAAACAAAGATTTGAAATGATGCAGTAAAATCAAAGGACAAAATCCGGAGTGCGCACAACTGAAAGAATTGTTTAATAGCATAATGAGATCAAAAGGTATTCATTCTCATTCACTTAAATCTGATAACTGAACCATACGCTTAACTGAATATTTTTTGATTTTTTTGATGAATTTTTCACTCGAAAAGTTGTGTACGCAACCTAAATAGCAGGTAAAAAATCTGCGGCTGCTCAAAGTCGAAATGAACGAGTACATCTGCAATGACAGAATGCCTTTTGAGACAGCTTCATAGTATGGCGGCATTTTTTTCCTTGCGTTAGGTTCTTGTCAGGGATAAGCCTTTGGAGGGTATTACGGGTGTTTGTCTGATTGATTCTCAGATTTTTAGCTTAACAGACCTCAATAATTGTATAAAAATGGGGTTTTGCATAAAATATGTGAATGAGGGGGTTGGTTATGTGTTTGATTGATTTATCTTTGCAGTCCAAAATTTTAAACCATCCAAAAATGTACGCAATCGTTGATATTGCCGGAAAGCAGTTTAAGGTGGCTAAAGATCAATATATCTATGCTCCAAAAATGGAGGGTGAAGCTGGCGCGAACGTGTCGTTCGATAAGGTTTTACTACTCGATAATAATGGCAGTGTAGAAGTTGGCGCCCCTACTGTAAAGGTGTAAAAGTATCAGGTAAGATACTGGAGCACGTAAAAGGAAACAAAGTGATCGTTTTCAAGAAGAAGCGAAGAAAAGGGTATGCGGTAAAGAATGGCCACCGCCAGCAGTTTACCAAGGTGCAGATTGAAAGCATCGGTTAATTCTAAATGTTGAATCTTAAATTTTGAATTGAGTAATGGCACATAAAAAGGGGAAGGTAAAGTAAAAAACGGCCGGGAATCGGAAAGTAAACGGTTGGGCATAAAAGTATTTGGCGGTCAGAAGGTAATTGCCGGTAATATTATAGTGCGCCAGCGGGGTACAAAACATAATGCAGGCCGTAATGTGGGTATGGGTAAAGATCATACCTTGTTTGCATTGACAAACGGAGTAGTTGTTTTCAAAAAGGAAAAGCAAATAAATCGTTTGTATCCGTTCAGGCTGAAGCCTGATCATAAGAAAATCACTGAATTTTGTTGAAAAGGCGCCAATTTCTGGGCGCCTTTTGTTTTTAGACCTTGTTGTACCCTGTGAGGCATAATTTTTTGATATTCTTTTTGGATCTATTTGCAAAATATTATTTGGACAGGTGAGGCGAAAAAGCCAATTCCGCATTTTATTTGGCTTCGCAATCGTTGAAGTCTGAATTTTATTTCGTTTTATAAGTATTTGCGATATTAAATCAGGGAATTGTTAAGTCCTTGTTTTTTTGAATGAATAATATCTGTTAGATTTAACCCTTTATTAACCTAAACCTTAACCTATGAAGAAGTTTTTACTACTATGCTTCTCATTCGTTTTTGTGATCAGTGCGTGGGCACAGGAACGGGTGGTTTCGGGTAAAGTAACATCTGCAGAAGATGGGTCTGCTTTGCCTGGAGTAAACGTGGTTCTGAAAGGAACTACAAACGGAACTGTAACCGATTCTGACGGGGGTTACAGACTTACAATTCCTGCCGGTGGCGGAACACTCACTTTCTCTTTTATTGGCTTTGCTTCTAAAGATGAAGCAATTGGCGAAAGATCAGTAGTGGATGTAGTCTTAGGCCTTGATGTTCAGCAGTTAGGCGAAGTTGTGGTAACTGCCGTGGGTATTGAGCGTGAGAANAAATCGCTTGGATACTCAGTGGCTTCCGTAAATGCGGAAAACATCCAGTCCCGTTCTGAAGTGGATCCGCTGCGGGCGCTTCAGGGTAAAATGCCCGGTGTTAATATTGGTGGAACGGGTGGTGCACCCGGTCAGTCAACCAAAATCAACATTCGCGGAATGTCGTCCATGACAGGAAACACCCAGCCTTTATTTGTGGTTGATGGAATTCCTTTTGACAATTCGACAAACGAAGGAATTGGAACCGGATCAGACCAGAACACCGTTTTTTCAAACAGAGCCTTTGACTTGGATCCTAATAACATTGAGAGTATCTCGATATTGAAAGGGGCCGCTGCATCNGCTCTTTATGGAAGCCGCGCCACCAATGGTGTGGTGGTTATTACCACTAAAGCGGCAAAGAAAAATTCTAAAAAGGGATTAGAGATTACCTACAACACCTCGTATAACGTGGAGGAGATTTCGGGTATTCCAGATTACCAGGATGTTTATACGCAAGGATCAAACCAGGTTTACAATGGTGGTTTTATTGGTAACTGGGGTTCTCCATTCCCCAACCATGTGGATGCCATCAATGCGCAATATGGCACCAACTACACTAAAACCTATGGTGTTTATCCGGATGGCCAGCCTTATCCGGATGGAACAGCGCCTAATCCAATTAATAACCGTTATCCAAATCTTTTCCCCCAGTTTGTTCAACAATATACCCGTACGGATAATGGACAAACTGTAAATGTTTCGGCTCCGTATAAAATCGAACCACACGATATTATAGGTGGTTTCTTCAAGCAGGGTAAAATTCTGGAAAACGCTATTCAGATCTCTTCCGGATCAGACAAAGCCACTATTAATGCAGGTGCTTCCAGAATGACCCAGGATGGTATGGTGCCAAATACCGAAGCAACCAGAACAACATTGAGTTTTGGTGGTAATGGTCAGTTAGATAACGGACTGTTTTTGTCGGGTACCGTTAATTACGCAAATACCACACAACAATCACCGCAGTCTGGAGGTAGCGTATTTGTGGACTATGCGGGTGGTAATGGTGGTAGTACGATCTACTCCCGTCTGTTCTATTTACCACGCAATTTTGACTTGAACGGTCTTCCGTTTGAAAATCCGGTTGATGGATCCAACATATTCTATCGTGCGTTGGATAATCCGCTTTGGATTGCAAAATATAACCTGTACACCAGTAATGTAAACCGGGTTTACGGTAACCTTACTGCCAGCTATGATATTACCAGTTGGTTGAATGTCATGCTAAAGGGTGGTGTGAATACGTACAGCGAGGCGCGCAGAAACATTCTTCGCAAGGGTGGTATTGCAGATCCAAATGGTACGATCTGGACCGAAGATTTAACCAATACAGAACAGGACTACAACCTGATTGTAACGTTTAATAAGGAATTGAACGAAAATTTCAACCTCAGGGTGTTGGCTGGTTTTAATGCCAATCAGCGCGAATATACTGCACGGAAAGTAACAGGTTCCAATGTAATTTCTGCCGGACTAAACCGGACAGACGCAACATCCACCCAAATTGTTGATTATGACTATTTGCGGTTAAGAAGATTGTTGGGTGCTTATACAGATATCTCGTTATCCTTCAAGGATTATTTATTCCTGAACGTGGTTGCCCGAAATGACAAGTCTTCTACGCTTCCTAAGGGTAACAACAGTTATTTTTATCCAGGAGCAAGTTTGTCTTTCGTAGCAAGCGATGCGATTGAAATGCCATCTTTTATTAACCGATTGAAAGTACGGGCAGGTTATACCAAAGTAGGTAATGACGCCAGTCCTTATTTAACAGGAGTTGTTTATTCGCTTTCAACGCCCTACACTCCTTCTGGCGGAAATGCGATTAACCGGGCTGCTTTGAGTAATACCCTGGGTAATCCGAATCTGAAACCTGAATTTACTACCGAAACAGAGGGCGGTATTGAAGTGGGCTTTTTAGATGGAAAAATTGGATTGGACTTAACCTACTTCTCGCGGGTTTCTACCGATCAGATTGCTTCGGCTGCTGTGGCACGTTCCAGCGGATTTTCTACTGAAATAGTAAACGTTGGAGAATTGACAAACAAAGGCTGGGAAATAGGATTGGATCTTAACCCGGTAAAATTGAGCAATGGCTTTACCTGGAACTCCTATGTTGCCTTTACCAAGATTAAATCATTAATTGTTGATGCAGGCCCTACCGGTGAAATTATTATTGGTGGCCCGGGTGGAGGTTATGGCCAGACCATTCACAGAAACGGATTCCCTTATGCTCAGATTTTTGGTAGCAAAAATGCAAGAGACGATCAGGGTAACTTGTTGATCGACCCTCAAACTGGTATGCCATTCGCACTACCTACCGACTATGTAGTTGGCGATCCAAACCCTGATTTTACGCTGGGCTGGACCAATACTTTTGCATACAAAAACTTCACACTCAGTTTCCTGATCGACTGGAGACAAGGTGGTGATCTGCTCTCATTCTCGGCAGCATCGCTTTTGTTGCGCGGTCAACTTGCTAATAGTGTAGATCGGGAAGCTTTGCGCGTGGTTCCAGGTGTGCTTGGAAGTCCTCAGACGTTTGAACCTATTTTGGATGATAATGGTGATAAGATAATTAACACCATTCCGGTAACAGCCTTCGACACTCACTTCTCAAATGGATGGGGTGCTTACGGTCAAACCGAGGTAAACATCTACGATGCAACAACTATTCGCCTACGCGAAATTTCATTAGGCTACGTGGTGCCAAAAACACTTTTGGCAAAAACTCCGTTTGGCTCGGCAAAGATTTCCGTTTCAGGCAGAAACCTTTGGTGGAAGGCTCCCAATATGTTGGAGGGGTTGAACTTTGACCCTGAGTCATCAGGTATTGTATCGTCTTCTAACGTACAGGGTTTTGAATATGGAGCCNNTCCTACAACAAGACGTTATGGAGTGAACTTGTCGCTTACATTCTAATTGTTTAAATACTAATTTTTCGATCATGAAAAAATTTCAAAAGAAAGGCAGTTTGATGCTGGTAATAGCGATGCTATTTACGGTATCATCCTGCGACTTATTTGACCTGGATATAAACACCGACCCCAATAACCCCTCTCAGGCTTCTTTGGAGTTGTTGTTGACCAACGTGATGTTAGATGCTTCCTCCACATTTGCCGGAGGTTTAAATAATGCCACTTCCGGATTTTTGGGGCACACTACCTCAACAGATGACCATAACATGAACAACACTTCATGGAATGGTACCTGGAACTTCCTGTATAGTGGCCCGCTGAATGATTTGGAGCGAATTATCAGGGCAGCAACAGAGCAAGGCAATAACCCGCACTACCTGGCAGTTGCACAGATATTGAAGGCTTATTATTTCAGTTTGATGGTTGATCTTTGGGGAGATATTCCATACACGGAAGCTTTTCAGGGCGATCAGGGTAACAAAGCACCTGTATATGATGACCAGGCTGCGATCTATGCAGACCTGATTCAGCTATGCGATGATGCAGTTGCTAATATTGCATTAACAAGCCCTGTGCGGGTACTGGGTGATGTTATCTATAACAATGGCGGAACGGGTGTTTCTGCAGCAACCCAAATGGGAAGATGGAGAAGGGCCGCAAAGTCGTTAAAGCTTCGGTTGTTACTACAAACAAGTCGCGTAGATGCTTCGGCTGCTGCAAAAATTCAGGCTCTTGTTGATGAAGGTGACCTTATTCTTACCCCAGCGAATGATTTTCAATTTAAGTTTGGCGTGCTTCAGAATCCGGATGATCGCCATCCCTGGTATCAGAGCGGTTATTCGGGTGGTGAAGCAGGATTTTCCTATTATGGACACCAGTTCATGTACGAAATGTTGCTGAATGGAGATCCGCGTACACCTTTTTACTTTCATCGCCAAACAGAGGATATTCTGGATCCGGCCGATCCAACCGATAAGCAGACCATACCTTGCTCACAACGTACCGATTGTACGTATGGCTACTTTGTTTTGAATGGTAACATTACCAATGCCTTATTTAATCGTGACCCGGATGCCTTAACCTCAAGCCAGGCAGAATATTTGGCTGGTTATTTTGGCCGGGATCGTGCGGATCCATCCGGTATTCCTAACGATAATCCGTTGAGAACTACAGTAGGAGCATACCCCGCTGCGGGTGTTTGGGATGGTGCTGCCGCAGCCGGTGGTGGAAACAAAGGAAGGGGTGATGGAATTTTTCCTATGATCACCTCCTGGATGATGAACTTCTATCTGTTGGAAGCTCAGATTTCCCTGGGAGTTGTAACTGGAAAAACAGATGATGTCTTGCTTCGTGATGCCCTGAATCAGCAAATCGATAAAGTGTTTTCGTTGGGTGCTTCGGTAGGAGGAAATACAGATCCATCTACCTGGACATTCCCAATTGCTTATAAGACAAAAGCCGACTTTGTGAATGAAGTAGTTGCCGCATACCCTATAGCGGGTACCGAAGGAGCAAAGCTTCAGTATGCCCTTAAGCAAGCCTGGTTTGCAAACCATGGCAATGGCTTTGAACTTTACAATACATTCAGAAGAACAGGCTTTCCTAGCGATTTGCAGGCTCCTCTTCAGGCTCCCCGTCAGTTTGCATTGAGTTTACCTTATGTGCAGGATGAGTTGAATTTGAATCCAAAAACTCCTACTAAGGTTTATGATAGTCCGAGTGATGCAATTTTCTGGGATGTGATTAAGTATCAGTTTTAATAGCCAATGAGTATGAAAACACTAAGGAAATATACTATTGTAATGATTGTCCTGCTGGCCGTCATTACATCCTGTAAAGATGAAAGCCTTCAGATTGTGCCCGATTGGGGTACAGCGGTTCATGGATTTGCTGAAGTGACCAGCGCCAATGGGGACCTGCTTTATAATGATCCCGCAGTTGATGTGGATATTGACTTGCGATGGATATCCATTGATAAGAAAAATACCGTTACAAAAATGGAAGTGTATGTATTGTTTGATGAGGCATACATAGATGTGGACGGAAATCCCAAAGTTGCTTCACATGGTGGCACTACCGGAAAGTTGATTGAATCCTTTGAGGGAAGTGAGGTGCCTGCTAACCGCACGGCTACAAGTTTCTCTGTAACTCAATCTGCGATTTACGAATTATACAAAGATGCAACCTTTGATTATGGAAACGGATCAGTAAATGTTTTCAGTAATCCCGACAAACCTCAGCGCAATTTAACTCAGCGGTTTATGTGGGATGATGCCATTACAATACGATGGGAGTTTACAACGGAGGATGGACGAGTGTTTAAGTCATGGGCTCCTTCAGTTTGTACAGAATTCCCTGGTGCCAACTGTCAAATTGGAATTTCTGTAGTTTGTGCAAGTGAAATTACTGACCCCGGTGCCAATGGTGGTCAATATGAGCTTAGCCTCATGGATTCCTATGGCGATGGCTGGAATGGAGCCGCCATCAAGGTTACTATTGATGGAGTTGCTACTAATTATACTTTGGATAATGGTGCTTCAACAGTAACTATTGTTAGCGTTCCACCTACTGCAACAACTTTAACATTCGAATTTGTTAGTGGTGACTGGGATTCGGAGGTGAGTTTCACAATCAAATCTCCCAAGGGGAATACAATTGCCAATGCAGGACCATCACCTGCTCCAGGACCAATCAAATTAAACCTTTGCTTAGAGTAACTTGAAGTGGCAAATAAAAAAGGCTACCAATTGGTAGCCTTTTTTGTTTAAATTTATTCTGCATGAATATTTTCATAAATTGACAAATAGTGATGAAAAATTTGATTTGCGCAATTGCGTGTTCGTTACTTGCATATTCTGGATTTACTCAAAAATAGCAGGCCCATTGGTTCTAGCCGATGGAATTGCGGATGGCTATACTTTGTTTGCACCTCTAAACTCAAAATCTACNTTTTTGATTGATAACTGCGGTAGGGTAGTAAACAAATGGGTAAGTAATTATTATCCGGGGAATACGGCTTATCTTTTGCCAAATGGTAACTTACTTCGAACCAAAGATTGCCCACCACGGCCATTAACGGAGGCGGGGGTGGAGGCGGTNGTAGAAATTTTTGATTGGGGTTCAAACTTGATTTGGTCGTATGAATTAAATACCGATTTGTTGCGACTTCATCATGATGTAAAAGCATTGCCCAATGGAAATATACTGATGATAGTTTGGCAAGCTAAAACCGAAGAAGAGGCATTGGCTGCCGGAAGAAANCCGGACTTATTGCCGGCTAGTGGCATCGTTTGGTCTGAGCAAATAATTGAAGTGAAACCGATACCCCCAACNAATAATGAGATTGTGTGGCAATGGTCATTGTGGGATCATCTTATACAGGATTTTGATCAGGATAAACCGGGTTATGGTGTAGTTTCAGATCACCCGGAATTAGTTGATATAAACTATGTTTCTTCGGTAAATTCAGACTGGATTCATGCTAATGCGATTGATTACAATGAAGAATTAGATCAGATTGTGATCAGTTCCCCTTTCTTGAATGAGTTTTGGATAATAGACCATAGCACCACGACAGCAGAAGCTGCATCACATGCCGGTGGGGATACAAATAAAGGTGGTGATTTGCTTTATCGATGGGGGAACCCATTGGTTTATAAGCGGGGGTANTCAGAGGATCAAACGATTTTTGGCCAGCATGATGTACATTGGGTAAAGGGAGGTGAGTACAATGGTCAAATAATTCTATTTAACAACAATAAGGGAAGTAACTATTCAAGTATTGATATAGTAAACCCTCCATTAAATGAATCGAAAACATATGATATTGATGGGTCGGCTTATTTACCGGTATCTCCAAGTTTTACCTACACGGCAACGCCAAAGGAAAATATGTTTTCGCAAATTATGGCTGGCGCGGAAATTTTGGAAAATGGTAATTTGTTAATCTGCTCTTCGCGGCAGGGGGTATTTTTNGAGGTGACTCAGGCAGGCGACACAGTTTGGTTTTATAAGAGCCCGATTACCACCAGCGGAATAATTGGCCGGATGTATTTACTACCGACCCCGAATATAAAAACGATTTGNAATTTCCGAACCATAAAATATCCTCTCGATTATTCGGCTTTTTCCGGCCGGACGATAATACCACAAGAGCCCATTGAGGGCGAGCCCTGGGCTTGTGACGCGGTAACTAGTGTGAAGGAAACACAACAAATAAAAATTTATCCGAATCCTACACTTGCCTTATTTATAGTTGATGCAGGTTCAGATAATACAGACCTTACTATTGAGGTAACAGATATTATGGGAAGAGGTTTAGGAAAGATTTCCGGAAAAGGAATGGTGGAGTTTGATTTATCAAGGTATCCATCAGGCTTTTACTTCTTATATGATGGTAAAAACCGACACAAAATTTTAAAGCAATAATGGCGCTATTGAATCATCTTCAATAACAAACTCAACCTGCTCTTCAAATTTCTTCTATCCACAATAAAATCCAGAAAGCCGTGATCCAGCACAAACTCGGCACTTTGAAAACCTTTGGGCAAGTCTTTACCAATCGTTTCCCGTATTACACGAGGGCCGGCAAACCCAATCAATGCTCCGGGTTCTGCAATGTTAAAATCACCCAGCATGGCGTAAGAAGCGGTAACACCACCCGTAGTAGGGTCTGTTAATAAGGATATATACGGAATTCTGGCCTGATCCAACAAAGCAATCTTAGCTGATGTTTTGGCCATTTGCATTAAGGATAGCCCGGCCTCCATCATACGCGCTCCTCCAGAGCGCGAGATCATCAAAAATGGTTNTTTGGTCTTCAGGCTGTGGTCCATGGCACGCGCAATCTTTTCTCCTACTACCGATCCCATGGAACCTCCAATAAAAGTAAAGTCCATGCAGGCAATCGTTACATCCAGGCCGTTCAATTTTCCATAAGCTGTTCGTACGGCATCTTTCAGGTTCGACTTGGCTTGCGATTCTTTGATTCGCTTGGGGTATGGTTTGGTATCGGTAAACTTCAGCGGATCGGCCGACTCCATATTCGCATCAAGTTCTGTGAATTCGTTGTTGTCGAACAGAATTTCGAAATACTCCTGCGAACCAATCTTTACATGGTATTCTTCTTCAGGAACTACATACGCATTATTCTTTAATTCGCGTGTGTGCACGATTTTGCCAGCGGGCGACTTAAACCATAATCCATCGGGCACTTCCCGCTTGGATTCTGTGGGAGTAAGAATTCCTTTGTCTGTACGCTTGAACCAGGGCATCAGTTTTTGAATTTAATGTTGGTAAAAATGCGAATGCCGATGAAATTCACCGGCATTCAATTCAGTTTTTGAACTAAGCAATATCAATCGATTTATCGAGGTACACATCCTGAATTGCGTTCAGAATTTCTACCCCTTCCTTTAACGGACGCTGGAATGCTTTCCTTCCGGAAATCAAGCCCATGCCTCCGGCCCGTTTGTTTACAACCGCTGTGCGCACCGCATCGGCCATGTCGCTGGCACCTTTTGAATCACCACCTGAGTTAATCAAACCAGCGCGGCCCATATAACAATTAGCTACCTGGTACCGACACAGATCTATAGGATGATCCGAGGTTAGTTCCGTATAAATCCGCTCATCCAACTTTCCATAGCTGCTGCCACCGGTATTCAGCATTTTATAACCACCGTTGTTCTCGGCAAGTTTTTGTTTAATGATGTCGGCCTGGATGGTTACACCCAAATGATTGGCCTGGCCTGTTAAGTCGGCCGATACATGATAATCAACACCGTCTTNTTTGAAAGCATTGTTGCGTGTATAGCACCATAAAATGGTTGACATACCAAGCTCATGTGCTTTCTCAAAAGCTTTGGAAACTTCTTGTATCTGGCGGGTAGCGTTATCGGATCCGAAATAAATCGTGGCACCAACTGCCACCGCACCCAGGTTCCAGGCATCCTCCACCGAACCAAACATGATCTGATCAGCCTTGTTGGGGTAAGTAAGCAATTCGTTGTGGTTAATTTTTACTACAAACGGAATTTTGTGTGCATACTTGCGCGACATCAGGGCAAGCCNCCCATAGGTAGTAGCTACTGCGTTGCAACCACCCTCGATAGCAAGCTTTACAATATTCTCGGGGTCGAAATAAATAGGATTTTNTGCAAACGATGCACCTGCACTATGTTCAATACCCTGATCAATTGGAAGGATAGATAAATACCCGGTATTTGCTAAGCGACCCGTACCAAACAAAGTTTGCAGGCTGCGAAGGGTTTGTGTGTTGCGACTGGACTGTGCAAAAATTCTGTCAACAAAATCGGGCCCCGGAAGGTGGATCTGACTTTTATCGATGGTTTTACTTTTGTGAGTTAGTAAAGAGTCAGCGTCTTTACCTAATAATGCGCTGATATTCAGTTTTGCCATAATTTTTTATGCGGTGAGCGGCAAATATAGGTTTATAGGCCCGTTTGTGCAATGTAATGTAGGATATGGGTCATTAATGAAAAACCCACTCCAGATGCTGGAATGGGCCTTTTATGCATTATTTCTGTAAAAGTTTTAGGCTTCTTTACTGGTCAGTTTTTCTTTGATCCGTGCAGACTTACCCTGGCGGCCTTTCAAATAGTACAACTTGGCTCTGCGCACTTTACCGGCTTTGATAAACTCAATTTTATCAATGCTGGGGCTAAGGATGGGGAAGATACGTTCAACACCGACACCATTGGACACCTTGCGGATAGAGAAACTTTCGCCATTGGTTCCTTTTCCTCTTCTGTAAAGCACTACGCCTTGAAACTGCTGGATACGTTCCTTATTTCCTTCGCTGATTTTTACATGCACGTTTAGCGTATCACCAGGCTTAAAATCGGGGATATTAGTGCGTTTTGCTGCTAATTCTGCTTCTACTTCTTTTATTAAATCGGCCATGACGCTTGGTCTTTTTAAAATGGACTGCAAATATAGATGAAATGCCCGGAATACGCAGATATGGCCGGATATTTTTAGAGACCTTCCAGAATATCAGGCCTGCGTTTTTTCGTCCTTTCAAGCGATTTTTCATACTTCCACTGGGCAATTTTGGCTTCGTGGCCTGAAAGAAGAACCTCCGGCACCTTCCAGCCTTTGTATTCTGCCGGGCGGGTGTAAACAGGTGGTGCCACCAGGCCATCCTGAAACGAGTCGCTGAGAGCAGAGGTCTCATCGTTCAATACCCCTGGTAAAGGCGGATTATTGCATCGGCCACCACCGCAGCAGCCAACTCGCCACCCGAAAGCACATAGTTACCAATGCTGATTTCGCGGGTAATCAGATGCTCGCGCACACGCTCATCCACGCCTTTATAATGGCCACAAAGCAGAATCAGATTTTTTTCAGGCTTAGTTCGTTTGCCACAGGTTGTGTGAGCATTTCGCCATCCGGGCTCATGTAAATGATCTCATCGTACGTGCGTTCAGATTTTAGCTTGGTAATGCAGGCATCTATGGGTTCAATCATCATTACCATGCCAGCTCCTCCGCCAAAGGCATAGTCATCGGTCGTGCGATGTTTGTTGGTGGCGTATTCCCGCAGGTCGTGTATGACAACCGTAACCAACCCCTTTTGTTGGGCCCGTTTTAAAATGGAATCTGAAAAAGGGCTGTCTAATAATCGCGGCAAGCAGGTAATGATATCGATGCGCATAACCGAAAGTAATTAAATCTCCAGAAACCCTTCGGGCAAATCAACAGCAATGTTCTTCCTGGATTTGTTAATGGAAGTAATAAATGGTCCGTTTACCGGGATGAGGATTTCTTTTCCATTGTGATCTATCTGAATAAGCCGACTGGCCCCGGCCTGAATAACTTCTGTTACCGTTCCCAAAACACCCACAACCTTATCCGTAACTGTAAATCCTTTTATTTCATCGTCATAAAATTCGCCACGCGCCAGTTTGGGTCGCTCAGATTTGTTGAGGTAGATGCTGGCTCCTTTCAAAAGGGAAGCCTGTTCGGGAGTATTTACTTCTTCAAATTTGATAAATACTTTGTCTTGCCGGTCGGAAAAGTATTCGATAAAGTAGGGCACCAGGTTGTTTTCAATCTCGATGAATACTGATTTAATTTCCTCCAGGTTAATGGCTTCCGTAATCACCAGGGTTACCTCCCCTTTCAGGCCATGGGTTTTGGCTATGTAACCGATCTTATAACACAACGCTTTATCCATCTTGGGTATAAAGTAAAATGCCCCCGTTTTGCGGAGGCATTTTAGTATAGAAGTAATTTATATTATGCCTGTGGCTCAGCAGGAGTTTCTTCTGCTGCAGGTTCGGCAGGGGCGGCAACTGCAACTTCGGCCTTCTTGCGAATAGCTTCTGCGCGGGCTTCCTTCACCTTAGATTCGGCCTCTTTGCGTGCTTTTGCTGCTGATTGCTTGGCTTTAGCTACACTATCAATCTTCGATTGAATTTTGTCTTGCTTAGCCTTAACCCACTCAGCCAGTTTTGCATCGGCTTGTTCTTGTGTAATAGCACCTTTAGCTACACCAATCTGCAGGTGTCTGCGCAACATTACACCGCGGTACGAAAGCATGGCCCGAACGGTGTCTGAAGGCTGGGCTCCTTTCATTAACCAATCAAAAGCCTTGTTGTCATCAAGGTCAATAGAGGCTGGTACAGTTAAGGGATTGTAGGTACCGATTTTTCAATGAATTTGCCATCACGTGGCGCACGCGAATCGGCCACTACTACATCATAAAGAGATAGTTTTTACGGCCTCTGCGCGCTAATCTGATTTTTACTGCCATTTTCTTAGTTTTTAAATGTTGGATCTCGTCCGTTTTTAAAGGACTGCAAAGGTAGCTTAATTTCTGAATCTGCAAACTTCGATTACCTTAAAACCTGTTAAGTGTTCAATATCAGTTATATTTGAATAAGCGATTATTAGATTTTTTTATCTAAAAATGCCTTTTTACATTTGATTCCTTTTCAAAATCACATGGACAACTATTCATACATTTCAAATGCGGATGTTGGCTACCTCGACCAACTCTACCAATCCTACAAACAAAACCCCGCTTCGGTTGATGCCACCTGGCAAAAGTTNTTTGAGGGGTACGAGTTTTCGCTGCAACGATACGGTGAAAACGGCCTGCCTGTGGCGGGAGATAGCCTGAACATTAAAGAGACACAGGTGCGTAATCTGATTTTTCAGTACCGATCGTTCGGCCACCTGAAATCCAAAACCAATCCTGTGCGCGAGCGCAGAGATCACAACACGAATCTCGATCATAAAAGTGTTGGCCTTACAGATGCGGACCTGGATACAGAGTTTGATGTTGCGGCCGAGATTGGTATGCCCAAATCATCGCTTCGCAAGATCATTGAAAAATTAAAAACACTTTACCTCGGCCCGATTGGATTTGAATATAACTTCATTCGCAATGATGAAATCCGTTCCTGGTTTCATAATAAAATTGAAAATGAATACTATGCCTATAACCCCAACCTGGAAGAGAAGAAACGGATCTTATTTAAACTGAATGAAGCGGTTGTCTTCGAAAACTTTTTACACACTAAGTTTTTAGGCCAGAAACGTTTTTCATTGGAGGGTGGTGAAAATACTATTCCGGCCCTGGATGCTATAATTAATAAAGCGGCCGAGTTGGATGTTAAAGAAGTTGTAATTGGTATGGCCCACCGTGGGCGGTTAAATGTGCTTTCAAATATTCTGGGCAAAACATACGAACAGATCTTTACGGAGTTTGAAGGGAATGTAAATCCAGACCTGACTATGGGGGATGGGGATGTGAAATATCATTTGGGATATGCCAGCCATATCAAGACACCATCCGGCAAAAGCATATATGTAAAACTAACACCAAATCCATCGCACCTCGAAGCAGTAGATCCTTTGGTGGTAGGATATACGCGCGGCCAGATTGATGATGAATACAATGGTGATCTGAGAAAAGGAATGGCCATTCTGATACATGGTGATGCGGCCGTGGCTGGTCAGGGTATTGTATATGAAGTAGTGCAGATGTCTGGCTTGCCGGGTTACACAACCGGAGGAACCATTCACTTTGTAATTAACAACCAGGTTGGTTTTACTACCGATTATGATGATGCCCGCACCGCGATTTATTGTACCGATGTTTCCAAGATTGTGGATGCCCCGGTCCTGCACGTAAATGGCGATGATGCCGAAGCCGTAACCTGGTGTGCAAAACTGGCAGCCGAATACCGTCAGCAATTTGGTAAAGATATTTTTATTGATTTGTTGTGTTACCGCAGGCATGGCCACAACGAAAGCGATGAGCCCAAGTTTACACAGCCAAAATTGTATAACATCATTGCCAAGCACCCGAATCCGCGCGAGGTGTATGTTAAAAAATTAGTCGAATCAGGTGTGGATGCGGCTTTGGCCGATGAAATGGATACAAAGTTTCGAAGTCAATTACAGGATCGATTGAATGAAGTAAAACAGAAAGCGCTTCCCTACAAACTTCAGGATATGGAAGAAGAGTGGCAGTCGCTTCGTAAATCAAAGCCGGAAGACTTCGATCAGTCGCCCGATACTTCGGTGCCAATGGAAATTATTGAAAAAGTTGGCAAGGCCCTGACAACCATTCCGGATGGCTTTAAGCCGATTAAGCAGATTGAAAAATTATTGAAAGATCGAAAGGAAGCNTTTTTTGAGAAGAAAGAATTAGGCTGGGCAGAGGCAGAATTGCTGGCTTTTGGATCGTTGCTGGCTCAAAAACAAATTGTACGCATGTCGGGTCAGGATGTAAAGCGGGGCACGTTTTCGCATCGCCATGCTTACTTCTGGGATTCGAACACCAATCAATCCTATTGCGGCCTGAACCATATAAGTGCTGATCAGGCAAAGTTGCACATGTATAATTCATTGCTTTCTGAGTTTGGTGTAATGGGCTTCGAATATGGTTATGCACTGGCTACACCGCGGGCGTTGGTGGTATGGGAAGCTCAATTTGGAGATTTTGTAAATGGGGCGCAGGTAATCATCGATCAGTTTATTACTTCAGCCGAATCAAAGTGGCAGCGTCAAAATGGTTTGGTATTGTTGTTACCACACGGCTATGAAGGCCAGGGCCCCGAGCACTCCAGTGCACGGCCCGAGCGNTTTTTGCAACAAGCTTCTGAATTTAATATGGTGGTTGCAAACATAACCACCGCAGCTAATTACTTTCATTTATTAAGAAGGCAGACTAAATGGGAGTTTCGTAAACCTTGTGTGGTATTTTCACCGAAATCGTTGTTGCGCCATGCCGGTGTTGTTTCACCTATTTCGGAATTTGTAAAGGGCGCTTTTATTGAAGTGATTGATGATGCAGCCGCCAAAGCGAAAGAAGTTAAGCGCGTTGTATTCTGCTCGGGTAAAGTGTACTACGATTTGTTAGACTATCAGCAAAAGAAGAAAATCAGAAATACGGCTATTGTGAGGATGGAGCAACTCTATCCGTTCCCTAANAAGCAGGTTCAAACCATTTTGAAAAAATATAAAGATGCTGAGTTGATCTGGGCACAGGAAGAACCTTATAACATGGGTTACTGGTCGTATATACAACGGTTTATGCCCGATGAAAAGTGGAAGATAGTGGCCCGGAAGTCGAGCGCTTCACCGGCTACCGGCTATTCAAAAGTGCATAAAGCGGAACAGGANAAAATTATTACCCAGGCATTCGAAATTTAACTGCATACGAATAGAATTCTTTCATACAGAAAAAGTAAACCACAATTAAAACAGAAATACATGGCACAAGTTAAAGTACCAACAGTAGGCGAATCAATTACGGAAGTAACCATTGCCAACTGGCTTAAAAAGGATGGCGATGTGGTGAAGATGGATGAAGTAATTGCCGAACTTGAATCGGACAAAGCAACCTTTGAGTTAACCGCNCCCCAGGCAGGTGTGCTTAAAATAAATAAAGCNAAAGGNGAAGTTGTACCCATAGGTACAGTAATTTGTGAAATAGCCGAAGGTGGAGCAGGAACTGCCTCCTCACCCAAAGCGGAAACCAAGACTATCGAAACGGCCGCACCAAAGGCAACAGGCGTAGTAAAGGAAATGAAAGTTCCTGCGGTAGGCGAGTCTATCACCGAAGTAACTATTTCAACCTGGCTAAAGAAAGAGGGTGATTTTGTAAAATTAGATGAGGTGATTGCCGAGGTGGAATCGGACAAAGCAACATTCGAGTTGCCTGCCGAAGCCAATGGTATTTTAAAAATTGTGGCAAAAGANAAAACTACTTTGCCGATCGGTGGCCTGATCTGCAAAATTGAAGTCATGGAAGGCGTTCCAACCACTTCAACAGCAGCAAATACACCAACCACCACTTCCGGTGGAGGCGACAAGACTTACGCGGCCGGTCATCCTTCGCCAGCAGTTGCCAAAATTCTGGAAGAGAAAGGAATTTCATCTTCGCAGGTTAGCGGTACGGGTGTAGGAGGACGAATCACGAAAGAAGACGCAACCAAAGCACAAGTTTCTACTCCTAAAACTGAAACCAAAGCTCCGGCATCTGCTCCGGTAATTACATCGGGTGGAGGGCGCAATAAGCGCAATGAAAAAATGACTTCCCTGCGCAAAACAATTGCCAAGCGTCTTGTTTCGGTGAAGAATGAAACCGCTATGCTCACCACCTTCAACGAAGTGGACATGAAGCCGGTGATGGATTTGCGCGCGAAGTACAAAGATAAATTCAAAGAGAAATACGGTGTAGGCCTTGGCTTTATGTCGTTCTTCACAAAAGCCGTTTGCGTAGCGCTGAAAGAATTCCCTGCAGTGAATGCACAAATCAATGGTGACGAAATTATCTACCACGAATACTGCGATGTATCGATTGCAGTTTCAACACCACGCGGGCTGGTGGTGCCGGTTATCCGAAACGCAGAATCCCTCTCCTTCGATCAGATTGAAGCAGAAGTGGTGCGGTTGGCAACCAAAGGCCGTGACGGGAAACTTTCAATCGATGAAATGCAGGGTGGAACCTTCTCGATTACCAACGGTGGCGTGTTTGGTTCAATGCTTTCAACACCCATCATCAATCCTCCGCAATCGGCAATCCTGGGAATGCACAACATTGTGGAGCGTGCCGTAGTGAAAGACGGTCAGGTAGTGGTTCGGCCTGTTATGTACCTGGCGCTTTCGTATGATCACAGAATTGTGGACGGAAGAGAATCGGTGAGTTTCTTGGTGCGGGTGAAGGAGTTGCTGGAAGATCCGGGAAGATTGATTTTAGGAGTTTAATACGGCAAGAGTAGGGCGTGCAAGGGGAATAATAGATAAGAATTAGTTTAACAAAAAGCCTCAGCGACTTTGCGTCTCTGCGGTTAGCGAAAAATAAAATTTTATGCAGTACAATGTAACCGTTATTGGCTCGGGCCCCGGAGGATATGTGGCAGCTATTCGCTGCGCGCAACTTGGTTTTAAAACCGCCATCATCGAAAAATACGATACGCTGGGTGGTACTTGTTTAAACGTGGGGTGTATTCCTTCCAAAGCACTGCTCGATTCATCCGAACATTTTCACAATGCGGGTCATACCTTTAAGGAGCACGGCATCGACATTGCAGCGCCCAAAGTGAATTTTGGCCAGATGATCAAACGCAAAAGCGGTGTGGTGAAAGCCAATGTGGACGGTATTGCTTATCTGATGAAGAAAAATAAAATTGATGTTCATACCGGGGTTGGATCGTTTGTAGATAAGAACACCATTAAAATTACCGGCAAGGATGGAAAGGATAAAACCATCACCACCGAGAAGGTAATTATTGCTACCGGATCAAAACCGACACCCCTTCCGTTTGCGCCTTTCGATAAGAAGAGAATCATTTCCAGTACGGAAGCCTTGGATCTGAAGGAAGTTCCAAAACATTTAATTGTAATTGGAGGAGGCGTAATTGGAATGGAGNNCCTGGGTTCGGTGTATGCACGCATCGGATCGAAAGTTACTGTGGTGGAATTTTTGGATAGCCTGATCCCAACCATGGATGGAACTATGGGTAAAGAATTGCTGAAGGTTGCCAAGAAGTTGGGCATGGATGTTTTCCTCGGCCATAAGGTTACCTCGCTGCAGAATACAGGAAAAGAAGTTGCTTTAAAAGCAGAAGATAAGAGCGGAAAGATTCTTGAGTTAAAAGGAGATTATTGTTTGGTGAGCATTGGTCGCAGGCCCTATACCGATGGATTGAGTTTGGACAAAGTGGGAATCGAAACCGTGAAAGGACAAATTCCAGTGGATGATCATTTAAAAACCAAGGTTGATAACATTTACGCCATTGGCGATGTGGTGCGTGGTGCTATGCTGGCACACAAGGCGGAAGAAGAGGGTGTGTTGGTTGCCGAGCAACTGGCCGGACAAAAGCCACACATTAACTACAACCTGATTCCCGGGGTGGTGTACACCTGGCCGGAGGTGGCCAGCGTGGGTTTTACCGAAGAGCAATTGAAACAAGCGGGCCGGGCGTACAAGGTTGGCAACTTTCCATACAAAGCATTGGGCCGTGCCCGNGCTTCTATGGATTTAGATGGTCTTGTAAAAATCTTAGCCGATAAAAATACCGATGAAATTCTGGGAGTGCACATCATTGGTGCGCGTGCTGCCGATATGATTGCGGCCGGTGTAGTGGCCATGGAATACCGCGCTTCTGCGGAAGATGTTTCACGCATGAGTCATGCGCACCCAACGTATATGGAAGCAGTGAAAGAAGCCTGCTTAGCCGCTACGGCCAACAGGCCGATTCATATGTAGGTGAGCTACCTGAGTTGGTGCAAGTTAGATTCAAGGACGAGGAACTGAGAATTACCCCTTGGTCTGTGTCCTCACAGACCAAGGGGTACCGGCTACTGGTTGAAAAAATCAGTTCGCTTGTGGCCTGTGAGGATACAGACCACGGGTTACGCAGTCATAGCACGAAAACGAAACTGCACAACGGCCCGGATAAACATGGCCACCACCAGCGGAATCAGATTAAGATTTAATTGCTGCGGAAGTACCGGCCACAAAACCAAGGTGAGTCCGGAAAGCACGGCAACTGTAAGAAAATACTTCTTTAACCATTTCGGGTTTTTGTAAAAGGCAATTACGGCCACCAGATGGGTTGGTAGCGCCCATAGTAAATTAAAATTGTAAGCAGCCGCCTTGTGATCGGTAGCTACCCATAACAGAAATAAGAGTAACCCGATAGCTCCGGTAATTCCAAAGAGAAGTCCATCCAACCAGGTAGAAAGTTNTTTGCGTTTTAAATCCCATACGCTTAAGGCAACCGACATGACAGCCACCAGCAAAANAACATTCATCGGATGAAAAATGCTACGAGGGTAAACCTCTTCCCGGCTTTCGAACACATTTGTTTTCTCCTTAACCAACGGAGTTCCATTTATCCGGGCATGATCAAAAGAGGATTCGATGTAATCCGGAAGGAACATATATTCGAAAGCTGAAGCTTGTTTATCCATTGGCAGGCCTAGGCAGATGTCAATTCCTAAATCACCCCAGGGCTGGTGAACCAAATACATGTCGGTAAGTTTACGAATGGTGTAATCGGTTGTAATGTAGGAGTCATCAAACGTAACGCTGTCACCAAATACTTTGATCATCACATCGCGCACGCGCGTGGCACAGTTGTCATAAAAATAGTCGTAGCGGTAAGTCCTGTTTTCGGGCTCCGCATTCCAAAGCAAGTATTTGTAAAGTTTGTTCTTTTGATCAGGTGTTAAATTCAGTTTTTGCTCATGAATAAACCTGTTGTGGCGGATGTAGTAATCGGTAAACAAATCGGCAGGGTGAGCTGCCAGCATGTAATAATTTTTTCCACGGGCAAAATTCAGATAGAAATTGGGCTGGTCGAAATCAAAAACACCCCAATTGAATGCATAATCAAAATTTTGTTCACGATCGGTTACCCGCATGGCGCTGTGGCCAAAAGCCGAATACAGCTCGCCCTGATAAGGCCCCAGAGTTAGTACTGAAATTTCAGCAGAATCTGTCAATGACTCGGGTTGTGACCAGGCGGGATAGAAAGCCAATAAGAAAATTAAGCAAGCTAGTTTTTGCATACGCAAATTTCAGCCTGTAAGATAATTACAATTTGAATTCCTTTTATCTTGGCAGCATGATTGGTGGTATTCGTGACGGATTGAATGTGGCTTCAAAGCTATCGCTACGAAAGGCCTGGAATGCCGCTTCCATTTTGAGCAGTTATTACCGGTCCAGGGCAACTGGAAATCCTTTAATAAAGGGGATGCCTATCAGCATCTCCATTGAGCCAACTACGAGTTGCAACCTGCGCTGTCCCGAATGCCCCAGTGGGTTGCGTTCATTTTCGCGTCCGATAGGCATGTTGCAACAACAGATGTTTGAAAAAACCATCGATCAGATAAAGGATACGCTCACTTACCTCACGTTTTATTTTCAGGGTGAGCCATATCTTAATCCGCAATTTTTAGAGATGGTGAAGTATGCCTCCTCCAAAGGAATTTACACGGCTACTTCTACTAATGCCCACTACTTGAAAGATGAAGTTGCCCGGCAAACGGTTGAATCGGGGCTGGACAGGCTGATCATTTCAATTGATGGAACCACGCAGCGCACGTATGAATCATACCGGATAGGAGGTGATTTATCGAAAGTAATTGAAGGAACCAANAACATCATCGCCTGGAAAAGAAAACTCACCAAAACTCCCCACACGATTTTTCAATTCTTAGTTGTTCGTCCGAATGAGCATCAGATTCCGGAAGTGTATGCATTGGCAGATGAATTGGGGGTTGATCAGGTGGTTTTGAAAACAGCACAGATTTACGATTATGAAAATGGGTCAGATTTAATCCCTGTTCAGGATAAATTTTCACGATACCGAAAAACAACCGAAGGCAAGTACGTAATTAAGAACAATCTTGATAACCACTGTTGGAAAATGTGGCACAGTTGTGTAATTACCTGGGATGGAAAAGTTGTTCCGTGTTGTTTTGATAAAGACGCGCATTTTGTGTTGGGTGATTTGCAAAAGCAATCGTTTCGGGAAATCTGGTTTGGAGANAAGTATGCACACTTCAGGCAGTCGTTGCTCAGGTCCAGAAGTGAAATAGAAATTTGTAAGAACTGTACGGAGGGAACAAAAGTGTGGGCCTGATTTTAATGCAGGCTGGAATTGCCCTGACTTTTGAAATTTTTAGCAGGTTCAATATCGGCTATACTACATTTTCCACACCCGGTTGCACATCCCTTTTAGCACGCAGATTTCGCCAGGCAATACGGCCAAGGTAAACTAACGCACCTATAAAAAGTGCTGCGATGATGAGTTGCTGAATCACGCTGTAAAGTTAATAAACAAGTTTCAATTGGCTATGTTAAATGTGTTGGTACCCGTCCGATTACGGACGAAAGTCAACGGTTTTGAACAATTAACCTGACAAAACCCAGTTAATTCAAGCAGAATACGGGTGGCACAGTATTCGTAATTGAGCGAACCCAGAACATTCAGATGTGCCCTTCAAATAATAAATACCCGATGTAATGCTCAGAAACTATTTCAAAACCGCAATCAGAAACCTGCTGCGTCAACGAGGCACTACATTGCTCAATGTAAGCGGTCTTACGCTGGGTCTCAGTACCAGTTTGATTTTATTCCTTTTGGTTCGTCATCACACCAGTTTTGATACTTACCACTCCAATTACCAGAGAATTTACCGGGCCAGTGTGCAATCGGATGGTAATCACGATAAGAATTATACACCGGGTGTTCACCCTGTATTTCCGGAGGCGTTTGCTTCAGAGTTTCCGGAAGCCGAAGAGATTACCTTTATCTCGTACCGCGCGGGTAGTTTTATTGTTATTCCACACCCTGCAGGAGAAGACAANAAGTATGACGAAGAGCAAGGCGTTGCTTACGGGCAGCCCAACTTCTTTAAAGTATTTGACCGGAATATTCTGATAGGCAATGCCGAGAAGGGCCTGGACGAGCCCAACGAAGTAATTCTATCGAAGCGGTTTGCGCTGAAATATTTTGGTAAAGAAGATGCCATTGGTCAGGTTTTAAGATATGACAACCAGGAATTTCGGGTAACGGCCATCATGGAAGATTTTCCTGGCAATACCGATTTCCCCATTGATGTGCTGGCCTCTTACATTACAGTTAAGAAAGAAAAAGACGATAATGGATGGAATGGAATCTGGAGCGATGATCAATGTTACTTTACCCTGAAGCAAGGCAGCGTAATTGCAGATATGGAAGCCCGCATGCCCGCATTTGTTACTAAGTATTTGGGCGATGCAACGCGCAACCGCAACCATACCGAGTTTGTCTTTCAACCATTAAGCCAGATCCATTTTGATGATCGTTTTGGAAATTACAACTACAACACCGTTAGTAATTCCATGCTGATGGCGCTTTCCATCATTGGTATTTTCCTCTTGCTTACCGCTTGCATCAACTTCATTAACCTGACCACCGCAGAAGCCGTGAAGCGATCGAAAGAGGTTGGTATCCGGAAGTCTTTGGGGAGTATGCGATCGCAATTAGTTTTTCAATTCTTAGGTGAGACTTTTCTGATAACGCTCGCTTCAATTGTGGGCGCGCTTGTTTTGGCAGAGGTTGGACTGAATTTTCTTAATCCATTCCTCGAAACCAGCCTGAGCCTGGATTTTGCGAAAGACATCGCGCTTTGGATTTTCTTGTTGTCTGTTTTGGTAATCGTTACGCTGTTGTCGGGATTTTATCCGGCCCTGGTGGTTAGTGCCTTCAATCCGATTAGTGCACTGAAAAATCAGACACAGGCTAATCACTCTTCCGGTTTTAATTTACGCAGAGGCCTTGTTGTTCTGCAGTTTGTCATTTCGCGNCTGCTGATAATTGCTACGGTGGTCTTGATAACCCAAATGAATTTTCTTCAGAACAAAGATTTGGGATTCCGCAAAGAGGCCATCATTACCATTCCCATTCCGGAAGAAGAAACTCCCGTTGGCGGTGATGGAGTAAGTAAAATGCGCACCTTGCGCGATGATCTNTTGAATCTGGCCGGAGTGGAAGCGGCCAGTTTAAGCAGCACACCACCTTCTTCGGGCAGTGTTTCACAGACAAGTTTCAATATAGAAGGCGATGANAAAGATTATGGAACCCAGGTGAAGCAAATTGATGGCAATTACCTGAGTTTATATGGATTGGAACTTGTAGCAGGTGAAGGAGTTCAAGACATGGACACGGCACACACAGTTGTAGTAAATGAGCAGTTTGCCCAGGTGGCAGGATTCTCAAATCCAGCGGATATTGTGGGCAAGAAAATCCGAATGTGGCGCAAGAACCTGCCGGTAAGTGGTGTGGTGAAGAATTTTCATACGGTATCGCTTCAAAATCCAATGGAGGCAACGATCATGTTAAACCGCATACGGGGATATGAAACACTTTCGGTAAAGCTCAATCCGCAGTCCATGCAACAAACCCTTAAGGAAATTCAAGCCAAGTGGGAGAGTACCTATCCATCGTATCTGTATAGTTATCGGTTTATCGATGAACAAATTCGCGAGTTCTATGAAGGCGAACAGCGGATGTCGCTTATGCTAAGCGGTTTTACAACGCTTGCAATTTTCATAGGATGTCTTGGCTTGTTTGGACTTACTGTGTTTATGGTCAACCANAAAACGAAGGAGATTGGCGTGCGTAAGGTCTTGGGCGCATCTGTGGAAAGCATTCTGATGTTGTTCTCGAAAGAATTTATAAAACTTATATTGATAGGGTTTTGTGTGGCGGCTCCNCTGGCTTATTATTTTGCCAATCAATACCTGGATCAGTTTGCCTATAAAATTACAGTAGGCCCATCGGTGTTTTTAATTGGCCTGGCCGTAACGGTTGCCATTGCCTTGTTAACGGTGGGTTACCGGTCGGTGAAGGCGGCTATGGCTAACCCAACAAAAGCGTTGCGATCGGAGTAGTTATTTGAACCAGTGCTTGCGAATTTCAGCTAACATTTCGGTATGAATGTTTCCGGCTGCACAAAGTTCACCACCAAATAAAAAGTTAGTACCTCCTGAAAAATCGGTTACCACACCACCGGCTTGTTGCACCAGAAAAGTGCCACCGGCTACATCCCATGGTTTAAGGTCGTATTCAAAGAAGCCCTCTAATTTTCCACTGGCTACATAAGCCAGGTCCATGGCCGCACTTCCTAACCTGCGAATGCCATGGGTCTTTTCAAGAAATAGTTTTATGATTTCGAGGTAATCATCTTTTTATTGGAGTGGTAGTAAGGGAATCCGGTAGCGAGCAAACTTTCTTCTAACGTGCGAATGGCAGAAACGTGTATTTGCTTTTCATTGCAATAGGCAGCACCACCTTCAATTGCGTGATAACAATGCTTGTTACTTACATCATAGACAATGCCAAGTATGGTTTTGTCTTTCCGTTGCAAGCCAATACTGATCGCAAAAATTGGCAACCCGTGCAGGTAGTTGGTGGTTCCGTCAAGCGGATCAATTATCCAGGTATATTCGTTTGAAGCCTTTACATCAGTACCTTCTTCGGCCAGAAAGCCGGACCCCGGCAGCAATTTACTCAGCCGGTTTACCAATCGCCTTTCTGATTCTTTATCCACATAGGAAACCAGGTTGCTGGAGCTTCCCTTTTGTTCAATACGTGATAAGTCGAACCCTTCCAGTTCTTTTCGCATAAAGGAGGCAACTTCGTCACAAAGTTCAATGGTGTCTTTTTCAAGGAGGGAAAGATTCATTTTCTGCGGGTATAATTTTTTACAAAAGATAACAAGATTATTAACACCGAAATCCAGGCTGCGGTTCGGGCAATAAACTCGCCTTGCAGGCTGTATTNTTCGGGAAACGGTTCTTTCACAGCAAAACCATACAGTTGCATCATGTGCGAATAGGTAATCATGCTGCCTTCTGCTTGTAACGAATAAATGATGGGAGCAACAACCAGAAGGATGGCGGCAATAAAGATATAGGGGTTAAAACCCGAGGCCCGGAATAAACTCATGTAGAAAAGCAGGTTAGCCAGCAGTATCCACAGCGTTACACCCAGGTAGCCTGTATAACTGGTCCAGCTATACCAGTCGGGTTTTAATAAGAGGGCATCGGCCAGGTAAATAACCTTGTTATTCCACGGAAGTTTTAGAACCAGATACTCTAATCCTAACCAGAAAANAATAATGGTAAACTTACCAAGCCGCGCACCCAGGCTTTTATAAGCAAATACATATCCAACAAAAACCAGTGTAAATAATATTGCCTGAAGCAATACGAGTATCGTATATGAAAAATCAAAAGCATGTGCGGCCAACATTCCAACACTTAGCGCAAGCAAGATTAAATCATACCGGCCCCAGGGTGAGGCGTGTTCCCNGGCCTGATCGGTAATGGCAAATAGTGGGGCCAATGCTGCAAATATTAAAACCGGAAAAGACTTCATTAGCCAGGCAGCCGAGAGTAAAAGCGTGGCAATTCCAAACAGCAGCCACACATTTAGAATGCGCTTATTCTTCTTTGCCATGGATCACCACCACAAGTTCGCCCTTTACTTCTTTCTTCAGAAAATGTGCCAATACCTCAATCACGGAGCCGGTAAAGGTTTCTTCGTGTAGTTTGGTAAGCTCACGCGATACCGATACAGACCGGGTTTCGCCAAAAATTCTTTCACTTGCTCTAATGTCTTAATCAGGCGGTGTGGCGATTCGTACAATACAATGGTTCTTTCCTCTTCGGCTAATTTTTTAACAAGGTTTGGCGTCCTTTTTGTGAGGCAGAAAGCCTTCAAACACAAATCGGTCGGTTGGAAAACCTGATTTTATCAGGGCCGGAATGAGGGCTGTTGGGCCAGGCAAACAATCTACCAGCAGGCCTGCGCGCAGTACTTCGCGTACCAATAAAAATCCGGGTCGGAAATACCGGGTGTGCCGGCATCGCTGATGAGTGCCATTACTTCGCCTTGCTGCATGCGCTGTATTAACCCGGCTAATGTTTTATGCTCATTAAAAATATGAAAACTTTGAAGGGGTTTTGAAATCTGGTAATGCTTTAACAGGAATCCCGAGGTGCGGGTATCTTCAGCCAGAATGGTATCAACTGTTTTAAGCGTATCCAGTGCCCGTAAAGTTATATCAGCAAGGTTACCAATTGGAGTGGGGATCAGGTATAACGAAGGTTTTGCAGTTTCCAATTTCTAAAGTAGTTGATCTATTGCTTTTGCCAGGGCGTAATCTTTTTCGGTAACAATGTCTCCGGCATCGTGGGTACTAAGTTCGATAGTTACCGTATTATAAACATTTGTCCAATAGGGGTGGTGATTCATCTTTTCGGCTATGAGTGCAACGCGCGTCATAAAAGAAAAGGCCTCTGTAAAATCCCTAAATTGGAAAGTGCGCTTCAGACGATTGTCCGTTTCTACCCACATAAACTCTAAATGTTTGTTAAAGGTAGCCACAAATAAGCATTGCTATAATGCAATCAGGCCTTCAATTTTTGATGCTAAAATATAGATGTCAATAACAGCCTGGCTGGAGGGCATCATCATCTGGTACGTAAAGCTGGTGTAGTTTCCGTTTTTCGAGGCCTTCTCGCTCGGGATGTGGTCGGGAAATTGTGCTTTCAACAGATGTTCTTTACCCATAGGCACTATAAACTTAAATGTATAAACGCAAGGCCAGGCATGGTGCAGGTCCAGTTGTTCGCGAAACTTTTCAAAATTTTGGCTATCCATAAAGAAAAACGCCCCGGTTTTTGATCCGAGGCGTTTATTTTTTAGTTACCTGTTAAAAGAACTTATAGCGTTTATCCTCAATGCCGGCTGCTGTTTTAATTGCTTCGGCTATTCCCATACTGGAGCGGCCATCCAGGCTTTGCTTCAATTGGGTTTTGAACATGCTATAATCGCCCAGCGCAGGCGCAACCGTTTTGTTTTGAAGTTCAGCAACCAGTACGCCATTTTCTCCAACAAAAGGTTCCGATCGTTTGCCATTTTCCAAAGCGAATATTTTACCAACAGCAACCGGATCAAGACCTACGCTTGGTAATGTGTTTGAATTAAATTTCAGATCGCTGGATGAAGCCACGGTGGCATCGGTACCAAATGAGGCAGCAAGTTCTTCCAGGCTTCCGGTTTTGCTCTTTAATGTTTCGATTATTTNTTTGCCTTTCAGTTCATTGCGAACAGCAGGGGTTATTTCTTCTTTCACTGCCTCAAAGGAGCGTACACCTTCGTTGGTTTCGCTGGTCATAACTGCCACGATATAATCGGATGGGAGTTCCTGCACCTCTGAAACCTTGCCCACTTTACCATCGCGGAATAACCAGGTTATAATCTGACGTGCATCTCCCAAATCATTTAAGCGCCTGTCGTTTGTACGAATGTTGTTGGCTTGATTAACCACCAGGTTTTGTGCTTTGGCCCGCTCGGCAAATTCTTTTACGCCCGAAAGATCGGCAGCAAAATTTTGCGCTTTCAGGAAGGCAGCGTTTTGGGTTTCTTCGCTAGGTGTGATGGAGAATTCGATGGTTGCAACAGAATAAGAAGTATAATCAACCACACCAGTTACGTCAATCAGATGGTAGCCAAACTGTGTTTCAACCACATCAGAAAGTACACCGGTTTTCTTTGCGCCAAACACAGCATCTTCAAAAGGTTTTACCATTCCGCCCGATGAGAACCAACCTAAATCGCCACCCTGGCTGGCTGTTCCATCCGTACCATGCTCACGAGCTTTAGCGGCAAAGCTTGCCCCACCTTTAATCTCGGCAAGAATTTTACGGGCTTTTTCTTTAGCTGTTTTCTTGGCAGCCTCCGATTCATCGTCCCAACGGATGAGGATGTGACTTGCTTTTGCGGTACCTACTGTGTCGCGTCCAATTTTTACTATTTTGATAACTTTGTAAGAGTCACCCTCCAGGATAGGGCCAAACACGGTGCCCACCACAAGGTTGTCTTNTTGATCGGCCAAAGTTGGCGGCAAATTTGAAACATTATACTTGGCGAATGGTTCATTGCCTTCTGTGTTGGTAGAGGCGTAGAGTGAATCATCGGGTGTAGTTTTAAAACCCTCAGCCAGTGTTTTAAGATCCTCACGCAGTTGTAAAGAATCTTCGGCTGAAGCTACAATGGGAAATGCCACGTAATTTAAGCTGCGCATCTGCTCAGCCTTGTATTTTGATTTGGTTCGGTTGTAGTAGGCACGAAGGTCGGCATCGGAAACGGTTATGGCAGAATCGCTGATGGCAAAGAAAGGAACATATACATACTTTACTTCGGCTACATCGTTTTGCGAATGATAATCACGCTCGGCTTCTGCTTTGGTAACGTAGTTGGTTTTGATGAGCAGGTTTTCGTATTTAATACGCTCGCGGCCTAATTCCAAATCATTTTTAAAGGTTGTCCAACGGTAGTTACCCTGTTGCCACATGGAAAACAGATTTGGATCAGTAGGAATTTCTTCAACCTGTTGGATGTATTGCATTAACTGCGCACGGTCAAAGTTTCCGGCTGAGTCCAGAAAGGAGTTTTTAACACCTTCATCCACGTTTTTCCNCTGAATCATATCCCAGATTTCATCGGAAGTAACCCGAACACCTAAACGCTCAAACTCAGGCTTAATAGCTTTTTGTGCTATCAGGTACTCCCATGCCTGTTGTTGCAGCAAAGGTTTTTCACGATCGCCAGGCTGGCGGCCAAAATTCATGATGTAGTTATTTTCGCGCACCTGAATGGCATCCTGGTATTCTTTCAGGCTAATACTGGAGCCCGCGATTTCGCCAACAGTATTTTCATTTCCGAAAACTGCAGTGGGACCATTTCCAAACAGGTCGTTCAATACAAAGGCTCCGATGGCCACCGCCACAAACCCTACCACCCACTTGGTCATCTTATTCCTCAAAGTTCCAATCAATGCCATAACAAATGCTTCTAATAGTTTACAAGAGTGCCGGTAATTCCAGCGTTTTGTTTAAAGAACCGCAAATTTAAGGTGTTATCTCAATTCGCCAAAGGCTGAAATAATAATATATACCTTGATTATCAGGTATTTGAGTAACAAAAAATGTGGGTTTATTTACCTTTTTGCGATAGGTATAAATAAGGAAAAGGGTAACCGCCACCATTACCCATGTATAGGCCTGCCCAATGCCCACCGTCATGATTTCGTAGACACCGATAATCACAAAAATGCAGCCAGCGAAAGCAGGATAATATCGAGGAGTTTCATGGATGTGCAAATACAAATAAACGGGGTTTCATTCGTCAACCACAAATTCGCCTTCCGGATTTTTAATTTGATAATCGGATAAGTCTTCTTTGGCTTCAAGCCCGGTACCATAGATTACTTCACTTTGTAATTTGATGGTAACAAACTTGTCGGTAAAAACCTTTTTGTCGGTAGGTTTCCAAANAAGTTCTTCGGTGTTGAGCTGCTCTTGTTTTTGCAGGTTGATTACCTCTACATTACCGCGCCCGCGCCATTTGTTTTCGGTTTTAAAAANATAGGCATCATTGGCTTTTAGGGTAGAAGTTTTAGTCCCCTGCTCATCGTAAAATTCTAGAAAGATGCCATCCGGAAATTCCTGATCACCATTTTCAAATTCCAGGATTTTTGTAGTTGTGAGTTTTACTTTCACACGATCATTTTCAGCATACTGCATCACTACATTCTCGGCTTCGCTTAACGGGCCCTGGTACTCAACAGGCACCGTTGTTTCACCCGAATTGCAGGCTATAAGGAGCAAACTTCCAGAAACAGCGAGGGTAACAATTCTGATCATACCAACTGAAATAAAGAAGGCTGGCCTTAGCGACCAGCCTTTTAATAATGTTACAAACTGAGTTTATTCCTTACCACGGGTTTTAAGTGTAACGGTTTCACCTACCCAGCATGAAATTGATTTGGTTTCACCTTCTTTCCAGTTCAACTCGAACAATTCGGTAACGGAAGGGAATTGACCACGGGCCGAAGCCATCTTTTGTTGGTTACCCGAACGGGCATACATTTCATAGGCAGCAATGTAAACTAATCTGTCTTCAGCAAGGCTCTGGCTCTTCTGGCAATCTTTAAACGAATTCATATATAAATCGCCAATTTTCTCATACCCTTCTTTGCTGTTAGGGTTAGCGGTTAGTGCTTTGCGGTAGGCTTCGCGGGCAGCGGCTTTGCTGCCTTTTTGTGCTAACAAATCGCCCATCAGGATGTTTGCAGTTTCTTTGTTTTCGGGTGTGGGCGCAAGTTCAACTGCTTCGGTTGCAAGAGCCTCTGCCTTTGCCATATTTCCGCCTTTTGCATAGATCTTAGCCATGTTAACTGCTAAACCATAATCCGGGCTTTCTTTGTGAATGGCCTCGGCAGCCTCTAACCAAAGGGGATCTTCAATACAACCACCGCTGGTCATGAAAGTAAAAATCTTTTTGGCGGTTGTTAAATCGGCTGGGTTTTGCTTGAACTTAGGCGCGAGGTTTTNTCTAACGAAGTCGCAATCAATAGTAACACCGCACTTAGGCAAAATATCATCTATACTGCTCTTTGTTTTCTTAAGACGATCTACATCCGCTTGCTTGTTTTCAGCTTGTGCTTNTTTGATTTTGGCATCAATTATACCTGAAAGTTTATCGTAGCGTTGCAGCACCTGGTCTTCGTTAAGGTTTTNTAATAATGCCACATTTAACTGAATTACCTGCATGTAGGTAAGCAGGTTGTTATCCGACACATTGTTTCCGCTTATTTCATACACTTTGTCATACAGCGCAAGCACCTCGGCTGTTTTAGCCTTATTTTGGGCGTTGTACACTGCAGCGTAGGTAGCTTTACGATTTAATACATTCACTTCATCACCACAATTGGTAACGCGCAAGTCGTAAAGCAGCATCAGCGAATCGATCAATACTTGCTTCTTTGCTGCATCTTTTTCGGCTGATGCCAAATTGTTGTAGATGTCGGTTGCATCAATGTAAAGTTTGGTATTCCATTTAGGGGCATGGGTTAGCATCCACTGTAGGTGTGGAACCGCAGCCCTATAATTTTTCTGAGTTTTTGCATCGTCATAAAGGGCTACTTTTTCTTCGGCAGTAGCCTTGTCTTCGGGCCAGCCATCTTTACACTGTCCAAAGCCTGCAAATGCACCAAGGGAAAGAGCCAACAACAATACCGATGATCGCATGTTCATTTTCATTTTCTGTTAGTTTTAATCAAACCTTCTTTTAATAAACCAAAACTGGTCGTTAATCGTAACGCCAAAGTAAACTTTAAAATAATTTTCTTCAATGTTGTGGTCTAGCATTGTTCCGCGCTTGCCTACTTTTAAAGCAAAATCAAGGCTCGAAATTCTGCTAACCGGCATAGTAAACCCAAAATTAATGCCAAAATCGTTTACGGGCTTACCGTTAATCAAATACGGATATTGCTCAAGACTCACACCCGTTCGGTATGTCATTCGTTTTAAATAGCCACTCAGTGCCATGGGGTCTGGTGTAAATTCTCCACCCAATGCCATTCGCCAGCTATCCGTGCCATTTTGCGAATTTCCGAAGTAATCGCGAAACAAACTGTTTTTTAGGTAAGAATAATCCGCACCAATCATCCATTTTTCAGCTCTTCCAAATGATACACCCACCGTAAACGACTGGGGTAAAGTAATGGTACCCGGATTATTATTGATTAAGGTGGTGGAATCGGTAATTCCGCCAGAGGAATTTCTTCTTTCAATGCGTGTGTAGTACTCGGTATTTAATTCTGATTTGAAATTATAAACCGCACCAATGTTAAAACGATAGTTTTTATTGAAGAGCGAGTCTTTATGAAAAGATGTACCAACCGAAAAGTTGAAATCTTTCACATAGGTGCGCTCATAAATTGTGGGCGAGTAAATAACCGGATTTGCAGTTTGCGTTATTGAATTGGTGTATTCGTTAACAATTGAACTGAAAAGATAGGTGGCTCGAACCCCTACGGATAAACTTTTACTTAAGGCCACCCCGTTAGCCCAAAATACCTGGTTAATTCCTCCACGCCCTTTTTCTTCAACATCCACTGTGCCGGTTCCTCCTTCAATATCCTCGGTGTAGTTGGTGCGGTAATTTACACCCGAAAACGGAGCAAGACCTACCGAGGTCGACCACTTGCCCATCTTTACCGGAAAGCCCATCATGAGGTAATTCAGGTTTCCGTTTCCGCTGTTTTCGGATGCGCCATTGCCTTTAATCGTGTTGTATTGCCCTACAAATCCTCCTTCAAAAACAGTAAAACGATTAAAAACCAAGAGGGCAGGGTTTTGATTGTTAAGGTAAAAGTATTGTGGATTGCTTACGCCCACACCAGCCATGCCCTGATTATGTGTCAGTGCATTTCCGTAATAATCGCCTAGTCCCCGAAAACTAAATGGACTGTTGGCGGTTTGTGCAAAGGCCCCGGTTACAAGTAAAGTCAGACCGAATGTGAGTATTAAATTTCTTCTAAAATTCTGCATGATGGCGTAAAATCCTGTTCAAACCGGTCAAAACGAGATCGGGGGCTACAAATATGGCGTGTTTAAGTTTGTTTTCAAAAAGGGGTAATCACCACCAGGTAAACTAATCGGTGCATGGTTTCATATTGATTATTGGCTGTAGCTTTTCCCTCCACCAGTTGTTTCAGTAATACCTTCGTTCGTTGCCTCGCTTTGGCTTACAAAGATTCATATTGTTGTGGGTTTGCAATGCAAAGGTTTCAGCATTTAATAACGATTGGGTTAGCGAGAACGTGTGTTTGACTTTTGTCGAAACAGCTTTATTGTTCATCAAAACTTCGAAAAACACGAAGGCCAACGCCAACCCTATTTTAAATATCTTTGACGCGAAAATCTTTAAAGATGAAAGAACTATTGAAAAAGTTTGAGATCAAACCTGCTGAAATTGTGTTTGAGTGGAAAGATAGCGAGACTTCAGCAGAAGGGTGGGTGGTGATCAATTCGTTGCGGGGTGGTGCGGCCGGTGGGGGTACGCGTATGCGGGTAGGTTTAGATAAACGCGAAGTGGAATCGCTTGCCAAAACCATGGAAGTAAAGTTTACCGTATCGGGGCCTCCTATTGGCGGGGCAAAATCCGGAATCAATTTCGATCCAAACGATCCACGCAAAGCCGAAGTGTTGCATCGCTGGTATGCGGCTGTAATGCCTTTACTTAAATATTACTATGGTACCGGTGGCGATCTGAATGTAGATGAAATCCACGAAGTAATTCCGCATACCGAAGATGTAGGCATCTGGCATCCGCAGGAAGGTGTTTTTACCGGCCATTACAAACCAACTGAACCTCAAAAGGTAAATCGTATTGGCCAACTGCGGCAGGGCGTAATTAAGTTGATAGAAAATGAAACCTACACTCCGTCTCTTACCAANAAATACACGGTGGCCGATATGTGCACCGGTTACGGTGTAGCCGAAGCGGTGCGGCATTATTATGCATTGTGGGGTGGCGAGTTAAAAGGCAAGCGGGCAGTTGTGCAAGGTTGGGGAAACGTGGGCGCTGCAATNGGTTTTTACCTCTCACAAATGGGGGTAAAGATTGTAGGCATCCTTACACGCGAGGGCGGGTTGATTAATCAGAAGGGGTTTACCCATGAAGAAATATGCAACCTTGTTTTAAATCGGGATGGCAACAGGTTAGTTACCGAAGAGTTACTTCCGTTTGAGATTGTTAATCAGAAAATATGGGATCTGCAGTTTGAAGTGTTTGTGCCGGCTGCCGCATCGCGGTTGGTTACCAAACATCAGGTGGATCGGATGATTGAAGCCGGTGTGGAAGTNTTTTCGTGCGGAGCCAATGTTCCGTTTGCCGATCCGGAAATTTTCTTTGGAGAAACCGGTTTATATGCCGATGANAAAATATCCATCATCCCTGATTTTATTGCCAACTGCGGCATGGCCCGNGTGTTTGCCTATTTTATGGAAAAAGAAGTAGGCATGACTGATGAAGCCATTTTCTCTGACATCTCCAATACCATCTTAAAGGCTATGCGAAACACACACACACTCAACAATAAAAAACGAGGCTTGCACAAACCTCGTTTGAAATCGCATTAAAGCAATTGGTAAACTAAACCGGTGGGTGTACCGCCAGGTAGGGTTGAATGATGAGGTAGATGATAGCCCCTGCAAAATACCCTAACATAGCCAGTAAAGAGATACGCTTCAGGTACCAGATAAAATCTATTTTCTCCATTCCCATTACAGCTACTCCTGCAGCCGATCCGATGATCAGAATACTTCCACCCGTACCGGCACAATAAGCCAGGTATTCCCAGATCAGGTGATCCTGGTAATAGATACTCATATCGTACATGCCCATGCTGGCAGCAACCAACGGTACGTTATCTACAATGGCAGAAAGGATACCAATTAACGTAATGATGATGCGTTGATCGCCCAAGGTGGAATCTAACCATGCTGAAAAATGACTTAGAATGTCCATGGATTGAAGCGCACCTACCGCCAATAAGATACCGAGGAAGAAGAGTACGCTGGGCACATCAATACGGGTAAGGGCCCCGGCTGCAGTATAAGGTCTCTTTTCAGCTTCGTCCATATCGGGGTTGATCAACTCGGAAACAACCCACAACACGCCAAGCGCCAGCAACATACCCAGGTATGGTGGAAGATGCGTAACGGTTTTGAAAACAGGTACTGAAATAAGACCACCCACACCCAGGATTAACATGGTTAAGGCGCCCTTTACGGGTTTTCCATTTGCATGACCATGACCATGGTTAGTTTCGGCAGCATGACTTTTGGCTTCACCGAGTTCTCCTTTTAGTGTGAACTGCAGGTAGATCAAAGGCACTACCATACATACAATGCTTGGTAGAAAAAGAGTAATCATTATGTTGCCCGATGAAATCTGCCCGCCAATCCAGAGCATGGTGGTGGTAACATCGCCAATGGGCGACCATGCACCACCGGCATTTGCTGCAATTACAATCATACCAGCAAAGAACAACCGCATATCCTTGTTGGGCACCAACTTGCGAATGAGCGAGATCATTACAATGGAGGTGGTAAGGTTATCGAGTATTGCAGATAAAAAGAATGTTACCAAGCAGATGATCCACAATAATTTCTTGGGGTTTCGGGTATTGATCCGGTCTGTAATGATCTTGAATCCCTGGTAGGCATCCACCAACTCCACAATGGTCATGGCGCCCATCAGAAAAAACAGGATGGCGGCAATTTCACTCAGGTGTTCGCCCAACTGATGGCCAATGTGTTCAATATGATCGGATGAAACTACTGCATAAACTGTCCAGCAAAGTACCCCTGTAAGGAGTGCGGAGGCAGTTTTGTTTATTTTAATAGGGTGTTCAAGTGCAATGGCGAGGTATCCAACAACGAAGAGGATAATAACAATTGCTTCCATAGGCAATCAGGTTGGTTGTAGGTAAATATAAAATAAAACTTAAGTCCCTGCGAAGGAAGCAAGATAAATATTGCACACCAGCACGGATATTAATTGTGGGTTAGAAAACTGATAAGCGGCAATGCCGTCCGATCAACAGCGCTAAACTTTAGCTTGCCGCGCGGGTTGGTATTTTTGCTGCCCGATAAATACGGCACTTAATACGAGGGCGGTTCCCACCCAGGTGTAACCGGTTAAGGGCTCGCCCAATAAAAGGGCCGATAACATGATGCCGAAAATCGGGCACAGGTATAGCCAGATAGAAGCTTTTACTGCATCGGCTTTTAGTAAGATAAGCCAGAGGTTAACGGCTATGATGGAAACGGGTACCACTAACCATAATAACGAAAGCCAAAAGGAACCATGGAACTGGTTTGAACCGGGTTGGTGCATTAAAAGTGCAAACGGGGCGGTCATCAACCCGCCAAATAGAACCTGCCAACCGTTAATCGAAATGCGATTCAGCGACCATTTCTGGCCGGCATAATACACCGCGCCAATGGAATAGGTAATCATACTAAGTCCTAACAACAACAAACCAACAATAGAAATGGATTTGAGTTGCAACAAGGGAAAGGCCGCCAATAGTACACCAGAAAGCCCCAGTGTAATGCTTCCCCATTCCATCCATTGTACCTTTCGTTTGTTAACCAGAGAGGAAAGCAAACTGATGAACAACGGGTTAAGCGCAATGGCTAGTGTAGTTATACCTGCGGTAATAAACTGAAGTGCAATAATGAATATGCCCAGGTAAAGGGCAGTATTAAAGGCACCAAATATGGCCAGGTGTTGCCACTNCTTGCCCTGAGGTAGCCGCTGCTTCTTGAAAGCATGTGCATAAACCAAGAGCAACCCTCCGGCAATCAGAAACCGGATAGTGAAAAACAGGAGGGGCTCAACTGATTTTAACCCAAACTTTCCAGCAATAGAGGCCGAAGCCCAAAGCACCGAAAATGTGAGGCCGGTTAAAAGATAGGGGATATTGTTTTTCACGGGCCGACAATAAAAAAGCTACCCATTTTTTACCGGTAGCTTTTTCTTGGATGATTAAAGGTTAAACAAGCCGGAGTTAAGCAGTGAAAGCGCTTTCTNCTTGTGCGGGGTTGCAACCAGAATAGAAATATTGTTGGGACTACCACCGTACGATACCATGCGGATAGGCACTAATGCCAGCGATTGAAAGACCTCTTNTAGTACACCTTCTTTTTCGGAGAGCATGTTGCCCACAATACAGATGATGGATTGGTCGGTATCAACTTCAATTGAACCAAAACTTTNTAGCTCCTCCATAATCGGATGCAGATTTTTATTATCATCAATGGTAACCGAAACGGCTACCTCTGATGTAGAGATCATGTCGATTGGTGTTTTGTAGCGTTCAAAGACCTCAAACACTTTTCTTAAAAATCCATAGGCCAGCAACATGCGCGATGATTTTATCTTGATAGCCGTAATCCCATCTTTGGCTGCAATGGCTTTAAACTGTGCGCGGCTACCCTTATCGCTTATTACGGTACCGGNGGCCTTTTCGTCCATTGTATTCTTCAATATTACCGGCACATGATACTTCTGGGCAGGTACAATGGTAGATGGATGCAAAATTTTTGCTCCGAAGTATGCAAGTTCGGAAGCTTCATCAAATGTAAGTTCGGCAATGGGAACTGTTTNTTTAACAACGCGCGGATCGTTGTTGTGCATGCCATCAATATCGGTCCAGATCTGAATTTCTTTGGCTTGTATGGCAGCACCAATCAAAGATGCCGTATAATCACTGCCGCCCCGTTTCAGGTTGTCGATTTCGTTGCGATGGTTACGGCAGATGTACCCTTGTGTAACGAGAATATCTACATTACTCATTGTTTCAAGGATAGGCTTCAGGCGCTCGCTTATTTTCTCCANCTCCGGCTCCTGATTTTCATCAATGGACATAAAGTGCAGTGCAGGAAGTAATCGGGCAGAAATTTNTTTCTCTTGCAGGTGGTGATNAANAAGTTCGGTCGAAATCAATTCTCCCTGGGCCAGTAACTCGCGGTAGCTACGGTCATCAAACCTTCCAGCCGCTAATAAGCGGAACAAACTAAAATAGCGGCTCACAATTTCCTGCCCGATGGCCTGGTATGCCTCGCTTTCGTAAAGGTCTTTTATGAATTGCTGATAATGTTTTTCTAACTCTGCAATTTCCTGATGTGCGGCTGTTTGTTGTTGAGCCAGCAAACTATCGCCAATGCGCACCAGGGTATTGGTTGTGCCACTCAGTGCCGATAGCACCACAATCTNTTTACCAGCCATACCCGTAACGAGGTTGGCAATTTTTTCATCCGCTCAGGCTTACCTACCGAGGTGCCTCCAAATTTTACTACAAGCATATAAAGAATTTCAGGGGCGTAAAGATAGGTTGCAATAGGATAACCAAAAATGTAAGCCAAATAAAAAACCCTTTGGATCAAAAATCCAAAGGGTCGTTAGTTTGGTAATGGATACGTGGTGTTACTTCACCTCTTCGTATTCTACATCGGTAGCATTACCGCCACTTGTCGTATTGGTGTTCTGCTCGGATTGCGTGGCATTGCCAGCGTTTTGCTGGGCGCTGCCTCCGGCATACATCTCCTGCGATGCCACCTGCCAGGCATTGTTCAGTGCGGCCATAGCTTGTTCTATTGCTGCCAGATCCTGGCTCTTGTGTGCTTCTCTTAGTTTTTCAAGCGCACTGGTGATGGCGGTTTTGTTTCCTTCCGAAAGTTTATCGCCAAACTCTTTCAGTTGCTTTTCAGTCTGGAAGATGAGCGAATCGGCCTGGTTGATTTTTTCGATCTTTTCTTTCTCCTTCTTATCCGCTTCTGCATTGGCTTGTGCTTCCTGCTTCATCTTCTGGATTTCAGCATCGGTTAATCCACTGCTGGCCTCAATGCGAATCTTTTGTTCTTTGCCGGTGCCTTTATCTTTGGCCGATACGTGCAGAATACCGTTGGCATCAATATCGAAGGTTACTTCAATCTGAGGCACACCACGGGGTGCGGGTGGAATACCATCTAAGTGAAATCTTCCAATGGTGCGGTTATCGCGTGCCATCGGGCGCTCACCCTGCAACACATGTATTTCTACCGAAGGTTGGCTATCCGATGCAGTTGAAAATACTTCTGATTTTTTAGAAGGAATGGTTGTGTTCGATTCGATTAGTTTAGTGAACACACCCCNCATTGTTTCGATACCTAACGAGAGTGGGGTTACGTCCAGCAACAACACATCTTTTACCTCACCGGTTAACACACCGCCCTGTATAGCTGCACCTACGGCTACCACTTCATCGGGGTTTACACCCTTAGAAGGTTTTTTGCCGAAGAACTTTTCTACTTCTTCCTGAATGCGAGGAATGCGGGTTGAACCACCCACCAGAATCACTTCATCAATCTGGTTAACAGAATAACCGGAATCTGCAACCGCTTTGCGGCAGGGCTCCAGGGTTCTGCGAATAAGATCATCGCACAGTTGCTCGAACTTGGCGCGTGTAAGTTTCTTCACTAAGTGTTCAGGCACACCATCCACGGAAGTGATGTAGGGTAGATTGATTTCGGTTTCATTTGAGCTTGAAAGTTCAATCTTCGCTTTTTNCATTGCTTCTTTTAAGCGTTGCAAAGCCATCGGGTCTTTGCGCAAGTCGATGTTTTTATCGGCTTTAAACTCATCGGCCAGCCAGTTCATAATACGCATGTCAAAGTCATCGCCACCTAAGTGCACATCGCCATTGGTCGATTTTACTTCAAACACGCCATCGCCCAATTCCAGGACGGATACATCGAACGTACCACCGCCTAAATCGTACACCGCGATTTTCATATCCTTATTTTTCTTATCCAATCCGTATGCTAAGGCAGCGGCTGTAGGTTCGTTGATAATACGTTTTACATCCAAACCGGCAATCTGGCCTGCTTCTTTGGTGGCCTGGCGCTCGGCATCATTAAAATAGGCCGGCACGGTAATAATAGCTTCGGTTACGGTAGTGCCCAGGTAGTCTTCGGCAGTGCTCTTCATTTNTTGAAGGATCATAGCCGAGATTTCCTGCGGGGTGTACATGCGATCGCCAATGCGCACGCGCACGGTATCGTTATTGCCGGCTTCTACCGCGTAGCTCACTAATTNTTTCTCGTTGTCAACTTCACCAAACTTTTTACCCATAAAACGCTTGATGGAAGAGACGGTATTTTTAGGGTTGGTAATTGCCTGGCGCTTGGCGGGGTCACCCACCTTGCGCTCGCCTTTGCCATTATCCAAAAAGCCCACAATAGAAGGTGTGGTTCTGCGTCCTTCGCTGTTGGCAATAACCACGGGCTCATTGCCTTCCATTACGGATACGCACGAGTTGGTGGTTCCTAAGTCGATTCCAATAATTTTTCCCATGTTATGTTCAGTTTTTAGATTACAGATTTTAATTCAATTCCCCTTGATCAATGCGTATGCCAACAGGGTATATAGCCAGAAAATATGACAGAGTGGCAGAAAGGAGGGTGCTACGTCTTTAGGTAATTTGTTACTTTTGCGCCCTTAATTATGGCACTCGAACAGGAAATAGCCAGGCGCAGAACGTTTGGAATTATCAGCCACCCCGATGCGGGTAAGACCACACTAACAGAAAAGCTTTTGCTTTTTGGTGGTGCAATTCAAAAGGCCGGTGCAGTAAAATCATCTAAGATAAAAGACCATGCCCGCAGCGACTGGATGGAGATTGAAAAGCAGCGGGGTATATCGGTGGCTACTTCGGTAATGGGTTTTAATTATAAAGACATCAAGATCAATTTGCTGGATACACCCGGCCACCAGGATTTTGCCGAAGACACCTACCGCACACTCACTGCGGTGGATAGTGTGATTATGGTAATTGATTGTGTGAAGGGTGTTGAAACCCAAACCGAAAAACTGATGGAAGTGTGCCGCATGCGCAACACCCCGGTTTTATGTTTTATTAATAAACTGGATCGGGAAGGACGCGATCCGTTTGAGTTGCTGGACGAAGTGGAGGAGAAGCTGAATATAAAAGTACGGCCCCTCAGTTGGCCCATAAGCATGGGCAAAACCTTTAAAGGGGTTTATAATCTGTATGANAAAACACTGCAACTGTTTACGGCCAGCAAAGTAACGGTAGAGGAGGGCATCGAGATTTCTGATATTCACAATGAACAACTGGATACCCTGGTGGGCGAGAGTTATGCCAACCAGTTACGGGCCGATGTAGAGTTGATTGAAGGGGTGTATCCTCCATTTGATGTGGAAGATTACCTGGCCGGAAAAGTGGCTCCGGTATTNTTTGGAAGTGCAGTGAATAACTTTGGTGTAAAAGAGTTACTGGATACATTTATCCGCATAGCGCCACCACCTGTTCCGCGCGAAACAACTGTGCGCGAAATAAAACCGGAGGAAAATAAGTTTACGGGTTTCATTTTTAAGATTCATGCCAATATGGATCCGAAGCATCGTAATCGCATTGCTTTTTTGCGGGTGTGTTCGGGTAAGTTTGAGCGCGCTACCAACTACCATCACGTACGGCAAGACAAAGGCATTCGGTTTTCAAATGCAACTGCGTTTATGGCGCAAGACCGCGAAACGGTGGATGAAGCCTGGCCGGGTGATATTGTAGGTTTATACGATACCGGTAACCTGAAAATTGGCGATACCCTTACAGATGGTGAGAAGCTGATGTACACAGGTATTCCCAGTTTTTCGCCTGAGATTTTTAAAGAGGTGATAAACAAAGATGCCATGAAGACCAAACAACTGGAAAAGGGGTTGCTGCAATTAATGGAAGAAGGCGTGGCCCAGTTGTTTACCTATGAATTAGGAAAGCGAAAAGTAGTGGGCGTGGTGGGCGCCCTGCAGTTTGAAGTAATTCAATTCCGGTTAAAGAATGAATACGGTGCTTCCGTAGAGTTTACCGGCCAGAATATTTACAAAGCGTGTTGGATCAGCAGCAAAAACCCAAAGAAGTTGCAAGAGTTTATAGATTCGAAGCAGCGGCACATTGCCCGCGATAAGGATGATAAACTGGTGTTTATGGCTGAATCACGCGCGTGGCTGCAAATGGTACAGGATAATTTTCCTGAAATCAACTTCCACTTTACAAGTGAGTTTAAGGATTGAGGTTACTTCTGGGTAGTGTAGTGATACAACAACTCGGATACATTGGCCATAGCCTCTATTCCCGCTGTTTCGTCTTTTAACCCTTTTGATAAAAGTACCAATACATACTTTTTACCATCCGGCAAAAACACAATGCCGCTATCGTGATGCACACCGGTAATAAAACCTGTTTTGTGGGCAACTTTTACGTTGGTGGGAAGTTTGGCAGGTATAATGTCATTAAACTTCTGATCAAGCAAAATATCCATCATGGCCATGCTGGCTTCTTCATTAACAATTTCTTCTTTATCTATTTTTTCGAAAAGCAACATCAGATCATAGGCGGTTACCTGGTTGTTCATGCCGGCTTCATAAGCCTTGGTATCTTCCACACCCCTTAAAATCTGAATATCATTGGCGCCCATAGCCCGCATGGTTTGATTTACATTCTTTGCATCTACCAGTTCTACAATCAGGTTGGTGGCCAGGTTGCTGCTGATTATAATCATGTCGTGCATTAATGAATATACCGTTCTTTTTTCACCGATGTGATCATAAATCAATGTGTCGCTATCCGATTCGCGTGTAATGGAGTAGGGGCTACCATCCAGGATACTGATAAATTCATTTTTGATCAGGATGGAATCTTTCAATGAAAATTTACCGGCTGCTGCCTGCCGGTACACTTCCACCATTACCGGTGTTTTCATGGTGCTGGCGGCATGAAACAACTCGTGTTCATTAATCAAAATTTCATCACCCGTTATCAAATCTTTATAGGCCAGCGCAAACGTTCCGGTTGGCTTACTTAATATTTCCTCAATTTGTTGAATGATTTCTGTTCGATCGGGTTTAGGAGTGCAGCCAACTAAAAGTAGAATTCCGGATAGTATAAAAACACAGCGCATGGGATAAACTTTGATAGTAGATAACCTGAACCTAAATTACAAGGTTTTATGTTGAATCCGCTACAAATTTTATACGAAGACAATCATTTGCTGGCAATTTACAAACCCGCGGGCGTGTTGGTGCAGGGCGATGCAACAGGCGATGTGCCGTTGGTTGAGTTAGGGAAGGATTACATTAAACACAAATACAATAAACCAGGGGCAGTATTTCTGGGTGTGGTGCACCGGTTAGATCGACCGGTTAGTGGTGTGGTAATTTTTGCCCGTACCTCTAAAGCATTGGCCCGTATGAACGTACTCTTTCGCGAGAAGGAAACGCACAAAACCTATTGGGCGCTGGTAAAAACAAAACCAGCGCAACGCCAGGGCACTTTAGTACATTGGCTGGTTAAAAATGAGCAGAAGAATAAAACAACTGCCCATACAAGTGCACATGCAGGCGGTTTAAAGTCAGAGCTGCATTATAAATTTTTAGCATCAAGAGGAGGTATGCATTTGCTGGAGGTAAACCCTGTTACAGGACGGCCGCATCAAATTCGGGTACAATTGGCCAGTATCGGCTGCCCGATTGCAGGAGACTTAAAGTATGGATTTGATCAGGCATTGCCAGATGCAAGCATTGGCCTGCATGCGCGTAGCCTGGCGTTTACCCATCCGGTTCATAAAAACAATCTGCTTATTAAGGCCGCTTTGCCTGCAACCACATGGTGGCAACCTTTTGAAGGTTTGTAAAAGGTTGTCTGTTTACCCAACTTTATTTACAATATTTTACAGAAATGCGTTTGGTACAATGAAAATTGGTTTATTGATTTGCATCAAATTAAAATTAGCGTTATGAAAAAATTGGTATTTCTAGTAGTAGTTGGATTAGTTTCAGTTAGCTCCTATCAGGCATCGGCACAATTTACTAAAGGAGATAATCTGGTGAATTTAGGTGTTGGTGTAAACTCCTATTATAATGGAGGTATTCCAATCGGGGCTTCTTATGAGCATGGCATAACAGAGGATATTAGTGTGGGTGTGGGAGTTGATTATTTGTCGTATCGGTATAATTATGGAGCCAGCCGTTATGGTTTCAATATCTTTTATCTGGGTGCCAGGGGTTCGTACCATTTCAACAGGCTGTTTAATCTTAATGTAGAAGAGCTTGATATTTATGGCGGGGCACAGTTGGGATACAGGAGTTTTACCTGGAAGGATGATTTTGGTGGATCGGCAGGGGATACGTATGAAAGTGGCTTGTTCTTTGGAATCCATGCCGGAGCACGCTATTATTTCAAACCCGGTTTGGGTGCATTCCTTGAGTTGGGTGCCGGAGGATCTGGCAATGCCCGCCTGGGTGTGGCATTTAAGTTTTAACAATACACCAACCAGTAGAGGCTGTATCAAAAGTTGTACTAAGAGCGTGTGTTATTCCGGCCTTGTGCCGGTATCCCATTGGGAGCCATGGTGCGCAACTTTTGAGACAGCCTCTTTTTCTTTTTAAGGGCACTATCTTATTATAAAGTAGTTTGGCATATTAGAAATTAGCCCGAACTTTCCGCTTATGAGTTGGATAACCCGGTTACAGGAACGCTGGAAAGTAAAAAGTGTATTTCAGGTAATTATCATTCTTGTTGTTTTTGCCTGCACAGGATTTACAGTACTACTTATTAAGCGGCCTTTGTTTGCCTATTGGTTTGCCGATGGGCAGGTTCCGCTGCTGGCAAACATTGCCTATTGGATTCTCATTTTCCCGATCTATAACGCATTCCTGTTGTTTTATGGATTTGTCTTTGGCCAGTTCAGATTNTTTTGGGATTTTGAGAAACGNATTTTTGCACGATTATTTTCAAACTTTAAAAAATAAACCTGATTTCTATGAAGAAGCTTATTTATTCATTGGTGGCGCTTGGCATGGTTGCCTGCTCTGGTCCTAAGTACACGGCAAGCTTTAATAATGTGAATGCAACCGTTCCTTATTATGCCGCCAGGTCAACAGAAGCTCCGGCACCTGTTAATCCGAACGAATTGATAGCAAGTACATCCGAAACCCCGGTGGTATTAGCTACAGAAACGGCCCCGGTTGCAGCACCAGCCGTAGCAAAAGCCTATTCGGAGATGACAAAAGCAGAACGCAAAGACCTGCGGAAACAACTGCGGACTGAAATCAAATCGATAGTGAAAGACCAGAAGATGAATAAAAGATGGGTGTTGAATCGGCCGCGGCTAGCAAGGGTATGGACAATGACCTAAAACTGGCAGCTATTTTTGGAGCCGTGGGTTTTGTTGCGATGTTAATCGGTGGCAATGTGTTTTGGGTGATTGGCGGTATAGCCCTGATTATTGGTGTGGTGTTCTTTGTAAAATGGCTGGTACGGCAATAAAAGTCATTACCTGTAGAAATAAGAAAACCCGGTTAACAAGCCGGGTTTTTTATTACCAAAAATTATACAACTTAATCCTGAAGGCCATCGGCCAGGAGGATCACTTTATTTTTCAACACTTCTACTACACNCCCGGTAATACGAACCTGTTCCGATAATTCTTTTGATTTATATTCTACCACACCATCTTTCAGCAAACTAACCAGGGNGGCGTGGTCATTTAAAATCTGAAACGAACCATCTGCTCCCGGAAAGGTAGCTACCGTAACTTCGCCTTCGAAGATTTTCTTTTCAGGTGTTATTATTTCTAAATGCATCTTATTCAATTCAAGATTCAAGATTCAGGATTCAAAATTGCTCGTTCACAATTTTGAATCCTGAATTTTAAATTATTTTACGTCAGCCAACATCTTCTCGCCTTTGGCAATGGCATCTTCAATCGTACCAACCAGGTTAAAGGCCATTTCAGGAAGGTGATCCACTTCACCATCCATAATCATGTTAAAGCCTTTGATGGTATCTTTAATATCAACCAATGCTCCTTTTAAACCGGTAAATGCTTCGGCTACGTGGAAAGGCTGTGATAAGAAACGTTGTACCCGTCTTGCGCGCGATACCGTCAGCTTATCTTCATCAGACAATTCGTCCATACCCAAAATGGCAATAATGTCCTGAAGTTCTTTGTAGCGTTGAAGAATATTTTNTACGCGTTGTGCGCAATTGTAGTGCTCCTCACCAATAATATCGGCACGCAAAATACGCGAGGTAGAATCCAACGGATCTACCGCAGGGTAAATACCCAACTCGGCAATCTTACGGCTCAATACCGTAGTAGCATCTAAGTGCGCAAATGTTGTTGCAGGCGCAGGGTCAGTCAAGTCATCGGCAGGTACGTAAACGGCCTGTACCGATGTGATGGAACCATTTTTGGTAGAAGTAATACGCTCTTGCATGGCACCCATTTCAGAGGCAAGGGTAGGTTGGTAACCCACCGCAGAAGGCATACGACCTAAAAGAGCCGATACCTCAGAACCTGCCTGTGTAAAGCGGAAGATGTTATCAATAAAGAACAATATATCTTTTCCTTTACCTTGGCCATCTCCATCACGGTAGTATTCAGCAACAGTTAATCCTGATAATGCTACGCGTGCACGTGCTCCGGGAGGTTCATTCATCTGGCCGAATACAAAGGTTGCTTTCGAGTCTTTCAGTTTTTCATGATCTACTTTGGATAGATCCCAGCCACCTGCGTGCAACGATTTCATAAACTCCGNGCCGTAATCCACAATACCGGCTTCAATCATTTCGCGCAATAAGTCATTACCCTCGCGTGTACGCTCTCCCACACCGGCAAACACCGACAAACCGGCATATGCTTTCGCGATGTTGTTGATCAACTCCTGAATCAAAACGGTTTTACCCACACCGGCACCACCAAATAATCCGATCTTACCACCTTTTGAGTAAGGCTCGATCAAGTCGATAACTTTAATACCGGTAAATAGTACTTCTGTAGAAGTAGAAAGATTTTCGTAGCTGGGTGCTGCGCGGTGAATGGGTAGCGATTGCTTGCCTTCCGGTTGCTTAATACCGTCAATGGCTTCGCCCACCACATTAAACAAGCGGCCTTTAATATCTTCGCCAATGGGCATTTTGATAGGCGAACCGGTATCAACCACTTTCATACCCCGAACCAGACCTTCCGTTCCGTCCATCGCAATGGTGCGCACGCGATCTTCGCCAAGGTGCTGTTGGCACTCCAGTACCACGCGGGTGCCATCGGTTTTGGTTACTTCAAGTGAGTCAAGAATGTTGGGAAGTTTGGTGCCGGGCTCATCGAACGCAACATCGACTACCGGACCGATTACCTGGGTGATTCTACCGCTATTGGCCATTGATTATCAGAATTTTAAGATTATTACTTGGGTTGTGGATTTATTAACCGCTACAGGTCAAAAATCCGGACGCAAAAGTAGTTTTTGCAGGGTTAATACAAACAGCCACCGGATGTTTTATTCGCTGGCAAAGCAGACCCAAAGATTGTATTAAAAGTTTGATTATTAAATAGTTAATTAAGAAGAAGGATGTCAGGAGCTTGTAAGCTCAATCCGGAAAGTGGTACCCAGGTTTTCCTCGGATGATTTTACATAAATTTTACCCTCGTGGTACATTTCGATGATGCGTTTGGCCAATGCTAATCCAAGTCCCCAACCCCGTTTTTGTTGTGAACCCGGCCTAAACACATTTGGCACCATTGGCTTGGGGATGCCTTTACCAGTATCGGAAATATCAATGAACACTTTGTAATCGCTGCCGCGAAGAATTTTAATAGCAATCGTTCCGGAGCTACCCATGGCATCTACGGCATTCTTGCACAGGTTTTCAACCACCCACTCAAATAGGGGAGCATGCACCCGTGCTTCAATGGTTTCGGAAAGGGTATAAACTTCAAAATTTATTTTTGAGGATACCCNGGGTTGCAGGTAGCCCACTACGTTGTTTACCAAATGGTACACATTTTCATCTTTTAAAACCGNGGTAGAGCCGATGCTGGAGAAACGCTCGGTAACGATGCGCAGTTTGTGCACGTCTTTATCCAGTTCATCTACAATACCTTTGTTTTTGATATGCGGATCTTCACGCAATACTTCAATCCAGGCCATGAGTGAGGAGAGCGGAGTACCTAACTGGTGTGCAGTTTCTTTTGCTAACCCCACCCACACCTGGTTTTGTTCGGCTGTGCGCGAATAATTAAAAGCCAAATAGGAGATAAACCCAAAAATGGCGAGCACGGAAAGTTGAATGTAAGGGAAGGTAATGAGTTGAGAGAGTAAAGCTGAGTTTTTGTAGTACAGCTTTTGGGTGCCAAATACTTCGTTATTAACTGTAGGATCACGTAACTCAATAGTAATCGGTTCATACGCTTCATTCATAGACATGATTTCCCGATCAAGCTGATCTTTTATTTNTTTATTACTCTGTGTCGAATCAATGGTAACGTTGCGTGTGTAAACAATTTCGCCTGAGTCATTCACCAGAATAATCGGAATAGAATGATTTTTATTAATGATTTCCTCAGTAACAAAGAGCACGTTGGTGTTGAAGTCTTCTACAATGGCATACTCCATTGCCTTGGCAAATAACTCTACCTGTTGTTTTTCTCTTTCTTTCAGTTGGCTTACCAATCGGTTGGTATAATATATGGATCCGATACTAATCAATACCGATACCACCAGAATAACCCATTTTAGTTTGGTGTTATCCTGGTAAAAATCCATGGAAGCTGGTAAAGGGATTTTCTTAGCCATTGGGGCTTGGAAATTAGTTAAAAAGTGGATTACCTGAAAAGCAACATGCCCCANACAACGTTGAGGCATGTATTTGAAGTATTAGGAGGGGATGCTTTTAGGTATTGGGCTACCCTTTTGCATAAACCACCTGGCTAAAACCTTGTAGCTTACTTTGGTGCCGGACATTAAAATACCAACGCGGTAAATTCTGCCGGCCACCCAGGTGGTTAGTAAGAATCCGCCTATCAGCAACACAATTGAAAGTGCTAATTGCCAGTCGGGCACACCAAAAGCAATGCGGCCCACCATGGCAACGGGCGATGTAAACGGAATAACCGAAAGCCAGAAACTGATGGGGCCGTGCGGATCGCGTAGAATAAACATGAACAAACCCAAATACCCGATCAGTAGCGGAATTGTTACCGGAAACTGAAACTGCTGAGCTTCCTGTTGCGAATCAACCGCAGAACCAACGGCTGCAAACAACGCTCCGTATAACAAATAGCCGCCTAAGAAATAGAATACAAATATCAATGCGATTTTGGTAAATGGAATTTCGCTTGCACTAGCAAGAAACTCCGTAACCTGACCCTGCTGTTGATCCATCGCCTCTTTCACTTCCGCATCGGGTGCTATCTGCTTGCTTACTTGTTCCATCGCTTGTTGCTGGGGCATTTTAGCTCCGAAATAGCCCATGGTGACCGTTGAGAGAACCGAAATCAAAACAATCCAGATTGTAAATTGAAGCAGCCCCACCGAGGCAATTCCTAAAATTTTTCCCAACATCAATTGAAAGGGTTTTACGGATGAGACAATCACCTCCACAATTTTGGATGTTTNTTCATCTATCACTCCTTGCATAATTTGAATGCCATAGATTAAGACAAACATGTAAATTAAAATACCCAGGAAAAATCCAAGGCCGTATAGTAAGCCGGAGCTGCTCGATTTTTCTTCACCGGTTTCGGTAAGATTAAATTGTTTCAGGTTTACAGTTGGTCGCAGGCTTTNTAGTATTGCTTCATCAATATTGTACTCTTTCAGTTTTAAATCCTGAATTTGATGTTCAATACTGGATTTAAGGTTACTTACCTTTTCTATGCTGGGATTTTCTTTGGTGTAAAGTACTAATCCTTCCGGCTTGTTGATATTGAATGCAGGAATATAGAGCAAGCCAAAATCATCCGTTTCATTATAAGCTTTCTTTGCCTGCTCCAAAGGCATATCAAGCGGTATGAATGTAAATTGTTTGCTGTTTTCAAATTTTAACATTTTACTTTCATCCAACACCTGAATAGTTTCTGCGGTGGCAGACTCTGCCTCTTTAAGGGCCACATAAAACAGCCCACCGATGATGACCGGAAAAATCAGGGGCACCAATATGGTAGCAATCAAAAATGATTTTTNTTGTACACGGTTTAAAAACTCGCGTTGTATTATTAACCAGACTTTGCTCATAATCGGGGTTGCTTAAACTTCTAACAAATGTTNTTTCAGGGCTTCATCGCCTTCGCCTTTTACCAGGCTAATAAAAATATCGGCCATCGTGGGTAATTTCTCCTGGAAGGAGTGTACTTCTGTAAGGTCAATCAGTTCGCGAATTACTTCGTTGCCTTTAATGGCATCGTGTGCTTTAATGGTAGTTGAAATCAGGTTGTCTTCTAAAGGGGTTTGCGCCACTAATTCATATCGGGCTGCCGGTATGGTAAAAGCACCCTTATGTTCTATCACAAATGTGTTGGTTTTGTACTGTGCCTTTACCTGGGTTTTGGGGCCCTCCAGAATTTNTTTCGATTTATTGATCAAGGCGATGTGATCGCACAAGGACTCTACCGTTTCCATGCGGTGTGTGGAAAATATAATGGTACTGCCCTTCTCTTNTAGCTCCAGAATTTTTTCCGTAATCAATTGCGCGTTTACCGGATCGAAGCCCGAGAAGGGTTCATCCAGAATGATTAAGCGTGGTTCGTGCATTACTGTGCTGATGAATTGCACTTNTTGCGCCATCCCTTTTGAAAGGTCTTCTACTTTTTTATTCCACCAATCTTTGATTTCAAATTTTTCGAGCCACACTTTAATGCGGGCAAATGCATCTTTTCGGTTTAGTCCTTTTAGTTGGGCCAGGTACATCAACTGATCGCCCACTTTCATTTTTTTGTAAAGGCCGCGTTCTTCCGGCAGGTAGCCGATAATGCCTACATGCTTTTCTTGCAAAGGCTCACCAAAAATTTCAATACTGCCGCCTTCGGCATTAATAATTTGGTTAATGATGCGGATAAGCGTGGTTTTGCCGGCTCCGTTAGGGCCCAGCAAACCGTAAATGGTTTNTTCAGGAATGGTTATGCTTACCGAGTCGAGGGCCTTGTGGGTGGCGTATTGCTTGGTAACATTCCGGGTTTCAAGTGCATTCACGTAAATTGGATTTTATTCTTGTTGAGTAAGTAACAAAAATAGAGGTAGAATTACAGGTATTCAGAAATAAAATTGTTCTGAAAGAGAAAATAACCGGGAAATGATTAACTAATTTTTTCCCGAAAATGATTTTACCCATGGATACGTCCAAATCAAATACCAGGGCATCTTTGCTATCTTTTTGGTAAGCCGCGTTGGCATACTTATTTGGGGCAATCCTCATTAAACTGTTTGATAATTTAATGCTGCACAACCACGATTCATTAATGGTTACAACTACAGGTACTTCTGCATCGGGTAGTTGTATTACGAGATTACCGGCACCCACACTGCCAATTACGCGATTGTTAATAGCTGGTTTGGTACCAAAATCCAAAAACATATTGCCAAAGCCTACATCGGCTACAACAACTTTGGAACGGGCCAGGTTAAGATGGCGTGCATTCAGTGTGCCCATATCTACCTTTACAANAAAGGTATCCATGTTAATTTTGTTTTCAATACCGCTGTTATAATTAATGTTTACATCGGCACTGGCGGTGTTGATGCGAAGTTTTTTAACCGATAGCCCCGAAAGATCGATGTTTGCATTACCCAACCCATAATCAAGATCCAGTGTATAGGNGGTGTTTTCAGTAAGGTAAACTTTCCAGAATTTATCGGAGGGTGCTTCTCCGTTTCCAAATACGCGGTAGGAAATTTTCTGACCTACACCCCGATTACCATCTTGTTGCAGGGAAAGTTGTACGGCACAGGTGTTGCCTTTCATTTCGTTGCTGAAGGAGTGGGTGTATTCTTCCGGGTCCTGATTACTATAAATATTGAGGATGTCTTGATTTTGGCTGGGGCGAATAAAGCAATTACCGGTTTTGGCCTTCAACTTCAGGTAAACCTCGTTGCATTGGTTAGCGTTTTCTACCGAAAACTGCTTCTTTATTTGAGCACTAACCGCCACACTACTGCCCACCAATGCTAATGCAATCAATCGCCACATGTATGTAAATACGGGTTCGTCCAGGTTAAAGTTTACTTCAAATACCGGGTAACGCCTTGGTTTTTTGATGAATTAGCCAAAAAGTGACCCGTAATGGTTCTTATACGGGTTACTTAGGCCAAGGTTTTAAGTTCTGGACAAATATTTCCGGTTTACCCGAAATATTCCTTCATACGGTCGAAAAAGCCTTTGTCCGTATTATCGGGGTGTGGTTTAAAGTTTGGTGAGTTACGGAAAGCCTCCAGGCGGGCCTTTTCATCGGCTGTCAGTTTTTTGGGAGTCCATACATTAATATATATAAGCTGGTCGCCAGCACCGTAGCCATTCACATCCTTCAGTCCTTTTCCACGCAGGCGTAGTATTTTTCCACTCTGGGTACCTGGTTCCACTTTAATGCGGGCTTTGCCTCCAATTGAAGGCACTTCTACAGTTGTGCCGAGAGCCGCATCTACAAAACTGATGTGCAGATCGTAGATCAGATCGTTACCGTTGCGTTTCAGTTCCTTGTCTTCGGTTTCTTCAATCAGAATTAATAAGTCGCNCGGAATACCTCCGCCCGGGGCTTCATTTCCTTTGCCCGACATGGATAGCTGCATGCCTTCGCTTACACCGGCCGGGATTTTTATTGAGAGTACATCTTCTTTTGAGATAAGGCCAGAGTTATCAACACCGGGTGGTCGTTTGTCAATTAATTGGCCGGCTCCATTGCAGGTAGGGCAGGTTGAGGTGGATACCATTTGGCCCAGCATGGTGTTTACCACTTTGCGCACCTGGCCGGTGCCTCCGCATGCCGTGCAATTTTTGAAGGTTACGCCTTCCGCCCGGATTAGTCGATTTACTTTTANTTNTTTCTCAACTCCATTGGCAATTTCTTCCAATGAAAGTTTGAGTTTAATACGCAGGTTCGATCCTTTTCGCTGGCGTGTTCTGTTGCTTCCACCACCTCCGAAGAAACTATCAAACGGGCTTCCTCCGCCAAAAATATCTCCAAACTGGCTGAAGATATCTTCCATATTCATTTCATGCCNCCGGAAACCACCCGCGCCCGGCCGTTGATGTCCAAAGCGGTCGTATTGCGAACGCTTTTCATTGTCGCTCAGTACTTCGTAGGCTTCGGCAGCTTCCTTAAATTTTTCTTCGGCTTCTTTGTTGCCCGGATTTTTATCGGGGTGAAATTGAATAGCTACTTTTCGATAAGCTTNTTTAATTTCTTCAGCAGAAGCGTTTTTGCTTACACCCAGTATTTCGTAATAATCACGTTTGGTTGACATCTTTCTTGTAGTTAGGAGACAATAATTAAGAGTTAAGGATTTAGCTTCCTACAACTACTTTGGCAAAACGAATCACTTTATCATTTAATAAGTAACCCTTTTCAACCGTGTCCATAATTTTTCCTTTCAGTTTTTCTTCCGGAGCCGGTACTTGCGTGATGGCTTCGTGCAGGTCTGTATCGAATACAGTTCCAACACTTGTGTCTATGGCTTTCAAGCTGTACAGGTCCAATGNTTNTTTAAATTTATTCTGAATAAGCAGAAATCCTTCGCTTTCTTTATCGTTGCGATCTTTGTAAGATTTTTCTGCGCGTTCAAAATCATCCACTACCGGCAGCAATGCTTTGAGGAGTTGCTCATTAGCCGATTGAACCATCTCTAATTTTTCTTTGGCAGATCTGCGTCTGAAGTTGTCGAACTCGGCATAAAGGCGCACGTATTTGTCTTTGGCTTCTGCCAATTCGTCTTGCAGCTTTTTGAGCGGGTCAATTTCTTCTTTGGTTTCGGCTTCTGCGGGTTCTTCCGACTGTCCTTTTGGGATTTCGGTATTCGTTTCAACGTGTTNTTCGAGTTCCTGCTCCGGTTGCGTGTTATTTTCCATTGGTTCGCTTTATTAAAAGTGGTAATGACAAGAATTTTGCCAATACCGAAATATTGTCAAGATGTCTGTTTAATGCAAGGTTTTCCAGATCAGATCCTTTAGTTCGGTTATTCCCTGATTGGTAATAGAAGAAATAAACACAAAGGGTAATTCGGTAGGTATTTCTTTTCGAAGTTCGGTCTTCAGTTCATCATCCAGCATATCGCTTTTGGAGATAGCCAGTATTCTTTTCTTGTCTAATAATTCGGGATTATACTTTCGCAGTTCATTCAGCAGGATATTATATTCATGGGTAATGTTTTTGGCATCGGCCGGAATAAGAAAAAGCAGTAATGCGTTGCGTTCGATGTGTTTGAGGAAACGGATGCCGAGGCCTTTCCCTTCGGCAGCACCTTCTATAATGCCGGGTATGTCGGCCATTACAAAGGAGCGGTCATCGCGGTACTTAACAACACCCAGGTTAGGGGTAAGCGTTGTAAAGGCGTAATCTGCAATTTTGGGTTTGGCTGCAGAAACAACAGAAAGTAATGTTGACTTACCGGCATTGGGGAATCCTACTAATCCTACATCAGCCAGTAATTTTAATTCCAGAACGATCCATTCCTCGCGGCCGGCTTCACCGGGTTGTGCATGTTGGGGTGCCTGGTTGGTAGAGGTTGCAAAAANAGCATTTCCTTTTCCTCCGCGGCCACCGGNGGTAAGAATTACTTCCTGGCCGTCTTCATTTATTTCGCAGATAAGTTCGTTTGTATCGGCATGGCGGGCTACCGTACCCAGCGGCACGTCAATAATCTCATCTTTTCCAAAGGCTCCGGTGCGATTCTGACCTTCACCGGGTTTACCGTTTTCAGCTAAAATATGTTTCCGGTATTTTAAGTGCAGCAATGTCCATAACTGGGCATTTCCGCGCAGAATAACATGGCCACCGCGCCCGCCATCGCCACCATCGGGGCNCCCTTTTTCAATAAATTTTTCACGATGAAAATGCAAACAACCCGCGCCTCCATTGCCTGAGCGCGAATTGAATTTTACATAATCGATGAAGTTGGGTGAGGACATGCTGGTTACCAGTAACCAGTTACCGGCAACCGGCAACCGGTAAAGATTTATTTCTGATCAATAATAGCTGTAATGTTGCTGAAGATATCATCAATGTTTCCAATACCATGTACGGTTTTCAAGCGGCCTTGTTTTTCATAGTATGGCAATACATGTATGGTTTTGGTAAAGTATTCGGTAATGCGTTTGTTCAGTTTTTCTTCTTCGTCATCGGCCCGGTTTTCAATGGTTCTGCGTTTGGCAATCCGGTTACGCACTTCGGCTTCGGTAACATCTAAAGCTATTACATGGTGAATAGCCGATTGATTTGATTTCATAAACGTATCCAGGGCTTCGGCTTGTGGTACGGTGCGTGGAAACCCATCAAATAAAAATCCTTTTGCCTGTGGGTTTTTATCCAATTCTTCCTTGAGCATGGCAATGGTAATTTCATCGGGCACCAACGCACCGCTGTTCATAATTTCTTTTACCCGTTTGCCAAGTGGTGTATCGTTTTTGGTATGCCAGCGAAACAGGTCGCCCGTGCTGATGTGCACAAAGCCGTATTTCTGAATCAATTTTTCGCTTTGTGTGCCTTTGCCTGCCCCGGGCGGGCCAAAGAGAACAAGATTAATCATGCAGGTATATGTTTAGATTAAGGGGATTGCAAGATAAGTACCCTTGCGTCAATTCGCTAACCTAATTTTTTAGGATGGTGGCGGATTTTTCTACCTGTTTGTATAAATCTTTGTGGTTGCGGCCCAGGCCATCATAATCAAGCCCATAGCCCAATACAAACTCATCTTCCAGATCGAACCCCACGTACTTTACATCAATTTTTTTCGCGGGCCGGTTTTTACGCAGCAAGGTTACAGCCTCTACCGATTTGGCCCCCAGGCTTCGCAGCTCTTCAATTATTTTTCGAGTGTAAGGCCGGTATCTACAATATCTTCAACAATAATTATGTGTTGATTAAACAAACTTTCATCGTGACCAATTAGTGTTTTGAGTTGACCCGTGCTGGTGGTGCCTGCGTAAGACGATGTTTTTACAAATGAAATGCGGCAAGGAAACTTTACTTCTTTTAATAAATCGGCCGCAAATATGAACGACCCATTGAGGATGGGCAAAAATATCGGGGTTTTGTCTTTATAATCGTGATTGAGTTGGTTAGCCAGTGCCTTAACCTTTTCAGAAATGGCCGAAGCTGTAATAAACTTTTAAACTCGAGGTCTAGTACCTTCATAAAACTAAGTAAGGGCTACAAAGATACAAGTTTGGAAGGAAATGTGTGGTGCTGATGTATCTGGTTTGAACGTGTATAAGTAGTTGTAATAATTGATTTCCAAATAGACGCAATCGTGGTATATTCACAACGGCAATCAGCAACCAGACTATGACCGAACGCGACCTGCGAAAACTTGAAGCCTCCATTCGCCTAAAGATGGATGATATCAAAAATCAGAAAGTAAGTTTGAAAGACTCTGGCATTGGTGCGCTGATGAACATGCTTAAAAAGCGGATGAAGCCGCCTACGAAAAATTAATGCCCGACTACAAACAAATGGTGGCTAAGTATAATATTTTTAAGTAACCGGTTTCTGGATTTGTTGAAACGGCAGAAGATTGAATTTTCCAGAATAGAATTAAATTACCATTACGCAGGAAATACATTTCCCTTAAAAATCTTTACAGCAATAGCCAACAGAATTACTCCAANAACTCTGCGCAATACTGCAAACCCCGATTTGCCAATTACCCGTTCTAACCAGGAGGCGGATCGCAACACCAGGTAAACAAAAATCAGGTTTACTAAAATACCGATCAGTACATCAGTTTCTTCATATACAGCCCGCAGCGAAATTATGGTAGTCAGCGTTCCGGCTCCGGCAATCAGCGGAAATGCAAGCGGCACCACCGAGCCTGTGCCTTTGGCATCGGGGTCGTCTTTAATTAATGTAATGCCTAAGAGCATCTCCATGGCAACAATAAAAATTACAATAGCTCCGGCTACTGCAAACGAGGCTACATCCAACCCAAAAAGATTTAAGATAGACTGGCCCAGGTACAGAAACCCAACCATTAGCACAGCAGAAATCAGGGTTGCCTTTTCGGCATAAATCCGGCCTTCTCNTTNTTTAATCTGCAGAATAAAAGGTACCGATCCGATAATATCAATTACCGAAAATAAAATGAGCGATACTGAAAAAATATCACGAAGGTTCATACATGCAAAGCTGAATGCAAAGATAGTAAATTTAAAAGGCGAGCGAGTTACACTTGTTGTATCTTGCCTGAAATGAAGCGACCAACAATTTTATTCTGGTTATTTACCGCGGCAACCGTGGGCTGGATGTTGCTAATGCGGCCGGTAACACCNCCCGATATTGTTAAGTTCGAATTTGTCCGAACAGTAGGCGCGGCCTCTGGCATGCTGGCCGCGTGGGGTGAAGCCGGAGTAGAAAAAGTACGGGTAAGCCTTTACCTCGATTTTGTNTTTTTGATTTTGTATTGTCAAACCATCAGTTTAGGATGCCGGCTGGTAGCTTCTTTTAATACGGGTGTATTTGCTAACGCGGGCCTATTGTTTTCAAGATTAATCTGGATAGCAGGGGCTTGCGATCTTGTAGAAAACATAATCTTGTTGTTAACACTACAAAAAGTGAATGGAACACTTTTGGAATTGGCATTCTGGATGGCCGGTATAAAATTCGCATGGGTAGGAATGACAATTTTATTCGTGATGGTGGGTGCAGGTGTAGGGGTTAGCAAGGTTTTCCTAACAGAGCAACCCTGAGTTTATCCTAAACAGAATGGCCATACAGCATAGATTTTGAATTACGAAGTACAGCATACAATTGTTCGGTATTCCAGTTAAAAACCTTCTTTCATTTGCTTCGTTAAAAGGCCGGTGAGAAGAATCTTGGTCAGTCTTTATTTTTTTGATATTTGTGACGATTATTGCGTGATATTAAAAGAAAATAGCAGATTTTTGCACGCGATTTTAAGATGAAACAGCGCAGCACCTTATACTGGATACAGCCCCTGTTGATTGTTTTTGCTTTCAGATATTAGCGGGCCCGTTGCTTTTTCTCCAGCAGCAGCTTCGCCACATCAAAAGGAAATTCAAATTGATAATGAGCACGCCAATGTGCAGTTGTCCACTTCGCTATTCGAGAAAACCGAAAATGAAAGCGGAGGTCGTTATAAATTTTTGCGGTAGAGATTTTCGATTTTTCTGTGGCCCATGTTAATCGTGTTTCGGCTTCGCAGGAAATTCCTTTTTACAAACCATTTCTCCTCATTTATCCGAACTTCCACTGTTCCATTTTCTCTGTACGTACCGAATCTGATTTCCTTCCTTAACTGATATTTTCAGTTTAATCACTGCACTAATTACGGTGATTTCGTTTTCTAATTTATTCAATACGTAGCCTGTTGTTTCAAACAAGACAACACGCACTTCAAAAAAGAAAATTCTATGAAGGGGATTTCAATTCTTCTGGTTTCGTTAGCTGCATTATTTGCCGGTTGCGCGCATTCTGATCATGTGGATCATCAGGAAGGCAAGTTTGTGGTAACGAATCCAATNAAAAAAGATACGGTTGTTTATAAGGAATATGTTTGCCAGATACGCTCCATTCAACACATTGAATTACGGGCACTTGAAAAAGGATATGTGCAACATATTTATGTAGATGAAGGCCAGTTTGTTAAAAAAGGACAACTGATGTTTCAGCTAATGCCCATGATTTATCAGGCTGAAATGCANAAAGCGCAAGCCGAAGTAAACTTTGCTGAAATAGAATACCGGAATACCCGGAGCCTGGCCGATAGCAGTATTGTTTCGCCTAACGANGTGGCCCTGTCAAAGGCCAACCTGGATAAAGCAAAGGCGGCTTTGGTGTTGGCGGAAACGCATTATGGATTTACAAAAATCTATGCNCCCTTCGATGGGATAATGGATCGGTTTCAGGTGCGTATTGGAAGTTTGGTAGATGAAGGCGAACTGCTCTCTACCCTTTCAGACAACCGCAATCTTTGGGTATATTTTAATATGCCCGAGGCCGAATACCTGGACTATGTAACACGCAAAAAGCTGGATGGAACCGAGGAAGTAAAACTACTAATGGCCAACAATCAACTNTTTAAACATGTCGGAAAAGTTGAAACCGTAGTGGCTGACTTCAACAACGAAACCGGAAACATTGCCTTTCGGGCAACCTTTCCAAACCCTGACGGAATTTTGCGCCACGGTGAGACCGGAAACATTCTTATGCCTGTTCCGCTAAAAGATGCCCTGCTGATTCCGCAAAAAGCAACATTCGAAATTCTGGATAAAAAATTTGTATATGTGGTGGACGAGAACAACGTGGTAAAGTCGCGTGAAATAGTTACCGGCACAGAAATGCCGCACGTGTATGTAGTAACGCACGGGCTTAGCGAAGGCGAGAAAATTCTGGTGGATGGTATCCGCAAGGTAAAGAACAACCAGAAAATCGATTTCGATTTAGTGCAACAACCCAGGATACTGGCCGAATTAAGAAACCTTCACGCGGAGTAAAAACCCATCACTATGTTTAGTAAGTTTATTCAAAGGCCGGTATTGGCAATAGCCATATCGCTGGCCACCATATTTTTGGGTTTGTTGGCTATCAACACCCGACCGATTTCACAGTTTCCTGACATAGCACCNCCGCGTGTAAATATTTTCATTGCCTATCCGGGCTCAAGTGCGCAGGTATTGGTAGAGTCAACCCTTATTCCTTTAGAGCGAGCCATAAACGGAGTGCAGGGTATGCAATATCTTATTTCAGATGCCACGAGTGCCGGTGAAGCTACCGTGCAAATTGTTTTTGAACCTGGGGTAGATCCGAACGCAGCAGTAGTTAATGTAAAAACACGGGTAGATCAGATTATGAATAACCTGCCGCCCCTGGTGCAGCGCGAGGGTATCATCATTACACCCATACAACCCAGCATGTTGATGTATGTAAACCTGTTTAGTACAGATAAAAATGCCGATGAAAAGTTTTTATTTAACTATGCGAACGTACACATCCTGCCGGAGTTGCAACGCATTAGCGGGATGGGCCGTGCCCAGATTTTAGGAAGCCGCCAGTATGCCATGCGTATTTGGTTAAAACCCGACCGCATGCGGGCTTACAATATTTCTACCGAAGAAGTAATGAAGGCAATGGAAGAGCAGAGCGTGATTGGCAGGCCCGGTCGTCTTGGGCAAAGTTCAGGAAAAACCGCGCAATCGTTCGAATATGTATTAACATACAAAGGCCGGTTTAATAAACCGGAGGAGTATGAACAGATTATTGTGCGCGCCAATCCTAATGGTGAATCACTAAAACTTAAAGACATTGCTGAAATAGAGTTGGGAAGTGAATTCTTCGACATCTATTCAAATAAAGATGGCCTGCCGGCAGCATCCATTGTATTGAAGCAAAACTTTGGAAGCAATGCCAGCATTGTAATTGATAAAGTAAAAGAACGACTGAAAGAGCTTGAGCAAGATTTTCCTCCCGGCATGAGCTATGAAATCAACTACGATGTATCCAAGTTTGTAAATGCTTCTATCGATAAGGTATTGCACACGTTGTTCGAGGCGCTTGTTCTGGTGGCCCTGGTTGTATTTATTTTTCTTGGCGATTGGCGCTCTACGCTAATTCCCACCATTGCAGTACCCGTATCGTTGATTGGTGCATTTGTGTTCATGCAAATGTTTGACCTTACCATAAACCTGATTACCCTTTTTGCTCTTGTATTGGCTATTGGTATTGTAGTGGATAATGCCATTGTGGTAGTAGAGGCGGTTCATGCTAAAATGCACGATGAACATTTATCGCCTTACTATGCCGTAAAGAAAGTATTGGGAGAGATAAGCGGAGCCATTATTGCCATTACCCTTATTATGACAGCCGTATTTGTGCCGGTGGCATTTATGACAGGCCCGGTGGGTATTTTTTATCGCCAGTTTTCAATTACCATGGCCAGTTCCATTGTGCTTTCAGGTGTGGTAGCCTTAACACTTACACCCGTGTTGTGTGCCATGATTTTAAAAAATAATCACGGTATGGAACGTAANAAATCTATTGCCGACAGATTTATTGATTGGTTTAACGACCGCTTTCAAAGTGTTACCAACAAGTATGTGAAGTTGCTGCAGTTGATTGTTAACAGGCGGGTAGTTACCTGGGGAGTATTAATTGTTTTTGGATTGGGAATNTTTTCTGTTGGAAGAACATTGCCGGCAGGATTTATTCCCAACGAAGACCAGGGAATGATTTACGCGATTATTCAAACACCTNNCGGCAGCACACTGGAAAGAACCAATGCGGTTTCGCAACAGTTGCAACAAATTGCTGAGGAAGTAGAAGGCATTCAATCGGTGTCATCGTTGGCCGGTTATGAGATCTTAACAGAGGGTCGTGGTTCCAATGCGGGTACCTGCATCATTAACCTGAAAGATTGGTCGGAGCGGAAGCACTCAGTAACTGAAATTATAGAAGAGCTGGAAGCAAAAACAAAAGATCTGGGTGCGGTGGTTGAATATTTTGAGCCACCGGCTGTGCCNGGGTATGGTTCATCAGATGGTTTCTCGTTGCGCTTGCTCGATAAGAACAGCACTATCGATTACCATGAGTTTGATAAGATTAACACCGAGTTTATGAATGCGTTGCATCAACGAAAGGAGTTAACCGGTTTGTTCACATTNTTTGCAGCAAACTATCCGCAATACGAATTGATTATCGACAACGAACTTGCTATGCAGAAAGGTATTTCGATAGGCAGAGCTATGGAAAACCTGAACATTTTGATTGGCAGTACCTATGAACAAGGTTTTACCCGCTTTAATACATTCTTTAAAGTATATACACAAGCTGGCCCGGAGTATCGCAAGTTACCATCCGATGTGCTGAATATGTTTATTAAGAATGAAGAGGGTGAAATGGTTCCGTATTCTTCATTCATCAAAATGAANAAAACCCAGGGCCCCAACGAAATTACCCGGTTTAACCTGTACACTTCTTCATCTATCAGNGGTATTCCGGCACCGGGCTACACCAGTGGTGATGCCATTAAAGCCATTCAGGAGGTTGCTGCACAAACGTTGCCGCAAGGATATGACATTGCGTGGGAAGGACTTTCATTTGATGAAGCACATCGTGGAAATGAAGCGGTATATATTTTTATTGTCGTGTTAATCTTTGTTTACCTGGTGCTTGCCGGTCAGTATGAAAGTTTTATTATTCCACTGGCAGTTATTTTATCATTACCTACCGGTGTATTGGGTTCATTTCTTCTGCTAAAGGTAATGGGGCTGGCTAATAATATTTATGCGCAGATTGGTTTGATCATGCTGGTGGGTTTGTTNGGGAAAAATGCCGTGTTGATAGTAGAGTTTGCGGTGCAACACCATCAGGGCGGAGCCAGCATTTTGGAATCGGCAATTGAGGGAGCTCGCGTTCGCTTTCGCCCCATCCTGATGACTTCCTTTGCATTTATTGCCGGACTTATACCCCTGGTAATTGCCACCGGGCCTGGCGCAGTAGGTAATCATACTATTGGAGCTTCGGCATTAGGAGGGATGCTGTTAGGTACCATCTTCGGGGTAATTATTGTGCCGGGCCTTTATTACATATTCGGTAGCCTGGCGGAGGGTCGCAAACTCATACGAGGTGAAGACGAACGACCTTTAAGTGAAGAGCCGAGGCCACTTGCAGTACCGGGGCAATCATTAGACTAATTCTCATACCTAATTCAAATACACGTATGATTCTAAAATTCAAATACCTGGTTGTAGTTGCAGTTGGGTTAACTCTATCCGGTTGCAAGATTCAACAACCGGTTAACCAAAATCCCGGCAGGTAATACCGCCTGCTTTCAATAACCTGAGCGATACCACCACCATTGCCACTATGAACTGGCGGCAATACTTTGACGATGATAACCTGATTGCGTTGATTGATACAGCACTCTTGCGAAACCAGGAGTTGAATATGATGTTGAAGGAAATCGAAATCAGCAGGAATGAAGTTCGGGCCAGAAAAGGAGAGTACCTTCCTTTTGTAGGTTTGCAGGCAGGTGCGGGTTTTGACAAAGCGGCTGAATATACACGCACCGGAGCCTGTGGATAAATCGCTTGAAATAAAACCGGGCACTCCTTTTCCAGATCCTTTTTCAGATTATGAAATTGGCTTGCGGGCATCGTGGGAGGTTGACATCTGGAAAAACTTCGGAATGGAAAAAGGCTGCTGTGGCACGCTACCTGGCATCTGTAGAAGGTAAAAATTTTATGATTACCAATCTGGTTGCCGAGTTGGCCAATTCCTATTATGAATTGCTGGCATACGACAATCTGTTGAGCATTATTCAGCAGAATGTGGCCATACAGGAAGATGCCTTGCAGGTTGTTAAACATCTGAAGGATGCCGCCAAGGTTTCGCAATTGGCAATAAACCGGTTTGAAGCACAATTACTCAACACAAAAATTTGCAATACGAAATTAAACAGCGCATTGTCGAAACGGAAAACCGGATTCATTTTTTAACAGGAACGTTTCCGGCTAAAATTTCGCGAAGTACTGTTTCGTTTACCGATGGATCTTTAAACCCGGTTTCTGTTGGAGTTCCTTCGCAACTACTGGCTAACAGGCCGGATATACACCAGGCCGAGTTAGAGTGGAAGCAACCCACCTGGAGGTAAAGGCAGCGCGTGCAAATTTTTATCCTTCCTTGCGCGTGGATGCAGGTACCGGCTTTCAGGCGTTTAATCCGGCCTACCTGATTAAGCCACAATCGTTATTGTATAACCTGGCTGGCGAAGTAGTGGCGCCCCTTGTAAACCGCAATGCCATTAAAGCTGCCTATGCCAACGCCAATGCACGGCAGGTTCAACAACTGTACAACTATCAGCAAGTGGTTCTGCGTGCGTTTACTGAGGTAATTAATCAACTTTCTAAAGTTGAAAATTATGAGCAAAGCTTCAACACAAAATCAAGGGAAGTAGAAATCCTTACCCAATCCATTGGAATTTCAACTAACCTGTTTCGTTCGGCCCGTGCCGATTACCTGGAAGTTTTATTAACCCAACGTGAAGCATTGGAATCTAAAATGGAACTGATCGAAATCAGAAAGGAACAGTTAAGCGCAAAGGTTGGTATTTACAAAGCCCTGGGTGGCGGGTGGAGATAAATTAAGGTTGCAGGCTGCCGGTAGCAACAAGGCTACCGGGCGGCCGGCAATTTTTTCAAAAGAGTCATCAGTTTTTNTATTTCACCCGGCTTGATGGCCGGAAAGTTGGCAATACGAAACGTGGAATCGTTAAGTTCTCCATATCCTTCGCCAACCAGCAATCCGGCTTTGCGTGCACGCATTTTTACCTGTTTGATTTGTTGCAGATTGGCCGTTACCACCACTACCGTTTGCGACCGTACCTGTTTATTTTTTATGAACGGTTGAAGAATTTTTGTTTGATCTAACAGCCCGTACCACGCAGCAGCTTGCTGGTGCACGCGTTTGGAAACAACACGAATCAACTCCAAATCCTGCAGCACCCGATACAATAAATAAATGCCCAGCACATTGGGGGTATGGGTTGTTTGAAATTTTTCCATGAACTGAATTTGAGAACGAAGACTGTTGTAGTGCTGTCTTTCATTTAGTTCCTGTACACGGGCGATGGCCCNGGGTGAGCATACCATAACGGAAAGCCCGGCCGGCAATCCAAAACATTTTTGAACGGAAGCAAACCATACATCGCCTAACGAAAAGTCTAATGCCACCCCTGCCATGGATGAAGTGGCATCAATAGCCAGTAAAGCTTTTGGGTTCTGTTGTTGAAGTTGCTTTAGAAGTTGCATGCTTACCTGAGTGCCGTTGCTGGTTTCATTTTGAGTGATGCAAAGCACATCACCGGNGTAGGCCGCCACGGGCAATTCGGTTTCGTGATGAAACGGAACTGCGATGGCAGGCTTCAGTGCCTGGGTGTAGGTCAGCCATTTTTNTCCAAATGCACCATTATATAAATGGGTGCTGCTTTCAGCCACCAGCGATTGAGCAAGTACCTCCCAACACTCGGTAGCAGAAGACAAAAATAAAATGGTAANAGATTTAGGAATGCGTAGTTTCTTCTTTAACTCCGCGGTGGTTTGTTTCACCAAAGCCATGCAAGCCGCACTGCGGTGGTTCATGCTTAGCACGCCCGCCCGGTGTGCCTCCTGTACATATCGGGGTATGCGGCTATAAACTTCAGAAGGGCCCGGGTAAAAGGATGTCATGCGGTAAAGGTACTAAACACCCAACCCGGCAAATGGATCGGGTTAATTTTTTCCCTACGCGTGATCATGTAAAGCCATTTTTCATAATTCATGATTCCTTCTATCGTTACTTTTACGATCTTACCCCTTCAAAAGAAAACACGATGACAAAATCTTCACGCAGAAAATTTTTGGCAGGCGCCTCTTTGCTATCTTTAGCACCCGCAATAAATGCCTTTCCCATGGATCAAGANAANAATGTACTGGTACACCATGTGTTTTTCTGGTTGAAGAACCCCGGCTCGAAAGAAGACCTGGCTAAATTGGTGGCTGGGGTAAAATCTCTTGCTAAAATTGAAACGATACAATATATCCATGTGGGCGTGCCGGCCAATACCGAAAAACGGGAGGTGGTAGATACGAGTTATTCGGTATCAGAACTTATGTTCTTTAAAGACCTTGCCGGTCAGAAAACCTACCAGGATCACCCGCTGCACGTAAAATTTATTGAAGAGTGTTCACACCTCTGGGAAAGGGTGGTGGTGTACGATACGATTAATACATAGTTACCCAAGCCATTGTTTAAAGGCTGTCACTTTTTCACGGCTTAATTCGAGTTCGAGGGTGTAGGGCGGTTTTAACTGTACATTTAGCCCTTTATGGGTGGGTTTCATCCTGGCCACACTTTTAATATGAACAAGGTGTTGCCGGTTTACTCTAAAAAAGACTGCCGGGTCGAGCAATGACTCCAGTTCGTCCATTGTAGAATGATCGCTGAGAAGCTTTTCTCCGGTTACCGTATTAATAAAAATCAATTCTTCTTTGCTAAAAAAGCAATCTCATTTACTGCTATCGGAACAAAATTATTTCGCTGCATGGCAAGAAACCGCTCTTTGTATTTACCTGGATTATGTTGGAGGTGGTGTAGTAAGTTGAGAAGGGACTCCGTATGTTGTATTGTTGAGGTTTTTGAACTTGGTAAGCGCACGTTCCAGATCTTTTACATCAATTGGTTTTAAGAGGTAATCTATACTGTTGAGTTTAAACGCGCGGATGGCATATACATCGTAAGCGGTTGTAAAAATAATGGGGGAAGTAATTTTTAGTGTTTCAAAATTTCAAAACTCACACCATCCGAAAGTTGGATGTCAGCCAAAATCAAGTCGGGCTGTTGGTTAGTACCAAACCAGGATTTGGCTTGTGCCACACTGCCCAGAATTGCCAAAATGTTTACAGTAGGTTCAAGCTTGCCAAGCAGCGAACGCAAATCCCTGGCCACCAAAGGTTCGTCTTCAATAATCAGCACATTCATAACAGCGGTACTTTAACTGTGAAATATTGACTGGACGTTTCAATTTGAATGGGTTTACCGGTTTGGTATTGGTATAACCGATTCAGGTTTTCAAGCCCTTGTTGGTTTGAATCTTCCACCTGCTTTCGATGCTGTAGGTTGTTGCGTACCACCAGGTGCATTCCTTCCGTTGAAATCTGAATGCACAGGGGGCGGCTTACCTCCATCACATTGTGTTTAAAAGCATTTTCGAGCAGCACCTGCAACGTAACCGGTACCAATTGTTTATCAAGATCGCCAGGTTGGGTAACCACCCGGATGGAAAGCGCTTGCTCAAATCTTGTTTCGGCCATAAAGATATAGTTTTGAATAAAGTCGAGCTCCGTTTGGAGCGATACCAAATTTTGCTCTTTATGTTGTAACACATATCGATATACCTTTGAAAGATGTTGCAAAAAGCGTGAAGCAAGTTGTTGATCTTCGGCTATCAAGCTATTAAGTGAAGCCAATGCATTGAACANAAAGTGCGGGTTAAGTTGGTTTTTGAGATTATCGAACTGAACCTGTGCCTTTTCTTTTTCCAGTCGCTCGCCCTTTAACAATTCCTCTTTCCATTTGCCCAGAAAGTAAGCGATGAAAAAGCCCATGTTAACAATGGTTGGAAAAAACATATACCCTGCCCATGTAAGTTTCATAAACAATTCATCTACCGGGGTAGGTATTTGGGGTTCTCCATAATAATAAATCAGGATTCGACTTATTAAGCCGAAAATTGTTCCCAAAACCAGTTGTAGTATAATCCGTACCGCTACATTGCGGCTATACGGGTAGAGCCGATCCAAAAGCAGATTGATGCNCCTTAAAATTTCCCAGGCNNTCAGGATAACAACAGGTAACGAGATTAGGAATAGTCGAAACTGAAACCCGATTGTAAAAGTTTTAACTGCTATTATCCGTACAAGAAAACCCAAAAAACTAANGGCAAAAATAATAGCATACGTATTGTAGAAATTACGCCAACTCTTATAGCCCAATGCAGGTCGCAAATTCATGTCAGGTTTCAGGTCGCTTTTGCCGTTGTTTCACTTGTTCCATTTGCCAAAGGTACCAGTTCGTTAACGCCACCTGGAATTTATTAATGTATGAACTAGCCGGTTGCGTTTTCGTTTTTGGATTGTGCGATGTCATAACAGTCGTTTTCCTTTAGACACCATATTAAGATAATACCCCTATTCCGGGTTTAATGGCTAATAATTTTCCCATCACTCATTTCTACAACCCGGTCGGTTCTTCGTGCAAATTCTTCATCGTGTGTTACTGCAATAATCGTTTGTTTGTGTACGGTTGTCAGTTCGCGGAAGATGTCAAAGACAATGTTTGAGTTGTGCGAATCCAGGTTACCGGTAGGTTCATCGCCCATCAGAATATCGGGGTTATTAATTAATGCACGGGCAATAGCCACCCGCTGTTGCTGCCCGCCCGAAAGTTTATTTGTTTTTAGGGCATGTTCGGCCATTCCCAGCAACTTCAGTTTTTCAATAGCACGCTGTTCAATTTCGGCAGCACTGTACTCACCCAATTTCAAAGCCGGTATCATTACATTTTGCAGTACGCTAAACTCAGGTAACAAATAGTGAAACTGAAATACAAACCCGATGTGCCGGTTTCTGAATTTGGCCAATTCGTTTTGAGATTTGCCGGTTAAGGATGCTCCTGCAATCTGTAAGTTGCCTTCATAATCTGTATCCATTGTAGAGAGTACATACATTAAGGTTGATTTTCCGCACCCCGATTTTCCAACCAACGAAAGAAACTGGCCCCGTGCTACCTGCAGATTGATATTCTTTAATACCTGAAATTTTTCAGGATCATAAAAATATTTAGTAATGCCTTGTGCGTGTAATACAATACTCATTGGCCCCGTAAAATTTCTATCGGATCTACGCTGGCAGCTTTGCGCGATGGCATATAACCCGCAATGGCGGTAGTACAAATGCCAAACACAATACCTGTTAGATAATAAGTTGGTTTAAAGTTTACCGGAAAATGGTCCAGGTTGATTAAATCGCCACCGTCAAAAGGAGCCTGCGCAATTAAAACGGAAAGCGTAAACCCGACCATTAACCCTAACAACCCGCCCAACAATCCGATTACCAGCGATTGAATCATGAAGATGTTGCGCACATCCATACCTGCAAAACCCATTGCTTTTAAAATGGCAATGTCTTTCATCTTATTGTAGATGGTCATGTTCAGAATATTGTAGATGCCAAATCCGGCCACAACCAGCAAGGTAAAGCTTACCGCATAGGTAATGATGTTACGCACAGCAANCCCGGTAAGAAATGTGGCATTGGCTGTTTCCCAATCTTCGGCTTTGTAACCAAAGTTTGATTGTAACTCGGTAGCTAAGGTTTTTGCCAGGTGGCGGTTTTTTAATTTTATGTTAATGTCGGTGATGAAGGATTTATCTTGTTGCAGAATAGTTTGCACCATACTCATATTGGCATAACTCCGGATATTATCCACAACACCAATTCCAATTTGAAAAATACCAACTACTTTAAGCGTGCGGGTAAACCNCTGGGNGGTCGTGATTACCACGCGATCGCCTTTCTTCAAGTTTAATTTTTNTGCCAGGCCGCTACCCATGATAATTCCCTCCTGAAAGGAAAGCAGGTCTTCCAGGCGGCCATCTTTCATTTTTGATTTGAGGTCGAACAGTTTATCCTCTTCCATAATTTCAACACCCTGAATTTGCCCGTTAAGTTGTGCGGGTCCGTAGTTGTAGAATACCTGAGAGGTAATCATAGGCGCTGCCCCCTGAATGCGTGGATCGTGGCGCAATGCTTCAACAATACCTGCTGCGCTCCGGAGTTTAGCAGTTTCGTTTTTAGGCTTTTGATGGTGCACCACATTTAGGCCATGCGGATTTACTACTTCCAGAAGATTAACCCGCTTTTCTGTAATGTCGTGGTAAATATGAATATCGGGCGAAGAGGTCATGGTAATCTCTTCGGTAAAATCGTTAAGCCCTGTCATCAGTCCAATCAACGCAATAAACATTCCGATGCCAAAGGTTACGCCCAGCATGGCAATAATGGTTTGTTTGGGTTTACTGAAGAGGTGTACCCGTGCAATTGTGAGTGATAGTTTTAATGAAGAAAGATTAATGTACATGCTTTAGTTCATAATAATACTTTCGCGGGTTATACCCGATAGTACTTCCACTTCGTCAAGCGTTTCAATACCTCGTACAATTTTTACTTTTTGCTTTTTCTGGTTCACCATCACCCAAAGGGAATCGCCAGGTTGTACCAACTGTTTGGGTATTACCAGGGCAGCTTCTTNTTGTTGCAGCACAATATTTACTTCGGCTGCCATTCCGGAAACAAGCGCAGGTACAGGCTCTTGAAAGGCCACATCAACCCGCAGCGATTGCTGCCGTGTATCTACCAACGGATATACTTTCGTAACCGTGCCATTTAAAATCTGGTTGGCAAAGGCATCTATTTTTATCAGGGCGGGTTGCCCTACTTTCACACGGTGTACATCCAATTCATCGATAGTGAGTTTCAGATAAAAATGGGCCGGTTGGCCCACCACCGCTACCACTTCGCTTCTGCGTACCAGTTCGCCTTGCTCTTTCATTAGCTTCAATACAACGCCATCAATATCGCTGCGTAACGTATGGTTGCCCGTTTCTTCTTCGGCAATCTGCATTTGGTTACGGGCATTCGTAATAGCTGTTTCCAGGTCAGTTTTAGTTTTTGCAAGCCGGTTTCTTGAAATTTCAAAATCGTTGCGTGAACTTTTGTATTGGAGCTCNNGGCGGTCGTATTCCACCCGCGTGGTTGCATTGGCTTTAAGCAGATTGGCGATGCGCCTCAGGTTTATGGAATCCAGTTGCATTCTGGCCCGGGCATTTTCTGTTATGGCTGTTAATTCATTCAATACAGGGGTCTTATTATTTAGTGCCTGCAGGTATGTTTCGCGGGCCTGATGGTAGCGGGCCGAAGAGGTTGTGCTTTCTATTTTCATAATGGCAGTTCCTTTTTNTACGGATTCACCTTCGTGCACAAGAATTTCAGTCAATGTTCCGTCTGCCTGAGAAAACACCTGGTACTCCTGATCGGAAACTACAAATCCGGAAGCATACACCGCTTCCATAAGGGGTTTTACCTGGGGGATATAGANTTGCCTGTCGCCATTACAACTCCAAATCAGCAAGGCAAGCAGTACCGCGCGAGCTACCATATACTGTATCTGTTAATGATGTACCAAGTTACGCCTGATAGCGCAAATTTGTTTAGCCTTTTCGTGTTAAGTGTAGGTTGTCATTATTAAAGTGTAGGTAAAGCCATGTCAATTGCATGCCGACTCTTATCTTCGCNNGGCCATGAAATCAAAAACACTTGCTTACCTGTGTCTGGCCGGTATCTGTATTATCTGGGGCACCACGTTTTTAGTAATGCGTGTGGGGGTAATGCAATTTCCACCGTTTTTGTTTGCGGCCTTGCGGCAGATTACCGCTGGGCTGATCATGTGTGTGTACTTTCTGGTTATCCGGAANGAAAAATTACCCACACGCAAAGACCTGGGTATTCAGGCATTCAGNGGGTTTTTAATGATTACCTGTGGCAATGGTTTTGTTTCGTGGGCCGAAGTTTCTGTACCCAGTGGCCTGGCAGCCATAATCTGTTCAACCATGCCGGTAGTGGTAATTTTGATTAATATAAGTATAAACCGAAGCGAATTTCCTAACGGTTTGATTGTGTTAGGCTCGTTCACAGGCCTGGGCGGTATTGCACTTGTATTTAGCGAATACCTGGCCGACTTTGCTGAGCCGCGTTATACATTAGGTATTATTCTGATTTTTGTAGCAACAGTTACCTGGGCTATTGGCAGTTTACTTACACAGCGAGCCATCAAAAAATCCAANCCCTTTTTTGATACCGGTTTGCAGATGTTATTTGGTGGATTGTTTTGCCTGCCGTTTAGCCTGGCGTTCGATAACTTGCAGGCGGTTACTTTTTCGAATGAAATTTTATTTGCACTCAGTTACCTGATTGTGGTTGGCTCGATCGGGGCATTTAGTATGTATGCCTATACGCTTCACCAGTTGCCCCTTACCATTGCTTCGTTGTATTCGTATGTAAACCCACTGGTGGCGGTGGTATTAGGCTGGCTGGTGCTTGCCGAAAAACTAAATACTAAAATTGGAATGGCCTTTCTGGTTACCGTGGCCGGAATTTACCTTGTAAACTATGGCTACCGCACCCAACGCAANAAATTACTAACCCGCAACGTTTACGAAGAACTATAAAGTTACTTCCAGTACTTGCGACTGGCGCACATAAACATAACGGTTAGCCCAGTAAACTTTCAGCCATACATCTTCTGCATTTTGGATTTGAACCTTGTTGCCTTCTTTAAGCAGGCCTACAGCCGAAGCACCGGCCGAAGGTCCATTCATTGCGATGGTGTTTGTACCGGTTATAATGGCTGTTCGATTGGGTTTAANAAAGTTTACAAATAACCCCAGAAAGATTAACCCGGTTATAACCACCACCATTGCGGTAACCGGTTTGTGTCCTTTTCTGGTTTGGAAAATGCCCACCGCCATCAATACGAGTACCCCGGCTGCCAGCACACCGGCTATTGGGGTTCGATACCGCGCTATTGATTCGCGAATTGTATTTAATGGGGTATGCTCATAGCCGGTTAATCCGTTTTTAGCGGCCAGTTCATCCATCTTAACAAGGGTTTGATCATCGTTGCTGGCCAGGTAGTATAAGTTGAGATAATAAAGCGCCAGGCCGGGTTTATCTAACCCTTCCTGAATGAACGCCATTTTTAAAAACATGGCAGGCGAATACTGACCTGCTTGATGGATGCGCTGGTAAAGTTCGAATGATTGTGTGAATTGTTNTTTGGTGTACAGCGAATCAGCCTTTTGCAGCAGATCGGTTGGTGTTTGTGCGTGGCCACAAACCGTTGCAAATACCAATGCCAATAGGGTAATATTTTNTAAAAAGCCGGTTTGCATATTTTTCATATCCTGTTACCTTTGTGCCCTCAATTACGAAACGCCTCAAAAATAGGCAAAAACGTAAGGTTCGATCTCGTAGCTCAGTCGGTAGAGCAATACACTTTTAATGTATGGGTCCTGGGTTCGAGTCCCAGCGGGATCACAAAATTTTGAAGCTCTCAAATAATATTTTGGGAGCTTTTTATTTTGAGCCTATCAAACGGATTTGTTCCTAAATCCTGGCGTTCCAATAAAATACTCAGGGTACGTATTTACTTTATCTAAACATCTTTTAATCATTTCAACGGCCTGGTCAATCGTTTCTCTTTTTGTGCGAAAGGCAAGAATGGCAATTCTTATTACGTATTGCTGGTTAATAACGGATGAACTTAAAAACACGGACCCATCCGCATGAATTTCGTCCATAAGTAGTTTGTTCTTCTTATTTGATTCCTTTGCAAACGGATACCAAAAGTAACTTACCGACAGGTCAGGTTCAGGCCCCAGGCAAAATCCAAGTTTTTCCAGTTTATTTCTGAAATATTGTACCAGCAGCAGTTTCTCTTCCAGGCAGGCAACGAAAGGTTCCAGTCCGTGAAATTGCAAGGGCAACCAGATGCGCAATCCCCTGAAGTGTTTGGTTAATTCAGGAGAGAGGTTAGACGGACTTTGTATCGCTTCGTTTGAAGTTCCATCTTGCATGTAATTGGCCACATAATGGTTGGAATGCAATACGGCTTCTTGATCCTTAATCAATACGGCACCAACCCCATAGGGTAAAAACAAGGCTTTGTGCGGATCGACAATAATAGAATCGGCCCGCTCGATTCCTGCAAACAACTTCTNTTTAGAAGTAAGAATAANAAATCCGCCATACGCTGCGTCAACATGGTACCAGAGTTTGTGTTGGGCGGCCACATCAGCAATGGCATCAAGGGNGTCAACGGCTCCCGTATCGGTGGTGCCGGCAGTAGCCACAACCAAAAACGGGTAAAGTCCTGCGTGTACATCCTGTTCAATCAATTTGCCCAGGGCGGCCGGCTGTATTCTGTGTGCCGAATCCATCGGTACATCGCGAATAATTACATCTTCCAATCCAATAATACGTAGTGCTTTTTGGGTGGAGTGATGAACCTGTTCACTTACATAGACCACACTTTTTAATATTCGCTCATTCTTAACTTTAAATTTATCGCGGGCGGCAGTAAAAGCGATAAGGGTAGAGATGGATCCACCCGATGACAAACACCCGACCGCATGCTTCGGAAACGAAAAGAGGGTTTTTAACCATTGAATCACTTCGTTTTCAATTGTTGCTGCCCCGGGCGAGGCATAGTAAACACCTGCATAAGGATTGGTAACAGCGGCCATGAAATCGGCAAGCGCTGCGGTAAAAATACCACCGCCAGGAATGTACCCCAGGTGTGTTCCTGATGCGGCATTGATTCCGTTTTCGACCACCTCGTGCTGATATAGATCAAGGAGGGTTTGGAAATCTTNTTTCTGATTAATAATAGCAAGCGGGTTGACTGCTTTGTGAACAAATCCTTTCGTGTTGTTCAACGAGGATATAAAGCGATTGGAATAACCCGACAAGGCTTTGAACAGGGCATCGCGCTCTGCCTGTGAAATATCCAGTTCATCGCTTTGTTTACGAAGGGCTTCAAGTTTTGAAAGAAGTTCGTTGTTGTTCACCTTGAAAAATAATTTGTAATGGGTGCGAAAGATTTTAATCGAGGGGTTTCCGGGTTGTAATGGCAAGCCGGTTCCAACCGTTGATGGTAATGATTGCCATGATCACGGCTGCCAATTCTTTTTCGGTCAGGTTTCGGGCAGCTTCTTCATAAATTTCATCCGGTACATGATCAACGGTTAAGGTGGTCATGGATTCGGTAAGTGCCAGAACAGCCCGTTCTTTTTGTGTATAAAGATCGGTCTCTCGCCAGGCATCGAGCAAAAACAAACGCTGAGCCGTTTCACCAAGTTTCATGGCATCGCGAACGTGCATGTTGATGCAAAATGCACAGCCATTCATCTGAGAGGCCCTGGTTTTAATCAATTCATAAAGGTGTTTGTCTAATCCGCTTTCTGCAAGATACTTTTCCAGGCCCAGCATGGCCTGGTATGCCTTGGGATCTGATTTTGATAAATTGATACGTTCTTTCATTATTGTATTATTTGTTGTTTCAGCACTCATTTAGTTTTTACGATAGTCAACCGGCTTCAATTCACCTTTTTCATTTATGAGATTGGTCTCAGCCCCAGCGACAATGTCGGTATTTTGGGCGGAGACACACTTCCAGGTATCTCCCTTTTNTCGAACCACAAAAGTGAAAAGGTTATGTCGCACACCCGCATGGTCAGTTAACGGAGTTTGCCCGCTCAGTTTCATACGCGCATGCACCACAGCAATATCATCCGACAGATTTTTGACTTTTATCTTTCCAACTTGCAGTGTGGAGTTATTGAAAATTACCTTTAATCCGTAATCATGTGCTTTGTAAATCGCCTGGCGATTCTCCCACCACAAACCTACCACATTGATAAAGTCGGCATCTTCTTCGAATAAAGAGGCCAGCAGGTCAACTCTTCGATTGTTCCAGCTTTCGGCAAAAATCTTTGGAATGTCTCCGGGTTCTTGAGCGTGTATCATAGCTCTTTCATTTTCCAACATGTTTTTCACAGCCGGAATCACTTTGTTGCNCAAAAATTCAATCGTCTTCATCAACTCCGCGTGTGAGGGTCCGCCTACATCTACATGCGCGATATACCGGGTAAGGCCAAACAGCTCAATGGTGTTAATCAATTTCTCGGTTACTTCTTCTGCACTGCCCATGTAGAGTGCGCCTTGCATGCTCATGCCGGCTTCGAACTGGCTTTGTGTAAAGGAGCCACTCCAGCCCCGCTCTTTGCCTATCCGGTTCATTTGAAATGAATAGGCAGGGTAATACGCTTTCAGCACCGCTTGCCTGGAGTCGCCAATGTACGTATGCGCGTGTACGCCAATTTCCATTTTGTTCTTAGCATGACCGGCAAGGGCATATTGCTCTTTGTAATAATCAACAAGGGGTAAAAACTGGCGGGNGTTGCCACCGATAATGGCAAACATAATGGGCAGCCCTAATTGCGCAGCCCGCAGCACCGATGTAGGCGTTCNCCCTACGGCAATCCAAATGGGTATTTCTCGTTTGGGTCTTGGAAATATTGTTTGATCTTTTAATGGCGCACGGAACGTACCCTTCCAGTTGATCTTTTCTTCCTTGTTTAACCGGAGCAGCAGGTTCAGTTTTTCGGCAAACAATTCGTTGTAGTCATTCAGGTTTTGACCAAACAACGGAAAAGATTCAATGAAACTTCCTCTTCCGGCCATAATCTCGGCCCGTTGCCCGGAAAGCAAGTCAATCATGGCATAATCCTGAAACAACTTTACCGGATCGGCCGAGCTGATCACATTCACCCCGCTGCTAAGGATGATATTTTTGGTTACGGTTGACAAGGCTGCCAGCATGGTTTCGGGTGAAGAAACCACATAGTCCTCGCGGTGGTGCTCACCCATGGCAAAGAGATCAATTCCCAAAGTATCCGCCAGTATTACTTCTTCAACAATTTCCTTTAGTCTCTTCTCCGGGTCGCGAAAGCGGTTGGTCTTTGTATCGTAACCCGAATCGCCAAACATACCAATGCCAAACTTCATCATCTGTTTTTTCAAAGTTACGTACATTGTTCGTTAGCAAATCGGTTTAAGTAAAATAGTTATGCTAACAAGAACGGAAACTTTATTGCAATTAAATTGTTACTCTTATAACCTTTCCCTGAAATCGCATGAACAATCTTAAAACAAAATCTGCCCGTGAAATTTCCATCAACGGTAAAAAATATACGTATTCGTCATTAAAGGAGATAGAAGGTGTTGAGAATCTGCCTTTCAGTATCCGTATTTTATTGGAGAACGTATTGCGCAATTACGATGGGTTTACCATAACAGAAAATCACATTGAAATTTTGAAAAACTGGAAGCCCGCGTTTACCGACAAGGACATTCCGTTTATGCCTGCCCGTATTCTGATGCAGGACTTTACCGGTGTACCCGCGGTGGTGGATATTGCCTCTCTGCGTGCAGAATATGTAAGGCATGGAAAAGATGGNAAAAAGATAAACCCATCCATACCGGTAGATTTGGTGATTGATCACTCGGTGCAGGTAGATTATTTCGGTACCGATTATTCGTACAACAAAAATGTAGAGNNCCTGGAGTTTGAGCGAAACAAAGAGCGGTACGAGTTATTGAAATGGGCACAAAAGGGGATGAGCAATTTTACTGTGGTGCCTCCGGGCATGGGCATCTGCCACCAGGTAAATTTGGAATACCTGGCAAAAGGCGTAACAGAACGCAACGGCTGGTTGTTTCCCGATACATTGGTAGGAACGGATTCGCATACTCCTATGGTTAATGGCATTGGTGTGATTGGCTGGGGTGTGGGCGGCATCGAGGCGGAAGCGGCCATGTTGGGGCAACCAATTTTCTTTACATGCCCCGAAGTAATCGGACTGAAACTTTCCGGCACTATTCCCGAACATTGCACCGCTACGGATTTGGTGCTTACCATTACCCGCCTGTTAAGAGATACCGGGGTGGTGGGAAAATTTGTTGAAGTTTATGGTGCTGGTTTAAATAATTTAAGTGTTACCGACCGGGCTACCATTGCCAACATGTCGCCCGAATTTGGCTGCACGGTAACGTACTTTCCTATTGACGAGCGCACGCTGGAGTACATGCAAGCCACGAACCGATCCAAACAGCAGATTGAAATAGTGGAACGATACAGCAAAGAAAATTTATTGTGGCGAACCGGTAAGGAAAACATCACCTACACGCAGGTGGTGGAGTTAGACCTGTCCACATTAGAGCCAACCGTTTCCGGGCCCAAACGACCGCAGGATAAGGTTTTTGTAAAAGATTTAAAGAATAAATTTTCTGAAATCCTGAAGAGTGAGTTTAACCGGAAGTATGAAGAGAAGAAGGATAGAAAGGAATATGCCTGGCTTTATGAGGGAGGTTCGGGTACAGAATTTACGTTTGATGAAACACCGCTACAGGGTAGTCCGCAGAAAGTGATTGCCGTGGACGACAAGCTGCGAAGCGTACGGATAAAGCAGGCAAACAAAGAATTTGTGTTGAGTGATGGAAGCATTGTGATTGCGGCCATAACCAGCTGCACGAATACCTCCAATCCGAAAGTAATGATCGGGGCAGGCCTCCTGGCGAAGAATGCAATTGAAAAAGGACTGCGCACCAAGTCGTGGGTAAAAACGTCACTCGCGCCCGGATCGAAAGTTGTTACGCGCTATCTTGAGCGATCGGGATTAAATGAATATTTAGATGCACTGCGCTTTCATACAGTTGGTTACGGATGCACTTCCTGTATTGGCAATTCGGGGCCGCTGCCACCGGCCATAGCAAAGGCCGTTGACGAAGGTAAACTGATTACCGCATCGGTGCTGTCGGGCAACAGAAATTTTGAGGCCCGTGTGCATCCGCAGGTGAAAATGAATTTCCTCATGTCGCCCATGTTGGTGGTGGCCTATGCTTTATGCGGCCGGATCGATATCGACCTAACAAAAGATCCCATCGACTTTGATCCGAACGGTAAAGCCATTTATTTAAAAGACATCTGGCCAACCAGAGATGAGATACAACAAACCATCAACAACTGTTTAAAACAGGAAGACTTTGATGAAGTGTACCATGTTATTTTCGATGGCTCGGAAGACTGGCAGGAGTTGAAGGTGAACCTTTCAGAAAATTTCGAATGGAATGAGCAGTCAACCTACATCAAAGAGGCACCGTTCTTTAAAGATATTAAAGCTACGCCCGAAGCCGTTACCGATATTAGGCAGGCAAGGGTATTGTTGTACTTAGGTGATTCCGTTACTACCGATCATATTTCGCCTGCGGGTTCGTTTAAAGAAACATCGGCAGCAGGCAAGTACCTGATGGGCCACCGGGTTTCCAAAAACAGTTTTAATTCGTATGGTTCCAGAAGAGGCAATCATGAATTGATGATGCGGGGAACTTTTGCCAACGTGCGTATCAAAAATAAAATCGTTGATCAGGAAGGCGGCTACAGTTTACATTTCCCCACNAAAAAGGTGGATACTGTCTTTGATGTGGCCATGACGTATCANAAAGAAAAGACACCGTTGGTTATACTGGCCGGGAAAGAATATGGATCGGGGTCCTCTCGCGATTGGGCGGCAAAGGGTACCTTCCTGCTGGGTGTGAAGGCGGTAATTGCTGAAAGTTTTGAACGCATACACCGAAGCAACCTGGTACAAATGGGTGTGGCGCCTTTAGTTTTTATGAACGGACAGAATGCTGTCTCATTAGGATTAGATGGCAGTGAAACGTATGAAATAACTGGCCTGGCCAATGGACTAACACCACATAAAATACTCGATGTATCGGCAACGCATCCATCCGGTAAAGTCACACACTTTAAAGTAACAGCNCGGTTGGATGCCCCCATTGAAGTGGAGTACTTTGCGCACGGGGGCATACTTCAATATGTGTTGCGAAAAAGATTGGAAGAACAGGTTTGACTGGGTGTAACAGAAAAATTCTGTTCCTCCCGTCAAACCTCAACGTGCAGTTGATACCTGAATTGCCATCGTTCTTCAGGCTTAGTTCCAATAGTTGTTTGCTTTGGCTACGGTTTGAAAATTGATGGCAACCACCTGAGAGGCACCAATAAGAAACTCTGCACTTTCTGCATACGCTTTTCTTCCGGCCTTTAACACTTCCATATCGGGTTGGGTATATTTCACACCCATGCGGGCCAGTTTAATGGCCAGTTCAAATCCTTGTTGAGGAGTTTCTGTTTTTAAGCTGTTTAACCACGGTTCCATAGTATTAATATTTTAAATGGCTGTTGTCAGAAGCAGCAACAGCACGTTGATCCTTATTCTTTTGCTTCTGATTGTAACGGTGAATATCGGAGTTAATCTTGTTACATACTACAAACACCTGGTTTTAATGGAGGGAGAAGAAATAGAAATAGCACGGTATGATTTTATTTCATTCGTGGAGAGCGGCCCGTTATACGACAAAGACTTTTTCACAAAAATCTGACAAAAAATTTGCGAAACCGAAAAGTTGCATATATTTGCAACCGAACAGTTTCATAAAATAAACCCCACGCCTCATGAGACGAGACGTATTTCAGGCTATTGCCGACCCTACCAGGCGGGCCATCATTGCGTTGATTGCCCTGCAAGCCATGACACCCAACGCACTGGCCGAAAACTTTCATACCAGCCGGCAGGCAGTATCGAAGCACCTGCGCATTTTAACCGAGTGCGAATTGGTGAAGCAAGAATACCAGGGCCGCGAAATTTATTACTCACTGGAAGTGGAGAAAATGAAAGAGATCGACAAGTGGCTGGAGCAATTCAGAAAAATCTGGGAAACCCGGTTCAANTCACTCGATAAAGTACTGGCTAACCTTAAAAAGCAAAAAAATGAAAACAGAAACCAACGACCTTCTATTCGAATTTACGGTTGACAAGCCGGCAAAAACGGTTTACATCAAAAGAGAATTCAATGCAGCGCTTTCACTTGTGTGGGATGCGTTTACGAAGGCCGAACTGCTCGACCAATGGGTGGCACCAGCACCGTTTACCTCCAAAACCAAATACATGAATTTTGTAGAAGGCGGAAAAAGATTTTACGCCATGGTGGGTCCGGATGGAACGGAGCGCTGGGCAATACAACAGTACAAATCCATTACACCCAAGACAAACTTCAAAATGTGGAACGTGTTTGCCGATAAGGATGAAAACCCGGAACAGCATGGTTCGGATTGGGATTATACCTTCCATGAGAAGAATGGTATCACCATGGTAAGCATTACCATTTACAACGAATCGTTTGAGCGTATGGAAAGCCTGCTCGAAGGTTTCAAACTTGGATTTACCGCAACCTTGACAAACCTCGAATCACTGTTGGTGGCCTTATCCAAAAATGATACCGCATGACCACGCAAGCGCAAATCAAATCGTATATCGAAAGTCTGCCCGAGGCAAAGCGCAACGACATGCAAGCATTGCACCGCATTATTCAGCAGCTACAGCCGAAAGACAGGCTGTGGTTCCTTAACGGNAAAAACGATAAAGGAAGAGTAGTTTCCAATCCGAATATCGGATATGGCTCCTACACCATTCGTTATGCAGATAAAACAGAAAAAGAGTTTTATCAAATCGGATTGAGTGCCCACACAACCGGCATCTCTGTTTACATCATGGGCATCAAGGACAAAAAGTACTTAGTAGAAGCGTATGGAAAGAATTTGGGCAAGGCAAGTGTGACCGGATATTGCATCAAGTTCAAATCTCTGAAAGACATAAACCTGGAAATCCTTGAGGATGTCATCCGGTTTGGATTTAAGAAAAAAATAGTCTCATTTCTATGGTAGAAGTTTTCAAAACGGATGTAAGCAGGAAAAACCAGGCCAACGATATAGTAACTGACCTTCAACGTGAATTTCCTAACCTCAGGATAAACTTCGACCTGAGCGACTGCGATAGAATCTTGCGCGTAGAAGGGCAACACATCCTGGTGGAGCAAATAATTTCATGGATGCGAGAGCAAAACCATGCATGCGAATTGCTTGAATGAATAAAACAATACCATTGAATCATAAACAAAAGATATTATGAATACGAACCTGCTCTTCGACTTTACAGTAGATAAAGAAAAGAAAACCATTTTCGTGAAGCGCGAATTTCTGGCCGAACCCGCCCTGGTGTGGGATGCATGGACACAGGCCGAAATACTCGACCAGTGGTGGGCGCCCAAACCTTACAAAGCTGAAACCGTTTCGATGAATTTCTCGGAAGGTGGCCATTGGCATTATGTAATGGCAGGACCGAAGGGTGATCGCCACCACTGCAAAGCATTCTATCAGCGCATCGACCCTATAAAAATGTTTAGCTATAAAGATGCGTTTTGCAACGACAAAGGAGAACCACAACCCAACATGCCCACCATGCACTGGACGAACAACTTCCATCCTGCAAAAGAAAACACCCTGGTGGATATTGTGGTGAAGTTTGAAACCCTGGGCGATTTGGAAAAAATTATTCAGATGGGCTTTAAAGAAGGCTTCACGGCCGGACTGGAAAACCTGGATCAATACATTGCTTCACAATTTCAATTGCGCAAACAAAATAAGACAAGCAACAGGGCACGTGTATCTACCTACCTCAATTTTCCGGGCAATACGGAAGCAGCATTTAAATTTTACAAGTCGGTATTCAAAACTGAATTCATTAACGGCATTAAACGTTTTGGCGAATTGCCGCCCGATCCTAATCAACCGCCCCTTGCCGAGCCGGTNAAAAAAATGGTGTTACATGTTGAACTTCCAACTATAGGCGGACATATATTGATGGGAAGCGATGCACCAAAAGAGATGGGCTTTACCGTTGTAGAAGGAAATAATGTACACATTAACCTCGAACCCGATTCGCGCGCAGAAGCCAAGCGTTTGTTTGATGCGCTGGCCGTGGGTGGAAAAATTACAATGCCCATTCAGGATATGTTCTGGGGTGCATACTATGGAAGTTGCACCGATCAGTTTGGTATCAACTGGATGGTGAATCATCAAACGAAATAATAGTTGAGTAATCAGCCGATCTAACAACAACCACCATGAGCAACCAAATCACCGTTACCGCCACCATAAACGCGGCCACTAAAAAGTATGGGATTGCTATACCAACCCGAAACACATCGTGAACTGGAATTTTGCCGATCCGTCATGGCATTGTCCTAGTGCTGAAAACGACATGCGGGTGGGCGGCACCTACAAAGCCCGCATGGAAGCAAAAGACGGCAGCTTCGGGTTCGACTTTGAAGCCGTTTATACAGAGATTATTCCTGAAAAGAAATTCACCTACGAATTTGGCGGAAGAATAGCCACCATAATATTTGAAACTACGGGCAATCAAACAACCGTTACCGTAAGCTTTGATCCGGAAGTAGAGAACTCCCTTGAGCTGCAACAACAAGGCTGGCAGGCTATTCTGAACAATTTTAAGAATTACGTGGAGGAAAATTAAAAAAGAAAAAAATGAAAAAAGATAAAATCATATTCTGGTCCATCACATTGTTGGTATTTCTATGGGAAGGAGTGATGCCCTTAGGGACCTTAATTTTTAGTCTGGAAAATTTCAATGCAGGTACCAAGCCGTTAGGTTACCCCGATTATTTTGCATACTTGTTAATCATGTGTAAAATAGTTGGCGCCACGGCCATCATGTTGCCGATGGTAAGTCCGAAGGTGAGAGAGTGGGCGTATGCCGGCTTAACCTTTAATTTACTTTTTGCCACGTTTAGTCACGCGGTGGTAGATGGCAACGCGGGATTCATATCGCTTCCGCTGGTGATACTGGGTTTGCTGACAATCTCTTACAGATTTAAAGCCAGGTTGTTCGCACAGGGTTAAAATTTCAAACAGCCATTGTTTGCAGGAACAGTGGCTTATTTGATGAAGAATAGAATTTATTATTCAAAATTAATCAACATCAACATGTCGTTTCAAGCATACATTACTAACATTAAAGCCAAGACAGGAAAGTCTCCGGAAGATTTTAAGAAGCTAGCCGAGAAGAGAGGGGTTTCTTCTATCGCGACCTTGATAAGAAATCCATCGTACACTATACCCATCAATCGCGCGACCATGTGTTTATGCAGGAGTTAACTGCGCTATGCAAAACGCAACCCTCTCATGCCGATTATTCAAAATGGGTAGCTTCTATTAAGATGTTTGGCGATTATTTAAAAACTACGATGAAGTATGTTCAACCTTATGGCATGGTGCCTAGCGGGTGTATCATAAAGATGAGGTAAAAGACTCATTGAATTTTTACAAAGTTCAGGTGGGTATTTTTAAGGGTGCAGCCAAAGATTACAAAGAGCAACTGGAGCATGGTTTCAAGCTCGATGACGAACACTACCTGCGCGTGTTTCCCGTATGGTTTTCGTTTAAAGGCAACGCGGCTGTTCACCTCTCTACGGGTAAAGCAGCAGCGTTGTGCGGCAACTTCCTTAAAGATAAAGAGCTCATGAACATTGCCGAGCAACTGTTTTGGATCGTTGGTAAAAACCCTTTCGGGCAATCCATCATCTGGGGTGAAGGCAGTAACTATGCACAACTGTACACAGCCTTGCCGGGTGAAGTAGTAGGCGGAATTCCGGTAGGGATGCAGTCGCGCTTTAATGAAGATACTCCGTACTGGCCACAAATCAACACAGCCACATACAAAGAACTATGGGGCGCACCGGCTGCACGGTGGTTGTCGTTGATTGCTGAGTTTTAGAAATTTTTCTCCCGAAGGTTCAAAAGGAAAACTGGCTGATCAAAGTAAGAGTATCTGGAATTCTATTTTTGGAGAGCAAAAATCTGGATGCACAAATGGCAGCTCGTGCTGATCAACAGCCAGCTACCAGATTGACCGATTCGATCTTGCCCGTGTTTAATTGCTTACAATTTCAGGAGGAATATCCTTTGTGGAGCGGGCTCCCTTTCTTTGGTGGGTTGTGAGGGCATGATGAGTGCAACTTTATGTGTTCACTTTAGAGTTTGCTGTTTGGCGCTCTTGTGTTAAAAGCATTATCGCGGTATAAANAACCCAAAGGAAGTNAAAGAAAAACACAACCCGTTGACCAACTGCTGGTGTTTGTGGAAATATAAATGGCCAGGCGCCAAACAAAATGGTTAGCCATGTAAAAATCAAGGTGGGAACAACCGCTCGCTTCCAATATGTATCTTTTTTCATTTGTGTCCGATATGTAAAGGCTCCAATCAGGAAGCAGATGTAGCTGCCAAAACTGCCAACCGTGTGAAGCAGCATGGTGAGCGATTGCTTATTATCAAAGTCACCTGGAAATATTCCCGCAAAGGCCATGAATAAACCACTGAACATAAAACTTATTAATGGCACCTTGCTTCCTGGCTTGTTCGCTACCGATTGAAACAATCCATACGAATAAATTGAAATTAAAACTCCTGGAAGAATATAGCCTGCAAAATTCCAAACCCACTTACGAGGCGCATCTACCGAACCCAATTCGCTGATGGCTTTGGTGAGAAAGCTATATTCAGGCCTGAGCCCGGCCATAATGGAATAGGTTAACCAGAATACTATTGGGGCGATGAGCCCCATAAGGGCATAGTGTTTCTTTTTCATTTTGTCAGATTAAGTAAGCGCTTATTTTTCTATCGGATACGATTTATTGTTTGTACTACCGGATAATGCTCCTGCAAAAACTTTAATATATCAGGAAAGTTATCAAGCGGTTCGGTGTGGCCGCCTTCTACGGCTATATGCTTATGCGCATACGGAAACTGCTTGTCATCTAACCGCTTCATTATCGCTTCCGACATTTCTGTAGATGGCCACATTTCATCTTTCGTTGCCGACAAGCATAAGATGGGGCCGCGAATGTTTTCAACTTTTATCAATGCACGGTTTACGGCAGTAGTGTCTTCCAGCATAATCTCGAAGGCGCACCTCATATCACGCTTCACAATAGCCGGCACAGCCCGCCACGGTGCAGGCACAAAGGGAACTTCCTTACCCTGGTAGCTCCACGAGGAGGTTGATGCGCTGAGCGTAAGAGCCGGAAAAGCAGCATGGCAGCCCACAATAGAAACGACACATGCAATATCGGGATAAACACTCGCCAGCAGTAAGGCCAACTCACNTCNCTTCGAGCCTCCAATAACGGCTACCCGTCCATCATCAACCACCGGATTTTCTAATGCTTCGGCAATAGCCTGGTGAACATCCTCCAGTGCAATGCGGTCGAGTTGATCGGGGGCTCCTTCAGCACCAAAATATCCGATCGCTAAAANAGCATAACCTGAATCGAGAAACATATCGCGTGTTTNTTTCCATCGCGCAGTGGCCCAGGCATTGCCACCTTCGCTGCCACCCAAGCCAACAAGCAAGGGTTGATTTGGATTTTTTCCAGTGAATAAAATGGATTGTACACCCGCCTGACGGGCGGTTTCGGTGGTGCTACAGCGGGTTAGCAAAGCCACCAGCAACAGGAATAGAAAACTATTGTTCATGATCTTTTAGCACAAATCAAGGTGCTACGCAAGATCAAGTCGTTCTGGCCTAAAGGGCTGAACCTGCTTTATTGAAAATTCGTGGCCGGTAGCCCCAACTCACACCCCTGTAGAAACCTGGCGCGCATACTGCGAAGGTGTGACTCCGGTTGTCTTCTTAAATACCGTGTTGAAGGCCGACTTCGAGTTAAAACCGCAATCGAGGGCAATGGCCAGAATCGTCAGGTGCGCGAAGCGTTTGTCAGCTATTCGTTGTTTCACTTCCTCTACCCTGTGTGTATTGATAAAGTCGAAAANATTCTGATTTTGAATAGTGTTCAATACCTGCGACAGATGATTGACTGAAATATTCAATGCGGCTGCTACATCGCTTGCCCGCAGATCGCCCTGCAAATAAGGCTTTGCGGTTTGCATGTATGTTACAAGTTGAGTATGCAGGCGTGCTGCGTCTTCGGCAGATAGCCCTGAGCGTTCATAAGAAGGGATTGGCTTTTCTTTTAGGGTTACCGGCCCATCGACAAAAATGGTTGTTTGCTTAAAGCCAAAGTATCCCACTACAAAAAGAAAACCACGCCCGATACTTCCAACATGGATTGAAATATGGCTAACCGNAATCCAGCCGTTGGCAATGGCAATAAATCCGGCTGGCACCAGAATGAGTGTGAGAAAAATCCTTAGATAGAATAAGGTATTCAACCATCGAAGTTCAATGCCTTCCGTTTTTGACAGCGCATCATGAAGCCGCATACGGTATTGCTTTAATATCCGATAAAACCAACTGAGGTACACAGGCTCGATCAGCAACATAACAATTACAAAAAACAGCCATGTAGGCGACAAGGCATTGTTAATATACACCAACCCACTGCTTGCATCAACCGATGAATGCGGAAACACAGACCAATAGAAATAGAGAAAATGTATGGCATACAGTAACCAGGGCGTGAATAAAATGCCAAACAGCCAGTTAGGAAGGCGATGATTGTGGGTAAGGACAAACACATACAAAANAAACAGAGGTGAGTCTAACAGATACAGGCCTTTGCCCAGCAACATCCAATAGCTATGTTGCAGCCAGTCTGTTTTTTCCAAGAGCAGATAAATTTGACTAACCAACTCAAACACCAAAAATGCGATCAGAAACTTGTCGGCCTTCAGCTTATTCTTTTTGCTCAGCACCAGGCTGAGCAGCAGAACGAGCAATACTAAGCCGGCTATCAAAATTGATTCATTCACCTGGTTGTAGCGTTTAAAAGGGGTAATGTCTAACAAGAAAACCTGGATTGTGCCATAAAAGTATTTATTATGTTTAACCAGACCAATGATAAAAGATTTTTGAATACAGTAAACCCGAGGTAGCGCACCGATGAAAAACCATTGCCTTCAATTAATTTTGCTTTGGGTATATTCGCTCGCCATTAAACGAGAGAAAATGAAGTACACGATTATAACATGGCTTGCTTTGCTTTCTTCATCAGCATGGGGTCAATCGGGACAACAAGCTTCCGGTCAAAAACAATTTGTTTTGTTCGATGAGCTATTTACGTACACCAAAGCCGATGCTGATAACTCCACGCCCAGCAAGTCGCACTACTATGTAACCGGAGACAAGCTCAACCGCCCGGCCCACCGATTGGACCAGTCCGGTTGACTATCGCAACGGCACGGTGCATGTTCGGCTTGAGGTGTTTGAAAAACCAAAAATCGAAATGAAGAACTTGTGCGGGAAGTTTTTCCGATGACTGGGTAACCACCAGCCAGGCACTCGACAAGCAGCCGAAAGGGCCGGAGGGAGCTATGCATTGGGTGCTCGAATTCAAAAATGTTTTTCTGACGTGCAGTTTGAAATAACCCATCTGGTGGCAGATACCGAATTTGTCACCGCCCGGTTTACGTGCAGCAGCAGGCACACGGGTACATTCCTCGGCATTCCGGCAACCAATAAACTTGTGAAGTACAATGGCATGGTCATCCACCAGGTAACTAACGGACGGATCTCTAAAACCTGGACCGAGTTTGATCTATTTGGCTTGAAGGCCCAACTGGAGGCGAAGTAATTTGCTCTTGGGCTGTTTTTATTTCAATCTGAGATGTTTGATGTTGCTGTAGAAAATCTTGATCTTTCTGTCTATGACCAAAGACATCAAACAGTACAACCAAAAACAAACAGCTAACGATCAGTTAATTTGTGATACACTCGCCTCCGCCATCAGCGAGTCATTAGCCGATTGCAAAGTATGGCACGCACACCCCGTGTGGTTTATTGATGGAAACCCGATTGTGGGATACAGCAAGCAAAAGCCAGGCATCCGGCTCATGTTCTGGAGTGGTGTTGATTTTGATGAGGAGAAATTAGAACCGGGCACCGGAAAATTTAAAGATGCTTCCGTTTTCTATACATCGGCTGATGAAATCAATGTGAAAGAAATAAAGCGCTGGCTCAAAAGCNNAAAACGCATTCAGTGGGATTACAAGAACCTGATCAAACGAAAAGGTAAGCTGGAGCGTATCCATTAAATCTCACAGTAATTTTCTCGTATAATTTTGCTTCCTGTCTGGAGATAAGGAACAGGAGAAATTCTATATCGATCATTTTGGCTCATTTTTGAGGAATTTAGGCCTTTTTGCCTATTTTTGGTTAGATGAAAAAGCCTAAAAAAGCAGGAAAATCTAGCACCAAAACCCGGCAAAAACCCAACATCAATCCCAGTCTGTTGTGGGAGTATGACCTGGATACATTTAACTACGACAAGTCGTACAAGATTGTGATTGAGCGGGTGTTGGAGCGTGGACACTTAAATGAGTGGCGTGAGATCCTAAAATATTATGGTGAAGAAAAATCATAGAGACAATAGACTGGAGTGCACAGTTAACACAAAGGATGAAGGACTTTTCGCGTTTTTCTTAAAATCCGATTTTCTGAATGCTGCATAAGGATACGTCCATCATAAATCCCAAAACCTTCAAACTGATTCAGCAACTTCAAGGTCTGCCGGTTCTTTCAGGCTTCAATTTGGTGGGAGGAACTTCGCTGGCTTTGCAATTGGGACATCGTAATTCAATTGATATTGATCTGTTTACTCAAAATGAATTTTCTACAGAGAGCTTAATGCAATCGCTGCAGCCCGACTTTTCAATTGAGGCCACGTTTACCATGAAGAATACACTCTTAACGGTGGTGAATGGAATAAAAGTCGATTTCATTACGCACAACTATCCGTTTGTAAAACCACCTATTACCGAAGAAGGCATCACCTATCTTTCGAAAGAAGACATTGCCGCCATGAAACTGAACGCCATCAGCAACTCCGGCAAGCGGTTGAAGGATTTCATTGACATCTACTTTCTGCTCGAACATTTTTCGATGAGTGAGATGCTTGATTTTTACACCATCAAGTANCCCGGCTTTAATCCGCTTATTGCCCTGCGTGCGGTCAACTTCTTTGATGAGATTGATCCGGCCATCGACCCGCCCAAACTCCGTAAAAAACTACCCCTGGCAACCATCAANAANAGAATTGCCAGTGCGGTGATCCACTCGAAAAGAAGTTTTGACCCTTACGTTGGCTGAGCATTCTGAGGATGTTTCTCCATGCTTTAACCATGGTTTGCACACGATTCCGTTTTAGTAAAAATCGGTTTTTACATGAAAAGAACAATAAATCATAAAAATATTATTTGGATTTAGTCTAAATAATTAGATTTGCGGTCTTATTTAACAACATAATGATGATCCAATTCAGGCAAACTGCGGTGAAATTGTTCGCGCCCTTATTTTTCGTTCTTTTCGTAATTGGCTGTACACCAACAGCAAAAGAAGAAGCAAGTAATGACCAGAAGATTGGTGTGCTGCTGGTAAACCATGGATCGCGGTCAAGTACCTGGCGGCAGGTATTGATGGATCTGGAAAAGAATGTGCAATCGAGAATATTATCNGGGGGTGTTGTGAAAGGCACCAAAACGGCACACATGGAATATACCGAGCCATCGATCGCCACCCAACTAAAAGCTTTTGATGCCGAAGGGTTTACCGATGTGATTATCGTTCCTGTTTTTCTTACGGTAAGTCCGCACACATTTGATGACATCCCAACCATCATTGGCCAAAAACTGGATCCACAATCGCTGGAAGTATTGAAGATTGAAAAGATTGAACGTTATACCCCTCGTGCCAAGACTTACCTGACACCCAATCTTGATTTTACAGATATCCTGAAGAGAAATGTGTTGCGCAGGGTGAAAGAAATTTCTAAAGACACAAAGAACGAAGGCCTGGTGCTGATCGGGTATGGAGATGAAACCTATGACAAGGAATGGGGCCAGTTGTTTGATCAGGTTGCAACCTATGTGAAAGACAGTACCGGAATTGCGGAACACGCGTATGGATGGTGTGGTCATATTGTACACTATAACAGCGATTCGACCACAGCAGCCATAAACCGGGTGCTCGATAANAAAGAAAGAGCCGTTGTTGTGCCGGTGCTGGTAGCACATGACGAAACATTTCAGGTTAAAATAATTGGTGATGGAATTGATAAAATTGCCAAGTCGGATGAGAAAGTGATTTACAGACCCGATGCAATTTTACCCGATCCGAATGTTGAGAACTGGGTTGTTCAAATTTGCGATGAATTTGCTGCCAAAGTGAAAAACCAAACGCTTACCGAACGATAGATGTCAACCAATTCATTTACACGAAAGCTCAGGCGCCTCAACATTGTTACACACCGCGATGTGGGGTANTTNTTCTCAGCTTTAGTTATTGTCTATTGCTTGTCCGGCATTGCATTAAACCATATAAATGAATGGAATCCTGATTTTATTATCACCAAGGAGGTAGTTGACTTAAAGCAGACTTTTACCCGNGAGAACGTAACACCAGAACTTGTAAAACAATTTGGGAGCAGTGTGGGAGAAACGACCTACAAAGTGTATGACTTTCCCACCAACCACCAGGTTAAAGTGTACTATCAGGATGCTTCTCTGCTTATTAATTTAACCGAAGGGAAGGGAGTCTATGAACGAATTTCAAGGCGCCCTATATTTTATCAGTCCAATGTATTGCACCGCAACAGTGCGCCCGCCTGGAAGTGGGCTTCGGATGTCTTTGCCGTCATGCTCATTGTTATCAATGTAACCGGACTTTTTATTCTAAAAGGAAAACACGGACTTGGCGGAAGAGGCAAGTGGTTGATTGCGGCCGGAGCGCTGCCGCCATTACTTGTGTTGATTATTAATGGGATGTTGTAAGCATTGAATGCCTCCTTTGATGGAGAAACATCCAAGCCACGATTGGTCGTTATGTTCGCGCCAGTCAGGTTGGTAACAACATTCAGTCCTTCCGAAAACGCAAAAGACTAATACCGTCAATATAAATAGTTCATCCACCAACAGGAAACTAACGGCAAGTACATTATATTGAGAGGATGTTCAACCAGGAGCAACGGCAATCATTCTGAAAAATATAATATTACAACCATGCGCCAAAAGCTAAACTTAATAACCCTGGGCGTGGATGATTTCGANAAATCATTATGCTTTTATGAGAAAGGATTGGGCTGGAANAAATCCGATAAAAGCATGGATGGCCTGGCGCTGTTTGATTTGGGTGGAATTATTCTGGCGTTACANCCCCGGCACGAACTGGCTGCCGATGCTACCCTGAAATATCAGCCTTCGGAATTTTCGGGAATGACCATTTCGTACAATGCTAAATCTGAAAAAGAAGTAGATGAAGTATTGGCACAGGTTAAAAAGCTGGGCGCCAAAATCATCAAGCCCGCACAAAAGGTTTACTGGGGAGGTTACAGTGGTTACTTCAAAGATCTAGACGGCCACCTGTTTGAAGTTGCCTACAATCCGTTTTGGCCATTGGATGAGAGAGATAATGTGGTATTATAAGGAATAAGCCAATGCCTCTTTTTTATTGACTTTGTGCAAACAAATTTGCGCAAGTGAGTGCTTGCTTTTATATTTGCAAGCAGATACTTGCATTTTATGGAAGCACGCAGAGATGTTTTTCAAGCCATAGCCGATCCTACGCGAAGAGCAATCATCGGTCGAATAGCACAGGAGCCGGTCAATATCAACAGCATAGCCGAGCAATTTAAGATTAGCCGTCAGGCTATTTCCTTACAACTTAAAATACTGGAGGAATGTGGCTTGCTCCAGGTAAAGCAACAAGGTCGAGAACGCATTTGTTTGGCTAAGTTGGAGAAACTAAACGAGGTGCAGGAATGGGTAACACAACACCAAAAAATCTGGACAAGCCGATTGCAGGCATTGAAACGATTTGTTGAGCAGGAAGAACTTCAACTAAAATCATCCTTAAAATATTCATCCAAATCCAAACTGAAGAACAATGGCAAGTAGTGTAAAACAGGAAGAAGTCTTTATCGAAGAAATTATTAATGCAAGTGCAGCAAAAGTTTTTGATGCATGGACTGACCCANNAAAACTGTTAAAATGGTTTGCACCAGAAGGATGCTCAATTCATTTTAAAAAGCTAGAGGTAAAAAAGGGCGGTCAATTTCACTCTTGTATCTCGAATCCTCAGTTTGGCGATTGCTGGTGTGTGGGTGAATACAAGGAAATTGTTCCTAACAAAAGGATTGTATTTACTATGATCAATGCTGATCANAAAGGAAATCCAATCAACCCAGCTACTATTGGAATGGATCCAGATTGGCCGGGAGAAACGTTGGTTACCGTAACACTGACAGAAGAAAACGGAAATACAAAATTGCATCTCAGGCAAACCGTATTACAAGCATTGGCTAAAAAGACGGGTGCTTACCCAAGTTGGCTGCAAATGTTAAACAATATGCGAACCTTACTTCAATCAATATGAACTTTAATACTTTACTCTTTACAGCCTCCATTTTATTATTATCAGCTTGCAATAGCTCGGTACCTTCCAATGAAGGAAGACTTTCTATCAAAAAAGCTATAACAGATCCGTCTTTCACAAGCGGCTATTCCAATGTCAATGGCATCAAAATGTATTACGAAATCTACGGCCANGGAAAGCCGCTGGTGCTGCTTCATGGCGGAGGCTCTACCATTCAAACCACCTTTGGAAGAGTCATTCCGCTGTTGACAAAACAGCATCAACTGATTTGCGTGGAACTACAGGCGCACGGCCGAACGGAAGATAGAAATACACCCATCTCCTTCGATCAGGATGCCGATGATGTGGTTGCGCTGCTGGACAACCTGAAAATTCAAAAAGCCGACATCTTTGGATTTAGCAACGGAGGAATGACTGCACTAAAGATAGCCATCAAACATCCGGAGCGTTGTAATAAAGTGATTGCGGGTTCAGTGCTATTAAAACGCAACGGTGCATTTCCGCAGTTTTGGGAGTTTATGCAGAACGGAACATTTGATCAGATGCCACAACCATATAAGGATGCATTCCTGCAAGTAACGCCCGACAGCACCAAACTCATGAATATGTTTCATCAATGCGCCAACCGCATGATCAACTTCACCGATTATTCCGATGAAGATTTAAAATCCATCAAGGTACCGGTGCTGCTCATCAATGGCGATCAGGATGTGGGAACCAACGAGCATATGGTGGCCATGTCCCGCCTTGTTCCAAATAGCCGGTTGGCCATCCTTCCCGGTGGGCACGGTGCCTACATAGGAGAAATCACAACCCTTAGTCCGAATTATAAAAGCGAAGAGTTTGCTGTTCCGATGATTGAAAAATTTCTTGCCGAGTAAGAAATTGAGAAATAGAAAACTGAATCTTTCAGCGAGTTGGTATCGATTCAAGCCATTTTGATGGCGTTCACCGGACAGGATTGCTCAACCACATCGGAGAAAGGTTGGTAAGTTTTACTGGATAATATATAAACACCTTTGTGATTAACACCCCCACCAAATTGGCTTTTCCATCTTTTCTGGACATTCTCCAAAGGCTTGGTTGAAGTTCGTAACAAATACCACAGCCAATACATTTGTTTCGATATTGAATTACCTTAGGCATACTCCGTTTCAATAATCTTATAAAGTTTGTCGCCCTTCCAAATTTTGTTGGTGCAATAAAATGAAACAGCATCACCTTTAGCAGATTCATCAGCCGTATGGCCATTCACGCGCAGTTCTTGAATTGTTTCGGTTTGAATACCCTGATGCTTGCTGATGATCATTACTTTATCACCCACGTTCAGTTTACCGGTTTCCAGTTGAAACTCGGCTATATTGATTTTAGGGAAATAGCGTTGGCCTTGTCCTAAATATACTTTTCGGTCTGTGGCCACCGAACCGCTGGCGGTACTCCACTCGCCCAGCTTCCGCCCCAGGTAGTAGCCTTCCCAAANACCACGATTGTAAACGGTGGCCAGTTGCTGCTTCCATGTGGTAATTTTATCGGACGTAAACTGCTTGTTGAAAATTGCCTGAACGGCTTCGCGATAACATTTTGTTACGGTGTAAACATAATCGGCTGCACGACCTCGTCCTTCAATCTTTAACACCGATACATCTGCCTGAATGATTTCGTCCAGCATGTCGATGGTGCAAAGGTCTTTGGCACTCATAATGTATTCATTGTCGATTTGGTATTCGAAGCCATCCTCTTTGTCGGTTACCAAATACTGCCTTCGGCAATTTTGCACACAGGCACCCCGATTAGCCGAAGCATAATGCGAATGCAAGCTTAGGTAACACTTGCCCGATATCGCCATACACAATGCACCATGCGCAAATACTTCAATGCGCACCAGGTTTCCGGATGGACCGGTAATGCGCTTGCGCTTAATTTGTCGGGTAATTTCGGCTACCTGCTTCACACTGAGTTCGCGCGCCAATACCATCACATCGGCATAGGCAGCAANAAATTCAACGACCTCAATGTTGCTGATGTTCGCTTGCGTTGAAATGTGTAAAGGCATGCCAATGGATTTTCCATAATTAAGTGCAGCATGATCCGAAACAATAGCCGCATCAACACCATGTTTTCGGGCTGCATCCATGATCTTGCGCATCAACTGCATGTCGTGATCATACAAAATGGTATTGAGGGTTATATACGCCTTTACTCCGGCTGCATGGCAACGGGTTACAATTTCTTCAAGGTCGTGTGTCGAAAACGCAGCGGATGATCGTGCCCGCATATTCAATTGCTCTACACCAAAATAGATGGCGTCTGCTCCCGCCTGAATGGCAGCCGCCAGCGATTCGAACGAACCAGCCGGTGCCAATACCTCTACTTTCTTACACGTTGCCATTATTTGCTTAAGCCGATTGTTAAAAACCTTTTCAGGTTGAATATGAATTCGCAAATATAGCCTATTTAAGACTAAAATATCTTTTATAGAGATCACATATTATTTCCTTCATGCATGGTGCCTCTTGTTATGGACTATGCTCTGCTTGACCAGTAACTCTTATAGTTTTGTTCGCTGGGGAGAATATAGCCAAGAAGCTGGTAGTTTTTACATAAGTTCAACTCACTCTTTTCATCTGTTTGGTACCCCAATCCATAATAAGTCTGAGTGAAGGTATCAGTTCCTTACTCATGTCGGTGAGGGTATATTCTACTTTGGNGGGCACCTCGTAGTAAACCTTACGGTTAATGAGCAAGTCCTCCTCCAGTTCCCGCAGTGACTGGGTAAGCATTTTGGTTGTGATGTCGGGAAGGGTGCGCTTCACNNCACCGTAACGAAGCAACTTGTTACGATGAAGGTGCCATAAGATGCGCGCCTTATACTTGCCTCCAATCCTCCGGAAGGCAAAATCTACCGGGCACATTGCACTTTCTTTTGTTTTCTTCTTCATTTTTTCTGTCTGATTATCAGCAATACATTCCTTTTGGTATGTAAGATACAATTTCGTACATACTTTACACGAAGATATGTACATCATAGTTTTACTGCATCAAATGTAAACAAAGTACTCACGATGAACAAAACCGACAGACACAAGCGTGCCTTCTTAATTTGGCTTGCCATCTATCTACTCATGACCTTTCTTTTTGGTTATGGGGTGACTTTCTCAGTTCCTTTCCGCTGGCTGGACGAACATTTATCCTCACGGCCGTTGCTGTGCCGGTGGTTTACTATGTTATCCTGCCCTTTTACAACAAACTATTTATCAAATGGCTAAACCCGTAATCATGAAACAAATCATAATAATCTACACCCTATGCCTGGTGGCGTTAGGTACACAACACAGTAAAGCACAAACAGTCTCAGACAAATCAAAACAATCAACTATGACAACAGTAAAATCAAGCAAAGAAGTAGTTCAACAATTTTTCGGAGCCTTTGGCAATGGCGATTTCAACGGTATTATCAATACATTCCATGATAGTTGCACGATAGAGGCTGTTCGTTCAGCCGAACGCCAGGGGACTCAGATTTTCGGTACGTATCAAGGTAAGGAAGGTGCTAAAACATTTATTACCAACCTGGGCACTCATTTCGATACCAAAGCATTTTCTGTAACCAACCTGATAGGAGAAGGTGACGTAGCATTTGCCAACGGTAAGTTCACCCATGTGGTGAAAGCCAACGGGAAAACCTACTCGAGCAATTGGTCGCTGATGTGCCGCATTCAAGACGAGAAAATCGTTGAGTATCATTTTTATGAAGACTCAGAAAAATTTGCTGAAGCCAACAGGCGCTAACGATCGCAATCGTATGGCAACAAAAATGAGATTGAAAATATGAATCTGTAAATCCTGTGGTGCTACGAGTGCATTTTCGACACCACAGGATTTAAAATTGTTTCCTATTGAATCACGCAAGCACCGCCCGCACAGGCTGCCTCTGCCTGTAAGTCGGTGGCATCATCGGGCTCATATACATTCGACAGGTCGATGGCATGAAGCGAATGCTCCAACTCCAGGAATTTCTCGCGACTGATATCTTCAAACGGAGGTTGCTTGTAGTTGCCGTTGTCGTACGGCAACACGCTCAATCCATTGTAGCTCGACTTGTTAGCCCACATCCAGCGACCTACTTTCTCCCATTCGTCATCACGAATGGAAATGGTGGCCGATACGTTGTTGGCATTGTAGCCTTGGCGGAAACCGTTACGTACCCATTCAATGTTAAATTGTTTTACACGCTCCAGCATGTCCATCACATCTTCGGTGCGCAGAATACTTCCTTCCGGAGCCATTTGTGGAATACAAATAATAGCCTGCTTGCTGTTCAACATGTCATCTTCCAGCAACTCAGGATGGTTGATACGCAGGTATTCGTACAGCGCTTCATTTTTTCCGATGCGCATTCTGCGCAGGTAATAATCATTGTGCCAGGCATGAATACCCGATGATGTACCCAACACGAGCGNAGTGGTGCCGGAGGGTTTAATGGTGGTGCAACGAGNTGCAAACTCAATGTTGATTTTTGCCGACACAATATTGTTGATGTGCTTGACTTCATCAGCCGCTTCTTTAAGATCGAGTTTGGCTACCCGGCCACTGGCGATGCCCGTCATGCCTACACCAATCAACGCATCGTGCTCGGTGGTTTNTTTCCAGACCTCGCGCAGGTAGTGCAGATCGGTAAAGCCAGCTTGCAGGGTACCGAAAAACCCGGCTGCACGGGCACGCGCATTCAATTCCTCCTGCGTCTCTACATCTGAAACATTTACCTCGCACAGGTTGCAAAACTGAAATGGCTTCAGCGCGATTTCACAGCACGGGTTTGTTCCCCAGTCGGGATGGTTGCTGAAATAAAATCCCGGCTCACCTGCACCCGACAGTTCGATTTNTTTCCAGAGATCGAAAAATTCCTTTTCAGTCGTGTATTCGCGCGACAGCACGGCCGAGTTGTTTGCGCGACCGCGCTGTTCGTTCAACTCCCACCAGTTGCCAAACTTGCAGGTGAGCATTTCTTCGTCTTCCGGAGAGAACAGGGAGATCATGGCTGATCTTCGGATACCACCGGCCAATACTGCGTTGGCAATGTGGCACATCATGTCGTGGCATTCCAACGGAGTAAGCCTTTCGCCATTTTGTTTTCGATCGAGCAAGGCCGTAACGTGCGCATGACAAACTTTTAAAGGTTCAGGCCCGGGGCTTTACCTCCAGGTTACTAAGCGTGCACCTTTCGGGCGAATATCAGAATAGTCGAAGAGCGGCATGGCATCACTTTGCCCGAAGTAGGCTTTCATGATCATCTTGATGGAGTCGGCCCATCCTTCCAGGCTGTCGCCAATCAGAAACCTGCGTGTCTTTTCTGCTTTTTGAATAGGAGGTAATTTTGCTACGTGATGCGTTTGCACGGAATAACCTACTCCGGTTCCACCCAGCAACAAGAACATGGCTTCCGAAAATGCACGAATATCATCTACCGGCATGTACGCGCAATTGTAGATGCGGCTGTTGTTTTTAATAATGGGTGCACCGGCAAACTGCATCGCACGCATAGAGGGTAGTATTTTCTTTTGAAGCACCCACTGCATGTTCTCGGCAATTTCCTCTTTCAGGTGAGGATACTTCTGCACCATCATATCTTCGTAGCGTCCGCATATTTCCGGCCATAATTCCCTGCGTTGCAATTCGGGTAGGTAGCGCGCATACTTCATGTAAATGACAATGTCGCTGAGGATTTCCTGATTAAGTTCCATAGGGTTGTAATTAATATGTTTAAAAAATAATTAAAGTCAATTGTGTGTGAGGGTTTGTTCCAGCTCCAACGCTTTTGGAAAGAGTAGTTGATTTTCCTGATCCATTAAGTTGATCATTTGTTTTTCGAAGGATTCCAGNNGCTCCTGGCATACATATTCATAGTAAACACCAACTCCTTTTGGTATTTTACCATACCGGATAATCGATCGCATGTCAATGAGAATGGTTCTTGCCAATTGATGTTCATCTTCCAATCCTTCAATGGGGTACATCATTCGAAACAGCGGAAGACGCTCACCTTGGTTTTNTTGATTATTCCAAAGCTTAACAAACTCAGGGAATAAAATCATTTCCTCTTTGTAGAGATGTATGTCCAACGTTTCGGACAGTACATCAAATTTATTTTTAACGGTGAGGAGTTTCTCCTGAAGGTCTGTCTGATGCTGAATAGCAAGGTGCAATGCATGCTTAATATTGGAAAGAGTATTCTTAATGACTTCATGCTGTTGCAGAATTCCATCAAGCAATTGAGCAAACGATTCGTTAGCTTGTTTTAATGAGAGCCTTAGTTCAATTAACTCATTCTTTACATACCGGGCATCTACCGCATGTTTACGGCACGCATCTTCAAATAGAAGGGTTTTGGTACCACCGGCATCGAGGTTGTATTNTTNTATGATGTGAATGCTTTGTGGTTCTAATCGCAGAATATCGTTTACTGTCATTTTAGCTAAAGCTTTTCAAGTTCCAGTTCTTGCTCCTGATGATTGTGTTGTGCGTGGCCATTGGGAGCCAGGGTATCCGGAATGATTTTCTTAATAGGCTTCAACATGTTCCATTTGGAAACAATAAACCAGGTAAGCGGTATTACACCACCAAGCACAAAGATGGAACCGCCTATGATGCGCAGCCAGGTAAGTGATTGAAACACGTTGCTGTCAATAAACGCGCTGCTGCGTGCAAACCAAAGTCCTTCTTCTACCACCGCCATAAATTGAAGAATACCTGCCGGGAACAAATCCAGTACAACCATCAGCAACAAACCGATGTTGATTGACCAAAATGAAATTTTTATTAACCGGGCATTCCAGGCAACTGGTTTAAAGAGCAACTGGCAGCAGAACAAAGCTCCGGCTATGGATAAGTTTCCATACACACCCATCAAGGCCGCGTGGCCGTGGTTTACCGTGAGATAGGTTCCGTGTTCATAGTAATTTGCAATGGGCAGATTGATGATGAAGCCCATAACTCCGGCACCAANAAAGTTCCAGAAGTTTACACCAATCANAAAGAGAAACACTCCGGGAAATCCGAACGTTACTTTGCCGTTCTTTCCATTTTCGAGTTGACCCGGAAGTTTGGCAAACCGCCAGGCTTCGAGCGTAAGCAAAATGAGAGGAACCACTTGTAATGTGGAGAACACCGAACCCAACGCCATAGTGAATACGGGTTTGGCATTCCAATAGAAGTTATGTGATATGCCCAACAAACCCGATCCTANAAAGAGAAGGCAAGCCAGGTAAATCACACGGGTGGCTGCGCGTTCGCTCACCAGTCCCATAAGCACCATAAAGTAACCAATCAACACGGTAGTGAATACTTCAAAGAATGCTTCGGCCCACATGTGGATCACCATCCATCGCCAGAAATCGGCAATCACAAAATTTGTTTTCGGAGTAAACATTAACCCCGAGCAAAGCAGCACCAGAATACTTACGGTGGCATACACCAACCAGTTGGGAAGCGCCCAGGGTTNTTTCAACGTCATGACAGGCTTGAGCCCACGATAAAGTATGGTTGCCCAAAATCCGAAAATTACATAGAGTAGTCCTTGCCATACCTTAGCGGGCTCCAGGTATTCCCATCCTTGATGGCCGATCCAGATCCAGGCATCACCACTAATTCCTTTTGGTCCGATGAACATACCCACGAATGAGCCGGCCACCAACATGACAATAAGCACAAACATGATGTTGATGAGTTTTAACTGGTTGGCCGGTTGCCTGGGTGAAAGCATGGGCATTACAANAAACGAAGCACCAATCCAGCATGCTGAAATCCACAACAAGGAGAGTTGCACGTGCCAGCTTCGGGTGATGGTGATGGGAAGTGCTTCCGCAATGTTAAAACCGAAGAAATTGACAAAGCCAACGAAATCGTGCACGGTAAGAACACCAGCCAACACCTGAACGAGAAAAAGAAGAATGGCTGCGTAGAAAAATTTATAAGTAGCTTTCTGAATGGCTGTAGGATTAAAATTGCTCACACCTGTTTTCGTCATGAGGGGAGCAGCTTTGTTGGTAAAGGCAGCATCATCCAGTTTGTCCAGCTTACCATGGTAATACAACACAATGCCAAGGCCGAACACCAACCCCAGTGAGCCCACAATACTCCAGATAACCACCGCAGCACTGGGTGTGTTTCCTGCTGTTGGATCATACGGCCAATTGTGTGTGTAGCTGTAGGTTTTGCCCGGACGTTCCACACCGCACACCCAACCGCTCCAGAAAAAGAAGGCACTGAGTTCGTGAATCTCTTTTTCGCTGGTCAGATAACCGGCTGGTGAGAATGCCTGTTCGTGTTCGGGATTGGTGAACACCTGTTTGTAGTAATCCACTAATTGTAACGCAGCATAGGCGTGTGCATCTGTAAGGATGACGGAGTTTTTGTCTTTATTATATGTATTCGCTTTGATCTCCGCCTTAACTTTTTCGGAAATACCTAAACGGGCCAAATCGCTATCGCCTGCATGTTGTTTACTATAATATTCCTGCATGCCAGTGGCTGTGCGATGCAACGCTTCGGCCGAATAATCCGGGCCGCGATAAGCCCCATCGCCAAATACGCTGCCATATTCCATGAGTGCATACTTCTGAAATACAACCTGGCCGTTCTGAATGTCTTCCTTACTATAAACAGGCTTGGAATCCTGGGTTATGAAGTTGGGAACGGGAGGCGCATCGGTGTAGGTATGCAAGCCCATCATAAAAACCCCGGTAATACTGATGATAAAAATGATCAACAGGGGTAACCACCAGTTTTTGGGGTTAAGCAGATATTCAATGGATCCTGGCTTATTCATGGTTATTGACATTTGGGATTCTCAAAACTAATAAAAGATAAATTAATCCTTTATTATTTCTTAAAAAGATAATTTTGCCTTTTACTATTTTTCTACTATGAAGCGCACCCTGGCCGAGCCCTTTAAAATCAAGATGGTGGAACCCCTGCGGGTAACTACCGAGTCGCACCGCCAACAGGCCTTGCAGACTGCCGGTTACAATCCGTTTTTACTGAATTCAGACGATGTGTTTATCGACTTGCTGACCGACAGCGGAACCGGTGCCATGAGCGAGCGACAATGGGCCGGCATGATGCAGGGCGATGAAAGTTATGCCGGTGCCCGAAGCTGGAAACACCTGGAAACCGTAGTGAAGCAGCTTACCGGAATGGACTACATTCTTCCTACCCACCAGGGCCGCGCGGCCGAGCGCATCCTTTACGGAATCCTGGGTGGCAAAGGAAAAGTTTTTCTGAGCAACACACATTTTGATACCACGCGGGCTAACATCGAATTTACCGGAGCATCTGCTTTCGATCTGATGCCCGATCAGGCACTTGATTTAGAATTGGAACTTCCCTTCAAGGGCAATATCGATTTGAAAAAACTGGAGGAGGCTATAAACCATCATCACCCCGTAAATGTGGCAGCCGTAATCATGACGGTCACTAATAATTCGGCCGGTGGTCAGCCCGTAAGTATGGAAAACATCCGTGCCGTGCGCGCCATTTGTAACAAACACAACCTCATGCTGGTGTTAGATGGCTGCCGGATTGCTGAAAACAGCTACTTCATTAAACAGCGTGAAGCCGGGTATGCCGACAAAACCTATGAAGCAATTGCACGCGAGATGCTGGGCTTGTGCGATGCTTTTGTGATGAGCGCCAAGAAAGATGGCATGGTGAATATGGGCGGCTTGTTGTGCTTGCGCGATGATAAACTGGGGCGCGAGTGTACCAACTTGTTAATCATCTCCGAAGGATTTACTACGTATGGCGGTTTGTCGGGTCGTGATATGGAGGCGATGGCCATCGGGCTCACCGAAGTTTTTGATCCGGATTATTTACACTACCGAATCCGAAGCACGGCTTACCTGGGAGAGCATCTTCGAAAAAGANNAATTCCGGTGGTGTGGCCCATTGGCGGACATGCCGTGTATGTGGATGCTAANAANATTATACAACCAGATTCCAGTTCATGAATACCCCGGGCAAATGCTGGTGTGCGATTTATATACCAAAGGCGGCATCCGCTGCGTGGAGGTAGGCAGTGTGATGTTTGGCAAATACGATGGAAATAAAAAACTAATCCCCGCGGCACATGAATTGGTGCGGCTGGCCATACCACGAAGGGTGTACACGCAAAGTCATATCGACTACACCATCGAAACGTTTGACGACATATTGGAATTGCGCCATCAGCCACGTGGCCTGCGCATTGTCTATGAGCCACCCATGCTCAGGCATTTTACGGCACGATTTGATCGCCTTTAATGTTACGCTCATCAATTCTTCTGCAAACAATTTTTTTAACATAAATCATTATTGACAACATGATCAAAAAACTTCAAAAACGCTCGTGGGCAGAACCGTATAAAATGAAAATGGTGGAACTGCTCAAGCAAACCACNCGGGGCCAGCGTACGCAAGCCATCAAGGCGGCCGGATACAATACCTTTCTGTTGAAATCGGAAGATGTGTATATCGATTTACTCACCGACAGCGGTACCAATGCCATGAGCGACCGCCAATGGTCGGCCCTTATGCTGGGCGATGAGGCGTATGCCGGCAGCAACAGCTATTACAAATTGGAGAAGGCGGTACAAAAATTNTTACGGCTACAAATATTTAGTACCCACGCACCANNGGGAAGAGGTGCCGAGAACATCCTCTCCCGGATACTGATTAAGAAAGGCGATGTGGTGCCCGGTAATATGTATTTCACCACCACCCGCCTTCACCAGGAACTGGCCGGAGGAACTTTCGAAGACATCATCATCGATGAGGCACACGACCCAACCAATGAATTTCCCTTCAAGGGAAATGTTGATCTGGAGAAGCTCACAAGGCTGATCAAAAACACGGTGCTAAAAATTCCGTATGTGAGCATCGCCACCAATGTAAACATGGCGGGCGGGCAGCCCATCAGTATGAAAAACCTGAAAGCGCTTCGCAAGCTTACCAACCAACACGGCATCCGCATTATTCACGACATGACCCGCGTGGCTGAAAATGCCTTCTTCATTCAGCAACGCGAAAAAGGTTACGAAAAGAAATCGGTTAAGGACATCGTNAAAGAGATCTGTTCGCTTACTGATGGTGCCACCATGAGTGCAAAGAAAGATGCCCTGGTAAACATTGGTGGATTTATGGCCACCAACGAGTGGGATGTTTTTGAAGAAGCGCGCAATCTGGTGGTGATCTACGANGGGTTGCACACCTATGGTGGCCTGGCCGGGCGCGACATGGAAGCCATTGCCGTAGGCATTGAAGAAAGTTTGAATGATCGTCACCAGCAGGCGCGCATCGGGCAGGTGGAATACCTGGGGCAACAACTGGAATCATACGGCATTCCCATAGTTAAGCCCATCGGTGGCCATGGAGTGTTTGTTGATGCAAAAGCCTTTCTTCCGCATTTAACGCAGGATGAATTTCCGGCACAAACGCTGGCGGCAGAGTTATACATCGAGTCGGGCGTGCGAACCATGGAGCGCGGCATGGTATCGGCCGGGCGCAAGCCGAACGGTGAAAACTATTATCCTAAACTGGAACTGGTGCGCTTCACCATTCCGCGCAGGGTTTATACACAGGCGCACATGGATGTGGTGGCCGAATCGGCAGCAGCAGTTTTTGCAAAGCGAAATGAAATCAAAGGTCTTAAAGTAGTGTACGAACCGAAATATCTGCGCTTCTTTCAGGCACGGTTTGAGAGAAAGTCTTAGATCTTATCGTCTCTTGTTTCTTAGCCTGCATTCCTGCCGTATGTAATTTACACCAATCTGTATTATAGCAGAGGTTTGGCTTTTTTCGTTGCCTACGCGGAGATTTTCATTTTTCAGTTTCTTGAAATTTCAGCCTACTATTTTGATGGTTTGGCATTCAAGGCTGTCATAATTTCTCTGAAACTTTCCAAGCCTGCTTCCAGGTTTTCGATAATGTCTTCTGCTATCTCATCGGGGTCAGGCAGGTTATCGAGGTCGGCAAGGGATTTATCTTTTAACCAGGTAATATCAAGCGATGTCTTGTCTCTGGCTATGATTTCTTCATACGTAAATTTTCTCCAGCGGCCTTCAGGATTCTTTTCTGCATTGAAAGTTTCTTTTCGCTTGTGCCTGTTCTCCGGTTTGTAACAAGCGATGAAATCTTTAAGTACATCAATATTGAGTGGATTCTTCTTTAACGTGTGGTGAATGTTGGTTCGGTAATCATACACCCAAACTTCTTTTGTCCACGGGTTTTTGCTGGCGGGTTTGTTGTCGAAGAAAATTACATTGGCTTTTACACCATGTGCATAAAAGATTCCGGTGGGTAAGCGTAAAATGGTGTGCAGATCGGTCGTCTCCAATAATTTCTTGCGCACGGTTTCACCGGCACCGCCTTCAAACAACACATTGTCGGGAACCACAACCGCTGCCTGCCCTGTGGTTTTGAGCATGGTGCGAATGTGCTGAACAAAGTTTAACTGTTTGTTGCTGGTGGTAGCCCAAAAATCCTGTCGATTATAGGTAAGGTCGTCTTTCTCCAGTTCTCCTTCTTCGTTGGTAAAAGTCTGCGAACTCTTTTTGCCGAAGGGTGGATTGGCGAGTACGTAATCATACGTTTGTGGTGATGCGGCAATCAAGGCATCGGCCGGAGAGATGAAGTTTTCACTATCAATATCTCCGATGTTGTGCAGGAATAAATTCATTAACGCCAAGCGTCTTGTTCCGGCCACGATTTCATTTCCGAAAAATGTGGAGTGCTTTANAAATTTATTCTGCGCTTTGTCAAGCTTGTTGTTCGCTACCAGGTAATCATACGCGGCCAGAAAGAAACCGCCCGTGCCACAACTGGGGTCGGCAATGGTTTTCATGGGCTGTGGCTGCACACATTCTACCATGGCGCGAATAAGAGGGCGCGGTGTAAAGTATTGGCCGGCTCCGCTCTTTACGTCTTCTGCATNTTNTTCTAACAGGCCTTCATAAATATCACCTTTCACATCAGCACCCATCACCAACCAGTTCTCGCTGTTAATCATGTCGATTACTTTGGCGAGCATGGCCGNGTCTTGAATTTTATTCTGACTCTTGGTGAAGATTTGGCCTAATATGCCTTTGGAAGTACTTAACTCACGCAGCAACGTGGCGTAATGCAGTTCCAGTTCTGCGCCTTTCTTATTGGTTAAGCTTTCCCAGTTGTATTCTTTTGGAATGGGCAACTTCCGGTTGTGCGGTGGCTTGCTGTATTCATCGGCCATTTTCAGAAACAACAAATAGGTGAGTTGCTCCAGGTAATCTCCGTACCCCACGCCTACATCACGAAGGGGATTACAAAAACTCCAGACTTTACTTACAATGGATGCGGTGGTCATGTTTTTATTTAGCACCAGCGGTGCGTTACGTTTATAGAAATAATAGTAAAGAGCAATCAGCGCTCCGGAGGAGCGGCATTAGTNNTCTCGTCAAAGATATAGTCGGTTTTAAAATCAATGTGATATCGTTTTAGAAAATCCAGGTATTCTTCTCTGAATGTTTTGGTTTTGTGGTGTTCCTCCTGATTTTTAATATACGCCACGGCAGTATCTAATTGAGAATGCCCCAGGGTAAAGGCTCCAAACCCTGTCTGCCATTCAAATTTTCCCAACACCCATTTTTGTTCGTTAATAAATTTAGATGAATTGGCTTTGATATCGCGCACCAGGTCTGACAGGCAGGCATCGGGTTTCATACCGATGAGCAGGTGCAGGTGATCGGGCATGCCATTGATGACGATTAGTTTTTGATTTTTGTTGGTGATTATTCCGGTGATGTATTTGAAGAGTTGTTCGCGCCATTTTTGTGAGATGAGGTTGGCGCGGCCTTTCACGGCAAATACAATGTGAAAATACAATTGGGTGTAGGTGTTGGCCATAATGGTGTCGCTCCTACGGAGCTATGCGTTTTTGTTTTTGCTATACACATTTCGCTGCTCTGCAGCGAGGCTTAAGGGTTCTTCGGTTTGGGCATAGGGCATGGTTACCAGCTTTCCTTCAAACGCTTTCTTTAAAATGCTTTGCCGGAGTGTTTCGGCTTGTTGCAAAGCCTGCGTAATGGTTTCTTCTAGTTTATCGCAGACGGTGAGTTTGCTTTCTAATTCGGAAACGATTTTCTGTTGGTCTTGGATTGGTGGAACTTGAACTTCAAGAGGCAACAGCTTATTTACGGAAAGCCCAGGTTGAGCTGCACCTCTTGAATACTGGTTTAATTTCATTGAGGTCAATTTGTAAAATAACCAGACAGTATCAATGTTTGCCTTTGCTGTCGTTACAACAGCGTGTTCAGTCGCATGAAACTTTCCACTAACTAAATGCACATTCCCACATAAAGCCCCTTGTCTTCCAACTAATGAAAACTTGCCTTCGTGAGTATGTGATTTAGTGTATCCTCTTAAACCATTTCCACCATAGCACGGGAATAAATCGGCAGTGAGTTCATCTTGTATTTCAGAGGCCTTTACAAAAAGCCCGCTTTNCATATCACATATTTCTCCGAGTGTTGAATTAGTCCAATTTTCTGTGCCTGTCAGCTTTCCCTCAAACGCTGCTTTGAGCAAACTTTGGCGGTACACTTTTAGTTGCTGCTGTGCGGTTTCAAGTTGTTGTTTGCCGTTGTCTAACGCGCTAAAGAGTTCTTCTATTTTGGAGACGATGGTAAGTTGTTCTTCTTTTGAAGGAACTATTAGTTCAAAATTCCAAAGCAATGTTGGTTCAATATGTGGAATGCCAACGCCTTTAGGTTTTGTATTCAGAATGTGAAATTGGGATTTAAGAAAATAATAAAGGTATTCGCGTTCAATCTCCTCTTTTGGTTCAATTTTCATTAAGGTCGAACCTACTGCACCTTNTTTAGCTTTTCCAATCAATCCACACCTTGCACCATCCCAAACCATGAGAAGGTCACCTTCATTACACAGGTTGCATTTTACACCATCGGTGTATTCATCAAAAATGCCTTTCTCAAAAGCCTTAATGTTGATATAAGGAACTGGAGCCTGCTTTGACTCCTCACTCTTAAGTAATGAAGGCTTTTTGCCTTTGGAGTAAGTGCAAACCTCACTGAGTTTCTTTCTTTGCCAGTGCGGTGGTATGGTATTACCATTTTCATTAACCATCGGGTAAACTTATCTGACAAGCGTTTCAATATTCCTTGATTTCTTTCGGCTGTTGCCAATACTTGATACAAGTTTTTGAGTCAAATTTGCCGAGTATGGTTCGTTGGCTTCCGGCTTAAATAGAATTTCAAACGTGTGGTTTCTATCAAATTTCGCTAAACCAATATTGTACTTCTCAAACAACGAGATATTGCTTAAAGCAGCATTAGCGCTCTTTGGAGTCAGCACAACGTAAGAAATATTAGAAAAACTCTTGTATCGAAAGGCCTGCTTGGCTGCACGTTTCCAGTCTTTTAACTTTAATTCAAACGATACTATGGAAATATCTTTNNTTTCCTTCGCATAAAACACAAAGTCAGGGATGCCAAACAAACCCTGGCACTCCTTTATATAGGCGTTTCCAAAATTCACTTTCAGAAACTTCTCAAACATTCGCGACATTTCTTGTTCAGTAGCAAACATGGTTATCAGGCTATTTCCTTTTGGTAAGCATTAATTACATTAAACCAAGTGGGAAGATGTGAGCCGTTGCTGTCATCATCCAAAAGCACTTCATTTTCAATAGTTCTGAACAAATTTACAGCATTCCGAATATTTCCTTTCAAAATTTCTATCCTATCTGCCTGACCGTTCGGTAAGGCTTTTACCTGCCTGTCGAACACATAGAAATAGTGTTTATAGGGCTCCGGTTTCTGAAACTGCCAGTTATAATCTGGCTTAAACATTAGTGGGCGGAACTCCGATTCATCAAAATAGTCTTCATAACCGTGAATAAGCGTACGCATGGCTTCTACATATTGGTAATCAAGCCATTGCAGTAACTTAGAACTGTAAAGCCTTGCGCGCGGTGCTCTCATTGGGCCATTTTCCAAATCTTGAAAGCGTTTTATTCCAAACGACCTTAGGTTTTCATACGAACCAACGGTAACAGAATCGGGCATGGCAATACTATAGAGTAAACCTTCGGTGTTGGTGTAACCCAAATGAACTTCCATTTGATTCTTTTTCAGAATACTTATGAATCTTAAAGCATTTAACAGGTAGTCAAAGTCTTTTATTTGCTTTGAGTTAAAGTTGTCCTCAAAAATCAAGTAAACTCCACTAATCTGCTGGTGTCCGGTTATCCAATTTAAAACCTCGTTACGCTTTTCTTCATCCGCAAGCATAATGGATTTAACAATAACCGATAGTAATAACTTTTTCTTGATACTCTTTGCTCTAACATAATCGCAGAAAGGAGTAACAAAGTAATCGGTGCTTTGAACAAAGTAAGTAGTTGGGTTATCAGTATAATATCTCGTTGGAATTACCAGATAGTTGAAATTGTTTTGCATTTGATAATCCACGCAAAGCTTTGCCAATTGTATGTGGCTGTTATCTAAATCGGGAGTTGAAAAATCCGGTTTAATATTTCCCGGAAAATATGGATAGGTATCAAGTGTTCCCTTTGCTTCATTTAATAAATAGAGTGAGGNGTCAAGGAAACTCGTAATTTTTAACTCCGGACTGAATCCTAATAACTTATCAGCATCTATGTTTATAGGCGAATAGATTAACCCGTCCCCAATACCGTTTTGAAAGCATTCACGATTCCAATTGTCTCTAAAACCTGTTTGATGGTAAACTTTCATAATTATAGATGAGTTGCAATGAACGCGTTTAATATTTCATAATTTCTAAATCGCTGATATGGTTGTATTTGCAATGTATTTTCTACGAATGAAGTAATGGCATCATTGCGTTTTACGGCACTCGTTTCCAAAGTGTATTTGTTTTGCATGATATTTTCAACGATGGAATAGTGATTACCCACATAATTTTGGTCATAAGGGTGAACACCCAAGTATAATTCAAGTGCAATTATCCCCAACCCAAAAANATCAGTTCTTGGGTCAATCGCGTTTTTATTGTTCGTTAATTGTTCTGGCGAAGCATAGATAGGGGTACATGGCCCCATGGGCGAAATAGTTTTTGTAAGTGATTCAAGGTCGAGAAAACGGGCAATTCCTAAATCTATAATACAGGGGACTCCAGTTGGCCTTATTATGATATTCTCGGGCTTCAAATCACGATGAACAATGTTCCTTTCCCAAATAATTGAGAGACCTTTTACAAGAGAATCGAGCAATCTGAAAATGGCTTTTGGCCCTCTGAAATCAGTCATGCAATCGCGTAAAGTCTTTCCGTCAATGTAGTCTTCAACAATCTCGAATTCTTTGGTTTTAACATCAATGTTAAAGTGATGTTGTTGCGGATAGAACTCAGACTTTAATTCGGATAAAAGCTCAACTTCCCTCTTTATTCTTTCTAAAGAAGTAAAGCTTTTGATTGCTCCTCGCTTAATAACCACTAAGCCAGCGGTAGGATGTTCTGCTAATTGAANCGTTTNTTGTCCACCACTAGGTAAATCCTTCAATATTTTACAGTCATTAATCATAACAATACGTACTTACGCAGCCAGTGCGTCATTTAATTCATTAACAATTTCATCGGTCTGTTCGCCAAACAGTTGCCACATCTTGCCCAATCCGCCTAAGGCGTTAAAGGGGTTGTAGTCAAAATCTTCGCGCTCAATGTGAAAGCTGTTGGTAATGTATTCTTTCATCAACCGCAGCCAATGCATTTGTTCTTCTGTAAACTTAGTGGCTCCGGCTTGTTNTTTAAACACCCACTCCTGAAAATTCCTGTCAACTACTGTCTCAAATGCAACTAAATACTCGTCAATCTGCAAGGCCTTTCGCACCACGGCCACCAACGCCATCAATTCTTTCTTCGGGCTACCGGAACGGGGCAAGCGATGTACTAATTTTCCTTCGTCTGCTTTGTCTTCCAACTCGGCAAAGGCATCCCACAGTTTAAACGGATGGAGTTGCGGTTTATCAGCCATCAGTCTTTCATACAAATCTTTAATTACCGGGTAAGAAAGTTCGCGCTTCCGGTAAGGCAGGTTGTAAAAAATTTGTAAGGCCACCAATTCATCTTTGTGCTGCTCCATCCATTCGGTGAAGTCTTTAATCAGCGCCATGCTTGCAGCGGAATGGTCTTTTGCCCAACCCACTTTAATTACTTCATCGGGGTTGGCCAGGTCAATGCGTTGTTCGTGCGCTTTGCGTACGTTCTCAATGTATTCGTTCAGGTCGCCCGTAAATACTTTGGCCGCTTCGTTTTGAAGTTTTTCTGTTCGTGCCTTTACCAGCGTTTCAATTTCTGCCGGTGAAGCACCGGTATTTTCTGCCTTTACTTTACTTTCAATATTTTCCAGCACATCCGGATTGAATGCGTTGAGCAATTCCTTTACAACCTCCGAAACGGTTTTACCATTGGCCTTCGCTGAAAATTGTTTTCGCTCTTTATCGGTTAGCTGTTTATCTAATCTGGTAAGGCGATTGGCCAGCGAGGTAAACAGTTCTTCATCGCGCGCACCAACGGCCACTGCCTGTAATAAATCTTTTAACGGAACTCCGGGCTTTTTCTCCAGCGGCCGGCTATCGGTTTTTAAACTCCTGGTTACGCCAATGGCATCCACAATTACAAAATGGTCTTTGGTGAGTTTAGCCGTGGGCGTAACTTTTCTCAAATCATCGAGGCCAATGGTGCGTGTGCCCCGGCCTTTCATCTGCTCAAAGTAATTTCTGCTTTTTACATCACGCATGAAGAGCAAACATTCCAACGGCTTTACGTCTGTTCCGGTCGCAATCATGTCAACCGTTACAGCAATACGCGGATGATAGTCGTTGCGGAATTGTGCCAACGTGCTTTTGGGGTCATCGCTGTTGTAGGTAATCTNTTTGCAGAACTTGTTTTCTTCGGCAAACTCTTGTCTTACAATGTCAATGATGTCGTTGGCGTGGCTGTCGGTTTTCGCAAAGATTAATGTTTTCGGAACTTCAAAGTTGCCGTTCTTGTCAATGCGGTCGGGAAATAATTCAGGCAGATGTTCCTTAAAAGTTTTTATGATGGTTCGGATTTGATTGGGGTTAACCACGTCCTTATCTAACTGCTGCTTAGAATAAACTTCATCTTCGTCCTGCAACTCCAAACGTTTTCTTCTGCTCAATCTTTCGCGATGTTCAATGTATTCGCCTTTCCAAAGTGTTGCGCCTTGTTGCGTTACTTTGGTGTCGATAATAAAAACATCATAGCCAACATTCACACCATCGGCAACGGCCATTTCGTGCGAATACTCACTCACCAGATTTTGGTCAAAGTAACCAACCGTTCTTTTGTCGGGTGTGGCAGTTAGTCCAATTTCAAACGCATCGTAATATTCCAGTACTTGTTTCCATAGGTTGTAAATGCTTCGGTGGCATTCATCAATCACAATGAAATCAAAAANATCGATGGGCATTTTGGGGTCATACTCAACGGGCGGAATTTCTTTGGGCTGGTATTTCTTTTCGTTCGGGTTTTCTTCTTCTGCCTTTTCGTCTAAGTCTGTTCCCTTTAATATGGAGTAGAGTCGCTGAATGGTGCTAATGCAAACCTGGCTGTCGGTGGCGATGTAACTGGATTTGAGTCGTTGAACATTGTAGAGTTCAGTGAACTTACGGTTATCATCATTCGGCACGAATGACATGAATTCCTGTTCGGCTTGTTCGCCCAGGTTTTTGGTGTCAACCAGAAACAAGATTCTTTTCGCCTTTGCGAATTTGAGCAAGCGATAAATAAACGTGATGGCGGTAAAGGTTTTTCCGGAGCCCGTTGCCATTTGAATTAAAGCACGTGGTCTATTTTCTTTAAAGGACGAGTCGAGTTTTGTGATGGCACTTACCTGGCAATCTCGCAAACCGTCTGTTTGAAGTTGAGGTAAGTCATGTAGTCTTGTCCGTAATGATTTGCCAGTCTTTAGCCAGTCGCGTAATGTCTCTGGTTTATGGAAACAAAATAATTCTCTGGCTCTTGGTTTTGGGTCGGTAAAATCAGTGAACCGTGTTACTTCTCCGGTGCTGATATAAACAAATGGGAGCGGGTCGTTTTTGAGATGCTTTAATTTTGCATGAGCATATTCTTCTCCTTGATTTTCGTGAACATTGATTCGATGTCCTTCTTCTTCGCGCTTGGCTTCAATTACTCCACAGGGTTTTCCTTCAACAAATAGCAGGTAGTCAACGGGTCCAACGTCAGTAATGTATTCCTTTACAGCAATTCCAAGTCCGGCATTCAGGTTTACCTGCTTGATGCTCTGAATAATCCAGCCACAAGCCGTCAACTGCCTGTCGATATTGTCTCGCGCTATTTGCTCAGGATTCTGATTGGCCATTAACAGACTTAACTTGAAATTAAACGCTTAAAATACGCAAAATCTGCTTTGCTTCTAACGTTTTTGGCTCATGGATGGGGCGGGTTGGGGATTTGGCTCTTGCCATAGCTTGGGTGTTGCGGTGGGTCTATCCCGCGTTTGTACCCTACGATAACTGCAACATCCGCTGCAGCGCAGCTTCTGCCAATTGCCGGGTTTGTTCGTGCACGGTAATTTCCGGTTGTTCGTTGAGCAGACAATCATAAAGTTTTTCCAGCGTGTTCATTTTCATGTACGGGCATTCGGAACAGGCGCAGGTATTGTCTTCATAAGCAGGAGCCGGAATCAGCAGTTTATCCGGTACCTGCTTTTGCATTTCATGTAAAATGCCGGCTTCGGTGGCAATGATATACTCCTGACCCGCATCTTTTCGTACAAAGTCAATCATTCCCTTGGTGGAGCCGATATACGATGCAATCTTTAATATGTGTGGTTGCGATTCGGGGTGCGCAATAAACTTGGCATGCGGATACAATTTGTGCAACGCCAGAATTTTGTCGATCGAAAAATTTTCATGCACCAGGCAACTGCCGTTCCAGAGCAACAGGTCTCTTCCGGTTTGCCGGATCAGATACTGGCCCAGGTTTACGTCAGGCGCAAAAATGATCGGTCCGCTATGAGGAATGGAGCGAATAATTTNTTCGGCATTCGATGAAGTACAAATCACATCGCTCATCGCTTTTACTTGTGCGCTGCAATTGATGTAAGTAACAACTGGTGCACCGGGATGCTGTTGAATAAAATAGCGGAATTCATCGGGCGGGCACGAATCAGCCAGCGAACATCCAGCCCCCAAATCAGGAAGCAGCACCTTGCGTGAAGGGTTGAGAATTTTAGCCGTCTCGGCCATGAAAANAACACCCGCCACCACGAGGATATTGGNCCGGGAGGACGCAGCAAACTGAGCCATTTGCAGGCTATCACCCACTATATCGGCCACTTCCTGGATCTCGGGGTACTGATAATAATGAGCCAGAATGAGGGCGTTTTNTTCTTTCTTTAACCGGTGTATTTCCTCTGCCAGCGCAATCCGAACAGCCATTTTTTAATTGTTTTCAATTAAAAGACTAAATTATCTTTTATTTATGATATTTTTGTGCCGAATACACAGCAAATGACAGATAAGGTCAAATTGATTCTTTACTCAGCCCTGCTGATTTCCTTTGGAATTTACTCAGGATTCATTTACACCCAAGATTCCAACATACAGCCACCCAACGTGAGCGAGGCCTTAGCGGGAAAAAATATGGCAGCAAAAAATTGCACGGCCTGTCACCAGATATATGGCTTGGGTGGTTTCATGGGGCCCGATCTTACCAATGTCTATTCTGCTGCCGGAAAAGGGCCTGCTTATATCAAAGCGTTTGTGCAGGCAGGTACGAATGTGATGCCTGCTTTCAATCTTTCTGAAACGGAGTTGGATCAACTTGTTCGTTTTTTTGAACGCATTGATGCTTCGGGAAAAGCCGATCCGAAAAACTTTAAACGCAACCTGAATGGAACAATTGAATACAAATAAAGTGGAGGCACCCAAATGGTTAATTTTCAGTGGCCTGGTACTCATGCTCATCGGTATGATGTTCGGGGCCATTGGCGCGTTTCAATACATGTTGCCCGGTTTTCTTAAGCAGTATCTGTCATTTGANAAAACCAGACCCTTTCATGTGAGCTCGGTGGTTTTCTGGATTTTATTTTCTGCCACCGGNGGCGTGGTGCTTTACCTGCGGGAATATGCACAGGTTAAGATCAGCCGTTGGTTGTCGCGTTTCCATTTGATNTTNTTTGTAACGGGTGCTATCCTCATTCTTTCCGGATATGCCCTGGGCTTNTTTGGCGGCAGGGAGTACTGGGAGTTTCCTCCGGTACTGGCTCTCTTCCTNTTGGCGGGTTGGATACTCTTTATTATACAGGTTGTCAAATCTGTTAAAACTCTGCGGCAGCAACCGGTGTACATCTGGATGTGGCTCACGGGTGCCTTTGGCTTTCTTTTCACCTTTTCTGAATCATACCTCTGGATNTTTTCGCATTTCAGAAAAGACATTGTGCTGGATATGACGGTGCAATGGAAATCATACGGCTCCATGGTGGGATGCTGGAACATGCTCGTGTACGGAGCGGGAATTTACCTGATGGANAAAATCAGTCAGGATAAATCGTATGCGCGATCTGCTACTGCGTTTGCACTTTTCTTTCTGGGATTCTTCAACCTCCTGTTTAACTGGAGCCATCACATCTACACGTTGCCCGTTACCCCTGCCATCCGGCACATAGGTTACCTGGTGAGCATGACCGAACTGTTGATACTAGGCCGCCTCATCTACAAGTGGAAAGATTCAGTTACCGCCATGCAGAAAACGCAATACGGACTTTCCTACCGCTTCTTAATGATTGCCGATGTTTGGATTTTCTTGAACCTGTTTTTAGCCATTCTTATTTCTATACCCGCAATCAATGTGTACACGCACGGAACCTACATTACCGTAGCCCATGTAATGGGTACCACCATTGGCATCAATACGATGTTGCTGTTGGCTGTATCCTTCGACTTGCTTGGAAATACCTGCCGAAGCATGGAAACCTATCGCGTTCAGGTTTATCGGGCAGGCTGGCTGGTGAACGGAGCGCTGTTTGTCTTTCTTACTTCCCTGCTAGTGGCGGGCATCCAACGGGCCCAATGGCAAATGAGCAACGAGGGAGTTCCTTTTGCAGTGATGATTAATAGTCTCCGGCCTTACTTTATTGCTTTTGCTGGTTCGGGTGTAGTCTTGCTCATGGGTTTTGCAACAATTGTTTATCCACTGCTGCGCAACATAATGGCGTGTAATTTTAAACCACGAAGGGATCCGGTTGCCAAATGGAAAACTCCTGTCTATCAAATTGAATGATCGGCATTACCAAGATTTTTCGTTTTGAAACGGCACATGCTATTCATGGATATGCGGGACCATGCGCCCACATTCATGGCCATTCGTATGAATTGCATGTTTGCATTGCCGGAAATAATTCAGACACCGGGTATATTGAAGGCACGGGAATTATTTTTGATTTTAAGGAACTGAAAGCGCTCGTAAACGAAGCAGTTATTTCAAAGCTCGATCACAAACTTGTGCTTTCCCGAAAGTACATCGCAGCAAATGGTACACCTCCGGCGAGGCCTTGTTGATTTTTGATTATGAACCTTCGGCTGAAAACTTATTGATCTTTATCCGGCAACAAATTACCAAAGTTCTTCCCGGGCACATTCAACTTATTTCACTCAGGTTGTGGGAGACAGCCGATTCGTATGCCGAATGGTCAGGCTCTTGATTTTTNTGATTTTCCATTCTTCAGGAACGTCCGGCCTTTGGTTAAGTCACCGGCCAGACTTTGAACGGTAGTTTCGCGCATTACCTTGCGCAGGCGCTCTTTATAGGCTTTTATTTCTCCGTGGATCGGGCAGGGAAATTTATCCGAACATTCTTTCAGTCCCAGGGTACACGTATGCAGTACATCATCGCTGCCATCAATGGCATGCACAATGTCGCGCAGGGTTACAGGTTTGGACTTTGGGTCAATGTAAAATCCTCCGTTAGGACCTTTGATGGAGGAGATTAATCCCTCGCGCGCCAGCGTTTGAAGAATTTTTCCGGTGAAAGCCAGCGGAGCATCAATCTCTTTGGCAATTTCGGGAATGCTCATGCGCGAACCATTCACGCTTTTAAGTGAAATATAGAGCACGGCCCGAAGGGCATACTCACAGGCTTTCGAAAACATAGTTTAAAGAAATCACGAAGCGTAATTACAAAAAAGGAGTGATCAACCAAAAGATTAGGCCGGCACCATGGTTTNTTCCATAAACTTCCTGAATGTTTCCTCCAATTGCGTTTCAGCCGTAACCAACCCTTCGTGAAGTTTTTCTTTCAACGTGGTTACCTCGCTGTAGATCTTGTCTGTGAGGTTGCGATAATGTGCAATGCCTTCCAGCAGGTTGTGATGGAAGTTTTCGATGTACGATTTCTTTTTATTGTCAATTGCTTCTTTTGCTTCGGCAACCAACTCTTTCCAGTAGTCCACGTAGATCATCAGTTCTTTGATGAACATGTGCGGCCGGTTGTTGCCGGGTAAAATATTAACACGACCATAGATGTGATCCACCATTTTTTGAAGCGATACCACTTCGCTGAAGTAAGCGATGTTTGGTCCCGGGCAAATGTTAATGCCGCTCAGTCCTTTAAACGGTTTCACTTCATATTTTTTAACGGCCGCGTTGCTCAGGCCTACGCAAAGACACTCTTTATCCAGCACAGCATTTAATTGACGATTGTACTCCTCTTCGGGTAATGATAGCGATTTGAGTTGTTCGATTTTCTTCTTTTGATACGTGCGCGAAGCGGTACAAATCGGTTCAGGGCCAAATTCGGTGTTGCTGACTAAAAACTTTTCGGTACACGGACTGCCCGGTTTCCCTTTTTCAATCCGGTTCAATCGTTCGGTTTCGGCTGTGGTGCCTTTAAGGTAATGAAAGCGCACCCCAAGTGGAGATTNTTTGCTGAGGATCACATCTGCTTCCTGTGCACGGCTGAGCAACCCTAATGTGTGGTCATCTACGGTAGTGGCTTCGGGTACAAGTAAGAAGGGTGTTCCCCATCCGGTGCCGTCCACACCATAGTGTTCGCGCAGCAGGCGATCTTCCGCCTCAGTACCAATACCTCCTTGCACGGTAACCTTAATGGTGTGGGGTCTTTCAAAAGGAGTTTTTCCTTTTGCTTTCAACGCTTCGTTGTATGCAGCAAATAGGGTAGAGGTCAACTCTTCTCGCTTCGTTTTGAAGTCTTCCAGAATGGGGCCAATCAAAAATCCATCTGTGGCGAATGCATGGCCTCCACAGTTCAACCCTGATTCAATTCTGAATTCGCTTACCCAGAGTCCTTTCTTGGCCAGCATTTTTCCTTGTATCAAAGCCGAGCGGTAATCCGAAACTTTAATCACGATCTNTTTCTCAAATTCGCCATAACTATCCGCATCAAATTCACTGCGTTTCTCCATGTAGCTGAAGAGGCGCGGATTCATACCGGCCGAGAGCACAATAGACGAATTGCTGAGATTGCTTAGCGCATAACCGCGCAACGCGGCAACCGCATCCGAGCCATCTTCAATAATCTGACCTTGTTGATTGTGATTGTTTTTATCAAGCTTCGTCATGATGTTTACATCAATGCTTCCCGGCCTGATTTGTTTCCGCAACCAGTTCTGCAATTGGTGTTTGTCTTCTGCGTTAGCGATGCTTTGCATCTCATAAAAGATGTTTTTAAGATCGGAGCTTTCCGGTAACATTTCAAAGTATTTGCAAATATCAGAACCGGCTTCGAAAGCCTGGTCTTTTAATTTTTCAAATTGATCGTTTACGATGCGGTTCACCAAATTCAGATAGTCGGTAATGCGTTTGGCACGGTAGTCATCTTCCTTATTGCTGATGGCCTGGTAAGGTTCTCCAATCTGCGGATAATAATAACTGCGCATTTTTTCGATCAGCGTATCCTGAATAATGGAGATAACCGAATTGATACCAAAACGCGCCACTTTAATGGGCGTGTCGATGGTATAGGCCAATCCCATAACGGGGATGTGAAAGGAGTGAGGCATAACAGGCTGCATGTTATTTATGTTAAACGTGGGGGCAAAGGTATCATTAATAAAGGATAATTTTATCTTTTATTTAAAAAAGGAAACTACCACACAGTTGTAAGTAAAAACTTATTGGGTTCCATACAGATTTAAGCAATTTCAGTATTATATTGGTATATGGTGCAATCGATTATTTCGCATATTCGAAATGGCATCCGGGAAATGTTCACCGGCTATTTCGCGCTGGCCATGGCGACCGGAATAATTTCTATTGCCACTTACTTACACGGGATGCATACGATTGCTGTCGTANNTTGTTCTGGATTAACCTGGTTTTTTTCTGGTGCTCCTGGGCTTTTTCTGCTGAGGTTGATCTTAGATCCATTACGGGTTAAAGAAGACATGTCAAATTACCAGAANGGGCCCGGCTTNTTTACCCTGGTGGCAGCAGCCTGTGTGCTGGGCAATCAAGTGATTCTTTTGTACGAACAGCAAACATGGGCGGAAGTNCTTGCTGGTATTCGCAACCGTAGCCTGGAGCATTATTATCTATACATTTTTACGTTGCTCACAACAGGAAAGAACAAACCCAGTCTGCATGATGGCATCAGCGGGACCTGGTTAGTCACCATTGTCTCTACCCAGGCCATTGCCATACTTACAACACTTATTGCGTCAACCAAACCGGCTGCAGCGCAACAGTTCATGCTGTTTGCATCCCTTGCCCTGTTCCTGATCGGGTGCATGCTATATATTATGATCATGTGTCTCATTTTTTATCGCCTGTCGTTNTTTGAATTGACAGCCACCGAGTTTGGTGCACCGTATTGGATTAACATGGGTGCTACTGCCATTACCACCGTAGCCGGGGCGCTGTTAATTGAACATGCTTCGAAACTCACCATCCTGACTGAAATACTTCCGTTTCTAAAAGGCTTCACACTTTTCTTCTGGTCGTGGGGTGCCTGGTGGATTCCACTACTCGTTATTTTAGGAACCTGGCGGCATCTGCGTGTTCCCTTGCCAACAACGCCCGAAGGCTACCACCCTTCGTACTGGGGCATGGTCTTTCCACTAGGAATGTTTTCCGTGTGTACGTTTAGGTTAGTGGAAGCGATTCATGTTGATTTTCTCATGAGCCTGTCGACCGTATTTGTTTATGTGGCATTGTTTGTATGGGCTGCAGTAAGTGTCGGAATGGTGAGGAGTATAGTGAAAAACTTATCGGCAAAACACTGATCCAAATGAGATAATCAATGAATGCCAGGTGTGAATTGGCTTCGCTCCTCCGGAGCTTTTGATGTTGCTGCCTATGCTAAATTCTATGCACTTATCGTGCCTCTGTATTTGTAACTAAATTGCTCCATCGATTGCCTGCCTGGGCACCATATCTGCCTTTGGATGGGGCAGAATCATGCGCAGACTTGAAAATAGAATATAAACTGCCACTATTTTACGATAAAATTGTCGTAAATAAATAAATGATATATATTTACCTATACAATTCGGCCTCAGTTCGGAAAACGGCCACAACCGGACCAGATAGTACATAAGGGTTTGTAGAACTTAAACTCGCCAGGGGTTATGACTATACAAAAGGAAGTNTTTCTGTTTTTCATTGTCATGTTTCTCATTATCGTTTTGGTATTCTTCCTTGTTTTCCAGGCTTCTGGCAAAAGCGGAGGTGCCCAAAATGTAAACCGGAAACGGGCCATTTTCTTNTTCATCGCTTTCGGATCGGTGCTATTGGTTTTGGGCATTACCCTGCCAAAAACACCCTATCTTCTTTTCGCAGGGGAAGAGCCCTCCCAGAAAGTTTTTGTGGTAGCCCGGCAGTTTTCATTTGCCATCTCCAAATTTCCAATAGCCAACGATGATGATTTCAGCATGTCGGCCGGAGTTGAAATTACCGTGCAGAAGGATGAGTTAATTGAATTTAATGTTTCAAGTTTTGATGTGAGCCACGGATTCAGTTTGTACAAAGATGGTGTGTTGAAAGCCCAGGTTCAGGCTATGCCCGGTTATGTGAACCGGTTGCGTTGGAAGTTTTCTGAAAGCGGTACGTACGATATTTTATGTCTTGAATATTGTGGCATGGCACACGCGGCCATGACAGCAAAAATTAATGTTGAATAAACCACTCCTGACTCATGAATACGTTTGATAAGAAGTCCACCCTTCTCTGGCTTTTAACGGTGCTTGTGGTATTTCTGGTGGCCATTGCTTTTGGATTAACCATGCGCATGGAGCAGGCCGAAATAACGGAAATTGGACCACTCAATTTCTATATTCTCATGACCTCGCACGGGTTGCTCATGGCCGGAGTTTGGTTTGTGGCCGGTATGGCAGGCATCCAATTTATATTGAGCCGCTATGTAGAGGTACCCCGATGGGGCAGTGTGTTTGCTTATGTGTGTACCGTGTTNGGGGTAGTGGTCTTACTCATCTCTACGTTGTTGGCTAAGTTTCATGCAGGTTGGTANTTTTTATATCCACTNCCCTTTTATGCCAAGGGTACCGAGCATGGCCTGCTACTCTTTATGATTGCATTAACCATTTTAGGTGTTGGCTGGCTAATGTGGTCGTTGGTCATGTTGGCATCTATTCTTAANAAGTATTCGATTGCGCAGGCCCTCGCATGGCATCACATTGCCGGCAAAGACGGCCCGGCCGTTTCTCCTTTTATTCTGATATCGTTTGTCTCATTAATTGGTGTAACGGCCTGCATTCTGGCAGCGGTTGTGTTGTTGGTGCTGTATTACCTTGAATTCTTACAAAACGGAGGCATGTCCAGCGATCCGTTGTTAATGAAAAACCTCACCTTCTTTTTTGGTCATACACTCGTTAACGAAATGCTCTACCTGGGCCTGGCCGTTCTTTATGAGTTATTTCCACGCATGGCAGGCAAACCCGATTACAAAACAAGCTGGTACGTGGGCATTTCCTGGAACGCTACCTTATTGATTGTGCTGTTTGCGTACTTCCATCACCTGTATATGGACTTTGCGCAGCCGGTTGCCTTTCAATACATCGGCCAAATTATGTCGTGGTTTGCACCCTTACCGGCTGCGGTGGTTACCATTTTCTCGGTACTCACAACTGTTTATCGCTCCAACATGAAGTGGAGCCTGGCTTCGCTGTTGTANTTNTTTGGTGTGATGTTCTGGGCCATTGGTGGGGTTGGTGCTATTCTGGATGCCGTTATTGCCAATAATTTTGTGTTGCACAATACACAATGGGTACCTGCACATTTTCATACGTACAATTTGTTGGGCAATGTCTTTTTCAGCCTGGCCTTTACCAGTTGGTTTGCCGATGAAATTGGAGATAAGAAAATTACACCGGGCCTCATTAAAGTTATTTTCAGTTTGCTGGTGGTAGGTGGGGTTGGTTTTGTCCTTGCCTTTTATTTGGGAGGAGCGCTTTCTGTTCCGCGCAGGGTAGATATGTATAACGAAATTGTGAGCGAAGGAATTACGCTGGCTAAACTGGCCGTAGTATGTGCTTCGTTGTACCTCGTGGGCATGATTATTTATACCGTTGATTTTACAAGGCGATGTGCTGGGCAATTATTCTCCTGAGTTTTTCTCTACGCAGCAACCCGATGAGATGGGTTATTTGCTGAAGAATATTCCGGATGTTCCGGTGCACAGCGGGATCTTCGCTTCAGCCACTTTCATCGTGGTATTCGCAAAAGCCCATGATCCTTACCCTGGCGTATAGCCGGTGCCCGGGAGTTTGCAGCCCCTATGTGTTACAAATTCGCGATCAGTGGCCATGCAAAGTATTGCGGAAGATAAGTTTCAAATGGTGGTACTAAGTTTTGATTCTACTGATAACGCACAAACGCTAAGCAAACTTGCGGGATACAGCAAGGTAAATCCACCGCCATCCAACTGGATATTCGCGGTGCTTCCAGCGGAAAGTCGGGAAGAACTGGCCGCATCGCTTGGGTTGAAATGGGAAAAGTTAGGCGAGCTTTATGATCACAATTCCTTATTGCTTCTTGTAAGCACGGAAGGGAAAATTTTGCAACGGGTTGAGGGCCTCCCTTCCAATGATCAGTGGAACCGTCTCTTCAGAGAAATAACACACGAGTTTGTTCCGGTTTATTCAACGCTGGGCGAAAACATCTGGACCAGTTGTTTCCGTTACGATCCGGCCAGCGGTACCTGGCGTATGAACTGGGGCTTGTTGTTAATCCTCATCCCTTCAGTAGCTACAGTATGTATCCTGCTCATTCTACAAACCATTATCCGCGTTGACGCTACAAAAAGATTGTGAACACTAAACCCATCATAAGGCATGATCCTGTTTAACAACCTCTTCTTTTACGAATTGAATGCGCTTCTTCTTCAGAGCGTTAGTAATTCATTTCAAATGACGGTAATATTCGCCCTTTCCCTGGTGGTTATCATTCTTACGGTTGTGGTCTTGCTGTATCTATATCACATTTTACAGGTTGTTTTAAAAGTGTCAGGATCCACGGTACCAGAAGAGTCACTCGGGGTTACCTGGATCAATTACCTCTACATTCTCACCCTTGCAATGGGCATCATTTCATGGTATATCTATTCAACTTTTTCCTGAAGAATAGCAGTAAAAGTTGCTTTTCATAAACATTTAAGATAATTTTGTCTTAAATTAAAAAATAAGCAAAACAACCCATGTTTTCAAAAGCCTGTGAATACGGCATTAAAGCCATCACCTATATCGCCACTCAATCGTTGGAGGGGCAACGTGTNAAAATTGGCGATGTGGTGGAGAACTCGGGCTCACCTGCGGCATTTACGGCCAAGGTGTTAGGGGCTCTAACCAAACATGATATTGTGCATTCGCTTACCGGGCCTAATGGTGGTTTTTATATCGATCCGGTTCAGATGAAGCGGATAAAGGCAAGCGATATTGTTTTTGCCATTGATGGCGACTCCTTATATACAGGTTGTGCGTTGGGGTTAACCAACTGTAACAGTGCAGAACCTTGTCCGATGCACGACCGCTTTGTAAAAATACGATCAGAACTAAAGAAAATGCTTGAAACGACTACGGTGTACGATTTAGCCCTGGGGTTAAATCGGGTAAGACCATATTGGTGCGATAAAAAATTTAGAATGATTTATGACAATTTTATCCATAATTAAAAATACCGGCCAATTCTTGGCTCAACATAGAAACAAACTAGAAACCATAAAATAATCTATTATGAAAATTGAAACAGACCATATCGTTGGTGAAGTGGTAGCACAAGATTACCGCACCGCAGCCGTATTTCATGCGCACGGCATCGACTTTTGTTGCAAGGGCGGACGCAGCATTGCCGATGCCTGCGAACGCAAAGATGTTGAACCCCATGCCCTGGTGGAGGCGTTGCAAAAAGTGATAGAACAAAATGAAAGCAAGGCCACCGATTATAACTCATGGCCGCTGGATTTACTGGCCGATTACATTGAAAAGAAACATCACCGCTATGTAGAGAGCAGAATTCTGGAGATTAAACCCTTTTTGCACAAAGTGGCAACCGTGCATGGTGGCCGGCATCCCGAACTAATTGAAGTAGCCGAGTTGTTCGATCAAACATCCGATGAACTAACCGTACACATGAAGAAAGAAGAATTCGTGCTGTTCCCATTCATTCGTAAAATGGTGAGCCAGAAAGCTGCCAACCAACCGATATCCACTCCGCCTTTTGGCACCGTTCAAAATCCGATTGAGATGATGAAGCACGACCACAACGCAGAAGGGGAGCGCTTTCAAAAATTACAGAGCCTGACAGGCAACTTCGTGCCACCGGCCGATGCCTGCAGAACCTATACCGTTACGTATGCCATGCTGAAGGAATTTGCAGAAGATTTATACATGCACATTCATTTGGAAAACAACATACTCTTTCCAAAGGCCATTGAAATGGAGCAACAAAATTAATGAAACGGATTGCCGTAAAGCGGATCTACGAGCCCCCTTCAAAAACCGATGGCTACCGGATGCTGGTGGACAGGCTTTGGCCCAGAGGGTTGAAGAAAGAAAATGCAGCGCTTAACGAGTGGAACAAAGACATTGCTCCTTCGCCAGCGCTGCGGAAATGGTTCGGCCACAAGCCGGAACGGTTTGATGAGTTTAGCCATAAATANTTTTTGGAGCTCAATCACAAGGAGGGTGAAATACACCGCCTGAGGGCTTTGGCTGAAAAAACTCCGTTATGTCTTCTTTACGCAGCAAAAGACGAGGTGCATAACCATGCGAATGTTTTGGCTGGCAGATTAAAAAGTAAAAATGCAACGCGCTAGTGTTTAGGGTATATCAGGCTTTTAAAATTGAGGAAGCATGAAGTTGGTAGAGAACATACTTAATCACCTTAGGCAAACAAAGAAGGACGAGAAAAATGAGGCACCGGAAGGACTGTGTCCGGTGTGCTGGGGTTATCAGCAATACGACAACAAGATTCGGAAGATGTTTAAGGATAAGCAGATAGATGTAAACAATCACCGCGACAGTTATATGCTGATACAACAGTTTGTAAAAGATCACCTCGAAAGCATCACCTTAAAGGAGGGTGAATTGAAACAGTGCCCTTCCTGTTCAACACATAAACAGCCCTGATGGAAAAACCGATTAAACGACATAAAGCGCTACAGCCGCTAAGCAGAGATCACCATCACGGCTTATTATTGGGTTGGAAAATCAGGCAGGGTTTTAAGAAGGGCATTGATGCCGGCCGGATGATGGCCTATGCACAGTGGTTTTGGAAAACCTCGCTGCAACATCATTTCGAAGTAGAGGANAAAGANTTTTTTCCGGTGCTTGGAAACGAGCATGTGATGGTAAAGAAAGCGCTGGCCGATCACAGGCGGCTGGCCCGGTTGTTTACATCAGCCGATCCTGAAAAAGAGCGTACGCTCAATCGGATTGAAGAAGAGTTGGAGAAGCATATCCGGTTTGAAGAAAGGCAACTCTTCAATGTTATTCAGGAAACGGCAACTCCGGCTCAATGGCTTGCCCTGGAAAAGGTACACGCCTCGTTACATACTGACGAAACGTGGAAGGATGAATTTTGGCTTTAAACTTCAGTACCTGTAAGGAAGTGTGAGTTATTACTTTTCAATCTGTTCTTCTACAATTCCCATGGCGGCCATCATGGTAGGGAATCCCACCGTTGGTAAAAATAATAAAACCAGATGCTCAATCTCATCGCGCGTAATGCCCGAAGCAAGCGCTTTGCGGATGTGCGCCTTGAATGCACTGTTCAGCAAATTACTTCCTGAAATTGCCAGTTTGATCAATGCTCTTTCCCGCTCATTCAACGGCCCCAGGTCGTGAATGGCATCACCCAATTGCTCGTATTTTTCGGCCACTCCAGGATATTTTTTCACAAACTGCTCGTAGAACTTGGGTGGTTTTGGCAATGACTTCTTTTCATACGGACATGGTTTAATTGATAAGTTAATTATTGGACTCGGGTATTCCTGCTTTGTAATTCTTTTCTTTTAATAAGATTCCGGCCGTATCAAAGTATCGATAAAGTCCTTCGCGTTTATCGTTCACATAATTTCCGGTTTCTTTCTGTTTCCCGTTCTCATACCACTGTACATAACGCCCGTTTAGTTTATCCTCCGCATACACACTTTCGCTTTTCTTCGAACCATCCGCATACCACGTGTTCCACACACCGCTGCGCTTACCGTTCACAAAATTTCCCACAGTCATTTTGTTCCCGTTTTCATACCACCAGGTCCAGGTGCCTTCGGCTTTTCCATCCACAAATGCACCGGTGATTTTAGGCTTTCCACTGGAATAGTGAGGTGGCTCTGAGGCCTTTTTGCGGTCAGCCAAATCAAAGTTACCACCGCCAAAAAACCAATGAATTTCGCGTAATGAAGCGCATTTCTTCCGATACGCATAACCATTCTAAATTACTGCTTTACGGATTGAAACGATAGGGTTTGTAAATAAAAGATAAAATTATCTTTTATTATTCAACTCAAATGTAGATATTTCATTAGACAATAACCACCATCCCACTTATGAAACCGTATTCACTGTTTCTTGCTATTGTCATGCTTTCTCCCCACCACTCAGTTGGTCAGGATGCAGAAAAAATTTTAAAACGTTCTGTTCAGTCTGCCATACCATCGGCAAAGGAAAGTTGATTGGCCCCGACCTGCTGGACGTGCACAAGCAAAGGAGTGACGCGTGGCTACTGGAGTTTATCAAGTCATCGCAAACCATGATTAAGAACGGTGATGCGACAGCCGTTGCACTCTTCAAAGAATACAATCAATCCATCATGCCCGATCCTCCCTATTCTGAAGATCAGATCAAGGGCATCATCGCCTACATCAAGACCCAAAGCCCAGACTATGTAGCCGAAGGGATTGTGGCAGATAAAAGTGAACCGGTAGCACCCGAAATACCGGTGCGATCGGTGAATGAAGCCACCGATAACGAAATCTTACAAGGTCGGTTATTATTTTCTGGTGAGAGCCGTTTGAGCGGAGGTGGTCCGGGATGCATTTCATGTCATCATGTAAAGAACAATAAACTGATTGGCGGTGGCCTGCTTGCCAAAGACCTTACAGATGCATTTTCAAGAATGAATGAAGCGGGCATCAGCGCCATTCTTACCTCGCCACCGTTTCCTGCCATGCGCGAGGCATATCAAAGCGCTCCGCTAACCGAAGAAGAGGCGTATAGTCTGGTTGCTTTTCTTAAGAAGGCTGATGAAGATCAGTATGGACAGAATTATAGAAACTACCAACACTATTTTCTNGATTGCGGGTGGATTGAGTTTTTCTTGCTGCTGGGCATCTACACCACCATCTGGTCAAAACGCAAAAAGCAAAGCGTGAATCAAAAGATATACGACCGACAAATTTATTCCTGATTTTTCAATAACCTCCTACAACTATGAGTTGGATTGAAGACATCATATCTCCCCAAACCCGAAAGTGGGAAGAGTTTTATCGCAACCGCTTTCAACACGACCGCATCGTGCGCAGCACACACGGAGTAAACTGCACAGGAGGTTGCTCCTGGCAAATTCACGTGAAAGACGGAATCGTAGTATGGGAGACGCAGCAGTTGGACTATCCGTTGCTCGAAAGTAATCTGCCACCCTATGAACCTCGCGGTTGTCAGCGGGGCATCTCCTTCTCGTGGTATCTGTACAGTCCGTTGCGGATAAAGTACCCACTCATTCGGGGCGCACTCATCGATGCCTGGCGAGCCGAGAANGAAAAAACATCTGATCCGGTTCAAGCCTGGATCAACTTGCAGAACAATGCTCAACAAAGATCGCAATACCAAAATGCGCGTGGTAAAGGAGGTTTCCGCAGGGTGCAATGGGATGAAGTACTTGAGTTGATGGCAGCAGCCAACATTTACACCGCNAANAAATACGGACCCGATCGCGTGGTAGGTTTTTCGCCAATCCCCGCCATGTCGATGTTGAGTTATGCTGCAGGTGCGCGCTTCCTTCAATTGTTTGGTGGCGTAAACCTGAGCTTCTACGATTGGTACTGCGATCTTCCCACTGCGTTCCCGGAGATCTGGGGCGAACAAACCGATGTGTGCGAAAGTGCTGACTGGTATAACGCAAAAATGATTGCCGACATGGGTGCTTGTTTAAATATGACACGCACACCCGATTGCCACTTCTTTGCCGAGTCGAGACATAACGGAACAAAAACCGTTGTGTTTTCTCCCGACTTCAGCCAGGTGTGTAAGTATGCCGATCAATGGGTGCCTGTTCACGCGGGAAGCGATGGTGCTTTCTGGATGGCCGTAACCCACATCATTCTGAAAGAGTGGCATCATCAAAAACAAACACCTTACTTTCTCGATTACACAAAACAATACACCGACAGTCCGTTCTTGGTTAAACTCGAAAAAGAAGGCGACAACTTCGTACCCGGTCAACTGGTGCGCGCCAACGAAATTGCTGAGTTCAGCAACCTTGAAAATGGTGATTGGAAGTTTCTGAACATCGACAGCAAAACCGAAAAGCTGGTGATACCGAAAGGGGCCATGGGCCACCGCTGGGAAAAGAAAGGTGGTAACTGGAACATGAAGCTGGAGAACGAAGTGGATGATCAGCACTACGATCCTTACCTGACACTACTGAACAATTCCGATGACGTGCTGCAGGTATCGTTCACGGAGTTTGGGTTGGACATGCATCGGTTGAGAGGTGTTCCGGTTAAGTACATTCAAACCAGCAAAGGGAAAATTCCGGTGGCTACTGTGTACGACCTGGTGATGGGTCAGTATGGAGTGGATCGCGGTTTGGCGGGCGATTATCCGAAAGATTATACCGACAAAGATGCAGCGTACACACCGGCATGGCAGGAAATATTTACCGGTGTTGATTCGAAAACCGTTATCCAGTTTGCACAAGAGTGGGCCAATACGGCAAACCTTACCAAGGGGCGCTGTATGATTATCGTGGGTGCCGGTATCAATCATTGGTACCACGGTAACCTGATGTATCGTGCAGGAACGATGGCGCTGATGCTCACCGGATGCGTGGGCCGCAACGGNGGTGGAATGAATCACTATGTAGGGCAGGAAAAATTAGCACCTGTCGACTCATGGGCAGCGATTGCGTTTGGCCGCGACTGGCAGGCGGCAGCGCGGTTGCAGCAGGCTCCGCTCTGGCACTACATCAATACGTGCCAGTATCGTTACGATGGTCAGTTCTCCAAATACAACAGCGTACCGAAAAATAAATGGACACAACAACATACAGCCGATACCATCTTTCAGTCGGTGCGGATGGGCTGGATGCCATTCTACCCGCAGTTCAATGAAAACACGCTGGAGCTGAGTAAAGAAGCGCAGCAAAACGGAGCAGCCACCGATGATGAAATCAAAAATTATGTATTGGAGAAACTGAAAGCCAAGAAACTACACTATGCCGTGGGCGATCCGGATAACGAACAGAATTTTCCGCGTGTGTGGTACATCTGGCGGGGCAATGCCATCATGGGTAGTATGAAAGGACATGAGTATGCGCTCAAACATTATCTGGGTACACACTCTAATCGCATCGCGAAAGATTCACCCGATCATACCGAAGAAGTAAAGTGGCACGACATCGCACCCGAAGGCAAGATGGACCTGGTGGTGGATCTCAACTTCCGCATGGATTCATCCGCGTTGTATTCCGATATCGTATTGCCGGCTGCGAGTTGGTATGAGAAGGCCGACCTCAATAGTACGGACCTGCACTCGTTCATTCATCCGCTGTCGGCTGCCATTGCACCGGTGTGGGAAGCAAAAACCGACTGGGATATTTTCAAACTGATAGCCAAACACACCAGCGAAATGGCTGCGAAGGAACTGAGTGGACCACAGAAGGACATTGTTTGCTCACCACTTTCGCACGACTCCGCAGGAGAAATCACACAACGGCATGTGAAGGATTGGTACAAAGGCGAGTGCGAAGCCATTCCGGGAAAAACCATGCACAACATCACGGTGATTGACCGCGACTACACAAAACTTTATGATAAGTATGTGGCACTGGGCGATCGCATTGCTTCCAGTGGTTTAGGTGCACACGGCAATAACTATGCGTGCGGTGATGTCTATGAAGAAATGCTCAACTCCAATCACTTTCCAAAAGAAAAGGTGGATGGCAAGTCTTATCCGTCTTTGAAGGAAGATAAGTTTGCGGCCAATGCGGTTCTGAAATTATCATCCCTCACCAACGGTAAGCTTACGCTGCGCGCGTACGAGCAAGCCGAAAAGAAAACAGGTCTGGTGCTTACCGACCTGGGCAAGGGATACGAACAGGTAGATATCTCGTATGCCGACCTGCAGGCGCAACCACGCAGGTACAATTCTTCTCCGCTCTGGTCGGGACTCATGCAGGATGGCAGGGCTTACTCAGCCTACACCTACAATGTAGAAAGACTGGTGCCGTGGAGAACACTCACGGGGCGTCAGCATTTCTACCTCGATCATGAGTTGTACATCGCTTATGGCGAACATTTACCAACGTACAAGCCTTCGCCCAAGCCCGAAGCATACGGAGACTTGCGCGAGACCTTACATCAAGGACAAGCTAAAATGCTGAACTGCCTCACGCCTCACGGCAAGTGGCACATCCACTCCACCTACATGGAGAACCTGCGCATGCTTACGCTCTCGCGCGGCATTGAACCTTGCTGGCTCAGCGAGCAGGACGCCAAAGACCTGGGCATAAAAGACAACGACTGGGTGGAAGTGTACAACGATCATGGCGTGTACTGCACACGGGCTTGTGTTAGTTCGAGAATTCCGAGAGGAGTTTGTATTGTGTATCACGTGCCGGAACGCACTACCGGTATTCCTAAGTCGCAGGTGCGGGGTAACAAACGCGGAGGCGGGCACAACAGCTTCACGCGCATTCACCTTAAGCCTAACTTCCTTACGGGTGGATACGGACAGTTCTCATTTCACTTTAATTACTGGGGACCGATCGCACCTAACCGCGATACGCACGTGGTGGTGAAGAAGATGGAAAAACTGGTTTGGTAGATAGAAAAGATTGCAATGAAAATCGCGCACACATAAAAGATTGACTTATGGATGTAAGAGCACAGCTTTCCATGGTGTTTCACCTCGATAAATGTATCGGGTGCCATACGTGTTCCATTGCCTGTAAAAATATCTGGACCGATCGCAAAGGTGCCGAATACATGTGGTGGAACAATGTAGAAACCAAACCCGGCACCGGATACCCAACCAAGTGGGAAGACCAGGAGATTTACAAAGGCGGATGGGAAAAGAAAGATCGTGATATCAGCCTGAAGGGAGCAGGAAAACTTCGCGGCCTGATGAACATTTTTCATAATCCACACCTGCCGGTGATCGATGACTACTACGAGCCATTCACCTACAAATACCTCGACCTGATCGAGTCGCCCGCCATGAACGATCAGCCTACCGCCAGGCCGGTATCGCTCATCACCGGCAAGCCCATTGATATTAAAGCCGGACCGAACTGGGATGATGATCTGAGTGGAACGCCCGACTACGCACGGCAGGATCCAAACATNAAAAATCTTTCACCTGCTGAACAGGAAGCCATGTTTCAGTTGGAGCGGATGGCTTTTTATTATTTGCCTCGCATTTGTAATCACTGTCTGAACCCCGCGTGCGTTGCCTCATGCCCATCGGGTGCCATTTATAAAAGAGGCGAAGATGGTGTTGTACTCATTAACCAGAATGTGTGCCGTGCATGGCGCATGTGTGTAACAGCCTGCCCGTATAAGAAATCGTATTTTAACTGGCATACCGGCAAATCAGAGAAATGTATTTTGTGTTATCCACGCATCGAGGCCGGGTATGCACCCGCTTGTATGCATTCCTGTGTGGGAAGAATCCGCTACCTCGGTATGGTGTTGTATGATGCCGATGAAATTCACGATGCAGCCAACGCAGATGAGAACATGCTGGTAACCCAGCAACTCAACATCATCCTCGATCCGTTCAACCCGCAGGTGATTGAAGCTGCNAAAGAAAATGGTGTAGCCGACTCGACCATCAAAGCTGCGCAGGATTCGCCAACGTACAAATTTGTGAAAAAGTGGGGACTGGCCCTGCCGCTGCATCCCGAATTCAGAACCATGCCGATGTTATTTTACGTTCCACCGCTGCTGCCGGTAATGGCCTCGTTGCGCGAAGTGAACAACCAGGCACAATCNCGAAAAATGAATCCCATTGCCAAATACTGGAACGACAACTGGTTGTACGACACGAGTACCGAAGAGTTGTGGGGCACCATCGAGCAGGCACGGTTCCCGTTGAAGTACCTCGCCAGCTTGTTCAGTGCCGGTGACGANAGAAAAATAAAACACATTCTGAAAAAACTGATGGCCGTACGTGTGCACCGGAGAAGTAAAACAGTGGGTGATATCGCGCAATCAAAAGTTGACCAGATTATGAAAGACACCGGACTGACTCCGGAGGAGGCCGAGGAAATTTATTACCTCACTTCGCTGGCCAAGTTTGACGATCGCTTCGTGATACCCGCATCGCATCGAGAACAGTCGCTTGAAATGATTGAATTCACGGGCGACTCGCGCGGATCAGTTGGCTTTGGTTTCAAGGAAACTCCGGCTCGTGGTGCCTGATAAAATAATTGTAACAACAAAATATCTGATCATGGAATACCGAAACAACATCGCAAGTGATTTAGGAACCCTGGCCTCGCTGGTTGATTTTCCGGTTGAAGGAATTGTAGAAAGAATAAAAGAGGCCCAATTGCTTTTAGATGGTAAGTACCCTGAAGTAAGCGCGGTGCTTGAACCATTCACAGATTTTGTTACCATGAGTTCGCTCGATCAGGTGCAGGAACTGTACACGCGCACGTTTGAAGTGCAGGCCATCACCACCCTGGATGTAGGTTACCTGCTCTTTGGTGATGATTACAAACGGGCCGAGTTACTGGTGAACCTCAGCCGCGAACACGCAAAGGTGGGAAATGATTGCGGCTACGAATTGGCCGATCATCTCCCGAACGTTATCCGGCTGACGAGCCACCTGCAAGATGAGGAGATTCGCCATGAGTTGATTGAAAAAATTGTTTGTCCCGGATTAAAGAAGATGATTTCAGAATTTGATCCGAGGAACGTACACAANAANAATGAGTTGTATGTGCGTCATCACAAAACACTGATTGATACGGGTGGTGATCAGAGTACCCTTTATCACCGACCCTTGGTTGTGCTGTTAGAAATAATCAGGAAGGGATATAACATCCAACAGGAGGAGAGTAAAGATTCTGGATTCATGGCCTCCATCGATGTAGAAATGAAACTGGAAGAATAAATTTTCAATCGTATGACAATTTTCAACACATTCCTCTTTGTCATTTTGCCTTACCTGGTGCTGTTCATCTTTTTNATCGGAACCATTTACAGGTACCGGCAGGTAAAATTTCAGATCTCATCGCTTTCTTCTGAGTTTCTGGAAGGNAAAAAATTATTCTGGGGAAGTGTTCCCTTTCACTGGGGCATGTTGTTCCTTTTCTTTGGCCACCTTATTGCCTTCCTCATTCCCAGGGGTGTGTTGCTGTGGAACAGTCACCCGGTACGACTGCTGGTGCTCGAAGTAGCGGCCTTTGCATTCGGCCTCAGCATGTTTGTGGGGCTCGCCAATTTGCTGTACAGGCGGTGGACAAACGACCGTATCCGGCAGGTAACATCCTGGGTTGATATTGTGGTGGAGGTATTGCTCTTCGCACAGGTTGTATTAGGATTGTGGATTGCCTTTCAATACCGGTGNGGGTCGTCCTGGTTTGCTTCTTCGTTAACTCCGTATCTCCGGTCAATTTTTCTTCTCGAGCCACGCGCAGATGCGGTTGTTGCTATGCCTGTAGTAATTCAACTGCACATCATCGGTGCTTATCTCATTGTTTTGATGTTTCCATTTTCACGTTTGATGCATGCCCTGGTGGCCCCGCTGGATTACCTCTGGCGGCCTTACCAACGTGTGATCTGGAACTGGGATAAAAATACCATCCGTTCCAATGCATCAAAGTGGTCTGTCTTTCGGCCTAAGAACAACTAATAAAGTTTTTTGTATGATTGATCTCGCCAAGATAAACAGGTCCGATCCGCTGAAGCGTTTGGTAGAAAAGGAAAGTCTGACCGATGAGCTTTCCCCGATGGATCCTCCGGAAGCCTACAAACCTCCGGTACTGGATGCCGTGCCTTACGAGGAGCTTCATCCATTCCTGCAGCACCTTACGGATGAACATGAGGCCATGAGAGAAATGCTGGAAGAATTTGAAGCACAGTTGATCGCGTTTAAAGAACAGGGTTTACGCGGAGGCTCGGAAGCCTTCTCTACNTTTTTTGAGTCCATGGACGATGCCTTTGTAAAACATTCAGAGAAAGAAGAAAAATANCTTTTTCCTGATTTGCAACGGCATTTGATCGCACAGGAAGAGCACAGCAAAGCAAAATTTCCAAAGACGGTTTTAGACGTATTGGAAGATGATCACCTGAAGATCATGCAGCACCTGACCCTGCTGTTTAATTTTCTGGCGCTTGCTTCGCGGCTGCCCGATGCAACTTCGCGCGCGCTCACCTGCGATGTGGCTGCTGAGCAGGGATTTGCCCTGATTGAATTACTTCGGTTACACTTTTTCAGAGAAGAAAACATCGTATTCCCCAAAGCGAACAAGTACATACACCCCGATGAATTTCAGGTGATGCTCGGAAAAGAGGAACTCTTCAAATATTATTGAACGAGGTGCAGAAATTCGCTGAATGATGCACGGGATATATCCGCCACAGTAAAATTCACATCCTTATATAAGGATAAATTACTCTTTATTTATACCTTTGCAGCCTCGATTTTGAACGAGGATGCCATGCAAAATCTGAACGAGGCCAATAAGCCCTTGATCTATTCCTGCTCCGGTTGTTCCAGCGCTGCCCAGATGGCCAATGCCATTGCCCTTAAGATCGATCGCAGCGGTCTGGCAGAGATGTCGTGCATTGCGGGTGTTGGCGGCAACGTGAAGAAGCTGGTACGACTTGCCAAATCCGGAAGGAAAATAATTGCAGTAGATGGGTGCCCCTTAGCGTGTGCTAAAGCATGTCTGGCCAATCATCAATTGAAGCCCGATCTGCATTTTGACCTTTCGGATTATGATGTTCCNAAAAAGAGCGGGCAGGACTACAATCAGGATCAAATGGAAACGGTGCTGGGTAAAATCGAGCACGCTATCCGGCCTGTGGTTGAGCAATGCGATGTAATTGCTGGTTGAGTTTCATCTATAGCAGTCAAAGATTAGAGTGGGGTGACTGCGTACCGATTCCAAACTTATGCTTAGTTTTGGGCCTGTTGTGTATCGGGGTGTAGCACAGCCCGGCTAGTGCGCTACGTTCGGGACGTAGAGGTCGGAGGTTCGAATCCTCTCACCCCGACTTGAGCGGACGCTGGTGAATTTTTTACCGCGTCCGCTTTTTTTGGTCTAAATCACTGGCATTCAGGCTCATTAATTCCACAACTTCGTTGAGCCTTTTGGTTCGAAATTGATTTTTTCAAAATCAATTTTTCAGGAAACACCGAACCAACGATAAGCTGTTTTTCGCTTAAAGTCGCATTCTGATAGTATCGGTCAATGTTTCGAATAAGAGTAACACCTATTTTTAATTGTTCTTTGATGTTCTCCTGATCAGTTGAAAGGTTAGCCTNTTTACGAATCAGATCATCATTAACAGTTGTGAGCTTTACCTTAATCTCCTTATAGTCGTTAGCGCTAATTTCAGCATCCAACATTAAGTGTTGAGCATTCTGAAGTCTTTGATTGTTCCTTTTGATCTCCTCATCAATTTTAAGAAGCTCAGTTCTTTCATTTTTAGCCTTGCTTTGAAAATACTCTACAATTACCTCGTAGTTCAAATCAAGAGTCATTGAATTAGGTTTGATGAACTGGAGATACTCTACAAATTTCTTATTTGCTTCTTCAGCCCTAAATCTTTCATTGCAGCCACAAGTGCAGTGATAATAAAAGTACTTTCCTCCATTCCCTTTAGAAGCACTTCCTGATAAGTTCTTTCCGCATAGACGGCACTNCCAAAACCCTCTCAGAGGAAGTTGCTCTTTGAGCGTATTTTTAGTTGGTCTATTCGGTGACCTGCCTTCGAGAATGTCCTGAACTCTAAAGAATAATTCTTCACTAATTAAAGGTTCATGAATTGCCTTTGCATAATATGAAGGTTCATCTTTATAAGCTGGCACTAATATCTTACTAATGTAAGCTCGATTTCTTAGCAGTTCTGGAAATCTTGAGCGTTCAATTTNTAATCCCTTGTCGACAAGTTTTTGTCTAAGTTCCTCCATTCCAAAAGCACCTGAAGCAAACTCGTTGAATGCTTCTCTAATCAAATCTGCTTGGTTGCTTGGGACTATCATGGCACGGCCATCTTCAGTCCGAATGTTGCGATAGCCAGCAGGAGCAAGTGTTGTCCAGCGTCCCTCCTTTTTTGCACGATAAATACCAGATTTTACATTGATTGACCTTCTGTCATTTTCAACTTCAGGAGAAGCTAAGTAAAAAGCCAGCATCATCTTGTTCTCTGGTACTTTAAGATCCAGAGGCTGTTCAATCGCCTGTGGTTCTATATCCAACTTATTCAATTGCTTAATAATGCCATAAGAGTCTCCTGCATTTCGACCAAAGCGACTCCAGTTAATGAACAGTAACAAGTCCACCTCTCCAGGGTTCTTCCTACAAAAGTTCATCAACTTATTAAACTCTGGTCGGTCGAAAGTCTTGGCCGAATAATCTTCTCTGTAATGTGCTACTACCGTTATATCTCTATTCGTGCAATACTTACGTAACTGTTCTTCCTGATATTGCAAGCTGTATCCTTTTTCAGCTTGCTCATCAGAGGATACTCTCGTGTAAATGATCGCTCTTGTTTTCATCTTTCTTTCTTTGATAAATTTTATATTCGATGGCAGCCATTTGATATAAGAAATCTCTAATCTTCAATAGCTCCTCATCCGTATAATTATTGCCATGCTTTTTGGCTAGTTCCCTGCACCTTTCCAACGACACCATTCCACAATAAGGTTAACAGGAGCATAGTTTTGAGTTAATAGTCAATTCTACTTATCATAATATGTGCCAGATGATACCTGACTGACTCACCCAATCCTACGCTCCTTAAATATATACTTACAATTCAGTTCAAAAATTATTTACTTCTTTTTTACGTTATAGAGAACAGGCCCCAGGTTTTCACTGATTTTCTCTAATGAACGACCTGCTACATAACCTCCAACACCCAAGTCCATCAAAGTCCAGATGTGATCATCAAGAGTAGTTACCGGAAGGTTGAAGTATGGCACGAGCACGTAGTTATTGAAAACGATAAACATGCAGATGCACATGAGTATCGGTCTCCAGTTTCGTTGCAACCAGCTTTCGCCTTTCGTTTCTGATTCAATAATTTTTGATTTCGTTTCCAGCAGCTTGCTTTCATAATCAATACAGGCTCCTTCCATGTTCATGAGAAGTTCCTTGTACTTCAGTTGAAGTTCAAGCTTCTCATCTGACTTGTCGATTTTGTCGATCGCATTCCCAATGGAATCGACTGTCTCCTTTACTCCAACTCCGAGAATTTTAGACAAAAATCCTCCGATAGATGGCTTTTTACCAACTTCACTTGCCTCCATGTTTGTATGTTTAATTGTTAGATAATTCTGTTTAGTAATGCTGACTATCCTTAGTGGTCATGTCACCATTGATCGGATAAGGTTTTAATTTTTGTTTGGCCATTGGCTCTTGCCATTGGATGCCGAATTGTCGAAAGAAATCCAAAGTGCTCTTAGGTGCGTACCTGTTCTTGGTAATGTTCACCACACCTTTATGTACCTCACCCGCAATTTCTGCGATATGCTCCCAATCTTTTCCACCTTTGAAATCCCCGGCTTTGGTATGCTGGAGGATAAAGATGAATGCTTTGTCAGGATGCTCCTTTCGAAGCTCTTTGTATTCATTGATTTTCAGTCCCAGGTCATTCACTGAATCGAGAATTATAAACTGATAATCCGAAAGGTCGGGGTCTTGTAAGTTTTCAGCGAAGTGCAACCTTGATGGCAGAGGATTCAAAAATTCGTTCACCTTCTTGGTCATGGTTGGCGAAGCAAATTCTTCCGATGACACGTAAAGAACATCACCGAAATTCTCAGCAAGGTATTGCGCAAGCTTTAGCAGGAAGATGGTTTTTCCATTATGCGGCTCTCCATGAAACATCATGGTGAAGTTCCTAGCGGGATTTCCAAACAAGGAATGCCAGAATGAAAAGAAATTGAGCAAGTCAAGTTTACGGGTTGCCATTTCTTCCGCAGTCAGTACTCCACTGAGTCCTCTGTTGTGTGAACAAGCTCCACGACTTGCATCCGAGTATGTTTTACTCTTACATGGTCTTAGCTTCTTTCCACCTGTATCATAAATTCTGCCCACCTCATTTTTGCATCCCCAGGCTTTTACGATTCCTTCCAATCCATTTAGTTCAGCTTTTGAAATTGACACTTTTGTACTCGACCGTTGTCGTAGGCTTTTGTAAATAGCATTTACTTTATCGGCATAGGGATCATCTTTGGTAAGCTTCTTCTTGTCAACCAGATTCTCCAGGTACTTGATGAAATCATTTATCTTTTNCTGGTCATCTTTTCCTTGTAAGCCGATGTAGCGTTTAATAGCGGCAATCGACTGATACACCTTTTCACCACCTGCGATTGCGACAAGGTGATTAAGGTCTTTATCATTAATGGCAAAAGATTCATCGCCCTTCATCTTGTTATATGCCTGAACAAGTTTGTTCTGAATCATTTCAATTTCTTCCGACAATGGCGAGGTCTTGCGGATGAGCTTTTGAACGATGGAACGTTGCAAGGCTTTGATGAAAGCAAGTATGGCATTTGGCGACTTAACCTTGTTGTGTAACCCGACATACCTTTTAATAAACTTCACCTCCTCACGGATATGCTCAACGTGTTTTACATTTTTGGCACTTTTTTTCTTTAACCGTTTTCGGCTTCGTTTTTGTTCAGCCTTTTTGACTGGAGGTTTTTTCGCCTTCGATGGCTCAGGAGTCATGCTTTTCGGACTTACTGTATTTGCATACTCATTCAACTTTTGAAAATACAAGTCTATCACCTTCTTGATGCCTTCGCTGTTTTGATAGTTCGCCCAATTTGTTCCATTGGATGTACTCTTCACAACCAAGTCATGTCCTTTCTTGAGCGTTTCCGGCAAAGTCTCTACACCGATCCGCTCCACTTCAATAAAATAATTACTAGCTGTTATCATTACGCTGCAAAGTTTAATAGTTCTAACTCAAGTTCCAGAGCAAGAGCTTCAAGCTCCAGTTGCTCCATTTCAGATTGTGATTGTTTAGGGAGCATTACCATTGTAGGCTTTGCCCTTGGTTCCTTTTTCGGAATCTCTCCTTTGATTACTTCATACTGGGGAGGACTAAGCGAAACGCTATCGTTAAACTTCTCCTGAAGTACATTGACAAACTCATCGATTCTGCCTTCTCCCAATGATGCTGTCATTCGGTCAGAAATCTTTTCAAAGTTGTTTCCATCAACAATCTTCAAGAGGTCTGGGTCAAGGTAAGTATCACCACCTTTCGACCGTGAGGATGAAACTACAATCTTGAATTTCCCAGGTTGTCGGAAAATGGATACTCCATTCTTTGTTGTGATACTTGCTCCAATCGTTAAAGACCGGATGATCTTCATTGCTCTGGAAATGGGCACGACTGTTTTTTGCCCGACATCATTTCCTGGCTCCCAATATTCCGGCATGAGGATTCCTTTCTTGACTCCTCCATCAATTGTAGTATAACTCACAAGTTTCCCTTTGTATGCACTGAAAGCTTGCAGTACATTTCCGGTAATGATGTGCCGTATCTTTCTATCAACGGTGCTCTCTTTAATGGAGGATTCCCATTTTGCTAATAGTGATTCCTTTTCAAGGTGTGGTAATCCGACACTTGCACCAATGATTGCTCTTACGTCCTGTGCGTAGCTTGCTGGAATGGCGATGTACTTATTACTGCTTGCCAATGCAAAACGAAGACGCATAGAACTTGGCGCATATGGGTTCTTCTTTTTCTTATCAATGATGAAACCCAGGAAGACGGCAGGCACAAGTTCCTGACCTCCCTCATAACTGCTTACAGGATAGTTTAGATTTCGTCCTACATAGAAGGAGGTGAAAATGGATTCAAGGTATTGTCTGCGATTATTGAATGAACGCTTTATCTTTTCCTCTGAATCGCTCATCGCTTTATGAAGTTCATTGGTTCTAACTTTAATGGCCTCTTGAGCTTCGGCTGCATTGCCCTTCTCAACAAGCTTTTGAATCTTCTTTTCTTGAGGAACCTTTTGCATAAGGTCTTCATAGTATGCCACATTATCTGCGATTTCCTTTTGAAGCTGCTCCTCCATGTAGCCTTCATACTCTAGCTTCACTTCCTTTTGCAATTCCTTTCCGTCCTTTCCCTGGAGTGATTCTGCAAGTAGGTTGCTTAACTCTTGCATAGAGAATGGTTTCTTGAGAACGTTAGCCATAACTGTCTCCAAAATGCTATCATCCCCAAACTCACTTGTTCCACCCTTGCCAACAATCACGGTTCTGGAAGATTGTGTTTCCGCCTGAAGATCCATCGCCTCCACTTCAAGGTCGTATTCACCTATTTGTTTGAGATACTCTACATACTCACTGTAGCGGTTAGCGATTTCATTATAGAAGTCTTGCTGCATGAGTGTTGAAAGCACTGCCACTCTTCCAGAAACTCTGTGTGCGGCATCTTCCAATTCTGCTCCATCTACTTCACGTGTTGAAAGACCCAATGGATCATCAAGTAGCATATTTACCTCTACATTCTCCTTTAGGTATTCAGCTACTATCCTGTCTCCATACTTGTTTAGAAAATCAGGCACATCCAAAATTTTTGTAGATGACTTTTGATTGGAGGTCGTGTTTGCATCCAGGGATTTCAATTTCTTCTGAAGCATCATCATCAATCGCTTCTCAGCGGGGATAGCCGAGTTAACATAGTCGTAGATAGGTTTAAAAATCTGTCCGGTGCGGTTTATCCGTCCTCGTTTCTGTACCTCCGTGTTTATGTCAAGCTCTGCTTGCAATACAATCATAACCCGTTGCTTCACTTTATCCTTCGTAACTTTTGGAGTTACAATGGCATGAGCGGAAGCTCCCGTACTTCCTGACTGATTGATTAAGAGAACATCGACTTCATTGTTATTGAATTGCCTGAAAGCATCATTGGTATTTACACGCTTACGTGTCATCACCAATGCTTTGTTTGTCCTGGAGTTAATCTGAAGCTCATACTTACGACCAGTAACCTCTGCCACTTTAAATCCAGCTTCTGTGATTTTTCGAACAATCACATCAATAGGCGAAATGGTAATTCCAGTGGATGCCTCTTTAATTCGTTCACTAATGCGGAAGTACTCAGCTTGTGCTTCTAAAGGGAAGTCGGATATTTCAAACTTCTTGAAAACCTTCTGACCATCCGTGTCGGTTTCCGTGTAACGCAAAATTCCATCAAGTCCCTTTTGAAGAACTACTGAGAAATCAGCGTTAATTGTATCACCATCCGTAACTGCAAGCCCTGCATCGTTCTCCATTTGTTCAATGAAGCTTCCCATCGTGCTTGCAAAAGCAATAACAGGTTNTTTGCCATCCTTCAAACGCGCAATAGCTCGCTCTGCAACTGCTTCAGCCTTAATGCTGAAAAGCATTTGATTAATAACATTGAAGACTTTGGAGAAGTATGGAAGGTTATCAACTCCAGCCTGAGATGTTCCTTCGCGAATCTCCACTTGTTTTCCCTCTGCTACTGCAATGTCATCAAGCTCTTCAACAATCTCATCCACATACGTTGTTTGAAACTTGATGATGTCCCGAATAATCGAAGTGATATTGTCTGCAATGGCTTTATGCTCCTGCTCTTTGTCTTCAAGGGTAATGTAGTTTACTTCCACACCTTCGAATGAACGTTCTCTTCGTATCATCTGACCTTCGGCTACAAGCTGACTCGCCAGGATTTCTTGCAAGGCTACACCACCTTTAGTAATTGCTTCAATCAGCGCATCCCTTGTCATGCTTGCATCGCGGATAGAAGTCTTCATCGCATAAATGGGCATGTTATCAGGACGCTTGGCGAATGTTGCCGACAAGAAAACCACACCTCTCGATTTAGATAAGGCAGACTGCATAAAGTTTCCTGTGTTGCCAGAGCCGGATGAGTTGTGAGCCTCATCCATGATGACAATGTTATCTTCTGCTATCGCATTTAAGAATGCAGGTTTTGTTGGCTTCTTATCTGGCGAATTGAACTGTGAGTAAGTGGCTACTACAAAATGAAAGTTTCGTGGTATGCGCTGCCCTTCAAATATTCTGTTCTGGTCTGCTGCTGGAAGCGCCTGGTAAATGATGTTTCCGTCTTCATCCTTAATGTCGGTCTTACTCTCGCGACCATTGACAATGAAAGGAACAAGGTGCGAAGAACCTATCGCTGACAAATCACGGTAGATGTCAGAGAACAGGTTTGCTTTTTCAGTAATGAAAACGGGTTGAACTCCTTGCTCAACGGCATATCTAATAATAGAGGCAGCAATTCGACCTTTACCAATTCCGGTTTGGTCTCCGATGATCATACCAACGCCTCTCTCTTCGATATTATAAATTGACATCGCTACTGCATCAATTTGCTCGGCTGATAATGCTTTGCACAGTTCTACATTGCTTCGGTAGTTGAGTTTGATTCGTACATACTCATCTATATCATCACCTACTGCCTCCTTAATTCTCTGCAATGCACTGTGGGTTTCGAAGCCCATTGAATCAGGAACTACTGTATTGAGAACAAAGCAACTGCTTGATGCAGGGGTGTATGGCATACCGAGTTCATCGAAGCTCATTAATTCAAGCTCCAGGGCAAGAGCCTGGGCTTCTAATTCAATTTTTGTCATTGTGAATTCTTGTCTTGGTGTTGTTACGCTCATTACACGTTCATACAACTCTTCAAAGGAATCAACTACTGTATCGTGTTCTGCATTTCGTAAAGGAGCNNCTGCTCCAGAAGGTTGAGATTTTCGTCCATCAATCAGCATGAGCCTGGTGTCGAACGAAGTTCCTTGACGGGAATAGAGTTTGGAACCATCAATGGGAATAACATCAACGACATTGTATCTGCTGAAAAGATAGTTGAAGAAGAAGCGGTTTTTCCCCTTTTGAATTCTTCCTTTCTTGTCATAGCGTGTATGCCCTCCTATAATGATTGCAGCCTTACCATTATCCTTCATGCAGTCCAGCGCACGTAAGGCCATCAAGTGATCAAGCACTTCAATGCTGAAGGTTTCGTACTTGATTTCTTTGTCTAATAATCCGAACGGAGGATTTGTTATGACTGCATCAAATTTCTTTTCAAAACCTTTGAAAGAATTTGTGGCATCTTGATTTAAGACCTGTCTATAACCTTGGTCAGCTAAGTTCGATCTTCTTAGCTCATCAATTTCATTGACAATGACTCTAGAAGCGTTGGCAGCAATTGTAAGCAGACCATTTCCGGCAGACGGTTCGAACACTGAAATGTTCTGCTCTGCATTAGTGAAAATTCCAGCAAGAAATGAAATGGGGGCCGGAGTGCTGTATTGTTGTAATAAGATGCTCTGGCTTGTGCGGTGAGAAATATTAACCTGGCTTCTGTAAAGCTCAACGATGTTCCAATATTTCTCTTCAATCGTTAATGATGAAAGCGAAATGCTTCTTGCTTTCAGAACGATTGCAAGTTCAGTGTATTCTTTTACTTGAGATTTATCTGTGATTCCATAAGATGAGGCAATGCGCTCAATAGATTTTCTATTGTGTTTAGTCTTTGCATCCAACTCGCTTCGAACGTGTTGAAGAAATTGTGCCTTTATAATGACTTTGTCCTTCATCCCCTGATATTGTGTTCGAAAATAGAACGGGGACTAAGTGAAGTTTAAGGATTATAAATGGTTATGAAGGATTGTAAAGGTTTTTACACGATTATAAAGGACTTTCAATGATTCATTTTTTAAAAACCAGCCCAATTAAAAACCCTACGACAATAAATTGAATCAGTGTAAATAGTGATTGCACCCAAAGCCAGGAAGCCATTGATGTAACTTCTATTTTGGCAGCAAGCAAGGGTTGATACCGTAAATAAGAAGAAACCCTTACAAACTATGGTTCCGTACTAGAAGCTTTAGTGTTTGTCTGTGTTACTTTTCAATAAATACTGGTGAAAGTTGGGATTTGTAAGTTGTGTCGGTTAACTGCTTTAGTTCCTTGGTATTCCAGTTCATTACCATAATATGATATTGAGTTTCTTTGATGTCTGACATGTTAAACGTTAACCATTTGCCGTCTGAACTCCAATCATGATACCCTTCTGAAAAGTCGTTATCAATAAGTTTCCATTGTTTTTTCCGTCAGGTGTTACCGCAAAAATGCTATGCCTGCCGTCTTGAAGTGACACGTAACTGATAAAGTTCTCTGTTGGGTGCCATTTTGTTGCCCCAGCTCTATAACCATATTCCTTTGCTGATGGATTGTCCTCAGGGTAATGTGTCAATTGTGTGATTTCAGTTCCATCATCATTCATTAAAAACAATTCCTCGTGACTTGTTTTATCTGCTTTATCCTTTTGGTAATAAAATGCTATTTTTGCCATCAGGAGAAAAACAAGGGTCTCCATACTTAGCACCGGGTTCATTGGTTAGTTGCTTATACGTTCCAGTCTTGGTGTTTATTATGAAAAGTTGGTAGCGCAATTCCTTTCCAATTCTTCCAGCAACTACAAGTTCTTCACCATTTTTCTGCCACTCATCCAACTGTCCTCTAGCATTAAATCACTTACTTTTTTATGTTCGTTCCGTTAACATCAGTTTCATAGAGAAAAACAACGGCTGCACGTATCTCTGTCGCTTATAAAAAACAAACGATTTTCATATGCATAGTACGTCCATGCCACGTCAGGATTGTTTGTGATGTTATTTTTGTGTGTGCCATCCATGTTCATAGTGATAACTTCATAGTTATTTTTATGAATAGTATCGTGCTCGTGAATGTTGTATGCAATAGCATATTGTTTTTCCTCTGTGCTTCTTTTGTCCTGTGAACAGGAACTAAGGAAGCCAATTGCAAGTATTACAAATAATGTGTTTTTCATTTTTTATTAGTTCGGTTAAAAGATTGTTGCACAAGTTCCTTTACTTTACTATCGAATTGCTTACTCTCAGAGAGTATAATCATGTGAGAAATTCGAGGCATAGGCCCTATAAGTTTTGATTTTTGTAATTCTTCCGTGAATGCTTCATCACCTAAATCAAGACCTAACCTGATTTCCTTTGGCTTTACATTTATCGCGGCAAACTCACGGACTGCTGTAAACGACAAATATGTTTTCTTCGGAATTAGTTGCGTTCCTTGAAATGATGAAATAATTTTCTCGGAAATGCTGTCAAATATAGAACGCATCTCAGGGCATTTTACAAACTGATTTTCTAATAAGGCATTTTCATTGATGTAAACAGGATTACCATTGTTAAGAAATATCCCTGTAATGAGTTGAGCCTGTAAATGGTTTAGTCCGTGTCCCTTTTTCAGCCATTCAAGAATGTCATTTCTTTTTCAATTCCAGATGACTTGACTAATTTGAGCCAGTCCTGCAAAGATTTCCCTGTTTTATCTTTTGCAGTATCAATAAATTCCTTTTCTATTTCACCTGACGTCTTCACCATATTTTTGATGTTTTTGGTTACCGCCATGCCCCGATAATAGAGCCGATTAGCGTAAAATAAATGGTAATGTAACCACCGTTGATTAGAATGTATTTCCACGAACGCTGCTCAAATAGAGCAACAACGCCAAATATCAATGCTGAAAATCCAAAGCCCGCCAAAAAACCTGCTGTTGCCCCCAACTTNNGCATTGGTTTTATCATCACCAAGAAAAAGGCAAGATTGTAACTGATAATAATCGAAAGAACAAAACTCAGCCCATACGTTTTTAATGGATTGAATTTTTGCTTTATCGTTTCTTCAGTGAAGTTGTTTTCTTTCATCCACACTTTGTAAAACAGCATTGGCGAATACCACAATGCACCTACTCCCAAGTTGGCAACGGCACAAACAAGCACCGCCCAATGATTTATGTAAATTTGTTCCATAGTTTTTATACTGTTTATGATTTCAAAAATAAAACGAACGAAAGTATAGGTATTGGAAAAATTTACCTCACCCAACTGCTATGTAATTCGCAAAATCGCTTTGCATTTTCAGGTATTGATTGGGTGTAAAGCCAGAAAATTCTTTGAAATCGTTTATAAAATGAGCTTGGTCATAATATCCGCTTTCAAAGGCTATGCTTGCCCAGTTGACGGTTTTATGAGTTTCAATTTCTCGTAGGGCTTTTTGAAAACGAATAATCTTTAAAAATACTTTTGGCGTTACGCCAACGTGTTCTTTAAATATTTTGATTAAGTGCTTTTGTGAGTACCCAACTTTTTCAGAAAGATGATTGATAGATAACTGATTTGGATTTTGCAAAATTTGGTTTATGGAATAGTCTACAAAAGGATTTGTAAGTAATTTTCTTGAAAAGGCTTTTGTTAAATACTCCTCTGCATACAGAAACTTTTGTTGAACGGTTAAGCATTCAAGTAGCTTTTCTCTCATATTCAGGATCTCATTTGACATTACAAGTTCTCCGTCCACAACAAAATCTGTCAGTTCATTCATCGGCATTTCTACAAATGGATAGGCTTTGCCCTTCTGAAAGTAGATGATAAACATTTCACTGTCACGCCCCGAAGGAATGGTAATGTATTTTTCTCTGATGCCTGAAAACCAAACATTTCTGCAAGACTGTATTTCTTTTAATGAATGATTGTCATAAATGAATTTTGGATAGTCGGTCAGGTCAAAAACCACATAAGTGTAACCATCAGGTAAAAACCTATCCACCGAATGGTCGGGGTTATAGCCCTTGTAATAGACAAAACTCTCAATGAATTGATTGAGTGGAGATGTAGGTATGTGAGCTTCAAAATCAATTTATCAAGCTTTTTAATGTATTAGAGCTGAATCTATTCCAGCTTAAAACCTGTATACGGAGAGCTTATCTATTCATTGCTGGAATGATTCACTACTTTGTATAACATGATAAAATTCAATACTGCAATTAAACTTATCGTAGTTCGTCTGTAAATCAAATCTGTTGTAATAAGCTTTTCAATTAATTCCAATGAATATATTTTATCAAGCTCCATTTGAATAGGAATTTGAATTATTACTGTTGAAAATAAATTGACTAAGTTAAGAAACAGAGCTGATCCAAGAAGCCATTTGGAAATTGGTTTAGGTCTGTACCAAAGCAACAATATCTGAGGAATGAAGGATATGAAAAGAAAATAACAAAGACNAGGCTTAATTAATGCGCTGTCTACTTGATGAAATTTGACAAATTCGTTTGCTCCAACATAATTCCACGTCTGATAACCGACAAGTGAGTTTACCATGCTTCCGCCAAAAACGTAAAATGAAATAGCTATATAAATTGAAAATATAATGTTGGAAACTTTAGTCTTGGTTGTCATGAGTAACTAAAAATGTAAATATTTACCTTAGTCAAATTAGCCCACACGCTCTAACTTGCATGTCCCGTGCTTGCCGCCAACCAAATATAATTATTGCCCATATTTTACCTGTGGAATCATTACGCGGCCTTAAACATTTCCTCCACCTCAGACAATGAAACTTTGAATCGCTTAGGCATACCAAATATCTTGAAGATAATAAGTACTTGGTTAATACTGTAAAAGTGTCCAGTCTTCTTTCCGATTTGGTCTTCATTCTTTTCACCCATCTCTGAAACGTCAACCAAGATACTCCGTAGAAGTCCGCCAGTTGCTTGTGATTGTATGGTCTCAAGACGAAAATTTCTGGTTTGTGTCCGGTTTCCTCGGTTTTTGTGATTTCACGCTTCATATACATTCTCTTTATAATTTTCTCAGCCAGTTTGCAATGTTAAGTATTGCTTACTAATATTGTCAAGTTTTACTAAACAAATATATTTATGCTGACAAAGAGTGTCTTAGGAAACCAAATTAAGGTCTTAAGGCTGGAAAAAGGGCTTTCTCAGGAAGAATTTGGTGCTCCCGTAGATTTGAGCCGTTCAGCCGTTTCGCAGATTGAAAGTGGCCAAATGTACCCTTCTCTAGAGTCGATTGATAAGATAGTTAAGTACTACTCAACAAGTTGGGATAATCTTGTAGGACATACAAAGGGCAAAAGCCGGTAGAAATAACTGTATCTCCCGTCAGGACTCTAGTTACTACTGTGGATAAAACCGGAAGAGATAATATTGTGCTCGTTCCTATTAAAGCTCAAGCCGGATACCTTCAGGGAGCGCAACAACCTGAATATATTGAGCATCTTCCAACCTTTTGGATTCCCGGCCTGAATCACGGAGTGTTTCGTGCTTTTGAGGTAAGTGGTTATAGTATGCTGGCTGACCGTACCGGATTTTTCCTGGCGATATTGTGGTAGGCGAATACGTTGAAAAACTTGAAGATATTAAAGATGGGTTTGTTTACATTTTGGTTAATAATGCCCAGGAAGTTGATAACATAGTATTGAAGCGTTGCCTGAATTATCTTGATAAGGGCGGGATGATTATTTGCAAGTCGGATAACAAAGACCCTCAGTATCCCACGTTTCCTATACCCGTTGAAAACATTAAAGAGGTTTGGAAATTCAAAATCAAACTTACCCGTCAGGCACCAGAACCTTCAGGTTTGTACGAAAGAATAAATGCGCTGGAGGGAGATATGATTTTAATAAAGGAGCAACTAAAAAAATCCCCACTGAATAACTAAGTGCTTTAGGCACTTGAAAAAATGAAGGTTATTACTCGAACCGTTTGGATATTATCGCTCGTCAGCCTCTTCACCGATGTTGCAAGTGAAATGCTCTATCCTGTAATGCCGATATATCTAAAAGAAATAGGTTTCTCGATTTTGTTAATAGGTGTTTTGGAGGGTGTTGCTGAAGCAACAATNGGACTAAGCAAAAGTTATTTTGGAAAACTTTCTGACGTAAGTGGTAAACGACTTCCGTTTGTTCGCATCGGGTATCTACTGAGCGCTGTCTCCAAACCCATGATGGCAGTTTTTGCATACCCTCTATGGGTTTTGTTTTCGCGCACGATTGACAGGTTTGGAAAAGGAATACGGACCGGAGCGCGGGACGCACTGCTGTCAGACGAGGCTACTCCTCAAACAAAAGGGCAAGTGTTTGGCCTCCATCGCGCAATGGATACAGTTGGTGCTGTTATTGGCCCCTCATTGGCTTTGATCTATCTCTACTTATTTCCAGGAAACTATAAAGTACTTTTCTTACTCGCTTTTATTCCNGGTATTGTTGCCATAAGTTTTACGTTTCTTCTAAAAGAAGCAAAGAGGGGATCAGGGAAATTCGAGTTAACCCCAGTTTCGTTTTTTTCTTTTGTCCGGTACTGGAAAGAGAGTCCGTCAACGTATAAGAAGCTTGTAGCAGGACTGCTGGCATTTACATTAATTAATAGTTCGGATGTTTTCCTGTTACTGAAAATAAAAGATGCCGGATTAAATGATAGCACCGTTATTGGCATATACGTNTTTTACAATCTTGTGTATGCAATTGCTGCATTTCCACTTGGAAAACTAAGTGACAAGATTGGTTTTAAGCGGACGATAATCTTCGGCTTTACAGTGTTTGCTTTCGTCTACCTGGGAATGTCCATCAGCAATGAGTTACATGAATTCGTCATTATGTTCCTCCTTTATGGAATTTATGCTGCTGCCACCGAAAGCGTTGCTAAAGCGTGGATTAGCAATATTAGCGAAAAGAAGGATATTGCAACCGCCATAGGCACCTACACGGGTTTTCAAAGCATGTTCACCATGATAGCAAGTTCTTTTGCAGGTTTTTTGTGGTTGACGTTGGGGTCATCGTCCACATTCTTGTTCACTTCAGCAACAACNTTTTTGGTAATACTTTATCTTATAATTGTCGTCAATAGGGATCGAAGATGACGATTAGATTAACTTATTAATTTCATTCAAGTCCTTCAAAGAAAGATCAATTTGATTGGGCAATCCGAAGATTTGAAATATCTTTTTCACCTGGTGAATATGGTAGAAGTGGCCTGTCTTTCTGCCGACCTCGTGTTCAACTTTCTTGATCCAGTTCTGAAATGTTAACCAACTAACTCCGTACATCTGCGCGAGTTGTTTATGTGTAAGTGCCTTTAATAAGAAAACCTCCTCTTTCACTTGCTCCTCACCTTGCTTTCCCTTCATAATTTGTTTTGCGTTGAGAAAGTAAATTTATAGGTTGAACAAAGGGTACTTAATGGTTATGAACGATTGTAAAACATTGTGAATGAATCTTAACGAATTTCTTCAAAAATAAATGAATGAGTAATCAATCAAATAAAGTTAAAAATAAGTTGAAATAGAGATGAAAAACGTTAAAGGGAGTTGAAAAAGTTAAATTTTGTCTGAACTGTCTGATCCGGATTGTCACGTAACATACACAAATCGTTAATATAATATAGCCATAAGTGTAGGCCATGCCTACACTTATGAAAAAAACTTTAAGTCGCAAACTCTTTATACCTGGCTTTTTTGCTTCATTTAACAGCCCGGTTTTTATCAAAACTCTGTCAACAAGCTGATAAACTACAGGAACGACTAGTAAAGTTAAAAACATGGAACTGGTCAAGCCACCGATTATCGACCAGGCAAGGCCGTTCTTCCAATCCGCACCAGGACCCGTGGCCAATGCCACAGGCATCATACCCGCAACCATTGCAATGGTTGTCATCAGGATAGGGCGAAGCCGTTCCTTTGTTGCTTCCAACAATGCCTCTTCTGTAGTCATCCCTCTTTCTTTGAGGTGATTCGTAAAATCAACTACCAAAATTGCGTTCTTAGCTACCAATCCGATAAGCATAATAATACCGAGGATTGTAAACAAGCTCAGGGTTTGGGCGGAAAGAGCCAATGCAACCAGAGCGCCAATGATAGCCAAGGGTATGGAAAACAATACAACAAAAGGGTAAACAAAGTTGTCATAAAGTGCCACCATTATGAGATACACTAATAGTATAGAGGTAATAAAAGCAAATCCTAACTGGCCAAAAGATTCCTCTTGTCTTTCCTGATTTCCACCAANAATCACGCTTACTCCTGCGGGTAATGTCAGGCCATCAATAATTCCCTTTATTTCTGCTGCAACCGTTCCTGATGGACGTCCGAGTAATTGAGAATTAACATTGACAGAAGTTATCCGATTAAACCGTTCAAGCTTGGATGGCCCAAAGCCTTCTTTTACTTCAGCAAACTGGTCAAGCCTTACCTGCTTTCCGTATTTACTTAAAAATGTAAGGGCACGTACATCCTCAATGCTTTTCCGGTTAAACTCATCAAATAGTATATTAATATCATACTCGTACTCGCCTTGTCTGAATTTCGCATCGGTATTGCCGTTAAAAGCATATTGCATGGTAGCTCCTACGGTTTGAATATCCAGTCCCAACTCGGCCATCTTTTGTCTGTCGGTGGTAACAACAACTTCAGGACTTCCCGACTCTACGGTAAGCTTTACTTCCTGTGTTCCTTCCACTTTCTTTACTTCCTGCANAGATTTTTCGGCTGTGAACATTACCGTGTCAAAAGTGGGACCTGTAACAATTAGCTGAATAGGAGCCTGCTCGGCAGTACCCAGAATTGAGATAGGTGTTGATTTTACTTTTACACCAGGAAATTTATTCATGATCTCGTTCTTTAAAAGAACACCATAGATATCTGAACTCTTTTCGCGTTGATCTTCCGGAACAAGTTTAACAGTAATTTCTGTTTTGTAGGGTGTTCCTGTAGCGGAGCCGAAGAAACCACCTTCATTGGTTTGACCGATGGTAGTGATGGTTGATACCACCTCTCNTTTGGATGAAACATACTCTTCAATTTTTCGCGACTGAATATTATTCTGGTCAACTGATGTTCTCTTTGGATATTCAAGAACCAAGACGAATTCACCACGATCTCCCTGGGCTATAAATTCTGTTCCGATAAAGCCTGCCACAATTAAACTAATCGATCCAACAAAGAGCAGGGTGGCGATACCGAGGGTGATAAACCTGTGTCTGAACGACCATCTCAATATGTTCTGCACCCAATGAATAAATCTGTCTAATGTTTCCTCAAATCTCAAAACAAATCTTCCAAAGAATGTTTTATCGGTTAGTCGTTCCAATTTTCCAAATCTTGAATATAGAAAAGGAACCATTGTGAATGACACCAGTAATGACAGCAATGTTGAGATCACAATCACAATAGAAAACTGGCGCATAATATTTGAAATGATACCCGTTGTCAAGGCAATGGGTAGAAACACCACAACAATTACCAGCGTGATGGAGGTAACAGTGAAACCGATTTCCTTCACGCCATCATACGCAGACTGAATTTTATCTTTACCCATCTCCATGTGGCGATAAATATTTTCGATTACCACAATAGCATCATCTACCAATATGCCAACCACCAACGAAAGACCAAGCAGGGACATCAGGTTGAGCGTGAATCCGAACAACGACATACCAATAAAAGTGGCTATCAGGGAAAGCGGTATCGCAACCATTACAATAATTGAATTCCGGTAAGAATGGAGGAATAGTAACATAATGGCTGCTACCAGGACGATGGCGAGAATAAGATCATGTATTACTGCATCTGCTGCCTCCAGTGTGTATTCCGTAGAGTCTCTGGCAATGGTAAACTTTAGATCAATATCAGAATACAAATTTTCAAGTTTGGCCAACTCCTTGTGCACCAATTCACTCACAGCAACAGCATTGGCATCAGTTTGCTTTTGGATGCTTAACCCTATTGAGTTTAATAAATTGATCCGATTGATGAGTTTGACCTCCTTCTTAGTATCCTGAACTTCTGCAACCTCCTTTAAGTAAACAGGCCCTCCTTGGGGTGTTGAAGCAACCACCAGATTTTNTATTTCTTCCAATTTTTGGTATTTGCCTGACAACCTTATCAGGATTTGTTCTTCCTCAGATTTTATTTTTCCAGTAGGAAAATCAACATTGGAATTTTTAATAAGTAGAACAAGTTGGGGAAGGGAGAGTTTATATGCCTCTAATTTATTTCTGTTGACATTTATGCGAATCTCTCGTTCTTCGCCACCAATTATATTCGTCTGCGCGACCCCAGGAATTTTTGCCAGGTTCGGCTGAAGACGTTGCGTAACCAAATCGTACAATTCAGTTGCATTCATTTTTGCCGAAATGCCAAGATTAATAATCGGCAAGTCATCGAAAGAGAACTTTCCTAATGAAGGTGTCTTTACATCGTCCGGAAGACTGGATAGAATAGCATTCACTTTTCGTTGAGCATCTTGCAACGCCAAATCAACATTTGCCTCATTCCGAAGTTCTATCACAATCACTGACAGGCTTTCATAAGAACTGGCAGTGATTTTATTCACATTCTCCATTGATGATATGGCATTTTCAATTTCCTTTGTCACAGAGTTCTCCACTTCATTTGGCGAAGCTCCCGGATAGATTGCGGAAATTGTTATGATAGGTGCACTAAATTTGGGCATCAATTCATAGCCCAGTTTTTGATAGCTGTTAAGGCCCAAAAATGTCAGTGTTATAAAAAGCACCAATATAAAAGATGGCCTTTNTATCGAAACTTCAGTTATTTTCATATCGGTGTTGTGCTAATTGACGTAAATTAATTTTCATTGAGGACTGTTATTTTGGCACCTTCTGTCAAGTTGATTTGACCACTGGTAACCACCTTCTCACCTTCGTTCATACCATTAACTACCTCGACATTATTAGAGAAAAGTCTCCCGATTGTGATTGCCCTTAACATAACGGAGTCTCCAGAAACAACATAAACCTGGGCGTTTTCAATGCTTCCCAAAAGTGCAGCCCGTGGAATCACCAGGGAGGTTTCAGCCGCAGGCAATTCAAATGTGGCGCGACCAAACATACCACCCCGAAGCGGTTTGTCTTTTACATTTGTGATTTGAAGTTCCACCGGAAAGTTCAGGTTGACATCAGCAGTAGCACCTACAAACTTTACACGGGCTTCGTAATTAACATCAGGATAAACATCTGCTGACACATTAATTTTCCGGGCTTGGTTTACTCGTAACACCTGATTTTCTGTTACGTTCACAACCATTTTCATCTTCGTCAGGTCGACAATCTCGAACGCTTCTTTACCGGATGCGATATACTGACCATTTTCAATGAAGCGTTTATTTACATAACCGGCAAAGGGTGCGGTCAGGTAAGTGTCCTTCAATCGCTCTTTGGCATTTATTAACCTTGCTTCTCCATTAGTATAGTTCAAATTAATGTCATCAAGCTGAGCCTGTGTAACTCCACCCGTCTTTACCAGATTCTCATAGCGCTCTTTATCGGTTTCTAACTTCTTAAGGTTAGCAGTGGCTGATTTGACATCCGCTTCAAGTGTTTCATATTCCATTCTTGCCAGCAATTGTCCCTGCTGAACAAATTGTCCTTCGTCAACCGATATGTTCACGATCTTGCCAGCCGCTTCGGTGGAAACAATGACTTGTCTGGATGGAGAGAAACTGCCGGTAGCAATAAAACTGCCACCCAAGGCTTCCCGCTTTGTTACGGCTACCTCTACTGGAATTGTTGCATTAACAACCTTTGCAAGTTCTGATTTTTCCTTCATCCTCTCTTTATTGTTTTTGAGGACATACGCACCAATCAATACCAGTGCGATGATGACAATTATGGCGATTATTGTTTTTTCATATTATAATTCCTGAATTAGAGTAGTTAGAATTTAGTTTAATAAAGATTTGATGTCACCGTTGGCTTTAAGCAGCTCTATTTCCGATTGTTTTACTTTTAACAATGCCTCGATTAGCTGGCTCTGTGCCATTATCCTGGCAGTTTCTGCTTGCAATAAATCAGTTAACGGACTGACTCCTTCGTTATAATTTTGCTCAGTTACATCGTAAATGCTGTTGGCAAGCTGAACATTTTGGCGTTGAGCCTGGAAATTTTTGTAATTCACTTCAAGAGACCGGGTAGCATTTTCACTAATGGCTGAAGATTGTTGCTTGACGAAAGCCAAATCTTTCTCCGTTTTAATTTGCCGGATACGGGATTGTTGCATTTGCGCAGGCTTTCGTAAACCATCAAAGATCGGGATGTTTAAACGAAGACCAATTGATGCGACATCAAACCAAAGTGGATTTGAATCACCTGAAAGGAAGAAGGAATTAGTTTGTCCCTGATAAGTATAACTGGCAAATGCTGACAGGGTGGGGTAATAACCCGCTGAATAATTTTTGCGCTCCAGTTGATACAAGGAACGTTGGGTGGTTAATTGCTTATATTCAATCTTGTCTTCCCAAACGAATTCTGTATCTAATGCTCCTGGTGTATAATTTAAGAATGCAGAGTCTAAGTCAGTAGGCAATTGGAAATCAATGTCGAATGCAAAATCCTTCTTAAGGCCGATTAATAATTTTAACTGGCTTATCAACACATTGTAAGTATCCTTCATGGTGGCCAATTGAGTTTCGATATTGGTGAGGCTTACCCGTAATCTGTCGGCATCAAGCTTCCGGGCTAAGCCATTGTTAAAACGATCATTGGTAATAGCAAGGCTCTTTTGCAGTTCTTCCTGATTAGTCTCTAAAACAATTTGCTGCGTCTTCAAAGCGGCCACGCGATAAAATAGAGATGCCACCTGGTAGATAGTCTCTTCTTCAATGCGTTCACGGTTAAGCCTGTAATAATCTTCGCTTACTTTTGCAGCCTTGATACCGGTAAACAGACTTTGGTTGAATATCTGTTGATTAGCCTGCACATTTATGGATGCTGTATATTGAAGGCCGCCACGTAGTACAATGTAGTCATCGGGGCCTGCATTCGGATCGCCCAGTGCTGCCGGAAAAACGAATGCTTGCCGCAGCACATTGTCAATCANGTTCCCGGTTGCATTAATCTGAGGAAAGGCGGTGGCCGTCACTTCTTTTGTTTTTGCTTNTCCTTCATCCTCATCCAGTTGAGCTTTGAGAATCGAAACATTCTCTGTCATGGCTTGTTGCAGGCACTGCCTGAGAGAATAGCGTTGAGCATCTTGTGCAAAGAGCAGTGCAGGGAAGAGATTAAAAAGGACAAATACTAATGTTAGATTCTTCATACTTATTGATAAACTTTTATTTAGGGATTTAATCCAGATTTTGAAGCGTGTTAAACTTTAGATTCTTTAAAACACGTCTTCCTTTTTCGGTAGCAATTCCATTGACCAAACAATCGATTAAATTAATTGTTACTGATTGCCGAGAATATTTTGTATGTGGGAAATGTTTTTCATTGCCAGGCAGTTGTACTACTTCAAGAAAAAGTACTACATAAACATTCACATCAAGTGTTGAGTTGAGGTATTGTTTTCTTATCCCCTCCGTTACAATGGCTTTTATCTTGTTGGCCAAAAATCATCTCTGAATTCCTGTAAGATTTGCCATTCTTTCACGTGATATTTTTGTAAATCATGAATCAATGAAGGGTTGGTTTCTTTGATCATAGATGTTATGCAGATGAACATCTTTATTAACTGCTCAACCGGGTTGGCTGGTTTGTCAAAAATGGCCTCAGTTAATCCTTCCAGTTTTTCGAAAAGCAGTAATGATCTGATATACGATTTCGTCCTTGTCTGCAAATGACTCATAGATGGTTTTCTTTGACATGCTCAAGTGATGAGCCATATCATCCATAGAAATACTTCTGGTGCCGTATTTTCTGAAGAGATTCTCGGCACAGGTAAGTATTTTTTCCCTGGTTTCAGAATTATACATATCTATTTGAGTTCAGAAGTAATGCCTTTAAAACCAATCCGAACGTCAACCATTACTGGCATTACGTGGCATTGTTCCATAGATGTAATCCCACAAAGGAGAAGAAACGCCAAAGACTGATTCACCATCCTTGTAATGGTGAATGCTGTGGTTTACCCAAAGTGTCTTAAAAANATTTCGAGGCGGTGGAAAGGCATGGACGCTGTAATGGATACCAAGATAAACAGAATACCCCACTAAAAATCCTGGCAAAAATGCAAAAACATAGTCACCCAATACTAATCTTAAAAGCAAAAGCAGAATTGTGGAAATGCTTATGCTTAGTATTGGAGGCATGGCCAGCCTGTCTTTATCTTTTGGATACTCATGATGAACACCATGTATTGTGTATTGGATTTTTGATCTCAGTTTCGTGTATGTGGCCATGTGAAAAACATACCTGTGTGCATTGTACTCAACCCATGTAAATACAAACCATCCAGCAAAAAAGAAGGGTAGCGATGCCCCATGTAANNGCGCAGTATGCGTCATACTCCAATAAAACAGGGCTATAGCATATAAAACAAGTATTGAAGTTGGAACAGCAATATGCGTTCGTGTCAATCGCTCAAGCAAGGGGCTCTCAAAAAGTTTTCTTGTCCCGGTATTCTTTGGCTTTTCCTCTATCATTCTTTACTTATTTTAGTGAGCTTCTTTTTATAGGGTACAACAATAACCGGCACAGTCGTGTGCCTTATCAAATACTCTGCATTACTCCCCATAACCAAATGGGATAGTCCTGTCTTACCGTGTGTTCCAATGACCAGATAAGAAATATCAAGCTTTGTTGCCTGCTCTATTATTTCCTTTTTGGATCTCCAATTCTGACCATAACTTCTTTATCAACGTCACCATACTTTTGCGTTTCCCTAGTGAGAAATTCGATTGCGTACTGTTCTATTTCTTCCCAGTTCCAAACCTTAGGCAGTCCTGGAGCAAGAGTGGAATATTGTGATGTATTGTCCACCACATGAATAATCCAAACAACTCCGTTGAGTTGTCGCGCAAGCTTGATTCCTTCCTCAATCATGAGCAAAGAATTTTCACTCAAATCACTTGCAATCATGATTTTCATAAGTGTTCTAAACTTGTCGTCTAAAATTTTGACGGTGTAAAGATAAAAGAATAATTTTACTTTTAACAAGATTGTTAAAACACTATGTTAAAATCAAAAACATTGAAATGAACGCAGAAACAAGCATTTCCACGGAGGAAGCGATTTTGGTGGCCGCAAGAAAGGTGTTTGAATCGAAAGGATTTGATGGGGCCAGGATGCAGGAGATATCAGATCGTGCAGGGATCAACCGGGCATTGCTTCACTATTATTTCAGATCGAAGGATAAAATGTTTGAGCGGATTTTCGATGAAGCACTCGAACGATTCATGCCCCTGTTATCTACATGGGATCAGGATCCGGATGAAAGTTGGGAATTGAAACTGAAAAGATTTATCAGCACGTTCATTACTTTTCTCAAAGCGAACTCGATGTTATTCCTGCTGCGGGAAATCATTCGAAAACCTGATTTACTGTCATCAAGAACTAAAAGGTACAGAAAGGGACTCAACAAATTTGTGCTTTACTTCGAGAGATTAAAGCAGGAAGGACAGATTCGTTCTGATGTGGACTCTAAGCACATCTACATTATAATGCATTCACTTTGCTCATTCCCGTTGATGAATGCAATTGTTTTTTCATATAGCCTGAGAATTTCTACGAAAGAGTATGACGAACTGATGGCAGGATACCCGGAAATAATCAGCAATTTATTGATCCAAATGCTGAAACATCAAAATAACTGAACAAGCAAATGAATGAATTGGAACTTTCGGATCGTGAAGATTTTACCCCGTTAACCACCGCGACCAGCCCTCACAAGCAATTGTCACAAAACGGGACCCATCACATTCACAACAAACTTATGATTTGGGCACATACCATAAGCTTTGTAGAGATAAAGCCGTCAATAATATCTAAGTCTGGAGCACAAGGGCTGTTTCTCTCCGAAGCAGTCAGACTTATCAATCCACATGCGGTAATAGAGCGGGAATTTTGTCACATTCATCCCTATCCTGATGGTAGTTTACATTTATTTCTTCCAATGGCAGACGCCAAGGAGATTGTTGTAAAAGGTTGGGGAGAATTCCATCCGTTGGCTTTTTTAAAAGAGATCCCATCAAACTTTATTATGCTTTACAGCCCACGTTCAGAGCGGGAACTGTCGTTGGTCAAAGAAATTATTTTACGATCGCATTCATTTGCAATTACATCAACTAATGGCAAGGAAAATACTCATGTCAATATTTGAATTTGATAGTAATCCATTAATTTTTGAATCCCGATTTTATGTTACCGGGTTGTTCAACCATTACCTTCCTGCAAACTGCAAGTTTCATACTATTCATCATACCCTTAATGTTGTTCAATCTTGCCATGAGCTTGGCGAACACTACCGGTTGACAAAAACTGATATGGAAAAGCTTTTGGTGGCTGCCTGGTTCCACGATACAGGATACTGTTTGAATATTGACGATCATGAAAATGCAAGTGTAACCATTGTATCGACATTTCTTGATTCGCGAAACTTGACTGAAAATTACATGCCCTCAGTTAAAAAATTGATCCTCGCTACAAAAAGATTGGGAGAACCAGTAACGCTTGCTGAACAAATTATATGCGATGCTGATGCTCAGCATCTTGGGGCAGAAGATTATTTCAATTGGTGTGCGCTCCTCAAAGAAGAGTTAGAACTTAAAAATTGCCAGGAACTTACGGATAAGGAATGGAGCCAAATGAATATTTGTTTTTTNGATTCTCATCGCTACTTCACAGACTATGCACAAAAAATGTGNGGGAGGGCAAAAATTAAAAATCTCAACCTACTTAAAGCAGGAAAGTAATTAAATAAATAATGCTGAAAAAACTTCATGGAAAAACTATCAAACAATGATAAACATTAATGGGGTTAATTGGTTAACATCCGATGGTTCCGGAAACCTTGCCTTTTGCCGTGCTTTTTGATGTTGTAAAACCCCAGATACTGTATCAACTATACAAGGGTATATCGCTATACTTTAGTATAGTGATTATTAAAATATAGCGATTGCTTTCCTATTTTGCGAAATCTTTTTATTAAGAAAATATAAAATTATGATGTATGTGTTGCCTGGGTGAATGTTTGATCGGTTCTATTTTTAAGTTTCAAGTACGGCCCGGGCCGAGAATATCGGGGTTTGATCACTATCCTTCGGAATTTAAGATGGAACCAAACAGGCAAAGCCCAAGTTTGAAAACATATTATAATCTCTTGATGTTAAATTAATGTTTTGACCCTATGAGTAAATATTTACGCGCAAAAGTGGCAGGATTTAAAACCGCAAATCAAGCCAAGGANAAAGGAATATATCCGTATTTCAGACCTATCGAATCAGCTCAGGATACAGAAGTCTATATTGGCCACAAAAAGGTACTGATGTTTGGTTCGAACTCGTACCTGGGTCTTACTAATCATCCGAAGATTAAGGAAGCGGCCAAGGATGCGATTACCAAATATGGTAGTGGCTGTGCAGGTTCAAGGTTCCTGAACGGAACACTTGACATACATATAGAACTGGAGGATAGAATTGCTTCATTTCTTAGCAAAGAAGCCGCTGTAATTTTCAGCACGGGCTTTCAAGTTAATCTTGGAGTGCTTTCATGCCTGACAGGCAGGAATGATTACCTCTTGCTCGATGAATATGATCATGCCTCTATTATAGATGGAGCCAGGCTTTCGTTCTCGCGCGTTATTAAGTACGCTCACAACAATATGAGTGACCTTGAGCTAAAGCTAAGTCGGCTGCCTGAGCAATCAATAAAGCTAATTACCGTAGATGGCATATTTAGTATGGAGGGCGATATTGCCAAACTGCCCGAAATTGTTGAGCTGGCAAAGCAGTATAATGGAACCGTAGTTGTTGACGATGCGCACAGCCTTGGAGTATTAGGAGTGGGTGGAGCGGGAACAGCTTCTCATTTTGATCTTACCGATCAGGTAGATATTATAACCGGAACCTTTAGTAAATCTCTGGCTTCGTTAGGNGGATTTGTAGCCAGCGACAGAGACACCATTGAGTATCTGAAACATCATGCACGCTCGTTGATCTTCAGTGCAAGTATGACCCCAGCTTCAGCAGCAAGTGGGCTTGCAGCACTCGATATTATACAAAATGAGCCTGAGCATATGCAAAAATTATGGGCAAATACCAAATATGCCATGCGGCTACTAAAACAGGAAGGTTTTGATGTTGGTGCAACAGAGAGTCCTATTATTCCAATTTATATCAGGGATAATGATAAAACATTCTTAATGACAAAACTACTTCAGGAAGAAGGCGTTTTTGTTAATCCGGTAGTATCACCGGCTGTTGCCTCTGATTCCTCCCTGATTCGCTTTTCGCTTATGGCTACTCATTCATTTAGTCAGATTGAAGAGGCGGTCGATAAAATGGCGAAAGTTTCAAAGCAAATTTCATCTATATCGCTCGTAAAGGCTTAGTAATGAGTAGTGTTAAGGTTGTGCACGTTAACTCCAAAAGGGAACTCCAGTCATTTATTGACTTCCCGCATGAGCTATTCAGAGGAGATAAGAACTATGTTCCTGAGCTATTTGTGGCTCAACGCGATTTACTGACGCCAGGCAAGCATCCATTTCATGAACATTCTCAGGTACAGGCATTTCTTGCATATCGCAATGAAAAAATAGTTGGCCGGATTGCGGCAATATCAAATAGTAACCACAACATCTTTAATAAAGCAAATGATGGTTTTTTGGTTTTTTGATTGCGAGAATAACAAGGATGTAGCGGCCCATCTTTTTAGCGAGGCAAGCGAATGGTTAAAAAATAAAGGGGCAAATACACTCATTGGTCCAACTAATTTTTCAACCAATGAAACCTGCGGCTTGTTGGTTGATGGATATGACAGTCCTCCAATAGTCATGATGACCTATAACCCATCCTATTATAAAGAATTGGTAGAGGGATTCGGTTTTAGAAAGAAGACGGATTTGTTAGCATATGCGTTTGGAGTAGAAGGTTATGATGATAAACCTTTGAGACTGATTAATACTCTTCGGGAGCGATTAAAAAACAGGGGAGTTACTATTCGCAAAGTGAGCTTAAAGAACTTTAATGAAGAGGCAACCAAAATCCGTGAAGTCTATAATGCTGCATGGGACAAAATTTGGGGTTCGTTCCAATGACGAACCATGAATTTGATTACCTGGCCAAGGATATGAAGATGCTGTTGGATCCGGATTTTTGTCTGGTAGCAGAATATGAGGGGAAGTTTATTGGCTTTGCATTAGCGATCCCAGACCTTAATCAAATCCTTATAAAAATCAAGAAAGGCAGATTGCTTCCCTTTGGATTATTCAAACTGCTCTTTCAGCGTAAGAAGATAAATGCTTTGCGCATTATTGCGCTGGGTGTTTTAGAGGACTATCGCAAGATGGGAATTGAGGCATGCTTTTATGGCCAAATAATAAAGTCCTACCGGGAGAAGAATTTTAAGATGGCTGAAGCCAGTTGGGTGTTGGAGAACAATGAATTGATGAACCGGGCTCTTTTGCAAATTAATGGTGTGCCCTACAAGCGATATAGAATATTCGAGAAATCATTATGAGTAAAAGGGTTCTAATAACTGGAGCGAGTGGTTTCTTGGGCTATCATCTGATACAAGCAGCCCTTGAACATAATTTTGAAGTATTTGCTGCGGTCAGGCAATCCAGCAAGATAGACCATCTCAAAACATCTCAGGTCACTTTTACCTACCCTGATCTGAGCAGCCCAACCCAATTGGAAGAGAATTTCAGAACGAACAAATATGATTATATAATACACGCTGCCGGCTCTACAAAAGCAAGGAGAAAGGAAGAGTACGAGATGATTAATGCTGAGTATGCNAAAAATGTGGCCATGGCAGCACAAGAATCGGGTTTGGACCTGAAGAAATTTATTCTGGTCAGTAGCCTTGCAGCCCTCGGGCCTCAGTCAGGAGAGAAGATTGAAATAAAACCCAATCCAGTTACGTCTTATGGAATTAGTAAGTTAAAGGCTGAACAGTATTTGGCGGAATTCAACCTTCCTTTAATAGTAATAAGACCAACGGCTGTTTATGGTCCGCGAGAGCAAGATATATTCATAATATTAAAAGCGATAAGCAGGGGACTTGAATTATACATTGGAAATTCATCTCAGCAATTGAGTTTTATTCATGTAACGGATTTGGCAAACGTTACCATAAAACTATTGGAATCATCCTTAGTTCAAAAGACTTACAACCTCACAGATGGAGAATCATATGATCGGTATGCACTTGGAAATATTGCAAAACAGGTGCTGGGTAAACGTACGCTCAAGATACACTTGCCATTTGGAATGATAAAAATTATAGCAGGCCTGTTGGAGACCTTGTATTCCTGGAATGGTAAAACACCAGCCCTAAACAGGGAAAAATTAATGGAACTAACAGCAGCCAATTGGTATTACGACATAGCGGANGCTAAAAATGATATTGGATTTAAGCCAACCTATAAACTTGAAAATGGATTAAAGCAAACTTTACAATGGTATCAAAAACACAACTGGATTTAAATGTTAAAATTATGAAAGAACAAATACGTGAAGCAGAAGGAAAACTAGGTGTACTCATACCCGGCCTTGGTGCAGTGGCAACAACACTTATAGCGGGAGTAGAAGCCATTAGAAAGGGATTGGCGCAGCCCATCGGCTCCTTGACACAGTTGGGCAACATTCGATTAGGAAAACGTACGGAGAACCGGTATCCAAAGATCAAGGATTTTGTACCGTTGGCCGACCTAAACGATATTGTATTTGGTGGGTGGGACATCTACAAGGATAATGTATATGAAGCGGCAATGAACGCCAAAGTTGTTGAGGCATCCATGCTTAGCTCAATCAAGTCTGAATTAGAGAAAATAATTCCTATGAAGGCGGTATTTGACAAGACCTATGTGAAAAACCTCGAAGGCACAAACGTAAAGAATGGAAAAACCAAATTGGACTTGGCAGACGCAGTGATGGAAGACATTAGAATATTTCAAAGTAAAAACAATTGCACCCGCATGGTTATGGTGTGGTGTGGTTCTACAGAGAAGTATATTGAGCCCACNACTGTTCATCAATCCATTCAGTCATTTGAAGAAGGGTTGAGNAAAAATGATCCTACTATTTCACCCAGCATGATATATGCCTATGCTGCTATAAAAATGGGGATTCCTTATGCCAATGGTGCACCTAACCTCACCTGCGATATTCCGGCATTAATAGAACTTTCAAAAGAAACGGGTACACCCATTGGAGGCAAAGATTTTAAAACGGGCCAAACATTGATGAAAACTATTGTGGCTCCTGGCTTACAAGCACGAGCGCTTGGAGTAAACGGGTGGTTCTCAACCAATATCCTGGGTAACCGCGATGGCCTGGTGTTGGACGATCCCGATAATTTCAAAACGAAAGAGGTTTCGAAACTGAGCGTACTCGAGCAAATCCTCCAACCCGAAAAGAACCCGGAGCTATATGGCGACCTGTATCATAAGGTGAGGATTAATTATTATCCGCCTCACGGAGATAACAAGGAGAGTTGGGATAACATTGATATTTTCGGATGGATGGGATATCACATGCAGATCAAGATAAATTTCTTGTGCAGAGACTCCATTCTTGCAGCACCAATCGTACTAGACCTCGCGCTTTTTATGGATTTAGCCAAGCGAGCTAATATGAGTGGTATTCAGGAGTGGTTGTCATTTTATTTTAAGTCACCACAGACTACAGAGGGTTTGCCACCGGTGCATGATATTTTCAAGCAATTGATGAAGCTTCAAAATACCCTTCGTCATATCATGGGCGAGGATTTAATAACCCACCTGGGCTTGGATTACTATCAGGATATGGTCGAGTCGTTGTAATGTGGATTCACAAACTGGTCAGTTCAGTACTGGGCATAGGCTACCTAAAAGGGGGCGGAACCTGGGCGGCTTTGGTTTGGTGTGTGGGTTGGTATGCCTTGGGTGTGGATGGATTTGGTGTTGGCGCATTGGTAACCACACTTCTCATTTTTGTAGTTGGAGTATGGTCAGCTAACATGGTCGAGGCGGATTGGGGGAAGGACAGTAGTAAAGTAGTGATTGATGAGGTGGCGGGAATGGCAGTAAGCCTGCTGTTCCTTCCATTTGCTTTGAGATATATCGCGATGGCTTTTGTATTGTTTCGCTTNTTTGACATCGTGAAGCCCTTCTATATCAAAAGAGCAGAGAANATTTCCGGAGGATGGGGTGTAATGATAGATGATGTAATAGCAGGCATTTGCGCCAATGGTGTTGTTCAAGGTGCTTTGGCTCTTAAACTGATTTGATGAAAGGCATATATAAATATATAAAAGCTCAGTTCGCCTCTTTCATTGCGTTTGGGGTTGATTTTGCAATGACCTTAGTACTCGCTGANATTTTTCAGGTTTGGTATCTCGCGGCCAGTATAGCAGGCAGCATCTCAGGTGCAATTACTCACTTTTTACTGGGACGTGGGTGGGTATTTGAAGCGACTAANAAGAAAATTCCTGCACAGGCGTTGAAATACTTCGTTGTGTGGATTGGCCATATTCTCTTAACTACTGCATGTATTTATTTTTTAACTCAGTTCGTTGCTGTTGACTATGCTCTGTCAAAGATTGTTGTAGCGGTATTTATGGGTATGAGTTATAGTTATTTCTTCCAGCGGAAATTTGTATTTAATTAAGATTGTATTGTGAGATCGAATAGAAGATCATATTTAACTTTATTTTTATTTTCTTGGCTGGGTACGTTTTGGCACAGGAAACTATCGTTACTGGGGTGGTGCGTGATAGCGAAACAAAAGAACCGTTACCTTATGTAAATATNTTTTTTACCGGAACTAATGTTGGTGTTACGTCTGACCCTCATGGCAAGTATCGGATATCCACTGATAAACCATACACTCAAATACAATTTTCCTTCGTGGGGTACGAACCTGTGATTCGGGCGCTGCGAAGAGGAGAAGCCCAGGTGATTAATGTAGCATTGAAGAGTGAATCTGTAATACTTGAAGAAGTTGTTGTGAAATCCGGTAGAGAGAAGGAAAAATATCGAAACAAAAATAATCCGGCAGTTGACCTGATCAGGAATGTAATTGACAACAAAGAAAAAAATCAAATTCAGGCGTATGACTATGTAGAATACGAGCAGTATGAGAAACTACAATTTTCACTGAGCAGTTTGGTTGAGAAACTGAAAGANAAAAAATTGTATAAGAAGTATAAGTTNCTTTTTGAGAATATTGATACCGCCAAAATTGAAGGGAAATCCTTGCTTCCCATATATTTACAAGAGACAATTACAAGAAATTATTACCGCAAAAATCCTAAGGCAGAGAATTCGCTGATTGTGGCCCATAANAAAGTTAGTTTTGAAGACTATATCGACAACGAGGGTTTAAGTACCTACCTGAATTACCTGTATCAGGATATTAATATTTATGACAACAATATTTCCATTCTTACTAACCAGTTTTTAAGTCCTATATCCGAGGTCTCCCCATTATTCTACAAGTTCTATCTTAGTGATACTGTGATGGTGAATAATGTGATGCTCTACGAGCTTACCTTTGTGCCAAGAAATGATACCGATTTCTTGTTTCAAGGTATGCTTTATATAACCATGGATGACCGCTACGCTGTGCAGCGCGTGGAAATGGGTGTTAATAAAAATATAAACCTGAATTGGGTACGTGAGTTGCACATCATCCAGAATTTTGAGAGAAGCAAAGATGAGCGCTATCATCTCACCAAGAGCACTATGATGGCCGATTTTTCTTTATCCAAGGGAGGTGGAGGAATCTTCGGAGAGCGAACTATATCCATAAAGGATTTTGAAATAAACTTACCGCTGCCCGATAGTATGTTTCAAAGGGGTAAGGAGGTGGTATTGAATGAAGAACAGGAAAAAGATGATGAGTTTTGGGCGTCAAACAGACACGATTCATTGACGGTTGCAGAATCGAAGGTATATGCCAATATTGATAGTTTACAGAAAATCCCTTCGTTTCGCAGAACGATGAATTTCGCTACCCTGCTGTTGGCAGGATATCAGGGATTTGGGCCTTGGGAACTGGGACCTGTTAATACATTTTATAGTTTTAACCCCGTTGAGGGTTTCAGGTTGCGCGTGGGTGGTCGCACAACTCCTAAATTTAATAATCGTTTGTACCTCGAGTCCTATGTGGCTTATGGATTTAAGGACGAACGATGGAAATATTATCTCGGAGGTACCTATTCTTTTACAAAAAGTCTCCATTGNGAATTTCCTATAAGGTCCATCCGGTTAAGCTACCAGCATGATACAAAGATTCCTGGTCAGGAACTTCAATTTGTTCAAGAGGATAATTTTCTGCTTTCCTTTAAAAGAGGCGTAAACGATAAATGGTTGTATAACGATATATGGAATGTAGATTACGGGCATGAATTCAAAAATCATTTCTCCTTCCGTGTCGGAATNAAAAACTGGGCTCAGCAAGCTGCAGGAGGACTTAGTTTTAATATTGAGCAGCCAGATGGAGTTCAACCTGTTTCAGAAGTTGTTACTTCTGAGGTTTCACTTGAATTACGCTGGGCTCCGAAGGAGCAATTTTATCAAGGCAAACTTTATCGTATCCCAATTCCCAATAAATACCCGATTATTACAGTTCGATTGATCAACGGTATCGAAGGAATGCTTGGTGGTCAATACAACTATCAGAACGTTTCGCTTAATATTTATAAACGATTTTACTTTTCACAATTTGGTTACACCGATATTGTTGCGGAGGGAGGATATATATTCGGAATCGTGCCGTATCCCCTTCTTACAATTCACCGAGCCAACCAAACATACTCTTACCAGCTTCAGTCCTACAACTTGATGAACTTTTTGGAGTTTGTAAGTGATCAGTATGTGAGTATTCACTTCGATCATTATTTCAATGGTTTCTTCTTCAATAAGGTTCCATTATTAAAGAAACTCAAATTACGTGAAGTAGCTACCTTTAAAGTATTGTTTGGTGGTATTCGGCATGAAAACATTCCTACCGATTCTAATGGCCTGATGCAATTCCCTACAACAGTTGATGGAATTCCGGAAACGTATTCGTTGGAGGGAGAGCCCTACATGGAGGCCAGTATAGGAATTGCGAATGTCTTTAAGTTCTTCAGGGTAGACTTAGTGAAGCGGCTATCTTATTTGAACCACCCTAATGTTGCAGAGTGGGGAATACGAGCAAGATTTAAGTTTGATTTTTGACTAATGTATGAATATTTCAAATATGCCTTTGCGTGACAAGCTACAGCAGATAATATATTTTATCTTAAATCCATTTGTAAGGCTGTTAATAAAAATGGGATTAACACCAAACATGGTTACTACGATTGGTTTTTTAATGAATATCGTTGTAGCCATTATATTTATTTTTGGCGCAGAGGCGGGTAATCGGGGAGATTTGTCCTATGTTGGTTGGGCCGGNGCAATGATCCTTTTTGCGGGTTTGTTTGACATGTTGGATGGACAGGTAGCTCGTATGGGAAATATGAGTTCAAAGTTTGGTGCTTTGTTTGATTCGGTGTTAGATCGTTATTCGGAGTTGGTCACTTTTCTGGGTATTTGTTATTATTTGGTTGGACATCACTATTTTTTAAGTTCACTATTTGCGTTTATTGGTTTAATTGGTTCAATGATGGTAAGCTACGTAAGGGCAAGGGCAGAAGGGCTGGGCATCGAATGCAAAGGAGGGTTAATGCAACGCCCTGAGCGAGTAGTTTTACTTGGTGTTTCTGCTTTGCTATGTGGTATCATTGGTAATTACATTGGAGATTACAAACTTTTTATTCCAGGTATCCCCTTCCAGGTGTTTGAGTCGATTTCAATTTTTACAATCCCAATAACCGTGCTAGCCATACTTACAAATATTACGGCAATAAATCGCCTGAGAGATTCACGCAAGGCACTTGANGAAAATGAGTTAACAAATGAAATTTTTTTACTCTTTACAATTATACTTGTCAACCAACTGGCATATTCAGGAATTGAAATGCCGCTGGGAAACCATTTACCAGAAAATGATTCTTTCCCAAAACCCACCGGTATTAAAGATATGTTGTTTTATATCCAGCGTACACCAAATATAAATACAATTATCTATGCGCTAAATAAGGAGCGTGATGGATCTTTAAATAAAGAGGAACCTGTTCACGTATTCTGGATTCGATTTGCAGAAGATGGTACTTATAAGGAGCTATCCTTAATTCAACAGAATTATGCGTATGGTCTGAAGTCCACAAAAATCAATGAAGACAATTATGAACTGCGTTTTGTGTCTTACAAAAAGTATGTGTTTTATCTGAAGCGGTCAAATGAAGACAAGACTTTTAAAGCATACACACTGATTGGGGATAAACTATGCATTTTGAATCGAGTATTTGTAAGCATTGAAGGTGGAACTTTTTGGTTTCCGCATGTGGTTTATGTGGAAATAACAGGCACAGATACTGATACGGGAAAGGAAGTAATCACGCGTTTTAAACCTTGAAAGATAGACTGGCAAGCCGAATTTCTTGATCGTGATCTTGTTCTCGCTATTTCGGATAATTGAGTACTTTACTAATAGATAAACAAATAATGTGAAGAAAGATGGAAAAAAATTTATATCGAATTCATCTGAGTCGCAGCGAATGTTTAAGCGTGACTGGATGGAAGCCTTATCCAAAGTGCATTTTTCGGTTCCGTTGTTTATTTATGTTCCTGTAATTCTGTATTTCGGATGGAATGGCTTTGTTGTGGCTGCAATCACAGACTTTCTGCTGGCGATTGTGGGCGGGCTGTTTGTCTGGACTTTTACGGAATACATTTTACATCGGTTTGTATTTCACTTTGTACCTGCATCCAATTGGGGCCAGCGGCTGCATTTTATTTTTCATGGTGTACATCATGATTACCCTAATGATGCCAAACGATTGGTCTTGCCTCCGTCTGTCAGTATTCCATTGGCAACCGGCTTTTACTTTTTGTTTGATGCCATGTTACCAACTCAATATTTGTANTCCTTTTTTTCAGCCTTCATTTCGGGATATTTATTTTACGACATTTCGCATTATGCTTTGCATCATGCTAATTTTAAGAGTTCATTTTGGAAGAGGTTAAAACAACATCACATGCTTCATCATTATACTGATGCCACGAAAGGATATGGCGTGAGTTCTTCCTTTTGGGACAAAATTTTTCGGTCAGACTTTTAATAGTTGTGAAACAGTCGTCTGTGGGTTCGTCCAAATCCCTGTTTTCGGTCAAAGATGTAGCAGCGGTAGCCTCAGGTTCAATAGCCTATTTGGTATTGGCTTATATTATTATTGGATTTAAAGCCGATCAAATTGTGCTCGTGGGAATATTCAATGCCCTCTATTTTTCATCATTTCAGACTCGGAAATTAATATTGGGCTTTCTCATCTTTATAGTGTTTTGGGTACTCTTCGACAGCATGAAGGCTTTCCCTAATTACCTCTTCAATACTGTACATATTGAAAGTCTTTACAATGCAGAAAAAGCACTATTTGGAATTCATAGAGAAGGTACCATACTCACGCCCAACGAATACTTTAAAGCCAATGGCCGCCTATTCCTTGACTTATTGGCCGGACTGTTCTACCTGTGTTGGATACCTGTGCCATTAGCATTTGCTGTTTATCTCTTTATCAAGAACAGGCTTGCTTTTCTACAATTCTCGCTCACTTTTCTGGTGGTTAATTTAATTGGCTTTGTAATATATTATCTGTACCCCGCAGCCCCGCCCTGGTACGTGGAAAATATTGGATTTCATTTTATTCCACACACACCGGGCAATGTGGCTGCTTTATCGTCCTTTGATCAATTTACCGGAGTGCCGGTTTTTGCCGCATTATATTCGAAAAGTTCTAATGTGTTTGCAGCCATGCCTTCCCTTCACTCAGCCTATCCTTTAATTGTATTTTATTATGGACTGAAACACAAGATTGGCATGATGAACATCTTCTTTGGTATAGTAGCAATAGGTATTTGGTTTGCGGCAGTATACTCACGCCATCATTATTTACTTGATGTTTTTCTTGGAATTGGATGCGCTGTGGCTGGAATTGTTCTCTTCAATTGGCTTGAACTAAAAAGTACAATAGTTCAAAAGTTCCTTACAAAATACCACTCCCTTATCCGGTAGAGTATTGAGTTATAGTTATAAATTAGCAAGGACTAATGGCTTATCTCCATAAGGTTTTTTCCAGCCTTCTCCTTTTTCCGATAAACCTTTTTCGATGCTGCAAACCCCATTCAACCATTACCTCCAAAACAGTTTTTAGTGAATTCCCGGATTTGGTCAGTTCATACTCAACGGTTACGGGAATGGAAGCATAAACTGTGCGGGTTACAATTCCGTTGACTTCTAAATCCTTCAATTCTTTGGAAAGCATACGAGGTGTAATCTTAGGGATTTCCCTTTCCAATTCCTTGAAACGCTTCTTGCCATAGAGTAGCGAACCGATTATCGGGAGTTTCCATTTACCGTTCAACACATTCATTGTGTCGTTTACGGCTAACACAAACTCTCCTGAACAATTCTTGACCTGCTCTAATTTTGATAATCTGCTCATATCCTTTGTATTTACAATTACTATACAAGAGTATAGCGCTATACTCTTGTATAGCGGTTACTAAAGTATAGCAAATGTAAGTATCTTTGTTCAATATCAAATAAACTCAAAAAAAAATAAACGATGAACAAAGTATTGATAACCGGAGCAACGGGTCAGTTAGGCACGGCAACAATTGATTTCCTCTTGGCTAAGCATAAAAAGACNAACATTATAGCATTAGCCCGTAACGCGGATAAAGCAGCAACCCTCAAATCAAAAGGCATAGATGTAAAAATCGGGAACTATGACGATTACACCTCATTACTGCAAGCCACAAAAGGCGTGAAAACCATGCTACTCATTTCTTCAAGCGAAATGACCAAAAGTCGTGCAATCCATCATATCAATGCAATTAATGCGGCTAAAGAAAATGGCGTAAAGCACATTATATATACGGGATTCATTCGCACCCATGACGACCCAACCTCGCCACTTTGGTTTATTGCCAAAGACCATGTGGAAACTGAGAAATACCTGAAAGAATCCGGCATCAACTATACTCTTTTTGAAAACGGATTTTACCTGGACATGTTGATGGACTTCATAGGAAAGAATATTGTGGACACAAAAACCATTTTTGTTCCAGCCGGTAATGGTAAAATCAATTTTGTGCTACGTGACGAAATTGCCGAGGCCCTGGCCAATGTGCTTACCACAACCGGACACGAAAACAAAACCTATAATATCGGTATAGAGCAACCCGTGTCGTTTCATGAAATTGCCGGTTACATCACTGACATCACAGGGGTTTCAATCAGTTATGTTTCACCCGAACCTGATGTATATATCCAAACGTTATTAAAGTATGGTGTTCCGGAAATGTATGCCCGCATGTTCTCAGCTTTTGCTGTGGCTTTTGCCGCAAATACTATGAATGTGCCTACTACTGATTTGACGAAACTTCTTGGGAGAAAGCCAACTTCAGTAAATCAATTTTTAAATTCTTTTTTAACAAAAAATAGAAAAATATGACTTCAACAAATAAGAGTAAAGCGCTCAACATCTCATTATGGATTGCACAGGTATTATTAGCACTTATGTTTTTAATGGCAGGTGCTATGAAATCAGCCCAACCTGTAGAAGAGCTTGCCAAATCCATGTCATGGGTAAATGATTTTTCCGCTGGGATGGTCAGGTTTATTGGTGCATCGGAGTTGTTGGGAGGTATCGGGCTTTTGCTGCCTTCATTGTTGCGCATCAGACCATTGCTTACGCCATTGGCGGCATTAGGACTTTTTATAGTTATGGTATTTGCTTTTATATATCATGTATCCAAAGGCGAATACGAGTTATTACCTGTTAATTCGATTTTAGGAACAATTGCACTTTTTATTGTATGGGGCAGGTATAAGAAGGTGCCAATTCAACCCAAGGCATAATTTATTTTAATGGAGCGCAACCAATTTATTAAGTCATTATTAGCACTAACCGCTATGGGAACATTGGCTGGATTTAAAAATTTTACTGATGCACTTCCTATCCAAAGCAGGAAGATGCCCGTGTTGTTTACATCGCACGGCAACCCGATGGATATTCCTGTTTCCAGAAGCGAGAGAGCGTTTTGGCAAAAGTTGTTTGAATTAGGACAAGACTTGCANAAAAATTATGACGTAAAAGCTGCGTTAGTTGTGTCGGCTCATTGGTGTACAAAAGGAACATTCGTAAACATATCGCCCGACCAAAAACAGATTTATGATTATTACGGCTTCCCCGAAGAATACTACAAGGTATATTACAAAGCTAAAGGTTCGCCCGAAGTTGCTCATGAAGTAAAGCAATTAGCTCCCTCTAGTTCCGAAACAACCGATTGGGGTTTAGACCACGGAGCGTGGCCTATGCTGATGCACTTATTTCCTGAAGCCAACATTCCCGTCTTTCAATTGAGCATTGACTATTATGCCAAGCCTGAATATCATTATGAATTAGGCAAACAGCTAAAATCATTGCGCAACAAAGGTGTGTTGATTATTGGCAGCGGAGCACTCATCCATAATTTGCCATTAGCCGGACAAAAAATGCGTTACAATGATAGGACCCCTTATGGTTGGGAAGTAGAATATGACGCATGGATTAAGCAACAAGTTGATGACCGAAACTTTGCTAATATCATTGACTACGCAAACAGCCATAAGTTAGGCAAGTTAGCTGCGCCCACCCCTGACCATTTCGTGCCTGTGCTATACAGTTTGGGACTTATGGAAAGTAGTGATGAAATAAAATATTTCTACGAAGCCGAACCAACCATTCCTGCTTTTAGTGAAAGAAGTTTCAGAGTTGGATAAAACATTTCAGAGTTTGAATTGTTGGATATATGGATTAATGAACTCTTACCAAAGATTATGAAGACGGAAACATTACTACAAAAGATACTGCGATTCTTATATCCGGTTGTGCGCAAACTTGGAAGAATCAGCAAAAACGGAACAATACTACACAACGANAAAAGCCTGGAACCACCAAAATCCTTCTATGAACTGAAAGCCACTCTGAATAATGGACAAGAGGCTGACTTCTCAGATTTTAAAGGAAAGAAAGTTTTGGTGGTGAATACGGCTTCAAACTGCGGTTATACCGGGCAATATGCCGAGCTACAATCATTACACGAAAAATTGGGTAANAAATTGACGATACTTGCATTTCCGGCAAATGACTTTGCGGAACAAGAAAAAGGTGATGACAAAGATATTTCACAATTCTGCCAGGTAAATTACGGGGTGACATTTCCACTTGCNAAAAAAGGGGTTGTGGTAAAAAACGAGCAACAGCAACCCATTTTCAAATGGCTTACCGATAGAAAAGAAAACGGCTGGAATGGACATGCACCGGATTGGAATTTCAGTAAATATTTAATTGACGAGCAGGGAAAACTCACTCATTATTTCGGGCCAAGTGTTTCACCGCTAAGTAACGAGTTTCTAAAAGCCGTACAGTAGCGGTTGCCACGCATACTCCCCACACATTATTAGTCATACGGAAAAAGAGGGCTAATTCCCACCACTGCAAATTCAGGTTCAAAAAATTCAGGAAGATTTGCATATACAAAATGCTCCATTTAGATTTGTCGACCAAAATACTGTTTTAGTCGAATAGTTTGATTATGGAAAAAGACGAAATCATAATTCAGGATATAATAAACGGGGCTAAAAAGTTAATGCAACAATATGGTTTAAAGAAAACCACAATGGAAGATATTGCCCAAACAGCGGGCAAAAGCAAAAGCACGTTGTACTATTACTTTAAAGACAAAGAAGAAATATTCGATAAGGTCATCAACCTGGAAATAGATGAGTTNTTTCAAGCTGTTAAAACTTCCGTAAATAAGCAGGCAGATGCTGTAAGTATGCTAAAGGCATACATTGTAACGAAAGTCAAAATATTAAGAGATAAAACCAATCTCTACAGTATTGCGATTAAAAATGATTTACAGGGAAGAGTTAATAAAGGATTTACCAACCTGCGAAACAGGTACGACAATGAAGAAAAACTACTGATAAGTTCTATTCTGACAAAAGGTGTTGAGAGCAAGTTGTTTACTAATGAAATAAAAACTGAGATAGACACGTTAAGCGAGCTTTTAGTAAGCTGCATCAGAGGGATAGAAATGGACATCATTACTCATAACAAGAACAAGGATCTGGCAGACAAAGCAGATTTACTTGTTGAAATCCTTATTAAGGGCATCGGCAGGTAGTATGAAAAAATGCTTTTACGGAAGCATTTTTTACAACGAAATTTCGACCAATAAACCTTTTTAGTCCAATAGTAAAAAAGAAGATAATGAACACGATAAATCATTTAACAATAGCAGGAATGCTTGTATTGGCAAGTTGTAGCCCCGGTGAAAATACATCAGTAGCCGATAGCAATGGGAAAGTAAATGTTGAAACAGAACAAGGAACAATTTACTCAGGGCTTGTTCAATCGAACTATTCTGGTGTGGTCGAAGCCCANAAAACAACGGCTTTAAGCTTTGCTACTATGGGAACTGTAACTGAAATTTTTGTAGAGGAAGGACAAGAGGTACGCAAAGGACAATTGCTAGCAAAAGTAGATGCTTTCACGGCTCAAAATGCTTATCAGGCGGCTTTGGCAAAACAACAACAGGCGGAAGATGCTTACAACAGATTAAAGCCGATGAAAGAAAATGGCACACTCCCCGAAATAAAATGGGTAGAGGTAGAGACCGGTGTAACACAGGCAAAAGCAGCCGTAGCTATCGCTCANAAAAGTGTAAACGATGCAAGCCTGTATGCACCTGCAAGCGGTGTTATAGGCAAAAATTATGTGCAGCCGGGTATGAATGTTGTGCCTACAACAACAGCCATTGAGTTGCTTAACATACAAACGGTTTTCATTAAAATACCTGTTTCGGAAAATGAAATAAGTCTTTTTAAGAAGGGCGAATCTGCTAATGTAGGCATCACAGCACTTAATAAAACCGTTACAGGAATGGTAAAAGAAATCGGTGTTTCGGCCAATATCTTATCACATACTTATCCTGTAAAAATAGAGGTTCAGAACACGGCAGGTGATATAAAACCTGGAATGATTTGTTCAGTCGAAGCTAAGCTAAAAGATAACCGTTCAGGATTATTGGTTTCCAATAAAGCCCTTCAAAAAGATACAAACGGAGAGCAGTTTATTTACATCGANAAAAACGGACAAGCCGANAAAATATCAGTGCAAACTATTGCCTTGATAGATAACAAGGTTTTGATACAGGGCGATATACCTCAAAACGCTAACATTATTATATCCGGGCAACAAAAATTAAGCAACGGCAAATCGGTTAAAATCATCAGCAAATAATGGTAAGGAAAAATTCTAATATCATAGAGTTGGCTATGAAGCATAAGCAAATAGCCATCATCCTCACAGGTATTCTGGTAGCATTAGGCATATTCTCATTAATGGTGATGCCAAGAAATGAATTTCCTGAATTCACTATTCGTCAGGGCTTAATTATTGGTGTATATCCCGGAGCAAATTCTGAACAAGTGGAAGATCAACTTGCTACTAAAGTAGAGAGCTTTTTATATGGATTTCAGGAAGTCAATCGTGANAAAACGTATTCCATTTCAAAGGAAGGTATGTTAATTGTTTTTGTTGAAGTCAATAATAATGTAAAGGATCCTGATGCTTTTTGGGATAAAATAAAATTCGGACTTAATGAACTTAAACTACAATTACCGCCCCAGGTTGTAGCGTTAATTGCAAACAACGACTTTGGAAACACTTCAGCGATATTGCTTACCGTACGATCGGATAACAAAACCTACAAAGAACTTGATCGTGAATTGAAAGTAATTGAAACCGAGTTGCGTAAAATAAAAGCGGTTTCAAAAGTTAATCGCTTCGGATTAGTTCAGGAACAAATTACCATCTATCCGGACAATGACAAGCTGGCTTACTATGGCGTAAAGCCATTGAGTGTGCTGGCAGCAGCGCAATTGGAAGGCGCTGTTTATTATGGAGGTGAATTGGACAACGGGGAACTCATTGCTCCTATACACGTGCCCACCACTTACAACACAGAAGAAGACATTAAAAACCAGATTGTTTATACCGATCCGCTTGGCAACATTATTCGAGTTAAAGATATAGCCAGGGTGGTAAGAGAATATCCAAAGCCCGACTCCTATATTAAAAACAACGGGGCAAACAGTTTGCTGATTTCTTTGGAGATGCAGCCNGGAAATAACATTGTTGCCTTTGGCAAAGAAGTGGATGAGACCCTGGAAATACTTAAAAGAAAAATTTCTCCGGATGTTCATATGGCAAAAATTGCGGACATGCCGCAGGCCGTAGGGTACTCCATCACACACTTCCTGAAAGAATTTTTCATTGCCATTATAGCAGTAATTATTGTTACCATGCTCTTACTGCCTTTCCGGGTGGCAGCCGTTGCAGGCGCTACTATTCCGATTTCAATTTTTATCACGCTCGGTATTTTGTATGGATTGGGTGTTGAACTACACACTGTATCGCTGGCAGCGTTGATTGTGGTATTGGGAATGGTCGTTGACAATGCCATTGTTGTATTAGATGGGCATATAGAAAAATTAGACCATAATAATACNCCCTGGAACGCAGCCTGGAAAAGTGCGCAGGAACTNTTTGTTCCGGTATTTACGGCAACTATGGCTATTATCGCCACTTACGTTCCCTTGGTATTNTTTCTGGAAGGAATGGTCTTTGATTTTGTTGGCTCTTTACCGGTAACCATTGCAGTTGCATTGATTACTTCATTACTGGTTGCCGTACTCCTTGTCCCTTACCTTAGTTATATTTTTATCAAGCACGGAATTAAAAAGGATAACAAAGAACAAGGACGTAAATCTTTGTTGGACTGGGCGCAGGAAATTTATGACACTACTTTAGAAAAAGCATTTCGTTTCCCAAAAATTACAATGTTGGCCGGTGCATTGTCTGTTGTTTTAGGTGTGGTAATTTTNGCGCTTCTTCCACGCCAGCTTTTTCCGAAAGTGGAAAGAAACCAGTTTGCAGTAGAAATATATTTACCTGAAGGCAGCACACTTGAACAAACTGCTTTTGTCTCAGACAGTTTGGAACAGATGCTTATGAGAGACAACCGCGTAATGAATGTAGCATCGTTTATTGGTACAAGTTCACCGCGCTTTCACACCACCTATGCACCCAATTTTCCGTCAAGAAATTATGCCCAGTTAGTCATCAACACTCAAACCCAAGATGACGCTGTTGCCCTNTTGGGCGAATATGAAGCAAAGTATAGAGACCATTTTCCAAATGCGTATGTGCGAATGAAGCAGTTGGATATGCTCAGCACCACAGCACCCATTGAAGTGCGTATTGGCGGAGACGACAAAGATACTATCAAAGCACTGGCTGAACAGGTGAAGGCAGTTATGGANAAAAATGGAAACATAATCTGGGCAAGAACCGATTATCTGAATCCCCGACAGGGCATAAGCGTTCAGGTAAATGACGAAACGGCCAACCGCTTAGGACTGACCAAAGGCGTAGTGGCAACTTCACTGGCTGCGGCTATGTCAGGAATACCAATTGGTACGGTATGGGAGAGTGATTATCCGGTTGCCATCAAGCTGATGAACGAACCGCAGCAAAAAAACAGCTTTGATGATATTGCCAATCAAAATGTAACATCCCTGTTAACAACGGCAACCGTTCCGGTAAGGCAGGTTGTATCGAAAATTAGTAACGACTGGAGCGAAGGACAAATTATTCGCAGAAATGGAACTAAGACCATCACCGTTCGTGCCGATGTGAAACGGGATGCGCTGCCCTACAAAGTGCTATCGGACTTAAAGACAGAAATCAAAAAATTACCTAAATCCGAACAAGTTTCTTTAACCTATGGCGGAGAAGAAGAAAGCGAAGTTGAAAACTATATACCGTTAGGCAAAGCGTTATTTGCTGGCGTGGTGCTTATNTTTTTAATCCTCCTTTTTCAATTCAANAAAACACGGCTGGTCATGCTGGTAATGATGACGATGCCCTTAAGCATCATTGGTGCAGCCATTGGCTTATTGATTACGGGTTACCCCTTTGGCTTGACAACTTTCCTGGGCATCATGAGCCTTATGGGTATTGTCGTCCGCAATGGTATTATCCTGATTGACTATGCAGAAGAACTGAGAACAAAAAATGGAATGACACTCCTTAATGCTGCCATTGCAGCAGGCAAACGCAGAATGCGTCCTATTTTTCTAACTTCTTCAGCAGCAGCCGTGGGTGTGGTGCCCATGATATTAAGCGGCTCCTCCCTATGGGGCCCACTTGGCTCAGTAATATGTTTTGGACTATTGGTATCCATGATACTCACACTGTACGTAGTCCCAATAATGTATAATCAATTACTTAAAAGGATTTGGACTTAGCGCTAAATGGTAATGATTAATAAAATAGGCGTTACACTTTCCGGTGGGGGTGTCCGAGGAGTGGCACACCTTGGTGTATTACAGTATCTGTCAGAAATGGGTATTCATCCAGATGAAATATCAGGGGCAAGTGCAGGAGCCTTGGTGGGTGCTTTTATTGCTGAAGGCTATGCTCCTGAAGAGATATTGCAATTGAGTAANAAAGAGAAGTTTTTCAGTTACTCAGATATTTCNTCCAAAAATAGTGGCCTTTTCAGTACCGTTATTTTTGAAAGGATTATCAGAAAATATATTCCCCATGATAGCTTTGAAGGGCTTAAAAGACCCTTATACATATCGGTTACCGATTTGACCAATGCAAGGTCAATTATTTTTAATGAAGGATGTTTATCACTCGCGGTAAAAGCTTCTTGCTGCTTTCCGTTGGTTTTTCAACCAGTGCTATATAATAATGACACCTATTTATGCGATGGGGGCATACTCAATAATTTTCCTGTAGAACAGGTACGGAATTCCTGCAATAAAGTGATTGGCATTAATGTAAANCCCCTTAATAAACACAACGGAAATCTATCTTATAAAGATATTGTGAGACGAATAATCCGAATTACAACATCCAGAATATCTGCATTTCCTAAATCCACCTGTGACATTTATTTGGAACCAAGTGAACTCAATAATTATGGAACGTTCGATACAAATAGGATAGATGAATTGTTTCAGTTAGGGTACGATTACGCTTCAAAATTCGAAAGTGAATTTACAAAACTTAAAAAAGATGACTAACACATTAAAAAATATAACATTACTGCTCCTTGCNATTTTTGTGTCACCAGGAGCGTTCGCTCAAAACAACCTAACCCTGGAGCAAAGTAAAACCCTTGCGCTGAAGAACAACAAAGTTTTACAAAACAGTTTGTTGGAGATGGAGGCCGCCCAACAAGTGAAGAAAAATGCTTTTACTAATTACTTCCCAAAAGTAAGTGCTAATGTGATTAGCTTTTATGCCATTGACCCATTGATTGAATTTAACGTGCCAGGTGGAAACCTGCCAGTATATGATGGTAATCCTGCCAATTTACCAACAGCTACCCAGTTTGCTTATTTTCCCGGTATGGGATTAAGCATGTTTCAACGTTCTGCAATAGGCGTTCTGAATATTGCACAACCCATTTATGCAGGCGGAAAAATAAATACAGGCAACAAATTGGCAGCTCTTAATGTGGATGTGAAAGAAAAGCAACAGCAGTTAACCGAAAATGAAATCTTGCTTAAAACGGAGCAACAATATTGGCAACTGATTTCCCTTCAGGAAAAACAACGAACATTGGAAAAATACGAACTGTTATTAAGGGACATTCGCAAACAAGTTGATGACGCATTCAAGGCAGGATTAATTATTAAAAACGATGTGCTGAAAGTACAAATTAAACAAAGCGAATTGGAAGCAAACAAAAGCAAATTACTAAATGGTAAGAAATTGGCAACCATGCAATTCTGTCAAACGATTGGAATACCTTATGACAGCACATTGCTATTGCAGGAAGTGATTGACGTAGGCCAAAATCCAATCGAGTATTATACCGATAATCAAACAGCAATGAATAATCGGACAGAATATCAACTGTTAGAAAAATCTGTTGAGGCCGCACAGTTGCAAACTAAGATGAAGACTGGTGATTATACCCCCACCCTTGCGGTTGGCTTGGCAGGTTATCACATGAACATGTTGGAAAGTGGTGTNAAAAATACTACGAATGGATTGGCCTATGTTTCGGTTTCAATTCCAATATCGGATTGGTGGGGAGGAAGTTATTCCATCAAAGAACAAAACATTAAGCAGCGAATTGCAGAAAATAGTTTTGAAGAGAACAAAGGCTTACTAAACCTTCAAATGGAAAAAGCCTGGACAGACGTAAACGAAGCATGGAAGCAAATAGCGATTATGCAAGAGACAACTACTCAAGCCGAAGAAAATCTAATGGTAAGCCAGACAGGCTATCAGAGTGGTGTGGTGACCTTATCGGACTTACTGGAAGCACAAGCCTTAGTTCAGGAAACTACTGACAAGCTTTCGGATGCAAAGATGAATTATCGCATTGCAATTACATCTTATTTACAAGTAACAGGCAGACATTCTCATAAATAAGATGAAGTCGCAAACTTCAGGATAGATAGATTAATGTAGAACTAAATCTAAATGTCATGAAACAAATTAAAGTGAATGTTTATCCAGAAACAGAATCTCCCAAATTATTCAAGAACAAGTTNTTGGAGTTACTTACCAAAACACATCCCGTGGTAATTGACGGAATGTACGTTGTGTTTTCTTATTTTTCAATTTCTCACTTTTATAACACATATCATCCTTCTGTCTGGTTGGTGATTGGATTATTNTTTGCGGGGTTTTTCTCCTGGTCTCTTGCGGAATATTTGATGCATCGGTTNTTATACCACAAAATAGAAGATGCAACGTATGACACGGGTTTTCAATACATATTTCATGGCATTCATCATGAATACCCGAATGACAAAACTCGTCTTGTTTTACCTGTAGTTCCTTCGCTTCTGATAGCATCTATCTTTTTCGGTATTTTCTATCTAGGGATGGGCAAATTTACTTTTGCTTTTAGTCCCGGTTTTGTAGTAGGCTACTGCTCCTACATGACGGTGCATTATACAATTCATAAGGTTGCCTCTCCAAAACGCTTTAATTTTTGGTGGAGATTTCATAGCATCCATCATTACCAGCAACATGACCGTGCGTTTGGTGTTACCTCACCGATTTGGGATATTGTCTTCGGAACTATGCCGGAAAAGAACAGAAAAACGGTTAACATTAGTTACAAGAAACGGCAGTCTGAACAAATTTATAAGGATGCATAAAGTCCAACAAAATGTGATGACTGTTCCACACGGAACATTCATTCAAAATCGTTTACATTCCTTTACAATCCTTCACAAAGTTTAATAAAGTTACACAGTCATTCACTACCGTTAACAATCGTTAACCTGCGCTTTGGGGTCGCTACACCTTTGACCCATGAACACAGCGATAAATCAAAATCATGGGATGGGCAATGGGATTGCCTTTCTTTTCGGAGCAGCATTTAATCTGCTGGCCAATGTAAATCTTTTATTTCTTCTGGACTATGCGCTGCAAGCCATTGTGGGAGGCATCATCTGTCTTGCATTCAAAATCATTGCTGATGTTTTCAGTCCGCTATGGCAAAAGCATAAAGACCGAGTAAAAGACTTTACAAAGCTAAAAAGAGTAAAGGGTCTTAAACTCAGAAGAAAGAAGCGCAATGATCAAGAGTAGTCACATATTGATCGGAGCCGGTACAGTAGCAGCCATCTTTTTGGTGGCAGCTACTTACTCAAACTCAATAGACTTTCAAATGAATTAGAATCTGATACAAAGGTTTCGATTCACAATGTAAGTCTGAGTGGAATTGAACTCTCAATCAATGTGAAGCTTAAGAATCCAAGCGGTGGAAGTATTCAAGTGAAGCATCCTTTGTCAAGATGATTTATGCCGATAAGACCATAGCATCATCACAAGTAAAAGATGTGAACCTGAATGTTCCAAAATTCAGTGAAGTCAATCTTGATCCGATAAAAATCAAGCTTGGATTTCTAAGCCTGGCAACAACGGTTCCGGCATTGGTGAAAGAGTACCGAGAGACTGGTAAGCTCAACTTGATTGTACACACGGTAACAACAATCAACGATAGTTTACCCTACACAAAAACTGACAATATCACTTTGGACGGTGGGAAAGAAGCATGATAACCATTAGGAAAGAGATTCCCGATAGCTATCGGGAGAAGAAAGGAAGAGGCGTATGGTAGCGGACAGAAAGAAGCGATTGAGGAATGGAAGGGAGTTCGATCATCTCTTTCCACCCCCAGGTGAAAAGGATACTACGATAAAGAAGAGTGCGAATGTAGAAGACACGATGAAACTCATTCGCACTGCATTGCCAAAGACGTTATGGCAAACCGAAAAGATTGCGAAGGTATTGAAAGGTCGGACACTGGAAGAAACCTGTTCCAACATCTGGCACTTCGTGTACCAACACATTCAGTACAAAAGAGACGAGGAAGGAGTTGAGCAAGTACGCAGTCCCAGAAGGGCATGGAGCGATAGAAAGACGGGAGTAGACTGTGACTGTTACACCGTATTTATTCTCTCCATCCTCCGATCTCTTGATATAGACTGCCTCGCCAGGATAACGAAATATCCGAAGCGGTATCCGGAAGTTCCGAGATGGCAGCATGTGTATCCAATTGTACCGAAGCCAGGTCATCTGGAAGACTACATAGATGAACGTGATTACTACATCGTGATTGATTGTGTGAAAGACAGGTTTGATGATGAACAACCTTATTTAGAATGTAAAGACTACGATATGAGACTGGATTATTTAGACGGAATTGAAGATGAAGGACAAGAGGAAATCCAATTCATAGAACATGAAAATGTTGACCTCTCTGATCTTGCATCAGTGTATGATGAAGACGAGATGGGAAACATCTTCAANAAAGTTGGGAAGGCGGTAAAGAAAACGGTGAAGAAGGTAGGTGATGAGGTTGGCAAAGGAATTCGTTTTGTCAATCGCTATATCAATCCGGCCACATTGCTTTTGAGGAACGGCTTTTTACTGGCCATGAAAATTAACCTCATGAATGTCGCGGGTAGATTACGCTATGCCTACCTCACCGATTCCCAGGCACAAGCCAAGGGCATGAACATGAGTGAACTNGAAAAACTTCGCTCAGTAAAAGACAGAGCGGAAACAGTTTACTGGCAAGCTGGTGGAAAGAAGGAAAATCTTAAGAAGGCTATTCTCCACGGAAAAGGAAACAAGGATAAAAAAGTACCACTGAGCGGTCTTGATGGGTTGGATAATGTGTACGCTGACCAGGATGAATATAACATCATCTACAGTGATGACATTGAAGGGTTAGGTGAGATCGCCAGTGGTACTGCTATCGCAGCAGCGACCTCAGCAGTGGCTGCAATTGCAGGAGCATTAAAGCAAGTGAAAGGTCTGTTTAACAAAGGTGGTGGTGATGAGAAATCATTTCAGAGTGAAACGGACAATGCAGGAACAACGACATCCGCTCCTGCCACGATACCGGAAGATGAAGATGCTTTCCGATATGAAGAGTCTGCGCCTTCAACGTATTCTGCTCCAGTTACCACTGCGCCAAAGCAGAGTCTGACAACAACGATCAAAACTAATGAAGCAACAAAATTTATTCAGGCTCCTGCTGCGACTTCTAAGCCTGTACTATCAAATGAATCTGCCTCCAGCGGAGCTATGCTTGTACCAGGTGAGAGCGCATCAGCAAGCGATGCTGTTCAAACTCAGGATGGTTCAGAGAAAGCTGGCTTCTTACAAAAGACTACGACATGGGTAAAAGCTAATCCTGGTAAGTCTCTGCTTGTCGCTGGCGGAATTATCACAGGAGGAGTTCTCTTGATGAGAGCAATGCGAGGCGGTTCCGGAACAAACGGACTCGAAGGTATCCCTCCAAAAAACGAAAGACGAAGAGCAAAAGAAAGCTGGAAGTAAGGACAAGAAAACAAAAGTGAAAGCACAAAATCTATTATAGACATGGCAAAGCAAAAGAAAAGTAAAAAGGGAATGCACTCTTTGGAACTGCTCCAGTAATGGAGCATCCGATAGCGCAAACAGTAACAAAAGGTGGACTTGTGTTACTGACGGCAATCGCAGCAGGTGGCGCAGGGGCGGCACTTGGCAAACACTCACTGCTTGCAGGGATTCCAATAACACTGTTGGGTTTTCATAAGAAGAACACATACCTCATCGCAGCAGGTCTTGGACTTACACTCAGCAATGGATTTCAAAATCAAAACAAGACCACAACTGTACAAGGCGTAGATGGATTTGATGTGAAACAAATCGCTGAACAAGCAAAAGATCGTGTAGGTACATTCTTCAAGAATTTCTCAGAGAAGCTTTATATCAGCAAAGCAGAACCCACAGGAACAGCGGGACTTGCTGGTGAGAATAACGAAGAGCAGGTAACCTACTTCGTCAATCCATACAACAATTCTAAGGAGTTGGATATGTCAGCCATTGATAGAATCCAGGAACAGATTGCGAACATGAATGGAATGAATGCAGTGGAAGAAATGGAAAGAGAGTTTTAATCAAAGAGTAACTATTAAACACAAAGTAAAATTATGCTGGGAGCATTAGGACAACTCATGGAGAGTGAGTACACAAACCCAACGGAGTTGTTGGGTCTGAATGGAGAGATGGATACTGAGTTAATGGGGTATCTGAATGCGCTGAACCCTGTGCAACGGGCAAAGGCGATGAGTAAGATTGTGAAGCGGCATATTCCTTCACAGGGATCTCGCGCGGAGTTTGAGAAGTTCTTTGTGGAACTGCCCAAGCACATTAAGGAGCAATTACTGCAAGGCAAGTTGCGCCTGGCTGACCACCTGATCTATTCTATCAAACCGGTTAAAGGAGCCAAGACGATTAAGATGTTTGAAAGTCAGGACGTAAAAGAAGTTGGCTTACGCAACATCAGTAATGCCAAGCTTCCCAAGAATATGGCACTGCTTGTTTCAGGTATTTACTTGCTTCAAGGCGTGGCAGCTTCACAGGATATTGATGCCATCAAGGTCACAACGTTTGATACCATCAATAACATTGGCGCTTTCGCAAATGGGGAGTTTAAGCTGAAGGCCAACAAAAAGCAATTAGTCAGCGACACTTCGAACCGAAATTTTATTACCACCGGATTCGACCAAGTGCCAAAAGGCTTTTACAAGCTCGCCAATCCGCGATTGATTCACGATGACATTGACATTGAATTTGAAATCGAATTAGGCACGATCACAGGCGTTGATCCTAATGCAGTCATCATGGTGGGCTTGGTGGGAACGGCAACCATTCCTTAGTAGATCATGGAGAAGCGTTTGGTGGATAAGATCTGCACCTTCCTGGTGGACGCGGAAGGGCAACCGGTGAGCAAGAAGTTTGACCTGGATAAGAATGTCAAAGTGGTACATGGTATCATGATGAGTTCAGACAGACCAAACCTCTTGTTCTACCGAGGCTCTCAACGGATTGAACTTTCGGGAGAAGAACTTTTCCCAGAAGACTTTGAGAGCAAAATGTTCATGAGTGGAATGGCAGTAGCTCCAGACAACAAATACAAGTCGTTGGGTAATGGAGTGGTATCTGGAAACGGTGAGTTAAAAATCCAATACAAGGATACGGCCAATCCAAACGCTCCCTTTGCGGCTTACAAAGTTATCATCAGTCTTTTATGTGAGATGAAGTAATGATAATCACAAAGACCAAACGGAGAATCATCATAGCCAAACTTGAAGTGAGTAAGCTTGAGCGGTTCAAGCCATTCGAAATCAGGCTTCCGGCCAATGTGAGGAAAGTAACAGGAATACTTGTAACAGCATCTGAAAAATGAGCAACGTGTTAGGTAACATAAGCTTTCAGGCCAATGATAAGATGGATGTCTTCCATGTAGCTCAGGTTGTGAACGAGGGAATTGAACCCTCCGACAACACCTTGCTTCAGATAGAGGATTCGCAATTCGACAGTGACAAGGCTTGGGTAACTGGTAATGTACCGAAGCTAAAACCTGTGCATGTCGAGGGCGATACTTCCATCATCAATGCCTGGTTCAAAGGTGAGACCTATCAAGACCCATTTGTAATCACGGTCTATGTTGAATGCGAAACGGCTGAAGAGCTTGAGGAAGTTATTGCGGATGAAGAGATAGAACAGGACAAGCTTTCAAGGAATGATTTCCTGGAACCAGTGGAGATAAACTTATGACCGAACAATTCATTCTGGAGTTTGCGCCTTTGCGATTAAAACAACAAGGCTATTCGAAGTATCATCTCCGTCACAGGGATTTCATCATCGAGGCAGGAACAACAGTAACCATTCCTGCCTACAATGAAATGTTCTTCATCATTGATGAACCTCCTGGACTTGTGGTTGACTCTGATTACGGAATGTACGACTCAACGGAAGATCCTATACCGGAGAGCATTCACATTCATCGCGGAGAAATTAAGATAACAAATCCAGGGGATGCGAAACGAAGAATAAAATTTATACAAGCAATCATAGTGAATTAAACCCCCATCGGGGTACGAATATGGCACTACCGAATAAAGAAAAATACGAACAGAAAAAGATTGACAATCTTTTGCAATACCTGCGCTTATACCACGAGAAGGGTCAACCCATTGATTATGAAATTCTCGTTGATGGATTCAAGGCAGTACGCAGAACAAGTGATCCAGATATGTTTACGATGTTCGAAAACTTCGTAACTGCGGATACGCGATCAATTGAAATTCTACTTTTCACTGGCAGTAGCAATAACAACGAAAAGAGAATATTCTATTTCGGTGAAGAACAGAAAGAGGGGCTATCAGGAGTGGATGTGAAAAACATCGTGGATGAAGAAGTGCAAAGAAAACTTCGGGAGAAGGAATACAATGAACTGAAGGGTGAAAATAAAAATCTAAAGCAGCACATCGCAGACCTGGAGAGTGAGGTTGAGGAGTTAGAGAAGCAAAATGCCCGACTTGAAATGAAACAATCTCCCTGAATAGTTTCTTAGGTGATGTTGGGTCAAGTCTGGTGGAGAGCTTCATCAAGCGTAATCCAAAACTAATGGCCGCCTTCCCAGGTGGAGAAGCACTTGCAGGTTTGTTGCAGTCAAACAACGATGAAACAAATGAAGAACCAATTCCTGATTCGGAAGTGAGTTTCAAACCGAAAGTAACTCCATCGGCTACATCTATTACAGAGGAAGACCAGGTCGCTATCCAATTTGTCAATCAGCTTAAGTCACAGTTCAGCAAAGAAGAATTTGAGCGAGTGCTTCTCATTCTTCAAACCCTTGCCGATGACAAGAGTAAGATTGACCTAATCATAAATCATGTAAACATTAAACAATCATAACAATGAACAAGTACAGTTTTGAAGTGAGCATTGAGGCACAAACGCAAGGTGAGGCAGAAGTAAAACTGTCAGCAGCATCCATCTTGATGCAGAAGTTAAAGGCACGCGAAATAGCGAAGCTTGCAGATGTGGTCAAGAATGACCCAATGAAAACGTCCTTGGCCAAAAAGCCTTGGGGTTATAAAGAATGAAGAAGGGATAAGTAAGACATGAACGCAGACGCACAGAAGGTTCAAAATTTCAAGAACATAGTGATCTATTCGACACTTGGGCTTGGCACTGCTACCGGACTGTTTTTCTGGCGCGTCACTTTTACAAAAAGACAAGAGCGAATGTATCTCAAAAGCGTAGTCTGGAAGTAGGCGATCCGGCAACATTTGCCAAGCAATTGAAGATGGCTTTTGATAATGACAATTACGCAGGTTGGGGAACGAATGAAAAGATGGTGATGCAGGTATTTAATGAGATACCATCCAAGAGCATGTACTCGAAAGTACAAAAGGAGTATGCCAACCTCTATAGTAAAAGTCTGAATGCAGACCTGGAAGACGAGTTGAGCAGTGAAGAGTATAACGAGCCTGATAAGGATTTTAAACGCGAAGAACTAATGGCGAAGAAGGCTAAACAGACACTGAAGGGAAAGAAGAAAGCGCAAGCGAAAAAGCCGAAAGCAAAAAGACCGTTGCTCCAAAAAGAGTCAAGGAAAGAAGGGTGCTGCAAAAACTAAGGTATTTATCTATGCATTGGCTTTAGCTGCCCTTGGCGGTGGTGGGTATCTGGTATATGATAGAATTAAAAGGAAGAAGTTAGCTGAACAAAATCAGTTGCCTTCAGACACCAACGATACAATTATTATCAACAACACACTACCTGCTTCGTTTAGCACCTTCACATCAAAAGTCCTGAGTTTAGCCAGTGACAGTTTCCCTTTGAAAAGAGGAAGCCGAGGTACGCGAGTAACAATGCTTCAACAGGCTTTGGCGAAGACTACTCCATCCATCATGATTGATGGGCAATTCGGACCACAAACAGCAGGAGCATTAAAGACAGCTGGCTATCCTGAAATTGTAGATGAAACACTCTTCAACAAAATCACAGGATCGACTAAAAGTTCTGTCCAGGTGGTATTCAATCCTTCGGCATTAGCTGAGAGTCTATACAAAGGTGCGCAAGCAAAGAATCTTGCTCAAGTGATGGATATTTTAAAACAGTTAAAATCTGTAACAGAATATTCAGCGGTGAATGAGTATTACAAGAAGCAAAGCTTTATCTCAAAGACCATTGTAACCGATCTTCTTGAATATGCTTTCAAAAGCAATGAAGCTGCCAAGGTGCAGATACGAAATGAATTCCTGCGCATAGGTTTAAAAGTAAGCAGTACGGGAACGTGGAGCCTTCAAGGAATACGGCTCTACAAAGACCTTGTCACTATCCGCGAAACAGTGGTAACGGATGCCAGGAATAACCGGATACCTGTGCGCAGGAATACAATACTCGGAGATGAATTGGAAGTCGCTAATGGAATGACATGGTTCAAGTCTATTGATAACAGCATTCTGAAAGTCCCTACGCAGGACGTGAAGTACACTTAAACAAAATAATAACAATGGCAAAGTTTGAAAACTTCGCAGGGAAACTCCTGCGATTAGAGGGAGGGTATGTGAATCATCCATTGGATAAAGGAGGCCCGACTAAGTATGGAGTCATTCTTTCCGTGTGGAAGGAACACGGCCATGACAAAGATGGTGATGGAGACATTGATGCAGAAGATATCAAGAAACTCAGTGAAGAAGATGCTAAGTGGATTGCAAAGAAAATCTTTTGGGATTACTTCCAGGCAGACTTCATCCTCAATGAATCCGTAGCTCAGTTTATTGTCGATTGGGGTTACAATTCAGGAAGGAAGACAGTTGCCAAGATTGTGCAGCGTGTCATTAAGGTAGACGTTGATGGAATTGTAGGAGCAAAAACACTTAGTGCAATCAACTGTGCCGACCAGGATCGTTTGTTCAATCTACTCAAGATTGAACGTCAGGTATTCTTGAATAACATCATCAAGAGAAGGCCAGATCAAATCGTATTCTATGATGGATGGATGAATCGCGTGAATTCATTCCGCTTTAAGCAAGCTGCATAAATCAAACAAGTAAAGAGTAGAACACATGCTATCAAGAATAAAAGGAATTTTGAAAGAGTACGGCTTTGTCCTATACACAAGGCCTTATGAGCTTAACATCGTTGGACTAAGAAGTAAAAGCGTAGAATCAAATTCCTTTGATGATGAGATTCATGTGTTTTACACTTTGCCCAATGGCAAATGGAATTATCACATCTATCCGGCCACAACTGATCCAGGAACATTTTGGTTGAACAATCCATCATACCCTCAAGGCACTGCCATTCTTGCCCAAGGCCAGAATGTAGATGCTTATACCATCGGAAAACATCGAGGAAAGTATGAAGCTCTTGTTCAGCAAAAGCCAGTAACTGTTATACGTGACTATGACCGTGACGCTATTCTTGATTTTAACAATGGCGAAAAACAAACAGGACATTTTGGAATCAACATTCACAGGGCTTCCATTTCAGGCACAACCAAATCCATTGATAAGTATTCTGCCGGATGCCAGGTGTTTAAAAGCGCAGATGACTTTCTGGTGTTCATGGAGCTTTGTAAAAACCATGCAAAGCTTTATGGAAATAAATTCAGCTACACACTGATTGATTTCAGATCGCTCAGAAGAATTACGCTAAAGCGAGTAGTAACAGCGACAACCATTTTTGCAGCCATTGCTTTAGGATGGGTGTTCAAACCGAACATGAAATTATGAGTATTCCGAAACCTCCATTTCATACAGCTTCAGAGGAACTGCTTTACAATATCTACTTAAAGATTCAGAATGTGGATTATCTAAGGGAGAGTGATATTAGTACGCTTGCCAAGTTGAATGCAATCCTAACCGATGCAGACTTGATGAAGACTGAAGATATTTTATCGGCTATCAATGCAGTGAAAGGGAATGTTCCAGAGGCTGGCAATACACTTGAAAAACTATTCAATATCATTCAAGGGTTAGCATATCTGAAAGCAGATGACATTGATACGCTTGCTGAGTTGAATGCAATTCTGTCCGATGCTGACCTGATAAAAACTGAAGACCTTCAAAATGCCATTGCAACATTAAAAGGAAATGCACCCATTGTTGCTGATACGCTAGAGAAGATTTACAATCTACTTCAACCAATTCTCTCCGCATGGGTACAAGATGGAAATAATGTTGGAGCAACGAAGTCCATTGGTACGAAGGATAATTTTCCGCTTCCCTTTATAACTAATGGCATTGAGCGAGGGAGATTTGATGTCAATGGGAATTTCCTGATAGGATACAATGGAGCAGCAATCGGAAAAATTCATTTGAGAACAAGTGATTCTCTTGAGGCAAACCATGCAGTCTATATTGAAGACCCGATACTGAACATTCTTTTCGGAATTACTAACTCTGGAAAATTCTTCATGAACAAGGGTCGCTCTAACCTACTCTTAAATGGTGGGTGGACAGGAATGACAGGGGTAAGAAATCTTATTCTCACTTCTGGAACCTTGGGCGCAAAAATGGTTGACACAGGCAGTGATAACATTATCGTTGGATATAATGCTGCATCAAGCTCCGGTGGTAACCCTGCCAGAGGTCTTGCACGAAATGTAGTAATTGGTTCCGAAGCGGGCTCATCAGATAACAACGGAACAAGCTATGTGGATAGCGTCTTTGTTGGTTATCGTGCAGGGTGGGCTATTGGATTTACATCGGGTCAAAGAAACACTATGATAGGTGCATCCGCTGGAGCTACGGCACCGCAAAGTGGAAACGATCATACCCTTGTTGGCTACGATGCTCAAAATGCAAGGTCAAATACTTTCAATACTTTATTAGGTTCCGGTACAAGAGCTTACAATAGTTTAGGTGACTTGATTAGTAATGGAGGCGGTCAGAGCTATATGACTGCAATTGGAGCGGGTGCAGGGGTGCGCACGCCAAATACTTTAGTGCTTGGTCGAGTTCTTAATGATCAGATTGTTGTAGGTGCAGAGAGTTGCAACTTTCAATTGCCTGGAACAACTGCTAACCTGGGATTCAATGGTTATAAATTTCAAGTCATCAGACCTGGTAGTGCCGCACTTGGAGTTTCTGGTTCTGCATTCTTTCGAGATGGGAATTTCTCAATCACTCTTGGTGAAGAGGGAAATGGAGCAGTAAAAATTCATTTCGGATTAACAGCTACTTGAGCGGATATGGAGGTTACGAATTTATGTTGAGTTCAAACAACATCAATGCAACACTCGAAATTACGGACTATCAATTTGGAGGGACTAAAACCGAAATGGTTAGGCTATCGCCATCGGGTTATGCTAACACTGCCATTCTGGTAAGACCAAACGATGTTTACAATACAGGATACGGCTATCGGTATATTCTTCAAGGAACCAATACAGGGCAACAAAGCAGATTTGTTTCCGCATTTCATGGTCAGATAAATTTACCCATAGATGATAGTTATCCAAATTATAACCGTGCTCAGATATATACAGCACTCGCAACAGTAACTAATCATTTTGTAGATGGATTCTTTGCAGACGTAAGGGCAACCAATGCAAACGCCCAGGCATTTGCTTTTCGTTCCGTAGGCAGTAGAGTTTACTTCAATGGCGATGGAATGGCTTTTCCAACTTCTGTTGTGTCGATTACAACTGACTACACAGCTCATGCTGGAGCTACAAACTTGCTTCTAAACGGAAGTTACATTACAAGCAGTGCTTTGTTTATTGTTCCGTTTGGTTCAGAAAAAACAGGAATCATTTTATCTCCAGGCAATGCGCAAGCCAATGGAATGTTTATTGGTTCTCAGCAAGCTTTAGGAACCTACAACTATGACGGTCATCTCTTGTGGCTTCAGTACAGCACAACCGGAAACAACATGATGGGAGGTACTACCAAGCCAATGCTACTCATCCGAAAACACAATGCAGTTTTGAATGGGTTTGACCACACAGGAGCATTCCTAAGAATGGAAGAAAACATCGGTTCGACCGGAGCATTTGTAGAGGCTTTCAAGTATGACACAGTGAGTAATTCCTTGAAATTAAAATTCTCAGTCAATAAAGACGGAGTTGTTTCACTTGGGCAAGTCACAATTGACCCTGCAAGTATCGCTGGAGTAGGAAGGCTATACTTCGTTGGTGAGGATCTCAAGTTTGTTACACCATCAGGAGTAGTTAGAACAGTAAAATTTTAACATAGAATATTTATGAGCAGAAATTCAATCGTTGTGAATCTTCCAGAATTAGATTCAACAACCAACAAACGAAAAAGGTTATTCATGACTACCTCATCATTAAGAGCAATCTGGAGATGAGACATGGAATAATCCTTGAATTCACAGAAGGAGACGGTAACCTAATAGTTCCAGGCAACGAACTTCAACGGCAACTATTCCTTCCCAAACAAATCACAAAGGAAACAGATGGAAAATTCACTAATCCCTTAACAGGAATTGAAGTGAGTTCTGAAACACCAAATGCCATTACAGAACTTGTGTATTGGCAAAACATTGGACTGAATTCATTCCCAGGTATTAGCTCAATGCCAAATGAAATCAGAGAAGCCTTGAAAGATATTAAAATTTCTGACTTAGTCTATTGGCTAATTGAGCAATCAATCTTAAAAGGAAACGCAGAAGGAAAATATTAAATCAGTATCACTCATGACAAACAAAGAAGCTTACAAACTCATTACAGCATTAATGGATACCCCGGCACCTGCTGGCACCAAGTTAGAACATGCCAGAAACCAGACTTTGAAAAACGCCTCGTCTTTTGTCGAGGCCTACAATGACAAGCTGGAAGACCTCAACATTGATTATTGCAGTACGGATGACAAGGGCAACATCATCCGTGATCCGAGAGGCCAGTACATATTTACCAAGGACAACCAAAGGGCACTCTCTAAGGAACTTAAAAAGTTCATGGATAGCGAGTGATTGTTCCTTTTGAAATCGTATCCACGACTGATAAAAAGGTCTTAGCGATCCCCAGGTCGAATACCTGACCGAGGTAGGATTTATTCGCGGATTAATGACGGTGATTTAGGAAAGGCTATTACTTTTGCCCAAAATATTGATGTAGGAGCCCGAAAAGGAGTCACGCGAGAGTGTGGCTCCTTTTGTTTTCAAGCCAAATAATCCGAAACAGTACCCTTAAAAAAGAATTCAAATTTTATATCTGGTATTCTATCTTGGATTATTGATTTAATCTTATTGAAGTTCTGTTGACTGTCTGTAAATATATCGGCTAAGAAGCCGTCCCCAGGAAACTCAATAAAATCGATTGCCCAATTATGCAACCCCACAGATTCATTAATAGGAACAATGACTTTACTTCTAAAATTTTCGTCTTGGTCGTATAAGCTGTTTCGAAAGTCCTGCGCGAAATTACCTGATGAGTCAAATTTAAGACCTGTATTTAGGTGTGCTCTCACTTTAATGAAATCGGTAGTCATAGTACTGTCTGATTTTGACTATGCAATTTACCAAAAATATAGAGTCAAAATCTTTGCTTACAAAGCATTGATAACCTGTTTATTAACTTTAAATCCTGATATATTTGGTTCGAAATTTTACCGGTCAGGCCGACAGATCAAAAGCCTGCGACAATGGTCGCGGGCTTTTGTTGAATGGCGCGCCCGGCCTGCCAGCAGGCTCACACCCTGACAAATCAAAAGAACCCAGACAACACCTGGGTTTTTCATTTTGAGACGCGCCTGGCTGCAAAGATCTAATGGGTTCCTTCTGCTACTTTTTTCCCGGAATTTTTCGTTGCAGATAGTGCACGAGCTTGTCGTATTCGGTGTGTTCCTTTTGCCCGATAGCAATGCGTAACCGATTATCGCATACTATTTCAAGTTCTTTATATACAGCGTTTTTTCCGGTTTTTACAATGCGTTCGCGCCAGCCCGTAATTTGCCTGATGTGGAAGCCATGCGTTTTTCTAAGCACGGGGTAAGCAATCTCCAGCCGGTTATTTCCGGCCCGAATTACCTTGTACCGGATAAAAATCCGGTACAAAANCAAAAATCCGAGAGGCACAAGAATACCGATGATGACCAGGTTATACCATGCGTAACGATCTTGTATAATAGTTACAACATTAAGCGCCAGCACCATGCAGGTTATGAGCAGAAAAAGGATAAATGAAATAAGCGTTTGCGAACTTGGCCGGAAACGATCACAGTAAATCTAAATAAGAGCCGAAGATGAGATTTGAACTCACGACCTACGGTTTACGAAACCGTTGCTCTACCCTGAGCTACTTCGGCAAGGGTTTGGTTGGCACAAAATTAATATTATTGACAAAAAGTATATCTTGGCGAAGTCATGCTATCAAAGAAGTGTAAATATGCCATTCATGCACTCGTTTACCTGGCGGGGCGATACCAGCAAGGGCCAGTTCACATTCAGGAAATTGCTGAAAAACAACATATTCCNAAAAAATTTCTTGAGGCTATTTTACTTGAACTCAGAAATGCTAAAGTGTTGAATAGTAAAAAGGGCAAAGGAGGAGGCTATTACCTTTATAAAAANCCTGAAGATGTAAACCTGATGGAAATAATTCGGTTGATGGATGGTGCTATTGCCTTGCTTCCCTGCGTTTCGCTGAATTACTACGAACCCTGTGAGGAATGCCGTGATGAAAAGACCTGTGGCATTCGTGATAGCTTTCTGGGTGTACGCGATGAAACTTTAAAAATTTTAAAAGAAAGCACACTCGCAAAAATTGTGAAACGAGAAAAGTTACTGGGTAAAAAGTAAAAAATTTTATTCTAAAAGTCTATTAAACCTATAGACTTATTATATTGCGACCTTTAAATTTTAAATTATGTCAATACGATTAGGAGATGTTGCNCCCGATTTCAAAGCGGATACAACCGAGGGCGTTATTCAATTTCACCAATGGTTGGGTAATAGCTGGGGCGTTTTGTTCTCGCACCCGGCCGATTTTACACCCGTGTGCACAACCGAATTAGGTGCAGTGGCCAAACTGCGCGCTGAGTTTGATAAACGAAATGTAAAAGTTGTTGCCTTAAGTGCCGATCCGCTTGATTCGCACGTGAGTTGGATTGGGGATATCAATGAGACGCANAAAACGGAAGTTAACTTTCCATTAATTGCCGATCCCGATTTTAAAGTAGCTAATCTGTACGATATGATTCACCCACAGGTGAGTGACAAGTTTACGGTGCGCTCCGTTTTTGTAATTGGGCCCGATAAGAAAGTAAAACTTACAATTACCTACCCGGCTTCAACCGGTAGAAACTTCGATGAAATTTTGAGGGTTATTGACAGCTTGCAATTAACAGCCAACTATAGTGTGGCCACTCCGGCAAATTGGAAACACGGTGAAGATGTTATTATCACAGCTGCAGTAAAAGATGATGATATNCCGGCAAAATTTCCAAAAGGACATAAGCGTGTAAAACCTTATTTGCGCACCACTCCTCAACCGAATTTATAGAGGAAAGAAATTTACCTTGATGTATCAAGGCCTCGCATTTGCGGGGCCTTATGATCCGGGTTTGGTTGAATCATGACACGTCCTTTTTTGGATGACTCTTTTACTAGAATCTGACTGAAAGCGCGCCACGGTATTCTTTATTGGAGAACTTGATTACATAATAATATACACCGGCAGGCTGGTTGGCAGCATACCATCTGAATTTTCTGTGATGGCTTTCAAAAACCGGATTACCCCAGCGATTAAAAATTTTAACCCATTCAAATCTTCCCTGGCAATTATCAGGAGGCAGCGCAACCCATTCATCAGGGTTTAGTTCAGGATCTGAACCGATCAGATCAATGCCTTCTACAGCAAAGTAATCGTTGTGCCCATCGTTATTGGGTGTAAATACATTTGGTGGAGTAAATTCTTNTTCAGGGCCAACAAAATCTTTCACTTTAATGTGGATGGTTGCAGTATCTGCTTTTGTAGCAAAACAGCGATTATCGTTAACGAGAAAAGTGAAAAAGTATTCATTTTCATAAACACCGTTCTTAAAAATGAAGCACTCCGGATCCCAGCTAAAGGTTGCCTGCACTCCGCTTAACCCTTGTGCCGGGGTAAAGGTGTATCCTTCCGGCATAACGTTTCCTCCAGCCTTTATTAAACTTATAGTGAGCAAATCCGGGTCGGGCAATACATCCGGATCTGTTCCCGTAAGGGTAAGTAAAATACGATGACCCAGTTCATACGATAAGGTTTGATCATTTACCGTTTGATTTTCATTTTGTATGGTGAGCAGCGGGGCCGTATTCAGAGGCGGCAATACTTTAACATGTACATCAACCGTATCAGCTTTGTAGAAACGGCATTTGTTTGCGGCATCACTTACAACAAACGTAAATACATAGGTGCTGCGCTTACTCAGATTAATAGTGGCACAGCGCAAATCCCACGAAAAGACAGAACTAACAGTGCCCACACCGTTTGCAGCGGCAAAAGTTGCTCCATAAAATTCCAGCGAATCTCGCTTTACTACATCCAGCGTTAAGAAGTCATGATCCACCAGATCGGATCCGGTAACATTAAACGAAAGTGATTCATTTATCCTGCGTTGAATATTCAAGACCGTTCGCTCTTGCGGATCGGGTGTTAAGTCGGTATCAATTGTCGGGTCGGCATTACCCGGAAGAACCACCTGGAATTTGAAGGTGACACCGGTAAGTACATTGTTATCACAAATGTCTTTATCATTTACCAGAATTTTTACTTCGAAAAAGGTGCGTTTCGTAAAGTTGAAAATATTGCAAAAGGCATCCCACCGGATTTTTCCGGTAAGTTTTCCGTTTACCCGCGGTTCATCGATGGTAACCGTAAATCCGGCATCGTTCAGTATAAATCCATCGGTGGTAATAAACGGAATCAATTCATCATTTTCATTATCGCGTATTTCAAAGTCAGCTTCGTAACTATTGCCTTCCAAAAGAGTTACCTGGGTAACCGGTAAGGTAGGTTTAATAAAATACGGAGCCGAGTTGGCAGGGGGTTGCGTGTTAACTAAAACTTTCAATGTATCGGTTAAGGGTAAACTGCAGGCATCGTCAAAAGCAATAATGCCTATCTGATAAGGCCCACCTTCAATGAACGGGCATAGGGGAANACAAATTCTGAAGTCATGTGTACTGCCATTGGTAAGAATGGCCGTGGTGGCCGCTGGCAAAATACTGCTAACATCTTTTCTGAAATTAAGCGACACTACACGAATAGAAACGCGCTCGGTAAAGTTATCAGTAATTTTGCTTGCATCCGGATCGCTTATGCGCACATCAATACACCGGTCGGCTTCGGTAGCTGCGCTATTGAATGCTACCGACATATTATCGAAGTATGTAAAGGCTGCATCGGTAATTTTNTTNTCCGCTTATTTTGGGAGGTTCCGCCTGCGGGCATGCATCTACAACCAGCATTTGAAAATCGCGCCTGCTTTCTCCAATTTTATCTCCATCCCGGTATTCTTCAATCTTTACAGCAAAAACAAATAAACCCTGCGTGCGCGGAGTAGCAGTGAGTAACCCTTCTTTGCTGATTTGCAGATCGGGCTGTCCGTTAATAATATTCGCGAGGCTGTAGCCCGNGCGCCAGACTACAGGAGGGAACGGCCCGGCAGAAACCGGTGGCAATGCATCGGCAGTAGTTGTATTGAGGGGCGTGGTGAGGGAATAGACTAAAGAATCTCCGTCATCGTCCACACCGGCAAAATCTACATAGTATGGTCTGTAAGGGCAGGCAAAATCATTTAGTGGCGGAAACAAGCGTGGCGATGAATTAACAAAAGGGGCACCGTTTTTTACTACCGGGAANNATTCCAGGTAAAATGTTTGGCCTGCGGAGATATTGGCACCGTTGGGTTCGTTACTATAAATATTCGATATCGTATAATTTCTGCAGCACCGTTGCCATACTACATAATATCCTTCGGGGTCATTAAACTGTGCGGCAGATAGGGTGATCTCGCTCGAGTAAANAAGCTTAGAAGTAACAATTTCGCCATGCGAACACTCGGGTTGGGTATAAGGCACATTAGTTTCATTGTTTAAAAGTAGCGTAACGGTGCTCATCGGCATTTTGTCGCGCTTCCGGAATATTGAAACATTGGCACCCAGATCTTTGGCGCCCAGTGCTCCGTTTATCTGGTCGAAATAAATAATCAGGTTAAGCCGATACTTATTTCCTGAAATATGAATCAACTCAAATTCGCCACCCACAATGTGCGAGGCAAATACAGGAAACGAAAATACTAACAGAAGTATAAGTAGAATCTTTCTCATACACCCAACTCCGTACGAAAGGTAACGAATTTTGGCGGCTGCTAAAACCACCAATTCTTGTAATTTCGCCCCTTAGGTTGAAACTTAAATAATGAAAAAGGGCGATCGGTTGGAAAACATTACCATCGAAACAATGGCTGCCGAAGGTAAATGTATGGCCAAAGTAAATGGGCAGGTGCTTTTATTCAAGGGGTGCCCGGGCGATGTGGTGGAGGTTATGCTCACCAAAATTAAAAGTAACTTNTTAGAGGGGAGGGTTATTGCAATTCANAAACCATCGCCTTTGCGGGAAGAACCCTTTTGTGAACATTTTGGATTGTGTGGCGGTTGTTCGTGGCAACACATTAATTATGAAACTCAGTTAAAGTATAAACAACAACAGGTAATTGATAACCTGGAACGATTGGGTGGACTTACGCTTCCGGCCATATCGCCCATATTGGGTTCGGCTCAAACCCAACACTACCGAAACAAACTGGATTTTACATTTACTGCCGGACGGTGGTTATCTGCGGAAGAGCTTGCNCGAAAAAAGAAGCGTGGACTTGAAACTTCACCGGGTGGTCGGTTTCCGGATGAGCCCGGTTTGGGCTATCATATTCCGCGTATGTACGATCGGGTGTTTGATGTGCACACCTGCTATTTGCAACCAGCGCCTTCCAATAGTATCCGGTTGCTTGCAAGAAAAACTGCACTTGAAAATAACATTCCNTTTTTTGATCTGCGCAAGCAAACTGGATTTATGCGAACGCTCACCATTCGAACAACCAGCAGGGGTGAAGTAATGATAATCCTTCAGGTGTCACGCAACGAACCAAAATGGATTGAGCTTATTCTGAAAGCACTTACTGATACATTTCCGCAGATCGCTTCGGCCAACTACATTATTAACAATAAACGCAACGACACATTTGCTGACCTGGAAGTGGTTTGCTGGAAGGGAAATCCGTACATCACAGAGCAAATGCCCAAACCGGATGGATCGGGCATTTTGCAATACCGGATAGGACCAAAATCGTTCTATCAAACCAATTCAAAACAAGCTTATGAGCTTTACCGAACAGCCTGGCAAATGGCCAACCTGCAAGGGGATGAATTGGTTTACGATTTGTACACAGGCACAGGTACAATTGCCTGCTTTGTTGCGGGCCACGCTAANAAGGTTATAGGCCTGGAGTATGTAGAAGCGGCCATTGCCGATGCAAAGGTTAATGCAAAAATCAATCAACTCACTAATACTGATTTTTATGCGGGCGATATTAAAGACTTGCTGAACGCAAGTTTTCTTTCGCAACATGGCCAACCCGATGTGATTATTACCGATCCGCCACGGGCAGGCATGCACGAAGATGTAACCCGCATGCTGATTCATGCTGCGCCTAAGCGAATTGTTTATGTAAGTTGTAATGCGGCTACGCAGGCCCGCGATCTGAAACTTTTAGCAGATACTTATACAATAACAGCCGTACAGCCGGTAGATATGTTTCCTCAAACCACCCATGTAGAAAATGTGGTGCGCCTGGATCGCCTGCGGTAGCAATCTGGTTATCCTTAAGCTTTTTTGACAGATTTTTCAATGGTACTTTTTATTTTATCAACTTGGCTACCAATAATAATCTCCTAATTTTGTGAGCTAACCTTTTTCGCTATGAGTGTACTTGTTAATAAAGATTCCCGTGTAATTGTTCAGGGTTTTACCGGCTCAGAAGGCACATTCCATGCCGGCCAAATGATTGAATACGGTACCAATGTGGTGGGTGGTGTAACNCCCGGCAAAGGCGGGCAAATTCATTTAGGCCGCCCGGTGTTTAATACGGTAAAGGAGGCTGTTGANAAAACAGGTGCCGATGTATCGATCATATTTGTGCCCCCTGCATTTGCTGCCGATTCAATTCTGGAAGCAGCCGAAGGAGGAATAAAAGTTATTGTAGCCATAACCGAGGGAATTCCTGTAAAGGATATGATGACGGCCAAAAAGTATGTGAAAGAGAAAGGAGTAACCCTGGTAGGCCCCAACTGCCCGGGCGTTATAACTCCNGGTGAAGCCAAAGTGGGGATCATGCCCGGTTTTGTATTTAAGAAAGGCCGTGTGGGTATTGTATCAAAATCAGGAACATTAACATACGAAGCTGCCGATCAGATTGTGAAAGCGGGGTTAGGAGTTTCTACCGCAATTGGTATTGGAGGCGATCCGATTATTGGTACACCTACCAAAGAGGCAGTTGAATTACTCATGAACGATCCGGAAACAGATGCCATTGTAATGATTGGTGAAATTGGCGGTAACTATGAGCCGGTTGCTGCGCGTTGGATTAAAGAGCATGGAAATAAAAAACCGGTTGTGGGTTTTATAGCCGGACAAACGGCACCTCCCGGAAGAAGAATGGGCCATGCGGGTGCAATTATTGGTGGCGCAGAAGATACAGCCGCTGCTAAAATGAAAATTATGCGCGCGTGTGGTATTCATGTTGTAGAATCGCCCGCATTGATTGGCGAAACCATGCAACAGGTGTTGAAGAAGTAATTAGTAGTTGAATAGAAAAAGAATACACAAGGGTCATCCACCAGATGGCCCTTGTTTTTAAGAAAAGTTACAACAACTCGTTTGCCAGGTTGGCCAGTTCTGAGCGTTCTCCTTTCTCTAAGGTAACGTGGGCATATAGTTCATGATCTTTTAACCGGTCAATCAGGTAAGAGAGGCCGTTACTTTGGGCATCCAGGTACGGAGTATCGATCTGGTGTATGTCGCCTGTGAAAATAATCTTGGTGTTTTCACCGGCACGCGTAATAATAGTTTTTACTTCGTGGGGTGTTAAGTTCTGTGCTTCATCCACAATAAAACAGATATTGGATAAACTCCGGCCCCGAATGTAGGCGAGGGNGGTAATCACCAGCTTTTCATTTTGAACCATTTCGGTAATCTTCGAATACTCCTTGTCAGATTCGCTGTATTGGTTTTGAATAAATTTCAAATTATCCCACAGCGGCTCCATGTACGGGTTCAATTTTGATTTTATATCGCCCGGCAAATAACCGATGTCTTTGTTGCTAAGCGGCACAATAGGGCGTGCAAGATAGATCTGCTTGAATTCTCGTTTTTGTTCCAGTGCGGCTGCCAATGCTATTAAAGTTTTACCCGTACCGGCAACCCCTTGCATCGAGACTAATTTTATTTCCGGTTTCAAAACGGCATGAATTGCAAAGGCCTGTTCGGCATTGCGCGGTTTTATTCCATAGGCATTTCGCTTTTCAACTTGTTCTACCATGCCATTGACAGAATTATAAAATGCCAGCACCGACTTTTTACCACTCTTTAATATATAGTAGTGGTTCTTCATCGGTTTATCCTTACCCAATACATCCTCGGGTGGGCAATACCCTTNTTCGTACATCAGGTTAATGATTGAAGGATCTACCTCTTCCACAATGGATCGGCCCGTATGCAGCGAACTGATATTCTGAATTTTACCGGTTGTATAATCTTCCGCCTGTAGCCCGAGCGCCTTGGCTTTTAGCCTCAGGTTAACATCTTTCGAGACCAGGATTACCTTGCGGCCCTTTTCTTCTTNTTGCAGAAGCAAGGCTGAGTTCAGAATACGATGGTCGGCCTTATCTTCGTTAAAGATTTTGTTGGCATCCATCAGGGCAGTGCCACCGGTATCCATCACCACCTTAAAATTTCCCTTACCCTTGCCATTAATCGGATTCCACTGGTGCAGCATCTGGTCTTTGGCCAGTTTGTCGATAAGCCGGATAAACTCGCGGGCTTCAAAATTCTTGGTGTCATTGCCTTNTTTGAAGTTATCAAGTTCTTCCAGTACCGTTATCGGAATCCCTATGTCGTGCTCATCAAAATTAAGAATGCTGTTGTGTTCGTAGATGATCACCGAAGTGTCGAGTACAAAAATTTTTCTTTCTCCTTTAGATTTTGACATAAAGAGATACTGAGTTAATTGTTAGCAATGTGGCTTGCGGGGGTGTACCGGGAGACAAAGATTTTCTATTCGTGCCGAATACAGGGATTTTAAAAAATAAACTGTTCGCCCTTCATCCTCTGGAATACCCTGTGAAGGTATTAAAATGTGAATACAATCCAAATCCGGTTTTAAACTGTGAGGTTAATATTTATATTGTAACATCTTGTTTGGCTGTATTCTGAGGTGAAAGCCAGCAAGCGACTTTAAAAAATTTTTATAACCATTAATTGTATGAAATGAAAAAACTCTACAATGCAAAAGCAGGACCGCGCGATTGGGGCTTTAGAAAGAAAGCCTCCTGGTCCTTGTCCGTTCTTCTGATGACCCTGACTTTGTGTTCCTTTGCACAGGAGCGGGTAGTTAAGGGTAAGGTTACTTCGGCTGAAGATGATTCGGCTATTCCTGGGGCAAACATTATTCTCAAGGGAACATCAACCGGTGCTGTTACAGATGGGGCTGGTAATTATAGTATTAGCCTTCCACAGAATGGTGGAACGTTGGTTTTTTCCTTTATCGGCTTCAAAGCACAGGAAGTGGAAGTTGGTGCCAGAACAGAGATTAATGTAAGGCTCGAAGTGGATATTACCCAGCTATCAGAAGTAGTGGTAACTTCTTTTGGTATCGAAAAGAGTAAGCAGTCGTTGGGCTATGCCGTGCAATCTGTGGGAGGGAAAGAACTTGCAGAAGTAAGGCAACCTAACATTGTTTCTGCCTTACAGGGCCAGGTAGCGGGTGTGCAAATCACCAACACCGGTGGTGGCCCCGGTATGGGAGCCAGGATTTTAGTGCGAGGCGTAACTTCACTAAACCCAAATGCTGATAACCAACCACTCTTTATTGTTGATGGTGTTCCGATTGACAATTCAACAAACGAAAACTCAACTTACTCACGCGGTATGAGCAACCGGGCTGCAGACATTAACCCAAATGATATTGAGACAATAAGTATTCTGAAAGGTGCGGCAGCCACGGGCCTTTACGGAGTAAGGGCTGCAAATGGAGCCATTGTAATTACTACAAAAAGTGGTAAATCCGGCAAAGGGCTTACAATCAATGTGGGTTCCACATTCAGTACCGACAAAATCAACAAGCTTCCAAAATTCCAGAAAAACTTCGGACGCGGCTGGTATGGTATAGATGATGGCAGTGTGTATTCAGCTTCTGGTGCGCTGATTGAGGCCCAATCCGTAGTTGATCCAACTTATGTGTATTATAATAACTATGAGAATTTCTTCCAGAAAGGAAGTATGCGTGATTCTTATTTTAATATTTCAGGTGGAAATGATGTGTTTACCTTTTATACCTCAGTAAATAATACCGATCAGGAAGGCATAATTCCTTTCTCCACCTGGGGAAGAACATCCGCTCGTTTCCGGGCAACCGCAAAATTCAGCGAAAAGTTTAATGTTGAAGCCAGTGTGAATTACTCAAATTCCGGTGGAAACAGAGTGCCTCACACCAGTATGGGCGAGCGGCTCATGTACTGGTCGCACACCCAGGATATTACTAATTACATGAAACCCGATGGTACCCAGGTAGCAGGTATTTTGTCGGCCAATCCGTTATGGACAGCCCGCTTCTGGACTTACGAAGATAAAGTTGACCGTACCATCGGTAACCTGACCTTTAACTATAAACCGGTTGAGTGGCTACAGTTTACTTACCGGTTTGGCCACGATTTTTATGTGGACAAGCGAGATGAAATTATTCCNGGGGCAAAAGGAGTAATTGGAGAGAATCTTAGTGGATTAAGCGCAACCGGGTATATGGAACAACGCAGATTCATAAACCGGGTAATTAACTCCAACTTNTTTGCAACGTTCAATAANAAAGTAATGCCCGATTTGAATTTAACCGCCCGGATCGGTCACGAATTATTTGAAACCGAAAATAACTATAGTTATAACTACGGAGGCAACTTTGTGACGTGGGGTTTTTACAGCTTTACCAACGTAAGGGAACAACGGGTATCTGAAAATACATACAGAAGGCGCTTAATTGGTGCCTTTGCAGATGCCACCTTAGATTATAAAGACTTCTTATACCTGAACCTTACTGCCAGAAACGACTGGACATCCACACTTCCAAAAGGAAACAACTCGTTCTTTTACCCTTCGGCAAGTTTGAGTTTTGTATTTAACGATGTACTTAACCTGCCCAGCCAGTTAAGCTATGGTAAGCTACGCGCTGCATACGGACAGGTGGGTAAGGATACAGAACCGTATAGAACAGCAGCAACTTATACTACAGCCACTGCGTTTCCGCTCAATGAGATTGTAGGTTATGTACGATCCGCTCAAAAGGGAAGCAATAAACTTGTTCCTGAAATAACTACTACCCTTGAGTTTGGTGCCGAATTGAAGTTGTTTGAAAACCGGTTGGGATTAGACCTTACCTGGTATAAAGCCAACAGTAAAGACCAAATACTGGCAGTACCTGTATCCAATGCTACCGGCTATTCTTCATTATGGATTAATGCAGGTGAAATTGAAAATAAAGGTTTAGAGATGGCCCTTACTGGCACTCCACTTCAGATTGGAGATTTTCGCTGGGATGCTACTGTTAACTTCACCCGCAACCGGAATATGGTAGTAGATATTGCGGAAGGCGTGGATAATATCACATTAGCCAGCCAGTCGGGGTACCTTGCATCTGGGGTAACCATGAAAATAACGAGCGGTCAACCTTATGGTGATTTGTATGGTACTGGGTACCTGCGGTACTATGAGGGTGGTGAACCAGACGGACTCACGCACTTAGACAGAAATAGGCCTATTGTAATTGGAAGTGCAGGTGCAGGAGCAGGATTTCCAACCCTTACACCAGCCAGTAAGCAATTGGTGGTGGGTAATGCCATGCCCGATTGGTTAGCGGGTATCCGCAATACCTTCAGTTATAAAAATGTGTCTCTTTCTTTCCTTGTTGATGTACGTTGGGGAAATGACCAGTATGACCAGTATGGTAACTGGCTGGCGGCCTTTCTGAAAACAGACTTTACCAACGACAGAAACGATGTGGTAATNTTTGATGGTGTATTAGCAGATGGTACTCCTAATACACAGCAAGTTTGGTTAGGTCAGGGATTGGGCCCCGATGGAAGGGATTATTTAGCAGGTTATTATAGAAATTATTACCGGGCTATGTCTGAGAACTTTGTGAATGATGCTTCGTTTGTGAAGTTGCGTAATGTAACATTGAATTACAGCCTGCCTAAGAAGTGGTTGTCACCATTGTCAATCAAAGCAGTATCTGTTTCGGCATCCTTGAATAATATTATTTTATGGACACCGTGGAGAAACTTCGATCCAGAATCTTACTCAACAGGTTCAGCAAGTAATGCTACCGGACTTTCGGGTATGGGTTACCCTGGAACAAGAAGCGCGCTGATGTCTATCAACCTTACCCTATAATGTTTGAAAGTATGAAACTGAGATTTTTGATATTACTAGCCATAACGGGAGTTTTCACCGGTTGTGAAGATTATCTTGACATAAATACTGATCCGAATAACCCTACGGATGTTCCGGTTAAGGGACTGATGTCGGTAAATAGTATGCGAACTGCCACGAACACGGCAAACATGGGTTACTACACTTCGTATTTTGTTCAATACCTGGCTGGCCCCAATGCTGGAGGCAATACCGATACGCACCAACCCATTGACCCAAATGGTACTTGGGTGGGCATATACAATGTATTGAGTAACCTGAGTGATATGGAAGTAAAGGCGGAGGAACAGGGAGCACCCAATTATGTGGGAGCAGCCAAAATCATGAAAGCAATTAACCTTGCACTTTTAGTAGATTCCTGGAACAACGTACCCTATTCCGATGCATTNTTTGTTCAGACCATTAACCCAACGTATGATGACGGACAAGCATTATATACCGAAGTGTTTACGTTACTAACGGAAGGTATTGCTAAACTTCAGGAAACCACTACTTCGTTAACCATGGGTACCGATGATTTTATATTTCAGGGTAACCTTTCCAGATGGATTAAAACCGGGTATGCGCTACAGGCACGGTATCTCAATCATTTGAGCAAAACATCTGCTTACAATCCCGATGCTATACTTACAGCTATTGGTAACGGGCTGGCCAGCAATGCCGACAATGCCAAAGTTGCTTATTTTGATGTTGGTGGTGCCCGTAATCCCTGGGGTGTGGTTTCCATGAACCAGGCAGGTTTAACCCTCGATGGTTGGATATCGAAGCAAATTGTAGAGGCTATGGACGGCACCAGTTTTGGCGTTGTTGATCCCCGCATGGGATTTATGTTCAGCAAAAACAACAACCCGCTCCATCCAAAATATGGAATGTTTGTAGGTACAACAAATGGCGCGGGGCGTGATACTGATGTTTCCGATCTTAGATTGGATGCTTCCACATTGGTGGAGAACATGACAGGTACGACAACTCCTACCTTCTATGCCCACAGACTCTCTTCGGTATTGGTTATGACGTATGCTGAGCAGAAATTTATTGAAGCAGAAGCCTACCTGGCAAAAGGTGCCGCCTTTAAACCTCAGGCTTATGCCGCATACCTTGCCGGAATANNACACCACATGGATATGCTGGGTGTTGCTACTGCCGATCGGGATGCATACATAAGTGACCCTGTCGTTTCCGTAGGCGATGCGAACATAACGATTGACCTGATTATGAAAGAGAAGTACGTGGCTATGTTTCTGCATCCCGAAGCATGGAACGATGCCCGCAGGTATAACTTTCAGTACACAGATATGACCGTGCCTGCCCAATTAAATGAAGCACTGAATGGTGAGTTTAGCCGAAGGTTACAGTATCCATCAAGCGAGTTCTCCACAAATTCAGCAAATGTGCCAGAGGTTGATTTGTTAGATAGAATCTGGTGGGATCAAAACTAATAACATGATGATTATGAAAGCATATATAAGACTAATTGTACTATTTGTTTTTGCAGCAGTGTTTGGCTCCTGCGAAAAAAATGAGGTAGGACCTTCTTATCAAAAGATTGGTACATCAACCTCTACCAATGCGTTTATTACCGTTTCACCAGTGTCAACTACAGCGCCAACAACGGGTACCGATGTAACAGTTACCTTGCGGTATGTAAACATTGCCAGCGATCCAGCAAAAACGCTTGTATTGAAACTGCGTGAAGGCAGCACCGGAGATTTTGTGACAATCCAAACGTTTGATGAATCCAGTTCCTCTACAGGTGTCGAAATAACACGTACGGTAACGTACACCGTTACGCAGGCTGCAGGAACTCAACTAACCTTTAGATTGGAACTTACTACGCAAGCAGATTTCCCTAAGTTGGTAAATCGCCCTGCGTTTCCGGTTAGGTAGCAAGACAAATATTTAACAAAATGAAAAGAGGCTGCTTTTGGTGGCCTCTTTTTTGTTGGCGAACCGAAGCGATGAGTGCTCCGACTGTTTTTTGTGCCGACTGAGTAGTTCGGAAGTGTTATCTTTTGATGCTACTGAGGCGATATTTTTAACGCGGCAATAGTTTCGTTGTGCTGCTTATTGCGCAACAGGATTTCGAACTCATCTTCTTTCTCTTTTTAGCCATTTTTCAAACAATCAAGCAGTTTGTCTAATTTTCTTTTTGAATAATGATATTCTTTTGTGCCTTATTGAATTTGCGGGCATTTGCGATGGATAGTTTTGAGATTATCTCCTCGTTTGTTACAAGGTTGAAAGCATCTGGTTTAGGAATTATCTTTCTGGCTCTGACTTCAGTTGGGATTCGGCTTGCAGGAGTTTTTGGTTTTAATCGTAACATTGTTTCGATCAAAGACAATTAATTCGCCTTCCTGAGATTCTGTTTGAGGGAGGTAGATACTGTCGAATCCTTCTGCCTGAAGTTGCGCACGAACCATCTCAGCTAATTTATCGATACCGGCAATTGTTTCTGGTGTGCCGAATGGGTCTTCCAGGTCGTCACCGGTAAATTTATCCTTATTGTCTTTTAAGACTTTGTTGCGTAGCGGGATGATTGAGTTTTCACTTTTAAATACGAAGGGGTGTTTTATGGTTACGCTGGCTTTTTGAGGTTCGCCTTCGTAACGGTTCTCGCCTTTTGTACTTAGGTATGTTCCGGCACTAATGCCATTACCCATGTTAAGCCCTGAAACATGGGTAAGGGACTTTGATGTTATTTCTCCAACTCTTTCTTCGGCACTTGAAGTCGTATCCCCAAACTCTGCCTGAAGCGTTCTTCCTTCTGGATTCTTTTCGCTTCTCTGTCCTCTGCTGCGTTGATCAGGTCTGCCAGGTATTGAGCTACCTTCTCTGTTGCGCTTTTGTTGTCTTTCATAAATCTCATTATTTAAACGTTCGAACTCGTGATCACTAAGGTCGTAATTTTCCTGGAAATCCGGATCGTTTTGGATGTCTTTTCAAGTTGATCAAAGTCTAACTCGCCATCCTTGAGGTATTTTTCGTTTAGCAGGTTCACCTCTTCAATTGCCCCGTACTTTTTAGTCATTCTATCGATAAAGTCCTGAGCGGTTTTTCGGTTAATTGATTTCCCTGTGAGGGCGGAGAATTTATTTGCCAGATCGGCAAGTTTTGAATTTCCTGCTGGTGTGGTTAGCGTTTTGGGGCCACTATTATAGGTAACCATGAAGTCCCATATATCATCGGGGTTATTGAATTCTCTGTGCCGTCAAACGAAAGGCTGGCTGTTTGCGCGATGACATCAATAGGTGTTCCTTTTTTGCTGATTCTGTAAGACTTTGCCATGCCTGGGCGGATAGCATTTTTATCGCCATACTTGCCAATGTTTATGCTTTGCGGCATTGCAGAGGCGATGGCAAGATCAACACCTGATTTGGTTGGGTTTCTTACTTCATCGTTGTACTGCTTGGCTATTTTCAGGGCTCGTCTTTCTGCATCAGTTGGTTTTTTGTTTTTGGAGACTTTTGGTCTCTCGTCTTGGTCGTAGTTTGTTCAGCTAAGGGCTGATTTTGCGCTTCAGAACTTTTTGTTTTGACTGATTGTAATTCTGATATAGGGACAATATGGGTAGTGGTTTTTTCCCACCATCATCCTCCCTTTCTTGTATTAACTCTACTGCGCTTTGGTTGCCTCTGGTTTTTACTGACCTACCGACAGTCCACTCAGAAGCACTTTCGTTACCATAAACATCCCATGTAATCTTTGACCCCTCTGATAGATCAACTACTTCATCATTTTTATCTTTAACCTGATTTCCGTTTGTTGTTTCATTTTTCTTATTCAGGTACTCGGTTGAGTGTGCAATGACATCTACAAAGTAGAGTTTGCCATCTTTTCCTTTTAAAACATTGGCTGGACGGGCATTGGTAATTTCGTATTGACCGTTTGACCATATTGGTTTTCCGTTACTCCAGTTTTTTCACCTGATTGAGTGAATCCATTCTCCTCAAACCATGTGTTTATTTCTTCCTGCGTTGCGTTGCGTTCTACATCTTTAACGTTAGGTTGCTCCAACACCATAGAGGCGTGGCCTTCCTTGTTATTCATAAACCCTTTTATGGTATAGGGTATGGACGGGAACAGGGCCCCTGAGCCTCTATCCTATCCATTAAAGACATTAGATTATTTTCGTGTTCTTCGCCTGTTACTAAAGCGAGATTGTTGACTTTGGTGAGTGTGTTACCGTTTGAACTTACATAAACATCGTTCTCTGTTGTTTGCTCTTTTTTACGATCGTGTACAAGAGTTTTGCCGTCCAGGTAACTATCCTCTAACCATGTGCCATCAGCCTGAGATTGTTTTTTTAATTCATTTCTGAGTTTGGTCTTGCTCCAATCGGGGTTTAGCCCTCTCGCTTCCAATTCTTCTCGCTCCTCAGTCGATCGAACTGTTTCATCACGTCCTCGGGAGTTGACGGCTTCTGCTGTGCGATAGATTGCTTCTGTGCCTGCGCGTCTTCCCACCACTTGATGCTGGGGACTGCCTTCCACTGTTCCTCTGTTATCCAGTCTGGTTTTTCCATTTGGCTGTAAGTTAGATTTTTCGGTTTTAAGTTTTTCATTGATGTAAGAAGTAACTTTTGCGCGTGTATCTGTATCGCTGTTTTTAAGCGCTGCGCCAATACCCGGGAGAATGAAGCCTACAAAAATCCGGCTTTACCGGCTTCCATCATGCCCATAAGCGGATCGCGTTCTGGGTCGTAACTGCCTTGTGCGATCTGGTTGGATAAATAAGTTTGAACCAATTCTTGTGTGGCTTCTTCCAAACCACCCTGTGAGCTTTTTCTCCAGCCAATCGCCTATCTGGTAGGTAGAGTATTCTTCGATTGGTTTTCCGGAGCACCGGTAAAATCGTCTAACTGCTTGGCGAGAATTGCGACTGACTTTGGAATGGCTGCTACGCCTGAAACAACTGCTTTATTGAAAGATCCTAATGCCTGCGAAGCTCCGGACTCGTCATACTCTTGCGAGATTTTGTTGAGTTCGAGCATCTTTGAACGTGTGAGCGCTTTTAACTCGGACGGAGGTTCAATTGCGGTTTCATCTTTTGGTTGAATTAAATCTTCTTTGGGATTGAATTTTAACTCATCAGGAATTTCTGTTTTCTTTTGAAGTTCGTATTTGGTTGATATAGCAGAGATTCGCTCGTTGGAAAGTTCTTCTTTGGGTGCGTACTTATCGTAGAGTGATTTTATTAACTCAGCATCATCCTGATATTTTTGATCAATAGCCTCGTAGCGATCATCCGTTAATTCCTGATCGGGTGCGTATTTCGCGTAGAAGTCCTGCAAAAGTTTTTTCTGCCGGGCGGGATCATAGGGGATCATTTGGATCGAATGATTTTTCTTTCTTCTTATCGGTAGCGTAGTACGACTTGCTCTTTTTAAGTAGCAAATTTTCGAGGCGTTTTTATCTGCCGGTTTGGCGGTGTCGAACACTTCGCCATCTATCGTTATATCGGGATTCCACCAGTTTTCCTTGAAGTCGATTGTGGGTTTTATGCCCCGTTTATTTAACCACTGTTGCAGTTGGTTTACAAAGGCCTGTTGGGGTTCTTTCTTATTGGGTACAGGTTTTCAGTGCACTACGCCCTTGAATACATATCTCCCTTTTCGGAGGCAGTAATTTTAAGTACGTTGGCCAGTACCAACAGAATGAGTTTGCGGCTGGCTTTAAACCGGTTAAGTCCGGAAAATTTCATGTATTGTGTCAGCGTAATGTGCGGGATTTGTTCCATTGTTGCAGCAGTTTTTTCAGACTCGCCAAAAGTAAAACGCACATCGCGCTTTTTTAGAACGCCTGATAATCTCTTGCATTTCGGCACTCGCTTTTATGCTCATGTCTTGCACACGCACAAAAGTTTCGCGCGTTTTATTCAGTACCAGAAAATGAATTTTATTTCCGGGCGATACATCGTACCGAACCACAAAGCGATTTTCAGAAATAGGAAAAACCGATTCCTGATATACTAATAAAGGTTTGCAATGCGCAAGAAGCGATTGGCTTACAACATGAATTTCTTCGTCAGGATATTTTACACCGGGAATGGTACCATCGTCATCAACCCCTATTAACAACGTGCCGCCATCGGTGTTTGCAAAAGCAATCAGCTCGCGCACAACTTTTTCAGGGTGGGCTGCCTTGCGTTTAAATTCCAACTGCTGGCCTTCGCCCTCCAATACCAGTTTCCGAATCTCAAAAAGATTTTGACCCTCAGCGGTGGCCGCTGCCGATGTCTTCATCGTCTTCCGATTGCTCTTCATCTTTCGGCAAGCTAAACATACTGCTCAGCAAATCCTTAAACTGTAAGCCCGAAGTAAGGGTGTGTTTGCTGATAAGACTAAACTCGGCCAGGCCGTGCAAGGCAAACTCCATCAGAAAATATTTTAGGGTACTGTCACCACCCCGGTGAAACTCATTTACCAGATCGGCCAGACCGGGCACGGACTTCAGCGTTTTTTCATATTCGGTTTGCGTTAGTGCATGCAACAAATCGATGGTGTTGCCTTCACCAAACCAATTGGTAATTTTTTTATACGGACTTTNTTCTTTCTGCTTGCGGAATTTATCCGGATCGGGAAAGTAATTCAGAAATTGTGTGCGGATGGCTTTGCCCACCAGGTTTTGTGCTACAATACCCGGTCCCTCTTGCTGCCCCTCATACACCAGTTCTACTTTCCCGGTAACGGAGGGTACCACCCNCACAAAATCAGAAACGCGGATGCTTGTATNTTNTTCTTTGTTCAGCAATGCCCTTCGCTCGGCCGCGGCCACCAGGTTTTCGAAAGCAGAAATTGTTAAGCGAGCCGAAACACCGCTCTTGGCATCTACATACTCGCTCTTGCGCGCTTCAAACGCTATCTGTTCAACCAGGTCTTTGGCAATTTCCGGAACTGAGATCAATTGCTTTTGGTCGTTGCGTACGTGTGCTTCCTGTTGCGTAATTTNTTTCCCGATCTCAAGCGTTTTGGGGTAGTGCGTAATTATCTGACTATCGATGCGATCTTTCAATGGGGTAACAATGCTTCCGCGATTGGTATAATCTTCCGGATTGGCGGTAAACACAAACTGAATATCCAGCGGTAATCTTAATTTAAAACCACGTATTTGAATGTCGCCCTCTTGCAGGATGTTGAATAATGCTACCTGAATGCGCGCCTGCAAATCGGGCAGTTCGTTAATCACAAACAAACACCGGTGCGATCGTGGAATCAAACCAAAATGGATTACACGCTCATCGGAATAAGGAAGTTTAAGTGATGCTGCCTTGATCGGATCTACATCGCCAATCAAATCGGCAATGCTTACATCGGGTGTGGCAAGTTTTTCTGTGTATCGTTCATCGCGGTGCAGCCACGCAAGGGGAGTATTATCCCNCAACTCGGCCACCTTGTCTCTTCCATAACGCGAAATAGGACGGAGTGGATCGTCATTCAGTTCTGAGCCTTCAATAACCGGAATGTATTCATCCAACAAGTTTACCATTAACCGTGCAAGCCGGGTTTTGGCCTGGCCGCGTAACCCCAACAGGTTGATATCATGACCGGCCAGAATTGCGCGCTCCATATCCGGAATAACGGTTTCTTCATAGCCCCAGATGCCCGCAAATACGCTTTCGCGATTTCGCAATTTGGTAATCAGGTTTTGGCGTAACTCTTCCTTGATTGTTTTATGCGTATATCCGGCACGTTTTAACTCTCCGAGGGTTCGCGCATAGGTATTTAGTTTATTCATATCTGTTTTGGATTCAGGCTTCAGGCCTGAGGCCTTCTGTTTGTAACCTGGAGCAGTTTATAAATTCTTTGTTCTGTTTCTTTTAAAATCTTCAAATACCAGGTTGCCCAGTCCTTGCAAACTGCTGTAGTAGGCATTACCGTTGTTGGCTTTGGTAAACTCGCGCACAAAAGCTTTCAGGTAAGGATCGGTAGCAATCATAAACGTAGTAACCGGAATTTTAATTTTGCGCAGTTGCGATGCGAGGCTCAATGTCTGGTTCAGAATTTNTTGATCTAACCCAAAACTGTTCTTGTAATATTTTATTCCTTGTTTGATACACGTGGGCTTGCCATCGGTAATCATAAAAATCTGTTTGTTGGAATTTTTCCTGCGCCTTAATATATCCATGGCCAACTCCAACCCGGCTACGGTGTTGGTGTGATACGGGCCCACCTGAAGGTAAGGAAGGTCTTTGATCTCAATCTGCCAGGCATCATCGCCAAACACCAGTATATCTAAAGTGTCTTTCGGATATTTTTGGTGATCAGGCTCTGCCAAAGCCATAGCCACTTTTTTGGCGGGAGTAATGCGATCTTCGCCATATAAAATCATGGAGTGCGAAATGTCGATCATCAACACCGTGGAGGTTTGGGTTTTGTATTCGCGCTCCAGCACTTCCAGGTCTTCCTCCGTCATGAAAAAATCATCCACCCCGTGGTTAATCTGTGCGTTGCGAATAGAATCTGTCATCGAAATCTGTTCCAAGGTATCGCCAAACTCGTAATCTCTTCTGTCGGTGGTGGGTTCATCGCNCCGGCCATTGTGGGTGGTCTTATGATCGCCCGATTTGGTTTTCTTCAGTTTACCGAAAATTTCTTCTAATGCAGACTGCCTCAGGTTTTGTTCTGCTTTGGCTTTCATCCGATACTCCCCATTCGGACCTTCATCGGTTATATATCCGTTGCGTTTCAGGTCTTCAATAAAATCGCCAATGCCGTAATCTTTGTTGGTAAGATTGTATTGTTTATCAACTTCAGTAAGCCACTCCAGGGCCTCCGCAACATGGCCCGAGGTAATGAGCAGCAACTGCATAAAAATTTTCAAGAGCTTTTCGAAGTCGCTCTTTGTGCTATCGGGCGGAGGTATGTATTTTGAAAACCGATGACCGAGCATGTTTGATTAACCCTTTAATACGGCTGTTTTTTCCAGCACGCGCTCGTAGTATTTTTCGTACAAAGGCAATATACGCGTAATATCAAACTCGCGGGCGCGCGCTACCGCATTGGCTTTAAATTGTGGCAGGTTGCCTTTATCTAATATGAAAAGCGCCTTGCGGGTCATGTCTTCCACATCGCCTACATTGCTCATAAATCCGGTAACGCCTTGCACATTCAATTCCGGTAAACCACCCGTGTTGGTAGAAATTACGGGCACTTCGCAAGCCATTGCTTCTAAGGCAGCTAATCCAAAACTTTCTTTTTCTGAAGGCATTAAAAATAGATCGGCAACGGAGAGTACTTCTTCTACGGCTTCCAGCTTACCAAGAAAACGCACCGCATCGTTTATACCCAATTCGCGGGCTAATGTTTCTGCGGGTTGTCGTTCTGGCCCATCGCCAATCATTAAAAGTTTAGACGGAATTTCTTTATGAATATTGTTAAACACATGCACCACATCCATAATCCGCTTTACTTTTCTGAAATTAGAAATGTGTACAATCAGTGCCTCGCCATGTGGGCATATTGCTTTCTTAAAATGATCTTTCTTTTGCTTCTTGAATTTTTCCAGGTCGATAAAATTGGGAATAACCTCAATTTCATTGGTGATTTTAAATGAGTGATACGTTTCGCGTTTCAGGTCTTCTGATACACTGGTAACTCCATCGGATTGGTTGATGCTGAAGGTAACAACCGGCTCGTAACTCGCATCTTTACCCACCAGTGTAATATCAGTTCCGTGCAAGGTTGTTACCACCGGGATGTAGATGCCCTGTGTTTTTAAAATTTGTTTTGCCATATACGCAGCCGAAGCATGGGGTATGGCGTAATGCACATGCAGCAAATCAAGCCCTTCTGTTTTTACAACGCTTACCATTTTGCTGGCCAGCGCTAATTCGTACGGTGGGTATTCAAACAAAGGATACGAACGAAATTCTACTTCGTGGTAGAATAAATTTTCGTTTAAAAAATCTAACCGGCTTGGCTGGCTGTATGTAATAAAATGTACCTGATGGCCCTCTTTGGCTAGTGCTTTGCCCAGTTCTGTTGCTACAACACCACTGCCGCCAAAGGTTGGATAACACACAATGCCTATTTTCATTCTAAGGAAGAGTTAAGGTATGGTTTGAAGGTAAACTAAAATTCTAAAACTTCTTCCTTAAACCCGCTGGGCGGTTATTTAGTTTCCGTAAGGGTGGTAATTAACGCTTTTTAATACTGTTGGTAATTAAAGATGGCCTTGTAAATCACCTCCTGAATGCGCGGCCGGATGTTGGCATTCAATAACTTATTGTTGGTCATATCCGGATGTACGCGATTGGATAAATAAACATACACGAGGTTAAACTGCGGATCGACCCAGATACAGGTGCCGGTAAAACCGGTGTGGCCGAACGTTAATGGCGAGGCAAACAATGTAGTTGGCCCGTTCCAATCGCTAATGGTTGGTTTATCCCAACCCAACCCACGCCTGCTGGTTTCGTATTGTTTCGTTGTAANAAATTCTACGGTTTCAGGTTTATAAAACTGATGGCCGCCATAGCTTCCTTNTTGCAGCAACATCTGGCCTAGTTTTGCCAGGTCGTTTGCATTGCCAAACAACCCTGCATGGCCGGCAATATTTCCGTGCATGGCAGCACCCTGGTCGTGCACGTAGCCGGTTAACAATCCTCCTCTGAAAAGTTTGTCATCTTCCGTGGGCGCAACCTGGCTGGCCGGAAATTTTTGAAGCGGCAGGTAACCAAGCGTATAGGCGCCAAGAGGTTCATAAAAATTCTGTTCCAGAAAATCTTCCATAGGCTGATTTAAAATTTTTTCAGCCAGGTGCTGCAACATATAAAAAGCCATATCGCTGTAGCGATAGCCATACACCGTGCGGGGTGGTTTTTCCTGTACCCGTGCTTTAATTATCCATTGCCACAAACTGTCTTTCATCGCTTTTGAGGCAAACATCTTTTCCGTTACCGGGAAAGGATAGTCAGCGCTGGCTGTGGAACTATAATACTCAGGCAGCGGCAGATTATCCTTTATGGTACTGGTCCAAAAGGGAAGGTATGGCCATAAGCCTGCCTGATGTGTAAGAATATCTTTTAAGATGTAATCTTTTTGTTTGATTTTTAATTCGGGCAGGTAAACAGAAGCTTNTTTGTTGATGTCAATCAACCCTTTTTCGTACATGAACATAACTGTTTGCAGCGTGGCAGCTACTTTGGTTACCGATGCCAGATCATACAGTGTGTTTTCCGTAACCGGGTCTTGATTGTTATAGTTAAGCCAGCCGGTAGCCTTATCGTAAATCACTTTACCATCTTTAACTACCAGCGCATAACTACCCGGTGTGGCGCAACTGTCAATGGCTTCGCGTGCAATGGTTTCAATTTGTTCCAGCGTTTTACTGTCCACACCGGCCGCTTCCGGCAAGGTGTACGAAAGCCGGTCAAGTGCGGTGGTTTGTATTCNCCAGCCGGTATCAAATGCATCGGTAACAGCAACAGGCAATACGCCTTTAGCCGGTAAACCACCAANAACGATCTGGGCAGCAATTTTCTGAATTTCTTCCGTTGCAGCGTAACCCGTTAATAGAACAGGAAAATCTTTAAGTGATGACAAATCGCTGATTCTTCCAAAATGAGAAATGACAATGAGTTTATGATGGCTAAGATTTTTCAAAAANNCAATGAGATCTGAATTGATGGAATACAATCCTACGGCCACTACATCAACCTTGCTCAATAACTCTGTTAACCGGGTTGTATCTGCCGGGTTGGTTACGTGATAATGTTTGAATGGTGCGTATTTGCTAAGGTAACGGGTAAACTCGTTGTGTTCGTTGGCGCCAACAGAAAGCGATGCAAACGTGCGGTTTTCTAATTGTATGATGGGCAAAGCCTGGTTATTATTTTTCAGCAGCGTAATGGACCCTGCGTGGATCTGGTGTCTCAATAATTTAGCTTGCGGATTGTTTAGCCGGGCAAGCAGATTATCTGTATTTGNTTNTTTGTGTTGATTTAATCCGGCATCAAATTTTAAAGCTAAAATTCGCTTCACCGATTGATCTATTCGCCAGGCTAGTTCTTGATCTTTACGCAGCACCTTGGCAATCTTTCGGATGGAGGCAGGTAAATCATCGCTGCCAATCAATACATCATGCCCCAGATAAAGCGCAATTAGTTCTACTTCACCATCGGGTTGTTTACCGGCCAATCGTTTCAGGTATGGGATGTCAGCAATCAAAAGGCCGGTATATTCCGGGCGGGGCAATAAGTCGTCATCATTTAATTTTCCCCGATCATCCACCCCAAAATCAATAATACCAGTATAAGATGAAACCACCCCGCTGGTTTNTTTAAGCAACTGTTTCGTCCACGTGGTATCGGCTTCGGCAGCACTTGTTAACCAGGTAAAACTGTTTCCGGAGGTTAAGCCATTGAGGTAGTTATGGTAAGCATCGCGCACGCGGGATTGTTTATAGCTATGGGGCGGATCGTGCTGCGGCACTGGTACCGGAAGGAATGTGCCGTGTATTCCAAGCAATTGTTGTTGCCGCGCAACTTCAGCCCCGGCTTTAACCACTAAATCCGGTTGGGTTAAGGTACTGAGCCACCACGGGCTATACAAGGGCAGCAGGCTATCAAGCTGCGCATCGGTTTCCCAGCCATAGCGGGTTACTAACAGCGGAACATCTGAACGTTGCTGCAAATCATTTATCCTTTTTGCGTGACGTACCGGCCCACTTTGCGTTATCAGAATACCACCGGGTTTCAGTTTTATAAAGTCGTTTTCCTGATGATTGGCCGGAAGTTGGACCCAAANAAGCTGACTGATTTTTTCGGATGGACTTAGTGTCTGAAAAACGCTGTCAACCCAACGGGCTTTTTCTTCTTGTGCGTACGCAGTTAACTGAATGAATGTGAAGAGAATAAAGAAAACTTTTTCAACATCGGCCGGTTCGATTTTGTACTTTTACCTTTCTTTTGGGTCTTAAATCTGAACAATAACGAAAAAGGAAGGTTTATCAGATGCGAAGCTACGTTTAGATTAAAAGAAAAGCTATGAAGTTTTTATCGTTATTTACAAAAGCACCACAACATCAGCGGTTTTCGTATAAGCCCCGGTTTTACGATGAGCGGAAAGAAGAGATGCTGGCAAGAGAAAACCGGATCAGGAAGGAAATTGAACGCGAGCGGGGCATTGTAAGTGAAACACAAGGGGAATACCGATCGCGTATTGCCGGGTCGTTTCAGGCTGCCCGTAAACGCAGCCAACCGTCTTCTAATGCTAATGCCACCATGATCAGGCTGGGAGTACTACTGTTTCTGAGTGTTTTTATCATTGCGTTTATACAATGGGGCAAACCTGTTCTTTATTCCTTGTTTCTTTTTTTGCCGGTTTACTTCTATTTAAAGTTTAAAAATAATTTCCGGAACGTATTCATGCCTGATATCATTCATTTGCTTCCGGATTCTATTGCTAACCAGATTGCAGCCGGTGAGGTGGTGCAACGGCCGGCTTCGGCAGTAAAAGAACTGATTGAAAACTCGCTGGATGCCGGAGCCACCCAAATCAGGTTGTTTGTTAAAGAAGCGGGCAAAACGTTAATCCAGGTTATCGACAACGGAGCGGGTATGAGCGAGACAGATGCCCGCATGAGTTTAGAACGACACGCTACTTCTAAAATTCATACTGCTGATGATTTATTTCGCCTTCGTACCATGGGTTTCAGGGGCGAAGCCCTGGCGTCTATTGCGGCTGTATCGCAATTTGAATTAAAAACGCGTCAGCCCCATGCCGATCTGGGTACGCATGTAGTGGTGGAAGGCTCGGAAGTTAAAAGCCAGACACCCACAGCCTGCGAAAAGGGAACTAACATCAGTGTAAAAAATTTATTCTTCAACATACCAGCCCGCAGAAANTTTTTGAAATCGAACCCGATTGAGATGCGTCATATCATTGATGAGTTTCAGCGACTGGCATTGGCACATCCGCAAGTGGCTTTTCAATTGCGTCACGATGAAGAACTGATTTATGATTTACCTCCGGCTAAACTAAGCCAGCGAATTGTTTCCATTTTTGGAAAATCGTTTCAAGGGCAGTTGGCACCCTGCCAGGAAGAAACCACGCTTGTAAAAATTACGGGTTATATCGGCAGGCCGGAGTCAGCCCGCAAAACAAGAGGCGAACAATTTATTTTTGTGAACCAGCGGTACATCCGCAACAACTATTTGAACCATGCGGTAACCAATGCGTTTGAAGGCCTGCTGCAAGAAGGCAGTTTTCCGTTCTATGTATTGTTTATTGAGATAGATCCGAAACACATTGATGTAAACGTGCACCCCACCAAAACCGAAATCAAATTTGATGATGAACGTGCGGTGTACGGTGTGGTTTGGGCGGCTGTCAAGCAGGCATTAAGTGCGCACAACCTGGCACCGGCCATCGATTTTAAAGCAGATGTAAACCTGGTAGGAAAACTGAATCAGCAGCTTACCAAAGAACAATTCGTGGACGAGCAGTTTTCAAATTCACTTACCCGAAGCAATCTGAAAAACTGGGAAAACCTTTTTGAGAATGAATCAACCTCTAAACTTTTTCAAAAGTCAGGTTCTGAGAGTACTATCCTGAGATTTGAAAGCGCACTGAATAAAGCAGAGGATGAAGAGAAAGTTCCGGAAGAGCAGGGATTGTTTCAGTTTCAACAGAAATACATCGTGCGGGCATCTAAAACCGGGTTGATGATAATTGATCAGCAAGCTGCGCACGAGAGGGTGTTGTTCGAGCGTTTCCTGGCGCGCCAGAAAGGCAATGCGGGTAACAGTCAACAGAGTTTGTTTCCGCAAACGGTAACTTTATCCGCCTCCGATTATGCGTTGGCAATGGAAATTGAGCAAGAACTNTTTGCGCTGGGCTTCCGGTTTGAAATNTTTGGAAAGCATGCGGTATTGGTAACCGGCATCCCTACCGGAGTAACCGGTACCGAAAAAGAATTGTTTGAAGGTTTGATTGAACAGTTTAANAAAAACCAGGCCGAATTACAGTTACCGGTGCGCGATAACCTGGCGCTGGCCCTGGCAAGGCGGGCAGCCGTTAAGTCGGGGCAAAAATTATTACCCGAAGAAATTAAATCGGTGGTGGAAGGCTTGTTTGCCTGCTCCAAACCCAATTTTTCTCCTGACGGGCGCCCAACATTNTTTACCTTTGAAACGTCTAAGATAGAAAGTTACTTTACCCGTTAATCCGATCGCATGTTTCGAGTTACTCCTTTAGTCAGGAACCTGATTATTATTAATGTAGTGGTTTATCTGATTCAGATGCTGGTGCCTGTTTCAACCTACTTCCTGGCACTCTTTGACTTAGGCTCTTCCTATTTCAAGCCCTACCAGTTCTTTACGTACATGTTTGCCCACTCGCCCGACAGNTTTTTTCATATTTTGTTTAACATGCTGGCGCTGGCATCCTTTGCCCCGATTTTGGAAAGTTATTGGGGCGAGAANAAACTTTTGTTTTTCTACTTAAGCACCGGAATAGGAGCCGGAGTTATCTATGGAGTAATAAATTACTTTCTGCAAACAACAGGCGGAGTAATGATGGGTGCCTCCGGNGCGATCTATGGAATACTTATGGCTTTTGGAATGGTATTTCCCAATCTTGAAATCATGTTATTGTTTCCGCCTATTCCACTAAAGGCTAAGTACATGGTTTTTGTGATGGGATTTATTACCTATTTGATGGATAGAAGCGGAACAGTAGCACACCTGGCGCATTTTGGGGGTGCTTTCGTGGCCTTTATAATTATTAGTGTGTGGCGGGGACAAGGCAGCAACCGGGGTTGGTAGCATAATAAATTAAGTTTTATCTTAGTTAGAAATTGAAGGGCTGTGTTTAACGAATTTAAAAATGCTTTCAGCAGGCATAACAATGCCCATGTTCAGTTAATCATCATTAACGTGGTGGTTTTTCTGGTATTAGCTGTTATAAAAGTTTTTCTGTTGTTACGGATTTTACCGGTGTGTTTGATGTAATACATGCCCAACTTTCAATTCCGGCACCGTTCTTTAGTTTTATTCAAAACCGTGGACGGTAATTTCCTATGCCTTTGTGCATGATTTGACTTCCATCTGGCATATTTTGTTCAATATGCTCGTACTTTATTGGTTCGGAAAACTTTTCATTGAGTACCTCGGAAGTGATAAACTTATAGCGGTTTACTTGCTTGGCGCAATAGCAGGTGGGTTGCTGTATCTGCTGGTGTATAATACCATTCCGTATTATCAGGCACGAATTCCAGTACTAGGAATGGTGGGTGCATCGGCTGCCGTATATGCGGTATTGGTGGCAACTGCCACCCTGTTGCCAGATTACACTTTCTTCCTGATATTNTTTGGACCGGTGCGAATTAAATACATCGCGTTAATTTACATTGTTATTTCATTCCTGGGTTCTGTAGGGTTAAATGCAGGAGGCAATATAGCGCACCTGGGCGGGGCGTTTATTGGTTACCTCTATATTAAGCAACTGCAGGCAGGTGTAAACTGGGGAGGCTGGATAACCATAACATTGGATTGGTTCAAAGGTCTGTTTACTCCTTCCAAAGTAAAAGTTACCTACCGTAAAACAGAACCACGCTCTTCAGCCAATAATGCTGCAAAAGTTAATAAAGCCAGCCAGGATGAGATTGATGCCATTCTCGACAAAATTTCTGACCGCGGCTACGAAAGCCTGAGCAAAGAAGAGAAGGAAAAACTNTTTAATGCGAGTAAGAAGTAATCAATCCTTCAGCGCAAAAAACTGAATCATCATTGTAATAATCTCCTGTGCGGAAGTAAGATAGAAAGCATCCGGATTTTCTTCGTTGAAACGTTCTAATTTTTTGTTGTACTGTTCTTCTGTGAGGTTATACAACTCAATCAATTTCTTTTTAGTCTCGGGGTCGCTAATCGTTTTGCGGTAGGTTTCAGTGCGGCTCAGTTCATCGCGTTTGTTTTTGGTCTTATCTTTTCCGCCAAGACCAATGGTAATGCCGGGGCCAAACACGGCAACCTCGTTGGGTTGAGGTTCTAGTGTTTTATTCAAAACCTGTACCTGCGTGTTGGNGGGCAAATCTTNTTTCCAATCATCCACGCCTTTTATGGTGTAATCACCATACACGGTTACATCCTTCAACATGCGGCTGTCTTCCGCAAGCAAAATTCGCAACCGATCGTCAGTTTTGCTTACACGAAGTAAATGTGGTTTATGGCCCAGGCGCGTAAACACCAGCGTATCACCCAGCGAACAGGCAATGTGAAACGTTCCGCTTTCGGATGTGGAAACTCCAATGGGCTTACTTTTTATCTGCACGGCTACAAACGGCAGCGGTTGAAAGGTGGTGGAATCCTGAACTACACCGCTCAGTGTTACCTCGGGTTGTGCAACCGCGCCCGAATAAATTAACACCAGGATAACACCAAAAAGAAGCCGCATGGGTAGGTTAAAATTATAGATGAGATGGAAGCTTCGCTAAAATAGTTTTACGACTTATTGGCCAATTGCCCGCAGGCCGCATCAATATCTTTACCCCGGCTTTTGCGAATGCGCGTAGTGATGCCATTTTTTTCAAGCAGATCCATGTACATATCCAGTACCGCATCATCGGCCTGTTGAAATGCTCCATCATCTATCGGGTTGTATTCAATCAGGTTAACCTTAGAGGGAACAAGTTTGGCAAACTTCAATAAGGCTTGCGCATGTTCGGGTGTGTCGTTAATGCCTTTCCAAACTACATACTCATAGGTTACTTTGCTTTTTGTTTTCTGATACCAGTATTGCAACGCTTCGGCCAACTCCTCCAGCGAGTTGGTATCGTTAATGGGCATGATGGAAGAGCGGGTTTCGTTCAGGGCGGCATGTAAGGAAACAGCCAGGTTAAACTTCGGATTATCATCGGCCATTTTTTTGATCATCTTGGCCACACCCACCGTAGAAACAGTAATCCGCCTGCTGGCCATGTTCAACCCCTTTGGAGAGGTAATTTTTTCAATGGCGGCCATTACGTTGGCATAGTTCAACATCGGCTCGCCCATGCCCATAAACACAATGTTGGTAAGCGGGCGTCCAANAAATAATTCAGATTGTTCGCGTATGGCTGCCACCTGATCATAAATTTCATCCACACTTAAATTCCGTTGGCGTTTTAGGCGGGCCGTAGCACAAAATTTACAGGCTAAACTACAACCTACCTGTGAAGAAACACAGGCGGTTATGCGTTTTTCGGTAGGAATTAAAACTGATTCTACCACCAGGCCATCGTGCAATGTAACGGCATTTTTAATGGTACCATCCGCACTGCGCTGCATGTTGTCCACCTTAATGTGGTTAATCACAAAGTTGGTTTTCAGCATTTCCCTCGTTTCCAACGAGATATTGGTCATCTGATCAAAATCTTTGGCCGATTTTTTCCACAGCCATTCATACACCTGCTGGGCACGAAAAGCCTTGTCACCCTTTTCTACAAAGAATGCTTTTAATTCGTCAAGCTTAAGTTTGCGGATATCGCGTTTAGCTGTTTCAATCATATTCGGTAGTGGGGCACAAAGGTACGTTAACATCAAATAATTTTTGAGTTTCGGATTATAACCCCGTATTTTTCGAAACTTTCACTATTCATATGCAAAAGAGCAATGCAATTATTATTACAGCCGGTTACTTAGACAGTAATAACGGAAAAACTGCCCACGGATTGATTCGCGGTACGGATCGGTATGCCATTGTGGGTGTAATCGACCAAAAACATGCAGGTAAGGATGCCGGNGAGGTGTTGGATGGCAAACATCGCAACATTCCGGTTTTTGCCTCCATCGAAGAGTTTTCCAANAACTCCAAACAACAGGCCAAGTATTGTATAATTGGCGTGGCCACTAAAGGAGGAATTATCCCGGATTCGTTGCGCGCCATTCTGAAAGAGGGTTTAGTTCATGGGTATAATCTGGTAAACGGGCTGCATGAATATGTTTCGGATATCCCCGAGTTAGCAGATTTTGCCCGNGCCCGTGGTCTTGAAATAATTGATGTACGCAAGCCAAAAATAAAGGATTTGCACTTCTGGAGCGGCAAGATCAAAAATGTGCACTGTCCCAAGGTGGCGGTGCTGGGCACCGATTGCGCCCTTGGCAAGAGAACTACTACCCGGTTTCTGGTAGAAGCCATGAAAAAGGCTGGCTATCGGGCCGAAATGATCTACACCGGGCAAACCGGGTGGATGCAAGGCGCCAAATACGGATTTGTGTTCGATAGCACACTAAACGATTTTATTTCGGGTGAGATGGAACATGCGGTAGTGCAATGCTGGGAAGAAGCCAAGCCAGACATAATTTTTATTGAAGGGCAGTCATCGTTGCGCAACCCGAGTGGTCCGGCTGGTGCCGAATGGATTGTTTCGGCCGATGCCAATGTAGTGGTGTTGCAACACAACCCGGCCCGCAAAAGATTTAAGGGCCTGGAAGATTACCCGGCAGACATTGCACCCATAAAAGATGAAATCGACTTAATAAGAATATATGGTGCCAATACGGTAGCACTTACGGTTAATACCGATAAGATGACCGAAGCAGAAGCGCGCACTTACGCAACCGAACAAGAGAAGGCGTTGGGTATTCCGGTAGTGTTGCCTTTGGAAGATGGAATTGACAGATTAATACCAATCTTTAAGGATTTGATTGATAAATCAATTGCGCAAGTGTAACTAAATAATCAGGATGAAAATAAAAACTATAAAAGTATGGTCTGCTGATTTGGGCAATACAAAACCATACACCATTGCTTTCAAAACGGTAGATGAAGTTTGGAATGCCTTTGTAGAGATTACCCTGGAGAATGGTACAACCGGTATAGGTGCCGGCAACCCCAGCGAATATGTAACAGGGGAAAGTTTTGAGCAGTGTACTCAGGCGCTTCAGGAAAAGAACATTGAATTTTTGATAGGCCGCGACATACGTGAGCTCAATCAGCTAACCTATGAGGTGCGCCAGAAACTCCCGAAAAACCCTGCTGCACGAGCCGCCCTGGACATTGCTTTGTACGATGCATTTACCAAATTTCTGGGCGTACCCTTAGTTAAATTTTTGGGGCAAAAGACAAACGCATTGCCAACGTCCAATACCATCGGTATCAAAAATGTGGAAGAAACACTAAAGGAAGCTAAAGAGTATGGCGAACGAGGCTTTCGTATTTTAAAAGTGAAGCTCGGCAAAGACCTGGAGGAGGATATTGAGCGGATGGTTAAGCTGCGGGAAGTGTTTGGTAAAAAGTTTGTGATTCGCATCGATGCCAACCAGGGGTATAACAGTAGCCAGACCATCGAATTTTATAATCGAACCAAGGCATTGGATATTGAATTGATTGAGCAGCCGCTTCCGGCAAAGGCTATTGAAGAAACACGACAGTTGCCGGATGAAATAAGAAAGATTATTGCAGCCGATGAATCGTTGTTGTCGCCCGAAAACGCACTGGAGNNCCTGGTTAAGCCACCCCGNGCAACCGGCATTTTTAATATTAAGCTAATGAAGTGTGGCGGGGTAAGTCAGGCTTTAAAAATTGCAGATGTAGCACAACATGCAGGTGTTGAATTGTTCTGGGGATGTAATGATGAAAGCATCGTTAGCATAACTGCGGCCCTGCACACAGCCTTTGCGTGTGCCAATACAAAGTATATTGACTTAGACGGAAGTCTTGACCTGGCCAAAGATGAGGTGCGGGGAGGTTTTATTCTGAAAGAAGGTGTAATGTATTGCTCGGATAAACCGGGATTGGGAGTTGAACGAATATAACCATGGCAAGATTCCGTTACATAGCACTTTTGCTCGTAGTGGTAATCAACAGCTTTGCCCAACATCATCACACTCCGGAAGACAATACCACCCCGGCCGGTAAGCCAATTGCCGTAATTATTTTTATGGCGGTTGATTGCCCGGTAACGCAGAAGTATATGAACACAATAAAATCCATTGCACTGCGCTACCAGGGTGAGATTTCAGTTACGGGTTACTTTCCGGCCGGGTTAACCCGTAAAACAGAGAAGCAATTCAGGCAGGAGTATAATCTTCCGGATATAATCAGGCTGGTAGGCGATAAAGCCCATCAGGCCACCGAAAAATTCGGAGCCACAATAACTCCCGAAGTATTTTTAATTTCCGAAAGTGATAAGGTATTGTATTCGGGGGCCATCGATAATTGGTTTTTCGAATTGGGAAGATACCGGATTGAAATAACGGAGAACTATTTGTTGGATGCAATAGAAGCAACAAAGAAGGGCAACATGCCGCCCATAACCAGAACGGAAGCGGTGGGTTGTTTTATTCAGAAACTTAAAGGCAACAGTACACACCCGCATTAGGTTATGCAACAACACGTGTTATGTTTTGTTTTGATCTTTAGCCACGCGTGGTGCATCGGCCAAACCAAGCCAACCTATTACAAGGATATTCAACCGCTTCTTGCTAAGAACTGTGTCTCTTGTCATAAACCTGGAGGAATTGGCCCCTTCAGTTTACAAACGTATAATGAAGTTGCAGCTAAAGGTAATTTTATTGGGCATGTAACTAAAACCCGTTACATGCCTCCCTGGAAGGCAGATCCTGAGCTTCAGATTTTCAGAAACCAAACAACGCTGGCGCAGGCCGAGATTGATCTTATTCAGAAGTGGTTAGCAGCGGGTATGCCTAANGGGAAAAAAAGCAGAGCAAAATCTTTTTCAACTTCAGAACAAGCCATTAAGCCAGACCTTACCCTGCCCATGGTAACCAGTTATCAACTTACCGATCAGGCCAAAGAAGATTTTCGGTTTTTTGTTATTCCAACCAATCTGCCCGCCAATACCTATATAGCTGCGATCGAATTTATACCGGGTAATCGCAGGCAGGTTCATCACAGCCGCGTCATGGTTGATTCCACCCAAAAGATCAGGGGTATTGATGGTATGAGTGAGTTGGATCCCCGCGTTAAGGAATTCCAGACGATTCCCTTAGCCGATGAATTTCTTTACGGATGGGTTCCGGGAAATACGAAAATATTTTTTCCGCCAGGAACTGCTAANAAGATTCCGCAAGGCGCAGACCTGATTCTGAATATTCACTACTCGCCTACATCGAGTATTCAAAAAGACCAGTCGGTGGTAAATTTATACTATGCTAAAACCCCGGTTAATCGCGAAGTAAAAACATTAACTCTGAAGGAGAGTGATATTCGGAATCAGCCATTTTTTATTGAGGCCGAGCGCAGACCAACCTTTTACATGGATTACCCGGTTCGGAATGACCTATCGTTAATTTCGATTATGCCACATATGCATTTTATCGGGAAATCATTTTTGGCTTATGCCATTACACCCGCGGGCGAAAAATTCAATTTCATCAAAATAGATAATTGGGATTTTAACTGGCAAACCACCTATCAATTCAAGCAACTCATAAAAATTCCTGCTGGTTCGCGCATTCGGGTGGAGGCTAAATATGATAACACTTCCGAAAACCCCATGAATCCCAACACCCCGCCTAAAGATATTGGCTATGGTTGGAATTCAACAGACGAAATGTGCAACCTGGTAATCTATTACCTCGACTATGAACCAGGAGATGANGTGATTGATTATTAGTTCGCCATTTTATTTAATACGGTAATCAATTCTTTGAGCGCGGAGAATTCTTTTTGAATGCCGGCTGACTCCATCTGAAATGATGCTACCCCTGATGAATGACTACCAAAATTTTGATTGAGGCATTGCTTGCTAGTTCATATCCGCTTCGTTCCAACGCATTTTTGTCCAAAGAAATTCTGGTCCCGCTCCTGCAAGTTGAACAGCTATTTTGCGATAGGGGAGATGTGCTATTTTACCTGTTTTTAAATCAAACCCTTTTAATTGAAAGACACGGTCAAAGGTGCCATCCAGCACCAGGTCTTCGGGCATTCCCTCAACAATTTTTCGGTCGGGGGTTGCAAGCCAGATTTTATCGGCAGTTTGCAACGCCAGGTCTAGTTCATGCGTGGCAACCAGAATGGTTTTGCCGGCCTCGCGTGCAAGGGTGCGCAGCAGGTTCATAATTTCTACCCGGTTATTAAGATCAAGATGCGCAGTGGGTTCGTCCAGCAAAAGAATGTTGGTATCCTGTGCAAGCGCTTTCGCGATCATCGCCATTTGCAACTGGCCATCGCTCAATTGATTTAACTGTTTGTTTTCAATCGATTGGAGATGCACCAGTCTTATGGCATTATCAATTAACCGTTGGTCCTGGTCTTGGAGTGTTAGCCACCGGTTAAGATGCGGATAGCGACCATACGTTACCAAATCGCGTACAGTCATCAGCCCTCCGGATATTTTATCGGTTAGTACAATAGCGATGGGGTGTTGATGGGTAACGGAGCCACCCAAAGGCGGATAAATACCGGCAAGTGTTTTGATAAGCGTTGTTTTGCCAACGCCATTGGACCCCATAAAGCAAACCAATTCACCTTGTATAAGGTGGATATTCAAAGGCTCAAACAATACCTGGGTTTGATGGCCTTTCTTATACCCAACGTGCAGATTGGTAGTATGGAGCGCTATGTTTTCTTGCTCAGACACTAATTCGTTTTGCTTTAATTACCATCCAGATTACTACCGGTGCACCAATTAATGAGGTGATGGCATTAAGCGGAAGTACCTGGGTGCTTCCGGGAAGTTGGGCAAGTATATCGCATAATAATAATAAGGTGCCCCCCAGGCATACAGCCGGAAGTAAGGTTTTGTGATTTGTTGTGGGCAGGATCAGCCGCACCAGGTGCGGTACTGCAAGCCCCACAAATGCAATAGGACCACAGAAAGCAGTTACGGCACCAACCATCATACCGGTAATAAGCACGATGATAATCCGACCTTGTTTTATCTTGATACCAAGACTCACTGCATAACTCTCGCCTAACAATATTCCGTTAAGCGTTTTAATCATGGTTATACTTATAACCAGCCCCGCAACTACAATTAGGGTAAGCACTATTATTTCCGACCAGTTGGTACTGCCCACACTACCCAGCATCCAAATCATAAATGTCTGCAGGTCGTTTGCCTGGCTGGTAAATTGAAGCACACTTACAACAGAAGAAGTAGCTGCGCTGATCATAAGCCCCACTATTAACAGAGCTGTATTGTCCTGAACGTAGCGGGCTATACCTATAATAAGTATGAAAACGGTTGCCCCGCCAAGGCTTGCAGCCAGGGCTACACTCCAGGGGCCTTGAATAAAAACGAGCCCGCTGTATTGGCCGGCCATCAGCAAAAGAGCAACAAATAAACTGGCGCCAGAGGTAAGGCCCAACACATCAGGCCCGGCCATCGGGTTTCGAAACAGCGTTTGCATTAACAACCCACCCGTTGCCAGGGCACCGCCTGCCAATACACAGGTTAAAGCTTTTGGTAATCGGAATTGCCAAAGAATGTCAGAGGTGGTTCCGGTATCTGAAAACAAGGCTCTTAGGACATCTTTTATAGGAATGGAAACACTTCCCAGCGAAATGTTTGTTAAAAAGAGCACCCNCAAACCGGTAGTAAGGAACAGCAGGGCCAAGCTGGGGGAATATTTCTTCATGCTTTTAGAAACAGGCAATTGGCCGAAAAATAAGACCTTTTAAGGTTGCTGAAACCCTGTGGCTCTGCGATTTTCAGATTTAGAATACAGCATCTGGATAAGTGTTTATAGTTTTGAAAATGAGCGCTTTATAAGTTTATGTTTCTTTAATAGAATTTTGGGACAGGCCATTCCATTATTTTTTTGAAACCCCTCTTGGTAGCTACACATTAGTTCCTATCTTTGCAGTCCTTTTTGCAGAGCAAAACCCGCAAAACGGATTAAAAACAAATAAATTAGGTTTCAACCATGCCTGGAATTATCGGACGAAAAGTAGGAATGACCAGCGTTTTTGGCGCAGATGGCCAGAATATCGCAGTAACGGTCATTGAAGCAGGCCCCTGTGTTGTCACTCAGGTTAAAAACGCTGAGACAGACGGCTACCGGGCTGTGCAACTTTCCTTCGCTGAGCGAAAGGANAAAAATACTCCCAAGCCGCTGGTTGGTCATTTCAANAAAGCCAACACCAGCCCCAAGAAATCTACAGTTGAATTCAGAGACTTCCGCAAGGAGTTTGAGGGTATTGTAGAATTAGGTAAGGAGATTAAAGTACAAGATGTATTTGCGGAAGGTGACTTCGTAGATGCAGTGGGCACCTCGAAAGGTAAAGGCTTTCAGGGTGTTGTTAAACGCCACGGTTTTAGTGGTGTGGGTGGTCAAACGCACGGTCAGCATAACCGTTTAAGAGCGCCAGGTTCTATGGGTAACGCATCGTTTGCGTCCCGNGTAATCAAAGGCAAGCGTTTGCCGGGCCGAATGGGTAACGATCGTGTAAAGGTTACCAATCTGAAAGTGGTAAAGATCTTAGCTGACAAGAATTTGATTTTGGTTAGCGGTTCAGTACCTGGTGCAAAGAATTCAACCATAATCCTGCAGAAGTAATGGAAATAGCAGTTGTAAAACAGAGTGGGGAAAGCACAGGCCGTACGGTGAGCCTAACCTCAGAGGTGTTTGGCATTGAGCCGAATGACCATGCTATATGGTTGGATGTGAAGAGTTTTCTGGCTAACAAGCGCCAGGGAACACACAAGTCCAAGCAGCGTAACGAAATTTCTGGCTCTTCTAANAAATTAAAGAAGCAGAAAGGAACAGGNGGTGCCCGTGCGGGTAATATCAAGAACCCGCAATTCAAAGGAGGTGGCCGTATTTTTGGTCCTACTCCTCGCGACTATTCATTCAAACTGAATAAGAAAGTAAAAGATCTGGCTCGCAGGTCAGCGCTTACGTATAAAGCAAAAGATAACCAGATTGCTGTTGTAGAGGATTTCAATTTTGAAGCTCCTAAGACAAAACAGTATGTAAGCCTGTTAAAATCATTATCCGTACAGGATAAGAAGACCTTAGTGGTTCTTCCTGAAGTTAAAAAGAACATAGTGCTTTCAGGGCGTAATATTCAGAACTCAAAAATCATTACAGCCGATCAGATCAATACCTACGATGTGATCAATGCCGAGCAGATTATTCTGGTGGAGAGTTCTCTTTCAAAGATCGACAACCTTTTAAACAAACAGNNTAACATGAGTATCTTAAAACAACCCCTGGTTACTGAGAAAATTTCATCCCTGAATGAAAAGGGCAAGTACGGTTTTATTGTAGATGCCACTGCCAACAAGGTTGAAATCAAGAATGCAGTAGAAAAAATGTATGGTGTAAACGTGGAACGCGTAAACACGATAAATGTACTGGGCAAATTCAAGAGCCGCTTTACAAAAGCCGGTGTATTATCAGGACGTAAGCCCAGCTACAAGAAGGCCATTGTAACATTGGCTGCTGGTGAAGTAATTGATTTTTATAGCAACGTATAATTTCTGAACAATGGCGTTGAAAAACTTAGACCCGTAACAGCAGGCACCCGTCACCGGTTGTCGCCTGGTTTCGAGGATATCACAGAAAGCAAACCTGAAAAGTCGTTGGTAGTTACTATCAAGAAAACAGGTGGCCGCAATAGCAATGGTCGTTTAACCATGCGTTACATTGGCGGTGGACATAAGCANAAAATCCGTTTGATCGATTTTAAACGCGATCGCTTCGGAATTCCTGCCGTTGTAAAATCGATTGAGTACGATCCTACCCGTACTGCGCGTATTGCAAAACTATTTTATGCAGATGGGTTCAAATCCTATATTTTGGCTCCGCAAGGAATTAAAGTAGGACAGACCGTATTGTCTGGTGAGGACATTGCACCAGAAGTTGGTAACGCATTGCCACTTTCTAAAATTCCGGTAGGTACAATTGTTCACAACGTAGAAATTAAACCTGGAACCGGTGCAGCTATTGCCCGTAGTGCAGGTGCATTTGTTCAGTTGGTTGCCCGCGAAAGCGGTTATGCTACCCTCAAAATGCCTTCGGGCGAGTTGCGCAATGTATTGGTAAACTGCCTGGCTACAGTAGGAGCAGTTTCAAATGCCGAGCACATGAACGAAAGTGTGGGTAAGGCGGGTCGTAGCCGGTGGAGAGGCATTCGCCCTCGTACCCGCGCGGTAGCGATGAACCCGGTAGATCACCCGATGGGTGGAGGTGAAGGTCGTGCATCGGGTGGACACCCAAGATCACGCAAAGGGTTACTTGCTAAAGGTAAGAAGACGCGTCACCCTAAGAAGTATTCGGATGGTTTAATCATTGCAAGAAGGAAGAAATAATAAGTTATGGGAAGGTCAGTTAAAAAAGGTCCTTATTTAGATGCCCGCCTCGCCAAAAAGGTAGCGGTAATGGAACAATCTGGTAAGAAGTCAGTAATCAAAACCTGGTCTCGCAGATCTACTATTACTCCGGATTGTATTGGTCATACATTTGCCGTGCATAATGGTAACAAGTTTATACCGGTATATGTAACGGAGAATATGGTAGGGCATAAGTTAGGTGAGTTTGCTCCAACCCGTACGTTCAAGGGCCACTCGGGTAATAACAAGTCTTAAGTAATCAGGTTAACACAAGATTCCTGAACAATGGAAACAAGTAAGAAAAAGAANAAATCGGTTATAAAGCGGGAGAAAATTAAGGCAGTTAAAGAAGCTGCCAAGCAAGGTCCTGCTACCGCATATTTGAAAGATGTTCCCTCTTCACCACGTAAAATGCGCCTGGTGGCGGATATGATTCGTGGCGAAAGAGTGAGCAAAGCTTTAAACATGCTGAAGTTTGATGCCAAGCATCCGGCAGCCAAAATGGAGAAGCTATTACTTTCTGCCATTAGCAACTGGGAAGCCAAAAACAGCGATGTAAAGCTTGAAGAGGCAGATCTNTTTGTAAAAGAAGTATTTGTTGATGGTGGCCGTATCCTGAAGCGCTTAAGACCCGCTCCGCAAGGCCGTGCCCATCGTGTACGCAAAAGATCAAACCACGTAACATTAACAGTTGACCGCATGCCTGCACAGGTTGAGGCGGCTAAATCAGAATCTAAAGAAACGAAAGAGTAATGGGACAAAAGATTAACCCGGTAGGTTTCAGATTAGGCATCGTTCGGGGCTGGGACTCCACNTGGTTCGGTGGAAACACATTTTCTGATAAACTGGTTGAAGACCAGAAAATAAGAAAGTATGTAGATGCCCGTATTCAAAAAGGCGGGATATCTAAAGTAGTTATTGAGCGTACCTTGAAGCGCATCACACTTACTATCCACACGGCTCGTCCGGGAGTGGTAATTGGTAAAGGTGGTAATGAGGTAGATAAGATTAAGGAAGAGTTAAAGAAGATTACCAACAAAGATGTTCAGATTAACATCTATGAAATCAAGCGTCCTGAATTGGATGCCCGATTAGTGGGTGAATCGATCGCACAACAGTTGGAGGCTCGTATCTCTTACCGCAGGGCAATGAAGCAGGCAATTGCTTCTACTATGCGGGTAGGTGCCGAAGGTATCAAAGTAAAATTGTCTGGTCGGTTGGCAGGTGCTGATATGGCCCGTACCGAACAATACAAAGAAGGACGTATTCCATTGCACACATTGCGTGCAGATATCGATTATGCTATTTCTGAAGCACAAACGGTGTATGGAAAAATTGGTATCAAGGTGTGGATATTTAAAGGTGAAGTTTACGGTAAACGCGACTTATCGCCTAACGTGGGCATGGTAAGTAATGCCGGTGGCGAAAACAAACCTAACCAGGCTGGTGGTGGCGATAGAAGAAGAGGAGGCGAGCGTGGAGGTAGAAACGAGCGCGGTGGTGAGCGTTCAGAAAGAAAACCAAAGAAATAATTTCAGGATAAGTAAAATTTTAGGAAATCATGTTACAGCCTAAACGGACGAAATTCAGGAAAATGCAAAAAGGTAAGGTTAAAGGGTTAGCTACCCGAGGCCACCAGATAGCCTTTGGTTCATTTGCATTGAAAGCCCTGGAGCCCGGATGGATTACAGCGCGGCAATTGGAAGCTGCCCGTGTGGCCGTTACCCGTGCTATGAAGCGCGAAGGCCAGGTGTGGATTCGCATATTCCCCGATAAACCTATTACACGCAAGCCTGCTGAGGTGCGCATGGGTAAAGGTAAAGGAGCACCTGAATATTGGGTGGCGGTGATTAAGCCGGAACAATTTTGTTTGAAGCAGGTGGTGTTACCGAAGCAACAGCTAAGGAGGCCCTGGCATTAGCCGATGGCAAGTTGCCCATTAAAACACGCTTTACTGTTAGAAGAGATTACGTAGAACAAGCAGCAAAATGAAAAACGGAGACATCAAAGGATTAACTCTGGCTGAGTTAAACGAAAAAATCGGCAGCGAGAAGGAAGCCCTTCGCAAATTGAAGTTTGCGCACCAGGTTTCGGCTATCGAAAACCCTATGCGGATTAAAGAAACCCGCAGGTTAATTGCCCGCTTGAAAACAGAATTGAAAGCAAAAGAAACTCAAAAATAAGTTGTCATGGAGACGGCAAGGAATTTAAGAAAAGAAAGAATCGGCAAGGTGGTAAGCAATAAAATGCAAAAGTCCATCACGATTGCAATAGACCGTAAGGTAAAGCACCCGATCTATGGTAAGTTCATGAATAAAACAACCAAGTTCATGGCCCATGACGAGAAAAATGAGGCGGGCATTGGCGATACGGTGCGCATAATGGAAACCCGCCCGTTGAGCAAAAACAAAAGATGGAGATTGGTTGAAATCATTGAAAAAGCGAAGTAACCATGATATCTACAGAAAGCAGGCTGGTAGTAGCCGATAACAGTGGTGCCAAAGAAGTTCTTTGTGTGCACGTACTGGGTGGAACAAGAAGAGAGTCGGCCAGTGTAGGCGACAAAATCGTTGTAACGGTTAAGTCGGCTATTCCTACCAGCCAGATTAAAAGGGAACCGTATCGAAAGCTGTTATTGTACGCACCAAGAAGGAGGTTCGTAGAAAAGATGGCTCGTACATTCGCTTTGAAGATAATGCCGCTGTGCTTTTGAATGCACAGGATGAACCCCGCGGCACTCGTATTTTGGCCCGGTGGCCCGCGAGTTACGCGAAAAGCAGTTTATGAAAATTGTGTCTTTGGCACCTGAAGTATTATAAGTTATGGAAAGAAAGTATAACAAGCAGCCCAAATTACACATTCGCAAAGGCGATACCGTGTTGGTGCTGGCTGGTGACGATAAGGATAAAAAGGCAAAGTGCTGGAAGTACTGGTTGATAAGAACCGTGCAATAGTAGAAGGCATAAATATGGTTACCAAGCATCAGAAGCCTTCTGCCGGCAAGCCTGAAGGAGGTATTAAAAAGATGGAAGGAACCATTCACATCAGCAACCTGATGTTGATTGATCCTGCCAGCGGAAAGCCCACCCGCACAGGCCGAAAGCTTAACGAAAAGGGTAAACTGCAGAGATTTTCAAAAAAACCGGAGAATTTATTAAGTAATGGCAACTCCAAGATTAAAAGAGAAGTACCTGAAGGAAGTAGTTCCTGGTCTGAAGCAAAAGTTTCAGTACTCATCTGTAATGCAGGTACCTAAGGTGGAAAAAATTTGCATCAACAAAGGTATTGGCGCAGCTGTGGCTGATAAAAAGTTGATTGATGTGGGTGTAGAAGAACTAACCATTATCACCGGCCAGAAGGCTGTGGCTACACGTTCCAAGAAAGACATTTCGAACTTCAAGTTACGTGGTAACCAGGCAATTGGAGCCAAGGTTACATTGCGTGGCGACAGAATGTACGAATTTATGGATCGATTGATGAGTGTGGCGCTACCNCGCGTACGCGATTTCAAAGGCGTGAGCGATAAAGGATTTGATGGTCGTGGTAATTACACCCTGGGTGTAAAAGAGCAAATCATTTTCCCGGAAATCTCGATCGATAAAGTGAACAAAATTAATGGTATGGACATCACCTTTGTAACTTCTGCTGGTTCGGATGAAGAGAGCTACGAGTTGCTAAAGGCATTGGGAATGCCATTTGTAAATAAAAATTAATTGACTCCATGGCAAAACTATCCATTGTTGCAAGAGACAAGAAGAAGGAAAAACTGGTAGCACGCTACGCAGCCAAGCGCAAAGCTTTGAAAGAAGCTGGCGACTGGGCAGGGTTGGATAAACTTCCACGAAGTTCATCGGCCGTGCGTATTCGCAAACGTTGCAAACTTACCGGCCGCCCCCGCGGCTATATGAATAAGTTTGGCATTTGCCGCAATCAGTTTCGCCAAATGGCCAGTGACGGGAAAATTCCCGGACTGACCAAGGCAAGCTGGTAAAAGCGCCTTCTAATACATATTTGGTTGCTGAGTATCAAGGCCCCGTTTTATCGGGGAACCCGATAACAGTTTGAATAACAGAAATTGTTATATATCTTTGCAGCCCGTTCAAAAAACGGGTTTGCTTTTTAAATAAGTAAAATGAAAACAACGGATCCAATAGCAGATTATTTAACCCGGTTGCGGAACGCCATTAAGGCGCGCCACCGCGTGGTAGAAGTTCCTGCTTCCAACATTAAAAAGGAAGTAACGAAGGTGCTCTTTGATAAGGGCTACATCCTTAATTATAAGTTTGAAGAAACTTCCAACAAACAAGGCAATATTAAAATTGCGCTTAAATACAATCCTGAAACCAAGGAATCGGCTATTACCAGCTTGCAGCGGGTAAGCACACCTGGGTTGCGTCAATACCGGCCATCGAATGATTTACCCCGCGTATTGAACGGATTAGGGATTGCAATCCTTTCAACTTCTAAAGGTGTAATTACCGATAAGGAGGCTAAGGCGCTTAATGTAGGTGGTGAAGTTTTGTGTTACATCTATTAAACGAAGCAGGTCATGTCACGTATAGGTAAATTACCCATAGCACTTCCGAAAGGAGTTACATTTTCGTTCGCTGAGGCCGACCATGTTGTAAGCATTAAAGGCCCTAAGGGAGAGTTGAAGCAAAAGATTGATCCTGACTTCAAAATAGTGTTGGAAGAAGGAAACGTAGTGGTACAGCGCCCTACCGATCAAAAGCGTCATAAATCCATGCATGGTTTATACCGTGCGTTAATTGCTAACATGGTTAAAGGTGTTAGCGAAGGATACAAAGCACAATTGGAATTAGTGGGTGTTGGGTATAAGGCATCCGCACAAGGCAATGTGTTGGATCTTAGTTTAGGTTATTCCCATAGCGTGATTGTGGGTATTCCATCCGAATTGAAGGTACAAGCCACGCAGGAGAAGGGTCAGAATCCAACCATTACACTAGAGGGTATCGATAAACAATTGCTAGGGCAGGTTGCAGCCAAGATAAAATCACTGCGTCCGGTTGAACCTTACAAAGGGAAAGGTATCCGCTTTACAGGTGAGTATGTTCGTAGAAAAGCTGGTAAGGCAGCTGCTAAATAATATTAAGCATGGCAAACATTAAAGACAGAAGAGTCCGCATTAAGAAGGGCATTCGTAAAAAGCTGGAAGGTACATCAGCCAGGCCGCGCTTGTCTGTGTTCCGCAGTAATAAAGTAATCTATGCGCAAATCATAGATGACACAAAAGGCCACACGGTAACTTCGTCCTCTTCGGTGGAGTTGGATAAGAAGGGTGGTGTTAATCTTACGATTTCNAAAAACGTAGGTAANAAAGTAGCCGAGAAGGCAGTTGCAGCGGGTATCACAGAAATTGTGTTCGATCGCAATGGCTATCTCTATCATGGTAATATCAAAGCTTTGGCAGAAGGAGCCAGAGAAGGAGGATTAAAATTCTAATTCAGCATGACACAAAGTAACGTCAGCGCAGTAAAGGCAAGCGAAATCGACCTGAAAGAAAAGGTGGTTGCTATTCAGCGCGTAGCCAAAGTAGTAAAGGGTGGTAGAAGATTCAGCTTTGCTGCCATTGTGGTAGTTGGTGATGGAAATGGAGTAGTGGGTTATGGGTTGGGTAAAGCCAATGAAGTAACCGATGCTATTACAAAAGGTATTGATGATGCGAAAAAGCATTTGGTAAAAGTTCCAATCATTAAAGGAACGGTGCCGCATGAGTCGCTTGGTAAGTTTGGTGGTGGTTTCGTTCTGTTGAAGCCGGCATCACCGGGTACCGGTGTTATTGCGGGTGGTGCCATGCGCGCAGTATTAGAGAGTGCCGGGGTACACAATGTATTGGCAAAATCGAAAGGTTCATCTAACCCGCACAACGTGGTTAAAGCAACTTTCAAAGCATTAACGACCATGCGCGATCCGCAAAGTATTGCCCGCAACCGCGGTGTTTCATTATCGAAAGTATTTAACGGATAAGCGTTATGGCAAAAGTTAGAATTACTCAAACCCGCAGTACAATCAAAAGACCGGAAACTCAATTGAGAACCATCCAGTCTTTAGGTTTAGGAAAAGTACACCGTTCTGTTGAAGTGGAATATACTCCGCAAATTCAGGGAATGGTTAAAAAAGTAAAGCATTTAGTGTCAGTAACTGAAATATAAGAGATGAAACTGCATACACTTAAGCCGGCCGAAGGATCGGTAAAGACAAATAAGCGCCTCGGTAGAGGACAGGGTTCTGGCGGTAGCACCGCAGGTCGTGGTCATAAAGGAGCGCAGTCTCGTTCTGGCTACCATAAGAAATTTGGTTTTGAAGGTGGACAGATGCCTTTGCAAAGACGCATTCCAAAGTTTGGCTTTAAGAATAACGAGAAAGTTTATTTCAAAGCAATAAACCTGGATACGCTCGAAGCGCTTGCTCANAAAACCAAGGCCTCCGCTCTTACAGTTCAGTTAATGATTGATAACGGTATTGTTGGCAAGAAGGATAGTGTAAAGGTATTAGGACGTGGCGAGTTAAAAGCAAAGGTTAGTGTAGAAGCACATGCCTTCTCTGAAACAGCTACTAAAGCAATTGAAAACGTAGGCGGCACCGCCACAACTATTAAATAATGAAGCGTTTCTTTACTACCATAAAGAACATTTTTTCGATCGAAGACCTTCGTGTTCGTATTCTGAATACCATCGGGTTTCTGATCATCTTCCGTCTTGGTTCATACATTGTATTGCCAGGTGTTGATGCAGTTATTCTGGAACAAACCGGTGGAACACAGGGTGGGATTTTCGATTTATTGAATACGTTCCTGGGAGGATCCTTTAGCAGGGCATCCATTTTTGCACTGGGTATTATGCCGTACATCTCGGCTTCGATCGTGGTGCAATTATTAACGGTAGCGGTACCGCATTTCACTAAACTTCAGAAGGAAGGTGAAAGTGGCCGTAAGCGCCTTAACCAGTTTACCCGTATTTTAACTATTATCATTACAGTTGCCCAATCGTATGGCTACATCCGCNNTACAATCCCGAATGAAGCTGTCGTTAATCCAGGCATGTTCTTCACATTGTCTTCAATCGTAATCCTGATTGCCGGCACCATGTTCTGTATGTGGTTAGGCGAGCGCATTACGGATAAAGGTATTGGCAACGGTATCAGTATGCTGATTATGATCGGTATCGTATCGCGTTTTCCTGTGGCTATTTACCAGGAAATTGATACCAAAGGAATGAATGGCATGTTGTTATTCATAATTGAAATACTGGCATTGTTCTTTGTGGTGGTGGGTGTAATCGCATTAACGCAGGCCACACGCAGAATTCCAGTGCAATACGCCAAGCAAGTGGTGGGTAATAAACTGTATGGTGGTAAGCGCGATTTCATCCCATTGAAATTGAACTCAGCAGGTGTAATGCCAATCATTTTTGCGCAAGCGCTGATGTTCATTCCTCCGTTGGTAGCTCAAATCTGGCAAGACAGTGATATCGGAACATATGTAGGTTCTACATTTGCCGACTTTACATCCTGGCAGTACAATTTATTGTTTGCTACCCTTATTTTGATTTTCACATTCTTCTACACAGCGATCACAGTGCCCTCAAACGACATTGCTGATAACCTGAAGCGGAATGGCGGTTTTGTTCCNGGTATTAAGCCTGGTAAGGAAACTGCTGAATTTATTGATAGTATTTTATCGAAAATAACTTTACCGGGCGCCATCTTCCTGGCTGCGGTTGCCATTCTTCCTGCATTTGCAGTTAAGGCTGGTGTTACGCAGAATTTTGCTCAATTCTATGGTGGTACTTCGCTTCTGATTCTGGTGGGTGTTGTATTAGACACGTTACAGCAGATTGAAAGCTACCTGTTGATGCGGCATTACGAGGGTATGATGAAGTCGGGTAGAGTAAAAGGACGTTCTCAGTTTGCTGCGGCTTGAAGTTGAATGATTCGCTATAAAACGGACGAAGAGATTCAGTTAATGCGAGAGAGTGCACAGATCTTAGGAAAAGTGCACGGTGAAATTGCCAAACGGGTTAAACCCGGNGTAAAAACAAAAGAACTGAATATTCTTGCCGAAGAATTGATTCGCGATTCTGGAGCTTGGCCATCGTTTAAAAACTACCACGGTTTTCCGTCTGCCTTGTGCATTTCGGTAAACGAAACCGTAGTACATGGGTTTCCNGGTGAGTATGAGTTGAAAGAAACGGATGTAGTTTCGATTGACTGCGGGGTGAAGTACAAAGGCTACCACAGCGACTCAGCCTATACGTACCCGCTTGAAAAAGTGAGTGCAGAGGTGTTGCAGTTGCTGGAGCGCACGTACGAATCGTTGGAGATTGGGATTTCGCAAGCACGTGCCGGCAACCGGATGGGTGATGTGAGTGCCGCCATTCAACAACATGTAGAGCAGTTTGGTTATGGTGTGGTACGTGAGTTGGTAGGGCATGGTGTGGGAAAGGATTTACACGAAGATCCTGAAGTTCCGAACTACGGAAAACGTGGAACGGGTGTGAAATTGGCCCCTGGAATGGTGTTCGCGATAGAACCCATGATTAACATGGGAACTAAAAATGTGGTTCAGGAAAAAGATGGGTGGACCATCCGAACCACCGATCGCAAACCTTCGGCACATTTTGAGCATACGGTGGCGATACATAAGGATAGAACAGAAGTCTTAACGACTCACGAGTATATAGAACAAAACTATTCGTTCAAGTGGCGAAACAAAAGTCGATAGAGCAGGACGGAACCATTTTGGAGGCACTTTCCAATGCGATGTTTAGAGTGCAATTGGAAAACGGCCACGAAGTGTTGGCACATATTTCAGGAAAGATGCGGATGCACTACATCCGGATTTTACCTGGCGATAAGGTTAGACTGGAAATGTCGCCTTATGATTTAACAAAGGGAAGGATAACGTTTAGATATAAATAGAAAGACTATGAAAGTCAGAGCATCTATAAAGAAACGCAGTGCCGATTGCAAGATCATCAGGCGCAAGGGCAAACTGTTTGTTATTAACAAGAAGAATCCAAGATATAAACAAAGACAAGGATAATTATGGCACGTATTGCTGGTGTAGATATTCCGGATAATAAAAGAGGCGAAATCGCCCTTACGTACATCTTTGGCATTGGCCGCAGATCAGCGCAGCGTATTCTCACAAAAGTGGGCGTAAACTGGGACAAGAAAGCAAAAGAATGGAACGATGAAGAGTCGAATGCCATTCGTGCTGCAATTGCCGAAGAATTTAAGATTGAGGGTGCCCTTAAATCAGAAATTCAACTTAGCGTGAAGCGCCTCATGGACATTGGTTGTTACCGTGGGCTGCGCCATCGTAAAGGGTTGCCTGTGCGCGGACAAACTACCAAGAATAACGCCCGTACCCGTAAAGGAAAGCGCAAGACGGTAGCGAACAAGAAGAAAGCAACTAAAGGATAATTAACATAACAAGTAATACTTTTCTGTATGGCAGCACCAGTTGAAAAGAAGAAGGATAAGAGTAAAAAGCGTGTAGTAGTGGTTGAGGCGATAGGCCAGGCTCACGTACGCGCTACCTTTAACAACATCATTATTTCCATGACCAACTCAACCGGTCAGGTAATTTCCTGGGCTTCTGCAGGAAAGATGGGATTTAAAGGTTCAAAGAAAAATACACCGTATGCTGCGCAAGTAGCCGCACAGGAATGTGCCGTTAAAGCTTTTGAGTTAGGCTTGCGCAAGGTGGAAGTATTTGTGGTAGGCCCTGGTGCCGGCCGCGAATCGGCTATTCGCAGCATTCAGGCTTCCGGTATTGAAGTGATGGTTATTAAGGATATGACCCCTATCCCACACAACGGTTGCCGCCCGCCAAAGAAAAGAAGAGTTTAATAATTAACGACAACGTAACAATAACATGGCAAGATACACAGGCCCCAAAGCTAGAATCTCCAGAAGATTTAACGAGCCTATTCTTGGTGAAAACAAAGCCCTGCANAAGAAGAATTACGCACCTGGCCAGCACGGAAAAGGCAAGAAGCGTAAGCAATCTGAATATGCAGTTCAGTTAGCCGAAAAGCAAAAGGCCAAGTACATCTATGGTGTGCTGGAGCGTCAATTCGAAAACATTTTCGATAAGGCATCGCGCAAGAAAGGTGTAACCGGTGAAGTACTCTTACAAATGTTAGAGTCTCGGTTGGATAACACGGTGTATCGCTTAGGCATTGCGCCAACCCGCAGAGCCGCACGCCAGTTGGTGGTGCATAAGCACATTACTGTAAATGGCGAGGTGGTGAACATTCCATCGGTAAATCTGCGCCCGGGCGATAAAATTGCAGTACGCGAAAAATCTAAATCATTGGAAGCAATCAGCAATTCGCTTTCGGTACAGGGTGCTAAGAAGTACAATTGGTTAGAGTGGGATAACAACGAACTGGAAGGAAAACTAATCAACTTGCCATTGCGTGCTGATATTCCGGAAAACATCAACGAGCAGTTGATTGTGGAATTGTACTCAAAGTAATACTTAACACATTAATCAAATTTGATATGTCAATATTAGCGTTTCAAATGCCGGAGAAAGTGGTGATGGAGAAGTCAGACGATTTCCATGGCCTGTTTACTTTCAAACCGTTGGAGAAGGGTTATGGAGTTACAATCGGTAATGCCCTGAGACGGATTCTTTTGTCTTCATTGGAAGGATACGCAATTACCGGAATAAAAATTCCGGGAGTATTGCACGAATTTTCAACCATCGAAGGTGTAGTTGAGGATGTAGCTGAAATTATCTTAAACCTGAAGCAGGTTCGCTTTAAAAAAGTGAGCGATAATTTTGACAACAAGATTGTAGTAACCATTAAAAAGCAAAAGCAATTTAAGGCTGGTGACATCGCCAAGTTTACCTCATCTTTTGAGATTTTAAACACCGAGCATGTAATCTGTAACCTGGATGAATCGGCTCAATTTGAAATAGAATTAACGATTGAGAAAGGCCGCGGTTATTTGCCTGCCGAAGAGAATAAGCCTAATGAACAAGTATTCGGGTTTATTCCAATCGATGCCATCTTCACACCTGTTAAAAATGTGAAGTATAGCGTTGAAAATACCCGCGTGGAACAAAAGACTGACTACGAAAAACTTCTGATTGATATTGAAACAGATGGTTCTATTCACCCTGAAAAGGCGTTGGAAGGAGCCNNTGCTTTTATTCTGATTCAGCACTTCCGCTTGTTCTCAGATAAATCAATTGAACTGGAAACCGGAAAAGACAGCGAAGTAGAGCAGGTTGATGAAGAGATGCTGCACATGCGTAAGTTGTTGAAAACACAATTGCATGATCTGGATCTGTCTGTACGTGCCTATAACTGCCTGAAGGCGGCTGATGTAAAATCACTGGGCGACTTGGTGCAGTTGGATATTTCAGATATGATGAAATTCAGAAACTTCGGTAAGAAATCGTTGGCCGAACTGGAACAACTGGTAGCGGAGAAGAACCTAACCTTTGGTATGGATCTCTCTAAGTATAAACTTGATGAAGACTAAACCATGAGACACGGTAAAAAGTTAATCACTTAGGCAGAACCTCCTCCCATCGCGAGGCTCTCCTTTCAAATATGGCATCATCGCTTATTTTGAATAAGCGAATTACCACCACACTTGCAAAAGCCAAAGCATTGAAGCGCTATGTAGAGCCTTTGATTACTAAGGCCAAAGACAATACTACGCACTCCAGAAGAACGGTAATGTCGTATTTGCAGAATAAGGAATCCGTAACAACCTTGTTCGGAGAAGTAGCAGGTCGCGTGGCAGATCGTCCGGGAGGATACACACGCATCATTAAGCTAAGCGCACCTCGTTTGGGCGATGCTGCGGATATGTGCTTGCTGGAGTTAGTTGATTTTAACGACATCTATAAAAAGATGGGGCTGAGAAAAAGGTAAAACCCGCAGAGGCCGTAAGTCGAAGAAATCCGAGGCAGCGCCTTCAACGGAGGAGGCTGCTACCGAAGTAAAGGCAACGGAAGAGGCTCCCAAAAAGCCGCCAAAAAGTCTAAGAAGAAAGAATAAGTGAACAAAAGCGTAAATAACAAAGGGATTGAGTTTCAGATTCAATCCCTTTTTGTTGCCGTAACCGTTTGAAACAGAGATTTGAAAATTTACAGCAATTACAATCTTTAAAGTCCTTAATACCAGTATTTTTGTTAACCAAAACCACATTGAATTGAGTACAAAAGCCTACCTACTTCTGGCCGATGGCCTTCTGCTTGAAGGAAAAGCAATTGGTAAAAGAGGAACCGCAGGTGGAGAGATTTGCTTTAATACCGGCATGACCGGCTACCAGGAAATCTACACCGATCCTTCTTATTTCGGCCAAATAATAGTGAACACCACCGCCCATATTGGAAATTATGGAACGGTTTCGGATGAGCAGGAATCTGCTTCGCCAAAGATAAGCGGGATTGTGGTAAATGAATTCTCGGAAGAATTTAGCCGGAAGACAGCAAAAGAAAGTTTGCAGGCCTATCTGGAGAAGAACGGGGTGGTTGGAATTTCAGACCTGGATACGCGGATGCTGGTAAGATACATCCGGAATAAAGGAGCAATGAATGCTTTAATCTCTTCTGAGTTAACTCCAGAACAAATGAAAGAAGAGATTAAGAAAGTACCTTCCATGGATGGACTTGAACTTTCTTCTATCGTAAGTACTAAAGCCCCATACTTTGTTGGAAATAGCCATGCTTCATTGCGCATTGCAGCTCTTGATCTGGGTATTAAAATCAACATCTTACGAAACCTCGCATCGCGCGATTGTTATGTGCAGGTGTTTCCGGCAAAAACTTCTTTCGCTGAAATGGAAAAGTGGAACCCACACGGATATTTTATTTCGAATGGTCCGGGTGATCCTTCCGTAATGGATTATGCTATAAAGACTGTAAAAGAAATTCTGGCATCCGGTAAACCCACATTTGGAATTTGCCTGGGGCATCAACTGCTGGCATTGGCTGCAGGCTTAACTACCTATAAAATGCACCACGGGCATCGNGGGTTAAACCACCCGGTNAAAAACCTTTTAACTGGTTTGGGCGAAATGACTTCTCAGAATCATGGTTTTGCTGTAAGTGAAAAAGAAATAGANAAAAACACTGAAGTTGAAGTAACACACCTGCATTTAAATGACAATACCATTATGGGTATCCGCCTGAAAAACAAGAAAGCATTTTCAGTACAATATCATCCGGAGGCTTCGCCTGGCCCGCATGATTCGCGTTATTTGTTTGACCAGTTTGTTGCGATGGTAAAGGAAGGTAGCCTGGTAGAAACACATTAACCTAATACAATGAAAAAATCATCTTCTTTATATTGTTTACCACGATGGCGATAGTAAGCCCGGCCCAGGAAAAATGCTTCAGCACGTAGTGTTGTTTCAGTTTAAATCTACCGCAAAACCGGAAGATGTAAAAAGATTGAAACTGCTTTCAAGGCGCTTTCAACAACCATTAAGGAAATAAAAAGTTTGAGTGGGGAACGAATAACAGTCCTGAAAATCTGAATCAAGGCTTCACACATTGTTTTATTGTAAGTTTTGCATCAGAAAAGGATCGTGATATTTATTTGCCACACCCGAACATAAAAATTTGTTGCCTTAGCCAGTCCTTTCTTTGAGAAGGTGCTGGTGGTGGATTATTGGCAACAATAATAGTAAGCAGTCTTAAAACATCTTTAACCTATAACAGAAATACTATGAGTTTAATCGAAGGAATTCATGCCCGGCAGATTTTAGACAGCCGTGGTAATCCCACCATTGAAGTAGATGTCATTACCGAATCAGGTGCGTTTGGTCGTGCTGCAGTTCCTTCCGGAGCTTCTACCGGTACACACGAAGCTGTTGAATTGCGCGATGGGGATAAAAAGAGATACCTCGGCAAAGGAGTTTTGAAGGCTGTTGATAATGTGAATAGCAAAATTGCAACGGAGATAGTTGGTTTGGATGTGTTCGATCAAAACCTGATCGATAAGGTGATGATTGAGTTGGATGGTACGACCAATAAGGGCAAGTTAGGAGCTAATGCCATTCTAGGTACCTCGCTGGCGGTGGCTAAGGCTGCTGCCATGGAAGCAGGTCAGTCGTTGTATCGTTACATCGGTGGTGTAAATGCCAACACCCTTCCGGTACCGATGATGAACATTCTGAACGGAGGTAGTCATGCTGATAACTCCATCGACTTCCAGGAGTTTATGGTTATGCCGGTTAAGGCCGATACNTTTTCGGAAGCGTTAAGAATGGGCACAGAAGTGTTTCACACATTGAANAAAGTATTGCACGATAAAGGATTTTCCACCAATGTAGGCGATGAAGGTGGGTTTGCACCCAACATCAAATCGAATGAAGAGGCCATTGAAATTGTATTACAAGCCATTGAGAAAGCCGGGTTTAAGCCAGGCGTGGATATATTCATTGCCATGGATGCCGCCAGTTCTGAATTCTATGATGCCAAAACCAAGACCTATACCTTCAAAAAGTCGGATGGTAAAAAATTGAAGTCGGATGAAATGGTAGAATATTGGGCCAAGTGGGCGAAGAAATATCCAATCATCTCGATTGAAGATGGTATGGGTGAAGAAGACTGGGATGGCTGGAAAAAATTAACTGATAAAATCGGATCGAAAGTTCAATTGGTTGGGGATGATCTGTTTGTAACCAATGTAGAGTTTCTGCAAAAAGGAATTGATCTGGGTGTAGCGAATTCTATTCTGGTTAAGGTGAACCAGATTGGTTCACTTACCGAAACAATCAATGCGGTTAACCTTGCCAAGCGAAACAGCTACAAGAGCATTATGTCGCACCGTTCTGGTGAAACCGAAGACAGCACCATTGCTGATTTGGCGGTAGCATTAAATACGGGCCAGATTAAAACTGGTTCTGCTTCCCGCTCCGACAGGATGGCTAAGTACAACCAGCTAATTCGAATTGAAGAAGAGTTGGGCGAAACCGCTTACTTCCCAGGCAAAAGTTTTAATCGTAAAGTTTACATTTTAGTAAAGAGGTTGTCTCAAAGTCAAATAAGAGAGTACGTTATTCCGGCCTTGTGCCAGAATTCCTTTCAGTACCTCAAAATCGAGATTTCGGATTAAATCCGCGATGGTAGAGCGACTTTTAAGACAACCTCTTTATGTCTATCTCAATTTGGGATTACCATGAAATATAGTCCTGATTTGGGACTATATGAAAAATGAATTTTTTAATAAGTGTATTTTTTTGATGTTTTAGGCCTTTTTGAGCCTTGCCTGGTTTTTGTCAAAGTATGCCCGTGGGTTTCATCAAATTGAAACCTTCTGGTTATGGAAACAAATATGATGTTGGTATGGCTTGGTTTGTTGGTAGTTGGTGGCTTAATCATGTTCCTGGTGCGCGAGCAATTTCAGGGTGCCGATCTTCAACACAACCTGGTTGGCGTATGGTTTAATGAACATCTGAATGTTCAGGTACTCATTTACGATGTGGACTCCATTTTTCAGGGTTCAATTGTGTGGGCCGATAATATGAACAGTTCCATACTGGGCACNCGGGTTCTTGAAAACGTAAGGGTTGGTATGTTTAAGAAATGTAAAGGATACTATATCGATCCGGCTTCGGCCAAGGAGTTTGATGTGACACTGCAACTTAAGAGTAAATCGGTATTGAAGGTAACTACCTTCCATAAAAACACCCAAGATCAGGTGTTTGTGCAGGAGTGGAAACTTATAAAACCTTAGCGGCACAGCGAAACAGGGTAATAGAACAAAAATCGGGCGTAAGGCCCGATTTGCTATTTAGGGGTTTAATTTCTATCTTCGTACATCCATTTTTTAAACTTATGCTCAAGAAACTCCCCGCATTCCGTAATTTTTATGTTGTAACAGGATTGCTATTTTTTATCTGGTTATTGTTGCTGGATTCAAACGATCTGATTTCGCGATTTAAAATGACAGCCAAGGTAAACAGCCTTGAAAATGAGCGGGAATTTTATTTGGAGAAAATCAGTGAAGTGGAGAAAGACCGCAAGGAATTATTAACCAATAAAGAACTTCTTGAGAAGTTTGCACGTGAAAAATACCTGATGAAAAAGGAGACGGAAGATATTTTCATAATTCAGGAAGAGTAAAACAAAACATAGCAATATGAAAAGCGTGGTGGGTGCAGTTTTATTATTCATATCCGTTCAATCATGGGCACAACGTGAGGTGAATGACAATACCGGGTGGACATTGAAAGACAGAATTTATACAGGTGGCGGCCTTGCTATGAATGGCGGAACAGATGCCTATGGTAGCCGCTATTTCTATTTTGCTGTTAACCCGATTGTAGGCTATATGGTTACACCCAAGTTTTCGGTTGGAACAGGATTAACGTGGCAGCGGTTTGCCTACACACAACCCGTTAAGATGAATATCGATCAGTACGGGGTAAACCCTTTTATGCGATATAATTTTAACCAGTTATTTGCATATGGCGAATACAGCCTGATTAATACTCCTGTCTTTTCTGGAACCGGAGACCGTAGAAATTTTGACAGGCTTTTGTTAGGCTTAGGTTATTCGCAACCAATTGGCTCGCGCAGCGCNATTAATCTAATGGCCTTGTATGATGTGATATACAATAACCAGGAGCGGGCATTTGCTTCTCCCTGGGTTTTCAGGGTTTTCTTTACACTTTAAATTTTTGACCGGCCGGCATACTTTAAAGTTGCATGCGATGTTACCCCGTTATGAAGAATTTATTCAGGATGTGTTTATAAGCCTGCATGCCAATATTCGGGAGTTGCGCGAACGCAAAACTTTTGCAGACGCTGAAGAGCTGGCACACATAGAGGCGCGCCTGGCAGCCTACGAGGAGGTGGTTCAGATTTTCCGCGAAAGTGCCAGGGAGTTTGAGATTCCAAACGAGGCAGTAAGTTAATTTAGGGCTAAGTTTACCTTTCGTAAAGTTTTCGTTCGCGATCACCCTGCGCTGTTTTAATTTTATCTCACTTCCTAAAAATCTAAATACTATGAAATCAATCCAGGTATTCGTTTTGATTCTTGTTTTGTCTGGCCCGGCTGTTCTGGCCCAAACGCCCGATGAAGCACTCGTNAAAAAAGCAAAAGCAATTCATGAGCGGGTTATTACACTCGATACGCATGATGATATTGATGTGTCGAACTTTACTGCTTCCGTTAATTACACACAGCGACTTAATACGCAGGTTAACCTGCCTAAAATGGAAGAAGGCGGCCTGGATGTGTCGTGGTTAATTGTTTACACTGCCCAGGGCGACCTTACACCCGATGGATACGCAAAAGCCTATGCGAATGCCGATGCAAAATTCAATGCCATTCATAGACTTTGTAAAGAAATTGCCCCTGATAAAATTNNGGTGGCGCTTACCTCGGCCGATGTGCGCAGAATTGTAAAGGCTGGTAAAAAGGTAGCGATGATTGGAGTAGAAAACGGTTTTCCGATAGGAACAGACATTAAGCGGGTAAAAGAATTTTACGATCGTGGCGCGCGTTACATGTCTTTGGCCCATAACGGCCACAGCCAGTTGGCCGACTCCAATACCGGAGAGCGCGATAATGTATGGTTACATAATGGATTAAGTCCTCTGGGAAGNGAAGTAATAGCCGAAATGAACAAATGGGGCATTATGGTTGATCTTTCGCATCCTTCCAAAGCGGCAAATATCGAGGCGATTAAATTGTCAAAAGCTCCTGTTATTGCGTCACACTCATCAGCCCGGGCATTGAATGATGTAAGCCGCAACCTGGATGATGAACAATTGGAATTGATTAAAGCAAATAAAGGTGTGGTGCAGGCTGTGGCGTTTAAAAGCTATGTGAATACAAAGAAAAATGAAGCGTATTCAGCGAAAGTAAATGAAATTGTAAAGGAAGTAGCTGCAGCCGAAGGTTTCATGATGCTGGAACGTGGTGCCATGCGCAATTTGTCAGAAGAGGAGCGCATCGCTTACTTTAAGAAGTACCAGGAAATAACTGCAAAGGCAAAGCCCCGTATTGAAAAGGAAGTAAACCCGGTGGCACCACCGGTAAGTGTAGCTGACTTTGTAGATCATATTGATTACCTGGTGAAGAAGATCGGGATCGATCATGTAGGCATCAGTTCTGACTTTGATGGGGGTGGTGGAATTGAAGGCTGGAACGATGCTTCTGAAACGTTTAATGTAACATTAGAGTTAGTAAAACGCGGTTATACCGAAGCGCAGATTAGTAAACTGTGGAGTGGTAACTTACTGCGGGTGTTGGATGAGGTACAGGCTGTAGCGAANAAGATACAGGCGGGAAAGTTGTAAGTTTAATTTGAAATTTTTAGGGAAGGATGGTGTGAGCCATCCTTTTTCTTCATAGGGTTGCTTCGATATCCTGGTGAGGATTATTTAATAACCTTCATTGCTGCCCGAATAAAACACTTGCCTTCAGGGTTAGGTTGCTTACGTTTCCGTGGTTGGCATCGCCTGCCGGCTGGTTGGTAACCCCCTNTGTATAATTAAGACCTATTGATATGCGTTTAAACGTATAACCGGCCATCGCATTAATGGCAATAGTCAGTTTCTTTTCTGGAGCATTTTCGCTGCCGAACTTCAGCTTGTTGCTCATGATTAAATCTCCGTCTTCGGTTACAGTTCTTTTACCGCCCAGGCCAAACATAACCGAGGGCCCCGCTCCAGCGAAGAAACCTTTTGTTTTGTGTGAAGTAAAAACTGCGTGCACGGGTAACTCAATGTAATTCAAGGAAACGCGGGTTATGTAAAAATTCCACCATCGTCTAACTCTTCCCACCAGCGTTTGTTAAGTAAATTCAAAGCAGGTTGTATGGATACATGATCTGTTAACCAATACTTGTAGAATACTCCAACGGTGTATCCTATGGCTCCACTTACTTTCTCCAAACTATCATACGGAAGAAAGGCCGGATCGGGCGAGGCTACCGCGCCTACCTGCACGCCCACCTGGCTGTATGCAGAGGTTAGCGACAAAAAACAGACTAAGGGTACTACTGTTAATAATTTTTCACGGTAGATATGGGTAAATGAATTTAATAGTAGAACAATCAATTTGAAAGGTAATAAATTGTTGGTACACCGGCTACACTTTCTCTTGAGGAGAATCGGATACTCACAAAACCCGGACATGGGTGGTGTATAACAAGTTTATTGATATGGAAACAACCATCAAAGCGCTACTCCCAAATTTTTCCAACTGCTCTTAAATCTTCAACCACTTTTCCCACCAGCGGAATACCTTCCTTCATTCGTGTGGTTTCAAACTCCCGTTCCGGATCGCCCGGTATTACGAGGTGATCATACCCTTCGGCCGTTTTAGCAGCACGAAAGCGTGTGATCCAGTTATCCATGTGACTTTTAAATTCCTGTGCCGGGCGGAAAGCATCCACCCGCATCGCACCAAAAAATGACCAATGCCTTCGCCTACCGGATCGGCCGGTGGGGCCAGAAAACTTACGAATGGCGGAACCCACGGGCCATAATTAGCACCGCTCAACACGGCAGAAANAATATCTACCCAGGCGCCCAAACAAAAACCTTTGTGGCTGCCGTGCTCGCGATCGCTACCCAGCGGAATAAGTGCACCTCCTTCTTTCAATTCGTGCGGATTGGTTGAACTGCTGCCATCCTTTTTCTGAATCCAACCTTCGGGTGCTTCTTTGTTTTTGCGTTGCAGAATCTCAAGTTTGCCGTTGGCTGCCGTAGTGGTGGCAAAGTCGGCAACAAACGGAGGTTGTTTATCGGCCGGTATCGCCACACAAATCGGGTTGGTGCCTAATAGTCTTTCAACAGAAAATGTGGGTGCTACCAACGGACTGGCATTGGTCATAGCCATCCCAATCATGTCTTNTTGCAACGCCATCATGGCATGGTAGCCGGCAATTCCAAAGTGATTGGAGCCTTTTACTGCTACCCAACCGGTTCCGGCAACAGNTGCTTTTTGCATGGCTATTTCCATCGCTTTGGGTGCAACCACAAGACCCAAACCACTATCGCCATCCACCACCGCGGTGCTGGGCGTTTCGTGCACTATTTTAATAGTAGGGTTGCTATTGATGCGTTTGGCTTCCCACAGGCGCACATAACCGGAGAGTCGCGCTACCCCGTGCGAGTCGATACCCCTTAAATCTGCACTAAGCAGTACATCCGCGGCAAGCCGGGCATCGGCTTCCGGGCAGTTCATTTTTCTGAAAATATTAACAGCAAACTGCCGTAATTGGGCGTAAGAAAAGGTTAACTCATTCATGGCGCAAAAGTTGCCTGATTCAGGTCGAATTTCAAGATATTATTAAAAATTATCAGCGTAGTTATGGAAAAACATTTGGGAGTACATCTTAAAGGAAAAATTTTAGAAATCATGACAAATCAACTTTTAACATCGGCTTTGGTGGTTAGCTCGCTGGTAGCAGTGGCCCAGCCCGATAAGCCGGTGGATTCGAGGATTACGGATGTTACGGTATTTTTGAACAAGGCGCAGATTTCGCGGGTGGTTAAGACAAAAGTGGATGCAGGAAAAACAAACCTGATTGTTACGGGTCTTTCTTCCCANCTCGATCCGCAAAGTGTACAGGTTTCGGGCAAAGGAGGTATTATTATTCTGGGTACATCGCACCGTCAGAANTTTTTAAGTGAGTTTAATTTGCCAAAGCCTATTCGCATGCTCAAAGATTCGGTGGAGACCTTGCAAAAGCAACTGACCTTGGAGCAAAGTCAGAAAGAGATTCTGAACAAGGAAGAGCAGATGCTGCTAAGCAATCAGAAGATTGGAGGTACCAATCAAAATTTAACGGTGGCCGAACTGAAAGCCATGGCCGATTTTTATCGTACACGCCTGGGCGATATTGTTTCTACGCGCATGAAGCAAGATGAGAAAATTAAAAAACTGAATGAGCGCATTGCTAAACTGAACAAGCAGATTAACAGCGAGAATGAATTGTATCGCAGAAACACCAGCGANGTGGTGGTGAGCGTATCTTCAGAATCAACAACAAATGTTGAATTGCAGGTGCGTTATGTAGTGGCTAATGCCGGCTGGAGCCCCGTATATGATTTACGGGCGGTGGATACCAAAAANCCGGTGCAGTTAAGTTACAAAGCCAATGTGTTTCAAAGCACAGGCGAAGAATGGAACAATGTGAAGTTAAAACTCTCCACAGCTAACCCGAACCTGAGCGGACAAAAACCAGAGTTATACAGTTGGTACCTGGATTTTTATTATCCGATAGAACGTTCGCTTCAGGGGCGAGTTGCCGGNGTAAGGGTTAATACTCCTGCTCCTGTATCAATGAAGATGGANAAAAAAGCTGCTGAGATGGCCGATGAAGAACTAATAGCACAATCTGTTTCAGATTATACTTCCACCATTCAAACTGCCTTGAATACTGAATTTGATATTGCATTGCCTTATACGGTTGCTTCTTCGGCAAAGCCGGTTGTAGTAGATATTCGCAACTATGATATGAAGGCCAATTACATTTATTCGGTTGCACCGAAGTTGGATGTGGATGCNTTTTTAATGGCGCGTGCTACCGGCTGGGAAGAGTTTAACCTGTTGCCGGGCGAAGCGAATATTTTCTTTGAAGGAACTTTTGTAGGAAAATCGTTTATCGATCCGAATAACATCAAAGATACGCTGGCCGTTTCGCTTGGCCGCGATAAGCGGATTGTGGTAAAGCGCGAGAAACTGAAAGACCTGACTTCGAAGAATTTTATTGGCTCATCGCGCAAGGAAAATTATACCTGGGAGATTTCTGTACGCAATACCAAAACCGATGCGGTTAAGATCATTGTAGAAGATCAGGTTCCTGTATCGCAAAACACCCAGATTGAAGTAACCACGCTGGATTTGGGTGGTGCAAAGTACAACAAAGATACGGGAAAACTTACGTGGGAGTTAGAGNNCCTGAAACCGAACGAAACCCGCAAGTTGGTTTATAAGTTTGAGGTAAAATATCCTAAGGATAAACAGGTTTCAGGACTGTAAGGAAGTGGCGTCTCGAAAGTTGAAATACGAGCGTGTGTAATTCCGGCCTTGTGCCGGAATTCCTTTCAGTGTAGCAGAATGTCATCGCGGTCGGGGTGAGCGAACTTGATAATAATTTAAAGACGTAAACCCCGAACCGCGATCCCGCTGAGGTGTTGATGAGAGGAGCTATGAAATGCATTTCATAGACAGTTGTGCTTAACTGGACGAGATTCCGGAATTCGCCAGAGTTTAAATTCAAATTTTAACCTTGAATTGGAGTTACAATTTTAACGGGCTATACTCAAGCTCATCCGGAATGACATTTCATAGATAAGTCAGGCACTCCCTTCAAAGCTGTCATCGCGGTCGGGGAGAGCGAACTTGATAGAAATTTAAAGACGTAAACCCCGAGCCGCGATCCTGGTGAGGTGTTGATGAGGGGAGCTATGAAATGCGTCAATTACTTATTGTAGCCAACACACCTTCTTTCAGCGAGTAAGACGAAACCCGGATCGTATCAAACTTGTGCGCGTGTAACAGATATTTTATCAGGCAACAGGCCACCACAATCATATCCACCCGCATTTCAATCATGCCCGGAATTTGCATGCGGGCAGCGCGGTCTTTGATCAGCAACTCTTCATAGATTTCATCAAAGGCTTTGATTGAAAAAGGTGTTTCCGGTGTTTCGGTTATGGGGATGTCGTTGCGAAAGCAATAGATTTCACTCAGTGTATCAAACGTACCGCTCGAACCAACCAGTGTTTTGGGTTGATGTTCTTTCAATTGCTCAACCAATGGACTGAGTTCCGAATCAACGTAAGTAAACAAGGAATGGATTTCTTCCGGTAGAATCGGGTCGTGCTTTTGAAATCGTTCCAACAATCGCTGACCACCAATTTCAAAACTGCGGCTCCACAAAATCTTATCCTGGTTGCCAATGATAAACTCAACACTACCACCCCCAATGTCCATGATCAGGCTGGGTGCGTGGCCTAAGGCAATGGCAGCACGAGCGCCCTGATAAATGAATTCTGCTTCTTCGTGCCCGGATATTAATCTGGTTTGGATGCTCGTTTCCGATTCGATCCGGGCAATCACTTCTGCTCCATTCTTTGCATTACGCAATGCACTGGTACCAAAGGCGAGTATGGTAGCGATGCCTGCTTCGGAAATGGTCTNTTTGAATGAGCGCATGGTTTTAACGGCTCGTTCTATGGCCTCATGCAGAATAATGCCTTGATTAATTCCACCTACACCAATTTTAACGGGTACCTTTTCGCGATGGACAATGGAAAAGCCGGATGGCCTTACTTCGGCTATCAGCAAGTGGAAGGTGTTCGTACCCATGTCAATAATGGCAGCCCTTTTCATGCTCAATTCATTCTTCCAAGTTACAATTTCAGGCGCAACTATGACTATATTTGAGTGTAGTCTAAACGATTTATGACCAAACGAAAAGTTAAATCCGACACCCTTCAGCCCAAGTTTGACGAACTGGAACGTAAAAACCAAGAGTCGCTTTTAGGAGGTGGCGAACAACGCATTGAGCAACAACATAAACGTGGCAAACTTACTGCGCGCGAACGCATTCACTTATTGTTGGATGAAGGCTCGTTTGAAGAGCTTGGAAAGTTTGTGATGCACCGGGCCAAAGATTTTGGGTTGGATAAGGAACATTATCTGGGCGATGGCGTGGTTACCGGATACGGCACCATACACGGGCGACTGGTCTATGTCTTTTCGCAGGACTTTACAGTTTTTGGAGGTTCTCTGTCTGAAACACATGCTGAAAAGATTGTGAAGGTCATGGAACTGGCCATGAAGAACGGTGCTCCGGTTATCGGGTTGAACGATTCNGGGGGCGCGCGCATCCAGGAAGGGGTGGTTTCATTAGGTGGCTATGCCGATATTTTTTATCGCAACGTGATGGCCTCCGGAGTTGTGCCACAAATCTCTGCTATCATGGGCCCATGTGCCGGAGGTGCGGTTTATTCTCCCGCCATGACGGATTTTATTTTTATGGTTGAAGGAACCTCGTTCATGTTTGTTACCGGCCCGAACGTAGTTAAAACGGTAACGCATGAAAATGTTACGGCCGAAGAATTGGGCGGGGCATCGGCACACAGTACAAAGAGCGGGGTAACTCATTTTGCATGTGCAAACGAGGCCGAGTGTATTGCACAGATCAAACAGTTATTTAGTTACATTCCTCAAAATTGCGAAGACACAGTTCCCAATCTGCCGTATTCAGCGGGAAATGAAAGTCGCCCGGCATTGAATGAAATTATCCCCGCTAACCCCAACCAACCCTACGACATGCGCGAGGTGATTCAGGGCGTGGTGGATGAGAACACATTCTTTGAGGTGCACAAAAATTTTGCTGAGAATATTGTGGTTGGCTTTGCCCGCATTGCCGGCAGAAGTATCGGCATTATAGGAAATCAACCGGCAGCATTGGCCGGTGTGTTGGATATTGATGCGAGTGTGAAGGGTGCCCGCTTTGTGCGCGTCTGCGATTGCTTCAATATTCCGTTGCTGGTGCTGGAAGATGTTCCCGGATTTTTGCCGGGTACGGATCAGGAGTGGAATGCGATTATTACCAACGGTGCGAAATTGTTGTATGCGTTTTCTGAAGCCACGGTGCCGCGCGTTACGGTTATTACACGCAAGGCCTATGGCGGAGCTTACGATGTGATGAACTCGAAACACATTGGAGCCGATATGAACTATGCGTGGCCAACAGCAGAGATTGCTGTAATGGGAGCGAAGGGAGCAGCCGAGATTATTTTCAAGAAAGAAATTTCGGAATCGGCTGTGCCGGAATCGAAGCTGAATGAGAAAGTAGAAGAGTACACCAANAAATTTGCAAACCCTTACCGGGCTGCACACCGCGGGTACATCGATGAAGTAATTTATCCCGATCAAACACGCGAGAAATTAATCCGTGCTTTTGCGATGCTGGAGAACAAAGCCGCCAGATTGCCAAGGAAAAAGCATGGAAATATTCCATTATAAAAGTTAATCCTATGACGCTAGCGCAAGCCCAACAACAGGTTGACGAATGGATTAAGACACGCGGTGTGCGATATTTCAGCGAACTCACCAACACGGCTATTCTTACAGAAGAAGTGGGCGAGGTGGCGCGCATTATGGCCCGCAGGTATGGCGATCAATCCGAAAAAGAATCGGATAAGAATAAAGACCTGGGCGATGAGATGGCAGATGTGTTGTGGGTGTTGATTTGTTTGGCAAATCAAACCGGAATAAACCTTACCGAAGCCTTTCAGAAAAACCTGGAAAAGAAAACGGCCCGGATAAAGACCGGCATCACCAAAATCCAAAGTTGAAATGAGAAAACTGGCAATCATTTTTTCAGTGCCTTGCTGGCAACGTGCAAGCAACACCCCGTGGCAGAGCAGGTGGTGCTGGGTAAAGTATGGACGGGAAACGACCGATCTGCCTGGGCTGAGGGTTTTGCCATTTCAGGAGATTCTATTGTAGCGGTTGGAACCGAATCATCCATCAGATCCTGGATAGGCTCCAACACGGTTGTTACAGAGTCGGGTGCCGGGAATTTAATCGTTCCGGGATTTATCGACTGCCATACGCATTTCATGGACGGAGGTTTTGCTCTTTCTTCTGTTCAATTACGCGATGCCATGACCAAAGAGGAATTTATCAATCGCATCAAAGCATTTGCTTTAACCCAACCAAAAGGTGCATGGATTACCAATGGCGATTGGGATCATGAGAACTGGGGCGGTGAATTACCTACTCGTGATTGGATCGATTCCGTTACGCAAGATAATCCGGTTTGGATCAACCGGTTGGATGGCCACATGAATCTTGCCAATACGGCTGCTATAAAATTGGCGGGTATTGATGATCTGGTAAAGCCGGTGATGGGCGGCACCATTGTAAGAGATAANAAAGGACGCATAACCGGAATATTTAAAGATAACGCTACCGGGCTGATTGACCGGGTAGTGCCGGAGGCTACGGAGGAGCAGAAGGACAAGGCATTGCAATCGGCCATGCAGTACGTAGCCCGACAGGGTGTAACTTCCATTCATAACATGGATGGTTACATGGATGTATTTGAGCGCGCCCGNGCTTCAAATACATTGATTACACGAATCTATGCCGGAATGTCGCTAAGAAAGTGGCGCGAGTTAAATGAGAAAATCCANAAAGAAGGGCGAGGCGATAAGTGGTTGCGCATTGGCTTACTGAAAGGTTTTGTTGATGGATCGTTAGGTTCGCATACGGCTGCCTTCTTTAAACCGTTTGAAGACACGCCAACCGATTCTGGNTTNTTTGTGATTACCGAAGCAGAACTCTACAAGCGGGTAAAGTCAGCCGATAGTTCCGGCCTTCATGTAGCGGTGCATGCCATAGGCGATAGGGCCGTTAATACTTTGCTGAATACGTATGCACGCGTGATAAAGGTAAATGGTGAGCGAGACAGGCGTTTTAGAATGGAACACGCACAACATCCTGTGCAGGCTGACTTTAGAAGGTTTGCTGAACTTAATGTAATTCCCAGCATGCAACCTTACCATGCCATTGATGACGGCCGTTGGGCAGAAAAATTTATTGGTAACCGGATTAAAACCACGTATGCGTTCCGGTCAATGATTAATGCACAGGCAAATCTTGTCTTTGGCAGCGATTGGTTTGTGGCTCCTCCCATTCCATTGGAAGGAATCTATGCGGCTGTAACCCGGCAAACCATTGACGGNAAAAATCCTGGAGGGTGGGTGCCGGAGCANAAAATTTCTGTAGAAGAAGCGTTAAAGTCTTATACAATACGGGCGGCCTATGCTTCCTTTGAGGAAACGATTAAAGGTTCCATTGCTCCGGGTAAGCTGGCTGACTTTGTAGTTTTGGAACAAGACATTATGCAAATTGATCCTAGTGAAATTGGCAAGGTGAAAGTTTTGAAAACGGTGGTAGGAGGGAAGACGGTATTCGAACAGCAATAATCAGCAAACCAATTCGCCCCGAACCAATTTTGGAATAACGGTGTACTGATCCGGAGTTAAACAGTATTCAATGTCTTNTTGGATGTTGAGTCGCTGCAAGCGTTTTACGTGCGAGGAGGCACTCAGAAACTCCACCATGTTATCTTTTGCCTGATTGTACAAACGTTGCGCGGCCAGGGGTGCATCGCAGTCGGGTTCGATGTGATTTTTAANGCGCTCAACCAATGCCCCGGCAAACAAGGTATCTTCCAGGTTTACTTTCCCTTTCCAGCCTGCACAAACAACCAGGATGTTATTGTGGCTGAACAAAAGGTATTTGGTAATGGAGGCTAAGTTTAAGAAACTGCCAATGATAATTTCTTTGGCCGACTTTGACTTTTCAATGGCTTGTGTTCCGTTGGTAGTGGTAAAGGCAATTTTTTTNNCTGCTACCTGTGTGCCCATGTATTCAAAAGGCGAGTTGCCCTTGTCGAAGCCCTCTACCTTCTTTCCATCGCGTTCTCCGGAAGTGATGTAACCCCGGCNTTTCATTTGAAGACATTCTTCCTGGCTGGCAAAGGGAACAATGCGTTCGGCACCGTGCGCAAAAGCAGTAACCATGCAGGAAGTTGCCCNGAGTATATCCACTACAACTACCGTTCTGTCTTCCAGTTTATACAGGTGAATTAGTTCCGNGCTTAAACAAACGTCAATGGTTTTCATATCAGGGTAATCATAACCATTAAGGTTTAGATGAAGGGCAATTTAACTACAATTGCTTTCAGACTTCGTCCGCGCACGTCCACAAAAATTTCAGAATCAGGCGCGGCAAATGCGGCAGCTACATACCCCAAGCCAATACCTACGTTCAGCATGGGTGATTGCGTGCCTGACGTAACTTTACCGATTACATTGCCTGCTGCATCTTTTAATTCATAGTCGTGGCGTGGAATACCCCGATCGATCATTTTGAAACCAACCAGTTTTCTTTTTACGCCTTCATCTTTTTGTTTTTTCAGATTAGTGCTGTTGGTAAAATCTTTTGTGAATTTTGTAATCCAACCCAGTCCTGCTTCCAGCGGTGAGGTTGTATCGTCAATATCGTTTCCATACAAACAAAAACCCTTTTCCAGGCGTAGTGTATCGCGCGCACCAAGTCCAATCGGTTTTATGTCTGCATCTTTACCCGCTTCAAAAATGGCATGCCATACTTTTTCGGCATCGGCATTCTTTACATAAATCTCGAACCCACCGGCCCCGGTATAGCCCGTGTTACTCATGATTACATCTTGTANCCCGGCAAATGTTCCGATTGCGAAGTGGTAATATTTAATGGCGCTTAGATCGGTACCGGTTAATTTTTNCAAAACCGATACGGCTTTTGGGCCCTGCACGGCAAACAGGCAGTATTCATCGGATAGATTTTTGAGAATAGCACCTTTTGTATTGTGTGCCACAAACCAGTTCCAGTCTTTTTGGATGTTGCCGGCATTTACCACAATGAAGTAGTCATTTTCTTTGATCCGGTAAACAATCAAATCATCTACGATGCCACCTTGCTCGTTGGGCAGGCAGGTGTATTGAGCTTGTCCGTCAATTAATTTGGAAGCGTCATTGCTGGTAATGCGCTGAATCAGATCCAACGCCTGGGGGCCTTCCACTTTAAACTCGCCCATGTGCGAAACGTCAAAAACACCAACGCCATTTCGTACGGTCATGTGTTCTTCAATGTCTGAAGAGTATCGCACGGGCATGTTGAAGCCGGCAAAGGGAACCATCTTACCGCCTAATTTTACGTGAAGATTGTGAAGGGGAATGTTCTTGTCCATAGGTGACTTTTATAGTTTGTAAAAGTAAGCAATTGATTGCGGTAATCGAATCAATCCTGAACAGTAAAAATATCCGGGTTTTCCGTTACGAATTGATTGAAAGTCCGGGGCTGTAGCAGATGCCGTAATTTCTCAAGGCTTTCAGAAGCTTCGTTGTCAAAACCAATAAGGGAAGCATAGCGGGTATGGGCTTTTAAAAGTTTGATGGAGTTGGGGCGGGCCATCAGGCCACTAACCAAAATGCTGTAAGGTTTCAGCCGGTCGGTTGTATCGTTTGCAANAAAGGTTGCAGCAGCAACTACTCCATCTTCAAAATGGGTATTGGCCTGGCTCAGGTGTTGGTAGTTATTCGTTACATCCGCTCCGTTCATTTCGCTTTGCCAGGTTTTTAGGAGAATAACTTCATTGGTAAACCTGCTAATGAGTTGCTTGTCGAACGTGATTTNTTGCTGGTGAAATGTTTCAGCATCAAGTTGAGCCAGAAGAAGCAATTTGTAGATCAGCAGCTCATCGCCTGTTTCTTTATTGATTGGAAACTGTTCTATCTTATTCAGATAGGTGGCCGCAATTTCCAATTCGTCATGCTGATACCATTNTTTGGCCGCATCCAAAATAGCTTTGGTTTTGATTTCGGAATCGGTAATGGTGTTGATTATAGAAAACAACCGGGTGCTGTCGTAGTGTTGAACTTTGTAACGGCAATACCAGTATTTCTCCACATCCGTGAAGGAAGGAATCGCATTAGGATTTGCGTTCAGCACCTTTACAAGGGTGTGTACAAAGGTACTGTCTTTATTGTTTTTGATTCGCGCAAGACTATCCCATAATGGTTTCGCTAAAGTTAGACTATCGGCTTCGGTATGGGCAAGCGCCTGATGCAATAAACCATTTGCAACCTTTTTTTCTTTTGCAATTTCAAAGTAGGCAGCTGCAATATTTGGGTTGTTCTGCTCCAGGGCCCAATATCCCAACAAGGCATAATAGCGGCCTCGGCCTGAGGCAAAGGCCATTTCGCGGGTTAGGTCAAATGCTTGCTTAACTTTTCCTTGTTGATATAGCGCCTGGGCAGCCGCTACGATTACGGCTTCACGGTAATATTCATTTACCGGCTTGCGTGCTATCTCAATAGTTTGTTTTACCAAACTTGTATCTACGGTAGCGGCCTGGTTTATAAAATAATTGCACAGGTATGTTACGCGTGTGGGTGTCCATACGGTATCAGCATTGGCGATAAACTTATTTTCAATGGGAATCTGTTGCATGTTTGCCAGTGCCAGTGCATTGGCTAGCGCACCTTCTTTTTCTGTGCCTACAAGTTTTAACAGTGAATCGGCCGGGTAGTTAACGTGAAACTTAGCACTGGCAGCCAGTAAGTTGGTTTCGGCAGCAATTCTTATTTNTTTATCGCTGCGTGCAATTTGAAATGAGAGCAATGCTGAATCGGCAACATTTAACCGCGAGAAGGCTACACCCAACGCATTATTAATTACCCCGCTGGTGGGAAATTNTTTCTTCGCCTGGTTAAGCAGAAAAAGTGCCTGAAATGCCCCGTCTGTTTCATAAAAAGTTTCACTTAGGTTTACAAATGCATACTCAGAGGGATTTGAATCACAAATAGCAGCCAGTTCTGCTTTCTTCTTCAGGTAATCAAGCCGGTTTTCCTGAATGGAAGCCAATGCATAGTGAGCATGATGATTTTGATTTCGATACAAGATCGACTTGTTATAATAGCTCTCCGCAGTTTGGTCAGCACCTATTTCGTAATATAAATCACCGCGGGTGTTGTAATAGGAAGCATATAGTTGATCAAGCAAAGTTCTATAACTGGTATCGTACAGCATGAATGCTACACAGGTAATTAAGCCCATGATCCGAAACGTGGTGTAAAACATTACGTTTGGTTTGTACAATACTTTATACACCTGCAGATTTTGTGAAAGCATGGAGCCAAAGTTGGCAAGCACATAGAAAATAAAAATGATTCCATACCCCAGGTGGCTGTACAGGATAACATCGTGCAGCACCTCAATAGCATTGTCGTTGGCAGAAGCCATAAGCATGGAGAGTGTGGAACATGCAATAATACTGAGGGCCAGTATGAGATACGCAGCGAGCGATTCTGAACTAAGCGTATTTTCATATTGATTGATGCGTTGCACAAAACCCCAGATGCTTAAGACTGCAGAAATTGTAAACAATAAAAAGATGTTAACGGTCCAGAGGTTCCACGAAATATAGCCACTTTCCTGGGCATAGGTGAGTATCAGGTTTAGCACATAAATGGCTGTAATAATTAAGAAATGCTGCAGGCTTTTTGTCTGGCGTGTACCACGGGTAATCAGATTTATAAACGCTGCCGGTATTTCATGGCCGATCATTAAAATGAAAACAAGGGTTAACCCGATGCTAAAGGTATAACTGTGCGATGCTATGTGCAGAAACGGTAAGGGAGCGTTGGCCAGCCAACCTAGGCTAATGGCAGTAACAATAAAGACACCGCCAATAACGGCCAATCTTTTAANAAAGGTAACACCGGTACCAAAGGCCTGAAAGTAGTAGCAAATAGCAATTAGTGTAAACAGCACAACAAATGTTGGGTACTTATTGCTTTGTTCAAGAATTTCGGTTGTTTCTAAACTTAGCGAAACACAAAAAGAGAGAAGATTGTCATGCCAGCCAAAAACCAGAATCGTTTCAGGGTGGTGATTATGGTAAGCAATATTGAAATGCTAAACATGATCAATGCCAGGTTAACATAGGCCCAGCCTGGGCTTACATAAAACGTGCTACCCAGTCGGGTTTCTAAAACAAAAAAGTTATCGGCTTTTACTGGTACTGGGAGTAATCCGATTGAGAAGGTACGGGCTGTCAGTTCTTCTGATTGTATTTCCTCATATTGATCCCAGCTAATGGCAGGTGCCGGATTTTGTTCATAGCTATACCAAAAAGCGGCAAGCGCTGTAATAAAAGTACTCCCAAAACAGCTAAAAAGATTGTTCGGCCTTAGGCCAGTTTTTCCAGAACGCAAGTGTAAGCATGGTTATTTCAGGCTTGGATTACTCCAATACTTTTGGTACACGAAAGTAGCTATTATCTTTTTCAGTAGCGCTTTCTAATGCTGTGCTGGTATTCAGGTGTGGGGAGGTCTTATCTTCCCGTAAGGCGTTTAGTTCATGGCTCATGGTGGTTAGAGGTTCTACACCCTCTGTGTTCACTTCATTTAACTTTTCAACAAAGGACAAAATATTGGACATGTCCTTTAACATGGTTTCAGTATCTTNTTCATTGAATTCAAGCCTGGCCAGGTGCGCAATTTTATTTAAAGTTTCTTTGTCGAGTTCCATAGCATTAGCTCATTGTTGATAACATTGTACACTTCCTTTTNNTGTATTCATCCACAGTATCTAAGGTGTACGCCTGTGGAAGAATGGGCGCATGAAAGATTACGTTCACACAACCGGCATGCACTCTTAACGGAGAACGATCGGGCAAAATTATCCAATTGTGCGGAATGGTTACAGGTACAATAGGAATTTGTTTTTCGATGGCAATCCGAAAGGCACCGTCTTTAAAGGTGGCCATGTGTGGTGGATTTTTGGTAATTATGCCCCCTTCCGGAAAAATAACAAGGCTCTTCCCGGCATCAATTGCCTTAAGCGATTGAATAATGGAGTTCATCCGGCTGCGCAGTTTAGACCGATCGACTGTAATGTGGAGCTTGCGATACATAAACCCGAATAGGGGAATGCCCTCCATATCATTCTTGCCCACAAAAATTGCGTTTACCGGATTGAGGCCCAGCGTGGGAATATCGAGGTAAGAAAAATGATTAGCACAAANAATGTATTGCTGGCCTTCATTTAATTTAGTTTGAATGCTCACTTTATAGCGAAGAAAACACAATGGAANAAAGATATGCGCCCACCACCGGTTAAAAACACCCACCAGTTTAAATTGATCTTTAAATACAATTGGAATCAGAAACAGCAGAAAGAAAATCAGAAATAAAACTGAAANAACAATGAGACAATAAACCGTGTGAATGGTTCGCAGCACCCGCATGAATTAATAGCTTATTGCCTGTTGATTTTATCGGCCCTGGGAATGGTAATAATTTCCCGCTGCCGGCCATCGATATACCGAAAACCGGTCTCATCAAAATAACCGTCTTCTTCCAGTTGAATGCGGATGTCTTTTTTCCACTCCGGAATATTAACCGTGCAATTTAGTTCTATCGAATAAGCAGTTTTATAATGCATCGGGTAGTCTCCGGTAAACGGAACACCTCCTTGCATATCCCACATACCAATGGTTGTGCCTGCAGCATGGCCATGAAACCCGATCGGGTGTGTATAAATGGATGGTGTAATACCTTCGGCAAGGGCTTGCTCGCGGGTGGCTTTAAGAATTTCATTTCCGGTACGTCCTTCTTTAAAGTGAGAAGTTAAAATGTCTTGCAGGCGATTTCCTTTTGCAAACGCATCGCGTAAATATTTGGGAGGTTCCGTTTCACCGGCTTTCAGCATGTAGGCATGTTGTTGCGTATCGGTATTTAAACGCAGGTAGGTAATGCCGAAATCCACATGCAATAAATCACCGGGTTGTATTACCAACGGCTGTGGTCTTTTGGACGTGATGGCTTCGGGTTCGTTGCGTTGAATTGAAACGGATGTATGAAACCACGTATCTAATTTCAATTCTTCAATCCGCTCGCGGTACCACCACACCACATCTTCGGTAGTAGTTACACCCGGCTGAATCACCTTGTCGGAAAAACCTTCCTGGATAATATCATGTGCAATGCGGCAGATCTGCTGGTAGAGTACCATCTCTTTTTCAGTACGGGTTTCCAGCCAGCTTACCGCAAGGTTTTGGGCTGAGGTAACTTTGGGTTGAAGGTNTTTGGGTAATACTTTCAGCAGATTATCATAATCGTTTGAAGTCAGGCCATCGGCATGGCCGTAATGGGGTGCTTTGTTTACTCCGATCTTTTTAGGATTACGTTCTGCAATAATTTTTCCGAGTTGTGCCCATTGGTCGGGGTTAGCATCCGGGTCCCACGCGCGTTTAAAAACTTTTCCTACATCGTAACGGGCTACCGCCAGGTATTCCATTTCTTTATCAACCCCGCGATCGAACGCAACTAACATGGTGGTTCTGCGGGCAGCATGCCAGGTAGCGGGTAGCAACGTACGGATTACCGGATCTTCGTTATACTCGCGTGAGATAATCACCCACATATCAAAGCCCTCTCTGCGCATGAGCCCGGGTAAAGTATTGCGTAACCGATCTTCAAGTAACTCATCAATAACGCGGGCCTGGTCGCGTTGGGATAGGATTACAGGTTGGCCTGATGCCAGGAATGAAACGGAAAGTAAAAAGATGATTACAAGAGATTTCATATCGAATTAGAGTGTGATTTAAAGATTGAAATTTTAATACTACAAAGTAAGAGGGTTGGATCTTTAACTCATTTGAATTTTACACCGCTGGTCTTTTAAAATTTCTTCGGCCCGTTCTACTTCAATGTGCGATTTGGCATCGTCCATTTGTACACGCATAGCCTCTTTGATTTCCCGTATGCGCATGGCTTCTATAAATCGTTTAACATCTTCCCGGTNTTCAAGAATCAACTCGGGTACTACGGCCGGTTTGTCGTCATCGCCTTTGGCCACCATGGTAAAGAATGATGAGTTGGTATGTTTAATTTTTCCGGTTTTAATGTTTTGCGATTCTACCCGAATGCCTACCACCAGCGAGGTGCGGCCTACATAGTTTACGGAGGCATGCATGGAAACCAGGTCGCCTACTTCTACCGGTTGTAAAAACTCAACCTTATCAACCGTAACGGTAACGCAATACGTACCGGCATGTTTGCTGGCTGCGGCATAGGCTACTTTATCCATCAGCGACAGCAACGTTCCGCCATGAATTTTGCCGCCAAAGTTGGCATAGCTGGGTATCATTAATTCGGTGATGGTGGTTTGTGAGTATTTAACCGGGCGTGCAGATTCCATAGGTAAAATGTTGATGTAGAAAGATAAGATTTTTATTGCGATGTGGAAAGATGTCGTGAACAAACGGTTCCAACTCAACCGGGTAGTATTTCGTTGCAGCAGGAAATTACTTTTTAACTACTGTTTGGGAAAGCCGGTTAAACCGGATTACCATTGCCGTGGCTGTAATGGTAAGCCCAATCAGCAGCCCCACCCAGATGCCCAGCGCAGCCCAATCCAAAACAAATGCTAATACATACCCGAGTGGTAATGCAATAATCCAATACGCAACAAAGATTAGTAGGGAAGGAATTTTTACATCCTGCAATCCGCGCAAAGCACCGGCTGTTACAACTTGTATGCCATCGGATAGTTGAAAGAAGGCAGCAATGATCATGAGGGTTGCGGTAAGTTGAATTACAACCTCGTCATCGATGTACAAGGCAGGTAAAAATTCTTTACCCACAATAAAGAGCAATGCCCACAACGTCATGATGCCCGCAGCCATCCAGATCATGGCGAAAGCAGATGCGCGCAGATTTTNTCTATCGTGCTGCCCTAAAANATTTCCTACGCGTATCGTAGCGGCCGCACCTAACCCCGAGGTAGTCATGTAGCTGATCGTGGCGAGATTAATTGCGATTTGATGAGCNNCTGCCAATGCAGTTGTTCCTATCCAGCCCATCATTATAGCTGAGAAGCCGAATGCACCCGCCTCAAAAATAAATTGCGACCCGGCCGGCACCCCGATGTGCAGCATTTTTGAAATAAGGTTACGCGAGTAGCCACCAATCGAAAACCCGGCCCGATAGGGTTGGTATCGTTTGGCAACGTAAACATAAGCCATCATGCTGATAGCCATTATTATTTTGGAGATAAGTGTGGCCCATCCGGCACCATTCAGCCCCAATTCGGGAANACCGTAGTAACCAAAAATCAATACATAATTAAGTGCGATGTTCAGCAGGTTGCTTCCCACCACAATAATCATAGCTACCCGCGTGCGTTGTAATCCTTCGGCAAACTGACGATACGTTTGAAAGATCATAGTGGGAATAACAGATACGGCAACAATATTCAGGTAAGGCAATGCAAGGGTAACCACTTCTTCGGGCTGGCCCATTTTATGCATGAAAGGTTCGATACCAATAATAAGCGCAACCAGTGCAAAGCCGGTAAGCAGGTTGATGAGTGATCCATTTTTAAGAACGGCAATAATTTTTGAATGATCGTTTGCTCCTTCGGCCTGGGCAACCAGCGGAGTAATGGCATACGAAATGCCCACACCAAAAAATAATGGAATATTATAAAACACATTGGCAAACGAGGAGGCTGCAAGGGGTACACCGATCCAACCCACCATTACACTATCGGCTACGCCTGTCATTACCTGGCCCAGCATGCTTAGCATAACCGGATAGGCTAATAAAANATTGGGTTTGAAGTGCTGGCGCATTACAGTTCTTTCATCAAAACACGATATAACGCAATCATGGTTTCGATGTCGTGCTTGTGTACTTTTTCGTGCGGGGTATGGGCGTGTTTTTCAGGTGCTCCTACAAAACACCAATCGAATGGTACGGGGCTGCGTTGCAGTTCACNCCCATCGCTGGAGCCCAGGCCTTCTACTTCCAATTGATGATCGATCTGGTGCTTTTGCGCGAGGTTAACAATTTTATCAACAAACTTTTTCCGTGGCAGGTTACGATCGCGCAGCGAGATGGCCACACCCTTTCCATGATGCACCCCATCCGATACCCAGGTGATGTCTGAGATAAGCGCCTGCCTTACTTTATATTTTTTGTAGATGTAGTCGGCTAAATAACCAACGGCCCCGCCACCGTGTTCCTCCCAGCATCCAAAAACAAGTATTCCGTCTTTTAAGGTTTCGGCAACTTTTAAAGCATTGTAAATACCCAATCGGTTGTCCAGGTAGGCAGACTCGATGAAGTCTTTGCTTTCATGAAAATTTATTTTGTAAGTAAGCGAGGTGCCGCGTTCAATGGTACGGCCAAATTTATAGAACGCATGATTTTCTTTATCGAACTCCAGTTCACATTCAATGGGGCCCAAGGCATCTTGCCCTACCAGTTTGGTTCCGGCCTCTGCATCGGGGCTGCCAATGGAAAGCAGTTGGTTAAAATACCGTACGGTAAAGCCAACGGTATCCATGTGTGCAAAAATGGCTGTGCGCGGTTTGCCAAATTTTACTATAATATTATCCTGAAATTGTTCGCCCGCTAAAACCTGGGGTTTGGTTTTCCAATGCCTGCTTTCTTNTTTAATGTATTGAAGCAGAAATGCTTGCAACGAACTTTCTTCGCCCGATGGAGCATGCACCTGACAAAGGTTGCGCAAAAGCGTGTAATCGCCTGTTGTCCCTTTTACTTTTTATTTTTAACTGCTGCCATCGTGTTTAACCTTTTTGTAAATTTTCCAAAATTAATAGGTGCAAAAATAGCTTTGTTATTTTTAGTCCTTAAGCAAACATGCAAATAATTAACCTGGGCAAGCAACACTCCATAGCCAATCAATTTGTGGCGGAGTTACGGGATGTACACATCCAAACCGACCGGTTGCGGTTTAGAGCTAACCTGCAACGGTTGGGCGAGATTATGGCTTACGAAATTTCCAGGACGCTGGCATATCAACAACAAACCATACAGACACCGTTGGCTTTGGTATCGGCTAACCGATTACAACAACAACCGGTGTTGATAACGGTACTGCGTGCAGGGTTACCCTATTACCAGGGGTTTCAAAATTATTTTGATGCTGCTCCGGCCGGGTTTATCGGAGCTTACAGAAAAGAAGGAGCGGAGATTAAAATAAATCTGGAATACCTCGCGACTCCAGATTTGACGAATCAAACGTTAATTCTGATAGACCCTATGCTGGCAACAGGTAATTCCATTATTCGTTCTGTAAATGAGTTGGAGTGCCATGGAAAACCAGCACACATTCACGTTGCCGTATTGATAGCCGCACCGGAAGGCATCCGGTTTGTACAAGATAACCTGAACTACCCGGCTACCATTTGGACATTTGCCGTGGATGAAAAACTGGATCATCGCAGTTACATTGTGCCGGGCCTGGGCGATGCAGGTGATTTGAGTTTTGGAGAAAAGCTATAAGAATTGGAAATTCAAAATTTAAAATTTCTGATTGATGAGCCTTTTTGATGATTATAATCTTGAATCTGAAATTTTGGATTAAAAGTATGTGGGATGAAATTCTAAAAGCAACATCTGTTTATTTCTCTTCGATGATCAAGTTTATTTTTGGTCCGATAGGAGGTAAAGCCGCGGGCTTACACTTGATTACCACCATGGTGGTTACCACAGGAGGGATGATGACCATGGTAACAGCCTTTACGTATTTTGGAGATTTTATTCGTAAGCGGATAATTGAGCGCTTTCGAAAACCAAAGCCTGGAGATGAAACGGTGGCAAACAAACGTAACTTTTTTAAACGCTATGGCCTGGCAGGTGTTGCATTTTTAACACCGGTAATTTTAACTCCCATTGGCGGAACCATCCTGGCGGTAAGTATAAGTCCTAANGCGAGAGAAAATTTTACTTTATATGCTGATAAGCGCTTGTGTGTGGTCGGTAATTCTAACCTGTGCGGTTTACTTTGGGTATGATGCGGTGATGGAGTGGGTAGATAAAATGCAGCCGGATAAGATGTTAGAGCATTAGCTTTATTACAGATCAACCACCTCCTGCCACGAAAGCACCGATAGTGCTACACCGATATTAATTTCAGCACCCTTATCGGCACCGGTTATCAGAATACCAGAGCCGGTTTTATTGTATTTTAACCAATACCGGATACCACCCAGCATTTCAGATTTAAATTGTTTTCCAGCCTTTACTTCAACAGCAAGAGTGCGATCGTCTTTTTCCAGAATCAGATCTACTTCGTTACCTGCACTGTCGCGGAAATAATACATACCTCCGGCCACACCTTTGTTAAAACGATTTTTCGGATTTCAGTAATCACCCAGTTTTCAAACAACGCACCATACTTTGTACTGTTTACCATTGCACGTTGCGAAGTGAAACCTAATAAATAGCACAACAACCCCGTATCGCAAAAATAAAGCTTGGGTGATTTAACGATGCGCTTATTTAGATTTTCGTGATAGGGTTGTAGCAAATAGATAATGTAACTGCTTTCTAAAAGTCCCAGCCAGGTTTGTACAGTTTTAGCATCTACTCCTGTTGATTTTGCCAATGCATCTTTATTTACAAGCTGCCCGGCATAACCAGCGCAAAGTCGAACAAAGCGGGTAAAAGCAGGCAGGTTGTTAATGTTGCGAATCAAACGCACATCGCGTTGAATATAAGTTTGAAAATAAGCGGCCATCCATTTTGATACTGAAAGTTGTTGTTGCCAGATTTCAGGATATCCACCGGTAAAAATATGATGTGCAATGGTTCCATTCATTTTGGCTTCTTTCAACTCGGCATATGAAAGTGGTAGTAACTCCAGGTACCCAACCCTGCCGGCCAGCGACTGAGCGATTTGCTCCTGTAACAGAAAATTATTCGAACCAGTAAGAATGAACTGACCTCGTTTTGAACTAGCATCTAACCGACTTTGCAAATACCGGAACAAGGTTGGCACACGCTGTACTTCATCTAATACAGCGCCTTCCTTAAGACTGTGTAAAANACTTTTGGTCTTTTGTGCCTCGGCCTCTACATCAGGATCTTCAAAATTGAAGTAAGGCTTTTTGCCAAACACTAATTGACTAAGTGTTGTTTTACCGCTTTGCCGTGGCCCAACAATGCAAACAGCCCGGAACTGCTTTGCGTTTTCGAGCGCTTCGCCATAAATATGTCTCTTGATAATGGTCATAAATTCCAGATTTGCAAAAATATGCAATTCGGAATCAAATTCCAGATTTGCAAAAATATGCAAATCCGGAATTGCTAAGAAAAGTGGATTTATCCTTCGTCCGGTAAGATTTCGATATCGCGGATCAACACTTTTTNTGAAATAGCCTGCCCGGTTTTGGTGGCGGCCAATCCGCCCAGTGCAGTTTCTTTGTAGCGCGTTTCCATGCTGGCTCCAATTTCGCCCATGGCATCAATCACTTCATCAACCGGAATAACACTGCTTACATTGGCCAAAGCAATTTGTGCCGNAGTGTTGGCAATGGCAGCGGCACTGGCATTGCGCACTACGCACGGTACTTCTACCAATCCGGCAACGGGATCGCACACCAAACCCAACATGCATTGTACCGTAATAGCTACCGCATTAAAAATCTGATCGATATCGCCACCCAAACAATACACAATGACACCGGCACCCATCGCGGCTGCAGTTCCGGTTTCTGCCTGGCAACCGCCCACGGCTCCGGCAATGCTGGCTTTTTGTTCCATGATCAAGGCAATGCCGGCAGCCAGCAACATGGCTTCCAGAANTTNTTTATCCTCTACCTTGTGAATTTCCTGCAACGTATATAATACTCCTGGCATAATACCACTGGCACCGGCTGTGGGTGCAGCTACAATACGCCCCATGCACGAGTTTACTTCTTTGGCAGCCAGTGCACGCGACACAAGGTTTTGAAATTCTTTAGATAAAACCGNGGTAGGGTAGTTATAAACTTTCTTGGCTCCGTTATTAATCATGCCCGAGCGCGAAGTCATATCTTCGGTAAGGCCGGTTTGCACAGCCTCCTTCATTACACTCCAGGCTTTGCTCAGGCCTTCCAGGATTTGTTTTTCGGTGCGTCCTTTCTGTTCCATTTCATACTCCAACACAACCGCTACAATAGATTNTTTCTTATCAGCACAATAAGCTTTCCAGCCCTCAAACGATTCAAACAAAAATGCCATGGGTAGAATTTTGTATCGAATTTCGATGGTAAAACCTGTATTTCAAATTGTTTGGATTGGTTTTGTTTGATATTGATTATGCAATGGCTGATTGCAAAGGTGGAAATAGGGGCTCTGCATATGGATTTATTCAAATAAATGCTGTTTTAGGATTGATGACGATTAACCATTATTTGTTCATGCGATTTGGTTGTTTGATATTATTGGTGATGATGGCCGGTGGACAACTCACCCGGAAATTGAATTTCTGGAAGGTATTGGCAGAATTTAAAAGAAGCATGTTATTTCCGTGGTGTAACCGCTCCCAAACAATGGGGGAGGTAGAAGACAATCAGAAAGTAAAATTTTCACCAACGGTAATCTGGATGGAATTTTGTTTTTTAACCAAAATATCCGGATCATCATATATAATTCTTAAATCAGTCAGGATAATTTCAGCACCATGAGAGTGTTTATTTCGATTTTCTTATCAATTGTTGTTCATACAACCTGCTTCCCGCAAAACAAAGATCAAGCTGCCATTAAACAAATTTTTGATCTGGCGTTAGGTAAAGGTCAATCCTATGAAATGCTTCACGACTTATGCACCACGGTTGGGCCACGTTTATCTGGTTCGCCCGGCNNTGCCGCGGCTGTAGAGTGGAGCAGGCACGTAATGGAAAGGCTTGACTTTGATTCCGTTTGGTTGCAGCCTGTAATGGTGCCCCATTGGATACGCGGTCAAAAAGAAATTGGAAAAATTATTTCGCGCAAGCAGGGAACCATTCCGGTAAATGTTTGTGCNCTTGGGGGAACGATTGGTACCGGCNNCCCGGGGATAACCGCAAATATCGTTGAAGTNAAAAGTTTTGAGGAACTGAAAGCCTTAGGCACAGTTGGAGTTAAGGGCAAAATTGTATTCTTTAATCGCGCGATGGATCCTACGCAAATGAACACCTTTACTGCTTATGGNGGAGCGGTGGAACAACGTGCCAACGGGGCATCTGAAGCAGCCAGGTTGGGAGCGGTGGCTGCCTTGGTTCGCTCCATGGGATCGAATCTCGAAGATTATCCACATACCGGAAGCATGCGCTATGCCCCAAACATAGGTAAGATTCCTGCATTGGCTATTAGTACCCTTCATGCCGAACGCTTAAGCCGGTTGTTGAAAGAAGAAAAAGATTTACAAGTGTATCTCGAAAATCATTCTGTTACATTGGAGGATGCTCCATCGTTCAATGTAATTGGCGAAATCCGGGGCAGCGAATATCCGGATGAGATTATTGTGGTGGGTGGTCATTTAGATTCGTGGGATTTGGGCCANGGGGCACACGATGATGGTGCCGGTTGTGTTCAGTCCATTGAAGTGCTGCGATTATTTAAGCAAATGGGCTATAAGCCGAAGCGTACCATTCGCGCAGTTATGTTTATGAATGAAGAAAATGGATTGCGTGGCGGACTAACGTATGCCGAACGGGCCGCAGCAAATAAAGAAAAACACATTGCCGCCATTGAATCGGATCGGGGTGGTTTTGTGCCGCGTGGCTTTACCGTACCTACCGATGCTATGGCCAAGGCGAAGGTGCAAAGCTGGAAACCCTTGCTGGAGCCGTATGGACTCTCTGACTTTACTGCCGAAGGTGGAGGTGCCGATATTGGGCCATTAGCCAACCAGGGTGTTGCCTTGTTAGGTTTTCTTCCTGACTCGCAGCGCTATTTTAACTATCACCACACAGCCGAAGATACCCTTGATAAAGTGGACAAACGCGAACTGGAACTTGGCGCAGCAGCAATGGCTGCAATGGTGTATTTGATTGATCAGTATGGGTTGAAATAGATTGACTTCTTTTAGAAGTCAATCTCACCCAGAAACTCTGCATCCACCAACAAGTAAATCATCTGTTCGGGGTTACTGTCATTTAAAACCAGTTTGCCTTTAATCTCAACCGGCTTATCGGTATAAGAAATGGCTTTGCTCAAAAAACTTCGGCTACCCCTTCGGGGCCACCCACCCCACAAAAGAAACAGGCATTGATGGGCAGCGATGAAAGCATAAAATGTGTCTCTTTGGTAACACCTTGAAACGGGATGATGTACCCGGCAGCACAACTTCTTTTCCGTTCAGGTTTTTACCTCCTTCGTGAAGATGGGTTTATCAAATTCACCTTTGGGGTCTTTCTGATAGGTAATGTCATACAACTTGGGCCAAACCAAAGACGGGAACCCCGTATAATTTTTTGCCCCTGCACATTAATTGCAAATGCAAGACCAACCACAAGTAATAGGTGTTTCATAGTTCCGAAACTTCAAGGGTAAAAACAGAACCTTTGCCATAATCAGACTCATGACGGATGGTGGCGCCAATCTTATGAGCCGATTCGCGTGCAATATACAACCCAAGCCCAGAGCCTGTGGCTTTATCGGATGCGCGGTAAAACATATCAAAGATTTTTGGGCTTAAGTTGGGTGGTATGCCTTCCTCATTATCTTCAATCCGAATCAGAATTTTTGATGATTGCCGCCTGGTAGATATTTTAAGTACAGGTTGATGCTCCGGATCTTNTTTCTGAAACTTAATTGCGTTTGAAATAAGGTTACTCAAGATAATTTTCAATCGTACTTTGTCTTGCTGAATGGTTTCTTGCTCAAATTCACTCAGGTCCAGCATTAGCTTATGATAGTTTTCCAGGTATTTTAAGTTATCCAGAATTTCCTGGAAAAGTGTTTTTAATTGGATTTGTTCGGGGGCAAGGGTAAGGCGCTTGTTGCGTGAGTAATCCAGAATTTCGGAAATAAATGAATCCAGCCTTAATACACTTTNTTCAATTTCATTGAGGTAAGCCGGTGTAGTTTTATCTCCGGCCTCCAGTTTTGAAATGGCTACCAGCCCCAGGATAGATTTAAGCGGAGCACTCAGATCGTGCGAAGCGCTGTACACAAAACGATCAAGTTCTTTATTGGTATTTTCTAATTCCTGATTTTGCTGATGGAGGAGATTCTCTACCTGATGTAAATCCGAAATAACCCGGCCGATGATTGCTGCAAATACGGAGAGCAGGATGTTGCCGAGAANAACGGTAAACAGAATATTTTNTGAACTGAACAAATGATCGGGCGAACCAGTAATGGCAGATGGAATAACATACGTAAGCAGAAAAATAAACAGGTTACAGAATGCAGCTTCGCCAAAACCAAACCGAATGGCTACATAGAGCGATACAATTCCATAGATAAACCAATATTGCTCGAAGGGAATTAGCAAAGAGAGTACAATCAGCAACCCACCTAGAAATATTATTTCAATACGCTTTAGCCAGGTATAGGGTGTCGGTCGCACCAACGGTTGCCGGGGCGATTCCAGTAACCATCCTTNTTGTTGTAGAATTGGCGTAGCTGAAAACAACAAAGGAATGGTAATGCCAAAGTTGGCCATAAATTCTCCCAACCAGTTTCGAAGAAATAGTTCGCCAAACTTTTCCCAGGGTTGATGGTTGAAATAAATCTGTGTGAATTGAATCAGAACTAACTCAATTGTAATAGGTATTGCCAGTGCCAATACAATAAACCGGATCAGTTGATTGGTGTTGGGTAACCAGTATTTTCCTTTATATACTTTTCGGAATAATAGATATGAAATAATAACAGCAATTACCTCAGGGGCTGCGAGTACCGGCCATAATCGCCAATCTTCAACGCCCCAATAGTACGTGTTGAGCGTAGCCACCAGGTACAGTGCTGGTACAACACGCGCAAAACCCCACCAGTTNNTACCAACACAACAGCAATAGCTGTGGGAATGTAAAAAGTACTTACNTCCTGATCGTAGATGAATAGTTGTGATGCCTGAGCTGCTAAATGGAANAAGCACAAATGGGGCCAGCCAGGTCCACCACGGTAGTTGTTGTGTGTCGGAAAAAGCAGGATTTTTCAAGATCGCCAGTTTGATTTTTACCTGTTGTAAACTGTACTATTCGTATCCGAAAAAGTTTTTGAGGTTGCATAAGGGTGGGTATTACCAGAACCATGCTTATAAAAAAATGGTTATCACAAGATAACCAATTTTGAGTGAAGTAAAAACGGTACGCAGCTGATGCTTACGCTTCTGCCTTTTCGTATTCATCCAAAGGTAAGCAACTGCAAACCAGATTACGATCGCCATAGGCATTGTCCACCCGACTAACACTGGGCCAGAACTTGGCCTCTTTTACAAATGCCAGCGGATAGGCTGCTTTTTGCCGACTGTAAGGCCTGGTCCACTCATCGGCTGTAATAACAGCGGCTGTATGCGGTGCATGTTTCAATACATTATTTTCTTTGTCTGCTTTGCCTTCTTCCACTTCACGAATTTCGTTTCTGATTTCAATCAACGCTTCAATAAACCGATCCATTTCAGCTTTTGGTTCGCTTTCGGTTGGTTCAATCATTAATGTGCCCGCCACCGGGAATGATACGGTTGGCGCATGAAATCCGTAGTCCATCAACCGCTTGGCAATGTCTTCCACTTCAATACCGGCTTNTTTAAAGTCGCGACAGTCCACTATCATTTCATGCGCGCAGCGTCCGTTGGCTCCCGTGTAAAGAATTTTAAAGTGTTGCGCCAGGCGTTCTTTAATATAGTTAGCATTGAAGATGGCCATCTTGGTGGCATTGGTTAATCCTTCGCCACCCATCATAGCAATATAGGCGTAAGAGATAATCAGAATGCTGGCGCTGCCATAGGGCGCAGCCGATATGGCGGTAATTGCTTTGTCGCCTCCGGTTCTTACCACGGCATGGCCTGGTAAGAAAGGTTTTAGTTTATCGTTTACACAAATAGGACCCATGCCGGGGCCTCCACCCCCGTGCGGAATACAAAATGTTTTGTGAAGGTTAAGGTGGCACACATCGGCACCAATGTTGGCAGGCGATGTTAACCCAACCTGTGCATTCATGTTGGCGCCATCCATATACACCAATCCGCCATTGGCGTGAATGGTTTCGCAGATTTCAATAATTGATTCTTCAAACACCCCGTGTGTGGAAGGGTAGGTTACCATTAAGCACGAGAGCTTGTCTTTATATTGTGCCGCTTTGGCTTTCAGATCGGCCACATCAATTTTTCCTTCGGCATCCGATTTTACCACCACTACTTCCATACCAGCCATTACCGCGCTTGCCGGATTGGTGCCATGTGCCGATGCAGGAATGAGTGAAACATTGCGATGACCATCGTTGCGGCTTTCATGATATGCACGAATGGTCATTAACCCTGCGTACTCACCTTGTGCCCCGCTGTTGGGTTGTAACGATACTCCCGTAAACCCTGTTATTTCTTTCAACCAGTTTTCCAGGTTGGTAATCATTTCCAGGTAACCCTGTGTTTGATCTGTCGGAGCGAATGGATGCATTTGTCCTAACTCAGGCCACGTTACCGGAATCATTTCGGTGGTGGCATTTAACTTCATGGTACACGATCCCAGCGAAATCATGGAGTGTACCATGCTTAAATCCTTATTCTCTAATTTCTTGATGTAACGCAACATTTCGTGTTCGGAGTGGTGCGTGCTGAATACCGGGTGAGTGAGGAATGGCGAGGTGCGAATGAGGGAAGCGGGAAGTTTAACGGTCTCAGGTTTACCCTCTGCCGGGGCATTACCAAATACGGATAAAATTGTGTTAATGTNCGCTACGCTGGTAGTTTCATCAATTGAAATACCAATGTGGTTATCATTAAAATACCTGAAGTTAATGCCGGCTGCCTCAGCTTTTTGTTTGATAGAATTTTTATCGGCTACAGCCAGCTTCAATGTATCAAAGAAGTGTGCGTTTACTTGCTTAACGCCAAGCTTTGCCAAACTGTTTTCAAGCAGTTGAGCCAGGCCATGAATGCGGCCCGCAATTTTCTTTAACCCTTCCGGGCCATGATATACCGCATACATACTGGCCATTACCGAAAGCAATACCTGTGCAGTACAAATGTTGGATGTAGCTTTTTCTCTGCGAATGTGCTGTTCGCGGGTTTGCAATGCCATGCGGTAGCCGGGGTTTCCGGAGGCATCAATAGAAACACCAATTATTCTTCCGGGTATCTGGCGTTTAAATTCATCTTTGGTTGCAAAGAATGCCGCATGCGGTCCGCCAAAACCCATCGGTACACCAAAACGTTGCGAGTTGCCTACTACTACATCNNAGGCTCCCATTTCGCCCGGTGATTTTATCTGTACCAGGCTCATCAAATCAACACCCATTACTACAAACACTTCTTTCTCGTGGGCCGATTCTATAAAGGCGGAATAATCTTTTATGGCACCATTGTTATCCGGGTTTTGCAGATACACCGCAAACAACTCCGGATTGGTAATATCAAGTTTATCAAGCTTGCCCACTTCCAGTTTTACACCAATTGGTGCCGAGCGGGTTTTTAATAAATCAATTACCTGTGGAAATGTATTTTCATCAACAAATAAGGTGTTTGCATNTTTCTTATTGGCTTTGCGCGAAGCATACAGCAAATGCATGGCTTCGGCCGCAGCGGTGGCTTCATCCAATAGCGAGGCGTTGGCAATCTGCATGCCTGTAAGATCAATCACCATGGTTTGGTAATTGATCAAGGCTTCCATGCGGCCTTGTGCAATTTCTGCCTGGTATGGGGTGTACGCAGTGTACCAACCCGGGTTTTCCAAAATATTGCGCAGAATAACACCCGGGTAATGCAATTGTAATAGCCGGTACCGATGTACGATTTGTAGATTTTATTTTTTGAGATCAGTTTTTGAAACTGTTCAGAAACTCATATTCAGATTGAGCGGCTGGCAGGTTTAATTTCTTTTTTAACCGGATGCCGGCCGGTATGGTTTGGTCAATCACTTCATCTACCGATTTTGCGTTTACCACCTTCAGCATTTCTTCGATTTGCTTTTGGTCTGGTGCGTTGTGACGGCTTTCAAATTTTTCGGAGTAGGAGGGATTGATGTAGCTCATAGACTTTAGGATGAAGGAATAACCGGAAAGAAAAAAGATACTGGTTGCCGGCTTCGGGTTACTGGCCGCTGACTTCAGCAACCTGTAACCAGAAACCGGTAACATTAAAATCGCTCGAATTGCGAGAAGAAGAAGTTGCCCTCAATGGCGGCATTCTCGTCAGAGTCTGAACCATGAATGGCATTTGCATCTATAGATTTTGCAAATAAAGCGCGTATTGTACCGGGGCTGCCTTGGCAGGGTCGGTGGCACCAATCAACTTGCGAAAATCTTCTACGGCATTGTCTTTTTCTAAGATCATCGGCACAATGGCACCGCTGCTCATATAAGCACATAGCTCGCCATAGAAGGGCCGAGCCTTGTGGATTTCGTAAAACTTGCCGGCCAGTTCGGCACTCAGTTTAACTTTTTCATGGCCACAATACGGAAGCCGGCTTCTTCAATCATTTTGGTAATTGCGCCTGTGTTTCCTGCACTTACTGCATCGGGCTTAATCATTGTAAACGTTCTGTTTCCTGCCATTTTATAGGTTTTTAATTGTTTTAGTTTTTAGCCTCTTAAGACACCCAGCGAACAAAGCATACGACTGTTTTAAAACTCTGGCGCCTTCGTGTTTTGGGGCGTTTCTGCCTTAGTATATTTTGGCCGCAAAAATAACTTTTTAAGCAATAGGGTAGCACGTGCTGCAAAATGATTTTGAAAGCTTTATGCAACCGGTTTTCGGCAGGAATTAAGGGTTATGCACTCCCAATTAAAATTCTCATTTTTGCCGCTTCGATGAAGAATCTAAATGCCTTTAAGTCGCTAATCAGCAAACCGGCAACAGTGGTAATTGTTACCCACTTCAAGCCCGATGCCGATGCACTTGGTTCTTCGCTCGGATTGGCCGCTTTTCTTAANAAATCCGGCCACCGTGTTTCCGTTATTACACCCAGCGATTACCCCGATTTTCTGGCCTGGATGCCCGGAAACGAAACCGTATTGGCCCTTTCAAAGGAAAACCCGGCCCTGGAGGCCAGGGCGGCCGAACTTATTGCTCAAGCCGAAATCATATTTTGTCTGGATTTTTCAAACCTTTCGCGCATCAACAGCCTGGGCGATAGCGTGCGCCAGGCAAAGGCTACCAAGGTGTTGATCGATCATCACCTGGAACCGGAAAAATTTGCTGCATTTGAGCAGTGGGATCCGGCCTCGGCTTCCACAGCCGGGTTAATNTTTGAGTTGATCGAGGAACTGGGCATGAAAGATCAGCTTGATGCATCCATAGCCACTTGCCTCTATGCGGGCCTGATGACCGATACCGGAAGTTTTAAACATAATAATACGCGCCACCGCGAGTTTGAAATTGCTTCTGAACTGGTACGCGGTGGAGCTAATCCGCATGCGGTGGCACAGCAGATTTATGATACCAACTCCATAGAGCGGTTGCGCCTTACGGGATTTGTGCTAAGCGAAAAATTGGTGGTGTTACCTGAGTATCGCACTGCCTATATGACCTTGAGCCAGGATGAAATGAAAAGATTTGGTGCGCAAACAGGCGACACGGAAGGGCTGGTAAATTACGGCCTCTCCATTAAAGGCATGAAGATGGCCGTACTGATGTACGATCGCAAAGAAGAAATTAAACTCTCGTTTCGCTCGCTCGGTAATTTTTCGGTAAACGAACTGGCCCGAAAGCACTTTGAGGGCGGAGGACATCGCAATGCAAGTGGTGGCCAATCCAAACTTTCGTTGGATGAAACGCTGAANAAACTGCTCCGGATTTTGCCGGAGTATAAACAACAACTAAACCAAGATTAAAACTTATAATTCAATTCAAATGAAAAAATCCTTTTTGCTTAGTGTGTGTGTGGCTGGTTTGCTGATGGCATGTTCCAAGACAAAAGAAACCCCTTCGGGCTTGAAATTTACAATGGTAAGATCAGGGGGCNNAGATGTAGCTGCCACCGGCCAGATAATGGTGATTACCTTTTTGTTTAAGGATGGAAAAGATTCTGTATGGACGGATAGCCAGAAAAGTCCTTTTCCTACAATGATTAAGGTGGACTCTACCATGGGTGCTGATCCGGTAATGGAAGTGGTGCAAATGCTGGGCAAGGGCGATAGTGTTACATTCCAGGTTCCGGCTAAAGAACTTTTTGCCAAAACATTCCGCTCACCCATTCCGTCAGGCGTGGATAGTACCGCAAACTTTAAATTCCAGATTGGCGTAACCGATGTAGTAACCGAAGAACGTGCCATGGAAATGCAAAAAGAATTTATGGCCAAGCAAAACGAAGAAGCATTGAAGGCCGAAAAAGAACAACTGGGAAAAGACACAGTAGCGATTGATTTATTTTTGAAAGAGAAAGCAATTGTGGCTNNAAAAACAGCTTCCGGCCTGCGTTATGTAATTTCAAAACCGGGTGTAGGCCCCAATGCGCAATCAGGCCAGCAGGTAAGAGTTAACTATACCGGTACATTGCTGGACGGTACATTTTTCGATTCCAGCATTGAGGCGGTTGCTAAAGCAAACAATGCCTATAATGCACAGCGTCCATACGAGCCGCTCAAGTTAATGTTGGGCACTCAATCTGTAATATCCGGTTGGGAAGAAGCGTTAACCTTAATGAACCAAGGCTCCAAAATGACGGTGTATATTCCATCTACGTTAGCGTACGGTAACAGACGCAGAAGTGAAGTGATAGCCGAAAATTCAATTCTGGTTTTTGAAATGGAGTTGGTAGAGATTGTTAAAGCAAAATAGGAACAATGAAGGCTGTATGGAAAGCAATTGCTGCATGCTGGTTGCCGATGCTGGTTGCCGGCATGCTGCTTATTCAAAGTTGCAAAGATGATGATGACGATAAGAAAGGTACAACGTGTACAAAAGAAGTAGCCGAAAGCAGGCTAATCGCACCCAGCCAGGCAAAAATTAAATCTGATTCGCTATTGATTGTGCAATACCTGGAAAACAATGAGATTGATATTGCCGATACAGAAATCAAAAACAACGTGCGTTACCGGATAACGGAATCTGGCACCGGAGAAACCCCTGCCTGGAGAGTTCCATAAAGGTTAAGTATCGGGGCAGCCTGATGAAGACGGGGTACATCTTCGATCCCGACCAGGAAACACAACCGGATGTTGACTGGCAGGAAAGAGAAGCTACCTTTTTGTTGAGCAACCTTGTTTTAGGATGGCAGATTGTGTTACCCGAAATGCCGGTGGGCTCAAAATTTACCATGTATATTCCATCGGGTTATGGATATGGTCTTTCCGGTGGCGGGGTGGGGCAATACCTGTAAATGCCAACCTGATTTTTGACGTTGAGCTGGTAGAGATTGTTGCGAAATGACACTCTGTTTCGCCACCAACAATACGCATAAGATAAAAGAGATACAGGCCTTGCTGGGCGATTCCCATCAGCTACTTAGCCTGCGTGATATTGGTTGTACGGAAGAACTGGCGGAAGATCAGGAAACGCTGGAGGGTAACTCATTGCAAAAAGCGGAGTATGTATTTCAACACTACAAGGTAGCCTGCTTTGCCGATGACACCGGACTGGAAGTGGAGGCATTGAAGGGCGCACCGGGTGTTTACTCTGCCCGGTATGCAGGTGACCAACGCCAGCCAGCGGATAATATGCAGTTGTTGCTGAAGAACCTGCAAGGAGANAAAAATCTAAAGGCCAGGTTCAGAACGGTGATTACCCTTATTACAACGAAAGGTACCCATCAGTTTGAGGGTATCCTGAATGGTACGATTACTTTTGAACAACGCGGCACGCAGGGTTTTGGATACGACCCGGTTTTTGTACCGGAAGGTTATGAACAAACCCTGGCCGAACTTTCCTTAGATGANAAAAACAAGATCAGCCACCGGGCACGGGCAGTTCAAAAATTAGTTTTATTTTTAAAGGCAACACATGAGTAAACCATTTACCATAGGTATTACAGGCGGCAGTGGCTCAGGCAAAACCTATTTTTTGCAAGGCCTTTCCGCCCGTTTTGCTGCTCATGAAATTTGCCTCATCTCGCAAGACAATTATTATAAACCGCGCGATCAGCAACCTATAGATGAAAACGGAGTCAAAAATTTTGATTTACCGGTATCGATCGATCGCGAAGCATTTCGTCATGATTTGCTGATTTTAAAATCGGGACAGAACGTAGTTAAGCAGGAATACACATTTAATAACCCGCAGGCTGAAACACGCATGCTGGAGTTTAAGTCAGCCCCTATTATTGTGGTAGAAGGTTTATTTGTGCAGTACTTTGAAGAGATAAGTAACGAACTGGATCTGCGCATTTTTATTGAAGCCAAAGACCACGTGAAGTTAGGCAGGCGCATTAAGCGCGACCAGGTTGAACGGGGCTATGATATTGACGATGTGTTGTACCGGTACCAATACCATGTAATGCCGGTGTACGAACGCCTGATTGAGCCCTTGAAACACAATGCCGACCTGGTAATACCCAACAACAGCAAATTTGAACGCGCCCTGGAAGTGTTGGTGGCGTTTTTGAAATCGCGGTTGGGTTGAATTTCTTTTAAAAACTCAAAGTTGGCTTTGTAGTAAACGGGCGTATAGCTCCGGATAATGGGTGGATATATTCCCTTCGGTCATTTTTAGCGCTCCTACCCTCGCCACTCCTTATGCACTCAACGTTTGCGGTCATGCCTGTGGCGTCCAACAATCAGGTAATGATTCCTAAAAATTAATTTCCCAATATGGGAACTTTTATATACCTNTTGACAAAATTTTAAATCTTGAGAGTAATTGCTAAGAAGATTCTCCGAGAGTTTTGGATCAAGCATTCGGACTGTGAACAACAACTTAAATCCTGGTATCGAGAAGCTGAAAAGTGTGAGTGGAAAAATGCGAATGAGATAAAGAAGGAATATCCTTCGGCAAGTATTATCGGTGACAATAGAGTTGTCTTTAACATAAAGGGAAATAATTACCGACTGATTGTTAAAATCAATTTTCACTATCAAATGATGTGGATACGATTTGTGGGGATTCATAGAGAATACGACAAGGTTGACGCGACTAAAATTTGATGACTATGAACTTAAAACCTATAAAAACAAAAAAGGACTATCAACAAGCGCTGGAAAGGCTGGAAGTAATTTTCGATGCNAAAAAGGGAACTTCACAAGGAGACGAACTTGAGATATTGGGAATATTAATCGACCAATATGAGAATGAGCATTTTCCAATCGACCTACCCGATCCTATTGAAGCTATCAAATTCAGAATGGAGCAATTGGGATATACTCAGACAGACTTGGCAAAAATTGTTGGATTAAAAAGCAGGGCAAGTGAAATATTGAGTGGAAAAAGAAAGCTATCGTTGGATATGATTAGACAACTTCATGAGAAATTAAATATTCCGACTGACGTTTTAATTAAAGCGTACTAAATGGCACAAACCGCCAACGCCATGAAGAATAATAAAACCCTGAGTTCAGATTACTTTAATAAACCCTGGACCTGGTACAAGAGACTGGGTTACTTTTTATTCTTCGTATTGATTGTGATAGCCTGGGAAAGTGCAGAAGATCCGTGGGACTATTGGTGGATAAAGTATGCAATACTAACCTTTCTGTCATTGGGATTATTTCTATCTCCAGTTGACGACATAGCTATAGACGATAACTATTTTTATCATATTAGAAGGTCGTTACTAAAATCTAAGAACAAGGTTGATAAGTATGACATCGCGACAATTAAAGCAGTAAGGTGTTTAGGGGTTCATGTTCCCGGCCTTAGCCTTCAGGAAATGACAAGAACACATCGGCAACTGAGTACCGAAACCAACACGTTGGAAATAACTTTCAAAGATGGGACCTATAAAAGTTTAGAACTCGCTATATACAAGAAAGAGTTAATCTTTTATGCCGAGAAAATTAGAGAGCGTATGAAATGAAAAGAGATCAAAACAATCCTGTTGCAAATCTCCCGGCAATCCCTACTTTTGTGATCCTATAATTGAGAATTGTGCAAAAAAGCGTGTTTACAGGGGTATTTTGATGATTGTGGGCCTTTTGGCAGCTGCAGTCATCACGCTTTCGCACGTTTATAAAGCACCCGCACCCGAAAAAGGTTGCCACCGAACAAACGGAATCGGAAAATAAAACGGTAATAAGTGCCCCCACCGAAGCCGTAACCCATGGAGCGGTGCAGGTAGGTGAACAGGTTCCCCAAGCCTTGCTGGAAGTACTGGCCGAGCCTCAAACTACTACCGGGTTTGTTATGCAAACCCAACGGATGGTTAGCAGCTTTTTGCGAACACTCTTTCGCGTAATCATTTCGCCTAACGCTCCCTGATTAAATCAACTCAGTTTTTTAACCCGGTAGCTTTTAGTGTAAAGTTAGCGGGAGTCATTTTCACTAATTCAATCTAAATTTTAATAATTATATGCGTAATAAAGGTTTCGTTGTTGTACTGGGCATTGTTATTACCCTGTTGTGCCTGTACTATTTGTCGTTCACATTCGTGTCGCAGGGTGTTGAGAAAGATGCAATAGCCTATGCTACGGATGCAAGTGGCTCAACAAGTTTGAGTAAAAAGCAAACCTACCTCGACTCGATCTGGAATAAACCTGTGTACAATTTGTTTGGCGCGGAGTTTACCTATAAAGAAGTTAAAGAAAATGAGTTAAGCCTGGGGCTTGACTTGCGTGGGGGTATGCACGTGGTGCTGGAAATATCTCCGATAGATATTATAAAAGGCCTGAGTGGCAACAACCAGGATCCGGTATTTGAAGCTGCGTTGCANAAAGCAAGCGAAATGCAGAAATCAAGCAATGATAGCTATGTGAATTTATTTTACTCGGCATTCAAAGCTGCCAATCCCGATAAAAGCCTGGCCTCGTTGTTTACCTCAGCGGCAAATAAAGATCGCGTAAAGCTTACCGATTCGGACCAAACAGTATTGGAGTTTTTGAACAAAGAAGTTGACGGAGCGATTGATCGTTCATTCACGATCTTAAAAACCCGTATCGATCAGTTTGGAACATCACAGCCTAACATTCAGCGATTGCAGGAGAAGGGCCGTATTCAGATTGAAATTCCNGGGGCTGATAACCCACAACGCGTGCGTAAACTGTTGCAGGGTGTTGCACGGTTGGAGTTTTGGGAAGTAGTAGAGTCGTATGATCAGCAACTCAATCAATCCCTTACGGCTATCAATGATTTTCTGGTAAAGGANAAAAATGCGGCCCGGGTACTTACGCAATCAACCACCACATCAGAAGTAAAGCCAGTTGCAGATACAACAAAGGCAAAGTCGGCATTGGAGCAACAATTATCGCAAGTGCGCGATAGTAGTGTATCTTCTTTGGATTCGCTCCGTCAGGCTACAACTTCTCCACTGCTGGCGTTNGATGAACCCCAGCGTACCTTTTTGTATAATGTAAAAGACACATCAACAATCAATAAAATTTTAAGGCGCCCGGAAGTTCGTAACCTCTTACCACGTTCCATTGGTTTCTTCTGGGATGTAAAGCCCGATCCTAANAATCACACCGGTGTAGATGATATTCAACTTAACTTTGTTAACCTGGGCCGTACAGGCAAACCTTTGTTAACGGGCGAAGTAATTAATGATGCACGTCAGGATTTTGACGAGAACGGTCGGTATGCAGTAAGCATGACTATGAACACCACAGGCTCNAAAACCTGGGCTAAAGTAACCCGCGAAGCTGCTGCGAAGCAACCGCAAGGCCGTATTGCTATTGTGTTGGATGACTACGTGTACACCGCACCTACCGTTAATGGCGAAATTCCAAATGGCAGTTCGCAGATTTCCGGAAGCTTTGAACTGGAAGAAGCGAAAGATTTAGCAAATGTATTAAAGGCAGGTTCATTACCGGCACCTACCCGTATTGTTGAAGAAGCAATTGTAGGCCCCAACCTGGGTAAAGTAGCGCAAGACCAGGGTTTGATTTCTATGGCTGCCGGATTGGGAATTGTGGTGTTGTTTATGATTGCCTATTACTCTAAAGGTGGATGGGTTGCCAACATCTCGTTGTTGTTCAACATCTTTTTTATTCTTGGAATTTTAGCTCAGCTTAAGTCTGCTTTAACATTACCGGGTATTGCCGGTATTGTGCTTACGATGGGTATGGCGGTAGATGCAAACGTATTAATATACGAGCGTATAAAAGAAGAACTTGCACTGGGCCGTAAATTGCGCGAGGCTATTGAAAAAGGCTTTAGTCGGGCATTTACAACTATCTTCGATTCGAACTTAACCACGTTAATTACAGCCGTTGCCTTGTTTGTGTTAGGCCAGGGGCCTTTAAAGGGTTTTGCAATTGTGCTGATGATCGGTATTGCTACCTCGTTCTTCTCGGCCGTTTACATTTCGCGTGTAATCATCGAGTGGATGGTTCGTAAAGGGGATGAGTCTAAAGTTTCTTTTGATACAGCCCTGGCACGCTTGGTAAAGAAACGCCCTTCGTTTGATTTTATTGCATTCTGTAAAAAAGCGTATTTATTTTCAGGAAGTATAGTGCTGATAGGATTTATATTGATTGCAGTACAAGGCCTGAATATGGGTGTGGATTTTAAAGGTGGCCGTTCGTATGTCGTTACCTTCAATCAACCGGTGGTGGCAACCGACATGAAGGTTGCTATTGCAGAAAATTTTGAGAATACAGGTGTGGAAGTNAAAAACTTTGGCAGCGATAAGGTGATGAAAGTAACGACTTCTTACCTGGTGGATGATGAATCGGAGGAGGCTGATGAGAAAGTNAAAAATGCCCTGATAGCGGGAGTAGAGAAATTTAAAGGTATTAAATACACACCAAATGAAGCGCAGTTAGATGATTCACACTTTATCATTTCTTCATCCTCTAAAGTTGGTGCTACCATAGCCGATGATATCAAGGGTTCTGCTTTTGAAGCTGCATTGGCCTCCTTGGTACTCATTTTTATTTACATCCTCGTTCGCTTTAAGCGCTGGACCTACAGTGCCGGTGCTATTGTTGCTACCGTGCACGATACATTGTTTGTGGTGGCTTCATTTGCAATTGCCCGTGTGTTCGGAATTTCGTTTGAAGTAGATCAGGTGTTTGTGGCGGCCATTCTTACCGTTATTGGATATTCGATTAACGATACCGTGATTATATTCGATCGTATTCGCGAATTNTTGGGTTTTGGAGCAAATCATGATCGTGCTAAAGTATTTAACGATGCCATCAATAGCACATTAAGTCGTACCTTGATTACATCGGGTACCACTTTAATTGTGGTAGTAGTATTGCTGATATTTGGTGGCGAAGTATTGCGCGGATTTTCATTTGCCTTATTTGTGGGTATTGGTATAGGTACCTTCTCCTCCATTTTTATAGCATCACCGGTGGTGCTCGATTTGGAAGCAAGTGCTAAGCCGGTAAAAAAGCAGAAGCAAAGGCGGCAGCTTAATTTTTTATCAAAGAACCTTAAAAGGCGGGCATATTGCCCGCCTTTTTATTTTATAGCGGGGCCTTCTAACAAATTTTTAATGGAGAAACCAGGTTATGACTGTAATTTTGGCTAGATGAAAATTCTGTTGATCGAAGACGAAAGTAAAACCATTCAGTACATTAAAAAAGGACTGGAAGAAAACGGCTACGAAGTAGATACGGCCGAAGATGGGCGTGCAGGTCGCAGCCTGGGCTTTAAAAATCAATACAACCTAATCATCACTGATATTATCATGCCTGAAATTAATGGTCGTGATTTGTGCAAAGAATTTCGGGCAGCAAAAATTGAAACCCCTATTTTAATGCTTACTGCTTTGGCAGATACGGATGACGTAGTGGAGGGGTTGGATAGCGGAGCCGATGACTATCTCGCCAAACCTTTTGAGTTTAAAGAACTATTGGCCCGAATCCGAACCTTAACAAAACGGCAGCCTAAGCCAGGTAATGAAACCCACCTGCGCATTGCAGATCTGGTGCTCGATCTGAATGCAAAAAGTGTTGTTAGGGGTGGCAAAAGAATTGATCTTACCTCTAAAGAGTTTGCCCTCCTTGAATATTTTTTGNNCAACCAAAACAAGGTTATTCCCAGGGCTGAACTTTCCAAACACGTGTGGAATGTTGATTTTGATACAGGAACCAACATGGTGGAAGTGTATGTAAATTATCTGAGGAANAAAATCGACCGGGACTTTGATGTTAAGTTAATTCATACGCAATTTGGTATGGGGTATATTTTAAAAGTACCCGATTGATCTGTGCAAATCCGAACCCGCCTCACACTACAGTTTACGTTGCTGGTAAGCACCATTGTGTTGCTTTCGTTTCTGGCTATCTATCTNTTTTCTGAACGGTTAATAAAACAGGATTTTTCCAGAAGGCTTCGTGAAAAGGCCATTACTTCCGCATTTTTGCTGATTAAAGTAGATCAGGTTGATACCGTACTTTTGAAAATCATTGATCGTGCCAAGCGCGACAATTTGTTTCGNGAGCGCATTCGCGTATATGATGAAGCGGATAAAGAAATTTATGCCAGTGGCGATACCATGAAATTGCCAATAACACAACAGGTAATTGCCAAGGTAAAACTGGAGGGTGAGCAGCAAACGGTGTTCAATGAGTTTACGGTAGCGGGCATTCCATTTAACGATCGCGCCAAGAGCTATATCATTGTGGCCTCGGCCGAAGATGTGATTGGATACAATCGGTTGGTTGATTTAAGGCGCTTATTATCAGCCTTATTTGTTATTGTAATTGGGCTGGTTTTTATTTCCGGATGGATTTATTCGGGCAGGGCCCTGAGGCCCATNTCAAAAATTATTACTAACGTTCAAAATATCTCACCACAAAACCTTTCGCAACGCCTGGAAGAAAGCCCACATCCGGATGAGATGGGTAAGCTAATTATGATCTTCAATGGATTGCTTACACGCATAGAGAATGCTTTCAAACTTCANAAAATGTTTGTGTCAAACGTATCACACGAACTNAAAAATCCCCTTACCAATATTACCTCGCAACTGGAAGTAACCCTATTGAATGAGCGCCCGCGCGAGGAGTATCAGCGTACCATTGAATCGGTGTTGGAAGATATAAAAAGCCTCAACCACTTATCGGTAAGTTTGCTGGATTTGGCTCGCTTAACGCAAGATTCTGATACGTTTACAATGGCTGAAGTTCGGTTGGATGAAATTTTATGGGAAACACGCGAACGGGTTGGGGCCATTGATCATCAGTATAAGATTGAGATTTCAATTAAAAATATGCCCGAAGATGAAAGCCGGTTGCTGGTAAACGGAAATCCACATTTGCTTCGTACCGCCTTTCAAAATATTATTGAGAATGCATGCAAGTTTTCAGAAGATAACCGGGCAGAAGTGGAACTGGTTTGCGAACCGGGCGAATTAAGAGTTCAGGTAACCGATCGGNNGGGCCGTATCGAGAAAAAGGATATCGAAAATGTGTTTCAACCCTTTTTCAGAACAGATGCTACTTCAAAAGTAAAAGGCTATGGAGTGGGTTTATCACTTAGCCAGCGAATTATTTCAATCCACAAGGGAAAAATTTCGATAGAATCCGCACCGGTTCTGGAACATGCATTACAATACTTTTGCCGCCTGCCCACGGTTTCTAATTCCTTTCTAATCGTCCCAAAACAGAATCGTTCCCGTTCGGAGTTACATTTGTTTATAGTTTTTCTAGGTTGTTTGAGTTTAGAACAAGTTTACAGGTTTCAGTGGAGGAGTAGTCTAATCAAACGTAAGCCAACTAATGATTAAATCTCTTCCAAAAATGGGGCTCAATGAGTCCCATTTTTTTGCTCATTTTTTGATGTGGTTTCAATCCGAAAACCAATGGCTAAAATTCCGGCCAGCGTATCCTGCCGATTTTCCTGTTGTAGCGTGAATTTGTATTTACCAGGATTTTTAAAAGAGTAATCCTGTAAAATCTTAAACCGATGATCATACACATCACCCAATCCGCTGCGGCCCAGTGGCTGGCCGCTTTTTTCAAACAAATAATCCGACACTAATTTTTGCGATAAGGTTGTGCCTGTTGAATCGGTAAGCTGATAATTTACAAAAATGCGCTGCCACGGATAATCGAGCGAGTTGCGCACTTCATAGTACAGGTTATACTGCTGCTGGGTGTTTGTAATTTCAAATTCAAATTGAACAGGTTCCTGAATTTTCCAGTTGCGATCTTTGAACTCTACATAATTTTCGAAAAGGCGACTGTTGTCGCAACCCGTAATCAAAATGGTAACGGCAGCAAACAGAATTAGTAATCTCATCGTGGGTTAGGGCCTTTAGGATTGCGTGGTTGTTGATTGCGATTTTGATTTTGCTGGGGTTGATTCCTTTTATCGCGGTTCCGGTTTTTGTTATTCCGTTTTTCTTCTTCTTATTTTGATACTTCTTATCAAGGTTTTCCAAATCGCTGTTTAGTTTAGTAACCGGCACNTTTAGCTTCAATTTCATTTGCCTGTAGTGTAGCGGGTTTTTTGCCTGCCTTGTTTAGAGCCAGAATTTCATTTACCCGTGTTATATTAATAGGGTGCCAGGTGTTCTCTTCTTTATAGCCAAACCACATAATGCGTCTAAAGATGTCGGTCTTTTGCAAGCGGGCTTCGCCTTGCTCTGTAAGTAAAGGGGCTTCCACTTCCGGAATGTCTTTCAGAGCCTCCATATAAGTTTCCAATTCGTAATTCAAACAGCATTTTAACCGGCCACATTGGCCCGAAAGTTTGCTGGGGTTAAGTGATAGATTTTGGTAACGCGCGGCACTGGTAGCCACATTTTTAAAATCACTTAACCAGGTTGAACAGCACAATTCGCGGCCACAAACACCAATGCCGCCCAGGCGGCCTGCTTCCTGCCGCAAACTGATTTGCCGCATTTCTACACGCACTTTAAACTCAGCTGCCAGAATTTTTATCAACTCGCGAAAATCTACCCGGTCTTCAGCCGAATAGAAAAATGTAGCCTTGGTATTATCTGCCTGATACTCTACATCCGAGAGTTTCATGTTTAAATTCAATTGCCGGATTATTTCGCGGGTGCGGTAGAGGGTAGGTAAATCGCGCTNTTTAGCCTCCTCGTGTTTTTCAGAATCTCTTTGTGTGGCCAGCCGATAGATCTNTTTGATCTCGTCATCGTTGGCTACTTNTTTCTTTTGCATTTGCAGGCGAACTAACTNCCCTTGCAGCGATACATGGCCCAGGTGATGCCCGGTAGTAGATTCAACAATAATGGCATCGCCTGTGGTAAGTGTCAGTTTATCGGTATTTCGATAAAAATCTTTGCGTCCGTTCTTAAAGCGCACTTCTACCACCGGAAATTTATCCTGTATTGGCATATCCATGTTAGACAACCAATCAAATACATTCATTTTATTGCAACCGCCTGTGCCGCAGGCTCCGTTGTTTTTACAACCGGAAACCGTTTCACCCTTGCGTGTGCCACATGCACATCCCATCGCGTTTGTTGTTTAATTAAACCTTAAAGGTAGAAGGTTAGGTGGGTATTGACAAACCGGAGATATTCACCGCCCGCCCTTCTTCTCAAGCTGCGCCAGGTCCTGGCTTATATCCTGCCGGTAATAGGCATCTTTCCACGAAATCTTAGCAGCAGTTTCATAGGCTTGTCTGGCGGCACCATCCAGTGTTGCCGCATTGCCGGTAATAGCCAGCACGCGCCCGCCTGCTGTAACTACCAGGTTATCCTTGCGGGATGTACCCGCATGAAAAACTAAGGCCGGGCCCGCACCGTCAAGCCCGGAGATGGCATGTCCCTTTTCGAAAATATCCGGATATCCACCCGAGGCCATGATAAGTGTTACCGCATAATGCGGATTGATTTGGATTTTCTTGTTATGAAGTTCGCCTTTGGCGCAGGCTTCCAGCAATTCAACCAGATCAGAATCAATGCGCGTCATCACAGCTTCTGTTTCGGGGTCGCCCATGCGTGCATTATATTCAATTACAAACGGCTCGCCTTTTATGTTCATTAACCCAATAAAGATAAAGCCTTTGTAAGGGATACCATCTTTCTTTAATCCGTTGATTGTAGGCACAATTACCTGTGCTTCTACTTTCTTCATAAATTCTTCTCCGGCAAAAATTACGGGCGAAACCGCACCCATGCCACCGGTGTTGGGGCCTGTGTCGCCATCGCCAATGCGTTTGTAATCTTTGGCTTCGGGCAGTACAACATAATTTTCGCCATCAGTAAGAACAAACACCGATAGCTCAATGCCGTTCAGAAACTCTTCAACCAATACTTTTGAACTTGCTTCGCCAAATTNTTTATCCACCAGCATAGCGTGTATAGCTTGTTTTGCTTCGGCAATAGTAGGTGAAATAATAACACCTTTACCCGCAGCTAATCCATCGGCTTTCAACACAATAGGTGGTGTGCAGTGATCAAGGTAGGCCAGCGCTTGCGCACTTTCGTGTGTTTGAAAGGTACGTGCCTTTGCGGTGGGCACCTGATGGCGCAACATAAATTGTTTCGAAAAGTCTTTGCTACCTTCCAGCATGGCTCCGCTTTTTCCAGGCCCCACTAAAAGTATATGGGCAAGTGCAGCCGTGCCTTCAAAATAATCGCGAATACCTTGTACCAGGGGTGCCTCGGGGCCTACAACAACCAGGGTAATTTTTTTATCGAGGCAAAATTGCCCCAGTGCCTTAAAATCTTCTGCAGCAAGGGCCACATTTTCGCCAATATGGGCAGTTCCTGCATTTCNCGGTGCAATGTATAGGGTTGAACAACGAGGGCTTTGTTTTATTTTCCATGCCAGCGCATGTTCCCGGCNCCCGCTTCCAATCAATAGTATGTTCATAATCTGGTTTGCAATAAAAGTAAGGCGCAAATATAGGGAAAGTTGATTGGGGTGTAAGGTCCTGTTGCTTCCCTGGCAGGCATTTCATATTCAACAAAACTTCTGAATTTACCGACTGTACAAATCTTTGATGGGATATATGCAGAATTCAGTACATTCATTGTCCAATTAAATCAAAACCGGCTATGAAAATCTTGCGAAAAGAAGACATTAAACAGGAAGTTTTTGATTTGTATGATGCTTACGCACACAATCGGATTGATCGCAGAGAGTTTATGGATAAATTATCTGCCTATGCCGTGGGTGGAATAACCGTGGCTGCATTAATGAGTTTTATTAGTCCGAATTACCAGATTATTCAAGTGGAGGCAAATGACCCTCGCCTAAAGTCTGAATACATAAATTATAATTCTGAAAAAGGAGGTGGTTCCATTAAGGGATTACTTTCTAAACCGGTGGATGCNAAAAGAAAATTACCGGGCATCGTTGTGGTACATGAAAACCGGGGACTTAACCCTTACATTGAAGATGTTGGAAGAAGAGCGGCCCTTGCCGGATTTATATCACTGGCACCTGATGCACTTACTCCGCTGGGCGGCTANCCCCGAAATGATGATGATGGGCGGGCTTTGCAAAGTAAGCGCGACCGGAATGAAATGCTGGAAGATTTTATTGCAGCATTTTATTATTTGAAATCGCACCCGGATTGTAACGGTAAAGTAGGCGTTGTAGGATTTTGTTTTGGCGGATGGATTTCCAATATGATGGCTGTGCGTGTGCCTGAACTGGCCGGNGCGGTGCCCTTNTACGGAGGCCAGCCTGCAGCCGAAGATGTGCCTAAAATCAAAGCCCCTTTGTTACTGCATTTTGCCGGATTGGATACCCGCGTGAATGAAGGCTGGCCTGCTTATGAAAAAGCACTAAAAGAAAACAACAAGAAATACACGGCATATATGTATGACGGAGTAAACCATGGTTTTCATAATGACAGTACTCCGCGCTTTGATAAACCTGCGGCCGAATTGGCGTGGCAACGCACGGTAGAGTTCTTTAAAGCTAATTTGAAGTAGTTACTTAACCTGTACGGTTAGTAGCTCTTTGTATCCAAAGTATCCTTTTGCTTTGGCATTAAACAACTCCAGGTTCTGGTAGGTTACAGAAACTTTCTTGCCAATAAGTTTTTTATAATCATTCAAAAATCATCGGCACCTTCTACATGGCGTAACCACACCAGCCTGACGTCTTTGTTAGTTTCGTCCTTGAGTGTTACAAACAGAAACTCCTTTTCTTCAATGGATTTAATTACACCGCTAATCGTTTCGTAGGTGGGTGAGGCTGTATCAGGTTCCGTTTCTTCCATTAATTTGGTAAAGATGGCCGGGCAAAGGGGAGCCATCTGCATTCCCACTTTTTCGCCAAACTTGCGCATGGCCTCTCCATCTGCCATGTCAACTTGTATGTTGAGCGACTGGATTACTTCAAACATGCATAACCCAAGCGCAACTTCAATTTGTTTTTTTGTAGCTGCACTCATGTCTTTTTTCTGAATACACTCGCAGGTTTTTGTGCAATTTCTTTATAGTCTTCCTGCGCAAAAGAAATAAAGGGCAACAACAGGAGGGCAACCAGAATTTTTTCATAGGGCAATGGGTTCAGTGGGAAAGATACATCTTTTGGTTGATTTCATATCTGATGAACAGCGGAATTAGTTTTGTAACTTGGCATTGCTTTTTAGCTTCATGAAAAGTCTTAATTCTGAATCTTACCTTGCTTAGTATGCGTTATTTTATCTTCCTTATTCTGTTTGTGTTGAGCGTCCATACATTTGCTCAATCGTTATTTACCCGGCAAGATACCTTACGCGGATCTGTTACACCCGCGCGTGCCTGGTGGGACGTGCAGCATTATGGCATTACGGTAAAACCGGATTACAATTCAAAAACGATTGCAGGCCAGGTTACCATGAAAATAAAATCAACAGCACCGGGCAAGCGGCTGCAGATTGATTTGCAGGAACCGATGCAATTGGAGAAAGTAACTACCAATGCGGGCAATCTTACTCTTAATCGCGAGGGCAATGTCTATTACCTCACTTTTCCCGAAGAAGTAGCCAAAGGAGCCGAGATAACAATTCTATTGCAGTATTCAGGAAAACCCCGCGAAGCCAAACAGCCACCCTGGGATGGCGGATGGATTTGGGCNAAAGATGCACACGGCAGACCGTGGATGTCGGTAGCCTGCCAGGGGTTGGGTGCCAGTGTCTGGTTTCCGTGCAAAGATTATCAGGGTGATGAGCCCGACCTGGGTGCATCGTTAACTATAATTGTTCCCGATACTTTGGTGGCGGTGGGCAATGGCAGGTTGATCCGCGAAGAAAATGTAAGTGATCATTTAACGGCCTTTACCTGGGAAGTGAAAAACCCGATCAACAGTTATAACATCATTCCCTACATTGGCAAGTATGTACATTGGCGCGAAGATTATGCTGGCGAAGCTGGTACACTGGATTGCCAGTACTGGGTTTTGGATTATGAGTTAGAAAAAGCAAAGAGCCAATTCAGGCAAGCGCAACCCATGCTTACATGTTTTGAACATTGGTTTGGTAAGTACCCGTTTTATGAAGATGGTTTTAAACTTGTTCAATCGCCCCATCTTGGAATGGAACACCAGAGTGCGGTAGCCTATGGCAACGGTTTTAAAAATGGGTACCTGGGCAGCGATCTTTCACAAACCGGCTGGGGTTTGAAGTGGGATTTTATCCTCATCCACGAAAGTGGCCACGAATGGTTTGGAAACAACATCACCACAAATGATATAGCGGATATGTGGGTGCATGAGTCTTTTACCAACTATTCCGAAACAATTTTTACCATGTGCGAATTTGGCTTGGAAGCCGGCAACGATTATGTAATAGGAACCCGTAAGCAAATTCGTAACGATATTCCGATTGTAGGGCCATACGGTGTAAATAAGAAGGGCAGTGGCGATATGTATTATAAAGGAGGTAACCTGATTCACACCATCCGGCAATTGGTTGATGATGATGAGAAATTCAGAATGATATTGCGCGGGCTGAATGAAAGATTCTGGCATAGTACGGTTACATCTGCACAGGTGGAAGCGTACATGAGCGAACAATCGGGAAAGGCCCTTGGAAAGATTTTTGATCAATACCTGCGAACCACGCAAATACCTACCCTGGAATACAAAAAGGTAAAGAAAGAAATGTATTACCGGTGGGCAACGTGCGTTCCGGATTTTGATATGCCTGTTAAACTTCAATCGGGTGGATGGATTAAGCCCACTACGGATTGGCAACGCCTGAAGGGAAAGCATACGCACCTTGAGGCCGACAGGAACTTTTATATTGTGGTGAATGATGTGAGTGAATCCCAACCCTAGCAGATTCTGGGCTGGGGTAAATGTTAAAATGAAAACCCGGTTGGTGGTAAAAAATGGTTCCGAAAATTTTTCGGAACCAGCAGTAGGTTGTTAAGAGATTTTTCTTGGTGGAGAATATCGGATTCGAACCGATGACCTCTTCCATGCCATGGAAGCGCTCTAGCCAGTGAGCTAATCCCCTTATTTTAAATCAATTTTAAGGACCAGTAATGCTAATCCTGTATTGCTTCACAATTTAGGCGGTGCAAATATATCAAATTTCCCTTTTCTGCAAGGGTATGTTACAGGATGTGCCTCTTCTCGATAAAATCCCGAAAAGCCTTGCGATAGGTATCGCCAATGGGCAAGGATGCGGTGCCAATCTGTACTTCATTTTTATGAACCACATCAATTGCTCTTACTGCAACAATATAAGAATTATGAATCCGGATAAATTTATTGGTGGGCAATTGTTCCTCCAGGGTTTTCATACGCTGCAGAGTTACGATTTTTTGTTGGGGTGTGTGAATGGTTACGTAATCTTTCAACCCCTCTACATATAAGATGTCATCTAACATAACCTTTACGGATTTGGTGCCATCTTTTACAAACACGTAATCCGGCAAAGCGGGTGGTTCGGTAGTTTGGGTAATTTTGGATTCACCCGAAAGGCGCTGTGTTACTTTATCTACGGCCTTAAGAAATCGTTCAAACGTTACAGGCTTTAAAAGATAATCGGCCACATCGAGTTCATATCCTTCCAGGGCATATTCTGAGTAGGCGGTGGTAAGAATAACCATGGGTTTGTTTTGCAAAACTTTTAGGAGCGAAATGCCCGTAAGTTGAGGCATCTGAACATCAAGAAAGAGAATATCAACATGTTGCGTTCTTAAGAAATCCAATGCCTCCAGCGGATTGCCAAAGGCATGTAACAGGTTTAACGATGGTACTTTGTTTACGTAATCGCTAAGCAGGTTGCGGGCCAGGGGCTCGTCTTCAATTATAACACAATTTAGTTTCAACTGAGTGTAAGCGTTACCTGAACGAAATATACATCCTTTTTATCTTCTGTAATCAGTTGGTATTGGCCGGNGTAACTCAGGTCAAGCCTGCGTTTTACATTTTGCAGCCCAATGCCCGATTTTTCATATTGATTGGCAGTTTCCGGCTTGCTATTCTCTACGGTGTAAATACATTGCTTGCCATTCAGTTGAATGGTAACATTTACCCATGCGTTTTTATTATTGCCATTTACACCGTGTTTAAATGCGTTTTCCAAAANAGTAATCAACACGAGGGGTGCTATCCGCAGATTTTCGGGGTTGCCCACAATTTCAAATTTTATGGGTATCTGATTATTTAACCGAAGCCGTTCCAGGCTAATGTAATTTTGCATATACTCTATTTCTTTTGATAACAACACCTGGGTGTGGTTACTGTCGTAAATCATGTACCGCATCATTTGCGAGAGCTTGGCAATTACTTCGGTTGTATTGTCTGATTTGGTATAGGCCAGGTAATAGAGATTATTAAGCGTATTGAAAAGAAAATGCGGATTGATCTGAGCTTTTAAAANATTCAATTCAGCCATCAGTTTTTCATTCTCAATTTCCCTGCGCTTCGATTCCAGCTCAAACCATTCTACCGCAAAGCGAAGCATGAGGACGAATAATACGATGAGCAGGGTGATGGCCACCATTTGGACGATAAAAAAATTGGAGTAGAAGAACCCCATTTTGTGCGTATAACCATCGGCCAGGTATCGTTGAAGATAAACACGCAAAGTCAGCAGACCGCCAATGGTAACACCAAACTCTAATAGAAACCGTAGTAGATTTTTGCTTTTAATAAATCTGGGCCATATGAAAANATAGTTCAGATAGGCGATAGTTACCGTAAATATCAGTTGTACTGAAGTTGAGGTAAGCATACGGCCCCAATCATAATCTCGCCCGCGCTGAAAAACGGTGGATTGGTAGAGATTAAATGAAAGGTAAACGAACCAAAACGAGATGTGTAATAGCAATACCCGATTTCGGTTAATGAAGGACTGCATGCGTTAACAAAAAATTAAATTTTACTCAAAGGTAAAGGTCAAAACCGCATTGAAATCACAGCAGGGAGGCTTTTAGACCGTTAACATAATTTAATCGACCGAATATCCAAAACCTGCGTTTTTACCTCGAATTATTAGGATTGGGGAAATGTCGAGTCGTTTGACCGGATTGTCTAATAGTACATTCTTAAAGCAAACAAAAACTTTTCTTTGCAGTTAAATAGACCGGAAAAGACGAAGAAAGCAATTTATTAAACCCATTATGAAGAAGATCTTACTAACTATTGTAGCCGCGTTTACCACACTCGCGGGTTTTGCCCAGGGCCACGGCCGGATTATTGGTGTAGTAATGGATGCCAAATCTAATCAACCGGTAGAGTTTGCCACAATAGCCTTAACGGATAGTGAAGGCAAAACAGTAAATGGAACCATTGCCGATGCAAAGGGAAAATTTGCGATTGAGAAAATTGCAAACGGAACATATACCGTAACAATTTCTTTTATCGGCTATCAGACCATCACCAAAACAGACCAGGTTTTGGATGGCCGCAGAGCAGAAATCAACCTGGGTACCATTAAGATAGAAGAAGAAGCTACTCAATTGGGAGAAGTTGTTGTTGCTGCACANAAAGATTTGGTTGAAGAGCGTGTAGATCGCACTATTTATAATGCGGAGAATGATGCCACCACCCGCGGTGGCGATGCATCGGATGTGTTGAAAAGAGTGCCCATGCTTTCAGTTGATTTAGATGGTAACGTGAGTTTGCGCGGTAGCTCCAATATTATGGTGTTGATCAACAACAAGCCATCTACCATTATGGCGAGCTCCGTAGCGGATGCCTTGAAGCAAATTCCTGCCGATCAGATTAAAACAGTAGAAGTGATTACCTCACCCTCGGCCAAATACGATGCAGAGGGCTCTGCCGGCATAATTAATATCATTACCAAGAAAAATACATTAGAAGGTTTAACCTTAAATGTAGATGCCGGTGTTGGGTTACGAGGTTCAAACTTTGGTTTAAATAGTAACTATCGCAGAGGCAAGATGGGCTTTTCGTTGGGTGGGTTTGGAAGAGCAAATTATAATGTAAAGGGAGCATTTGAAAACAATCAGATTAACACGATTACAGAAAACTCCATTACAACCCAAACTCAGTCTTTGCAAAGCGGTCAAAACCGAAACCAGGGTCTTTTTGGAAACTATAACTTTGGTTGGGACTATGATATAAACAAGAATAACTCATTAGCTGCATCCGTCAGATATGGAATGCGAAACAACAGTTCGTACCAGGATAACCTGATTTCTCAGATTTTTACCAACAACGTGCTTACTTCTAATAGCTTGCGTGATGTAAAGACCAAAGACCTATCCGGTAATGTGGATATGAACTTAAGTTACAACCGCTATTTTCAGAAGCCCCAGCAAGAATTTAGTGTACTGGCCATGTACAGCCGGAACGATCGCAATAACGATTTTACCAACACAATCTATAACGCGGATACGGAAGAAATCTTCCAGCGATTAAAGAACCTGAATGATGGACTGAATGAAGAGTTTACAATTCAGGCAGATTATCAAACACCCATCAGCGATAACCAGATGTTTGAAGTTGGTGCAAAAGAAATAAAGAGAAAAGTGTTGAGCGATTACCAATATTTTACTGCACAAGGTGCGAATGGTGAGTTTGTTCAAAACACAGATGCAAGCCTGTCAAATCAACTGAACTATAGTCAGGATGTGGTATCCGGGTACATGTCCTATACATATAGTGCAAAAAGTGGTTATAGTGTGAAGGCTGGTGCCCGCTACGAATACACCATTATCAATGCATTTACTAAAACCGAAGCAGATATTGATATTCCGGAGTATGGTGTTTTAGTACCCAGTTTTAATGCTTCAAAGAAATTAAAGAAAGGAACCGTTAAGGCTTCCTACAATCGAAGAATTCAGCGACCTTCTATTCAATTCTTAAATCCGAATATTCAGAATTCGAACCCGCTAAGTGAAACGGTAGGTAATCCATCACTCGATCCGGAATATACCAACAACTTTGAAGTAGGATATAGCACGTTTGTAAAGGGTACCTCCATTAACTTTACAGGCTTTGTGCGCAACTCGAATAATGCAATTCAGAGTTTACGAAGAATTGTGCGCGATAGCGTAATCCAAACTACGTATGGTAACCTGGGGCAGGAAAATGCCTATGGTGGCAGCATCTTTACCAACATTAGCGTTGGAAAGCTTTCATTCAATGTTGGAGGCGATGTTTACTTCGCAGACATGTTAAATCCGGGTTCTGACCTTTCTCCGAGAATAAGTAATAGTGGCTGGGTATATAGTGGCCGTGGCTTTGGCAGCTATGATTTGGGTAGTGGTTGGGCTTTGCAAGGGTTTGGATTTTACCGGGGTCGCAGAGTAAATCTGCAAGGCTACCAAGGAGGTTTTGGTGTGTATAGTATTGGTACCCGCAAAGAGTTTAAGAATAAAAAGGGAAGCATAGGAGTTGGTTTGGAGAACTTCCTGGCTCCGTCTATGAAAATCAGAAACTCCGTGGTGTCTAATTTTCAGGATGGTGCCGTAACACAAAGCATCAATCAAAACAGCTTTACAGAGATGCGCAATNNTTCAGTTTCCGTGTTAATGTGAGCTATCGCATTGGTAAGATGAGCTTTGAACAACAACGCAGACGTGGCCGCTCTGTAAATAACGATGATTTAAAGATGGGGGCGATGGCGATGGAGGCGGTGGAATGGATAACGGAGGCGGCAATATGATGGGGGTGGTCAGCGGTCCAACTTCAATGGTGGCGGCCAACGGAACAACACAACTTCGGTTAAACCTGCTGAAGAACTGAAAGGTGATTCAACAGCGGTAGTTGTTGCCGAAGGAAACTGGGAATACTCGGTAGAAAGCCCGCAGGGAACGAATGGCGGTACCCTGAAAATTTCCAGAGAAGGTGACACCTACAGCGGTGTAATTGTAAATGCCCGCTTCAATAGCGAAACCCCATTAAAGACGTAAAGGTTGTGGGTAACGAACTTAGCTTCTCGTATGAGGTGAGTTTTGGTGGTAATACCAACAGCATTCAGGTTAAAGGAATAATTACCGGAGATGAATTTGCCGGCAACATGACCATGGGCCAGTTTGGATCATTTCCAATGACAGCAAAGCGCGCTGCGCAATAAGAATAGATTAGGAGTGTTTGGATAAAATGCCGGACCGAAAGGCCGGCATTTTTGTTTATCGCTTGATTATACGCCTGGCTAAAATTCCTTCATCTGTAATAAGACTCAACACGTATAGTCCTGTGGGGAGAGAAGAAAATGAAATTGATTGGGTGGTTAGCAGGTAAGTGGTTAAAACAGTTGAACCTTGCATGTTCGTAATTTTAACATGTACTGGCTTTGGTATTTCGATGGTTAATTGATCTGCAACGGGGTTAGGATACACGGAATACAATTCTTCTTGGTAGGTGCTGGTAACTGTTTCAAAAATATTTTGCGTACGGGGTGTTGGTGTAGCCGTTAGAACAAACGGGCCGGTTAAATCGGGAATCCTGCTGGCGCTTGTATTTTNTGTATGTGCATTGAAAGAAGTTTCGTCTATAACCAATAGAGTAGAACCTACCATTTGATAGAGCCCGACTTGTTCACCTGATTGTGATAACCTGAAGTTAGTATGCAGCACACTTTGCCCGGTCTGGTTGTCGGCCCAGATTAATTTATATTCACCAGGATTAATTATGGTTTCTGAACCAGGCACGATCTGATGTTTGAGTTTAGATTGAAGGTTGTCGGTAATAAAAAGACCACCAAGATCAACGGGTTGCGATGAGGAGTTGTAAACCTCAATCCAATCTTCAGCTTCACCAAACTCATCTACTGCGGTTGAGCCTGCTGCGGCAACTTCGTTAATTATCAAACCGGTAACAGGAGTTGCTTCTTCAAAATAGGCTTCAATGGTTACGTACTTGTCTGCTACACCGGTTAAGGTAGCATCAGTAGAAATAATTTCTTCCGAGCCCTCCTCGGTAGCAGCCAACAGGGTGAAATCAAAACTCAGGTCAGAACTTTGAGGCGAATTTTGATGCACTTCAACGGCTATTACATTGGTTCCTTCCATGAGAAGATTTTNTGGTATGGAAAAATCAACAAACACATTTTCTGCAGCGATAGCACCAAGGGCAAGGGTGTTGTTTACGATCGTGCCGGTGGGCATATTATTCCGGTAAACTTCAGTTCCGTTTAGGTACACTATTATTCCATCGTCAAATAGTATGGAGGCGTTTAGCGCAGCGATCTCACCCACGTTGGTGGCAGTAAAATTTTNTCTGAAATACGTGGTAATGTGTTTATTATTTGAATTACTACCAAAACTCACTACGGTTTGTTCATCGCCTTCGCCATATCCCAACTGGGCTACACCGCTTGCCCAGGAAGCATCGTTATATGCAGTAGCGCTCCAATCTGTAGCAGGCGTGGTGCCATTGTCAAAATATTTCCATGCTGTGCCATTGGCTATTAATGAAGTTACTGAAACATTGCTTTTAATAAGTTTCCAGTTTTTGAATGTGTAACCAGGTGCAGGAATTGGTTTACCTTCAAAAGGTAAGTCTCTGTAATAAGTTGCTGTTTGGAGTGGTTCATGCAAGGTAACGCCATTCAGTTCAATTTTTCCAGTTCCCTCTGGAAAAGTACCGGTACTGATTTTTACATCACCGGTCAGGTTAANAAACTGTGTGATGTGTTGGAGCATGTACTGGTGCCGATCGGTTGCAAAGTTGCGTAAGCGCTGAACTTCATAATTCCAATCGTTAATATTGCCGCCCCAACGTTGTTTATGAAATGGTATCTCATTGGCAATGCGTTGTGCAAATAAATCAATGGTTTCCGTTACATGCTTCGGACTAAAACCCGAGCCCATGGCGGCTGCCAGGGTTTGGATGAACTTTGTTCTGAATTGTGGATTCTGCATCACCAACCGGATATGCAGTGTGCTCCAGGGTGGATTTGGCCAAACCACACCGCTGTTGGGATCGGTGGCAAATGCTAACGTGGGATGGTTAAAGGAATTATAAAGTGCAAAGCCAAAATCCATATCGAATAGAAGCCATCGGAACTTGCCTCCCGAACGCTTCCGCCAATATTTTATGTTGTTGCCGGGCCAATCGGTATTGCCAAAATAAATCTGGGCAACCAGGTAATTAATGTATTCCTGCACTTCAATATTTTGATCAATAAATTGAAATGTTGAGGGCAATAAAGGGTTAAGCGTTTGCAGGGTGTTGAGATATGCAACGTATGCATCGTTAGTGCCTTCCATGGGGTTGCCCCATGATTCCAACAGATCCAGGTCATTTCGGTTTATTCCATAATTTGTTTCAATATAGTCGGCATCAATTTNTTCGCGTAAGTTTTGAATGCCCCAGTACTGGCCGTTCAGATAGAAAACAGTGGGTTTATATGCCAGGTAGGCACCTTTCATTTGAGTTTGCGTTAACTCCTGCATCAATGCATCTCGAAACATGGTTACATTAAAATCGTTTCCGGAGTTTCGCATGGTAAATCCACCAAACCGGTCATGCGGCTTCTCGGAGAACAACTTTTCTTCCAATATATTATTACCATACTTGTCGCGGGCTTTTACAATGAACGATTTCTGAGGATTATTTCGGCTGCATCCACCACCAATACGAATGTCAACAAACTGGCTGTGGTTGAGTTTGCCAGCGGCATCAAAAAAACTTACCGATGCATGCCTGTCCCAATCCTGATTCCAGTTAACCGGATTACCATTACAATTACCGGGAATTCCGTTGGTTCCATTGGTATAAATTCCGATCGTATTATTCCATAGATAGTCTGGTTTGGTTGAAATAGAAATAACAGGTAGTGTAAATGGTCGTTCATTTATGAAATAGGTTTCTACCAAAGTTTCACTCGGAATAAAGCCCGCCTTAAATGCTCTGGCCTTGAGGGTGGTTGTTTGAGTGATCTGAATAGGAGTGCTGTATAAAGTAGAATTTTGACCTGGAGCGGAGCCATCTAACGTGTAGCGGATTTCGGTTGCAGGTGTTGGGTGCGAAAGTACTAAAGGAATGGATGAAGCATACCGTCCTGATTTCTGGGAGGCGATGGGTATTGCCAGCGCAACCTCTCCGGTTGGTGATTCGTTTTNTGTAGCCGGACTTGGAACGCTGAGATAAGACCAGGTACTGCCTCCATCTGATTTGCGGCCAAACGATACATTGGTGTATTGCTTCGAAAATATGATTTGATCCAATACATGGTTGGATGGTGAGGTTAATACAACTTGTTCACCCTCGCTATCTAACAAGAAAGAAGTATGCAACCCACTGTTGCGGCCATCGCACCAAATAAGCAGGTACCCTTTGGCGGGAATAGAGACTCCGGATGGGATAGCCCATTTGGTTGGTTGAAACGCATCATCCGAAAGAAAATAACCCGCTAAAGAAACGGAAGCATTGCCAGCATTGTACAACTCTATCCAGGGCGAGAAATTGAAAAACTCTGAATCATAATTAACATCGGCATTGGCCGCGCACACCTCGTTAATTACTACCTGCGCGTTTCCCGCACAATAGCTAAAAAGCAATAGAGTATAAACGTAATCCGGATCATCGGTTTAAGAATAGCGTAATATGCTGATAATACCGGAAATATGGAATTGGTAAACTATCGCTGAGCTTCTTTGGCCAATTGCCGTATGGTTTTTACACGTTGCGGATCTACCGTGCGAAGTTTAAACTCAGCACCTTCTTCCGAACCCATGCCGGCTATGTTTGGATTGCGGTATTGCATGGCGCTTTCGCGGAACGCAGTAGCGGAAAAGTGTATTTCTTTTGTTCCTGATTTCCGAACGATCTCCTGAACTGTATTTTCATTTACCCCAGAACCGGGCATAATGGCAATACGTCCGTTTGCTTTCTGAATTAATTGCCCAATCAAATCAGCGCCTTTCGAAGCAGTAGCTTGCTGGCCTGCTGTGAGAATTCTGTCAAACCCAACTTCAATACAATCTTCTAAAGCCTCGAATGGATTGCGGGTCATATCAAAAGCCCGGTGGCAGGTTACTTTGAGTGGCCGCGCACGGTCAATCAGTTCCTTGCAACGTTTTTTATCAAGGGTACCATCCGGATTTAAGATTCCAAATACAACACCATCCACACTTAATCGTTGACATTGGTCGATATCACGCTTCATGCAATGGAATTCATAGCTGGAATAATGGAAATCACCACCCCGCGGACGGATCATGACAAAAACATCCAAACTAACATGTTGCCGTACTGATTCAATTACTCCATAGGAAGGAGTTGTGCCGCCTTCACCCGGATTATCACATAACTCAATCCGGTCGGCCTGACCTTCCTGTGCCTTTAAAGCGGATTCAATGTTGTAAACAACAATTTCAATTGTCATGATTTCAAAACCTTAGTAAAAACTCTTTGCTTCAAAAATCTTATTTGGCACTTCGTTACTGTAAACAGCGTAGGTAAATCCTTTCTGCAAAGCAAAGGCTCCGTATTCGCCATTCTTATTTAGCGCCAAAAATCCAACTTGTATCTCTTTCGATTTTTGGGGTTGATTTTNTACGATACGCGCCACGGCCAGTTCGCAGGCTTGTTGTGGCGAATTTCCTTGTCGCATTAGTTCTACCACCAAATGAGAACCAACAATGCGAATTACTTCTTCGCCTACTCCCGTACTTGTAGCTGCGCCAATTTCATTATCTACAAACAGGGCCGCACCAATAATGGGCGAATCGCCCACGCGGCCATGCATTTTATACGCCATGCCACTGGTAGTACATGCGCCCGATAAATTCTGCTTCGCATCTAAGGCAACAATGCCAATCGTGTCATGATTTTCGATGTTGGCAATGGGTTTATACTGCGAAGTCTTTAACCACGCTTTCCACGCTTTCTCTGATTCCCTGGTGAGTAGTTTTTCTTTTTGAACCCCTGATCTAATGCAAACTTCAGAGCCTCCTTCACCAACCAAAAACACATGCGGAGTTTNTTCCATCACCTTGCGTGCTACTGAAACAGGATGTACAATATGCTCCAGGCAGGCAACCGCACCACAGTTGGCGAATTCGTCCATTATGCACGAGTCGAGTGTTACGCGACCATCCCGATCGGGCAACCCACCTAACCCAACAGATGATTCCTTCGGATCGCCTTCGGGCACACGGGCACCGGCTTCCACGGCATCTAATGCGCGGCCCTCGTTCGATAAAATTTTCCAGGCTTCGGCATTTGCACCTGCTCCAAAATTCCACGTGGAGATTACAACCGGTTTAGTGATTTTGGTATTGGGTTTACCCCAGGCTTTCGTAAGCGAAGCCAATGAGGCGAGTGCACCCAGTTGAATAAATTTTCTTCTTGTTGTCATACTTCTTAATCAATAATTCTGCGAGCCTTTCGGTAGCGCTTAAAGTAATAATCAGAATACAAATTGGTTTCCACCACACCCAGGGTGGTGGAGGCATGAATAAACTTTACATCATTGGCACCGTTCACATCGGTAACAATTCCGACATGCGTAATTTCTCGCCTTTTCTTTCCCGTAGCAAAAATACCAGATCGCCCGGGCTAATTTTCTGCGTTTAACTTTCTTTCCTGTGGTTGCCTGCCCATCGGTTGTACGTGGAAGTTCTAACTCGATTGCGCGGTATGCATTACACGTTAGTCCCGAGCAGTCCATTCCGGCCCGGTAGTTCCACCCCATTTATAGGGCGTTCCTGTAAAGCTACGTGCCGAAGCAATTACCTTTTCGCGCTGTTCTTTAACCCGGCTGGATACACACGAACTCGATAAAATAAGAATGGATAAAAAAGCCAAAGCCTTTGAAAGGTTAATTCCTTAATTTTGGGACTTCGTTTTAATACCATACTTAAATTCAAAGTTACTTTATTGATGGCAAACACTAAAACAAGTGCACCGAATCAATCGTTAAGCAACGAACTTATCATTTGTTTCCGGACTATCGTAGGCGAATCTTATCTTATTGTGGATGAAGAACTGCGGACCGAATATGGACACGACAAAACTGAAGATTATCTCTTTTTGCCCGATCTGGTTCTAAAACCGGGCACACCAGAAGAAATCAGCGATATATTAAAAATCTGTAACCAGTATAATATACCCGTTACACCACGCGGTGCCGGCACAGGCCTTGCCGGAGGAGCAATACCTGTACAGAAAGGCGTGGTTATTTCGATGGAACGATTCAATAAGATTCTGGAGATTGACGAGTTGAATTTGCAGGCAACGGTGGAGCCTGGTGTGATTACAGAAGTGTTTCAAAATGCTGTTAAAGCCAAAGGGTTGTTTTATCCTCCAGACCCGGCCAGCAAAGGATCGTGNTTTTTAGGCGGCAACCTGGCTAATAACTCCGGTGGACCCAAGGCTGTAAAATATGGCGTTACCCGCGATTATGTACTTAACATGCAAGTGGTATTACCTACCGGTGAAATCATTTGGACTGCGGCAAATGTATTGAAGAACTCCACCGGATATAACTTAACGCAACTCATGTGTGGCAGCGAGGGCACGTTGGGGATCATCACAAAAATTGTGTTTAAACTTCGNGGGTTTCCACAGAAAAATGTATTGCTGTTTATTCCTTTTGTTACCAACGAAGAAGCCTGCAAGGCGATTGCCGCCATATTTGTAGAAGGGATTACGCCATCGGGCATGGAGTTTTTTGAACGGGAAGCTGCGCTTAAAACATATGCGTATTGCGATAAGGTTCTGAATAGCCCGGTAACAACAAAATTAATTGACGGCATGGATGCCTACCTGTTGTGCGAACTGGACGGCAACGATGAAGAAGTTTTAATGCGCGATGCGGAGCGGGTGATGACTGTAGTGGAAAAATTTCAGAGTGGAGAAGTTTTGTTTGCAGAAAGCAACGCCCAAAAGGAAGAGCTCTGGAAAGTGCGTAAAAATATTTCGCCCGCGGTTAACTGGTACACACTTACGAAATCGGACGATGTAGTTGTGCCCCGCAATAACCTGCCAAAATTAATTAGGGGAATTAAAGAAATTGGCAAACAGTATAATTTCAATACGGTTTGCTTTGGCCACCTGGGCGATGGCAACCTGCACGTAAATATTCTGAAGGAAAATATCAGTGATCATGACTGGGAAACAAAAATCCCGGAAGGCATTGGTGAAATATTTAAGCTGACGGTAAGCCTGGGCGGAACTTTATCGGGTGAACATGGAATAGGAATAGCCAAACGACCTTACATGCCCATTGCGATGAACGAAGTTAACCTAAACCTGATGCGGGGCATTAAGAAAGTTTTTGATCCGAACGGAATCCTGAACCCCGGAAAGATTTTTAGTAATGAATGACAACTTTCCCGCGCATGCAGGAAAGTTGTCAGTATTAATAATCTGTTACCTGAACGAGCGCAGGGTACCAAAATAGTAGTGCAGGCCTAATTGCACACCTACTAAAAAGTTGGCACGGCTGCCAAAAATATCACTATAGTTACCCTGCTTAATTGAATTAATAACATCGCCATTGCGCATATCCATTAGGCTATAATTTGCTCTGATCTGCGTTGAAAGGTAGATGTGCTTGCTAAGATCTATATCTACCCCAAAGGCCATGGCAATCTGAAACTCCATGTTCTTAAAATTGTTGGCTTCTTTGGTTAACAAATCCTTGGCCAGCGAAGAGGCATTGGCAGGCAAGGTATATTNCCCGTTTCCGGCATCTAATGCGCCCGGATAAGCGCTTTGAATATCAGCCAGGGTTACACCCGATGGTATAGGATACGTACCTGGGCCAGGTAAGGTATAACCTCCGCTAGCCTGGTCAAAGATTGCTGTTGGAAAATCCTTCTGGATGTCTTCAAATGTTAAATCCGTAGGGAGTGTAAAAGTACCTGGATTTGCCTGCAGGCTTTCAACCGCTTTGGTTAATAACGACATCTGCGGTCCGAAATTGAAATTGGTTCTGGCTTTGCCATTTCCACCACCCATAAATTTCAACATCATGGGTATGTTAATATATTGTAAATCAATTTTACGTTGGCCCTTCACTTGCTCCGCAATATCTATCAATTGATAAATCTGACCTTGGTTTGATAATATTGATTCAAGCTGTAAACCGAACTTACGGCCCAAATCAACCCCAAAGTTAAAGCCAACAGGAGCAATCTGGTAGGTATAGGTAGAATTGTACCGGGNGTCTTCACTCAAACCCTTATCTAAAACAAAAGTTGCATTGTAGGCAGTAGTTGCTCCAAGATGTATCTGCCCAAAGGCAGAACCCGCCAACAAAANAATGAAGCAGCCAATCAAATAGTTCTTAGGTTTCATGTGTTAATAGTTTTTAGTTTGTAATCCCATATCGGGGAGAGTTACCCTGATTCTTGAATTTTGACGTTAATTTCAGATAAAATCCAATAAGTAACCCACACAAAACCAATTAAAAAGTATGAAAAAGTACATGGCCTAAGTTTAGTACTATCCCTGATGATTGCTTTTACAAGTTGCACCCCAAAAAAATGGAAGAAAAAGTGAGCCTGTATCGATTGATAATCAACTAACTCCCGATGAAACCACGGCCGGATGGAAACTTTTGTTTGATGGCAAGACCCTTACCGGCTGGACGATATTTAAAGCACGGCCCAATAACACCTGGGAAGTTATAGATGGTACCTTGCATTGTAAGCCTTTAAATGAAACAACAGGCGAGGGCAATGAACGCTCTGACTTGCGCACAACTGAGCAGTTTCAAAATTTTGAATTAGTATTTGATTGGAAAGTAGCACCCGAAGCAAATAGCGGTGTGATGTTTCGGGTAACCGAAGAGTTTGATCAACCCTATTATTCCGGTCCGGAATATCAATTGATTGATGATTCCGGCTATCCGGGTGAGTTATCTGAAATGCAGAAAACAGCCAGCAATTATGACATGCACGCAGCACCGGCTACAAAACCTGTAAAAGTTGCTGGCGAATGGAACACCACCAAACTTGTTGTTAATGGCAATAAAGTTGAACATTGGTTAAATGGTGATAAGGTGGTGGAATACGAATTGCAGTCTGCAGATTGGAAGCAACGAAAAGAGGCCAGCAAGTGGAAAGATGCTGCCGGGTATGGAATGGCACCAACGGGCTACATCGATTTTCAAGATCATGGCAATGAGGTGTGGTTTAAGAATATTAAAATTAAATCTCTTTAATTGAAAGCAAGCAGTAGGCAGAAATTAAATCTGCCAACTGCTTATGGTGTACTACCACCTGTTTACCATGTGTGGCATAACCGGAGTTTTTGCATTTAACCTGTTAGGTAAGTTTAACATGATTCATGTTACAGCTGCCACCATGGCGTTAGAAAAGCGAGGCCCTGATGCACACCGCGTTTACACCGATGAGTTTGTGGGTTTGGGGCACCGCAGGCTTTCCATTATCGATACCAGTGCAGCGGCCAACCAACCCATGTGGGATGCCTCCCAACGGTTTTGTATTGTATTTAATGGGGAGATATTCAATTACCGTGAACTGCGAAAGGAACTGGAAGCTAAAGGAGTTCAGTTTGTTTCCGCATCGGATACGGAGGTGCTACTCAATCTCTTTATTCACGAAAGGGAAGAATGCCTGAATAGACTCAACGGATTNTTTGCCTTTTGTGTGTACGACCAGCAGGAGCAAACTTTCTTNTTAGCCCGCGATCGTTATGGCATCAAACCCCTGCTTTATCTTTTCGATGAAGATAAGTTTCTGTTTGCATCAGAAATAAAATCTATACTGCAATATGGTATTGATAAGGAACTGGATTACACCTCACTGCAAACGTACCTGCACCTTAATTACATACCTGCACCACACACTATTTTTGCACATATCAAAAAATTGTTGCCTGGCCACTACCTGAAAGTAAGCAATAAGAAATTAGAATCCGGACAATTTTATTCCATAGCCGAAAAGCCAGCGGCATCGCACGTAAACTATGAGGAAGCTAAGAAGCAACTAAGTAACTTGTTGGACGATGCTGTGCAACGCAGGTTGGTTTCAGATGTGCCCATTGGCGCATTCTTAAGCGGAGGCATAGACTCTTCCGTAATTGCTGCGCTGGCGGTAAAACATAAGCCCGATCTGCATACTTTTTCCATTGGATTTGGGGATGACAAGTTTTTTGATGAAACGGCCTATGCGAATTCTGTTGCCAAACATCTTAACACCAACCACACGGTATTCTCCCTTTCGCATAAAGATTTATTAGATCATGTGCAGGATGTTCTAAATTATACTGATGAACCTTTTGCTGATTCCTCCGCACTTAATGTTTTTATATTAAGCAAGGAAACCCGCAAGCACGCCACGGTGGCTCTTTCGGGTGATGGGGCCGATGAATTACTGGGCGGGTATAATAAACATGAGGCATTCTATCGTATCATTAACAAAGGGTGGAAAGAAAATATGATTGCAGCCCTGGGCCCTGTTTGGAGCATCTTGCCGCAATCGCGAAGCAGAAAAATAGGCAACCTGGCCCGACAGTTCAGTCGCTTTGCCGATGGTTTGAAATTGAATAGTAGAGAAAGGTATTGGCAATGGGCTGGGTTTACAACCAACAAGACAAATTCATTGTTAAGTAATGAGGTGAAACAAAAACTGAATTTACAGGAGTTTAAATTGAGAAAAGAAAACTACCTGCGCTTTATCTCTACACCGGAAACCATGCGTGAAATTTTACTTACCGATATGCACCTGGTTTTGCCTGGCGATATGCTTACCAAGGTGGACAGCATGAGTATGGCCAACAGCCTGGAGGTGCGGGTGCCCTTNTTAGATTACCGCGTTGTTGATTTTGTTTTTAGCCTGCCGGATGACTTTAAGATTAACCGATCGATACGCAAGCGCATCTTACAAGATGCCTTTCGGGATGCATTGCCGGCTGAACTATACAACCGGCCAAAGAAAGGATTTGAAGTGCCTTTGCTCAGTTGGTTGCGTAAAGAACTAATGCCGATGGTAAACGATTTGCTTTCGGAACAGACAATAACTGAACAAGACATCTTTAATTATTCCGAAATCAAGAAATTAAAATTACAACTGAATTCTTCCAACCCGCAAGATGCACACGCGCGCTTGTGGGCATTACTTGTTTTTCAATCGTGGTACAGAAGAATAATAAGCAGTTGATAATGTTTATATAGGTTGTTGATACCGGTGTAAACAGTAACCCAACAACTACCCGTAAATCGTATTTAATAAAGCTGCCAACCGAAAGCCAGCCTGAAGCATGCGTTCTTTTGCGATAGAAAAATATTTGTACGAGTAGGCATAGCCCAGCGAGCCATTGCCAATGTCATAAACCTGTGGCCGGTAGTGCATCGATTCGAGGGCCCAATCGCGTACTGTACCCTGCCGCCATTTATCCAGTTTATCTTTTCNCGGTTTGCCTAAGGCATCGGCCAGTTCGGTATAGCTTAGCTTGGTGTCATCAATCATGCCGCTATCCCATACCCAATGCAGGTTCGATTCGCTCCTAAACCATTTTACCTTTACATTATTACCACCTCTATCGCCCGGCCTGCCTACGTGCAACGGTTGATGCATATCACCAATCATGTGGATCAGCATTTTAAGATATTCCTGTTCCTGTTTAACCGGTAGGCCCCCTCGCTTTAACTCTCCAATTATTTTTTCAATCATTACAATAACTTTTCCATCCGGGTTGTGCTCTACATCTTCATATTTGCCACCATCGGGTATGGTAGTCCAATGCCAATCAGTTGTGTTATTGTATGTTGAATCTGAACGGATTTCGTCCATCCAGGTGCTTGCCATAGCCAGCGATTCGCCCCNCAGGATGGCATTAATTTTTCGCTTCACTTNTTTGGTCAGGTAGCGTTCTGCAATCAGGCCGGTGGTGCGATGGCCCGTAGCCCNCCAACCAAAACTTTCTAAAGCCAGAAATAAGACAAAGCAGATAACCAATATTTTTTCATAAAAGCATTGTTTTACGGGTACAATAATAGGGGTTTAACCCGATCTATAATTTTCTAAAGATGATAATAAGTTTAAATTTGATATTAATGGTTTGACAGGATGGATCAACTGATCTGAAGGCAGTTTCCTATTCTTTTAATTGTTTAAGAGAAAAATATGATTAATAGGCTCCGATCATGGATTCGGGCATTNTTTGGGATATCAACGCGCGAAACCAATGGCCTGTTGATGCTATTACCTTTATTATTAATTAGTGTGTTTGTAATACCGGTCTATCAGCGTTGGCGAAGTACACAGTCGATTGATTTCACAGATAACCAACGCAACCTCGACAGCTTGTTGGCGCATTGGCCTACTCANAAAGATAGTGCCTTTCTTGTAAAAGATTACTCCCGTTTTCCGTTCGATCCCAACACGGCAAGTCTGGCAGATTTGGATAGCCTTGGGTTTCCGGANTTTTTAGCCCAACGGATTCTAAACTATCGGTCAAAAAATGGAAAGTTCAGCAAAACGGACTTGCTTCGCATTTATGGAATGGACACATCATTTTACGAAGACCTGGAGCCATTTATACAATTACCAACACAGGTGGCAAGCACTGCATTAAAAGCGAAGGAAAAGGTACCCACAACAAAGGCTGAATTTGTAAGAGAATGGATAGACATCAATACCGCAGATTCTGTTCAGCTAACAAAGATTTATGGAATAGGGGCGAAACTAAGTGAACGGATAATCAACTACCGCACGAAATTGGGTGGTTTTGTTTCTATGGAACAATTGTACGAAGTGTATGGGCTTGACACTATTGTGATACAACGCATACAACAAAAATATTTTGTGGATTCACTATTTCAACCAAAAAAATGATTNTTGAATCAGGCTTCCATAAAGGAGTTAAGCAGTCATCCATACATTAACTACACTTTGGCGAAGGCAATTACCACCTATCGGTTTCAGCACGGAAAATTTACTACGGTGGATGAGGTTAAGAAAATAGCATGGGTAGATGAAACGTTTTATACAAAAATAGTACCTTACCTTTCATTAAATCCATAACGTGGCTCTGTCAGATCAAACCAAAAAGCTACTTACCATCTACCTTAGGCGTCTTACTAACCTGTCCGGGAACAACCGCTCGTTGTTTCTTTTGCGCCTAATGGCCGAGCAGTTTATTGATGTGCAGGAGCCTGAGCCACTTAAATGGCGAACCTGCCTTTAACATCATAAGTGCGTTGATTGCCGAAAAGCCAAAATTTATTTGTCCTGTAATTGATAGCCGGATGGAGGCGGCTAATGAGGCCAGTAAAAATTAAAAAACTGCAACGAAGCGATCAGTTTATTTTTGAAGAACGTGGTTCTAAAGATTTGCACGTGGGCTGGCCGATGGTGCAAGGAAAATTTAAGAACGATACACCGGTAAGATGCCCGCTTTTGTTTTTTCCGGTTACACTTACTGTTCAAAACAATCAATGGTGGCTTGAGCCGCGCGAGGATGCCGGTATTTCATTTAACAAATCGTTTTTACTGGCGTATGCTTATTACAACCAGGTAAAACCTAACGAGGCTTTACTGGAAGAAACATTTGAAGATACCGATCGCGATAGTACGGCCTTCCGAACGGCCATCTATCAACTCTTGCAAAAGCATGAGTTTGAGTTGAATTTTAATTCTGATAATTTCCGCGATGAACTTACNCCCTTTGTAAGCCTGAAGCGCGATGAGTTTGAACAAGGGTTAAAGACAGGAGAGCTTAAGTTGTTTCCGAAAGCGGTGCTGGGAATTTTTCCGCAGGCAGGTTCTTTCCTGGTTCCGGATTACCTGAAGTTGATGGAGCAGGATCATGTTTCTGATTTGGAAAGCTTTTTTGAATCGCGTTCAGCAGCACAATCAGAAAGTAAAAATTTTGTTAAGCAGGTTAAGGAAGAGAAAATTTATTGTGCTTACCCGGCTGATATCTGGCAGGAGAATTCATTGAAGGCTGTAAAGGTGGGACATTCGGTTGTGGTGCAAGGTCCACCNGGCACGGGCAAATCACAATTAATCAGCAACCTGGTAGGCGATGCATTGGCAACTGGCAAACGTGTATTGGTTGTGTGTCAGAAGCGGGCGGCATTGGATGTAGTATATAAACGGCTTCAAACCAAACAACTGACTGATTACGCTGCGCTGGTACATGATTTTAAAAACGATCGTAAAGAAATTTATGAAAAAGTAGCGCGCCAGGTTAACCGGTTAGATGAATACAAAGCGAGGAACATCAGCATAGATGCGATACAATTAGATCGGAAGTTTTTACAAATCAGTCACCGCATCGATCAGATAACCGAGGAACTGGATAATTTCAAGCAAGCACTGTATGACGATAAAACCTGTGGGCTTACAATAAAGGAATTATATCTTCAGTCGAGTCCCTTGCAGGAATGGATTAACCTCAAGCAGGAGTTTTCGCATTTTCGGTATGATACGCTCAATCCATTTTTGCGTAAGCTTACCACCTATGCACACTATGCCAAAACGTTGGAGCGTAGTGATTACCTGTGGAAGGATCGTAAGTCGTTCAGCACTTTTCAAGCCAGTGATGAAGCTGCAATTCGCAATACGGTTCAACATATTGCTACCTTNTTTCATCAGCTAACAACCCAATTGGTTGATAAGGTAGGAGCCCGGTTGGATTGGGAACAATGCGAAGCCCTGATTGAAAAAGCATCTCAGGTGGATGAGGTAAAGTCGCTGCTTACCAACGATTCTATTTACCGGTATTTTCAGAGCATGCTCATCGAGTCGGATGATGAAACCAGTGCGCTTTGGTTATCAAACACAGAAAAGAACACACTCAGTTGTTTTGAAAATGAAGGNCCCGAATCAAGCAGCAGTGCCAATCAGTTAGGAATACTGCAAAAGGCTTTGTATCGCAGTATGAAAGCCCGAAAAAGTTTGATCGGACTTATTCGGTGGGAATTGTTTTCGCAGGACAAGTTTTTGATAAAGCGTGCACTGGTTCAAAATGGGTTGCAGAGTAATAAGGAAGGGTTTGTAACACTTGAACGCAGGTTGGATAACCGGTTAAACCTGGAACATAATCTGTCTAAATTAAAGGCTAAGATCTGGCTGAAGCAGGTACCAGAGTCCTTATCAAAAAAGGAATTTATTCAATGGTTTGCCGATCAGCATTTTGCGTTGCAGGCTAAACTGATATTTACGCAAATACGTGGATTGAAAAGCGTTATCAATCCGGCAGGGCTTACGCGGCAGGAGTTTATCAACCGGTTAAATCTTTTATTTGAGTTGCTTGCGCCTATTCCAGCCTATAAGGAAACCTGGAATCAATATCTCACCACCAGCCAGATCAATGCCATTACAGCCCAACCCTGGCTTAGCCAGAAGTTAACAGAAAGCCTGAAATCCGATTTCGACTCTTTATGCGAGTTTGATAAGCTGGTGCAGGAATTGGGTGATGTAGAGCGGCAGGTGTTGACCAAGCTTTTTGATGCACACCCTACCTGGGATGAGTACCAGGTGAAGGGACTGTTTTTGAACAGCCTTGCCCTTTCGTGGATTGATCACCTGGAGATGCGCAGCCCGGAATTGCGCATGGTATCATCTGGGAAAATTGCATTGCTGGAAACTGAATTGCGCGACCTGATTCAGGTGAAGCAAAGCCTGAGTGAAGAGATTATACTATTGCGCGCACGCGANAAAATTATTGAAGATTTAAAAGTAAACCGGCTGAACAACCGGGTTTCATATCGGGATTTGTTGCATCAGGTAACAAAAAAGAANAAAATTTGGCCGGTGCGTAAACTTGTCACATCATTTGAAGAGGAACTTTTTAAAGTGATACCCTGCTGGCTGGCTTCGCCCGAATCGGTATCGGCCATTTTTCCAATGAAAGAACTCTTCGACCTGGTTATTTTTGATGAAGCTTCACAATGTTTTGCAGAGCGCGGCATTCCTGCATTGTATCGCGGTAAGCAGGCTGTGGTAGCGGGTGACGCCATGCAGTTAAAGCCTGGCGATTTTTACCAGGCGCGCTGGCAGGATGAAGAGGAAGCACATGCCGATGCAGAGGTTGACTCGCTGTTGGATTTATGTAGCCGTTACCTGATTACTACTTCGCTGCAAGGGCACTATCGAAGCAAATCACTGGAACTGATTGATTTCTCAAACAAATATTTTTACAAAGGCACGTTGCAATTACTGCCTCATCGGCAAGCCATGATAGCCGGTGGACCTGCCATTACCTACGATCGGGTTGATGGACAATGGATAAACAATGCAAATGCGATTGAGGGTAACAGGATAGTGGCGCACGTGGATGCCCTTCTGAAGAGTCAGGCTGACAAATCGGTTGGTATCATCACCTTCAATGCACCACAACAAAGCCTGATTTTAGATTTACTTGAAAGTGCTTTTGGTACAGTGCCTAAATCGGTATTTGTAAAAAACATTGAAAACGTACAAGGTGATGAGTGTGACATTGTACTTTTTTCGATAGGCTATGCGCCTGATAAAAACAACCGGGTGCCCGCTCAGTTTGGCAGCCTGAACCAGGCGGGTGGAGAAAATCGACTAAACGTGGCAATTAGCAGGGCACGCGAAAAAGTAATAGTAGTATGTAGTTTTATGCCCGAACAATTACAGGTTGATGAAACCCTGCATGAAGGCCCTAAACTTTTAAAAGCATATTTAGAGTATGCCTGGCAGGTTGCCCGNGGAGCATTTGTGCCAACTATTGTACAAACGGCAGCCCGGAGCAATTCTATATACTTAAAGGAAACCATAAAGCGATTGGCAAAACAAAAATGGACTGATTTTGAGTTGGAAGCACATACGGTTCCGTTTCATGATATCACGGTTATGAAAAAGTCGCAGCCAATAGGAGCAATACTTACCGATGATGGCGAATATTATTCCAGTATGAGCGCACGGGCAGACCATGCACTAACTCCTCAGCTTCTCGATTTAAAAGCATGGCCCTTTTTAAGAGTGTACAGTCGCAATTTCTGGCAAGACCCCGATCGGTTCTTGAATGAAATCGGAAAATTTATAAATCGATGAGGTTTATTCTTCTGTATAAGTAACCGGGCCATGGTCTGTCCAGGTGGCAATAACTTNTTTCGAGCCCTTAACAAACTTAACCTGGTATGGTGAAACCGCACTGACCAACGTAGCAGGTAATTTACAATCGCCTACTTTGTCTAAAAATTCCTTAACAGGCCAAAAAGCTTCAGTTGGGTTGTATGATGGCCCTGATCTGGAGAAGATGCCTGAGCTGGCATAGAGGTATCCTTTCCCTTCATTGTTCTCATTTCTGATATGGTAGAAGACCGCCATTTTACAGCGATCCGTTGTTGCGTATAATAGTGCACTTCTTACAAGCAAGGTGCCTTTGCTCTTCTCAGCACTCATCTTTGTTTTTCCATCAGATTCAAATAGGATGGNGGTGCGCTGAAGACTGGTTGAATCTGAATCCCAGCCAAATTCAGTAATTACCCAATCGCGACCAAGGGTGTCCATGTCATGGATTTGATCGAGGATACCAAATGGCCTGGATTCAGGAAGCGTGCCCTTTGTTCGCTTACCCCCGCTTAAACCATTGTGCAAATAACGATGATAATTGATGATAATGTCGTCAGGGAATTGGCCGTACCGGATTTCCCACGCCTTTATTACCTGTTGAATCAAGTGTATGTCCATCCGGGAAAGCCCTCCCATCAAAATGCCCATGGTTGGATCAGCGGCTTTGATTGCATCATAACAAACTTTTAGGCAAACGGCATAGCTATCGGGTGTGAACGTAACAGAAGATCCGCTCCAGGTATTATCCCATTCATTGAGTACTTCAATATAATCTACCAATCCCAATCCACTTTCTGTAAAGGTTTCTCCGCCTGGTTTCAGCAAAGGAACGACATCAGATGCCCAATTATGATTGCGGTTAGAAAAGTTTGCGAGTTCATTAGGATTAATTACTGCTTTCTTATTGTTGCCCCATCGCGCAGCCAGATTATAGCAAAGTCTGCCCAGGGAATAATAACTTTTACTATCGTTAGGGTTGGCCTCTTTATGAATAGGCATTCTTGAACCAATCTTTCCATCCATCGATTGCCAGGGAAATCCGCCTACGAGGGTAATAATGTTCGAAATATGCTGATTGGAATAATCACGTAATGATTCTTCCCAACCCCAGCCTATAGGTGAACGGTTAAACCAAAAATATTTTCAACTGGACTTAGGTATTCAAGCGCAACGTAATGCCTTCGGATTTTACTTGCCGGTAAGAGATTTTCAGGAGGCCATCCATGGCCGTACTTTGTTCCTCCTAAAAGAAGTTACACCAAACCATTCCTTCACGGTTACCTGTGCATGCACCCTGCCCATGCCAATTAATAGTAAAGCCAGGAGTAGGATGGTTGTCTGAATTTTTTGGAAGCAGGCATGTGTCAAAATTACCGAATGATTCTAAATTTTTGAGGCAAAGGTTTTGAGTAATGAAAGTAACTACCAGCAAGCGGTTAAGCCTCAGGCGCACATGTTACTTTAGTATGCTGTCGGTAAATGCAGTATCGCTTACTACTTGCGGTAATCTAATGCCGGCTTCCTGTCTCCGATTAATGATTCATACTTGAAGTTTTCTCCGATACGGTTACGAAATTCTTTCCAGGCATTTTCAACCAGCACCGGGTTGCTCATTACTTCGGTAATACTCAAAGCCAACGTTTTGGCGGCTAGCATCATCCCTTTATCTCCAATGGTTGTTCCGCCTGCTGCTACGGCTTGCCAGCTATGTGCTGCTGTGCCAGGTACCCACGTTGCGGTGGATAGTCCTGTAGTAGGTACTACCCAACTTACATCACCCACATCGGTAGAGCCAAATCCGGCACCATCTACAATCTTAAATTCACCAATGGTATTGGTGCTGGAGAGTGCCGGAGGAGTTGTTGTAAAGGTTTNTTGAATTTTTTCAGCAAAAGTTTTTTCGGTTTCGGAATATGTATAACCACCTACCACCCGCAGGTTTGAGTCCACCACACGGGCCAATGTTTCGTTAGGCAATAAATCATATACACCGCCAATTATTTCCCAGTCCACTCTTGTATCTGTGCCTAACGCAGCACCTTGTGCGGCTCGCGTAAGGCGCTCCCACATGTCTTTTACTACAATGCGGCTTGGATGGCGAACGTAATAATACACTTCGGCAAATGCCGGCACAACGTTTGGAGCTTCACCACCCCGCGTAATTACATAATGCATTCGGGCTTCTTGCGGTATGTGTTCACGCATCATGTTGGTCATGTCGTTCATGGCTTCTACGCCATCCAATGCAGAACGCCCTCTGTCTGGTGCGGCTGCCGCATGAGAAGCTACTCCATAAAACCGGAACTTACCCGTTTTATTAGCAAGCGAACTTCCAGCACTGGCATTGTTTCGATCCCNCGNGTGCCAATGAAAAACCAGATCCACATCTTTAAACAACCCTTCGCGTACCATGTAAACTTTTCCTGATCCACCTTCCTCGGCAGGCGTGCCGTAAAAACGAATGGTACCCGATTTGTTATTGGCTATCATCCAGTTTTTAACAGCAATGGCAGCAGCAGCGGAGGCTGTACCAANAAGATGGTGCCCACAGGCATGACCAGCCGGCCGGCCGGGCACTGTTTTTTGTTCGGNGGTTGCATCTTGCGATACCCCGGGTAGCGCGTCATACTCACCTAAAATTCCAATGACGGGTTTGCCCGATCCGAACGAAGCTACAAATGCTGTGGGTATTTCGGCCACCCCACGTTCAATTTTAAAACCAGCCTGCGCTAAAGTTTCTTGTAAGAGTGCCGAACTCTTCACTTCCTGGTAACCTACTTCAGCAAACTCCCAGATTTTATGGGCTATACCCGAATATTTTTCATATTCGGCATCAATAGATTTGATAAGTTCCTGTTGGTGTTTTTGAACATCCGTTTTTTNTTNTTGTGCCAAAACGGTTACAGAAAGGAAGAGCAATACCAGGCTGGCGTACTTCATAAACGATTGGGTTTAGATTGAAGTAAAAGTAAGTAAAAGTGTAATTTTTCCCGTCTTCACTTTACATATAGGTTCGCAGCCTTGAAATCAAAATAGGTTCAATTAGGTGTTTTTTAACCGTAGGCAATCCAAATCATATAGAAATTTGATTTAAGTTGGCAGATTCTTGTCTAACATTTGGTAGTATATTTTATTTTTTGATGATTAACGCTATTTTATGTACCCATGTAGCATCCAAAAACATAGAATAACCATAAGATTCATAAAGCAGGTGATATAATAAGGTAGGTTGATAGCCGGCATGGCTATAAAAGTCGGAAATATGCTTTTAGTGGCCCGTACGATAAAAGTTTGCTTTACGAATTACCATTCATATTTAAATTCGGGGTACTCACCATACAATCGTGGTTAAACTTGTTGAAAATACCTACTTTCCAAAAAACTTACTGATATGCGTCAATTGATNTTTTTCTGTCTGGTTTGCATCGCAATGGGTGTGCAGGCACAAGCTGTGAAAGCCCCTGAAGTAAAGGAAGGCGATGGGCCTTATCCCCAACTTATAATTCGCGGTGTTACTTTAATTAACGGAACCGGAGCGCCNCCCATTGGGCCGGTTGATATTGTGGTGAAACAAAACCGCATTGTAAACATTGCCAACGTGGGGTATCCGGGTGTGCCCATCAATGAAAGCCGAAGGCCAAAATTAGAAGCTGGTGGAAAAGAAATTAATTGTACAGGTATGTACCTGATGCCCGGCTTTATCGATATGCACGGTCATATTGGTGGCGGCCAGGCACCCATTGCCGAATATGTATTTAAGCTTTGGATGGCGCATGGTATTACTACCATTCGCGAACCATCTGCCGGTAATGGTTTAGATTGGGTATTGGATCAAAAAGCAAAGAGTGCACAAAATAAAATTACAGCGCCACGCATTTATGCCTATACCTCGTTTGGGCAAGGTGCGAAAGAACCTATTGTAACAGCCGACCAGGCACGTGCCTGGGTAATTGAAAATAAGAACAAGGGTGCTGATGGAATAAAATTNTTTGGAGCATCACCAGAAGTAATGGATGCGGCCCTGAGAAAGAATAAAGACTTAGGATTACGATCGGCTACACACCATGCACAAATGACGGTAGCACAATGGAATGTGTTACACTCCGCACGGGCAGGGCTTACCAGCATGGAGCATTGGTATGGTTTGCCGGAAGCCTTGTTTACTAATCAAACGGTACAAAATTTTTCACTCGATTATAACTATCAGAATGAAATGCACCGCTTTGGCGATGCCGGCAACTTATGGAAACAGGCAGCGCCACCCTATTCGGAACATTGGAACAAAGTGATGAATGAATTGCTTTCGCTTAATTTCACCTTAGATCCTACGTTTAATATTTACGAAGCCAATCGCGATTTGCACCGCGCACGCAGGGCCGAGTGGCATGAAGATTACACGTTACCATCTTTGTGGGCATTTTATCAGCCCAGTAAAATTTCGCATGGTTCGTATTGGCATGCCTGGGGTACCGAACAGGAAATACAATGGAAGGAGAATTACAGATTATGGATGACATTTGTAAACGAATATAAAAACCGNGGCGGTCGCGTAACAACCGGTTCTGATTCTGGATTTATTTTTCAATTGTATGGGTTTGCCTACATCCGCGAGTTGGAATTATTACGCGAGGCCGGCTTCCATCCACTGGAAGTAATCCGTTCGGCCACATTGTTTGGTGCACAGGCGCTGGGTGCAGATAAAGACCTGGGTACTGTTGAGATTGGCAAGCTGGCTGACTTTGTAATTGTAGAGGAAAACCCGCTAACCAATTTGCAAACCCTTTATGGCACCGGAGCCATTAAATTAACAGACGAAAACAAGGTAGTGCGCGTAGGCGGAGTGAAGTACACCGTGAAGGATGGAATTGTGTACGATGCCAANAAATTGCTGGCCGATGTAAAGAAAATGGTTGATGAAGAAAAGCGTAAGGCAGGTTTTACCCTGAAGCAACCCGGTATCGAATAATTAAAGAATAATTAACATGAAACGAATTTGCATTTTTCTGTTGGCGGGGGCACTGGTTGCCTGCAAAGAAAATAATCCCAAACAGGCTGCGGCCGAAGCTGCCGAAGTTTATTCGTTGTTAGGGTTAGAGTATTATGCCCCTACCGAACCTAACGCCAGATTAGATAGCAACCTGGCGATAGCTCAGAAAAATTTTGAAGCTGATCCTTCCGAGGAAAATTATATCTGGCTGGGGCGCAGGTTGGCGTACAAGGTAAAATACAACCAGGCAATTGAAGTGTTTACCAATGGTATTGAGCAATATCCCAACTCATATAAACTCTATCGGCACCGNGGGCATCGGTATCTTTCGCAACGAAAGTTCGATGCCGCTATTGAAGATTTTGAAAAAGCTGCTGAACGGATGCCTGCTGCCCCGATAGAGATTGAACCCGATGGGGTGCCTAATAAAATTAATCAGCCCCTTTCCAGTACGCAGTTTAACGTGTGGTACCATCTGGGGCTTGCACATTATTTAAAAGGCGAATTTGACAAGGCCGAACAAGCGTATTTAAAATGTATGGAGGTAAGCGATAACGATGATCTGATTACAGCCACGGTTGATTGGCTGTATATGACCTATCGCAGGCAGGGTAAAACAGAGGAGGCCACCAAACTATTGGAAAAGATTACGCCCGATATGACCATTGTTGAGAACGATTCTTACTATAAGCGATTAAAGCTTTATCAGGGTGTGCTGCCGGTTGATTCGGTATTAAATGTTAACAGTACCAATAGTGATGTTGACCTGGCCCTGGCCACACAAGGCTATGGGGTGGGCAACTGGTATTTGTATAATGGCGATACAGCGCAGGCTATTTCTGTTTTTGAACGTGTAGTAGGCGGAAAACATTTTTCGGCATTTGGTTTTATTGCTGCCGAGGCGGATTTAGCCAGGTTACGATAGCCTTGGTCAAACTTATTTTTGTTTTAACTTTGCGCTCTTCAAAATCCGGTCCTGCAAGTTTATCAGGATATTCCGATTCGCATGGGTGGTCTCATAGTTCAACGGATAGAATAGGAGTTTCCTAAACTCTTGATCTGGGTTCGATTCCCGGTGAGACCACCCATGCCTATTGGAATTAAATACCAGATTTTGTTAAGAGATACAGGTTATTCTATACTTTTCAATGCTAACCTCCATCGGGCGTAGCCCAGGAAATATAAACGCACCAATCAACCGGGTAACAATCGTCAGACATTATTCTGTTTTTCCCGTTAGGTTGTAGATGGCCTGAATATCTTTTAAGGCTTTGCCAAAATCTATGTTCAGATCGATCAACTTGCCGTGTGCAATATCAAATACCCACCCATGTACCGTAGGAAATTTATGTTGTGCGTAAGATTGTTGCACAGCCGCTGTCTTAATGATGTTAATACATTGCTCCTGCACATTTAATTCTACAAGCCGGTTATACCGTTTACTCTCTTCGGTAATGGCATTTAGCTCATCCTTATGCAATCGGTACACATCACGAATATTTCGCAACCAGGGATTTAATATTCCCATATCACGTGGAATCATGGCAGCCTTCACACCGCCACAATTATAATGGCCACAAACAATAATGTGCTTTACTTTTAAATACCGAACTGCATAATTAATTACAGCCATAACATTTAAGTCACTATTCACCACCAGGTTGGCAATATTGCGATGAATAAAAACCTGGCNCGGTGCCAGTCCCATAATTTCTTCGGCTGTTACGCGGCTATCGCTGCAGCCGATGTATAAAAATTCGGGTTCTTGTCCTGCAGCAAGATTTTGAAAATAATTTTTATCGTTCGAGAGTTTCCNCTCAACCCATTTCTTGTTGTTTTCAAATACTTGTTGGTAGAGTGTCATTTGGAGTGAATTGAAATCTAAAATAAAATATTTTCCGGAGGTTGTATCGATGGAAGCTCAGTTCATTGTAAACACCGCGCAGCCACCATTTCAATTAGTTTTGCCAGCACAATTAACTTCAAACAACCAAACAACTATTATCTCAGCACCTTTCCTGAAATTCGGCCTACCGTAAGCCCTTGCACTACAATCGAAAACACAACAACAAAGTAAGTCATTTCCAGTAGCATTTGCCTGTAAACCGGATCGCTTACAGACATCACTAAAGCAATTGACACACNCCCGCGCAAGCCACCCCACACCAACATGGTAAGTGTACCCCGGCTTAGTCTTGGTTTAAAAGGAACAATAAGGGAAGGCATCCAGATTGAAACAAAGCGTGCAAGCAGCACCACCAGGATAGCTATTGCTGAAATAAGCCAATAACTTTTCAAATCCTCAATAACCAAAAGCTCAAACCCGATAAAGAGAAACAGGATGGCATTCAGGATTTCATCAATTAACTCCCAGAACTTGGTTAGGTAATCTTTGGTTACAGAAGACATAGCCAGCCTTTTTCCGTAATTACCAATTATAAGGCCGGCAGCCACCATGGTGAGTGGCCNCGAGATATGAGTGGCATTTGCTATGAGATACCCGCCCATTACTACGGCTACTGTAATAAGCACGGAAACGATGTAATCGTCAATGCCTTTAATGGCTTTTGAAGCTAAGAAGCCGAGTAGTATTCCCAGCAACATTCCACCAAGTGCTTCTCTTACCAGCAGCCATAAAACGGACGTGAAAGAAATATCTACGTTTGGCGTGTGCGCTAATTGTAATAAAACAGCAAACAACACAACGGCAACCCCGTCATTAAAAAGCGATTCTCCGGCAATTTTTACTTCAAGCGATTTAGGAACATTGGCTTNTTTCAAAATTCCCAATACAGCAATTGGATCAGTAGGAGAAATTAACGAACCAAACAGGAGGCAATAGATAAATGGGATATCAATATGTAATAGGGGTGCAAGGAAGTACAGTACAATACCAATAACAAACGTAGAAANAATTACACTAATGGTTGAAAAGGTAAATACTGGCAATCGTTGCTCCTTCAAGTCGGCAAGATTTACATGGATGGCTCCGGCAAAGAGTAAGAAATTAAGCATGGCTCCCATCAGTACTTCCGTAAAATCGAAACCCTGTATCAGGTTGAACAATTCGCTGGCTGTGTTGGGGAAGAGTGTGTTGCCGGTTATTCGAAGAATTACCGACACAAGAATTGCCATGAGCATAATGCCAATGGTGGAGGGTAGTTTCAGAAATCTGAGATTGATATATGAAAACACCGCTGCTAAAACAATAAGTACCGAAAACGAATAGTACAATTCCATAAGTTAAAGTAGTGCTGGCAAAAATATAGGAAATATCAAGAGACTGCACGCGGGCCTGTCATCCTTTATGCGATTTGTTGCAAGTGTTGGTAATCAATATAAAAAGAGATGCCTCTGCCGGATGGCAGGTGGCATCTCTAATGGGTTAATAAACTTAATTTGCGTACTCACTTAAGAACTTCACCCGCATCAGGCGCAGGTTGTCTTCTGTAAAATCAGGATCTTCGTCTTTCAATGTATCTATCGCATCTTCAATGCTATCGGTTTCCGAGTCCAGAAAGTAATCGTAAATCTGTTGTTGTTTATCTTCATCCAATACGGAGTCGATGTAATAATCCAGGTTTAACTTTGTGCCTGAATAACAGATGTTCTCAATTTCGGTTAGCAACTCATCGAACGTTATGTTNTTTCGAATCAGCAATTTCGTCCAACTCTACCTTTCGGTCTATTTGCTGAATAATAAAGATTTTAATTTTTGATTTATTAACAGATGACTTCACCACAATATCAGAAGCTGTTTCGATATCGTTTTCATCTACATAAGTTTGAATCAGGTCCAAAAATTCTTTTCCAAACTTGTTCACTTTACCCATACCCACACCATTTACCGAAGCCAGTTCTTCTTTGGTGGTAGGATAGGTAGTGGCCATTTCTTCCAGCGAAGGATCCTGAAAAATAACGTATGGAGGCAAATCTTNTTCTTTGGCAACTTTTTTACGAAGCGCCTTCAACATCTCAAATAACTTTTCGTCATATGATTTGTTGTTGGCTGATGACCGCTCGATCGATTCTTCTTCATCACCCTCGGTAGTAAAGTCATGATCGCGTGCCAGTTCTATAGGGTGCGGTTNTTTCAAAAAGTCAAGCCCCTTTTTTGTTATTTTAAGTACGCCAATGTTTTCAATGTCTTTTTCCAGGTATTGATAGATTAACGCCTGGCGTATAACAGATTTCCAGAAGTCGGCATCTTGTTCGTCACCCTTACCAAATACAGGCAGGCTAAAGTGGCCGTAGCTTTTTACATATTCATCTTCTGTTCCACGAATAACATTTACCAGGTGGCTCAGGCCAAATCGTTCGTTGGTTTGCTTGGCTGCTTCCAGGGCAAGTTTTACAAACGCCATCCCGTCAAAACGCTCGCGTGGGTTGGTGCAGTTATCGCACATGCCGCAGTTGTTCTCCTTATACTCTTCGCCAAAGTAATGAAGCAGTTGCTTACGTCTGCATACCGGACTTTCGGCATAAAATTCCATTTCTTGCAAAAGCACGCGTGCATTCTCGCGCTCTTGTACAGCCTTATCTTTATTGAACTTCTCTAACTTATTCAAATCGTTGTGGCTGTAGAACATGAGGCAATGCCCTTCCAAACCATCGCGACCACCGCGGCCGGTCTCCTGGTAGTAGCCTTCCAATGATTTGGGTACATCGTAGTGCACCACAAACCGTACGTCTGGTTTGTCAATACCCATTCCAAAAGCAATGGTGGCCACAATTATATCTACCTCTTCATTCAGAAAGTCGTCCTGGTTTTTCATGCGCACATCCGGATCAAGGCCAGCATGGTACGGGGCCGCTTTAAATCCGTTCACATTCAGTAGCTGGGCAATCTCTTCTACTTNTTTACGGCTAAGGCAATACACAATACCCGATTTGCCTTTGTGTTCCTTCAGGAAGCGAATTAGTTGCTTCTTGGTTTCTTNTTTGGGCCTTACTTCGTAGAACAAATTTTTACGATTGAAAGAAGAGATGAACACATCGGCTTCTTCCATTTGCAGGTTCTTTTGAATGTCCAGTTGTACCTTGGGAGTAGCCGTTGCCGTAAGCGCAATCACATTCATATTGCCTAACTGGCTAATCATGGTTTTGATCTTGCGATACTCGGGCCGAAAATCGTGTCCCCATTCTGAAATACAATGCGCTTCATCAATCGCTACAAACGAAACTTTAACTTTTTGAAGAAACTCAATGTTCTCTTCTTTGTTAAGCGACTCAGGCGCTACATACAAAAGTTTTACATTACCGGAGATGCAATCCTTTCTTAGTCTTGTAATTTCGCCCTTGCTTAAGGTTGAGTTTAAGAAACGTGCATTAATACCATAGGCGTTTAGTTGATCCACCTGATTTTTCATTAGCGCAATCANGGGAGAGATTACAATCGCCAGGCCATCGTTTATCATGGCGGGTAATTGATAACACAGCGACTTACCCGCGCCTGTTGGCATAATTACAAAAGTGTTACGCCCGCTTAGTATGTTTTTAATTACAACTTCCTGGTTGCCCCGGAAATTCCCATAACCGAATATTTCCTTGAGTTTTACCTTTAATTCATCTTTCTCTTCTGCCACTACCATGGTATCAACTATAAAATTTTGAATTACTTATCTTTGTGCCTTCGTTAACAATTATCAGCATTGAATATAACAAAAAATATCAGACAAATCGCCAAAACAGTACTAATAAATGAGGCGAAGGCGGTAGAAAATCTGGCTAATTTTATCGACAACGATTTCGAAGCTTGTGTACGGGAAATCCTGCAATGCCAGGGGCGGGTGGTACTAACAGGCATTGGCAAGAGTGCAATTATTGCCAGCAAAATTGTAGCTACCATGAATTCTACAGGTACNCCGGCCCTGTTTATGCATGCAGCCGATGCCATTCATGGCGATTTGGGCATGATTCAGACCAATGACATCGTAATATGCCTTTCTAAAAGCGGAAATACNCCCGAAATAAAAGTGCTGGTGCCTCTGTTGAAAAGAAGNGGGTCTAAACTGGTAGCATTGGTAAGCAATAAGAACTCGTACCTGGCCGAACATGCCGATTTTGTATTGAACGCCACCATAGCCGAGGAAGCATGCCCGAATAACCTGGCACCCACCACCAGCACTACAGCCCATCTGGCCCTGGGCGATGCGCTTGCTGTTTGTCTTTTGGAGTTACGAAATTTTTCAAGTGCGGATTTTGCACAATATCATCCCGGTGGAGCCTTAGGAAAGCAGCTTTACCTGAAAGTGGAAGATGTAATTTCAAACAATCAATTACCCAAAGTTAAACCGGATGCCCTGCTGCGTGATGTGATCATAGAAATATCCTCTAAGCGATTAGGCGCAACTGCGGTAGTGAATGAGGCGTCTGAGCTTTTAGGAATAATTACCGATGGTGACTTAAGACGGATGCTCCANAAAGAAAGTAATATTGCGCAGATAAAAGCTGCTGATATTATGACACGTAATCCTAAAACCATTGATAAGACTGAATTTGCCGTAAAGGCTTTGCAGATGATGCAGGAAAACAGCATATCGCAGTTGGTGGTGGTAAATGGTACACAGGTAGCAGGTTTTATTCACCTGCACGATTTACTGAAAGAAGGAATTGTATAACGAAATAAATACCCTGAAGGGTTATGAATAAAAATCTTTATGTAGTGCTGATGGCCGGNGGTGTAGGCACCCGTTTCTGGCCGTACAGCCGAAACAGCAGGCCCAAGCAGTTTTTAGATGTATTGGGAATTGGTAAAACCCTACTGCAGTCGAGCTATGAACGCTTTCTGCCTTTATGCCCGCCCGAAAATATTTTTGTTGTAACAAACGAAGAACACGAAGCAATTACCCGCCAGCAATTGCCCGATCTGGCACCGCACCAGGTGCTTACCGAGCCAATGCGTAAAAACACAGCTCCCTGTATTGCGTTTGCCAGCTACAAAATTAACAAGCTAAACCCCGATGCCGTAATGGTGGTTAGCCCGTCCGATCATTTAATTCTGAATGAAGCAGATTTTCAGCAAACCATTTTAAAGTGCCTGGAAAATGCGGATGATCAGAACAAACTGATAACGCTGGGCATTAAGCCCACCCGCCCCGAAACAGGCTACGGATACATTCAATACCTGGAAGGTAAACAGGCGCTGAAGAAGGTAAAAACCTTTACCGAAAAACCAGAGCTTGCATTGGCGAAAACGTTTTTACAGAGTGGCGACTTCCTGTGGAATGCCGGAATTTTTATTTGGGGTGTGAAAGCCATTCTTCAGGCATTTCAAAAATATTTGCCCGAAATGGCCGAGGTATTTGAAGAAGCATCTTTACAGTTCAATACATCCACCGANAAAACAGCGCTTGCAGCAGCCTATTCCCAAACNAAAAACATTTCTATCGATTATGGCATTATGGAGAAGGCCGATAATGTGTATGTTTGGTTAAGCAGCTTTGCCTGGTCTGATCTGGGTTCCTGGAATTCGTTGTACGATAATTCGGCCAAAGACGAAAATAATAATGCAATTAGTGGCGATGCTTTGATTTACGAAACCCGAAACAGCGTAATAAAAGGACCAAAAGATAAATTGATAGTTGCCCAGGGGCTTAATGGCTATCTGATTGGCGCATTCGATAACGTATTTATCGTGTGCGAAAAGGAAAAGGAAGAGTTATTCCGAAGATTTGTGAATGATATAAAATCTAAGAACAACGGCAACGATTATTTGTAGGCTGCCATCAAGACCGATTTTTATTCAATTGCTTTTGCCGCACAGCTTCATAAATCGAAATACCGGCAGCTACCGAAACATTTAATGAACTTATTTTCCCACTCATGGGAATTTTAGCTAACCGGTCGGCATCTTTCAGCAATTGCGGTGAAATACCATCTTCTTCTGAGCCCACAATCAGCGCAAGCGGTGTGTTCAGATCAATATCGTAAATCAAATCGCTGGCCTTCTCAGTGCAGGCAATAATCTGAATTCCATTCTCTTTCAAAAACCGGACAGTTTTCTTTAAATCTTTTTCGCGGCATACCGGCAGGTGACTTAACGCACCGGCCGAAGTTTTCATGGCATCGCCTGTAAGGGGAGCGTTGCCGCTATCGCCCATCACAATGGCATCAAGCCCGGCACACTCGGCTGTGCGTGCCAGTGCCCCAAAGTTGCGTACATCGGTTACCCGATCTACAATTAGCAAAAATGGTTCGCGCCCTTCCTGGTATGCTTTATCTACAATGCCTTCCAGGTTTGCATAACTAACCGAAGCCAGCAAACAAATTACCCCCTGGTGATTTTTGGAAGAGAGCCGGTTAAGTTTTTGCTGGGGCACAAATGTAAATGGAACACGCTTACTTTTAGCTACCTGAATCAGTTCCTTGATAAGATCATTGTTAAGGCCAGCCTGCACAAAGATTTNTTCAATTTCGCGGCCCGCGCGAATGGCTTCTATGACAGNCCGGGTTCCAAAATCATGTCTGATTTTTCCATGAAAAAATTTAGGCAAAGGTAGGAAATCGCAGCACTGTTAAAACCGGCTCTTTCGCCATAAATCTATGGTGCTAAACCACGATTCGGCAAACCGCTTATGGCGAAGCAATACATAATTCTGCGGATCATAAACACTTCCGCGTTTTACGAAAGTGAAACGCGAACGTGCAGTTTTATAATACCAGGTTTCGGTGCCATCGTTTATGCTAACTTCATCCGGAAGGCCGTAAATAAGATAAATCATACCCTTGTCTGTTTTCCATCCTTGTTTGTAGGATGTAAAATAATTGTTGGCTAATTCTACTCTTCTGAAATAATTGCGCATAAAGGTTTTGGCCCGGTCGCGATCGCCCGTCATATTCAGTATCACCTTATCAAATTTAGCTTTATCATTGCCGGCAAGATTTAACTCATTAAACTCTTCGTTGGTGGTAACATATAAAAGGGGCTGGGCCAGGTTGGCAATGGAGGCAAACTTGGGATAAATATCCGTTACACCCAGGTAAGCAAACCCTTCGGCCGCATTTGTATCACGTTGAAATAAATAGACGCCAGGTCGGGAAGGTGTAAATGTATCGCCCGATGACAGCCGGAAGGTTGAGTCATAAAACATAAACCGATCCACACGGTCAACGGATTCGGCAAACGGAGGGGTGGCTGCATTAAAATCATTAAAATAGGATGATACAAACACGGGTGCATCGTCAGTCATTTTTACCTGGTAGGTATTATGGAGTGTGATAAATTTACTTCGGAGTTTTGCCCCATCTTTTTGCAGCCACCCAATGTGGGGGTATTTGGAGTCAATCTGGCAAAAGTATGTCCANNAATTGGTTTTACTTTCCGTATTGGTAACGCGAGCCACCAGGAGCCAGGCGGCTGTAGGGGTTGGGAATGTCCAACTACCTTGTTTTTGCTTTTCGGTTTCTGATGAGAGTACGGGGCTTTCGGTAAGGGAGGTTCCATCGCGTTGCGTATAGGTGTCTCTTCGTTCCCATACAATGGTGTATTTGGTAAGCGGTTGTTGCCGGGCCTCAATCAAAAAGTCAACTTCAGTTTTATTGTTTAGCCGAATGATATTAAATGCAACCGCTATTTCCGCCTCGGGGTTATACCATTCGCGGTAGTTTAGTGAGGTGAGGGCTTGGGCAAAACTGAAAACCGGTGCTATAAGGCACAGAAATAACAATTGTCGTTTCATATCTGAAANAGGTTCTATGGCTGTATGTTCGATCCATCCAGCCAATGTTTAAAGGTAAAACGATAATTCTAATAGATTACCTTATTTTTGCACCATATTTTTTTGAATGGCCTCGGTTTATACTACGGAAATAACTTCAGAATCAATTCCTTCGGACAATCCAATTCACCAGCGCTTGTTAAAAGCTTACGTGTTGGCCCCGCAATTTGTTTCGGGTAACCTGTTGGAGGTTGGGTGTGGCGAGGGCCGCGGCATCGATTGGTTGTTACCCGTAGTGAAACACTATACCGCTATTGATAAAATTGCCCCGGTTATTGAAGGCTTGAAAAGGAGGTATCCGCAAGGTTTATTTTACAGTGCAAACATTCCACCGCTTTCAGTTTTTGCTGATAACAGTTTTGACTCGGTGGTGAGTTTTCAGGTAATTGAACATATTGAAAACGATCACCTTTTCCTTCAGGAAATAAATCGTGTGCTTAAGCCCGGTGGCATAGCCCTGCTTACTACACCCAATCGCCTGCTTTCGCTTTCGCGGAATCCATGGCACGTGCGCGAATATACAGCCGATGAATTAACGCAACTGGCAAAAAAATACTTTCGCGAAGTAACCATGAAAGGAGTAGGAGGAAATAGTAAAGTGATGGAGTATTATGAACGGAACAAAAAATCGGTTNNTCGGCTAATGCGGTGGGATGTATTTAATTTACAGTACAGGCTGCCGGCATCGTGGTTGCGGGTACCTTATGAATTGATGAACCGGCTTAATCGCAATAAGCTTAAAAATGCATCGGACGAACTGGTGGCCAGCATTCGCCACGAAGATTATTTACTGGTGGAGGATGCAACCACTGCATTGGATTTGTTTTTGATAGTTCGAAAGTAATTAACCGCAGAGTCGCTAAGGCGCAAAGTTTTAGTATTCGCTACATCGGAGAGGCAACTGGTTTTACTTAGCGCCTCCGCGGCTTTGCGGTTAACCAAAGGCAAAATCAATAACCTCCTCTATCTGCTGCTCCGCCAATTTGTAAACTGGTCAACAGACTATTAAAAGCATCTTCATACTTTTTACCTAACTCCATTTCTCCGTTTTCGTAGAGAGTCTGCTGCAGCGAATTGAGAATGAAAATATTCTTGCGAAGTTCCTGTGTTAATCCAAAATTTTCACCTACCAGGTAGGTGGCCATTTCACTGGCACGGTCGCCCAGGAGATTGGCAATTTCAATTGCCTTTTCCTTTGGCCGACTTTAAACAATAAATCAACGAGCGTGGCCGTAGTGTGGTCGTAAGCAATTACACGATCGGGCATTTTGGTGAGCGAAAATTCGAGAACCGTATTCGCTTTTTCCATCTGGGTTTCATCAATTAAAGCTTCGGCCAGGGAGTTGAGGGCACTGCGGTGGTTCAATACAAAATTGCGATAGTCTTCGCTGTAATACACTTTATCGTTATCCAGTTCCCGATAGCGGAACTTATTAATCATATTGTTGTATGTCTTTTCGGTATCCACCAGGTACTCCCGATCCTGACGGGGGTTACGAATAGGCAAAATGCGATATGCATTCCCTTCTTGTATAGCATACGGACTTAAGTCAATATTTATCTGCGAAAGCGAGGTTTGATTGAGGTAAATGGGCCGCTCCCAATTATTGGTTACTAGGAAATCCAGAATGGCCAGATCNTTNTTTCTCTAACGATCCTTTTAATAGGCGTATCTGCATTTGGTCAACCAGCAAACTATCCAGGCGGGCAGGAATTATGCCCCNGGCGCGTAAGTCGTCTTTATTAATGTTCAGCGTAAAAACGCGGCTTGGCACCAGGTTGCGGTCGCCATCGCGCAATTGGGCAAAATCTTTTGAAAGCAGGTCAATGTATTCTTTTGCGTCAATACTTTNTACTTTAAAATCGGCATACATGAGGTAATCGTTGGGGCCACCTTGCCGGTATTGATGTTTAGAAAGTGTGTAAGGAATTGGCTCCGACTCGTAAGCCTTGCGCATGGTTTGCTCAATATACCAATCGGTATTGTAGTAACTTAAAACAACGGCACGCATATCGGTGCGTTCGCCTTCTACTTCCTGTGCATACCAGAGTGGAAAGGTATCGTTATCGCCACCGGTGAAGATAACCGCTTGCGGATCGCACGAGTTGAGGTAGTTATGCGCGGAGTCAACCGAGAAGTACCGGTTTGAACGGTTGTGATCGTCCCAGCCTTCGGCTGCCATAATTGCGGGTGCAGTTAAGCCAATTAGCGATGCGGTTATGGCTGCCGCTTTTGCGTTTTTAATGAATCGGGTAAATAGTTCGTATAAACCAATTACCGCCAAACCAATCCAGAATGCGTAGGCATAATACGAACCTGCATAGATGTAATCGCGCTCGCGTGGTTCGGTAGGGGGCGAGTTAAGGTACACGACAATTGCCACACCCAACATCACAAATAAAAGCGCTACCACCGAAAAGTTTTTGGTGTCTTTCACAAACTGGTAAAACATTCCAATCAATCCTAAAACAAAGGGGATCATAANAAAGTTATTGCGGCCTTTGTTATTGGCCAATGCTGCAGGTACCTCCTTCACCGCCCCAATAGGACTTAACCAGTCTGCACCCTGCTCATCGCTTTCTCTTCCAACAAAGTTCCACATGAAATAGCGCATGTACATCCAGCCAATCTGGTGTTGAAACATGAAGCCAAGATTTTGGGCAAATGTGGGTTGTACAGTTTGTTCATTGCCTTGTGCATCTTTGTAGGTTCGTAGTCCCATTATGTTTTTATAGGCTTGTGCCTGATCGGAACTCANGGCCCGTGGAAAGATGGTTTCAGTACCGGGTTCGTACACGTACGAGAATTTGCGATCGGTGATTTCGTATTTGTCTTTGCCTTTGGTGTAAATCGGGGCACCATATTTAATATCTATGGGGCGTGCCGTAAAGTACGATCCGTATAATAAGGGTCGGCTTCCATATTGTTCCCGCTTCAGGTAGCGGATAAAGCTCATTACATCTTTAGGTGCATTTTCATTGATGAGGGTGTCGTAGTTAGAGCGAATCAATACAGTAGTGTACGATGCATAACCGATCAGAATAAAAGTAGTAGCCAGTAAAAATGTATTCAATACTACACGGCCTTGTTTTTGGGTGGTATAGATTCCATAGGCCAGGCCACCGATTACCAGCAAAAAGAATACAAGGGCTCCTGAGCCAAAAAATAAGCCAAGCGTATTTACAANAAACACTTCGAAATGCCCGGCTAAGGTTGGTAAGCCCGGCACGATAAAATCGTTAATGAATAAAACCAAACCGCCACTGATAGCCAGGGTAGCTATAATACCCCAAACCGATGGTTTAAACTNTTTGAAATAATAAATTAACCCCAGTGCAGGCAGGGCAACCAGGTTAAGCAAGTGCACACCAATGGAAAGGCCCACCATATAGGCCATCAATAACAACCAGCGGTTAGCCTTGCTTTCATCTTCTATTACATCCCACTTTAAAATACCCCATACTACAAATGCTGTAAAGAAGGAAGACATGGCATATACCTCCGCTTCAACGGCCGAGAACCAGAACGAATCGGAGAAGGTGTAGGCTAATGAACCAATCAGGCCAGCCCCCATCAATACCCAAATGTTGGCCCCTGTAATCTCCGCATCATTTTTCAGGTTCATGACTTTGCGGCCAAACAAGGTGATGGACCAGAACAAAAACAGGATGGTAAAGGCGCTGGCCAGTATGCTCATAAAGTTGATCCAGTACGCTACTTTGGTAACATCGCCCAGGGCCAGGAAGGAGAAAACCCGGCCCATCAGCAAGAACAACGGGGCACCGGGCGGGTGGGGCACCTGTAGTTTATATGAAACGGCAATAAATTCCCCGCAATCCCAATAACTGGCTGTTTCTTCCATCGTAAGCCAGTAGGTAAGCAGGGCCACACCAAACACAAACCACCCCGTAATGTTATTTGCCTTCTGAAAATTCATGTTCTTAGATTCTATTTAGAAATTGAAAGGGCGAAAATACTAATATTTAGGTATTAGGACATCGTGTGGGTATAATAGGCTTCAAGCTCAGGCTACGTGCAGTTTGGGGCTTGCAATCCTGTAACCTATTTATACACAATCATGTAAAACACCAGCCACAAAGCAAAAATGAGAATGTACGAGGTTGAAACGATCCACCAGGCCGATTGTTTTTGCCGCCTTGCAAAATGATGCACTCCGTTTACCAGAATAAACACATATCCGATTTCGAAAAGGCTGAGCGAACGCAGGGGGTAAGCATACCGTTTATCAATTGTTTCGTAGTCGGCAAGTTGCATGAGCGATAGCGGGTAAANAGCTTTTACTTCGGCCCACGTGGGGTCTGTGTCTATAAACAGGAACCACCCGATTTTAACCACCTCAGCCAGCAGGAAAATAAATTCGGCTGCCATTACCACACTCCAGCACTGGGTAAACGTAATACGAAAACCGAATGTAAAACACCCCACCCAGATAATAAACCCGATTACGGTAAACTTCCACAGGTACACCAGGGGGATAGAAAAAATTGTAATGCACTGATGGCCTGCAANGATCATTCCTTCGGGCCGGTCTTGAAGGAACTCAAAGGCCGCAGTTTCGTTTTCTATAAAATCTTTCTTGATGTAAAGCAGCAACACCGAAAGCAGGCACAGGGTGATAAACGTCAGTTNTTTGTCGGAGGTAAATAGCGAGAATTGTGATTCCGTTTCGGCCATAAGGATACGAAAGTAAGATTTTGTTTATTTGAGAGAGGAAATGGTGAACCAGATTTTTTATGTACACGCACAAAGGCACTGCTGGTTGTGGTCTGTGCCTTATTTTATTTTTCAGCGGCCGGCCAGCCCAATCCTGTTAAGAAAGACACCACTATTATCCTTATTTCGGATATAACCATGCAGATTGAAATAAGCCAGGCGCTGAATGATCTGTACAACTTTAAGTTTGCCAAGGCCGAGCAGCAGTTTCGTTGGTTCAAACAAAAATATAAGTGGCATCCGCTTCCTTATTTTTTGTTAGGCCTAAGTGAATGGTGGAAAATAATGCCCAACACAAAAGTTACAACCTACGATGACAAGTTTATGGCTTATATGGACAGTACCATTATGGTTGCCGAGAACTTGTATAAGAAACANCCCGAATATAAAATTGAATCGGCNTTTTTCTTAGCCGCAGCACATGGGTTTAAGGGGCGCTTGTATTCAGACGAAGAGCGCAAAAACTGGCGCAAAGCGGCTGTGGAGGGAAAGGCAGCCCTCAATTACATGGAGGTGTGCCGCGAGATGGATCACCTTAGCCCCGAGTTGCTGTTTGGCGATGCCTTGTATAATTATTTTTCCGTTTGGGTACCTGAAAATTATCCGGCTTTAAAACCCTTGTTGTGGTTNTTTCGCAAAGGCGATAAAAAACTGGGGCTGCAACAACTACGCGAGGTTTCATACAATGCATTCTACACACGCACCGAAGCGATGGTGTGGCTAATGCGCATCAGCAACAGTTACGAAAACGACCAGACGCGGGCCTTTCAGATAGCCGAATATTTATACACCACGTATCCAGACAATCCGTATTTCGACCGGTATTATGCCCGCATGCTGTATGCGCGCGGGCAATACGTATTGTTGGAAAAACAAGCCAAACAAATTCTGGCGCGCATCGACAGCTCATACACGGGCTATGAAGCCACCAGCGGACGGTATGCTGCNTTNTTTCTGGGCCAGATGTATGAGTTTCAGCGTAAGCCCGATGAGGCCAAAAAGTATTATGAACTGGCCGTAAAGTATGCCGAAGAAATTGGCGCCACCGAATCGGGGTACTATTTATTTTCATTGATTGCCCTGGGCGAAATCAATGAAAAACAAGGCAACAAGGCTGCGGCCAGGCGTTACTTTACGGAAGTNAANAAACGATCGGGCCGTAAAGACGAAGCCTACAAAGACGCGAAGAAGCGGCTTAANAAACTGGAAAAGGACGACTGAGTTTTTCCGTACCTTTCGCATTGGAATAACTTTTACCCTGTGGAGTTACGCGACCTGATTGTTACACCGTTGTTGCTGATAGTGGTTTACGTGGTGGCTTATTTCATCAGGCCTTACGTTACCGACTCACTCACCAGACGCTATTACCTGCCCGCGTTAACATTTAAGATTATCGGGGCCATCTCTTTGGGGCTGATCTATCAGTTTTATTATAATGGNGGTGATACATTTAGTTACCACACCCATGGCAGTCGTCTTATCTGGGAAGCATTTATGGATTCGCCTTTACAGGGCATTAAATTACTTTGGAGCAATGATAGCCATGTTGGTGTTTACCAATATTCATCGCGCATATANTTTTTTAATGATGATCAGAGCTATTTTCTGATTCGCTTTGCAGCCTTGTTTGATCTGCTTACATTCTCTTCCTACTCGGCTACAGCCGTAATTTTTGCATTGCTTTCTTTTATTGGTATGTGGATGTTNTTTCTAACATTCTATTCACGGTATCCGCACCTGCACCGGGGCCTGGCAGTTGCGGCATTATTTTTACCATCTGTATTTTTTGGGGATCGGGGATTNTTAAAAGACACATTAACAATTGCCGGACTGGGTGTAGCTACATATTGTTTTCACCAGTTGCTCCTCGTCCGGAAATTTTCGCTGCGGTTGCTACTGGCATTAATCGTAGCGCTTGTAGTAATATTCAGTGTNAANAAATTTATTCTCCAGGCATTTTTGCCCGCAGTTTTGGTGTGGGTGGTGAGCTATAATTTCTCAACCATAAAAGCACTGGCTTTAAAAATTATTCTGGTGCCTGTAGCTGTATGTTTAGTTGTTGTTGGAGCTTATTATATGGTTGTTAAAGTGGGGCAGGATGACGAGCGGTATGCGTTAAACAAGTTAGCCAAAACTGCCAAGGTAACTGCTTACGACATCCGGTACTGGAGCGGAAGATTTGCCGGATCAGGGTATGCCTTGGGCGAGTTGGATGGTACTTTTGGTTCCATGCTTCGGCTGGCACCACAGGCCATTAATGTTTCATTATTCCGACCTTACCTGTGGGAAGTNAAAAATCCATTGATGCTTATTTCGGCATTGGAGAGTTTTGCCTTTCTGTCCTTTACACTTTATGTATTGTTTGTTGTAGGAAGTCGTCTTCGGGTGGCACTTAGCAACCCGGATGTAATTTTTGGATTGGTATTTTCGCTTTCATTTGCATTTGCCGTNGGGGTGTCAACTTTTAATTTTGGAACCCTGGCGCGTTACAAAATTCCCCTGCTGCCTTTTTATCTGGTGGCGCTTGTTATCATGTTGGATTACCGGAACAAACCAACAAATGTGGCTGTGTTGGAACGCACAGAATAATGCTGCTCAACCGTAATACGTCCTTTAGTGCCCATTGTTTTTCGAAGCGCTGAATCGCGGATAAGTTTACGCAAGGCTGTAAGCCAATCTTCTGTAGTTGTACAAACAAACCCATTCGTGCCGTGCGAAACAATAATTGTATTTACCCCTACAGGCGAAACAACTGCCGGAATTCCGAGCGCCAGGTATTGGAGTGCTTTAAATCCACACTTGCCTTTTGCCCAGGCATCATCCGTAAGGGGCATAATGCCAATATCAATCTGAAGCAGATCGGCTATTTCAGTGTCTTTATTCCACGCAACAAACTCCACTAACTTCAAATTTAAAGCTGCGGGTTTATCAGCAATTACCCGGAGGGTAAGTTCAGGAAATTCTTCCTGCAATTGCATGAACACCGGAATTAATTCATCGAGGTATTTTAGCGTGGAGTGCGATCCGGTCCAACCGATGCAAAGGCCGGTTTTATTTTTGATGGATACAGGGCGGGATTGTGAAGTGTTTCGGTATCGATGGTGGTGGGGTTGTACACCACCTGCTTGTTCCACTTTGCTGCAAAATTGCCGAGGTAATCATTACCCACACTTACTTTATAGCTCCAACTGCAAATATGTTTCACTTTTCCATGGCCTTTCAAAAGCAACTGCCCGGTTAACGTGGCTCGTGTTGGGTATCCAGATGGCATCATCAAAATCGTAAATTATTTTCTTTCGGAAGAGGTTGGATATGATCCATTCAAACACGGGTGGACCTAATGGGGCGGCCTCGCGGTGAATAAAAACGTAATGATACGCAGGGAGTGTAAAGAGCTGCCACCACCGTAGGCAAAACCCACGACTAAGCGCCAGTAGCTTTTTGAAATAATTACCGGGTTGATACAGCACCTGCCAGCCACCAACAGAAAGAAACGGAGCTACAGTAACCCGAAATCCAGATGCCCGAAGAATTTCAAAATATTGTTCGAACCGGAATCGCTGTGAAGGAGCCTGACCAATAGGGTAGGGACAAAGAAAAATTATATTTTGAATTAAAGGCATCACCAATTTTAAGGCAATTTGTAACATTTAACTGGCTTCATCTCATTTATATTTTAAGTAAAACAGGGGGTCTTAATAACTCTTTCTTGAGTTCGTTTTGGATGTACGGTTAGCCCTTTTTTCTTCTAACTTGCGTTTTTATTTAACCTGGCCTTGCAAGAACCAAACACCTTTGAGATAAAACCCAGAAGCGCCTTTGCTTTTAATTTTAAAGAACTGGTAGCTCACAGTGAATTGCTTTACNNTTTTGCGTGGCGCGATATAAAAATAAAGTATAAACAAACCGTGCTGGGCTTTTTATGGGCTGTTCTGCAACCCCTGCTGCTCATGCTCATATTCACAGTGTTCATTGGCAGGGCCTTGCAGGTTTCATCCGAAGGAATGGAGTACCCCGTATTTGTCTATTCAGGCCTTGTGCTGTGGTTGGCTTTTGCTTCGGGTGTTACTACGGCTGCCAATAGTATGGTTAGTAATGCTGCCATTATTAANAAGATTTATTTCCCGCGGCTTATCATTCCAATCGCAGCTGTGCTGGTAGCCCTGTTTGATTTTGTAATGGCCTTTGCAATTTTTATTGTGATCCTTTTCTTTTATTCAACCCCGGTAAACGTGGTGGTGTTGCTTTATAGTTGGCCGATGGCACTTTTGCTCACGGTGGTGGCTACGGCCGGACCGGGTTGTTTGCTGGCGGCCTTAAATATTAAATACCGCGATTTTCGTTACGTGGTACCCTTTCTCATTCAGGTACTCCTTTTTGTAACCCCGGTAATTTATCCGCTATCATCTATAAGCCAAACCTGGCTGCAATATCTTGTAGCATTAAATCCCATGTATGCAGCCGTTACNTTTTTTAGATTACCGTTAGCGGATGCACCGCCAGATTGGATTTTGATAGCCATTAGTGTAGGGTCGGGTATTGTGTTATTTCTGATTGGCCTGGCTTATTTCAGGCGTACCGAAAATTATTTTGCTGATATTGCCTGAGTGATATGTTGCCTGCACTGGAAGTAAAAGGAATCTCAAAGAAGTTTAGCATTCGGCATGAAAGTCCCTACCTGAGTCTGCGCGATCGGATAATGGATTTGTTTAAACCATCTCATACCGCGCACGAAGATTTTTGGGCGCTGCGTAATGTGAGTTTCGAAGTACAGCCGGGCGAGTCGATTGGAATAATTGGTAAGAATGGCGCGGGTAAATCAACGCTGCTCAAAATTCTGTCTAAAATCACACCACCTACTCAGGGAAGAATAATTGGAAGNGGGCGTATTGCCAGTTTATTGGAGGTAGGTACAGGCTTTCATCCGGAATTAACTGGAAGAGAAAATATNTTTTTAAATGGCTCCATTCTGGGGATGAAGCGACAGGAGATTATCTCCAAGTTTGATGCGATCATTGACTTTGCCGGCACCGAACGCTTTCTGGATACACCTCTTAAACATTACAGCAGCGGCATGCAATTGCGATTGGCNTTTGCGGTAGCCGCCTTTCTGGAACCCGAAATACTGGTAATTGATGAAGTACTTGCGGTGGGCGATGCGGAGTTTCANAAAAAGTGCATTGGTAAAATGGAAGATGTGAGTCGCAGTGGGCGTACCATTTTATTTGTAAGCCATAATATGGCTGCTGTGCAAAGTCTTTGTACTACCTGTTTGTTGCTGCAACGAGGTGAGCTTAAATCCATTGGGCCAAGTGCCGATGTAGTGGCACAATACCTCACTTCCATGGAGAGCCAGGCATTAAATGCTTCCGGGTTTATCCAGGTGCATCCGCCTGATTCAGAAAAACCAATTCGCGCCATTGAAGTGCTGTGCGATAACAACCGCTCTTCGGTGGCCTATATGGGGTGCCANCTGGAGATTAAGGTTTCCTTCAAAGCGGTAGAAAGTCTTACAACACCCGTATTGGGTATTATAATAAAGGATAATTATGGTACGCCATTAATTGGAGTCAATAACCGGCACTACCAGGGAAATTTCGTTACGCCACCTTTGAAGGAAGGGTATATCTCCATGAAAATACCTTACCTCGCTTTATTTGAAGGAACTTATCATGTGGATGTGCACCTGGGCGATGAGTTCAAAGACATTGAAGTATTACAAGACTGCTTTCAGTTTACGGTAGAACCATTATCGTTTTCAGGTTCGGGTGAGCTGCCACTCAAATCCATAAATAGGATGTTTATGAAAGATATTACCTGGACGCTAAATTCATCGCGCCATGTTGAATAGAATTGCCCGCAAAATGTCTTTTCAGATTTTGAAGTCAAAAATTTTGCCCTACCCGAAGTTGGAAGAGCAGTTTTTGCTAACACCAACTGAAATTGACCGTGCAAGCAAAATACTGAAACCGTACTACGATTATTACATTGCCCACGTTTCAAAAGCCGACATGGCCATGTCGCTTGAACTTGCAGCTTTGGTGTATGCGCTTTGTGTAAAGAAAGAGCTTAAGAATCTTTTAGATCTGGGCAGTGGGTTTAGTTCTTTTGTGTATCGGTTATATGCTTCCACGCATAGTGGCGTGCGGGTGGTATCGGTAGATGATGATTCGCAATGGCTTGAAAAACCAGGATGTATTTGCGCGGTCAGAATCTGTCTGATACCAGGTTAATAACGCTCGAACAATTTTTGGAGGAGCCGATATCCGGGTTCGATTGTGTATTGCACGATCTCAACTTTGTAGAAGTACGCATCAATTACCTGCCTCAGGTGTTAGCGGCCACCGCGCACGCAGGAGTCTTGATTCTGGATGATGTACATAAGCCCGATTACCTTTACCAGGTTTTGGAAAAACTAAAGCATGAATCTGTTACTGTTTATAATTTAAAGCCGGCAACACGGGATTCTTTTAATCGATTTGCTTTAGCCGTTTTAAAAGATTGAGCATGCAGGTAAGCATCATTATTCCTACGAAAGATCGTGTTGCTGTGTTTGAAAAAACCCTGGAAGCAGTTGTACGGGCAACCGCTCACCTGCAATGCCAGATTATTGTGGTGAATGACTCAAAAGAAAGCATTCCCGCTGTTCCAAAATCTGTTTTACTGATTGCAAANCCCGGNCATGGTGTAGCCGCGGCCCGCAATGCCGGTGCAAAATTGGCAACAGCACCCTTGTTACTGTTTTTAGATAACGACATTTTGATTTCAAAAGAGTCAATGGATCATACATTGACAACACATCAACAAGTAACAAATGCGTGTGTTAATCCGGATTGGGTATATCCGCAGGCACTTCAGAAACAACTTTCCAAAACAAGTTTCGGTCGTTTTTTAAAAGCAAGCAAAATGACAACGTTTGAAGGTTGGTACGGTAAAGCGTGGAAGATGAACCAGCTATTTCAATCCGAATCAGTAGCCAGTTTCCACTTGTCTATTTTGAANAAAGATTTTGAAAGAGTAGGTGGATATACAGAAAACTTTCCGCATGCGGGTTTTGAAGATTATGATTTTCCAAAGCGGCTGAAAGCGGCCGGGCTTAATTTTTATATTGACAGTCGCATACAGGTATTACACAACGAAGAAGATCGGGTGGATGTTGATAATTGGCTGAACAATCAACAACGAAGAGCAGAAACACGCAGGGTAGCCGTAGCGATGGGTTATACCGAATTAATAATCACGTATGCNCCCTGGAAGGTTATGATTCTTCAGTTTGTGAATCGTACCTGGTTTTTTTGGCGGGCCGGCCTGGGGTTGGTATCGTGGGGAACGATTGTTGATGCCCTTTACAGGAAGTACATTTCCGTGTTAGTAGCAGCCAGAATTTTTAAAGGTTATAGTCTAAACAAGCCATGAAGATTACAACCCGTGTACGATTACTGAATTTTTTCGCAATTTTTTCGCATTCCAATTTTGGAGCGTGCACTGGCTACGATTACACAAGATAAAAGCCCCGGCATTTTTCTGTCGGTTTGTTCCTAATCCCTACCAATACCCTCCCGGCAGTTTACGACTGGTAAAGCGAAACAACCTCGTGTTGCAGGTAGATGTAAGCGATTACATGGGGCATTTGTTATTCTTTGGATTTGAAGACGTGGCACAAAATAATTTATTCAACTTGTGTAAACCGGGGTACAATGTGATTGATGTGGGTACTAACATTGGATGGACTGTCCTCAATTTTGGAAGACTTGTTCAGACCGGAAGCGTGATTGGGTTTGAGCCCGATCCGTTCAATCACCAGGTCTGTAAAAAAATATCTCATTAAATACATTAACCAATATTCAGCTTTTGCCATTTGGATTAGGCGATCGGGACAGCGAGATGAGCATGGAGGTTCGCACTCCTGGTAATAGAGGTGGTAACCGGATAGCGCTAACAACATCAGACAATGCGGTGCCTGTGCAGATCAAACGATTGGATACGGTGCAAGAGGTTAAATCGCTTGGAGCAATTCATTTAATGAAATTGGATGTGGAAGGGTATGAATTGCATGTGTTGCGTGGAGCAATTAACTTGTTAACCTTGTATAAACCAACTTTGTTCATTGAGGTGGATGATCAGAACCTGAAAGATCAGGGTCACTCGGCAAAGGAACTGCTGATTTTCCTGGAAGAATCAGGATATACTTCGATACGACATGCCGAAACCGGACAATCTGTTGATCGAACCTTTGAGTTTGCTAATAGCCACTTCGATATAATCGCTCAGGCGCAATGAAGGAAAGACATGTGGTTTATATTATTTCAAACGTTCAGAAGTCGCTTGCCTTTGAAAATACCGCACAGGCGCTTAAACCATTTTATAAGTTAACATTCTTATTACTTAACCCGGCCGGTTCAGACTTGCAGGATTACTTAATGCAGAACAACATTGCAGTAACGAAAATTACGTATCGCGGTAAGCGCGACCTCCTACCTGCCTTTTTCAGGATATTCTTTTTCCTGTTATTTAATCGGCCACAGGTTGTTCATGCTCATTTGTTCGATGCCCAGATAGCAGGACTATCGGCCGCCTGGCTGGCAGGAATTCGTACNCGGATTTATACACGCCACACCAGTAACTTTCATCACATCTACCATAANAAGGGAGTAAAGTATGATCGCTTCAGCAACAGGTTGGCAACCCGGATCATTTCAATCAGTCAGGCAACAGACTTTACGTTGCTTGAATTGGAAAAAGCCTCTCCATCAAAAGTGGTTAAAATTCCGCATGGGTTTGATCTCGATCAGTTTGTCAACGTTCAGCAAAGCCGGGTAAATACAATTCGGGCAAAGTGGAAAATTCCGAATCAACAACCGGTTATTGGGGTTGTAGCTCGCTTCATTGAATGGAAAGGAATTCAATACATCGTTCCGGCATTTAAAGAATTCTTAAAAACAAACCCTGCCGCTTGCCTCGTTCTTTGCAATGCAACAGGCCCTTATAAACATAATCTTGAATTGCTTTTGAAAGAGGTGCCAGCAGCCAATCAGGTGATGGTTCCTTTTGAGGCCGACATGGCAGCGTTGTATAAGCTTTTTGATATTTATGTGCACACCCCGGTAAGTCCGTTGGTGGAGGCATTCGGGCAAACCTATGTGGAGGCGTTGGCATCGGGTATTCCGGCAATATTCACATGCTCCGGAATTGCGGCCGAGTTTGTAGAGCATAAGAAACACGCCTGGGTAGTACCGTTTGAAAATTCGGAATCCATTCTGGAAGGGATAACTGCACTTTGGAAAGACAAGACCTTGCAAAACAAACTGATAGAAAACGGAAGGCAAGTTGTAATTTCGCAATTCAAGATGCAGGATATGATTGACTCTTTGCATAAACTTTACAATGAGTAGCCCTTTTTTAGTGTTATAATTCCAACGTATAACCGAGCCGGTTTTATTCTTAAAACGATTCAGTCTGTTCTTTCGCAACAATTTGAAAATTTCGAAGTATTAATTGTTGATGACGGAAGCACAGACAATACGCAGGAGGTTGTTCAGACAATACACGATGCGCGTGTCTCTTATTTTAAGAAAGAGAATGCGGAAAGAGCTGCCGCGCGCAATTTTGGAGTTGATAAATCGAAAGGTACATACATCAATTTCCTTGATTCCGATGATTTGTTATTACCAAATCACCTGAGCGATGCGTATGAATTTATTCTGGCCAACAATCCTGATGTGTTCCATTTGGGTTATGTAATCGAAGAGGCAAGTTCAGGTAAAGTAAAATTGCCAAAGAAAGTTACCAATATTAATAAGCAGATTTTGAGAGGCAACTTACTTAGTTGCAATGGGGTTTTTATTCGAACGCAAATAGCACGGCAAAATCGCTTTAACGAAACCCGTGCACTATCTTCGCTCGAAGATTGGGAGTTATGGATACGGTTAGCGGCACGCTTTTCGTTCATGCACAGCAACCAGGTTACGTCCCGTGTAATAAATCATGATTCGCGAAGTGTCATGTCTGCCGATAGAGATAAGATAAAAATGAAGGCAGCAATTTTTGAAGATGTTGTTAATCATGACATTGAAAACTGGAAGGTTTTTGGCAATCGTTTAAAACTTACGGTTGCCAGTGTTTCCACATACGTGGCCCTGCATCTGGCTATGGCCGGGCCCCCAAACAGGAAATCATGAATTATTTATGGCGGGGAATACGTCTTAACCCTGGGGAAGTACTCAGCAAAAGATTTTTAGTCATTGTGAAGTTAGCCATCGGGTTATGACAAGAAATAATATTCTGGCACTTACTTATTGGAGTTATCCGGATGCCCTTATCCAAACCTATACGTTACCCTACCTGCGCATCATCCGGCAACTTGACTCAATTGGTTCTATTACGCTTGTAACATTAGAAAAGCAAAAAGAAACACTTCAGGACGCAGACAATCATATACAAAACGAATTAGCTAAAAATCACCTTGCATGGAAGCCTTTTCACTACAAACCATTTGGAATACACGCCTTGTGGATGTGGCTTAAAGCCGGGATAGAATTGGTTTGGGTAATACGGAAAAATAAAATAAACGTTATTCATTGCTTTTGCACCCCACCAGGAGCCATTGGCTATGTATTGTCAAAAATTACAGGATGCAAATTAATTCTGGATAGTTACGAGCCACATGCCGAGGCAATGCTTGAAAACGGAACGTGGAGCAGAAATGGATTGGCTTTTAAGTTGTTGTTCGCAATGGAACGACTACAAACGAAACGAGCCGATACAATTATCGCTACCACGGCAGGAATGTTTCACTATGCACAGGAAAAATTTGGTGTAACTATTTCGAAATTTCATGTGAAGCCGGCCTGTGTGGATCTTGCCTTGTTTTCTGCCGATATTTTACGCGATAAGAAATTATTGGATGAGTTAGGCCTCCATGACAAAATAATTTGTGTTTATGCAGGAAAGTTGGGTGGTATTTACCTGCGCGAAGAGGTATTTCAGTTCTTTAAGGCAGCCGTTGAAAAATGGGGTGATAGACTCAGGGTGTTGATGTTAACAAACCACAGCAGAGAGGAGATTGAAAAAGATTGTGCAACAGTCAACATAAATCCAACCATAGTAATTACCAGGTTTGTGGCACATCATGAAGTTCCGCGCTACATGGCCCTGGGCCATTTTGGTATCACACCGGTAAAGCCTGTTCCAACNAANAAATATTGCACACCCATCAAAGACGGTGAGTATTGGGCACTTGGGTTGCCTGTGGTAATACCAGCAAACATCTCAGATGATTCCGATATTGTATTACGCCATGAGGCAGGTGCCGTTTTAACCACACTGTCAAAAGTGGAATATGACCGTGCTTTAGCGGTGTTGGATAACCTNTTGAAACAACCCGAAGCGCAAACCAAAATGCGCATCAGGCGGCTAGCTGAAACCTACCGCAATTTTCAGATAGCAGAACAGGTCTATAAAGCAGTCTATTCATGCTGATTTATTAATTTTGATGTCTTTGTTGAGTTTATGACCAAGATTTTGATTACCGGAGGAGCCGGATTTATCGGAAGTTCGTTAGCTGAAAAACTATTAACCAATTCCGAATATTTAGTGGTATTGATTGATAACCTGTTAACTGGTGACTTACGGAAAGTACCCGTGCAAAGGAATTGCAAGTTCATCAAATGCGATGTAAACCATTACCAGGACATCGCTGCAATCATGACAAGCTATCAATTTGATTATGTGTTTCACTTTGCAGCAGTAGTGGGTGTAAAGCGTACCCTGGAAAATCCTGTTTTGGTGCTTAATGATTTGAATGGAATAAAAAACATTTTGGAGTTAAGTAAAAACACTGGAGTTAAGCGGGTNTTTTTCTCAAGCTCATCCGAAGTATATGGCGAACCTGTAGAACTTCCTCAAAATGAAGAAACAACACCCCTTAACTCCCGGTTGCCTTATGCCGTTGTAAAAAATGTGGGCGAAGCATTTTGTCGTTCTTACCAGCAGGAGTTTGGCTTGCCGTTTACCATTTTCAGATTTTTTAACACGTACGGACCACGGCAAAGTACCGATTTCGTAATCTCAAAGTTTATAAAGGCAGCGCTTAGTAATTCGCCAATCACCATCTATGGCAAGGGTCTGCAAAGCCGCACCTTCTGTTATATTGATGATAATGTAGATTGCATGATCAGAATTCTTGATCAGAATTTGGCAATAAATGATGTGATTAACATTGGCAGCGATCAGAACTATACCATTTTACAATTAGCAAAGGCCATCATTGAACTTACCGGATCTAAATCCGAAATAGTTTATTTGCCACCGTTAAAGGAAGGCGATATGACCCGTAGACAGCCCGATGCTTCAAAAATGAAAAGGATTCTTAATCGAGAATTGTTAGATCTCGATAAAGGAATTGCAAAAATTCTGAGTGAAAGGAAATACTTTCTCTGATAAGCGATTATGAATTAGTTTGAGAATTTTATAATCCAATCGGTTCCAAAACAAAAATTTTCTTCTAATTTTACTTACACTCAGAACTAAAACCTACTTTTTATTCTGATGATGGAATGAATAAAAACACATGAAAGTAAAACTGGATGCAACCGACCGCAAGATTTTAGAAATCCTGCAGGCAAATTCAAACATTACCAATGCCCAACTGGCACAGGAGATAGGACTATCGCCCGCACCTACATTAGAGCGTGTTAAGAAACTGGAAAACTCCGGCATTCTTAAAAGTTATCATGCGGTGGTGGATATGGCCAGTGTGGGGTTGGGCGTGTGTACGTTTGTTACTGTGTCGTTGAAAGGTCACAACAAAGACAATATTGCCAAGTTTATTAGTGCCATCAATAAAATTGATGAGGTAATTGAATGCCACCATGTAACCGGCCAGGCCGATTTTATACTGAAAGTTGTTGCACCTGATATTCCAGCCTATCAAAACCTGATGCTGGAAAAAGTAAGTAACATTGAAGTGGTTGATAATATGCAATCAACCGTAATCCTTTCTACTTTTAAAGACAGCAAAGTCGTTCCGTTGCCATGAGCGAACCCCAACGCACATTAGTACTGGATGCAGTAAACGTAAATCAAAAGATTAAGCGCATTGCCTATCAGATCTTTGAAAATAATTTCAAAGAGAAGGTGTTGGTTTTGGCCGGCATCGATGGCCAGGGTTACACCTTTGCTAAATTGTTGGCGCGCGAGTTAGAAACCATTGCTCCAATCGAGCCAAAAGTGGTTAAGGTTACACTCGATAAGTTTGCCCCCTTGCAGGGAGCCGTAGAATTGGATTGCGAGGCAAAAGACCTTAAGAAGAAATGCATTGTGTTGATTGACGATGTGTTGAACACCGGCCGCACCCTGGCATTTGGTATGAAACCGTTTCTGGAAATTGAAGTAAAGAAACTGGAAGTAGCAGTATTGGTAAACCGGAGCCACACGCAATTTCCGGTTACCCCAACCTATACCGGCTATGCCTTAACCACAACCTTAACCGATCATGTAGAAGTTGTGTTGGGCAAACAGGCCGCAGTTTATCTGAAATAATTGAACCAGAATTCTTGTGCCGGTATGTAAAAAATCAGAAACGGTAAGAGATAGGGTATCACCAACCCGTTTATACCCAGGTTTTTACGCCTTCCGGCCAAGATGCCCCATGGCTGAGGGTTGGAAGCCGGAATCCCCTTAAGGACTGCACCCTTCCCGGTACCAATAAGCACTATTAGTTACCGGATTTTTCATAATTTCAACCCGCAAAATTCAAATCGAATCTTTTTAAAAACAATACAATGAGTGATCAGAAAATAACCATCAGCAACGGCAAACTTACTGTGCCGGATAATCCAACAATACCTTTTATTGAGGGTGACGGAACGGGCCCCGACATTTGGAAAGCATCGCAACACGTGCTGGACGCTGCAGTAGCAAAGGCTTATGGTGGCAAACGCAAAATAAACTGGAAAGAAGTTCTGGCTGGTGAAAAATCATTTAACCAGGTTGGCAATTGGTTGCCCGATGAAACCCTGGACGCTTTCCGCGACTACCTGGTGGGAATCAAAGGTCCACTCTCCACTCCGGTAGGTGGTGGTATCCGTTCGTTGAACGTAGCCCTTCGCCAGATTTTGGATTTGTATGTGTGTCTTCGTCCGGTGCGCTGGTACCAGGGTGTTCCCTCACCGGTTAAAAACCCGGGAGCGGTAGATATGGTTATCTTCCGCGAGAATACCGAAGACATCTATGCCGGAATTGAGTTTGCGGCAGGTTCAGCCGAGGCACAAAAGGTGTTGGATTTTCTGGCCAAAGAATTTCCAAAGGAGTATAACAAGATCAGATTCAACACAAAAGAGAAATCAGAGTTGTTCTGGAAGTCAGTTGGAGCAACCAATGCCAAAACGGATGTGAATGTAGGTATTGGCATTAAACCTGTTAGCTGGAGCGGCAGTGTACGCCTGATTCACAGCGCTATTGCCTATGCAATTAAATTTAAGCGTAAGTCAGTAACGTTGGTACACAAGGGTAACATTATGAAGTTTACCGAGGGTGCTTTCCGCGATTGGGGATATGCCATTGCAAAAGAATACTTTGGCGATAAAGTTTATACCTGGAACGAGTGGGAGAAAACNAAAAAAGAAAAAGGGGAAGAAGCTGCCAATGCAGAACAAAAAGCGGCCCTGGCAGCAGGCAAGGTTTTAATTAAAGATTCTATTGCCGATATCACCTTACAACAAGTGCTTACCCGCCCGGATGATTTTTCTGTGATTGCTACGCTAAACCTGAATGGCGATTATCTGAGCGATGCGTTGGCAGCCCAGGTGGGCGGTATTGGTATTGCACCNGGGGCTAACATCAACTACATAACCGGCCACGCCATATTTGAAGCTACACACGGTACCGCGCCAAAATACGCGGGTCAGGATAAAGTTAATCCAGGCTCACTAATCTTATCGGGCGTTATGATGCTGGAATATATGGGATGGCAGGAGGCCGCTGATCTTGTAAACAAAGGATTGGAAAAAGCAATTTCTTCCAAACGCGTTACATACGATTTTCACCGCCTGATGGAAGGAGCAACCATGTTAAAGTGCTCTGAATTTGGCAATGAGATTGTAAAGCACTTCTAAGCGTAACGGATGAAGAAAGAAAAGGGGTTGATGACTTCATCAACCCCTTTCTTTATTATGAGGGAACACACATAAGGTTACTTACCAAACGCTAACATGTTCACAGCAGTAACTGCGGCTTCTTCGCCTTTATTACCATACTTTCCACCGGCACGCTCCAGTGCTTGTGCTTTGGTAAGCGTGGTAAGCACACCAAAAATTACAGGCTTGCGGGTTTTAATAGTTACCTCTGTTAGTCCGTACGAAACACTTTGGCAGATGTAATCGAAGTGCGGGGTATCGCCCTGTATCACACAACCAATGCATATTACGGCATCAATACTTTTCTGTTCGGCCATCCAAAGGGCGCCTAAGGTAAGTTCAAAAGTACCGGGTACATTTTNTCTGATTATACCCGATTTCTTCACCCCCAGTTTTTGCAAGGCCTGGTATGCACCCTCATACAGTGCTTCGGTTACATCCTCGTTCCATTCGGCCACCACAAGGGCAAATTTTTTCCNCGAAAGGTTGATTTTACTTTTTCCTGAAACTGTTTTGAGTTGGCCAGCCATGCGTTATTAGTTAATCAATAAAAGGGATAGTTCACTATCCCTTTCAAAAGTACATCAAATTCTTTTTATGAGTTGGGTTCCAGCCTTGCCTTAAATTTTCTGGCATTCTGGTACTCGCTCGATTCCCAGAACTCGTCAATAATAGTTTGATAGGCAGCCTTTGCTTTATCAGCCTGGTTTAATTTTTCGTAAGCCAGCGCAGCCTTCATCAGGTACGTAGGCGTAAACTCTTTATTGGGTTTATAACTGGCCGCTTTTGCATAGTATTTTGCAGCATCATCAAAATTATCCTGCTCCATGTAGGCATCGCCAATCAGGCTATAGGCGCGGGCTTGCACCAATAAATCATTNNCAGTGAAATCTTCCAGGTGAAATATGGCTAAAGGAAATTTTCCTTGCTTCAGGTAAATGATACCCGCATAATAGTTGGCAAGATTACCCGCCTTGGTGCTGCTGTAATCTTCAATGATCTGGATAAAGCCCAGGTTGTTGCCATCACCATTTAAAGCCAGGTTTAAACTGTCGGCTTCGAAATAACGGATAGCCTGAAACATTTCGCTTTGTGCCTGATTGTCCTGGTTGTTGTTGTAATACTTATATCCAAAAANACCACCCACAAGCAGAATTACGGCTGCTACAACTCCGATTGCTATTTTAGGATTGTTCTCAAACCAGCCTTCAATACCAACCAGTTTTTCCTGAAGCACCTCTGCGTTTTCGAGAACGTCCTTTTNTTCTTCCTTCTTTTTTGCCATGATGTTGATAAAAATAAAAGTCCCGTTCCAATAATCTGGAACGGGACGCAAAACTAAGCATTCAGTCCTATTTAACAAAAGCCGCTTAATCCATTATAAACGGATAGTTGGGCTCGTAATACACATCGGTAAGGGCCTCGGATGGGTTCGGAAAATCAGATTCTTCTGCAAACTTTACGCTTTCTTCAACTTGTGCATTCACTTTGGCTTCAATGGCCTCCAGTTCTTNTTCGGTGGCAATTTTCTTACTCAGAATGGTAGCACGAACCTGCTCAATCGGGTCGCGCTGCTTGTATTCCTCCACTTCATCTTTGGTGCGGTATTTCTGCGGATCGCTCATCGAATGGCCTTTATACCGGTAGGTGCGGAATTCCAACAGGGTTGGGCCTTCGCCTGCACGTGCCCGCTCGGCTGCCCGCTCAACGGCCTCGTGCACCGCCTCTACGTTCATAGCGTCAACTGCTTCAGATGGCATATCGTACGATTCGCCCAGCGTATATAATTCATGCACATTGGAAGTACGCTGTACCGATGTACCCATGGCATAGCCATTGTTTTCAATCACAAAAATCACCGGAATTTTCCAGAGCATGGAAAGGTTAAGGGCTTCGTGAAAGGCACCCTGTCTTACCGCCCCATCGCCCATGTAGCAAATACACAGGTTTCCGGTTTTATTGTACTTCTCGGCAAAACCGATTCCGGCCCNCAGTGGAACCTGGGCGCCAACAATTCCGTGGCCGCCCATAAAATTGTGTTCTTTATCAAAAATGTGCATCGAGCCGCCTTTGCCTTTGGTTATGCCCGTCTCTTTTCCATAAAGTTCGGCCATGATGGCATTGGGGCTGGTACCAAGTGCCAATGGATGCGCGTGATCGCGGTAAGCAGTAATATACTTATCGCCTTTGCGTAAAGCCGAAACCGAGCCGGCTGCACAAGCTTCCTGGCCGATGTATAAATGGCAGAAGCCACGGATTTNTTGCATTCCGTAAAGCTGCCCCGATTTCTCCTCGAACTTGCGCATCAACAACATGCTTTCAAACCAAAACATATAGGTTTCTTTGCTATATGCTTTCTTCTCTTNTTNTGCGCTGCTTTTCGCTTGGGCTGTAGTTGCCATAATTGCTACTTTTGATTGGTAATTGTGAGTTGCGAAAATACACCACCGGTAGGCAATAGCCAAATGACGGTTCGTCTTTACAATTGAATTTTATTTCTGATTACGTGTTTCTCAACAACCTTCGCCTTTTCAATTTTAAAAACCACGCAGATGTAAACCTTACTTTCGATGCGCCCATTGTTTGTTTGGTGGGTCGCAACGGGTCGGGCAAAACCAATGTGCTGGATGCAATTCACTACTTATCATGGTCGAAAAGCGCTTTTAATCCTTCCGATATCCAGAACATTAAACACCAGGAGGCGGGCTTTTTTACGGGGCGGCTTTACCGTGCGCAACAAACAAACGGAAGTAGAATGCGTGGTGCAAACGGCCGGCAAGAAAATTTTACGCGAAGATGGCCAGGACTATACGCGGTTTTCAGAGCATCTTGGCAAATACCCCGTGGTGTTAATAGCTCCGCAGGATATTGAACTGATTTGGGATGGAGCCGAACTAAGACGCAAATTTGTAGATGCCATTCTAAGCCAAACGGATCGCTTGTATCTGGAGCATCTTATTACCTACACGCANTCACTCAAGCAGCGAAACAGTTTGTTAAAAAATTTTTCGGATAGCGGCCAGGTAGATATGAATTTGCTGGAAAGTTATAACGTGCGATTGATCGAATCGGGTGAGTATATCTTTCATGCCCGCCACAAATTTTCTATGCAATTTGCCACACGGGTTGCGCAGCATTATGCCAATCTGGCCCAGGCAGTTGAAGAGCAGGCTGGTATTCATTATAAATCAGACCTGGCCGAATCCAGTTTTTCCCAATTGTTAAAGAATTCTGTGCAGCGCGATGTGGCATTGCAACGTACCACGGTTGGCGTTCACCGCGATGATTTTATTTTTACATTAAATGGTTTTGAAATACGAAGGGTGGGCTCGCAAGGGCAGCAGAAATCNTTTTTGGTAGCTTTAAAACTGGCTGAGTTTGAAGAGATTAGCACCTGTCTTAACCTGAAGCCTATTTTATTACTCGATGATATTTTTGATAAACTGGATGATTATCGCATTCATCGGTTAATTACCCTGGTGGCCGCAGGCTCGTTTGGGCAACTNTTTTATTACCGATGCGCGGCCGGATAGAACACAGGTTATCCTGGTTAATGCAGGAATTAGGGCCCGGATATTTACTATCGAAAATGGTACTTTTACCCGTGCATGGCTGCCGACTTAAAAAATGATGGAAATACCCAGCACATTGGGCAGGCTATTCAGAAACTTCTAAAGAGTTATCATCTTAAATCGAAGTTTGATGAGGCCAACCTGATTGCATCATGGGAAAAACTGGTGGGTAAAATCGTAGCCAGGCACACTAAACGGCTTCAAATCAGGAATAAGGTGCTGTTTGTCGAGTTGGACAGCCCATCTCTTAAAAACGATCTGGTTCTTAATAAATCCCGCATTCTGGAAATTTTTCAAAAGAATTCGGACCAGATCTACTCAATGACATAGTGGTAATGTAGCGCCACAGCTCATTCAAAATTCCAAATTTTAAAAGGCGGGTTTGGCCAAACCGAAAAACCGTATAATTTTGCACTCCTAATTTTTTGGAACCAACCAAAAAGAGGCGGGAGAGCAGTTTTCGATGATCTCCGAATGTTCTTTAAAAAGTAACGCACGGGGAGATACTCAAGCGGCCAACGAGGACAGACTGTAAATCTGTTGACTTATGTCTTCACAGGTTCGAATCCTGTTCTCCCCACCAATTAATTTTGAATTTGAGATTTCGAATTCGGAATTAAATGCGGGAGTAGCTCAGTTGGTAGAGCGATAGCCTTCCAAGCTATAGGTCGCGGGTTCGAGCCTCGTCTCCCGCTCAATCGATTCAAAATTCAAGATTCCGAATTCAAAATTTGGACTTGGAGTTGAGTTTTGAGCTTAAATAGAAGCAAAAATTTTAAATCTTGAATTTGAAATTTGAATGACTTCGCTGTTGTAGCTCAGTGGTAGAGCACTTCCTTGGTAAGGAAGAGGTCGTGAGTTCAATCCTCATCAACACTCACACGGAGTTAAAAATTCAAGATTCCGGATTCAAAACCCGGAAGATTGAATGCAGGGATTTGCAAACGTGCGGATCCGGGTTTTTAAATGATGAATTTTGAATCTGATTTGCTGATGCGTAGCGAACATCAATAAGGTAAATAACAGGTTCTGGTAGCCATGTAAATGGCAATTCCTATCCGAAAGGCTAAAAATGTTTAGGGTGTTACACTGAGCAATCAGGGTAAAGGCATAGTAACTTTTATTTTAACTATTAATACACTTTAAACTTTAACTGGGATTTTCAAACATGGCAAAAGAAACATTTGACCGCTCGAAACCGCACGTTAACATTGGTACCATTGGTCACGTTGACCACGGTAAAACCACGTTAACAGCAATTACAAAAGTATTGGCTAAGAAGGGCCTCGCCTCTGAGCGCGACTTCTCGTCAATCGACAACGCTCCTGAAGAAAAAGAGCGTGGTATTACAATCAACACATCACACGTAGAATACCAGACTGAAAACCGTCACTACGCACACGTAGATTGTCCGGGTCACGCTGACTATGTTAAGAACATGGTTACCGGTGCTGCCCAGATGGACGGAGCGATCCTGGTAGTGGCTGCTACCGATGGTCCGATGCCGCAAACCCGCGAGCACATCCTGTTGTCTCGCCAGGTAGGTGTACCAGGCCTTGTGGTATTTATGAATAAAGTGGACTTGGTGGACGATCCTGAATTGTTAGACCTTGTTGAAATGGAAATTCGCGAGTTGTTGTCAGCGTATGANTTTCCTGGCGATGAAATTCCAATTATCCGTGGCTCTGCTTTGGGTGGTTTAAATGGCGATCCAAAGTGGGTTGGAAAAATCGAAGAATTGATGAGCGCGGTTGATTCTTACATCAAACTTCCAGTTCGTTTGGTTGACAAAGATTTCCTAATGCCGGTGGAAGACGTGTTCTCAATTACGGGTCGTGGTACAGTGGCTACCGGCCGTATTGAGCGTGGAGTTATCAAAACTGGCGATCCGGTTCAGATCCTGGGTATGGGTGCTGAGAACCTTTCTTCCACCATTACGGGTGTGGAAATGTTCCGCAAAATCCTTGACAGAGGTGAAGCGGGTGACAACGTAGGGTTGTTGTTGCGCGGTATTGAAAAGGAGCAAATCACCCGGGGTATGGTTATTTGCAAGCCGGGTTCAGTAACCCCGCACGCGAAGTTCAAGGCCGAAGTGTACGTGCTTTCTAAAGAAGAAGGTGGTCGTCACACTCCGTTCTTCAACAAGTACCGCCCTCAGTTTTACTTCCGTACAACAGACGTTACAGGTGAAATTAAACTTGCAGCCGGTATTGAAATGGTTATGCCTGGTGATAACGTTACCATCGAAGTGGAACTGATCAACAAGATCGCTATGGAAAAAGGTCTTCGTTTCGCTATCCGCGAAGGTGGCCGTACCGTAGGTTCTGGTCAGGTAACTGAGATTTTAGACTAACATCAAATAAGCAGCTCTATCCATCTACTTAATTAGAGCTAATTATCTGATAATCAACAATAAAGCGTTTCCTAGATTTTCTTGGAAACGCTTTTGTTTTATATACTGCTTGTTCTACCTTTGCAGTCCTTTTGAATTGGCGGTTTTGGAACGAACAATTTCCAAGGACTCAGACAAACGGGTGTAGTTCAAGGGTAGAATAGCGGTCTCCAAAACCGTTGATGGGAGTTCGAATCTCTCCACCCGTGCATAAAAAAGGCAGGTGGATGGTACGGTTTTAAGCTGCGGTATTAAAACTGAGAAATTAGAAAAGCCGCAAAAAAATTATTGATGGATGGAAAAAGTTAAGAACTATATTCTGGAGTCCATTGACGAGATCCGTAACAAGGTTTCGTGGCCAAAATTTAACGAGTTGCAAAGCAGCGCCATCTTGGTGCTGGTAGCTTCGTTGATTTTTGCAATTATAATTGGTGTTATCGACCTCGGGTTCAATAATGCTTTGTCCTGGTTTTATCGCGAATTCTAAATCCGGAAAAATCCATGGCAGAGTTAAAATGGTATGTGTTGCGCGTTATCAGCGGCCAGGAAAAGAAAGTAAAGTCTTACCTGGAAACCGAAATCGAGCGGTCTAAACTGGTGGATTTTATTCCGCAAGTGTTGATACCGAGCGAGAAGGTGTATGAGATGCGGAATGGCAAGAAACGGGTTCGCGAAAGAAATTTCTTTCCGGGCTATGTGTTGGTTTCAGCCGATCTATCGAATGGCGAAGCATACCACACGGTAAATAATATTCCCGGTGTGATTGGCTTTTTAGGAACCAATGGTTCCAGCGCCACATCGAAAGAACCGGTTGCACTTCGGCAGTCTGAAGTAAACCGGATACTGGGTAAGGTAGATGAAGTAGATCAGTTTGAAGAAAAACTGGAAACTCCGTTTATCAAAGGCGAATCGGTAAAAGTAATGGATGGTCCATTCAGTGGTTTTACAGGTTCAGTAGAAGAAATNTTTGAAGACAAGAAAAAGCTCAACGTAATGGTGAAAATCTTTGGAAGAAATACACCGGTTGAGTTGAGTTATATGCAAGTAGAAAAAGTAGACTAGTAATACAATGGCTAAGGAAGTAACCGGTTATTTGAAATTGCAGGTAAAAGGTGGTCAGGCAAACCCTGCACCTCCAATTGGTCCAGCGCTTGGTTCAAAAGGTTTGAACATCATGGACTTCTGCAAACAGTTCAACGCACGTTCGCAGGATAAGCAAGGCCAGATTTTGCCTGTGCTGATTACAATTTATAACGACAAGTCTTTCGACTTCGTTATTAAAACCCCTCCGGCAGCCGTATTAATTATGGAGGCTATCAAATTGCAGAAAGGTTCAAAAGAACCTAACCGCGCTAAAGTGGGTGCCATTAGCTGGGATCAGATTAAAAAATTGCAGAGTTAAAAATGCCTGACCTGAATGCATTTAAAGTTGACTCGGCTATGAAAATGATTGCCGGTACTGCACGCAGTATGGGCGTTACAGTAAGTGGCACCGCCCCTGGGATAAATAAGAATTACAATGGCAAAGTTGACTAAAAACAGAAAGGCGGTACTCGCCAAGCACAACCTGGAGAAAGAGTATTCTCTGGAAGATGCAGCCAAGGTTATGAAGGAAATTACCTTCACCAAGTTCGATGCATCGGTGGATGTGGACATCCGCCTGGGCGTTGATCCNAAAAAATCAGATCAGATGGTGCGTGGTGTGGTAACACTACCGCACGGTCTGGGAAAAACAGTACGGGTATTGGTGCTGTGCACACCTGACAAAGCGCAGGAAGCAAAAGATGCCGGTGCCGAGCATGTAGGTCTGGACGACTATATTCAAAAGATTGAAGCCGGCTGGACAGATATTGATGTAATTATTACCATGCCTACCGTAATGGCTAAGGTTGGTAAGTTAGGTAAAGTGTTGGGCCCCCGTGGTTTAATGCCAAACCCGAAGTCGGGTACCGTTACCCTGGAAGTTGGAAAAGCAGTGAAAGAAGTGAAAGCGGGTAAGGTTGACTTCAAAATTGATAAACAAGGAATTATTCACGCCAGTATAGGTAAGGCTTCCTTCAGCGCAGACAAGATCAAAGACAATGCTGCTGAACTTATTAATACAGTGGTTAAGTTAAAACCAGCTTCATCGAAGGGAACATACATTCAAAGTATAGCCCTGTCTTCCACGATGAGCCCCGGTGTAATGGTGGATAAGAATTCGGTTGTATAGGTCTAAAAAATAAAAACAATGACCAGGGAAGAAAAAGGACAAGTAATAGAAGAGTTGGCAGAGAAGTTTTCTCAGCACAACCACTTTTATATTACCGATGCTTCCGGTCTGACCGTAGCGCAGATTAACGCGTTTCGCAGACTTTGTTTCAATGCCGGAGTGGAGTACCGTGTGTATAAAAACACGTTTATCCGCAAAGCATTGGAAAAGCANAAAGGTAATTATGAAGAGTTGTTTGGTACACTAAAAGGCTTTTCCGGAGTTATTTTCTCGAAAGAGGCAGGTAACCTACCGGCAAAAGTTATTAAAGAGTANCAGAAAAAGTTGGAGGGCAAACCAGGTTTTAAAAGTGCCTCCATCGAATCCACTCTGTTTATCGGAGAGGAAAACCTCAACACGCTGGCTGAGTTGAAATCGAAAAATGAACTCATTGGCGAAGTTATTTCATTGCTGCAATCTCCTGCCAAGAATGTATTGTCTGCTTTGTTAAGCGGCAAGCAAACGGTAGCAGGTCTGGTAAAGGCTTTGGAAGAAAGAAAACAAAATTAAAAACAGAATTTTAAACACTTACAAATCATGGCTGACGTAAAATCTCTTGGCGATCAACTGGTAGAACTTACCGTTAAAGAAGTAAATGAATTAGCTTCTTACCTGAAAGAAACTTATGGTATTGAACCTGCTGCTGCTGCGGTAGCTGTTGCGGCTGGTCCTGCTGCTGGTGGTGGCGCTGGTGCTGCTGCTGAAAAACCAACTTCGATGTTGTATTGAAGTCAGCAGGTGCTAACAAACTCCAAATTGTTAAGCTTGTAAAAGAATTAACTGGTCTTGGCTTGAAAGAAGCGAAAGATGTAGTGGACGGAGCTCCTAAAACTATCAAAGAAGGTTTACCAAAAGACGAGGCTGAAAACCTGAAGAAGCAACTGGTTGAGGCTGGTGCTGAGGTTGAATTGAAGTAATTCAATTCAGCTCTTGAGGACGAAGGGTACCGTCTGAGGAATTCAGGCCCCAGATCCATTGAATTGGAACTGGGGTCTTTCCCTATTTATAGCTTGTAAGCTAAGTACCTAACATGTAGTAATGGATTAGTCTAGTCCGGGAATTTAAACGTAACGTACCTTGGCAAAGAAGACAACAGCAAATAACAGGATTGACTTCTCATCAATTGAGAAGGTTCTTGAATACCCTGATTTTCTCGATATTCAACTTCAATCGTTCAAAGACTTTTGCAGATCGNNAAACACCTGCAGAAAAAGACAAAACGAAGGGCTCTTTAAAGTATTTGCAGAGAACTTCCCAATCTCTGACTCACGCGAAAACTTCGTGCTCGAGTTTGTGGATTACACCATCGATCCTCCTAAGTATAATGTAGATGAATGCATCGACCGCGGATTAACCTTTTCCGTGCCGTTGAAAGCAAAACTTCGCCTTACTTGTAATGACGAGGACAACGAAGATTTCCAAACCATTGAACAGGAAGTGTTNTTTGGAAACATTCCCTACATGACCGAAAAAGGCTCTTTTGTTATCAACGGAGCGGAACGGGTTATCGTATCGCAGTTACACCGTTCGCCAGGTGTGTTTTTGCCATGAGTAAACACACCNAATGGAACGAAGTTGTATTCTGCACGCATTATCCCGTTTAAAGGTTCATGGATTGAATTTGCTACCGATGTGAACGCGGTTATGTACGCGTACATCGATCGTAAGAANAAATTCCCCGTAACCACCCTGCTGCGCGCCATTGGTTATGGTACCGATAAAGATATTCTGGATCTCTTTGGGTTATCAGAAGAAATTGAAGCTAACAAAAACACGCTTAAGAAAACCGTAGGCCGCAAGTTGGCCGCCCGGGTATTAAAAACCTGGACGGAGGACTTCGTGGATGAAGATACCGGTGAGGTTGTTTCCATCGATCGGAACGAAGTGTTGTTGGAGCGCGACCATGTATTGAGTGCGGAAGATGTTGACGTAATCATCGAGTCGGGTGTGAAGTCAATTATCCTGCATCGCGAAGATGTAAACGTGGCCGATTACCACATCATCTTCAACACACTGGCTAAAGATAACTCTAACTCAGAGAAAGAAGCGGTTGAACAAATCTACCGTCAACTAAGAAATACGGAAGCACCGGATGAACAAACCGCCCGTGATATTATCCAGAGTTTGTTCTTTAGTGAAAAACGTTACGACTTAGGTGAAGTGGGTCGTTACCGGATCAACAAGAAATTAGGACTTGATCTGAGTTTCGACCAGCGCGTATTAACAACCGAAGATATTATTCTGATTGTGAAATACCTGATCGGGTTAATCAACTCGAAGGCGGTTGTGGATGACATTGACCACTTGAGCAACAGACGTGTAAGAACAGTAGGTGAACAATTATATTCTCAGTTTGGTGTAGGTCTTGCCCGTATGGCCAGAACCATCAAAGAAAGAATGAACGTGCGCGATAACGAAGACTTCAAGCCGGTTGATCTGATCAATGCGCGCACACTGTCTTCTGTAATCAACTCCTTCTTTGGAACCAACCAGTTATCCCAGTTCATGGATCAAACCAATCCGTTGGCTGAGATCACGCACAAGCGCAGGATGTCGGCACTCGGGCCAGGTGGTCTTTCCAGAGAGCGTGCCGGTTTCGAAGTGCGAGATGTACACTATACCCACTATGGTCGTTTGTGTACCATCGAAACCCCGGAAGGTCCGAACATCGGGTTGATTTCATCCCTTTGCGTTCACGCCAAAGTAAACAAGATGGGCTTTATCGAAACTCCTTACAGAAAAGTAGAGAGCGGTAAAGTAAAAGGCAAAGAAGTAATCTTCCTTACTGCCGAAGAAGAAGATACGCACAACATCGCGCAAGCGAATGTGAAAATAAAGAGCAATGGTGAAATTGAAGATGAGCGTATCAAGGCTCGCTTCGAAGGTGANTTTCCCGTAGTGGAACCAAAAGAAATCCGCTACATGGACATTGCCCCGAACCAGATTGTGTCGATTGCAGCGTCCATGATTCCATTCCTGGAACATGATGATGCAAACCGTGCATTGATGGGTTCGAACATGCAACGGCAGGCTGTTCCGCTCATGCGTCCGGAAGCACCCATTGTAGGTACCGGCCTGGAAGGCAGAATAGCCATTGACTCACGTACCTTAACCCTTGCAGAAGGCACCGGTACCGTAGAGTATGTTGATGCCAAGAAAGTAGTGGTTCGGTACGAAGTATCGGATGAACAACAAATGGTTCGGTTTGATGATGAGGTTAAATCCTACAGCCTGATCAAGTTCAGAAGAACCAACCAGGATACCTGCATTAACCTCACTCCTTTGGTGAAGAAAGGCGATAGAGTAGTGAAAGGACAACCTTTATGTCAGGGTTATGGTACGGCTAATGGCGAGTTGGCACTTGGCCGTAACCTATTGGTAGCCTATATGCCTTGGCAGGGATACAACTTCGAAGATGCGATTGTAATTTCAGAACGCGTGGTGCGCGATGATGTTTATACATCAATTCACGTGGAAGAATTTGAACTGGAAGTACGCGATACCAAGCGTGGCGAAGAAGAACTCACCTCGGAAATTCCAAACGTGAGTGAAGAAGCAGTGAAACATTTGGATGAGAATGGTATCATTCGCATAGGANNTGAAGTAAAAGAAGGAGATATTCTGATTGGAAAGATTACTCCAAAAGGAGAAACCGATCCAACACCAGAAGAAAAACTGTTACGTGCCATCTTTGGCGATAAGGCAGGGGATGTGAAGGATGCTTCGATGAAAGCGCCTCCATCATTAAAAGGTGTGGTGATTGATACTAAACTATTCTCAAGACCTAAGCGCGACAAAGATGTGCGCAACAAGTCTAAGAAAGAGTTGGATGCATTGAAAAATCGTTACAGCAAGGAGCTTACTGAACTTCGTGCCGAAATGATCAAGAAGTTAACCACCCTGTTAACAGGTAAAACCAGCCAGGGTGTGAAACACAAATTCGGAGATGAGTTAATCAGCAAAGGCGTAAAGTTCTCGGCAAAGGTTCTTGAAAACAACCTTTTCCCGGATAAGAACATTTACCGTGATGAGAGCAACTACAACGTGCCGGAAGAAGTAAACCTGATTGCAGACGTAAGCCTGGAAAGCTGGACGACAGAAGATCATACCAACGACCTGGTAGCAGAGTTGGTTAAGAATTACCTCAACAAGCGGAACGTAATTTCTGGTGAGTTTAAACGCGAGCGTTTTACTCTGGAAGTAGGTGACGAATTGCCAGCAGGTATTGTGCAGTTGGCGAAAGTTTATGTGGCTAAGAAACGTAAACTAAAAGTGGGAGATAAGATGGCCGGTCGCCATGGTAACAAGGGTGTGGTGGCGCGCATTGTACGCGAAGAAGACATGCCATTCCTGGAAGATGGAACCCCGGTTGATATTTGTTTGAATCCACTGGGTGTACCCTCGCGTATGAACCTGGGTCAAATCTATGAAACCGTATTGGCATGGGCCGGTAAGAAATTAGGTCGCAGGTATGCTACTCCGATTTTTGACGGTGCTTCGATTGACCAGGTATCATCTGAGTTGGCAGAAGCTGGGTTACCTGAATTTGGCCGTACCTATTTGTATGATGGCTTAACCGGTGAAAAGTTTGATCAACCCGTAACGGTTGGTATGGCGTACATGCTTAAACTGGGTCACCTGGTTGATGATAAGATGCACGCACGTTCTATCGGGCCGTACTCACTTATTACGCAACAGCCGTTGGGTGGTAAGGCACAGTTTGGTGGACAGCGTTTTGGAGAAATGGAGGTTTGGGCGATTGAGGCCTTTGGTGCATCGCACATCCTGCAGGAAATCCTCACCATTAAATCTGACGATGTGATTGGCCGTGCGAAAGCCTACGAATCAATTGTGAAAGGGGAGAATATGCGCAAGCCGAATATCCCTGAATCGTTCAACGTGCTTGTTCACGAATTGCGTGGTCTTGCATTAGAGATTACGATGGATTAAGAAAGTTGATAGTCCTGGGTCCTTAGTACCTGGTTACTGAGGACTCAAGATGTAGAACTGGTTACTAATAACTAATTACTAAAGACTAACTACTACTAAGATGTCTTTCAGAAAAATAAAAAGATCAACAACGACTTCTCAAAAATCACTATCAGCCTTGCTTCTCCGGAATCTATCCTGGAAAGCTCGCATGGTGAAGTAACGCAGCCTGAAACCATCAACTACCGTACCTACAAGCCGGAGATGGGTGGTTTATTCTGCGAGCGCATNTTTGGTCCGGTAAAGGATTGGGAATGTCATTGCGGAAAGTACAAGCGCATTCGCTACAAGGGTATTATCTGCGATCGGTGCGGTGTTGAAGTTACCGAGAAGAAAGTAAGACGTGAGCGTATGGGCCACATCGAATTGGTGGTTCCGGTTGCACACATCTGGTATTTCCGTTCATTGCCGAACAAAATCGGTTATCTTTTAGGTCTTCCAACCAAGAAGTTGGATCAGATCATTTACTACGAACGATATGTGGTGATTCAACCCGGTGTGAAGGAAGAAGACGGTGTTAACCGTTTGGATTTCTTAACCGAAGAAGAATACTTAGACATTGTAGATAAGCTTCCACGCGAAAATCAATTATTGGATGATAACGATCCGAAGAAATTCATCGCCAAGATGGGCGCTGATGCCTTGGAGATGTTATTGTCGCGCGTAAAGTTGGATGAGCTTTCATACGAATTGCGTCACCAGGCCGCTACCGATACCTCGCAACAACGTAAGGCCGAAGCCTTAAAGCGTTTGAAAGTGGTAGAAGCGTTCCGCGATGCAAATACCCGTATCGAAAACCGTCCGGAGTGGATGACTATTAAAATGGTACCGGTAATTCCACCCGAGTTACGTCCGTTAGTTCCATTGGATGGTGGTCGGTTCGCTACCTCAGATTTGAACGACCTTTACAGACGTGTAATTATCCGTAACAACCGTCTGAAGCGTTTGATCGATATTAAAGCACCTGAAGTAATTCTTCGTAACGAGAAGCGCATGCTTCAGGAAGCGGTTGACTCGTTGTTTGATAACTCGCGTAAAGTGAATGCGGTTCGTTCAGATGGAAACCGCGCACTGAAATCATTGAGCGATATGCTGAAGGGTAAGCAAGGACGTTTCCGTCAAAACTTGCTTGGTAAGCGTGTTGACTACTCGGGCCGTTCTGTAATTGTGGTAGGTCCGGAATTAAAACTACACGAGTGCGGGTTGCCAAAGGATATGGCGGCTGAGTTATTCAAGCCATTCATTATCCGTAAGCTGATTGAAAGAGGAATCGTTAAAACCGTTAAGTCGGCCAAGAAAATAGTAGATCGCAAAGATCCTGTGGTGTGGGATATTTTGGAAAACGTATTGAAAGGACATCCTGTTCTTTTGAACCGTGCCCCAACCCTTCACCGCCTGGGTATCCAGGCTTTCCAGCCAAAACTGATCGAAGGAAAAGCGATTCAGTTGCACCCATTGGTGTGTACTGCGTTTAACGCTGACTTTGACGGTGACCAGATGGCCGTTCACGTGCCGCTTGGCCAGGAAGCTATTCTGGAAGCATCGTTGTTGATGTTGTCTTCGCACAACATTTTGAACCCTGCCAACGGAGCCNNTCCTATTACCGTACCTTCTCAGGACATGGTGTTGGGTCTGTATTACTTAACAAAAGGCCGCAAAGGTCAGTTAGGCGAAGGCAAGAAATTCTACTCAGCAGAAGAAGTAATCATTGCCTACAACGAAGGCAGGCTTTCCAAGCATGCATTGATTAAAGTACGTGTAAATACACGCGATAAGAAGACAGGCGACCTGGAAACTAAGATGGTTGAAACCGTAACCGGTCGCGTAATCTTTAACCAGGTGGTGCCAACTGAAGTTGGCTTTGTAGATGAACTTCTAACCAAGAAGAAACTACAAACCATTATTGCCGAGGTATTCCGCGTGGCAGGTCAGGCTAAAACAGCCAAGTTTCTGGATGATATTAAGGAGTTAGGATTCCAGATGGCTTACAAAGGTGGGTTGTCGATGGGGCTGGGTGATGTGAAGGTTCCTGCCGAAAAGAAAAANTTAGTAGAAGACGCTCAAAAGAAGTTGATTCTNGTATGGAACAACTACATGATGGGTCTTATTACCGATAACGAACGTTACAACCAGGTAATTGATATCTGGACCCGTACCAATACGATGCTTACCAACACGCTGATGAAGCAGTTGGAAGAAGATCAGCAAGGGTTCAACTCAATCTACATGATGATGCACTCCGGTGCCCGTGGTTCGAGAGAGCAGATTCGCCAGTTAGGTGGTATGCGTGGTCTGATGGCCAAGCCTCAGAAAAACCTGGCCGGTTCAGTAGGTTCCATTATTGAGAACCCGATTCTTTCCAACTTCCGCGAAGGATTGGATGTATTGGAGTACTTCATTTCTACGCACGGTGCGCGTAAAGGTCTTGCGGATACAGCCTTGAAAACAGCCGATGCGGGTTACTTAACCCGCAGGCTGGTGGATGTGGCGCAGGATCTTGTAATCACCGAAGAAGATTGCGGCACATTGCGTGGATTACATGTAACAGCGCTGAAAGACAACGAAGATATTGTTGAACCACTGTCTGAAAGAATTTTAGGTCGTGTAACGGTTCATGATATTTATGATCCGATTTCGGAAGAGTTGATTTGTGCAGCCAACGAAGAGATAACAGATGAGATTGCGAAGAAGATAGAAGAGAGCAGTATTGAGGAGGTTGAGATTCGCTCTATTTTAACTTGCGAAACCAAAATAGGTGGCTGTGCTAAATGTTACGGTCGTAACCTGGCAACCGGTAAAATGGTACAAGCGGGTGAAGCGGTAGGTGTAATTGCTGCACAATCTATTGGTGAACCNGGTACGCAGCTTACACTTCGTACTTTCCACGTGGGTGGTACAGCTTCTAACATTGCTACCGAAGCAAACATTAAAGCAAAATTCTCCGGAACAATTGAGTTTGAAGGTATTCGTACAATCGATACCACCGACCGTGAAGAGAATAAGGTAAAAGTAGTAATGGGTCGTACCGGTGAAATCAGAATTTTGGATGAAGAGAAGCGTGTGCTGATTACCAACAACGTTCCTTACGGAGCCTTCCTGAAGGTGAAAGATGGGCAGAAAGTAGAGAAAGGTGAAGAATTGTGTTATTGGGATCCGTACAATGCTGTAATTCTTTCTGAGTTTGATGGTGAGATTGGATACGAGGCTATCATTGAAGGCATTACATATAAGGAAGAATCGGATGAGCAAACCGGTCACCGTGAAAAAGTAATTACCGATACCCGCGATAAGACCAAGAACCCGGCAATTATTGTAAATGGTAAGACCGATACGAAGTCTTATAACATTCCGGTGGGCGCGCACCTTGCGGTTGATGAAGGTGAGAAAATCAAAGCCGGCCAGGTACTGGCCAAGATTCCACGCACCATGGGTAAGAGCCGCGATATTACAGGTGGTTTGCCTCGTGTAACAGAATTATTCGAAGCGCGTAACCCTTCTAACCCGGCTGTGGTTAGTGAAATTGATGGAGTAGTTACCTATGGCGGTGTTAAACGCGGTAACCGTGAAATCTTCATCGAATCGAAAGACGGTGTGCAGAAGCGTTATTTAGTACCCTTGTCTAAACACATTCTGGTACAGGATAACGACTTTGTGAAGGCTGGCCAGCCCTTGTCGGACGGAGCCATTACCCCTTCAGATATTTTGTCGATCAAAGGCCCAACTGCGGTACAGGAATACCTGGTAAATGAAATTCAGGAAGTATATCGTTTGCAGGGTGTGAAGATCAATGATAAGCACATTGAGTGTATTGTTAGCCAGATGATGCAAAAGGTAGAGATTATCGATTCGGGTGATACTACCTTCCTGCCGGGCGAGTATGTTGATAAATTTGAGTTCCGCGAAGAAAACGACCGTGTGCTGGATAAGAAAGTGGTTACCGAAGCAGGCGATTCTCAGAAATTCAAAGTGGGTCAAATCATTAGCCCGCGCGAATTAAGAGACGAGAACTCAGCCCTGAAACGCAAGGATCAGAAGCTGGTAGAGGTACGCGATGCCTTGTCAGCAGTATCAAAACCAACCCTGCAGGGTATTACACAGGCATCGTTGAAAACGGAAAGCTGGTTGTCTGCGGCATCATTCCAGGAAACCACCAAGGTATTGAGCGAAGCAGCCATCCGGGGTAAGGCCGATCAGTTGATGGGTCTGAAAGAAAACGTAATTGTGGGTCATTTGATTCCGGCTGGTACCGGCCAGAGACGGTTCAATGATTTAATTGTGAATTCGGAAGAAGAGTATCAGCGAATGGTTAGCGCACCAGAGCGTAAATCAAAGGAGAGAGAATTACAAGACTAATTGAATTACCAATTGCCGATTTATCAATTAGCCGATGGAAATCCATTGGCTAATTGATTTTATTGGCCAATCCAAAGTTTAAATTTTATGGCAGAACAAAAAAACAACCCAGCCNCAGAACCAGATTAATATTGAGCTGTCGGAAGAAGTGGCAGAAGGGATTTATTCCAACCTGGCAATGATTGCACATTCAAACAGTGAGTTTGTAATCGACTTTATCCGGCTTATGCCNGGGGTTCCCAAGGCCCGGGTAAAGTCAAGAATTATCATCACCCCCGAGCACGCCAAAAGGCTGTTGGCAGCCCTGAAAGACAATATTAGTAAGTACGAAGCCACGTTTGGCCCGATCAAACAAACCAATGAGGCTCCCCAGTTTCCAATGAATTTTGGNGGTACCATGGGCGAGGCGTAAGCCAAAAGCATGAATTTGGCCAAATTGATTGGAAAAATCTTAAGTAAGGGTTTTGCATCCTATCTTACTTTAAATACCTTTGCAGTCCTTATTTTTTAAGGGTTATAAAACGAAATATAAATGCCTACCATTCAGCAACTTGTAAGAAAAGGCAGAAAGAAATTGACTTTCAAATCGAAGTCACCTGCTCTTGATTCTTGCCCCCAGCGCAGGGGAGTTTGTACCCGCGTGTACACAACCACTCCCAANAAACCGAATTCGGCCATGCGTAAGGTGGCTCGTGTACGCCTAACCAACCACAGGGAGGTGAACGCCTACATTCCNGGCGAGGGTCACAACCTTCAGGAACACTCCATTGTATTGATTCGCGGAGGCCGGGTTAAAGATTTGCCGGGTGTTCGTTACCACATTGTAAGAGGTGCATTGGATACCTCCGGAGTAAATGGACGTCTGCAAAGCCGTTCTAAATATGGTGCAAAACGTCCTAAAGCTGGTGCTGCAGCTGCTGCTGCCAAGGAGCTCCTGCCAAAGGCAAAAATAGTAATTAGATTATGNAGAAAGGCTAAACCCAAGAAAAGATACCTGTTGCCCGATCCGAAGTTTGGTGACACCCTGGTTACCAAATTTGTAAACTACATGATGGAGCAAGGCAAGAAAAGCACTGCATATAATATTTTCTACGATGCGATTGANGCAAGTGGAAAGAAAGCTGGTGGCGAGCCTGGCCTTGAAGTTTGGAAACGTGCTATGAATAATGTGATGCCCTCGGTGGAAGTGAAGAGCCGCAGAGTGGGTGGAGCAACTTTTCAAGTACCTGTAGAAATTCGTCCTGACCGTAAAATTAACCTAAGCATTAAGTGGTTGATTGACTATGCACGTGCCCGCGGTGAAAAGACCATGATGGATAAATTAGCAGCCGAAATCATAGCCGCATCCAAAGGCGAAGGCGCAGCCATCAAGAAGAAGGATGATACACACCGGATGGCAGAGGCGAACAAAGCGTTTTCACACTTCAGATTTTAATCTTCAATGGCAAGAGATCTTAAATATACCCGTAATATTGGTATTGCCGCGCACATTGATGCCGGTAAGACAACCACCACTGAGCGTATTCTTTACTATGCAGGTGTAAATCACAAGTTAGGTGAAGTACACGAAGGTGCCGCTACCATGGACTGGATGGCACAAGAGCAAGAGCGTGGTATTACCATTACCTCAGCCGCTACAACGGTGCATTGGAAGTACCGTGGACAGGAATACCATGTAAACATTATTGATACGCCCGGTCACGTTGATTTTACGGTGGAGGTGAATCGTTCTCTTCGTGTGTTGGATGGATTGGTTTTTGTNTCAGGCTCAGTTGATGGTGTAGAACCACAATCTGAAACCAACTGGCGTTTGGCCGATAACTATAAAGTAGCCCGTATTGGATTCGTTAATAAGATGGATCGTTCTGGGGCTGACTTTTTGGGTGTTTGCAAGCAGGTAAAAGAAAAATTAGGCAGCAAGGCAGTTGCACTTCAATTGCCGATTGGTGCAGAAGAAAACTTTAGAGGCGTTGTTGATCTGATTAACAACCGTGGTATTATCTGGAATGAGGCTGATAAGGGAATGACTTTCCAGGAAGTTCCGATTCCGGATGATATGAAAGCCGAGGCCCATGAGTATCGCGAGAAACTGCTGGAGGCTGTTGCCGAGTATGACGAAACCTTGATTGAGAAATTCTTTGAAGACCCCAACTCAATCACGGAAAAGGAAATTTTAACAGCTTTACGTAAAGCTGTAATTGATATGAAGATTGTACCTATGGTGTGTGGATCTTCATTTAAGAATAAAGGTGTACAGACCATGCTTGACTATGTGATGGAGTTACTTCCGTCACCGTTGGATAAGGATGTAATTGTGGGTACAAACCCAGACACGGAAGAGGATGTTGAAATTCGACCAACAGAAAGCGAACCATTTGTAGGTCTTGCGTTTAAAATTGCAACCGATCCGTTTGTAGGCCGCCTTTGCTTTGTGCGGGCTTATTCCGGTGTACTCGATTCAGGCTCTTATATCAAGAACACGCGTTCAGGACAGAAAGAGCGTATCTCCCGTGTGTTCCAGATGCACGCCAATAAGCAGAATCAAATTGAAAGGCTTCATGCAGGCGATATTGGTGCGGTGGTTGGTTTCAAAGACATTAAAACTGGCGATACCCTTTGCGATGAAAAACGCCCGGTGGTGTTGGAGTCTATGATCTTCCCCGAACCGGTTATCGGATATGCCATTGAACCCAAAAAGCAAGCCGATGCCGATAAATTAGGTATGGCCATTGCCAAACTGGTAGAAGAAGACCCTACGTTGCGTGTAAATACCGATCAGGAAACGGGTCAGACTATTTTGCGCGGTATGGGTGAATTGCACCTGGAAATTATCATTGATCGCTTAAAGCGCGAATTCAAAGTTGAAATTAACCAGGGTGCGCCTCAGGTTGCTTATAAAGAAGCACTTACCAAAGCAGTTGAGCATAAAGAAGTTTACAAGAAACAAACTGGTGGACGCGGTAAGTTTGCCGATATCGTATTCGAAATCGGACCACGCGAACTTGGACCAGAAGATAAGCCAGGGCTTGAGTTTGTGAACGACATTGTAGGTGGTGTTATTCCACGCGAATTCATTCCGGCTGTTCAGAAAGGTTTTGAGCAGGCAATGGTAAACGGACCGTTGGCTGGTTATCCGATCGATTCGATGAAAGTAAGATTGTTCCATGGTTCGTATCACGATGTGGACTCTGACTCATTGTCGTTTGAATTAGCTGCCCGCATAGGCTTTAAGGAAGCAGCGGCCAAGTGCAGTCCTCAGTTGTTAGAACCAATTATGGGTGTAGAAGTAATTCTACCAGATGAATACACAGGTGCTGTAACCGGTGACTTGAACAGAAGACGTGGTATCATGAAAGGTATGGATACCCGTGGTGGTGCCCAGGTTATTAAAGCAGATGTTCCTTTGGCAGAATTGTTCGGATACATTACTGATTTAAGAACCCTTACTTCAGGCCGTGCATCTGCAAACCTCACATTTTCGCACTATGCGCCAGTTCCTAAGAACCTGGCCGATAAAGTAATTGAAGAAGTAAAAGGCGCAGTAGCCGCTAAATAAAATCTAAAAGACGTTTAGATCATGAATCAGAAAATCAGAATTAAATTAAAGTCTTACGACCACAACCTGGTTGATAAGTCATCTGANAAAATTGTGCGTGCTGTAAAAGCTACTGGCGCTGTGGTTAGCGGCCCCATTCCGTTGCCAACAGAAAAGGAAAAATTCACTGTGTTGCGTTCACCACACGTAAACAAGAAATCGCGCGAGCAATTTCAACTATGCACCTATAAACGCCTGGTTGATATTTACAGCAACAGTGCTAAAACGGTTGATGCGTTGATGAAGCTGGAGTTGCCAAGTGGAGTAGATGTGGAGATAAAAGTGTAGTGCCAGGCACTCGTTAAGTATTATAAGAGAAGCGCTTACAGGCGCTTTTTTTGTTTAGGGCCATCTCAAAAATACACTTAAGGATGAACGTCCAATGCCAGGTCTATTCCAGGTAATAAATTTTGTGATATGCCAAGATGATCCATACAGCGTGCCCTGGTATTAACTAATTCCTATTAAGTTTGTAGAGATAAAGAGATGCTTATGGCCAGACTATGGAGTACGGTAATTGGTTTGAGTTTTGGACTACCTTGGCCCTGGCCCAAGACAAGAACAAAGAATTCAAGCAACAAACCTGGACAGCTTATTTTAATCAAACCCGACTATCTGATAAATGGGGATTATGGGCTGATGTTCAATTTCGGTTTACCGATAATTTTGCTGATCGATTGGGGCTAAGCATCTTCCGGATTGCACCCATGTATTATGTTACGGATCAAACCCGCCTTTCTTCGGGGTACGGATACATTACTTCCTACAATATTGATCCGCTTCCTGATTTACCGGAGCATCGTTTGTGGCAGCAAATACAATGGTTTGANAAAAAGAAGGCGCTGAGTCTTGCCCAATATTTTCGGGTAGAGGAACGATTTCGCAGAACGCCATCAGGAAATGAAGTGAGCGAGGATTATACGTTTAGCTGGCGCTTCCGGTATAACTTTGCTGTTACCATTCCCCTTACCAGGAAAACAGTTGAACCCAAAACACCCTTCCTNTTTTTGAATGACGAGGTACACGTAAGCGCGGGTAAACACATTGGTAACAATTATTTGGATCAGAATCGGTTGTTTGCTGGTGTGGGCTACCAGTTTACCGCACAGGTAAATGCGCAGATCGGTTATTTATATGTCTTTCAACAGTTACCCGCATCCAATACATTTATTCATACAGATGCCATTCGGTTGTTTCTTTTTCATAACCTCGATTTCAGAAACAAAGAGTAATGCGCCCGGACAGTATAGAGGAAGATAAACTTATCTATGATGAGGGCCCCGAGGTTCCTGAACCTCGAAGTAGGCCGCGCCATATCTGGGTGTTGCTGGCAGTCTTTGCTGCCATATTTCTAACCTTGGTTATTTTCTTTGGTTCCGAAATGCTTTCAGAATATGATTGGCGCTCTGTAATCGGTCCGGAGTTTCTTTTGTTTGTGCTGGGTGGATTTATTGCGCAAATGATTGATGGCTCATTAGGTATGGCGTATGGAGTTAGTGCTACAACATTTCTCTTATCATTTGGTATTTCGCCTGCAGCTTCCAGCGCCAGCGTGCATACCGCAGAAATTTTTACCAGTGGTGTGTCGGGCTTAACACACCTTCGGTTTCAAAACGTAAACAAGAAGTTGTTCAGGAGTTTACTTATTCCGGGCATGTTGGGTGCGGTAGTAGGTGCATACATTCTCTTTTCGCTGGAGGAATATAACTACATCATTCGGCCGCTGGTATCGGTTTATACACTTATTCTCGGGCTGGCCATCATTCGTAAGGCAGTACTGATGCAGATTCGCAAACGCAGAAAAACTAAAAATGTACCAGCACTTGCTGCCTTTGGAGGTTTTATGGATTCCATTGGAGGCGGGGGTTGGGGCCCCATCGTTTCTACTACGTTAATTGCCCGGGGCCGGCACCCACGCTATACAATCGGTTCTGTTAACCTGGCGGAGTTNTTTGTTTCGCTGGCAAGCTCGTTAACATTTTTTGCCACCATCGGGTTAAGCCACATTCAGATTATTGGAGGCCTTATCTTAGGAGGCATGGTAGCCGCCCCAATTGCGGCACACATTACCCGTAAACTTCCCGTAAAGCGTATGATGATCCTGGTAGGGGTTGTGGTTATCCTTGTTAGTATTCGATTGCTCGTTAAATCTATTACTGCCATATAATTTTAAACTCTTTCAGTTGAGCGATTTTCAATTATCTTCGCGCCCTTATGGCATTGCTTGAAAAGAAAATGGTGATTAAGAAGTCCACCTTGCCGGGTGCAGGCAAAGGACTTTTTACAAAAGTGTTTATTCCGAAAGGCACTCGTATTGTAGAATACAAAGGTGAGCTTGTTACCTGGAAAGAAGTGGAGAAGATGGCCGATGACCGGAATGGTTATGTATTCTTCTTCAACAACAAACATTGTATTGATGCCTGGAAAACCAGGAAAGGAATTGCGCACTATGCCAACGATGCGCGCGGCCTGGTGCGCGTGGAGGGTGTNAAAAATAATTCGGAGTACGTAACCGAAAAGAAGCGGTGTTACATTGAGGCCACACGCGATATTCCGGCCGGGTCGGAAATTTTAGTAGGGTATGGAGGCGAATACTGGCAGGCTATCCGGTACAATATCCGGTTAGAGCAGCGCAACAAAGAGAAGGAAGGTAAAAAGCCAACCAAGAAAGTGGAGTTGCCACATCATATTGCTACCAAGCGGATGGGTAAGAGGCGATAGCTGTCTTTTTCCTATATAAATCAACCGGTTATTGATTGTTGCTTTCTTGTTTGGCTTTATCAATACTCTCCAGCATGAGGGTTTTAACTTTGCGAATTTTCTCCATCTCTTCTTCCAGGTATTCGCGGGCCAATTCCTGATCTACCGTATCGGGCAGGGNGTTAAACTCGTGCATCCAGTTCATCATGGCCGAACTTGCCGAATCCAGATTGCTGATTATTTNTTCCAATTGCTGCTTGCGCTCAACTACCATATCAGGGGTGTTGGCAATTTGTTCCTGCAGCAACCGTTTCAGTTTCATGATGTCGTCCATGCGGGGCATCACCTCATCGTGTACATCCATTACCTGGTCGTACAAAACCTGGTTGGGGTTATCGGATTCAGTATCAGCCTCAGCAGCCGGCTGAGTTTTCGAACAGGCAGAAACGAGCATTACAAATAAGAGTATTCCAAAGCGGGTTTTCATATGTTTTGGTGTTGAAAGTAAGGTAAAGGTAAGGGTTAGCGGCCATACCTGCTGGGGGTTAGGACTAACAAGGGTTAGTTAAAATTGAAATTTTGAAAGTTTTTTTAGCCAGTTTTGCACAAACAGAATTTTTCATCGTTCTTAGAACCCGAATTGAAATAGCGATGAGCAGCAACCGATTTTACTTTTTTACTTTTTTTATCAATCCTGTCAGGGACTTGAAAGAGAATCGGTTTGTTAAAAATAATAAAGCGAAAGAAACCAGAAAGTCCCTCCCAAAGAGGGACTTTCTTTTAAGTATATGAGCAAAAGAAAAACTAAAGATTGCCATCCAGGGCATTGCCACTAGCTTCCATGAAGTAGCGGCATTAACCTATTTTCAGGAGCCCATTCAAACCGTAGAATGCCTGAGTTTTCATAGGCTGTGCGAATCGTTGAAGAAGGGTGAATCCGACTATGCCGTAATGGCTATTGAAAACTCCATTGCGGGAAGCATTTTACCAAACTATTTTTTATTACAGGAGTACCACTTCTCTATTATAGGCGAGGTTTACCTACCCATACACATGCACTTGCTGGCCTTGCCAGGAGTTAAACTTAATGACCTTACCAGCATTGAGTCGCACCCAATGGCCATCCGCCAATGTTCGGACTTTCTTTATAGATTGAATGGTGTGCAGATCTTAGAAAGCGATGACACGGCCCTTTCTGCCCGCAGGGTGAAAGAACAAAAATTAAAAACGACTGCAGCCATTGCGAATGAATACGCAGCCAANAAATTCGGTTTAAATATTCTGGAGAAACGGATTGAAACGCATAAGAAAAACTTTACGCGGTTTCTGATCCTTACCCGCAAAATCAAAACTTTACCTGATAGCAACAAAGCCTCTTTGTGTTTTGAAGTTGCCAACGAAGTGGGCAGCCTGGCAGAAGCGTTGATGACGTTCAAAAATAACAGCATCAACCTTTCGAAGATTCAATCGATACCCATCATTGGTAAGCCCAGTGAATATTCTATTCATATTGATGTGGAGTGGAAAAAGCGCAAGAGTTATGATGTGGCTATTGGTGAAGTACTGCGGCAGGTAAAAACCTGAACATTTTAGGTGAATACAAGAAAGCAAAAATTGAATACAAGTAATATGATAGAAACTGCAAACCGGATTGCCAACGTAGAGGAGTATTACTTCAGCAAGAAGTTAGCGGAAGTGCGTGGATTAGATACACCGGCCCATCCGGTAATTAACCTGGGTATAGGAAGCCCCGACCAGGCTCCTGCTCCCCACGTAATTGAAGCATTGAATGCTACGGCACAGAAAGCAAACAGCCACGGCTATCAAAATTATAAAGGCATACCTGCTTTGCGCCAGGCTATCCAGGGATTTTATAATAATACCTACGGAGTAAATCTGAACCCTGAAACGGAGATACTTCCCCTCATGGGTTCTAAAGAAGGGATTATGCACATTGCCATGGCATTTGTAAATGAAGGAGAAGAAGTGTTGATTCCCAACCCGGGTTATCCAACCTATTCATCCGTAGCAAAACTGGTGGGGGCCAGGGTGAGAACGTATGACCTTCAGGAATCACTTGATTGGGGAATTGATGTGGCGGCTCTAAAGCGAACGGATCTTTCGAGAGTAAAGATTATGTGGATAAATTTTCCGCATATGCCAACCGGCAGAACGGCTTCTAAAGAAGAATTGAAAGCGCTTGTAGATCTTGCCCGCGCAAATAACTTTTTAATTGTAAATGATAATCCGTATTCATTAATCTTAAACGATAATCCTCAAAGCATTCTGGCAATTGAAGGAGCAGCCGATGTTGCCTTAGAACTTAATTCACTGAGTAAATCGCACAACATGGCCGGCTGGCGAATTGGATGGGTGGCTGGCAATAAAGATTTGGTAGATGCGGTGCTTCGTGTAAAAAGTAATATGGACAGTGGCATGTTTCTGGGGCTGCAACAAGCGGCAGCAGAAGCTTTGAAATGTGGAGTGGATTGGTTTACGGAACTGAATTCAGTTTATAANAAAAGAAGGGCGGCAGCGAGGCAAATTCTGGATGCAATGGGTTGTTCTTATTCTGATAAGCAATCGGGTTTGTTTGTGTGGGCAAAGGCTCCTGCACATGTAACGAATGTAGAGAAGTGGATAGATGAAGTATTGTATGCAACCCATGTATTTATTACACCTGGTTTTATTTTTGGCGAAGGGGGTTCACGTTTTATCCGCATCTCCCTTTGTGCCACAGAAGAAAAACTGAAAGAAGCCCTGGATCGAATTCANAAATTTCTGGCGGAAACATCCGGCATCTCCAAACAACCATCTAACGTCTGAACCATGAAAACTGCAATTGTAGGATTGGGATTGATTGGTGGTTCAATGGCATTGGGTTTGCGCAGAGCCGGTATGGCTACCGAGTTGGTGGGTGTAGATGCAAATGCAGCCAATGGGATAAAGGCAGTAGAACTTGGGCTGGTTGATAAAATATTAACCGAAGACAAAGCCTTGTCAACAGCCGACCTGATTGTGTTGGCAATTCCCGTAAATGCCTTGCATGCTTTTTTACCAGCAGTGCTTGATATCGTGAAGAAGGGTGCTGTGGTAATTGATGGCGGATCGACCAAGGCATCAATTTGTAAATCGGTGGCAAACCACCCTAAGCGGAATCAGTTTGTGGCGGCTCATCCAATTGCTGGTACAGAAAACTCNGGGCCCGCGGCTGCGTTCGATGGTTTGTTTAAAGGTAAAACCAACATTATCTGTGAAGCGAATAGATCTTCCGTAGATGCGTTGAAAACCGCCATGAAAGTTTTCGATGCCTTGGAAATGAAAACCATTTTTATGGAAGCTGATGAACACGACCGGCATGTGGCCTATGTCTCGCACCTCTCGCACGTAAGTTCTTTTTTATTAGGACAAACGGTGTTGGACATAGAGCGGGATGAAAAGAACATTTTCGATCTTGCAGGAAGTGGTTTTGCTTCTACCGTGCGTTTAGCGAAAAGCTCGCCCGATATGTGGGCACCCATCTTTGAACAAAACGTAGAATATTTAAGCCAGGCGTTGCTGGAATACATTATGCATTTGCAAAAGTTTCATTATCATTTAATGAAGCGCGATACAAAGGAATTGCATCGCATTATGTCAAAGGCAAATGAAATCCGCAGAGTATTAGATCAAAACGATAAGCCCAAAACATAATTCTTAACAAATAATACAACAACTAAAACCGAAATATCTAATTAACTTTATTGCGTTATGACAAAGAAAGGATTACAACTCGAACCCATCTCATCGTGGATGAAAGTAAAACGCCCGGTAATAATAAGCGGGCCGTGCAGTGCCGAGACGGAAGAGCAAACCATTGCTACCGCCAAACAAGTGGCAGCAACCGGGAAAGTGCATGCCCTGCGTGCCGGTATCTGGAAACCCCGTACCAGGCCTGGCCAATATGAAGGAGCCNNTGGCGATGTGGGCTTAAAGTGGTTGGTGCAGGCTGGTAAAGAAACTGGTTTACCCGTAACTACCGAGGTAGCCAATGCGGCCCATGTGGAAGCGGCATTAAAGGCGGGTGTAAATTTCCTTTGGGTAGGAGCCCGCACTACAGTAAATCCATTCTCAGTTCAGGAAGTAGCCGATGCATTGAAAGGTGTGGATATTCCCGTGCTGGTTAAAAATCCAATCAACCCGGATGTTGAATTGTGGTTAGGTGCCTTAGAGCGTTTAAACAAAGCAGGTATTACCAAGCTGGCCGCCATTCACCGNGGGTTCTCTTCGTTTGAAAAAGGACCGTTTCGCAATGCCCCCATGTGGGACCTGGCCATAGAATTAAAAACCCGTGTGCCAGAGTTGGATATGATCTGCGATCCAAGCCACATTGCCGGTAACCGCGATTTGATTGCCTTCATCTCTCANAAAGCCCTTGACCTGGACATGGCAGGGTTAATGATTGAAAGCCACATTAACCCCGATGCAGCATGGAGCGATGCCAAGCAACAGGTTACACCGGCTGTGTTGGGAAAAATTGTAAGTGAATTGGTGGTTCGTACACCTTCGGTTGAGGACAAAACTTTTAAAGATACGCTGAGCATTCTACGCGAACAGATCGACCAGTTGGATGATGAAATTATGCAACGCTTATCGCAGCGTATGAAGATCTCAGAAAAGATTGGCCAGTATAAGAAAGAAAATAACGTAACCATTTTGCAGGTTAGTCGCTGGGAAGAAATTGTGCAAACCCGGTGGCGTTATGTAAGGCANATGGGATTAAGTGAAGAGTTTACTAGCGATTTGCTGAAATTGATTCACCATGAGTCCATACAGGTACAAACGAAAGTAATGAATCAGGTAACCGAGCGGGTATAATTTTATACCCGCCTCTTTTCTTTGGTGTGGATGGGAAAGAAAAATTTTTGAAATGAGATTGATAGCGCTTTTTATTGTTGCGGGCTCGCTTGCACTCCAGGCTCAACCGGTTAATAAAAACTATTTGTTGGGAAAATTTGATCCGGCCACCCATCCGCTGTTTGTTAAGCTTGCCGATGAACATACCCGCGGCAGCGGACGTAATGCCTACCTGAGAAAGGAAACCTATGAGGCTTTTGTGAAGATGAGTGAAGCGGCACTGAAAGACAGCGTGAAACTGGTGATTATTTCAGCTACGCGAAACTTTGATTCACAAAAGCGAATCTGGGAAAACAAATGGAATGGAAAAGTACGCGTAGAAGGCAAAGACCTTACAACCGTAGCCGACCCGAAAGAGCGTGCCCGGCTTATTTTGCTGTACAGTTCCATGCCTGCAACTTCGCGGCACCATTGGGGTACCGATATGGATTTGAATGCCCTGGAAAACAGTTATTTTGATTCGGGCGAAGGACTCAGGATTTACACCTGGCTTAAAGCCCATGCCGCTGCGTATGGTTTTTGCCAACCTTATACCGCTAAAGATTCCGGCCGAACCGGCTATGAAGAAGAACGCTGGCACTGGAGTTACCTGCCCCTGTCAGGCGAATTTTTAAAACAATACAANAAAGAGGTTTCCTATAAAGACATTACGGGGTTTGCTGGTAGTGAAGTAGCCAAACCGATTGCCGTAATNAAAAATTATGTGGATGGAGTGGCCTGCAAATAGGCCACTTTCTTTATCAGCAACACGCTCCATTCACGTTTAAGATGAGCGGAAAAATTCCGCAGGAATTTCTCCTTGCAAATCGCAATATCTCTGTCACTTTAGCGATATTTAATTCCCGCTAAACCCTCAATCCGGAGTTATGAAAAAGTACTAATAGGCTTGTTGGCAGTTGGTGTAGCTGCTGCCGGTGTTTATTTCTTCGCATTCCGAAAAACGGAGCAACCGGTTAACGCAAGCATTAATCCCGTATTCGGTCAGTACATCACTTCCTATACAGCGGGAGTTATTGGGTCGGGTTCGCCCATTCGTATTGTGCTTTCGCACGATATAGCCGAAGAAACTGCAGTAGGTACCGAAACAACCCTCAAGTTGTTTGATCTTAAACCTTCTGTAAAAGGTACCACCGTTTGGATAGATAAGCGTACGCTTGAGTTTAAACCCGAAGCGCGCCTTGTTTCAGGTCAGATTTATAAGATAAACTTTAACCTGCACCGGTTGATGGAGGTACCGGCTGATGTGAAGACATTTGAATTTACCCTGCAGGTAGTTCCTCAAAACTTTGAAGTGTCGGTTGATAATGTGAGACCGTATGTAAAAACAGATCTCAAACGCCAGAAAATAGAGGGCATGGTTTATACTGCAGACTTCGCGGAAAATGAATCTGTTGANAAAATGATAGCCGCCACCCAGGATGGTACTTCTCTAAAAGTAAATTGGACACATACAGGCGAAGGCAAAACTCACAACTTTGTGGTGGAAGAGGTAGCACGAAAAGATGCAGCCAGTAAGGTAATGCTCTCCTTTGCCGGTGCCGCTCTTAATATAGCGCGTAAGGAAGAGCGCGAAGTGGAAATACCTGCGCTTGGTGATTTTAAAGTAGTGAATGTACGGGTAGAACAAGGCACCAGCCAGCAAGTGGTTGTGCAATTCTCCGATCCGCTTAATGAAACCCAGAACTTAGAAGGCCTTGTAAGAATTTCGGAGTTGAATAGCCTCGACTTTGAAGTGAAAGATAATGAGATCAAAGTATTTCCTCCGGTGCGGCAAACCGGCTCACGCACCATTACCGTTGAAGCCGGAGTAAAAAATATTCTCAATTATAAAACAAAAGCGGCTGCAACGTTTGATGTAGCCTTTGAGCAAACCTTACCGGCCGTTCGGTTTGTCGGTAAAGGAAATATTCTGCCCTCTGCCGATGGCTTGATTATGCCATTCGAAGCAGTAAACCTTAAGTCGGTAGATGTAAAAGTGATTAAGATTTATGAAGATAACGTACTTCAGTTTTTACAGGTAAACGATTTGGATGGCAATACAGAACTGAGGCGGGTAGGCCGGCCTGTATTGAGCAAAACCCTCTCACTTGAAAATGCAGGTGTAGCCGATTTAGGAAAATGGAATCGCTTTACGCTTGATTTATCAACATTAATTCAGGCTGAACCAGGAGCCATTTACCAGGTGCGTATCAGTTTCAAAAGNGCTTACCTCGCCTATGTGTGCGAAGGNGGTGAAGATACTCCCGCAACTGAAAGTGCTTTTGAGCAATGGGATGGTGAGGATGGCGGTGAAGAAAGCTATTGGGATTCGTACGATGAGTATTATTACTACGATGACTATGATTGGTCGCAGCGCGACAACCCCTGTCACTCTTCGTATTACACCGGTAGCCGCAACATCAGGCGAAATGTATTGGCATCCGACCTGGGTTTGTTGGCCAAACGCGGAGGTGACGATAATACCTTAGTGGTAGTGAATGACCTTAAAACAACATTGCCCCTCTCAGGGGTTGAGATAGAATTATTCGATTACCAACAACAACGAATAGCTGCCGGTAAAACCGATGGAGATGGCAAAGTGATGTTACAATCANNTCAAAAACCTTTTGCGGTTGTAGCTAAACACGGAGCGCAACGCGGCTTCCTCAAAGTACAAGGTGGCGAATCACTTTCGCTCAGTAATTTCAATGTGAGTGGCGCGTATGTGCAGGATGGGCTAAAAGGATTTTTGTATGGCGAACGCGGTGTGTGGCGCCCGGGCGATTCACTTTACCTTAGCTTTATTCTGGAAGATAAAAACAAATTGTTACCGGCTTCGCATCCGGTGGTGTTTGAACTGCAAAATCCGCAAGGGCAGGTTACTACGCGGTTGGTACGATCGTCATCCGAAAACGGATTCTATAAATTTGCCACAGCCACCACGGCCGATGCTCCCACCGGAAACTGGCTGGGGCGCGTAAAAGTNGGGGGCACCGAGTTTCAGCAATTCTTAAAAATTGAAACAGTAAAGCCCAATCGGCTAAAGATTAATCTCGACTTTGGTGTAGATAAACTTACTGCAGGTAATAACAATGTGTCGGGCAACCTGAAAGTAAACTGGTTGCATGGGGCACCCGGNAAAAACCTGCGTGCACAATTCGATGTGCTGCTTACCAAAGGCATAACCAAATTTGATCAATACAAAGAGTATGTGTTTGATGATCCTTCCATTGAGTTTTATAGTGAAGCGCAAACCATNTTTGAAGGCAGCACCGATGCCAACGGAAATGCGCAGGTAAATGCAAATCTGGAAGTGAATGGCGATGCGCCCGGTACGCTCAATGCCGTTTTCAGAGGAAAGGTGTTTGAAGAGAGCGGCAACTTCAGCATCGATCGTTTCAGTATTCCGTTCTATCCTTACGATGCACTTACCGGTATAAAACTACCCAAAGGCGATAAAGCCCGTGGTATGTTACGCACCGATACCACCCAGCGGGTAGATATTGTTACCCTGGATGCCAATGGCAATCCGCTTTCGCGAACAGTTGAACTTTCTGTTTATAAAATTGATTGGCGTTGGTGGTGGGATGGTTCCGAAGGGTCAATCAATTTTATGTCGGGCAATTATTCCCAGCCGGTGGCTACCGGAAGAGTGAGCACAACGAATGGTAAAGGCTCGTGGAATTTTGAGATCAAATATCCGGAGTGGGGTCGCTTCTTTGTGAAAGCATACGATCCCCAAAGCGGGCACAGCACCGGCAAAGTGGTGTATATCGACTGGCCGGGTTGGGCGGGTCGCGCACGCAATGAAGGTGAAGGGGCTACCATGCTTTCGTTCTCATCCGATAAAAACATTTACAACGTGGGCGAAAAGGCCATGCTGGTGATACCGGGCAGCGAAAAAGGCCGCGCACTGATCAGTATTGAAAACGGAAGTAAAGTGTTGCAAACCTATTGGCTCGAAACCCGGAAAGGCGATAATCAATTTACGTTTGAGATAACAAAAGCCATGACTCCAAACGTGTTTGTAAACATCACGTTATTGCAACCCCATGCACAAACCACCAACGATTTGCCAATACGATTATATGGTGTAATCCCTATTCAGGTAGAAGACCCCAACACACACCTGGAGCCTGTGCTTACAATGCCCGATGTGTTGGAGCCTGGCAAGGAAGTGGTGATTAAAGTGAGCGAAAAATCGAAACGTAAAATGACCTATACGCTTGCCATGGTTGATGAAGGTTTATTGGATCTTACCCGCTTTACCACACCCGATGCCTGGAATAAATTTTATGCGCGGGAAGCCCTNGGGGTTGCCACCTGGGATTTGTACGACCAGGTAATGGGTGCGTTGGGCGGAAGAGTAGAACGCTTATTGGCACTGGGTGGCGATGCAGAGTTGGTAGCGAAAGAAGACGATGCCAAGTCAAACCGGTTTAAGCCGGTCGTAAAATTCTTTGGCCCGATCACACTTTCCGGAAGCAGCAAGGAGCATAAGTTTATTATGCCTCAATATATAGGCTCGGTAAAAACCATGCTTGTGGCCGGGTATGAGGGTGCGTATGGTAAAACGGANAAAACCACACCCGTACGAAAACCCCTAATGGTACTGGCCACCTTACCACGGGTGCTTGGCCCGGAAGAACAGGTTAAGCTGCCGATTACTTTATTCAAAAGCGAGAATAACATCAGGAATGTTAAAGTAGATATAAAAGTAAGCGGCCCTATCGCTATGCCAGATGAATCATCGCGCACCGTTGCGATGGCCGAAGGTGATCTTACGCTGGACTTTGCATTGAATGTGAAAGGCGAAACCGGTTTTGCTAAAGTGATTGTAACAGCCACTTCGGGCAATTATTCTGCCACCGATGAAATTGAAATAGAAGTCCGCAACCCGAATCCACCCGTTACACAAGTTGCCGATGTAGTGTTGGATGCCGGTAAAACATGGAATACAACTGTAACTCCATTTGGCGTGGCAGGCACAAATGTGGCTACACTCGAAATCTCCAGCCTGCCACCGGTAAACCTGGGCCAGCGGATGCGCTACCTGCTGCAATATCCGTATGGTTGTATTGAACAAACCACATCGGCAGTCTTTCCGCAATTGTATCTCGATAAGGTAAAAGCTTTAACCGATGCGGAGAAGACAACCATTCAACGAAATGTTACCGCGGCTATCGAACGACTGAAAACGTTTGTACATAGTGATGGTGGATTTGCTTACTGGCCCGGCAGTGGCGATTCCGACAGTTGGGGCAGTACGTATGCCGGTCACTTCTTAATCGAGGCGGAGGCAAAAGGATATTACGTGCCCAACGATATGATCAGACGCTGGAAGAAATACCAAAAGAACAAAGCACAAAACTGGCGCAAAGCGCAGGAGTATGGCAGCAGCGAATTGATACAAGCCTATCGGCTTTACACACTGGCGCTGGCAGGCGATGCGGAATTAGGTGCGATGAACCGGTTACGTGAACAAAGTAATCTACCCACCACAGCCGCCTGGATGTTGGCTGCTGCGTATGTAAAAACCGGGCAACCCGAAGCAGCTAAGAAACTAATTGAAAAGTTACCTACGCAGGTAAAGCCTTACCAGGAGNNCCTGGCCTATTCTTACGGTTCGGATTTACGCGATAAAGCAATTATTCTGGAAACGTTGATACTCTTGAATGATCGGACCCGGGCGTTCGAGATTGTAAAAGAACTTTCTGATGCACTAAGCGATTTTAATTACTGGATGAGCACACAAACCCTGGCGTGGAGTTTAAAATCGGTGGGTTCCTTTGCGGGTGGCGANAAAGGAGATCTTAAATTTTCGTACACGTACAATGGCAAAGAGGTTACAACAGGTACCGATTTGCCGGTTGCATCAATTGTTTTGCCAGCACAAAATAAAGCGTCCAATCTGAAAGTGGTAAGTGCCAGCAAGGGAGTTTTGTTTGCACGCGTAATACAGGAAGGTGTACCCGCACGCGGAACAGAGGAAGATAGTGAAAAGAACCTGGCGCTAACGGTGAGCTATGCAAAGAGCGATGGAACTCCGGTTAATCCGGCCATGCTGGAACAAGGTACCGAGTTTGTGGCAACCGTTACTGTATTTAATCCGGGTATGCGNGGGTTGTATAAAAACCTGGCACTCAATCAGATTTTTCCTTCTGGCTGGGAGATCAACAACTTGAGATTAACGGGTGATGAAGGAGCCCGGATTACAGGCGATGTACCCACGTATCAGGACATCCGCGATGACCGGGTTTATACGTATTTTGACCTGGGTGCACGGCAGTATAAAACTTTTAAGGTAATGTTGACTGCAAGTTATGCGGGTTCATATTACTTACCAGTAAGCTGCGAAGCGATGTACGATAACAACATCTATGCGCGCAAGAAAGGCATGGTGGTAGAGGTTGTGAAAGGGGTGGTGCAATAGCTGTATCGGGTGAAACTTGCGCTCGCACAAACTAAGCCGGTAACGGGCCAAGTACCCGCTAACCTGGTTGCACATACACAATTCATTTTGCGCGCGGTTGCACAAGGAGCGGATGCAATTATCTTTCCGGAACTTTCCTTAACAGGATATGAACCAACCCGGGCAACCTCATTGGCTTTGGAATTAACCGATGCGTGCGTAAAGGGATTGCAGGAATTGAGTAACCAGCATGCAATAACCATTGTAGTGGGCGCTCCGCTAAAAACACCTGCCGGCATTATAATCTCATTGCTGATTTTTCAACCGGGTCAATCAGTGCTTGTTTACGGCAAACAATACCTGCACCCCGATGAAGAACCGTGGTTCGTTTCGGGAACTAACCGATCACCCATAGTAATAAGAGGCTGCCGGGTAGGATTAGCTATTTGCTATGAACTATCAGTTGAAGAACATTTCAACGGGATGATTCCTTCAAAGCCGGATGTGTATGTGGCCAGCGTGGCCAAGTTTAGGAATGGAATAGCGCCATCGTATAACCGGTTAGCTACCCTTGCACGCTCGGGGGTTTATGCGTTATTTGTTAATGCAGTGGGTGCTGCGGACAATGGAGTGTGTGCCGGAGGCTCAGCAGTCTGGAATAGGGAAGGTAAGATACTGGCTTCGCTGGATGATACGCAGGAAGGTCTTTTAATTTTTGATACGGATACTGAATCAATAACGAAATGAAAAACATATTCCTGTTTGGTGTATGGCTGATGGCGATTGGGTGTAACACGAAAAATAAATCACAAATAAATGCCGGGCCTGACAGCGCAGTTTATCAGACGGAAACGCTGGTAATAAAGAGATTATCCGATCAGGTTTTTCAGCACATTACGTATTTGAATACCGAAAACTTTGGTCGTGTGCCGTGTAACGGAATGGTGGTTGTTAATGAAAACGAAGCCATTGTTTTCGATACACCAACGGATGATGCGGGGACGGCTGCTTTGCTGGATTACCTCGCAGCCCAACACACGAAGGTGAAAGCAGTGGTAGCCACTCACTTTCATAATGATTGTGTAGGCGGCCTGAAGGAGTTTCATGCACGCGGCATTCCATCCTATGCAAATGCCTTCACCATTCAGCTTCTTTCAGAAAAAGCAGAAGAAGTTGTTCCTCAAAATGGGTTTGATAACGAACTTGAATTGCACGTTGGAAAACATCCGGTGATTACCACATTTTTGGGTAGCGGACATACCCGGGATAATGTAGTGGCGTATTTTCCGGAAGAGCAGACTTTATTTGGTGGTTGTTTGGTAAAAGAGATAAATGCCGGTAAGGGTTACCTGGGCGATGCGGATACCGTGGCGTGGGCTGCCACAATACAAAAAATAAAGTTGAAATATCCGGCTCTGCAACTTGTTATTCCAGGGCATGGCCAACCGGGTGGGATGGAACTATTGGATTATACAGCACAACTNTTTTCAATAAAGAATTAATTTAGGGTTTTTAAACAGCAAGCTAAATCATGATTGTTTACGGAATNAAAAACTGCAACACCGTTAAAAACGCGTTAGACTGGCTGAAGAAGCATCGCATTGAATTTGAATTTCACGATTATAAAAAATCGGGGATAACCGCAGCTAAACTAACGGCCTGGAGCAAGCAGGTTGGCTGGGAAAGCCTCGTGAACAAACGCGGCCTAACCTGGCGCCAGTTGGGCGAATCCGTACAAGCAAAGATTACAAACGAAAAGGCGGCCATCGCCTTAATGCTTGAAAAGAATAGCGTAATTAAACGACCACTTATTGAAGANAAAGACAAGGTGCTTTTGCTCGGTTTTGATGAGGCGGAATATAAAATGAAGTTAAAATAATATGGGCTTATTCTCNTTTTTGAAATCTAATAAACCCGCATATACCGATAAGGTTTGGCGCACGGCCGGGCAGGCCTTAGTGAATATGATTACCGATGCCATGCTGGCCATCACCCGAAAGCAAGTACCCATTGTACTCTGTTATTTTGAAGACGAGTTTGAACAGATTACAAAATTTTTGTCTGAGAAAGGGGTTCCGGCAATTCCATTAAAACTTTATCATACCGAAAAGCAACCGGGTGTAGTATGGTATGCACCGGCAACTACGGCTCCCGAGTTTGTGGCAGCCCTGGCTAAGGAATCCGTTTCCATTCTNTTTTTTGGTCATTACCCAATGCCAGCGAAAGAAAACGACTTGTTACAAAAATTGCAGACCGGATTTCCGTCTGCTTCCATTGTATTTTATTCTTCGTTAGACGAACCTGCTTTTAAACGCTTTGGCAGCGAACGCATCGTTAGTTTGCTCGACAAACTCGGGATGAAGGAAGACGAAGCCATTGAGCATAGTATGGTAAGCAGTGCCATGCAGCGTGCCCGCGAAAAAGTTGCCAGNTATGGTTCGCCACGAGCAACCTGCCACCTCTGAGGCAGAGTGGTTTTCCAGGAATGTTAAGGACAGCTAACCGCCAGGCATGAAGGCATTCATGCATAAATACCGGTATGCGGGGTTAACAATAGCAGTGTTTTTAATCGGGTATTATTTTTCATTACCCACCACGCTTTTTCAGAATTCGTATTCAACGATAATCGAAGATCGTAACAATAAATTGTTGGGGGCTACCATTGCCCCCGATGGTCAATGGCGTTTTCCGGAAGGCAGAATAGTGCCTGAAAAATTCAAAACAGCCATCGTGCTTTTTGAAGATAAACGATTTTACAATCANCCCGGGGTTGACATTCGTGCGCTGGCGCGAGCAACGCGTCAGAATCTAACATCAGGAAAAATTATTAGTGGCGGCAGTACGTTAACGATGCAAGTGATTCGCTTATCGCGGAAGAATAAGTCGCGTACGTTCTTAGAGAAGATAATAGAGGTGTTGTTAGCTACCCGCCTGGAGTTTCGCGCTTCGAAAGAAGAAATACTGCAATTGTATGCAGCACACGCTCCGTTTGGTGGTAACGTAGTAGGTATTGAAGCCGCCTGTTGGCGCTACTTTGGCCGCGATGCAGCAGAATTGAGTTGGGCAGAAGCAGCTTTGCTGGCGGTACTGCCTAACAATCCGGCATTAATTCATCCTGGTAAAAACCGGCAACAACTCAAGATCAAACGCGATCGGTTACTGGAAAGATTAATGACTGCGGGTGCGTTCGATTCGCTTACCTACACGCTTTCTCTTTCCGAACCAATCCCCGACAACCCCATGCCATTACCGCGCCTTGCACCCCATTTGTTAGATCGGGTAATAAAAGAAGGGTACAAAGGAAAGCGGGTTGTTACATCAATTGATAAATCGTTGCAGGAACGTATCAACGCGGTTGTTCAATATCATCATACAAACTTGAGCGGAAACCGCATATTTAATGCAGCCGCTTTGGTGGTAGATGTAAAAACCGGCAATACCCTGGTGTACGTGGGCAATACCGCAGCAGGTGCTGAACATGACGAAGCAGTGGATATTGTAATGGCGCGAAGAAGTACCGGAAGTATTTTAAAACCCATTCTCTTTGCCGCGCTTTTAGATGAAGGTAAAATACTGCCGGCAACACTTCAGCCCGATGTACCCACCTTAATAAACGGGTTTGCTCCACAAAATTTTACAAAGGTGTATGATGGTGCGGTGCCCGCAAATCAGGCGCTTATACGTTCACTAAATGTTCCGGCCGTGTATCAATTGCGCGATTACCGGTACGAAAAATTTTACGAATTACTGCGCCACACCGGCATTACCACGCTTACACAACCAGCCGATCATTACGGGTTATCCATGATATTGGGCGGGGCCGAAGCATCCCTTTGGGAAATTACCGGNGTGTATGCCTCCATGGCCCGTACACTCAATAANTTNTTTGAAGTACCCGGCAGCAGCCGCTACAATAAAAATGATTTCCATTCGCCCACGTACATACAGAGCGATTCGCCAGCCCACCGTACGCTGGAAGCATCTTCCTGGTTATCTGCAGCCGCTATTTACCAAACGTTTGATGTGTTGCAGGAAGTGTACCGACCGGGTGAGCAAACCGGCTGGCGCATGTTTAGCAGTTCNAAAAAAATTGCCTGGAAAACCGGAACCAGTCATGGCTTGCGCGATGGGTGGGCCATTGGTGTAAATGGAAGGTATGCCGTAGGGGTTTGGGTTGGCAATGCCGATGGCGAAGGACGGCCNGGACTTACCGGAACAGAATCGGCATCGCCCATCTTGTTTGATATTTTCGGGCAACTATCCGGTGACCCCTGGTTTTCTGTTCCGCATAACGAGTTGCACGAAGTTGAAGTTTGTGCCCGCAGCGGTATGCGGGCTACTGAGTTATGTGAATCAAAGGTAAAGCAACTTGTAACAACCAATGGGTTGCAAAGCGGAACCTGCAAGTATCACCAGCGGGTACATCTTTCATTGGATAGAAAATTTCGGGTGCATACCGATTGTGAATCGGTAACCCGATTGCTTACCGAACCCTGGTTTGTTTTGCCACCCGTGCAAGCATATTATTATAAAACCAAAAACATTAGTTACAAGGAGTTGCCNCCCATGCGCATTGATTGTGTTAATCCGGCAACGGTAATGACAATGGATGTAATCTATCCGCGGTCCAATGCACGCATTTTTATTCCNCGGCAGTTAGATGGTAAACCCGGAAGCGCGCTGTTTGAAGCAGCACATCGCCAGCCGGGTGTTGTGATTTACTGGCACCTGGATGGAAATTTTCTTGCATCAACCCGNGGCACCCATCGGGTGGCGGTAACTGCAAATGCAGGCAAGCATCAACTCACCCTGGTAGATGATGCCGGTAACATCGTAGAGCAGGTTTTTAGTATTGTGTCGGAGAACTAGTATATTTGAAATGGTAACGTGCGGAAAGCATTATACTGCGGGCGGGATGGTTACCGATTTTTTAAACTTGTAGTATCTAACCCCACGTGCGATGCGCCCATTNTTTAAGCTGGTATTGATTATTTTTTGCTGCCCCTGGTTGGCAGTTGCACAGGAAAGGCCACATACCGACCAATCGTTGTATGTGGTTATTGGAGCATTTGGTATTCCGCGTAATGCAATGGAGTTTACCGAAAATGCCAAAACACAAGGCTACGCGGCTCAGTTCGAGTTGAACCCGAAACGCAAACTCTTTTATGTATATGTGTTGCACACCGAAGACAGGAAGGCGGCTATAACAGAAACCATTAAACTGCAGAAGCAATCACCTTTTCATGATACCTGGATGTACCAGGGGTTGCTGGGTGATAATCCGCAAGTGGTGAAGATCAGCGAAAGCGAACGCAAAGAAGTTATTGAAACATTGGTGGAAGAAAAGAAGATCAATCCGGTGGATACCGTGCAGGTGTTAACTGCCTCAACCCCGGAACCTATAACCGAAATCAAACCGGATGAAAGCAACGTAATGAAGGCTGCAACGCCTCTGCCTCCGGCTGATAGCAGAATTTTTTTATTTCGGATTACCGCCCTGGAGGACAAGGATACACTGGCCGGAGATGTGGATATTTTCAACCCGGAGTCGAGCAACAAGCGCAAGATGGCCACCTACCGCGGTAATGATGAAGTTAAGGTTAAGGCAATCAATAAATCGGGTAACATGTGGCTTCATTGTGAAGTATTCGGCTACCGCAAGCTGGAAATACCATTAAATTTTAATACACCCGATAGTACCGATGGCGTAACGATAGCTGATAATGTAATTACGGTTCCGTTTGAGTTGGTGCGCTTGCAGAAAGGCGATAAGGCCATTATGTTTAATGTTTATTTTTATAAAGATGCTGCCATTATGCGGCCGGAATCGCGCTATGAAGTTAACAGCTTGTTGGAGATGATGAATGAAAACCCCGACTACAAGATCCGTATTCATGGCCATACCAATGGCAATGCAGCCGGCAAAATCATTTCTATGGGGAATAGTAAAAACTTCTTTCAGCTAAGTACCGAAAACAAGGAGGGCCGCGGGTCTGCGAAGAAGCTATCGGAGGAAAGGGCCCTGTTATTGCAGCAATTCCTGATCGAAAATAAGATAAGTGCAGACCGCATTCAGGTTAAAGCCTGGGGTGGCAGCCAGCCTATTTATGAGGTGGACCATGCCGCGGCTCATGCCAATGTGCGCGTAGAAATTGAGATTCTGGAGGATTAGACGCCATATTTGGAGCTGTGCGAGACCCAAAATTTGCGCTTTACTTGCATAAATTATTACCTTGTAGGCTATTCCAAAGATATGGACGTATGCAAAAATCTTTACGTGCGCTAATTATTACCCTGCTTGTGGCCGGTGCTGTTCAATCGGTTAAGGCGCAAACCGAGCCTAATTATTATGTAGTTATTGGTGTATTTGCCAAACTTGACAACGCTGTTCGGTACACCAACCAGGCCAATCAAAAAGGGTTTAATGCCCAGTATGCCATCCATTCGCGGCAGCAATGGAATTATGTGTACCTGTTTCAATCAAGCGACAAACGCAAGGCGTACGCATTTTTGATTCGTTTGCGGGCAGAGTCGGAGTATAAAGATGCATGGGTTTATACCGGCCAGTTGGGCCAGGGGCAGCCNACTGTTGTAGAAGAAAAACCGGTGGAAGAAAAGCCGGTAGAAGAGGTTAAGCCGGTTGAAGAAAAGCCTGTGGAAATTGTAAAAGCAGATACGGTAAAAGCAGATACGACTGCGGTTAAACCGGTAGAAGAAAAACCAATTGAAGAAAAACCGGTGGTGAAGAAACCAGCGGGTAAACCATACATTTTCAGATTACAAACTTCCGATGGCCAGTCCGTTACGGGCGAGATACATGTGCAGGAATCGACTAATGCCACGCGTTACCAGGCATTTAAAGCCAATGAAACGGTGTACATTGAAGCGCCTAAAAATGCACGGGGAAATTATGTAATTATAACCCAGGCGGCAGGATATCAACAGACGAGCTTGATTCTGGATTATAGCGGACCCGGCATGGAAACTGGCCCGGAGGGGGAAGCAATTATTCCAATAGAAGTAAGTAAAGTAAAGCGGGGCGATTACATTGATTTTACGAACGTACGGTTCTTCCGAAACTCGGCCATTCTTGAGCCGGTGGCGCAAAACGAATTAGATGGCTTGGTGGATCTGATGAAAGAATCGCCTGGTTATAAAATCCGGGTGCATGGCCACTGCAACGGTAATCAGGACAGAGAAGGTTCGGTGCTTGGTTCCAGCACGAACTTNTTTGCCCTTGACCCCGGNAAAAATAAGATTGGCAAGTACTCTGCGAAAGAACTTACTACCGAACGGGCGGCTACGGTAAAGGCTTACCTGGTAAGCCAGGGTATTGATGCCTCGCGCATTGATATTAAAGGCGATGGTGGAAAAATTCCTATGTATCCGGAAGGAGGTACCCTTGGACAATACAACGATCGGATTGAAATAGAAATCACCAAGCGGTAGAATTCAGTTGCTTGTATTATCAAAGCGCCTCTGTTTTACGGAGGCGTTTTGTTTTGGCGAACATTTCGCATGACGGGGTTTCTGACTGTTTAAGCACCAGGCGGCAACTCAAAAGTTCATGCCAGGCGGCATGAAAGTGCGTTAAGGTTAACCCGAGCAACAGCAAGTTGCTTATATTCACAAGATGTTGGCTATAAGACGTAGCGTGCTTATAGGTAATCGTTGGAGGCAAGCGTATAGAACGACACGACAACAACGAACAGGCAACTAAAAACTAAAAAGTAAACCATTTTGACAGGTGACAAAAGACATACAGACCATTTTGCAAACGGGCAACGAGTAAGCCGATCCCGATGGCTATCGGGACAGACCCTTCTGTATTTTTTATTTTATTCACACGTTGTTTTATTTTTTAATTGTGTTCGTGCTTACACATTTCAAAATGACATACAGACAGCAGCCAAGATTGGAAGTACTTTTGAAATTGCGAAAATACTAAGGCGTTAAACCTCAAGATTTAATTAAAGAAATAGAAGAATGACAAGCATTGCACAACGACAAGAATTACAAAATAAGATTTGGAAAATAGCCAACGATGTTCGTGGCTCGGTGGATGGATGGGACTTTAAACAGTTTGTTTTAGGAACGCTGTTCTACCGCTTCATCAGTGAAAACTTCACCAATTACATTGAAGGTGGTGACGATAGCGTAAACTATGCAAACTATCCCGACAAAGACATTACTACCGAAATAAAGGACGATGCGATTAAATCCAAAGGTTACTTTATTTATCCAAGCCAGCTTTTTGTGAATGTTGCCAAAAACGCTAATACCAACCCCAATCTGAATACCGACTTAAAAGCGATTTTTGACGCCATTGAAAGTTCGGCAAATGGTTATCCATCCGAACCCGACATTAAAGGTTTGTTTGCCGACTTCGACACCACAAGCACACGATTGGGTAATACCGTTGAAGCCAAAAACAGCCGTTTAGCTGCCGTTCTGAAAGGTGTGGAAGAACTGAATTTCGGCAATTTCGAAGACAATCAAATTGACCTTTTTGGTGATGCGTATGAGTTTTTGATTTCTAACTATGCAGCCAATGCAGGAAAATCAGGCGGTGAGTTNTTTACACCACAGCACGTTTCTAAGCTGATTGCACAACTCGCCATGCACAAGCAAACAAGTGTAAACAAAATTTACGACCCTGCTTGCGGTTCGGGTTCTTTGCTCTTGCAAGCCAAAAAGCATTTCGATAATCACATTATTGATGAAGGTTTTTATGGGCAGGAAGTTAACCACACCACGTACAACCTTGCCCGTATGAACATGTTTTTGCACAACATCAACTACGACAAGTTTAATATTGCCCTTGGCAATACACTGATTGACCCACACTATGGCGATGAAAAACCGTTTGATGCCATTGTTTCCAATCCGCCTTATTCCATCAAATGGATTGGTGACGATGACCCCACACTCATTAATGACGACCGTTTTGCACCGGCCGGTGTATTGGCTCCCAAATCAAAAGCAGACTTTGCTTTTGTGTTACATGCGCTAAGTTATCTGTCCGGTAAAGGAAGAGCAGCTATTGTTTGTTTTCCGGGTATTTTTTACCGTGGCGGTGCAGAACAGAAAATCAGAAAGTATTTGGTGGATAACAACTTTGTTGAAACCGTTATCTCATTAGCTCCTAATTTATTTTATGGCACTACTATAGCTGTAAATATTCTCGTTCTATCAAAACATAAGACTGATAACAAAACCCAGTTTATTGATGCCAGTGGCGAAGATTTTTTCAAAAAGGCCACCAACAACAATGTGCTGGAAGATAACCACATTGAAAAGATTATGGCAATGTTCGACAGCAAACAAAATGTTGAACACGTAGCAAAATCCATAGACAACCACAAAATTGCCGAGAACGATTATAACCTTTCGGTGAGTTCGTACATAGAAGCGAAAGACAACCGGGAAGTGATTGATATAAATGGATTGAATGGTGAGATTGCCAAAACCGTGGAGAAGATAAATAAGTTAAGAGCCGATATTGATGAGATTGTTAAAATGGTTAATGGTTAATTGTTAATTGTTAATGATAAATGGAAAACAATGATTACTGATTTATTAAAAAATACGACCGTAGAATGGAAAACGCTTTTTTAATGGTTAATGATTAATGGTTAATGATAAATTGAAAAGAATGATCACTGATCTATTACAAGATACAACCGTAGAATGGAAAACGCTGGGGGAAGTGGCGGAAATAATTCGAGGAGTAAGAGTTACGAANAAAGATTTGATTTCTGATGGAAAATATCCTGTTGTAAGTGGAGGAACAGGATATATGGGATATATCAACAAATATAACAGAGAAAAAGATACTATAACAATAGCCCAATATGGAACTGCTGGCTATGTAAAATGGCAAAATGAAAAATTTTGGGCGAATGATGTTTGTTACAGTTTAAATCCAAATTTGGAAATTATCCTCAAACGATATTTATATTTCTATTTGGTAAATAAACAACAATATCTTTATGATATTTCAAATCGTACTGCTGTACCATACAGTATTGAGCGAGATAAAATTTTAAAACTCCAAATCCCCATCCCGCCCCTAAAAATTCAGCAAGAAATTGTTCGCATTCTCGATAAGTTCACAGAGCTTACAGCAGAGCTTACAGCAGAGCTTACAGCACGTAAAAAACAATACAACTACTACCGCGAGCAATTGTTAAGCGTAGATGAAAACGGCTTCATGAACGGCACAAAAGCAGAATGGAAAACACTGGGGGAAGTGGGTGAATTCATAAGAGGTAAACGATTTGTAAAAGATGATATGATTTCTGAAGGCATACCATGTATTCATTATGGAGAAATGTACACTCATTACAATATTTGGGCTAGTGAAAGTAAATCATTTCTAAATAAAGAATTAGTAAGCAATAAAAATTTAAGAACCGCAAAGAAAGGTGATGTGATAATAGTTGCAGCAGGAGAAACAATTGAAGATATTGGACAAGGAACAGCATGGTTAGGAGATAATGAAGTTGTAATACATGATGCATGNTTTCTTTATAAAAGCAATTTAAACGCTAAATATGTNAGCTTTTTTACACGTACTAAACAATTCCACGATCAAATNAAAAAACATGTTTCGTCTGGTAAAATTTCTGCCATTAATGCAAAGGGTTTAGAAAGAACTTTGATCCCCATTCCACCCCTTTCCGAGCAAGAACGCATTGTGGCTATTTTAGATAAGTTTGATACGCTCACCACCAGCATCAGCGAAGGCTTGCCCAAAGAAATTGAGTTGCGGCAAAAGCAGTATGCGTATTATAGAAATAGATTGCTAACATTTAAAGAAACAACATAATGGAGCAACTAAAAAGTCAATCAGATTCTTTGAAAATAAAGAAGTGCGAGCCGTTTGGGATGATGAAAATGCCAAATGGTTTTTCAATGTTATTGACATAGTTGCTATTCTAAACGAGCAAGACGATTATACCAAAGCCAACAACTATTGGCGTTGGCTAAAACGAAAACTAAAAACCGAAAACAACCAACTTGTGAGTGCCACTCACGGTTTCAAATTTGTAGCCGCAGACGGCAANAAACGTTTATCCGACACACTCGACAGCAATAACGTGATTGAACTGGCAAAGAACTTTCCGAATACCAAAGCAATGAAGTTTTTGGATTGGTTCTTATACAGTGACACCAGCATAGACGGGCAAAGTAAGAAGAAAGCCTATACCTTGTTTGAAAGTAATTTAATCAACGAATTTGAAGTGGGCACTACAAAAGGCTTGCAGCAAATACACGCTTATTTGTTTGGAGGCTTGTATGATTTTGCAGGTAAAATACGCCAGAAAAACATTTCAAAAGGCGGGTTTCAATTTGCCGTATCCCGCTTTTTGGGCGAAACCCTAAAACAAATAGATGCAATGCCCGAAACCACCTTTGACGAAATCGTTGATAAATATATTGAAATGAACATTGCCCACCCCTTTATGGAAGGCAACGGCAGAAGCACCCGAATATGGTTAGACCTGATATTAAAAAAGCGTCTGAANAAATGTGTGGATTGGAGTAAAATCAGCAAACATGATTATATGAATGCTATGATGATAAGCCCAACAAAAAGTAAGGTACTGAAATCGCTTTTGAAAAATGCACTTACCAACAAAATAAACGACCGGGAAATGTATATGAAAGGAATTGACTATTCCTATTATTATGAAGAAAATGAATAATTGAAAATGTCACAGTATAAAACGATAGCCGAATCAAACAACTTCATCGTTCTCGATAAATTCACCAAACATTTTGAGGTGAATGAAGTGCCTGCCGTATATCAAACAGAGGCAGCACTGGAAAAGGAATTTATTCAAGACTTAGTCAATCAAGGGTATGAAAATCCAACAAACTTAATTACGCAAGATGCAATGTTGGCGAATGTAAGAGTACAATTGCAATCGCTTAACAATATGGAATTTTCGGATGGCGAATGGTCTCGGTTTGTGGAGGAATATTTAGACAAGCCAGGCGATAACCTTGTTGAGAAAACCAGAAAAATACACGACAACTACATCTACGATTTCGTGTTTGATGATGGACATATCCAAAACATATACTTAGTTGACAAAAAGAACATCACCCGAAATAAAGTACAGGTAATTTCTCAGTTTGAACANAAAGGCACCCATGCCAATCGCTATGATGTAACCATTTTAGTAAATGGCTTGCCCTTGGTGCAAGTTGAGTTNAAAAAACGTGGCGTTGCTATTCGTGAAGCGTTCAACCAGGTTCACAGATATTCAAAGGAGAGTTTCAACAGTCAAAATTCACTTTTCAAATACATTCAGATTTTTGTCATTTCAAACGGTACAGACAGCCGATATTTTGCCAATACGGTAGAACGAAACAAAAACAGTTTTGACTTTACTATGAATTGGGCCAAGGCTGACAATACATTGATTAAAGACCTGAAAGATTTTACCGCAACCTTNTTTCAGAAAAAGACACTCTTGGAAGTCTTGTTAAAGTATTCCGTTTTTGACACCAGCGATACACTGCTTGTCATGCGCCCCTATCAAATTGCAGCCACCGAAAGAATGTTGTGGAAAATTGAAAGTTCCTACCAGGCCAAAAACTGGTCGAAACCCGAAAGTGGCGGCTATATATGGCACACCACAGGTTCGGGTAAAACGCTTACCAGTTTTAAAGCGGCACGTTTGGCAACGCAATTGGATTTTATAGACAAAGTATTTTTCGTAGTTGACCGTAAAGACCTGGACTTTCAGACCATGAAAGAATATCAGCGGTTTTCTCCCGACAGTGTGAATGGCTCTGATAGCACAGCAGGACTTAAAAGAAACATCGAAAAAGACGACAACAAGATCATTGTAACTACCATACAAAAACTAAACAACCTCATGAAAACGGAGGGTGATTTAGCGATTTATCAAAAGCAAGTTGTTTTCATTTTTGACGAATGTCACCGTTCACAATTTGGAGAAGCACAAAGAAACCTGAAAAAGAAGTTTAAAAAGTTCTATCAGTTTGGATTTACTGGAACACCCATCTTTCCGCAAAATGCATTAGGTGCAGAAACAACAGCAAGCGTTTTCGGTCGTGAATTGCACTCTTATGTCATTACAGATGCCATCAGGGATGAAAAAGTACTGAAATTCAAAGTGGACTATAATGATGTTAGACCGCAGTTTAAGAATATTGAAACCGAACAAGACGAGAANAAACTGAGTGCAGCAGAAAATAANAAAGCTTTGCTTCATCCGGAACGCATCAAAGAAATATCCCAATACATTTTACAGAATTTCAGGATAAAAACACACCGGAATCAAGGAAGTAACAAGGGTTTTAATGCCATGTTTGCCGTAAGTAGTGTGGATGCAGCCAAATGTTATTATGAGGAACTAAACAACTTGCAAAAGATNAGTGATAAACCTCTACGGATAGCGACCATCTTTTCTTTTGCAGCCAATGAGGAACAAAGTGCAATCGGTGATATAGTGGACGAAACTTTTGAGCCTTCTGCAATGGATGTTACTGCCAAAGAGTTTTTAACCAAAGCAATCAATGATTATAACAACATGTTCCGAACCAGTTATGGCGTTGACAGCAATGAGTTTCAGAATTATTACCGCGACCTTGCCAAACGTGTAAAGAACAAAGAGATTGATTTAATAATTGTTGTCGGTATGTTTCTGACCGGCTTTGATGCTCCGACATTAAACACATTGTTCGTTGACAAGAATTTGCGTTATCACGGCTTAATTCAAGCCTTTTCAAGAACCAACCGTATTTACGATGCAACAAAAACTTTCGGAAACATTGTTACATTCCGTGACTTAGAAAAGGCCACCGTTGATGCCATTACCTTATTTGGGGATAAAAACACCAAGAATGTGGTGCTTGAAAAGAGCTATAAAGAATATTTGGAAGGCTTTACAGACATTGTTACAGGTGAAGCCCGCAGAGGTTATATTGAAGTAGTGAAAGAGTTAAATGAGAAATTCCCTAACCCTGACGAAATTGTAAAAGAGAAAGACAANAAGGAATTTGCAAAACTATTTGGCGAGTATTTGAGAGTAGAAAACATACTCCAGAATTACGATGAATTTAATCACCTTAAAGCACTTCAAGCTATTGACATAAACAATCCTGAGGCAGTAGAAGAATTTAAAAAGACCCATTTTGTAACAGATGAGGACATTGCAGCCATGCAAAATATTGAATTCCTCAAAGAAAGGACCGTTCAGGATTATCGTTCAACCTACAATGATATTCGTGACTGGTTAAGACGAGANAAAAATGGTAAAGAAACAGCAGAATCGACCATTGACTGGGATGATGTGGTGTTTGAGGTGGACTTGCTCAAATCGCAAGAGATAAACCTTGACTACATTCTTGAATTGATTTTTGAGCATAACAAGAAAACCAAAGACAAAGACACATTAATTACTGAAATACGCAGAGTTATACGTGCAAGTGTTGGCAATAGAGCAAAAGAAAGTTTGGTTGTAGATTTCATTAATGAGACCGACCTTGACACGCTTCAAGACAAAGCGAATGTTATAGATTCATTTTTCCAATTTGCACAAGCCAAACAGAAAGCGGAAGCGTTGGAATTAATCACAGAAGAAAACTTAAATGAAGAAGCAGCGAAGCGTTACATAACAAATTCATTGAAGAGAGAATATGCAAGCGAAAACGGAACAGAGCTTAATGCACTTTTGCCGAAAATGAGTCCTTTAAATCCTCAGTACTTGACCAANAAACAAAGCGTTTTTCAAAAACTTGTATCGTTTGTTGAGAAATTTAAAGGAGTTGGAGGACAATTATAAAAACGACAAAGGAAGAATAATGAACAGCCAGCCCGTGGGTAGCACATTTGCAGTTTTTTCAAACGTGCAAATCCAAACATCGCCAAGCCCTGTTCCGGCAATAGAAGCGCGACTGGCCTATTCAACCTTACATCGTCATCGCTTTTAGAATATCGTGCTGTGTAATGATGTGCGCTTTTTCCTGTTCATCGCGCACCAGCAACGCCTTGTTATTTTTGTTTAACATAGAGGTGAGTACATCCAGGGTGCTGTCTAATGCTACTACCTGCATCGGCTTATCCATAATTTCGCCCACGGCTTTGTCTTTAAGGGTAGGGTCTTGAATAATTTTTTCGATTAACGAGGTAGTGGTTACGCTGCCCACAAATTCATCGCCTTCCAATACAGGCATCTGATCTACGCCTTCGGTATTCATAATGCGAATGGCTTCGCCAATACTTGAATTTTTGGTTACCGTAAGCAGTGTATCCTTGCTATTTCGCCTGCGGATTATTTCCCNGGCGGTTCCATAGGCGCGCTCTTCCAGAAAGCCGTGGTCTTTCATCCACATGTCGTTATATACTTTATTCAGGTAACGGGTTCCAGNATCGGGTAACAAAATTACCATCACATCATCTTTCTTCAGGTTGTCTTTGGCATACTNCAGGGCACCGTGCAAGGCCGAGCCGCTGCTCCAGCCTACAAACAAACCTTCTTCGCGCGCTAACCTGCGCGCGGCAATGGCTCCGTCTTTGTCTGTAACTTTTATAAACTGATCAATTACATCGAAGTCAACATTTTTGGGAAGAATATCTTCGCCAAATCCTTCGGTGAGGTAAGGATAGATTTCATTCTTATCGAAGATGCCGGTTTCTTTATACTTTTTAAATACCGAACCATAGGTATCAATGCCCACGGCAATGAGTTTTGGATTTTGTTGTTTTAAATACCGGGCGGTGCCACACATGGAGCCTCCGGTTCCTACCGTAGCTACATAATGGGTAATTTTTCCACCCGTCTGATTCCATATTTCCGGCCCGGTAGTTTCAAAATGAGCCTTTGCGTTGGAAGGGTTGTCGTATTGATTGGGATAAATTGAATTGGGAATTTCTTTATTGAGTTTTCGTGCTACGGAATAGTAGGAGCGGGNGTCGTCCGGTTCTACATTGGTAGGGCATACAATTACTTCAGCACCTACTGCCCGCAGAATGTTAATCTTCTCCTGCGATTGTTTATCGGCCATTGTAANAATGCATTTGTACCCTTNTGCTACTGCTGTTAGGGCCAGGCCCATGCCCGTGTTTCCGCTGGTGCCTTCTATAATGGTACCTCCGGGTTTTAGCAGTCCGGCTTTTTCAGCATCTTCAACCATCTTAAGCGCCATGCGGTCTTTGGTGGAGTTTCNCGGATTGAAGTATTCCACTTTCGCCAATACCGTACCGGCAATTCCTTTTACTACTTTGTTCAGGCGCACCAGGGGTGTATTGCCAATGGTTTCGATAATTGAATTGTAGATCATAAAAGTAAAGTTAGATGCACCGCAAAAGTACAAATTAACAGGCTAACAGAAGTTAGCTATATGTTAAAATCAGGCAGTTGCTCCTGCCAACAGATACAGCACAGCCATTCGCACGGCCANCCCGTTTTCTACCTGGTCCAGAATAATGGAATGAGCGGAGTCAGCAGCATCGCTGCTTAGTTCAACCCCGCGGTTAATGGGGCCGGGGTGCATGATGACGATTTGCTTTTTCAGGTTATCGAGCATCTNTTTGGTGATGCCGTAGTACAAAGAATATTCCCGTAACGAAGGAAAGTATTTGATTTGTTGCCGCTCCAATTGAATGCGCAACACATTGGCAACATCGCACCATTCCAATGCTTNTTTAACATCCAGTTCAACCTGAACACCCAATGAGCCGATGAATTTTGGCAGCAGCGTTGGCGGCCCGCACACCATTACTTTAGCTCCTAATTTCTGCAATGCAAAAATATTGGATAGCGCTACGCGCGAGTGCAGGATATCGCCAATAATGGCTACTTTCTTGCCTTGTACATCGCCCAGTTTTTCGCGGATGGAGAATGTATCGAGTAAGGTTTGTGTTGGATGCTCGTGGGTACCATCACCGGCATTTACAATGTTGGCCTTAATATGTCGTGATAAAANATGAGGGGCGCCCACGCTGGCATGGCGCATCACCACCATATCCACTTTCATGGCTAAAATATTGTGTACGGTATCCAGCAGCGTTTCGCCTTTTTNTACAGAGCTGTTTGAGGCAGAAAAATTTACGACATCAGCCGAAAGACGTTTCTCGGCTAACTCGAACGAAAGCCGGGTGCGGGTGGAGTTCTCGAAAAAGATATTGGCAATGGTTACATCTCTTAAAGAGGGAACTTTCTTGATGGGGCGGTTAATTACTTCTTTAAAGTTATCGGCAGTTTCAAAAATCAGTTCAATGTCCTTGGCGGTTATGTTCTTTATTCCGAGCAGGTGGCGTTGACTGAGTGAAGACATCGTTTATACCTTATTGTTAATTAACCAGATTCTGTTTTGTTTATGCCCCTGCGCTACCAATTCTACCAGCACCCGTTGTGATTCTACGGTGTTTACATATTTGCCTACATAATCGGCAGCAATGGGGAGGTCGCGGGTGTGTGTGCGATCTACCAATACCAAAAGTTCTACTTTTTCAGGACGACCGAAAGCAATCATTGCATCCAGGGCCGCCCGTACGGTACGACCGGTAAACAACACATCATCTACCAGGATTACGCGCTTGCCTTCAATTACAAACGAAACGCGGGTTTCGCTGGCTTTGGCGGGTGTATCGCGCCTGCGGAAGTCATCGCGGTAAAAGGTAGCATCGAGGTAGCCTAAGGGCACTTCTTNTTTAATCAGGGTTTTGATTTTTTGCTGAATAAGTTCGGCCAGAAAAATGCCGCGGGGTTGCAGGCCCAGAATTACGCTATCATCAAAACTGCCATGATTTTCGATTAATTGCTCGCCTAAACGGCTTAAGGTAATATCGAGCAGGTCTGAATCGAGGATGAGTTTTTTCTGCATGCCTGCGCGAAAATACAAAAACTATGGCTATTGATATTTTAGTTTGTTGATAANAAACACTTTGCGGTAAGCCGATTCCCGCACCTGGTTGCGAACAATCTGCACCCCGGAAGCAANAAAGTGATTTGAATACCAATAGTCCAGCTTGCTGTGCTCGGTATCGCGCTCTTTTACGAGGTCAAAATCATAGCGGGTTTTCATCGGATCGGACGATTTTCCTTCCAGTACCTGGTTGCCTTGAATGGTTTTAGACCGGATCAGGTTCTGGTGCAGGTAAAGGAGGGTAATCCGGTCAGGCTCGGGGGCAATTTTTACATATTGCTGCAACTCGAACGTTTTCACATCATTTATTTCAAAGCTGTTGTCCCAGGTCAATTTGCCGTTGGCATCAAACCCAATAATTACAGCATGGGTATATTGGTAGCCATCAAAAACCCTGTCGGTGCGTACCAAAGGGCTGCCATAATAGCCAAGCCCGCCTGTGTTGCTGTTGGAGTAAGTGTACTTGGGGTAAAAGGCCTCACCCAGCATAACATATTGATTCCCGTAAGGCACTACTTCGTGTACCATAAACCGGTAACTGAATCGTATTTTTTNTCCTTTAATTTTTCTTCTTTCAATTCGCTCTTTTGTTCTGCGCTCGCGATTTGCTTTCATGTAACTGAAAANATTCTGCAGGTCGCCAAAATTGTAGTAAGCAATTTTATATTCACCAGCCGGGTTAATTTCGGCTACAAAGAGGCCGCGCGAGTAATCTGAACTTCGGTTGCCATACACACCGGCAACTACCTGGGTATTGTTTGGCATTTTGGCCGATCGTCCGAAAATCAAATGCTTGTTATCTTCGGGTTCCAGAATGGTTGTTTTAATCAGGTNCGCCCCGGCATCGTAGTTACGAATCCATAAACTTTTTTCNNGTTCGTAATTTTTAGAGTTTACAATCACATCTACTGTGCCATTGGCGTTGGCTTTAATCTGATTCAATTCGCCCGGTTCGTTAAAAANGCCGGGCATTACCCNGGCGCGTTGTGTATTGAAACTGTAAAACAAAACTAAAGGCCGGTAGTTGAAGTATCCGCCCAGCATAACACCCTGGTTGGTTACAACAAACTCAACCGGGTTGAAGGGTATCAGGTTCTCGATGTTATACACCTGGTAATCGCCATTGCTAACATGGGCAGCTATTACTGCAAAATTGCCCGAAATAACACCGGCCGCTTTAAACAGGATATAGACTATTTTATCCTTCATGCGGATGTGTGAAACGGCCAGGTTGTGTGCTACAGAAATATAACCTTGCCAGGATTCCCGCAAGGTGGTGTCTATCTTAATCAGGTGCAGCCGGCTGTCTTCACCAGGCACAATTACTTTACGATAAATCAGCAATCCATCTTCTTCCAGCGAAGCTACATTAAATGCTTCGCCTTCATTTCCGGTAATAACAAGCTCATACCGGCTAAGTTGTTCAACCTGGGCAGTCAGGGTACTCAGGCATAGCAAAACTAACAGGGTACTGCAACGATGCTTCTGTGTGTTTTACACAAAGTTGCATGGCGCATGATCTTTGATGCGAACGTATTTTGTTTGCCTTTCAGTTGATTTCAATTTTATTAATGTAAAATACCCGCCTGCTTGCCTCCAGCGATCCCTTGCTTGTATTCCGCAACGTCTGATAGCCCCATGAATAAAATGCGTTTTGATACCAAATGCGGAGATAACTGGTGCCTTCCGATTCACTCCGCACGGTTTCTGTTGGGTTTATAGGTATGGATGCCAGGGTATCTAATTCGGTTTCCTCTCCTGAACTTCGAAGCACACGTACTTCTTTTTCCTTTTTAAAGGCCATGGCTACTTCTCCCTTGTAAAAGAAAAAGTCTGAGGTTTGTTCAAGGGTAGCTGTTTTAAGTTCCAGGAGTTTTAACCCGTAATCGTGCGTTGGTTTTCCGCTTCTGTCAAGCACAATCAAAGCGGCATGTAACATTTTTGTATCGCCCGATGCGGGTTGGTTATATTGATAAGGTGCATTGTAGTACCGATTCATGAAAGGGTTATACCCATAATACGGATAGTAACCATACATGGGTGGCCCAAAATTTTCATAATACGGATAGGGGCTGAAGTTGGCCGAGGGTTGATATACTTCAACTAAAANACCAAATCCTTCGGCTTGTTCATCCAGCCGCATGGGTATAGCGTACGTTTTATATTCCGGTAGCTTGCCAAGGTTTCGAGCTTCGGCAGATCGGGTTTTGACTTTAGCTGCCCGCTTATTGCTTAAGTAATCCAGAAAATGTGTAAGCTGCCCAAAGTCATAATAATTTACAGGTTGATTGTGAAAGGGATCGATCAGTACGGTAAAAATGCCACTGGTTTGCTTGGAATTACCTACCGTCCATGTGCCGGCTACCAGCAGCTCGTCATTAACCAGCGTGCTGGTAATACCCGAAAGGATGGTGCGGTTATTTTCAATTTCCATTTCATCTTCCAGCAAAACGGCCCNCGTTACATCAAATGTTTTAAAGAGCAACTTTTTGTTTTGTTTATTGCTGCGATCGATGATCAAGGCGTTGAAGGTGTTGTTGGTATTTACACGCAAGTCGAGTAATTCTGAATTGGTGATAAAGAAACCGGGTACCAGTTTTGTNTTNTTCTGTTTCCAGATCGAACAGCAGAATAGCGGGTTCATTCGATACATACCCCCNCAACGTAATTACATTCGCAAGCGCACTGAAATGGGTTATCTTAAATGTAATTTCCTGATTGATGGTATATTGGCCAACCATTTGCGATTGGGTGTGAATGGTGTATAAAGCGAGTTTGCTGGCCTCATGTTCGCCTTCGCGGAAGAGGAGGTAGATCTGATGATCGCGGTAATCATAACCAACCAGGCGCATGCGGGTTTCAATATATAAATCAATCAGCCATGCTTCCTGCAGGGCAGTATCTAACCGGATTACTTCCCATTGTTGTTTCCCCTCTTTATACTTATTAATATCGCGCACCAGCGCCAGGCCTTCTTGCTGTAGCGAGATTAAAAGATAATCGCTGTCGCTGTTTTNTTGTTCGCGTTCAAACCGTGCAGTTTGAGCAGCCTGCCCAACAAGTTGCCCCGTAGCAAGGCAGATAAACACAAACAGAAACAGTATCTGCTTCATGATTTTTATTTTTCACTTAGTTCAACTACGCGATCAAATTCTTCTTTCTTTACAGGCTGCACCGAAAGACGGGCCGCCTTAACCAATACCATGTTGGCTAGTTTTTTGTCGGCCTTTACAATGCCAAGTGGTACAGCCGATTTCAATTTGCGCACGGGTTTCAGATCTACGGCTACCCAGTCGGGGTCCTGGGGTTCGGGATAGCACGCGCGAATTACCTCTGCAATGCCCACGATCGATTTTTCATCGCCTGTATGATAGAAAAATGCCCAATCGCCTTNTTTCATGGCTTTCATGTTGCTTCTTGCCTGAAAGTTGCGCACCCCATCCCATACTGCTTNTTTATCGCGCACCAGGTCATCCCATGAAAAAGTTTCGGGTTCGGTTTTTAACAGCCAATAGTTCATACTGCTTTTTAGGAAAGGTTAAGTTCCTTAAAGTAACTAAAATAGCAAATTGAATTCGTAATTTTCCACGATGGCATAACTACTAAAGAATGAAGGTTTTAGTAATCCGGTTTTCTTCTATTGGCGATATTGTACTTACCACCCCGGTGGTACGCGTGCTTAAAACCCAACTTACCGATGCCGAGGTGCATTTTGCAACCAAAGAAAAATTTGCCGTGCTGCTACGGCCTAACCCGTATGTGGATAAGGTGCAGGTTTTAGGAGAAAGCCTGCCTGCATTTATTCGGCAGCTTAAAGCAGAGCGTTATGATTATGTGATTGATTTGCATCATAACCTGCGCACCCGAATAATCAAAATGGCGTTAGGNGTTAAAGCATATAGTTTCAACAAACTCAACATTGAAAAGTGGTTATTGGTAAACCTGAAAATAAACCGGCTACCCCATGTGCATATTGTTGATCGGTACCTGGCTACGCTCAAACCATTGGGCCTGAAGGCCGATGCGCTGGGTCTTGATTATTTTATACCCGAAGCGGATAACGTACCAATGGATTGGCTGCCTGCAGAATTTCANAAAGAATATGTGGCGTATGCCATAGGGGCGCAGCACAATACCAANAAACTTCCGCCCAAACGGATGATAGAGTTATGCGATAAGATCAACAAGCCCATTGTGCTCCTGGGCGGAAAAGAAGATTTTGAAACCGCAGAAATAATTCGTGAATTNTTTGAACGCCCCGCACAAAGCAGCTATGAAGCCGGATTAACAGAGTTGGGAAAGAAAACCGTTATCTTCAATGCATGTGGCAAATTTAACATCCACCAATCGGCAAGCCTGGTGAAAAATGCAAAGTATGTATTTGCACACGATACCGGCCTGATGCACATAGCAGCTGCGCTTAAGAAGGAAGTATTTTCAATTTGGGGTAATACGATACCGGAGTTTGGTATGTATCCGTATCGAACAAAATTTACGGTACTGGAAAATAGAAAGATAACATGCCGCCCCTGTTCTAAGATTGGCCATGCAGCCTGCCCGAAAGGTCATTTCAAATGCATGAACGACATAGTGTTTGATTTCTATCTGCCGTAAGATCTGGTGAGGTAATCTCTTCCGGTTGACGGGCTGCTGATTGTGGCCTTTTAATAGGCCCGCACCAACTTACCATCCATAAAATTGAGGTACGAACGGTTTACCACGCGCATGCCACCCGTGGTGGGGTAGTTACCTGTAAAATACCAGTCGCCACTATGATGCGGGATTGCCTTATGAAGATTATCAACCGTTTGGAAGATTACCTCCAATTCAGCTTTCATATCGGCCGGACGAACAATATCGGTGATCTTTTCTGATACTTCTTCGTAAGTAAATTGATCGTACAGTTTCTTTACGTGGTTGACGGGTTCTCCATTCAGCCACGCTTGCTGGCATTGTTCGTACACTTCGCCTAACAGGTAATCTTTGCCTTGTTCTTTTAATAGTTGAATCATTGCCCGGAACGCCACAAAATCACCCATCTTGCTCATGTCGATACCATAACAATCCGGAAAACGGATTTGCGGTGCGGATGACACCACTACAATTTNTTTGGGTTGCAGGCGATCGAGCATTTTCAAAATGCTTTNTTCCAGGGTGGTGCCGCGCACAATCGAGTCGTCAATAACGACCAGCGTATCTTTGCCTTTGTTTACAACTTCATACGTGGTATCGTACACGTGGGCCACCATGTCGTCACGGTGCGTATCATCGGTAATGAAGGTGCGCAACTTTACGTCTTTAATTACAATCTTTTCGGTACGGGGCCGGAAGGAGAGTAAATCGTCTAATGAATCTACCGTTGGTTTCGAATCAATAATGATGTCTTTCTGCTTGGCAATAAGATAATCCTCAATGCCCGACATCATACCCATAAAGGCGGTTTCGGCTGTGTTGGGTATGTACGAGAAGATGGTATTCTTCAAATCGAAGTTAATGGCTTTAAGAATCTGGGGTACCAGTAGTTTGCCTAACTGTTTGCGTTCCTGGTAAATTTCCGGATCGGTACCCCGTGAGAAATAAATCCGTTCAAAACTGCATGAAGTTTTTGCAAAGGGTTTCAGAATTTCCTGGAGCTCAACTTCGCCTGCTTTATTAATGAGCAGTGCATGCCNCGGTTGAATTTCTTTAATCTGTGAGTAGTTGATGTTGAACGCAGTTTTAATAGCAGGTTTTTCCGAGGCAACCACCACCACTTCCTCATCTACATAATAATAGGCGGGGCGAATGCCCGAAGGATCGCGCACCACAAAGGCCGAGCCCGAACCGGTTAAACCGGCCATCGTATAACCGCCATCAAAATCTTTACAGGCGCGTTTTAAAACCCGGCCAAGATCCAACTCCTTTTCAATGATTTCAGAAACTTCTTTATTAGAAAACTCTTCTTTATATTTTTCAAACAGCGATTGTACCTCCAGATCGAGAAAATGCCCGATCTTTTCCATTACGGTAACGGTATCCACTTTATCTTTTGGGTGTTGCCCTAAATCTACCAGCACATTGAACAACTCATCCACATTGGTCATGTTAAAGTTGCCGGCCATTACTAAATTTCTGCTTCTCCAGTTGTTCTGCCGTAGAAACGGATGCACATTTTCGATACTATTTGCTCCGTGGGTTCCATAACGCAAATGCCCTAACCACAATTCGCCACTAAAGGCAACATTATCTTTAAGCCACTCTTCGTTTCTAAATTTTTCTTTGTCTGCCTTCTGTGCTTTTTGATATTTCTTGCCAATCTTTTTAAANNGATGGGCTACCGGCTGACTTTTAACAGACCGGTACCGGCTGAAGAATCGGTGCCCGGGTTTACTGTCGATTTTGATGTTGGCAATACCTGCGCCATCCTGCCCGCGGTTGTGTTGTTTTTCCATCAGGATATACATCTTATTGATAGCGTATGTGGGGCCATACTTATCGATGTAGTAGGAAAGGGGCTTTCGCAATCGAATGAGGGCAATGCCGCACTCGTGAAGGATGGAATCGCTCATAAATTAGCTGTTTCGGGTTTCCTGTCTAAGCGGTCTCCGGGGTAAGCCCCATCCGGTTGCTTTTACAGCACAAAGGTAATCCGATTTATCCAACCCATCAACAACCCGGGGTTGAGGAAGAGCCAGATAATAACCACAACCAAAATGAGCAGTAAAAGATTGCCGGTAATTGAAATTTTTATAGAGGCCGTGCCTGCCGGGGTTTCTTTAAGAAAGAGGTAGTACGGGATTTTAAGATAGAAATACAAGGCGATTACGGTATTGATAAGGCCAACAATAAAGAGCAGAAGTATTAGCGTTAACCCGCTGTCGGTCCAGGCATTCCAAAGGGAGCTAAATACCAGTAGTTTGGCGGTAAATCCGGCAGTAGGCGGCAAACCCGTTAAGGCAATCAGTCCGATAACCAAAGCCAGCGAGGGGATAAAAGCTACGCGGCCCAGCCCCGCAAAGTCAGACATGGCCGGCAGGGGTTTCCACTTTTCGAAAAAATGCAATGCGGTAAAGGTGAGCAGGTTCATGAGCAGAAAAACGACTGCATACAACAGGGTAGCTTGAATGCCCGCAAGGTCTAAAGTTGCAACACCACCCATTAAAAATCCTGCTTGTGCGATGGAGGAGTAAGCCAGCATGCGCTTGGGATTGGTTTGTGCCAGGGCCGATAAGTTACCTGCTACAATGGAGGTAATTGAAAATGCGGCTATCACCATGCGCCAGTCAATCGCAGCTTGCCCGAACAAATTAAAGGCAAGCACAATTTTTATAAACAAAGCAATACCGGCCAGCTTAGGAACCACCGAAAGAAACGCCACTACAGGAGTTGGTGCGCTTTGGTACACATCGGGTGCCCACAAATGAAACGGCACTGCGCTCATCTTAAAGAGCAAAGCCGCCAGAATAAGGACAGCAGCAATAAGGATAAGAGCGGATGATGATGCTATTAATGCTTCTACAAATTGTGTGGTTGAAAAATAAAGCGTACCTGAAATACCATAGATAAGCGACACGCCATACACCAGGCAGGCAGTGGCTACGGTACCCATTANAAAGTACTTCATGCTTCCTTCCGAACTTTGCTTGTTGAAGGCAAAACCGGCCAGTACATATCCACTGAGCGAAACCAGTTCGAGCGAGACCAGAACGGTAGCAAAGTGCATGCTCATAGCCAGTAAACACGAGCCTAGTACGATAGCTTGAACTAAAATAATATACTCGGTTGCACTCTCTTNTTGCAATGAAATAAAGAGCGTAAGAAAGCCACCGGTTAAAAAGAGCAGCCGGAAGAATGCAGAGAAATCATCAACNNCCGTAGCGTGCCTGCAAAAATTTCCTGGGGCTTTTGGGGCCAGGTAAGGACAATAAAACCGAAGGCCGTTAGCAGGGCTGTGCCCGTTATAAACCACAAAAGGGTCGATTTATTTTTTTAATGAATAAGCCAAGGAACAGCGAAGCGCAAATAGCGATAACCAGGATTACTTCTGGTATAATCAGTGCCAAGTGACTGCCATAATGGGAAATAACCTCGCGCATGCGTTACGGATTTGCGTTTAGTCCCAATGAAAACCACAACCCTATAAAATTTTCGGCAAACGGATTGATGTAGTTGAGAAGAAGCTGGGGCAAAATACCGAACAGAAATGCAAGAATAGCCAGGGGCAACAGCATGGAATACTCGCNGGGTGTAAGATCATTTAATTCGGTATGCGTTGTTTTAATAGCGAAGGGGCCAAAGAACATGCGCTGAATGGTCCACAAGTAATAACCAGCCCCCAACAGCAACCCCAGCGTAGCTACCAATGGCATCCAGAACGGAACCAGGTTGTTCAGCGTGTGCGATTGAAAGGCTCCGANAANAATCAACACTTCGCCTATAAACCCCGAAAAGCCGGGTAGCCCGAGCGAAGCAANAAATGCAATCAATACAAATGCAGTATAATGTTTCATTGGCAACGCCAATCCGGAGTAGTTTTCAATTAACCGGTCGTTGGTGCGATCATACAGCACACCGGCAATCAGGAACAGCATGGCAGAAATGATTCCATGGCTTACCATTTGATAAACAGCACCTGCAATGCCTTCGGTAGTAGCCGATGCAATACCCAATAACACAAATCCCATGTGCGATACGGACGAGTAGGCAATAAGGCGTTTCAGATCTTTGCTTGCCAATGCATTTAAGGCACCATAGATAATGGATACTACACCCATACCAGCTACCCAATCGCTGAAATAAACCGCGCCATCCGGAAATACCGGATAAACAAAACGCAAAATGCCATAACCTCCTATTTTAAGTAACAGCGCAGCCAGAATAACGGATATGGCAGTAGGTGCCTCTACGTGCGCATCGGGCAACCAGGTATGAAAAGGTACGGCAGGTAACTTAATGGAAAATCCAATAAATAAAATTGCGAAGGCCCACAGGCGCCATGTACCTGAACCTGTTGCATCCAGCACCGAACCCGGAATGAAATTCTCCTGGTTTTGCATGTGCAACACGTTAAAGGTGTGAACTTGATTTGAACTTTCAGGTGACTGGACGGAGAGGTACAGGCCAACCATCACGATCAAAATAAAAATGGAACCTAACAAGGTGTACAGAANAAATTTAATCGATGCGTATTCCCGTTTGGGGCCACCCCAGATTCCGATAAGGAAAAACATGGGCAACAACATGAACTCGAAGAAGACATAGAACAACAGAAAATCGAGGGCGCAAAAACTTCCAATAATTGCAGCGTTCAGGATCAGCAACAGGATAAAATACCCTTTACGGCTTTTTGAAACAGACCACGAAGAAATGGTGGCGATAAGCATGATTACCACACTTAAACCAACCAGCGGAAAACTCAACCCATCCACAGCAACAAAGTAATCGGCCTGCAGGTGGCCCCAGTTGCTGAGAGAAACTGATATCCACGATTNTTNTTCGGATAGCTGTAATCCATCGGCCGGGTTAAAGTGGGTAGCCATCGCTATAAAAATAAATAGCTGCAGCACTGTTGCTGCCAGGGTTAACCACGGAAAGGCCCGCGTATATCGGGTGGGGATAACCAAGGCGATAAGCGCTGCTAACACAGGAACAAAAATGAGTAACGACAGGTAGGGCATTAGTATAACATCCAGATTATAAAAATAAGTAGGCCGGCTATGGCCCACAGCAAATAGCTTTGAATTTTTCCATTCACAACCGATCGTGCAATGCCACCCAAACCCCGGGTTATGTGTGTAATGCCGCTCACGGTTCCATCCACTATGTTTTTATCGGCCCAGCCAACCATGTGGGCGAGCGCTACTTTGCTGTAAGCCAATGCATGGATTGAGCCATCAATCCATTTCTTGTCAAACACATTGGCCAGCCGGGCTACAAAAGTTGTTAAAAGAATGAGTTGCGCATTCCATTCATCCAGAAAATTCTGAATAATAAATTCACTCTGGCGTATGCGTGCATTTCTTCTTAACCACCCAACCAGCAATGCCATACTGGTAACCACTACCGATCCTACCATAATCCAAGCAGGTACACTAATCTGTAGTTGTAGCATTTGTGTAGCGAAAGATTGCAATTGGCCCTTGTACACCAAAAATGTAACTGATCCGGCAGCCAATACCAATACAGGTATGCGCATAACCCAGGGTGCTTCCTGAATGGGCAACGTGTGCGCAGCGGGCTTTAAGAACGTAAACCAGAGCAAACGGAAAATATACAGAGGCGTGGCAAATACAATTACCCATACAGCAAATTCCAACCACCAGAGGTTTTGTTGATGCACTGCCGTTAGAATTATTTCTTTTGAAAGATATCCTGTTGTGGCGGGAATACCCGCCAGTGCCGCAGCACAAGCTGCGAAGCCTGCAAAAGTAAGCGGCAGTTGCTTGCGTAACCCTCCCAGGTTGCGAATATCCTGAACATCAAAATCAGTTTGATGGTGCGTGGCCTGATGCAGAGAATGAATGATGGCACCGGCACTTAAAAATAAACCCGCTTTAAAAANAGCATGATGCAACAAGTGTGCAAACGCTCCGGATATTTCGCCCAACCCCAGCGCCATCAGCATAAAGCCCAGTTGCGATATGGTTGAGTAAGCCAGAATTTNTTTAATGTCAGTAGCTAACCACGCACCCACCGCGGCCATGAGGGCCGATGTTACGCCCACACCGGTTATAAGCCATAAGGTTTCGGGAGTGAATACGGGGGCTAATTGTATGAGAACAANAATACCAGCCGCAACCATGGTTGCAGCATGAATCAAGGCCGATACAGGTGTTGGCCCCTGCATGGCATCGGGCAACCAGTTAAAGAGGGGAAACTGTGCCGACTTGCCCACCACACCAATAAAAATACAAATGCCGGCCAATGTGCTTACGGTGGCACCGGTTGTAAGGGTAGTTAATTCCAAGGTTCCGGTTTGAATCCATAAAAGCAGTAACCCGATCAAAAAGGCAACATCACCGGCTTTGGTAATAAGAAAGGCTTTGGTAGCTGCCCGCGAAGCTGCCGGTTTATACTGTTTGTGTGCTATAAGCCTGTACGAACAAAACCCAACCAGTTCCCAAAAACAAAATGTAACCAACAGATTGGAACTATAGACCAACCCCAGCATGGCAAATGTAAACACACCCAGAAATCCGAAGTAGCGATCGGTGTTTTNTTCATGTACCACATACCCAATTGAAANAATATGCACCATTGCTGAAACAACGAGAACCACGGCTGCCATTAGGCGCGTAACCGGTGAAGATAAAATACCAACCTGCACAGAAGTAGTACCAATGGATAGCCAGGTAGTAGTGTAGGTTTCTGTTTGTTGGCTATTGGCCAGGAGGGGAAACAGGATAATAACAGCAGCAGATAACAGGAGCAACGNAGCGACAACGGGAATCAACCACCCGTACTTTTCCTTTACAACGAACGCAATACCAGCCGAAGCTACCGGAATGAGGAGGGTGGCAATCAATAGGTATAAGGTATTGCTTTCACTCATGCTCTTTCAGGTTGTTGATACGATCGGGCACAGCCGATTGGTAATAATGGTACACCCGTAAAATAATGGCGATACCCACGGCCGCTTCGCAAACCGCAACCAAAATCACAAACAGGGCAAAGAGCTGTCCGTCCATTCCGGCTTGTTGCTTATTAAACACTACCAGGTTAAGGTTGGCCGCGTTGAGCATAAGTTCGATGCCCATCAATACAAGCAATGCATTTTTTTGGTGAATACGATCAGCAACCCACAGCTAAACAGCAGCACACCCAGGTAAAACAGAAAATCGGTTTCAGTCATGGGCAGAATTTTTGAAAGAAGAAGCAGTAAGTGCGGCACCAATCAGGCAAATCAATAACAATACACCTCCAATTTCAAAGGNGGCTGCATAGTCTGTAANAAGCGCTACACCCAACGGCTTTAGTTCTTTTTCGGTGGCAGGTGTTTTTAAGAATGTTGTTTGATGATAGGCGAACAACAACATTTTAGCAATGATGGCCGAAAGAATAAAACCTGCTACGCGGTGGTGTGATTCAACCTGTAAGGCTTTGCCTTGTATGCGGTTGGTTACTACCATAGCAAATACAATCAGCACCAATACACNCCCGGCATAAATCAGAATTTGCGTAATAGCCAGAAAGTCTGCCTGCAGTACTCCATAAATTCCGGCCAATGAAAGTAAGCAGGCTAACAATGCCAATGCTGCATAAAACACATGGCGCACAAACACCAGGGTAATGGCACTTGCTGCTGCGGTTCCGCCTAACAGATAGAGTATGATTTGCTCCATTTTAAGGTTTAGGTTGTGTTGGTGTAGTAAGCTTTGGCTTTATAACGGCTGCCGGTTTTGCGGTAGAGGAAGTTGCGGCTGTGGTCTGTGCTTTTGTTTGTTGGTGATCGGCCCATTCCTTTTNTCGTTGCTCAATTTCATTCACCGTCATATTGCCGAAACCAAAATTATGCTTGGTAATGTCAAACGTAGCGAAATCATATTCTTTCGTCATGGTGAGACTTTCGGTTGGACAAACAGTAGTACACAATCCGCAAAAGCAACATTTGGCCATGTCAATATCAAACACAGCGGCATAAATGCGTTTGCTGGTTCCGTCTGAAGTTTTCCCAAATTCTTCAGGCGACCGAATGGGCTCTATGATGATGCAATCTACCGGGCAAATTTTAGCGCACTTATCGCATACAATGCAATCTTCAATTTCATTGTGCAATTTATAGCGGCCATTGTCGGGCACGGGAATAGTTTCGTGGGGGTATTGAACAGTAACGATGCCTTGTTGTGCATCAAAGTATCCGGGTTGGGTAATAGCCACCGATTTTTNGCTTTTGCGCAACCGAAGGATGTGCGTAAAGGTTAATAACAGCCCGTGTGTTAAGGTTTTAACAGCAGCGCGAAGGTTACTCCAGTAAGATCGTTTTTTTGCATGCGCAATGGCGGAGCCTGTTTGTTAGGGGCTGTCCTTCAATCAACAAAAATAGAAGTAAAAAGGTTACGCTGGTTATGCTTTGCGCAACGTAAAATAAANAGTGCTGCCAACGCCCACCTGGCTTTCTAACCAAATGGTGCCCCCGTTTTTCTCAACAAACTCTTTGCAGAGAATAAGCCCCAGGCCGGTACCTTTTTCATTGGCGGTGCCGCGTGTGCTGTAGCCCATTGTTTNTTCGAACAGAATACGTTGAACTTCAGGCTGAATTCCCACGCCAAAATCGCGAACAGCAATGGTTACCCAATCATTTTTTTCGGTGGTAAAAATCTCGATGTTACNCCCGGCTTTTGAAAATTTAATCGCATTGAGAATAAGGTTCCGCAGGATCAGGTTTAACATGTTTAAATCGCTCCAGACATACGTATTTGGAGGTACGTTGTTAATGAGTTTCATCTCTTTCAGATTCAGAGACAACAGGAGGTTAAAGTTTTCGGTTACTAATGCAGAAAGTTCAATTTNTTCGGGCTGAATTTTAAGTTTGTCCATTTGCAGCAATGCCCAATCCAACAGGTTGTTGATAAGGGTGCGGGTATGATTAAACTGGGTTCGTAGTTCTTTGGTGAGCGTAGCAAATTCCTCCCGCGTAATATTATCGCCATCCATCAGGTTAAGAATTCCCANAAGGGCATTGATGGGCGAGCGTAAATCGTGCGATATGATAGAGANAAATTTATCTTTTACCTGGTTGAGTTGCTCCAGTTCTTCTTTTCTTTTATTGATTTCTTCCTGGTGTTCCAACAATAGTTTATTGATCTTAATTCTACGCTGGCCGCTTCGATAAACGGTAAACAACAGAACGATGGTGAGGGCAACTACTACCACCAGAATATTCCTTAGAAATTCTTCGCGTTTTATTTCTCTAAGCTGATCGGAGGTAGCCTTGCTGAGGGTAGCGATTTCGAGATCTTTATTTTCTGTTTGAAAGCGAAGCTGATCCTGAAAGATTCTTTCAACCATATCCTGGCTAAACAAAGAATCTTCCAGTAGTTTGTACGTTTTGTGATACTCGAGGGCTGCTTTAAAATCACCTTTGCGTTCGGCAAGGGCTGATAAATGTTTGTTGCAATTAATGCTCATTTTGTAAGCATTGAAATTTTCTGCGGTTAACAGGCTGCTTTCAATTTNTTTCTGAGCCTCATCCAGCAGGCCTTGTTCAATCAGTACTTCAATTATACCCAAATCAACTTCGGCAACACCAAATTCATTGTTGGTGCTTCGGTAAATGCGCGNCATTGAATCGTACGCGGCTAATGCCTTTTCAAATTGGCGGGTGGCAAGATACAGGCGGGCCAGATTTTTGAGTACCCGGGGTTCCAGTACGGTAATTTTTCTGGCTCTTGTATTTTTCAATGCCTTGGTCAGGTTTTCTTCTGCTTNTTTAAAGTCTTNTTTGCGCAGAANAACATCGCCCACAGCATCCTGGTTATAGGGCAACCCGTCCAGATCGCCCACGGCTTCACTAATCCGTGTGGCTACATCAAAATGATCTAACGCCAGGTCGTACTGGCCTAATTCGGTAAGCACGGTGCCTATGTTGTAAATAGAAACAGTCATTTTTAATGAATCGTTAATGGCCCGGCAACGCGGTATGATTGGGTGAAATAATAATAGGCNCTCATCGTATCTGCCTAAATCGCTATAGTCGTTGCCTAAAAAGTTGAGGGTTTCGGCAATAGACGCACTGTCGCGTTTTTCAATAACCATTTGTAAATTCTGGTTATCAAACTTCATAGCCCGGCTGTAATCGCCACTAATAGTGGCCAGAAATCCTTCCTGCCTGTAAACTAATATTTTGGCCCAGGTCCAGTTTTTGGATTCGGCCAACGTAAGAGCCTGATCTGAAAATTGCTTTGCCTTGATGAAATTTTTGTACTGATAGGCTTGCGACAATTCAACCATTAATTTGAACCGCAACGAATCGTTTTNTGTGTTGTACAACACATTTTCGAGGCTATCGGCATTCTGGCGTGCAAGTGCCGTGGCACCGGTTAATACCGTGCAGAGGGTGATTAAGGCTATTTTATAAACACACTTCATTCAATTTACAAAAGCCAGAGTTTCCACAAGGCACAAACCAAAAGTAATATAAAACCAATAGGAGTAAGAAATTTCCAGCTTAAAGATGTTAGTTGATCGATGCGGATGCGTGGGTAAGTCCATCGTATCCAAATCTGAACTGCAACCAGCGTAAATGTTTTAAATACCAGCCAGAAAATTCCCCATACCTGTATGGAGAGGGTTCCGGGCTGGCCGGTTGTCCAGGCTGCAAGGGGCATGCTTCCCAGGTTAGGTAACGGGGTGTTCCAGCTTCCCCAAANAAGAATAACACCCACAAAACTTACCAGCAACATCATACCATACTCGGCCAGCATGATAACGGCCCACCGAAAGCCGGAATATTCTGTTTGATAACCGGCCACCAGTTCAGATTCTGCTTCGGGTAAATCAAAGGGCGCGCGATTGCTTTCGGCCAGCGAGGCAATAAAGAAGATAATCCATGCAANAAATAGTACCGGCATGCGGAATACATTCCAGGTAAGGAAGCCACCAATCGTTGAAACATCGGGCAACCCTTTTATGCCAAAAAGCGGAATAACAGTTTCTTCATTCAGAATGCCTTGTTGATAAGATATCTCCTGCAAGTCGAGCGACTGGGCCAGCACACAAACGCACAGCACAGAGATACTTAAAGGAACTTCGTAAGAAATAATCTGAGCTACTGAACGCATGGTGCCCAACATGCTGTACTTGTTATTAGAAGCCCAGCCGGCAATAATAATTCCGATTACATCCAGCGATATGATGGCCAGCAGAAAAAATAAAGCGGATGAGAATCCAAAACTCCATTCGGCCGAAAGCGGCAGCACGCTAAACCCCAAAAAGATTGGCACGAAAATGAAAAGAGGTGCCGCTTTAAAAAANNACCGGTTGGCAGTTGCCGGAACAAGATCTTCCTTTTGCAACAACTTTAACAGATCGGCAACGGTTTGCAGGATGCCGTAATACCCAACTTCCATAGGCCCAAGGCGATCTTGCATAAAGGCCGAAATCTTACGCTCGGCATAAACCACCACAATGGTATAGAATACCAGAAAAGGCAATATAAATAGCAAGGTGGTGAACACAGGCTTTAGGTTTAGGGCTTAAATTTCTGCTTTTAATTTGAGATATATACTTCCGAAAATGGAAAAAATCATACATCGGGCCATTGAATGGCAAGTTCATTTATGGAGATATGGGAACCGGTGATGTTGGTTCTTGAACGGATGGATTGCAAGGCAGGGGTTTGTATATTCACGAGTTGACAGCAGGTGCAATAAAAAATGGTTTAAGACAATCGTTGGACATATCTTTTCCCTAACATCGATGTATTCCTTTCGTGTAAGTGTTTAACGGATCAATCTCACCAATTTATTAACACAGAATTTCCATCGCCAATAATTATTGGGAAACGACTCCTCCCAAAATCAACCATGTTGTAAAAAATGGTGCAACATAGTAGTTTACGCACTGTTGAAATATTTCTAAAGCAAATTTTTCAACGTTAACCAACCAAACAGACCGCTAAAAATACATGAGACTAATAAGCTACATGGTAACATGCTCTTTGATGTTGATTTCGTGTCAGCAGTCAAATAAATACGAAGGGCCGATATTTGATACGCATTTGCACCATGACCGNGAGATAAATAAACAACTTGAAAACCTTAGCAAGCATAGGATAATAAGAGGCGCAGTTAGCNNAGGCTCTTGGGACAACCTCGACATTTATCGATCAAAAAAGAACTTNCTGATTGGCTTGATGTTTCCATGCCCCAACGGAAAGGTACCCTATAGCGGCCAAAATTGCTTTTCAGACAACAGTGAATTTCCCGATATTAATTGGGTGAGGCAACAAATTGTTGACGGGAAGATTGATTTCCTGGGCGAAGTATTAAATGAATATTATGGCATCTCACCTTCCGATTCTGGTTTATTTCCATATTATGCGTTAGCGCAAGAATTCAAGTTGCCAATTGGTATACATACCGGCCTGGCTGGGCCTAATCACCTTTGCCCTAATTATAATCCGGAAATGGGTGACCCTGTACTGATGAAGACCGTATTATCACAATTTCCCGGTCTAAAAATCTGGATAATGCATGCAGGNGCTCCATACCTAAACGGAACATTGGAAATTCTGAAGAATTATCCACAGGTGTACGCAGATATCTCTGTATTAGCTAACCCTGAGATTGTGGATATCCAGAATTTTCGTTCCTATATGAAATCGCTTATAGATTCTGGGTTTGAAGACAGACTGATGTTTGGATCGGATAATGGAGATCTGGANAAAATGATTAACGCCATCAATGAAATGGATTTTTTGACGATCGGCCAGAAGGAGAAGATNTTTTTCAAAAACGCTGAGATGTTTTTCAAAAACATTGAGCCCCTTGCATAGCAGTAAAATTATTACCAACGTGCTGGAGAATAGGTATTGCGTTACGCCTTCTTCTATTACATTATAGGCGCAGGTGTCAAGCGGTTTTTCAGATGGTGTAAGGGCGAAAAGTGGGTGTAATGCACGGGAAATTTGTAATATTGCTCAAACTTTTAAATCGTACTTGATATGGCCAATCTGCTTAAAGGAAAAAAGGGAATTATCTTCGGAGCGTTAGATGAAAATTCTATTGCCTGGAAAACAGCCTTGAAAATAAAGGAAGAAGGTGGTGAGTTTACATTAACCAATGCCCCCATTGCCCTGCGGTTGGGTACCATCAATAAACTGGCCGAAGCCTGCAACGCCCAGGTTATACCAGCCGATGCCACGTCCGAAGCCGACTTAGCAAATCTCTTTACCAAATCCATGGAGGTATTGGGTGGTAAACTCGATTTTGTATTGCACTCCATCGGCATGAGCCCCAACATCCGCAAAGGCAAAGAGTATGGCGATATGAACTACGAATGGTATTTGAAAACGTTGGATATCTCGGCCCTGTCGTTTCATAAAGTATTGCAGGCATCAGAAAAACTTGATGCGATGAATGAGTGGGGATCGGTCGTGGCGTTAAGTTACATTGCAGCCCAGCGCGCATACCCCGATTACACTGATATGGCACAAGCTAAAGCCATGTTGGAATCTATTGCGCGCAGTTATGGGCAGCGCTACGGCACCAANAAGAAAGTTCGCGTTAACACCATTTCACAATCACCAACCAAAACGACAGCCGGCACCGGTATTTCAGGCTTTGATGTGTTCTTCGATTTTGCGGAAATGATGTCGCCATTGGGTAACGCTTCCGCGGAAGATTGTGCCAATTACATTGCGGTTATGTTCTCGGATTATACCCGCATGGTTACCATGCAAAACCTGATGCACGATGGCGGATTTTCATCATCGGGTATTACCAATAGTCTGGTTGAACGATTATCGAGGTAAAGAGTTTGTCTCAAAGTCGTTCTGTCATCGCGGATTTATTCCGCGATCTCGTTTCAGGGGTACTCAAAGCGATTCGGGCACAAAGCCGGAATGACGTACGCTCTAATTTCGACTTGGTGATAAACTCATTATTACAAGCAATAAAGATAAATGGTCTCCTTTCCCCATTGTAAAATCAACCTCGGCTTGCATATAGTAGCGAAGCGAGATGATGGCTATCATAACATTGAAACCTGTTTTTATCCGGTTCCGCGTACCGATATACTGGAAGTAATTAAAGCAACTCAAGTTGAGTTCACCACATCCGGTTTACCGGTTGCCGGTTTGCCCGAACAGAATTTGTGTGTGAAAGCCTATCGGTTACTGGTAAATGATTTTAAGTTAGGCCCCGTAAAAATTCACCTGCATAAAATTTTGCCAATGGGCGCGGGTGTGGGCGGTGGTTCAGCCGATGCTGCATTTATATTGCGCACACTTAACTCACTCTTTCAACTAAAGCTTTCTCAGGACCAATTGAAAAGTTATGCGTTAGAATTGGGTAGCGACTGTGCATTTTTTCTGCAAGACCAACCCATGCTGGCCGAAGGTCGGGGTGAAGTACTTTCTGCTGCACCGGTTAACCTGAAGGGGAAGTACCTTGTATTGGTAAAATCCAATGTACATGTGGCTACAGCCGATGCTTATGCCGGTGTAGTGCCCGCCAAACCTGCGCACAAACTGATCGACATTTTGCAACAACCCATACCAAGTTGGCGTGAACAGTTAGTGAATGACTTTGAAACCTCCATATTTAAAAAGTTTCCGGAATTAGCGGATTTGAAAATGCAACTCTACAATCATGGTGCAGGTTATGCAAGCATGAGTGGCTCTGGGGCATCGGTGTTTGGAATNTTTGAGGCACCGGTTGATCTGCGAAGTAAGTTTAACAATGTTGATTATTGGGCCGGAACGCTTGGTTGAGTTTTAAATTAACCGCAAAGTCGCTGAGGCGCAAAGTTTAAGTATTGCAAATAAGGAATGATTTACTCTCAGCGTCTCTGCGGTTAATAATCGCGGTTAACACTCCGGTGGTTAGGCCTTGGCTTGAGTCCTCTTTAAGATGGGATAAATAATAACTGCGCCCAGCACAATGACAGTACCGAGATAAAATTGCCAGTTCATTACTTCCTGCTGCCCGAATACCAGCAGGGCCAACACAATTCCGTATAACGGTTCCAGGTTCAATGCAAGCTGAATCATAAACACGCTGATCTTTTTGGAAAGATTAATAGAAGCCGAGAATGCATACACAGAGCAAACCCATGCCATAATAGCAATGTAAAACCAATCGAGGGTAGTAGGTACTAAGTTAAGTTGGTTTACTACCGGAAGTTGTGCATAAAGAGGCAGAAACAACAATATAAGCATACAGGCTCCCAGCATTTCGTAAAACGTAATCGCGTAAGCATTAACCCGGTGTACCAGTTTGGAGTTGATGATGCTAAACCAGGCGGCAGTTAAACCGGAGATTACACCCAACAGCAAACCCAAAGGATGTTTAAAATCGAAGGCCAGAATAATTCCCAACCCAACAAGCACTACCACACCCAGTGCAATTTCAATTCCCGCAATTTTTTNTCTTTTAAGAATCGGCTCCAGGATTGCCGCCCAGAATGAGCACGTTGCAAAACCAACCAAACTGGTTGAGGGGTTAGAAATTTTTCCGGAAAGAANAAAGGAAATCCAGTGAATGGCAACAATCAAACTGGTGGCAAGCACGTTTAGCAGCAACGAGCCAGAAATCTGAAATGATTNTTTAAACAGCCACATAACTGCGCCCATTCCAACAGCAGCCAGCAGGGTGCGATAGAAAACCATTTCAACCGAAGGGATTGAAATAAGCTTACCCAATACAGCCGTGAAGCCCCATAAAAATACGAGGAAGTGGAGGTGGAAATAGTCGCGGGTTGTGGCAATCACCGGGAACATATTTATACATACCCAATGAAATAAGAATAAATACCCCATTGGGTAACCACGCAGCCAGAAAGGGTGGGAGCGAGCCCGTTTCGGCAAAGGTGCGTGTCATGGTAAAGAACAAAATGAAAATAAAAGAAAGCAAGAACCCGAGGGCAATCTGAAACCCGGTTCCACNCCGGCTTTTGCGCGAGGAAACCAGCGCACCCATAAATACCAATACAAAAATGGTAAAGGGTATGGCATAACGGATTTGCTTTTCGGTTTCATACACTTCTACTCCAGTGCTTCCGCGAAAGCGCATTTNTTCAATTTGCTCTGTAAGTTCGCGAATAGTCATACCATCGTAACCCCGGTCGGTGGCTTCAAAATCTTTGGGTGTAACAGCCAGTGTGGTATCCATTGTATCACCACGTGATGCGAGTTGGATGGTTGTGCCACTGGGTCTGATTCTGAAAATGCTATCGATGGGTTTGTGTTTCCAGTATCGGAGCGTCCATTTGTTTTTAGTTGTATCCCAACGAATGTTTTCGGCTGTTAATTTTTCAACCAGGCGGTTGCTGTCAAAACGCTCCAGTGTAAATTGATGGCCCACCCGTGTTTGGCTGCTAAAGTTTTGAATGAAGAGATACACATTGGGTTCAATCTGCATGTGGATGTTCGATCGGCTTGTCAGGTTGTTCTTCTTAAAATACTGCATCTCAAACTCGATTCGTTCGCGGTTCGATTTGGGAATTACCCACCCGTTCAGATAAAAGCTAAGGCCTGCAATGATAAAGGCTGCAACAAAATAGGGAACCAAAAATCTTCTGAAACTAACACCGCTGCTCAGGATGGCAATAATTTCGGTATGCGCAGCCATGCGCGAGGTAACATAAACGATAGTAATAAATACAGTAATGGGTGAGATGAGGCCCGCAATCCAGGGAATAAAATCTCCGTAATAACCTAAGATGCGAGCCGTACTCAGGTTATTAACCACAAACTTGTCGATCTTTTCGGTTACATCAATCACAGTAATAATGGCTACCAGAATCAGTACCACATAAAAGAATGTAGCCAGAATTTTTTAATGATATACCGATCCAGAATAGTCATTACTTAGTTAGGGTTACAAGCGCTGCGAAACGATTTTTACCATGTGATTTTTCCAGGTGCCAAACGTGCCATTAATAATTTGTTGCCGGGCTTGTTTCACCAACCAAAGATAAAATGCAAGGTTGTGGATAGAAGCAATTTGTGCGCCTAAAATTTCTTTGGCAATAATGAGGTGGCGCAGGTAGGCTTTGGAGTAAAACGAACTCACATAATCACCCAGTTCCGCATCGATGGGTGAAAGGTCATCTTTCCACTTCTCATTGCGGATGTTGATGATGCCTTGCGTAGTAAACAGCATGCCGTTGCGTGCGTTGCGGGTGGGCATCACACAATCAAACATATCAACGCCCAGGGCAATACATTCTAAAATATTTTCAGGAGTGCCCACACCCATCAGGTAACGGGGTTTATGGGCAGGCAGAATGTGGCACACCCGGTCTGTCATTTCATACATCTTTTCGTGTGGCTCGCCCACCGATAACCCGCCAATGGCATTGCCGGGCTGATCCTGCGCAGCAATAAACTCTGCCGACTGCATGCGTAAATCTTTATACACACTACCCTGCACAATCGGGAACAGTGCCTGCGTATAACCATACTTACCAACGGTTTCATTTACTCTTTNTACGCATCGTTGTAACCAGCGGTGAGTAAGCCCCATCGATTNTTTGGCATAGTCATATTCGCATGGGTAGGNGGTACACTCATCAAATGCCATTATTATATCGGCCCCGATGGTGCGTTCAATATCCATTACCCCTTCGGGTGTAAACACATGTTTGGATCCATCAATATGCGATTTAAAAATCACACCTTCTTCGGTAATCTTCCGGTTAGCGCCAAGCGAATAAACCTGGTATCCTCCGCTGTCGGTAAGAATGGGTCGGTGCCATCCAATAAATTGGTGTAACCCGCCCGCCTGCTCCAGCAACCCAAGGCCCGGCCTCAGGTACAAATGATACGTGTTGCCCAGAATAATCTTTGCATCAATATCCGTTTCCAGTTCGCGCTGATGTACTGCCTTTACAGAACCCGCTGTGCCCACTGGCATAAAAATAGGGGTGGGTATTTCGCCATGATCAGTAACAATTGTACCGGCACGTGCCTTGGAAGCGGGGTCGGTAGCTGAAAGAGTAAATTTCATTTCGGGCTGCAAGTTAGGCGTAGGCATTTGGGCGTGCAAATACGGGGTACGATCGCTTTTTTNCATGTATAGCATAAGACATGCGTCCTATTCCAGTGAAGCCTCTATCTTTGTCGGTTTAAAAATTTTCCATTGACGGAAATAGCCATTGTATTTCTTGCAGCAGGTTGCATCCAGGTTGTTTACCTGGGTGTGTTGCTGTTTACTTTTCTTAAATCAAGGAACTTGCCAGGAAGTGCACCCCAGCCGGTTTCAATAATTATTTGTGCGCATGATGAAGAGGAAAATCTGCGTGAGTTGCTTCCGCTGCTGCTCCAGCAGGATCATCCTGAGTTTGAGGTGATTGTTGTGGAAGATCGGTGTAACGATGGCACGTACGATTACCTGCGCGAAGCCACAAACAAACATCCCAACCTGCGTATGGTTCGGGTACAACATAAACCAGATCACATAAGCGGAAAAAAATATGCACTAACGCTGGGTATCAAGGCGGCAAAGTACGAACACCTGCTTTTTACCGATGCGGATTGCCGGCCAGCCGGTAATCAATGGGCCAGGGTTATCACTTCGGCATACCAGCCGGCCACCGAAATGGTATTAGGCTTTTCACCTTACCAGAAAACAACGGGTTGGTTAAACGCATTTATCCGGTTCGAAGCGTTACTAACGGCTATTCAATACCTGGGGTTTGCCTGGTTGGGTAATCCATACATGGGTGTGGGGCGAAATCTTTCATATAAAAAGTCGAAGTTCTTATCGGGCAAGGGATTTATCACACATCAACACGTTACCGGTGGCGATGACGATTTGTTTGTAAATCAATACGCCAAACGCAGCAACACCCTTGCGGTGGCAACTCCCGAAAGTATTGTTTACTCCAAGCCTGCCTCAGGATGGAAACAGTTTCTGCATCAAAAGCGCAGGCACCTGGCTGCAGGAAAGTACTATCGCTTTGGCGATAAGTTTATACTGGGCTTGTTCATGCTTACCTGGCTGGCAAGCTGGATTTTGTTGGTGCCGGCTTGGTTGAGCGGACTACCTTATTTTATAGCCGGTGTAATTTTATTCAGGGTATTGATACTCATACTCTTGTTCACAGCACTTACACGCAAAACAGGTGTGCAATTCGAACTGTGGAAAATTCCGGTTTTAGATTTTATTTTTACCTTTTACTATCTTGTAACCGGCCTGCGGGCGTTAGTTGCGAAACGATTACGATGGAAGAATTAGAAGAAAACCGGTTTTCATCCAAGGCGTTGGAAGATTTTAAGCTGATTGACATGGCCGTAGCCGGTGATGACAAGGCTTATGCCAAGCTTTTGCAACGCTACAAGCGGCCGGTTTATCATATGATCCTGAAGATGGTGCGCAACATAGACGATGCCGAAGACCTTACGATGGAATCTTTTCAAAGGCATTCAGAAGCCTGGCCCGGTTTAAAAAGATTTTACATTCAGCACCTGGTTGTTTCGCATCGCTACCAATAACACCATTGACTTTATCCGCAAAAAGAAACTGAGCACCCTCAGTATTCAAAATTCGTTTACGGATGATGACGGCCAATCGGTAAGCATTGATGTAGAAGATGATGGAACCCTTAATCCGCAGGACGAAGCCATTAAAGCGCAGAAAGAAGAGTTGATTCAGGTTTTTGTGAATATGCTGCCTGGTAAATACCAGAAACTGGTGCGCTTGCGCTATTTTAACGAATTGAGTTACGAAGAAATAGCCGTTGAATTAGACGCCCCTCTGGGTACAGTTAAGGCCCAACTGCATCGCGCCCGCGAGTTGATGTACGACCTGGTGAAGAACAAAAAGGAGCATATCTGAGTCAAAAATGCATGGGTAACCCATAGCCGGATTTTGATATTTCAAACATTTCGTTACCTTTAGCNNCCTTGTGAAAAGATTTTGCGCCCTTTTAATGATGCTGTTATTCCTCCTTAATGTGGTGGGATATTATGGTCTTTTGGTGGGCTTACAAATCAAAAATAGCCAACAGTTGCAAACTCAATTCGATTCTGATGAATATGAGCGTCAGCACGAGGTAACAATCAAAGTTCCGCTCACAATCCCTTATGGAACAGATAAGGAATATACACGTGTGGATGGTGAATTTGAACACCAGGGGGAAGTTTACAGAATGGTTAAGCAAAAATTCCAGCGCGATACCTTATATATTGTCTGTGTAAAAGATGAAACTTCCAAAGACATAAGACAGGCTTTAGCTGAATACGTAAAATCGTTTACCGATAAGCCGGCTTCTGAAAAGAACCAATCCAAAACCTTGCAAAATCTGATCAAAGATTACCTGGCAACTTCTACCCTGCTGCAAAATGGTACCATGGGTTGGAGCAACGTAGTTTCGCATGGCGANAAAATAATCGCCTATCCTTCGTGGATCGCTTACGCAACCAGTCCACCTCCCAAAGCTTAATCTTATAAAATCCATTTCCCGGATTTTAATACATGCTGTGTTAGTCTGCATGTAGTTGGATTACACCCGATCGTGTTTTATCACGCCTCGTGTTGTATTTCGATACGTTAACTAATCCCTAAAACCAAAAACAATAATTTCTGCATGAAAAAAGCGCTACTGTTACAGGTGTTCTGTATCGGCATGGTTACAACCGTAGTTGGCCAAACGTACACAGATGCCACGATGATGAANAANAACGAGATATGCATTGCTATGATGTATGAGCAAGGCACCTGGGACCAATACTGGGAGGGTACCAACCTGATCACGAACGAAAACATTGGCACATTTACCCGATCTACGTATATGCCCATGATAGCTTACGGCATTACAGACAAATTAAACGTATTGTTATCAACACCCTATGTAAGCACCAAGTCAGACGGAGGCCAGTTGGCTGGTGTAAAAGGCTTTCAGGATGTGAATGTAGCCTTGAAGTATGAAGCAATTAANAAAGATTTTGGACAACATCGTGTTTCTGCATTGGCGGCTGTCCAGTTCGGAACACCCATGACCAATTATTTATCGGACTACATGCCCTACAGCTTAGGGCTGGGCACACAAGAACTTACCGGCCGTATTATTGGCCAATATGAATTCAACAAAATGGTTTATGTGCGGGCAACCGCAGCATACATATGGCGCGGGCAAACGGAGGTTGAACGCCCCTACTACTACAACAATGGCAGCTATTACTCTACCTACATGGAGGTTCCCTCAGCAGTAAACTTCCAGGCCGTTGTGGGTGGTTGGGCACTGAAACATAACCTTCGCCTGGAAGCCTCCTATACCACGCTTAATTGTTTGGATGGTGATGATATAAGAAGATGGAACATGCCACAACCCACCAATAAAATGGAAGTTACCCAGGCAGGGTTCTCTGCTCAATANTTTTTCAAATCCGTAGAGCCCCTTAAAGGACTTAGCCTGATGGCATCCTTTAACCAGGTACTGGACGGACGTAACATNGGGAAAGCAACCGCCATTGGCGGAGGTATTGCCTATCAATTTACTTTTTAAAATTAGCTACTTATGAAAAAATAATTTCGATTAGTTTAAGCCTGGCGTTGATAGTGGTATCGGTGTCCAGTTGCGAAAATGAACTTCCAACTCATTTCGACTTTAACTCTTACAATTTTACTGATTTGGATGTGGACGGTGGAAACTGGCAACCCATCTTGTTATCAAGCGCAACAGATATTGAACTGGCGGCTCCGGCTGATGTAAACTCTGCCGAATACCAGGCTGAGTTAAGTGCGCTGAAAACAGCTACACAGAATTTAACCGGAAACCAGGCTGAAGCCGTTCAATATTGGACGAACAATCCGATTATTAGGTGGAATGAAATTGCACTGGACCTTGCTACCAAATACAATCTAATTCCGCCTCCTAATCCGGATGGCAGCTATACGCTGCCTACGGCTGCAAATCCGGAAGGGCCTCCGCCTTTCCCGTTTGCACATCCTCCCTATACCAGCCGGATGCTTGCCTACCTGAGCGTGGCACAGTTTGACGGTTTGATAACAGCCTGGCATTATAAATATGAATACAACCGTCCGGCACCGTATGTAACGGATACCGATATTCAATACGCTTACAAGAAGAATACCCTTCCCTCATACCCAAGCGATGGCGCTGTTATTGCCATTGTTTCGCGCGACATTCTGAAAGCCATGTTCCCGTTAGAGCATGAGTACCTGAACGCACGCGCGGAAGAGCATTTGAATAGCTTGATATGGTCAGGCTCCAATACGGCCAGCGATATAGAAGCCGGAACAACCATTGGTACAGCAGTTAAGACAGTAGCATTGGCACGCGCATCAACGGATAAGATGAGTGCAGCACAAACACCAAAACCTTTGTCAGATCAAATCAAGCAGGAAGCATTTGATCGTTTTGGCTGGGCCTGGGATAATATGGAAGTGCCCGTGCGCCCGGTAGGGTTAACACCAAGATTTGGAGAAGTAACCATGTGGAGTGTACCGAATGTGGAAGATGTTCGGGTTCCTGTACCACCTGCTCCCGGTAGTCCTGCATTTGAAACCGATGCGAAAGAACTGAATAGCTATGCCAAGAACATTACGGAAGGCCAGCGTAAGATTGCAAACTGGTGGTCGGATGGTTTAGGAACCTACACACCGCCTGGCCACTGGAACAGACGTACTAAGGAATACATTGTAAAATATGAAATGAATCCTTTACGTGCGGCCCGTACGTTTGCTTACCTGAATATGGCTATTATGGATGCAGGTGTTGCCTGTTGGGATTCGAAATACTACTACCATTATCCTCGCCCCATTCAAACAATAAAAGGATTTAAAACTATTTTGGGTACTCCCAATTTTCCAAGTTATCCTTCCGGACACAGTACATTTTCGGGAGCAGCCGCAGAAGTGTTATCCTATATATTTCCGGCCGAAGCCAACGGAGTGCGTTCATGGGCACGGGAAGCGGCTGAATCAAGAATATTCGGAGGTATCCACTACCGGTTTGATTCTGATAGCGGATTAGAACAAGGAAAACAAGTGGCTGCTTATACTATTACGAGAGCGCAAAATGACGGTGCAGATGATTAATCGGGTCTCAATTCTTTTTGTTCTGTTTTGCAGTGTGTCAATTTCCATGCTGGCGCAAGAAGACTCCTTGCGTACGCGTAAACTCAACGAAGTAGAAGTGAAAGACAAACGACTTCTGGATGTAAACAGGTTGTCTGAAACTTCGGGTACCAATTTATGGTCGGGTAANAANAATGAGGTGATCAATTTGGGAGGTACCAATGCCAACATTGCAGAAAAGACCGGGCGCCAGATTTTTGCCAAAGTTCCTGGCGTATTTGTGTATGATATGGATGGAAGTGGTAACCAAATGAATATTTCTACCCGCGGACTCGATCCGCACCGCGGGTGGGAATTTAACATTCGTAGAAATGGATCAATGACCAATTCCGATATCTATGGCTACCCGGCCAGTCATTACAGCATTCCGATGGAAGCGGTTGACAGAATTGAACTGGTGCGTGGTACAGGCTCCCTTCAATATGGTGCTCAGTTTGGTGGTATGCTTAATTATGTAACCAAAGCACCGGATAGTACCCGGGCGTTTGGACTGGAAAGTATAACATCGGTAGGATCCTATGGACTGGTTACTTCCTACCTCGCGGCAAGTGGTACAATTGGTAAATTTCAATATGCTACCTATTATGCAAAACGGGTTTCAAAAGGATATCGGAAAAACAGTGAGTCAGAATATGATGCCCAGTCGGTATTATTAACCTATGCACCGGTTCAAAATCTGAAGTTTACGGCTGAGTTGAGCCGGTCGAACTACATCTATCATATTCCCGGAGCATTAACGGATGCACAATTTGCACAAGANCCCCGCCAATCAACACGGTCGCGCAACTATTTTAATCCTGAAATTTATGTGCCATCCTTCCGGGCCGACTGGGATTTAGGAAAGCGCACAAAAATAACATGGCTTACCTCTGCGGTGCTGGGCTATCGGAACAGCGTAATGTTCGACCGGCCGGCTGATGTGCAGGATGTGATTGATCCGATAACAAATCAGTATGCGGCCCGCCAGGTTGATATCGATAATTTCAACAGCTATACATCAGAACTGCGCATGTTGCATGGTTATACATTGCGCGGCCTGGAGAGCAAACTGGTGGCGGGTGTTCAAGTTTTTGACAATGACTTACACCGCAGGCAGCAAGGTAAAGGAACAACGGGATCGGATTTTGATCTTACCCTTACCGACCCGGTGTTTGGACGTGACATGCACCTGAAGTCAACCAACATTGCCTTGTTTGTTGAGAATAAATTTCAGCTAACCAAAGCACTATCGGTTACACCAGGACTTCGCTATGAGTCTGGTCAATCGCGTATGACGGGTGTTATTTCTTACTACAACGATGAAGATGTACCCAATACGATTTTACACGAGTTCCCATTGCTGGGTTTAAATGCGCAGTATGTTTTGAAAAACGGATCGCTTTATGCAGGTTGGTCGCAAGCCTATAGGCCGGTTATTTTTAAAGACATTGTGCCGGCATCGGTTTATGACCGTGCCGACAAGAACCTGAAAGATGCGTATGGCTACAACCTGGAAGCGGGCTATCGTGGAAATTACAAAGGCTTGCATTGGGATATTGGGATGTTCCATTTGCAATACAATAACCGGTTAGGTACACAAGCCATGCGCGATGAGTTGGATCAGTTTTACCTGTATCGCACCAACATCGGTAACTCGGCCACTACAGGAGCGGAAATATTTGCGGAGTATGTGGCTCCGTTGCAAAGACGGGTAGCATTTTCTGCATTCACCTCTACAGCGTTTTTCAATGGCCGTTATACCGATGCGCAAATCCGCTCGGGTGAAAACAATGTGGATGTATCCGGCAATAAACTGGAAAGTGTTCCNGGTGTAATAACCCGAAACGGAGTAACCCTTCGTTCTGCCTTGGGCAGCATGTCGCTGTTATATAGCTATGTGGGCGAAACGTATGCCGATGCTCTTAATACAGTTGTTCCAACAGCCAACGGGGCCGTAGGCAAGGTGCCGNNCTATGGGTTGTTGGATTTTAACTCTACCATCTACATTAAGCAGGTAACAGTACGGGTAAACGTAAATAATATTACCAACAAGTCTTACTTCACCAAGCGTCCTTCTTTCTATCCGGGTCCGGGTATTTGGTCGTCAGACGGACGATCGTTGGTGGTATCGGTTGGTTTTAAGATATGATAATGATTGTTGTTTAGTTTTTTTGTTGTTTTAGGGTGAATGCCAGGTAGGGGTACCTGGCATTCTTTTTGCCGTAACCGGTTCTCAAAATTGCATCGCATGATAAATGAATGGAATGCGGAGGTTAGCAGGCTGTTAATAAAGCCTTTGAAGTGGATGCATAGCCACTCAGGCTTGGATAAGTTAAAAATCGATTATTCCAGTTGTAATCCGAAACTATCGTAAATTTTTGCACGCACCTCTTTATTGTCGGCCAAAATAAGTAAATGATCGGTGGCCTGAATTTCGGTTTCACCACTTGGTGTAATGTATTTATCATGCCGGTGGATCAAAACAATCAGCGATGATTTAGGCAGATTAAGTTGTACAATTTGCTTTCCAACAGCAAGGGAACTTTCGGGGATGTCTAACTCAATTAATTCTGATTTGGAACCATCTTTTAATTCGAGGTCAAGCGGAAATTTTCGTTTTACTTTCTCGGGTACACCCACATGCAGCCATTTGGCCATTAGTGAAAGAGTAGATCCTTGCAATATGACGGAGGTTACTGAAATAANAAATACCAGGTTGAAAATGGTGTCTGCATAATGTACCCCGGCAATTAACGGATAGGTAGCAAATACGATTGGTGCAGCACCGCGCAAGCCAACCCACGATATGAACAGCTTCTTTCTGAAATTTAAATCTTTTGCACGAAGCAACATAAGGAAGACAGCTATGGGCCGGGCAACCACAATCAGAAACAGGGAGATTAGAAGTCCTTCGCCAATGATGGGTGTTATGTGACTTGGGTACACCAGTAACCCCAGGGTTAAGAACATTACAATTTGCATGAGCCACGCGATCCCGTCAANAAACTTGATTAAACTTTNTTTGTGGATGATGGGTGCGCTTCCTAAAAGTATGCCGGCTCCGTAGATAGCCAGGAATCCGTTGCCTCCAATGGCATCCGTAAACGAAAATGTAAAGAACATTAAAGCGATACACAATACAGGGTATAACCCGGCAACATCCAGGCTAATCCGGTTAATAACAAAAATCATTAGCCGGCCGCCAGCATATCCACAAAGTGCACCCAGTACCATACCCTTAATAAATTTGGGAATCATCAGGGCAATGGATGCTTCGGGTTGCATCACCAATTCGATAAAGCTAATGGTAAGAAAGTATGCCATCGGATCGTTGCTGCCGCTTTCAAACTCCAGTAACGGCCGAAGATTTCCTTTCAGACCTATGTTGCGTGTTCGCAAAATAGAAAAGACAGCTGCGGCATCGGTAGATGAAACAATTGCACCCAATAACATGCCCTCCATTAAGGGAATATTCAGCACATAAGAAGTAAATGCACCTACCGTTACCGCTGTAATAAGTACCCCTGCTGTAGATAGCGCCAGGCCGTTCTTTAGTACCGGCTTAATGGTTTCCAGTTTTGTTTCTAACCCTCCGGAAAACAAAATGAAAGTTAAAGCCACTACACCCAGAAACTGAGCAATTTTCGGATCATCGAAATATATTTCTCCCGGACCTTCAGACCCGGCCAGCATACCAACAATTAAAAACAGGATAAGTGTGGGTACACCAAACTTAAACGAAGTTTTACTGGCGATGATGCTTGCAAAGAGCATGATCGACCCTAAGAGCAATATATTTTCGGCTGTTAGTGTCAAGTTTGTTAAATGTTTCTTTTAATAAGGAGGCTGTTTCCATGAAACAGCCCCCATTTACTTTAAGACAGTTTCAAGATAATAAAAGCGCTAAAAGAAGCATGCCCATTAAAATGATAAACCAAAGTCTTTTCACATGGTCAAAAAAATCTTTCATAAAAATATATGGTATTGAGCCAGGGCAAGACACCGATCCTGCCCGGGTTAATGTTTAAATTATTGGAGGGCCCATCGAATGATAGCACGGGCCGCATAGAGGCGGTAAAAGGTTAAGGAGCGTTAATGGTAACTACCGAGTAGAACACATTAAATACATGACCCGGTATTTGCAGGGCTGCATGTTGGTTAACCTTCAGCGCAAGCTGCAGACTTGCCTGTTGCCAGTTTACTTCTATAAAATCCGGAATGCGCACCTGGGTAACGTAATCACCACCGGTATGCTCCCGCAAGGCAATGGCCGATACCTGGCTGAGGTGGATGGTAGGTTTGGTTGCCCGGCTTTNTGTTTCCGAAGGCTCACCGGCAGAAAAAATAATCAGCAAAAAAACAACCGGGATAAGAAGGCAGGCGCCTGGTTGTTTTATATACCGGAATAGTTTCATTGATTCAAATATACCAACAAACCCCAAATGGATTTGCGGCATGAGCGAACTTTCTTAGAAACAGTCTTTTATCTTTGTGATGTAAATGATGTATTATGACCGGTGTGGAGATTATCCAACACTATTTTCCTGGCCTCTCATCAACGCAGGTTATTCAGTTTGAACGGATGGGACAGGCGTATCAGGCGTGGAATGAAAAAATTAATGTGATATCCCGTAAGGACATTGAGAATATATTTATCAACCATATTTTACACTCGTTAGGGATTGCGAAAGTGATTTCATTTGAGCCCGGTGCCGATGTCTTAGATGTGGGCACCGGNGGTGGTTTTCCNGGTGTTCCCTTGGCGGTACTTTTTCCGGAAACGCGCTTTCACCTGGTGGATTCCATCGGGAAAAAGATTACCGTGGTTACTGAAGTGAGTAAAACACTCGGTTTAAAAAATGTGAAGGCAGAGCAAGTGCGGGCCGAGCAATTAAAAGGGAAATACGATTTTATTGTAAGCCGTGCAGTAACCCGCATGAAGGAGTTTTATGGCTGGATAAACACAAAAGTGAAAAAGGAATCCATTCACAGCCTGGATAATGGTATTCTGTATTTGAAAGGGGGCGAACTGGATGAAGAGATGAATGAACTGAAACGGCCCTACAGCGTGTATAACCTGCCTGATTATTTCAAAGAAGAATTNTTTGAAACCAAAAAGGTGATTTATCTGCCTCTATAGCTTGTAACCGAATAAAATGCCATCTACGCGTTGCCCTAACAATGAACTATTCACCACAAGTTCAACAGTATCACCAACATTTAACTTATAAATAGTCGAATCCTGATAATTTATGATTGTAACATTTGGGTAAGCTACTGTTTGTTTTATATCGTACAAACTTGAGGTGCCGGATGTAACACGAAGTTTAATCAGGGCACCTCCAACGGATGATGTTCCTGAAACACTAAATTGATAGATTCCTGCAACTGGTACGATAAACCGGTTAGTAGTTATTACATTAAAGTCATCAAAAACTTCTGAGAGATTAATAGGCGAATCATTGTACACACTTCCCGTATTTACAAAATTGAAACTTGTTTTAAACGCATAATTAGTGGCTATCGCGGTAGCAATGGAAGTATCAACATACCCCTTGGTAGTAGCATCAGTAGCGGTTGTGGGCGCGCCCACATTTTGAATCCGAATGCCACTGGCGTTGGGATTATTGGTAAGAGTTTGGGCCAACGTAGTGGAGATTGTAACATTGTTCCCTCCCGCTATTGCCAGGTTATTGGTGGCCGGTGTGTATGTTAATGTTTGCCGGTAAGGCGATAGATCAACCGGAGAGGGATCATTGGTGAGGCTTAATTGATTGGTATTTGTATTTAAGGTTAAATCCTGGTTGTCGGTATTTACAGAGCCGATGTTAACGCTGTTTCCTCCACTAATAGTAAGTGTGGTGCCGCTTAACGTAAGACTTTGGTTGGCTACGGGTGCCAGGTCAACTTCTTNTGTACNCCCGGCATCGGTAATCCGTAATTTTCTGTCGGCTGTTAACGAGGCACTGGTTATCAATTCATTGGTTGCACTGTTGTCGCCATCGCCTGTATTGCTGATAACGCCATTCTCAATGGCTATGCCGGTGCCGGCAGTTAAATTGTTGTTGCCGGAATATTCCGCATAGAATGCGTAAGGAACGCTCATCAATTGTTGGCTTCCGGCTAGCTGGTAAGAGCTTCCTCCGGATGGATCTATTTCTATTTGCAACCACTTGTTACCAACGGCCCAGCTTACAAAGGCAAAGTTACCGGTAGCTACGGTGCCCTGGCCAATCACTAACGTAAACAAACCAAACGGATTGGTTTGCGGATTGTGCGTTTCGCTATACTCCGCATTTCCCTGTGCCGAGTTTTGCAAAATGCTGATGCGTACCGAAATGGTTTTGGAAGCAATGGGTTTGCCTTCGTTGTCACGGGCTACCCCCTGGTAGTTAATACCCTTGGGAGCTTGCGCAGCGGCAGATGAAAAGATTAACAAAGCCAGAACAGAGAAGAGTAAAGGTCTAATCATAGTCGGTACCCACTTTTATTATTTTAATAGTCTTAGTCTGATAGTTGTTTAGAAACACTTTCATGAAAAACATGCCGGCACTCAGGTCGCCCAACTGTACCACATTGCTTTTATCGGGTTTGGCTGTGGTGATGTAGCGCCCAAACGTATCGTACAAGTCCATGTGCGAAATCTGGAGATCGCATCCTTTGGTAGTAATGGTGATTTCACTTCTTACCGGGTTGGGGTAGTAGTCAAATTCCAACTCTTTGCAGGGCAATAATTCGGGTTGTAAGAAACCCTGGGTGATAATTACATCCGAAGTTTGAAGGGTTATAATGGCGGGTTCGCCTATCGAACTGGTTAGAATGAAATCGGTAACGGAAAGATCGAAACCGGCCAGGTTGGTTACCTGACGGGCCTGCGAAAGACCCAATACAGGCGCCAGTAGAAGTAAGATACAGGTAAGTTTTGACCTCATAACTGTTTAGGAAATAGAAACTTACAACATTTGATTAAATATTCAATTAAAGTGTAATTTTTTAATGATTTTTGTTTTTGGCAGGGATGAACAGACATCCGGCAGGTTGTATAGCCAACACTTGAAGTGGGAGCTATGGTAATCTAAAATACTGATAGCCATGCTAATAGGAATTTGGGCGGACGAAATGCCCCCAAAAAGACAGAGGTTAGGAAATAGGTGGTATTACCGTTTTGTAAAGGACGGTTTACTTTTCCAATTCATTCCTTTCGGTATGGGTAAGCTGCAGGTCGTTGGTAATAGAGTTAACGGTGGGCCTGAACAGAAGAAACAAAACCACGATTACGGCTGTGAACAGCAGGAAAGAAACATTGTTGGTGATGANNGGGCCACTACAGCGGCAAACAGGCCGGGCATTTCAAAGCCGGCTGCCCNGGCAATTACAGCAATTTGATACCGCTGCAGTTTTACCTGCAGGGGCATTTGGGGTGTAATTCCCTTACTCACATTTTTAAAAGCAAAATAACCGATGCCCATGCCTACAGGCACAGTGGCAATTACAAGAATGCGCAGCAGGCTTTCAAACTCCGCATCAGCAGGTGCAGTGGGTTGGCCGGTGGTTACCGAGAAATAAACAAACATTGCAAAGCCAACCATTACTACGGGAAGCGCGAAGTAAACAAGGTTAAGCGTGGTTAGTATTTGTCTTGCAGTGGGGTCATTATGGAATAATGATAAAGTATTTCTATTGCTTCATCATGCGCTCTAATATCGTAAAAGTNTTNTTCTTTTAGTTGGCGCGTATCTTCATCAGCATCCACCGCTATTTCGGGTCCAACAATAATTTTTATTCTTCCGGGGCGCATGCGAATGGTACCNNGAGGCATAAGTTTAGCTGCGCCTAATACCACCATGGGTAACAATGGTTTTTGTGTATCGGCAGCAATGCGAAAGGCTCCATCTTTAAAAGGTTGAAGCAATTCTTTTGTTCTGTTTTGAGTCCCTTCCGGGAATACAAGAATGTTAATACCCATATTGAGTATTTCTTTCAGGCGTTCCAAACTTTTCTTGCGGCTTTCATTGTTGCTTCGATCTACTACTACACAGGTAGCCCNGGTAATCCAACCGAATACGGGCAACTTCAGTAATTCCTTTTTGGCAAGCGGCCGGAACTGCCNCCGAATGGTCATGGCAATGCCCGGTAAATCAAGAAACGAAGTGTGGTTGCTGACATAGATATAGGCTTTGCCGGGTACAATATTTTCACGGCCCACCATATCGTACCGTATAAACGTAAGCATACTAAATACCCANNCCCAGGCTTTCATAANAAAGTAGGTAACCGCTACGGCATGTTGCCCGAAGAATGCAGGAATAATAATGCCCGGCAGAAACAGCAGCATGAATACTGTAAACACCAAAANCACCCAGAAGATATATAGCCATGAAAAGAATGTGGAAATAACCTTCACGTGAAACGTCTTTAAATAAAAATTCCCGAAAGGTGCGAATCTTTCGGGAATTGTAAGAGCCAAAACTTTATAAGTGGTGTTAGGAATTATAATCGGTAACACNCGGCACCGCCACAGGATATAGCCCATCGGCATTCGGAACTATAGGTGGCAATGCATTAAAATCAAACTGGGTTGGCATAATGCTTAAGCCTGAATTGAGGGCCTTATCAAACTCAACTACCTTTCCGGAATACGTAGCCATGCGGCCAAGGATGGCTGTCATGGTGGTGTGTGCACCATTTTCGGTATCGTCAAATTTATATTCTTNTTTAGCGATGGCTGCAAACAGTTCATCGTGCTCGGTCTGGTAGGGATTGTTTTCTTTGGTGCGATCGTACTGATATAATACTTTGCCTTTGCGATCAACCATGTTAGCTGCGCCAAAATAAATATTGCCTTTGGTGCCCATGATAAATTCGTCCACCTTGCTCATGGTGCCTTTTATGTGGCGGCACTGGCTGTTCAGCACGGTGCCATCGGCATAGGTAAATTCTACATAATGGTGATCGAAAATTTCTCCAAAATCCTTTCCCTTGCGCACTTCGCGGCCACCCATACCTTGCGCCCTTACCGGATAGCCGCCTTTAAACCAGTTGATAACATCGATATTATGAATGTGTTGTTCAACAATATGATCGCCACACAGCCAGTTAAAATAATACCAGTTGCGCATTTGATATTCCATTTCAGTTTGGTTGTACTTCCGTGGATTTACCCAAACACCTTCATTATTCCACCACGCCTGTGCGGAAACGATATCGCCAATTAAGCCTTCTTTAAATTTTTTGTACAACTCACGATACGAATTTTGATAGTGGCGTTGTAATCCTACCACCACGTTCAATTTCTTTTGACGCGCAACCAGGGCGGCATCCAATACCCGCTTAACACCAGCCGGATGGGTTGCCACGGGTTTTTCCATAAATACATGTTTGCCTAAGCGCACGGCTTCTTCAAAATGAATCGGGCGGAAGCCGGGCGGTGTGGTTAAGATAACGACATCGGCTAGTGCAATGGCTTNTTTGTAGCCGTCAAAACCAACAAACTTATTTTCTTCAGGCACTGCCACCCGATCGGAAACATTTCCATCTTCGTTATCGGCATCGGTTAATGCCTTAAAACATTGATCAAGGCGGTCGCGAAAGGCATCGGCCATTGCAACCAGTTTTACATTTTGTTTGGTAAGCAGCGCCTGCATGGCAGCCCCGGTACCACGCCCTCCGCAGCCAATCAAGGCTATCTTAATGGCATCATCAACCGAAGTGTTTACATGTGCGTTGGAGATAAAGGGGAGAGAAGCCAGGCTTCCGGCAATGAGGGAGGTTTNTTTAACAAACTCTCTGCGAGTGTGAGTGGATTTCATAGATAAATGGTTACTGGTTTATGGTCGCTGGTTTCTGGTCTGTTATGGCAAGTAGCCAGCAACCAGCTACTACTTAAGGTACAAGGTATAAAACTTTTCAATCTCTTCCTTCGAAGGTTGTACGAGTGGTCGCACTACGCGAAAGCCTGCAAACATGCCATCGGTAAGCCACCATTTGCTTTTTGGAATTTGCGGATCGCGGATGTTCCAGTTGCTGTTGGAGGCAATCCGGTTGGCACATCGTAATTCACCCGCCTCATCTAAATATGAACCACCCTTCACGGTTTTAGGATACCGGGATGCAGGAACAGTTACCGGATTTTTATTGGCAACTTTGGAATAATAAGCGGGATCGTACTGATCCATGGTCCACTCGCTTAAATTACCCAACATATCGTATAAGCCCCAGGCGTTGGGTTTAAGTTGTTTTACAAAATGAAATTTGCCATTGCTGTTGTCTTTAAAATATCCATACTCACGCAGGGNGGCGGCATCGTTCCCAAACGGATAGGCGGTTTTACTTCCGGCCCGGCAGGCATACTCCCATTCAGCTTCGGTGGGCAGGCGATAAAAAATGCCGGTTTTACTATAAAGCCATTTGCAATACATTACAGCTGCTGTGTGGCTCATACTATTGGTGGGGTGTTTTCCATCGCGCCCCATACCCCAGGTTAGGTCGATATATTGTGGTGTGGNCCGGGTTACACCATCAATGGTTTTACTTTGTGGAAGGGTGTTGTCTTTAAAGTAAAGATCCCACTCGGCAAATGTTACTTCGTGTTCAGCCATCCAGAAGGCACTTAATGTAATTTCTTTTTGAGGCCCTTCATCTTCATTGCGGCCCCGTTCGGTAATCGGGCTTCCCATGGTAAAGGTGCCGGCAGGAATAGCAACCATCTTAAAAGTTACAGAAGTACCCGGAATAGCCTGGTTGTAGGTTTTAAGATCCTGTGCGATACCTGTACTAAACAACGAAATGAATAAAAGTAGTGCGGTAATTTTCATAGTGGCCTGGAGACTTAATATTCAAAGTTAAAGTTTTCGAACTAGTATGCTCTTTTAATTCTTGCCATATAAAATCCATCAAAACCTTCAGATGGTCGTACCACGCGCTGGTCGAGTAATTCAAAGCGCTTATTTGAAGATAGAAATTGTTGAACCTGTTTTTCATTTTCGGATGGGAACAGGCTGCAAGTAGCATAAACCATAAGGCNCCNCGGTTTTAACATCGTACTGTAATCAACCAGAATATGCTGTTGCAGTTCTTTTACACGATTAATAAAATCAAGATTCAGTTTCCATTTGGCATCGGGGTTGCGTTTTAGAACGCCCAGCCCGGAACAAGGCACATCCAGTAATAACCGGTCGGCCGAATTTTCAAGGCGCTTAATGGTTTTAGATGATTCGATTACCCGTGTTTCAATATTTCCGGCACCGGCTCTGCGGGCACGTTTTTTCAATTCTTCTAACTTCCAGGCTTCCGTATCCATGGCAATAATGCGCCCCTTGTTTTGCATTTGCGATGCCAGGTGTAATGTTTTTCCGCCACNCCCTGCGCACGCATCAATTACACGCATACCGGGTTGTACTTGAAGGTAGGGCGCAATTAATTGTGAGCCGGCATCCTGCACTTCAAACAATCCATCCTTAAAAGCCTGGCGCGTAAAAATATTCTGGCGCTGGTCCAGAATTAATGCATCCGGAAACTCAGCTAAGGTTGTGGTGGCAACGTTTTCTTCATCAAGAATTTGTTGCAGTTCTTTTTGCGATGTTTTTAACGTATTTACCCGAAGCACTACCTTTGCTTCTTCATTTAGTGCGCTTAATTCTTTATCCCATGCATTACCTAATTCGGCTTGGCCCAACGTATCTAACCAATCTGGAATAGACTCGCGCAGTATCCGATCATTTTNTAGTTGCTCATACCGTGCCTCAATCCGGGTGCGGTTAATACCTTTCAACTCATCCCAGGCAGGTAATTCGGCCCGGCTCCACACACACCACACTCCTAATAGTTTCCAGAAGTCATTATCCTCAGCGGCTGCCAATTCTTTAAAGAGGCGGTACCAGCGCACAATATCGTACGTGGTTTCGGCAATAAAGCGTCTGTCGCGCGCACCCCATTTCGGGTTTGACTTCAGCACCTTTTCTATAACCTTATCGGCATACTTCTTGTTTACAAAGATTTCGCCCAAGGCATCCACCACCGCTACCGATAAATTGCGATATAATCTCATGATTTCGAAAGAGCAGCAAGATAGAACCATGAACCTGTATTTGATCGTACTTTTGATATAATGTTTTTAAATTGAACCTCGAAACCGTTTCGGATTGCTGGTACAGACCAGTAACCAGAAACCAATAACCACTTATTTATGAAATCCACTCAATCGCGCAGAGAATTCGTTAAGCAAACAACCTTACTTACAGCCATAACTGCCCTGGCAGGGTCTTCNTTTGCTTCGTCCAAAATCAGTGCTCCAGCGGGCAAGCCATTCAAATTGAATTATGCCCCGCATGATGGCATGTTTAAAAATCATGCCGGGGCTGATTTTATAGACCAGATAAAATTTATGGCCGACCAGGGATTTAGAGGCATTGAAGATAATGGCTTGCTGGGCCGGCCGGTTGAGTACCAGGAGCGCATAGGTAAAACGTTAGCTCAATTAAATATGACCATGGGCGTGTTTGTGGTAGATGGTGGCGATAACTGGAAGGTATCACTTACTACCGGCAAGCAAGAGTTTAAAGATAATTTTGTAAAAACCTGCAAGGCATCGGTAGAGGCTGCCAAACGTGTAAATGCAAAGTGGATGACGGTAGTGCCCGGNTTNTTTGATCGAAGATTACCCATGGGTATTCAAACCAGCAATGTGGTGGATGCCTTGCGCAGGGGTGCAGAAATTTTTGAACCGCACGGGTTGATTATGGTTTTGGAACCGCTTAGCGATACGCCTGAATTGTTTATGCGCTATTCCGATCAAACCTATGCGTTATGTAAAGCGGTAAATAGTCCGGCCTGTAAAATTTTATACGATGCCTACCACATGCAACGCAACGAGGGCAACCTGATAAATAACATCAATGCGTGTTGGGATGAGATAGCTTACTTTCAGGTAGGTGATAACCCCGGCCGGAAAGAACCCGGAACGGGCGAGATCAACCATAAAAATTTATTTAAACACCTTTACGATAAAGGTTTTAAAGGCATTGTGGGTATGGAACATGGCAACGCCAAAGAAGGGAAAGAAGGCGAACTTGCCTTGATACAAGCTTACCGTGAGAGTGATTCCTTTTAAAAAAATAGCATGAAGCGCTTATTAGTCATTGTTGGTTTAATGCTTCCATTTACTGGATTCAGTCAGTTTCAGAATTTGAAAAACAAAGTTGTTCANAAAAGTAAAGAACTGGCCAAAGGGAAGGTTACAGAAAATGCAGATGCGGCCCGCGACAAGCTTGATTCTACCGATTTTAATTTTGCCATATCGGTAATTGACAACTCGGGAATGATGAACGTAGTGGATCAGGATGAACTGGCCACCAGAGCCAAGTATGCCGCTTCCAATACATTATTAAAGAAAGAAAGTGATTATACCCCTGAACAAAAAACCCGGGCTGCCCTGGATGAAGCAGAAAACCTTTACCAGTTACGAAAATACAGATTGGCAGAGGCATCATTTCTAAAAGCGAAATTGTTATACGAAACAAACGGCCTTACCAATAACATCAACTACAGCAAAGTACATGCAGACCTTGGGTTGCTCTATGCTACCATGGGTCGATTTAATCTGGCTGAGTATTTTTCAAGCGAAGGCTTAGGCTTGCGCGAGCAAACCCTTGGCCGTGATAGTAAAGCCGGGGCATCATCGCTTAATAACCTGGCGGTGCTGTACCAGGAAACAGCACGCTTCAATGAAGCAGAAACATATTTTCAGGAGGCCTTACAGGTGGTGGAAAAACAGTATGGTAAAGAAAGCCATGAGTATGCCCTGGTATTAAATAANTCAGGCAATTTTTTCTCAGAAGTTGGCCGTACAGCGCAAGCAGTAGCCAATCTTACTGCGGCTATTGCCATTGTTGAAAAAATCAACAGCAAAAGCAAGCGTACTGAGGTGGGGTTTCAATCTAATCTTGCTTTGTTATATCAGGAGCAAGGTAAGCTTGCAGAAGCTGAAGCAGTTTACCTGAAACTTGAAAAGATGTTACGCGTACTGGGCGACAAAACATTTTATGCCGGTGTGTTGAATAACCTGGCCCTTCTCCACATTCAAATGAACAAACTTGAAAAGGTGGAAGACTATCTGAAACAGGCTGCTCAGATTTATCAAGCCCGGTTGGGTAAAGAAAGCCCCAACTATGCCAACGTGTTGGGCGATTTGGGAAATTTTTATCGCATGCAAGGTCGTTTTGCTGAAGCAGAAGAAAACCTGAACAAAGCACTTACTATAAATGGAACGGCACTAAACACGAACCATCCGGAGTATGTAAAAGCACAAGAAGACCTGGCAATTTTATATTGGAAAAAGGGCGACCTGGCTAAGGCCGATGCCGGGTTTAAAATTGCAATGGATAAATCCATCGAGTTTATTAATCAGTATTTTCCGCCAATGAGCGAAGCGGAGAAAACAAAATACTGGGATGTATTGCAACCGCGCTTTCAACGCTTTTATAATTTTTGCCTGGAGGCAAGTGCCTCCAATTCTGCGGTTGTTCAAACTATGTTCAATTACCAGCTATCAACAAAAGGACTGTTACTAAATTCAACCAACAAAATAAAAAAGACTATCCTAAGCAGTGGCAATGCTGATCTCATAAAGGATTATACTTCCTGGTTAGATAAGAAAGAAACACTGGCGCGCTATTATTCACTTTCCAAAACTGAATTAACAGAACAGAATATTGATTTGGCTGCTCTTGAATCTGAGGCTAATACGCTGGAACGTTCTCTTTCGCAGCGTTCTGCAGATTTCTCGCAAGGATATACCACCGAACAAACAGATTATAAACAGATACAGACAACATTAACGGAGAGCGAAGCTGTTATAGAATTTATTCGCATCCGGTCTTTCGATAAAGATTTTACGGGCGACAGTAAGTACGCGGCTTTAGTTTTAACAAAGGGTGCGTCCGAACCCAAATTAGTGATATTGGATAATGGCAACCAGTTGGAAACACGGTATGCAAAATTCTATCGCAATGCCATTCAAAACAGGCAGGCTGATGCTTATTCGTACGAACAGTTTTGGGCAAGAGTAGAACCATTTTTGGCTGGCAANAAAAATTTATATATCGCTGCGGACGGAGTGTATAATCAAATCAGTTTAAATACGCTAAAGAAGCCGGATGGCGATTATCTTCTAAATCGGTATGACATCATATTGATTGGGAATGCGAAAGATGTAATTGGGTTAAAAACACAAAAGCCAACCACTTCGAAGAAGAATGCATTTGTGTTGGGTTTTCCTGATTATGGAGGCGATGCGGTTACCGCTTTGCCCGGAACCAAAGCGGAAGTAGATAACATCAGTCGTATTTTAAAGGCGGGCGGATATACTGTTACTCCATTTTTACAGAAGGCCGCAACGGAAGCATCCGTAAAGGGGTTAAAGGGCCAGGCATTGGTACACATTGCTACCCACGGGTATTTTCAGGCCGATACCGAGCAGACGGCTGCAGGAGTGCATCAGGAAAATGCAAAGAACAACCCACTGTTGCGTTCAGGATTGTTATTGGCNGGGGCATCACCCACGTTGAAAGGAGAAATTGTTCCAAACCTGGAGAGCAATGATAATGGGGTATTGACAGCCTATGAAGCCATGAACTTATCGCTGGAAGGAACAGACTTGATTACCCTTAGCGCATGCGAAACTGGCCTGGGTGATGTGCGCGCTGGTGAAGGCGTGTATGGATTACAACGTTCTTTTATTGTGGCAGGTGCCAAAGCAATGGTAATGAGTTTATGGAAAGTAGATGATGCGGCCACACAAGCTTTGATGACAAACTTTTATACAAACTTATCCAAAGGCGGTAGCAAAGCCAAAGCCTTTAAACAGGCACAGCTACAGTTAATGGCTAAGTACAAAGAACCATATTATTGGGGTGCGTTTGTAATGATGGGGATGTAGATAGCATTCGGAAAACGACACTTGCAAAAACTAACTTAAGGTACCACGCTTTATTTTTCTATAAGTTTAGAAAATGGTCAGAAGCCTATCAGAGAAGGATTATTGACCAACCGATAATAACTTTGTAGCTTCGGGAAACCTTCCATCACCCCCTTATGAAACTAAAGCTTGTTTTTGGTTTTGTGCTTTGCAGTACCTTGCTCTTTGGCCAGGATGATTGGCTCACCAAAGCACTGGCTGATGTTGGTGCAGANAANAAAGCCCGGCTCGACTCCCTCGATTTTCAGTTTGCCATGTCGGTAAATGATAACTCCAGTTTTATTGATGTGCAACAAAAGGGCGAGAGTTGGGCAAAGGGGTTTTACTCCATGAAGCCCAAAAGTCAGCGCACTTTTGCTGAGATAGCCAGCGATACGCTTAACTGGGCAGTTGATTATTACAACATGCGGTGGTACCGGATAGCCGAGGCAGCATTTATATCGGCTAAAAATTTTATGGAGGCTTACAGTCTCACACAGGATATAAGCTACATCCGGTGTATTTCCAATATGGGTGTTATGTACCTCGTTCAGGGGCGCACACTGGAAGCCGAGCAGTTTATTTCCTATGCGCTTGCAGAGAGTGAAAGATTAGGAAAGGGTAGTATCGCCTATGCGGCTAACCTGAACAGTATGGCGAAGCTGCGTCAACAATTGGGGCATTACAATGAAGCTGAACGAATGTTTACCGAATCGTTAGCCAGTATTGCGGCAAGAATGGGTACCAATAGTTTGCAACATGCTATTGTATTAAACAATAAAGCCATGCTGTATCAGGTAATGGGGCGCTACCCGGAAGCAGTTGAGTTGATGAAGCAGGCACTGGTTGCTTTGGAGGCCTCGAACAAGCGCACAATGCAAGGCAAAAAATCATTTGACAGCCGCAAGTTTAATTCAAATCTTGCTTTGTTATACCAGTTATCGGGTAACTTGACTGAGGCCGAAACGGAATTTCTGGCAATCCGTAAAGTATTTGAAAACCGCGGTCAGAAAAATAACCCGGAGTATGCCAACCTGCTTAACCAGCTAAGTCTGCTTTATTTTCAAATGAATAAAATGGATCAGATAGAGCCCTTGCTGCTTAAAACAACGGAGATTTATAAAAGGAAATTCACTACCGAAAACCCTTCCTATGCGAAGGCACAAACTGACTTAGGTACATTTTATCGTGTGCAGAACAGAATGACGGAAGCAGAGGTTGCGTTAACAAGTGCTTTAGGAATCCGGCAACGTACACTTGGTGAAAATCATCCCGACTATATTAAATCGGTAGAGGCTGTTGGAATTCTGTATTGGAAAAAGGGCGACCTGATGCGGGCCTATCCNTTTTTACAAAATGCGTGCAATAAATCGCTCGAGTTTATTAATCAATATTTTGCGCCAATGAGCGAAATTGAAAAAACCAAGTATTGGGATATGCTGCAACCACGCTTTCAGCGGTTTTATAATTTTGCTATTGAAGCAGGAGCTACCATGCCCGAAGTTTGGGTAGATGTATTCAACTACCAGATAGCTACCAAAGCATTGTTACTAAACTCCACAAACAAAGTTAAGAAGACAATTTTAGCCAGTGGTAACGAAGCGCTCATTAAAGATTATGTTTCATGGATAGGCCAGAAGGAAGCATTGGCGCGTTATTACGCCCTTTCGAAAGAAGAATTGAAGGAACAGAAAATAGATCTGGTTGCCCTGGAAAAAACGGCTAACGAATTGGAGCGATCCCTCTCGCAACGATCAACCGATTTTGCCAAAGGATATGAGTCTGAACAAATATCCTGGCCGATGATAGCCTCGAAATTAGCAGATCATGAAGCGGTGCTGGAGTTGATTCGGGTGCGGACTTTCGATAAAGATTTTACCGATCAAGCACGCTACATTGCGTTAGTGGTTGCTAAGGGCATCTCACAACCACGTATGGTATTAATCGAAAACGGAAATGAGCTTGAAACCCGATATGCAAAATTTTATAAGAATGCGGTTCAACAACGCATGGCCGATCCTCATTCGTATCATCAGTATTGGGANAAAATAGATCCCTTATTAGCAAGTAAGAAAACAATCTATGTTTCGCCCGATGGTGTGTATAATCAGATTAACATCAACACCTTAAAAAAGACAGACGGAGATTATGTGCTTAATCGTTTTGATGTGGTAATGATTGGAAATTCCAAAGACTTGATTTCTATAAAAGAGAAAAAGACCAGTACGACTAAAAGCGCATTTGTTCTCGGTTTCCCTGATTATGGCGGAAACGCGGTGGCTTTACCCGGAACAAAAGTAGAGATTGATGAAATTAATAGAATCTTAGGAACAGGAGGCTTTAAGGTTACGAAACGTGAACAGCGCGAAGCAAACGAAGCTGCCTTAAAGGCTGTAGCAGCACCAACTCTTATGCACATTGCAACACATGGATATTTTCTGGCCGATTCAGATTTACAAAGTGGCGATGCCATGGGTATTGATGCGGAAAATGCAAAAAACAACCCGTTGCTTCGGTCGGGGTTAATTCTGGCGGGAACACAAGCGCGGGATAACAATGCTGTTGATTTACAAAATAACGACAATGGAATTCTCACCGCTTATGAAGCGATGAATTTATCGCTGGAAGGAACTGACCTGATTATTCTAAGCGCCTGCGAAACCGGCTTAGGCGATGTGCGGGCAGGAGAAGGGGTGTATGGTTTGCAACGTGCATTCTTAGTGGCAGGAGCAAACGCTTTGATTATGAGTTTATGGAAAGTGGACGATGCCGCCACGCAACAACTTATGACACACTTCTATTCCATTTGGACTAAAACAGGCAATAAACAACAAGCATTTAAACAGGCTCAACTTCGGCTGATGACTAAATACAAAGACCCATACTATTGGGGTGCGTTTGTTATGATGGGAATGTAGAGAGACAACAACCAGGTGTTTTATTCTGCGCCTTTCGGATTGTACAAATTCGGTTCAAACAGTTTGTCAACAAGGAGCAATTCTTCCTACCTTTCCAACCATGGAAAACATTTCTCCGCTAAAGATTCTNTTTTATCACGCTCANTTTTTTAGCAGTAGCGAAACATTTATTTACCAGCAAGCCATTAATCCAAACATCAGGCCTGTATTGCTGGCTAAGCGGTTTTTAAATTCAGTGGGCATGAGTTATGAAAAGTTTGAAAGAGTTCAGTTTAAGCGTAGTTGGTGGGATGGCCTGGTTTCTAATCTGCTTGTAAGTTTTGGAATAGATCAATACTACCAACGTGCCTCCATCCGTAGGTTGGCTCANAAAATAAAAACCTACGAGCCTGATGTGTTGCATGCTCAATTTGGTTTTAGTGCCGTTCGGATTTTGCCGGTTGCAAAAATGCTTAAGATACCATTGGTGGTTTCATTTCATGGAATGGATGCCTCGCACATGTTGCGAAAACAATCTTACAGAAATGGATTNAAAAAAGTATTTGCGTATGCAACAACTATTGTAGTGTGTAATCCGGCTATGGCCGATGTACTTCCACTAACGGCCTATCAGAAACGAAAAATAATGTGGGTTCCTTATGGAATTAACCTGAAGCAGTTTAANCCCCGGCCACGAAAGGTTAATGAAGTGCTTCGTATTTTGCACGTAGGCAGGTTTATTGANAANAAAGGGGTACCCGACCTGATACGTGCCTTTTCAAAACTTAAAAACCAACAAACAATTCAATTGGAGTTAGTTGGTACCGGCCCCGAAGAAAAATTATGCAAACAGTTGGTGCGGGAATTGAGATTGGAGCAACGGGTAATTTTTCATGGCTGGAAATCTTCGGAAGAAGTNAAAAACCTGATGCAACAGGCTGATGTTTTTGTTTTAAACAGTCGCGTGGCAACCAATGGCGATAGCGAAGGGTTACCGGTAGGAATTCTGGAGGCGATGTCCATGGCTTTGCCGGTGGTGTCAACCAAACACGCGGGTATTCCTCATGAAGTGGATCACGGGGTTACTGGCCTNTTAGTAGAGGAACACGATACGGAGGGACTAACCGCGGCAATTTCTACTTTATTGCAGGATGCTCCGCAACGCAACGCATTTGGTATGGCCGGCCGGAGAAAAGCTGAATCCGTNTTTTCGATGGAACAAATGCATACCACGCTTTGCACCGTTTATAAAAACTGCTGCGCAAAGCAAGGATAGAATCAATCCGCTTGAACTTCGGGGCCGGGTTGGGTGTGTACTGGAATTACAACCGTAAAGGTAGAGCCGAGTTGGAGTTCGGATGCAACCAGAATTGTTCCGTTTAATTTTTCAACTGCTTGTTTTACAATGTAGAGCCCAAGGCCAGAGCCTTCAGCTTTTTCATTGGCCTGGTAAAACATATCAAATATTTTATGAATATGATTGGCGGGAATACCCAGCCCATTGTCTTGCACAATAAAACGAATATGACTCTCGCGTAGATCAGCCCGTATTTTCAACAGGGGTTTTCNCTTGGAAGCGTCCATGTATTTGATGGCATTGCCAATCAGGTTACTCAATATAATCTGTAACCTGGCGGAATCTGAATAAACAGTCAGATCGGTAGGTACATCCAGTTCGATTTTTACCTTTTCGGTATGCGGATGCGAGCGAAGATTTTCCAGTATCGTGCGGATGAGTTTGCTTACCTGTATTTTTTNTGTTTGAACTTCCAGCCGCGTGTTGCGCGAGTAATCGGAGATATCCCGGATGAATTTTTGAAGATCATCTACCCGGCCATCCATCATCTCTATAAGTTCTCTCAGTTCTTTTTCATTTTCGGTTACCCGGCTTAAATGAATCAGGCCCCGCACAGAACTGAGCGGGGCCATCAGATCGTGGGCAGTGCTGTAAACAAATTGATCAAGTTCGGTATTAAGCCGGGTGAGTTCCGTATTTTTAGAGGCAATCTGTTTTTCATTTTCCCGCAACGAGTTTTCTGAACGGAAATTTATGCTAATGAGATAATGAACAATTAAAACAGAAGCTGACAATGCACCAAAGAAATGAATGATTAAACTGGCATCGTCTAAACTGCTATTATGATAAGTCTTTTTAATGATAGCAAAGTGTGTGGTTTTATTTATGATGAACAGCGTAACAGGTATACAGAGCATGAGGATACTTTTACCACGTTCTTCATAGCCAAAGATGGCCAGTCCTCCCAACGCGGCCGGTATGTAGTACATGCGCAATCCTGTTTCTTCGGGCTCTACCTGGCAAAACAGAAAAACAAGAGCATTAACCGATAAGCCGAATAGAATTTTTGCTATGGTGTAATAACCAGCCCTGTTTAATACAAAACACCATGCTGCTAAAACTGCACCGGCCANGTGGTACGCCAGGCCATGATAAATACTGTTAGATAGATCGAGCAAAAAATAACCCAGGCAAAGGAAGAACATAACGATGCAAAGTTGCCCGGTAAGCAGAATCCGTTTGTACTCAGAATACGATAAAATGAAATTACGCTTTCCTAAAATAAATTTACGGATGGTACNCTGGGGAATCATGGCTAAGTAAACTTAGCAAATTTGAGATACCGGAAAAGCACCGGCCCTAAAAAAACCAGAGTTTTATAGCCATCGCCAACACAGAAGCAATCATAATACGTTTGATCCAGACTTCGCCAGCCTTCACTGACCAGCGACTTGCAAACCAGCCGCCCCAGGCGTGCCCAATGGCCAGAATCAAACCAGTTTGCCATTGTATTTTTCTTGCCAGGTAAACACAATTACTGAAACCCCGGTGTAAATAATAGCTGCAAAGACTTTTATATAGTTGCTTTTAACCAGGCTCAGGTTGTTTACCATACTTAAAACAGCAAGCACCAGAAAACCAATACCGGCCTGCACAAAACCACCGTAAACCCCAATAAACAAAAAGAGTATAGCGCCTGTCCATTGAGCTTTGGGCGAAAGATTTTCTTCCCCTTTGGATTTAAACGGATCGTAAATAATCAGAACAACAGAGAGCACCATTACGGCTACAAATATTTTCTGAAAAACATGGTCGGGAATTTTGAGGCAAGAAAAGAGCCGAGCACACCACCCCCAACGAAGCAATGCCCAGGTAAAGACTATACGGCCACGGCAGTTCTATCCCTTTACTTTTAAATCCACCTACGGCAAAAATGTTTTGAAACAGAATGGCCACCCGGCTTGTGGCATTGGCTGTAGTAATCGGTAAACCAATAAAGGTGAGTATCGGTACAGAAAAGAGCGAACCACCACCTCCTACGGTATTTAGAAAGGCAGCCGCAAAACCTACGGCTATTATTATCGGGTATTCATACCAACTCAACGCACCTGAGCTTTGCGTATCACTTTGGAAAACGTGCCGGGTAAAAGCCGTTTCAAAAAAATGGCGAAGCCTTCTTTAAATCCTCCAATGTAAACTTCTTCCTTTTTGCGGGCAATGGCTTTCAATGCTTTCACAGCAAAGGCATCGGGTAACATGCCGCTATTGGTGCTGCCATCCATTTTATTAAGCGTACTGCCATCGCCTGTTACTGCATGCATGGTAATGTTGGTTTTAATCCAACCCGGGCAAATAAGCGTTACATGAATGTCTCTGCTATCCTTCCATAGCTCGGCCCGCAGCGAATCAAAGAAGCCATGCAGCGCATGTTTGGCTGCTGCATACCCTGTGCGGTAAGGAGTACCAATTTTTCCCATAACACTGGTAATGGTTACAATATGGCCGGCTTTGCGCGATAAGAAATGGGGCAGCAGGTATTTAGTAACTCCAATTGTTCCGAAGTAATCTACCTCCATTACTTTTCGATCTACCTCAAGTTGTGTTTCCTTACCCAAACTGCGTTGGCTAATGCCGCCATTGTTGATCAGGATATCAATTTGACCAAACAGTGNAAGAGCCGCTTCCACACTTAATTTTAATGTGGAAGCCTGGCTTAAGTCTAAGGGCAAAATTTTTATGTGTGGTTGAATGGCAATGGGGCAATTGCCCTTTACACGTTCAGGCTCTTCTTTTCTGCGAGCCGATAAAATTAACCGTGCACCTTGCCGGGCCAGGGCATAGGTTAAGGCTTCGCCAATTCCTGAAGATGCCCCGGTAATCCAAACTACCTGGCCACTGAAATACTTCATACAACTTGTGGTTTTGTTTTGTTATCGCCTGCATACACCCAAATGGTATAAATGCCAATGGCTGTACCAATGGGAAATGAAAATAATTTAAAGCAGCCTAATACCAGTACCAGGGTAAGCGCCCATTTTTTCTGATAGAGAAGCCCCACACCACCTATAATGGCCGGAATAGCCAACACCAAAACCACACCGAGGGCAATTGTGCGGATAAACGGAATTAACCATGCAAATACCCATTGTGCCTCGGGGTCGGCTTGCGCGCTTAAAAACGGAATAATTGCTTCAAATAAAGTAGCAAGTAAAATCATACCCAAAATCTGCAGAGAGCCTGAGATGATGTAGATGAAACCGAGAATGCGTTTGTGATTTTCCATAGTTGTTGGATTAATTTCTTTCGTATATAACGAAATCGAACGCGAACGGATGCCGGGTATCAGCCAAATGATGCTTGCGCGATACTTCTTTCCATGTGGCCAGGTTCACTTCCGGAANAANAGTATCGCCATCCACTTCGGCTTGTATTTCGGTTAGGTAAAGCCGGGTTGCCAGCCTCAATCCCAACGCATAAATTTCTGCACCGCCAATAATAAATACTTCCTTTTGATTGGCTTTACGGGCAATGTCCAGGGCATCTTCCAGCATGTGCACAACCTGGCAACCGGGTGCAATAAAATCAGTTGAACGGGTAACCACAATATTGGTACGGTGGGGCAGGGGCCTGAATTNTTCGGGTAGCGATTGGTAATTTTTTCTACCCATTATCACATGATGGCCTTTTGTGGTTTCCATAAAATACTTCATGTCATCGGGCAGGCGCCAGGGCAGGTCGTTATTTTNTCCAATTACCCGGTTGCGCGAAACAGCAGCTATCAGCGAAATAATCATGGTTGGTCTTATGCGGGTTCAAGTTATGGAAATCGCCCAACTAAAATTTATTGCCACGCAGAAACTCGGCCACCTTCATTCTTTTTTTGCCTTCGGGTTGAAATTCAAGAATGTTTATCCAGCCATCGGCCGCGCGTATCTTCAGACCATCGCCAACTATCCATGGTGCATCCATCGCTGGCCGGGAACCATTTTCATCCCACTTTTCACACCTGTAAATTTTATAGGTCTTCCCGTTTAGCACCGTCCATGCACCAGGGTAAGGGCTTAACCCGCGCACAAAGTCAATTATTTTTTCGGCTGGTTGATTCCAGTTAATCGCGCATGTTTCTTTAAAAATTTTTGGGGCATGCTTTAGTTCCTGGTTGGGGTTCTGTGGATGGGCAGGGTAGGTACCGGCTTCAATAGCTTTTACAGTCTTTAAAACCAATGCGGCACCTTTTGCCATCAACCGGTTATACAAATCGCCTGCATCATCGTGTTTGTAAATGGGTTCTTTTTCCTGAAAGATGATGCGGCCGGTATCAATTTCATGACTTAAAANAAATGTAGTTACACCGGTTTCTTTTTCACCATTGATTATTGCCCAGTTGATGGGTGCTGCACCCCGGTATTGGGGAAGGAGCGAGGCATGAAGATTAAATGTTCCAAGTGTGGGCATGGCCCAAACCGTTTCAGGTAACATGCGAAAGGCAACTACAATTTGTAAGTTGGCGTTGTAGCTTTTCAACTCATCAAGAAAGGTAGTTGATTTGAGATTGACAGGCTGCAGCACCGGTAGGTTGTGTTTTAAAGCTGCCACTTTTACGGGCGAAGGAATTAGTTTTTGTCCCCGACCTTGTGGTTTATCAGGTGCGGTAATTACGGCAACCACGTTAAACTTGTTTTCAATCAATATTTCCAGGCTGGGTACTGCAAATTCCGGTGTACCCATAAAGATGATGCGAAGTGGATTCATTACTCGTTTTTCATTTTTTCATCAAAATGATATTAATGGTTAATTGGTGCGTAGTTCCTTTCGTAAATACTTTTTGCAAATAGAACAAGTTTGCCAATGGTGATTGCGGGCAGGGCAATGCTCGCGCCCGTAATAAATAATCTGGAGATGTGCCTTATTCCATTTCTTTTCGGGTATTAATCGCTTTAAGTCTTTCTCGGTTTGTTCTACACTTTTTCCATTGCTTAATCCCCACCGGTAAGCCAGGCGATGAATGTGCGTATCTACCGGAAAAGCCGGTATGCCAAACCATTGTGTTAACACCACCGATGCGGTTTTATGACCTACAGCCGGCAGCGCTTCCAGTTCCTCAAAGGTATGGGGCACCTGGCCATTATATTTTTCAATTAATATTTTTGATAATCCGTAAATGCCTTTACTCTTCATGGGCGATAAACCACACGGCTTAATAATTTCCCGAATTTCTTCTAAAGAAAGTTTAACCATATCAAACGGATTATCGGCCAGCTTAAAAAGAGCGGGGGTGGTTTTGTTTACACGGATATCGGTGCATTGTGCCGAAAGCAACACCGCAATCAACAGGGTGTAAGCATCTTTATGATCCAAAGGAACCTGCGGATTGGGATACAACTTGTTAAGCGTTTTTAAGATATCCGCAACTTTCTCTGATTTTGTCATAGCTACATTCAAACAATTTTATCCTTACCTGATTGTATTTACGGATACAAAAGATATTTCTTTCGTAAGGTTTTGAATTTATCCAACCCGGGTTGCCAGCTGGCCCGTATCTGATCTTCCGTTAGTCCGTCTTTTATTTGTTGTTTTAAATCAGGTGTACCGGCCAATAGATCAAAATAGGAAGTAAAAAACTTTTCCTTGTCGGGATAAAGAGAATACATCTTTAATATATAGGATAAGTCAATTTTGCGGGCGGGTGTTTCATTACGCAAGTCGATACCATAACACAAATTGTTTTCCTGAGGAGGTTTGACCGACACACCCTTGATTGAAACAGGGGTAAAAGTAAACGATAGCCCCTTTAAGTCGGGATGGCCTACTACCTGAAACGGAAAAGGTGTTCCTCTTCCTAAACTAATCACAGTACCTTCAAATAAGCAGATGGATGGATAAAGTTGAACAGCCAGGTTATTGGGCAGGTTAGGCGATGGTTTGATCGGTAACTGGTATGAAGTGCCATGCTTCCAGTTTTNTACGGGTATGATTTCTATATCGCATGTTACTTTATTTGTTAACCAGCCTTCACCATTTATCATTTGAGCCAGTTCGCCAACGGTAAGGCCGTGGGCTATGGGAATAAGGTGCATGGCCACAAACGATTTTAGTAGTTTATCATTCATGGGGCCATCAACAAAATCGTTGGGGTTGGGCCTGTCCAGAATAATTAGTTNTTTGTTCGATTCGGCACAGGCTTCCATTACATAGTGCATGGTGCCAATGTAGGTGTAAAATCGTGTGCCCACATCCTGAATATCAAACACCACGATGTCCACATCAGCCAATTGTTGCGGGGTTGGTTTTTTATTTTTTCCATAGAGCGAAACCAGCGGAATACCTGATTTGGCATCTACACTATCATTCACCAACTCGCCATCGGCTGCATTTCCGCGAAAGCCATGTTCCGGGCCGAAAATTTTTACGATGTTTACCCCCAGGCTTACCAGCGAATCGGCCAGGTGTGTTTTGCCAATTAACGAGGTGTGATTTACCGTAAGGGCAACACGTTTGCCTTTTAATTCTGGAAGCAACAAATTAAGCTGGTCGGCCCCTGTAACCGGCAGCTTGTTTATTGATTTTTCCTGTACCGGTTGTGCCTTGCATGCTACCAACCCGAACAAAACAAAACCGAATGCAAATAACTTGGTCATTTCTTTTTATTTTGGGCGAAAGTATAAAATTAAAGCATTAACCGGTGCTTTCCCGTTTCATAGCCAAAAGAATCCGCCACAGGCAGGACAATAGTTTTGCTGCTGTTATTCATAAAATAGCCGTGGCCAGTATTGCTATCGGGTTGGCTGCAGCCATTGTTTCTTTCCTGATTATGCAGGGATTTCAGGCTGCGGTTAAAGATAAGATTTACAATTTTAGCAATCACCTTTTAATTAGCCGCTTTACCATGAGTAATGCGGTAGAGGAACAACCCTTCGATTACCGGATTGCGTTGTATAAAAATCCCGAACAATTTCCTTTTGTTACGCATGTGCAGGAGTATGCGCACAAAGCAGGTCTTGTAAAAACAGATGAAGAGGTGCTTGGCATTGTTTTTAAAGGTGTTGGCAAAAGTTTTAACTCAACAGCATTTAATAAAAATTTACTGGAAGGAAGATTTATTCAATTCTCCGATTCGGCCTATGCCCATGAAGTTGTGATAAGCAGGGTAATAGCCGATAAGATTAATATACGGGTGGGCGATGCACTTACGGTTCATTTCTTTCAGAATCCACCCCGGTTCAGAAGACTTACCGTAGTGGGTATTTACGAAACCAACCTTTCAGATTATTTTGACAGCAAAGTAATTATTGGTGACATCGGGTTGGTGCAGCGTTTAAACGACTGGGCAGCCCACGAAGCGGGCGGGCTGGAGGTGCAGGTTAATCTTAATTATTTTAATACAATATCGCTTTGGCGCGAAGACTTCAATGTCTATTCAGCGTATGCACGCGAGGCTATTTTTAATGATCCGGAAATTGATAATCCACAGTTTACTTATTGGAAAGCGCTGTTTGATTACAATTTTAACTTTGATCGGGCAGCATTGGAATCGGCCGCCAGGCAAATTGGCGATTCGATGGATTATGATTTATACCTGGAAACTGTGCGCGATAAATACATTCAGGTTTTTGAGTGGCTTGATTTAATTAAGCGACAAGTAAAAATTCTGCTTATTATAATCCTGGTCGTGGTTTGTGTTAATATGATTTCGGTAATCCTGATTTTGGTGATGGAGCGAACGCCCATGGTGGGTATATTAAAAGCGATGGGTGCCAGAAATCAACTGGTGCGCAATGTGTTTTTATATAGTGGCATGAACCTGATTGTGCGTGGGTTGTTATGGGGAAATGCAGTAGGACTTGGTTTGTGCTTTCTGCAATATTGGTTTAAGTTCATCAGGCTTAACCCGCATGATTATTATATGGCGTATGTGCCCATACAATGGAACTGGGATACCGTACTNTTTTTAAATGCCATCGTGTTTGGAACCGTACTCCTGGTTTTACTTTTGCCCACACGGTACATCGCGCGTATTAATCCGGTAGAAGCAATCCGGTTTGATTAACCATGCAGGGGCTTGTGGTATCCGGTTTCAGGCCGGTAAGGTATATTGGATTTTTAGGAGGGAATATACTNTTTGAACCAACTCTGAACCGTCATCTGGATAACACCCAAAAATGCTTCTTTAAAAATACCTACCGACATTTTACTTTGACCACGGGTACGTTCGGTAAATATGATGGGTACTTCGCTCATTTTAAATCCGTATTTCCAGGTAAGAAATTTCATTTCAATCTGAAAAGCATAGCCTACAAATTTTACCTGATCTAACCGAATGGTTTTAAGTACCTTGCTTCGGTAGCAAACAAAACCGGCTGTTGTATCGTGTATCGGAATTCCGGTAACAATCTGTACATATTTGCTGGCAANAAAGGATAATAGCACCCGCCNCATAGGCCAGTTCACCACATTTACTCCGGTGGCATAACGCGATCCGATTGAAAGATCACTGCCCCATTCTGCGCAGGTCAGGTAAAGTTGAATCAGGTCTTTTGGGTTGTGCGAAAAATCTGCATCCATTTGCAGCAGATAGTCATAGCCAGCTTCTAACGCAAACTTAAAACCCTGAATGTAGGCAGTACCTAAACCTTGTTTGCNCGGACGTTGCAATAAGTGCAACCGGGTTGCCGTATCGGTATTATAGCTTTGTTGCAGGTCTCTCACCACAGCGGCAGTACCATCGGGCGAATTGTCATCTACAACCAAAATATCGAAGTCCTTGGGAAGGGAAAACACCGTATCAATAATCATGGTGATGTTTTCCTTCTCATTATAAGTAGGAATAATGACGATCGCGTTATTCAAAAGCCTTTTGGTTAAACCGGGCAGAATTCCCAGTTTAACAAAACTAAGTAAAAGAGTTTTCCAAACAATCTACATTCAATAAACTGGTATGAAAATTAGGCCAATTGCTGGTTTCAGTTGGCAGAATGCCTTAACATTGAGACCGATCGGAACCAGCCTGCTATGAATAAATGCGTTTTTGGACAGAGACGGTGTACTAAACAAAGACAATCCCTTATATACTTACCGGATAGAAGCCTTTGAAATTCTTCCGGGTGTAATTGAAGCGACCCGACTATTAAAAACCGCAGGCTTTCGCCTGGTTGTTATTACCAACCAATCGGGAATTGCGCAGGGCATTTATACGCAACAACAAATGGAGGCTTGTCATCGGTATTTTCAGCAAATGTCAAACAACAGCATCGACCATTTTTATTTTTGTCCATACCATCCATCGGTTACGGAATCGCTTACGCGCAAGCCCGGTACGCTTATGTTTGAAAAAGCAATTGCACGATTTGGAATTGATGTTTCAACCTCGTGGATGGTGGGCGACCGGGGCAGGGATATTATACCGGCCCGCAGCCTGGGCATCCGAACCATACAAATTGGTGATGAGGTAGAACCTGCAAACAAAGCTGATTTTAAAGTGGAGAGTTTGCTTGAAGCTGCTCACCTGATTTTGGGGGCTAAAACTTCAACCTGAATTTTACAACGGAGTTTGCCAGTTGACCTGTTTGCACAATTTTTTCTCCGGCCTGTTTATTTGCAAAATAATTTTCGGGTGTAACATTCATTGAAAACTGAAGCCGGGTGTTGACAGATCGCCCGATTTTTATTTCAGCAAGATTTTTCTTTTTATAAGAATGAAACATGGCCTGGTGTGCGATGATGGCAAAAACGGAAGGAATACCAATCATTAAACCGGGTTCACTCTCAAATACGGTCATTAACCCAATACCTACTAATGCGGCCCCACCGGTAGCGAATGAAACAATATTGCCTTGTGTTTTAGTAAGCCGCACACCCTTTACTGATTTTTGCCCCAACATCGTTCCTACAATTGAGGTAACAGCAGGAATGATAAAAACACCCGNGCGTTCGCTTCTGTCAATACTTTCTGCAGCTATGGAAAACCCTAACCCGGTACTGGCCAGGGTAAGTGCGCTAATGGCATCCACATCACCTTGTGTGTAATTATATTTTTGTGCTACGTGGTGCCCCATAAATAATCCGCCAATGCCACCCGCCAGCAATCCTGCTCCAATAGCATGGTTATCGCTTGTTTCGGTTGTTGCCAATATCATACCTGCAACAAAGGGCCCTAGAAAACCATAATGCCGCATTTGTTCGATATGACCTTCAGAAAAATGCTTTCGCTTTTGAGTCTGAAACCCGATTTCGCCAAGCGTAATACTGCCGGCCGTGGAAAGTAACAACGAAGTATTTCCCTGTGTGTCATTATTTCCGGCAACAGCCAATCCAAGAAAAGCTCCGTTCAGTAAACCCAAAAGGCGCCCTGAGTTACCTGCCCGAATGGTGCTGGCATCTATCCCTTCAAATTTTTCTGGTTGATAACCGGGCCAAGTTGCCAAAGGCCTGCTACAATGGGAATTATTCCTGCTGCAGCCGGGCCGTCAATTTCTGCACCCCTTACAATACTAAAACCATAATAAGCCCCATACACGGCATTTACCAGCCTGTCGCGTGTGCGCAACTCAAAATCGGAAGATGGTTGCGCATGTGTATTAAGCTCAAGATCCCATTGCGTTTTAAGTTGCTGATATTTCTGTTTCTCTTCTTCTGATAGTCGGTCGTAATAACCCGCCAGGTATTTTTCATAATCTTCCAGGTAAAGTAGTTCGGAACGGGTAAGTGAATCGCCCTTTAATTTTCGTTCGGCAATTTTACGGTAAGATTCTTTTTGGTTTCCTGCCAAAACCGCGTGCCGTATAAGGTTCCTGGGCGGCAAGGTTGTGCATCACCAGCAGAATAAATACGCCCAATAAAAATGATAGTCGAAACATTGGTATTCTTTTACCTTAGATTACCAAGGTAGTAAAAAGGTTGGAAACAGGTTACCGATTACTCGGGTGTACCTTCGTACCCCAGTAGTTTCATCATGCTGTGGCTGGATTGTTCTTTCGCAAACAACTCGGTGGTTATCTCGCCATCTTCATTGCGGTCTATCAGCACATGCTTGGGTGCCGGAATAAGGCAATGCTGTATGCCACCATAGCCACCTAATGATTCCTGGTAGGCACCGGTATGAAAGAAACCGATATAGAGTGGTTCTTCATCAGTAATCATGGGTAAGAAAACCTCACCGGTGTGTGCTTCAGAGTTATAATAATCGTGGCTGTCGCACGTAAGGCCACCAATATTTACTTTATGATAGGGGTCGTCCCACTTATTTACAGAAAGTAAAATGTACTTCTGATTCAAGCCCCACACATCCGGCAAATGAGTTATAAATGAACCATCAATCATGTACCAGAGCTCTTTGTCGTTTTGCAGTTTTTGATCCACCATCGAATACAAAACNNAGGCTCCGCTTTCGCCTACTGTAAAACTTCCAAATTCGGTAAAGATGTTAGGTACCGGTACATTATTCTTTTCGCAAATCCATTTAATGTTTTCCACGATCTGTTCAATCATGTACTTGTAATCGTAATGGAAGGTAAGCGATGTTTTGATGGGGAACCCTCCACCAATATCAATTGAATCTAAAGTGGGGCAAATCTNTTTCAGTTCGCAGTATTTAAAGATAAATCGGCTTAACTCGCTCCAATAATAGGCGGTGTCTTTAATTCCGGTGTTAATGAAGAAGTGCAGCATCTTGAGCGAGGCTTTACTGCTGGGTTGAATCTTCTCTTTATACAAAGGAATAATATCGCTGTAGCGGATGCCCAGGCGCGAGGTGTAAAACTCAAACTTTGGTTCTTCGTCTGCTGCTACCCGAATACCCACCTGGTAAGGCCGGGTTACGTTGCTTTCATATGTTTCAATTTCGCTCAGGTTATCCAGTATGGGAACGCAGTTGAATTCTTCATTCAGCAACTCCGTAATATACTGGCGATATTGCGGCATTTTAAAACCGTTGCAGAGAATGAAGGTTTCTTTTGAAATTTTACCACGCTCATACAACGTGCGTACAATCGGAATATCAAACGCAGAAGAGGTTTCAATGTGCACATCATTTTTCAGAGCTTCTTCCAGCACAAAGTCATAGTGCGAGGATTTGGTGCAATAACAATAGGTGTACTTGCCATTGTATTTAAACCGCTCAATGGCATTGTTAAAGGTAGCTTGTGCAAACCGGATGTTCTCGCTGATGCGGGGCAGGTAAGTTACTTTGAGGGGAGTTCCGTACTGCCTGATAATGTCCATGAGGGGCACTTCATTGAACAGTAATTCATGGTTGCGAACTTTAAATTCTTNTTGAGGGAACTCAAAAGTTTGTTCAATCAGCTCACGGTAACTCTTCATTAATCAATCAAAATAGTTGTTCGTTGTTTAGTTCCTTGGCTGTTGGTCTGATCTCTTCAAAATAACAACGATCAACAAGCAACCATTAGCCAAAATTAAAGAGTGCAATAATGAGATAAATTTGCCATCTTTGCAACAGATCAAAACTTGTATGGTTAATCACATTTCCTGCATGATTTTTAACCCCGTCCCCGCGGGCTTACATGCGTTGCCCGACTTCTAAGGGCATGAAATGAGGCTTTTTGGCCATTTTTTTAACGATTACCCAAATTCTTAATACTTAATTTTTAGTTCTGTGAAAGAGATAAAGATCATCGAAGTGAAGTCTGAAATTGGTGCCGGCACACGCGGGGCCAGCCTGGGTGTGGAAGCGATGAAAATAGCCAGCCTTGATCTGAAATCTGACCTCTTCCGCCAATTCGATTCTATTGAAGTTGAAAACGTAAATGAACTTCTGTTTGATGGTGCCGAGCATGCGTATGCCAAGTTTATTGATGGGGTACTCATCATGGAAGAACGTGTGTGCCTGGAAGTGTACGAACAGATTTTTGACGATTATTTTCCGTTGATTATGGCGGGCGATCACTCTACCGCCTATGGCACCATTGCTGGAATTAANAAGGCATATCCGAAGAAGCGCCTTGGTGTAATCTGGATTGATGCCCATGCCGATATTCACACACCGTTTACCACACCCTCTGGTAACATGCACGGTATGCCGTTAGCCATGGCTTTTGGTTTTGATAACCTGGAATGCAAAGTGAACGACCCACGCGGTGAAACGCTTGATTACTGGGAGCAGATAAAAAATGTGGGCATGCAAGGACCTAAGATTTTGCCGGAAGACCTGGTGTACATTGCCGTGCGCGATCTGGAAAAGCCCGAGAATTATCTTCTCAATAAACATAACATCAACTTTATTGAAGTAGAGGAGGTGAANAAATCCGGAGCGGAAGCAATTGCACACAAAGCCTTGCAAATGCTAAGACATTGCGACCTGATTTATGTTTCGTTTGATGTGGACAGTATCGATAGCCGGTTTTCCACCGGAACAGGTACGCCTGTACCTAACGGACTAACAGTTGAAGAAGCAAAAATTCTGAATACCGAATTGTGTAAGGATGCCAAAGTGTGTGCCTGGGAAATTGTGGAGGTAAACCCCACATTAGATACCGAAAATCGTATGGCCGAAAGTGCATTTGAAATACTGGAAGCTTCTGCAAAATCAATTATGGGAAGGCCGGTAATGGCGGAGTAGTTTATTACCGGTTTAGTTAGTAAGTTTATCTTAAGCATTGTATTCATTTTATATGTTGGATAAGCGGTTCGTCATCATTGTTGCCTGCATTTTGGTTACCTTCTATTTAAGTGAGTGGCTCGTGCCGGAGTCGGCAATGAAACATTCGGTTAGTTTCTTTCTAACGATTGCCGTTGGCGTGTTGGTATTTTGGTTTACCCGATCCAAGATGTCGGCCAAAGAAAAGGAGACCCGAACCAAGCTTGAACAATTGAAAAGCGAAGGCCAGGCGTTGTCGCATGAACAAGAAGTTAATTTAACACCTAATGATTTCGCCTTTTTAAAAGGCAACGTGTTATCAATGTCGTGATCATTTTAGTAGCATTCATCATTTTAGGATCAACTGCACTGGCGTCAATTCATTATCTTATTGAGGTTGCTGGCAAGAATTTAATAGAGATTGTTGTTGCCTTGTTATTTGTTTTTGGTTCTTTACTTACCATCAGGGGTTCTAACAAAAAGTTTAATGAGGTAATTCAGCAAGGAAAAAAACAGTGGTGCGTGGTTTTGTAACTGATAAGAGAATTGAAGGCGATGAAACCGATAGCTATGTACTCGAAATAGACAACTTGGTCATTTATGTAAAGAAAAGTATCTATTCAAAGTATCAGGTGGGCGATGGTATCGAAATTCATCTCCTAAGGAACTATTATAACCTTTTGCTTTTCGAATCAAAAATAGAATCCATGGATCTGAAATAGGTTCTACTTTGTCTCTGCCAATTTGGTTAATGCATTTATTGTACTCATCAGGTTACTTCGGATTACAGGGTCGGTAAACATACGGGGTATGTGGCTGGGCATGGAAAGTATCCGGTAGGTTATCTTCACCTGATCTTCGCTAACTTGCTCCAGAGTCCAACTTCCGGATAATTCCATGCGGCTAACTCCTTTTTCTACTGGCGCCAGTTTATCATTAGCAACTGATTCGAATGTGATGAAGAGTTGCTTGCCCGGAATTTCTTCTGTCAACACATACTTTAGAAAATGATCCTGATCGCTAACCGGCCACGGAATGTCGTGGTACGAATACTCTAACCACCAGGTAGTATCGGGTTGCAGATGCACTTTAAAATCAGAAACATGTTTTTGCCAGATTTTGATTTTAGATTCATCCTTTAACAAATCAAGAATGGTGTACATAGACGAGCGGATCAGAAACTCGCCTTTTACCTCGCGTGCTTTCACGGCAGGTACTTTTCCGGGAAAGGTAATCCAACGTTCGTGTACATAGATCGGAGAATCTTCCTTCACCAGCACAAACTCAACTTCAGGATCCTGGGCCGCCACTTTTAAAGAAGCACAACAAAAGAGAACCAAAAACTTCAAAAGCACCGGCATCTTCATAAAATTTAAAGATAGAACTTATTGGTTAGACAACAGAAACAGCTTTAACCCCGCTCGTTACTTCACTTTATTAAATGGAACATGAATTGCCCGGCCCGTGCTAACCAGTAGCTGAATAACCTTTCCCTTTTGTCGCGCCTGAATTCGAATAAGTTTCCATCTTCCGAAAAGAATGCATCGTTAAAGGTGGGCGTTAGTTTGTAAGGTGGGTGCGGTTTGTTGTTGATTGTGATTTCATTGTTTTTTATTTCCACCAGGTAAGTGGCATCTGCTTCTTCGCTGTAGTAGGTTCCGGTTAGTGCTGTAAGTGACTTACCTGTTAAATCCGGAGCAGCCACTTTAACATACGTTAAAGTATCCGTTTCGTTGGTAACCAATACCCGGTTTGTTTTGGTAATGTTCCAGCGGGCATCAAAGTAAGCTGTATTTGGATCCAACATTGCGGCCCTGATTTTGTTATGGAATAGTGCATTTTCTTTTCGCTCAATGCGTTGCACGTCCATGTGCCGGATGCTTCGCCAAATGCCCTCAAATTNTTTCAAGTCAGATTCAGTGGGTGTGTAAGATGCCGNGGCATAGTTACTATCGGGATCTTCGGTTTTGATTTCGGGAACATCCGATGGTTTCATATCGGTAAGCAAAAGCACTTCGGCTATTTGCCTGCCCATTCTGGTTGGATTAAAACTTCCATCGTTACTGAGTGCAACAACGGAAAGTTTTTTCGGGATAATACGCAAGCCAGGCACGGTAGCCGGCAGTAGAACCACTGTGGCTGATTTCATCGAAGCCATACAATTTACGTATGTTGAGCCCGGCTGCATAGCTGATTTCTTTTCCGTTGGCAAGTTTGCCTTTCTGCACGCGCCATTCATAAACGGCACGCCNCCCAATGGCATGTGTTTCCAATAAGTTATTCCATGTTAACAGATCACCTGTAGTGGTCAACAAACCGCCATGGCCGTGTATATCTTCAAACGGCATCAGTTGTTCGTAGGCATCCTTGTTCTTTCGGTAAGCGATGGCACGGTGGGGCACCACTTCACGAAAGTTATCGCGCCATTGGGTGTGGGTCATACCCAGTGGCTTAAACAACTTTTCATCGGTAAAGACAGCCAGCGATTTACCCGAAACCCTTTCCACAATAGTTACAAGCAAAGAATAGTTGGCATTGCTGTAATTGTATTCTGTGCCGGGCGTAAAATTGGTGCTTTTCTGTTTGCTCATAATTTGCAAAGCCAGGTCTTGTGTGTAAACCCGTGTGGTGCGTGGCCACCCGGTTAATGATCCCACACTGCCCCAGTCCTTTAACCCGCTCGTGTGGTTGAGTAACATCTGAATGGTGATAGTGGCATTGTATTTTGGAATTTCCGGAACATACTTGCGGATGTCATCGGTGANGGAAAGTTTGCCTTCTGCTGCAAGCAACAGAATACTCATGGCCGTGAATTGTTTGGCTACCGATCCGCTTTCAAAAATGGTTTCAGTTGTGTTGGGAATAGTGTGCTCTAAATCAGCCAGGCCATAGGCTTTGTTGTAGATAATCTTATCCCCTTGCTGCACAGCCACTGCTATCCCGGNGGTGGCATTGTTCCAGGAGTTGAAAAACTGGTCGATTTTGTTGATTTGATCGGTAGTTTGTGAAAAACTGGAAAGCGTGAACAGACAGAGCAGGAAGGTGATGGGCAGGTATTTCATAGGATGAAATTTAAGCACTGGAACTTAAAAACCTATCTGGGCCAGATAGTTTCCTCTCATCAAATTTTGCTTTGTTCCTTACCTGTAAACCTTCTCTTTGCGGAAGTAATAACCTAAATTCTGCAACGCATGTTAAAAAAGATGATGTTACTGGCCGTTGTGCTCGGTTTACAGCTAAACCTGGTGGCGCAAACCATTCCTACACCCAAGGAACACTTTGGTTTCGAAATAGGGGACAATTACATGTTGGCCACTTATACACAAACCGAAGCGTATTTTAAGAAACTGGCGGTATCCGACCGGGTAAAGCTAACCAGTATTGGTACCACCGAAGAAGGCCGGCAGCAGTATATGCTGATCGTAACTTCACCTGAAAACCATAAACAGCTTGATCGCTACAAAGACATTTCGGTAAAGATGGCCCGNGCCGAGGGCATTTCCGAAGCGCAAGCCAAAGCCATGGCCGCAGAAGGCAAGGCCATTGTGTGGATTGATGGCGGGCTCCACGCCACCGAAGTGGTAGGTACGCATCAACTCATTGAAACATTATATAGAGTGGTGAGCGGTACCGATGCGGAAACCCTTCGCATTCTCGATAAAGTGGTAATCTTGTTTGTGCATGCCAATCCGGATGGACAAGAGTTGGTTTCAAACTGGTATATGCGTAGCCCTACTCCGGAAAAGCGATCAACAGAACACCTTCCCCGCTTGTATCAGAAATACATTGGTCATGATAACAACCGCGATTTCTTTATCATGAATATGAAGGAGACGCAGAACATGGGTCGTCAATTGTTTATTGAATGGATTCCGCAAATCATGTATAATCATCATCAGTCGGGCCCGGCTGGTTCTGTATTGGCGGGGCCGCCTTATCGCGATCCCTTTAACTATGTCTTCGATCCGTTAATGATTACAGGCATTGATGCGGTGGGCGCTTCTATGATTAACCGCCTGAATGCAGAAGGTAAACCNGGCTATACCCGCCTGGGCGGATCGGTGTTTTCTACCTGGTATAACGGAGGCTTGCGCACAACTACTCACTTTCACAACATGATTGGTTTGCTTACTGAAATTGTAGGTGGACCAAATCCGAGCGATATTCCGGTGGTTACCTCGCGCCTGGTACCAAACAACTTTACGCCATTTCCGGTAACTCCCCGCAAGTGGTATTTCAAAGATGCGATTGACTATTCTCTGTCGTTGAATTATGCCGTGCTGGATTATGCAGCGCGCCATAGCGATCAATTGCTTTACAACATTTACAAAATGGGAAAGAACTCCATTGAACGGGGTAGTGCCGATTACTGGACGCCCTATCCCGCCAAGGTAGAGGCCGTGAATACTGCTTTTAAGAACAGGCCGAAGAAGCCCGAAGGCGCTGCCACTCCGGCAAACAATACGATCACNAAAAATTTCTACGACAGTATTTTTACAGCCCCGGCAAAACGGGATGCCCGCGGGTATGTTATTCCGTCCGATCAGGCTGACTTTCCAACCGCTGTAAAATTTGTGAATGCCTTAATCAAAACCGGTATTCGTGTAGAAAAGGCAAAAACGGATTTTACGATCAAGAATAAAAAATATCCTGCCGGATCATACATCGTTAAAAACAACCAGGCTTTTCGTCCGCATGTGATTGACATGTTTGAACCCCAGGATCACCCGAATGATTTCCAATATCCCGGTGGGCCNCCGGTGCGTCCATACGATGCGGCCGGCTGGACGCTCGCCTATCAAATGGGTGTACAATTCGATCGCTTCATTGAAGATTTTACGGGGCCATTCGAACAAGTGCCTTACGGTGAATTACAAAATCCTCCGGCCAAACTGGATGGGCTTGCTTCCTCAGGAGGTTATGTGTTGAACGCGAAAGGAAACAATGCTTTTGTTGCTGTTAATGATTTAATAAAAGCAGGTGTTACCGTGTATCGTTTGCCGGAAGGAGTTAAAGGAAATGATAAAGTGCCGGCAGGAAGTTTCTATGTGCCCGCGGGCAGTAAAGCCAAACAAGTATTGCAGAAAAGCGGAGCGGAATTAGGCCTGGTGGTAACCGGACTTTCCAAAGCACCAGGCACATTGGCTAAGGTTTCGGCAGCACGCATTGCGCTGTGGGATACTTATGGTGGCTCTATGCCATCGGGCTGGGTGCGTTGGTTGATGGAACAATATCATTTTGATGCCGATATTATTTATGCCCGNGATATTGATGCCGGAGACCTGAAGAAGAAGTATGATGTAATCATTTTTGTAACACGCGCCATTCCTGCAGTACCACAAGCCGGAGCAGACAATGATCCATTTGCTGCATTTATGCGCAATCAGCGCGAGCCAAAGGAAGAGGAGATTCCTGCGGAGTATCATAAAACGATGGGTAAGATCACCGCTGATAAATCCATTCCTCAAATCAANAAATTCCTGGAAGAAGGCGGAAGAATTGTAACGATTGGTACGAGTACTAATCTCGCTTATCACTTAGGGTTACCGGTGAAGAATGCTTTAATGGAAATCGGCAACAATGGGCAGGAGCGGAGCATTCCCAATGATAAATATTATGTGCCGGGCAGCGTATTGCGGGTAAAGTTGGATTCAACACAAAGTGCCACATGGGGCATGAGCAACGAAGCAGACGTGTATTTTGACAATAGCCCGGTGTTTACCCTGGCCCCCGATGCAGTAGTGCAAGGAAAGGTGAAACCACTGATGTGGTTTGGCGAAGAGAATCCCTTGCGCAGCGGATGGGTGTGGGGAGCCAATTACCTGAAAGGCGGAGTGGTTGCTTTTGAAGCTCCCGTTGGAAAAGGGAAATTGTATTCTTTCTCACCGGAAATTACGTTCAGGGCCCAGGCACAAGGTACCTTTAAGTTACTGTTTAATGAACTCGTACGTGTAGAAGAAGTGCCTATGAATGTGAAGCTGGACAAGAAAAAGTAGGTAAGAAGTATCCATTCAAATAAAAATCCCGAACGGTAAGCTCGGGATTTTTTATGAATAGCCCACAGAGCAACCCTGGTTTTAACCGTTTGAAGATTCCACCGGAAATACCAATAACTTCGTGCGTACCTTTCATAATCGATTGAAGCTAAACTTTAAACCATGAAAAACTTTTTACTGCTTGCTGGTCTTTGGGCTGGCAGGTGCCTGCAAGCAGGCGGAGGATAGACACGTTGTGGTAACGGGAATTGATCCCACTAANAAACCTGGCGATGANTTTTTTACATACGTAAACGGCATCTGGTACGATTCCGTAAAGATACCGGGTACACAATCGGGGGTAGGTTCGTATTCATTTCTTAATTACCCGCAACGCATCCGGATGCAAGGTATTCTGGATAGCCTGGCGAAAGGAACACACACACCCGGCAGCATAGAACAAAAGGTGGCCGACTTTTACCTGGCCGGTATGGACACCGTGCAAATTGAACAACGCGGTTATGATCCGATTAAACCAACCTTAGATCAGATTGATGCAATCACAAACGTGTCCTTGCTTTTAAAGTTTGTGGCAGCGCAGGAGAAAGTGGGGAACAGTTCTATACTTGCTTTTCGCGTGGGGCCCGATGTAAAGAAAAGTTCGATCAACATCGGCCAGCTTTCACAAACCGGAACCGGCTTGCCCGAAAAAGGATATTACTTTAAAGACGATGCACCAACTGTAAAAGTGCAGGATGCTTATAANAAGTATATCACCACGTTGTTCGAATTGATTGGTGCTGACGCAGCCACAGCGGCAAAAAATGCGGAGGTGGTTTATAAAATTGAAAAACAGTTTGCCGAGTCGCACAAGACGAACATTGAACGCAGAAATGTGCAGGCCAACTACAATAAACTGGCTGTGGCCGATGTAGCAAAGAGGCAACCGAACCTGAGCNNCTGGTCAGCTTTGTTTGCGGATATGGGTATTAAGACCGATTCCATAAATATGCAGCAACCTGCTTATTACGATCAGTTGAATACCATGCTCAAATCGGTTTCGATTAACGATTGGAAAGTTTATCTGAAAGCAAAAACGCTTAGCCGCTATGCAAGTATGTTAAGCAAACCTTTCTCGAATGCCGCGTTTGAATATTCCAAAGTGTTGAGTGGCCAGGCGGTGCGCAAGCCGCGTGGCGAAGAGATGACCGAAGCGGTAGATCGCTCCATCGGCCATGCATTGGCACAGTTGTATGTAAAGAAATACTTTCCGGAAGAAGCGAAGCAACGCATGATTGTGTTGGTGGATAACCTGAAGAAATCGTTCGAGGCCCGCGTGAACAAACTGGAGTGGATGAGTGATTCAACGAAAGCAAAGGCATTGGAGAAGTTGGGAACGTTCAGAGANAAAATCGGGTACCCGGATAAATGGCGCGATTATTCGAAGGTGGTTGTAAACAGGAACACCTACTTTGAAAATTGGTTGTCGGCCAATCAAAATGAGTATCAGTATATGATTGCCAAAATAGACCAACCGGTTGATAAGACCGAGTGGCGCACTACACCNCCCACGGTAACGGCTTCTAACAATCCCTCGCAAAATGAAATAAACTTTCCGGCCGGTATTTTACAACCGCCTTATTTTGATCTGAATGCCGATGATGCGTTGAACTATGGAGGTATTGGTATGGTAATCGGTCATGAAATAACACACTCCTTCGATGACCAGGGCGCTCAGTATGACAAAGATGGGAATGTAAAGAACTGGTGGACAAAGGATGATTACGAAAAATTCAAGGCTAAAACACAGCAAGTAATTGATCAGTACAACCAGTTTACTGTGTTGGATAGTGTACATGTGAAAGGGGCATTGACCGTGGGCGAAAACACAGCCGACATTGCCGGTATTGCCATTGCCTATGATGCGTTTAAACTTACCGAACAGGGGCAAAGCGATAAAAAGCTCGATGGCTTTACGCCTGATCAGCGGTTCTTCATTTCTATTGCCCGCATCTGGCGGGTAAAAACCACCGATGANTTTTTACGCAATTATGTAAATACCAACCCACACTCACCGGCTAAATGGCGGGTGAATGGTCCGTTGATGAATTTTACACCATTTTATAATGCGTTTAATGTGCAACCGGGTGATAAAATGTATAAACCCGAAAATGAAAGGATTGTAGTTTGGTAAAATTTTTTTGAAAAGAAAGGGCCCCGCAAAACATGGCGGGGCTCTTCTTTGTTCCGGATAGCTCTTACAACTATCGGGCGTTTTGGAGTATGAAGGTTTTAGTTCTTCGTTCTTACAGGATAAGGGGNGCGTACGGGTTCCACAACCGGATTTTTCTTTAGTTCATCCAGGGCCACCTCAATGGCTTTTAATAATTGCGGATCATTTCCTTTGATCACATCACCCGGCATTTGTTCTACTTCAATATCGGGCGGCACACCCACGTTCTCTACAATAAATCCGTCTTTGGTCCAGATTGCCAGGTTGGGTGCCGTAACCGAGGCGCCATCAATAAATTCGGGAAACCNCAACACACCTACTAAACCACCCCATGTACGTTTACCCACCAGCGTGCCCAACTTGAATTTATGAAACATGAAGGGCAGCATATCGCCACCCGACCCGGCCGTTTCATCGATGATCATCACCTTCGGTCCTTCAATAAAAGCACTTGGCGTTTTAAAATCTTTACCATAGCGCGTATTCCAATGTGCATGATAGGGCTGCCGCAGTAAGTCGATGTAGTAGTTTGCAATTTGACCACCACCGTTAAAGCGCTCATCAATAATGATTGCTTTTTTGTTAGCCTGTGGATAAAAGTAACGTTTAAAATATTCATGACCCAGCCCGGCTGTGTTCGGAACATAAACATACGCTACCTGGTTGTTGGTTGCTTCGTTTACTTNTTTAAGATTTCCTTCAACCCAGTCGCGGTTGCGCAAGGCGTATTCATTAGAAACCGGAACTACTTTTACGGTGCGCGATCCGGTATAATTGGTGTTGGTGCCCAGGGTTAACTCAACAATTTTACCGCTTGTGTTTTCAAAAAAGCTAAACAGGTTTTGCGCAGCGGTTACATCTTTTCCATTTACAGCAAGGATGTAATCACCTACCGCTGCATTAATGCCCGGCTCGGTTAAAGGCGAGCGTAACTCCGGGTTCCAGTTTAACCCGCCATAAATTTTTTTGATTTGATAACGGTTGTTGACAATCCGATAGTCGGCACCCAGCAAACCTCCACTTACCTGCTCGGGTTTACCTAACCGGTCACCACTGCCTTGCAGGCGATGATGCCCCACCACCAATTCGCTGCACATCCATTGAATAACCGTATTCAAATCGCCCCGGCACGAAAGGTGCGGCAAAAACTGGCTGTATTTCTTTTTCATTGCCGGCCAATCGGCTCCATGCATGCCNNGATCATAAAAGTAATCACGGTTAATGCGCCATGCCTCATCAAAGGTTTGTACCCACTCGGCCACCGGATCAATTTTAACTTCAATGGAGTTGGTGTGAATGATTCCTTTCCNCGGCTCGGGCTTTTCACCGGTGTTGGTTATGCCAATAGTATTTCCATTCACGTAAAGCATTTTCTTTCCATCAGCCGATATGGCATATTCACTCAGAGGCATCACTTCGGTGTCTTTGCGTTNTTTAAAATCGTATTTATGCAACATGCCTGGCCCGGCGCNTTCATAAGAGTTGGCTATATAATAGAGGTCACCCTCTTTGTTACTTCNCAACTGTGAATAAGTACCCGCCTTTACCGGAAGATCGATAATGCGTGTATGGATACCCTCCCAATCAATTTGTAATGCTTCCGCCTTTTTTCGGTTTCTGGCTCTTTCTTGTTTTTATTCTTGTCGGGTGCAGGTTCCACAGCCTTNTTCAACAACAATACTTTCTTCATTGCTTTCTTTTGCAAACGGAGAGAGTGTGTTTTNTTGAAGCGTTACCAGATAGATGGAGTTGGTGTAGCGCATGTCGTTGTTAGACTGATCAAACCAATTAACAACCGGGCCGGCATCAGTAGAAGCAAAGAAGTACAGGTATTTTCCGCTGGCATCAATCCGGGGCTCGGCTGCATCGCTTAATCCATCCGTTACGGCAAATGATTTTCCCTGGTCAACAGAATAAAGATAAATGCGCTTGAAATTGGTTTCCGTAAGTTTATCATACCCAAACCATTTCGAATCGGCACTCCAGTTACCAAACATCTTACGAAATACTCCGGGCGAGTAGATTTCATCACTATCTATTTTCTTCGATACACCCGAAGCCACATCCAATAAATACAAACTGCGGCTATTATCGCCATAGGCAATTTTTTTACTGTCGGGCGACCAGTAAGGGTCTGCATAGAAGCCGGCACCATTTAGTTTGATGACTCTTGCTTCACCTTTTCCATCCTGCGATTTAATATGCAATTCATATTCGCCTGAAGCATCTGAGAAATAGGCGATTGATTTTCCATCGGGTGACCAGACCGGGTATTNTTCATGCGCTCCCGGTGTTTGTGTAATGTTGCGTGCATCGCCTTTCTCGGCCGGCATGGTTACAATCTCACCCCGATAATCAAAAACAGCTCGTGCACCGGTGGGCGAAATATTTCCAGTGCGCACATAATTTCCTTNTACGAAACGTGGCCGCAGTTCCAACAGGTCGGTAGCAATACCAATGGTTAACTTAGAGGTAGCGTTCGATGAAGGATTAAACTGATGCAGGTATCCGGCTTGTTCTAAAATAATCTTTCCATTTCCCGCACCAGCACTTACTACCGGAAAATCGGTAAACGTAGTAAGCTGGGTTACGCGTTTAGAGGCAACATCATAAGCAAATAAATTAAACTCTCCATTTCGGTCGCTCCGGAAGTAAATGGTATTGCCAATCCACATCGGGTCTGAATCGTTGCACCCTTCTTGTGGTTGTGGAATTTTTATAGCGGATTTATCGCCAAAGGAAANAATCCAGATGGTGGAAATTGTTCCGCNCCGGTAGTGTTTCCATTGACCGTACCGCGGTGCGATGGGTGAGTAAGCAATTTGTTTTCCATCCGGAGAATAAGAACCAGACCAGGCATTGGGCAATTCAACCTGTGTGGGAAAACCTCCGGTAAGGGGTACAGTAAATAATTGCGAATAGCGATTGGTAAAGACGGTGCGTTGCGAGTTGAAAAGAACCTGCTTGCCATCGGGTGTAAAACCTCTTACCAAATCAGCCCCGGGGTGCCACGTAAGACGGGTAGGGGTACCGCCTTCAACAGGCACGACAAACACATCGGTGTTTCCATCATACTGTGCACTAAACGCAATCAGTTTTCCATCAGGAGAAAAAACCGGATTGGATTCAATGCCTTCATCAACAGTAAGCCGCACCGGGGCGCTGCCATCACTGGTTGCTACCCACAAGTCCTCGGCATAAATAAAAGCAATGTGCGTAGCGCTGACTGCCGGTTGGTTTAACAGGCGCGTATCTTTTGGGTCAATAGCCTGGGAGATGCCGGCTGTTACCATTAGCAGGACGAATAAGCAAAAATGAATTTTCATGGTATGGATGTTTTATTAATTTTTAAGCGTATGCGGAGCCCCGCAACATTTCTGGCCGATGAGAAAAATACTAAATCTAAACGAAAGATGCCTTTGATAAGTTACGGATGGACCTTCAAAGACAACGGTATGGGTGCCGGTGGTACTTTTTCCTCACTTGAATAATAGAAATAAAGACTATTTTTCGGCATGAATGAGTCTACAGTGCTTTGGACCAGCTTTAATGCGTTCGTATTGGGCATGCTTGCCCTTGATTTAGGAGTTTTTCACAANAAGTCACATACTGTGTCCGTGCGCGAGGCACTTACGTGGACCGGTGTTTGGGTAACACTTGCACTCTTTTTCAACTTGTTTGTCTATTTCTATTTTGGCGAAGAACTGGCCGTTGAATTNTTTACCGGTTACCTCATCGAGAAGTCGTTGAGTGTGGATAATATTTTTGTGATCATTATGATCTTTTCCTATTTCCAGGTGCCGCAGGAATACCAGCACAAGGTGTTGTTCTGGGGAATATTAGGCGCGTTGGTTATGCGGGTTATTTTTATNTTTTCAGGTATTGAGTTAATTCATCGCTTTCATTGGCTCATTTACATTTTTGGCGGATTTCTGATTTTTACCGGAGTGCGCATGCTTACCGCGGGCGAGCAAAAGTTTGATCCCGAAAAGAACCCGATTATGAAAATATCGCGCAAGTTGTTTTCGATTACACCAACGTTTGATGGCGATAACTTNTTTACCAGGCGTGATGGTAAAACCTGGGTTACACCTTTGTTTTTAGTTGTGATTATGATTGAAACAACGGATTTGATTTTTGCTGTGGACTCAATCCCGGCAATCCTTGCTATTTCCGAAGATCCGTTTATTGTTTATACATCCAATGTGTTTGCTATCCTGGGTTTGCGCTCGCTCTATTTTGCGTTGTCGGGAATAGAAAAATACTTCCACTACCTCAAGTTTGGTCTTTCCGCAATTCTGGTATTTGTGGGCACCAAAATGTGCATCATGGATTTCTACAAAATACCCGTGGCCATATCGCTGATTATTATTGTATTCGTTTTAACAATTGCAATGATTGCGTCTGTCTTGTTTCCAAAAAGGAGGAGGCTGGTTGATGATAATAAACTTGTTTTATCAACCCGCGAATAATACGGGTAACAGGGGTGGGATTGTGTAACCCTTCTTTCACGTCATTATCCACCGGGTTATTAAGTCATTTAAATAGAAGCCATCTCAAAAATACTTTGTCATCGCGGACTGCGTTCCGCGATCTCGGAATCTGTGCAGAAAGGTTGGGATGCCGGAATAAATCCGGCATGACAGTCATCCTTAAGTGTATTTTGAGATGGCTTCTAGTTTTTCAACGGAATTTTTCACCTTGGAAACTTAGCCTGTTTCAGTATTTTTGCCCAAAATTTGAATGAATCATGAGCCAAAACCGACCCATTTCTGCCTTTATCGAGAAAAACTTTCTGCACTTTAATGCAGCTGCCCTGGTAGATGCTGCCAAAGCCTATAAGAAACACATTGCTGATGGNAAAAAGATGCTGGTTTCACTGGCCGGAGCTATGAGTACGGGCGAGTTGGGTATCAGCTTTGCCGAAATGATTCGCCAAAATAAAGTGCACATCATTTCCTGTACCGGTGCCAACCTGGAAGAAGATATCATGAACCTGGTGGCGCACTCGCACTACAAAAGAATTCCAAACTACCGCGACCTCACTCCGCAGGATGAGTGGGATTTACTGGGCAACCATTTGAATCGTGTTACCGATACGTGTATTCCGGAGGAAGAAGCGTTCCGCAGACTTCAGGCACACTTGTTTAAAGTTTGGAAAGATGCCGAAGACAAAGGCGAGCGCTTGTTTCCGCATGAGTTTATGTTTCGCATGATCAACAGTGGCGCGTTGAAACAATATTATGAGATTGATCCGAAAAATTCGTGGATGATTGCTGCGGCCGAACGCAACATGCCCATGGTGGTGCCCGGTTGGGAAGACAGCACGATGGGAAACATTTTTGCTTCGTATGTGTTGACGGGCGAACTGAAAGCCAGTACTATGAAGAGTGGTATTGAATACATGGTGTGGCTGGCCGATTGGTACACAGAGAATGCAGGGAAAGACGGCATTGGCTTCTTCCAGATTGGAGGAGGTATTGCGGGCGACTTCCCGATTTGCGTGGTGCCCATGCTGCACCAGGACTTAGAGCGCGATGGCGTTCCATTCTGGAGTTACTTCTGCCAGATCAGTGATTCAACCACTTCGTATGGTTCGTACTCCGGTGCAGTACCCAATGAAAAAATTACGTGNGGGAAACTGAGTATTGAAACTCCAAAGTTTATTGTGGAGAGCGATGCTACAATTGTGGCACCGTTAATCTTCGCGTATATTCTGGATATGTAAAATGCAATTAACCGCAAAGGCCGCGGAGATTCGCAGAGAAACCTTAACGGGCTTTGAGGTTAAAATGATGATGACAGAGAATCAGATTTCAGAAAAGATCATTGGCTGTGCAATTCAGGTACATCGGGAGCTTGGGCCAGGTCTGTTGGAATCTTCTTATGAAGAATGTCTCCACTATGAATTGATCCAATCAGGGCTGCTGGTTGAAAAGCAAAAGCCCCTGCCATTGGTTTACAAAGAAGTAAAACTGGATTGTGGCTATCGGGTTGATTTGATGATTGAAAGGAAAGTAATAGTTGAAGTTAAAGCAGTTGAGGCGTTAAATGATATCCACATGGCACAAGTTCTCACTTACCTGAAACTCTCTAAGGTTAGACTCGGTTTGCTAATGAATTTTAACGTCATGTTATTGAAATCGGGGATTAAACGCATCGTTAATAATTTGTAAACTCTGCGCACCTTTGCGCCCTCTGCGGTTAAGTATGAATTTAGAATATCAACTAAAATCCGAAATACAAAAAGCCATTACGGCACTTTTCAGCCAATCGGTAGCGCAACTGCAATTGCAACCGACTAATGCTGAATTTGAAGGCTCGCACACGCTGGTGTGCTTTCCGCTTACGCGAATTTCAAAACTAAAACCGGAAGAAACCGGAACAGCCATTGGGAATTACCTCGTGCAGCATTCAGGAATTGTTACGCGCTTTAATGTGGTGAANGGGTTTTTAAACCTGGTGATCAGCGACAGTGTGTGGGCAAAAGTTTTTGAATCAATTTACACAAACCCCAGCTACGGAGTTACTCCGGCAACCGGTAAGGAGTTAATGGTGGAATACTCATCGCCCAACACAAACAAACCTTTGCACCTGGGGCATTTAAGAAATAANTTTTTGGGATACTCGGTGGCAGAAATTTTTAAAGCTACCGGATATGCCGTGCACAAAGTGCAGATCATTAATGATCGCGGAATTCACATCTGCAAAAGCATGGCTGCATGGAAATTGTATGGAAATGGAGAAACCCCGGAAAGCAGCGGCCTGAAAGGCGACAAGCTGGTTGGTAAATATTATGTAGAGTTTGATAAGAACTTTAAAGCGCAGGTAAAGGAACTTCAGGAGAAGGGGGTAAACGAAGCGGATGCCGAAAAGCAGGCGCCCATCATGAAGCTGGCGGTGGATATGCTTCAGAAGTGGGAAGCAAAAGATGCTGAAACAGTAGCGCTTTGGAAAACGATGAACGGCTGGGTGTACAGTGGGTTCGATTCAACCTACCAACGCATGGGCGTTGATTTTGAAAAATTGTATTACGAATCAAACACTTACCTGCTGGGTAAAGATGAAGTGTTGAAAGGCGTGGAGAAGGGAATCTTCTTTAAGAAAGACGATGGGTCGGTGTGGGTTGATCTTACAGCCGATGGCCTGGATCAGAAAGTATTGCTGCGCTCGGACGGCACTTCGGTGTACATGACACAGGATATTGGTACGGCCATTCTGCGTTTCCGCGATTTCCCGAAAATTGAGGGTCAGATTTACACGGTGGGCAACGAACAGGAATATCACTTCAAAGTATTGTTTCTGATTTTGGGCAAGCTGGGTTACGAATGGGCAAAGAAGTGTTACCACCTTTCCTACGGCATGGTCGATCTCCCTTCGGGTAAAATGAAAAGCAGGGAGGGCACCGTGGTGGATGCCGATGACCTGATGCAGGAGATGGTAGATGCCGCCCGCACACAAACGCAGGAACTTGGCAAGATCGATGATATGGATCAAAAGGAAATTGACGACCTGGCCGAGATGATTGGACTGAGTGCCTTAAAATTTTTCTTGCTGAAGGTCGATCCGAAAAAACGAATGTTGTTCGATCCGAACGAGTCGATACAGTTACAAGGACATACAGGGCCGTTCATTCAATACACCCATGCCCGCATTAAAGCCATTCTGCGCAAAGCGGCAAGTATGAATATTGTGGCGGATAGTCATTCGCTGCAAAAGGTTACCGCGCTTGAACCTGCCGAACGCGATGTGATCTTCAAAATCAATCAATACCCGAATAAGTTGCAGGAAGCTGCCCGCGAATATTCACCTGCCATTATTGCCAACTATGCGTATGANGTGGCCAAAGCGTATAACCAGTTTTACCAGGCCATCCCTATCTTCAACGAAAGCGATGCCGGCAAACTGAAATTCCGGATTGCGTTTTCAGAAGTTACGGCCTCCACCATCAAAAAGGCAATGGCTTTGCTGGGCATTCAGGTGCCGGAAAGAATGTAAGGCAATGAACTATTTGCTGCACAGCCTGGAAACCTCGCGCTTATTATTCAAGTCAATAGACAAAGCCGATTTTGCTGCGTGGCTTCCCTTCTTCGAAGATTCACGCGCGCATCAGTATTGGGTGGAGGAGAAGGAAGCGCCCGATGCGGAGTGCAAGAAATGGTATGAGAAGCAGGCCTTGCGTTATGCGCAGAACCGTGGTGGAATGAATGCGCTGGTTGAAAAATCGAGCAACGCGCTGGTAGGTCATGCCGGTTTACTGGTGCAGGAGGTGGACGGTGTGGAGGAATTGGAAATTGCCTACTCCTTGTTGCCAGCGTTCTGGAATAAGGGCTTTGCAGCCGAGGCAGTCCGTGCATGCAAGGAGTCTGCATTTAGAAATTATTGGGCACAATCGCTCATTTCCATCATCAGCGAAAGCAACCTGCCATCGCAAAAAGTGGCGCTTAAAAACGGCATGTGCATCGATAAAAAGACCATCTACCGGAATAACCCGGTGTACATTTTCAGGGTGTGGCCAAACAACCCGGAAAAAGTGTAACTTCGAACCCGAACAATCTGGCTTACATTATTGTTGTAAAAACATAAACACATAAACCATGAAACTGGCTATTACCCTCTTCTTCGCATTTGTAATGAGCGCCCCCACTATCTACGACTTTAAGATCAACAGCCTGGATGGCAAACAAGTTGATTTTTCTGCATACAAGGGCAAAACCTTGCTGATTGTAAACACCGCTTCAAAATGTGGATTTACTCCCCAATATGAAGAACTTCAGAAGTTGCACGAATTGTATGGCGATAAAGTGAAGGTGTTGGGATTTCCGGCTAATAATTTTAAAGGCCAGGAGCCCGGCACAAATGCTGAGATTGCAGAATTCTGTAAGGCCAATTATGGCGTAACGTTTCAGATGTTTGANAAAATTTCGGTGTTGGGTGCCGATCAACATCCGTTGTACGCATTTCTGAAAGAGAAAACCGGCCAGGAGCCCACCTGGAATTTCTGCAAGTACCTGGTAAAGCCAGATGGAACCGTGAAGTTTTTTAATTCAAAGGTAAAGCCATTGGATCCGCAAATAGTGGATGCATTATAAATTGGAGTCTTCACGCCTCCTTGGAAGCAGAAGGGTGAGGTTATGAAAAAATTATTGTCATTAGTATTCTGATCGTGGGCCTAGGCGCATTTCTAACATTCAAACTTTCTAAATCACCCAGTGGACCAGTGGCAGATTCCATTTACGATTTTAAGATCAAAAGCATCGATGGCAAAGAGATCGACTTCAGCCAATACAAAGGCAAGAAGTTACTGATTGTAAATACCGCCTCGAAGTGCGGCAAAACTCCGCAATATGCCGGCCTCGAAAAACTGCACGAGCAATTGGGCGCGCGCGTAAACATCCTGGGCTTTCCGGCAAATAATTTCCTTTGGCAGGAACCCGGCAGCAACGAAGAAATTGCAGCTTTTTGCGAACGCAATTATGGTGTGCAATTTCAGATGTTCGANAAAATTTCGGTAAAGGGAGGCGACCAGCACCCGCTTTATCAATGGTTGCAGGCAAAGACCGGTAANAAACCGGATTGGAATTTTGCCAAGTACCTGGTGAGCGAAGACGGTAATACAGTTACCTACTTCAGTTCCGGTGTTGAGCCGCTGGATGAAGCGCTCGTCAAGCAACTATAAAAAATCAAACTTTTTCCGTTCATTAATTTCTGCTGACATACGGCTGTCAGCGGGCGGTTTCAACTTTGGTTCAATAAAAATTTAAACAACCAACGTTATGGAGACAATCGCACAACAGGCGCAGGTGATTACCGCGCAGGAGTTATTGAAGCACTGGATGGGGCACCGCGACCTTACCCGCAAAGTAATTGAAGCCTTTCCCGAAAAGGACTTTTTCAACTTTTCGATTGGCGGCATGCGCACACCGGCCGCCCTCATCAGCGAGTTACTGGCTATTGCCGGTCCGGGCTTGCGCCAGATGGTGGAAGGCGGAAAGGAGCCATTGAATGAAAAATTTGAGTTTAACGGCAGCAAGGCACGGGTGCTTGAGTTGTGGAACAAAGCCGACAAGGAAGTGGAAACCCTCTGGTCAAAAATTTCGATGGAGCGCTTTCACGATCGCATTGTAACCTTTGGCCAATACGAAGGCAGCATTTGGTCTTCCATCTTTTATTTTATCGATAACGAAATTCATCACCGCGCGCAGTTGTATGTGTATTTGCGGGCGTTGGGTATTGCACCNCCTCCATTTTGGGAGCGAGACTTTGGTGATAAGTAGCCTTAAAGGAATTTAGGATTTAACAGAGGTTGTCTCAAAAGTCGGGATACGTGAGTACTGTCATTCCGGCCGTGTGCCAGAATTCCGGTCAGTATCATAGCGTCAAGTCGTGGAATAAATCCGCGATGACAGAACGCCTTTTGAGACAACCTCTTTTTTGTAAGGCTGTACCAAATAGATATTGTTACAGACTACTGATTTTTATATTGGACACATAAACCCCCACTTCTTTTTGTTGCTGATATTTTCAAAATAAAAAGAAGTAAAACGGGTGGATTCGGGGAGTTCATTAAATCCCGGAATAGGACTCGGTTTTTGTCCAATGCAATAATTTCTTTGCCATCAACATATCCTCTTACTTTATTGCCTTGTTTGGTTATGGTGAAATGAACTTTGTTGGTTTTGCTGCTGAAATCATTACTATACTGCAATACATCAGCGTAGCGGATGGCGCTGTTCATACCGGTGTAGGTTGCTTTCAGGCGAACATAGCCCGCAGCGTTTTGAGTAAATTTTGCATTGCCTGCCATAGCATCCAGGTCAATAAATATTTGTTTGGGTGCATTTGTGTAATCGCNNCTTGCGCTCTTAAAATTTTATTGTGAATGCTCAGCCGGAATGCCCCACCGGTATTGGTTGCAAAATCTTTATCGGTAAGCACATCAAATTCCATTTTAAAATTTTCGGGCAGTGGTTTGCCTTTATCATTAGGCATCAATGGGTGCTGTTCTAACTTTACCCAGTTTCCTTCTTCTCCATTGGGAGTAGTAATTATGGAAGGCACACCTACGCTGGGCACATACCATCCCTTTGGTTTTTCGCCAATAGTATTACCGGAGAAATCATCAAAAAAATAAACATTGGCCGGAAGATTTTNTCCAGCAGCAGGCTTCTCTTCTTTCTTGTTTTTATAAGATGCCAAATGTGCTTTTTGAATAGCTTCATTGCGAATCGTGTAGGGTATGTTTTNTACCAGTTCGTGACGAAAAANATAATCATACACATAGTCAAAATTGAAATGCTCCATAAAACTGCGGTGGATTTCTCTCAGATAGGGCAGGCGGTTCATATCTGCAGGTGTCCAACTGATGCAAATCCAAAGCGGCTTATCCTGTTTGCTCTTTTCCAACACACCCTCTTCATAAGCATAAACACCATAGGTATTCTCTTTCAGTCGCTGTTGTAGTTCGGTATCAAAAATATCATCCCCATTGAAGATATCGGTCATGTCAATTCCATCTGAGTTTTNTAATTCAGCCGGACTGTTTAAACTGTTTTTATATTNTTNTCTCAGATTTTCAATATTAGTTTTAACCCTGCCTTCTGCCAGGTGTTTTTCATTCGGGATAATTCTTTCCACCCTTGCCTTCTCTTTTGGAATGGCCTGCTCTATCCTATCCAACACTTCGCCACGAGTAAGTTGGCGGATGGGCAATTTATTTTCGGGCGCTAAATAAACGGCCACCATTGGTGCACAACCATCTCCATCGCAACCATAATATTGTATGATGTATTTACCCATTTGCGGATGATCCTTCAACTTCAAATTTTNTACAAATGCGTTTTTCTTTTCGCTGTTGCCCATAAATGCTTTTTCAATATCCGGTGATCTTCTTGTGAATACAGCCCGGCCGGGAATGCTGAGCATAGCAATGGGCTCTGCATCAATGATGGTATTGGTGAGTATATAATTGCGGGATTCCGTATGCGGAACTTTTACAACATTCTTGCCTGCCTTATCCCACATGGCATTCCACATGGCCGCACATAAACCACTACCATAAGGCTGCACTTCGTCTTNTTTGTTGGGCTCGGCTATGGCATAAGAATAATCCAATGCCCCGATGGGGATATAACTTTTCTGCAACCACTGGGCAAACAGTTCAGGATACTTTAACTGTTCAGCAGAAAATGTTCGGGGATAAGATGCCGGAACTAACTTAGGGATTGGCTTCCAGGAAAAGATGCTGTCTTCTAATTGCGCATCTTTAGTGCGTTGTGCATAGCTGCTATTTACCAAAAATAAAAATCCCAACAGGGCAATACGAATTTTCATTTTATTCTATTTTAATTTTTGCTAAACCAAACTTACTGTTCTTTGTAACAGATATAATATCCTGATTCGTTTAATGATTAATTGTAAATTAGTTAAACAAGTATTTATATCGTTGCTGTTTTACTTTACTTTGAAAAAACGGTTGGGTGCCAATAAAAATTTGCTTGCTAAACAGCCGGGGATCTTTGTTGCCCGTGCCTGTAAATGCTTTGTACACTATTCGTCCATCATCATATTGCAGTGTCAGTGTAAAATTTTTGATTTGATAGGTTCCTTTTCCGGGAGCATTATCTGCATATTGGTTGGGCATTAGCAGATTGGTTACAAATGCACCATAATCTATAAAACTACCGTCAGTTTTAAACTCAATAACGGCTCTTACTGCAGTACCATTAATGCCCGAGGGGTTGCCATGTACGGCATCTTTATCCCAGCCAACAAAGGTTCCCCACTGACCATTTAGTTTTAATCCATCAACGGGCACGCATTTATAAAACCCAAATGCATAGCCCTGCTTTTTCATTTCAACCGGAGATACTTTTTGCACAGCGATATCCTCATATTTTGATAGAAATCTGCCTTTGCTTCCGCTAATACTAAACTTACCCCAGGATTCATTTTTATTTTCATTGCTTAATGCTATCATCCCATCTGTTGGAAAATGCGGATAATAATCACCGTTGGGATACAACACATAAAACTTTGGTTTCAATGTACCAAAAGGATAATATGCTGTTTGATTGCCCGATGCAGCTTTCATCTGCACATTCATCCATATTTCTACTTTTTGATTGTTGATTGTCTTATGCTCAGTTGATTGTTTACTGCCGGTTTCGGTTGCCGTAGATTCCGCTGAATGGTTTAATGTCATTGCATCTAAAAAAANTTCCATTTCCTTTTGATACTTATTGGTATTGGTAATAACTACGATGTTTATCATTTTACCATTGTTGGTGCTGCTGATAAGAATAGCAGCACCTTTGATGCCATCTTTTTCAAATGGAGCNNCTGAGCCAATTTCTGATATCCAACCATTGTCGGTACCGGCAGGCTGCATGGTGGCTTTGCCTGTAGCCAATACATTTTGTACCAGTGCTTCCCAGCTTATGTCAAAGTTTTGTTTTGCATCATTACCCGATTCAACAGACTTGTAGATAGTGATGAAGCAAAAATTACCATCCTTATCTTCTTTACTTATCGTAACGGTTTCAGGTTTNNTGGAATGCTGCCAGCCGGTGGGCACTGTATAAGTGACAATATCAAATACCTGCTTTTGTTGTGCAGCTACTGTACAACCGGTAAACATTGCACAGCAAANAATAAAATAAAAGAATAGCTTCATTTGATGATAGGTTAATTATAGTTTTTCAAATACACCGGTTCCGCCCACGGTTGCATGGCCGCTTATCAAACTTAGTTTTGCTTCCAAACCGGCCGAAGTGCTTCCTGCCGTTCCGTTTAGTTCTACTCCGGCCTCCACTCCTGCGCCAATAAAAAATCTTTAATCCCGGTGCCATCAATTTCCACACCCACGGTAGCACCTGCACCAGCTTCCACTTTTACGGGGCCTACCTCCAACTCTTTACTTTTTGAAACGCCTACTTCTACTGTGCAGGTTACCAATTGCTCCATAAAGCTTTCTCCTTTTTCAGCATCCATGGTTATAGAATACTTGATAAAATCCGCATCAAACTCGCCATAGGTTTTGCTGCAGTTTGAAACAATTTTTCCGTACGGTAACCTGAGCACGCTTTTGTATTTGCATGCCACATCATCAAACTTTTGTAGTGCCATCTTCTTTGGAGAACGGGGCGGATCGCATACATAGTTGGTAATGGAAATAAACGAATAGGGCGATGCAGCCTTCAATACTTTTAGCCAGGCAATTTGTGCGCCTAATTTTGCCACGTCATACGTTTCGGGATAATCGGTGTACATTCTCCAGTGTGTGGATTGATTGAGGTAGTCTTTTTCAATTTGCAGGTATTCTTTAAAATAAATTTCCAATTGACTGTTGTAGGCTTTCAAATATTCATCGCTGGCCTCACGGTATTTAGGACAAAAATTGACATTTGGTTTTCCTTCACCGGTTTGGTCCAGGTCTTCTTTGCGCAGCTTAGCCATTTTTTCTTCGTATCGTATTCTTAGTTCATTGCCAGCCCCACCAAGGAATGCAGTAAGTGTAGCCATGTGATCTTTTATTTTTCGTTGGTAGGTATTGGTTACTTCATTCAATTGTCTTTCGGCCCGCTTGGCATAGAGTGGTGCACTATGAATATTTCCCAGAATCATTCCCGCATTGTATGATGCCTTTACGAATGCAAAATCTTCATGCTGTTTTTTGGCCANATATTTTTCCGCAGCAGCGGTAGCTTGTTGCTTTTCTGCTTCCAGGCGGGCGAGCTGCTGATTGATTAATCCTTTAAATTCATTCCACTCCATGCCCAGGCTAACACATTCCATTACTGTTTTTGGAAACGGAGGCGGACTAAACCCACCCAGATTCAACGGATCGTTCTTCATCGCTTGTGGAAAGCGATCGTATTTGGGATCGGGTTGTTGGCCCAACTGTTTCAACTTTGCTTCTTTTTCGGNGGTATGGCCACCCTGTATTGAACGCTTCACCGCTTCCACTGCCTCCGGAATTTTTCCCTTGCTTTCCATAATCAGGCATTTGGTAAAATTGGCCTGCGAATGATTTACATATAATGCAATGGCTTCGTCAATATATTTTTCTGCTTTTGCAATATCACCCAATTGAAACCAGGCCTGCCCCAGGTTATTGAGTATGGTATTGTTCTTAGGAAATTTTAGATTGATGTTATCCAAAACAGGAATAGCTAAATGAGCGGCCCCCATCATGGTAAGCATGGATGCATAATTATTGAGGTTGTTGGCATCAGTTGCATCTTGTTCGCAGGCTTTGCCCATCAGATAAAAAGCCATATCGGGATAGCCCATCATCCATAAACCTATAGCAGCGTTAGCCAAATGTTGTGACGAGGAATTTTTTTGTTTCAGAATCTCAATGAACCGGCTTGCATTGGCTTGCTGCTTTGCATCCAATACCACAAAAGTTTTGTTGTTGGTAGATTGAATGTAACCGGCCATTTGCCCTGCAACAATAGCCTTAGGTATTTTGGCTATTCGGGCATTATCTTTTTGGGAACAATACGACCTTCTTTTTCAGAAGCTTCGGCCAGTTGCTTATCGGTTACCTTGGGTGCATTTTTAAAATTGGGCATTTTAATACCCAGGCTATCCATCATTTTTTTGTCTTCATCACTCAGGTTATCCATCATTTTTTGTGCCTCCCGCATCATATCCTCCATCTCCTTTTGGGTAGGTGGTTTTTCTTTGGGCTTTGCTTGAGCCAAACCCTGCTGAACGGTGCAGAGCAGTATCAGCACTATTGATAACATTATTCTGGGCATATGTTTGGATTTTAAGATTAGGCTATCCATGTGATTTTTGTTGTTCTTATCGTCTTCATAAANAGTTTGATTAAATGTTTGGGGAACTAGTTCAATCACTGCCGATTCATCGGTAACAGTAACTGATTTTACCAGGATGGAGGCCATCGTTATTTTTTGCTTCCGCTTTTNTTGATCGGCCATCAGGCTTAACACATTTATTTCGCCCGCCTGTAACACCCATTTTGTATTTACAATAGTTTGAAACGAGGCAACCGCAGCGGTATTTGGAATGGTAATGCGTACGGTGGTTACTTTATGCGTTGTTATTTGCAGGTTCAAAATCTGAACTTGCCTTTCGTAGCCTCTTTCCAGTGAGGAACCCTTAATCGGAATTCCATCCTTGTCTCTAAAGTTTCCAAACTGTTCCGTACGCTGTGCAAAAGCAGATAAGAAAGTGATTAACAAAATGGGAAGGAGCAAAAAGTTTTCATTGTATTTTCATTTATGGTGTGCAAAAATTTATACTGTAAAATTGTTTTATATTCAGGCTTGGGACAATCCTGCTTTACCTTGAATTGTAGCACAGGAAATATCCCCTGAACCGGTGAGAAGATTTCTTATTATTAAAATGATATTTGCATGCTAAATGGTAGGTACATGGCGGTTAAATTCTTCTGGTCGGTTCTTTTCTTCTGCCTGCTGTATTCAGGAGCTTTGGCACAACCCACCCTATTAGACAGTTTGCAGCAAGAACTGAAGGGGGCGAAAGAAGATCAGAACAAAGTACTGCTGCTCATCCGCATAGGGCAGGAATATGAGCAAACGGATTTGGAGAAAGCCAAGAGCCTGTATCGCCAGGCAAGAGCACTGGGCCATAAAATTGGTTATCCCGAAACGGAAGTAAAATTTATCGGCAACTATACTTTTGCATTGAACATGCAGGGGCGCCTGGATTCATCGCTTTACTGGAATTTGAAAGCCATTAAAGAAGCTGAAAAGCTCAAGAACAACGAGCAAATTGCCAAAGCCTATTTTAATACCGGCACTTCTTACCAATACTTATCCGATTATCAATCGGCAGCAGAATATTACCAAAAAGGGTTAACCTACTTTGAAAAATAGACAACCTGCGTTATACAGCCCAGGCCAACGACATCCTGCAAAACCTTTACAACAGCACCCGCCAGTTTGATAAAGCCATCCTGCATGGTAAAAAGCCGTTGCGCAATTTCGTAATCTGGATGATCATAAACTATTAGCTTATGCGCTCACCAACCTTGGCGTTACTTACGGAAAAATGAACCTGAAAGACTCTTCCTTTATTTTCCACAAAGAGGCGGACGAAATTGCAAAAAGGTTGGAGACGAAATTTTAATAGCCACTACCGAATTGAACCTGGCTGATGTGTACCTGTGGCGAAAGCAATATGAAATGGCGAAGCAATACTTCCTGTCAGTATTACAAAGCGCCAGGAAAAATGACTTACCCGGTTCTGAGACAAATGCCCTGCGTGGCCTTTCATATTATTACCAACTGTTGGGCGACTATGCAATGGCCAAAAGTATGCGCTGGATGCATTGCTGGTATCAGAAAAATAATATTCCTGANTTCCCGGTTTTGAATTTAGACCAACTGTCGGACCTGGCCTATATGGAAAGAGATGCTGATTTGGGAAATGAATATGCTACCAAAATGCGCCAATTGCAGGATAGTTTATTAAATACTGAAATTATTACCAACACCATTAACATTGAAAAGAGATACGAGCTGAGTAAAAAGAATGATCAAATAAAAATTCAGGAAGAAAAGATAAAACAACAAAAACTATTCAATGTGATATTGATTGGAGGAATAGTTGCTTTACTACTTGTTGCATTTTTAAGTTACAGAAATTATAACAACCGNAAAAAACTACAGCAACAGCGCATCACCGAATTAGAAACCGAAAAGCAATTATTAGCCACACAGTCGCTCCTGCAAGGGCAGGAAGCTGAGCGCAGCCGAATTGCCAAAGACCTGCACGATGGCCTGGGTGGTTTGCTGAGTGGTGTAAAACTTCAATTAGGTGCTATGAAAGGAAATCTTATTTTATCAGAAGAAAGCGGGCACGCATTTAACCGGGCATTGGATAAGCTGGATGAATCTATCAGCGAAATGCGAAGAGTGGCGCACAATATGATGCCCGAAACGTTACTTCATTTTGGATTAGCCAAAGCCTTGCAGGATTATTCCGATGGCCTTATGCAACAGCAAACTTTTACCATTGAATGTACCTTTAAGGGCCTGGAACAAAGAATGTCGCAATCCACAGAAGTGATGATTTACCGTATGGTGCAGGAGCTTATCAACAATGCTGTAAAACACAGTGGTGCCGGCAATATCCTGGTGCAGGTTATTCGCCATAATAACAGGCAACTCAATATAACCGTTGAGGACAACGGCAAAGGATTTAACCCGGAACAAATCAAACAAAATGCAGCCGGCCTGCGCAGTGTAAAATCCAGAGTGGAATACCTGAATGGAAAAATGGATCTGCAATCGGAACAAGGAAAAGGAACTTCGGTGTATATTGAATGCGATTTAAAAGAACATGAGTAAAATAAAAGTATTGGTGGTAGATGACCACCCCATGGTATTGGAAGGCATGAGTGCCATGCTAAAAGAAATTTCTTTTGTGGAACTGATGGGCACGGCAGCCAATGCTGCACTGGCCATAGACACCATCAGCAATCAACACCCCGATTTAATCATTACCGATATCAATATGCCGGGCATGAGCGGTATTGAGTTAACAGCAAAGCTGAAAACAGATTATCCCAAAGTAAAACTGATAGGGATGAGCACTTTTAATGAGCGCAGTTATATTTCACAAATGATACAAAGCGGTGCGGATGGTTTTTAGTAAAGAGCGCAGCAAAAGAAGAAATAGAAGAAGCCATACTTTCTGTTTGGGAAGGCAAAATGTACCTGGGAGTAGATAGCAATATTAATAAACAAGAAGTAAAAGAACTACAACAACAACCCACCCTTACCCGCAGAGAAAAGGAAGTACTGCAACTGATTGTGGAAGGGCTGAGCAATCCGCAGATCAGCGACAAACTTTGCATCAGCTTAAATACGGTGGACACCCACCGGAAAAACTTATTGCTTAAGCTCGAAGTGAACAACACCGCCAGCCTGGTAAGGCAGGCCATCTATTATCATTTGGTAACGATATAATTTCTTTCGTTCACTTTCAATCGGCTCACCGCTTCTTAAGAATATGAAACCTGTAAGGCCTGGAGTATCATTTAATCAATAGTTAACGATCAAGCCATTGTTTAAAAAGGGTGCTTTTTCCTTGCTGATGAGGATTTCGTGTTGGTTTTGATTGCGTACGACCACTCGTAGTTTGCCATGAAAATGATTATGAATGCGCTCGATGCTGTTGATGTGGATGATGTATTGCCGGTTGGCACGAAAAACTGATCGGGGTCTAACTGCTCTTCTAATTCTTCCAATGTTTGATGGGCTGGTTGTAGGCTGCCGGTGTTCAAAACCAGGTGTGTGTTTTTAGCTTCTGTATAAATCATGTCGATATCCGATACGTTAACCGTTTTGTATCCGTCTTTATACGGAAACAAAAAACGGCTGCGATAGCGGGTGTCTTTTTGTTTTACGTATGCAAGCAATTCGTCCAGGTAAGGATTGTTAGCCGCGCTGATGTGTGTGCGCTTTACTTTATTAATGGCTTCTTCCAGTTCTTCTCTTTCAATCGGTTTTAGCAGGTAATCAACCCCATTTACTTTAAACGCCTGTAGGGCGTATTCATCATAGGCAGTAGTAAAGATTACCGCACTATTAATTTTTACCTGGCTAAAAATATCAAAGCTTAATCCATTCGGCCAGCCGGATGTCCATGAGCACGATGTCGGGATGTTGATTTTGCTTAAACCACAAAACCGACCCGGCTACGGTTTCCAGCATTTCCACTACTTCAAACGAAGGGTCTATTTGCTCTACAATTTTTCGCAACCGGTGTGCGTTGGGTTTTTCGTCTTCAATGATAATGAATTTCATGACCAAACTTTTTAAAGCGCTGCCTCAATCCGTTAATGGCAACGTTACACAAAATGATTTATTTGTTTCAACTATTTCTGGTTCCCGGCCAATCACGATCCGGTACCGAGCTTTGATGTTCTCCAGCCCAATGTGCGAGGAGGTGTACCGAGTTGGGAATGCGTTGTAAATTGTTACAAACCGATAGTTCCCCTTCAGTTGCTGTTAGTGTAATGGTTAGGGTTGATCAACCGTGACGATGTTATGTTTGATAGCATTCTCAATCAACAGTTGCAGGGTAATAGGTGGTATTCTTTTTGCATCAGGTTTTCAGGAATGTGCATGCTTACTTTTACATTGTTGCCATGGCGGATAAAGATCAGGTACGTGTACGATTCAATAAATTTAATTTCTTTCTGTAATGTAATGGTATCGCTATGGATATGCTGGATCATATACCGATACACGCGCGATAAATTTTCAACAAACGATTGGGCCAGTGTTTTATCTTCTTCAATCAAGGCCGATATGGTGCTGAAGTTGTTAAACACAAAGTGAGGATCCAACTGTAACTTCAACGATTGCAGTTCGGCTTGCAATGCTGTTTCCTTAAGTTGAGCAGCCTGTATTTTCATTTCGGCTGTATGCATGCGAATGTTGCGCCCGGTAACAATCAGGCTGGTAACCAGCGATACCAAAGCCGAAGCTAAAATGAACCGCCAAATCACAAAGCGTATCTCGGGTGTAAACGCAGCCGAATTGAGTATAGCAAAAATGTTTTGGTCGAATAAAATCCAAACAACAATGGATTGATAAATAAAAATCCAAACCGTGGCGAGGAACAGTTGTGCAAGAACCTGAACAAGAGCGCGAAGGGCTGGGGTGGGTGACCAGGGCAGCCGTTGGTTTAGCCGGTTAGTTATTCGTACGCTCCCCTGAACAATAACAAATGAGAAAAGTAACAAACCGGCATTTTGAACAGTTATTTCAAATACACTCAATTCCCGAAACGGTTCGGCAAACGGGTCGGTTAGAAAGAATAACAGCTTGTGTAAGCCAAAGACAACCGGCACAAGAAAAACTTGTAGTAGCGGTTGCCAAATTCAATCCAGTTTTCTTTTGGTTGGTCATATATTGTCCGGCCCTGGTTTTGATCAATTTATTAATAAAGAAAGTAAAGTACTTGTTGCCATCACTGCAAAACAAGTTAATCATTACCTGGATTTAGTTAGAAAAATTACCCAACAGGAAATATAGCTGCCTGAACCCGTGAATTGCCTTCCTGGGGCGGTTTCCTTGCAAATGGATGTTGTTTCCGATTGCTGTTTGTAACCCATAAGTTCAGGGGCCTCATTTTCCGATTCAGCACCCACTTTTCCGGCTTGGGTAAAATACGGCCCAAAAATGTATCCGGGCACCCCTAGTTTTGAGTTCAAACATGCATCGGAATTAAGCCCCGATGGTAATTCAAATCAAACCCGACAAAAAATGAAATGGACTAAGAAAGGTGTTTGGATGGTAAGCCTTATGCTGATGAATGCAGCGGCTATGGCACAAACTCCGGTTACGCTGAAGCAACTGTTAAAAACAGCATTGAGCGATAACTACACAATTCAGGTAAGCAAACTGGAAGAGGAAAGTGTGGATAAGCAGATAGCAGAAACCCGTGCCCGTACCTTACCTCAAATTTCCGGCAACGGAAACATTACAGACAATNNTATAAAGACAAGTGTTGGTACTCCTGCCGGATTAGGTGGGGGTGATGGCAGCGGAGGACCAACCAAAATTATGGCCGGTACGAAGTATAGTGCAGCAGCAGGTGTTGAAGTAACGCAGCCCATATTGGATATGGCTGCGTTCACCGGCCTTAAAGCTTCGCAGGCAAGCCGCGCGTATGCTGTGATCAACACACAGCAAACCAAAGAGCAGGTTATTCACTCGGTTACACAACAGTATTATCAGATACTCGGCAGCATGGAAGAAGTAAAGTTGCAGCAACGCACGGCACATATTCTGCAGCAACTTATTCAGGCATCCGAAGGGCAGTACAACAACGGCTTGTTGCGCAAAGTTGACCTGGACAGGATAAAAGTAAATTACATCAACACACAATCCCGGTTGGTTCAGGCTCAAAACGATGTAGCCTTAAAAACCAACCAATTGAAAGTTGCTTTGAATATGCCGTTAAACACTCCATTAATCCTGGATACGATGGCCCTGGACGAACAACTTTTGCCGGTAGCATCGCAAGCCACGGAATATACGGCCAACCAGCGAACAGAATTAAAGCTTCTTGATTCGCAGATTATGCTGAATACATTGCAGCGCAATGCNCATCCGGCTGAAAACTACCCCAGGCTAAGTGCTTACTTTAGCTACAATCACAATATTGTGAGCAATGAACTTGGCACGGTATTCACGTTTAAAGATCCGGCCATTACTTATGGAATGGGAGGAGTGGGTGTACGCCTAAGTGTACCCATCTTCAGCGGTTTTTCGCGTAGTTCGCGTGTGGCACAAAGCAACATTCAAATTAAGCAATTGGAAAAACAACGCGATGCCAAGGCATTGGAACTGGATGCCAGCTATGAAAGTGCGCGTATCCAAATGGCAAATACATTAACCACATTGCGTGCACAAAAGGAAAATGTAAAACTTTCGGAAGAAGTGTATAACGCCAACCGCACCAACTATAACCTGGGTCTGAGTTCGTTAACCGATTTACTCGATTCACAAACTTCATACCTGGAAGCTGAAAACATTTATACCAGAAGCATATTGAATTATAAACTGGCCGAACTTGAAATCATGCGTTCGAGCGGTACACTCTCAAACCTTGTTAATTAAACACTTAACTCATCAATTACCTATAACTATGAAAAAATTTTGATATACGGAGGTTCCATTGTGGTAGCGTTGGTACTCGTTGCCTGGAAACTGAATGCCAACAAAGAATATAACGAAACACGCACCGCAATTGTGCGGGAAAGTTCATCGGGGGCGGTGCCTGTACTGGTAAAAAGGCCACCCTTTCATCACTCGATCAAACATTTTCTGAAAATGGAAACTTTGAGGCTGTAAATCAGATTGAACTTACTTCCGAGATTTCGGGCCGTGTGCGCGAACTTTACGTGCGCGAAGGCAGTGTGGTTAAAGCCGGGCAGGCTATTGCTAAAATAGATAATGAAATTTTTAGTGCAACTCATGCCGAATCGCAGGTACGGTTGGAGCAGGCTAAACAAAATTTGGTGCGCTATGAACAAGCACTAAAAAGCGGTGGCGTAACTCAAAAACAAGTGGACGATGCCCGCATGCAGGTGGAAAGCGCACACGCACAATTTGTACAGGCTGGAAAATGTAAACAATGCCATTGTAAAAGCTCCGGTAGGGGGTGTTATCAACAAGCGGTTTGTAGAGGTGGGCACTTACCTTGCTCTCGGAAATAAGATTGTGGAGATTGTAGATGGTTCAGCACTGAAACTGGTGGTGAATATATCAGAACGGGAGGTTGTGAACATGAAGACAGGCGATCGGGTAACTGTAACCACTTCCGTATATCCCGAAATTAGCTATGAAGGAGTAGTTACGTTTGTATCAGCAAAAGGCGATGCTTCGCTTAACTATCCCGTTGAGATCGAAATAAAAAATATTGCGGGCAAAGAATTAAAGGCGGGTATGTATGGCACCGCCCACTTTGATATTAAAAATTCCGGTAACGGACTGCTGATTCCACGTGCTGCTTTTCAGGGTGGTGTAAACAGCAAAATGATTTTCGTAAGTGAAAATGGCAAAGCAAAACTGAAAAGAGTAGTAACAGGCCAGTCGTATGGCGATATGGTTGAAGTGCGCGATGGGTTGAAACAAGACGAGTTGGTAATTGTATCCGGACAGATTAACCTGGTTGATGGCACAGCTATTACCATACTTGAATAAAAAGAACAGTCATGAAGATTACAGAGATATCCATAAACAGACCAACCATGGTGGTGGTGGTATTCACCATCCTTGGGATCCTTGGTTTTATCAGCTACCGGGCACTAAACTATGAACTGCTGCCGAAGTTTACTTCGGCTGTGGTAACCATTACCACCGCTTATCCCGGTGCCGGNCCTGACGAAGTACAAAGCACCGTTACCAANAAAATTGAAGATGCGGTTGCTTCGATGGAAAACATCAAGAAGTTAACCTCACGCTCCATGGAGGGTGTATCGGTGGTTACTGTAGAGATGAACACCGGTGCCGATCCTAACCGCAGCCTGGAAGATGCGCAACGTAAGGTAAATGCTAAACTGTCGGACTTACCTGCGAATGCGAAGACACCCACTTTAAATAAACTGTCGGTAGATGACCTGCCCATCATTACCATTTCGGCCACATCAAACATTGAAGCCCGTGCTTTTTATGATTTGATTGATCAGCGGCTTTCTCCGCGCTTGTCGCGGCTGCCGGGTGTGGCCCAGGTTTCCACCGTGGGTGGATTAGAGCGCGAGTTTCAGATTAATGTGGATGCCGACAAACTCAATGCACAGAAACTCTCGTTGTTGCAGTTGCGCCAGGTTGTTACCAACGCCAACGTAGATTATCCCACAGGAAAAATTAAATCAACAGATAATCAGATGGCCATCAGGCTATCGGGTAAATATGCCGATGTGGATATGTTGCGCAACCTGGTAGTAAAAACCGGTGAAGATGGTTCGCAAGTACGCTTAAAAGATGTGGCCGATGTACAGGATACTCAAAAAGATGTGCAAAAACTGGCCCGTCAAAACCAGGAGCCAACCATCATTATGCAAATATTAAAGCAAGCCGATGCCAACGCGGTGGAAGTAAGTGAAGAAGTACATAAACAAATTGCGCAGATCGAAAAAGAATATGCTGCCAATAACCTGAAGCTAGCCGTAGCTACCGATACATCCGAGTTTACATTGGAATCGGCCAACGATGTTGTAAAAGACTTGTTTATTGCCATCATTCTGGTGGCCATTGTGATGCTGCTGTTTTTGCATAGCATTCGCAACTCCTTAATCGTTATGGTGTCCATTCCGCTTTCGCTGATCGTAACCTTTGCCGGGATGTGGATGTTTGGTTACACCCTCAACATGATGTCATTGCTGGCGTTATCGCTGGTGGTGGGTATTCTGGTTGACGATGCCATTGTGGTGCTTGAAAATATTTATCGCCACATGGAAATGGGTAAAAATAAAGTGCGTGCTGCATACGATGGCGTAAGCGAAATCGGCACAACCGTATTATCCATTACCCTGGTAATTGTGGTGGTGTTTCTACCTATTTCATTAACCAATAGCCTGGTGTCAATGATTTTACGCCAGTTTTGTGTTACTGTAATTATTTCAACCTTGTTAAGTTTGGCTGTATCGTTTACCGTAGTGCCGTGGTTATCCTCACGCTTTGGTAAACTCGAACACCTTACCGGCAAGAATTTGTTTCAGAAATTTATTCTGTGGTTCGAACGCCAGCTTGATAAATTTACTGCATGGATTACCGATATTTTACGGTGGTCGCTGGTAAAGGGCCATAAGCGTTATGTGTTAGGAGTTACCATCCTTTTGTTAATCGCATCCTTCATGCTTATTGGCAAAGGATTTATTGGAGGCGAGTTTATCCCGAAAGGTGACCGCGGCCAGTTTATCGTGGGCATTGAATTACCCAAAGATGCTTCGATAGAAGTAACCAACCAGATGACCATGCGCGCAGAAAATTACCTGAGCAAGCAGGAACTGGTAAAGCCNTTAACCACTACCGTGGGGCAAAGCAGCAGTGGCGGTGGCATAGGCGGNGGATCGCAGGCTACGGCTTATAAATCTGAGATAACCGTTACCATGATTGATGAAAGCCTGCGCAGCGAACCATCCGACATGTTTGCTGCGAAAATGAANAAAGAATTATCGGCCCAACTGGTAGGAGCCAAGGTTACAACAACCACCGTAAGCATTATGGGTACAGCCGATCGCGCTTCTATCGACCTGGTAGTAATGGGTACTTCGCCCGACAGCGCCATGAGTTTTGCCAAGCGGGCATTGGCTGAGTTAAGAGACATAGATGGTGTGTCAAACCCAAAGCTTTCGGCTGAAGATGGTAACCCTGAAGTACGCATTGTACTCGATCGCGATAAAATGACTGCCCTTGGCGTGAGCATGGATGTAGTGGGCGGTACCCTGCAAACCGCTTTTAGCGGTACCGATGAAGACGGACAGTTGAAGTTCAGACAAGGTGACTTTGAATACGATATCAATTTGCGATACGATAATTTTAACCGTAAAGAGGTACGTGATGTGGCTAATGTGACCTTTGTAAACAATAAAGGTCAAAACATCCGCCTCAGCGATTTTGCAACGGTAGCAGAAGCCTCCGGACCAACCGTGCTGGAACGTAGAGATAAAATGGCATCGGTTAATGTGCAGGCACAGGTAATTGGCCGCCCTACCGGAGTAGTAACAACCGAGTTTACTGAAAAACTAAGCAAGCTTGATAAACCGGCAGGCATCAGCTATGCCTTTGGTGGCGATGCCGAAAACCAGGCCGATGCCTTTGGAACCTTGGGCGTGGCGTTGTTGCTTTCCATTGTAATTATGTACTTAATTATGGTGGCACTGTATGATGATTATGTGCGCCCGTTTGTGGTAATGTTCTCCATCCCGCTTTCGCTGATTGGCGCGTTGTTAGCCCTGGCATTAACCAACAACACACTCAACATCTTCAGTATTTTGGGTATCATCATGCTGATTGGTTTGGTGGCTAAGAATGCAATCATTCTGGTTGACTTTGCCAACCAGATGAAAGAGCAGGGGCAAAGTACCGATGATGCGTTGGTGCATGCGAACAACGCACGCCTTCGCCCTATTCTGATGACGACCATAGCCATGGTGATTGGTATGCTGCCGATTGCGTTAGCTACCGGAGGCGTAGCAGCTATCAAGAACGGATTGGCCTGGGTGGTTATTGGTGGGTTAATTTCATCAATGTTCTTAACCCTGATTGTAGTACCTGTTATTTATAAAATCATGGACGCCCTCTCTGTTCGCTTTGGCTGGGGCAACCTGGAAAAGAAACGCGCCATTCGGGAGCAGATGCATGCGGGAGCGTTACAGGTAGCAGGAGATCATGTACATTAAGGAGAAGTCAGCCTAGGTCATAGGAGTTGGTAGAAACGGGCCCCGCTACACGGGGCTCACACATCAATGAAGGGCAGAACGTTAAGTTAGCCCGTACCCCGATAGCAATCGGGGTGGTGTGAGAGGCGCACCTCGTCAGTTACAACTGGCGAGGCCACCTACTCGATTACCGGTTCGTGCTTCTTTTCTGTCGTGTTGTTGTCTGTCCATGTTGCTCTGTCTTGGTGCGTTGGCTTGGTGGCTCTTTTGCAAAACTTGGCTTTAGCGTGGGCTTGTGCGGTTTTGCAAATGTGCCACCAAATGCGTTGGCTGTTAAATTCTTTGCATACGTTGTGATTCAATTTTATTTATGTCCTTAATAGATATTTGATGTCTTTCTATCATTTTGATTAGTTGTTGTCTGTTAATCATTTCTACAAAGTTTGATTGAGCTAACATAGTAGCTGTCGAACTAAAGTCGTTATTGGTTACTGCTGTCAATTTGAATTTTGTGCTGAACCTATTCTCATAATATGTTTTAGCAGTATATATTTCTTGAATTGCATCTCTACCAACTAAAGTTTTTGTCTGTTTAACCTGCAACAAATAACTGTCTTTGTCACCCAATAAAACAACATCTACACCTTTGTCGTTAGAATAGGGGGTCAAGTGGACATCAAAGCCCTGTTGCTTATACAAGGCAGCTATTGCCGCTTCAAACAGATTTGGATTTAGTTTGTCAATTTGTTGCATAGTTAATGCTTCTGCTTTTGTCTCTGTTTCAAAGCCAAAAATATTTCCAAAGAGTTCATCAGGCCTTACTTCTGCTTGCTCTGTTGGGAATAGTGTATTACTTGCCAATGCTTNTTTATTGTTCAATAAATTGTCGAGAATCTCATCGAATGATTTAAGTTTTTCGCCATTTTCATTTTTCATAGAATCAGGAAAGACAGCCATTGGATAATATACAAAAACATCTTNTTGTTGTCCGATTCGATATGCCCTGTCTGTTGCTTGCTCTTCTTTTGCAGGATTCCAATGTCTTGAATAATGTATAACATGATTAGCTTCTGTTACATTTAATCCAACACCTGCTGCCAATGGCGACATTATTATGACGTTAAACCCTCTTTCGCTTTGAAAGCGGTCAATTGTTTGCTGTCTGCTTTGTTTTGCAGCGTTTTCTCGTTGTTTGGTGCTTGGGGTGTCACCGTTTATAATACTTGAAANAATACCGAAAGTGTCATAAATAACTTTCTGCAACATTTNTTGCGTTTCTTTTCTGTCTGCAAATACTATGACTTTGTCATTCTTTGTTTTTATATCAGCTAAAATTCCAATCGTGGTTTGTAGTTTGGCGGATGTTGCGATTAATTCTTCAGAAGAGAAATTCAAAATTTGATTGTCCAATAAATATGGATGGTCTGAAATATCTCTTACTGCCCAAAGTGATTTCAATTTTTGATTTCGACCATCTACACCTGATAATTCAGAGTTGTTTGCATTCTCTATTTCTATCTTGTAACGTTGTAATTGAACATCGGGCATAACTTTCTTTATCCTCGAATTGTGATTGTCATGCTTTGTAGGTAAATCCCTTGCTACATCTCTCTTTAGTCTGCGTTTGATGAATATTCCAATTTTATTTCTCAATCTTTCAGTTAGTTCCTTAATGTCTGTATCTTCTTCTTTTAGGGGATTCTGAAATTCCTTTGCAAATTCTTTCGCATTGCCTAGTAAGCCCGGAACGGCAAAGTCGATTATGCACCAAATATCAATTAGAGTGTTTTCAACTGGTGTGCCTGTCATTGCGATTTTAAAATCTGCTTTTAAAGCTTTGCTCGCATTTGTAACTAATGTTCCAGGAGTTTTTATCTTTTGTGCTTCATCAAGTGCAACTACAGCAAAATCAACTAGACACAATGTAGCTTGATAACTTCGTAGTGTTTCGTAATTTGTTAGAATAATATGTTGCCTCTGTAATTGTTGGGCTTCTCTTTGGTTTTGAATTTGGTCAAATGCTTTGGTTAAGTTTGTTGAACCATAAAGTTTGGTTAGAGTAAGATTCTGTGGTTTAAAGAACTTTTGATATTCATTTTCCCAATTTTCAAGCAAACTTATTGGAGCAACAATCAGGTATGGTTTGTTATCATGATAAACTTTACTATGCCACTCAATGAAATAAAGAAGTTGCAAAGTTTTTCCTAATCCCATATCGTCAGCAAGCAAGCAGCCACTCAAATTTTCTTTGTGTAGAGTTTGTAGCCATGAAATACCTTCAACTTGATGTGTTTTAAGATCAATGCCTGAAAATAAGTTATCAATTGCCGAGAAACTATGATTGATATTTTCAGGTGAGTTAACGTTTTGAATAAACTCGGTTAATTCCGCATTTTCTTTGATGATTAAAACTTCATTTTCAGGTTTTCTATCTGTTCGTGTTATTGGTTCCTTCGGATTTTCAAATTGTCTCTTTGCGGTTTTAATAAGGTTTTCAGCCTCAATAATTGGAATCTCAACATCTTCCCACGTTACGGTTGTTTTGTTACTTTTAACGGCATTTTCTTTTTCCTCTATGAATACACTTAGTTTTTCTGGTGTTTTTATGTAAATTCTTTNTTCACCGTGAACTTTATCTTTTATTGCAATTCCGGGAATCCATTCTGATTTGTATGGACAAACGAAAGAATAGAATTTAGGTTTATATAAGCCAATCTCCTTTACTCTTTCACTGTAAAATATTGTAAAATCAGTTTGTTCCTCATCAAAGAATAGTTCAGGGTTTTCAATAATTTGCTGAATCGTTTCGGGGTTTTCAATTTTCCTTATTCCTTTTATTCTTTGGAGTTCTTCTTNTTGTTGAGCTGATACTACAATTCTCGTAGTGCTACCAATTCCATCCGAGACAGGGTAGATTTCAAGGATTTTAGGAAATTTATCGAATGTGTTTACAAAGCCAATTTCATTTTCAATTTCTACATTAGGAATAACTTCAAGTTTGCCATTGCTGAATTGAACATCAATCTTGATTTTATCAGGGCAAAATACTTCCTGACTATTTAAGTAGCTGTCTAAAATTAAGGCTGCTGATTTTGAAATTGTTTTAATATCAGCAAAACGTCTGAGGTTATTTTGAAATGTTCTTTCTGCTTCTGTCAGGTTATTAAAGCTGTCTAACGCCTCACAAATCTGATATTGATTTTCAGATAGCAGATAATCTGTGCCGTTAATACTTATAATAGCTCCGATTCTTTGTGCCTGAAATCTTGTTCCATTCGGTGCGAAGTCATAAAATCCATATTTAAACTTAAAATTGTTTTGGTTTAACTGTCCGTCAGACTGTATGTAAATTTCATAAGGATACTCGTCAGGCAATCCAAGTATCTGTTTGCTTATATCGCTTAGTTTTAGGATTTCTACCGTTTCAACCTCGCAAGTATTATTTTTGAAATCAGCAAGTCCATTGTCGTGTAACTCATATAGAATTGAAAGTTGAGCAAGAAAGTCATTTTTTAGGTCATCCCAATTCGATATTGGAATTCTTTGTCCTTCATTGTTCTCAATTGAAAAGAAAAAGCTATTGCTGTATGTGTAACAAAATTTCATTTTAGAACTTTTTCTTTTAACCAGTGATTGAACTTGTGTTCCCAGTTGGAATTATGGAATAGCCGCCCTTCGTCACTTGTATAGTAATAATTTGCATCACTTTGTATAGCTAACGGTAAAGAGCTATTCCTTAAATCTTCAACACTATTTAATCTACTATTTAAAGTGGGTCTGTTAGGGCTGCTCATTTTGTATGCACAGCACGCAAAACCTTCATTGCTAAATTCAATAATCATATACTCTCCTATGTATAGAATAAATGCTGAAACATCTCTGTTACTATAGACAGTTGTGAACCTTGCGTCTAAGTATTCAGCAATACGTTCATCTCTTTTTAACAGTGTTTTTGTGAAACTTGGACCATAAACCTTGAATGATGAAATTTGAGGAGCATACTTCAACCAAAATCTTTTTCGCCTTTCATCATTTAAACATACGTTGAAAAAAACATTAATAAACTGTCGTGTAATCCATTCATTTAGGATTTTTCTAGCATTTAATAAGTCCGACTTCTCTTTATCGGTTGCATTAAAGAAATCAGCCCAAACACTTTTATTTTCAGGGTCACCAATAAATTTAAAAGCTAGATGTTTTACTTTGTCTTGTAAAGCAGCATATTCAGGCTTATTTGCTTGAATTATAAACTTGCTGACAATTCTTTTATTGGTATTGGAGTTTTTGTGAAAATCTAAAGCACTTTCAAAATCATCAATCAGATTTGATAATTCATTTTGCTTTTTATCATAGTAAGCAACCATTACCTTTGAGAAATAAGGATATGAAAACCAGGTTTCAGGTAATGACAAGACTTTTGTAGCTTCTTTTATTGTAGCATTTTTCAAAGCCAATTCATTTCCAAAAACTAGGTCTCCATTTTTAAGGTCAAAGTATTTAAGATTGTTTTTGAAAGCATTTATCGTATTCCTATTTCCATTATATGCTTTTAGTTTTTCGCCAATAAATTCAGCTAATCTATTTAATGAAGTTCTATTTTCTGTTTCCCAATTATTCAAATAACAGTCAATAATTCCGATTATGAATGAATCTCTCCAATTTGAATTAAGTAACTGCAAGGCATAATTGATTTCTTTTTCGTTGGTGAATATAGCTGACTGACCTGCCTCGGAGTAGGATAATGAATAAGTTAATGTTCTTAATTCTCGCCTGTCAAAGAGAACGTTATTATTTTGAATGGAGTATTTGAATTTTTGAAAACCTGAGGTATTAAATTATTTCCAAAAATTGAACGAAGCTGCTCCAACTTCTTCGGTAATCTTTTTAGTTTATCAATTCTAATGTCGTTTAGTTGTGTGAGAGTAGTAGGTATTATCTTATGAGCCGTTTGCAGAAAAGCAGATGGCGTAAAATGAAATTCCAATATGTCATTCACACTTAGCATATTAGTTTCTCCTTCCGTTCAGTTTGCTTAACTGTTCTGTCAATTCTTCTAGGATGTCCTCTTGCTTTGATGATGCAGCAGCTAGTGACTCTGCTGTTTTTGTTAGATGCTCGGTGTATTTTCCTAAAAATGTTTCTAAGCTTTGGCTAACAGTTGTTTGATAATCCTTAAGACCAGTATTGATTTTAGCAAATATTTCCTGCAACCCTTTTTCTATAATGTCAAACTTCTGTGCGTAGTCCGTTGAAACTTCTTTTGCCGTGGAAAGTGATTTTTGTATTTCCTGAATAGTGCTTGAATTGTTTTGCAAAAATTCGTTTGAGTATTTCGAAAAGGTCAGTTGTGATTCACCGAACTTACTAGATGATGCATTTACGTCCTGTGATATATTTCTGAATGTGGCAATAACTCTTTCCAAGTCGTTTTGTGCCTGATTTAGCTTAGAAATGGTTTCGGATACACCTATTGAAAGTCCATTCATTTTTTCAATACTCGTATTAAAAGCACTTAAAAGGTTGTCAGATACTTGTAAGTTTTGCGATTGCTTTGTTAGTAGTGTTTCTTGACCTGCCTGTAAATCCCCAACTTTGTTTTTAAGAATTTCACTCATTTCCTCAACTTGCTTTCTCATTTCGTTGGTAGATTGCTCTGATTGAGAAAGTGTCTGCTGTGAAATCTGCTTTACAACGTCCTGTAATCCTCTGAAATTTTCGTTTAGATTGTCGGTCATCGTTTGTAGTTTCATCGGGAAATCTGTCAATGAACCGCCTGCTTGTCCAAGTAAGCCTGCCAAACGTTCCATTTCGTTTTTCGTGTCACCACTCATCGATGTTTTAAATTCTTCAATCATTTTTCCCATAGAATCCTGCAATTCTTTCACAATGTTCTGTGTCATATCTGTTGCAGGGTCTTGAAGCTTCTTACCTAAGTTTTCAATTTCAGCTTTTACAAGCTTTAGCTCGGCAACAACACCCTCGGTTGGATTATTAAGTATCTGTTCAAAACCTGCTGAAATAGTCAAGGCTAAGTCAGTTGAGAATGTTTGTAGTGAATTTGATTGCTTTTTAGATTCTTCATATATGTCTCTTAAAACATTTCCTGGCTTTATAACATTGCCATTTTCATCAGTTGAATGAAAATCTTNTTTGAGTTCTGTTAAAACTTCGGTCAATTTTTGAATGGCGATAGTTTCTTCACTTAAAACACCTTCTTCTAATCTCTTCCTTTTTATGTTAGTCCAAAATGAGAACAAAACAAGAAGTGCAACTCCGAATATTGAAACAAGGAATGCCGTTTTTAATCCATTCATCAACTCTGGAATACTCTTTTCTATATCATTGCTATCAAAATTCCAAAGTCCAATTGCAATACCTAAGAATGTAAAAAGTATTCCGAGTGTAGGGAATAGATGAGGAATGAAGTCAAATAAATGTTCATTATTGTTTTCCCTGTTTCGCTTATAGATGTAAAATGCTGCCCAAATAGCAACTATTAGAATTATTCCAATTCCTGATATTACTTCAATACTCATTTGTCGTCAATGTTTTTTAATGCTTCGTTTATTATCGCTTCGCTAGTTGTAACAATTCTAAATTCAACTCGTCTTGATTTGTCATTGTCAATTTCCTTATTACTCTCAAAAGTAAGTTTGTAATCTTTATCTACAGTTCTTCCATAGGAAAGTCCATTGGCTGTAAGCCAATACTGTAGTCTTTCCTTTTCATCTGTTTTAAGACTTGAAAAACACTCTTGTGTTCGTAAAAATGCCAATACATTTCTTCCCCTGTCTTGTGAGAGTTTCATATTGTCGATATATGGGTCGCCAGTCAAACCGATAGGTTTAGTGTCTGTGTGCCNCTCAATTCTGATTTCTGCAATTTTGTCCTTGTATTTGTCCTGTAAAACAACTGAAAGATATTTTGGAAGAAATTCAGATAGAACAGTTTGAAAGTATGGTGTTATTTCAGATTTGCCAGTCGGAAAAAGGACTTGTGGATTTGTGAATTTTATTGACAGGTCATTATCAAGTTTCAAATTCCATTTTGCGAAATCATTTTTAAATGCTTCTTTAAGTTCATTGTATAAAGCAACCTTAGATTCTTCATAATCTTTAAAAATTTGGTTTTGTTGTTTCTGTCGCTTTTCTACTAATGCCATATATGATATTGACATAAACAGAAAAATCACCATTAAAACCGTCATAAGGTCGGCTAAGGGAATCCAATGGCTTTCTTTCTTTGTTCCTGACATTACACTATTCTAAATAAAAGCTGTCAATAGGAGGGTTGTCGTGCGGTTGGGCAAAAGCAAATGTGCTGCAACTGTGTCGGCTTGTGCGTTGGGTTGCAGCTCTTTTGATTTTGCTGAAGCGTTGGTATGTCTGTTCATTTATTCTGTCGTTTTAGTATTGCGTTGTCGTATTTTAGCATGACCGGTAACGGTTTGGGTATTGCCGAAGGCGGGGAATTTAGCACAAAAGTTCAATCGAAGAACGAATGTTGAACCTTGCACAAATGTCCAATCGAAGCCGTTCAGCCCCGCTTTTGGCAATACCGTGTTAGCTGCCGTTTTACTTTTCATACAAGGAATTTGATGTTGTCTTACTTGTTGTCCAAGCTACAAGTGTAAGTGCAATTAATTCTGCAATTGTTCGTATGATGTGAAGTGTCCACCATTCGTTACGAAGTGAAGTCCAGTTGTCAGGAAGTGCATCAATTTTCCATTTCAGCATTTCAGTTTGGATTGGAAGGTTGCCAAACCTTGAAATGAAGATACACGATGCAAAGAATATAGCAGCAAAGAGCAATGTCACAAAAACGGTTTTGTTTTTCCGTTGAAGAACAGCCGAAATAATTGTCACAATGGTTGCGGCAATTACAAGCGAAACCATCAATGTATTTAGCGATAGAACAAGCTGTTGCTGCTGTTCTATATAAGTGGACGGTGAATAGTTGTCTGGGTTTAATCCAACCCAAATTCCAAAACTTGTCCCCGCAAGAAGAGCTGCTAAAATGAGGTTGACAAAGCGTATGATTGTTAATGTCATGAATAGTATGAGTTTTAAAGTTCAGTTGATTCAACAATCTTCAGAATTCTAGTCTGTGGTCCGAAAATTATTTTTCCGTCTATATTTCCGAACATACTATTTAAAGCTGTCTGTGTTGATTGTGCCTGCTCCAAGTTGTCGAAGTCAAGTTCAATAACTACAAATAAGTCATCGTCAACAGGTCGATAAACACGATACCTTCTTACACCCGATTGTTTTCGGTTGATGGGGTCGCTGTCAAATGCTTTCTTCCATCCGTCATAGTTTACTATCTTATGTTCAATTCGTAGAGTAATCATGTCCTTTGTTTTAATGTTCGTTGATTCCTTGCAATTTTTTCGAGGTTTGCAATGTTGTCCAAAAATGGCAGCTAACGGTTTGCAGATTGGCGATGGGCGGGCTTTTCAGCACAAAAGTTAGTTCGGAGAACTGAAATTTCGGCTACCTCAAAACTGTCAAGCGGAGACGAAACCCCGCCTATTGCCAATGTGCTGTGTGTGCCCAGCATGGCACAACTGTTTTCCAGACGGGAAAATAGTTTGATTATCCCAAGGGTGCAAGTCCCTGATGTGCGAATCCTAAAAGCACATAGCAAGCTGCAAGGTTGTAAGGAGTGATCCTTGAACTGAAGGAAGCAGGACTGCAAAAGTCTGTACTGAAGAACATGAACCACATACAGAGGCATGCCACTTCGGGTGAGTGAGCACATCATCACGAAGCCTGTTGGTGCAAAAGAGGTGGTATGTAGATGTGGCAGAGATAGACGGAAGGATAAGTGTCTTACCTGGGAGGTCTCCTGATGTCGTGTACATCAAGGAGAAGTCAGCAGACGCCATAGTAGTTGATAGGAACGAGCCCCGCTATATGGGGAGGACTCACACATCAATGAAGGGCAGAACGTTAAGTTGTTCCAAATGCTGTAAGGAGTAACCATTATATAGTTATAGCCTTACGATAAGCGGAACAAGAGAAACAAAGAGTAGTATAAAAGAAGATGATTGAGAGGGTTATTAGCAGAAAGAACATGCACAAAGCATATCGTCAGGTCGTGTCGAACGGAGGTTCGGCAGGCGTAGATGGTATGACAGTCACAGCATTGCGTCAACACTTGAATAAAAACAGAGACGCGATAGCGACCGCGGTATGTAACGGACGCTACTTACCGCAATCCATCTTAGGGGTAGCGATACCCAAAGAGAATGGCAAGACCCGACTGCTGGGAATTCCACGGTAACCGACCGCATGTTACAACAAGCGGTCAGTCAGGTTATCGCGCCAAAATTCGAGACAGAGTTCACAGCAAACAGCTACGGCTTCCGTCCCAATCGTAATGCGCATCAGGCGGTGCAACAAGCCCATCAAAACATCCATGCAGGATATGTTCACATTGTTGACATAGACCTAAAGAACTTCTTCGATGAAGTAGATCATGTGATCTTGCTGGAACTTGTGTACAGCAAAGTGAAATGCCCGTTGACGTTACGCCTTATCCGTATGCAAAATCCGGTATAATTGACCACTTGTATCCGGAGCAAATTGACCACCAGTAGTTGATGTCAAAATTGTGCTGCCAGTTTCAGTGTTTTAAAATTAATTAATCTTCGTTTTGTTCTACTGTTTTTTTACTCCATTTTTTCCGAAGCGATTCGCCTTTTAATTCCACCCTGTGAGCGTTGTGTACGATTCGATCAAGCACGGCATCAGCAACGGTTTGTTCACCGATTACATCATGCCATTGTTTCACCGGTAATTGAGAAGTTAATATGGTTGACCGTTTTCCATGCCTGTCTTCAATGAGTTCTAACAGGGATAACCTGGCCGGATGATCAAAGGGTTGGATGCCAAAGTCATCGATAATAAGTAGGTCTTGTCTTTCAATCCGGGCCATTTCTTTGAGTATGGAACCATCGGCCTTAGCCATCTTCAGTTGGGCAAATAACCGCGTAGCATTCATGTACAATACTTTAAATCCAATTAAGCAAGCATGATGACCAAGTGCTGATGCCAGGTAACTTTTTCCTGTACCGGTACTTCCGGTAATGAGGATATTTTCATTTTGCTTAATGAAAGATCCATCAGCAAAACGATGGATTTGATTTTTATCAATCCCTCGCCCGGGAGCATAGTCCAGATTTTCTAACGTAGCGTTGTAACGGAACCGGGCACGCTTCATACTCCGGTCAATGGAGCGGTTATGCCTGTCGTCCCATTCACTGTCGATAAGCTGTGCGATCATCTCATCCACCGTAAGACTTTCGGGGCGGGGTGTTTGCAGACTGGTTTGAAAAGCACGGTGCATTCCCAGCAGGCGCATCTTCTTCATTTTTCAAGTGTTTCAGTGTTCATAGTCTATTGGGTTAGTTGAAAAATAATTTACTGGTAGTAATCACCCCCACGGATGTTATCATGGTCGGGCATGGCGTTAATGTGTTCGCTCTCCGGTGAGAAGACATCGAGTTTCTTGTCCAGGATTTGAACAATGATGGGGTAGTTATAAATGCCATATTGATTAGCCCTTCGGCAGGCATTGATTAATCGTTGAGTACCTACTTTGCGTGCTAAACTTAAGATACCCGAACAGGATTTATAGGCTTGCTCCGGATGGGATTTTCCGTCAATGACTTTACAGATATAAGCCGCTACATCAGCATGGATGACTTTCCCTTGTTCAATAAACTTATCCGCTGTCCAATCACTGAGGTAGCGATGAGCAGAAGCTAAGTGCTCATTGATCGTTGTATACTGGTATTTGCGTTGGTTCCTGGCGTGTACGGCTATGCGCTCATAACGAAAGAAAATTTCTACCTGTGTTGAGGTGTACAGGATTTTAACCTTCTTCCCAATGAAACGAAAGGGCACGCTGTAATAATGTTTATCGACACTAAGACCTACGTGCCCATTTTTCATGACCGTCACCATCAATTGTCTTTTAAACTCATAGCGATAAGCCGGCAGAGATTGTAGTTCGTCACGTTCCAGTTCTTCGAACTGCTGTCTACGACTATAGTCTCGTCCTTTTAGATGGGCATTATTAAGTTCCTCTAAGAGAATCCGTATCGCTGCATTAAGCTCTTCCAGGCTGGTGAAGGTTCGGTGTCTGAGGGGCGCGTAAATTCTGGTGTAGATGATTTTTATAATGCCTTCCACCAACGATTTATCTCTTGGGCGATAGGCTCTGGCGGGGATTACGGCTGTACCGTAGTGTTCTGCAAAATCAGCAAACGTTTCATTGATCTGGGGTTCATATTTACTGCTTTTGGTTACTGCACTCTTCAGGTTGTCAGGAACAATGGCGGCCGTAACGCCTCCAAAATATTGAAATGCATTTTCTGTTACGTTAATGAGGTCTTCTGTCTTCTGAGAGTTGACCGCTTCAACATACGTGAGTTGACTGCATCCCAGGATGGCAGCAAAGACTTCTACTTTTCTTTCTTCACCGGTGTGTGGATTAACAATCGAAAGCTTGTCTCCGGCAAAGTCAATGTAGGTCTTATCACCTGCTTTATGTTCCAGGTGCATCACCGGATTGGTTCCGCGCACGTATTGATGGAAGTGAAGACAGAATTGACTTCTGCGATAACCCTCTGGATATTGTTCATGATACTGTTCCCAGAGCTTTTGAAGAGTCATGCCTTTTCGTTTGAGTTGTTTACTCAGTTCGGGGAATAAGCCCTGTAAAGTCTGAAGTTTTGCGTTAGAACTGCTCTGCTTATCGGCACCACCAAAGAGTATCTCCAGTTCATGATCAGTCATGGAACAGACAGCTTCATAGGTGTAGTGCCCTCGTCAAACCTGCGCAGGTAGCGCTTGACGGTATTGCGGGATACTCCGGTGAGCATCACGATTTGAAGTTTACTCTTGCCTTGCGTGTGCAAGCGGAGTATCTGACGGATTTGAATCATCGCTATTGTTTTATTGGCCATTGGACGTTGGGGTTAAGCCGCCAACGTCACAATTTTTGGCCTACTAAAACAGGCGCCAAGAAGACATCAATCGGGGTGGTCAGTTTGACCGGATAAGGGTGGTCAATTTCGTCCGGATTTGGGTGGTCAGTTTGCTCCGGATTCCCTGGTCAGTTTGCTCCGGATACAAGTGGTCAATTACATCGGAATCTCCATTTGCTGAAAGCAGTTCAGTTTTACAAATATCAAAGACATATTTAATTTCAGAATATTCAGTATGAAACTCACTTAAAACATTTGTTCTTGCCGGAAATTTTAACCTATTTTCAACTTTGTATTCATTGTTGATGTATTTTGTCCAATTAATTTGACCAGTAGGCTGACTTGAAACTTTTTCAATATTGTCAAACTTTCTCCACGGCCTCATTGTCATTTTTTCAAGGGCTGATATGAATTTTACTGCTTCCAAATACAAAGGCGGCCTAAAATTCTTTCCTGATGCCAATGGTAAACTATCAATTACCTCTGGGCTAATTTCAGTTCCAAGTAGGTTTAGAATTTCGATGTAGTCCTCAAATCTGTCACGTCCGGTAAACCTGGGCATAACCACAAAATCTCCGATTTGCTTACCAGTGTCAGAAGCTCTTAAAGGAATAGAGCCAATGAAACCAGATGAACGGAATGTTAGTGCAGTGCTTTGGTCTGAGCCGATTATATAAGGTTGAACGCCAAGAAATTTAAATTGCTCGGTGTTGTAGTCTATAAATTTTTGGAGATACTGACCAATTATTCTTTTATCTGCTGACTTAAACCACTTTTTTTGCAAAGCAACTCCTCCCAACTGTTTTGATTGTTCAGTTAGGCAAGGGATTTCACAAAAACGTCTAATGGCTTTGTCATTCGAAAAGAGATAGATTTATTCTTGTCGAGAAATAATTGTTGAACTCTTCTTTAGCATTTCGCAATAGTCCTTCTTGAAGATATTCTTTGATCAAAGGGAATATTTCATAACGAATACGATTTTTCATTTCGTCTTCGGTGTCAGCGATGAAGTAGCCTTGACCAGGTTGTAAGTTTAATTCAGTGCTAGAAGCATACCAGTCAAATATTTCTTGAATTTTGCTAAAGTCTTCATTAAAAAACTGTTTCGACTTTATTGTTTTAGGATTTAGATTGTACCAAGCAAAGCGTCTTCTAAGCGCAAAATCTACAACGGCCAAACTTCTGTCGGCAGTGTTCATTGTTGCAATTACAGAAAAGTTGTCAGGTAATTTGTTCACTTTGAATTTGGGAGCAATTTCAATTTCTACATTCGAGACATCCATTTTATGCTCAAATAAGTAAAAGATTGGCCCTAATACATTTGATAGATTAGCTCTGTTTATTTCGTCTATTATGAGGATGACTTTTTCATCTTTGTGGTCAATGGCATATTTTAAGGCTTGAGAAAAGCTGCCTAAATTTTCTTTGTATCTCAGTTCTTCGTTTGCAGTGTCTGGCCGAATACCAAAAATAAAATCAGAGTAACTTGTCTCTGCGTGAAATTGAGTGAAGAATGTTTTAGCTCCTATTTNTTCGGCAACATTTTNTGCAGTTCTTGTTTTGCCGGTACCAGGAGGGCCTTGAAGAACGATATATTTTCTTTCGTTTAAAAGATTTTTTACTTCTTCTACTTCTTCTATTGGTTCCTTTTTTAAAAAGGGCTCCAATGCCTCTGAAACTGCTTTTCGATGGTCTTTGTTAGATGGCCAATCTCTGAGCTTTGCATAACCTGCAACAAAAGCAGAAATAATTTGCTTTCCTTTTTCGCTTTCTGGGTTGTCAACTATTTGGCAAGTCGGTAAAACTTTGGTGTAAGTTTTAATCGTGTTTTNTATGTGCTGTAAGTCCAGACTACCAGTGATTGATTTTGGTAGACTGGTTTCTATGTCTGAAAAGTCTGATTTACAAAATCCTCTTTCATCAATCAGCCTTGAAAATAATCTTCTAAGTCCTGGATAGGTTGCAAGTTCGTAGTCATTTTTGAAACCACTGGAACCAATTCCAAGACACACTAACCAAGGTTTGTCTTGGTCGTTTGGAAAAATTGTCAATGAAAAGTCGTGGAAAGGTCCTGAGGCTTCTTCTTCTGGATGGATAAATCCAAAATATGCTCCATTATCTTTAAGTGCTTCCTGTCCGGTGTTGTTCCTTTCAACATATGGTTTGTTAAATTCATTGTCTGTCTTGGCACCGAACTGTTCAGCTTTTTCTTTTATGAACTGCCTTATGTTTTCTATACTCATTTTCTTTGTTTGTATGTCGTTTTACAATGCCCGGTAACGGTTTCGGGCTTTGCGTTCGGGCGGGTTTCGGAGTACAAAACTGTCAACCAACACTGAACTTGAATAGAAGCACAAAGCTCCAAGTTTGCACGTCACCCCGCCTGACGCAAAACCCGTGTTACCTGCTGGCTTTTCGTAATTCATCATTTTTAATTATTAAAATCCTGCCTGTTCCAATTACTCTGTCGCCTTCTANAAATTCAAAACTACTTCCTTCGCTTAGTTTCCCTTTCAAGTGTTCTGTTGTGGTCAATTTGATTAGAGCGTTGATATTGTCGCCCGGGAAAGCCATTTTATTGTTAATGTAAGTCTGTTGCCCTGAGGTTTGCATTTCTGTAAAATTAAATTTCACTTGCGGTCTGTAACCACTTATAGTAAAATGGGTTCGTCCTCCTTGTTCTGTTTTTCTAAAATTAAGTTCCGCAACGAAGTCGCAATTATTATCTTCACATTCAAGTCTGTTTGCACAAAATATTTCATACGCTTCGCCTTCAATTTCACCACATTCAGAAATTATTTTACCATCTTCTCCCACTATTTTAAAAGTTTCTTGTCTGTCGCCAATAGATGCAGAGCCGTCAAGTCCTAATAGGATTCCATAAAATGTGTCAGTCAGTAGTGCGGAAATAATATGTCTTAGTTTTTCGATTTGTTCTTCGTCTAAATTTAGGTCTTGAATTTTAGTTGAAACATAGCTTCGTAAGTCCTGCTCGAAGTCAAACGAACTTTCAATAATCCGTTTTCTTTCTTTATAAAAATTCTTTACAAATTCTTCTGTCGTCATCTTTGTTTGTTGTGTCGTCTGTTAAGCTTGCAGGTAACGTTTTCGGGCTTTGCGTTCGGGCGGGTTTCGAGCACAAAACTGTCAAGCTGCAATGAACTTGAATAGAAGCACAAAACTCCAAGTTCGCACGTCACCCCGCCTGACGCAAAACCCGTGTGTGTGCCCAGCATGGCACAACTGTTTTCCAGACGGGAAAATAGTTTGATTATCCCAAGGGTGCAAGTCCCTGATGTGCGAATCCTAAAAGCACATAGCAAGCTGCAAGGTTGTAAGGAGTGATCCTTGAACTGAAGGAAGCAGGACTGCAAAAGTCTGTACTGAAGAACATGAACCACATACAGAGGCATGCCACTTCGGGTGAGTGAGCACATCATCACGAAGCCTGTTGGTGCAAAAGAGGTGGTATGTAGATGTGGCAGAGATAGACGGAAGGATAAGTGTCTTACCTGGGGAGGTCTCCTGATGTCGTGTACATCAAGGAGAAGTCAGCAGACGCCATAGTAGTTGATAGGAACGAGCCCCGCTATATGGGGAGGACTCACACATCAATGAAGGGCAGAACGTTAAGTTGTTCCAAATGCTGTAAGGAGTAACCATTATATAGTTATAGCCTTACGATAAGCGGAACAAGAGAAACAAAGAGTAGTATANNAAAGAAGATGATTGAGAGGGTTATTAGCAGAAAGAACATGCACAAAGCATATCGTCAGGTCGTGTCGAACGGAGGTTCGGCAGGCGTAGATGGTATGACAGTCACAGCATTGCGTCAACACTTGAATAAAAACAGAGACGCGATAGCGACCGCGGTATGTAACGGACGCTACTTACCGCAATCCATCTTAGGGGTAGCGATACCCAAAGAGAATGGCAAGACCCGACTGCTGGGAATTCCCACGGTAACCGACCGCATGTTACAACAAGCGGTCAGTCAGGTTATCGCGCCAAAATTCGAGACAGAGTTCACAGCAAACAGCTACGGCTTCCGTCCCAATCGTAATGCGCATCAGGCGGTGCAACAAGCCCATCAAAACATCCATGCAGGATATGTTCACATTGTTGACATAGACCTAAAGAACTTCTTCGATGAAGTAGATCATGTGATCTTGCTGGAACTTGTGTACAGCAAAGTGAAATGCCCGTTGACGTTACGCCTTATCCGTAAATGGCTACGCGCCCCGATAAAGATTGACGGGCGATTAGTCAAACGGAGAAAAGGCGTTCCACAGGGCAGCCCGTTGAGCCCGCTGCTGTCCAACATCTTACTCCACGAGTTAGATAAAGAATTGGAAAAACAAGGGCACCGGTATGTGCGGTATGCCGATGACTTTAGTGTTTATACGAAAAGTAGAAACACAGCCCGCAAAGTTGGCAACAGCATTTTTCTGTTTTTGAAAAACAAGTTGAAGCTGTCCATAAACCGGGAAAAGAGCGGCATACGCAAACCTGTTCAATTCAACATACTGGGTTATCAGTTTGTGCCCACGTATGAAAAAGGCGTCAAAGGCAAATACCAACTGGTGGTTGCAGACAAGAGTTGGGCGAAGCTAAAGCGCAGCTTAAAACACATCACGAAGAAAACGGCAGCCCGTACGTTCGATGAGCGCATCACCAACCTGAAAGAGATTCACCGGGTTGGATCAACTATTTCCGCATGGGAAATATACAGAGCAAACTCAAAGAACTCGACAGTTGGTGCGCCATAGACTAAGGTACTGCATTTGGGCAGACTGGAAGAAAGCCGACCGGAGGAAGAAAAACTTCATTCGGCTCGGAGTTAATGCCCGACAGGCGTATGCGTGGAGCAGAACACGAATGGGAGGATGGGCAGTAGCCCAAAGCCCCATTATGCGAACCACCATTACACTGCAACGCCTTGCAAAACGAGGGTACGAATCTATGCTTACCTACTACTCCACAGTAGCTCCACAACTTAATGAACCGCTGTATACGAGGCCCGTACGTACAGTGGTGTGAGAGGCGCACCTCGTCAGTTACAACTGGCGAGGCCGCCTACTCGATTATGGCGCGTAATTATTACCATTCCTTTAAAATATTTGCGACCAATTCTCTTACACCTTCTTCCTTACTGTCTTTGTACTTTTCTATTTCTGCTTTCGCTTTGTCACCTTTAATCATTCCTAATGCAACTAAAAATGTCTGTGCATTATAGTCGCTTCCTTCGCTTTCCTGTCTACAAGTTGAAATGATTAAATCAACTGCACTTTCGTCTTTTAGTTTGCCAAGTCCAAGTGCTGCGTCACGTTTTATAAAAGTGTCTTCTTCCTTATTTTGTAATATTTTCTTGAATATTTCTTTATGACGTTCTTTTGGAAAAGTTGATAAATAATCAATGGAACTCCGCTGCCAGTCACGTTCTAATTCGTTTTTGTAAATGTTTTCATAAGTACTTTGTAAGGTGTCCAGATTATTCTCAATTGCCAAGTCAGTCAACGAAACCACTCGGGTCGATACGCTGTTTAATAAGTCGGGGAGTTTTGCAATTAGTTTTGGTGAATGATTTCCTTTTAATGAACGAGCTGTCCAATACCTTACTGTTGAATTTTCGTGAGTTAAAAGTGTCAATAAAATATCAGTTGATTTGTCGTCTGTTCTTTTTCNTAAAGCTCTAACTAATTCTCCAAGAACTTCTGCGTTCTTGATTTTTTCGAGTGCTGTTTGCACATCACTTAATACCGTATCCTTGCGCACCAATGATTGTTTATCAGTTACAGAAAAATAGTATTTTTCAGGAATTGGTTTGGTATACAACAGTTTTAACCAATATCTAAAATTCGATACGTTTTNTGATTTGTAAAAACAGTCAAGTAATTCTTCAGAAACCGTATCTTGTTTGCTTACTAAGTCATACAGATATTGACGGTCATTTTCAGTAGGGCTATTTGCAAGTGCCTCAAGTGAAATTCTTCGAGTTTGCGAACTGTCTAATAATGGTTTAAATGTTTCTAGTAGGTTGCCAATTTGAAGTTGAGCAACAGAATAAATTGCATATCCTTTGATATTTATGTCCCATTCCTTGACGGCCTTCTTTAAAAGTTCTTCTGTCCTGGCATTTAGAGGTGTATTCGATAAAATTTGAGCAGCTAATATTTTAGCCATTGGTTTATCGCTATTAATTCTCAAGTATGCGGTTTGTTGTAAAGAGTCTTTATTTAGTTTGATAAAAAGAGGAAGCATATGAGCATCCCCAAAAGTTTCATTTTCAACTAAAAAGTCAAACAGGGGTGTTGTATGGTTTGTATTTAAATATAGCAATGCCATTCCTGACCATATTAAACAACCTTTATCTTTTTCTTCTTTAATTTTTTNTAGTAATGTGTTTTCAAATGAGGTGTCGCCCGAACCCGCAATAACTAAATATGCAAGTATTCTTTGATTTGAATTTTNTGAGTTTATTAATTTCTCAATATTGTCTGTGTAAAGTTTTTCGCTTTTGAAGTCGGCTAATGGATAGAGCCCAATTCGTTGCCCCTTTATATTTGCCGACAATTGTGTTACATCACTGTGAGGTGTCAAGAATGTCGAATGAGTACGAAACATATTATTTAATTCTTTCTCGGAGAATTTTTTGTCGAGTGCTTTTTCAAAGTCCTNTTTAAAGTCCTCGATTGATTGTCCGAAAGTTGTCAGCGAACTAATTAATATTAATAAGGTCAATATGTGTCGTGTCATCGTGTCTCTTTATTATGCGCCATAACGGTTTTGCGCTTGGCGCAGTGGGGGACTTAGAAGCACTAAACTGTCAACCTGCACCAAAGCTAAATAGAAGCACGAACTTTCAATTTTGCTCGTCACCCCCATTGCGCCAAACGCATGTGTGTGCCCAGCATGGCACAACTGTTTTCCAGACGGGAAAATAGTTTGATTATCCCAAGGGTGCAAGTCCCTGATGTGCGAATCCTAAAAGCACATAGCAAGCTGCAAGGTTGTAAGGAGTGATCCTTGAACTGAAGGAAGCAGGACTGCAAAAGTCTGTACTGAAGAACATGAACCACATACAGAGGCATGCCACTTCGGGTGAGTGAGCACATCATCACGAAGCCTGTTGGTGCAAAAGAGGTGGTATGTAGATGTGGCAGAGATAGACGGAAGGATAAGTGTCTTACCTGGGAGGTCTCCTGATGTCGTGTACATCAAGGAGAAGTCAGCAGACGCCATAGTAGTTGATAGGAACGAGCCCCGCTATATGGGGAGGACTCACACATCAATGAAGGGCAGAACGTTAAGTTGTTCCAAATGCTGTAAGGAGTAACCATTATATAGTTATAGCCTTACGATAAGCGGAACAAGAGAAACAAAGAGTAGTATAAAAGAAGATGATTGAGAGGGTTATTAGCAGAAAGAACATGCACAAAGCATATCGTCAGGTCGTGTCGAACGGAGGTTCGGCAGGCGTAGATGGTATGACAGTCACAGCATTGCGTCAACACTTGAATAAAAACAGAGACGCGATAGCGACCGCGGTATGTAACGGACGCTACTTACCGCAATCCATCTTAGGGGTAGCGATACCCAAAGAGAATGGCAAGACCCGACTGCTGGGAATTCCCACGGTAACCGACCGCATGTTACAACAAGCGGTCAGTCAGGTTATCGCGCCAAAATTCGAGACAGAGTTCACAGCAAACAGCTACGGCTTCCGTCCCAATCGTAATGCGCATCAGGCGGTGCAACAAGCCCATCAAAACATCCATGCAGGATATGTTCACATTGTTGACATAGACCTAAAGAACTTCTTCGATGAAGTAGATCATGTGATCTTGCTGGAACTTGTGTACAGCAAAGTGAAATGCCCGTTGACGTTACGCCTTATCCGTAAATGGCTACGCGCCCCGATAAAGATTGACGGGCGATTAGTCAAACGGAGAAAAGGCGTTCCACAGGGCAGCCCGTTGAGCCCGCTGCTGTCCAACATCTTACTCCACGAGTTAGATAAAGAATTGGAAAAACAAGGGCACCGGTATGTGCGGTATGCCGATGACTTTAGTGTTTATACGAAAAGTAGAAACACAGCCCGCAAAGTTGGCAACAGCATTTTTCTGTTTTTGAAAAACAAGTTGAAGCTGTCCATAAACCGGGAAAAGAGCGGCATACGCAAACCTGTTCAATTCAACATACTGGGTTATCAGTTTGTGCCCACGTATGAAAAAGGCGTCAAAGGCAAATACCAACTGGTGGTTGCAGACAAGAGTTGGGCGAAGCTAAAGCGCAGCTTAAAACACATCACGAAGAAAACGGCAGCCCGTACGTTCGATGAGCGCATCACCAACCTGAAAGAGATTCACCGGGGTTGGATCAACTATTTCCGCATGGGAAATATACAGAGCAAACTCAAAGAACTCGACAGTTGGGTGCGCCATAGACTAAGGTACTGCATTTGGGCAGACTGGAAGAAAGCCGACCGGAGGAAGAAAAACTTCATTCGGCTCGGAGTTAATGCCCGACAGGCGTATGCGTGGAGCAGAACACGAATGGGAGGATGGGCAGTAGCCCAAAGCCCCATTATGCGAACCACCATTACACTGCAACGCCTTGCAAAACGAGGGTACGAATCTATGCTTACCTACTACTCCACAGTAGCTCCACAACTTAATGAACCGCTGTATACGAGGCCCGTACGTACAGTGGTGTGAGAGGCGCACCTCGTCAGTTACAACTGGCGAGGCCGCCTACTCGATTATAGCCAGTGGTTCTTTTCATTTGTCGTCTGAACAAGCGTGCCAACAACGGTTTTCACAGTCGTGCCAACACTTCATTTCATTATCTTCTCTTGCCATTTCTTCTCCGAAAGTTTCAAGGTATCGGTCTTTGGTTTGATAGAAAGAATTTTTAANGTCTATTGCATCTTGTTCTCCTCGCATACCGAAGTAAGGAAAGTGGTGTAAGTAATGACCGAACATTGTGTCGCAGTCTTTGTGATAAGCCCTTGTGTCAAGTATGTGATAATGCCAAACTTTGTCCATAATCTTGTTTGGCACAATTCCTTTTCCATACTNTTTACACAAGTGCAAATAGCGTTTGTATTCTATTTCTGCACTGTCGCATTGTTCGTGTGTCCAGTTTTCTCCTTCTTCTGGTTCACGAAGTTTCATCTTAACCATTTCAAGGTCAAGGTCAGCGATTACAGGGTCAATGCCCTTTTGATTGATTAGGTAAGAAACTCTTTCTACGCTAATCGGGTCAGGATAAATTAAAACTGTCTGTTCCATTTTGCGTTATTTTTTGATTTATGAATTATTTGCTGTTAGCCAAAATCTTTNTAGGAAACGGTCTTTGCTTCCTTCAATTGGTGTCCTGCCGTGAAAAATTCTGTGATTGTCCACAACAAGAATGTCCCGCTCTTTTAAGTTTAATCTAATTGGTTCTGTCTGTTTAATTAGTTGCTGAAATTCAAGCATAGCAGGATTTTGCTNTGTCTTCATTTTTACAAGCCAAAATGAGTAGTAAAATTTTCTTTTTCCGTTTTCGTCTGTCGCAACGAAAGGATAACTCTCTTTGTCGTCAGGGAAAATTTTATGTTCAAAAAGTTCTATTGATTTGAGTTGCTCTTTATGTTCGTCTGAAAGTTGGTTGTATATTTNTTCTGCGTCCATCAAAATACTGTCGCCACCCAAATCGGTCTGCTTGTAACAATACCAAATTATGTATTTGGCTTTATGGTGGTCGGTATGATAGTCAAGTCCACGAGCAGAAGTTACCATTCCTTTGCTTTCAGGTTTTACAACAACGTCAGTAGTGAAAATAACCTGTCCCAACGAATGTATTAACTCGTTTAATTGCTCTTCGGTCTGGTCAGTCAGGTGAAGAAAACCGTTGTCTAAAAGTTCTTTTGTCACGCTGTTAATATGTTGTGTTTCTGTCGTCATACCATTGGCTATAACGGTTTGGGGCTTTGCGTTCGGGCGGGTTTCGAGCACAAAACTGTCAACCTGCACAAAACTTGAATAGAAGCACAAAGCTCCAAGTTTGCACGTCACCCCGCCTGACGCAAAACCCGTGTTACCAGCAGTGTTTCTGTTTTTGTTTTTCTGTCCATTGTGGATTTGTCAATACATTTTTGTTAGTGTTAGTCCAAGCCATACAGCAAATAAACTAACCAATATACTTGTCCCAATATAGAGAAATGCTGTCAGTGAGTTGCCCGATTGAAATAAGTTAATGTTCTCCGATGCAAAAGCTGAAAATGTTGTATAGCCTCCACAAAACCCTGTTATAAATAAAAATTTCAGGTCTGGATTTGTCAGCTGTTGTCGCTCAAAAAGTCCAAGCAATAGTCCAATTATTAAACAACCTAAAATATTTGCTGTAAATGTCGCCAATGGAAAAGCCGTCTGGAAATATTTGGTCACAACTACAGAAGTCAAATAGCGAAAAATGCTTCCAAGTCCGCCCCCAAGTCCCACAAAAATTATTGCTCGTATCATTATTGTCAGTCGTGTTAGATGATTGTCTGTCCGTGATAATTTTTTCTATAAAAGTCATCGATGAACTGTCCGCCCGACAAAAGTTGCAACGAAACACTAACCTTTGAGTTTGTGTCAAAGTCCAGTCCGAAGTCGTCAGCGGACAGTCCACCGATGACTTTACAAACTGTCGTGATTGTGTGGTCGTCTAACATTGCTGGTAACGTTGAGTGCATAAGCAGTGGCGGGAATAGGAGGGCTTGGCAATGAAGCGAAGCGGAATGCCAAGCCCGACCTGCCGCGACTTGTCCCACGACACCGAACGTTGTTTGAAAACTAAAACTACAAATTTTCACTGAACCCCGCCATTGATTATGCACAGTGTTGTGGGCTGGTTTTACTTGCACTACTTTAAATAGGTAATTGGATTAAGATAAAACATCTTTTTCCATCCTTGTTCGTCTCCATCAATTCTCCAAGGATAAGGAACCAAAGTCGTAATTGAGTAGTGCAGATGAGGCGACTTTCCTTTTGCATTTCCTGTCGTCCCAACTGCCCCAATCTTTTCTCCTTTGCTAGTCCACGAAANAAGTCCAGTATCAATGTCTCTTAGGTGAGCATAGTAATGGAGTCTCCATTTTGGTCCCAAAATTAAAACTATTTTTCCACCTACTTCAATTTCTCCTGCGAAGAGAACAAGTCCTCCGGTTGATGAGTTAACATTCGTCCCTTCTTTAGCAAAAATGTCGACACCCTTATGTGTCCTCGATTTTCCCCACGGGTAAAACCAAAACGATTTTGAGTTGTAACTTTNTTTGTCCGCCTTGTCGACCGGGTTTTCAAAGTTCTGCGGGATTATTAGTCCAACGACAAATACAATTATAAGTCCGAGTCCAAATATCTTTTTCTTAGAAGGATGTCCCATTGTCCAGTAAAACTTGCCCACAACGGTTGGCGGCTTGGCGTAGTGGCGGATTTTTAGCACAAAAGTTCATACGAAGAACTGCACTTAAACCTACCACAAAACTGTCATACGAAGCACTGCACCCGCCATTACGCCAAACCGCTGTTACCGGCTGGGCTTCTTTTCTCGTCATACAATTACAGTCGCTTTTTCGTAAAGTTCCGGCAAACAATTTTGTCTCATTCTGAATTTTGTTCCGTGATTGTGTCCGGTTCTTGCATCAAAGTCAACCAAAATATTTCCTTTCTCAATTTGATTTAAGAAACCGTCAAAGTTGAACTTCTGCAACATCATTACTTTGCTGTATCTGTATAATTCTCTGTCGTNCTTCTTTTTTACTTCTGCTTGAACGTAAAAACAGTTTAGCAATTTTGTTCCTGCTTTATTTGAAAGGTCGTCAAACCNCCAATAAGGTTGTGGGTCAAGTTGTCCTAAGCCAACTCTGCTTTTAACTTGTTTCAGCCACTCACTGTGTTTTTCGGCTACTTTACTACTATCAAATGAGATTAAAACTTTACTGTTTTTACGGTCAATTACTACTTGAAATCCCCTGTCGCTTGGTGAAAGTCCGTGAATTGTTTGCCTAAAACTCATTTCGTTTTCAGGATATTNTTTACCGGCTTCTTGGTGTGCCCAACCATATTTCAACAACAAAACTTGCGGAACAAATTTTACTGCTCTTGGTGAAGGCTCAATGTGAAATAAAGTCGTTAGTGAAGAAGTGTTTAATCGTTGGGTTTTTAATTCCCATTCTGCTGCATTTGGAATTGGTAAATTGTTTTCTTCAATTCCTAACAAATCTTCAAGTGTATTTCCAATACCACCGTGATTTCCGTGTCTTGCGTTGTCTATCCAACNCTTGTTCAGCAATTTTTTAAGCTCTGTTATTAAGCTGTCTTTCGTGTATATTTTCATTATTCTGTCTCTTGAAATAAGGTTAAGGGTCTTAACCCTATTAACTCACTTTGTTTTTATTACGTTCAANNTTCTCTGTTCCGCCATTTCGCAATAATCGGGTGATAACTCAATGCCGATATAATTTCTATTGTGTCCCATAGCAACAACAGCAGTTGTCCCACTGCCCATAAATGGGTCTAAAATGGTCTGTGAAGTTGTAGAAGAAATAATTCTATCAATAAGTGCAACTGGAAATGGTGCAGGGTGTTCATTTTTCATCTCTTGCTTAAACTCCCAAACATCACCAAAGGCGTTAGCCTTTGGTGCAAGTTTGAAGTTGTTTTTTGGGATAAGATATATCACTTCGTAGGTCGGTAAAAAATAACCCGGATTAAAGTTTATACCGCCTTTTCGTTTCCAAATTATAATTTGTCTAACAGGTAAATCTCTGATTATGTCTTGTCTGTCTTGCAGTAAACCGTCTTGAACTCGCCATTTGTGATTATAAAAAATTGCTCCGTCATCTTTAATTAGTCGGAACATTTCTTTTAAGCAGTTGTGTTGCCACTCTGCATATTCTTCGTGTGGTATATTGTCGTCATAATGACTGTAACCGTTTACTAATGCTGCACCTGCCCACTTTCCACCACGTCCGTCTTTCATTCCGTTTCCGGTTGAGTTTTTCAGATTGTAGGGCGGTGAAGTAACAACCAAGTCCAAGCACTTGTCCGGCATTTCTCGCATAACAGTCAAGCTGTCACCGTTAATAATTTTATTTATGTATTTTTCTTCAAAAGTCATTTGTCATTGATATTATTTGTCACCGTTCAAATTTACGATTTTAATTCACTGTCTGTTCGTTTGCAGTCTGTTTTTTAGCCTTGCCGGTAACGGTTTGCGTGTTGCCGCAGTGCGGGATTTTCAGCACTAAAGTTCAATCGAAGCACTACAGTTCAAATATACGATTTCCTGTCCTACGAAGCACTGCACCCCGCATTGCGGCAACACGCTGTTAGCGGCTGGCGTTCTGTCGTCCGTGTCCTGAAACGCTTTACTGTCAATGATTTTAAGTTGATTGTTTATTTTCTGTCGGGGTTTGCGTATCGGATATTTTTTATTTTAAGAAGGGAAGGAAATTTTTTAATTCAATTTTTCTTGGGCTGAAAATAAGCACACTCTTTTTGCAGCTTTGGCTTGTGTGTTTGGGTTTAGCGGCTGCAAAATGTGTGTGCTTATGTGAGTTGGCTATTTAGCAAGTTGTAATATTCTGTATGCTCCCCTTGCTACAATGATAAATACAATTGCTCCAATGATTAAGTCGGGATAGGATGAATTGAGCCAATTTACCAAAAGTCCTGCTGTGATTACACCTGTATTGATTATGACATCATTTGAAGTAAAAATCATACTTGCTTGCATATGTGCTTCTTTGCTCTTGCCTTTTTGTAGCAAATACAAACAAATTACATTTGCAATCAAAGCGAAAATGGAAACAATAATCATTGTCTGAAAGTCAGGCATTTNTTCTATGCCGATAAACCGTCTGATTACTTCTGTAAATCCTATAAGAGCAAGAACGATTTGAAAATATCCTGCAAACTTTGCAATGCTCTTTTNTCTGTCAGCGGTTCCGCCAACCGCAAACAAAGCAAGTCCGTAAACAATTGCGTCTGCCAACATATCTAAACTGTCGGCTACTAACCCCATTGAATTGGTAATAAAGCCTGTAATTATTTCTATGGCAAAAAAGATATNATTGATGATTAAAACAGTCCAAAGCAATTTTCTTTCTTTTCCGTGTGGTTCAATCTCTAAAAGTTCTTCGGTTTCTTCTGTCGAAATTAATGTAGTGTCCAGGTTTAAACTTTCTAACACAGAAAGCAATTGGTCATTTTGTCCATTATGATAAACTTTTAGTTCTCTCTTTGGAATATCAAATTCAAGTTTTTCTATCTGTTCAAAACCTTGAAGTTTCATTCTCACCATTTGCTCCTCACTTGGGCAATCCATTTTTGNTATTTTGAATATTGTTTTTGCATAACCTTAAAGTTTAAACTTAATTCCTCCATTAATTAAAAATCCGTCAAGCGGTGCGTAAATATCCCTGAATACGGGATTGGTTACTGTCCCTGTGTAAATGGTATCAAATCTTGTCTGCCGTGCATCAAGGAAATTTTCAAAGTTGAGATACATTGAAAAATTTTCCCATAGTTTTTCTGCCATAAAACCACAAATCACATATTGCTTTCCTGTTGTTCCGTCACTCAATTTCTGCGGACTGAAATAATATGCTTCCAAACCAACTTTCCATTTTTCCTCAATCTCATACATCAGCACTGAATTTATTCTGTGCTTTGGTGTCAATGGATTTTCTATTGATATTCCGTTTTGATGCAATCGGGTGTCAGTAAAAGTATAGCCAAGAAACAGTTTGAAATCATCATAACCGATTTTAATATTGGTTTCAGTTCCTCTTGTATCAATGTGTCCCGATGAATTAATAAACTGATATAAATTGTTTGGCTGAATTTCAAGCAGTAAGGGATTATCCAGATAGGTATAGAAAAAAAGTTGGTTGATGCTGAAAGTAACTTCCTCACCAAAAGTTGTTCGATAATTGAAATCTATATTTCCTCCGTAGCTGCGTTCAAGTCTGTTTGTATTTTTGTCAATGGGTAGCACATTTTTGTATTGTATTCGCTCACTTTCTTCGGTAAAAATGGTTGGTGATTTGTAACCGAAACCACCTCCTATGCGTGAAGAAAATTTATTAGTGATTTTAAACAAGGCAGTAATTCTCGGCAGAAATGCAATTCCGTAATCAACCACATAATCTGTTCTGAAACCCGTTTCAAGATTTACCCATCTTGTGGCTTTCCAGGAATTTTGAACGAATGCACCGAATGTAATTTGATTATAGTTCCGTAATTGAAATGTGTCTAATTGCTTTTCCTGAAAGTCGTCTGTCCATAAATTTAATCCTGCAACCCATTCAGTTTNTTCTTTGCTGTTCGTGTAACTTGCTTCCGTGAAAGTAGCTTGTTGCGTTCCATCAAATACATAGTCAGGGATAGAAATTCTCCGATTGAAGAAACTGTAACTGTTTTTGAAATTGAAAAAACTGTTATCATTAATTCTATGGTCAAAAGTCAGTTGGGTTGAATAGCGTTCCGTTTTGTTTTTTCAAAAACGGTGAGTGCTTTCGCCTTTTCCTTCAATGAAATGCATATCTCCACCGATACGGTTTTCAATAGCCGTATTTACTCCGAAATTAAGTTTGGTTTTGTCGTTGAAATAAACGAACAGTTTTGGATTGAATACATACCTGTCAAATTTTGGAATGGCAGAAAGGCCAATGCCCGCAGGGTCGTAAGCCCAGTTGCGGTTATGTGAAGCGAAAATTGTCGTGCCGATTTTATTAAAACGCTGACCATAAAAACCGTTCAGGTCAAAACCTCTTCCAGAACTTCCGTTCAGATGAAACCGCAAATCTCTTTCGTCTGTCGGTGTCTTTGAAATCAGGTTTACAAGTCCTGCTATTGCACCACCTCCGTAAAGTGTAGATGCCGAACCTTTGATAACCTCTACTTGCTTTAAATCAAGTGGCGGGGTTTGTAAAAGACCAAGACCGCTTGCTGCGCCTGCAAAAAGCGGAAATCCGTCTTTTAGAATTTGTGTGTATCGTCCGTCAAGCCCCTGAATACGAATTGAAGCGTTCGCAGATGTAGCCGAAGTTTGTTGCGTTTGAATACCTGTGCTTTCGCTCAAAAGCATACGAATATCTCCCGACTTCATATTGCTTTNTTCTTCCAATTCCTCACCCGCAATAAATTCAACTCTTGTCGGAATGTCCTGAATGGTTCTTGTGCTTCGTGTAGAAGTAATTATAACTTCTCCCAATTCTCCTGCTTCCGATTTGAGAAGAATTTCGACAGGTTCAGTGCTTGCTAATGGGAAGGTAAAAGTGTCAGTCAGGGTTTCATATCCGATGTAGCGAAATTCAATGACTTGCTGCCCATCAGGAATGTCGGAAATTGTTACCAACCCGTTTAGGTCGGCTGTTCCTCCTTTGGTTGTTCCTTTCAATAAAGCTGTTGCTCCGATTAGCGTTTCTTTGGTGTCGCTGTCTTTGATGACGGCTTTAAATGTGTTCTGTCCGAACACGGTATTTATGTTGAATGCTACGCATAGTAGCAAAAGGATTTTGACTTTCATTGTTTGAATGATTGATAATGTTTATAAAATGATGATTAGCGGTGCGTAGCACCGCCTTTAATAATTTGTGCCGAAGGCACTAAACATTATACAATCTTGGGCGGTTGCCAGATAGATGAAGAAAATTCAGAAGCAAAGTTCTCGTCATAAAGAGAAACTTTTAGGTCTGAATATACAATGAATGATTGAACTGAAAAAGAACCAACGGAAACTGTAAAGCCGTTACAAGTATTACAACTCATAAATGGGGAACAACAGTCGCTGCAATCTTGGTCGTCTTGTTGGTTTTGTCCTTGTTCCGTTTTCTGTTCATTAAAACACTTGTCCTCCACAAGGTTCGGTGCTGCTGTCAAAAGCAGAACATAAATGGCTAATATGAAGGATAAATATTTCACGGTGCAAATTTAAAAAAGCGTTGGAAAAATTGGCTCTTTTGGTTTTGCATTTTTGTCGGTTTGTGTGTCGGGGCAAAACCAAATGTGCCAATGTGGGCTGGCTAAAAATTGAATTAAAAAAATGTGCGGTGGGGAAAATAAAAAATACAGAAGGGTCGGCTTTGTGTGTCCGATTACCATCTGTCCAACTGTATGTTTTAAAAGTCCTGTTCACCTGTCAAATTTCGTAAAGCGTTTTTGTCTGTCCGTTCGTGTCTGTCTGCCGTGTAGGTGTCTTTTTACGCTTGCCGCTAACGTTTTGCGGCTTGGCGTAGTGGCGGATTTTTAGAACAAAAGTTCAATCGAAGAACAGCACTTGAAGCTACCACAAAACTGTCATACGAAGCACTGAACCCGCCATTACGCCAAACCGCTGTTATATGCCGTTTTTTCTTCTGTCATTATTTACCGCTTTTTCTTCGATTGTCGTCCCTGCATAACATTTGGCAATTGTCCGCAGTTGTCTTACCGCCTAAATGCCACGGTGTAATGTGGTCGCCTTCCATTTCTTCAATTTCGTAATGTTCTGTGCAAACTGGGCAAATTCCTTNTTGTCTTTCGTATGCTTCACGTTTTTGTTTGTCGCTGAATGCACGAATGTTTAAATACTTTTCTTTTCTTGTTAGAACGTAGTAGTAAATACCTTNTTTATTTTCTACATCTTCATCCAACATTAAAGTTGTTATTTCATCTTCAAGTTNTTTCGGGTCAAACTTTTTGTCTTTGTAGTCATTGTAAAGAAAGCCCCATTTAATGCCTTTCATTTCTTTTCGATACTTTGGGAAAGTCGCTTTTACCCAATTTATAACCGTTTGAAAGTAAAGCCAAAGTTCATTTGCGTTGGGTTCGTGTTGGTTCTTTGACATATATTCTTTGATACTGCCTTTTGAAATCCAATCTATTGCAGTTTCAAGATATTCCTGTCTGTTTGCCGAACCTGTTAAATATTCGTCACCAATTTTTGGTCTGCTGTTTTTTGAAAAGTAGCGTTTTGCATCTGAAACCCACGAACCTGAATAAACTGCGTTTCTTAATTCTTGTGGTGTTAAAACTTTTCCAGCGATATTGATAGTTTCAAACCAATCTAATTTTTCGCTGTCTGTTCCAGAGCAATAATAAACCATCAAAGTGTAGTTTAATATTTGGTCTTGCTTGTCTTTTGGTAAATTATGAAATGCTAAACCATTTATTGAAAAATCACCGTTTACATATTGGCAAATGGAAATTGTTCGTTGTTGTCCGTCTATAACTTCAAAATTTCCATCTTCACGAACTGCCCAATACATTACATTTAATGGGAAGTCTTTTTGCAATGTGTTTATTACTGCATTTCTTTCCTTTTCGTCATAGACAAATTCTCTTTGATAGGGTGGACGAATATCCAATTTACCACCAAAGCCAACAACTCCGTTTTCTTCGTTGTCTTGGTAGCCGTTTGTAAGGTCACGGACTGAAATTTCTTTAAGTTCTATTTTCATTTTTGCACTTTCTTGTTTCTGATTATTATTCGCATAAATGGAATTACTGCTTTACCTTTTGCATCATAATATCCCAAAAGCGGGTTCCCTTCATTATATGCACCAGTTCCACCACCTTTATAGTAATCCTCAACAAATTTCTTAGACATTGTTTGCATACCTGCACACAAGTCTTGTCTTCCTTGTCCGATTATTTCAAATTGGTCAGGATTATATTTATCTAAAANAGTAATTGGAACACCCATATAACCTTCATAATCAACAGGAATATCTTTAGTCTTATCAACGTTTATTCCGTTAAAATTGTCATAAGTCGGATATTCTTCTGGATTGTAGTTTTTATAAAGTATCAGGTCTTCGTGACGTTTTGAAATGTCAAGATTTGTAAACCAGTGAACCCNCGAAACTCTTATCATTCCTTCCTTGTGGTCTCCTGCTGTTGCGTAATCCTCGTAATGTTTGTTTATAAAATGTGCTGCGCCACCTTTAAAACCATAACCTAACCACAACTTATCTTCTTTTATAAGTTTGAAAATTTCCTTGTATGATATAGCGTTTTGGTGTCCGACAATCACGAATTNTTTGTCGTATTCTATAAGTTGAGCAACATATTCACGGAATAATGAAAACGGTGGATTGGTAACAACTATGTCGGCTTGTTTTAAAAGTTCAATACACTCTTTGCTTCTAAAGTCTCCGTCTCCTTTGAGTTTCTTTACGCCAATTTCGTTTGGGTCTGGAACTTTGTTATCGTTCTTGTCACCTTCATAAATCAAATAAATAGCTTGTTCAGATTTATTCTCGCTGAACAAGTCCATATCTTGGTTTTTATAGCAAGTTGCTATGAGTTNTTTAAGCCCAAGCTTTTCAAAGTTGTAAGAGAAGAAGTGAANAAAGTTACTTACTCGTGGGTCGTCACAGTTGCAGTAGACCACTTTGTCTTTGAAATGACTTTTGTAGTATCTCAATTCTCGTTCAATATCCACTAACTGAGTATAAAACTCATCTTTTTTGAAGTTTTCGCAGCTTGTAGGTTTCTTTTTTATTTTTTCAGTCATTATGTCGTCCGATTTTTTACGTTTTCAAAGTTAATATTTTATTCTTCGTTCTGTCCGTTTCGTTACCTTTACGGTGTCGTCCTAAAATGGCATATAACGTTTTGCGGCTTGGCGAAGGTGGCGATNTTTACCACAAATGTTCATACGAAGCACACATTTCAAATTTACGAAAANACTGTCATACGAAGCACTGCACCGCCACTTTTGCCAAACCGCTGTTACCTGCTGGCGTTCTGTCGTCCGTGTTCTGAAACACTTTATTGTCAAAGGATTTANAGTCAGTAATTCTCTATGTCAGGGTTTGCGTGTCGNAGTGTTTTTATTTTCAGAAGGGAAGGAAATTTTTTTAATNNTCAATTTTTCTTGGGATGGAAATAAGCACACTCTTTTTGCAGCTTTGGTTCGTGGGTAGAATTNGAGCGGCTGCAAAATGTGTGTGCTTAGGTGCGTTGGCTATTTAGCAAGTTGTAATATTCGGTATGCCCCTCTTGCTACAATGATAAATACAATTGCTCCAATGATTAAGTCAGGATAGGATGAATTAAACCAATTCACTAAAAGCCCTGCGGTGATTACTCCTGTGTTTATGATTACATCATTTGAAGTGAAAATCATGCTTGCCTGCATATGTGCTTCTTTGCTTTTGCCTTTTTGTAGTAAATACAAACAAATTATATTCGCAATCAAAGCAAAAATGGAAACGATAATCATTGTTTGAAAGTCGGGAATTTTTTCTATGCCTATAAATCTCCTTACGACTTCGGTAAATCCGATAATTGCAAGAATGATTTGAAAATAACCTGCAAATTTAGCGATGTTCTTTTTCCTTATAACAGTTCCACCAACAGCAAACAAAGCAAGTCCGTAAACAATGCCGTCTGCCAACATATCCAAACTGTCAGCCACCAAGCCAATTGAATTAGCAATGAAACCTGTAATTATTTCAATAGCGAAAAATGAAACATTGATGATTAAAACAGTCAAAAGCATTTTTCTTTCTTTCCCGTGTGCTTCAGTTTCTAAAATCATTTCGCTTTGTTCGGTTGAAACCAATTTTGTATTCAGGTTCAAACTTTCCAAAGATGTTAAAATTGGTTCAACTTGTCCGTTGTGATATGCGATAAGTTCACGATTGGGTATATCAAATTCCAAAGATTTTATGTCGTCTAAATGCTCCAATTTCATTTTTATCAATTGTTCTTCACTTGAACAATCCATTTTTGAGATATGAAATTTACTTTTGTTCACCATTGCTATTTCTTTTCTAATTTAAACCTAACGCCCACATAAATTTCCCGTCCCCGTGTCGGTCCCCAAACAGAGGATGTGTCAAAGTATGGGCTGAATGGATTTTGCCAACTTATGATTGGTTGTTTTTGTCGGAAGTCAANAATGTTTTCACAACCTGCATACATTTCAAACTTCTTAAAGTTGTAACTAAACTGTGCATTTACGATTGTGTAAGGTTGTGAAAAGTCAGGTCGTTGAAATTCTAACGGATTAGATTTGGTGTCGGGTAAACGCTGTTCACCATACCAATGCACATTCACGTCAAAATGAAATTTGTTTGTCAACGGTTTGTAGCTGAAAGTTGTCAGCACCTTGTGCATTGGGTTGAATGGCAATAGCTGTATTGTTTCTCCAATTTTTCTGTAAACATCCAAAAAGTTATATCCTGTTTTCAGTTCAAAGCGTCTGTAAATTTTCAAATACAATTCTGCCTGAAAACCATTGCTGACACTTGTTCCCGTAAAATTTTGAATGATTGCTTTAGTTGGGTCAGTGTCGTAGTCTGGAAAAATTTGATTTTGAAATTCAGTTCTGTAAAAATCCGCACTGAAATAACCCGATAGATTATTGTTTTTTGTTTCAAATTTTTGTGTCAGGTTAACACCAAAGTTTACTGCCTTTTCAGGTTGTAACTGCTCGGCAAAAATGATGTCTCTTGAACTAACAAGCAATCCGATGTTTTCGCTAAATAAGTTTACCGTTCTCCAACCCGTTCCAACATTTGCCCGAACAATTGTTTTGGGTGTAATATCATATTTCAAAAGGGTTCTTGGTGTAAACTGAAATCCAAATTGGTTGTGGTGGTCACCCCGAACACCGGCAATCCAAGTAAGTTTGTTGTTGAAAAATCGCATTGTATTTTCGGCAAAAAGCCNCGGAATGTTTTCTAATCGCTGATAATTACCTGCATAAGTCCGCAGTAAAANAGTATCGGTAAATGCGATGTCTTCATTCAATTTCAAATGACGGTAACTAATACCTGTTTTCAAATCGTGTTTAGAGTAGTTCAGTTCATACTGAATGTTTCCGTAAAAATTGGTTTGCTGTGCATTGTATTTCACCGTTCCGAAAANAGAATTTTGTTGTTGGTGGAAAGCCGAAGCGAATAAAACGATGTTGTGTTTATCATTTATCCGATAACCTGTCTTCGTCCAAATTTCAGGTTGGTTGATATTAACGCTTTGACCGTAAACAGTGGTGCTACCTTTGTCGCTTTCAGGATTGAAAAATGTTTGTCCGCCAATGCGTTGTTCGTTGAAAANACGTAAACCAATTCTGCTGTTCCAACCCCAATCTTTTTCATTGCCGTATTTCCATTTGTTGGAAATCATATAACGAGTGAGCAAAGGCAAATCAAGAAAGTTGTCATTATCACGGTCAATTTTGTTTGCAGGTTGAACCGTATGAAACGCAGTTAAATTGCTCCATTTTCCTTGCTTGAGAGCATAGTTGGCGTTAAAATGCTTTTNCCAAAAATTATTCATATAGGCATTGAGCAACAAGCGGTCTGTTTTGTCGGGTTCTTTGGTTTCTACATTTATTTGTCCGCTTATGCTCTCATAACCCTGCAAAACGCTGTTTGCACCTTTTGAAACATAGATGTTGTCAACCAATGTTCCTGGAATACTGCTGATGCCATAAGTGTATGAAAGTCCCTGTATCATTGGGAAACCGTCAATCAAAACCTGATTATAAACGCCTGATAAGCCCAAAATGCGAAGCTCTTTTGAGTTTGTGATTACATTGGTCGTTTGCGGTTGCACGGTTGTTTGTGTTTCAAAACAACCTGCCAAGTCGCAACAGGCGGCTTTTCCAAGTTCCGTTTGTGTGATTTGCTCTGTCTTAATTGGCTTCAGGTCTGAAATAATTACTCCGTCTCGTTGCCCTTGAACAACTACTTCATTCAAGGTCTTTGTTTCTGTTAAACTGAATTCAACAAAAGTTTGATTGGTAATTTCAATCGTGTCTGACAAATGTCCCACATAGCTTGCAATGAGTTNTTTATTTGAAATGTCCTTGGCAGAAATTTCAAACTCTCCTTTGTTGCCTGTGGATACGCCAATGGTAGTGTCAAGCCAGTAAACACTTGCACCTATTAATGGTTCTTNTTTATTGTTAGTTACTTTTCCTAAAATAGTTTGTGCAAAAATGCCAAACGGAAACAGTAAACCAACAATGAATATGTATTTTTCATTGTCTTAATTTTTAAAAGTAGTGCAGGGCATTGAAAATGCCCTGCACTACAAATGACTTACTGTTTTATTTTGTATGGTCTTTCGTCAGGATTTTCGCAACTGCCTGTTCCTTCAATGGCAGCAAAATTTCCTTCTCCGTTACCAAGGCAGGATTGTATTTTACTTCAAAGGTTGTAGTTGTTCCTTGTTTTCCTGCTTTGCAACTGCTCACGCCTTTTACTTTCTCCACATTGGCTGAAATCATTTTTAAGTCCATTGAACAGGTGATGCCTTTAACCTTAACGGTAGCGGTTTTCAAACTGTCCGTTGTTTGATTTGAAGTTGTTGTTTGCGAAAACGCAAAGTTTGTCGTGGCTGTCAATACAGTGAAAGCCAAAACGAATGATTTTATGAATTTCATTTTTACTGATTTTAAATTGTTTAACAAAAGAATATGCTCCGAAATAATCGGAACATTGTCAAAAGAGAGGTGTTAAACAATCTTTGGCGGTTGCCAAAAGTCAGAAGCGAATTGAGAAGTAAAAACAGATTGGTAACTAAATCCTTTGTCTGAGAAAGCTGTCGGCTTAAGAATATAGTCAAATGGTAAATTGAGGCAAACTAAAACACAAGAGCCGCAAACCTGAAAAGGATTACAGGATTTTCCGTCACAGTCGTTGTCCTGATTTTGGCCTTGTGAATTATCATTGTCTGAAATTGGGGTGCATTGTCCACCACAACAAGTTTGTTCGGTGTCTGCCTGCAATGAAAGCGTGTCTATGCCCGGCTTAACAGCAAGGAATAGAATGAAAGTCGCTAATATCAGTATTAAAAATTTCATTGCTCTGCAAAGATAAGATTTGTTTCGAAACTCTATCCTGTGGGATAGCAAAATTGGCTCTTTGGATTTTGCCGAAGCGTTGGCTTTGAGTGTCGGGGCAAAAGCCAATGTGCCAATGCGGGCTGGCTAAAAATTGAATTAAAAAAGCGCGGTGGGGAAAATAAAAATACTGAAGGGTCGGGCAAGCGTGTCGGCTTACCTGTTGTCCAAATGTATGTTTTAAAAATCCTGTTCACCTGTCAAATTGTAAAGCGTTTTAGTCTGTCTGTGGGGTTATTGTCAGCCGTGTCGGTGTCTTTTTACGCTTGCAGCTAACTCCCTTATACCCGATATAAACCTTCGCCTATACTCCCAATTCCGGTCGATAGGCGAAGGTTTTGTTCGCTTTTCAAGATACATATACCCTAAAAGTATCAAACGGAACGGTGATTTTTCATGGTTTGGTAGCGCTAACAATTTACCTACCTGTTTCTCATTTCTTCAGGCACACCCCCTTTCCATTTTCACCCCCTTAAACTCCGGTTTCACCGACTTTCACCTTACGGTTGCCCTTATTCAATCGTCTGGCCGGAAAAGTCCCCGTTAATTTGAATAAAAACAGCAACCGTTATGGGCACAAACAAAAAGTTAAGCAGCAGCATTTGGGTAGGCGGGCTAATCCTGGCAATCGGCAGTGTACTCTTACTCGACCGGATGGATCTACTCTACTTTCCGTATTGGTTATTTTCCTGGAAAACCCTGTTAATCGCCATCGGGGTGATCTTTGGAATTAACCGGAAGTTTGAAGGCATTGGCTGGCTGGTGATGATTCTGATCGGTACTTTCTTTCTGATCGATGATATTCCTGGCTTTCCGTATGATGTAGATCGTTATGCGTTTCCGGTAGGAATTATTGTAGTAGGCGCTTTCATTGTAGGCCGCGCCTTGTTGGGTTCATCGCGTGAAACGAGCAAGTCTGTTTCCGGTGACGGCCTGATAAGCCTGGATGAAGGCGGTGAGGATTTCTTTGAACTCACCACCGTATTTGGAGGCACCAAGAAGCGGGTCTTCTCTAAAAAATTCAGAGGTGGCGAAACAACCTGCATCTTTGGTGGCACCGATCTTGATTTGTCGCAGGCAGATATTGAAGGGCCGGTGGTAATTGATGTGGTTCAGCTTTTTGGCGGTGTAAAGCTGATCGTGCCCGCCAACTGGGAAGTAAAATCTGAGATCACAGCAATACTGGGCGGATTTGATGATAAGCGAAGCACACCGCAGGCATTGAATCCGGGTAAGAAACTGATCATTACCGGCTTTGTAATGTTTGGTGGTGTAGATATTAAAAGTTACAACTAAAGGCCTTCTAACAGGTTGCTTGTTTCTGGTTACCAGCAACGAGCAACCTGTAACTTGTTACAACTATGAATTGGTACCTCGTTAAACTTGTGTTTCAGATTATTGGTGAGCACGTAACCAAACCGCAGTTTGATGAACAACTGCGGCTGATACGCGCAGATGAGGTGGAGTGGGCCCTGGAGAAAGCGCGTGTGTTGGGTTGGCTGGAACAAACCGCATTTGAAAACAATAATCCGAAACGGATTACCTGGCAGTTTATTGATGTGGCCGATGTACATAAATTAGACAACCTGGAAGACGGGGTACAGGTATGCGGCACCACCGTGCAGCCCGATTGCCCGGAAGAGTATCTGAAGCTGGTTGACCTTAACCGGGCAAAAGCGCTTGACATGTTGTTGCATGAAAGCACACAACTCAGTGAATCATAGAGAAAGGATTCACCTTCTTCCTGTTAACCTACTGTCCATACAAGATGGATGGTTTACTCGATCGGGTGCGTTTTAATATTTGAAATGTGTTTTGATTTGACAATCTTTCAGAATCATCATTCAAAAATAAGTNNTCAATTGAATCGTTATCGTCTTTGTTTACTACTGTTGAGTTTTTCAACCGGCCTTTTTGCACAAAAACATACGTTGTGGTATAACCAACCTGCTGCCAGTTGGAACGAAGCATTGCCTGTGGGCAACGGGCGCCTGGGTGCTATGATTTTTGGTGGTGTTGAACATGAACGGTTGCAACTCAACGAAGAAAGCGTGTGGACGGGCAAAGATTTTGATTTTGTAAATCCGCAGGCTGTCAGGTCCATTCCTGAAATCCGAAAGCTGCTGTTTGCAGGCAAGTATGTGGAAGCACAGGCACTGGCACAGCAAACCATGATGGGCGATAAGAAGATTGCCAGCACCTACCAAACGCTGGGCGATCTGATGGTTGATGTACAACATCCAGCCGGAGAAACAACAGGTTATACACGCTCCCTGGATCTGACTACTGCGGTTGCAGCAGTTCAATACCAGAAAGGTGATGTGATTTTTAAGCGCGAATATTTTTCAAGCGCACCCGATCAGGCTTTGATTAGCCGGTTCACCGCCAGTAAGCCGGCTTCGGTGTCATTAATGGTTCAGCTTTCGCGGCCGGGCAATCAGGCATCGCTTTCGCTGGAAGGCAATGAATGGGTAATGCGCGAACATACCGGCAAGGGAACCGGTGTGAAGCTGGTAGCACGCGTAAAAATTTTAAATGAAGGCGGTAGCTTAACAGCAGCGGATAACCAACTCAGGGTTGTCAATGCCAATGCCGTTACCATAGTGCTTACCGCTGCCACGGATTATTGGGGCAGCGATCCGATTGAAGTTACCGCCAATCAACTTCAGGCGGTAAGCGCCAAAAACATGGATCAGGTAAAACAACAACACATTGCAGATTATCAACATTATTTTAATCGGGTGGAGTTGAACCTGGGCGAAGGCCCTGTGCACTTGCCAACCGACATGCGCCTGAAGGCGGTGCAGGCCGGAGCGCACGATGATGCATTGCTTGCCTTGTACTTTCAGTTTGGCCGGTATTTGCTCATCAGCAGTTCGCGNCCCGGTGGCTTGCCTGCCAACCTGCAAGGCATTTGGGCCGATGGGTTGAACCCTCCGTGGGATGCAGATTATCACATCAACATTAATATCCAGATGAACTACTGGCCGGCAGAAGTAACCAACCTGCCAGAGATGCACCTGTCGTTTCTTTCGTTTGTAGATTCCCTGCGACTGGATGGCCGCAAGACTGCGCGCGAAATGTATGGTGCGCGCGGCTCGGTGGCGCATTTCACTTCCGATGCCTGGCACTTTACCGAACCTTACGGAGAAATTGAGTGGGCCATGTGGCCGATGGGCTATGCGTGGTGTGCGCTGCATGCCTGGGAGCATTACCTGTTTACACAAGACAAAACATTCCTTGAAACCAAAGGCTACACCCTGTTAAAAGATGCGGCAGAGTTTTGCATGAGCTACCTGGTGATGGATGACAGCGGCTGGTTTGTTTCGGGCCCTTCTATTTCGCCCGAAAATTCCTTTAAAACACCAACAGGCGAAACCTCCATGCTGGTGATGGGCCCTACCATGGATCACATGATCATTCGTGAAGTGTTGCAAGCCGCCATCGAAGCATCAGCAGTCTTGAANAAAGATCACACGTTCCGTAAGAAGATGAAATACATGCAGGCCATGCTTTCGCCCACCGAGATTGCAACCGATGGCCGGATCAAAGAATGGAAACAGGATTTTGAAGAAGCGGAACCCGGCCATCGTCACATGTCGCATTTGTTTGGTCTGCATCCCGGCAAGGAAATAAACCGGCAAACGCCTGCGTTGCTGGCGGCTGCCCGTAAAACCATTGATTACCGGCTGGCGCATGGCGGTGGCCATACGGGTTGGAGCCGTGCATGGATTGTAAATTTCTTTGCGCGTTTGCACGATGGGGCATCGGCTTATCAAAACCTAACGGCTCTACTTCAAAAATCAACCTTGCCCAATTTATTTGATAACCACCCGCCCTTTCAGATTGATGGAAACTTTGGAGGTACAGCAGGCATTGCCGAAATGCTGTTGCAAAGTCATGCGGGTGATGTAGAGGTGCTGCCGGCTTTGCCATCCACCTGGCAACAAGGTTCGGTAAAAGGATTGCGCGCGCGGGGCGGTNNTTTGAGTTGGATTTGGAATGGGAGCAGGGCGCGTTGAAATCGGTGAAGGTAAAATCGCTGCACGGCAACAAGCTGGTATTGCGTTATGGAAATGGCGTGAAGGAATGGAAGACAACTGCCGGCCAGGTTTACCGGTTTGATAAGAATTTGCAAGTTCAATAGCGGCCTGAAATAAAAACGGGGAAGATCAATTTTACTTGATTTCCCCGTCTTATTGCCTGCCAACCGTAGCCGGAGTGCAATCCTAAACTGTTGCTGAGTTGGTAAAATCTGCACGGCCTGTTTCACAACATTCCGTCTCAACCTCATGCCAACTTTTACTTTCCGAAGAAAGTCGTTGCTGACATAATCTTCCCTCGCTGCTTTTTTGTCGGATACGTTCCGGAGAAAATATCTTTTGTTTTTCAGCGTGGGTTGATCTCCCGCTCAGAAAATCAACTTAGTGATATGAAAGTACTTGACTGATTCATTCCTGCAAAACATCTTTCAAAAAGAATCGCACAACTTATTCACCGGGTTATCCACACCCCTTAAGTAGTAATCAGTCATAATGTTATACACCAAATCTTAACTTTTAATTTATATGGTATTGAGTAGTTCCTTCCTTTTTGCTACAAACTCAAATGGAGTTAGTAATTAAAATTTACAGGAAATTGATGGGATGAAGCCTTAACTTTGGGTAACCCCATGGTTGGAATTAATTGTACGCCCACAGGATTTATGACAAAAATCATCTTTTTCTCTAATCACAATCATATCAACCCCTTATTTATCCATCTTATTTTTATAACCGCAATTAGACCTAAAACCAATGCAGCTCGAGAAAATTCACTACGACAACAAGATTGTTAAGGCTTTTATTATCGCAACGGTAATTTTTGGCATCGTGGGCATGACAGTCGGCCTTCTGGCCGCTATTCAGCTCTTTTATCCCCTTTTTAATTTCGATTTGCAGTACACCACGTTTGGGCGAATCCGGCCATTGCACACCAATGCCGTAATTTTTGCCTTTGTGGGTAATGCCATGTTTGCCGGTGTGTACTACAGTATGCAACGGCTGCTTAAGACCCGCCTTTATAGCGATGCCATTAGTTGGTTTCACTTTTGGGGTTGGCAATTAATTATTGTGGCGGCAGCCATTACCCTTCCGCTTGGATTGACCACGTCAAAGGAATATGCGGAGTTAGAGTGGCCCATTGATATTGCCATTGCAGTAGTTTGGGTTGCGTTCGGCATAAATATGATTGGTACTATTATTAAAAGACGCGAACAGCACATGTATGTAGCCATCTGGTTTTACATTGGCACATTTGTTACCGTGGCGGTTCTGCATATCGTAAACTCTTTTGCTATACCGGTNAACTTTTTCAAAAGCTACTCCTGGTATGCGGGTGTGCAGGATGCATTGGTGCAATGGTGGTATGGTCATAATGCGGTCGCGTTCTTTCTTACTACNCCCTTTCTGGGCATTATGTACTATTTCTTGCCCAAGGCAGCCAACCGNCCCGTGTATTCGTACCGGCTTTCTATTATTCACTTCTGGTCGCTGATATTCATTTACATCTGGGCTGGTCCGCACCACTTGTTATATACTGCATTGCCGGATTGGGCACAGTCGTTGGGTACTGTGTTTTCGATTATGCTTATTGCACCAAGCTGGGGTGGTATGCTTAATGGGTTGTTTACGTTGCGTGGTGCGTGGGATCGTGTGCGGGAAGATGCTGTATTGAAATTTATGGTAGTTGCAATAACTGCTTACGGTATGGCTACACTGGAGGGCCCGCTGCTTTCTTTNAAAAATGTAAATGCCATAGCCCACTATACCGATTGGATTATTGCGCACGTACACGTNGGNGGGTTAGGCTGGAACGGGTTCCTGATNTTTGGAATGCTGTATTGGGTAATCCCACGCATGTGGAATACCAAGTTGTATTCTCCTAAACTCGCCAACCTTCATTTCTGGATCGGAACGCTCGGTATCGTGTTTTATGCAATGCCATTGTATGTTTCGGGCGTTGTGCAAAGTTTAATGTGGAAAGAATTTGCTGCAGATGGNTTTTTACGGTACCAGAATTTCCTGGAAACTACCACCCAGATTTTACCCATGTACATGCTGCGCGCGGTAGGGGGCGGACTATACCTGACCGGTGTTATCATCATGACCTATAACCTGATCAAGACTGCTTATGCCGGTACCTTTGTTTCGAATGAAGAAGCGGAGGTTTCACCGCTGGTAAAAGTAAAGCATGCATCCGATGGTTACTGGCATCGTGTTTTGGAAGCAAAACCAATTCTGTTTACTGTATTGGCCCTGGTTGCCATCCTAATCGGAGGTATTATCGAGATGGTTCCAACTTTCCTGATCAAATCGAATGTGCCAACCATTGTTTCGGTAAAACCATATACACCACTCGAGTTGCATGGCCGCGATATCTACGTGCGCGAAGGCTGTGTAAACTGCCACACACAAATGATTCGTCCATTCCGTTCGGAAGTGCAGCGCTACGACCCGAAAGGAGGGGAGTACTCCAAAGCAGGCGAGTTTGTGTATGACCATCCGTTCCTGTGGGGTTCAAAACGAACCGGACCAGATTTGCACCGGCTCGGTAATAAGTATGCAGATAGCTGGCACTTCCGCCACATGCTTACACCAGCCGAAGTAAGTACCGGCTCCATCATGCCCGCATATCCCTGGTTATACGAGCAACAAATTGATAAGAGTTTAACAGCCGGAAAAATTTCAGCGCTCCGTACCATTGGTGTTCCGTATGCCGAAGGGTATGAAGAAATAGCCAACCAGGAGTTGGATGCCCAGGCCAAACGAATTGCCGATAACCTGAGTTTAGAAGGTCTTGAAACAACAGCCGATGCTGAGATTGTAGCTTTGATTGCTTACCTGCAACGGTTGGGTACGGATATTAAACTAAGCGAAAACGATTAAGCGCCATGTATAAGCACGTACTTCAAAGTATCGATAACGTGGCCATCTGGCCGGTTATATCGTTTGTTATCTTTTTCACATTTTTTATCGTGTTGGTATGGTGGGCATTCACAGCCGATAAAACCTTTATTCGTGAGATGAGTGAAAAACCACTGCACGATGGATCTGAATCTGATGTTAATGCCGAACCCCTAACCTGAACACTATGAAAAAATTGATTGTTGTATTCGCCTTGTTGCTTAGCTTCTTCTCAGGTTTTGCACAAACCAAAACAGAGCCGGTATCTGCTGTCTCTTTGTGGGATGATCCCATGCTGAAGTTTTATATAATAGTAGGATTTGTTTTTGTAGTGGCACTCTTGGTTATGCTGGTTGCACTATACATGCTGCAGGTGCTCAACTATATGGCGAAGCAAGCCGCCCGCGAGCGAGCCGAACGGTTAGGAATTCCCTATAAAGAAGAACCTTCGTTATGGGCCAGGTTATGGAAAGAATCAAACGACTTTGTGCCTGTGGAGAAGGAAGCCGATATCACGCTGGATCACGTGTATGATGGCATCCGCGAATTGGATAACCATTTGCCCCCGTGGTGGAAATGGATGTTCTATGCAACCATTGTATTTGCTGGTGTGTACATGGTGGTTTACCACATGTCCGATACCTTGCCACTGCCTTTGAAAGAATACGAAACCGAATTGGCCATGGCCGATGAACAAGCCCGTAAACTTAAAGCATCAAGTCCTGCCGCAGCAATTGATGAAACAACGGTGCAGCGGATTACCGATGCCAATGCATTAGCTGATGGAAAAACCACATTTTTGAATAACTGTGCGTCTTGCCATCGTAAAGATGGTGGAGGNGATATTGGCCCTAACCTTACAGATGAATATTGGAAACACGGTGGCGCAATTCAGGATATCTTTAAGGTGGTGCGCCATGGAGTGCAGGGTACCAACATGATCGCCTGGGAAGGCTTCATAAGTCCTGAAAAATGCAGNAATGTATCCAGTTATATACTTACCTTACAGGGAACAAATCCGGAAAATGGAAAAAGNCCGGAGGGAGAATTATATAAGCCGGCTGAGTCAGCCCCGGCCGACTCGGTGAAGACTAATTTGTAGGCAACGCGTGCGTTAACCTGGTGAGTCAGTATGAAGGAGAACGGACATAATTTCTATCAATACGAAGAAGAATTTCGGGATACCCTGGCCACAGTAGATGAAAAAGGTAAACGGGTTTGGATATATCCCAAAAAACCGGCTGGGTATTTTCACAAGCTGCGCATCTGGGTAACAGTGGTGTTACTCAGTTTGTTTTTTGTGGGCCCGTTTTTACAATGGGAAGGCCGGCCGTTTTTACTCTTCAATATATTCGAGCGTAAGTTTATCTTGTTTGGCCAGGTATTCTGGCCGCAGGATNNTTTTCTGCTGGCCCTTACGCTGATTACCTTTTTCGTTTTCATAATTCTGTTTACGGTTGCATTTGGCCGCTTGTGGTGCGGGTGGGCCTGCCCGCAAACCTTATTTATGGAAATGGTATTCCGCAAAATTGAATACTGGATTGAAGGCGATGCCAATGCCCAACGCAGGTTAAACAATAGCAAATGGACGCGGGANAAAATTATTAAGAAATCAGCCAAACAAACCATCTTTATCTTAATCTCGTTACTGATTTCACACACCACCATGGCTTACCTGATTGGGCTGGATCAGGTAAAAGAAATTGTTACACAATCGCCTTTAGAACACCTGGCCGGTTTTATTGGCCTGCTGGCATTCACCGCAATTTTTTACGGAGTGTTTGCCTGGTTTCGCGAGCAGGCTTGCATTGCCGTGTGTCCGTATGGACGATTACAAGGCGTATTGTTGGTAAAAGATTCGTTGGTAGTTGCCTACGATTGGTTACGGGGCGAACCACGCGGCAAGCTGAAAAAATCAGGCAACCATNNTACCGAAAAGCAAGGCGATTGTATTGACTGCAAGCTTTGTGTACACGTATGCCCAACCGGTATTGATATTCGCAATGGTACCCAGTTGGAGTGCGTAAACTGCACGGCCTGTATGGATGCCTGCGATGATGTGATGCTCAAAATAAACAAGCCGAAAGGGTTGATCCGGTATTCATCCTACAATGCCATTAGCCAGGGTAAACANAAAATATTTACCCCGCGGGTGGTGGGCTATGCTGCGGTGCTTACGGCCTTAATAAGTTTGCTTGGTTACTTTGTGTTTACNCGGGCGGATATTGAAACCACCATATTAAAAGTACCCGGCACCCTCTACACCAAAACAGACGATGGCCAGATTACCAACTTATACAGCATTGAGTTTTTGAACAAGACATTTGATGATATTGAATTAACGGTAAAAGTAGAATCACCACCGGCTGCTACGTATATGAAAATTGGCGATCCTAATCTGGTAGTGCCGAAAGAAGGAATTGCGAAGGGAATGATCATGATTAAATTACCCGAAGAAGCAATAACGGAAGCGAAAACAGTAATCGAGTTAGGTATTTACCGGGGTGATGAGAAGTTGGAAACGGCAACGGCCCGGTTTATCGGGCCTATACGAATAAAACCAAAAAGCTAAAACAAAAATAGTGGGGTTATGAAATGGATATGGGGTTCGTTTGTTTTGNTTTGCACTGTTTATCGGCACTTTGATTTTTATTGCCATGAAACAGGAGGTAAGCCTGGTTTCAAAAAACTACTATGAAGACGAACTGAAACACAGCGAGAAGATGCAGCGCCAAAACAACGTAAATGCGTTGGCATCAAAACCAGAATTATCGTTTGAAGGTAATAAAGTGAAAATAACATTTTCGCAATTCAGCCAGATCGAAAATGGAAAACTTACGGTGCAGCGCCCAAGCAAAGAAGCGCTCGACTATCAGTTTGCAGTGCCAGCCGTTTCAGATTCCAATCAGTATTTTGAATTAAAGAACTGGGAAGCCGGTTTGTACCGCGTGGGTTTTTCATGGAAGGCCGGAGATAAAGAATATTATTTCGAAAAGGTATTGGTGCTCTGAAATTTATGTGGACAGCCATTGTATTAGGGTTAGCCGGAAGTTTACACTGTGCAGGCATGTGTAGCCCGCTTGCTATGGCGATTACCGCGCGCAAACCCTTTATGTGGCATAAGATTATTTATAATACAGGCCGGGTTCTAACGTATGGTTTGCTGGGTTTATTGGCTGCTGCTTTTGGAAGCTTGTTCAGCCTTACGGCCTATCAGCATGTTTTATCATTCTTAATGGGTGCCATTTTTTTACTGATGGGTATTGGTGCAATCTCAGGCGTAAACATCCCTGTTTTTACTTCTGCGGTAAACAAACTTACCGGCAAACTGAAGCAACTTTTTGGTTTCTGGTTGCAGAAAAAACAAGCCGGNGCTGTGTTTGTAATGGGTATGTTAAATGGATTGTTACCCTGTGGGCTCACCTACCTGGCTTTAACATCCTGTTTTATCCTGCCAACAGCTACCGAAGGATTTCTCTTTATGGTTTTATTTGGGTTAGGCACCTGGCCCGTTATGGTTGGTTTTAGCTGGCTGATGGGCCTGGGGTTCAAATCGATTACCCGGTATTATAACCGCATCGCCACCATTTCTTTTATGTTAGTGGGCATCTGGCTAATGGCACGGGTATTTATTCACCATCCGGCACCGCATCTGAATGAAAGTGCAGCCGAAACGCTGGCGGGCGAGGTAATCTGTAAGTAATTACGTTTTGAATTTGAACTGATTTCTGTACTTTTAAAACAGGATCAATAAGAATCTAAATTATTTATAACCATGAAAAAATACTGGTACCAACCGACTTTTCGAAAATCTCTATTGGAGCCCTTGAGGTTGCGGCTGAAATTGCGAANAAATCAAATGCAGAACTTACCCTGCTGCACGTAGTGGAGCAAGCAAGCTCATCTTCATTTTCTGTTACAGGTGAGTGGCGCAAAGAAGATTGGGCCGATAGGCTATATACGATTAAGCTCCTGGANAAATCGAAAGCCCAGTTAGAAAAACTGGTAATGGANCCCCGGTTCGAAGAAATAAAGATTACCGGTGAACTGCGTGTTGGAAATGCATTTCATGGCATGAGAACCATTATTACGGAAAATAAAGTTGACCTGGTAGTAATGGGTACGCACGGACGCGCGGGTGCCGTTGAAACGATAATAGGCACCAATACCGAGCGGGTGGTGCGCCATGCCAAGTGCCCTGTACTGAGCATCAATAAGAAACCTGCACGGGTAGATTTTAAAAATATAGTGTACGCAACAGCCATGCATAAAGACGAGGAGATTTTCTCGCGCATGGTAAAGAAGACACAGCAGTTGTATAACTCTACCGTACATTTGGTTCGCATCAACACCCCGGGCGATTTTCAGCGCGATTATGTGGTGAAAGATTACATGGAGAAATTTGCCAAAAAACTGGGCCTTAAAAATTATACCATCAATGTGTTTAACGACATTACCGAAGAAGATGGAATCATCTACTTTGCCGATACCATCGATGCCGATTTAATTGCGATGGCTACCCACGGCCGCACCGGTTTTGCACACGTGCTGGCCGGCAGTATTGCCGAAGATGTAGTAGGACACGCCAAACGCCCCGTGTTAACCTTTGTTGTAAAGCGATAACACCCTTTTTGCCAGCTATCAAAGCCTCCCACATTTTTGGGAGGCTTTTTTATATTTATTGTTCTGAATTAGGGTGGGGGCAATGAAAAACTATTATTTCATTTTGGGGCTTACTATTTATGCACACGCACAGGAAGTAAAGCGGGCCTACCGCAAACTGGCCCTTCAATACCATCCCGACCGGAATCCATCTGCGGAGGCAGCAGCCATTTTTATTGAAGTAAATGAAGCCTATGAAGTACTGAGCGATCCGCAACGGAAGCTAGAATACGACCAGCTATTGCAAGGTGTGCCATCACAACCACCACCCTTTACCAGTAGCCGCGATCCACGCTTTCGCAGAGGGCCGGTGGCAACTGAATCGGCATCCTCACGCAGGGAAGTGTTGAACCTGATGCGCGAGTACCTGAAACATGCAGTGATGTTTTCGCGATTGGCCTTGCTNTTTTCGTTTGTATTGATAGCGGATCTTTCGTTGCCCACCAAAGCTATCCGCGAAGAGATTCTGGAAGTAACGCCTAAACACGATTCACGATACGACCGGTCTTCGCAGTTGGCGTTGCAGGATGGCGAGACGATCACGTTAAAAATGGAAACCGCACGCGAATTTCAGAAAGGCTCTGTTATTACCATCCACACATCTTCGTTGTTTTCTGTGCCGCTTACGCTCGAAAATGAAAAGACCCGGTATAAATCAAAAGTAATGGTTTCGATTTATGGCAATTTTAAATTCTTGCCAATTGCCATGTTAATTACTTCCCTGTTGGGAACATTTTGGTGGAAGGGTATTGAATTCAGGTTTAACCTGGGGGTAGTAAGTGCCATTTTAATTTTGTTGAACTTTATCTTTTTACGAATCCATAGTTTATAGAATATGAGCAAAAAAACGATTGGAAGCATCGGGAAGGTGTAGTTTATTCCACCAATTCCGATTTTGATTATGCGTATGAACAGCAAGAAGAGGCTGAAACGTTGCAACCTGCCAAACAAAACCTGCGTATTCAAATGGATAATGCGGGCCGCGCGGGCAAACAGGTTACGCTTATTACAGGCTTTATTGGCACCGCTGCCGACCTGGAAGCATTAACCAAACTGCTGAAATCAAAATGCGGAGTGGGCGGTTCGGCCAAAGATTCCGAAATTTTGATTCAGGGCGATGTGCGCGATAAGGTTTTAGCCCTGTTAACGAAAGAAGGCTATAAAGCACGTAAAATCTAACAGAGCCGTTAAATTCTGAGATAATAAGCAAATGGGCCACTAAATGTCCTGTAACTGAATTTTGGAAAGAAGTTTCAATTTATTTAACCGGTCATAAACTTTTCGCTGCAAAAGCAGGTTCTGTTGTATATTTGTTATCCACTAAAAAAATAGATTTATTATGGCATTTACACTTCCTGCGCTGCCCTATGCGTTTAATGCATTAGAGCCGCACATCGATGCACGCACCATGGAAATTCATCATGGCAAACATCACAACGCATACGTTACCAACTTAAATAATGCAGTGGCTGGCAAGCCCGAAGAAAATCTGAGCCTTGAAGAAATCTGCAAGAACATTTCAAAATACCCGGCTGCCGTCCGCAACAATGGCGGNGGGCATTACAACCACTCGTTGTTCTGGACTATTATGGGCCCCAATGCAGGCGGTGCCCCCACCGGGGCTTTGGCCGAAGCTATTAATGCTGCTTTCGGAAATTTTGATGAATTCAAAACCAAGTTTAATGCTGCGGCTGCGGGCCGTTTTGGTTCAGGCTGGGCATGGTTAATAAAAGATGCATCGGGCAAATTAGCCATTACCTCTACGCCCAACCAGGATAACCCGTTAATGGATGTAGCCGAAGTAAAAGGCACACCGATTTTAGGGCTGGATGTTTGGGAACACGCGTATTATCTGAACTACCAAAACCGCAGGCCGGATTATTGTACGGCTTTCTGGAATGTGGTGAATTGGGGTGAAGTAGCAAAACGATTTGCGAAGTAGATTCCGGCCTCCGGATTTCTCTGCACAGATTTTGAGATTGCTTTTAATAAATTAAACCATCCGGCAACCGGGTGGTTTTTTGTTTGTATGAAATTTGAGTTTGAATGGCAACCTGTTTTACAAGTGTTCATTCATTACCGTCCCGACAAACCGCACTACGATAAGATGCACGAGCGTTTGCAGACTGACTATGCAAAGAAGATGAAGAAGCTCAGGCAAAGCACGGTTGAGCCAGTACTTGGAACACTGTCAATTTCTTAAACATGAAGCGTGTAAACACGCGCGGAATAAAACAGGCCAACAAGTGTATGCTGATGGCTGCCGTTGCGTACAACATCAAAAAGATGATGAAGTTCAACATCCTAAGACCAATGGCATGTTGTAAGCCTGCGCAAGGAGTCATCTGACCTAGTCAACACCTTCGTTTTTTACTTGAAAAATCTCCTCTCTGCAACCGAAAGTAAAATTTCAGTCTGATGACGAAGCTATCCACAGAGTTGTCCACAAAACGACCATCCGAACAGTAACTCCAAAATAATCTTTCTACAATGGGGTTGTGCAACAGCTACTTGTGTTATGCTGCGTTGCTTTGATAGTGCTCAATTGAATCAAACTCTCTCGATTTTAATCGTTCTTCTTCTTCAATGTCGAAATCGTCTTGAAGGCCCAGCCAAAATTTTGCTGNAGTTTCCAAAATATTTTGAAAGTCGCAATGCGGTATCATTGTTACTCTCCTGTTACCTTTTATAATCTCGGAAACTCTGGTCTGAGGAATTCCTATGTCTTTTGATAATTTGTACGCACTAAGTCCCAGTGGAAGTAAAAACTCCTCTTGAAGAATTTCTCCAGGATGAATGTTCTTTAATCTTTTCATATCTCACTCGTTTTTNNAATGATAATCCAATATTTCAACGTCCGAGGCATTTCCTTTGTCCCATTTGAATATTATCCTCCATTGGTCGTTAATTCTGATAGAATAGTAGTCTTTTAAGTTTCCTTTCAATTTCTCCAGTCTATTCGATGGCGGAATCTGCAAGTCTGTCAGATTTTGTGAATTATTTAACATTCTCAATTTTCGTCTTGCTACTTCTTGCAATTCTGTCGCGAAACCCCGAACTCTCTCACCGTCCCATATTTTTTNGGTCTCTTTCGAGCCAAAGGATGTTATCATAATGCCGTCATACGTTACTTACGTCAAAGGTAAGTACTTTGTTTCAGATGTCCAAACTGCCCAAAAGCAATGCGGCATAACGGGCCGCGTATTGACGATGGGCGGGATTTTTAGTACTGATGCTAATACGAAGAACGAAAGTTGAATTTTCCACTTCCGTTGATTCGGAGGCGTTCAGCCCGCAAAGCACGGTTGAGCCAGTGCTTGGAACACTGATCAATTTCTTAAACATGAAGCGTGTAAACACGCGCGGAATAAAACAGGCCAACAAGTGTATGCTGATGGCTGCCGTTGCGTACAACATCAAAAAGATGATGAAGTTCAACATTCAAAGACCAATGGCAGCTGTTGTAAGCCTGCGCAAGGAGTCATCTGACCTAGTCAACACCTTCGTTTTTTACTTGAAAAATCTCCTCTCTGCAACCGAAAGTAAAATTTCAGTCTGATGACGAAGCTATCCACAGAGTTGTCCACAAAATGACCACCCGAACAGTAACTCCAAAATAATCTTTCTACAATGGGGTTGTGCAACAGCTACTTGTGTTGTGTGTAGTGCCGCAATCAACTCACTTTTGTTCGTGAACGTCTCTTTTGACTTTTCTTAATTCGGTCAATCATCTTTGCTTTCTTTAATTTGTCCGCTTTAATAAAGTCGCTAATCATTTTCGTTCTTTCTCAGTCAACGGTCTAGGGTCAACTACAAAGTCCACGTTTAAAGGTTCTTTAATCAATCCCATATGTCAGTCGTTAAAGTATTTGTCAATAAGTTTTAATGATGTCTCAGGTCTAATAACCATAAGAGTCCCGCCAAAATGAACGGCACCTAATGATTTAATATAGTGCTCAATTAATTGTGTCTTGGAGTTAAAAGAAAGATACCCGCCACCGCCTCTCTGAAATGAAACGCGGCACGCAAAAGCAACTAAGTTACCAGGTACTCCTAAGTATGCCTTGCCCTTACCTTTATTGAATGGGGCACTCTCAATTAAGTGCATGTAGACGTGGTCGTCCCTGAAGGTTATACTAATCAGTCCCTGAATGTTGGTACTGCCTGAAATTGTAAGCTTATAGACCTCTTTTTCTGGTGCCCTAAGTTCTGATTTCCAGTCAAATACCCACCCATTTTTCTTGGAAACGACCTTAATTTCGTCTCTTGTCAATAAGGAAACGTCAGTTTTAAAGCTGTCCCCAGTCTTTACGTTCTCAATCGAATTTGTCAGCTTATCTACAACAAAGTCGAGGTGGTTAATCTTCACATTTTTCACTCCACAATTTACAAAATTTCCCCCTCTTTTTCGATAGGACTTTTCTGTCCAGCGGCATTACACACAACGTTTGGGTTTGTGCAGTGGCGGGTATAGGAGCGCTAAAAATGAAGCGTAGCGGAATGTTTAGCGCGACCTACACGTCATCGTCCCACGACACCGAACGTTGTTTGAAAACTATAACTACAAATTTTCACCGAACCCCGCCATTGATTATGCACAGTGTTGCCGGTAGTTGCGTCAGTCGGAGTAGTCCCGTCCCGTAAACAAAATCCATTTCCCATTTTCTCTTATGAACAAATAGTCAACGTAGATTCCGTTGTCAACACCCCTCTGCTCTAGTCTTACACTGTCTCCAAACAACTTTATTTCTTGAGTGTAGCCGTCTACCTGTCGTGTAGCGTAATTGTCCTCATAATGAAATGTCGAATGTGTCCAGTCTTCCTTTTCTGTCTCGTGTGTCATTTCACCGTCTTCAGTTAGCCATATTACTCGAAATGGAAATTTCGTCCGCTCCATCTGGAACACCGAGTCACTCGTAAATTTTTTAAAGAATTCATCAAAGTCCTCTTCGTCCGCATTGTTCGAATTCGTCACTGAGTCTGGGGATTGGTCAGTGATTGTTGAGTCGGTCGACTTTGTCCCACATGAGGTAAAGAAAAGGATTGTCAATACCAAGATATTCTTAGTCGTCATGTCAGTCGTTAGCAATTACCGGCAACGTTTGGCTATTTGCAGTTGCGGGTATAGGAGGCTTTAAAAATGGAGCGCAGCGGAATGTTAAAGCCGACCTGCTGTAAAATTGTCCCCGTGACCGAACTACATTTTGAAACATAAACTTTAATTTAACACCAAACCCCGCAATTGCAAATAGACTGCTGTTGGGTGCAGTTTTTAGTACGGACTCTTTTCTACTTTGCTGTCAGCCGGTAATTCAAATAGTTTGTCGTCCAGTTTCATTGAAACAATTTCTGTCGCCACACACTCAAGGGTAAATTGAGGACTGTCGATAATCATTTTTAATGGCAACGAGTTAGTCCGTGATATAACTTCATTCCAATTCCCGAACTTATGTTGTTCAAATAATTTAGGGTCAACTTTTAAATTGGTACTGAAATAGTACTTTTGGACTCCACTCTTACAAGTTAAAACAAGTTCGTCACATTTGTGCCCCAAGATGTCAATTACTCCTTTGTTTATTTCAGCTTTAACAACTTCGTCAGGATTAGAGGCACCGTCATTCCATAATATTGTCGGTGAATTGGCCATTTTGTTATATAACTTATTGTCCTTGTTAATATAGAGTTGCCATTGAAAAAAAGTCCCATTTGTCGAGGATTTGTAGTTTCCGCCCTTAATCAGGTACTCTTGTGTTGTTCCCATCATTGTGCAAAATCCGGTATAATTGACCACTTGTATCCGGAGCAAATTGACCACCAGTAGTTGATGTCAAAATTGTGCTGCCAGTTTCAGTGTTTTAAAATTAATTAATCTTCGTTTTGTTCTACTGTTTTTTACTCCATTTTTTCCGAAGCGATTCGCCTTTTAATTCCACCCTGTGAGCGTTGTGTACGATTCGATCAAGCACGGCATCAGCAACGGTTTGTTCACCGATTACATCATGCCATTGTTTCACCGGTAATTGAGAAGTTAATATGGTTGACCGTTTTCCATGCCTGTCTTCAATGAGTTCTAACAGGGATAACCTGGCCGGATGATCAAAGGGTTGGATGCCAAAGTCATCGATAATAAGTAGGTCTTGTCTTTCAATCCGGGCCATTTCTTTGAGTATGGAACCATCGGCCTTAGCCATCTTCAGTTGGGCAAATAACCGCGTAGCATTCATGTACAATACTTTAAATCCAATTAAGCAAGCATGATGACCAAGTGCTGATGCCAGGTAACTTTTTCCTGTACCGGTACTTCCGGTAATGAGGATATTTTCATTTTGCTTAATGAAAGATCCATCAGCAAAACGATGGATTTGATTTTTATCAATCCCTCGCCCGGGAGCATAGTCCAGATTTTCTAACGTAGCGTTGTAACGGAACCGGGCACGCTTCATACTCCGGTCAATGGAGCGGTTATGCCTGTCGTCCCATTCACTGTTGATAAGCTGTGCGATCATCTCATCCACCGTAAGACTTTCGGGGCGGGGTGTTTGCAGACTGGTTTGAAAAGCACGGTGCATTCCCAGCAGGCGCATCTTCTTCATTTTTCAAGTGTTTCAGTGTTCATAGTCTATTGGGTTAGTTGAAAAATAATTTACTGGTAGTAATCACCCCCACGGATGTTATCATGGTCGGGCATGGCGTTAATGTGTTCGCTCTCCGGTGAGAAGACATCGAGTTTCTTGTCCAGGATTTGAACAATGATGGGGTAGTTATAAATGCCATATTGATTAGCCCTTCGGCAGGCATTGATTAATCGTTGAGTACCTACTTTGCGTGCTAAACTTAAGATACCCGAACAGGATTTATAGGCTTGCTCCGGATGGGATTTTCCGTCAATGACTTTACAGATATAAGCCGCTACATCAGCATGGATGACTTTCCCTTGTTCAATAAACTTATCCGCTGTCCAATCACTGAGGTAGCGATGAGCAGAAGCTAAGTGCTCATTGATCGTTGTATACTGGTATTTGCGTTGGTTCCTGGCGTGTACGGCTATGCGCTCATAACGAAAGAAAATTTCTACCTGTGTTGAGGTGTACAGGATTTTAACCTTCTTCCCAATGAAACGAAAGGGCACGCTGTAATAATGTTTATCGACACTAAGACCTACGTGCCCATTTTTCATGACCGTCACCATCAATTGTCTTTTAAACTCATAGCGATAAGCCGGCAGAGATTGTAGTTCGTCACGTTCCAGTTCTTCGAACTGCTGTCTACGACTATAGTCTCGTCCTTTTAGATGGGCATTATTAAGTTCCTCTAAGAGAATCCGTATCGCTGCATTAAGCTCTTCCAGGCTGGTGAAGGTTCGGTGTCTGAGGGGCGCGTAAATTCTGGTGTAGATGATTTTTATAATGCCTTCCACCAACGATTTATCTCTTGGGCGATAGGCTCTGGCGGGGATTACGGCTGTACCGTAGTGTTCTGCAAAATCAGCAAACGTTTCATTGATCTGGGGTTCATATTTACTGCTTTTGGTTACTGCACTCTTCAGGTTGTCAGGAACAATGGCGGCCGTAACGCCTCCAAAATATTGAAATGCATTTTCTGTTACGTTAATGAGGTCTTCTGTCTTCTGAGAGTTGACCGCTTCAACATACGTGAGTTGACTGCATCCCAGGATGGCAGCAAAGACTTCTACTTTTCTTTCTTCACCGGTGTGTGGATTAACAATCGAAAGCTTGTCTCCGGCAAAGTCAATGTAGGTCTTATCACCTGCTTTATGTTCCAGGTGCATCACCGGATTGGTTCCGCGCACGTATTGATGGAAGTGAAGACAGAATTGACTTCTGCGATAACCCTCTGGATATTGTTCATGATACTGTTCCCAGAGCTTTTGAAGAGTCATGCCTTTTCGTTTGAGTTGTTTACTCAGTTCGGGGAATAAGCCCTGTAAAGTCTGAAGTTTTGCGTTAGAACTGCTCTGCTTATCGGCACCACCAAAGAGTATCTCCAGTTCATGATCAGTCATGGAACAGACAGCTTCATAGGTGTAGTGCCCCTCGTCAAACCTGCGCAGGTAGCGCTTGACGGTATTGCGGGATACTCCGGTGAGCATCACGATTTGAAGTTTACTCTTGCCTTGCGTGTGCAAGCGGAGTATCTGACGGATTTGAATCATCGCTATTGTTTTATTGGCCATTGGACGTTGGGGTTAAGCCGCCAACGTCACAATTTTTGGCCTACTAAAACAGGCGCCAAGAAGACATCAATCGGGGTGGTCAGTTTGACCGGATAAGGGTGGTCAATTTCGTCCGGATTTGGGTGGTCAGTTTGCTCCGGATTCCCTGGTCAGTTTGCTCCGGATACAAGTGGTCAATTACATCGGAATCTCCATAAGGTATCAATTTGACTCAATAAAATATTTTTGTCGATCCTAAAAACTGTTTGTTGTAAAATCCTGGTTCACCGCCACAGTAACTTGTCATGAAAGTCATGTCTCCGGTCAGATTTCCGTTTAAGTCATAAACTTTGAGCGAAGGAATTATCATGTCTGCCGGATATGTCACGAGAATAATTGCTCTGTCCTTTGTTTTACTTACGAGTCCAACAATGGCTGTGCCCTCAGGTTTGAACCTGTTTATTAACACGTTGTCGTAGTCCACTTTTAGATGATCACAGCATTTCTCACAATTCGTCTCAAACGGAAGAGTTACTGTCGGCAGAAGTTCTAAATATTTAACAAACTCATTGTCAACCATTAAAATTTCTTGATTGTCTGTCGTGTCGGTTCCCTTTTTGTCTGGCGTGCAACAACACAGTCCCAGAAGTGTCAGTAATATTAAGTTTTTCATGGTCAAATCTGTCCGAAGATAATGCACGCTAACGTTTGGCTATTTGCAGTTGCGGGCATAGGAGGCTTTAAAAATGGAGCGTAGCGGAATGTTAAAGCTGACCTGCTCCGTAATTGTCCCCGTGACCGAACTACATTGTGAAACATAAACTTTAATTTAACACCAAACCCCGCAATTGCAAATAGCTGCTGTTGTAGGCCGGTTTTATTTGAACACTCTTCTTTTGAAGTAGTCCCAATATTTAAAATCTTTTTGTCCAACGTTACTCAAATTCCTTGTCACGAGTCTTCTTATCTCCTTGAAGTTTTTGTAGTAGTAGGATGAGATGTCAAATATCTCTGCCCCATTTGATACAATTATTAATTCGTTTACTAGTCCGCCACGTGTCACATGCGTCATTGTTTTGTAGCCATCCAAATTGTCCCAAAGCAATTTTGTCCTTGTGCCAATAAAAGGATTTGTTAGTGTCAGTCCGTCTTCATCAATTTCAATTCTTTTTATTTTTGGCATCTCAACTCTCCACAGTAATGGCATTACTAACAAAGGAAAAAATGTAATCATCAGTCTTTGAAACAGTCCGATGCCCTCTAGGTCATATGCCCAAACATAAATCATGAAAGTTAGCAGTCCAGTACATACTAAGGTCGCGGTCGTAGTCCCAATTGTCCCGAAGGTGTCGAACTTACTTGTCAGTCGTGTCGTTGATTCAACTCTCATAAAACTGGCCTACAACGTTCGTGTATGTGACGTTGTGGGGATAGGAGCCAAAATGAATGACCGTAGGGAATGATTTTGGCGACCTGCTCCGTCACTGTCCACCGTGACCGAACGTATTTAAGAAACCAAACTACGAATTAACACGAACCCCCACAATGGCACATACACATTGTGTGTGCCCAGCATGGCACAACTGTTTTCCAGACGGGAAAATAGTTTGATTATCCCAAGGGTGCAAGTCCCTGATGTGCGAATCCTAAAAGCACATAGCAAGCTGCAAGGTTGTAAGGAGTGATCCTTGAACTGAAGGAAGCAGGACTGCAAAAGTCTGTACTGAAGAACATGAACCACATACAGAGGCATGCCACTTCGGGTGAGTGAGCACATCATCACGAAGCCTGTTGGTGCAAAAGAGGTGGTATGTAGATGTGGCAGAGATAGACGGAAGGATAAGTGTCTTACCTGGGAGGTCTCCTGATGTCGTGTACATCAAGGAGAAGTCAGCAGACGCCATAGTAGTTGATAGGAACGAGCCCCGCTATATGGGGAGGACTCACACATCAATGAAGGGCAGAACGTTAAGTTGTTCCAAATGCTGTAAGGAGTAACCATTATATAGTTATAGCCTTACGATAAGCGGAACAAGAGAAACAAAGAGTAGTATAAAAGAAGATGATTGAGAGGGTTATTAGCAGAAAGAACATGCACAAAGCATATCGTCAGGTCGTGTCGAACGGAGGTTCGGCAGGCGTAGATGGTATGACAGTCACAGCATTGCGTCAACACTTGAATAAAAACAGAGACGCGATAGCGACCGCGGTATGTAACGGACGCTACTTACCGCAATCCATCTTAGGGGTAGCGATACCCAAAGAGAATGGCAAGACCCGACTGCTGGGAATTCCCACGGTAACCGACCGCATGTTACAACAAGCGGTCAGTCAGGTTATCGCGCCAAAATTCGAGACAGAGTTCACAGCAAACAGCTACGGCTTCCGTCCCAATCGTAATGCGCATCAGGCGGTGCAACAAGCCCATCAAAACATCCATGCAGGATATGTTCACATTGTTGACATAGACCTAAAGAACTTCTTCGATGAAGTAGATCATGTGATCTTGCTGGAACTTGTGTACAGCAAAGTGAAATGCCCGTTGACGTTACGCCTTATCCGTAAATGGCTACGCGCCCCGATAAAGATTGACGGGCGATTAGTCAAACGGAGAAAAGGCGTTCCACAGGGCAGCCCGTTGAGCCCGCTGCTGTCCAACATCTTACTCCACGAGTTAGATAAAGAATTGGAAAAACAAGGGCACCGGTATGTGCGGTATGCCGATGACTTTAGTGTTTATACGAAAAGTAGAAACACAGCCCGCAAAGTTGGCAACAGCATTTTTCTGTTTTTGAAAAACAAGTTGAAGCTGTCCATAAACCGGGAAAAGAGCGGCATACGCAAACCTGTTCAATTCAACATACTGGGTTATCAGTTTGTGCCCACGTATGAAAAAGGCGTCAAAGGCAAATACCAACTGGTGGTTGCAGACAAGAGTTGGGCGAAGCTAAAGCGCAGCTTAAAACACATCACGAAGAAAACGGCAGCCCGTACGTTCGATGAGCGCATCACCAACCTGAAAGAGATNTCACCGGGTTGGATCAACTATTTCCGCATGGGAAATATACAGAGCAAACTCAAAGAACTCGACAGTTGGGTGCGCCATAGACTAAGGTACTGCATTTGGGCAGACTGGAAGAAAGCCGACCGGAGGAAGAAAAACTTCATTCGGCTCGGAGTTAATGCCCGACAGGCGTATGCGTGGAGCAGAACACGAATGGGAGGATGGGCAGTAGCCCAAAGCCCCATTATGCGAACCACCATTACACTGCAACGCCTTGCAAAACGAGGGTACGAATCTATGCTTACCTACTACTCCACAGTAGCTNNCCACAACTTAATGAACCGCTGTATACGAGGCCCGTACGTACAGTGGTGTGAGAGGCGCACCTCGTCAGTTACAACTGGCGAGGCCGCCTACTCGATTGGCAACTGGCCTTTTCTAATTCTTTAGTTTATCAATCAATCTCCTAATCATATTTGGCTTTTCATTCCAATTTTTATCAACAACTCTTATGGTCTCAAAAACCTTATAGTCCTTGCGAATCACCTTTTGATTCATTGTTAGTTCAAATGTTTCCAAATCAAATTCAAAATCCAAATTGGATTCATACTGATTTTCTGCTGATGCTAAATCACCTATTGCTTTTCTGCCGATTTGGCTTTTAAAGTAAATCCCATCTATAGTCATGTTAGGTGTAATCTCTTGGATCAATTTATCAGTATCAAATACGTAAATACTATAAAAAGTCCCTGCTATAAAATAGTCTGGATCATTTGTCAGAATCAAGCTTTCAATCAGTGGATGGTCTTCCGTTTTATGTTTAAGAATTCTATTGTTTATATCAACCAAATATCCTATCCCACCTGATACTACAAAAGCTGATTTATTTTCCTTATCAACAAGCACTTTATTTAAAACATTCGGATAATCACTCGAAAAACAACCAAACCATTTTTCAGTGTCATTATTGACAAACTCTATCCATAACGGATGTCTAAAATGCTCTCCAAAATGAATCTCTGGAGCATTTCCTGAAGTCGGTGCAATTGTCAATATTTCAGCACTCATAAACTATCTGTCGTGTCTTTTTAGGCTTGCTGCCAACGTTTGTGTTTGCGATGTGGCCGGCTTCCGAAGCCGCGCGTTGTCCCACGAGACCAAACGTTGGTTTATAAAAATACTAAAATTTAACTTGTCGCCCGGCCATAGCGCAAACATGTTGTGTGTGCCCAGCATGGCACAACTGTTTTCCAGACGGGAAAATAGTTTGATTATCCCAAGGGTGCAAGTCCCTGATGTGCGAATCCTAAAAGCACATAGCAAGCTGCAAGGTTGTAAGGAGTGATCCTTGAACTGAAGGAAGCAGGACTGCAAAAGTCTGTACTGAAGAACATGAACCACATACAGAGGCATGCCACTTCGGGTGAGTGAGCACATCATCACGAAGCCTGTTGGTGCAAAAGAGGTGGTATGTAGATGTGGCAGAGATAGACGGAAGGATAAGTGTCTTACCTGGGAGGTCTCCTGATGTCGTGTACATCAAGGAGAAGTCAGCAGACGCCATAGTAGTTGATAGGAACGAGCCCCGCTATATGGGGAGGACTCACACATCAATGAAGGGCAGAACGTTAAGTTGTTCCAAATGCTGTAAGGAGTAACCATTATATAGTTATAGCCTTACGATAAGCGGAACAAGAGAAACAAAGAGTAGTATAAAAGAAGATGATTGAGAGGGTTATTAGCAGAAAGAACATGCACAAAGCATATCGTCAGGTCGTGTCGAACGGAGGTTCGGCAGGCGTAGATGGTATGACAGTCACAGCATTGCGTCAACACTTGAATAAAAACAGAGACGCGATAGCGACCGCGGTATGTAACGGACGCTACTTACCGCAATCCATCTTAGGGGTAGCGATACCCAAAGAGAATGGCAAGACCCGACTGCTGGGAATTCCCACGGTAACCGACCGCATGTTACAACAAGCGGTCAGTCAGGTTATCGCGCCAAAATTCGAGACAGAGTTCACAGCAAACAGCTACGGCTTCCGTCCCAATCGTAATGCGCATCAGGCGGTGCAACAAGCCCATCAAAACATCCATGCAGGATATGTTCACATTGTTGACATAGACCTAAAGAACTTCTTCGATGAAGTAGATCATGTGATCTTGCTGGAACTTGTGTACAGCAAAGTGAAATGCCCGTTGACGTTACGCCTTATCCGTAAATGGCTACGCGCCCCGATAAAGATTGACGGGCGATTAGTCAAACGGAGAAAAGGCGTTCCACAGGGCAGCCCGTTGAGCCCGCTGCTGTCCAACATCTTACTCCACGAGTTAGATAAAGAATTGGAAAAACAAGGGCACCGGTATGTGCGGTATGCCGATGACTTTAGTGTTTATACGAAAAGTAGAAACACAGCCCGCAAAGTTGGCAACAGCATTTTTCTGTTTTTGAAAAACAAGTTGAAGCTGTCCATAAACCGGGAAAAGAGCGGCATACGCAAACCTGTTCAATTCAACATACTGGGTTATCAGTTTGTGCCCACGTATGAAAAAGGCGTCAAAGGCAAATACCAACTGGTGGTTGCAGACAAGAGTTGGGCGAAGCTAAAGCGCAGCTTAAAACACATCACGAAGAAAACGGCAGCCCGTACGTTCGATGAGCGCATCACCAACCTGAAAGAGATTCACCGGGTTGGATCAACTATTTCCGCATGGGAAATATACAGAGCAAACTCAAAGAACTCGACAGTTGGTGCGCCATAGACTAAGGTACTGCATTTGGGCAGACTGGAAGAAAGCCGACCGGAGGAAGAAAAACTTCATTCGGCTCGGAGTTAATGCCCGACAGGCGTATGCGTGGAGCAGAACACGAATGGGAGGATGGGCAGTAGCCCAAAGCCCCATTATGCGAACCACCATTACACTGCAACGCCTTGCAAAACGAGGGTACGAATCTATGCTTACCTACTACTCCACAGTAGCTCCACAACTTAATGAACCGCTGTATACGAGGCCCGTACGTACAGTGGTGTGAGAGGCGCACCTCGTCAGTTACAACTGGCGAGGCCGCCTACTCGATTGGTGGTAGTTGGGCGTCATCCGTCATCGTCACCGAGTCTTCAAATTGTTCATCTACGACAATCCTAGAATTACTCCTAATACTACTATTATACCCAACAACCCTTCTAGTCCATGAATAATCACTGCCATCCAATTTGATTGGAATAGCTTTGACGGAAAGGCAAATACTAATCCAAAATATAGAGCNNCTGTTGATAGTATTATCTGGGGCTTATGAAGATGATAAAATCCAAATAATATACCATTGAAAAACCAATCCCATTTTCCAAAGACGCCATTCATTTTAGGTAAGAGTATTCCCCTATACATAAACTCTTCACNCAAAAAGTAATTGAATATGCTTGTTACTATAAATAGTCCAAGAATCCACCAAGCACCCTTGTATTCGGTTGTAGCCAAACTTGATAAATCATATTTTGGCAAATGCTNTAAAAGCGGATCCACCCAGCTATCTACATTTGGCAAGCTGATTAAACCGGACTGTATCACGGTACTTAATAAAATGAATGGTATTGTCCATAAAAGAAGCCAATAACTTGATTTACCAGTTTTGGGATTTACCGGTCTTTGATATTTCATTCTTGTTACTACCGTCTGCCAATTTAATTCATGCCCATCACGTTTAAGAATGATTAATGAAAGGATGAATTGCCATGCCAGTCCAATGATAACAGCTATCCAGTATACAATTAACGCGGGCCAATTTGCAATTGCCACCACTTTTGGAGTAATAACAAATGCTAGAACACCCATTGGTATAGCCGATAGAGCCCAAATTATCAAAATATATTTTAGGCTATACTGATTATCCAATTGCCTCGAATGCTGTGAAGTCATGGGTGTACTTAATTATTCTTATTCTTTTTTAATAATGTCGTTCTGTCCCGAATTGTCAGCGGAGTCCAATTTTGTCCACCGTGATAAAATTGTCCACGGACGAGATTTGAATTTAATCCTTTCCCTTTCTCTCCACTGTCAGCGAACACCAATTTCTCCACCAAGTTGAAACTTGTCCGCGTGCCGAAGTCGATTTTTGTTTTGTTTTTTGCCGTCCGAATGTTTTGGTTTGCACCGTCTATGTCCACGAGCCAGCCCAATTACCACCAACGTTGAGTGCATAAGCAGTGGCGGGAATAGGAGCGCTAAAAAATGGAGCGTTAGCGGAATGTTTAGCGCGACCTACACGTCATTGTCCCACGACACCAAACGTTATTTGAAAACTAAAACTACAAATTTACACCGAACCCCGCCATTGATTATGCACATTTGTTGGCTGTAGTAATTTCTTCTCCTGCTCTTTTTAGTAAACCTTAATTCCGTACTTCAATAACTTTTTAGGTAAATAGTCGTCAAGATTTGAAATGTCGTTGTCGTTCAGTTCAATTAATTTGAAGTCATACTTTTATAAATCTCAATCTTTATCTTTTTCTCTCTGCGTATTTAGGGTCGTCCTCCATTCCCCAAAATTCTATGTAAACATTCTCGGTGGGAATAAAGAAGTCTGAATACACATCTTCTTCCACTGGAAGTTTTCTTTCATAAGCGTGAGCTAGCTTGTAGTCGTACAATGCGTTGTCAATAATTACTTCTGCTCTCGACCTAACCATATGGCCATCTTTAGTCCTAAATGTCGCGGGAAATTTTTCTCGGAAATTGTCGTTGGTCGTTTTTGGCGCTTCTTTTACTGTTGGTATTGTCGGTGATTCAATTGTCGTTACGTCTCTAAATGCAGATGTCAAATTTACGTTTGTCAAAACATTGTCAGGCCACAATACATAGAAGCCACCATTTTCATGTTCAAATTGTCGTCCACCAATGCTTTTACCTAATTTGGTAGTACCCCAGCCGTTTGCTTCTTGTCGAACATATACTTTCTCAATCCAACCGAGTTCTGAGAGAATTAGATTTAGTCTTTGTGACGAAATCCCAAAATGTTTTCCAATCGCTGTCGCGTTTAATAATTTAGATTTTCCCTTGTTCTGTTGTCCATTGTCAATGGAAATATTCTCAGGCCAAACTATAAACTCACCATACTTTTGACTTGTTCTCAGTTGTCCGCCTTTTTGTTTCCCCAAGTCGGTCAGCGTCCACTTATCACTTTTTCTTTCAATCCATCCAAGTCCCTTTAATTTGTCAAATAGGTCGCTTGGTTTAATCTCTAATTCATTTGCTAACGATGTCGTTGAAAGAAACTCCATATTGTCAGTCAGTCAGTTTTTGTCCTTTGTTTTTGAAACCTAAATTGTCCCGAAATTATTGCAGCCAACGTTTGTGTTTATGCAGTGCGGGGAATAGGAGGGCAAAAAATGTAGCGCAGCGAAATGTTTTGCCCGACCTGCACGTCTCTGTCCCCGACACCGAACTAAATTAAGAAAATACTTTTAATACCTACACTAAACCCCGCATTGCATAAACATTTTGTTGCCAGCCGTAGGGTCTTCTCCGCACTTCATTCGTAGCCGTGTCTTTCGTCTCCCGTTAATGTTACACCAATCTTCTTTAGTCAGCCGAGCGATGGGGCATTTTTATTAACTGATTTGTCCGCTTACACTGCACTGAGCACACTTATTGGCTGGCTTTGGTTGTGTGCGGTATTGTGCGGCCAGGCAATGTGTGTGCGACTTAGATATTACTATTCCTCTTTTGTATTAGTATTGATTAAGTCGAATTGGGGTAGCTGTGCCAAATCTAAGTATTGACTTGTGATTTTCTCAAGAAACGAATCATTAATAATATCTTCTTCTAAGAACTGTTCGATGTCGGGAAATCGGTTTAATATTTTCTCATCACTAATATTTAGTCGATGTCGTATGTTTTTAANAAACTTAATTTCAGAATAAAGAACTTGTTCATCTGCATAGATTGTCTGAAGTGCGAAATCAATTAAAGTCAGTTCTTCTTGTTCCGAAAGATTTGTACTCTTTAGTAATTGAAAGTATTGCTGAATAAAAGCTTTTCCTTCTCTATTGATTCCATTTACAAGTTGATTAATCTCTTCATCAAAATTAATGTCTTTAAGAAATGGTGNATTTTTACACATTGATTTTATTGATTCAATTTCTCTTTTGTCAATGTCTCCGTCTGCTGCCATGCAGCAAAATGCTGTCCTTAGCAATAATTTGTCAAAAGTTATCGTTTCCATCTTTTTCATTTTAAAACCTATGCTTGGTCGTTCGTCTTTCTTTTCTTTATTCTCTCCGTCCATTTTTGCTTTTATTGCTTCATATTTTTGTAATTCCTGTAATGGAACGGACGGTTTCGTGTTTTTAATTATTTCTTCTAAAATCTTTAACGAAATTCTGGTTTTATTTTTCAATGCAAGCCTAGAAGCTTCGTTCACCAAAANTTCAATATCGGCTGAAACGTAATTTTTAGTGAGGTTTGAAAGTTTTTCATAATCTACTCCAAAATCTAATGGACGGCCTTTTAAATACATTTCAAACATTGACTTTCTCGCTTCAAAGTCAGGTGGGGGTAAATAGAATTNTTTATCTAAACGACCTGACCGTAGCATTGCTGGGTCTATCATATCTGGATAATTAGTTGCTCCAATGATAAAAATTCCCTTCTCACCAGTTCTATCCATTTGTGCCAACATTTCATTTACTGCACTTTTACTCATTTCGTGAACATCATCGTCACGACTCGGTAAGAGCTCGTTAATTTCATCAATAAAAATAATTGTAGGCGCGTTTTGCTCTGCATCTGCAAACATTTTGGCAATGTTTTCTTGAGTGGCATTTACATAGCGACTTTTCAAAGTGCTTGGTGTTGCTAACATGAAATTAAAACCAACCTCTTCCGCAAAGTGCTTTGCGAAAAATGTTTTACCGCAACCCGGAGGGCCGTACAACAACATTCCGTTCGGAATGGTCACACCATATTTTGCATATTCCTCGGGATTATGCAATGCATCAATCACATCCAATTGCATTTGCTCTTTAAGTTCTTTCATCCCCGCTATGGCGTTAAAGCCTTTTCCCTTTCCCTTTTTGCTTACTATTTTCTTTTGAGGCGTAGTATCTGATTTTACTTTAAGAGACTTGTCTATGTCCTCTATCTGAATTTCACCATTTAGCGCCTGAATAAATTCATTGGCAGTTTGAAAGCGGTGTTCGACATCTTGACTAAGTGCTTNTTTCAAAATCAATTTTACTGATTCATCAAAGCCAACAAACTCATCGGAAACTTCTGGAAAAAACAGCGGTTTGTTTCTTTCCTGAATAAGTATTTCCTCTGCACTGGTTTTGTCAGCCTGAAACTTAGGAACGTCTTTATGCCAAGGTGGCAATCCAAAAATCAGCTGATACATTACTGCGCCAACTGAATAAATATCGCTTTGAGGCGAGTACACATTGTTAAGGCACTCGGAAGCAACATAATTTAAATTCAATCCAACTCTGTTATATGCTTTACTCGATTGATGAAATGACCTTGCGTAACCAAATCCGATTATTTTACAGTTCAACACATCAGGTGATAAATCAAGCATAATGTTTTGTGGGGCTATATTATTTTGGATGATTGGTTCAGGTAGATTATGTAGATAATCTAATCCTTTCAAAATATTTATTAGTATTTGCTGAATATCATAGAAATTATTGATTGGTTCACGGCTTATTCTTTCAGCTAGCGTTTCTCCTGCAATAAAATTTAGGATTAGATAACCAAACCTCTTTCCATCATAAATTAATTCACCACTATCTTTGAATGAAACAATGTTTTCATGCTTCATACTTTNTAGAAATTGGCTTTCTAATAAATTGTTTTCACTGTCAAAAGCCGACCGATGTAGTTTGGCATAATTCAATAATTTTAGAAAATAAAGGGTTCCATCATTTCCTCTTACACGATAAGATTCGGTATTATATCCCTGCTTGATAAAAAGTAATACACTGTACTTTTCATCAATTGAAAGACCTTTTGGTAAAATGCCTTTAGCGCTGCTCATTATCCTAATGTATCCTTTGGTTTTTCATCATCTGGCATCAACGAAAATACTTGAACAAGAACTGAACGAATACCTGAGGTTTTACCCGCAGCCACCATTTGCAAGCCTTGGTTGAGCAATTGCCTTGCTTTGGTAGCATCCTTCCAGTGGAATGAATTGAAGTTGTTGTTTAAGTGGTTTAGCCATTGAACATCCATTGCGTTGCCTGTAACGGCATTACGAAGTTCAAAATCCAAATGCCCGATTTCCTGTGTTAGCTCCTTTGCTTCCTTGATATTCTTTATCTTGATAATATGTTCAATCTGTTTTCTGTACTCTTCACGATGGGCTTCCATTTTGCTTATATTCAGGTTTTTATCATCCTTGTTATGTTTAATTTTTTCAATCAAATCTTCCAACTCGTAAAATGCTTCCTTCATTTCTTCTTCAACCTTTGGCCATTCAGGTGATTTTTGACNTCCATCTAGCTTGAGTAATTCTTTGCGAAGTTCGGCTAAGATTTTCATTTTGCCGTCAGCACTTCCTTTCTCATTTTCCAACTGTTCTTCTAGTGACTCCAATTTGCTTGAAACATCGTTAGCATTCACTTNTTGTGCTGTTAGTTTGGCAGTTGAAATTTCTTTAGTAAGTAATACTTCGGTTGGTGGTTCGGTTTCTTTGATTTTTATTTCTAACTCCTCAGTATGATTTAGTAAAGGGAAATATGCAGTGAACCTCATCAGTTGCGACTTATCAACTTTGATAGTTATATCCACATCACTGCCTTCCGGAAGCAATGCTGGCAGGTTTTCGCCTGTTATGATTACCTCGTTAATCAAATTATTCAAGACAGGATTCGTTCTTTCGGCATTGTAATCACCCTGATAAATAGGTATTCTTAAGGTGTTTTTTCATCATTTTTNTCCGGGCACAATTGTTTGTCTTGTTTTTAAGCCGTTTATAACACCTGTTACCGGATATCTTTTATTTTGTTCTAATCCTTTTACAGGCTGAAATAAGTCTTTCTCATCTGATTGAAACCATTTGCCAATACCAATGTTATAATTTAAAACCTGCATCCCATCTAAACCGCCTATTCCTTGCAGAATACTGAATTGGTTTGGTTGGCACTCTAGTTTATTGCCAGCCTCATCGTACACATTAACTTCAAATGCATTAGAGCGTCCTTCTTCCAATAATACATCCAGAATTGCTGCTTTTTCTCCAATCAATTTTTTCCCACTACTCCAGCCTTCTGGTGCAGTTCGAACTACGTCTGCGTAAATCTTTTCAGGAATTATTCCTACTGTTTNTTCCTTGAGTACTTTGATGTTAACCATTTCATCCACTTCAACAGTAGTAGCATCGTACTTAATATCTAATTGAAGCTTAGTTTTATCGCGTGTTTCTTCTTTCACTTCTTCAGAAACAGATATTGTTGAAGCAAATAGCGCAGCACCTTTGGCAACCACTGTCATCGGGTCAACGGAAGTATCAATTTTGTCGGTTATTTGCTCTTTCAACATTCTCCGCAAAATTGGAGAATAGGTCGGCCCGCCAACTAAAATCAAGGCTCCAATATCAGAACCTTTTAAGTTATTTCTTTGCAATAATTCTTTGGTAATGTCAATAGCTTTTTGAAAAATGGGGGCGACAACGCTTTCCATTTCTTTCTGAGTGATGGTAACGTCAATTTCAGGAGCTTCTCCATTTTCATCTTCAAAGGGTAAATCACCTAAATTGGAAAGAATGTTGTGAGTGTCTTTAAAGGATAATTGAATTTTAGCTTCTTCGGCAAATGGCTTAACTGCATTTCGTAAAATCTCTCTTTNTGTGGCATCTTCCAAAATGTTGTCGATGGCATATGTTTGCTTTAAATATGGAATTATGAGATTGTCCACAATTGCTTCATCTAGATTTTTTCNCCCTAACCAATTATCCCCGTCTGTATCTTTTACCGACAAAATTCCTTCCTCTGATTTTACTAAAGCTGCATCGAATGTTCCACNCCCGAAATCAAAAACACACCAAAAACTGTCTTTGTTTTTGGCTGATAAGCCGTAAGCTGTTGCTGCTGCAACAGGCTCTTGTAATAGTTGAACATTTTTAAACCCCGCCAATTTTGCGGCTTTCATCGTAGCCTCATTTTGAGGATTAAGGAATTTAGCTGGAACTGTAATTACAACAGAATAAATGTTTTCGTCTTTTATTAATGTTTTGAGCTCTTTCAAAACCTCAGNTGACAACTCTTCAGAAGAGAATTGCTTGTTCATATTGGAACTTTCGTACTTGTGTGTTGTGCCCATAGTACGTTTGAACTCAATGAAAGTATTGGTTTTGCCTTTGATAAATGTTTTCAAAGCTCTTGTGTTGTCATTTTTCATCACGTTAATAGCCGGTTGCCCAACGAGAATAATTTGCTTTTGATTAAAGTGAACACACGAAGGAGTAATATCTGTACCGGCTTGTCCTCGATTTTTAATAGATGGAATTCCGTTTTCCATTCTTGCAATAGCAGAGTTTGTTGTTCCTAAATCAATGCCGTAGTCTATTTTATTTCTCATTTTGAAAGATTTGATTATATGCCAACTGTAACTTCTATTTGTGCGGACTGTATCATCTTATCATTATAGTTTACCTGGGGTATCAATACCTTGGTAATTATTTCAGAGTCCTTTTCAATATTCTCATCAGGTATTGAGGTAGTTACAATTACTTTCATGCCTTGATGATATTGTTTGCCTAATAATTCAGGCATTTCATAGCCATTCGCTTTAAGATTATCTTTCAATTTCTCCACAGAGCGCTCCAATTGCTTCAACCCCTTTGTGCCCTTTTCCATAAGACTGATGTTTCGCTCAATCAGATTTATTTCACTTGCAAGTTTCAGGGCGAGCGAATGGTCGGGCTCCATATTTGTATTAGATGAACTCTCCATTTNTTGCTTTGCCAATAACTCTAATTGACTATCTAATTGGCTAGTCTGTTTCCCAAGTTCTTTCACTAAGCTTTCTTCAATTGAAGACTTTGTTTTATTTAACTGCTCAACTACTTCGGTCTTATCAGTTCTTTGTCTATTACTTAAAAGCCAGTATAATAAGCCTGACAATAAAACTGCCAATAGGACACCAATGATTCCGTAAAGTGAATTTTTACTTAATGCATCATCGACCGCTATAATCTTCTGATTGGCAGTAGATTCTGTTACAGAAATCTTGAGTCCAAGTTCATTAGCAGTTTCTTTAATTGCATTCGTATTGGCTAGTGTTCGGTNTTTAAGGCTGTCAATGCTCTTGTTTGCATTAGATAGTTCAAACGTTAGTTTATTGATTTCGGATTTAAGTTTACCATTCTCACTTTGAAGATATTGAACACTTGATTTTAATGGGATTAAAGTTTTGTCTAAATATTGCTTGAGCGTATCAGTTTGAGAAAATACATTTACACTAACTGAAAGAAGTATGAGTATGATAATTCGATTCATTTTTAATATGTTTAATCGCAAGCTTTTACTAAGACAATAAATATGATAATTGCAATGACCCATTTGAGCCATGTGGGAATACCCTCTTCACTGGAAGAACTTGTAGCAGGTGAATGACTGGTCGATGATGTTCTAACTGTTTCCCACCAACTAATGTATTTTACTTTGCTTATGGCCGGATAACTCATTTTGTCCAAAATAAAATTGACTAAACTTTTATATTCACTCAGCTTCGTTGGGTTATCAATATTTCTAATTTTCTCGACATTGTGTGTGGAAATTACTTGCTGGATTAATTCTGCAACTTTATTCCAGTCAATTGAATTTCTTATCAAATCATTGACCTTAGACCAGTTTATTGATTGGCCATAACTTAAAGCTGCCTCTTGTTCTCTGACTTGTATTCTTATATTTCTCTCATTGTTTTCGTATGCATCTTTGACTGATTGCAATAATTCAATGGCTTGTGAAAGCTCCCTGTCTTTCATTTCTTCAAGCGTATTTATGCTATCCTTAATCCTCTCTTTAGTCAGGTTACCCACAGCTATTGTTGCGGCTATCTTGGCTAATTTCATTGAAGCCGCTAAATAATCTTGACTACTATCGTTCTCTTGATTTTCATTGAAAGAGTCGATACTGCACTGGAGAATTTCGTTGGCAACTTTGTCTGCTATTGTCGAATACTTTATATCTTCTTCTCCTAGGATATTCTTTAAATGAGTAAGTTCATTTTTGCAAGAGTCATGCAATTCCTTTCCAAAATTTGAGGCTTGGGCTTTCTCTGCTTTTCGTTTTGCTTTAGTCGTTTCTATTTTTTGCTCGATGTACTCAATAGGTTTTTGAAGTGAGCCTTTCAGGAATTCATCTTTTGCAGAAAATTGTTGCTTTTTCAGTAATTCAATAAGCGTCTTTGGTTTGCCACTTGCTTCGAATTCAGATTCGAGTTGTTTCAGGAATAAGAGTTGCAATTCTTNTTTAGTGGTTTTGTATGTATCATCTGTCGAAATGGCCTTAAAATCTTGTATGAAATCACTTTCCAGAAATCTTAAGTTGGCCATTATAGCTGTAGCCGTGTTAGCATTGGCGTTACTTAAGAATGCAGCTACAAAATAGTTATGATATGCTGAACAATTTTTTGAAGTGACGGCTTTCCAAACTCGACTACCATCTTCCTTTGTCTCGATGATTAGCTTCTCCCAAATTTGCAATGCATCATTTATATTACCTTGCTTGAGTGTTTCAAGTGCGGGTTCATCAGTGATTTCATTTCCTTTATAAAACCAAAATAAGGCAGCACTCATCCTGTCATTATCGAGATTGAGTTTTGATGCGGCTTCTGTAATACTATCAATGGTCCTATGTAGATTTTGAAGACTGGGGAAACTAAAGTCGTCCTCTGGTTCTTGTTCAGCTTCTAAATATTGCTTAAGCCTTTTTACTTGTCGTTCCTTTTCTCGTGCTGATGCACCTACAAGTAGTCCTAATGTTCGGTAAGGGTTTGATTGCACTAATTTCATCTATAGACGATATTACGGTAGCTAATATAGGTTTTATATCGGAATGTGTTTGCTTATGTGGGCGGGGATTTGGCTCTTGCCATAGCTTTGGTTGTGCGGAGGTTTTGTGCGGCTATGGCATGTGCCAAATGCGGGGCGCAAGTCGGAGCACAATCTTTTTAAAAATGCGAAGGGTCGGCTGTATTTTATTTTCGTCTGTTCCAAATTTTAGTTTTAAGTCCGGTTGTCACGAAGTCGTTCCATTGTCCACGGGTGAAATCTTTATTAGTAAGTTGTCAGTCGTTTTGTTTGAAAACCAATTTGTCCCGACCCTATGGCTGGCAACGTTTGGCTATAAGCACCCAGGTGCTTATATACCCATAAATATACCAACCTTTCGCAAAATAAAAGGCCTTTTGCAGGCCCCATTCGAATGTTCGGATAACCGCCATCAAAATATTCTGCTATTTTGCGACTTATATTTTCCCCAAAAATGGCACCCGCCCGCAAACCCGCCCTCACCTTTATTTTTATAACCTTACTGATCGATGTAATTGGCCTTGGTATCATCATTCCCATTATGCCCGATTTGATCATAGATCTGGCAAACCTTGATCCGGCAGCAAGCGAAGCAATGGGGTATGCCAGTACCATGGGTGCGTGGCTGCTCTTTGCCTATGCGTTTATTCAGTTTTTATTTGCCCCGGTAATAGGTTCGCTTAGCGACCGATACGGAAGGCGTCCGGTTTTACTCGGTTCGTTGTTTGGGTTTACCATTGATTATCTTTTTCTATCCTTTGCACCCAACCTGGCCTGGCTTTTTGTAGGGCGGGTGGTAGCCGGTATTATGGGGGCCAGCTTTACAACAGGGGGCGCCTATATAGCCGATATTAGTGCACCCGAAGATCGTGCTAAAAACTTTGGAATGATTGGCGCAGCTTTTGGACTTGGGTTTATTATTGGCCCGGTGTTGGGTGGCTTCCTGGGCGACCTCGGGCTTCGGGTACCATTCATGGTTTCGGCCGGGCTTACCTTCCTGAATTTCCTTTACGGNTTNTTTATCTTGCCCGAATCGCTTAAGCCCCAGAACAGAAGAAAATTTGAATGGAAGCGTGCCAACCCCATCGGCACCCTGGTTGCACTAAAACGGTATCCGCTTATTTTTGGATTGCTGGGCTCCCTTATCTTTTTATACATAGCCTCGCATGCCGTACAAAGCAACTGGCCTTATTATACCAAAGAAAAATTTGATTGGAGCCTGAAGGAGGTAGGCATTTCGCTGGCTGTGGTGGGTGTTGCCTTCGCCATTATTCAAGGTGCGCTGATTCGTGTAATTATTCCCAAACTTGGTCAACTACGAAGTGTAAATGTGGGCATGGGTTTGTACTTGCTCAGCTTTGTGTTATATGCGTTGGCCACACAGGGCTGGATGATGTACGGTATAATTATAATTTATTGTTTAGGAAGTATTGCAGGTACCGGTTTGCAGGGAATTATGTCGGGCATTGTGCCACCAAATGAACAAGGCGAATTGCAAGGCGGCTTTACAAGTTTGATGAGCATTTCTGCTATTATTGGCCCGTTGGTAATGAACAACGTCTTTGCATACTTCATCGGCCCAAAAACTCCGTTTTATTTTCCCGGNGTGGCCATGATGCTTGGCGCGGTGCTTACATTGATCAGTTTTATTCTCATTCGGCTTACGCTAAAGAAAGAGATGATCGTTAAATGAAAATCAAGGCACGCGGAGTCTTTCCACTCCAGCAAATAAATTGCTCCGGCACCGCAGTATGTCGTTTTGAGGTGAGCAGGTGTTTCTGCTATATTTAAGTCCATGAAAAATATTCCGGAAACAAGTACCCTTCAGGAAGGGTTATCTCTCGGAACTCCCTTTGTTGTTCGTGGTCTTAATCTTCCATGCAACCTTTCCACCTGCGAAGAACGAGCCAGCCGGAAGGACATGGAGTTGTTTGGTTATGGCAAAGGTGGTGCTGAGTTGTGGATGTGGGCGAGCGAAGCCTTCCGGCAATTCAGGCAGGAGGCGCTTTCCATGAATATTGTAGATGCACCTTTTCCGGTTCTGCTCGATGCGGAACTTCCGGATGTATTGTTAAAGTCTGTNAAAAAATCAAGAAAGAAAATTTGCCTTACGCTTACGCGAAACGGTTCCTACACACCGCTGCATGTAGATCCCAATCACGGAGGTGGTTGGATGTATTTGCAACAGGGAATTAANAAATGGCAATTGATCGATGCACATAAGAATCCGTTTGTTCCCGATAAAGCGGGCAACTACCAGGATCCACCGCTCAACCTGGATGGGGATTACCTTTACGAAGCAACTATACATCCCGGTGATTTCCTTTACTTCCCTCCGCTAACACCACACCGGGTATGGACTTACGCGCATAGTTTTGGTGTGAGTGGCTATGCGAAGTGAATTAAATCCGGTACCAAAAGCAAACGATCCAAGCCTGCGATTGTTTTTACTAAAAACCTGAAAGATGTTTTGGAGGTAATGCCGGCAAATTGACTATTGCCTGTTTTTATTTTTGATCACATAGCCTACACCAGCCCGAATTCCAAATTCGGTCTGCCCGAAGTAAAAATCACCCATCGCTTCAAAACGCCAAGTATCATTCAAAGGCTTAGACCAACCACCACCCAGCGCTACATCGTTGGCTCCGATTAATCCGCGGAAGCGCACAAAGAAATTATCGAGCGGATAGTAGCGCATGCCCATGGTAAATGAGCTTTGTGGCCGTGTCCATAACTCTAAACCACCTCCGGCTGCGAAGTGTCGAACTACAAAATAATTGGCCTCGGCACCAAACTGAAATTTATCGCCAAACCGCGCGTAGTCGGTTTTGATCAGGTCAAAACCACCACTTAGTAATAGGTCGTTGTTGCTTTGTGCTTGTAAGGTTGCGGAAGCCAGAACTAAAACAGATATAATGAAATAAACTTTTTGCATCGTGATTTACTTTTTTCTTCTAACAATTTCAGAATGGCAAGGTACTCATCGCGCAGGCGTGCTGCTTCCATAAACTCCAGTTCCTTAGCGGCTTTTTCCATTGCTTTGCGTGTGCGATCGGCCATTTTTTCTAATTCGGGTTTACTCAGGTAGGCAACCACCGGATCAGCCGCCAGCGATTTTTCTTCTTCCTCGATATAATACCGTTTGGTAGTCTTCTTCGAGTCGGCCACTTTGGTTTGCCCCAGTATCGAGTCTTTTGATTTGAGTACCGTTCTGGGAGTTATGCCATGTGCCAGGTTATAATCTTGCTGAATTTTTCTGCGCCTGTTGGTTTCGTCAATAGCAAGTTGCATCGATTCGGTAATCGTATCGGCATACATAATTACTTTTCCGTTTTCATTACGGGCGGCCCGCCCGATGGTTTGCACCAACGAACGCTGATTGCGCAGGAACCCTTCTTTATCCGCATCCATAATCGCCACCAGCGATACCTCCGGTAAATCCAACCCTTCGCGCAACAGGTTTACACCCACCAGTACATCAAACACACCCAGCCGTAGTTCGCGTAAAATCTCCACACGATCAAGTGTTGTAACCTCCGAGTGAATATACCGGCACTTAATGGCCGCCCGCGCCATAAACTTGGTAAGCTCTTCGGCCATCCGTTTCGTAAGGGTGGTTACCAACACCCGCTCTTTCTTTTTAACGCGTTCGTCAATCTCTTCAAACAAATCGTCAATTTGGGTGCGACTGGGGCGCACGTCAATGTGCGGATCAAGCAACCCGGTAGGGCGAATGAGTTGTTCAATAACTACACCTTCCGATTTTCTCAATTCGTACTCAGCCGGGGTTGCACTTACATAGATTACCTGGTTAACCAGGCTTTCAAATTCATTAAACGTAAGCGGCCGGTTATCCAATGCAGAAGGCAACCGAAATCCATAGTCCACCAGGTTTACTTTTCGCGAACGATCACNCCNCCACATGGCGCGAATTTGCGGCACGGTTACGTGGCTCTCATCAATCACCAACAAAAAATCATCTGGAAAATAGTCGATCAGGCAAAACGGTCGGGCTCCAACTGAACGCCTGTCAAAGTAACGGGAGTAATTTTCTATACCACTGCAATAACCCAACTCGCGCATCATCTCCAGGTCAAACTCAGTGCGTTCTTTCAAACGTTTGGCTTCTAAGTGTTTTCGTTCCTGCTCAAACATATCTACCTGCAGCACCATATCGTCTTGAATTTCGCGAATGGCCGTGTGCAACAACTCTTTGCCCGTAACAAATAAATTAGCCGGAAATATCACGGCAGTTTTTTCATCGGCAATTTTTTTCCNCAGCAGGGGGTCAATCAGTTGAATGGCTTCAATCTCATCACCAAAAANATAAATACGCAAGGCATAATCGGCATAAGCCAGAAAAACATCTACCGTATCGCCTTTTACACGAAAGGTGCCACGCTTAAATTCGGCTTCTGTGCGGTGGTAAAGGATATCTACCAGGGCAAACAAAAGTTTATTGCGCGGTATCATTTCGCCCACACGAAGTTGAATGCGATTCTTTCCAAACTCTTCCGGGTTACCAATTCCATAGATGCACGATACCGAAGCTACCACCAATACATCTCTGCGGCCACTCAATAAAGAAGAGGTAGCACTCAATCGCAATTTTTCAATTTCTTCATTGATGGAAAGATCTTNTTCGATGTAAAGATTGGAGGAAGGGATATAGGCTTCCGGCTGATAGTAGTCGTAATAAGAAATAAAATACTCAACGGCATTTTCGGGGAAGAACTGTTTGAACTCGCCATACAATTGAGCAGCCAGCGTTTTATTATGACTAAGCACCAGGGTAGGCCGGTTTACCTGCGCCACCACGTTGGCTACGGTAAATGTTTTACCCGAACCGGTTACGCCCAATAAAGTCTGGTGTGCTTCGCCCTCGTTCAGGCCCTGTACTAATTTTTGAATAGCCTGGGGCTGGTCGCCCGTGGGTGAATACGCGCTGCTGAGAATGAAATCCATTGGGGTAAATCTAAGCCAGTTATTTCAAAAGGCCTAACCGATTTACGAGCTAAATAGTTGCCGTTTCAAAATGCCTGCTGACATAGGGTTGTCATAGAAAATAGGCAGTTGATAAATAATCAATTGACAAATTATTTGCCTTGCAATTTGCCAACTGTCAATTAATAGAATGTCAGTTATTCCAAATTGCCCACGATTTCTCCGCCTGGATGTGCAGCATTTCCAATCCATTTTTAATATGTGAATTGCGCATTTCTGCTTTTGCAAAAACATAGTACGGGCCGGATTGTATATCAGGTCGTACACGTAATGATCGGCAGTAAGCAAATCGTAATCAATGGGAGGAAAGGTGTTGGTATTGGGCGACATGCCCAGCGGGCTGGTGTTAATAATCAGGTTTGCCTTAGTTATCGGGCTACCGTCTTTTTGTAAACTTTCGTAAGTATGCTGGCCTTTGCTGGCTTCGCGCGAAACCATTTCGTGTGGAATGTTCAATTTAATAAGAGCTTGTTGAACCGCTTTGGCGGAACCCCTGTGCCCAGAATTAATGCGTTGGATGCTTCGGTGCGCGGATACCACTTTTCAAGTGACTCGTAAAACGCTCCGCTATCGGTATTAAAACCTTTCAGTTTACCACCTTCAATTTTAATTACGTTTACGGCTCCTATTTTCTTTGCATCGGTATCAATATCGCTTAAAAATTTAATTACTTGTTCCTTGTAAGGAATGGTAACATTGAGTCCTGCCAGTTCCGGATTGTCTTCTAAAAGTTTTTTCAGATCCTCAATGGTAGGGAGGGAGTACAAATCGTAATGGTAATCGCGTAAGCCTTCGCGAAAAATTTCTCATCAAAATATGATTTCGAAAAGGAATGACTAACGGTTTCGCCTATCAGGCCAAATTTCTTTTCCATAGTGGGGTTAGGATTTTGTCTTTAAATATGTCGCTGTTTTTTCGATACCAATTACCAGGATAATGCCCAGCATGGCAAACAGGATGGCTTTTAATATTTGCGGGTCTTGTCCGGTAGTGGCAAGGTAATGCCAGGGAGCAATACTTTTATCAAATGCGGGCACTTGTTCACCTGCAGAATTAAGGCGATAGGCTATTACTTCTTTCCAGGGCCACACCTTATTTAAGGACCCCAGCATAAAACCAGCCAGCAGGGCTAACGTGGCGTACCGGTAATTTTTAANGATCCAATTTAAAAAGTGCGAAAAGCCAAGTAAACCCAGTACACAACCTGTAGCAAATACCAATATAACCGGAAGGTTGAATTGGGTAAGGGCGGTAATCATGTATTCGTACTTGCCCAACAGTAATAAAATGAATGCACCGGATATGCCGGGTAAGATCATGGCACAAATAGCGATAGCCCCGCAACAAAATATAAAAACCAGGTTGGTAGGCGTTTCGGTAGGAGATACGATGGTTATCCAGTAGGCAAGGCCTGCTCCAATAAAAAATGAAACTATCGGAGCAACACTCCACTTCTTAATATCACGCAAAATCANGGGAGTGGAAATAAGGATCAACCCAAANNAGAATGACCAAATGGAAATGGGATGATGTTCCAAAAGGTAAATCATTAGTTTGGATAGCGACAAGAGGCTGATGAAAATTCCAGCCAGCAGGGTAATCAGAAAATTTCCATTGATTAATTTCCAGAATTCGGCAATACGAAATTTCAGGAGCAACCGGAGTGCGGCAACATCAATTGATTTGATGGACTGAATCAGTTCTTCGTAAATACCGGTTATAAAGGCAACCGTTCCACCAGATACACCAGGCACTACATCGGCAGCCCCCATGCTCAAACCCTTCACAAAAAGTAGCAGATAGTCTTTCGTTGTTCTCAAGGCATTCACTTAGTCAGCATAAANAGGAGGCGTAGTATTGTCTTNTTTCCGCTCCATACCAAGGAAATGCAAAAACGTGTCGCCACGTAAACCCAACCGGATAGTTTCCAGCGGGATAACTTCGTTGGNGGCAATATTTCCCAGGTTCACGTTTGCTCCCAATAGCTTGATAAACCACACCTGTTGTGCTTTTTGAGGTGCTTCCCAGATAATTTNTTCGAATGGAATTTTGGTTAGGATTTCCTGTACCAAACCGCTGCGAACTTCACCGCTGCTGCGGAATAAACCTACGTTTCCGCCTTCGCGCGCTTCGCCAATTACTTTCCAGGCTCCGGCATCTAATTCCGATTGCATGAANNACTCGATCCACTGATAGGGTGGAATAATCTTATCCGCATCTTTTGATCCTACTTCAGATAATACCGTTACCTGTTCAGAAAGTTTGCGGATGTAATCCAGCTTTTTGTCATGATCCAGATCAATAGAACCATCCGATACTTCAGCAAACGACATGTTGAATTTATCAAGCACCTTACGATAGTCATCAAACTGATCGCGAATTACAAATGCTTCGAATAAGGTGCCACCAAAATAGCAGGGCAGGCCGGCATCTTTATAAACTTTTAGTTTGTCTTTCAGGTTTGGCGTTACATACGAGGTAGCCCAACCCAGTTTAACAATGTCAACATGTTCGGCCGCAATGCTTACAAAGTCTTCGGCTTCGCGCACACTCAGTCCTTTGTCCATGGCCATGGTAAAACCCATTTGGCGGGGTTTGGTGGTGCGCTCGGGCAGGTTTTTAATGGTGTAATTCATTAAGGATTTTCCTTTCTAAATTGATCGATAATTTTTTGAAGTGCTTTTTGTGTTTCCANGTTTTGGAAAAAATCGAATAACACTTCATGTCCTTTGAAGTCGAGGATCAGGGCATTTTCCAGGTAGTTCATTGNCTTCTTTAAATTGCCCGGCCTCAATCAGGTAAATAGTCATGCGATAGAAAAACTCCGGTTCGTCCGGAAGTTCATCCATACCTTGAAGTAATATTTCGATGGCTTTCTGATGTTCACCTTGCTCGTAGTATATAAACGACCAGTTTAGCCAGATTTCTTTATCATCCGGTCCCAGCAGGCTTGCTTCTTCGTATGCACTGATGCTGGAGATTGTATTGCCAATTTTAAATTCAGCATGTGCAGCCGCTTTCCAATATTCCGGATTGTGGCTGTTTATTTTAATAGACTTGTTAAAGAAGTGCAGAGCCTGGTACCACTTCTCTTNNGTTTCTCTAAGCAACTACCGGCTCCAAACCAGGCTTCATCGTATAAGGGATCGAGCTTGCAGGCTTTCTGAAAATATTTCAGCCCCAGTTCGTATTGTTGCAGGTTTTCATAAGCAGCACCAATACAACAATAAACTTCCGGCTTGGGCCTTCAATTTCAATGGTCTTCCTGAATTCTTCGAGTGCTTTTTCGTAAAGCTCCAGGTTAATAAACGAATTACCCATGTTGAAGTGGGCCGATGCAAAATTTTCGTCTATGNNGCAATGGCAAATTCATAGGCCTCTATGGCTTCTTCAAAACGTTCCAGTTTATTGGATACAATGCCCAGGTTATACCAGGCCGCTGCCGAATAGGGGTCTTCGTCAATAAACTTTCGATAATACGACAAGCTGCCTTCCAACTGGCCAANNCTACATCAAGACAAAAAGCCAATTCGTAAAGGGAACCTTCGTGGCTCAGGTTTATTTCAATCGACTGTTTATACATCTCAATGGCCTGCTCGTATTTTTCCATGCTTTGATAGGCCAGGCCAATGTTGTAATAAATTTCATCTTTCTCTTCTTCGGCAAAGGTTAACGTTTCCTCGTAAAGCGCTATGGCTGCATCGTATTTGCCTTGAAGGGAAAGTATGGATCCAATGGAGAGATAAATTTCCAGATCAAGAGGATGCAAATTGCGTGCATGCCCGAGTAACTCAAGCGCCTCATCGTAACGTTGCAGGTTGGTTAGCACCTGCGCCTTTATTGTAAAAAGTTCGGTTGAATAAGGATATTGATCGATGGCGCGTTCTACGGCTGTAAGGGCGCGCTTAAACTTGCTCTTTTCTAAGTAATACCCAATAATTGTTTCGTAGGAATCTACATCAAAGAACTCGCTTTGATTGTGCTTAAGATCTTCCTCGTATCGTCTGATTAACTCCTCCTCTTCCTGTCGCTTTCTGAATTCCTGGGCCATCCGCTAAAAGGTTTTTCTAAGGTAGAAAAATTTAGGTTCTCCTAAAATTCTTAGGGCAAATTTCGGGTAATAATTATCCCGGGTCAATCTTGTAGGTCTTAATTGTTTGTGTTATATGCGTACAAATACTGCTGGCAGCACCAGGCAATCGTTTCTTCGGCACTGCGAAACGAAATTCCCAATTCGCGCTTTACTTTATCGTTGGCAANAAAGAAATTTTCTTTGCTTACTCGAACCGACTGGCGGGTAATCATCGGTTCGCTGCCGGTAATCCTGCTTCTCAATTCATCGGCCCAGGCAAGCCATTGTGCCCACTGGGGCGAAACTTTTACAGAAGGTGCTTTGCGATTAAAATTACGGGCTATCTGGTCCAACAATTCTTTTACGGGCGTACTGCCCGCGTTTACAATAAATTGCTGATTGGTGATTTTGAGTTCTATCAATTTCCAGATTACCTCGGCTACATCGCGCACATCTACATAATTTATGTGTGTATCGGTATAAAACCTGTTTTGTTTCCAAACGTAATAAAATAGCCGCGCACTGCTTTTGTTCCAATCGGCCGGTGCCAGAATAACCGATGGATTAATAATGTTTACAGAAAGCCCTTCTTCAGCACCGCGCCAAACCTCCATTTCTCCAAATCTTTTCGATTCGGCATAATCGGTATTCAGGTTGCTGTTTACCCAACGGGTGTTTTCATCTACACGGGCAACACCACTTTTACGACCAAATGCAGCCACCGAGCTGATGTGAATCAGGGTTGGAATTTGCAACTCCAGGCAGGCATTAACCACATTGCGGGTACCCACGGTGTTTATCTGTAACAGCTTATCGCGTAAGCGCGGATTGAACGACACCAGGGCCGCAGTATGTATTACGGTGGAAGCGCCCTGCAGGGCATCCACCAGCGAGACCGGATCTGTAATGTCCGCTTCGCGCCAGGTTACAAATTCGGTAAGGTCCTTTACCAATTTACGATCGCTGTGGGCCCGGCATATTGCAATAACGGGTACCTGTTGGGCTACCAGTTTGCGCAGTACATAACTGCCCAACAATCCATTTGCACCGGTAATAGCAATCATAATTGATTATTCAGCAACGGTAAATCTAATGCTTTTCGGTAGTACTTGTCTTTTAGGATTTCAGTTTGCAACCGTGCGTGCAACAGATTATGGCAATCGCTGCCCAATAAGTGCACCCATTTTTGGTCAATAAGTTTTTGAGCAAGTTTTTGAATGGGCTTGCCGTAAAAACCAATAAGCGAAAGAGAATTGATTTGCAGGAGTACCCCCGATGATAAAGTTCCTCCGCCTTTTTCAGGTTCATGTAGGCATACCGTTCCGGTGTGCCAAAATGGGTTTATATCCTTTGGTAAGACTTTTAAAAATAAAATCGGTTAACAGCAGGGGTTCGGAATAGAAGTTTGTTTCAAACAGAAAGTAAGAACCTGAAAAAGTAAGGAGTTGCGAATCCGAATCCAGAATAGCCAGCACGGTTTCATCTAAGTAATATTCGGCTGCCACATCCAGTTGAACGGGGATGCCGGCTGCAGTTACTTCCTGTTTAAATTCCTGAAACTTATCTAAAATAACAGCGGGTGTGTTGCGATAGGTGTCGCTCATAATATGAGGCGTGGTAATCAGTTTGGTAAATCCCAACTGATAAAACTGCTGTACAATTTCTACTGCTTCAGCATGGGTCTTCACCCCATCATCCAACGTTGCCAAAAGGTGCGAATGTAAATCAACCTTTAGGGGATTTAAAACTGCCTTTGGCGTAGCACGAAAAAAGAGATCACTTTAGTCCTAAAATTTNTATCCAACGCCTCCTCCTGGGAGTTTTGTCTTCATAATAGCCATAACCGTAGTAATTGCCAGAAAGTGGAATGGCATTTAATACAGAAGAGACATGCGCAAGTTTATTCAGCGTAACTACCCGTGCCAGGTTTTGCAGAAAATCTTTGTGCGAGTAGTTAGCACGAAATACATAAATGGAAAGATCAGAACGTTTCATGGCCATTACACCATCCGTTACAAGCCCAACGGNGGGCGTGTCAATTACCACATAATCGTATGATGCACGAAGTTCTTCCAGAAAATCTGAAAACTCTCCGTTTAAAAGAAGTTCGGAAGGGTTGGGTGGGTGTGGGCCCGAGGGGATGAAATCAAAGTTTTCGAGCGAGGTTTTCAATACACACTCCTGCCAGTTGTTCTTTTTAATCAAGATGGTACTCATGCCCATAGACGAGTCGTTGCCGGTTGGGTATTTTTCCGATTTTGGTTTGCGCATATCCAGGTCAATCAATATCACGCGCTTGCGCGATAGGGCCAGCACTCCGCCCAGGTTCATAGCCAGAAAAGATTTGCCTTCGCCTGAAACCGTTGAGGTGATAGTTATCACCTTGCATTTTTCTCCTGTATTAANAAACTCCAGGTTGGTGCGCAGCGTACGGATGGCCTCGCTTACAATCGATTTTGGGTTATCGATTACATGAAAGAGCGATTGCACGGTATGATGAGATGCCGGTATAGCCCNCAGCATGGGCAGATTAATACCCCGCTCAACTTCTTTCACGCTTGTTATTTTATTGTTTAGCAAATAAACCAGCCCGATAAAGAAGAGACATAGTACAATGGCTGCCACAAAACCAATTCCTAACACCATTACTTTGCTGGGCGATATGGGTTTTATTGGTAAAGTGGCAGGCGAAAGAATCTTGAAATCGGNGGTGCTACCAGCCTGGGCAATTTCAAACTCGGCTTTGGATTGCATCATGGTTAAATAGAACTCTTCGTAGAGTTTGTAGTAGCGCTGATTTTTAGAGAACTGAGTATTCTTATCCGGCATTTCTGCAAATGTGCGCTCCAGTTTCTCCTTTCTTTTTCCCAACTCGGCCATATCGGCCAGCCATTNCTNTTTGAGGGTGCTTAACTGGCTAAACAACTCATCTTTTACCAACGAAACTTCTTTTTCTTNTTGCCGGAAGGCAAAGGTGTTTTCGTTGTAGGCTAGCGCAAGTTTGTCGCGTTCGCGTGTCTTTTNTTGTAACTCCTCAATGCGTTGAAGGATGGATTCCGGAAATAAATTTGCTGGCCGGCTGGCATTGGCAAAATCGTTGGCAGTTATCTGGTCAATTAATGTGTTCANCTCAGTTAATTGTTTGTTTAAACTGTAGCGTTGAGAATCAACCACATTGATGGCGGCAATTGTTTTTTTGAGATCGAGGGTTAAATCGCTGCTTTTATTTTGCAGGGTAAAGCTTTCAAAATAATTTTCATAGCCTTCCATCTTTTCTTCTACCTGAACCAACTCATTGTTAAGCCATTCAATTTTTTGTTTGTTGGCAAGATTCTTTTGCTGATTACTGTAAACGATGTATAGCGAATCGATCTTATTTACCACATCATATGCCTTTAGGGCATTATGGTCGCGAAAGGATACGCGAATGGTGTTGGCATTAAAATTAAGCGGATCAACCTGGATATTTTTTGACAGGTATTCGATAAGGCTTTTACGGCTGTTTAATACGAAGTAATAATTGTTGCCATCATTTTCGGTAAAGTAATTGGTTTTAGTAATTGTCAGAACGGTTCCATCAAACTCCAGCGGGTTACCCATACTACCTCGGGCGCTTACCGCATCTTTCAGGCGCAGGCTAACTTCATTGTTATCTAGAAAATCGAAGTAAATAGGTTGGTCGTAGTGTTTCGGATTTATATGAGAAGCTTGGATGCGGAACGGGGAGCGCTTGTACATTTCATCGGTTAGCACTTTGCCCAGGCTGTAATAGCTCACTTCAAAGTCTAACGAGTCCAGCACTTGATTGAAAAATATTTTTGACTTGATTTGTTCAATCTCGCCCGAAACCAGATTCACGTTCTGATCTTCCATGTAGGTTTTTATTCCCAACTCGGTCGCATCGCGTTTTATGTCGAGTTTCATTTCTGACTCCGACTCAAATAAATCTTTTGTATAGCGGATGGTGAGGTAGGCAGCAAAGTTTACAGCAACGAAAATAAGAATGATCCAAACCAGGTTTTTACGAATTACGGCCGATAACTTTTCGGTATCGATAGACTGAACTTGTGGCCCTATATCTTTTGGTTGCAGCATTAACGGGCATTATAAATAACTACTACAAGCGTGGCCAGGCTAACCAAAACACTCAGCACCCCGCCATTATCGCGTAAGCCTTCACTAAAGGGCCTGCGTATAGGTTCAACATAAATTACATCGTCTGGCATAATGGTGGGATTACTATCCTTAAAACCCTGTATGGTGCTAAGATCAACTTCAAATACTTGTTCGCCTCGTATAATTTTAATGTTTCCTACTTTGGCATCATTGGTTATTCCTTTGGCAAGCGCCAGCACTTCCAATAGTTTCATGTTATCGTTTTCCAATGGAACCACGTGGCCACCAACCGCCCCCAATAATACAACCCGCTTATTCATGCAGGTGAGATGTACATAAGGGCCTTTAAAAAAGCGGGCATATTCTTTTTGTAAAATTTCTTCGGCCTGGCGCAGGGTAAGGTTCTCCAGGTTAATTTCACCTACCATTGGAAAACGCACCACACCCGCGATATCTACCGTATAGGTTGGTCCTTTGGTGGTTGTATTTTCTGTTGATGAATTGGGCGTGGTTAGCTCCGGGTTAGGATCGATGAGCTTTTCCCCTTCGTTGGAGTAAAGCGTTAGCGTAAGCTGATCGTTTTTACGGATTTTATAATTCGATTCGGCAGCAGCTGTTTCCTGTTTTAACCTTTCGGGCAGGTGGCCTTCGGTAGCTTTAAACATGATGTTTTGCTTGTACGAACCGCAGGCCACCAGCAAAACACTAAACACAAGAATAAAAAGGCGCACAACAATCAGATTTGAACTGGTGAAATTAAAGATTTTATCAATATAGTACGCTCCGCCTGTCAGGCAGGCTGCAACTGGCCGATGGCTTGTAAGTATTTGGTAATCACGATTTTTTCATCGAATTCAACTTCGATTTTCTTACGGCCATTTTCGCCAAGTTNTTTAAGGGTGGGGTTATCGAAGGCAAACATCTTTTCCATTTTAAGGGCCAGGTCGTCCGCATTTTGGCTTTTACAAAGAAGCCCGTTGTAATTATCTTCTACAACATGATGGCACCCGGGCACATCGGTAGCTACAATTGGCTTAGATGAGCTGGCTGCTTCGAGCAGGGTGCGGGNGGTTCCTTCCCGATAGGATGGAAGTACCACGCAATCAGCCTGGTTAATAAAATTACGCACATCATCGGAAGTGCCCAGGTATTCGATCGTTCCGGATTTTATCCACTCATCAATAACCGAAAGGCTGATGCCGCGCGCATGTTCCGNGTCTTTTGCCCNCAAAATCTGAAAGCGGGCCGCAATACCTTTTGCTTNCAATTTCTTTACAGCATCCACAAATTCCATTACGCCTTTGTCGGTAATCAGGCGCGAAATTAAAAGGAAAGTAAACGGGTTGTTTCGTTTAAATTCTACCGGGTAAAATGATTNCAGATCAATACCAGAACCNNGTATCAGGTCGGCAGCTTTAGCGGGTATTAGTTNTTTATTCAGAAACAACGCCAGGTCATCCGGATTCTGGAANNAAACTTTTCGTGGAAAACGGAAAGCCAGCTTATACAACATCATCGCGAAAGCAGAAACAAGGTTGTTTTTCAGAAACACAGTTCCTAACCCGCAAACATTATTAATAGTGGGTATCCGCAGCACACTTGCTGCCAGGGTACCATATACATTAGGCTTAATTGTGTAATGCAAAATGATATCGGGGCGTACCTTGCGGTAAATCCNCCACAACTCAACCATCAATCCTAAATCTTTTATCGGGTTAGCTCNCCGGCTATCCATTTTAAGATCGTGGTGGGTGCAACCGAGTTCTTCAAGCAAATGGGTGTACTTATCGTGGGNGGCAATGGTATGTACCTGATACCCTTTTGCCAGGAGGGCACGAACAAAATTCAACCGGAAATTGTAGATGTTCCAGGAAGTGTTTAATACTATCGCAACTTTCATGGCCAACTTCCGGCACGCATCCGGACTAGTTCTGGTTTAGACTTAAATTCGCAGCTAAATTCTAAAATTTATTACGAATAACTTACATCAAATTCTAAAAAGCCTTAAAAAGTAACCCGTACAGGGTGGTTTGGATTTGGGGAGTTACTTTTAGGTTGATTTTGATTTTTTTAAGGAGATATGATGAGTACTGCAGTATTGGTGGCGTTGGCCGATAAAGANCCGGAGATAACCCGCGAACATTTGGATGAACTTGCNTTTTTGGCTGAAACAGCAGGAATTGCAACGTTACAACGATTTATCCAAAAGTTGCCACAACCTGATGTGCGCACCTTTGTAGGCAAAGGAAAGCTGGCTGAAATTAAAGAGTTTGTTGTGGCACAGCAGGTTGCGAATGTGATTTTTGATGATGATTTAAGCCCATCTCAACTTCGCAACATCGAAAAAGAACTGAACACACCCGAGCGGGAGATAAAAAGCCGGGTTTATGACCGCAGTTTGCTTATACTCGATATTTTCTCCATGCGGGCCCAAACCGCTCAATCACGCGCGCAGGTAGAACTGGCTATGAATCAATACTTGCTGCCCCGCCTTACCCGTATGTGGACGCACCTGGAACGCCAACGNGGNGGAACCGGAACACGGGGTGGTGCCGGTGAACGCGAAATTGAAACCGACCGCAGAAATATCCGCTTCCGTATTTCTTTATTAAAAGATGAGTTGGAGAAAATTGACAAGCAACGAAAAACCCAGCGCAAGTCGCGGAGTAATGTAGTACGTGTTGCCCTTGTGGGTTATACCAACGTGGGTAAGTCCACACTCATGAACCTGCTTGCTAAGTCGGATGTAAAAGCTGAAAATAAATTGTTTGCAACGGTGGATGCTACCGTAAGGAAAGTTGTACTGGGCGATATTCCCTTTTTGCTTTCGGATACGGTAGGGTTTATCCGCAAACTGCCGCATCATTTAATTGAGTCTTTCAAATCAACGTTGGATGAAGTGCGCGAAGCTGATATATTATTGCATGTAGTAGATGTAGCGCATCCTTATCACGACAACCAGATTGAAGTGGTGAAGAATACGCTTGCCGAACTGGGTGCCGGCAACATTCCTACTATTTTGGTATTAAACAAAATCGATTTGCTGCCAAAAGCAGACGTGAATACCGATGATTTAAAAGGGTATTACCGGCAGCACGGCTTTGAACATGTGGTTTTTATTTCGGCTNNCAAAAAAGAAAACCTGGATGAGCTTCGAAGGGCTCTCTTTGAGGTAGTTAGAAAGAAACACATAACCCTTTACCCCAATTATGTAAGTGACACCAGCTATGTTATACACTAATACCTTTCAACAGGTTTTTTTACAGCGCATCTGAAGCGCCTCTCTTATAACTAAAAATCAAAAATTTAATACGGAGCCGTTGCTTGATATAGGAGAATTCTATTACCTTGATTAACCTTATTTATACATATCTCAATTTTAACACCCAAAACCTATGGATTTTAACAAAACAGCCGAACTGGTAGAAAACTGCATCCGCGCACTTGGCGTAGATCCAGCCGCTTGCCGTGGCCAAAAGCCAGGCCAGTGGTCAATAATTTATAAAGGTGCCACTGTATGGTTTGATGTGTTCAATTTTCCTGACAGACCGGATACCTGGTATTTTCAGGTGATGAGCCCGCTCCTGATTATGCCCGATAAAAACGTAGAAAATTTTTATCAGAATCTTTTAGAGATCAATCACTCCTTGTATGGTTCGTGGATTTGTAAGAAGAATGATTGGACGTATGTGATGTTTTTGCGCGAGGCTGCTGGGCTGGATCAAAGCGAAGTAAATGCAACAGTAAATCGTGTAGCATTTTATAGCAGCGACTGGCAAGGTAAATTGAAGTTTAAATTTGAAGGTAGCTGGACACCCAAGCCAAGCCAGAGCGGAGGAGGCTCAGCCGATGGCCCGAAATAATTTTATTGATAATTGATTTTAAAAGCCCACGAAAAATTCAGTGGGCTTTTTTATTGATGAAATAGTGAATAGCCAACGCATACCCTTCCATACCAAAACCCGTAATGAGGCCTGCGCATTTAGAGGTGATTAAGCTTTTGTGCCTGAATTCTTCCCGTGCATAGATATTGGAAATATGAACTTCTACTACAGGTGTTTTTATAGCGGCAATTGCATCGTGCAGGGCAACCGAAGTGTGTGTATAAGCACCGGCATTCAAAATAATTCCATCAAAGGTAAAGCCAACCTCGTGCAGTTTGTTCACGAGCTCGCCCTCTACATTGGATTGATAATACGCCAACTCAACCTGGCCAAATCGTGATTTTAGTGTGGTTAAAANATCTTCAAACGACAAATTGCCATACGTTTCAGGTTCGCGTTTACCAAGCAAATTCAGGTTGGGTCCGTTCAGGATAAGTAGCTTCATGGCTTCGAAGTTAAAATAATTTGCACATTTGCGCAGTGAAGAACTGGGAAAGTCATATCAAACAGTTTGGTACCTACCTGAAACTGGAACGCTCGCTCTCGAATAATTCAATTGAAGCCTACGTGCGCGATGTGGAAAAACTGGCTCAATTCACTTCTCAGAACTATACCGGAATAAGNCCCCTGGCCATTACAGGTAAACACCTGCAGGCATTCCTGCAATTTATAAGCGAGTTGGGCATGAGTGCCTTTAGCCAGGCCCGGATACTTTCGGGTATTAAAGCATTTTATAAATACTTGTTGTTCGAAGAACTGATTGAAAAAGATCCTACCGCTTTAATAGAAGGCCCCAAACTTGGACGGAAATTACCCGATACATTAGAGTATGATGAAATTGAGAAAATTTTTGAAGCAATTGATCTTTCGGCAGTAGAAGGACCACGCAACCGGGCCATGCTTGAAGTACTCTATAGCTCGGGTCTTCGGGTTTCCNNAGTGGTTGAATTGAAACTTGCCAATGTGTATTTCGATATTGGNTTTTTACGTGTGATTGGTAAAGGGAATAAAGAACGATTGGTGCCGGTGGGGCGCGATGCAATGAAATATTTGAAAATTTACATGGAAGAAGTGCGTGTTCACGTTCCGGTACAGAAGAGTTATGAGAGTTATGTGTTTTTAAACCGAAGGGGCAGGAAACTGACCCGCGTAATGGTATTCCTGATCATCAAATCGCTGGCAGAAAAGATCGGGCTTAAGAAAACAATCAGTCCGCATACCTTCCGGCATTCGTTTGCCACGCACTTAATTGAAGGNGGAGCCGATTTACGGGCTGTGCAGGAAATGCTGGGCCACGAATCCATAACCACCACCGAAATTTACACCCACCTGGATCGGGATTACCTGCGGCAGGTAATTCAGGAGTTTCATCCACGTAGTTAAATAAATAGACACATTTTTTAGGAAACAATCAGTACCTTTAAGGCATGTATCGCTACCTGGTTTTGTTTGCTGCTGTTTTGTTTTCTGTTGAAGTGATTTCGCAGGAAATTAAAGTGGATTTTGACAAAAACCATGACTTTTCGCAATACAAAACCTTTCGATTTGGCGATGCTGAAGTAATAACCCCCAAAGACCAGAAGCAACTAACGGATGAGGAAGTAAAAAAATGGATAATTAATGCGGTAACGAACGAGCTTACCCTTAAAGGATTGAAGCACACCGATTCTGCCGCAGATCTGGTTGTTTCCTTTATTGTAGGTACCCTGTCGCGCAGCGATATGGGTAATTTAGGTCCTATGGGTTTGACACCCGGCTCCAATGAAAGAACATTTATTAAAGATTACCAACAAGGCAGCCTGGTTATCGATTTGAATAACTCCAGAAANTTTTTGGTGTGGCGAATAAACTCAACCACTAATATGAGTACAGCCGGTGGCGAACGCCTGATAGATCAGATAGTGCAGCGGGGATTTAAACAATTTGGGAAACCCATTAGGAAAAAGAAGTAGTTGCGTATGTATAAAGCGTTGATTCGGCCCTTCCTTTTTTGTTTGCGCCCGAGTCTATTCACCATTTTATATTTTCCTTTTTAAAAATTGCCGGTAAAATTCCAGGGATGCATGCATTCCTTAAAATGGTGTTTGAAGTAAAGAAAGAAAAACTTCACAAGAAGTTGATGGGCATCACTTTTCCAAACCCGGTAGGCCTGGCAGCCGGATTTGATAAAGATGCAAAGCTGATTGATGANGTGGCCTCTTTCGGTTTTGGATTTATTGAGATTGGAACACTTACGCCTAAACTACAACCTGGAAATGACAAACCCAGACTCTTTCGATTACCTGCCGATCAGGCACTGATTAACCGGATGGGTTTTAACAACGGAGGGGTAGAGGCTGCAGTTGAGCGACTTAAAAACAGAAAGTCGAAGGTAATTGTAGGAGGTAATATCGGTAAAAATAAAATTACCCCGAACGAAAATGCATTAGATGATTATGCGAAATGTATTGATGCCCTTCATCCTTATGTTGATTATTTTGTGGTAAACGTAAGCTCACCCAACACACCAGGCTTGCGCGAGTTGCAGGANAAAGAACCCTTACGAAAATTACTTTCGTATGTGAAAGAACTCAGTCAATCGAAAGAAAAACCAAAACCGGTTTTATTGAAAATTGCACCCGATCTGACCAACTCCCAACTGGGTGATATTATCGAGATATTAAAGGAAACTAAAACAGACGGAGTGATTGCAACCAATACCACGATCTCACGCGAAGGACTTACCACCAACTCAGATCAACTTCAAAAGATCGGAAACGGTGGTGTGAGTGGAAAACCATTAACTGATCGCTCAAATGAAGTGATTCGTTATTTGCGTTCTGGACTCGGTAAGAATTATCCGATCATAGGAGTNGGGGGTATTATGACAGAAGCCGATGCGTTGGANAAAATAAAAGCAGGTGCCGATCTTATCCAGATTTACACCGGCTTTATTTACGAAGGACCGGGATTCGTGAAGCGGATTAACCAGGCACTCGTTAAAAATTTCTGATGCTGGTGATGTCGTGAAATCTCAGGGCGCGAATACGAACGCCCAGCATCAGTTCGTGGGTAGTAAACTTTGTTCCAACCGATTGCCCGGTGGGGAGTTCAAACACATATCCCATCCGTACTTTTTCACCCATTTCAATTTGAGCCAACAGGCCTATGGTATTGAAGTCGCGTGTAAATATTCCGAGGGTATAACTATCGTGGCTGGTCATGGCGATGCCATAGTCAAACGAAAGTGGTGNCCCGGCCACACTGCGCATGAGCACGTACGGTTTCAATTTTAACAGATAATTGATTTGAAGCAGGTAAGCGCCCAGTGCATAGAAACTTTGGTTGTACAGGCCTGTTGCCAGCGAGTCGGCATCTGATGTTGACCGTTTCAGCATTTTGGGAACCGAAAAACTGACCATCAATTTTGGAGTCGTAAACATGATACCGGCACCAAAGGTTGGGTTCCATTCGCTGGTGGGAGCAAACCGTGGGTCGTCAGGGTTGATCGTGAGGTCGCTGTAGTCGGTTTGGTAGTTTACCGCGCCTCCCTGCAGTCCAAACGAAAGTACCCTTTCATCCTTAAAGGCAAGGTGGTAACCGTACGTAAGTTGAAATTCGGTAGTTTGATCAGACCCGATTTTATCCTGCATTAATATAAGACCAGCGCCCATGCGGTTAGCAGCCAACGCGATGTGGCCCGAGGCATTCATGGTTACCGGGTTTCCGTCAAATCCGGCCCACTGTTTCCGGTAAGAAACAGAGCCGTTCAGGTTATGGGTAAAACCTGAGTAAGCCGGGTTTATAATCAACGGGGTAGTCAGGTATTGTGCGTACAAAGGATCTTGCTGGGCTTGTAATGAAAAGCTCACGCACATCATCACGAATGGAATTAATTTTTTCATACCCTTAACGTTTTAATGTGATGTACCCCGGTACGTCTTTCCGTTTGAAAGTTCAATCTTATAGAAATAGGTTCCCGAAGGAAGTTCCTTTCCATCATTGGATTCTCCGATGAATACCCTGTCTGTATTGTTGTAATTGCTGATGTCCCACACCGCGTCTCCCCATCGATTGAAAATCGTGACTTTGTTTTCAGATGCCCCCTCCACCACATCCACATATTTGATGACCATGAAATCGTTGTACCCATCGCCATCCGGAGTGAGACCATTGTAGATTTTAACTTCACCCACAACATCAATGTCAACCACCTGCTGAACACAGGCCAGGGCCAGGTCGCACACTTCAAGTGTAACCCGATCGACACCGCTAAACGGATTTCCAGAATAATCGATTTGCAGAAAATAAGACGCATCAACAATGGCTGCAACACCGCGCGCAGTTTCGTTATTGATAACACGAAGGGTGGAGAAATCGATGTTCCCATCCGGATCATCCACAACCTGTGTGAGATCAACAGCCAGTTGTCCTTCAATCTGAGTGCCAAATGGATTTGTGCTGATGTTGGGGGCCTGATTGGTGCCGCCACCTCCACACGGTGGAGTAAGTACAGTCACTACCACGGGGTCAGAAGGCAAACTCGGGCAATTGTCTCCCGAAGTTTTCACCATCAGATAATACACTCCGCTGGTGCTTACCGTTATGTTTTGTGTTGTAGCCCCGTTCGACCAGGTATACTCAAACCCGGCCGGGCCCGAAAGGTCAACCGAACCGCTTCCGCAGATGGTAGGATTGCCGGTAACGGTAATGATTGGTTTGGCGGGAGCGGCAACGACAGAAACATACACTGTGTCAGAGGCGGGGCTCAGGCAGGAGCCATCGCCAATTTGTACTGCGTATTTTCCCGAAGCATTTACCAAAATTTGTTTTGTTGACTCACCGTTTGACCACACATATTGTGAAAACCCATCGGGGCTGATAGTAAAACAGAACTCCCCAGGCAAAAACTTAACGTACCCGATGGATTGACGACCGGTTTGGTTGCAAAATTTACAGTTGCCGTTACGCTGGTGCGCGTACTTTCGCAAAGTGTTACCGGATCGAAGATGCTGACGAAATAATTCCGGGTAACATCCAGTGAAGGAGTGACAAAAGATCCACCGGTAAATAAAATGGTGTTGGTCGTTGCGTCTTCGTACCAGCGGTATGTCTGGCTTCCAACGGCACCTGCAGCAACAAGGGTTAGTGAGCCGGTACCACAACGGCTAACCGGTGGAGCTGCCGGAGCAGCAGGTGGTGTGCACGCAAGGATGGTAAAGTCGGCTGACACGCGCGTACTCCAAAATCCTTTGTCATCCCTTACCCGGACATAAAGCGTATGAAGACCCTGCGGTGTGCCGCTCAGGTCAATCGCAAAAGCCTGATCAAGCGAAGGTGCCGGAGTGGTTGCCAAGGCTGTACCGGTGAGGGATGGATTTTCTTCAGGATCCGTGTCAATGAAGTATTCGGCACGTTCAATAGTTGCGTTCCCCAACTGGTCAAGGGGTACGATGTAAAAAGTTCGAACGGCAAATTGGCTCCAGTGATTTTGGTTGTCCTGATAGCGGATGGCTAACCGGTGAAAACCCGGAGAAAGTGAGGCGATGTCGAGGGCAAACGAATTATTTTGTGGATTACCGGAAGAAATTGTTAACGCAATAGCTCCTCCTGTACCCGGATCGGCATCAAAAAGTATTCTGCCTTTTTAAGGGAAGCAGCCGTTGGGGTAGGTGGCGGTGGAACAATGTAAAAGTTCGTGTGGCAAAGTGTGACCATTTACCCTTATCATCACGAACCCGAAAGTTCAGGTTATGAAATCCGGGTGTCAGCGAAGTGGTAGGCACTACAATGGTTTGATTGATTTGTCCGGCCGGTGTAACCGGAACCGCAGTGCCCAAGCCCGTTCCCGGATCTGAATCGAAAAATATTCGGCCCTGGTAAGGGTGGCAGCAGCCTGTGAGGTTAGGGGCGGAACAATATAAAATGTACGGGTAGCAAAATGCGACCATCTGCCTTTATCATCTTTCACTCTGAAATTGAGGTTATGAAATCCCGGAGTGAGTGAAGTAATAGGCACGACAACATTTTGCGTAAGCGAAGCTGTGGGGGTGATTGGTACATTGGTGCCGCCCGCAACACCGGATCAGCATCGAAAAATATTCGAGCTTGGTTACGTTAATACCGGTGGGGTAACCGATGCCAACGGGGCAAGGTAAAAAGTGCGTGATTGAAAATGGCTCCATTTACCGGTGTTGTCCCGTAATCGGATATTCACATTGTGAAAACCTGTGCTGAGGGCATTGATGTTCAGCGCGAAGTTGGTATTGATGGAAGTTGCAGAGGTAAAGGCAAGCGGAGTGCCATTCCCGGTTCCGGGATCGTTGTCAAAAAAATACTCTCCTTTGTTCAAGGTTTGTGCGTTGGTCCAAGTCGAGAAGGCCAGCGCACAAAATAGTATGGAGTATTTTTTATCATGGAGCCGTGCAGTTGACTTTTCTGATAAATCAATTGTTCACTTTGGCTTTTACATTAACATTCAATGGAGTCCCGGCTGNAAGAGTTGAATTGAGAATATTGACTTCGGTTACTTGTGGAATTGGTGGAAGAGGGCTGGTATCNNATAACCACTGCCGGCTGCCCCCACTCGGGAAGAGCCGGGCTCCGCCATAAATACCCAAATCAGTTGCATCGGTTCCGGCATTCCGTACGGTGCTGGTTGTTTTCAATCGATAGTTGAAGGTAAAGTCAAAAGCATTCAGGTTGGTAACATTTTCAAATTGAGGATCTACTGCTATGAAGTTACCCGCCTCGGTATTTCCTCCTCCCGCAAAACTGTTGGTGGGTGCATTCGGCCCGATGGTGGAGAGATTGGATAAATTGTTATTGAACGTATTGAAACTGACATTCGAAGCAAGAATGTTTCCTGTTGTGCGGGTGAAAATGTTATTGGTGACTGTGGCATAGAATAGTTGGTTCAACGCGTCAGATCCGGGAAATACATTGTGATCGATAAGTACAGAACTCATGGAAAAACCACTCACTTCGCCAGTGACAATGTTATTTTGAATTGTGATATTAGAGGAGGAACTTGATGTTGNATCCACCACTTCCCCATAAATTGCACTAACGATATTATTGTAGATTACCCAGTTATTTCCGTACACTCCGCCTGAACTTGGGTTGTATGTGTAGATAGCTGAACCGATCATGTTTCGAAAAATGGTAATGTTCTCTACACCGGGATTGCCATTGTTTCGTAATTGACTCGTTACCCAAAAGCCAGTAATTACTGACCCATTTGAATTTTGGAGGCCCGTATCACGGTTCAACCATATCGTATTCACCTTGGTGGGCAAATTAAACTGGTTGTTCGAGTTATAGCCCGCACCAATAATCACAAGCTGTTTGGTAACAGAAAAATCGGGATAGGTAAATTGTGAGCCGTGTACGTAGATGGTATCGCCCACGGCAGAGGCTGCAATGGCAGCATCTACGTTGGTGAATTGTCCGGGCCGGTCGGGGTTATTGCTTACAGTTCGAACCGTAGCAAAGGAGGCATAGGATGCGACAGTCAAAAACAGGCATATCAGGGTTTTCATAAGTTGTTCATTTATGTAAATCAAATTTCTGGTATGAATGTCACATTCACCTCCCTGAAAAAGGGATTTTGATTTGCCTTGCTATGCTTATTTTAGTTCAACAGGTTAAGGGTTGGCGAAATCACCGAAAAGAGGGATGTTAATTAGAAACGTAATTTCTTTATTTGAATCACGGATATGAGACGTACTCTCGGTATAGTTTGGCTTTCCTTAGTGCCGGTGGTTGGCGGTAACATGCTTCATGCCCAGACACAAAGCATCGATGAAAAATAATCCAGATGCCCGATGATACCGCCAAGGTAAACCGGATGAACGAACGGGTGCTTGAAATTCGGTATGAAGATCCTCAACAGGCTATTGAGTTGTTACAAGAGGCCATTCGGTTGGCCGAGCGATTGGATTACCCGTACGGTCTTTCGGTTGCCTGCCTGGAGCGGGCCAATTTGNNTTTTTATGAAATGAAACTGGATACCGCCTGGCGGCTGCTCAACAAAAGCTTTGCCTTGGTTTCGGAGCGNCCCGATGCCCGTTCACAAAAGCAAGCAGCAACCATCGTTCAGCGATTCGCGGCAATTTATCAACAACGTCAGCAATATGATTCTGCGGTAATTCTTTATCAGGATGCTGTTTCGCGTTTTACCGGGCTCAACGACCGCGTGGGTTTGATNTTTTGTTTTTACAACCTCTCGGGGATATACAATACATTGGGTGATTCCGGTAATGCGCTGCTGTATGCACATGAAACAAACAGGATTTCAAACCAAACGGGTGATTCTACATTTCTGATCAGAAGTTATATGGCTTTGGCCGATGCTTTTGCCGGAGCAAAAAACTTTGATAGTGTTTACCACATTGCACAGCAGGGTTTGGTCATTGCCAATATGGGAAGCCAGTCATTTCCGGTTGGTAAGTTTCATTTACTGATTGGTTCATATTTTGAGAACCGGGCGCTGTATGATTCTGCCATCCGGCATTATACGGTGGCCTTTCAGGCGTTTGCGCCTATTAATTTAGGATACGAAGTATCATTAGCACTGTATCATATTGGCCATTGCTATATTCAAAAGCATAACTATACGCTTGCTGTCCATTTTCTTAAACAGGCGGAAGANAAAAGCAGGGCGTTTAACCTCATTCAGGTGCTGGTGCCCTGCCTGGCCGATCTGGCGATTGCCGGTGAGAAAACCGGAGACTTAGCGGAAAGTCTGCAATACCTGAAAGAATATGCGGCCCTTCGCGATACGCTTACGCTGCGCAATAACCGAAAACTGGTGTACGACCTGGAAGCAAAGTATCAACTGCAAAAAAGNGAACAACAAATACAACTGCAGGANAGAACCATTCAGAAAAAGAATTTGCTTAACTACCTGCTGGTGGGCACGGTTGTGAGTGTTATGGCAGTTTTGTTTTTCTGTATTATACTTTTTGCAAAGNNGCGAAAACTGCAAGAGCAACGCATCCGCGATCTGGAGCAGGAGAAAAAGCTGTTAGCCGGTGAAGCTGTTATTAAAGGACAGGAAGAAGAACGTGGCCGGTTGGCGAAAGACCTGCACGATGGCCTNGGGGGTATATTATCGGGTATTAAATTTTCGCTTATCAATATGAAATCAAATGTGGTTCTGGATTCCGATAACGCNATTGCTTTTGAGCGCTCGCTCGATATGCTCGATCATTCCATTGCCGAACTGAGGCGCGTAGCGCACAACATGATGCCCGAAGTATTGGTAAAATTTGGCTTAACCGAGGCACTCAAAAGTTATTGCGAATCGGTACGGCAGTCAGGTATTTTTAAAATCGATTTTCAATCGATTGGTATGAATGAGCGACTCGACTCAAATACAGAAATTATTGTATACCGGATAGTTCAGGAACTTTTGAACAACATTGCCAAGCACGCAAAAGCTTCGCTGGTGATGGTGCAAGTAGCCAGGCATGAGCGGGAGGTGAGCATAACCGTTGAAGATGATGGGGAAGGGTTCGATCCGCGTACCCTTGAGAAATCGGACGGCTCGGGCTGGGTAAACATTCATTCGCGTGTGGAGTACCTGAAGGGAAAAGTTGATATTCAATCGGCAAAAGGAGAGGGAACTTCCGTGCATATTATTATTGTAATATGAAGCAGGTTTTTATTGTTGATGATCATCCGCTTGTAATCGAAGGCATGCGTAGCATGTTGCAGCAACTTTCCGATGTGGAGGTGTGCGGTCATGCCATGAACGGGGCCTCGTGCCTCGGATTTNNTTGTAAAAATTCGGCTGACATCGTGCTGCTGGATATCAACCTTCCCGATCAAAGCGGAATAGAGGTGTGCAAAAAGCTGCTGGCTGGTAAACCCGCTCTGAAAATAATTGCCCTTACAAACTTTGACCAGTTAACGTATCTGCAAAACATGAAGGATGCAGGCGCAAAAGGATATTTACTGAAAAACGCTTCCCTTGATGAAATTGAAAAAGCCCTGCAGGAAGTAAGTGCGGAGCGTGAATACTGGCTGGGTAAAGAAGATGTAAAGGAAAGTTTAGATGATCACAATAAACTATTGTTGACCCGAAGGGAAATTGAAGTGCTGAAACTGATTGCGGAAGGTCTTACGAATCACGAAATAGCGGGAAAGCTTTTCATCAGCGACAGTACCGTTGACTCGCANCCGAAAAACCTGATTTCAAAACTACAGGTAAAGAATACCGCTTCCCTGGTGAAGACGGCCATTGAAAATAAAATCATTTAATCGATTTCTTATGAAAAGGTTCGTAACACTGCTTTTTGTTTTGTGTCCGGTATTGCTACCGGCACAGAACCGTGAAGTNTTTGACATCGCTTCGTTTTCTCCTCCTGTCGGCTGGAGCAGAGAGACTAACGATGTGGCTGTTTCGTTCGTAAACGTTAACAACAAAACCGGTTCGTGGTGCAGGGTAACCATAATTAAAAGTATTGGAAGCAGTGGCGATTTAACCACCGACTTTGACCATGAGTGGAACGAGTTTATCGCGACTAAGTTTGAGGGAACAACAAAGCCGGTTCCGGATGTAACCACCGAAGATGGATGGACCGCACAGTCGGGCGTAAGTACATTTACCTGGCAAGGCAAAGAGAGTTATGCGTTGCTCAATGTGATATCGGGTTATGGTAGAACACTCAGCATTTCGGTGACCATGAATAGTCAGGAATACATGAAAACGATTGAGTCATTCCTGGGCACGATTGAACTTTCGAAACCCGAAGTGCCGCAGGAAACACAACAAGTTGCACCGGTGGTGAACAACGCAGCCGGTATTTCCGTTACCGATGCACCGGGCAAGCATGGCATTTCTAAGTCGATAACCAACTTTGATGATGGGTGGGTAGCCCAACCCTTTGCCGATTATGTTAAAGTAACGAAGGGGCCAATAACCGTTTTGCTTCATTATGGAATAGAAGTTACCGATGAAATGCGCAGCAACAACAACTTGGAGGGAGTTCTTTTTGACAGGGTTATTCTTCCGCGCTATACAGTGAGCAACATCCGTAAGTATGCTAATGAAAATTTTTGTTATTTCTGCATTTACTTCTTTGAAGCCGATGCGGTTGAAAAGGTTAGTGGAAAGAAATGCCATGTTGGTTTTCGCGTCATAACCAATAACGGAGTTTCCAGTTGCATTGAAATTGTATCTCCCTCTGCCGATGCTTTCAATAAAGAGTTCACCGATCAGAAGAAGGTAGAAGGAATGCTTAACTACAATAAATTTGCCATCACCCAGGCCGACCTGGTGGGTACCTGGGAAGAGAGCGGAGGTTCGTATGTGAATATGTATAGCACGGTTACCGGGGCGTATGCGGGTATGAATGCCGCTTCTTCANNGGCTCATACGTTTGTTTTTAATGCCGATGGAACCTACAGCAGTCACCATCGAGGAGGTTACGGAATGGTGGGAAGCATGACCATGTACGACCAGAAGTATAACGGAAATTACACCCTGACAAACTGGGATATCACCATGACCAAACGATGGGAAGGAAAAACGGAAATATGGTGGGCACAGTTTGAAGCCGTGCGGGGTGGAAGAATNATTTTCATCAACGACAAGGCCGCTCCTGGCATGCGGTATTCGTTGGTGAAGACTAAGTAATAAGAAGCGAAAAAGCCGCCACAGGGTATAAAATGTTACATGCTGAAGCTTTGCAATCCGCTATTGGCTTATGATTAGTTTTCGGGTTGTTGTTCCTTTGTGAGTTGTAATGCCGATAATGTAAACTCCATTCTGATCGATGCGTAGGTTAATTTCGTTTTGTGTTACATGAGTTCTTAAAACCTGTTGACCTGAAAGGTTAGTGATAGTAATAATGAAATCATCTGTTGCATGCCATGTTCAATATCAATGTCAATCCTATCAAATCCATACGTATTAACAAGGTCAGTAATTGAATTAATAAAAGCATTTTTATTTGCTGTGGTAGTTAGGTCAATAGTTTCGGTGCCACCTCCGATACTTAAAAGAACTATTTTCCCTGGCTTTGTAGTTGCTGAATTTTTGTTGTTAGTACACTTTGTGAAACTACATGAGATGTAAATAACATAGTCATATCCGAGGGAGACGCAGGAACAGCAAAGGCAACCACGATAACATTATAGCGGTCATCAATGAAATCTAATTGTATGTAAGGGGCGCTTACACTATTCCAGTTATGCCAATAGCCAATGAGGGCGGGGTTTGGTATTTGTGCTTTCGCAACATTGATTGCCAGTATACACGCAAGGAAAGTAAACGTATAGTTAACCGTTGCCATCATAAATCTCGCCTTGGAAGTTATAAACAGGAGAGTCCAAAGGAAGTATGTTATACTTTTCAATGGTTCTCAGTTAAAGTTTGTCCAGTGGTGTTGCGACCAGCGATGTGTTTATGCGTAACATAATCTAAATATATGCAAAAGTGGCCGCGAGGGCCACTTTTTGAAAATTGGTAATAGCGTTTAAAAATTACTCCTGAATCCCTGCTAGGTCTATAATAAATGCATACTCCTGCGCGGTTTCGCGGTGCACCTTAAACCTGCCGGTAGTGCCGCCATGGCCGGTGTCCATGTTGGTGCGCAACAGCAAGGTATTGTTATCGGTTTTCAGTTCGCGCAACTTAGCAACCCACTTGGCGGGCTCCCAGTATTGAACTTGTGAGTCGTGCAGACCGGTTGTTACCAGCATGTTCGGATAGTTTTGAGGCTTCACCTGGTCGTAAGGCGAGTACTCCAGCATGTACATGTAAGACTCCGGATNTTTCGGATTGCCCCACTCATCAAATTCTCCTGTGGTTAGCGGAATGCTTTCATCTTCCATGGTAGTAACCACATCCACAAACGGAACTTCTGCAATTACTCCTTTGAAAAGTTCGGGCTTCATGTTTACGACAGCGCCCATCAGCAAACCACCGGCACTTCNCCCGTTGGCAAAAAGTTTTCCGGGGTTGGTATATTTTTCTTCAATCAAGAACTCAGCGCAGTTAATGAAGTCGGTAAACGTGTNTTTCTTTTTAAACATCTTTCCATCCTCATACCATTGGCGGCCCATCTCCGAACCACCCCGGATGTGGGCAATGGCAAATACAAAGCCGCGGTCGAGAAGGCTTAACCTGGAAATGGAGAAATAAGGATCGGTGCTGGAGCCATACGAACCATAAGCATACAGCAGGGTAGGGTTGCTGCCATCTTTTTTGATACCTTNTTTATAAACGATTGACATGGGCACTTTGGTGCCATCGTTGGCCGTGGCCCACAACCTTTCGGTTTGGTATCCGGCCGGATCGTATCCTCCAGGAATTTCCTGTTGCTTCAATAACTTCCGCTCCTTTGTTTTCATATTGTAATCGAACGTAGAGTTGGGGGTTGTCATGGAAGTATAACCGTACCGAATCAATTCGGTATCGAAGTCGAGGTTAATGGAAGGATATACGGTGTAGGCTTCTTCACCAAAGTTCAAGTAGTGCTTAGCTCCTGTTTTCTGATCAATTACACGCATGAGCGTGTTGGCATTGGCGCGCTCGCTCAACACCATATAGTTTTTGAATATTTCGATGCCTTCTAACAGGGTATCCTTCCGGTGCGCAATTTTTTCTTTCCAGTTTTCTTTTGAGGTCTTGGATACCGGTGTTTCCATCAACCTGAAGTTCTGGGCGTCCAGATTCGTAACAACATAAAATTTGTCGTTGTAGTGATCGATCGAGTATTCCAGGCCTCGTTCGCGCGGACTGAATTCTTTAAATTTTCCATCCGGTGTGTTGGCATCCAGCAGTTGGTAATGGTTGGTGAGCGTACTGCCAGCCCAAACGATGAGGTATTTGTCAGACTTGGTTTTATAAATGCCGGTGTAAAAGGTTTCGTCTTTTTCCTCAGAGACCGTTACATCCTTTGCCGGATCGGCCCNCAGTTTGTGCCGCACGATCCAGCGCGAGCGAAGCGTAACCGAATCTTTCTTTACATAAANAANAGTTTTGTTGTCGTTGGCCCAGGTAATATCGCCTTCGGTGTTCGGAATAGGCGTGTCAATAATTTTTCCGGTGCGCAAATCTTTCACATAAATGGTATAGCGCCTGCGGCTTACCGAATCTTCGCCATAGGCCAAAAGGTTGTTATCTTCGCTTACACTCAATCCGGTAATCGCATAGTATTCGTGGCCCTTTGCCAGGTCGTTTACATTGAGTAGCACTTCTTCTGCCGCTTCCAGGGTTCCTTNTTTCCGGCAGTAAATTGGGTATTCCTTTCCTTCTTCATAGCGGGTATAATACCAATAGCCATTGTCTTTGTAGGGAACCGATTCATCCGTTTGCTTGATGCGACCGATAATTTCGTTGTAAATTTTTTCCTGTAGTGCTTCGGTATGTTTGAGTTTGGCTGCCAGATAATCGTTCTCGGCATTCAGGTAGGCGAGTACTTTTTGGGTTTGCTCATCTTTTTGTTCGGCATTCTTTTGCTCATCTGTAAGCTTCATCCAATAGTAATTGTCAATGCGGTTGCCGCTGAGGGTATCGGGCCTCTTTTCGGCTACCGNGGCAGCAAGGTCATTGGTAACTTCTTCTTTGGCTGAATGGCAACCAGCCAGTACAAGCATGGAGGTGACTACATACAACAGTTTATGAGGTTTCATAGCAGTGGTTTTGAAATCGAAAATACTGAAATATACGCTGGTGTTTTCTGTGAGTTGATTTTTTCAGAAAAGCGGTGCCGCTGATGTAGTTTTTGTGAAAACCACACAGTGAATCCATACTTTCGCGTATACATTTACTTTTACTATGAAAAAGGTTGCCCCGATTTTATGGCTGTTTCTGCTGGTTACAGCAGCCTGCAAAGTTGAAACCCGTCCGGAAGTATTTAAGCGTATCAATACAGAAGTGCTTCAAAACTCAAAAGCGTACACCACGCTGGAGGAGGCAACCTCATCCATTGGCCATCGCCTTACGGGATCCGAAAATGGCAAGAAGGCCGAAGAATATACCTACAACAAGTTTAAGGAATACGGTTTTACGGATGTGCAATACCAGGAGTTTGAAACCAAGGCGTGGTCGCGCGGCACAATAGCGGTTACCATCGATGGCGAGAACGTAAAGGCTGTAACATTAGGGCATGCACCGGTAACGGCCGATGTAACCGGTGAGTTGGTGGACATGGGCAATGGATTGGAAGCAGACTATGCCGCAAAGCCCGGAGCAGCAAAAGATAAACTGGTGCTTATCTATATAGGCGTGCTGGAAGGAAGCCCCGAGGGTACACATAACTTGCACCGCAGCGAGAAGACAGCCATCGCCATCAAAAACGGAGCGAAAGGCGTAGTAATTTTCAACCAGGCCGATGGCGGTGTGCTGCTGACCGGAACGGCTTCTGTAACGGGAGAGTTAATTCCGATCCCCGCAATTTGTATCGGCAAGGAGAAAGGATTTGAGCTNAAAGAAAAACTGAAAAGCGGCAAGAAAATAGAAGCACATATTCAAATGACGAACCGTAGCGACCTAATTAAAGCGCGCAACGTAATTGCTACGTTAAAAGGTTCTGAATTACCTGATGANAAAATCATTATCGGTGGCCACCTCGATTCATGGGATTTGGCAACCGGTGCCATCGACAACGGTATTGGTTCGTTTGCGATATTGGATATTGCCCGTGCGTTTCAAGCAAACAAACTTCAGCCTAAACGCACCATTCAGTTTGTGATGTTCATGGGCGAGGAGCAAGGCTTGCTTGGATCTACCCACATGGTGGAGGAAGCCGTNAAAAACGGTTCCATCGAAAATATTAAATACATGTTTAATATCGATATGGGTGGAAACCCGATTGGTGTAAATGCAGGTGGTAAGTTAAGCGATACCACATTCTTTAAAACCATGGGCGAAGAAATTGCGGCCATTGATACGTTGTATAAAAACAGGTTCAGCAACCGCTCGGGTTTGCACAGCGATCATCAACCTTTTATGCTGGAGGGTGTACCGATTTTAAGTGTGATCGGTAACCTCGATCGCTCCATTTACCGTTGCTACCATGCCGATTGCGATGATTTTAATCTGGTGAACAAGGATCACATCACCAACACGGCTCGTTTTGGTACGATGATATTGTTCGCCCTGGCGAATGCTGACCAACTACCGGCTGTTAAGATGGACAGCGAAACCACGAAGCAGTTCATGATCGACAACAACCTGGAAGAACCGTTGCGCATTGCCGGTGAGTGGAAGTGGGAGTAACGTTTACCTGCCGGAGTGCACGCGAAGGCAGGGGTTGCAAGCATATTAGCGTGTCCTGCATCTATAAAGGTACAGGACACACGCTAAGTTTTATTTCAGTAATACAGGAATACCTACTGTTAACTGAAAAACCCTGTTTTTTACTTTATATTCTGAATCGGATAAACTTGATAAGCCTAAACCATAACGCGCTTCAATCACAAATTTACGGTCAATTAAAACACCCGCCCCCAGTTGAAGTCCAAAGTCGATTCGGTTGTCGATATATAAATCTTCACTATCGTTGTTCTCTGGCTCTTTGCCGAATTTGATATTTCCTTTGCCGTTGTCTGTAAAGGTTTGTGCGGGATCATCATCAATTGATTCTACGATTTNTTCTTCAAACTTGTATTTCCCTCCGAGACCAATGCCAAGGGACGGCCCGGCAATTGCGTATGGTTTTATTGTGGTGCCAAAAGTGTACCTGGCTAAAATGGGTATTTCCAGGTAGTTCATTTTGTATTTTGTGGTTGATGTAATGTGGGTGTTGAAGAATTTTCCGTCAATGATTTCGATCATGCCTGAAGAGGACTTTTCCTGATAGCCTTTTTGGATAAAATTTAGTTCTGGCTGTACTGAAATCATATCATTGATGGAGTAATTGAGTGCGGCTCCAATGGTTATCCCGAATATTGGTTTTACACTATTGGCATCCTGATCGCCCAGGATTGGAAGGTTTTGAAAATCAGGTTCTTCGACCAATGCGGTTGCCAGGGTAGTACCAATTTTGGGATTACGGTAAGTTTTTGCGCACTTGCGCAGATTGAACTAAGTAAAATAGAGAAGATAAGCAGGCAGTTTTTCATACATGAAAGGGTTACTAATAGTGATATTCAAAAATAGCCCTGCGTGCCTGCGGTCGCCATCATTATTGGTAACAGAAAAATTGCTTGCTCCAGTTATGGGCGCCTGAGCCTGCAGTTGAAGGAAGCTAAAATCAGCAAAAGCCCGGCAAGGGATGCAAATTTGTGAGTCGATCTTGAGATTATTAATTTCATAATTAGCACAGTCTTAACCTGGTGAATTCAAGAAGCTTTGCGTGAGGTTAGAAGTTACCCATAGCAGAGATTCGAGTAATCAAATCTATGTTAAATTTTGCTTGTAGGAGATCACATAATTATGTGATGCATACTCAAATATTCGCTGAATTCAGTTGATTCAACATAATTGCATTTGATGAGGTTGAATTCAGCGCTTCAGCACCAAAACCCATGCTTTGTTTTGCCTGATGATATGAAGATGATTTTGTAGAAGTACGTTCCGGACGGCAGTTCTTTTCCATTTTGATTAAGGCCTCTGAACGCATTGGCTTCAGAATAGTTTTTAACTTCAAATACTTTGCTGCCCCAGCGGTTGTAAATGGTAACTGTATTTTCAGGTTCCAGAATTTCAATGTATTCTATTTTAAAGAAATCATTCTTACCATCGTTGTTGGGCGAAACCGCATTGTAGATTTCGAGTTCGCCAATTACATTTATTTCGATTGTTTGTGTAACACATTCGCCAAACTCATCACAAATACGAATGGTGATAACATCCATACCTGTAAAAGAAAGACCGTTGTAGTCAATCAATAAGTTAGTTCCGTTAATGGAAGCTGCGGCCCCGCTTTGAGGTTGTTGTACAATGGTAAGCGAACTTAACACAAGGTTATCATCGGCATCTGAAATAAGACTTAGTAAATCGGTGGTAACCGATTGGCCAAGGGTGGTAGATAAAACAGAAGTATTAATAACGGGTGCAGTGTTGTTGCAGGGTGCAGACACTACAGTTATGGTAAGGTCATCGGAGAACTCACTTGTACAGCCGTTAGCGTCCAAAACCTGCACTTTGTAGGTACTGCTTGCGGTTACCGTAATTTGTTGAGAATACCCAAACGGATATCCCATATCATCAAACCAATAGTAATCTGAAAAGCCAGCGGGTGCGGTGAGCGTAAGTACAGTTGTGCTGCAAATGGTAAGCGCACTGCCAACCAGCGAAATACTGGAGGTTACATTGGGCTTAGCTGGAGGCGTGCTGATGATGGCTGTTACCAAAACCGGAATACTTTCGCAAAACGTGTCGCGCAAGGATACAAAGTAATTGGTGTTGGTGGTAAGCAAAGGAGTATTGTAGGTTTCGTTTACTTCGCCAGCAATGGGAGTTAAGGGCGAACTGGTGTACCATTGATAATCACCCGGCTTCCACCGGATGCTGTAAGGGTTGCACTGCCGGGCCCACACAAAGTTATATCCGATACATCGGGGGAGCGGGGAGGCTGTTGAAAACCAGATCACCGGAAGACGTTGTAACCGTAGGCGCATTGTCACCGGAAATCACGCATTGGTATTGCCCCGATTCGGTTGAAGAAACATTGCTGATGGTAAGCGTAGGCGTGGTAANNCACCACCAAAAGTGGAGTTGTTCACGAGATCGACAAACACACTGCCGTTATATTTTTGCCATTGATACGTAATGTTGGTGGTCCCCGATGCGGCTGTGGTAAACGAAGCAGAAGCACCCTCACAGACGTAAGTTAATGACACAGGCTGTTGGGTGATGGTGATGGCCACGGTGGGCACCAGGTTTTCATATACCAGTAAAAACCCTGCAGCACGGGTGAGAATAATTTCAGGCTTACCATCTAAATTCAAATCGGCTGTGGTGATACCGCGGGGTGCTGTTAAAGGAGTATTGAAAGGCGCAGCAAACGATGCGGCTGTCAAGGGCCCGGTTGTATGGATGTTTTTAAAAATGGAGAATTGATTGCCTGATTCGCTGGTGGTGATGATTTCCGGTTTGCCATCGCCATCGAGGTCATCGATATGAGCGAGTGTTAAGTTGCTGGGATTGGTAAGGTCAACGCGGTTGAATACAATATTGCCCACTGTACTTTGATTGTGAANAATGGAAATCATGGTTGCCGTGGTGCCGGTACCATGATAAAGCACAATGTCCATCTTGCCATCCACATCCAAGTCACCGGTGTAGAGCCTTCCCGGGTTATCGCCTGTAGCAATATTTCCAACAGAAGTAAATGAGGTTGTCTCCAGCCGGTACGTTCCATTGTTGCGCCACACAGTTATGTTATCACNTGTACCATTGCCACAGGCCATGTCCACAAAACCATCATTATCGAAATCGGCCGCCACGGGGCCACCGCCTGCGGCAGGCTTAGTAAAGTCTATCCGGTCGCTGAGTGAATTATAGATGCCACCCGAGATAAACGCACCTGTTCCCTGGCGCATCCGGTTTTCATAAATATTAACGGTAGAACTTCCATTCGATCCTACATAGTCTGTTTTACCATCGTGGTTAAAATCGGCCTCCTGGATTGTTAAGGTGCCGCCAATACTGGTCTGCGCTTCAAAGTTGATTTCACCTCCAGAAGAAATGTTTCTGAATACACCACTGGTGGCAACGAAGTCGGGTTTATTATCACCATTCAAATCAATCAACCGGGGATTTTGTGTTGGGGTTGTGATAATGCTGTCGTTTGGAATCAATGAAGATGTGCTAATGGCACCCGTTGTGTACACATTTCGAAAAGCGTATACGCGTGAGCCATTTCCTTCAGCCAGGATATCCGGATAATTGTCATTGTTTAAATCGGCTGCGTCAATATCGTAGTCGGCACCGGTTAAAGTAAATTCAACAGGAGGTGCAAAGTGTGTATTGTCGAAAGTAACACCGGAGGAAAACGTTGTTGTAAACGGAAGGTGGTAGGATGCTGTAAGCTGATCGCGCGTAACGCGCACCGGTGCATAGGATGCGCCTGCGGGTACGCTTACTGTCAATTCTGTTTTGGTTGCGGTGAGTACGGTGGCCGTTACATCGCCAAAGTGAACAATGTTTTCGGCTGGTGTGGTGGAAAAATAATCTCCGGTAATGGTTACCGTGCTTCCGATGGGCCCCTGGAGTGGTGAAACCGTGTTCACTGAAATTACCGGGGTATGAACATTTTTATTTTCATAAATACTTATGCGATTGGGAGAAGTGTTGGTGATACCCACCACAACATCAGGTCTTCCGTCTCCATTTAAATCACCACTCAGAGCAGTTTCCGGATAGGTATAGAGTCCACTGCCCTGAAACCGGTAGCCCGGTACAAAAGCAGTAGCATCAAACACACCACCGGAGTAAACATTTTCAAAAATGCCTACATCGGCATTGTCGGTCGCGAGGATGTCGATCCGGCCATCGCCATTGATGTCTGCCAGGCTCAAGGCTCCGTAGGTGCTTACTTCACTATTTAAAATTATCTCTGTTGCAAAATCGGTTGAGGCCAGCGGTCCACCACTGTTGGTATTGAGTCGGATGTGCACATCATCGCTGCTGAATCCGTTTTTCCAGGCCAGGTCATTTTTTCCATCGAGGTTGAAGTCGGCTACATTAATGACTCCCTGAACACTGGTAGTGAATGTAAATGCCGATGCCGTTGCAAAAGAAATGGCGCCCGGTGTTGATGTATTAGGAATTATTGAAAACTGTCCGCCAAAGGCGTTTACAAGAATAAACTCCGGTTTTCCATCATTATCCAGATCGGCCAGGGTTGCTCCGCTCGGTGCGTCATCTAATGTTTGCGGGAAATATAAAATAGAATATCCAAACTCAATGTTTCNCGGTGTGCTCATGTTTTGCGTGATCCACACATTTTGTCCTGCGGCTCCTGCACCTTCCGCGGAAACCAATTCAGGCAGACCGTCACCATCAATATCGGCAGCCAGGTACACCGGACTTTCATCTGATCGTCCACTCCAATACTCTACGGCTTCAAAGGCAAGGTTGCCCGGTGTGCTGATGTTTCGAAATGTGGCAAACACACCGCCNNCGCCTGTCCATCCTGAGGTGACCATATCCAACTTGCCATCGTTATCAAAATCGATGGTTGACAAACCTGATCCATTCGTGCCGGAGAGACTGGTTGGAAAGTTAATAGGGGCGGCAAACGAGGCAACACTTAAGTCACCACCTGCCGCCAGGTTCCGATAAACCTCAATACCCGTATTATCTTCCCGTGCAACAACCAAATCATTCCAGCCATCCCCATCCATGTCAGCCAGCGAGAGTCCGCCATAACCACCTGTTATGGTGATGTCGAATTTAGGTTCGAAAGAAGCGGGAATAATTCTGCCACCATCATTGAAAGTTGGGTTGAAGGGTTCTGCTGAGAGTTTAGCCAGCCCGGTAGTCTTGTTAATTACTGTGAGTTGTCCGTACCGAGCTCCATTGGGCACCGTTACCGTAAGAGAATTTGCGCTTGCATTTGTAATGTTTCCTTGCAGCCCGTTAAAGTACACCGCGTTGTTAGCGGGTGTAGGATCGAAATCACTTCCGTTGATCACAATACTTTCACCGGGTTTTCCAGATGTTGGAGTGAACGATGAAATGGTTGGAGCAGCAACTAAGGTTCGTTGGTTCAGCACCACATTATCAATGGCACCGGTAATTGCGGATACTCCTGAATTGTATTTGATGTTAATACGGAATGATCCCACACCTGATAGATACTGCAGGAGTTGTGCTTTGGTGGCCAACGGTCCCCCGATACTCCCTACATGCCAGCCGGCTGTTTCATCGAGCCGGATGGCGTATGATGACCAGGCGGGGGCTTGGGCAGGAAAAGTTGGCAAGTTTAAGACCAGGATAGAACCGGATGCTGTTCTGATGTGCACATCACCGGCAGACCCGTGCACGGTGGCCACGTGGTCCACCTGAAGATTGAAAGTTAAATCCTGGCCATAACTGAAATAAGAAACATTGCCGCCAAACTTGGCGGGCGAGGTCCAGAAGTACGGTTGGCTGGTGCTTGTTTTAGTTGCAGAAACATACCCGCCCGGTTGCCACCCGCAGAGAAATAATTAACGGTTTGGAGGTCATTCAAGTTGTTATCGGAGAGTGTCCATCCTTCGGCATCGGTATCAAACGTACTGGTGATTTGGGCATGTGAAAACAGCGCCAAAAACATGTTCATTATGAGAAAGGTCAGGCAACGCAGCATATTAGGAGGGATTTGAAAACTAAAATAAGAATTTCCGGGTATGTTTCCTTGCTACCTCCCCAGATTGTGTTACAGGAATTAATTACAATACAAAATTCGGAATTGAAACGTATGAATGCGTTTTATTATCTCTTCAAGGAAATATATCCAGTTCTCATATTGCGGCCGCTCGCAATTTCAATTTTATAAAAGTAGGTACCCGAAGGCAACACATGAGTAAATAGTTAACTATCGTTTCAAGGAAAGAAATCCGGTTTTACTGCTGCTTGTGAATTTTAACTTATAATAATAAATGCCGGATGGCAGTTCCTTACCGCTGTTACTTATTCCTGTAAATACACGATCATTGTTATTGTAATTCGAAACTTCAAACACCACATCGCCCCATCGGTTGTAAATAGTAACGTGGTTGGATCCGAGCGATTCAATGTTTTCTATCCTGAAAAATTCATTTTTAGAATCATTGGTTGGAGAAACAGCATTATAAATCACCAGGTTAGCGATATTTTCTTCGATAATAAAATCAGTGATGCTGGTTGCGGTAGCGCAATTTACAGAAACAGAAATCTGACCATCGGATGCACCAGGTGGCACCGTAGCAATAATGGTTGTGGAGGTGCTGCTGCTGATGGAAGCAGCAGTTCCGTTAAAGAGCACGGTGTTATTGGATGGAACAGGATCAAAGTTGGTACCGGTTATCGTTACCGTGGTTCCGGTTGAACCTTCCGGAGGATCGAAAGAAACAATAGTTGGCACCGGAATGGCAGGGCCTTGCGCTAACTTCAAAATGTAAATATCGGTTGCGGTACTGGTTAGCTCCTGAACGCAGCCGCTGGGATCAAAGTCGGCAGCAAAAACTGGCCGGTAACATGTACGTTGTCGTTATTATCAATAGCTATCGCCATCCCTAACTCAGTGCTGGTACCCGCATAGGTTATAGCCCATACGAAATTACCATCGGTGTCAAGCTTCACTACACAATCGCCATTCATCGCTTCCAGATTGAAAACACCGGTACCCGGATCAAAGTCAACAGTTCCATTAAATTTCCCGCCCGTGTACACGGCTCCTGCTGCATCAACGGCAACCGTAAAGTTTTCTCCATAGCCGGTTTCGCTTATGTTTTTAGCCCAGACGAAATCTCCGGTAGTATTAAGCTTAAGAATGTAGGCATCGGCATTTACGGCTGAGAGATTAAATGTTCCGGCTCCCGGATCAAAATCAACAGTTTCGTAAAACCGACCCGTAGAATAAACATTACCGCTTACATCCAATGCAAGTGCCTGGCCTTCGTCATTACCTGTGGAGCCCAGTTGCTTGGCCCAAACAAAGTTGCCATCGGTGTCTAATTTTGAAATAAAACTGTCGCTACTGCCTGCAGATGTCAAGTTGAACACTCCGGCTCCGGGATCGAAATCGACTGTACTGTTAAAACTTCCCATCGTGTAAACATCTCCGGATACATCCACTTTAATCGATCGGGCAACATCGTCACTTGTGCCTACTAAACTTTTTGCCCACACAAAGTCTCCTGCGGCATCCAGTTTTAAAATGAAGACATCGCCACTGGGATTTGCATCGGTAAGCGAGGCTACTCCGGGACCCGGATCAAAGTCAACGGTTCCGCTGAACTCACCCATTACGTATACATTTTGCGAGTTGTCTACGGCAATTGCCCGTCCGTATTCATATTCGGGTCCGCTTGTACTTTTGGCCCAAATGAAATTGCCATTGGTATCCAGCTTTAAAATATAGCAACCGGAGTTAGAGGAAAAAGGTTTGCAGTTCCCGGATCAAAATCTACCGTGCCATCAAAATACCCTGTTGAGTAAACGTTACCAGCGTTGTCCACAGCAATCCCGAATCCGCGTTCCCACTGAGTACCGTCAAGTTCAATTGCCCAGACAAAGTTTCCATCGGCATCGAGTTTGGAAATAAAAGAGCCAAGTCCTGTCGCTGTCAGATTAAAATTGCCTGCTCCGGGATCAAAGTCTGCATCCGTGCTGCGAAAGAATCCTGTTGTGTACACGTTGCCGGCATCGTCAACAGCCACAGAGCCACCCGCGTCCTGGTCTGAACCGCCCAGATTTTTAGCCCATTCGTACACAGCCGTCTCCTGCGCGGAAAGCGTCAGAACTGAAATAACAAAAATTGCAGAAAGTGTGGTTTTCATAGTATCAAATGTCATTAAGATTTAGGATACTGAAAATCACATGATGATGTGAGTTAGCGCTTGAGGCTCAGATACCCGGTTTGGGTTTTTCGTCCGCTGAAGAATTTTATTTTATAAAAATAGGTGCCGGAAGGGCAAGTCTTTACCGCTATCACTTACACCTCTGAAGGCACGATCATCGTTGTTATAATTCGAAACTTCAAACACTACATCGCCCCAGCGGTTGTAAATGGTAACCTGGTTTTCTTCTGTATCGGGCAATGCATCAATATTCTGAATCAAAAAGAGCGCGTTCAACTCATCACCGTTTGACGATACTGCATTGAATACAATTAACGCTCCCGGATTGTTTGGTGTTTCGGAACTGCCTAATTTGAGAAGGAAGGCATCAGAATTAAGGGTAGCGTTTCCTGTATACGTTACATTAAACTCTTCATCGGGGTCAGGATCAAAATCTGCTGTCTCCAAAAATGAGCCGGCTAAATAAATATTATCGGATGCATCGACCGTAACCGATCTGCCTTGATCCAGACTACTACCGCCCATGCTGGCCGCAGTTACAAAGTTCCCGGCTGCGTCAAGCTTGCTTAAAAATATCATACGAGGCAGAAGTTAGTGTTGACGTTCCAGATCCCGGATCAAAATCTGTTGTATCTTCAAAAACCTGTGGTGTAGACATTTCCAGCGTTATCCGTTTTTAACGATTTTCCATTCTCATTGCCATCGCCTCCCATGCTTTTAGCCCAAACAAAATTACCAGCAGTCGTTAACTTCAACACAAAGATGTCTTCACCGTTCACATGAGGCAGTCCGGCAACGCCAGAGCCTGGATCAAAATCCGCTACCGATCCGGTGTAGTATCCTGTTGTGAATACATTGCCCGAGGCATCCACATCAATACCAAGCCGGTCCATTCACCGACATTACATCAAAGTATCCATCGTTATCCAAATCCTCCAGGCGTGGGTTTGTGCCGCTCCCTAAGGTATCATCGGCAACTAGTGAAGTAGTACTGATCGATCCGGTAGCGTGCGAATTGCGGAAAGCATAAATATTTCCGGCTGTACCTTCGGCAATGATATCCGGCTTGCCGTCATGATTAAGATCTCCGATATCCAGATCATAATTGGCGCCTGTCAATGTAAACGTAACCGGAGGAGCAAAGTGGGTGTTGTCGAAGTCTACTCCGGGCCCGAACGTAGTTTGAAAAGGTACGCGATAGCGTGAAGTCAATCCATCTTTCGTAACACTTACGGGCGCATAATTAGCACCCGCGGGAACTTCGGCTGTTATCAGATTTGCAGATGACGTGAGCACCGTGGCTTCAACACCTCCAAACCAAACTTTATTTTCGGAAGAAACTGTTGAAAAATTATTTCCGGTAATATTCACTGTACTTCCAACCGCACCTTTTAATGGAGATATGGTATTGACAGCAATGACCGGAGCATGTACATTTTTGTTTTCGAAAATGGAAATTCTGATTGTGTTGTTGGTTGTAGCTACTATGAGTTCGGGCTTGTTATCACCGTTAAGATCAGCGGCAACAGGTGATGTAGGATACGTACCTCCGGCATAACCCTGAAGCAGATAGGCAGGCACAAAAGAAGTAACGTCAAAGGCTCCTCCGGAGAATGTATTTTCATACACCCCAAAATCACCATCTTCTGAAGCAGTGATATCGGGTTTTCCATCGCCATTGATATCGGCAATGGAAAAACCTCCATAGTTATTAAGGTCACCGGCAAATGTAACTTCCGTGGTGAAGTCGGTCAGCGCCAGTGGTCCACCGGTGTTTGTATTCAGTCGTGTGTAGATGGTCACACCAGTGTTCTTCCAGATCAAATCATTTTTTCCGTCCAGGTTAAGATCAATGGCCTGTAATGAGGTAATGTATTGTCCTGAAGTGATCATGCCAAGATTCGTCAATGAGATAGAGCCTGGTGTTGAATTGTTTTTGAAGATGGAATACCGATCACCATGCGCTACCATCATTTCGTTTTTGCCATCACCATCGAGATCACCAACAGAGGCTCCTCTAAATCCTCCGTTTGATGCGTTGATGAAGTAGCCCACGGCACTGCCAAATTCAATATTACCGGGTGTGCTGATATTTTGTGTAATCCAGAAAGAAGCTCCGGTAGAATAGGAGCCTTCACCACCAACTAATTCCGGTCTGCCATCTCCATCCAGGTCTGAGATCAGACTCGGTGAAGAGTCATCGGTGAGGCCTGCCCACGTCTCCGGTGCTTCGAAAGCGATGTTGCCCGGTGTGCTGATGTTTCGATAGGTAATAAAGTATGCGCCACCAAACGTTACCAACACATTGGACGTGATGAGATCAAGCTTACCATCACCATCGAGATCGACAAACTGTAAACCGGTAGTATTGGTACCAGTGCCCGGTATTGTTACTGTAGTAACCGGAGCGAAAGATGCTGCTGTAATTTCTCCGCCATTGCCAAGGTTCGGATAAATGCTGATGGTCTTGTAGGCTGTGCTGCTGGCGACAATAACATCGCTCCAGCCATTACCGTCAATATCGTTAACGCTGAACCCTTCAACATCGGTAGTGGGTGTAATTCTACTCTTGGTTTGAAGGAATCACGAATAATTCTTCCTCCACCATCGAACAATGGATTGAAGGGTTGACTTGATGTGGTGGTGAGCCCGCTTGTTGTATTGGTAATGGCAATTTTTCCGTACTGAGCCCAACCGGAATTGTAACGGTTAATTGTGTGGCCGATGCGCTGGTGACCGTTGCGGCCACAGCACCAAACCGAACAATGTTGTTCGAGGCTGTAGCATCAAAACCTGTTCCGTTAATCGTGATCGTTTGTCCGGGTTTTCCGGATGTTGAAGAGACTGAACTGACTGCGGGTGCAGAAGAAATCGCGCGTTCTTCCAACACTACATTGTCCAATCCGGAAAGGTATGACGCATTGGCTGCATAGGTTCCGTTGATCTCAATAGCCGTTACATTCGATAGTATGGATTTTACCTGAGCACGGGTGGCAAGGGGTCCACCGTATCCCCATTGCCAGCCACCCGTTTCATTCAAGGGAATAGAATAGGACGACCATGCGGGCGCAACGGCAGGTTTTGATGATAAGGTGAGTACAATAAGATTATTACCATTTTTTATCCGGATGTCACCACGCGTGGAGGAATTTGTTCCGGCAATTGACTGCTGCAAATCCAGTTTCAAATTCAAGTCGAGACATTGAGCGACTTTTGTCCCGAGGTATTTTGCCGGAGCAACCCAATACTGAATAGCTGACGTATTGATCTGACTGGCATAGGTAACGGATACATACCCCGTTGGATTTCCTCCGGAAGTGCTATGGGTTACTGTACTAAATGTTGCAGACGGTCCGTGATAGAATGTCCACCCATCCGCATCGGTATCAAACGTGCTGGTGATTTGTGCCAGCGCAGTAAAGGGCGAAAGAAACAATAGGATCAGGAGGAGTTTCATAGTTAAAAATTGCTTAAGGACCGATTGTGAAAGCTGAAAGTAGATAGCTGGATACCGAGTACAATTTCATGCGTGGTAAAATTGGTGCCTACCGATTTACCGGTTGGCACTTCAAACACATACCCGAAACGGTACTGTTCTTTTAATAAAGTTTGAAGCAGCAATCCGTACGTATTAAAGTTACGTGTGAAAATTCCGGCCGTATGAATAGCATTGAAGTTAACATTGCATGCCACATCTATTGATGCAGGTGCTCCTTTTACTGCTCTTAGCAGAACAGCAGGCTTTAACCGAACATGCTCATTCAGGTAATGGATGTAAGCTCCCATCAGGTACAGGTGTTGGTTATACAGCTCAAATTCCTGGCCTCCGCTTTTGAATGTAGTGGGGAGCAAGCGCGGAACGGAAAAACTTACGAAATATTTTTCGCTTGCCAGGGCAATACCGGTACCCACGTTTACCCGTGTGCCCCGCTCTCCATTCAAAAACAAATCATCTGTTTTGTCAAATGGATTAACGCCAGTCATCGAACTGTTAAAATTCTGAACTCCGGCCTGCATGCCAAAACTAACGGTTTTGTTTTCCAACTGAAGTTTATAGGCAAATGCGGTATTAATTTCGGTGGTGTTCATACTCCCGATGCGATCGTTGATTACCAACAAGCCTAATCCAACTTTATTCTGCACCAACGATGAATGCAAGCTGGCGTTTATTGTTTGTGGTTGCCCTTCCAGGCCCATCCACTGGGTACGATACCCAACCGAACCATTGAAGCGGTTGTTAAGCCCGGCATAAGCAGGATTAACCAACAACGGATTAAACAGGTACTGCGCGTAAATAGGGTCTTGTTGTGCAAACGAAAGGGTAGCAAGTAGCAAACAGGCGAGGGTGGTTATGGTTTTCATAAACCAAATCTCGCCAACCGATCGACTTCAGGGTATCACATAAAGATGTGAGATGATTTGTGCTTACAATGGGTGTCCACTAGGAGACTACCGCTCATGGCCTGGCGAATCAAACTTACTAATTGGCTCTTGTCATTGTATTACGAATGTGATGCGTCACCGCTTCAACACCAGGTAACCTGTTTCAGTCTTATGCTTACCGTTGAAATCTATTTTATAAAAATAGGTTCCGGAAGGCAGGTCGTTACCATTGTTTGATTTTCCAGTAAACACAACATCCTGATTGTTGTAGTTGGTACCTTCCCATACCAAGGTGCCCCACCGGTTGTAAATAGAAACTTTGTTGTTGCGGGTTGTGCTTAGTGCGGCAATGTGCTCAATCTTGAAGAAATCGTTCTTGCTATCTATGGCGGGCGACAGGGCATTGTAGATGGTGATTTCACCAACTACTTCAATGGAAAAAGTTTGTTGGGCACAGGCGTTATAAATATCACATACTTCAATGGTAATGCTTTCTGTTCCCGAAAAGGACAGGGAAGAATAGTCAATTATAAGATTAAAGGCACCATCAATAATGGCGGATGCACCACTTGCGGGTGGTGTAAAAATCTTCAGCGTAGATAAATCAACATTATTATTTCCATCTGTAATCAGAGGAGCCAGGTTTATCGTTACAATTCCTTCTACCTGAGTTATGATGGGCTCTGTTACTATCACAGGCGGAACATTATCACAACCGGGAACAGCTATAGTGGCTACTACCTCCGTTCGGTTACTTTCGCATGTGCCGTTGTTGATGGATACATAGTACGATGTGGTTGTTGTTAATACAGGTGTAACAAAGGTGCTATTGGTTTCGCCCGCCAAAGCAGTACCTCCTGATGCTACTGTGTACCACCGGTATTGCCCTGCAGTACCACCAGAAGCGGTAAGCGTTACACTTGCAGCGGGGCAAGATTCGGCACCGGTTGTAGTTGGAGCACCTGGCAATGGATTAATAGTAGCAACAAGGGTAGTGCGGGTACTTTCACAGGTTCCATTGTTGATGGCTACATAATAATTAGTTGTTCCGGTTAATGTGGGTGTGGTGTACGTAGCATTGGTTTGCCCGGCAATGGCTGTTCCGCCCGAAGCGACCGTGTACCATCGATACTGCCCGGCTGTTCCGCCCGCAGCTGCGAGTGTTACAGTTCCGCTTCCACAACGGCTGGCTCCTGTTGTAGTGGGTGCACCCGGAATTGAATTGATGGTGGCAATAACAATTGTTCTGTTGCTTTCACAGGTTCCGTTGTTGATGGCTACATAGTAATTTGTTGTTCCTGCTAATGTGGGTGTAGTGTACGTAGCATTGGTTTGCCCGGCAATGGCTGTTCCGCCTGAAGCCACGGTGTACCATCGGTATTGCCCGGCTGTTCCGCCCGCAGCAGTGAGTGTTACAGAACCACTACCGCAGTTGGCTGCCCCCGTTGTAGTGGGTGCACCCGGAATAGGATTGATGGTGGCCGTAACAATTGTTCTGTTACTTTCACAGGTTCCATTGTTGATGGCTACATAATAATTAGTTGTTCCGGTTAATGTGGGTGTAGTGTATGTAGCATTGGTTTGCCCGGCAATGGCTGTTCCACCTGAAGCCACGGTGTACCATCGGTACTGCCCGGCTGTTCCACCTGCAGCAGCGAGTGTTACAGTTCCGCTTCCACAACGGCTGGCTCCTGTTGTAGTGGGTGCACCTGGAATCGGATTGATGGTGGCCGTAACAATTGTTCTGCTGCTTTCGCAGGTTCCGTTGTTGATGGCTACATAATAATTAGTTGTTCCTGTTAATGTGGGTGTAGTGTACGTAGCATTGGTTTGTCCGGCAATGGCTGTTCCGCCTGAAGCCACGGTGTACCATCGGTATTGCCCGGCTGTTCCGCCCGCAGCAGTGAGTGTTACAGAACCACTACCGCAGTTGGCTGCCCCCGTTGTAGTGGGTGCACCCGGAATAGGATTGATGGTGGCCGTAACAATTGTTCTGTTACTTTCACAAGTTCCATTGTTGATGGCTACATAATAATTTGTTGTTCCTGTTATCGTGGGTGTTGTGTATGTCGCATTGGTTTGCCCGGCAATGGCTGTTCCGCCTGAAGCCACGGTGTACCATCGATACTGTCCGGCCACACCACCGGTTGCAGTTAGAGTAACTGTGCCAGTGCCGCAGCGTGCAGCTCCTGTTGTGATTGGGGCGGCAGGTAATGGATTAACAATTAGGGTAGCACTGTTCGAGAACGCATCCACCACGTTTGTTCCTGAAATACGACACCGATAGTTGCCTGCTCCAAAATTACCAGCAGTATTAACAGATAAAGTGGCTGTAGTTACATTGCTGTAACCGCCTCCATTGTTTAGATCGCTCCACACACCGGGGCTGCTTTCAAATTGCCAGCGGTAGGTTATGGTTGGGTTTCCGGTTGCAGCGGTTGTAAAGGTGGCAGTAATCCCATCGCATACAGAAACCGCGGTGGGTTGCGTTGTAACAACTATTGGTGCTGTCAGGATCACATTATCCAACCGACCCGTTACGTTCGCATCTCGATACAATCCTCGTATTTGCAAGGCGGCAAGGTCTGTTAAGATACCAAGAATTTGTGCTTCTGTGGCAGCCATACCGGTAGGACTATTGGTTGTTTTCCAAAAGCCGTTTGTGTTATTAAGTACAACTGAGAAGGTTGTCCAGGTAGGAGCTGCTGCGGGCTGATGAGGCGTAGTGGGGAAATAATATAGTGTTACTCCTCCACTATTTGCGATGGTAACTTCGGCATATTGATTAGGGGTTCCTGTGCTACTTTGCTGAACATCATAGCGAAGTGTTCCATTGTAATAGGTTGAACGATTTCCCAGATAAGTACCCGGGGCAACAAAATCAAATGGTACATAAATAGTGGTTGCACCAAGAACAAGAACATACGGACTGCCAAATACCATTCCACCGGGGTTTCCTCCGGTTGCAGAATAGCCTATTGTTCCATCCGCATCGCTGGGGTAGTCCAACCCTGGGCATTTGTATTAAAGGTGCTGGTTATTTGTGAATAACCAGTAATGCTTGCGCAGCATAAACTCAAGATTAGAATACAACGTAGCATGCGATTTCCAAAAGAATTGAGTTTGCTAATTTCGCTAAAATTGAACAAAATGTCTAACGGTTTTTAAGGAGTTAATATGATAAGTAGTAATCCTCGCGAGTAACTTCTTGAAATAGACTGGAATCAGTAAGTATCGGGTTTGGGCTGTCAAAAATTTGCATGAACAAGATTGCTTGACTCTTGGAATTAAAATCTGATTTTAAACCAGTTTTTCATTTATAGCTTTACTAACTGCCTCTGTCTGCGAGTGCACCTGTAATTTTTCATAAATCTTTTTAATGTGTGTGCGTACCGTATCAATGCTGATGTTGAATTGCGCGCCAATCATTTTATAACTGTTGCCGGTACTTAACGCATTCAGGATTTCCCGCTCGCGTGCGGTTAACTGATAGGGATTTTCGGACGGCCGTTGCATGCTGCCAATTACCATGCGTGCAATGCTGGGGCTCATGGGGGCACCACCATCCAACACTTCGGTTATGGCATCAAATAATTTCGAAGAGATGTGCTTTTTCAATAAATAACCAGACGCCCCGGCTTTTATCGCTTCCAATACATGAATATTATCATCAAAGACGGTCAACATGATTACCGGCAGCGATGTGTTAAAACTTCTTATTTCCCGTACTGCTTCAATTCCGGTTTTGCCGGGCATATCAATATCCATCAGTACAACATCGGGTTGATGTTGGTTAATTTGACTTTNTACGTGAAGCACATTTGAGTAGGCACCAACAAGCGCAAAGCCCGCCTGTTGGGCAACCAGGCTGCTCAGGCTTTCGCGCAACAGGTCATTATCTTCAAATACAAGTATTTTTATTGACATCCGGCATCAAATTAAAATGGTTGAAAGGTTTGTTTCTATACCCCAATCATGTGATGGGTATTTCAACTGTGATTGAAGTACCCGTACCAGGCTCCGTTATTTGCACCCATTTGCCTTTAATCGATTTGGCCCGCGCTTCCATATTCCTCAATCCATTACCATTGCTGGGAAGGGTCGTGTCAAATCCTTTTCCATTGTCCTGCACTTTCATATGTAACGTTTCGCTGGTACAGTTCAGGTAAACCAAAACCTGGGTAGCTTCACTGTATTTGGCTATATTGTTGGTGGCTTCTTTAAAAATGAGAAAGAGGTTTTTGCGTTTTTCTGCATCCAACCGGATTGCACTAACCGTACGATCGTAATTAAATTCGTACTGTATATTTTTAGGCTCCAATATTTCACTGGCAAACTCTTTCATTTTTGTCAGCACTTGTTCAACCGAATCGTTTAACGGGTTAATGGACCATACCATGTCGCTCATGGTCTCCATCATCCGGCTGGAGTAGGTGGAAATTTTTTCCAGTTGTCCGGAATTATCGTTTTGCTGCATGGCCAGTTTGCTCATTATATTAATACTGGAAAGGGTGGAGCCAATATCATCGTGCAGATCGCGTGCTATACTCTGGCGCATGTTCTCCAGTTCAGCCTGCCGTTTTATCCGGTTCATCACGCGGTAGCGGTTGATAAGCAGAATGCTGACAATGATCATGGAAATGAAGACAAGGATCAGGATCGTGGTGTTAGCACGCTGCTTTTGCANCTCAAGGGTTTGTAGTTTCTGGTCTTTTTNTAGGAGTGCTATTTCCTGTTCCTTCTTTTCGCTGTTGTACTTTTCTTCCAGTTCTTTCAGTTGAAGAAGTACTGCGCCTCCCTCTACACTATCCGTCAACGATTCATGTTTCTTCAGATAGTACAATGCTTTTTCAAAATCTTTATTATTTGCGTAATACTCGCTCAACCGGTGGTACTCAATAGCCTCTTGTTGACGATCGCCAGTGCGGATAAGGGTATTGAGACCGCTTAGCATTAAGGCTTCTGTTTTCTTTTTATCTTGTTCAATCAAATCAAGATTCAGCAACTCCGATTGTGTTTTAACAAACGTAACACTATCGTCCAATTTTTCGAGAGAGCCATGCTTTGTGTAAAACTCCCGCGTGCTTTNTTCAATCTCCTGCATGCGCTTGTATAACAAACCCGATTGGTGCAGGATGCGCGCTTCTTCTGAAGGGAAATTCATGCTTCTTGCTTCTGCTAATGCTTTTTGATAATAGGCTTCAGATTTTTGATAGTCGTTCAGGTCTTTGTGCACATCACCCAGGCTGATGGTGGAGTTCAATGTGCCCCGTTTGTCGCCCAGTTTTTCTTTTAACTGGAGTGATCGTTCGTAATATTTTTTGCGGTAGCAAATTGATTCAGNGTTATAGAAATCATTTCCAAGACTTTGCAGGCAAAAGGATTGGCCCCGTAAATTTTNTAATTCTTCAAACAACTTAAGCGCCTGCAGGTGATAGTCTGTGGATTTTTGAANCTCACCCAGGTTGAAGTATAAATTGCCAAGGTTGAGAAGCAACCCGGCCCGGTTTTCATCGGGCTTTGTCCATAGCCGGAGATTGTCCACCATATACGGCAAGGCGTTCTTGTATTCTCCGCGATTTTTATAAAACAAACCTGTTGCCTGGTTGTAATTATAAACAATCTTTTTATTGTCGGTGTTTTGCTTTACTAATTTTTCAAAAAGTTCAATGGTATATAACGCGCTGTCTGCCTTACCAGTTTGCTGGTAGATGGTGATCAGATAGTTGTAAGCACCACTAAGCCATTTCGCATGAGCCGTAGCATTGGCATGCTTTACAATCTCAAAACTATATTGCCTGGCCCGGGTTAAATCTCTACGCATAAACTCATAGGTTAGGTTGAGCAGCACCCCAAACTCAACCGTATCGTGCTTTTGAAGCGCAATAATTTGTTTTAGGCTGTCAATAGCCGGAGTTTGCGCAACCGTGATCTTTATCGTTAATGTTAATAAAATCAAAACAATAGATCGCATGAGGATGATTTTCACCATTAACAAGTAAGGTAAATAGTTTTTGCCAATGTCTTTATTCTGAGCGTGCAAAATGAAAGGTATCCTTTAAAAAGCATTGCTGGTAAAACGGGATTGATATAGTAGGATGCAGTGAGATTATTCTTTTGTTGAGCCGAAGTGTTCCTTCTTCTGTTTCAGATAACAAGATTACAGCGCAATATTTAGTACAATACCGGGTTTATCGGAGAATTGATCACTTCGCCCACAACAGCCCCAGGGCACCAGGTATTCCAGTCGGTGATTTGATTTTTATTTTCAGGTTGTTTCAGGCGCATTTCACGATCCATATATATTATGGTCATCACCCTTCTCATTTGTTGTGTTGTGTTGGCACCTGCGCGGTGAAAAACCCATCCGGAGTGGAAACTTATTTCACCCAGATCAAATCCTTCAATAACATGCTTAAAATCTGTAACGCGCAACCGTTGTTGTATAAACGCTTCACTCTCGTCACTAATTTCAAGTTCGCGGCCCTCAACAATCTGGTGGCTGCCCGCGCTGAATTCGANGGGCCCCATTTCCAATGGTGTTTCCTGCAGCGGAATCCAGGCGGTTATGGTTTTATCTGTTTCCAAAGGCCAGTAATATTGATCGGCATGCCAGGGTGTAATACNCCCACCACCCTCTTTATATAAAGCCTGATCGTGGTACAACCGTANCCNCTCCACTTGCATAAGCTCGGTGGCAATCTTTGCCAACCGTTTGCTGAAAACAAATTGTTTAATGCCTTCATCTTCACGCCACAGGTTGAACAACTGGAGAAAGGCTTTGCCGTATGTATTTCGCTCGTCTAATTTTGTTTTAACCGTATTCATTTCTGCCACTTTGTTAGAAATGATTGAATCGAAGTATGCCATGGTATCGGCATCAAACACATGCTTTATTTTGATAAAGCGATTTTCCTGGTAAAAATCAATTTGCTGCTGGGTAAGGTTGAACGGTTCGTTCAGTATTTTCTGAATGGAAGCAGGTACCATAAACTTTAATTTATATCAGAGAGATGCATGAAATTACTGAGATTTAGAGTATCGGACAAACTCTTCCTGGTAGGTTTGCCGGCTACCGTTTCAGTGTTAAGTAGCCCACGAGTGGTTTGCGCCCACTCTCAAATTCGATGATATAAAAATAAGTACCCGAAGGCAGCTCGGTGCCGTTGTTTGAAAGTCCCTTAAACACACGATCGGTTTCATTATAATCGGTAATATGAAACACCTGCGCACCCCACCGGTTAAAAATTGAAACTTTGTTTTNTCGCGCATCGGGAATAAGCTGGATATATCGGATATAGAAGAAGTCATTTTNTAAATCATTATTGGGCGAAACGGCATTGTAAATCTCCAGTTCGCCAACTATGCTGAGAGTTAATGTTTGTTGGGCACAACTTCCCAATAGATCGCACACCTCCACCAACAGGGTTTCATTACCTACAAAATCGGAGTTGCTATAATCTAATCTCAGGGTTGTTCCGTTTAGGGTTGCCATGGCATGTGTAGGTGCAGTAAGGATCCGTAAAGTAGAAAGATCAAGGTTGTTGTCCGGGTCAGTAAGGAATGGGTCTAGATCAAATTCAGTAATGGCCTGAGCCGAAGCAATTATTTCTGTAGCGATAATTTCCGGAGGCTGATTACAATTCAGAATGGTTGCTATTACTGCTGTGCGATTACTCTCGCAGGTACCATTTACAATTGAAACATAGAAGGAGGTGGTAGTATTGAGTGCAGGTGTTGTAAATGCGCTACTACTTGTACTTGCAAGCGGTGTAATGTCGGTGGCGTTCGCATACCAGTTATACGATTGCGTGTTGGTTGCCCCGGTTGCGGTTAGTGTAACCGTACCGCTCTCGCAACGGCTGGCTCCGGTGGTTACAGGAGGTGTAAGTGGGTCGCAGAGAACTGCCGGTGTGGTAAAAACATGTATAACCTCTGTACTCCGCTGGTTATCGGCATTAATGGCTGAAAGATGAATGGTGTAGGTTGTGCTTGGAAGTAATCCATCCAGTACGGCTGCAAAGTCGAGGGTAATATCTTTGCCCGGAGTAAAATTTGAATACGTACGGACCGGTGTTGTGGTAGTGCCATCATCAAAGTAATACTCAATGGCTACAATGGCTGAACCGGATTGTTGAACAANAAATGGTTTGGTGTACAGATGGCTCCATTGGCCGTTTTCATCTAATGACCGGATATGGAACGTGTGAAACCCATTTGCCAGAGTCGATAGATCCATTACCACCAGGTGATCAAAGTTGTTTCCGGAGGCTGCAAGTTGAACTCCGTTACCAAAGCCCGGGTCCGTATCGAAAAAATACTCCAGCTTCCGAAGGTTGGCTGCAGCGGTTGTTTGTGCATGGTGTTGAACAAATACAGTTTTTGCAACGGGAATACTCCAACGCCCATCACTTTTAGCACGCACATAGAGTATATGAAACCCTTCACTTACTTTGTTTAAGGGAACCGTAAAGTTGCGGGTAAGATCGGGAGCAACTGTTATGGGTATAGCGGTGCCATTGCCAAAACCCGGTCGGTATCAAAAATATTCGAGGTGTTGTATATTGGTTATCGATGTTGTTTGAGCCTGGCGTTGCGCAAACACGGGTTTTGAAACAGGAATGCTCCAAAGCCCATTGCTTTTAGCGCGCAGATATAGAATATGAAATCCTTCGCTTACCGTATTTAACGGAACCGTAAAATTCTGCGTAAGGTTGGGTGCTGCTACGATGGGCATGGTCATACCATTGCCAAAACCCGGGTCGGTATCAAAGTAATATTCTATGCGGGTTACATCTTGCCCGGCAGCAATTAAACTGCTTAGAAAAGCAATTAAGAAAGTAAGGCTACGCAAGGGTTAGTTGTTTGACTTTACTTTTAGTTGAATGGGTAGTCCGGTATTTTTCTCGCCAATAACCGGTGCAGTAAATGAATAGATCGTTGGAATGGGCGGTATGCCCGAGAGAATATACGGTTCTGTTCCTCCAAACAAACCTCTTTCTGTACCTCCAAACCCGTTGCTTTNTANGGGAGAGGATTCCTCGAGTTGCCACTTGCCATCGGTACTACCAGAACCTACGAAGTTGAACCCTTTATTATTTTCATTTCCATTTCCGGCTGGTAAGTCATGCATTCCCGCGTTAGCTGTATTATTACGAACCAGGCAGGAGACAAAACTTAATGTATTACTAAGGAACAGGTTATTTTGTACAATACCGTTTGCAACATTGATACCTCCACGGAAAATATTATTGGAAACATCCACCGAAGAACTTGCCGGAGAGTAAAGCGCTACCACTCCGGCACCACATCCTGAACAGGCATGATACAGGTAGTTATTAGAAACCACAATTCCAGTTTGTGAGGCAGATACGCCAATAACCGGGTAACTTGTATTATTCAGGTTACCATCCATAAAATTCTGAACGACCATTATGTTAGAGGCATTGATGGAAAGCATTGTCTCGTTGCATCCCGTTTCTTGCCGGATATGATTTCGTTTAAAAAGGATGTTGTTCGCATTGATAGTCACCCTTCCTATTATTTCCAAACCCATCACTACCGATCCTTCGCTGCCCAAACCCAGTTCAAGTTCTTCACATATTCCGGTTGTGGTGTTATTTAAAAATGCAGAAGCTACGTTGGCTTGAGTGGGAGCGTTTTCGCTCAGGAAGTAACCCGGCCCGATTATCACCAGTCGTTTAGTAACTGTAACCTTTGTGGTGATGTAATTAACAGACGAGCCAATCAGGTAAAGCGTATCACCGGCAGTTGCACCATCATGGGCAGCCTGCAGATTGGTAAAATCTTTGGCGGTGCTTCCGGGGTTGCTATCCACAATCCAGATTTTGGGAAATGCTACTGAGGAAAACAATAGAAGCCCAAGTGTACTTATTACTTTCATTTTAGGTTGGTTTTGTGCTAAAATACGTTCAAATGGAACGTTATAACCTACACCCCATGTTTATGGGGGTGAGATTGAAAAATTTATCGTTTTGGTCATTTTTCTTAGCTTTGGGTACTTTTTAAACTGATGGCCGAAAACACCTACAAATCCAATACCTTTAAAAAACCCGAAAAAGAAAAAAATCGAAGTCAAGTAAATCCAAGTCCCGCTTCTCATTCGATTTTTTAAGGATCCTCGTTTTATTCTTGCTCTGGGTTTTTTCCTGTTGATTACATCGCTCTACCTTTTTGTGGCGTTTGTTTCATACCTGTTTACGGGCAAGGCCGATCAGAGCGCGGTACTGGCTTTTTTGATACCTCGTTGGCAGAGTCGGGCCAGGAAGTGGATAACTGGTTAGGGTTATATGGGGCTATCACTTCGCATTTTCTAATTCATCAATGGCTGGGTATTTCGGCTTTCTTCATTCCACCCCTTTTGTTTTTGCTCGGCTTCAAGCTGGTTTTTAAACGCGCGCTGGTTTCCATCTTCTCGGCATTTATTCTTTCGGTTTTTGCCGGATTGTGGTTGAGTCTATTGCTCGGCTATATTACTCACAGTATTTCGGGAGTAACGGAAATCGGNNTTTTTTAAGTGGCGGGCTGGGATTTGANGTGGCAAAAATTGCTACCGGGTTGTTTGGATGGGGCACGTTTCTGATTCTGGCGTTATCGCTNTTTATTTTTATTATCTACTACTTCAATGTTACGGCCATCCATGCTTTTCAGGTAAAAGACCCTAAACCCATAGGCAATGAGGCCCTTGTGGTGGACGAACCGGANAANACTACCTACTCAGACGAGCGCGACAATTGGCCGGAGCANAAAACAGAAGCAGAAATAATNCCGGAACCCGTATTGGTAACACCCACACCAGTTGAAGCACCAGATAAGAATGAGGTTATTCTTGAGGCTACATCGGAAAAAGCAGAGAAGACAGAAGCAGCNAAAGGAGATGAACCTTTGTTTACAGTAGAAGAAACCAAAGACGATACAGAGGAACTTGCTGAGCAGTTGGTGGAAGCGCAGGGCGTGTATGATCCTACTNNCGACCTGAGCAATTATAAACTACCACCCATTGAACTGCTGAACGAGTACGAGCCCAGCAAAGTGCAGGTAACAGCCNNTGAGGAACTCAATCAGAATAAAGATCGCATTCTCAGTACACTCACCAATTTCAAAATTGGTATTCAAAGTATAAAAGCTACCATCGGGCCTACCGTAACCCTGTACGAAATTGTGCCGGAGGCCGGTATTAAAATCTCACGCATTAAAAATCTGGAAGATGATATCGCGCTAAGCCTGGCNGCTCTGGGTATTCGCATTATCGCTCCAATTCCCGGCAAGGGTACTATTGGTATTGAAGTGCCCAATAAAAACCGCGAGATGGTGAGCATCCGTTCGGTACTGGGCTCAGAACGTTTTCANAAAACCGATCGCGAGTTGCCAATAGCCATCGGCAAAACTATCTCAAACGAATTGATGGTAATTGACCTTACCAAGATGCCACACATTCTGGTGGCAGGTGCTACCGGTCAGGGTAAATCGGTAGGATTGAACGTTATACTCACTTCACTTTTATACAAGCGTCATCCATCGCAGTTAAAATTTGTGCTGGTCGATCCGAAGAAAGTGGAGATGTCGCTCTTCAGTAAAATTGAACGCCATTACCTGGCCAAACTTCCTAATAGCGAAGAAGCGATTATTACCGATACCAAGAAAGTGGTTTACACGCTCAACTCACTTTGTATCGAGATGGAGAACCGCTACGAGATTTTGAAAGATGCAGGTGCAAAGAACATTAAAGAATACAATGCCAAGTTTGTTTCGCGTAAGCTTAACCCGAAAGAAGGCCACCGGTTTTTGCCCTACATTGTTTTGGTGATAGATGANGTGGCCGATTTGATGATGACGGCCGGCAAAGAAGTGGAAACACCAATAGCCCGATTAGCCCAATTGGCGCGTGCCATTGGAATTCACCTGGTGGTAGCCACACAACGGCCATCGGTAAATGTAATTACGGGTGTTATCAAAGCTAANTTTCCGGCTCGTTTGTCGTTCCGGGTTACATCTAAAATTGACTCACGTACTATTTTAGATACCGGAGGTGCCGATCAGTTAATCGGCCAGGGCGACATGTTGCTTTCAACTGGTTCCGAAATAGTTCGTTTGCAAAGCCCGTTTGTCGATACACCCGAGATTGAACGCATTTGTGATTTTATTGGCTCGCAGCGGGGATACGATTCGGCCTATTTGCTACCCGAATTTGAAGGGGAAGATGAGGGTGGCGCAGCAGCTGTGGATTTATCCGAGCGGGATGCTTTGTTTGAAGAAGCAGCCCGCGTAATTGTAAACCACCAACAGGGTAGTACTTCGTTAATCCAGCGTAAGCTGAAATTGGGATATAATCGGGCCGGACGTTTGATAGATCAGTTAGAAGCCGCTAAAATTGTGGGCCCGTTTGAAGGATCCAAAGCCCGNGAGGTGCTGATCAAAGACCCGATGAGTTTGGAACAATTATTGAACGATTTGAAAGAAAAACATTCGCAATCCTAACTTTTGATGATGAAAAAGCCCGTTTTAGCAGCCATTTTACTCGTTGCAGGAATATCCGCTCATGCCCAGTACGATCCCAAAGCCCTTGAAATTCTGGAGGCTATGAGTAANAAATACAAAGCCATTACCACATTCGAGGCAAACCTTACCTCAGGATTATCAAACGAATCGGAAGGAGTGAGCGAAGAATTTAAAGGAAAAATTACGGTGAAGGGAGAAAAATTCAGATTGGTGCTGGATGACCAGGAGGTAATTAATAATGGCACAACCGTTTGGACGTACCTGCCTTCGGCCAAAGAAGTGAACATCGATAATTTTGATCCGGGTTCGGATGATGTAAACCCCACCAAGATTTTCGATATGTACAANAAAGGTTTTAAGTATTTATACCTGGCCGATAAAACCGAAGGTGGCGTATTGTGCGAAGAGGTTGACCTGGTGCCTGANAANAAAGATGCGCAGTATTTCAAAATCAAAATGATGATTTCGAAAAAGGACAAAAGCATTCAAAGCTGGACCATGTTCGATCGCTCCGGAAACCGGTATAAATACACCATCACCAAGTTTACACCCAACATTAAGGTAGATGATTCNTTTTTTACATTCGATGTNAANAAATATCCGGGTGTAGAGGTAATCGACTTGCGATAAAAAACCTTCAGGATAATTAATAGATAAAGGTCGCCATGGCGCGGCCTTTTTATTTTCTGGTGCCCGCCAATTGTGTAACTTAAACCCACAAAACTGAACCTGTTGTGAACCGAGCAGAATTATTTAAACAGATACAGAAAAAGGAATCGTATTTGTGTGTAGGATTAGATACCGATATAACAAAAATCCCAACCCATTTACGCACGTTGCCCGATCCGGTTTTTGAATTTAACAAACAAATTATTGATGCAACGAAAGATTTGTGTGTGGCGTACAAACCTAACACCGCGTTTTACGAAGCATTAGGCGCGGCAGGCTGGCAAACGTTACANAAAACATTAGATTATATTCCCAAAGACTGCCTTACCATTGCCGATGCCAAACGGGGCGATATCGGAAATACTTCTGCCCTGTACGCAAAAGCATTCTTTGAAAAATTGCAATTTGATGCCATCACCGTGGCACCGTATATGGGTGAAGATTCTGTGAAGCCATTTCTGAATTTTTCCGGGAAGTGGGTAATCTTGTTAGTGCACACGTCAAACTCCGGAAGCGTAGATGTGCAACAACTTGAAACGCGCGGGGGCCGGTTTGTGTATGAAGAAGTAATAATGGCTTCGCAACGTTGGGCTACGGCCGATCAGATGATGTATGTAGTGGGGGCCACAAAAGCTGATAAGGTTGGAATTATTAGGGCGCTTGCACCCGATCATTTTTTACTCGTGCCGGGCGTTGGAGCCCAGGGCGGTGATCTCGAATCTGTTTCCAAAGTAGGTATGAATATGCAATGCGGACTGCTTGTAAATTCTTCGCGTGCTATTATTTATGCATCTTCTAATGAAAATTTTGCAGAAGCAGCACGGGCTGAAGCAAAGAAGGTACAACAGGAGATGAAAGAATATCTCGATAAGTTTGTCAGGTAAAAATTATCACACGTTGACTGAATCCTTCCTACATTACCTCTGGCAGTTTCAGTACTTTGATAAAAAGGAATTAACCACCACCACCGGAGAGCCGGTTTCCATTATCTCGCCCGGAATCCTCAACACAGATGCAGGGCCTGATTTTGCACAGGTAAAAATTAATATTGATCAAATCCATTGGGCAGGAAGTGTGGAGATTCACATTCAATCGTCCGATTGGTATGAACACAAACACCAAACGGATGCCGCGTACGAAAATGTAGTGTTGCATGTAGTTTGGGAAGAGAACAAACCTGTTTATCGGGCTGATGGAACCCGCCTGCCCACGTTGCAATTGAAAGAGCGTGTAGATAAAAGCTTGTTGAAATCTTACAACCGGTTAGTTAACCAGGCAGATCATATACCCTGCCAGCGAATAGTGCCTTCTGTAAGTACGGTAATCAGGCAGGCTATGGTTGATAAAGCAGCCATGATCAGGCTGGAAGAAAAATCAAAACAAGTTTTAAAACGGCTTCAATCGAACCAGGGTGATTGGGAAGAAACAACCTATCAATTGCTGGCGGCCGGTTTTGGATTTAAAATAAACAAAGAACCGTTCCTTCAATTATCAACCGTATTGCCTTACAAACTTATCCGGAAGCACCACTCAAAAATTGAACAAACCGAAGCGCTTTTGTTTGGGCAAGCGGGTTTTCTGGTAACAAAAACAAAAGATGAATACCTCACCACACTTTTTAATGAATTTGAGTTTCTGAAGAAGAAATATAACCTGAAGCAGTTGCAGCCCTCGCAATGGAAATTTTTACGGTTACGGCCTGCCAATTTCCCAACCATCAGGCTTGCCCAGTTTGCGGCCTTGCTTTATAGTTGCGATAATATNTTTTCAACATTGATAACAACCAATAGCTATAAGGAAATTGAATCATTGTTCCAGGTTCAAACTTCACCGTATTGGAAACGGCACTACCGGTTTGGTAAACCGGCTGCCGGTACTGTACCCGCATTAGGCACCGATAGCAGAGATGTAATTCTGATTAATACAGTTATTCCGCTCTTAATCGCCTATGGTCAATCGCGCGATGACTGGAGCTACGTTGATCGTGCTGTAGAATTTCTTCAACAGATTGCTCCCGAGAAAAATAAGATTGTTCGCAGCTGGCAACAGGTGGGATTTACCACCGCAAATGCGTTTGAAACACAAGGATTGATAGAACTTTATAATAACTTTTGCCAGCGCAGGGCTTGCTTAAATTGCACCATTGGATCAACAATTATAAAGCCTGGTTCGGTATGATTGCTTTGCATGGGCTGTTATTGGTGAGTTTGATGTACGTGTTTGCCAGGCGAGTGGACCCGACAGAGAAAGGGTTGTTTTGGACTGCCTGGCTTTACCGGTTGTTAATGGGTGTATCACTTGGCTTGGTTTATACCTACTATTATGATGCGAACGATACCTGGCATTTTTTGAAGATGCTGTAAAGCTTTCCAACCTTGCCCGCACTAATTTTTCGGAATACGTTCAATTTCTGTTTGCAAATCAACCGGATCCGGAAATCCTTCAGACTTTGTTTTCTGCCCAGGAGCGATCGCTTTTTCTGGTAAAGGGTATCAGTTTGTTGGCTTTGATTAGTGGTGATAATTACTGGACATCCACCAGCTACATGGCCACGTTCGCTTTTGGTGCCTCGTGGTACTTTTTCAAAACCATCTGTACCTGGTTTGAGCATTCAAAACTTGCCGCTGCTTTATCGTTTTTGTTTTTTCCTTCCGTTGTGTTTTGGAGTTCGGGGTTGGTAAAGGAAACATTCGCATTGGCTGGCATACTGGTTATTGGTGCGGTCTTTATAAAATTTATGAAAGGAGATAAGATAACGGGGTGGCATGTGCTCCTGTGTCTTGTAGCGGGCTGGGTTTCATGGAACCTTAAATATTACTGGACTGCGTTATTTTTAGCGGTTGTACTTACCTCACTGGTTGTGTTTCTTCTCGGAAGAAAATTTGATTTACTTAAAACGTATTGGCCGCTCGCATGGGGCGTAACGTTTATTGGCATTGGCCTGGTAGCTACCGGTTGCACCCAAATTTTTACCTCGATCGTTTGCTGGAAGTAATCCTATCTAACCACAATGCTTTTGTAAAAATTTCGAACCCCGAAACCCTGATCCAGTTTAGCAATCTGCGCCCGGATTGGTGGAGTATTGTAATGAATGCACCGTTGGCAATTGTTTCCGCATTATTCCGGCCCTGGTTGGGTGAAGCCAATGGACTTACCGGGTTTATGGCTGCGATCGAAAACTTTGCTTTAACAATTCTATTTATTGGCGCCTTCTTTCGAAAAACCTGGAAAACAACGGATGGCCTTTTGGTTACGGCCGTGGTAGTTTATGTACTGATGGAATGTGTACTGATGGCGATAAGTTCACCCAACCTCGGCACGCTTTCGCGCTACCGGGTTGGGTTCTTGCCTCTCTTTGTGTTTGCTATTTCGTACAAAAATCCGCTGATCGAAAAGATCAGATTATTAACATGGCATCGCCATAAGTAAGAAACTTATACTTTTCTTTCTTGGCTGTTTCATAGGCTTTCATTACCAGGTCAAAACCACCAAAGGCGCAAGCCATCATCAACAAGGTCGATTCAGGTTGATGAAAGTTGGTGACCATGGCGCTGCATATTTTGAAGTCGTAAGGAGGGAAAATGAATTTATCTGTCCAGCCTTCACGTTCTTTCAGGCGGTTGGTGGCTGATACCGCAGTTTCCAAGGCCCGCATGGTGGTTGTACCAATGGCACAAACCTTTTTCTTTTCATCCAGGGCACGGTTAACAATCTTTACTACTTCGGGCCCTACAATAAAATTCTCCGAATCCATTTTGTGCTTGGTAAGATCTTCAACATCTACCGCACGGAATGTGCCTAACCCGATGTGCAGTGTAATGAAAGACATATCCACACCTTTTATTTGTAAGCGTTTTACCAATTGTTTGGTAAAGTGCATACCCGCTGTTGGTGCCGATACCGCACCTTTATTTTTAGCAAAAATGGTTTGAAATCTTTCTTTGTCGGCAGGCTCTACCTTACGCTTAATATATTTTGGTAATGGAGTTTCGCCCAGTGTTTCTACAATCTTATCAAAAGCGGCAGAATCGCCATCAAATAAAAAGCGAATGGTTCTTCCACGCGAAGTAGTGTTATCAATTACTTCGGCTACTAAATCGCCATCGCCAAAATATAATTTATTGCCAACACGAATTTTGCGTGCCGGGTCCACCAATACATCCCACAGGTGCATTTCGGCATTTAGTTCGCGCAGAAGAAATACTTCAATTTTTGCACCAGTCTTTTCTTTTCGGCCATACAAACGGGCCGGAAATACCATGGTATCATTACCAACCATTACATCACCTTCTTCAAAGTAATTAACAATGTCTTTAAAAACTTTGTGTTCAATTTTTCCGGTAGCGCGATTTACTACCATCATGCGGGCTTCATCCCGGTTTTCGGCCGGATGCGAGGCAATTAAACTGTTGGGGATTTCGAATTTGAATTCTGAGAGTTTCATAAGCTTACGGGCTTTTAAGGTTCTGCGCTGAGGCAGTTTTTTTAATAAGGTCGCAAAAATAGGGCATGAATTGGCCTAAATGGAAATTTCCTGAAAGTTTTTAGAAACAAATTCGTGTACCGGGCGTCTTCCTGTTGGTTTTACTCACCAAAAGGATAGCCCTTTAAACCATTTATAGCAGGTTTATAGCCAGATTGAGTGAAAAACCGCGTTTATTGCAACCTCAAAATGGTTTTATCCCGTTAAACCCACATGCTTACTTTACGCCTTATTTACGAGAGTCTGGGCTTTGCCTGGCGTGCCCTCAAATCCAACATCTTACGAACTGTACTTTCCCTGCTGGGTGTAACAATCGGTATCTTTTCCATTATCGCAGTACTTACCCTGGTCGATTCGCTGGAAAAGAATATTCGCGATAGTTTCAATTTCTTGGGAAGCGATGTAATCTACGTGGGTAAATGGCCCTTTACAGGTGGCAATGGCCCCGATTGGTGGAAGGAATACATTATGCGCCCCAACGTAAGTTATGCAGAGTACAAGTTTCTGAAGGCAAATGTAAAAACCGCTCAAACTGTTTCCATTTTTGCTGATGTGGATGGTATTACTGTAAAAAGTGGTAATAGCGGAGTAAGCCAGATAACGTTAAAAGGAGCAGATCTGGACTATGATAAAATCTTTGAAATTAATATTGAGAATGGCCGCTACCTTACCAACAACGAAATTGAAGGAGGAAGAAATGTGGTGATTATCGGGTATGAAGTGGCCAATTCACTTTTCCCCAATCAGCGTTCTCCAATCGGTTCAACCGTAAAAATCAAGAACCTTAAGTTTACGGTGGTGGGTGTAACCAAACGGGAAGGCGAAAGCTTTCTGACCACACCCAGCAATGATTATAGTGTGATTATTCCCTACGATGCTTTCCGGAAATTATACCAAACGGGCACCGGGCGGTGGAATGAACTGGGATCAAACATTGGCTTGAAAGGATTTAGTACCGATATCGGACTGGTTGAAATGGAAAACGATGCCCGCGGATTGTTACGTGTAAAGCGTGGCTTAAAGCCTGTTCAGAAAGATAACTTTGCACTAAACCGGCCTGAGGCTATTGCCAATATGATTGGAAGTGTATTCGATGTATTGAGTGTGGCCGGCTGGGTAATCGGTGGGTTTTCAATGTTGGTNGGGGGCTTTGGAATTGCAAACATTATGTTTGTTTCGGTTAAAGAACGCACCAGCATAATTGGGTTGCAAAAATCATTGGGCGCCAAGAATTACTTTATCCTGTTCCAGTTTTTGTTTGAATCGGTATTCCTTAGCCTGATTGGAGGGCTGGCCGGATTATTNTTGGTGTGGCTACTTACCCTGGCACCATTTGGAAGTTTACAGGTTATATTAACTGTAAAAAATATTGTGCTGGGATTAGGTGTATCATCCGTAATCGGGTTGATTGCCGGTATTGTACCGGCTGCCATGGCCGCCCGGCTCGACCCGGTAATCGCCATCAGGGCTGCTTAACTAATTCAAGATTTAAAATTCAAGATTTAGGATCCCTTCTACTCTTAAATTTTAAATCTTGAATCTTAAATTTTGAATCTTAAATCTTGAATTTTAAATCTTGAATTTTAAATCTTGAATTTTAAATTATTCAACCTCTTCCTTCACTTCGGCACCGCTGGAGATTTTCTCCTTAATTTTCTTTTCCAGTTCTTCCGATAACTCCGGGTTGTCTTCAATCAGTTGTTTTACGGCATCTCGTCCCTGGCCTAATTTGTTTCCATTGTAAGAGAACCACGATCCGGATTTCTGAATCACATTTAATTCAACTCCCAGATCCACAATCTCACCCGACTTGGAGATCCCTCTGCCATACATGATATCAAACTCTACTACTTTAAAAGGAGGTGCTACCTTGTTCTTCACAACTTTAACCTTTACCCGGTTTCCGGTAATATCATCTGCCGATTCTTTGATCTGACCAATCCTTCGGATATCCAGCCGAACGGATGCATAAAACTTGAGGGCGTTACCACCGGTGGTGGTTTCCGGATTGCCGAACATTACCCCGATTTTTTCGCGCAACTGGTTAATAAAAATACAGGCACACCCGGTTTTGCTGATGGTACCCGTTAATTTTCTTAATGCCTGCGACATCAGGCGGGCTTGCAACCCCATTTTGCTTTCTCCCATTTCGCCTTCCAGTTCGCCCTTTGGAACCAAGGCCGCTACTGAGTCGATAACGATAATGTCAATCGCGCCAGAGCGAATCAGGTGCTCGGCAATTTCAAGGGCTTGCTCACCATTGTCTGGTTGCGAAATCAGCAGGTTCTCCGTGTCGATACCCAACTTTTCAGCATAACTCTTATCGAACGCATGCTCCGCATCAATAAAAGCAGCCAGGCCGCCTTTTTNTTGTGCCTCTGCAATGGCGTGCATGGTTAAGGTTGTTTTACCGGATGATTCCGGGCCATAAATCTCCGTTACCCGGCCTCGTGGAATACCACCAATTCCTAAGGCGATATCCAAACCCAACGATCCTGTAGAAATGGCGGCTACGTCCATCACCTTGGTATCGTTCAGCTTCATTACGGTGCCCTTTCCATAGGTCTTTTCCAGTTTATCGATGGTAAGCTGGAGGGCCTTTAACTTCTCTTTTGCATCACTTTTAGCGTCACTCATATAATTGATTTTGTTTGTTTCTGCTTAAATATTGGGGTTGAAATTACTACTATTTATAGTATTGTCAATAATTTTAGCTAATATTTTTAGTAATCCATAATTGTCTGATTTTCCATTAAAAGTAAAGGTTTTAGTAAACGCGGGGCTTAATTTGCCGGCCAATGCTAAAAATCTTTTGGTCTGTAGGCCTGATAATTCTGGTGCTGTTACTCTGGAACTGGCAATTGGTAATTTATGGTGTGCGGCAAGGCTATGGCCAAATGCGCATTGTGTGGAATGCCAAACCCATTGAAGAATTTCTGGCCAACCCCCACTTTCCTGATTCTCTTAAAGCGAAGCTATTGCTCATCCAGGAAATTCGAACGTATGCTATCGACTCGCTGGGGTTAAAGGATACCGAAAACTACAAAACCCTGTTCGATCANAAGGGCGAGGAGATCATGTGGGTTGTTCAGGCATGCGAGCCCTACCAGCTAAAGGCCAGGCAATGGGATTTTCCGGTGGTTGGAACAGTTCCATACAAAGGNTTTTTCGAGAAGCAGAAAGCACTGGATGAGCGTGCCAAACTTGAAGCCGAGGGTTATGATGTAAGCATTCGCAANCCCGGNGGGTGGTCAACGCTGGGGTGGTTTACCGATCCGGTTTTGAGTAGTATGCTAAAACGCAATGAAGGAGATTTGGCCAGCCTGATCATTCACGAAATGGTACACGCTACCATTTTTGTAAAAGACGATGTGGACTTTAATGAAAACCTGGCGTCTTTTATTGCCGATACGGCTGCCTATTATTTTCTAGCTTCCAGGTATGGAAGAAACTCAGCAGAGTTTACACAGTATTGGCAGGAAGATCAGGACTACCGCAGGTACAGCAAGCATATACTGCGGGGCACCCGCATGCTGGATAGTTTATATCAGAGTTTTACCGATTCCACCCCTATGCACGTAAAGCAACAGGAAAAGAGAAATATGATCGAAAGAATAATGACCTCCGCGGATACGCTTCAATTGTATCAGCCCCGAAAAACATCCGGACGGTTGCCAAACAATACTTATTTTATGTCGTATCATTTATATCAGGCAAAGCAGCACACATTTAGTGCTGAAATNTTGAACAAAGATTTTAATAACAATTTGCGTAAGTACATTAAATACCTGGAACAAAAGCATCCATTTCTTTAACAATGTAAAGGCAATCTATCCGTATCATTAAGGAATTGTTAAGGAGTTTGCACGGGTTTTTAATTGCTTTGATTTGTATCTACTTTTATCGCAAAAAATGAACAATGACTATGGGTAATAAACCAACGCANAAGGTGCTGGTGGTTGACGATGAAGAACCCATTCTTGAATTGTTGAAGTACAATCTTGAAAAGCAAGGCTACGATGTGCGTACAGCAGCAGATGGCCAGCAAGCCGTGGAGCAAGCCAAAAATTTCATNCCCGATCTGGTGTTGCTGGATATTATGATGCCCAAAATGGATGGAGTAGAAGCCTGCCGGCAGATTAGGGCTATACCGGAAATGCTGAATACTTTTATTGTATTTCTTACCGCGCGGGCCGAGGAATATTCAGAAGTGGCCGCGTTTGATGTAGGGGCTGATGATTACATACTAAAGCCCATAAAGCCCCGCGCATTGATGAGCCGCATTCAGGCGCTTTTTCGGAGAGGTTCAAAAATAAAAATACCNTCCAGCCAGATTAAAATTGGTGAATTGGTGATAGACCGAACCAGTTACACCGTGCTGATAAATAACAAGGAGATAACTCTTCCCAANAAAGAATTCGAACTATTATTTTTCCTGGCACAAAGCCCCAATAAAGTATTCAGTCGCGATGAATTATTGCAGCACATTTGGGGATCGGATGTGTATGTGCTGGCCCGCACGGTAGATGTGCACATTCGCAAAGTGCGTGAAAAGATAGGAGATAACTATATTACCACTATAAAAGGAGTGGGCTATAAGTTTAATCTCAGTTAGTGCATGGTATATAGTGCCCGTACGTTGGCTTTACTTTTGGCTGCCTCTATAGCCCTGGTCACTTCCTTGTTTCTGTCACTGATGGATAGTGTNGAACCCGGGGCGCTGCTGGTGGCGGCTGGAATAAGTTTTTCTGCTTCTTACCTGTTAATTTTTGTGGTGCTGGAGTTTCTCGTCTTTCGCGAGATAAATAAGATTTACAAAATCATGGAGAAGTTGCGAAAGAAAGAACTCGCCAATATCGGCAAACAAAAAGGGGGCGTGTTAAACCCGTTTCAGAAGATTAACGATGAGATTCACAACTTTGCCACGCTAAAGCANAAAGAGATTGATGAACTGAAAAAACTGGAAGCCTTTCGCAAAGAATTTGTGGCGGATGTATCGCACGAACTAAAGACCCCCATCTTTGCGGCCCAGGGTTTTGTGCATACTTTGTTGGATGGCGCGGTGAACGACAAAAACGTTCGCACTAAATTTTTGAAGAAGGCAGCTAAAAGCCTGGATGGTTTAGATATGCTTGTTCAAGACCTGCTCACGCTTTCACAGATCGAAACGGGCGATATCAAGATGAAGTTTGAGAACATTGATCTGAATGCGCTTTGCGCGGAGGTGGTGGATCAATTTGAAGAAAAAGCAGANAAAAAAGATATCAGGTTAAAATTAAAGGCCCATCATAAAATAGAAGTATTTGCAGATTGGCAGCGTATTACCCAAGTGGTAACTAATCTGGTCTCCAATGCCATTAACTATACCCCGGAAGGCGGGGAGGTTACAATCACATTTGATATAGGGAAAAAGAATGTAACCACGTATATAACAGATACGGGCGAGGGAATTCCACCACAGCATATCAACCGTATTTTCGAACGGTTTTACCGGGTTGACAANAGTCGCAGCCGCGAAAAAGGAGGCACCGGGCTGGGGTTGGCTATTGTAAAACACATTCTGGAGGGGCATAAGAGTAAAGCCGAGGTACAAAGTACAGTGGGTAAAGGCTCTGTTTTCAGTTTTAAACTTCCACGCACCCGGCCAAATCATTCAGAATCGGAAGCACTATAGTACCTTGCGCCCGTGAAAATTTCAAAGTTCAGGTTTGAAGAGGCAATCCTCCATGAGGATGCAGATTTTATACTTATTAATAAGCCGCCTTTTATTTCTACGTTAGAAGACCGGAACGACCCCATTAACATACTGGCATTGGCCCGCCAGTATGAACCTGGCGCACAGGTTTGCCACCGGCTGGATAAGGACACTTCGGGCGTGTTGGCGATAGCCCGCCACGCGGAAGCCTACCGGCATTTAAGTATGCAACTTGAAAACCGCCTGGTAACCAAAATCTACCATGCCGTTGTAGATGGCATTCACAATTTTACTAATCAGTTGGTGGATGCACCTATCTTAAAGCAGAATGATGGTACGGTTAAAATTTCAAAAACCGGCAAGGATGCCCAAACATGGTTTACAACCCTACAGGCCTATCGGTCTCATACACTGGTAGAATGTAAGCCCGTAACAGGCCGTATGCACCAAATCCGTATCCACCTGGCCCGGTTAGGAGCCTCCATTACCGGAGATACCCTGTATGGAGGCAAGCCTTTTTGTTTCGGAAGTAAAAGAGGGTTTAATCTAAAAAAAATGACCGAGGAAGAGCCTTTAATGAAACGCATGGCATTGCACGCTCAATCCCTGCAATTTTTGCTTCCCGGTGGGGAAAACATTTCAATCGAAGCTCCTTATCCGAAAGATTTTCAAGCCCTTATCAGGCAGCTAACCGGCCATAATCGCTAAAAATGCCGTTTTTCTTTAAGTAGATTAATTGGGTAAATCTGGGCCCGGCTTGCATATTCAGTTTCAGAAATCTACTTTTGTGTCCCTTTTTAAGCAGGGGTAATCTTATTTAATCAGTTTTAAAGTAAAAAAGTGGATCACAACAGCTATAAGACAATCAATGCCAACAAGACAACCGTAGAAAAAGGTTGGGTATTGGTTGATGCAAAAGACCAGGTACTGGGTCGCGTGGCCAGCCAGGTAGCACGCGTATTGCGCGGCAAACATAAGCCGAGCTATACCCCAAATGTGGATACGGGAGACCACGTAGTGGTTATCAATGCCGATAAAATCCGCATGACTGGNAAAAAATGGACGGACAGAGTGTACTTCAGCTATTCGGGTTATCCGGGTGGGCAGCGCGTTCAAACTCCNAAAATGATCGGAACGGGTAAACATCCGGAACGTTTGGTAGAACATTCTGTAAGAGGTATGCTTCCTAAGAACAGCCTGGGCCGCGAGTTATTCCGCAGCCTGCATGTATATGCCGGCACCGAGCACCCGCACACTGCACAACAACCTAAAGAAATAAAGTTCTGATAATGGAGATTATTAACACCATCGGTAGAAGAAAGACCTCAATAGCCCGGGTATATGTAAAGCCAGGCAAAGGTGAAATTATAATTAATGACCGTGCCTTGAATGATTATTTCAAGTCAGAAATTCTCCAAACCACAGTAAAACAAGCAATAGCAATTGTAAAAGCTGATGGCCAATATGATGTAACTGTTAACGTANNGGGTGGTGGAACGAAAGGCCAGGCCGAAGCAATTCGCCTGGGTATTGCCCGTGCGTTGGTTAATATCAATACCGAAAACCGTCCTCCTTTAAAGAAGGAAGGTTTGTTAACCCGCGATTCGCGCATGGTGGAAAGAAAGAAACCAGGTCGCAGAAAAGCGAGAAGAAGATTCCAGTTCAGCAAGCGTTAATCGATAGAACAGCATGGCAGAGAAATTAACAACCGAAAGTTTAATGGATGCAGGTGTTCACTTCGGACACCTCACCCGCAAGTGGAACCCCAAGATGGCGGAGTACATCTTCATGGAAAACAATGGTATCCACATTATCGATTTGAATAAAACGCTGAAGTGCGTTGAAGAAGCTTCTTATGCGTTGAAAAACATTGTGCGTTCAGGTCGTAAGATCATGTTTGTGGCTACGAAGAAGCAGGCCAAAGACATTATTGCACAGGAAGCTACCCGCTTAAACATGCCCTATGTTACAGAGCGCTGGTTAGGTGGTATGCTTACTAACTTTGCTACAATACGCAAATCGTTAAAGAAACTTGCTCAGATTGAGAAGTTGATGAAAGACGATTCTTTCAATAACCTGGCGAAGCGCGAGCGGTTGATGATTACCCGCGAGAAGGCAAAACTGGAAAAATTGTTAGGAGGTATTACCGATTTAAACCGGTTGCCTGCTGCTTTGTTCGTTGTAGATGTGAAACGCGAACATATTGCAGTAGCCGAAGCACAGAAATTGAACATTCCGGTATTTGCAATGGTTGATACCAATTCAGATCCGTCTAATATCGATTTCCCGATTCCGGCAAACGATGATGCTTTCAAATCCATTACACTTATAACCGGTTACATTGGTAAAGCAATTGAAGAAGCCTTGATGGAACGCAAGAAAGACAAAGAAGAGGCAGGTCATAAGAAGGATGAAGAAGAGAAGCGTAAAGTTGACGAAGCCGTTGAGGAAGTATAAGCCGATGTCTGCGTTGCAGCACGTTTAATGTAAAAACCAAATTAAACATCGGCCCCGGCCGGTGTTTATTTTTAAATGAACTACAAAAATTAATCAATTAAATCAATAAGTATGTCAGCAATCAGTGCACAAGATGTAAATAAGCTGCGCACCATGACCGGTGCCGGAATGATGGATTGTAANAAAGCTTTAACCGAAGCCAATGGTGATTTCGAAAAAGCCATTGAAATTTTGAGAAAGAAAGGACAGAAAGTTTCGGCTAGCCGTTCGGATAAAGATGCTAAAGAAGGTTCTGTATTTGTAAAAACCTCTGACGATAAGACTGAAGCATTTTTGATTGCATTGAATTGCGAAACCGACTTTGTGGCCAAGAACGAAGAGTTTCAGAGTTTAGGTAAGTTGATTGTAGATACAGCGTTTGCTAAAAAGCCAGCCACCAAAGAAGCGCTGTTGGCTGAATCGGTTGGTTCTTTAACCATCAATGATAAAATAACCGAACTGGTAGGAAAGATTGGTGAGAAGTTGGAGGTTAGCGCATTTGTGCACATGAAGGGCGAAGCCATTGTTCCGTACATACATGCCGGAAGCAAATTAGGTGTGTTGGTTTCGCTGAAGGGTGTGAATGGTAAAGATGTGAGCGAGGCCGGTAAAGATGTAGGTATGCAGATTGCCGCAATGAATCCGGTTGCTGTAGATGAGAAGGGTGTGGACAAAGCCCTGATCGAAAAAGAAATGGAGATTGCCAAAGCACAGATTCTGGCCGAAGGTAAACCTGAAAACATGGTTGAGAAAATTGCACAAGGTAAGCTCAATCGGTTNTTTAAGGATAACACCTTGTTACCACAGATTTTCGTAAAAGACAGTTCAAAAACCGTAGCTCAATATTTAGATGGCGTAACCAAAGGTTTAACTGTTGCAGAGTTTAAGCGCGTAGCTATTGGGTAAGGACATTGTTTGATTGAGAAATGAAAGGGGAGGCGCGGGCCTCCTTTTTTTTATGCATCATGAAACATTTCTCGGTTTTTACGTGATATTTACATCACAAAATTCCAACGAACCATGAAGCTTGTATTCTAAATTCAACCATCAGGGCATCCCTGTTTTTAGGGGTCGGTTGAATTTTTCCGGTTATGCACCGGGTAGTCCTGCCTTTTAACCAGCAAGGGCAAATACAAGAGTTCCAATCATTTATTTTATTTTTCATTTTTCATGGAAAGCGTNTTTTCAAGAATTACTTCTGTTTTTCGGCTNTTTAAAGAAGCTGTTGGGGGAGTTGAACAAGACTATACCCGGTTAAGCCTTAACCGGGCTATCTTTTTACTTGCCATACCTATGGTAGTAGAAATGGGAATGGAGTCCATTTTTGCGGTAGTAGATATATTNTTTGTTAGTAAACTTAATGACAGCAATGCCGTAGCAGCAGTTGGCTATACCGAATCGGTGCTAAGCATCTTGTACTCCCTTGCAATGGGTTTGGGTATGGGCGCTACCGCCATTGTAGCCCGCAGAGTGGGCGAGGGCGATCCTAAAGGAGCCAGCATTGCAGCCGTGCAAGCGATTTACCTGGCGTTGGGAGTAGCGTTTTGCATAAGCACGGTCGGTATTTTTTATTATAAAGATATCCTGTTGCTGATGGGCGCTTCGCAGGAGGTAGTGGCTACAAGTTCATCCTATGCGCTATGGATGTTTGCCGGAAACTATACCGTTACGTTGTTGTTTTTAATTAATGCCGTGTTTCGTGGAGCCGGTAATGCCGCTATCGCCATGAAAGCATTGTTGCTGGCAAACGGGTTAAACATCTTGCTCGATCCGATTTTTATNTTTGGGTTTGGGTTTATCCCTGCACTGGGTGTGGANGGGGCAGCCATTGCCACCAACATTGGGCGTGGTGTTGGTGTGTTGTTTCAACTTTATTATTTGCTGGGTTCTAAAAGCATAATTCAGATTAACTGGAACAACCTGGGCGTGCGGGCCCACATTATCTTAAATGTAATAAAGGTATCAGGCGGTAGCATTTTACAATTCATCATTGGCTCAGCAAGCTGGATTTTCCTAATGCGCGTGATGTCAACCTTTGGCGATAATGCAGTGGCAGGTTATACAATAGCCATTCGTGTTTTTATTTTCACGTTGCTGCCATCCTGGGGGCTGGCCAATGCATCGGCTACTTTGGTTGGGCAAAACCTGGGAGCGCAACATCCCGACCGGGCTGAAGCAGCCGTTTGGCGATCGGCATACTACAATGCTTTCTTAATGGGATTTGTTATGGTCATGTTTCTGTTGGTTGCACCTTTCATTATCAGCATATTCAGTACCCAACCGGATGTGTTGCAGTATGGTACGCAAGCATTGCGGTATGTTAGCCTGGGCTACATCTTTTATGGCTACGGAATGGTAGTAACACAGGGCCTGAACGGAGCGGGCGACACCTACACACCTACTATACTAAACGTATTTGGATTTTGGGTNTTCCAAATCCCGTTTGCTTATCTGGCGGCTATTCATTTTGAATTAGGAGCAAAAGGGGTATTCCTGGCTATTGTTCTGGCCGAAACATTAATGGCCATTGCCGCAATAATAATTTTTAGACGCGGTAAGTGGAAGGAGGTTAAGATTTAAATGACAATGGTTGATCGGTCGATAGTCCATCGTTAGCATATTGTTCACAATGGACTATCGACCAGCTACCCATCGGCTATTGTGGTTTCTTAAACGCTGCCTTCATTGCGTTATTCAATTCTTCTCCCGCTTTTTTAAGTGCGGCCTCTACTTCTTTCCACCGCTCTTTGTTCTCAGCTTCTTTTTGAGCTTTTCCGCAGCTACCTTCAACTCTTCATACTTGTCTTTCATATCGGCCTCCACACGTGAACCGGCATCTTTTAGCTCTTCCAAAACGAATCCACCTTTTTTCCGAATTCTTTGAAAAATTTTTCAGCTTTTCCTTCTGTATTTTCTTCCATAACCTGGTTTATTTTTCAACTTACTAAACTAAAGTTTTTAGAATGAACCGGCAACAAAATACGCTCAATCACATCCGGCAACTGCTTGAAAGTAAATCAACAGCCAAACAGGTTACCTATAAAAATTTGTTGGCTGCATTTTCAATGCTGAGTAAGGAATCGGAGCGGATTATTGAGGAATTGAAATCGGCTACCCCGGGCGATGCCGATGTTACCGTAGAATTTTCATGGGTAAACGAGCACGAATTTCACGTAAAATTAGCAGGCGATTTATTGGTGTTTGTGTTGCATACCAACGTGGTAACTTTTGATGAAGAACACGAGGTAATGAAAACCACCTATATCCGCGAGCAGGAAGTGAACCGGTATTTTGGTCAGATTATGATTTATAATTTCATGTCTGATTCGGTTAAGTTTAATCGGATGAACGATCCGGGCTATCTGATTGCCCGATTGCTGATAAACCATGAAGGCAGGTTTTTAGTAGAGGGTGACGGCCAACTGGGCGCATTGTTCAATACCATTTCCGTGCAACCAATTCAGGAAACCGATCTGAACACCCTGGTTCAAGTAAGTTTAACTGCAGCCATCGAGAACGATTTAATGGCACCNCCCTTTCCGCAGGTACGGTTTATTACGCTGTTTCAAAAACAAGAGAAAACGCAGGAGTTGGGTGCTGGCCAGAAAATTGGGTTTAAAATGAGTTATCAAAACAATCGGCCCGGTTAATTTGTCGGAAAAGTGTTTGGGGCTACCTGTTGGACATATAATTTTGAAACACCTGAGTAATAAAAAGTGAGAGCGAAGATATTTTTACTATTGATAGTCCTTTTTCGGCTTGTGCCAGCCAGCAAACCGGCTATAAGCCTAAATACAAAAACCAAACCCGAACAAGCCCATGCCTTGTCCACTAAAAGATTGTTAACCGGATGCGCAAAATTATAATTGCTATTGATGGATACTCGGCTTGTGGCAAAAGCACAACAGCCCTGGAAGTGGCGCGCGTACTGAACTACCGCTATATCGACTCGGGCGCCATGTACCGGGCTGTTACGTTATACTTTTTGGATAAACACGTAGCCCTCACCAACCCCAGGGAAGTTTCCAGGGCACTGCAGGAAATCAAGGTTTCGTTTGTGGTTAATTCGAAAGGAATTAGCGAGGTATTTCTGAACGGAATTAATGTAGAGAAGGAGATTCGGAAAATGCGTATCTCAGAAAATGTAAGCCAGGTAAGCACCATACGCGAGGTACGGTTGGCTATGGTAGAGCAGCAGCGCAGAATGGGTAAGGATTGTGGGGTTGTGATGGACGGTCGGGATATTGGTACAGTGGTATTTCCGCAAGCCGAACTAAAAATATTTTTAACAGCAGATATGTTAGTGAGGGCATTTCGAAGGCAAAAAGAGCTGTTACAACATGATGACCTGGTGGATATTGATACCATTATAGAAAACCTGCAGCAACGCGATTCCATCGATAGTAATCGGGCCGAAAGCCCCCTTCGAAAGGCCGATGATGCCATTGGAATAGATACCACCCATATCACGATCGATGAGCAGGTAGACGAGGTGGTTCGCCTGGCGCTGGCAAAGATGATTTTACAGCCTAAACCAAAGGCTTAGGCAACGATAAAATCTGCCTTTTTTCAAATAAATTCTTTGTTTCTGTTTGCCTTTGCAGGTACCATTTAATTGCTAATTTTGCCTCGATCTAACTTAAATTGTTGCCATCACTCATGGGCAAATTCATCCGACTCAAGAAGGGTTTCACCATTAATCTGAAAGGTAAAGCAGCACCCAACGTGGTTGAAACCGACCAACCCGAAACATTTGTAATTAAACCAACCGATTTTTACGGTTTATACATGCCCAAGCCAGTGGTTGAGGTAGGTGATACCGTAAAGGCGGGCACCCCTTTGTTTCACGATAAGAAATTTGAAAACATTGTATTTACCGCACCGGTAAGTGGCGAGGTGGTTGAGGTAAAGCGTGGTGAGAAGAGAAAACTTCTTGAAATAAAAATTCTGGCCGATAAGAAAGTTGAGTTTGAATCTTTCAAAAAATATTCCGTTTCCGAAATCAATAACCTGGGTGCACCCGAGATTAAGGATCAACTATTAAAATCAGGTGTGTGGACTTCGTTGGTGCAGCGCCCGTTTGGTGTTATTGCGGATCCGGCCGCCACACCAAAAGCCATCCATATTTCTGCTTTTGATACACATCCATTAGCTCCTGATTATGGGGTTCTCTTTAAAGGGCAGGACCAGTACTTTCAAGTAGGGGTGGAGGTACTTAANAAATTAACGCCTGGCGTGGTGCATGTAAACACCCATGCTTCCAGCGAAATTTCAACCGTGTTTTCGCAGGTTAAAGGAGCCGATGTAAATAAGATATCCGGACAACATCCGGCAGGTTGTGTGGGTGTGCAAATTCACCACATCGACCCGATCAATAAAGGGGATGTGGTATGGACCATCAACCCATTTGGGGTTATTCAAATTGGTAAGTTATTTCTGAACGGTGTTTATGATACTTCGCGCATTGTAGCATTGGTGGGTTCGGAAGTAAAGAATCCGCAGTATTACAAAACATTTACGGGCGCATCGGTAAAGAAATTTATTGAGGGTAACCTGAATCAGGATCATGTACGGGTAATTTCGGGTAATCCGTTAACCGGAACTTCCATTGGTAAAGACGGACACCTGGGTTTCTTTGATCATCAGGTTTCGGTTTTGCCGGAAGGCGATTATTATGAATTTGTTGGTTGGATTGCGCCCAGTGCCAANAANATCAGTTTCCACCGGGCCATTGGTCTGTTTTCATTCCTATCTCCAGGCAAAGAACGCGTAGCCGATACCAATACACATGGTGAGCCACGAGCCTTCGTACAAAGCGGGGTATTTGAGCAGGTAACACCAATGGATATTTTACCCACCCATCTGTTAAAGAGTATTCTTGCCGAAGATATTGATGAGATGGAAGCGTTGGGTATCTACGAAGTAATTGAAGAAGACCTTGCCTTGTGCGAGTTTGTGGATGTATCGAAACACAAGGTGCAGGAAATTTTACGGGAAGGACTTGATTTAGTTCAACATAGTTAATTCGGTTGTAATGAAGTTTTTGAGAAATCAGCTTGATAAAGTAAAGCACCGGTTTGAAAAAGGCGGCAAACTGGAAAAATACTTTTATGCCTACGAGGCAATTGATACGTTTTTGTTCGCGCCTAACACAACCAACGATGTAAAGGGTTCGCAAATTCGTGATGCCGTTGATCTGAAGCGCCTGATGATGACGGTTATTATTGCCATGGTACCCTGCTTGCTATTTGGAATATGGAATGTTGGTCATCAGCATTTTCTGGCAATCGGTCAGCCNGGGGCTACCCTTGGCGANAAAATAGGAGTAGGGTTGTGGCAAGTGTTACCCATTGTGGTAGTGTCGTACGGTGTGGGTCTTGGAATTGAGTTTGTATTTTCTGTTATCCGTAAACACCCGGTAAACGAAGGGTTTCTGGTAACAGGTATGCTTATTCCGCTGGTAATGCCACCGGATGTTCCGCTTTGGCAGGTAGCGGTAGCAACTGCTTTTGCGGTAATCATTGGGAAAGAAGCGTTTGGTGGTACTGGCATGAATGTGGTGAACGTGGCCTTAACCGCACGGGCATTTTTATACTTTGCTTATCCAACGGATATATCCGGAAGTGTGTGGACATACCTGGGTGATGCGCAGGCCGTAGCCGGATACTCGGGTGCAACCCCACTTTCAATAGCCGCAGATGCAGTGGAAACAGGTGAAAATGTAGTTGCCTCGCTCAATACCTTTGGGACCGGTTGGAACGAAGGAATGTTTACGTTGCAGAATCTGTTCTTAGGATTACANCCGGGCTCAATAGGAGAAACCTCTACCTTAATGTGTTTGATTGGTGCGCTGATCCTGATTGTTACGGGCACCGGAAGCTGGAAAATTATTGTAAGTGTNTTTGGAGGTGCTTATGCCATGGGGCTTCTGTTGAACCTTGTGGGTAGCAATGCCTATACACAAATGCCAGCGCACTATCACCTGGTGATTGGCGGGTTGGCATTTGGTGCTGTGTTTATGGCCACCGATCCGGTAACGGCTGCACAAACCGAAACCGGCAAATGGGTGTATGGACTTTTAATAGGAATGTTTACGGTACTGATCCGNGTATTTAATCCTGCATACCCGGAAGGTATTATGCTGGCGATTTTGTTCATGAACGTAATCGCCCCGCTAATTGATTATTTTGTAGTGAACGCAAACAAAAAACGAAGATTACAACGTGCGACAGTCTAACTTTTACATTATTTTCTACGCAGCCATACTTACAATAGTATGTGCTGGATTATTGGCATTTGCCTCGCAAGCCTTAAAACCGCGTCAGGATGCAAATATTGAATTGGAACGAAAGGCAAACATTCTCTCAACAGTAATGGAGGTTAAAGAAGGGGATGATGTTACAGCTATTTATAATAGGCGTATCCGGGAGTTTGTAATTGATTACAACGGAAAAAAGGTGGACAAGAAGGCTACTGAGATTAATATTGGTGTTGAGTACAAGAAAAACCGGAAGAAAGACTATTACCTGTATTTGAATTTTTGAATGCCAGCGATTCAAATAAAGTGGAGAACGCGGTGTTACCGGTTTTTGGCTTTGGACTTTGGAATACAATATCCGGTTACATCTCTTTGGAGTCAGACTTTAATACGATTAAAGGTGCCAGCTATGCACACGTTGGGGAAACGCCCGGTTTGGGCGCACGAATTGCAACAACCGAAATTCAGGATCGATATAAGGGTAAAAAGATTTTTGAAGGAAATGACCTGGTATCGGTAGTGATGCAAAAAGGAGAAGGAATGGATTATTCCGGAGATGCTCATAAGGTAGATGGGATGTCCGGGGCCACCCTAACAGCTAAAGGAGTTAACAACATGCTGAAAGAGTATTTTAATTGTTATAAAAAATACCTGGAAGCCAATAAGACCACAAATCAACAAGCAAGTTTATGAGTACGGAAACAATTGAATTAAAGGTTGAGAAGGTGGCTGAACCACTTTTCTCAAAAAGAACAGGAAGCTTATTTCAAATCCATTGGATATTGACAATCCAATTACCGTTCAGGTTTTGGGTATTTGTTCAGCCCTTGCAGTAACCTCGCAGATTAAACCAGCCTTTTTATGGCGGCCGGGTTAACATTTGTTACTATGTTTTCAAACTTATTCATTTCATATCTGCGCAATACCATCCCGTCCAAGATTCGTATTATAGTACAATTGGCAATTGTTTCGGTATGGGTTATTATGGTTGATCAGCTGCTGAAGGCATATGTGTATGATATTTCGAAACAGCTTTCAGTTTTTGTTGGCTTAATTATTACTAACTGTATTGTGATGGGCCGCCTGGAAGCGTATGCTATGGGTAACAAGCCCTGGCCATCCTTGTTAGATGGTTTGGGTAACGGTTTGGGGTACGGTATGATTTTATTAATCCTGGCATTCTTTCGTGAGTTGCTGGGCGGTGGAACCTTATTCAAAGGGTGGTCTTTTGAATGGCGGGTTTTTGAATCGATGGGCTTAGATTATCAACCCAATGGACTCATGCTTTTGCCGGCCGGTGCATGTGTATTGTTAGGTATTATTATTTGGGTACAACGTTCTATTAACGGTTATCGCGAAACACATTAAAATCTTAACGTTATGGATTTAGTAAATCTTGGGATACGGTCAATATTTATAGACAACATGATTTTTGCCTACTTCTTGGGCATGTGTTCTTTTCTGGCTATCTCTAANAAAGTAAAAACAGCATTTGGCCTGGGTATGGCTGTTGTATTTGTATTGGGAGTAACAGTTCCGCTTAACTGGCTTATTCAGGAGTACATTCTTAACCCAGGTGCCTTGTCATGGATAAGTGGAGATTTTGCAGATATTGATCTTGGCTTCCTGCAATTCATTGTGTTTATATCAGTAATTGCAGCGGTAGTTCAATTAACAGAAATGGCTGTGGAGAAATTTTCGCCTGCTCTTTATGGTTCGTTGGGAATTTTTCTTCCCCTTATTGCTGTAAACTGTGCCATTTTAGGAGGTGCCTTGTTTATGGTTGGGAAGAATCCTCCATTCAGTTTTACGCAATCCGTTGTGTATGGTGTAGGCTCTGGTATTGGATGGATGCTGGCAATTGTTGCATTGGCAGGTGTTCGCGAAAAGATGAAATATTCAAATGTACCCGCACCGTTAAGAGGCCTGGGTATCACCTTTATCCTGGTGGGGTTAATGTCANNTTGGGCTTTTGAGTTTCCTTGGCTTCTCCCTGTAATCGGGTTTAACAANAAGAAAATGGAAAGGCCTCCGAAACCATTCGGGGCCTTNTTACTNTTGCGGATACAAAACCCGTGTAACTGCTTNTTATCAATCAAAAACATAATGGGTTTTTAAGGTGATCTTACTATAAATTGTAACCCCATGAAAAATAATCTTAGAAAAATAGCCCGCTATTTCTTTAGCGGTATGCTGTTTATTGTACCCCTGCTGGCAACAGGCTATTTTGTGTTCTGGTCGTTTGCTCAACTGGATGGGTTACTGCAGTTGCCTTATCCGGGGTTAGGCTTCCTGATTATTTTTGGTGTCATAACGCTCTTCGGTTATTTTATTTCAGCTTTCGCACTCAATACGTTTACAGATTGGCTCGACCATATTATAAACCGAATACCTTTTGTTAAACTGATATACTCATCAATCAAAGACCTTATTGGAGCTTTTGTGGGCGACAAACGAAAGTTTGATAAACCGGTATTGGTTACCATCAATAAAGAAAATGTGCTGCACCAGATTGGCTTTGTAACCCAGGAAGATCTTTCAGAATTGGGTTTGAAAGATATGGTGGCTGTTTACTTCCCTCATTCCTATGCGTTTTCGGGTAATCATTTTCTGATTCCGAAAGAAAGCATCCGGCCGCTTCATATTTCAGGGCCTGTGGCAATGAAGTTTATAGTATCGGGTGGGGTTTCCGGATTTAAAGAACAATAACTTAGTTGATCACCCCCGATCCAATCAATTCATCATGTTCGTACCAGGCTACAAACTGACCCGGTGTTACCCCTCGCTGTGGCTTATCGAAAATAATATAAAGACCATCTTCTTTGTTAAATAATGAACATGGCTCTAATGGTTGTCGATACCTGATTCGGGCCATGTNATTTTTCGATGCGCCTGTGCTTACCTTTAAATCTTCCCGAATCCAGTGCGCATCAGCAAGAGGAACAAATAATCCTTTACGGTATAAACCGGGGTGATCATCCCCACTGCCGGTATAAATAATATTCTTGCCGGTATCTGTGCCAATTACAAATAACGGTTNTTCGTAACCGCCAATGTTTAACCNCCTGCGCTGCCCAATGGTATAGAAATGCGCCCCGTTGTGTTCGCCTACTACTTCACCTGATTCAGGATTAAAATTGTATGGCTTTGTAATGTTCTTTAAGTCGGTTGGTTCGTAACCATTTTTAAAAGCCGGTGAATCAAACGGTACTTCAATTACTTTTCCTTNTTTCGGTTCAAGCCGTTGTTGTAAAANATCGGGCAGATGCACTTTCCCCACAAAGCATAACCCTTGCGAATCTTNTTNTTCGGCTGTAGCCAGGTTTGCCTNTTTAGCAAGGGTTCGCACTTCTGATTTTAATAACTCGCCAATCGGGAACAATGCCTTAGACAACTGTTGCTGTGTGAGTTGGCAGAGAAAATAACTTTGATCTTTGTTGGGATCTTTACCGGCCAATAATTGATAATACGTTTTGCCCTCCTTTGTTATTTCACCTCTTCTGCAATAGTGCCCGGTAGCCACATAATCGGCACCTAACTTTAAGGCTGCATTCAGAAATACATCGAACTTGATTTCGCGATTACACAATACATCCGGATTGGGTGTGCGGCCGGCTTTGTACTCGGCAAACATATAATCCACAATGCGTTCTTTGTATTCTTTACTTAAATCAATTGCCTGAAAGGGAATGCCCAGGTGTTGGGCTACAATCATGGCATCATTACTATCATCAAGCCACGGGCACTCCTTGCTGATGGTAACCGAATCGTCATGCCAGTTTTTCATGAACATGCCAATTACTTCATAGCCTTGTTCTTTTAATAAATACGCGGCTACACTCGAATCAACCCNCCNCGATAAACCAACTACAACCTTTCCTTTCATATGGAGTTTAGCCTATTCATTGATCAATTGATTTATGATTTCATTAAACCGTTCTTGTTGTTGCTGATAGTAAATCCCGGTGCCAGGCCCTGAAAAACCAGTATGGATGTGCTTCACCAGGCCATCTTTCCCCACAAAGATAGTGGTTGGAAAGGCAATAACCCGGTTTAGCGCTGGGAGTGTTTCACTGGCATTGGTGTTTGTTCCGGCAATGACAATATCATATGGAATGCCAAGTTTTTCTTTCAATTTCTTAACCCTTCCACTTGCGTAATCAAAATCCTCTTTTTGTTCATACGCCAGCCCAATGATTTCAACACCACGATCTTTGTTTTTGGNATACCACGCTGTTAAAAATCGTGTTTCGTCCATGCAATTCGGGCACCACGACCCCAGTAATTGTATCACGACAACCTTATTTTTAAAATGTTCATCCTGAANGGAAATAGNGTTTTTATTCACATCCGGAAAGGTGAATTGCAGGGTAGTGTATCCTTCTTTTAAAAAGTAAGTGATTCTGTAACNCGGTGCAGTTGCCTGGTCATTCTTTATACCAACCCATTTACGGTTACGTGATTTTCCCAGCCAGTGAGTTCCCGAAAGGGTATCTTCCGATTTAACCGCATTAAAAATATAGAGATGGTTTCCATCAAACCCACTAAGCCAAAGTGTATCGTTTACCACGTTTCCTTCCAGGTACCGGTAATCTCCGGTAGGGGTTAGAAACGATCCCGTTGCTGTTGATCCGGCTTGTTCGATAATTGCAAGGGCAGACACTGTATCTTTTGCATTATAAAATTGCACCTGGTACTTGCCCGAAAAATCCTTTGTAACAGAATTTGTTACATGTTGTTCAAATCTGAAGTTCTGGCCAAACTTTGCTTTGAACGGAACTTTGTAAGTTGGATTATAATTCAAATTGAACCATCCAAGCAGACTATCGCCTTTTACCACACCCCGCAGGTACGCATCAAAAACATGCAATACAATATTTATTGAATCGCCTTGAAAACTCACCTCATCCAGTACCAGGCGCTCAGCCGCGTTGTGAATGGTTACTACCTGGCTACCGGCAGCATTTGTTGAAACTTCAAAATTGAACGGAAGCTGCTGGCCTTGAATTTCGAGTACGGCACGCCAAATACCGGTTTGAAGTTGCATTGGTTNTTTGGCGCAAGCCCCTAAACAGAAAGCCAGAAGTAATAAAANGGTAAATCGCATAGTTTTTGTGTGATCAAAACACAAAAATGCGATAATTGATTCTATTTTCGCTCAGGTTTATTTTCATCTAAACGCATGTTTCAAGGTATAAAGGTACTTGAACTGGCTTCGGTATTGGCTGGCCCCAGCGTAGGGCAGTTNTTTGCTGAATTAGGAGCCGAGGTAATTAAAGTAGAAAATCTTAAAACCGGNGGCGATATTACCCGAACCTGGCGAGGGAAAAATGAAGATACGGATGACCGATCGGCTTATTTCTGTTCGGTAAACTGGGGAAAGAAATCGGTTGCCCTCGATTTAAGTACACCTCTTGGAAAGTCAGCAGTTCAAAAACTGGCTCAGCAAAGCGCAATTATTATAGCCAGTTATAAACCTGGCGATGCAGAAAAACTTGGCGTTTCGTACCAGCAATTATCAACCGATAATACCCAATTGATTTACGGGCAGATTACCGGGTATGGTTCAGCGAATGACCGTGTAGGATACGATGCCGTAATTCAGGCCGAAAGTGGTTTTATGGATTTGAATGGTTCTCCGGAAGGACCACCCACTAAAATGCCGGTGGCATTAATTGATGTACTGGCAGCGCATCATTTAAAAGAAGGATTGTTGATTGCACTGTTAAAGAAAGATAGGACTGGTGAAGGAAGTTTGGTGGAGGTATCGCTGTTTGAAGCAGCCATTTCATCATTGGCAAATCAAGCCAGCAACTGGTTGGTAGCCCGCCAGCAACCGAAACGGCAAGGCTCTGAACATCCTAACATTGCACCGTATGGCGAGACCTTTCTAACAAAAGATGGAAAACGAGTGTTACTGGCCATTGGTTCCGACCGGCAGTTTTTAGATCTGCTGCAGGTACTGGGATTACCAATAGTAGCCGATGACAATCGGTTTAAAACCAATCAAAGTCGGGTGTTGCACCGAGCTATATTGCATGAACTGCTTACAAATGCCATTGCAAAATTTGAAGCCAATACTTTGATGAATCGGATTCATTCNAAAAAAATTCCGGCCGGAATTATTCAATCAGTTGATCAGGTTTTAGAAATGAAAGACACCCAACGAATTTTGTTAGAAGGGAATAACCTGCGCGGAGTTCGAAATTTTGTAGGATCAAATCAAAGCGCTTCGCTTTTGCCACCACCTCATTTCGGAGAACATACAAAGGAGGTACTTGACCAGTTGCAACTTAAGATGTCTTGAGCCATTCGGTTCTTTGCCTTTTAAAGAATAATTTAACCATGCTCCTATTCTTAATGCGGGCCAAAGGTTAAAATCCAGTATTTTCCGCCTTTAAAACTTTCAATTTAATTACGTTATGAAAAGAATACTCGCTTTGTGGGCAATGCTTTTAATTGTAAGCGTTGCCTTTGCACAACCNCCCTTCGGACCACCNCCGCAGGCACCAAAAGATGCAATTGTAGATGCCATAATTAAAGAGGCCACTGAGAACTCGCAACTGGAAAAATTGGGCCACGAGTTAATGGATGGAATAGGACCTCGTTTGGTAGGTACACCTAAAATGCAACAGGCCCACGACTGGGCTGTAGCTAAATATTCCAGNTGGGGAATAACTGCCCGTAATGAAAAGTGGGGCGAATGGCGTGGCTGGGAACGCGGCATTACACACATTGATATGGTTGCTCCATGGGTAAAATCGCTGGCCGGCCAGCAGTTGGCCTGGAGCCCGGGCACTAAAGGAAAAACCGTTACCGGTGATGTAGTGATTGTTCCCGAAGTGGCCGATTCCATTGCCTTCAAAAACTGGTTGCCAGGTGTGAAAGGTAAATTTGTAATGATCTCGATGAACCAACCCACAGGACGGGCCGATGATAATTGGGAAAAATTTGGTACAAAGGAGTCTGTTGANAAAATGAAGAAAGAAAGAACTGCTCTTACCGATGCCTGGAACGAACGCATTAAGAAAACAGGTAAGACAACCGCTACGCTGCCAGCTGTTTTAGAAGAAGCCGGTGCAAATGGTATTGTAATGTGCTATTGGTCGCGCTGGTCAGGTTCTAATAAAATTTTCGGAGCTCGTACCAANAAAATTCCCACGATTGATTTGATGCTTGAAGACTATGGGTTGCTGTATCGCCTGGCCGAATCTGGAAAAGCTCCAAAGATTAGTGTGCGTGCCGATTCGAAAGAAACAGGGGTAGTACCAACCTTTAACACCATTGCCGAAATAAAGGGCACTGAAAAGCCAAATGAATATGTGATGCTATCTGCCCACTTCGATTCGTGGGATGGTGGCACGGGTGCTACGGATAATGGTACCGGAACCCTGGTGATGATGGAAGCCATGCGCATTTTGAAAAAGGTTTATCCTAACCCGAAGCGTACTATCCTGGTGGGCCATTGGGGTAGCGAAGAGCAGGGACTAAATGGTTCAAGAGCATTTGTAGAAGACCATCCCGAAATTGTAGCCAATCTGCAGGCCTTGTTTAATCAGGATAATGGTACGGGTCGTGTTACTAACATTACTGGTCAGGGGTTCCTGCATGCGTACGAATATATTTCGCGTTGGCTGGTAAAAGTTCCGAATGAATATAAACGTGAATTGGAAACGCGCTTTCCGGGGTCTCCGGGTGGTGGTGGTTCAGACTTCGCCTCGTTTGTAGCCGCGGGTGCTCCNGGGTTTTCATTAAGTTCTTTAAGCTGGGATTATGGAACCTTTACCTGGCACACCAATCTTGACACGTATGATAAAATTGTTTTTGATGATGTACGCAACAACGTCATACTTACCGCAATTTTAGTTTACCAGGCATGCGAAGATCCCAACAAAACTTCGCGCGAGAAGAGTGTGTTACCCGTTAACCCACGCACGGGCCAGCCCGGTCAGTGGCCAGAAATCAGAAAGCCGACCAGAAGGGGCGGGTTAGATTAATTACATATAATTATAGAAAGTATTGAAAGGCCGGAGGGTGATCCTCCGGCCCTTTGTTTTTAACCATCGGGTTTAGGAGTTTATATACCCAGCTAACTCATGGAAATGCTGTATTTGGCGGTACCTGGTCCCATAACATTTCCTCCCCATCACCGCGTTTTTTTGAAGATGATCCGGTTTATTATTAAAAACCTGATTATCAGTTATTTAATTAATTGTTACCATTTTTCAGGCTTGTATTGTGGGCTTTTGTGCAAGAAAAATGCAAAAAGTGGGTTAAAGTGGTTGAAAGTGGTTGAAAGTTACTTAAGTTTGCTTAGGAGAAATAGACAACCACTACAAGTCATGACTTTCTTCACCAGTGAATATGAGTGTAAGCTTGATGCCAAAGGCAGAATGGTTCTGCCTGCGCGGATCAAAGCCCAGCTCCCCGAGCCGGAAGGTGGGGTGCAGGAGCTTGTGATCAGGCGTGGTTTTGAGCAATGCCTTATTATTTACCCCATGGTGGAGTTTAANAAGGTCTTCTCNAAAATTTCCGGACTTAGCGAGTTTAACAAAGAGTTTCGCGATTTGCAGCGCAGCTTTTTGTCGGGGGTAGTAACCATAGAGNNCCTGGACAGCAATGGCCGGTTTCTTATTCCCAANAACATGCTGGCTTATGCCCAAGTCGATAAAGAAGCGATGTTGGTAGGCACAGGTAGCAAAGTTGAAGTTTGGAACCCCACCGTGTATGAGAAGCACCTCATTCAAGACCCAGGTGAATTGTCTAAGCTGGCCGAAAAGTATTTGAACGAGTAGCGCATGGAGATGAGCTTTCAAAGTAAACGCTTTGAATACGGCTCCATAAACAGCTGCAGATTTCAGGCTTCAGACTCCAGATTTGAATTAAGAGGAGTGAAGGGGTGTATGAATTTAATGTTCATTGAAAGATTTGAAAGCGAGTTGTAGCATATAGCCTTGAAGCCGGAGCCTGAAGCCTATGTACCACAAACCAGTAATGTTAACAGAATGTATCGAGGCGTTGAGTATCAACCCCGATGGCAATTATGTAGATGTAACATTTGGTGGTGGTGGGCATAGTTTAAAGATTCTTGAAAACCTGCGCGAAGGAAAGTTAATAGCCTTCGATCAGGATGAAGATGCAAAGCAACAAGCTGAAAATATTCATAGTCGTTCTTTTACATTTTGTCAAACAAACTTTCGGTACATGAAACAGTACCTGAAGTTGAATGGAGTAACTCAGGTAGATGGTATTCTGGCCGATCTGGGCATTTCATCGCACCAGATCGATTCACCGGAACGTGGTTTCTCAACCCGGTTTGAAGGTCCGCTGGATATGCGCATGGATCGCAACAGTAAACAAACCGCCCATGCTGTACTAAACGAATACAGTGAAGAAGCGCTGCATCAGATTTTTGGTATGTATGGCGAATTGAAAAATGCACGCACAGCAGCCAAAGCTGTAGTCGTGGCCCGGTCGCAAAAGCCATTAACCACTACACTCGATTTAAAAAATGCGTTGCAAGACATTGCTCCCCGTGGTAAGGAGCACAAATATTTCGCCCAGGTGTTTCAGGCGCTGCGCATCGAAGTAAATGCGGAGATGAAAGCGCTTGAAGANTTNTTGCACCAATGTGGCGAAGTGGTAAAGCCCGGTGGCAGGCTGGTAATTATGAGTTATCATTCATTGGAAGACAGGATGGTNAAAAATTATATCAACACCGGAAAGGTGTTCGGAACGTTAGAAAAAGATTTCTACGGTAATCCGATTAAACCTTTTCGGGCAATAAACCGAAAGCCAATCGAGGCTTCGGAAAAAGAAGTAGAAGAAAATAAGCGTGCCCGCAGCGCAAAACTGCGGATAGCAGAGAGAATATGAAAGAGTAAAGACATATGAGTGAGAACAAATTCAGAGTAATGGAGCCCTTAAAAGGAAATGAATCGAGGGTGAAAGAGAAAACGGCCACTGCGGGCTCCAGCATTTTTCTGGTTTAGAAAAAGGATGAAACTCGAAGCCTATTTCGAAGAAGGTTTTCCGGTTCAATACCTGCCAAAAGTATTGTTTGTGGTATTGTTGAGTTTAATCTACATCAGCAATACACACTTTGCCGAAAAGACTACGCGGAAGATTGATAAAATTCAAACCGAGGTAGAAGACCTTCGTGCCGATTATACTACGCTGAAAGCGGATATCATGTATGCCAGTAAGCAAAGTGAAGTGGCGCGAAGAGTTAAAGAAATGGGATTGAAGGAAAGTTTAAATCCACCCTATAAAGTTGTAGTTGACGGAAGTGAATATTAAAAAATCCATATTAATCCGGGTTCGGGTAGCCTTTTTGGGCGTGATGATTTTTGCTGTTTGTGTGGCTGCAAAAATTGGTCATATCCAGGTGGTAGATGGTGCCAAGTGGGAAAAACTGAGCGAAGAAATTCACTTTGATTACCGAAAAGTAAAAGCTACAAGGGGTAACATTTATTCTGACAATGGAAGTTTGCTGGCTACCAGTCTGCCTTTTTATAAAGTGGCAATCGATCCAACCTTAGCGAAGCAGGAAGTTTTTCGGGCGGGCATCGACTCTCTTAGCCTTTTACTTTCCCGGTACTATAAAGATCGTTCGGCAGCCGAGTACAAACAGCTTTTAAAAGATGCGCGCGCGTCTGGTAAACAATACCTGGTACTTAACCGCAAGCAAATTAACTATCAGGCNAAAAAAGAAATGATGAACTGGCCTATTTTCCGCGAAGGCCGGTACCGGGGTGGTGTTATTTTCGAAAAAATTGATGTGCGTTACAGGCCCTTCTCCAACCTGAGCCGCAGAACAGTTGGTTTTGTAAACGAAGATGGAAGGGGCGCTGGACTGGAATATAGCTTTGATGATGTACTGGGTGGCCAGGATGGCGAAGCGCTCTTTCANAAAATTGCCGGTGGTACCTGGAAACCCGTCTTTGATGGTAATAACACCAAGGCTGTAAATGGATTGGATATTCATACAACCATTGATATTAACCTGCAGGATGTAGCCGAAACTTCCTTGTATCAGGCCATGCTTAAACACAATGCCGATGAAGGTACCGTGGTAGTAATGGAAGTAAAAACAGGTCACATCAAAGCAATTTCTAATCTGAGCAGCGATGGGAATGGAGGGTTCTATGAAAAGTTCAATCATGCGGTAGGAGGTTCGATGGAACCCGGCTCTACGTTCAAGCTGGTAACCATGCTTGCGTTGTTGGAAGATACAAACCTGCAGCTAACAGACAGCATCAACACGGGTAATGGCGAATACACGTTTTATAATCGTAAGGTGCGCGATCACCATGANGGNGGGTATGGAAAAATAACCGTGCAGCAGGCATTTGAACTTTCTTCGAATGTGGCAATGGCAAAACTTACTGATAAATACTTCGGAACAAAGCCATCGCGGTTTTTAGAGTATGTAGATAAACTAAAGTTATCAAAGCCATTGGGTGTTCAGGTATCAGGNGAAGCGTATCCNAAAATCCCCAGACCCAATACCAAAGAATGGAGTGGCATTACACTTCCGTGGATGGCCTACGGCTATGGCCTGGAGATGACACCCCTGCATACCCTTACACTATACAATGCCATAGCCAACGATGGTAAAATGATTAAACCTGTTTTTGTTACATCGGTAAGCAAAGCCGATAATGTAAAACAGGATTTTGAAACCGAACAGATAACCGGAAAAATCTGCTCGAATAAAACATTGGATAAACTTAAACTTTTGCTGGAAGGCGTGGTAGAAAATGGTACAGCCATGAATTTGAAAAACACGCATTACCGGATTGCAGGTAAAACAGGTACCGCACAGATATTAATAAACGGTCGGTACGAAAAGAGGTATATCACTTCGTTTGTAGGATATTTTCCCGCCCACGCTCCAAAGTATTCGGCAATTGTGCTTATCAAAAATCCGCGTGGTTTTTATCAATACGGTAACAATGTGGCGGGCCCGGTGTTTAAAGACATAGCCGATAATATTTATTCGCGCAACATTAACCTGCATTTGGCCATGGANAAAAGCCAGGTACAGGAACCCGGAGTGTTTCCGGTAATCCGTGCCGGTAACCAGGAAGAACTTACCCGCATCAGCAACGAACTGGGGGTAACGAATCATTCTGCATCGGATGAAGAGTGGATAAGAGCAACTAAAAATGGTAACGCGGTAGTGTGGAAAAATAATCCGGTTGTNAAAGATCTGGTGCCGGATGTAACCGGCATGACTTATCGCGATGCTGTTTACCTGCTGGAAAAATCCGGATTGCAGGTTTCGTTTGAAGGGAAAGGACGCGTAACACAACAATCGCTTGCACCGGGAACTAAAATAACAAAGGGATCCAGAATTTATGTTCGATTAGGCTAATGGCTGAACTGAAAGACATATTATATAAAGTGCACATTACTTCTACATCGGGTAATATGGGTGTGGCGGTAAAGGGTATCGCGTTTGATTCACGCAAAGTACAGCCCGGGTTTTTATTTATTGCCGTAATAGGAACGCAATCGGACGGGCACAGTTTTATTGAAAAGTCAGTAACGAGTGGTGCCATTGCAGTGGTGTGTGAGAAACTGCCGGAAGTAATTTCAGAGAACGTTACTTACGTAACAGTAAAAGAAAGCAAGAAAGCACTGGGCATTATTGCAGGAAACTTTTATGGTAACCCGTCTGCTAAATTAAAACTGGTGGGTGTAACCGGAACGAATGGTAAAACAACGGTTGCTACGTTGTTGTTTAAGTTATTTTCAACATTAGGTTACCGATGCGGAATGTTATCCACAGTTGTGAATAAAATTGTGGATAAGGAGATTCCAGCCACGCATACCACTCCCGATCCCATTCAGATTAATGAATTGTTACTACAAATGCTGGCGGAAAACTGCACGCATTGTTTTATGGAGGTTAGCTCGCATGCGGCAGACCAGGGTAGGATTGAAGGATTAAATTTTACAGGGGCACTGTTCACGAACATCACACACGATCACTTAGATTACCATCGCACGTTTGAAAGTTATATCCGGGCCAAAAAGGGTTTCTTCGATAATCTATCGGCCGATGCGTTTGCTTTGGTAAATGTAGATGACAAGCGCGGCATGGTGATGTTGCAAAATACAAAGGCTCGTAAACTTACCTACGGCCTTAANAAAATGGCCGACTTCAAAGGGAAAATCATCACCAACTCAATTGAAGGTTTGGAAATTGAAATAGCTGAGCGCAGTGTTTGGTTTAAGTTAATTGGTGATTTTAATGCATACAATTTACTGGCTGTTTATGGTGCTGCTTGCTTACTGGGCGAAGATTCTGAAATGGTATTGATGAAGCTTTCCGCCTTAACCGGTGCTTCGGGCCGATTTGAGTTGGTGTTGCCCGGTTCCAGGTTTACGGCTATTGTTGACTATGCCCATACACCCGATGCATTGAAAAATGTATTGGAGACCATCGAGCATTTCCGCTCCGGAAACGAGCAGGTAATTTCGGTAGTTGGCTGTGGAGGCGATCGTGACAAAACCAAGCGTCCGCTCATGGCAGCAATAGCCTGTAAATATTCGAATAAAGTGATCCTTACTTCCGACAANCCCCGCAGCGAAGATCCCCTGGATATAATTCGTGATATGCAGAAAGGAGTTGGGCCTGGTGATGCNAAAAAAACATTGGTGATGGTAGATCGGGAAGAAGCCATTAAAACCGCCTGCATGATGGCGCGTGAAAAAGATATTGTGTTGGTGGCAGGAAAAGGTCATGAAAATTACCAGGAGGTAAAGGGTGTAAAACATCCATTTGATGATAAAGAGGTATTGGCGCGAATGATTAAACTGTTTAATAATTAGTGAAAAAATTGGCTAATTGATCAATTGAGCCATTGACAAATGCTATACTATTTATTCGACTATATCGAAAAGAATTTTGATCTGCCCGGNGCGGGATTATTTCAATACATCTCGTTTCGGGCCGGTGCCGCTGCGGTATTGTCGTTAATGATCACAATCCTGTTCGGAAAATCATTAATCAACTACTTACGCAAAAAACAAGTAGGTGAAGATATTCGTGATCTTGGGTTGGAAGGTCAGCTACAGAAGAAGGGAACACCTACCATGGGAGGGCTGATCATCCTGGCAGCCATTCTAATACCCACCTTATTAATGGCGCGCCTCGATAATGTATATGTAGTCTTACTAATCGCCACTACCCTCTGGTTAGGGTTAATCGGATTTCTGGATGACTACATAAAAGTATTTAAGAAAAACAAAGAAGGCCTTGCCGGCCGATTCAAGATTGTAGGCCAGGTAACCATCGGGTTGATTGTAGGCCTTACCTTATACTTTAATGAAAATGTGGTAATACGGGAAGTGCGCCCCGCAACCAATGTTAGCACATTGGTGATTGAACCAACAGAAGGTACCAAACTGGAATACCGCGATGTTAAATCTACTTCTACCACCGTTCCNTTTTTTAAGAACAATGAATTTGACTACAGTGATATCCTTCCGTTTTTAGATAACAACTATACGTGGATTGTATTTACATTGATCGTTATCCTCATCATCACAGCAGTTTCAAATGGTGCTAACATAACGGATGGAATTGATGGACTGGCGGCCGGTACATCGGCTATTATTGGATTAACGCTGGCCATCTTCGCTTACTTATCAGGCAGGGTTGACTTTAGCTCCTACCTCAACATCATGTACATCCCCAACCTGGGTGAACTGGTAATTTTCTGTACTGCTTTTGTTGGAGCTTGTTTGGGATTTCTTTGGTACAATGCTTATCCCGCTCAAGTGTTTATGGGCGATACAGGAAGTTTATCGCTGGGAGGAATTATTGCCGTGTTGGCGTTAGCTGTGCGCAAAGAGTTAATGATTCCCTTGTTGTGCGGAGTTTTTGATAGAAAACTTATCGGTGATTGTGCAGGTATCGTACTTCAAGTACACGAAGAAGAAATACGGTGAAGGGCGTAGAATTTTCCTGATGTCGCCTTTACATCATCACTATCAAAAGAAAAATATTCACGAAGCTAAAATCGTAACCCGGTTTTGGATTGTAGGAATACTGTTGGCTATTCTTTCACTCGCAATGCTAAAACTAAGATGACCAAGAAGATTGCTATAGTAGGTGCAGGCGAAAGCGGAACGGGTGCAGCTTTACTCGCGAAGGTGAAGGGCTATGATGTTTTTGTTTCAGATCAGGGATTGATTAAAGACAAATACAAAGCGGAATTACTAACAGCAAAAATTGCTTTTGAAGAAGGAACGCATACTTCAGAAGAAATTCTTGCTGCTGATTTAATCATTAAAAGTCCGGGTATTCCAGATAAGACCGATTTGATTAAACAAGCCAATGCAAAAGGTATTGAAGTAATTGACGAACTGGAGTTTGCTTTCCGCAACCTCACCGGTAAAGTGATTGCCATAACCGGAACGAATGGAAAAACCACTACCACGTTACTTACTTATCACCTCATGAAAACGGCCGGGTTTAAGGTGGCCCTGGCTGGCAACGTGGGCGAGAGCCTGGCACGCAAAGTTGCCACGGGTGCGCATGATTGGTATGTGATTGAAATCAGCAGCTTCCAATTAGATGGAACTAAAAATTTCCATCCGGAAATTGGGGTACTCACCAACATTACACCCGATCACCTGGATCGGTACGAGTATAAAATGGAGAAATACATTAACGCCAAGTTTCAGTTGGTGCGCAACATGACGAAAAATAATTTCTTCATCTACTATGCGGATGATGCGGTTACAAGCCAACAACTGCAGCAGCGTACCATGGCTCCGGTTAAAATTCCGGTTTCGTTAGCAGACAACTCCGGTTCAATTCATTACGATGGCGAGAAAATGATCTGGACGTTTGGTGAAACTACATTTGCTGTACGGCAGTCTGAAACCACGTTAAAAGGTCCGCATAACCTGATCAATACCATGATGTCCGTAGCAGCTGTTTACCTGGCAGGCGGAAGTATTCAATCCATAAAAGAAGGACTTGGAACATTTACAAACGCACCCCATCGCCTGGAGTCGGTAGGTGTGATAAAGGGAGTTGAATTTGTGAATGATTCAAAAGCTACCAACGTAGATTCAGTGGTTTATGCACTTGGAAGTTATACGCAACCATTAATATGGATAGCCGGAGGTATTGATAAAGGAAATGATTACAACATCATAAAAGCGGAGGTAGCTAAAAAGGTAAAGGCGCTAATCTGCCTCGGTAAAGACAATACCAAACTGAAGGAGTTTTTTAAAAATGTTGTTTCTGAAATTCATGAAGTACAAACAACAAAAGACCTTGTAAGAGTTGCATTGAAAGCTGCGCAGGAAGGCGATGTGGTATTGCTTTCTCCGGCTTGTGCCAGTTTTGATTTGTTTAAGAATTATGAAGATAGAGGAAATCAGTTTAGAGCGGCTGTGCTGGAGTTGAAGCGGGAAGTTGAATCCTAAAAGCGAAACAGTATGAAACTTAGTAAAATAAAAGAATGGGCTGATAAAAACCTGCAGGGCGACCGGGTGATCTGGGCGGTAGTGTTTGCTTTATCATTAATCAGTATCCTGGTGGTGTATAGTTCAATCGGCACCCTGGCGTATAAACGCTCAACCAGCCCCGAAGTGTTTTTGATTAAGCACACATTCATGGTATTTCTTGGCCTGGCGGCAATGTGGTTTGCGCACAAGATAGATTACCGCTACTACTCCAAGTTGTCGCGGCTGGCGTTGTGGGTAAGTGTTCCGCTTTTGATTTATGCATTTACCAATGGGGTGAGTATAAACGGAGCTGCCCGGTGGATATCCATTCCCGTGTTTGGTTCATTTCAGCCATCCGATTTTGCAAGCCTGGCTTTGATTATCAACCTGGCCAGTATGCTTTCTAAGAAGCAACAAAATATTACTGACATTGCAGAATCTCTATTTCCGATTCTGATCTGGTGTGGTGTAATATGTGGTTTGATTGCACTCACCAACCTGTCAACCGCCATATTGGTGTTTGCTACCTGTATGCTCATTATGTTTATTGGCCGTGTACCGGTTCGGTATCTTGCCATGCTGGTGTTAATCGGATTATTGTTTGGTACGGCCGGGCTTTATTTCGGCCAACGATTTGAAACAGCCATCAGTCGGGTAAAGAATTTTTACTCGCATGTGGTGGAAGGAAAAGAATTACCCTTTCAGGCAAAGCATGGCATGATTGCCGTTGCAACGGGTGGTGTATTTGGAAAGGGCCCTGGCAATAGCGAGCAACGTAACATTTTACCACACCCTTATTCTGATTTTGTGTATGCTATTGTAATTGAAGAGTACGGATTGGTTGGTGGTATTACGGTGCTGATTCTCTATTTGATTTTACTGCATCGGGGAATGAAAGCAGCCTATAATAGCGAGCGCGCCTTTGGCGGATTGCTTTCGGCCGGGCTTGCTTTTGATCTTGTGTGCCAGGCTATGGTAAATATGGGTGTGGTAGTGGGGCTTGGGCCCATTACCGGCCAACCGTTGCCCTTGATTAGCATGGGAGGTACAGCTATGGTGTTTACCGGTTTGTCGGTGGGTATAATTCTAAGTGTAAGCCGGGGCGAACAAGAGCAGAATTGGGGCCAGCAAAAAGCAGCAGGTGAAGAAAAATTGAAAGAGAAAAATTTAGACGCAAAAGCAGCTTAATACGTGAATGCAAAGCAACCATATCGATTAATCATTACCGGTGGCGGAACTGGCGGCCACATCTTTCCTGCATTGGCCATTGCCAATGAGTTTAAGAGCCGATATGCCGATGCAGAAATATTATTTGTAGGTGCCAGGGGCCGAATGGAAATGACACGTGTGCCTGAAGCGGGGTATAAAATTGTGGGTTTGTGGATAAGCGGATTGCAACGCAAGCTAACCCTTTCTAACCTGTTGTTTCCGTTCAAGCTTATTGCCAGCTATTTTAAAGCGCGCGCTATTCTTAANAAATTTAATCCGCATGTAGTGGTGGGCACCGGAGGTTATGCAAGCGGTCCTATTTTACTGGCTTCAACAAAGAATAAAATACCATCGCTTATTCAGGAACAAAATTCATATGCGGGGCTTACCAACAAACAGGTAGGGCACAACGTGCAACGCATTTGTGTGGCTTATGCAGGAATGGAGAAATATTTTCCAAAGGAAAAAATCGCATTAACAGGAAACCCGGTTCGGAAAGATATTCTTGACTTAACCAATAAAAAGGAAAAAGCGCTCAACCACTTTGGATTTACCTGTAGCGANAAAACACTTTTAATAGTAGGAGGAAGTTTAGGAGCCCGTACTATTAACGAGAGTGTAATGGAAGGAATTGATAAACTGATTGATGCCCGNGTGCAGGTAATCTGGCAAACTGGAAAAGTATATTATGAAAGCGTTAAAGCCCAGGTTCAAAATAAAGACTTACGCAGCATCCGCATCTATGATTTTCTGAAGCAAATGGATTTGGCCTATGCCGCATCGGATGTGGTGGTTTCGCGTGCGGGCGCGTTGGCTATTTCCGAGTTGTGTATTGCCGGACGGCCCAGCATTCTGGTTCCTTCGCCAAATGTGGCTGAGGATCACCAAACNAAAAATGCACGTACACTGGTAAATTCAAACGCAGCCTGCATGGTTAAAGACATTGAAGCAAAGTACTTGCTTATCAGCGAATCGTTGAAATTGCTTTTTGATGAAGAGCAATGTGAAACACTTCGCAAAAACATTGTAAAACTGGGTAAGCCCCGTGCTACCGAAGAGATAGTAAACGAAATTGAAAAACTGATTTTATAATAGCAGTGAAGCTGGAGCAATACGATAGCATTTANTTTTTAGGTATTGGCGGTATCGGCATGAGTGCATTGGCCCGTTGGTTTAAACACAAAGGCTTGCGCGTAGCCGGCTACGACCGTACACCCACTCCGCTTACACACGAGTTGATTGAAGAAGGAATGGAAATTCACTTCGATGATAAGGTAGAATTTATTCCGGGGTATATCAGTAAAGAAACCACCCTGGTGGTGTTTACCCCGGCTATTCCCAAAACACACACGGAATATAACTACCTGAAGGCGCAGGGATACACCATTCTGAAACGATCGGAAGTTTTAGGCTTGCTTACCAAAAATTATAAAACCATTGCGGTGGCAGGTACACACGGNAAAACCACTACCTCATCGCTCATTGCCCATATTCTAAAGGCTGCTGGAAAAAATATGGTTGCATTTTTAGGAGGTATAACAGCCAACTACGAATCAAACCTGGTTATGCATGGCGAGGTAAACAAGGACACGCTGGTTGTAGCAGAAGCTGATGAATTTGACCGATCCTTCTTGCGTTTATTCCCACACACTGCAGTAGTTACTTCAGCCGATGCAGATCATCTGGATATATATGGTGATCATTTACAAATGCTGAGTTCTTATAAAGAGTTCATGAACCAGATTATCCGCAAAGGAAATCTGATCCTGCATGAATCCATTGCACTGTTGGCAAATGAAATTCAGCATGTAACTAAAGAAACCTATGGTATGAGCCGNGGACAGTTNTTTGCCGGCAACATTGTTCCGCTTGGGCGGGATGGANNTTTTGAATTCGACCTCCTGGGATTGGATAGGAAGTTCGATAAGATCAAGCTCGGTGTCCCCGGTTTTCATAATATGGAAAATGCGATTGCTGCTATACTGGTAGCGCGCAAGTTTGGTGTGGACGATAAAACCATTCGCGAAGCACTCGCTTCATTCCGTGGTGTAAAACGCAGGTTTGAGTTTATTATCCGTACCGAAAACCTGGTTTATATCGATGACTATGCGCATCACCCTACCGAGATTGAAGCCTTTCTTAAATCGTTAAAAGAAATGTACAAAGGCAAAAAGATAACGGTAATCTTCCAGCCACATTTATTTACGCGTACGCGCGATTTTGCCGAAGGATTTTCNAAAAGCCTAAGCCTGGCCGATGAAGTATTGCTGATGGATATTTATCCGGCCCGCGAGGAGCCAATACCCGGAGTTACATCCGATATGTTATTTAAAGACATCTCCAGCCCGGTTAAAATCCGATGTTCCAANAAAGATGTACTTCAAAAACTAGAAGATCTAAACGTGGAGGTATTAGCAACTATTNNGGGTGGCGATATTGATACGTTTGTAAAACCCATTAAGGAATTATTGAGCAGGAAAAAATGAAGTGGAAGCTGAACATACGGACAGAAGTAAAAGTAGTAACAGCCCTGTTGGCCATTTCATGTTTGATTGCCTTTAGTGAACGCAAACGGAGCACCGTGGTTTGTAAAGATATTGTGATTGAACTGGATAACGCCAGCGAAAATCATTTTATGGATGAAGCCGATGTGTTGCGCCTGGTTGAAAGCAGCAATCAATCCATTAAAGGAACCAGCCTGGATCGTATTGATTTTAGAACCATTGAGAAAAACTGAAGCAAGACAAACACATATTAGATGCCGATCTGTATGGCGATCTGAAAGGTAATCTGGTTGTGAATGTGAAACTGAGAAGACCGATTGCGCGAATCGTGCAGTCCGATGCTCCTGATGCCTATATCGCACAAGATGGCATAGTGATGCCGGTATCTGATAAATATACATCGCGGGTTGTATTGCTAAGTGGTGCTTATGCAAAACAACTGCTGGAGTGGGAAGATTTGAACAAAAAGAAGAAGGGAGAGAACTGTTAAAAATGATTGCATTTATTCAGCATGATAAATTCTGGAAAGCCCAGGTGGCCCAGTTGGATATGAACAGCCGGGGCGAGATTACCATTTTACCACAGGTTACCGGGCAACTGGTAGAATTTGGAAGTGCAGTTGATTTTGAAAACAAGTTTCGGAAGCTGATGATATTTTACAAAGAGATACTTCCAACGCGGGGCTGGACACGCTACAAACGGATAAACCTCGAGTACGATGGACAAATAATAGCAGAATAACTTTTTAATCTATAAAACACCAAACATATAACAACCACTAACAAAGAATAAAGATCATGGAAAACGANAAAATAGTTGTAGGTCTTGATATTGGAACTACCAAGATCTGCGCCATTGTAGGTCGTAAAAATGAATTTGGAAAACTCGAAGTGCTGGGCCTGGGCAAAGCCGAATCAGAAGGGGTAATAAAAGGTATTGTTACCAATATCGACAAAACGGTGTTTGCCATTGAAAAGGCTATTAAAGAAGCCAGCGATATGTCGGGTATTGATATAGGTGTGGTAAATGTGGGTATAGCCGGCCAGCACATCCGCAGTTCCATTCATCATGGCAGCATTACCCGCACCTCCAAAGAGGATGAAGTGAGCATTGAAGATGTGAATCGCCTTACAGAAGATATGTACCGTATTGTCATTCCACCCGGCAGTGAAATTATTCATGTAATGCCTCAGGATTACATGGTGGATTATGAAGAAGGAATTAAAGATCCGGTTGGTATGAGTGGTGTAAAACTCGAGGCCGATTTTCACATCATTACCGCCCAAACCAGCGCTATCAACAACATTAATAAATGCGTGCGCAGGGGTGGCCTTGAGATTGATGATCTGATTCTGGAGCCCCTGGCCTCCAGCCTTGCGGTGTTGAGCGAAGAGGAAAAAGAAGCGGGTGTTTGTTTAATCGATATTGGTGGTGGTACCACCGATATTGCTGTTTTTCACGATAACATCATTCGCCATACAGCCGTAATTCCTTTCGGAGGAAATATCCTCACCACTGATATTCAGCACGGATTGATGGTAATGGCTAAACAAGCCGAACAATTAAAAGTGCGATTTGGTAAAGCCATTGCAGAAGAAGCCAGCCCGAACGAGATCGTTTCCATTCCGGGCATTCGCAACAGAACCGCCAAAGAAATTTCAGTAAAGAATCTTTCCAGCATTATTCAGGCGCGCATGGAAGAAATTATTGAGATGGCTCATATCGAAATCATCAACTCGGGTTATGAAAACAGGTTGGCCGGTGGCATTGTAATTACCGGAGGTGGCTCACGNCTCAGTTGCCTGAAGCAGTTGGTGGAATATATGACGGGTATGGATGCACGCATTGGCTATCCGAATGAACATTTAGGTAAAAGCAAACTGGAAGCGGTGAAGAGCCCGATGTATGCGACAGCCGTGGGGCTGGTGCTTTCCGGGTTCCGTTCATTGGATGAGCGGGAAGAGCGCTATAAAGAAAAATCGAATCAGAAGCAGTCGGTGAAGGTGAANAAAGAAAAATCGACATCTGATTTCTTTACCAACATTTTAAATAAAACAAAAGGACTTTTGATCGATGACCTCGATGGAAAGAACGAGTACTAAAAATGACCAATCACTAAATCACAACAGTCATGTTTGAACCAGTAACAGGATATAAATTTGACCTTCCCAAACACCACAAGTCGATTATAAAAGTGATCGGTGTAGGTGGCGGAGGTAGCAACGCGGTGAACCACATGTTCCGGCAAGGCATCAAGGATGTCGAGTTTGTAGTGGCCAACACCGATCTGCAGGCGCTTAACAGCAGCCCGGTGCCGCATAAACTTCAATTGGGTGTAAACCTTACCGAAGGGTTAGGTTGTGGCGCCAATCCTGAAGTGGGTCGTGCAGCAGCCATCGAAAGTAAAGAACAGATTCGTGAAATGTTGGCGGGTACAAAAATGGTGTTTGTAACGGCCGGTATGGGTGGTGGCACGGGTACCGGAGCAGCACCGGTAATTGCCAAGATTGCGAAAGATATGGACATTCTCACTGTAGGTATCGTAACGGCACCTTTCTCTTTCGAAGGNAAAAAGAAAATGAACCAGGCCGAGTTGGGTATCGAAGCCTTCCGTTCAAGCTGCGATACGGTACTTGTAATTCTTAATGACAAGCTGCGTGAGATTTACGGAAACCTTTCCATCGGCCAGGCATTTGCCGAAGCGGATACGGTATTAACCACTGCTGCAAAAGGTATTGCTGAAATTATTACGCTGGCGGGATATGTAAATGTTGACTTCCAGGATGTGCGCACAGTAATGTGGAATGCCGGTGCTGCTGTGATGGGCTCAGCCGAAACCCGNGGCGATAATCGCGCGCTCAAAGCCGCCCAACAGGCGCTTGCTTCACCCTTGCTGGATAACAAAGATATTATGGGAGCGAAGAAAATCCTGCTCTCCATAATCTCGGGCGAAGAGGCAGAATTGCAAATGGATGAATTAACCACCATTACCGAGTACATTCAACAACAAGCCGGNGATGAAGCGGAAGTGATTTTTGGGCATGGTGTGGATAGTGGTTTGGGCGATCGCATCCGNGTAACCGTCATTGCTACCGGCTTTATCACGGAAGGCAAAATCAANAAGAAGGAAGAAAAGAAAGTGCACGAACTCGATAAATCGCAGATTCCTTTATTCGGTGCTGTTGATAACTCGGTGAATCAGCAAAGTGCGGAGTTGCAATTAAAAATAAAGCCCGATGGGGATAAGCCGATCTTAAAAGAAACGCCAAGCGAAGAAACAGAGGTTGAAAAACAGGAAACTCCGGGCCAGGTGAAGGAAGAGCGCTCTTATACCTTCGAGATATTTAATAAGAACACGCAACAGAATGAGCAGGAGGAGGGTGAAGAGAGTTTGTTTAGTGAAGAAGAGGAGTTTGAAGTTGGAAAAGAAATTTCGGCCGATCAGGTAATTAATGAAGATGGAATGATGGAAGTGCGCAAGACCAAAGCACGGCTGGAGCAACAAGCGAAAGAGCGCAGGGAGAAGCTTAAGAACAAAAAACAGGAAATGTCTAAAGAAGATTTTACCGAAAAGTGGAGGGCACCGGCATACGTACGCAGGGGTGTAAAGATGGATAACGTGCCGCACTCGTCCGAGTCATTTATATCACGTTATAATCTGAATGATGATAACAACCTGTTAGGCAACAATAAGTTTTTGCACGACAATGTGGATTAACAGAAAACAACCCACCGGTAATGATCAACGGTGGATTTAAAGACATGGCATATCCGGCACGACTGGTTTTTACTCCATTCGTAGTGGTTGTTGGTGGTAAATANTTTTTGCCGGTGCCGGAGTGCCTTATTTTTAAACTGAGTTTAACCCATTTTTAAACTCAAAATCCCCGACTTGTCGGGGATTTTATTTGTAACCGGTTGATAATCTGGTTGCTGATTTCATAGGAATAGAATACCAAAAACACCATTGGCATAACTACCAAAAGGGAATATCAGGTTTGGCGCGAGGCTTGCAATTACACGCTGCAAACTGTTATCAATTATGAAAACCACACGTTTACTCTTTGTTGTTCTGGCGCTTGTTTTCTCTGCCTGCGAGATTACCCTGGTAGAACCNCGGTATGATGACCGTGACCAGGTTGTAGGCTCTTACCGGTTGGAGGAGTACAGTCAATCGTGGCGCGTGTATTCCAACTTCACCATTTACATCCGGAAAGTTGGCACCGGCTATGGAGCCGATGAAGTACTGATCGAAAATTTTTACAATGCAGGAATTGATGTAGTAGCCCGTGTGTATGGTAACAGGATCACTATTCCATTGCAATATGTAAACGGGTATGAGGTAGAGGGTTCTGCTATGATTTACCTGAATGAGATTTCATTTACCTACAGAGTGCGCGATACCTATACCCGCTCAAGCCCCGATTATTGTGAAGCTACGGCATGGTTGTAAAAAACAAAAATAGATTCCTTCCCAGTAATTCTCTCGCCTTAAGTTGATGTTGGTCGCCTGACCAACATCTTTTTTATCTTTGTTTTATGCAACAATTTTCAGAGCCCCTGTTCAGTTTTTTACTGCGGTATGCTATGATTGGCCCTGCCTTTGCCGGTGTTCTTCACCGGCAACTTCGCATGCCTGTTGGTGAAGAACACCAACAGGGGCGAGGGAAATAGATTGTTTGATTATACGCGGAGTCCCCGAGGCGGGAGACTCCGCTTGGAAGGAGGAGTTACCGGTGCTGCCAAAGCAGAAATGTTTGCAACCCATATTGAGAATATGCTTAGAGCAGAAAATCAGATCCCATTAAGAACACACTATGGGATAAATAATAGTTCCGGATCACCAGTGTACGAGGGGCCATTAGTGTATCCAGGAACACGAGCCAGTACAAATCCGCAATTCAATCAGTACGTGCCTTTCCTAGATGAATGGCTTCCATATGTATATCAGAATTAATCTATGGGTAAGCGAAATTATATATTAGCAATTTGTTTGTTCTTCGGTATTACGGGGTATTCCCAGGATATCAAATTGATAAAGGTTGATTCTCTTTACTCGGAATGCGGGGTTGTGTTTCCGGCATCATTTGATCTTTCAATCGAGCTCGAAAATTCAAAGACAAGATTTACTCCATCCATTGAGCAAATAACTTTGGCTGAGCAGATTTTACTGAAGGAATTTAAAAGCTTGGATCATAGTAACTCTAACTTTCCTAACGGCTATCAAATCCAAGATGCCCGCAAATATTTTGACAAGTTCATCAGGCAGTACATAGGGTATGAAGACCATAGGGAAATAAAAATATTTTGATACATCTGTTGAATAACACGAAGCCAAGAAAAGTTAAAAAGACAATCGGAACCAATTGGAAGGAGAAGTTCATTGTGATTTTGGCGCAGCCGATGCCTTTTGAAATCCTAACTTATAGGGTCAATCTGACAACAAAAACCCTACACATAGATTTTTAACTAGAGCCCAGCACGCGCTGGGCTTTTTATTACCCGTATATCCTGTCAAGATGTTTGTTCAAGGCATCAGCGAGTTCTTTTGTGAAAGAAATGCGTAATGGGTATCAGGATCTTCTTTGTATGACGGATTTTTTCAATGGTTACATCCGCTTCTGTGATCTGGTGGTGATGATACTTCTGAATGACAGTATAGATGTAGCCACCGAAATGTCCTCTCCAGGTAACTGCTTGTGTGTTGGAGTCATCCTCAGGATGTAGATAAAACCATTCCTTGTACTTTGTATGCGTCTCGGAACGTTTGACTGAATATGTTTCGATCTTGCATCCCTTCATTGCTAAGAAGCGTAAGCCTTACGAGTTTTTGTATCACGTAGAAAAGCATCGAGCAGAGAGAAGACAGTTTTTTGTTCATCAGCAGAAAGCTTTTGAATCTCGATGATGCGATTTAGGATTTTGCTATCGAGCAGCACATCCGTTTTACCTACTAGGTAATCGAGCGAAACATCCAGGAGTTCCGCCATCTTGGAAGCCACTTCAATAGAAGGCTTATTTCCCAGCGGAGTCTCCCGTTTCGGGGACTCTGCGTTAAACCAAATCAATTTTGTAACTTGTTCATGTGAGTACAAAGAGACAAATAGTTGGGTCATCCGGTATTTATTTCATTACCATTACTTGCTATGAATGGCTGCCGTTGTTTGAACTTACTAACGGGTATGACATTGTTTATAAATGGTTTGATTATTTAAAGCAACAAGGACACTTCATTACCGGTTATGCCCCGATAGCTATCGGGATGCCTAATCATTTGCATGTGTTGATTGCTTTCAGGCAAGGAGATAAATCTATCAATTCAATTGCGGGTAATGGAAAACGCTTTATGGCTTATGAGATCGTAAAGCGATTAGTGTTGGCCGGAGAAAAAGAAACTCTTAACAAATTAATGGAAGGAGTAGCCAGCCGCGATCATAAGCGCAGTAAACTTCATGAAGTATTTCAGCCTTCGTTTGATTGGAAAGAGTGCAGGAGTAATAAGTTTATTAAACAAAAACTAAATTACATACATGATAACCCTTGCCGAGGTAAGTGGAACCTGGTGGAAAGCCCGGTAGATTATACACATAGTTCAGCCCGGTTTTATCTTACCGGAGAGCCAGGTATTTATGAAGCATTTCATTGTGGTTTGTTGGAAGACATTGATTTTGATTTAACACAGACTACGATTGAGAAATAGATTGTTTGATTATACGCGGAGTCCCCGAGGCGGGAGACTCCGCTTGGAAGGAAAAAGAAAACTATTTCGGAACACCCTACTATTATTTTGGAGGCGGGAGACGAACAACCGCCTCCAATCCCAAAATTGGGCCCCAAAAACTCCGAGAAATGTGAGAAAACTAGCCAAGGGAATATTACATCAAGAATTTAAGTACAAACGATAGATTTATGTTAAAAATAATATTAGTTGCCTCTTTTTATTTTTTAATCTTATTGAAACCGGAAGCTCAAGATTATAAAAAGTCGATATCAGATTGCCTACGATGCAATTATCTCAGACTCAACAATAGTAAGATCTTATTGTACTTCTGAAGTTCAATTGGGTGTTAGCGTATTTACTCATCTGAATTATTTTTCTATAAAAAGATTTCAAGATTTATTGATTTCTATTGGAGAACGCAATATTGATCGGCTTGAAAAGATTGATCGGCTTCAAAGAAAGAAAAGCAGCAAGCCAAATTATGGGGACATTATTCTTCTTTCAAGAAAAGGCAATGCAAAAGAATGTGCAATTATCTGTTTTGATAAAATGAAGGAGAACTACTTATTGGCGGAGATTACATTTTCTCCGAGGGTGATATATGGAGGGATATTGTTTCAGAAAAAGAAGTCATTTTGTATTATTTGATTTTCGTAGCGATTCGTTAAAATATTATTTATTACCAGTTATCAGGTAGTACCGCTTAGATGTTAGTGTTATATTTCCCAGCGGAGTCTCCCGTTTCGGGGACTCCGCGTTAAACCAAATCAATTTTGTAACTTGTTCATGTGAGTACAAAGAGACAAATAGTTGGGTCATCCGGTGTTTATTTCATTACCATTACTTGCTATGAATGGCTGCCTTTGCCGGTGTTCTTCACCGGCAATTTCGTAGCATGCCTGTTGGTGAAGTCAACAACAGAGGCGAAGGTTTTATGAAGCAGGCGAGCATCTGTTTGATTTTTGTGTCATTATGCAGAGATTTAGAATAGGATTGTTGGTCAGGCGACCAACAATAACAAAGGAGATAAGCAGTTTAGTGAACTCAGTGTTTCTCCTGCAATGAAAGAATTTATTTACGAAGTAGAGAATTCAGTTTATCATTGCTTTGGTTGCCGCACTGATCCGACAGTATGGGATAAATATTGGGACTTTATTCTAAGCCCCAATGAAACAAAAAAGAATCGAATGAACAGTAGTGCGCCACACAGATAAGAGAATGCTGATGAGTCGAATTGGAATTAAAGATTTTGTTTTTCTTTTGCTAGGGATCATGTTTTGCTGTGCGACAAAACCGCAGGAGATTCCGACTGAGCATCAAGACACATTAAAAGGCACTGAAACTAAAATCAAGGAGATAGTTCTGGTGAATGCAGGTGAGAGTGATCGATGCCAAATGGGTGAATTAGTGAACCGAATTTCAAAGTGCAATCCGAAAGTGGTTGGTATTAATTTCTTGTTTATTGGCGACAATGTAGGTTGCGATTCAACTTTACAGGCTTCGATAATTGATTCCGATAAAGTCGTACTTATTGAAGGGTTTGAAAATGGTAATCATGTGGAGTCAAGTAAGAAATTTACTGACGCTGCTTTCTTAGCAGGATTGAAAGGGTTAATCCAAGACGAGGATGGAATTACAAATCAGTACTTTCGATTAATTGATCATCGAGGAAAATGGGAACTTAGCTTTCCGTTTCTTCTTGCGCTTCAATTAGATAAAAGCCGAGCCGCAGAACTTTCCTCAAAAGTATCTCCTCAGAAATATCCGATCAATTTTTATCATCGGGTCGATGAGTTTAAGGTATTGGATTACAATACAGATTTTTCAAGCAACTGTAATCTTCTCAATGAGAAAATTGTAATAATAGGATATCTCGGCCCAACCCAGGAAGATATTTTTCAAACTCCTGTTACAGAGAAATCTTCCGACAAGACATACGGGACTGTAATTTTGGCCAATATTATTTTGGATATCCTGAAGGATCTAAATTGAAGATGACCCACTGCCCAAGAAAAACCGGAGCGATCCGGTTTTTGTTTTTATTTCCCAGCGGAGTCTCCCGTTTCGGGGACTCTGCGTTAAACCAAATCAATTTTGTAACTTGTTCATGTGAGTACAAAGAGACAAATAGTTGGGTCATCCGGTATTTATTTCATTACCATTACTTGCTATGAATGGCTGCCGTTGTTTGAACTTACTAACGGGTATGACATTGTTTATAAATGGTTTGATTATTTAAAGCAACAAGGACACTTCATTACCGGTTATGCCCCGCCTTTGCCGGTGTTCTTCACCGGCAATTTCGTAGCATGCCTGTTGGTGAAGAACAACAACAGAGGCGAAGGTTTTATGAACCAAGGCGAGCATGCGTTTTATTTTATTTCCCAGCGGAGTCTCCCGTTTCGGGGACTCCGCGTTAAACCAAATCAATTTTGTAACTTGTGCATGTGAGTACAAAGAGACAAATAGTTGAGTCATCCGGTATTTATTTCATTACCATTACTTGCTATGAATGGCTGCCGTTGTTTGAACTTACTAACGGGTATGACATTGTTTATTTCCCAGCGGAGTCTCCCGTTTCGGGGACTCCCCGCCTTTGCCGGTGTTCTTCACCGGCAATTTCAGCATGCCTGTTGGTGAAGAACACCAACAGGGGCGAGGGAAATAGATTGTTTGATTATACGCGGAGTCCCCGAGGCGGGAGACTCCGCTTGGAAGGAGGTAAAAGGAAGGATTTATAGAATGGAACGAAATGAAAAAAGATTTCTTTAACACATTATGGTCAGTGCTTTGCATTTGGCGTTGATCGATAGAGTCATAGACAAGCCCCCGCCTTTGCCGGTGTTCTTCACCAGCAACTTCGTAGCATGCCTGTTGGTGAAGAACACCAACAGGGGCGAGGGAAATAGATTGTTTGATTATACGCGGAGTCCCCGAGGCGGGAGACTCCGCTTGGAAGGATTTCTAAGGATCCGGCCAACGTTAGCTCCACTTTTATACTTAAAAGAAAGTAGTTAAAATATAATTTACAGAATTAAAAATTTAGGAATGACAAGATTAATCTCGATTATTNNATTTTTTCAAGTTAACTACGTTGTGTACTCTCAGGGTCAAGATAGCGTAAAATGTTGGTGTCCTGAGGATAAATTAAAGTGGATCGATTTTAAAGGCGACCCTCCTGATAACGAAAGTGGATGGAACCTTTATGCTACCACAGTATATGAATTTATTCCCGAAGTAAATAGAAGGTCGGATGTTTTAACTTATGATGTTAGACTGGTATTTAAGAAATATCAATCTTGGGCGAAGGATACCTCACTAAATTTATTGGCCCATGAACAATTACATTTCGACATAGCAGAATTGTTTGCACGAAGGTTGCGAAAGAAAATAAATGAAATTTCAAAAGTGGTTCCTAGCCCAAGCCACCAGTTATTTTTTGAGGAAATTGANAAAATTTATAATCAAAATTTTGAAATGCAAAGGAAATATGATGTGGAAACTGCTCACGGAATAATAAAAGAAGAGCAAGCTAAATGGGAAGAGAGGATTAAAAACGAGCTTACAAATTTGAAATCATATAGGTCAAAAACCAAAGATTGTAATTGATGTCCCCGCCTTTGCCGGTGTTCTTCACCGGCAATTTCGCAGCATGCCTGTTGGTGAAGAACAACGACAGAGGCGAAGGTTTTATGAAGCAGGCGAGCATGCGTTTGATTTTTTGTGTCATTATGCAGAGATTTAGAGTAAGGATTGTTGGTCACCAACAATAACAAAAGGGCACAGCTTACCCGTGTTAGTTTAACGAGGGCAAAAAATCGTTATATTTGCCCTCGTTATTAAATCGAAGGCATCACGCGCCCTCGTGAACAAAATGAAATATAATCCAAGTAAACCTCACAATTCGTTATTGGCTTTGCCTCCTAACATCGAACTGGAGACCAAAACCATACTGAAAGCGTCAATAGCCGCCAATCGCGCCTTGGCGAAATTAGATGGATCCATTACACAACTTCCCAACCCGGCTGTATTGATAGATACAATAGGATTACAAGAAGCAAAGGCAAGTTCTGAGATCGAAAACATTATCACTACACACGATGAACTGTACCAGTCTGCAGTAGCTGAACGTAAGATTGACAATCCGGCCACCAAAGAGGTTCTCTTTTACAAGGAGGCTCTCTGGTATGCCTACGAGCAAGTGAAGAAGAAAGGAATAATCACAACTAACCTTTGTATTAAAATAGTTCAGCAGCTCAAGCAGAACCAAGCTGGAATCCGGGTAGTACCTGGAACACAAATTAAGAATGATCGTTCGGGTGAGGTTGTATATACCCCACCTGAAGGCGAAACCATTATCCGAAATAAGCTTCAGGAGTTGGAACAGTTCATTAATATTTCCGATGATGGCCTCGACCCACTCATTAAGATGGCACTTGTTCACTATCAGTTTGAAGCAATACACCCATTTGCGGATGGTAACGGACGTACCGGAAGAATTTTGAACATCATCTATTTGGTTCAGCAAGGGTTACTTTCCTTACCAGTCATTTACCTGAGCCGGTACGTGATAGAACACAAGGCTGAGTATTATAGAAGGTTGAGAGAAGTTACTGAGAAGGAAGCCTGGCAAGAATGGATACTGTATATGATTAGAGCGGTAGAAGCAACCAGCATTCACACCTTGTCGAAGATTGAATCCATTTCGGAAGCTATGATTAAGGTTGGCAAAACCATTGAAAGGAAGGTACCCAAAATCTATTCGAAAGACCTAGTGGAAGTTCTTTTTCAGCGACCTTATTGCAAGCGGCAATTTCTTGAAAGGGCAGGAATAGCTAAGTTAAAAACGGCTGGTAGCTACCTGGCCGAACTGGAAAAAATAGGAGTGTTGAAAAGTATCCAGATTGGTAAAGAAAAACTTTACCTTAACACAGAACTACTTGCAATTCTAAAAAGTGAGTTAATGCAGGCGCTTCATTATCCGTTTTGTAAAGGATTAACAAGCGCTAGAAGACAAACAAATTGTTATCTTTAACTTTGAGTTGAAACAGGGTAGGAGTTTGCGAAGAGATTTTGAAAGGAGAAAAGTAGTTGAACACAAGTGTACACTATAACCGATATGTATTATGAAACCAGGAAGTTATTTAGTATGCATCATCATGTTGGTTTTTCTGGGTGCGAATCATGTTGTCTGCGCGCAGAAGATCAAATTGTCTGTTGCCGGTTTTAAAACCGGTTGCATCGTTGGTGATTGTGAAAATGGGAAGGGGGTGCTGGCCTTCATTATAGTACAGAAAAACCCTGATTTCACCAATGAATATATATGGCAAACATGGGGCGTTGACGTTACCATGGGATACCTGGTTGCAGAATTCAATGCAAAAGAAAAACCGCCAAAGGAACAATCTATGGTGTTTCAGATGTGTTGTACTATAAACGGAAGAAAGGCAGTGAACCAATGGAACTTACCCTGCACTCTGTTTCATCGTTAAACAAATTTGAGCCAGTTGATATTGCCAGAAGTGATTATAACAACGCATTAACAAAGTACGATCAGCTCATAAATCCGAACAGTAAGAAAGAATTTTTATGAACTACCCGGTCTTTGAAGGAACACTGAAATATACCGGGTTGTCAGATTTTTATTCTCAAAAACAGTTAACGTTTAACGATGCTGACATGGCTGGTTTTTGTCAGCCATTTCACACCGCTTCAAGGCATTTTTATGACAATAACACCGGGCTTGAATTTGACGGTATTTTTGCCGACAACTTTCCTTTCCGGGGCACTATTCAGGTGCAGCAATCTTATCAGGAGAGCAAACTCTGGACCTGGAATATTGCCGATACTGTTTTTACAAAATTTTCTGGAGCATTTGATTACGACTACCTAACCTTTAAGCAACAGCAACGGCTTCTTTTATTCCGAAACGGGGCAGGTTCAGTTCTTTTTCGCACACTAAAGCCATCGAGGGAGTATTCACAAAAGAACAGAATCCCATCGGCTTGGTAGTAAGTTATGATGATGATAGAGTAAGCGATATATCCCTTTATGATGTAGCTCAACGAAAATATCAATCGTCAACAGGGGTTACCAATTTTAAAGAACTCTATGATGAAATGCTACCACAAATGCGCAAGCGCATAAAACCCGATGGATATTCTGACTCCCTTTACTATGAAGGTCAACACAAGAACGGTGTTCCAAACGGGTTGGGCATGTTGTTTTATGAGGTAACAGAAAATAAACCGGCAAAAATAAATGCTGAAACATTGTATTGGGGATTTTTTAAAGATGGTGTGCCAGAGGGGCCGGGTTCTTACATTAAAACCCCGATAGTAATATGACCATCGTAGGAACCTATAAAAATGGTGTTCTTATACATGGTAGTGATGGTGTTTACCTTGGGGATTTCGTAGCCGGAGAATACAGCGGCCATGGAAAGTTTGAAAAAGATAATATTGTTTACGAAGGAAATTTTCTGGGAGGCAAATTCAATGGTTTCGGGCACTGGAAATATAAAGAAATTGAAAACGGAGAAACCTTTTATCAAACATATACGGGCTTGTTTGCCGATGGGCAATTCAATGGTAAAGGCAAATTTACTTCGAGCAAAGAAACCCTGGAAGGGATTTTTGAATTTGGCGGGCTGAAGGAAGGAAGCAAGATCACAGAACCAATAGGTAATATTACTTCAGGCGTGGTGGTTCAATACACATGTGGTACGCGCAAAGGCAAGAGTTTTGTTAAGCGGGTAAGCTACAACACCGGAATGATAACAATGGCTAACCGGGAAGAAATAGATTTTAAGAAATGCAAGGTTGACATACTGAATGAAAGCATCGACCAATTTTATTCGGTGTGTACCGTTTGTCATGGAAGCGGAACGGTGAAAAAGTAACCTCTACACCAACTACCGGATATACGACCAGCACCAGCTATTTTGGTGGAAATACTATTTCGGGGCCATCAACCACCACCACGTATTCAAGAATTTATATCACCACCACCACCACTGAAAAATGTAGCGTATGTGAAGGTGCCGGCAGAAATTTGAAGTTCTTTCATTAAGTTAACCCCCAGTTGATGTTGGTCGCCTGGCCAACATCTTTTATCCCCGCCTTTGCCTATTTCCCAGCGGAGTCTCCCGTTTCGGGGACTCTGCGTTAAACCAAATCAATTTTGTAACTTGTGCATGTGAGTACAAAGAGACAAATAGTTGAGTCATCCGGTATTTATTTCATTACCATTACTTGTTATGAATGGCTGCCGTTGTTTAAACTTACTAACGGGTATGACATTGTTTATAAATGGTTTGATTATTTAAAGCAACAAGGACACTTCATTACCGGTTATGTCCCGATAGCTATCGGGATGCCTAATCATTTGCATGTGTTGATTGCTTTCAGGCAAGGAGATAAATCTATCAATTCAATTGCGGGTAATGGAAGATTATACACATAGTTCAGCCCGGTTTTATCTTACCGGAGAGCCAGGTATTTATGAAGCATTTCATAGCGGTTTGTTGGAAGACATTGATTTAACACAGACTACGATTGAGAAATAGATTGTTTGATTATACGCGGAGTCCCCGAGGCGGGAGACTCCGCTTGGAAGGATATACGACCAGCACCAGCTATTTTGGTGGAAATACTATTTCGGGGCCATCAACCACCACCACGTATTCAAGAATTTATATCACCACCACCACCACCACTGAAAAATGTAGCGTATGTGAAGGTGCCGGCAGAAATTTGAAGTTCTTTCATTAAGTTAACCCCCAGTTGATGTTGGTCGCCTAACCAACATCTTTTTTATCCCCGCCTTTGCCGGTGTTCTTCACCGGCAATTTCGTAGCATGCCTGTTGGTGAAGAACACCAACAGGGGCGAAGGTCACTTTGGTTAGTGAGTACAGCCACGATATCCAATACACTAAACCACCACTTGGATTTTTCCTCATCTCAAACAGCACGCACTTCGCGGTCGTCAAAGAAACGAATTGAAATTTTTGATGGCTCATCCTGTGGTGTTGCTGTAATTAATTAAGGGCGCCCTTTGACCCTTTAGAAATATACCTAAAACAAAAGAGATTGGCGCTTGCCAATCTCCAGTGTTTATTTTGCTGTCAAATTTTTGTGTTGACACACCTGTTTTCGTGCTATCACGAGAACATTTTGTTTTTACCCCACCTGTGCCTGCAGCTTCTGCGAAAGCACAGACTTGGGAACTGCACCCACTTGCTTATCTACTACCTGGCCATTTTTAAATACCAGCAGGGTAGGGATGTTCCGCACACCAAAGCGCGCGGTAACTTGTGGATTCTCGTCCACATTAATTTTTGCCACTACAGCCTTGCCTTCGTAGTCGCCTGCCAGTTCCTCCACCACGGGGCCTATCATTTTACAGGGGCCGCACCATTCGGCCCAAAAATCTACTAATACCGGCTTTTCGGAGTTAATTGCCTGATCAAAAGTTGAATCGGTGAGTTCTATTGTTTTACCCATGGTTTATAAAGATTAAAGTGTTTTTGTCAATCTACTGGTTCCAACATAAAGGTAGAAGAAAATGTTCCAACTGCAGTATTTTCTGTTCCAACTGTTTNTTGAACCACATCTGAGAGCCAGCGCGTTTCCGATTTGTCGGTAATAATGCCCACTTCAGTATGTCGTTTAAGTTCATTAATAAAGTTGTTGCTCACTTTAACGCGTTGGGCCCGGGCCAATAACTCGGTTTGAATTCCTTCGGCATCATCGCGTACAAATAACCGGAGGTTAGAGTTACCGGAATTTTTCTTACAGATTTNTTCAAGGTTTTCGATAAAGTCTTCCGAAATATCATCAATAGAACAGCGTAAGGCCAACCCCTGCACGCGTTTGCCGGCAAGTTCGTTCAGTAATTCGATGTTTCGGATTTTAAATTCAAGCTCCTGATCGCCCCAGCTTTTGCGCACTACATTTCCTTCCACAANAAGGAATAGCCNCGGCATCAGGTAGGCTTTAAATTTCATGTAGTCATCACTCCAAAGCATAAACTCGAATTTGCCGCTGTAATCTTCCAACGCCAGCTTGCCAAACGGCCGGCCGGTTTTTGTCATGCGGTGTTCTACACNCGAAACAATACCGCCTACTTTACATTCCTTGTTTGCTAAACTGTTCAGGTCGGTAAGGGATGCAAGGTGCGTAGTACAAAACGAATCCATCTCAAACCTGAAGTTGTCTAACGGATGGCCGGAGATATACACACCCACTACTTCTTTTTCGAAGTGAAGTTTTTCTATTTCGCTGAAGGGCTCTACCGGTTCAATCTTGGGTGGGGGCATGGCCGTGCCGGTGGCTTCGCCAAACAAGCTGGCTTGTGCGCTTTGTGCTTCCTGTTGCATTTTACCGGCATAACGAATCACTTTTTCGGTAAGCGAAAGGTCGCCTTCTTTGGCAGCCATGTATTGCCTGCGGTGGTAGTCGGTGAAGCAATCAAAGGCCCCGCTTAGCGCCAGGCATTCAAACGNTTNTTTATTTACCGCGCGGTTGCTTAAGCGTTTGGCAAAATCGAAAATGTCTTTGAAAGGGCCGTGGGCATCGCGTTCTTTAATAATAGCCTCTACCGCTGCCTCGCCTGCTCCTTTAATGGCGCCCAATCCAAACCGGATTTTACCTTCTTTGTTTACTTCAAAATTCACACCCGATTCATTCACGTGTGGCCCCAATACTTCAATACCTTGCTTGCGGCTGTCTTCAATAAAGTAAGTAACATTATCTAAGTTACTTTGCGAGTGCGTAAGAATGGCGGCCATGTACTCGGCCGGATAGTTTGCCTTTAAATACGCTGTATGATATGCGACCAGCGAGTAACACGTTGAGTGCGATTTGTTAAACGCATATTGTGCAAACGCTTCCCAATCTTTCCAGATTTNTTCTGCCACTTCTTCGTTGTGCCCGTTGGTTTTACAACCCGCAATGAATTTATCTTTCATTTTGTCGAGCACTTCTTTCTGCTTCTTACCCATGGCTTTACGCAACACATCGGCATCGCCTTTCGAGAAGTTGGCGAGCTTTTGCGAAAGCAACATCACCTGCTCCTGGTACACAGTTATACCATAGGTGTCTTTCAGGTATTCTTCCATTACGGGCAAATCGTACTTGATCGGCTCGCGGCCATTTTTGCGGGCAATAAAGGCGGGAATATATTCCATAGGCCCCGGCCGGTACAGGGCGTTCATAGCAATCAGGTCTTCAAACTTATCGGGCCTTAGCCCCCGTAAGTAGCTTTGCATGCCATCCGATTCAAACTGGAATGTACCGGTGGTATCGCCCCGCTGGTAGAGTTGATAGGTTTTGGCATCGTCAAGCGGAACGGTATCGATATCAATATCAATGCCTTTTGTTTNTTTAACATTGCGGATGGCTGTTTTAATGATGGAGAGGGTGGTTAATCCGAGAAAGTCCATCTTCAGCAGGCCCGCACTTTCTACCACGCTGTTATCGAACTGGGTTACCAGCATCTCCGAATCTTTTGCGGTAGATACCGGCACAAACTGTGTTAGCTCATCGGGCGTGATAATTACCCCGCATGCATGGGTACCTGTGTTGCGCAAGGAACCTTCCAGTACAATGGCTTGCTTCAGTACTTGTGCTTTCAGGTCGCTTCCGTTCTTTATCTCTTTCAGTTCCTTTACTTCTTCAAACGCTTTTTCAAGCGAGGTACCCGGCCTTTCCGGAACCATTTTTGCCAGGTTGTTGGCTTCTGCCAGCGGCAGCTCCATTACACGGGCGCAATCGCGAATGGAAGATTTTGCTGCCATGGTACCGTAGGTAATGATTTGCGCTACCTGCGTGTGGCCGTATTTCTCAATTACATACCGCAATACTTTATCGCGGCCTTCATCATCAAAGTCAATATCAATATCGGGCAGCGATACCCGGTCTGGATTTAAGAAACGCTCGAACAGCAAATCGTATGCAATGGGATCCACATTCGTAATGCCAATACAAAATGCAACAGCCGAACCGGCAGCCGAACCGCGCCNCGGCCCAACGCTCACACCCATCTCGCGCGCCTTCGAAGTAAAATCCTGCACAATCAGGAAGTAGCCGGGATACCCGGTTTNTTTAATAGTCTCCAGTTCAAAGTCTAACCGTTCTTTTATTTCGATTGTTACTTCGGGGTATTTTCGCTTTGCTCCTTCATAGGTAAGATGGCGCAGGTAATCGTCTTCGGTTTTAAATTCTGCTGGAATCTGAAATCGCGGCAGCAATACGGAACGCTTCAGTTCATACGTTTCTACTTTATCAACTATCTCCTGAATGGTATCAAACGCCTGCGGTAAATCGCGAAAGAGCGTTTTCATTTCGTCTTGCGATTTGAAATAATAATTGTTGTTGGGTAAGCCGTAGCGTGTGCCGCGGCCCGAACCGATGGGAGTAGATTGAAACTCACCTTCTTTAATACAAAGCAGTACATCGTGTGCATTCGATTCTTCTTTCTCCAGGTAAAAACACTCGTTGGCTGCAAAGTATTTCACATTGTATTNTTTCGAAAACTTAAGCAGTGTTTCGTTCACGCGATCTTCTTCGCGTGTATCGTGGCGGTTTAATTCAATGTAGAAGTTATCGCCAAACAGGCGATGCCACCAAACAAAGGCATCTTCGGCCTGCCGCTCGCCTACGTTCAAAATCAGGTAGGGAATTTCGCTGCCAATACCACCGGTGGTGGCCATCAGCCCTTCGCTATGTTGTGTAACTAATTCTTTATCAATGCGCGGATAGATTCCGTAAAGCCCTTCAATAAAACCGATGGAACTAAGTTTGGCCAGATTCTGGTACCCGGTTTTATTGCGGGCCATTAATACCTGTGTAAATCGTTTGTCCGGGTTGTCTTTGGTGAACTTTAGTTNTTTCCGATCGTCCGACAAATAAAATTCGCAACCCACAATCGGCTTAATGCCATGTTTAAGCGCTTCGCTCACAAACTTGAAAGCACCATACATATTACCGAAGTCGGTAATGGCTACAGCCGGCATTTTTTGTTCGATGGCCTTGGCAATAATTTCGCTCATATCGGGCACAGCCTGCAGCACCGAGTATTGTGAGTGTACATGCAGATGGCAGAAGCGTTTATCTGTTAAATCGGATTCAGCGAGATTGCTGTAATCAACCCCCTTTATCGTTTGCCGCTTGCCGGAGTTGCCCGCCTCCAGGTCGGGTTCTTCATAAACAAGTTTATCGGGTGCAAAACCATCAAAGGTTGGGATGATTTNTTNTTGCAACAGGCCAAAGAACGATCGCGCAGTAGCGGCTACATCGTAACTCGCATCGTGCGCATCTTCAAAGGGTTTTCCAAATAGTTTTTCGTGCAATTCGGTTAGCCGCGGCATTTTCAACTTTCCACCCGGCCCGCCCGATAGTTGACAGAACTCAGTTGCACTTATACCCGTGTCAACTTTATTCAGGGCCAGAAAATTTTCGGTGGCTATACCTATGCGGATAAGCTCAGCCCCGATAATATTAATATCGAATTCAATGTTATGTCCCACCAAAACCTGTGTGCGCTCCAGGTCTTTCACGAATTCGGTTAGTACTACTGCCAGGTCGCGACCTTCGTCAATGGCCCGTTGGGTAGAGATGCCGTGTACTTGTTCTGCGTTGAAGGGAATATCGAACCCATCGGGTTTTATAATAGCGTTGTTGCGCGACAGGAGTTTGCCGGTGCTATCATGCAGTTGCCAGGCAAGTTGAACCAGCCGCGGCCAGTTGTCCAGGTCGGTAAGGGGCGCAGTTTTATTACGCGGAATACCGGTGGTTTCCGTATCAAAAATCAGGTACATGAATTAAACGTAGTGGTGGGGTAAAATTAGCCCTAAATGAGGTTCTGACCAATTGCTCCCAGCATGGGAATTTTTGGGGCTTTTAGGAAAATTGGATTCATAATTTTTAACGTAATACCCTGTATTTCAATTATTTGATTTCTGTGCTGGTTTTTGCGATGCTGTAGGTAAGAAGAAAAATTTTAAGAAATGAAACGCTTGCTAAACAGGATTAAGAAAGAGTGGTTTTTGGTAGTGATGCTTACTACAATTGCCCTGATATTATATGTGGCAAGTTTGTTCTAAGGTTAGCGGAGGTGTTCACTTTATCTATTTAGAACATTTCAAAATACACCAATCAATTGTTTGGTAGAGTGCTGGGAAGTAATTTTGGTTCGATTCAATTCAAATCAATTACGTTCAACCGAAAACTATGAAATGGTTTCTAGATCTCTTCTCAAGTTCGCTTGGAAGAAAAGTGCTCATGGCCTTAACGGGCATCTTCCTGATTCTCTTTTTGGCGGTACACCTGGCAGGTAATCTTCAATTACTGAAGGATGATGCCGGTAAATCATTCAACATTTATGCTGATTTTATGGGGCACAACCCGTTGATTCAGCTTATATCTAAAGGAAATTTTGCCTTTATCCTGCTCCATGCCATCTGGGGTATTATGCTTACCATCAAAAACCGAAAGGCACGCGGCCCTGANAGGATATGCCATTGCAAACAAAAGTTCAATCTGNNGGCTTCGCGCAACATGGGCATATTGGGTACGCTTATCCTCATCTTCCTGGTTATTCACTTAAAAGATTTTTATGGACAGGCGCATTTTGGAAGTTTGAGCACCCAGGTGTATGATGGCAAAACCGTAACCGACTTGTACACACAGGTTGCCTATTGGTTTAAGGTAGAGTGGTACGTTATACTCTATGTTATTTGTATGGGCGCGCTGGCCTTTCACCTGTGGCATGGCTTTACCAGTGCTTTTCAAACACTGGGTCTAAACCACATGAAATACAATCCTGTAATAAAATTTGTAGGTAAGGTATTTGCCGTTGTGGTTCCGATTGCTTTTGCCATCATCCCGGTATTTATGTATCTGGGCATAACAATTTAATCTCAGTTTTCAATAATCATTAAACCTACACCATGAAATGAGCATAAACGGTCTAAATCCAGCGGAATGTAAATTCCATTACTCGTTTTTCGTGGTATGACTCTTACTATGCGAATTCCATGTGACCTTAAAAGTATAAACATTTACACATGAAACTAGAATCTAAAATTCCGGAAGGACCCTTAGCCGAAAAGTGGACAAAACATAAATTTAACCTGAAGCTGGTTAACCCGGCAAACAAAAGAAAGTACGATGTAATTGTGGTGGGTACAGGCCTGGCCGGAGCATCGGCAGCGGCTTCGCTTGGCGAGTTGGGTTACAATGTAAAAGCATTTTGTTTTCAGGATAGCCCGCGCAGGGCACACAGCATTGCCGCGCAAGGTGGTATTAATGCAGCCAAAAATTATCAGAACGATGGCGATAGTGTGTACCGGTTGTTTTATGATACCATTAAAGGTGGTGATTACCGCGCCCGCGAAGCCAACGTATATCGGCTGGCCGAAGTGAGCGTAGATATTATTGACCAGTGCGTGGCACAGGGAGTTCCGTTTGCACGCGAGTACGGTGGCTTATTAGCCAATCGTTCATTTGGCGGGGCGCAGGTATCGCGCACATTTTATGCACGCGGCCAAACCNNGCAGCAATTATTATTAGGTGCTTATGGCGCACTCAATCGCCAGATCGCCAATGGAAAAGTAAAAATGTATAACCGCACCGAAATGCTGGATGTGGTGGTGGTAGATGGCAAGGCCCGCGGTATTATTACCCGCGATTTAATTACCGGAAAAATAGAATCGCACAGTGCGCATGCTGTGTTGTTGTGTACGGGTGGTTATGGAAACGTATTTTATCTTTCTACAAACGCAAAGGGCTCGAATGTAACAGCCGCCTGGCGTGCACATAAGAAAGGCGCATTCTTTGGTAATCCATGCTTTACGCAGATTCACCCTACGTGCATTCCGGTTTCGGGCACACACCAATCCAAGCTTACGCTGATGTCTGAATCGTTGCGTAACGATGGCCGTGTGTGGGTTCCTAANAANGCAATGCCCGGATTGAAATCGAAAGATGCGATGAACCTGCCGGAATCGGAACGTGATTATTTCTTAGAAAGAAAATACCCTTCGTTCGGAAATCTTGTTCCGCGCGATGTGGCTTCGCGCAATGCCAAACAAGTTTGCGATGAAGGTCGCGGTGTGGGCTCCGGCCTGGCGGTGTTCCTGGATTTTACCGATGCCATTAAGCGCGATGGCGAAGATACCATCCGCGCCAAGTACGGAAACCTGTTTGATATGTATGCGCAGATCACAGGCGAAAATCCCTACAAAGGCCCAATGATGATTTACCCGGCCGTACATTATACTATGGGCGGCTTGTGGGTTGACTACAATTTGATGACAACCGTGCCNGGGTTGTATGCCTTGGGCGAAGCAAACTTTTCCGACCACGGTGCAAACCGGTTGGGAGCCAGCGCGCTGATGCAAGGATTGGCCGATGGGTATTTTGTAATTCCCTACACGATTGGCGATTACTTAGCTTCCATTGGCTGGAACGACAAAGTAGGAACCGATCATCCGGCTTTTAAAGAAGCAACGGATGCAGTGAATGAGCGGATCAACAAACTCGTTAGCATCAAAGGCAAAAAGACCGTTGATGAATTTCACCGGCAACTGGGCCTTACCATGTGGGAGTATTGCGGTATGTCGCGCAATGAAGCCGGCCTGAAGAAAGCAAAACAGATTATTCAGGATTTGAAAGCCGAGTTTTGGACCAACGTAAATGTATTGGGTGGTGCTAACGAACTGAATCAGGAATTGGAGAAAGCCGGGCGTGTAGCCGATTTTTTTGAGTTGGGCGAATTGATGGTGGATGATGCGCTCCACCGCTCCGAGTCGTGTGGTGGCCACTTTCGTGAAGAATCACAAACTCCGGAAGGAGAGGCCATGCGTAAGGATGATGAATTTACCTACGCTGCTGCCTGGGAATATAAAGGCGACAACCAACCGGAAGTGTTGCACAAAGAAGAATTGAAATTTGAAAATGTAAAACTTACTCAACGTAGCTATAAATAATATGAAGATTACGTTAAAAGTCTGGAGACAAAAAGACAGCCAAAGCAAAGGTGCTTTCAAAACCTATCAGCACGATCATGTATCGCCCGATATGTCTTTTTTAGAAATGATTGACGTGTTGAATGAGGAACTTACCCGCAANGGGGAAGAGCCCATCGCCTTCGATCATGATTGCCGTGAAGGTATTTGTGGTATGTGTAGTTTGTATATTAATGGTCGCCCGCACGGGCCCCTTCAAACTACTACCTGCCAGTTGCACATGCGTTCGTTTACCGATGGCGAAGTAATTACCGTTGAGCCCTGGCGCGCCCATGCGTTTCCGGTTGTAAAAGACTTAGTGGTTGACCGCACCGCTTTTGACCGGATTCAGCAAGCGGGTGGGTATGTAAATGTGAACACCGGTGGCGTGCCCGATGCAAACGTAATTCCCATTCCTAAAAAGGTAGCGGATGAAGCATTTGATGCGGCCACCTGTATTGGGTGCGGTGCGTGTGTGGCGGCTTGTAAAAATGCATCGGCTATGTTGTTTGTAAGTGCTAAGATTTCGCAGTTCGCGTTACTTCCTCAGGGAAAAGTTGAAAGTAAAGAACGTGCTGAGAAAATGGTAGCGCAAATGGATGCAGAAGGTTTTGGTTCGTGCACCAATACCTATGCTTGCGAAGCCGAATGCCCCAAAGGAATTAAGGTTACCAACATTGCCCGCATGAACCGCGAATATCTTACGGCCATGGTAAGTTCGTATCAGATAGAAACNAAAGGGGGAGGAGATTAAGAGGTTCCTAATCGAATCAAAAAGAGGTTGTCTCAAAAGGAGCGGCCTCTTTTTTAATAAAAGAAAGTCATTAGGTGGCAACTTGCTTTTCGGATAAGTACCCTTTATCCTGTTTGTTTTCCTTTTACATGTTTTTACCATCCCGGATGTAACTTAAAACGTTATTAACAAGTATTATCTTTATAATAAAACTATCTTTCTCGTAAATCCATCATAATAGTAAGCGGTCTTATTACCCCCTCAAATCTTAGCCAAACATGAAAAGAAATCAAATATTAACCGGAGTTGGAGCAATTGTGGTAGCAGGAATGCTCTATTTTTTATTTGTGGGTGGCAGCGAATCCGATGCTACCCGTATCCTGACTGATGTAAAATATGGAGAGTTTAAGGTGGAGATTGAGACCACCGGTGAGCTTGAGGCNAAAAATTCCGTTAATATAATGGGCCCCACTGCCCTGCGCGATTTTCGGATCTTTGAACTAACCATTCAAAGTATAGTAGATGAAGGGGTGGTGGTAAAGAAAGGTGATTGGATTGCTAACCTGGACCGATCCGACTTTCAGGGAAAATTCAGCGACAAGCAAATTGAACTGGAGAAGGCCAATTCAAAATATACACAAACACAATTGGATACAACCCTGATCATGCGGCAATCGCGTGATGAGTTAATCAACTTACGATACGCGGTAGATGAACGCAAAATTGTATTGGAACAATCTAAATTTGAACCACCTGCCACCATAAAACAAAACGAAATTGAATTAGAGAAGGCCCAGCGCGCATACCAGCAGGCTATTGAAAATTATAAAATCAAGAAGAATCAAAACATTGAAAAAATGCGCGAGGTAGCCGCAGAACTTCGCAAAGTNAAAAATGAAACGGATAACATGGCCAGGATGGGAGAGAGTTTTACCGTTTTAGCGCCCGAAGGCGGCATGGTTATTTATACCAAAGATTGGGATGGGCGGCCTATTAAAGGTGGTTCGCGCATTGGGGTATGGGATCCGGTGGTAGCCAAACTTCCTGATCTTACTTCCATGATTTCCAAAACCTACGTAAATGAAGTGGATGTGCGTAAAATAAAAGCCGGCCAATCCGTTAATGTAGGGCTGGATGCATANCCGGACAAAAAGCTGAAAGGAAAAGTAGTGCGGGTTGCCAATGTGGGTGAACAGCGCCCCAATTCAGACGCTAAGGTNTTTGAAGTTACTGTAGAGATTGAAGGAAGCGATCCATCCCTGCGGCCTGCCATGACAACCAGCAATAAAATTATTGCGAGCCAACTTGATAGCGTATTATACATCCCGCTGGAGTGCCTTCATAGCCAAAGCGACACGATAACCTACGTGTATAAAAGCGATGGCCTTAATATTGTAAAACAAGAGGTGATGATTGATGTGGCCAACGCAAACGATGTGGTAATTAAGGCAGGCCTTACCCGTACCGATAAAGTGTATCTTTCAAACCCAAGCGGGCAGGAAAATAAATCGGTTGTATTATTACCCGAAATGAATGGAAAGCGAAAGAAACCGGATGTAGAAGAAACGGAACAAGCGAGGCAAACAACCCAGGTTAATTCACCCAATCCATAAACCGTAAGCCATGTTTTCGCAACGCGTAATGGCCAACTTGTATATTGCTATAGGGGCCGTACTTACAAATAAAGTCAGGTCGCTTTTAACCGCGCTCGGAATCATTTTTGGCGTGGCAGCCGTTATTGCCATGTTGGCCATTGGCAATGGAGCGCAACAAGAAATTCTTGCGCAGATAAAACTGGTAGGTGTAAATAATATTGTAATAAAACCGATTATCGAGCAGGAAGAAGANAAAATTGCAGAAAGTACCGGGGCGAAAAAGGAAAAGAANAAATTTTCGCCCGGTCTTACCATGCGCGATGTAAACAGTATTACACAAACCATTCCGGGTATTTCCCGGCTAAGCCCTGAAATAATTCTTAATACCTATGTAATAAGGAATGGCGTGCGCAGATCGGCCAAGTTGGTGGGGGTTGATCCGCATTACTTTGATATTTTTAATTTTGAGCTGTACCAGGGCAAGCATTTTAGCAGCGAACAATTGAAGATTGGAGCCCCGGTTTGTGTAGTGGGTAGCAGTATTAAAGCTAAATTNTTTCCTACGGAAGATCCGATTGGCAAAACTATAAAAGTAGGCCCGCATTGGCTTACCATTGTAGGAGTGCTGAAGGAAAGGTATGTGTCTCAAAACAGCATCAGCAAACTGGGCATTCGCGATTTTAATATGGATATCTATGCGCCCCTGCAAACCGTATTGGTGCGCTATCGCAACCGCGATATAATTTCAGCAGAAGCCTTGCGAAAAGAAGCACAGAAAGGCGGAGGTATGGTAGTGATCGTTGGTGGCAATGCGGAAGAAGAGACAGACGAAAAGCAGGCCGAGTCAAAAAACTATCATCAACTGGACAGGCTGGTAATACAGGTAGCGGAAACCGAAAAGTTACAATCCGTAGCTGAAATTATCTCGCGCATGCTTACGCGCAGGCATTATGAAGTAGTAGATTTTGAAATAGAGATTCCGGAGTTGCTGTTAAAGCAACAACAACGGACCAACGACATATTTAATTACGTGTTGGGCGCCATTGCCGGTATTTCGTTGCTGGTNGGGGGTATTGGTATTATGAATATTATGTTGGCCTCGGTGCTGGAACGAATAAAAGAAATTGGATTGCGGTTATCTATTGGCGCACANAAAAGCGATGTGGTGCAGCAATTTCTNTTTGAAGCAATAATGATAAGCGTTTCTGGAGGCCTGATTGGTGTGTTATTGGGTGTTACCTTGGCATACCTGGTATCGACCTTTGCCAATATACCCACCATTATCAGTTTTTCATCTATTATACTGTCGTTTGGTGTGGCCGCATCAGTAGGCTTAATTTTTGANATTGCGCCTGCCCGCAGGGCTGCCAACCAGGACCCCATAACCTCTTTGCGTCATGAATAAATTTAAAGAAACGGTTTTATTGATTTTGCTGATACTGTCGCTCAGCACACAGGCACAGGAAAAATTCAGTATGGAAGATGTGGTGAACCGTGCCCTCACACAGTCACCCGCATTCAAACAAGCAGAAACCCGAAAAGAAAATCGATACTGGCAATACCGGTATTTCCGAACCAACTACAATCCGCAATTGCGTATGAGCAGCAATAATGCCGGGTCGTTATACAACAATAGTTTTTCGCCCGTACGTCAGCCCGATGGTTCGATTCGCTACCTGCAGTTGAACCAACTTAACCGGTGTAAACTTTGGGTTGCAACAACCCATTCAATGGACGGGCGGCATGGTGTATGTGAATTCCAGTTATAATTATTTCAATAACATTTCAGACGACTCGCGCGAATGGAATGGTGCGCCTTTAATATTTTCATTAACCAACCCTTGTTTGCATTTAATCAATACAAGTGGGATCGTAAAATTGAACCAATTCGCTATGAGGAATCCAAACGGGAATATGCCGAAAGCATGGAGCAGATTAGCAGCGATGCGGTGGAAGCTTTTTTAATGTACTACAAGCCCAGGTAAATGCACAGATCGCAAAGTTTAACCTGGCCAACAACGATACCATTTATAAAATTGAACAAGGTCGCTACAACATTGGCACTACTTCGCAGGATAAACTCCTGCAGGTCGAATTGCAATTGCTTCGTTCAAAGCAGGACGTAGCACAGGCCGATCTGGATTTGCAAACAGCCAGTTTGCGGTTGCGCACCTTTATTGGCTTGCGAAGTGGCGAACGATTTGATTTAACCTTGCCGGATGCCATTCCGCAATTTGACGTAACGGAAGATGAAGCCTTGCAATTTGCAAAACAAAATCGGGCCGCATTTATTGCTTTTGAAAGAAGAAAGATGGAAGCAGAACAAGCCGTGGCCCAGGCCAAAGGCGAGCGTTACCAGGTGGGTTTAACCGCTTCCTATGGAACCAACAACGTGGGTAATGCATTGGGCGACTTATATCAAAATCCAACCCGCCAGCAAATGGCGAATGTAACCTTTAATGTACCCCTGGTAGATTGGGGCAGGCGCAAAGCATTAATGCGCACTGCCATTGCCAACAAAAGATTAAACGACTACGTAATTGCACAAGACGAAGTAACCTTCGAACAGGAAATTCTTACGCAAGTACGGCAGTTCGAGATGCTGCGTTTACAGATTGAGATTACCAAAAAGCAGACGAGGTGGCACAAGAACGATACGTGGTGGCTCAAAACCGATACCTGATCGGGAAAATTGATATCACCAACCTGAACATAGCCCTCAACGAAAAGGATACAGCCAGGCGAAGTTATATCGAAGCTTTGAAATCGTTCTGGACAGCCTACTATGATTTGCGCAGACTTACGCTGTATGATTTTGCAGGTAAGCGGTTGTTGTATTTGGCGGATTGAGTGTTTTTTTAATTTTAGTAGTATCTTGTAATCGGTTAAAGACCGTAATCGATGCAAGTCAGATACAGTATAGTCATAGTTATTTTTGCGTTTGCATGTACCAGTAAGCAGGAGGCAACAGAACCAGATCCGCAACAATTACGCAGTGAGGTACCGCCAACCGAAGTGCAAACTGTACCAGTTCGTTATGCCCCTTTTGAATACCTGATTCATGCAACCGGCAAAGTTCAGGCGCAAACCGATATTGAACTTCAAGCACAAGCCGGAGGTGTTATTGAAAAAGTATGGGTGGCCAATGGTACACAAGTTACGCAAGGCCAAACATTAATTACATTAACCAATACCCAGCAGACATTGGCTCGAGACAAGGCACGCCTTCAATTACGGGAGCGTGAGATAACGTATCAGGATGCCTTGTTAGGCTACAGTAAGTCCGATTCTGTTCGCCTTCAACAAGCGCAGCAAAACATTCGCATCAGCAGCGGATTGGCAGCGGCAGAAATTGCTTTTAAAGAAGCACAGTTGGCTTGGGAGCAAACTATTTTAAAGGCTCCGGTAAATGGAGTTATCTCTAATTTTGAAGTATCTGAAGGAAGTGCGTTAACAGCAAGCCAAACTATTTGCCGAATTCATAGTACCCGGGAGTTACTGATAGCAACAGAGCTTTTAGAGGCTGATGCGTTATTATTAAAGGCAGGTATGGCNAGTGAGATTAAAACATTGGGTACAGATAAAGTTATTTCAGCCACTGTTTATCAAATAAACCCGCGCGTAGATGATAAAACCAATTTGATCAAAGTGCTATTGAAGGTAACGGAGGCTGTTCCGTTGCTACCAGGCATGACGGCCCAACTTACCCTTAAAGTTCCACACCAGAAAGTGATTGTAGTACCACGCGAAGCTGTGGTAATACGCAGTGGCCGCCAGGTGGTGTTTACTTTTGAAAATGGATTGGCAAAATGGAATTATGTAACGGTGGGGCGCCAAAACGGAAAGGAAGTTGAAATAACAGACGGGCTGATGGAAGGCCAGCAGGCAATTGTTACCAATAACTTGCAGTTGGCACATGATGCCTCAGTGCGTGTGAAAGACTAAATGGTGCTGCTACAAGGTCTCTTTTTTATAGTCTCATAAAGCAGGTAGGGTGTTTTACGGTGGTATATAAGCCTTTTATTTTTGAAATGTAAATTTATGATCTTGGGTTCATTGCCGATGGTGATCTTCTGTCGTTTTAAATAGTGTTCATGTATCGTTGCGAAGATGTCCCGATCAAAACGATATCGCTTCTGTATGAGTATTCCATCCCGATATTCGAGTATTATGTTTGAAGGGCTCTCGCTTAAAAAGGTAAAGCCGGGATAATCAGCGATATAAAAATCCAGGAAGGCGCCATCTTCAAATTGCCCGTAATAATTGTAGTGTTTAAGTTCAGCAGGGTTCAGGGGGTNTCCTATCTGTATGTCTTTAGCTAAAAAATTAAACGNCAGGGGTTGAACCGAAGCAACCCGTACGGTGTCTGATTTATGGATGTTTTCATATGAGGAAGATTCCTGCCGGCAAGAGAGCAGGGGTTGGGTAATTATCAGTACGCAAAAAAATATTTCAATTTTTTGCTCAATTTATTTTTCAAAGAGTTCATCGGGTAGGGTTTGCATGTCTTGATCAAAAGACTCATTTCGTAATTCTAAAACTTTGTCGGGTTTATTTTTCGAAATTTTGATAAAGAGCGGATAAATTGAAACTATTCCATAACGTACCATCAAACTTCGAGCATCATTTATATAGATTATAATTTAAAATCCTTAGTCAATTACTAAAGGATAGAATAAAACCAATCATGAATTTATTCAAAATTTATCTTGTATAGAGCCAACGGGGCATTATCAGAAAACGGGCTAATTGTGTACATGAGTCCAGTCAAATCATCAAAGACAAAGTCAGTAATATCACGATCAAGAATCAATTTTTCGATTGGTTGGCCATTTTTCTTAAACTTAAAAATATATTGACAGGCGTACGAATCTCTTTTATAAGGTTTGCCTGAATACAATGCATAGAATGATTCATTTGCAACTCTTACACCTTCGTAATTATAAACACATTCATTACAAGGGATAGCCCAGCCATCCTTGGTTATTGTAAAATCTGGGGATATTCTGTAGTTGGTCCAATGATTTCCTGTTGTCTTGGGATAGAAATTGAATTAAGCTTGATTAATTCAATTACGGGTATATAAGGATGAACGGCAATAATGGTAGAATCTGACCTATTGAATTCAAGCTTACTTTGAAATAAATTTCCGTATACTTTAATGGCATAGGAGAAGTCGTCTGGCTTAACTTGCAGGTTACTCCAAATTGGGAAATCACCAAAGGAGCTTATTTGACCAAAATTTGTTGAATTGATAAGGGTAAAACGCCTGGGGATCGCTGGCATTAGTTCTCCTACGAAAAACCTACCATCTTCATCAATTGGGATTACTCTTGTGATAATACTTGAACCTACATTAGTTCTGAATGTTTCCGGTTGTATATTTTTATGATTGGGCAGGTCGCTTATTTTATACTTGATCAATTTTTGAAGCTGAACATCGTGTAGATATAAATACCTTTTGTGAAAAACATACTTGTAACATTGTACAATTCTCCGGGACCTTCACCATAGGGAATTAAACTAAATTGATATTCGGCTTTTTGATCTTTAAATACAAGACAATGGATTAATCCCTTTTAGTTCCAGTATCGTAAACGATTAACAGAGAGTCTCTCAATGCCAGTTTTAATGGATTGATAATGCATCCTTAACTGGAATAACGGTTCCTACTATTTCTTTTTGAGTCGCGAATTCATCAAAAACAATCTTATCTCCATTACATGATAATAGGGATAAGAATAACATCAAAGGAGAGATTTTAACAAGATGGAAATGAATTTTCATTTCATATCAACTATTGTTGTATAACAAATCATCCCCGGTCATACATAAAACACCGGCCTGATAACCGGATTGCCCATTACAATTATTACATTCCCATATTACGCAGCATACGTTGTTGCTTCCCCTGCACATCCCTCTACCGGAAAAGATGCTTCGCTTTCTTTTGGTGCTAATGTAAGACCAATCAAAGCTAAAAACTAAGAACACTCAAATTCAATTTGTTTTTCATGGTGCTTATGACTTTAAGATTTCTGCCATATGGCATTGGCATAAAATAATGCCCTTATTTTTATTTTTTCAAAGGATATGGGCAAGTTTCTTTTCTGATCGATTGTTTGATGTAAGGTTGGAGTACTTTCTTAATCAATTTTTGCTGGACTGGACGAACCAATACAACAACGGCACAAAGTACAGCGCAGTAAATGTACCCACTTTGCTTTTGCCGGTGTTCTTCACCGGCAGCTGAAAAATAATGAGTGTGAATTAAGTGCAACTATTTAAGTTGGCCAAACTCATTCAATAAGTTTGAAATTTAAATCTGGCCGCCAGGTGGTATTTACTTTTGAAACGGATTGGCAAAATGGAATTATGTAACGGTGGGGCGAGAAAAGGGTAAAGAGTTTGAGATTCTGGAAGGCTTAACCGAGGGACAACAAGTAATAGTTACCAATAATTTGCAGTTGGCACATGATGCGATTGGGAAAGAGAACTAATTTACTTAAAAGGAAGTTCGCTTAAATCGTAGACAATTATTGGATAATCTTCCATATCTTCTCCGTAGTTGATAGCGTAGAGTTTTTATTCTTTTCGCTAACAGCAAACGGCCCAATATTGGGTCTTGTAAAATTCCACTTCCCTATAAACTCTTGATCCCAGTTAAAAACGTGTAGTTCATAACTTCCAGTAGATGGAGTAGATTGATCTGCTTTTTTATTCTGACTTAACGCAAAGAAGAAATTTTGTGTCGAATAGGTACGTCCAAAATAAAATGTATAATCTAATGGGAAAAGTGGCCCATCTGGCTTGAACTCTGGATGTTTTTATCTTTTTCAAACTTTAGTGTTTTAAGTACTGAACCATTCGAGTCAAAAAAATCTACTTGCTTAAATGTTTGCATGGCGGATGCAAAAATCTTTCGTGTAGGATTGTAACCTCCGAAGTTTGAGTAGAAATACCCAATATTATCCTGCGTAAGGGAAATTGATGTCTTTGGGAAATTAGCTATGAGTGTAACATTTTGGCTTTTTCTGTCCCAAATAAAAATCCGTCCATTTCCGTACCATAGATTACCAATTACTCTTCTGTCATCAATCGGATACATCTCTTGCCAGCCCGGAGCGATTGAATGATGAATGTCATCAATCTTTTCAAAGTGGTTAGGGTGTCCTGAAAGTAATTTTGAAATATTTAAGCGATAGAGTATATGAGCATTGAAGTCTGAGACATAAATAAATAGAGAGTCATTTAATGTATAAGAAGCACCTTCAAGCTTGGGGGTGATAAATTCAAAGGGTCCGTTTCCTCTCTTGCCGGTTGATATAATTTTTCTTGAGTTTTTAGAGAGTAAATGTTAATTGCCGGATTGGCATTTCGATCCACGATGAGTAGCATTGAATCGGCCACAACTTCAATCCACTCCGGTGATATTTCACCAAATCCATCCATTAATTCCGATGTGATATTGCCTGATGACTGAATCTCATAGAGTTCGATTTCAGATTCAAAACGCTGACTTTTCTGGGTGCAAGCATAAACCAAAAGTGAACAGACAATGAATGAAAGTTTCTGCATCATAATGAAATTTAAATTGTAAGAGCTTTTTGATAGTTAAAACTATCTGATCTAAAAGGTATGTTTAGTGGCTATCAATCTTCTAGAAACTCTACCCAACAAATATCAAGATTAAAATTGGTTTGCTCTGCACTTTCCTGAGTCTGTAGGATTTTGAGCATTAGTAATAGATTGACAAGAACCGCAGCGCCAAATGGTGGTTGTACCTCCCGATTGGTATGTAGAGTAGCAAGTTGCGCTTCCACCTTCGAAGGCAGTGTTTTCGAGGCTGGTTACTAACGAGAATACAAATAGACAGACAAGAAATTTTAGATTTTTCATAAGATTTAGTTTTTAGTTCCTGCCACATGAGCATTGCATTAAAAGTATAATGTTTTTTTTCAAATCAAACCGAGAAATTTATTTTTGAAAGCCATTTAATGTAAGGTTTGTGTGCTTTCTTTATCTGTTTAGCGAGAATGTATATACTAATACAACCAAGGCACAAAATATAAAGCCGTAAATGTACCCACTACCAACCCACCTTGCCTTTGCCGGTGTTCTTCACCTGTAACTTCGTAGCTTACCTGTTAATGAACACCAACAGGGACAAAGAATGAGTGTGAGTTAAGTGCAACTATTTAAGTTGGCCAAACTCATTCAATAAGTTTGAAATTTAAATCTGGTGAATACTAGTTTGTCTTCTTCTTTTGCGTACCTGTCTTTCCGGGCAATATAATAGCCATCGTGCGCTATGAAGTGCATGGAGGGATCATATTTTTCACCACTAAATTTAACTTCTGCTATTTTGCTCATGTCTTTGTCGGAAATGATTAGAGAGAAATCGGGAGTACGATATCCCATTTTCACGCTATCAGCACTCGGCCTTAAGTAAGCAATACGGTAATAGATATTGCGGTAAAGGTCAAATTTTATTGATGCGAAATCTGCCGAAGAGAGACTGTAGATTACTTGCTCCTGGCTATAATCATTGATGAAGTTAGTGGTTCCAAATGAAACATCATTTTTCATTGGGATTATCTGGTGAAAGTATTTTGAACCCATACTAACTGACTTTGAAGATTCTCCATTTATCACGGTCTTATACAGATTTGGGTCAACAGGGTAACTTATTACTAATTCGTTAGGTACTGGTGAGACAGTAATAGAAGGAACGTATTTGAAAGGTTCTCCCCAGTATGCGTTGGAGTATANTTGGGGGAGAGGAGCCAGATAGGCAATTTGCCCTGTCTTCAAATCAAGTTGTAATATAGATGCATAGTTTTCATAGCTATTTAAGCGCTTATGAATGGTGCATGGAAATAGAATGTAATGTCCATTTTTAATTATTGGCGATAAAGATGAAGGTTCTGGTATGGCCTTGCTTAAACCTGTACCTTTTAAATTTATGATAGTATATTTATTGATAATCTTGCCAGAAGAATTTACATGGTAAAGAACTCCATAATTTGGATTGTAGACTAAAATACTGTCTGCGGAGAGCAGCAGGTGGGAGCCTGCTTCCAGGTGTCCAACCCCATTTGGGCCATCATAGTCAAGAATAATTTTCTTTGGGAACCCCGGTTTGCTGAGATTGTAAATGATAATTGAGTTGTCTGGAGTGTTGATCATTGAGAACTGCTCATCTGATCCGATTTTACTGTAATTAATCGAGTAGTGCCAAAACGGAGTAACGGAATCTAATGCGAATGAAATATCTCCAGATTCCACCAACGTTGCTTTCGTGTTGTAAAGCAAGCTGTTTTCGGGATTAATTAGTACTATTTTGTTTTCCTTTAGGCAGGAAGCAAACATGAAACTAAATAGGAGTAGGCAAGTATTTCTCATAAGGATAGCTAAGACTGTACTGTTGGATTTTAGCCGACTATGACCTTACGACAACTTTAGTTTAGTATGACTTGTCATAAGCACATGTAAGTCTCAAATTCAAAATTACTTTGGCAGGGTCAGGTATTTCGTAGGATATCCTTGCCCGCTAATTACTAATTTTTTCACCGGAGTTGAATAGGTGATACTAAAAATACCTTTGTTTTTTGGATTGGGAACAGTACCATTTCGGGAAACAGGATCGTATATATTAATCCCGAGTATTGTTTTTTGTTTTTGCATCAACTAATTTTCCAGTAATGTTGATGCTATCTTGGCGCTGAATTACGCTGTAATATACCTTGTACTCCTTAAGATTCTTCTCGTATTGAAAATCTTTAGATTGGAAGTCACCAATTAATAAATAAAAATTATCAGACTCTGGCTTATCATGGCAGTTCAAGTTGTTTCCAAATAACCTGCTTATACGGATCAATGTACTCAAAAAAATCAATCTTATTATCAATTTTAATTGCCAGGGGATAATTTGAAAAAAGCCCATATCCTCTCCATACATTTTCCTTGTCAAAGATAATATCATTGTACTTATCACAAACGTATTTATAAACAATCTCCAAAAACTTTCTGTCTTCGAATTCTGTAAAAATAATTTGAATCCATTCTTTCTTAATGGAAGTAGTTTTCAAAATTAATTGCTGCGCGCACACAGCTAGAACAACCTGATTGTGGAATAACAACCACTAATTTCTTGTTTACAAGAATTGTATCATTCAACTTATTCAGATAGGCATTGATATCTGATTTTTGGATGAACAAGCGACAGAAAGTATGAGAAGAACTAAAATCAGATTGCTTTTCATTCCACAATATTAAAAATATCAAACTTCAAGTAGTCTTCATTCTCATTATACTTCGCTTTGTTAAATACATAAAGTCCCTTTGGTGCTATAAAAATTCTGTTCAAATCATACTCATTGTTGTCCAAAGTAAATTCTCCAATCTTCTCAAATTTTTCATTCAGAACGACTACAAAAGGGTTTTCAAAAATCTGATTGGGTGATCTAAATTCATCCTTTCCCGCAGCGTATCCAAATCGATAATACAACTTATTCCATTTATCGTAAAGTATGCCCGCATACCAGCCAGTATTATAAATGTGCGACCAATATCCTTCAAACTCTTCAATCAAAAATTCTTTTGGCCTTACTTTATGTTTTGGACGATTCCCAATACGCTTGGATCCTGCATAGTAGCTTTGTTCCATGTTGTTTTTAATAACATGAATATCTTTATCAATCCCTATGGAAATAACCATTTCATTTTTAGAGTTAATAACTGCGGCACACCATGTATGATAACTGTCCCACCAACCATTTTCTGAAATCGTCTTAGGGAACGGTGCAATTTCACGTGTAGTACCTGCCTTCGTATCTACTTCTATTAGTCCATATGCATTATCAAAGTCGTCCCAATATGTTTTAACGGTAGGTAGAATTATCTTGGACGCGTTGCTAACGACTGGCGAAAATATAGAGAAGCGAATATAACTTCCTTTAGGTTGTGTAAATTCATAGTTAATATTTTCAATAGATGAAATAATTGCTTGTGAATTGGAGAAGTACAATTTCTTTTGGTCTGGAAAAACCAGAACAATACTGTCGATAGTAATGGGTATAATAAAGCCTATTCTGGATTTTACACCATTTGGCCCATTGTGATCCCATTTTATTGATTTAAAGATATTACCATTTTCCATTGAATATACCGTAGCACTATTCAGCCCACTATGCTCATAAAGTAACAGGTTATTGTCCGTTTGAAACAAAGCAATTGAATTTGACTGTGCAGCGGCATCAGCTGGGAGCGGGAATTGAATTGAGTCGGTCTTGACAAGTCGAATTTTAGATACCTGCTCCTTTTCATAGTTTTTGGTACTTGTACAATTTGTAAAACAAACTGAGATAAAGATCATTACTATTACTTGAACATGCATACTAAAAAAGTGAATCATTTTAACGAAAGTACAAGTTCTTACTAATCCATCCATATTGACTTTAATTTTTACTTACTACTTTCTTTTTAGATAATTTAGGTACCACCAATTCCACCTTTGAGGTTACGTCATCCCTGATTCTCTTTCTCTAAGAAGTAACATGTTCACCTCAGTATTATTTTATAATTTGCATAGTTAAGGCTAATAAAAAGAAGGGACGGTTCACTTACAATCCCCGTCCTTTCTACTGTGTGCCAGAATCTGTTGCAATTACGATGGTCTGTACACACCATCACAGGTAAATGCAGGCCCTGGAGAGCATACTTGATTACCATTGCTACCTGGCCAACAATAGCCATTGTTTGGTGCTGCTGTATCAATACAGATTTCAGCGGCAAAACCTGCAAATGCTAAAAACATAACACCTATTGCGAAAGCAATTTTTAACTTATTCATAATTTTTATGGTTTAATTTCTGCCATATGGCATTGGCATAAAATTATACCCTAATTTTTTTCAAAGGATATGGGCAAGTTTCTCTTTTGATCGATTGTTTGATGTAAGGTTGGAGTACTTTTTTAATTTAAATTTTGAGTAATGCACATACCATACAACGGAACAGAATATTATTTGTAACTCCGTCTTTGCCGGTGTTCTTCACAGAGGAACACCAACAGGTGCGAAGCGCTTTTGCGAGAATTGATGCACCAAATTTAATAATGGTACAAAATTCAAAATAGTAAATGTGCCTACGATCAACCCACCAGAGCAATGGCTACCGGTGGTTGCAGCAGTCATATCTGGAGTAAAACCAATCTGGATAGGAAAAGTCGTTTTTTTGATTTGTAATATTGTTTCACCAAAACCAAATTTATTATGAAAACAAAAATTGGAATGTCAACATTGACTTTATCAATGCGCAGTAAAATGGGTTTTCTTTCCAAAAGTCTTTTAAGTTTATTTTTGTTGGTGCTTTTGTACTTGTAAGCGGGGTGTTTGCATTTGCCCGACAAACAAATCCTGATTGTCCAAATGGATGTCTTACCACCCCAGGGCATTGCTGGTGCTATCAATATTATCCTTATAAGGAAGCTATTGGGGAAGCGCAATTTCAATAATTAATTAGTAGGCTGTCTCAAAAGCTAAATTTTATCGTTGTATATTCCGATCTGGAGCCGGAATCACGGCAAATAAACACCAAACGGAATTGCGGGACAAAACCCGCATGGCAGTGAGCCTTTGAGACAGCCTGTTAAATTTAAAGACCTATGAAGATCCTTTACTTGCTTGCACTATTTTCAATTTTGATTTCTTGTAATAGAAATTCAAGCCAAGAAAAATATCAACAGCAACGAAATGATGTTATTGACGTAAGCACCCACTTTATTGATACTAAAATGGATACCAAACTTATGTTTAGCGCCCAAACTGTTTTGCATATTATTAAGGATTATCTGATCGTTTGCGATTATCAAAACCCCGAAAAGGGTATTCATCTGTTTAATAAAAAAACGTTCAAATACATTACCAGTACGGGCCTAAGAGGCCATGGGCCTGGAGAAATTATAAGGTATGGTCATGTTGGAGTAGACAATGAAAATGGGCTGTTCTATGTAACCGATTATGGTAAGATGACTGCCTTCAAATTTGTGTTGGATAGTGTNATTGATCAACCGGATTACATGCCTTCAAAAAGTTTTAGTATTATCAAAGACCTTTTTCCGGCTACATTTGGGTTTGTTAATGATTCGATCATTATCGGCAACGGGTTGGATATTCTGGATAATCGTAATTTTAATAGCACACTGGTTAAATATAATATTCGTGCGGAGGCAATAGAAAAAATTGGTGTGGCCAATCCTGATATAAATACAAAGAACCAATCTACATATTTTTCATTTTCTAAGGAACATGCTATTTGTGTCGAGACTTTTGCTGATTATGATTTGATGACCATACGCGATTTGGACGGAAATACCATTGTGCATGTGTATGGCCCGCAGTGGGGCGAGAATGAACGTACATACCAGTANTTTTCTAGCGTAAATATTTTGAATGATAAAATCATTGCTGCCTTTCTGGGGGCACCAGGGGTTAAACGGGATGAACATAAACGAGTCAATAGTGTGTTTCCTACTCAGTTATTGGTTTTTGATATTCAGGGAAATTACCTGCGCACTCTGGAAACAGGTGGTGATATNTTTCATTTTTGCACTGATCCTGATAATGACCGGATCATTGTTTCNATTTATGATCGCGAAAATCAATTTGCATATATTGATTTAGATGATTTATTATATGACCATTAAGAAGATACTTAACTATTTTCTTCTTAGTATATTGATTCCTTTAGCACTTTCTTGTGATGTTATTTCTAAAAGAAAAGAAAATTCTACATTCTCTACTGATGAGTGGATTGGTAAGAAAATTCAATTTCCTAAAGAGCTAATGCTTTTGGAAAATACCACTCTTGTACCCATAGATAATTTTGAAAAGCAACATCTTAATTCAAGCAAGATTATTTCAATTGTGGATGTTACTTGTTCTTCTTGTATTCTTGGTCAATTAAATAGAACGGATAGTTTATTTCAAACATTGTTAGATCAAGACTCAGATATAATTTTTATACTCAATGTTAATAAAGCGGATTCCGCGTCATTTATGGTTTCACTACAACCGCTAATAAATGTTAAAGGATATATCTTGTGGGATTCGAATTTTCACTTTGAAACGTTGAATGATGTTTTTCTGAGCGTATTATCAATCGAACATTCTTACTCAATTCCAAAAATGAGATAGTGCTGGTAGGCAACCCACTTTTCGAGCCAACATTAATAAGTAAATACAGGAAAATTCTAACAAAAATTCATGCTAATCAATAGCGTCAAACCGATGATCTGCTTTTCCTGCTTACAAACCAATACAACAACGGCACAAAGTACAGTGCAGTAAATGTACCCACTACCAGCCCGCCAATAGTAGTAATAGCAACGGGCCGTTGTAAATCGGCACCAAGGCCCGAGGTGAAAATAATGGGTGTAATAGCAAGTACATTGGTAAACGTGTTCATTACAATGGGCTTTAGCCGGTCAATACCCGCCTGGTGAATGGCTGCTTCGAGGGGTAACGTTTTGCGTAACCGGTTTATCCGGTCAATCTTTAGAATGGCATCGTTATCTAACACGCCCAGCACCACAATTAACCCAATACCCGACATGATGTTTAGTGTTCCGCCCGTAAGCCAAAGCAAGATTAAACTTCCGGCAAGACCAAGCGGCAGGGTTAGCATGACTAACAGTGGTTGTGTAAGCGATTCAAATTCAGCAGTGAGAATGAAATACATAAGGGCTATGGATACCAATAGAATGAATCCTAATTGTTTAAATGTTTGCTGGTTAGCAAACCATTGGCCGGCATAATCTGCCACCAGCCCAGCTTGTTTCAGTGTACCTGAAACAGATTCTTTCAGTCTTTCAGGGGTAATGTTATTTTCCGCTTGCAGGGATTGATACACTCCACCCGCATCGGCAGTAATGTATTTGTAATTTTCCCGCATGGTTACAGTAACAAATTCATGCAGGGGATAATTTGAGTAAGTGCCGGCTACGGTTAGTTCGCGCAAAGCCTGGGGTAAATTTCCGGCATACGAGGCAAACAAGACGGNGGTTACTTCGCCAAAGTCGGTAAAGTCTGCAATTAAAAAATTGCCAAAGGCTATTTTCAGTTTTTCGATTACGGTAGCATAGGTAATGCCATTCAATAGCATTTTATCTGTGTTAAGGTGTACCACTATCATCGTTTCTTTTTCAAAACCCTTACCTGGTTTTAAGGCTAGCGGGCCAATGGCATCCAGTAAACTATCTGCCTGGTTAACCGAAATTAGTTGTTTGGATTTTACATTGCGCAGGCGCGCCTCCAAATACGGTTGTGTGGAAGTAAAAAGTTGCTCAAATGCATTTGGCGCATTACGTATTTCAACGGTGGCCAGGGGGAAGTTTTGAGTCAGAAATTTTTGAAGGGCCCTGTCTCCATTTTCTTTTTCTTTTGNCGAGTGGAATAGAAGATACACGTCCGCATGCTGCACCGCGTAGTTTTCAGCGCTTAGCAAAAATTGCTGGTAACCTACTTCAGCTTCCGATAACCGGAACAAACCTTGATGGGTTGTTAAGAGTGTTTCCACGCGATTGCGGCATTCTTGCGCGTCAATGGGTTCGTTCCAATCAATGCTGATAACGGTCTCCGTTCGATCAATTTCCGGAAATCCGGACTTAGGCAGAAAGTACAGCAGGAGAAATGCGATTGGAATAAGTGTACTCATTACCAAAAGGCTTACCTGCTTATGCTGCCAAACCCTGGCAAATGTTTTTTNGTACCCTTTCAGCAGTTGTGCGTAAAACCAACTATCGGGCTTTACTTCCGGTGTTCTGTTTTTAAACAACAGTAAGTAAAGTAATGGTACTACCAGAAATGTGCCGAGTAACGAAACGGATAATATGGCAGCTACCGATACGGCCTGATCGAAAAATAATGCCCCGGTAAGGCCGCTAAGCAAGATGAGCGGGGCGAAGACAGCCAGGTTGGTAAGGGCCGAACTGATGAGCGGAACAATAACTTCTTGCGTGCCATTAACGCAACTGTCTAACACGGTAAGCCCTTCTTTTCTTTTCAGCATGATAGAGTCTATCACTACAATTGAATTATCCACTAACATGCCCAGGCCTAAGGCAAGGCCGCTAAGCGAAATAATATTTAATGAAATATTAAAAACATAGAATATGGAAAATGCCAGCAAAAGCGATAGCGGCAAGACAATACCCATAATAACCGGCTCGCGCCAGCCGCGTATAAAAAANNACAACACCGCAAAAGCAATTAGGCCACCCCAAACAAGCGCTTGCGATAGATTAGCGATGCTGAGTGTTAGCAATAAAGATTGGTCTTGCGTAATGGCAAAGGTGTGTTGCGGATATTCCTGTTTAAATTGGTTTACCACTTCGTAAATACGGGGCATCANCTCGGGTAAACGGGCCTGTGCTTGTTTATGCACCGTAATGGCCATAGCCAGTTGGTTATTGAATAAGTGGAACCCCAGCGGGCGCTCCGCTTCGGTATAGATGTGCGCAATTTCTTTTAACTGTACCACCCGCTGCCCGGGCAAAGCAACTGGTAACAACCCGAACTCCTGCGGAGTTTGTACCTTCGCATCCAGCTTCAGGTAGTATCGATAATTTCCATCTCTTACAGAGAGCGATCCCAATGGCAGGTTGGCATCGGCAATGGTTTGTAAGATATGTTGTTCGGTTACCTGCAGGCTTTGCATTACATCATAGCGGGGTTCAATCCGAATTACCTGCGTGGTTGTCCCGTTAATATCCACCAGACCCACGCCATCCAGTTGTTCCAACCGCCTTTTAAGAATTTTGATGGCGAACTCGGATGTGGTTACCCAACTTTCGGGCGTAGTGCTTACCTGAATGCGGGCTACTGGAATATCGGCTGTGGAGGCTTTAAATACAATGGGGCGTTCTAACGAACGGGGCAGCAGGGTGGTTAACCGGTCTATTTNTTCATTTGCTTCAATGTAGGCTAAGTTCATAGCGGTGCCATACTCAAATTGCAGCGTAANCCGGCCCGTTTCATTTTGCGCTATACTCTCGCTGGCTTTAATGCCATTGAGCGTAAGCATACTTTCACGAATGGGTTTTAAAATGCTGTTCTCAATTTCTTCAGGGCTGCCGTTAGGATATTTTACGGTAATGGTTATTTGGGGTACATCTAATGCGGGCAACAACGAAACTGGTAATACCCGATAGGCCAGCAGACTTAAAGCCAATGCTACAAGTAAACTCATGGAAATGGCAATGGGGCGGGAGAGCAGGTAGCGTAACATGAGTGGTTAAGGTAAACGTTATTTAGACACTGACTGAAAGTTGAGCAATTGAATACTTAAAGATAAACTTAACACACCGAAAGTGTATGTAATAAATTTTAGGATTTCAAACTTTATTGGGGGGATAATCAAAAGCTTTTAATATTTCCCATGAAATTAAAGTTTTTTTGATGAATGAAGATAGATAATGTACCAAATATTAGAAATCAGGTTTTTTGATTAGCACAACAGCGATAATTTAGCGAGCAAATTAATGAGCTTTGATGCAATACGAAAAGTATATAAACAGGGTACAGTTCTTAAATGAATTGATTAAAAAGAATCTACGGGACCTCCGCGCGCTTTGGCCAATCGTTTAGGTATTTCTGAACGAATGTTATACCGCTATATACAGGAGGTATCAGAGCAACATGGAGAGATTGTATTCTGCAGGATAGAAAATTCGTATAAATTTAAGGGACTGCCATAAAATGGCAGCAGTAACTTGTTATTTTGGGTAATGCCATAAGGCAGAAACTAAAATCTAATTTTTATAAAAAGTCTTTTTCATTTTTGGTTGCTATGATGGTTTGTCTTGGGCTTGTTACTTTGGCCTTACCGATTTTGGCCTATTGTCCACCAACAGATTGCAATACTGATTGTGGTGCCACCGGTAGTTCATGTTATATTACCCAGTATGATGAGAATGGTGTAGTTTGTTCATGGACATTTTGTTACGGAAAGCGGGGAGTGGTTGAATGATTTTATAATAAATTTATGAATCGGTGCATTTTTATTTTTTGATATTCTTTTCTGCTGTCGGCTGTGAACCAGAGGCTAATAGTGATTTTAAAAATGTGAATCATACATTTACTGTTGAGGATATTGGCGATAGAAAATTTCTGAAAGGTTCCAAGGTAGATCTGGGTTTAGTTCTGGCACCGATTCATATNTTTTTTAATGATTCTTTGTTATTTATAGCATCAAACGGTTTAAAACAAAATATTTCTGTTTACAATGTCCGAGCGGGTTTTTCCAATGTGGGTAGAATTTTACCAACTGGCATGGGGCCGGAAGANGCGATGTCTGTATTGAGGATGGATTTTAATGAGGACGGATCGTTTTGGGTTCATGACGCCATAACGGGAAGGATAAAGAGAATTACGCTAATTAATTCCAACGATTCTTTGATGACAACAGTTAGTGAAGAAACTGCCTTAAGAGCCCCTGCTACGACTGCATTTTTCTTAAAGCCCGATCAAATTGTTACAACAACGCAAGACATAAAACCGCTTAACCGGTTTTATATTTATAATAGAGAAGGAATTCGAACTCAGGAAGTTGGCTCCTATCCCGAGTATGATAGGCAAATTCCAGCCACCGCATTAGTTGAGGTGTTTAGCGGCTGGATTACAGTTCATCCTGACAGGGAAAAGTTTTTACTAGCGTATGAATATACAGACCTTATCGAAATCTACAATTCAAGCTTTGCGTTAATTAAGAGAATTCATGGACCTCATTTATTTAAGCCAGAATTCGAATTAAAGAACAGNGGGAGTCAACAGGTGATGAAACGTAGGTTTGACAAAACAAAATTTGCGTATCAGGCAATTGTATCAGATGAGAATAAAATATTTTTACTTTACGCAAATGGCAGAACGGTTTCCAAAGAAGACGGTGAAGAGGCTTATCACTACAACGTTATAATTGTGTTGGATTGGAATGGAAACCCGATTTCTCATTATACATTGGATCATCCGGTAACTTCAATTTGTGTAGATTGGGGTAATAGGATTATCTATGGATTAGACCGAATTGAATCTGAAGTTTATGCTTTTCCCTTTTGAATTTTAAGGATTGATTATGGAAGACAGAAATTTAGGATGCAAGTAAGCTCATGGAAATGGCAATGGGTCGGGAGAGAAGGTAGCGTAACATAGTGGTTAAGGTAAACGTTATTTAGACGCTAACTGAAAGTTGAGCAATTGAGTACTTAAAGATAAACTTAACACACCGAAAGTGTATGTAATAAATTTTGGTAATGTACTGAAAAATAGTTGGTGACTTTGACTGAAAAACTTCTTAGACTTGACACATCAGCACCAAGAGGAAGCAAGCGCTGCTGGAGAGCAACTTGCCAGCAATAAGGTTGATGCTTATACAAAAAATGAGGACTGATCAAATTCTTTTGGTAATCCAATGGCTAAAAACTCACCTGTTGTTAGATAGTAACCGTCCGGTGAACTACATCTTGTGTGGCAGGAGCTCAGTGATACGCTTGATTGGATAATTGGGTATGCGGTCTAATGTTGATCGAAGCCATTCGAATGGATTCACCTCGTTGATTTTGCACGTACCCAGGAACGAGTAGAGCATTGCTGCGCGTTGTGCACCGCTGTGAGATCCTGCAAAGAGATAATTTTTCCGACCTACGGCAACTGGCCTGATGGCGTTTTCAACCAGGTTGTTATCGATCTCCAGTTTCCCGTCAGTAGTGTAGAGCTTCAGCTTGTCCCACCGCTCAAGACTATAATGCAGCGCCATGCCTATCGGACTCTTGGGGGTAAATGGCTGATAATTTTGACAGGTTGTAAATATAGATTACGGATTTGAATTTTGCATTGTTGAACTGAAACGGAATCAGGCTCTGGTTAGCTACAATTTTCTTAAGCCTGGCATTCTCGTACTCCAGTTCCTTAAGGCGCTTAAGCTCATCCACCTTCATGCCTGCGTATTTGCTACGCCAGTTGTAAAACGTAGCCTCGCTGATCCCATGCTTGCGGCATACTTCCGAAACTTTTTGATCCTGTTGTGTTTGTTCGTTGAGAATCCCAATCACCTGGGCTTCTGTAAAGCGCATCCTTTTCATTTGCTGTTTTTGGTTTGGTTAAAGTTAAAAACTCTATTTTTAACCTGTTCAAAAAAGCAGCCTAGTACCAGCGTAAGCATACTTTCACGAATGGGTTTTAAAATGCTGTTCTCAATTTCTTCAGGGCTGCCGTTGGGATATTTTACGGTAATGGTTATTTGGGGTACATCTAATGCAGGCAGTAATGAAACCGGCAAGGCCCGATAGGCCAGCAGACTTAAAGCCAATGCTACAAGTAAACTCATGGAAATGGCAATGGGGCGGGAGAGCAGGTAGCGTAACATGAGTGGTTAAGGTAAACATTATTTAGACACTGACTGAAAGTTGAGCAATTGAATATTTAAAGATAAACTTAACACACCGAAAGTGTATGTAATAAATTTTAGGATTTCAAACTTTATTGGGGGGATAATCAAAAGCTTTTAATATTTCCCATGAAATTAAAGTTTTTTTGATGAATGAATGAAGATAGATAATGTACCAAATATTAGAAATCAGGTTTTTGATTAGCACAACAGCGATAATTTAGCGAGCAAATTAATGAGCTTTGATGCAATACGAAAAGTATATAAACAGGGTACAGTTCTTAAATGAATTGATTAAAAAAGAATCTACGGAACCTCCGCGCGCTTTGGCCAATCGTTTAGGTATTTCTGAACGAATGTTATACCGCTATATACAGGAGGTATCAGAGCAACATGGAGAGATTGTATTCTGCAGGATAAAAAATTCGTATAAATTTAAGGGACTGCCATAAAATGGCAGCAGCAACTTGTTATTTTGGGTAATGCCATAAGGCAGAAACTAAAATTATTTATTATGAAAAAGCACGCTTAGGATTGGTTCTTGGAGTTTTGTTCGCAATTGGTCTTTGTTCTATTTCTTTCGGCCAGATAAACCCAGAATGTCCAAATGGATGCCTTGATAAACTAGGTCAATGTTACTGCTACGGGACCCATGCTTTTAAGGAAGCAGTGTGGGATCAGAAAAACTAAAATAATGTTAGGCGAAAGTGGTTCTTTTAAGGAGCCACTTTCAATATATAAAATATGAAACTTATTTACATCTTCCTCATTTCTTGGATTGTTTTTTCGTGCAACAAAACCAGATCTGGTATTGAGAAGTATCAACGTAATCGAAAGAATATTCTAGATGTAAGGAACCAGTTGGTTGACTTGAAGATTGATCCCAAACTTATGTTTGGCGGGAAAACGGTTTTATATCCAATTAAAGATTACCTAATCATTTGTGATCATCAAAACCCTGAGAAAGGCCTGCATTTGTTTAANAAAAGTACATTTGAATATATAACAAGTACCGGACTGAGAGGCCATGGACCGAATGAAATTATCAGGTACGGACATATTGGAGTTGACAATAAAAATGGTGTGTTTTATGTAACAGACTTTGGGAAAATGGTTGGATTTAAGTTCGTCTTGGATAGCGTATTGGAAAATCCGGATTATATGCCAACAAAAAATTTCAGTCTTATAAAGAACCTGTTCCCAGCTGTTTTCAGTTTTGTTAGTGATTCAGTTCTTATAGGCAAAGGTCTTGATGTTATAGATAATCAGAATTTTAATAGCACTCTGGTAAGTTATAATATCAGGTCGGAATCCATTAAGAAAATAGGAGAACCAAATCCCGATATTAATGCAAGAAACATTTCCACGTACTTTGCTTTGTCCACTAAAAACAATATATGTGTCGAGACTTTTGCTAATTATGATCTGATGACCATCCGCGATTTAGATGGAAACACATTAACTCATGTCTATGGCCCACAATGGAAGGAGAATGAACCTTCTTACGATTATTATTACATTACTGATATTTTAGGAGACAAAATATTTGCTGCCTTNTTGGGTGCTCCAGGTGTAACTATTGATAGATACATGCGTAATGTCAGCGTTTTTCCAACAAAGCTTATGGTTTTTGATATTCATGGAAATTACCTGCATACGTTGGAAACAGGTAGTGAAATTTTTCACTTTTGTGTGGATGAGACAAATAATCGGTTGATCATTGCATTTTATAATCGTGATGTTCAATTTGCATACCTTGACCTGAATGAATTGAACTAATGATTGCCAAGGAAGCGATTAATATAATTTTGATTTTATTTTGCTTTTCACTAATATCTTGTAAAGTTTCGGACGATGGTGACAATATAAGCCACACAACAAGTTGGATTGGTAGGAAAGTAGAATTTCCACAAGAACTATTGCTTTTGAATGGCACAAAGTTTTTGCCATATAAAAACTCAAGAATCAGCTATTGAAGGGAAACGGTTGTTTCAATTGTTGATGCCAATTTGTACGTCTTGTATTCTTGATCATTTGAATAGAACTGACAGTTTGTTTCAACACCTAAGAGATGAGGAGGATAATGTTATTTTTATCTTAAATGTAAAAAGAAACGATTCTGCATCTTTTATGGTTTCCATTCGTCCTTTCATTAAAGCAAAAGGGTATATATTGTGGGATTCAAATTATTATTTTGAGAGATCAAATGATGTTATTACTTCAAGTATCATTAATAGAACTTTCCTGCTTAATACTTATGGTGAGATAATTCTGATAGGTAATCCACTTTATCAGCCAGATTTAATGGATGTGTATAGAAAGGCGCTTAAGGATATGAAGTAAGGAGGCGCAATTCAATTTATGAGAATTGATTTGCTACAGGAATATTAATTTTTGGACATAACCAGAGGTAACAATATAGTTGTGTAAACAATTGATACCGTTAACCCACCAATGGTTCCTACAGCAAGCGAAAACCAAAATACCTCTTTTTGCCCGCCAATTAAAANAGGAACCAATCCTAAGCAGGTGGAGAGAATAGTTAGCAGGATAGGCTTTAATTTGTAAACAACAACTTTAAGTATTAAACGATTTGTTTGCGTCTTTAATTGAATAATATCGGCAACAATAAAAATGGTTGAGTTTACCACTAAACCACCCAGCAAAATAAATGCGGCATAGCCACCCTGATCAAAGTAAAAGTCAAACCACCCAAAACTTAGAAATAACCCTATGAAAGAAACGGGTATTGATAATACAATGTAGAATGGAAGCTTAAAACTTTCAAACAGAATAGAACTTATAACAAAGATACCGCCAATCAATACAAGCAGCAATCCATACTGCCTCTTGGTTTTGGTCCAGTTAAAACTCCACGATATTTNTTTAGCTGTATAGCCAGCCGGAAGCTGCGGAATAATTTTATCAAGGGTTTCAGTCAGATATTTATCACCAAACTGAAAACTACCGAAATAGTCGAACCCCACCTGTCGTATATATTGCCGGTTTTCTTTGTGGATTACATTGGCCGTGCGTTGTTTGATCAGGCTGGCAAAATCACCTAAACGAACTGCGGTGCCATGTATCTGCAAAGGATGTGTAAGTAGCTGATATGTGGAGAAGCGATCGGCCTGGGCAGCTTGCATCATTACCGGAAGTAATTCATGCTGGTATGATAACCAGGTGGAGGGATACTGGGGGCTTGNTTCAGAAAGAGATGTGGCTACTTGCACCGGGGTGAAACCTTGCATTCCTAAATCATATCGTTTAATCTGTAGCGCTAATTCATCAACCGATTTCTCATACCACGTTAACCGTTCGTTGGTATTTACTTNTTGAATACGTTTATGTTCCAGAAGTAAACCTGCCAGTTTATCAGCTTGCTTCTCCAATTCGGCATAATTATAACCGCGCATTTCTACTTTGAAATTTGGAAGGCTCTCGCTCGTGCTGTTACTGAAACCCCGTCCTACACCATAAATGTTCCATTCAGCGCCACCCAAATCCAATGATTGTGCAATTAACCGGCTCTTTAATTGGTAGGGCAGGGCACTGTCTTCATAAGGCTGCGTAAAGGTTATTTCAATAGAGCCACGTTCACCAGAAACAACATGAGTAACATACTTATCAATTCCCGTAACCGTCTGAAGATAAAATTCAATTTTTTGCAGCAACTGGTTCATGTCGGCAAGGGTGTGCCCATGCGGAAGAGTTGCATTAACATAAAGTCTTGTTTNTTCCGGGGTACGATACCNCGAGCGCTCATATACATTGCGCACAAATATGCGGAGTGAGCNCCCTAAAAATTTGTCGCTTAGAGGCCTGATTTNTTCCTGGTAAACGTCACTGCCAATTGTTTGATTGTACCAATCTTGTCCTTCCCACTTCGTAGGTAAAAGAANAACGGGTAGCCCAAAAGCCAGGATAAGTGCTATGGCTACTATTCTTTTATATCGACTAAGAAAAGCAATGGTGACGCGGTATCTCCAAAACCAGGTTACTTGTTTGCGAAGTTTCTCTATGGGCCTTTTGTTGCCAGAAATGGGTGTATCCATTGTCAAAGAATAACAGGCAGGTACAAAGAAAACAGCCACCGCTATCGAAACGGTAAGGGTGGTAGCTACTGCAACGCAAAATTCCGACAGGTTTTGTTGTTCTTCTTCTGGTAATAGAAAGACTAATAGCAAAGCGAGTATTGTAGTTAAACTAGCCCCCACAATGGCGGTTGAAATTTGACTTTTGCTTTTCTTGCTTAAATGATCCAACATAACAATGGCATTGTCTATTAGCAGCCCGAAAGAAATAGTGAGTCCGGCCAGGGTGTACAGATGGATGGAAATGTTTAGCAATTTTAATAGCAAAAATGAGATAGACAGATTAACAAGAATGCTGCTGCATAGCACGAGCAGGTTTCTCCAACTTCGATACGTAAGAATTATAAATAGAATCAAAATAAGGACGGCAAGCCCAGAGCGGGTTAGGTTTTTATCAATTTCTTTAGCCAGATATTCAGTATCATCGAACTCAAGTAATAAATTAAAGTTGGCCGGTAACCTGGTACTTAGCCGGGTTATTTCGGCCTTCACGAAATTCGCTAAAGCAATCCGGTTCACAGACTCATCGGCATAAATATTGATGGCCACAGAATTATCACCATTTATCCTGAAGTATTGCTGAGGGCGTGATTCTTCAAAATAAATATGAGCCAGATCTTTTAGCAGTACGTAGCTACTGTCTGTTTTTATTTTCAAATATTCAAGCTGCTGAATGTTGTCAAATCTATTCTCTACTTTAATAGAAAAACGCTGACCACTCTCCGTTTTAAAGATACCCGGGTATGAGGTTTGAAAGTTTTNTGAAATTGTTTCGAGAATAGTTTGGCGGTTCACCCTAAATCGTTGAAGAGTGGCAGGATTGTAATTGATTGAAAGCTGGAGTTGCTCCCCTCCGGTAACCAACACTTCCTTGATACCACTTATCCTGGATAGATCGGTTAAGAAAATATCTGTGACGGTTTTTTTAACTGATAAGGNAGCAAGTTTGGCATTCACCCGGTAAGACAAAAGAATTTTTTGAACTTCAGATTCCCTCTTTCGCTGCTCAATAACCGGGTAGCTGAGTGCCTTATTTAGTTTCGGATAAACCTGGCGGATGAGCGTTGCAATTTCAAATTGCTTAAAGTCCANCTCGGTGTCAGAATCGAAGGTAATTTGAATAGTGCCTTGATTATAGCCCGATGTGCTATATATATTTTTGATTTGAGAAAGTTGCGACAACACGTTTTCGAGTGGGGCGGTAACCTCTCGCTCCACAATCTGTGGGGATGCATCGGGTAACGAAAAACTTATGGTAAATACCGGATCGGAAGGGGTGGGCAACAGATCAATTCGCAAGTTGGGTATCATAACAATCCCAACGATGCTAAAAAAGACAAAAGCAATTACAACTTTGAATGGACTCACCTATTCTGTGCTTTGATTAATTAAGATAGAAAAATATCCTGATTAATCCTACAACGATACCCCTCTTTTCCACGGAATAAAATCATCTTGTTGCAGTTGCACCGCTTTGGGTTTAATACGGCCGCTGGCTACTTCAATGATGAAGTCAAGAATCTCACTCCNCAGTTGGTCAATCGTTTTTTCACCAGAAATAACAGGCCCGCAATTAATGTCAATAATATCGGGCATCTTTTGTGCAAGCTTGGTATTGGATGAAAGTTTGATCACCGGCACAACCGGGTTGCCCGTTGGGGTTCCCAAACCGGTGGTAAACAACATGACATTGGCACCCGCACCGGCCATGGCCGTGGTGCTTTCCACATCATTACNCGGTGTACACAATAGTGTAAGTCCGGGAGTTTTTACATACTCGCCATAATCCAATACATTGGTGATAGGCGAAGTGCCCCCTTTCTTGGCCGCTCCGGCCGATTTCATAGCATCGGTTATCAAACCATCTTTAATATTGCCGGGCGAGGGGTTCATATCAAAACCCGAACCTACTGATTCGGCAGCCCGCGTATACGCTTTCATCAATTGAGTAAACCGGTTGGCTACCGTATCGTTTACAGTTCGGTTAATCAATTCTTGCTCCACACCGCACAGCTCCGGAAACTCCGAAAGTATGGTGGCTCCGCCCAGGGCAGCAATTAAATCAGAGGTATGCCCAATAGCAGGGTTGGCCGAGATGCCTGAAAATCCGTCCGACCCACCACACTCTAAACCCACCACTAATTTACTAAGTGGCATCGGTTGCCGTGTTTGTTTGTTTACTTCCGTTAGCGCTAAAANAGTTTCGCGTATCGCGCGCGCCAGTAACTCTTGTTCGGTGCCTTCGGTTTGTTGTTCAAATACAAGCAATGGTTTTGCAAAATTGGGGTTATGTTGTTTTAGTTGCTGGCGCAGAATACTTGTCTGTGCATGCTGGCAACCTAAACTCAACACAGTAGCTCCGGCTACATTCGGGTTATTAATGTATCCGGCCAGCAAGGCGCACAATGCGTCCGAATCCTGACGTGTGCCACCGCAACCACCTTCATGGGTTAAAAATTTTATTCCATCCAGGTTGGGAAAAAGTTTCTGTTGGGTGGCTGCTTCAAAGGGTTGTAAGGAAGTTTCGGGAATTTTATTTTCTTCTCCCTTGCGGTATAGGTGTACCAATTCCTGCACGTAGTTTTTATACACGTTGTGCTTTCCAAAACCAAGCGCTTCTTCAAATGCTTCGCGTATCACATTCACATTCCTGTTTTCACAAAATACCAGCGGCACCACTATCCAGTAATTGGCCGTGCCTGCCTGCCCATCCGGGCGCGGGTACCCCATAAAGGTTTTGTTTAACCACAGACTTACATCCGGAGGTTGCCAGGCAACGGTTTTAGTTCTTCCTGCGTAAGGGGCAGCTTCGTGTTTTACATTTTGTGTGGTGATGGCATNCCCGGCCGAAATGGTAGTGATTGCTTTTCCTACAACTACTCCATACATAATGATTGCTTCTCCGGGTTGCAGGGTATGTTCGGTAAACTTGTGTTTGGCCGGAATGGTGTGCCTGAGGGTAACCTTGTTGCCATTGCAATTAATTGTTTCGCCAGCGGGTAAATCGGTTAGCGCTACCCAAACGGTATCGGCCGGGTTAATCTTTAGCACACGTACGCTCATGGTAATCTTATTGATGTGAAGGTATAAATTTTTAATGTTTAAGATGTACTTTTAAAACAGATTAGCAACAAATGAAAAGTGTTATTTCATTAGGCGATGTAATGATGCGCCTTTCCACACCGGGCCACGCACGCTTTATTCAGTCAGAAAGCTTTCAGGTGCGGTATGCTGGCTCGGAAGCGAACGTAACCGCTGCGCTGGCAGGCTGGGGTATTTCTTCGGCACATGTAACACGCTTTCCTGAAAATGATTTTGGCCGGGCTGCCACCGAAGCTTTGCGAAGATGCGGGGTGAATACCTCACATATTATTTACGGGCCTGAGCGATTGGGCGTATANTTTTTGGAGAACGGGGCCATGCACCGGGCTTCCCGAATTATTTACGACCGGTACGATTCGGCTTTTAGTTTTGTTAAACCCGGCATGATAGATTGGGATGCCATCATGCAAAATGCTTCGTGGTTTCATTGGTCGGGAATAACACCGGCACTTTCGCAAGGTGCAGCCGATGTTTGTTTACAAGCCGTTGAATGTGCCCGTAAACATAACGTACGGGTGTCGGGCGATATTAACTACCGAAGAAATTTGTGGCAGTATGGGAAACAACCCAATGAAATCATGCCAACCCTCATCAGCCTGTGCGATATGATTGTGGGCGATGTTCCTGATTTTGAAAACTGTTTGGGTATTTCCGGAAACGATTTTGAGTCTGTATGCAATGCTGTGGTAAAAACAAACCCGGCCATTAAGCGTATCGCTACCACCAAACGCGAGTCAATCAGTTCATCGCATAATAAAATTTCGGCATCCCTGTTTACAGGCAAGGCCGTTATTCAATCCAAAACGTACAACCTTACCCACATTGTGGATCGCGTGGGTGCAGGCGATGCTTTTATGGCAGGTCTGATTTATGGTTGGCTGCAATCAAAACCCGATGCGGATGCGCTCGAATTTGCAACAGCCTCCTCTGCGTTGAAACATACCATTGAAGGCGATGTAAACCTTTGTTCGGTTGAAGAAATTGAGGCCCTGGTACGAGATGAAAATGTTGGTAAACTTTTACGCTGATGAATTTTAGTAAACGGCAAATACTTTCTGTTATTCAGGAAACAGGTTTTGTTCCCTTGTTGTCGCACAGTAATGCAACCCTGGCACAACATGCCATGGAAGCAGCTTACCGNGGTGGTGTGCGTGCGTTTGAATATACCAACCGGCAACCCAATTCTTTTGAAGTGTTTACGCACTTGCTGAAAGCAGCAGCGCAACTTCCCGGACTAACCTTAGGCATAGGTACGATCATGGATGCACCTACAACTGAAAAATATATTCAGGCAGGTGCGCACTTTATTATTTCGCCTGTTCTAAAACCGGAAATGGCATCGGTGTGTCATGCGCACGATAAACTTTGGATACCCGGTTGTGCTACCTTAACGGAAATAGTTACCGCAAAGGAGTTAGGTGCAGTACTGATAAAACTCTTTCCGGGGTCGGTATTGGGGCCGGGTTTTGTTAAAGCCATCATGCCGGTGGTGCCGGATCTAAAGTTGATGATAACGGGTGGTGTTGAACCCACAGANAAAAGTATTTCCGAATGGTTTGGTGCCGGGGCCACGTGCGTGGGATTAGGCTCGCAGTTATTTACCAAAGATGTTTTTGAAAAACAGGATTGGAATAAATTGGAGCAAACAGTACGGTTTGTACTGGAGTTAATCCGGAGTATAAATCCTAAAACCACGGCTTAGCCTAGTTCAAACTGGCTATGTTCCTATGTAGTGAAAAGCATTATACCCGGTGTAATTAAACGGTGAAATTGCTTTTAGTCTTTCTTTCAATTCGTTTGTTACCTTCAGGCTATCGATAAACTGATGAATGCTGGCCTGGGTAATTTTTTCGTTTGTACGGGTAAGGGCTTTTAACGCTTCGTATGGGTTAGGGTAATTTTCTTTCCGAAGCACAGTCTGGATAGCCTCGGCTACAACGGCCCAGTTTTCTTCCAGGTCAGCATCAATAGCCGCTTTGTTTAATTCCAACTTGCCAATTCCTTTTTCGAGCGATTTAAGTGCAAGCAGGGTATGGCCGATAGGCACACCAATGTTTCGCAATACAGTAGAGTCGGTAAGGTCGCGTTGCAGGCGTGAGATGGGAAGTTTGGCCGCGAGGTGTTCATACAAAGCGTTGGCGATTCCGAGGTTGCCCTCTGCATTTTCAAAGTCAATAGGATTAACTTTATGCGGCATGGCGCTGGAACCTACTTCGCCTGCTTTTATTTTCTGCTTGAAATAATTCATCGAAATGTATTGCCAAACATCGCGACTAAAATCTATCAGAATGGTATTGATGCGTTTCAGATTATCAAACAGGGCTGCCAGGTTATCGTAATGTTCAATTTGTGTAGTTGGATTGCTGCGTTGTAACCCCAACTGGCGGTTCACAAAATCATCAGCAAATTGAACCCAATTAATTTGTGGATATGCAATGTGGTGTGCATTAAAATTGCCGGTAGCACCACCAAACTTGGCGGCATGGGGGATGGTATTCAGTAACTCAACTTGTTTTTGTAACCGAACCGCAAACACCAGAATTTCTTTGCCGAGGCGGGTGGGCGAAGCGGGTTGGCCATGCGTGCGGGCCAGCATGGCAATGCCGTTCCAGTCGCCAGCCAGTTTATTTAACGTGGTAATGATATTGGTGAAGCCGGGCAATAACACCGCATCTAAAGCTTCCTTCACCGAAAGGGGAATAGCGGTATTGTTTACATCCTGCGAAGTGAGGCCAAAGTGAATGAACTCTTTAAATGCAGAAAGCCCCAGTTCATCAAATTTCTTCTTAATAAAATACTCAACCGCTTTTACATCGTGGTTGGTTGTTTTTTCTATTTCCTTTACCGTCAAGGCATCTGCTTCGCTAAAGTTTTTATAGATGCTTCTCAGGGCAGCTATTTTATCGGTTGGAAATTNTTTCAGATCGGGCAAAACTGCCGTGAGGGCAACCAGGTATTCTATTTCTACCCGCACGCGGTAATGGATCAGGCCATATTCCGAGAAGTAGGGTGAAAGCGATTGGGTAGCAGAAGCGTACCGCCCATCAAGGGGCGAAAGAGCATGAAGCGATGCGGACACGAGTTATCTGTTAAGGTGTAAAGATACAAAATTCAGGTTATCCGGTAAGCCAGCACCTGTTCGTGCACTTGGACTGGCTGGGGTGCATTTCATTTGTAATTTTTAGAATTTTTGCCTGGTTGTTTAACAATCTCTTAACACCGTTCATCAAAAACTCAAGAACCATGCAATAGTGCGATCGTATAATGCTGTAACCTTAATCTATCTCATCCCACATGTCCCTTCATTTTTTCGTTCCGCCATTCTCATTCTGCTTCCTTTTATTTTGATGGCCCAAAACAAACCCGGCCAGCAATTGCCAATTAAAAGNGTTTCAACACCCATTGTGCTGGATGGTAAATTAGATGAAGAGGCCTGGCAGGATGCTGCCGTGGCTACCAATTTTTACATGAATTATCCCTACGATACGGCATTAGCTCCTTACCAGACGGAAGCCCGCCTTGCTTTTGATGAGCATATGCTTTACGTGTCGTTTGTATGTTATGATGACGATACACCCGACCTGATGCAATCTTTGCGCAGAGATTTTGATTTTGAACGTACCGATAATATCGGGATTTACCTGGGTACGTATAACGATCGTATCAATGGATTCTTTTTCCAGGTAACACCGTATGGTGTGCAAGCCGAAGGGGTTGTTTCAAACGGTGGTTCAGGTGATCGAAGTTTTAACGACACCTGGGATAACAAATGGTCCTCAAAAGTTGTGCGCGAGAAGGACAAGTGGATAGCCGAGNNCCTGGCAATTCCTTTTAAAAGTTTTCGCTACAAGAGTATTGCCGAATGGAATGTAACCTTTATGCGGTGGGATCGCAAACGAAACTTTTCCTCCAGTTGGATTGCAACGCCTATTCAATTTATACCTTCATCGTTCGCCTATTCAGGCCAGCTTACGTGGAGCGAACTNCCNCCCAAAAGCAAAGGCAATGTGTCCATTATCCCTTATGTGGCGGGGGCCGCTTCACGCGATAGCGAAGTTACACCCAACTCACGCAGCACCGATTTTCAGGCAGGATTTGATGCGAAGATTGGAATTACCCCAGCCCTTAATCTCGACTTAACTGTTAATCCGGATTTCTCGCAGGTGGAAGTAGATCGGCAGGTAATTAATCTTACCCGTTTCGAATTCCAGTTTCCCGAACGCAGGCAATTTTTCTTAGAAAACAACGATTTGTTTGCCGATGCCGGATTTCCGGAGGCCCGNCCCTTTTTCTCGCGCAGAATAGGAATTGCCAGGGATAGTACCGGTACCTTAATCCGTGTACCTATTTTATATGGAGCAAGACTTAGTGGATCATTGAATGAAAACTGGCGACTAAGTGTGCTGAACATGCACACAAAGGAGAAACTTTCGGCCGGATTGCCTGCTCAAAACTATACGGTTGCTGCCGTGCAACGAAACTTCTGGAAGCAAAGCAGCTTTACACTCATGTATGTGGATAAGCAGTCGTTGGGCGTAAACGATAGTGATACGCTGAAATATTTTCACGAGGACTTATTGAAATACAAGGTGCAGGGTAATGATACCGTACCGGCCTTTAGCCGATATAATCGTGTACTAGCTGCCGATTTGGACATGCGCAGCGCCAACAATACCTGGTCGGTTAATTTTTATTATACTGGTTCTTTTGCACCCATGGTTACGGATAAGCGAATGTCNGGGGGTGGATTTATTACCTATACCAAGCGAAAAGTTGATGTGTTTGGAGGTAGCACGTTTGTGCAAAAGAATTATAACGCAGAAGCCGGTTTTGTTCCCAGCAGGAATGTGTANCCCGGAGTAATCAACTATTTTGCTGGTGGTAAGTATATCATGTTTCCGAAACAGCAACAATTGGTAAATATGGGTGTGCGTTCAGAGATCAACATGAGTTCAATTCCNGGTGGCATGATTACGGACAGGTCATTCAATTTAGGGTATGAGTTAAATTTTCGAAATACTTCCGAACTGGAGGCCTATTATTTCAGAACCTATCAGCAACTCACCCATTCGTTCAATCCGATTGATAGTGAACGGTACACCGAATTTATTGCAGGCGAAGAATACACATGGAATGGAGTGGGTGTAGAGTTTAATTCGGATCAGCGAAAGCGATTCTATTATGAACTTGAGGCCCGTTATGGTGGTTTTTACAATGGNAAAAGTTTTAACCTGGAAGGTGAGTTGAACTACCGGTATCAACCGTATGGAAGCGTGGCCGTTCGGTTTGATTATAATGATCTGAGGCTGGCTACTGGTTACGGAAAAGAAAAATTAATGTTAGTAGGGCCCAGAATTGATTTTACGTTTACAGATAAACTCTTTCTTACCACCTTTATACAATATAATAACCTGGCAGACAATGTTAATCTCAATGCACGCTTTCAATGGCGTTACAAACCAGCCAGTGATTTTTTTGTAGTTTATACCGAGAACTACCTGCCCGAAAATCTGCATAGCAAAAACAGGGCATTGGTGTTTAAATTCACGTATTGGCTCAATTTGTAAAGTTCCTGCTGCTAAGAATATTGGCTTCCGGGTAGTACCTTTGCCTAAATATTAATTCGATATGGCATTTGGNTTTTTTAAGAAGCGCGATAAGACCGAGAAGAAGGAAACGCTAACCGGCCCTCATTATTTTAACCTGGTTGTAAAGCAGGTGGTACAGGAAACAAAAGACGCAATCAGCATAGTTTTTGAACAGCCTGANAAAAGGATAGTCTATAAGGCGGGTCAGTTTCTTACGCTGATAGTTACCATGGCCGGTAAAGAGGTGCGCAGAGCGTATTCTATTAATACATCACCTGTTACAGACGCAGATTTATCAGTAACCGTAAAACGGGTTGAGGGAGGCCTCATGTCCAACTGGTTGCCTGATAATATTAAGGCCGGCAGTTCCATTAAAGTAATGGAGGCGATGGGGCACTTCACTACTGAATTTAAAAAGGACAATAAGCGCCACCTGGTGATGTTTGCCGGTGGTTCGGGTATCACACCCATGATGTCTATTATTAAAACCACGCTGGTAGAGGAACCGGATAGCATCTGTTCGCTTATTTATGCCAATCGCGATATTGATAGTATCATTTTTAAAAACACCTTCGATCAGTTGCAAACTCAGTATGAAGGTCGCCTGCACGTAATTCACGTGCTGGACAATGCACCCGTAAACTGGCAGGGGCATTCAGGTTTGCTCAATCATGAAATGCTCACNAAAATTCTGGAGCGTATTCCAGATTGGGGCATCAGCAATACTACCTATTTGATGTGTGGCCCGGAAGGCATGATGAAAAATGTGCAAACCTTATTGGAAGCACGGCAAATACCCACCGATAAAATTTTTAAGGAAAGTTTTGTTCAGGGCACCATCGATAAGGAGGCTAAGAAAGAATCTGAACCTGCCCCGAAAAGCAGCACAGGTGCACACGAAGTAACCGTGCGTTATGATGGCCAGGAATATAAATTTATGGTTGAGCCCAACCGCACAATTCTGGAAACAGCCTTAGATAATGGTATTGATTTGCCTTATTCCTGCCAAAGTGGTTTGTGCACCGCATGCCGCGGCAAGGCGTTGAGTGGTCAGGTTAAATTAGACGAAGAAGAAGGGCTATCGAAATCAGAAAGAGAAGAAGGGTACGTGCTCACCTGTGTGGGCCATCCTTTAAGTGATGATGTAGTAATTGAAATCGGGTAATCTAGTAGGCACGATCTACGGCACCCGATCCGTACACTTTCTTTGTTACGCTCTTGGTATTGCCTTTGTGCTTAACTAATCCGCTTCCCAAAACAGTTGCATCTAATGAGGTTGATGCGGTAAGTTCGCAAACACCTGAACCGCTCATTTTTACCTTCGCATTTTCAAGTTCACAGGCGTAGCTATTCAACGATCCGCTTCCGCTCATAATAATATCATTGGTTGAGGCATAGCCTTTCAAGGTAACATTACCCGAACCGCTGATTTCTGTTTTTACATTATTACCCTTCAAATCCAGATCAATTCCGCCACTACCCGATACGGCCAGGCTTATATAATCTGCGGCAATAGAGTTTTCTGAAATTATTTTACCGCCACTGTTTACCTGAAGTTCGTTCAGGTTTTTAACGCTTACCATAACTTTCATGGTAGGGCGAATCTTTATATCGTCAATCTTCGACCAGATGCTTTTGTTTGGATTGTCTGGTTTACGCTCTACGTTAACCAACAAAACTCCGTTTTCAACCTTTATAGTTGTTAACTCCCAAATTTCGGTAAGCGCCTCTACCGTAACTTCCTGCTTGTTGCTTTGCTTTACATACACTGTATAATTCGAGTTCACATAAATACTCTTGAACTCCGGAAGCTCTAAGGTCTTTTTGGTGGTTTGTGCGAATGTGAAGGATGCTACCGACAGCAGCACTAACGAAACAAGGATAATAGCAAACAGGAAGTTGATTTTTCTCATCGTAAGTAAATTAGGAGTACTAAACTGCAAAGCTTTAATAATTGCAGAATTAATAATTCGATAAAGATACTAACAGGCGGATTAATTGACTAAACCGGAGTTAAACTTATTCTACCCATGTTATTTTTCCTGAAAATGTAGCGGAAAAGCACCAGGAAAAGGGCCAATCCAACGCACATAATGAAAAATACCATTGGAGTAATGAGTTTTACAGCATGCATAGATTTGGGTGGTTACAGCCTGAATCGGGCCTGAAATTTAAGATCATTCTTTGTATTTCCATCAATCATTTCGCTGCCAGAACCAAGGGTTTCGGCATTGGAATAGGTACGGGCCCAGCGCAACCAAAGCATTAGGGAGGGCGAAACCTGGTATTGAACTAACACATAACTTCGTACGCCAACCCCGTAATACGCTGGAAAAGAGAATGCGAGCCATGCATCTTTTTCAAAAACATAAAGCCGGTTGTCATAATCGTCTGTGTCGAACAATGCATACCGGCCGTTTAGAGTAAGCCGTTTATGTTGAAAAGTGATGTCCTGAATGAGTGCCAGCCNCCNGGTTGATCTTCCGGAAAATTGAAAAGTGCTGAATTGGGCCCGGGTTCGTAATGACAAGGAAGAAGTAGCCTGATAATCGGCATTAAGCCAGTAGTTGCGCCTGGTACCGGGCGCTGTCAGGTACAAGTTAGTTTCGTTTGCCTGATTTCTGATTTTGGTTTCTTCGCGCAATTGTGCAANAANACTTACATGGCGCGTGGGCTTGTAGTTAAGTCGAAGAAGCCATTCCGTACCTTCCGAAGGGCTATAACTCCGGTAACGCAACCAATTAAACCGAAACCAATCGAAGTAGCCGCTGGCCCAATACTTTTTGCTGAAGGTGTATTTCCAACCCCAGTACAGGGCACGTTCATTCTGGGGCGTGGAGTTTTCGCTAAGGGCATTGCTGTAAAAGGTAATATAATTGCGACTGTAGTTGCGATAAAGCACGGCCACATCCAGCGCAGATGTTAAACTCACTGCGCTTCCGGCAATGGCGGCTGCGCCATGGTTGAACGTGTAAGCCGCTTCGCTAAAAACTGAAACATTGCGATAAGCATAGTTGATATACAAACTGCTGTTGGTATTGACATCTCCTTGAAAATAAAACTGATTATAAAGCGTGGCACTACGCTGCAGCGGAACGCTGAATCGGGTGTGGTGTAAGGTGAGCCCCGCATCCAGCCGTTGCTGTTTAAATGAAATAACAGCACCGGTATTCATCTCCTGTATGGTGTTTTGATTGCTGCGTTCATTTTGAGTGCGATGCAAACCGGTTGTACTTAAAGATGACACACGCCAGGCATTGCTGGAGTCCGCCTGCAGATTTCCATCGCGCCAGCGCAAGGAATAGAAACCATGAATGGTTACGGATTTGGAAACAGCATAGCTGGTAGCTGCGCNCCTTAAGTATCCGGCTTCATAGGCCGAAGTATAGGGCATAAAACCAAGCGTGGCTCTGCGCGTGGTAGAAACCGCTTCGGCATTTTTACCAATTCCAAAGGCAGAGCCCAACACCAATCCTTGCCCAAATTGCGCCTGGTAATCGCCAATAATCAGATTCCTGAGTTTCTTTTTGTTCAACACTTGTGCATGAAACGAAAGAAAATCCGGACCGTACTGTTTGCGCGGTGGTGCCCACTCCATTTTTCTCCGGCATCTTTTTCAGCGGTAAAACCCAAACTAAAATCTCCGGGCCTGCTGGTGCGAAAGCGGGTATATAATCTTTCGGGGAACCCTGGTACCGGCTGGCATCGGATGAGGTCTTGCTGTATCCAACTTTTTCTTCAAGCGTCCTATCCAAACGAAGCAGGAGGTAGTTATTCTTTTCTGATAAAATTCGTTTCCATAACGAACGGTTAACCAAGCCTTGCGGGTCGATAATGGTTACGAATTGAGTTAACCGTTCAAATGCTTGCCGATCCAGTTGCGGAATGGATTGCACTCATATAAAGAAATGAAGGGGCCCGTTTTTTCGCGATAATCCAATATGGCTTGTATCTGTGTTTCGCTGAGGATGTATAGCGCGCGCAATTGTTCGGCTGTAACCTGGTTCAGGTCGGCCGGCTGCGCAAGGAGCAGGGCAAGGTTTTCGTATAACTCTTCATAATTAAAATCTTCATCCTGGCCGGCCAGCAGTTCGTCAACCAGTTTTTCGAGGTCCACTTCTTTGCGGATTATTTCCTGTCCAAAACAGGTAAAAGAAGCAGTTGCTGCCAGGGCAAGAAAAAGCACTCTCATATTTTCCTGCTTTTAAACCGGTAGGTTACCGATGCCTGATGGCTGGCTCCGGTTATAGAATTTAGCTGAACGGCATAGTCTGCCTGTAGTGATTTTTTTGTGGTACCCAAACCAAAAACCGCTGGCGGGTTGCAGATTAAAACCGGTTCGGGCAAAAAANATTATGTTTGATTTCATACTCCAACCCGGTGCGCCAGGTAACCGGAAAAAGCAAATCTTTCTCTAACTCGGTAGCAGCCCGGATTTTCTCACTGAGGCGGAAGGTAAGCCCTGCCGTTAATCGGGTTGGTAAAATTTCATCTCCATTTTCAAAATTTAATTTAGACTGGGTTAGGTTGTTGATACTGGCCGAAATGGTAATTACATCACTTAGCTGAGTAATGCCTCCAAAGTCAATGCTCAAAGCCCGGTGTGTATCAAACCNCTGTGCCTGGTATTGGATGTAGTTAACTTTCACTCCGAGGGAGGTGATACCGAATTTATTGGCAAAGCCGGCACTTACCATTTGTTCGTTGTACAAATCATCGCCAAACCGGAAAGTGCCCACAGAAACAACACCATTTTTAAGAGGTGCATTATATGCGAAGGCCATTCGGTTTGCATTAACAAGCCTAGCCTGTACCTGGTAGGCTGCCGAAGCGGAAGATTCTGTTAATAAACCAATGGAGCCGATGTTATGGAATAAGCCCCATTCATAGGCTAAACCGTTGGTAGCATTTCCCATTCCCAACCCGCGCGCACNCCATCTGTGTGGATGTACTTTGGGCATTTGCTATCTTTACAATCCCAAATGAGAACAGGAGGATCAACAACCGTTTCACAGGCCAGGGTTTATTTACCTAAGGTAATTTTTTTGTGTTACTTTTTAACCTTTGGTCCGAAATCTGCGCGCAGGAAGTAAAGGAGTATTATGCCACAGGCGCACTAAAGGCCGTAGGTGTAAAAGAAGCTGACGTGAAGACGGGGCAATGGATGTATTATTATCCGAACGGGCAGCAGAGTGCCATCGAGTTTTTTGAAAACGGATTATTGCACGGGCAGGTAACTTACTTTTATCCGGATGGCAAGTTGCAGGGAAAGGAGCATTGGAAGACCGGAGCGTTAACGGATTCAGCCTGGTATTATCATCCATCGGGTAAGTTGCAGCGTAAGGGCAGGTATGAACACAGCGAGTATGCAGGCAGATGGACACATTACTTTGAGAATGGAAAGGTTGAGCGTGTGGTGAATTATGAGTTTGGAATACCCGAAGGCCCAACGTGGGTGTATAACGAAGCAGGGGTATTAATTCAGGAAGGAGGGTATGTGCAAGGAAAAGAAGAGGGCGAGTGGAAATTCTATTCTGAAACCGGAGCGCTTGAGTTTACCGGAAGTTACAGGCAAGGGAAAGAATCCGGAACTTGGTACCGGTTTGAGAAAGGAAAGAAGAAAATCTATAAACGATATTGATCAGAATTCTTTCTTCATGTGAAGAAAAAGCCCTTGGGTTTNTTCTCTTGTAAAGGTGTACTCCAGGCGAAGCACGGCATCATAAGCAGTAACAATATCAATCCCCGCACCCGCTCCGGCCAGCAACCGGTTAGACAGGCGTGTATTTAAGTTCATATCTTCATAATAAGGATAGTTATCTACATAACCCATATCCAGGTAGCCCTTCAGGTAAATGGCCAATGGAAGATACCTGAACTGTTCTATCGGAAATCCATCCAACTCCCACGTTCTTGAAAAGATTTNTTTCCGGAAAGTACTTTTATTCAGAAAGAAAAGGGGGCCTTCAATTACATACACCTCGTATCCTTTTACCAGTTGGCGCCTGTAGCCTAATGCATTGTATAAATTGTAGGGCTGGTTATCTGGCGAACTGGCGTAGGCCGAAGAGTAGTTTGAGAAATAATAATCGCGGCCAAGGTTTATATAACGGGAATAACTGGCGCTCCATTCCCACTGGTTAACTTTTCCAAATCCTAATCCAGATTTGGAGAGCATGGTGGTAAACTGATATCCTTTTAAGGGATAGGCAAAGACATCGCGATGGTCGGCATTAAAGAGATAGCGTATGATGCTGTAGGATTGTGTTTTGCTGCCGGCACCAAAGTAATTAGGATTGTAAAAGGCAATGGAATCAGAAATGGTGTGTTGTTGGTTTTGAAACAGGAATGAATGCGTCTGATAAAAGTTTTTGCGGAAGGTGTAAGAAATACCGGTAATGTAGGAACTGCGCAGGCGCTGTTGGTCGCGCCTGAATACAAGTTTGTGATCATCGGTATAGTAAGCCAGGTTACGGGGCCCGCTGTAGCTGAAGTCAAAACTTAAACCATGTTTTTGTTTCTGATCGATATAGGGAATGCGATAGCTGAGTTCGAAACGTCTGGTAAAACCAAATTGTGCCGTGAGGCGTAAGGTTTCGTTCCGCCCGCGGAAGTTGTATTGAAACAACCGCAACCCGTAGTTTATACGCCTGAAGTCGTGATGATAGTTTTGCCACCATTCGTTAAAGTTTCGATCGGATAATTCGAAGATGGGAACGGGAAAGGTGTACCATCGTTCGTTTACATCTATCAGCAGATCTACCTGATGCTGTGTAACGGGTAGCCACCGTACTTCAACTTTATTGAACAAACGCAGGTTATAAATTTNTTGACGGTCCTGCTCCAGGATTTTTGTAAGTCGGGTAATGCTGATCGTATCCCNCGATTTTATATCCAACTCCCTGGAGATAATGTTTGCCCGCGTAATCTTGTTGCCAACAATCAGAATACGATTTACAGTTACTACCCGATTGGTGGTATCGCTTAGCGGGCGAAGCGTATCAGGGGCAACAGGTTGCGCTGTGAATCCAAACAAACCAACTATCAATGCCCACATGTGCTGCCACCCTGGCTGTTCATTAAATGTTAGTTTTTCTTTATTGCGAAGCGACCAGATCAAAATGAGAATACCTGCAATAANAAGCGGTATGCTAAGGATTTGGCCCATGTTGAGTGCCATTCCGGCTTCAAAGTCAACCTGATCTTCTTTCAGAAACTCGTAGGCAAAACGCAACCNCCACAGAATAATCATGAATAAGCCAAAGATTAAACCAGTAGGTGTGTTTTCCTTTTTACGATTCCAGATCAGGAACAGGATTACGAATAGTACTACACATGATATAGACTCGTAAAGTTGTGCCGGATGCCGGGCAATACCAAACGTACTGATGCGGGCCGTATAATTTCCATCGCCATCAATATCGGCTTTGTATTTTAATGCTGCACCCTGGTTGTCGATATGCTCGTTGAAGTAGTTGAGGTAATACTGTACATCACTCTCCAGGTAATTTTNTGCAATCATTTGCTCCACGTTGGGTTTAAAAACCACGTAGATGTAAATGGGGACACGGCCGTTTGCCCCCTCGGGCAAATCTTTGTTGCGTTCTACCTTTACATATTGTACCGGGCTATCTTTTTNTGAAATAATACTTTCAGTTACCCGGTTTACAAATAACACACTTAGCGGATTGTTGGAGGGCAACCCGATTATTTCCGAATTGAAGAAATTACCCAACCGGATCAAAGCACCGGTAAGGGCAACAACTATTACAATCCGGTCTAATACCTGCAAATAATTTTGGCCAGGTTNTTTCTTTCGGCTGTACAGCCAGAGGGCAAATAAAATTCCAATAGCACCGCCATGGCTGGCCAATCCCTGTAATCCGGTAAACCGGAATGGAGAAAATTCAAAGGGCAGCAAAATGCTAAGGGGGTCTTCAATGAAAAGTTCGGGCTGATAAANAATGACATGACCCAAACGGGCACCTAAAATTGTAGCCACTACCATATAGATGGTGAGTGTATCTACGTCCTTTTCCGGTTTGCCTTCTTTTCGATAGATGTAATACAGCACTTGCTGGCTCAATAAAAACCNCACTGCGAAAAGCAATCCATACCAGCGCAGGCCAAACGACCCCATGGAGAAGATTTCAGGACTTGTGTTCCAGATTATATAACTTAAGAATGCCATAGTCTGTTAATTTTAGCCAACTTCCGTATTAGCAAAGGGCAAATATAAGGGCTATTTGCTCAATCGCCACCGTCTTTAACCTGTCGATATAAGTTGAATTTAAAGGTTCTCCAACTCGTCTAATTCAAACTTAAAACCTGCCGAAAGGATAGGAAACCGGCACCAACTGCGCGGGTCAACGTTCCACTCGTCCAGATGGAAGGAGGNGGCAAGCCGTTCGCGCTTCCATTGATTGGCAGCCCACATTTTGAAAAATTTATGAATGTATGTTTTCAACGCACTTGCACTTGGGTTGCCCGGCANCTCGTGTTTTTGAAGTTGCAGATAAACCTGAACAGGAGCGAGGCGCTNTTGAATGGCCAGTCGTTCTATTTCCAGCAGAATGGGGTAGGGCATCAGGTCTTNTTCATCGGTCTGGGCCCGATCGCCCGGTCGCAATTCGGCAGTAGGTGTAAGGTTGTTTACATAGCTAAGTGCGCCATAGCCCAATTCTTTTTCGGCCCATGTTAACCATTGCAGAATAAATGGTTTGTCAATTCCGGCAATGGGGGCAAGGCTGCCGCTGGTATCTCCATCCATGGTGGCATAGCCTACATCGCCTTCGCTGCGGTTTGAGGTGGTGAGTAAAATCGCTTGTTTAATGTTGGCCAATAGCCAGATGATTGGGGAGCGACTTCGGGCCTGAATATTTTGCCGTGCTATATCGTCCTGATCCCAGGTAAGTTTACGACCCAATACTTTTTCAATTTTACTTTCGTACGATGTTACCTCCTCATCTATCGACCAATAATGAAACCCTGCCCCAATCGATTGAGCTAATTGCTGCGAGGATATAAAGGTTGCTTCCGATGAATTTTTAGTACGCTGATACGCGCAGGTTAGGAGTATTCCGGTAATTTCTTTTACAGAGGCTGTTGCCGGAATATTTATGGTCTCACAAAATTTTTCAGCACCTAATTCCGCTACCCCGCGTCTTACCATTTCGGCAACTAATATGGCACAAAGGGACGAATCTGCTCCGCCACTCAGGCTTAGTACATACCCTTTCGCTTTGCTTTTGCGCAGGTAGTCGAACAAGGCCAGCGATGTGGCTTTCACAAATTCTTCGTTTTTGTTTTTGCTATCGGTTAGTTTGTGTTTTTCTGTTTTATCAGAATCTGAAAAATTCACATCGCACCAAAGCAGGTTGAATGGCTTTAACGACAACCGGTTATTCAGGTGAAGGATTTCACCTTTCAAGCCAAAAATTATGTCGCCATCGTAAATCATGCGGCCGGCTTCATTACCCAACAGATTAACAAAAAGGTAAGCGCAGTTAAATTTTTNTGATCCGTCTTTAACAACCTCCTGTTCGCGTAGTTGGCTTTTGCCCATGGCAAAGTGACTGGCGCTGGGGTTTAAAATAAGATGCACGCCACGTTGTGCCAGCCGGTTTCCGGGGCGTTTTTCTTTTCGCCAGGCATCTTCACAGATTTCAAGCCCAAATTTGATCCCTTCCAATTCAAAAATGAGATCACCCACCGGAAAGGTGTGGTTATCTCTTGTCAGTTCAATAACGGTGTTTGGTATCCAGGCATCGAACCAACGCGGTTCATAGTGCACGCCATCACGGGCCATATTTTGTTTCAGTGCAATGCCCAGTATTTTCTGGTTACTGATTACACATGCTCCATTATACGTAATGTTGTTCAGGCGTAACGGTAACCCTACGCAGGCTGTAATATTGGTTGTGTGTGGAATAATTTCGAGTAGTACCTGCCACGCTTTTTCGCTCAGCCAATCGCTTAGAAATAAATCTTCACAGCCATNACCGGTAATGCTTAACTCTGGAAAGCAAAGTAGTTTAACCTGATTGGCTTTAGCAGTTTCAATGGCATCAATTATATGAGTTTTGTTTCCCTGCCAGTCTAAGGGAGTTTGGTTTACTGTAGCGCCACCAATTCTAATCGTGCTCATTTTTATTACTATCAGATGTTCAACAACTGGCAGGTTTNTTCAGCGGCATCCTGTTCTGCTTTTTTGGTTAAACCAAAGCCTTGGCCAANAGCTTCATCGCCCAGGTAAACCTGGGCGGAGAACTCGCGCGAGTGTCGGCCTTTTTNTATTTCTTCAACTTCAAATCGAATTTCTTTGTTGTTGCGCTGGGCCCACTCAATAACTTTGCTTTTGTGGTTGGAGTTTGAATTTACCACTACTTCCAGATCGAAGTAAGGCTGAATAAGTTTATCAAGAACAAATTNTTTGGTGCGCAGGTACCCTTTGTCCAGGTAGATGGCACCCACCAATGCTTCGAGGGTATTTCCTAAAATAACGTTTTGTAGCTGAATGTTCTTGTTATCGAATTGCACGATAGCACCAACGCCAATTTNTTTAGCCAGGTGATTCAACGATTCGCGGTTTACAATACGCGAACGGATTTCGGTAAGAAAGCCTTCGTCTTTGAAAGGATATTNTTTGAAAAGGTAATCAGCAACGGCTGCACCCAAAATGGCATCACCTAAGTATTCCAGTCTTTCATTGGATTCGCGAAAGCCGTTTTTCTTTGCTGCGCGAACTGTGCAGCGTGGCGAGTTTATATAAAGCCAGATTGCCTGGTGCAAAGCCGGCAATGGTTTTAATTGCCGTAATTAATTTTTTGTCTTCTTTTGAGTTTGATTTGGCTAAGGAAAGTAAGGTCCACACGGCTTACTCGGCCTTTTTCAATATAATAGAGGCATTGTGGCCACCAAATCCAAACGTATTGCTAAGCGCAACTTTTATTTCGCGCTTTTGCGCTTTATTAAACGTAAGATTCAGCCGCGAATCCAGGCCATCGTCATCGGTAAAGTGATTGATGGTAGGTGCTACGATGCCTTCTTTTAATGCCATAATGCAAGCCAGCGCTTCTATGGCTCCTGCTGCTCCTAATAAGTGGCCAGTCATTGATTTGGTAGAGCCNNTGATGTTCATCTTATAAGCTTGCTCTCCAAACACAGCCTGTATGGCTTTTATTTCTCCAATATCGCCCAGCGGGGTGGAGGTTCCGTGTGTATTGATATAGTCTACTTCTTCAGGTTTAATGCCGGCTTCATCCAGCGCATTTTGCATTACTTTAATAATGCCGGCTCCTTCCGGATGGGGTGCGGTAATGTGATAGGCATCGGCCGAAAGGCCACCACCAATTACTTCGGCATAAATTTTTGCCCCTCNTTNTTTGGCGTGCTCATATTCTTCCAGAATCAATGCCCCGGCTCCTTCACCTAAAACAAAACCATCGCGGTCTTTGTCATACGGTCGGGATGCCGTTTCGGGCGAATCGTTTCTTTCGGATAGAGCTTTCATGGCATTAAATCCACCCACGCCTGCCTCGCATACGGCCGCTTCCGATCCACCCGTAACAATTACATCGGCTTTGCCTAATCGTAAATAGGTAAAAGCATCGTAAATGGCGTTGGTAGAAGAGGCACAGGCCGATACGGTTACAAAATTTGGCCCGCGAAATCCGTACTTGATTGAAATATGCCCGGCACTTAAGTCGGCAATCATCTTCGGAATGAAGAATGGATTGAATCNGGNGGTGCCATCGCCTTTGGCGAATGATTTAACTTCTTCCTGAAAAGTAAACAACCCTCCGATACCTGAACCCCAGATTACCCNCACACGGTCGGGGTTAAGTTCAGTTAGCGGAAGGTTGGAATCAGCTATAGCTTCGTCAGCCACTACCATGGCGTATTGTGCGAACGGGTCAAGTTTGCGCCCTTCTTTGCGATCCATAAAGTCTTCAATCTTGAAGTCTTTAACCTCGCAGGCAAACCTGGTTTTAAAAAGAGAAGCGTCAAATCGGGTAATGGGGGCCGCACCGCTCTTTCCGGCTTTTAAACCTTCCCAGTATTGCTGAAGGTTGTTTCCGATAGGGGTTAATGCGCCTGCACCTGTAACTACTACTCTTTTAAATGTCATACAATCCGTTAATGGAGCAAAAGAACTGACGAAACCGATTATTTCTTAACGTTCTCTTCGAGGTAAGAAATCGCCTGACCTACGGTGGCAATGTTTTCAGCCTGGTCGTCAGGTATGGAGATGTTAAATTCTTTTTCGAACTCCATAATAAGTTCTACGGTGTCCAGCGAGTCGGCACCAAGGTCGTTGGTGAAACTTGCTTCAGGAGTAACTTCAGATTCTTCCACGCCAAGTTTGTCGATGATGATCTGTTTTACTTTTGTGCGATTTCAGACATGTTTTTAAAAGTTTAGAGGATTCAAAAATCTGTGCAAATAAAGAGATTTGATGCAATATTGTCAAAACATTTAAAACTAGCGTTGCTATTGCAAAACAGGTGGCAAAAATGAAGAAAAAGCGGCTTGAAATCGAATATTCATTCGATTTTGAGTTAATCGGCATAATTTCGTCTGCCAAAGGCTACAAGTTAGCCTGGGAAGTAAATCATATTATGGGTAGCCGGCTTGTTCGCCAACCCGATTTAACGGTGCTTTTGGATAAAGATTCTTTTGCCAGTTATGTGTACTATGCCTTTGAAAACGAGGTTAATGTATTAAAACTGTTCCGGAACAAGCCGAATGAGGCCGATCAGATTAAAAATTTATTAGTACCGGAATTTCCACACTTCGATTACATTTTACTTACCCAGGGCGAGGCCCACATGTCCAGCAATCGTTTGCAGGAACTCTTAAAAATATTCCTTCCATCGAATTAACTGCTTTTATACCTTTACCGGCCTTAAAATCGAAGGATAACTTTATTTTTAACCCCACTTCCCATTCGCATGGAACAACGTGTTTCGTATAACAAAACCAAGATCGTAGCAACTATTGGCCCGGCCTCTAACAATAAGGAAATGTTAAAAGCACTTGCCCGCGAAGGGGTAGATGTATTCAGGCTCAATTTTTCGCACGGCAAGCACGAAGATCACCAAAAGGTGGTGAACTACATTCGTGAAATAAATGATGAACTGGGAACGCACATTGCCATTTTGCAGGATTTGCAAGGCCCCAAAATCCGTGTAAACGAAATGCAGCCCGGGGTTGAGATAAAAGCGGGCGATACCATTACAATTACCACCAAAGAGGTTTTAGGCACCAAAGACCTGGTTAGTACATCGTACGAAGGCCTGCCTAATGATGTGAAGATTGGTGACATGATTCTGATTGACGATGGTAAGATTGAATTGCGTGTAAAGGATGTGCGGGGAGTAGAAGTTACCTGTACCATTATCTATGGTGGGCCCCTAAAATCCAGAAAAGGAATAAACCTGCCGTTTACTAAGGTATCAGCTCCATCGCTTACCGAAAAAGACCTGGAAGACCTTGAGTTTGGTTTGAAAAATAAAGTGGATTGGGTGGCACTCTCTTTTGTGCGCAAAGCCAAGGATATTGAAACATTGCGGGCTATTATCAACGCGCATAAATCAACCACGCGCATCGTAGCTAAAATTGAAAAACCGGAGGCGCTTGAAAATATTGATGAAGTAATTGCTGCTACGGATGCGGTGATGGTGGCCCGTGGCGATTTGGGAGTGGAGATATGGATGGAAGAGGTGCCCATGGTGCAAAAGATGTTGGTTGAAAAATGCAACCGGGCATCTAAACCGGTAATTGTAGCTACTCAAATGATGGAGAGCATGATTGAGAACCCGAGGCCTACCCGTGCCGAAACCAACGATGTTGCCAATGCCGTAATGGACGGAGCNGATGCCCTCATGCTTTCGGCCGAAACGGCTGCCGGTAAATACCCGGTGGAGGTAATCCGAAGCATGGTGCGCACCATTGGCTCAGTAGAAAAACAAGGTAATATTTATTTCCGCTTTCGCGGACTGGATGCGGACTCTCCCAACTACTTTAACGATAGTTTGATTTTAACGGCCTGCAAACTGGCGCAGGATGTTAATGCCAGGGCAATTGTTGGCATGACCCAATTAGGCTATGCCGCACTAAAGGCAGCTTCGCACAGACCCAATGCCAATATTTTTGCATTTACCAGCAACGATACCATTCTGAATACAATGAACCTGGTGTGGGCCACGCGTGCTTACCATTACGACAAAGCCAGCAGCACCGATGAAACCATTGCCGATGTTGAAAAGATTCTGAAGCGCGATGGCCATGTTAAAACCGGAGATATCTTTATTATTCTGGCCAGCATGCCCATACAAGAGCGCGGCCGCTCTAATATGATTAAAGTGCACGTGGTGAATTAAATCTGTTCCTGATTTTAGGTAACCGGAAGCGCTTAAAGTTTAGGCACCACCAGAATTACCTGTTCCTTCTCAACCACTACGGCCCCGGCTGGGTCGCCCTTTCGCTTGCGCACAAACTNTTTGGATGTAACAATAACCGGACAAAGCGAATCAGTTTTGCGTTTGGAGTTGTAGGCAGCTAATTGTGCTGCCCGTTCAATTACATCTTTAGGAAACTTTTNTCCGGCCTGGTGCTTGATGAGTACATGCGAACCAGCCACATCTTTGGCGTGCAGCCACAAGTCTTCTTTATAGGCCAGTTTTAAGGTAAGCACATCGTTTGCCTCGGCATTTCGCCCTACCCAAATTCGAAAGCCCTTGTATTCAAACTCATGATAGGGAAGGATTTCGTTCTTCGGCTTAGGTGTTTGGGAAGCAGGCTGTTTAAGTTGCCTCAGGTCGGTCGATTTTTCTACATCGGCCAATTGCTGATTCAATTTTTGAAGCTCGTTGGTTTTTAGCTCAATAGTTCTTTTTAGCTGGTTGATTTCGATTTGTTGATTCTTTGCCTTGCGATAAAATATCTCTGCATTTTNTTGTGGCGATAGTTCGGGCTTTAGTTTTATGGTCATCGGTTGGTGGTCGTAAAAACTGGTAAGTGTGGTTTGGCTTAATCCGCTGGTAAGTTGATGGAGGTTGGCCATCAGCAAATCGCCCCAAAGCTGGTAATGCGTGTCGTGCTGAAGTTCTGTTAATTTTTGTTGATTCTTCTTAATGTAATTCTGCCCCGCTTTAATCTGATTATGTAATGTGGTTGTCTGTTGCTGCTTGCGGGAAGTAAAAGCCTGCTGATAAACATACGCTGCAAAAAATGAGTTTAAAGCTTCCAACGGATTCTCAAATTGTTTTAAAACATTTCCCACTGGCAATAGAGAGAGGTGAAGGGTGTTCGAATTTTCAACCAGGTAATACAAGGGCGAATCCAATGCCTGAATGAGTTGGCAGAATGCAGGCCACAAATCTTTTGGAGGTAGTCCCGTTGTTTTATCTTTCCAATAGTGCCACACTAACTTGCCAAACGTAAAATAATAGGCAGGTAGGTCTGCCTGATGCTTCCNAANAACGGACTCGCTGAAATCCAGCGGACGGTTTAGTTCAATGAGCGAAAGCGTTAAGTCCTGCTTCAGGTGGCCGCGAAAAATGGATTTTGCAACTCCCGCGTAAAACAGAATAACGTTAGCCCGGTTGCCATGCATTTTAAACAGTATGGTTAGCTGGTCTTCCAGTTCCATAGCCAGGCAACGTTCATTGTCAAAGTAGTAGATTTGTTTAACGGGCTTCAGAATAATTTCTGTAAAGAGATCGATGCTGTTTTTGCGCGCGCGATTAAACTGATCGGGAAATGACAGGCAGCAAAAGAGGGNCTGCAGGCTTGCTTTCAGAAAGAAAGACGCGTGCGTGTTGTTAAACTCCAATATCAGTTCGTCTTTATTCTGGCTAAAGCAGGCCACTACCCGATAGCCTGAAAGCTTCTGGTGCAATTGCTTGCCGAGTTGTTTTAAGAAATAATAATTGTTGTGCACAATTCAGGCTTCTATAGTCAGGCCATCGTAAGCCAAAGCTACTGAATTAGGCAACTCGCGTTCAACAATTTTATGGCAACCCAATTTATGGCTGATGTGGATGAAATAGGTTTGTTTAGCCCCAATGCGTTCGGCCATAGCCAATGCTTCTTCCAGGTTAAAGTGCGAAAGGTGTTTTTCGCGCTGCAGGGCATTTAAAACCAACGTTTCCGTGCCCTTCAATAAATCTAAAGTAGATGCAGGTATTTGATTGGCATCAGTAATGTAGCTGAAGTTATGGATTCGAAAACCTAGTACAGGCAGGTGATAATGCAAAACAGGTAAGGGCTGAATTTTAACAGAACCGATACTAAACAACTCATGATTCAGTTCATGAAGTTTTAGTTGCGGAATGCCAGGATACTTGTTCTTTTCAAATGCGTAGTAAAATTCGGTTTTGAGTTGCGCCAAAACATCGGCATTTCCATACACCGGCATATCGGTTTNTTGCAGGTAGTTGTAAGCCCGCACATCATCCAGCCCGGCAATATGATCTTTGTGGCTGTGTGTAAACAGTACCGCATCCAGTTGGTGAATATGCTCGCGCAACATTTGCTGGCGGAAGTCCGGCCCGGTATCAATAACCAGACTAAGGTCATTTACCTGCAGGTGAATAGATGAACGTAACCGTTTGTCGCGGTAATCCAACGATTGGCAAACCTCGCACCCACACCCAATTACGGGTACACCTTGCGAAGTTCCGGTTCCGAGAAATGTTATTTTCAAATGAAGTGGCTTATTGATTCGATTAGCCTTTCACCTCTGCCACATGTAATTCTTCATACAGCTTCTTACTCTTTTCAGAAAACCGGGTAGGGTCAAGTTCCAGATTTTTCAAAATGTCCAACAGGGCATTTATTTTTCCTTCCACGGTAAAGAACTTGTTCACAATCATGATCTTCTGCTCTTTCAGCAGGCAATAACCCGATTTGAAATTCCCTTTTTCGTAGCGCAGGATGTAATCCGATTCGGCAACCAGATCTTCCAGTTTGGTTAAAAATTGATTGGTGTACTTAATCATTCGTAGTGGCGAATTTTGGCTGGCAAGATAATCTTAAATTTATGATTTAGGAATGGTGATTTGCGAATTACCCATTTGATTGGTTCAATCGTAATTTGCAACCCGTAATGAAATCGATGAANAAACTAATTGTGATAGTAGGCCCAACCGCGGTTGGCAAAACGGCACTGGCTATCCGGCTGGCAAAATTCCTTCAAACCGAGATTATTTCGGCCGACTCGCGCCAGATTTACCGGGAGTTGGAAATGGGCACGGCAAAACCCAGCCCGGCCGAACGGGAACAGGTTAAACATCATTTCATTAATACACATTCAATTACTGACGATTACGATGCCGGNGCTTACGGCCGCGATGCACTTGCCCTTATTCATTCATTATTTCAACACCACAGCAACCTGATACTTTGTGGTGGCTCTGGTTTGTATGTGAAGGCTGTGCTGGAGGGTTTTGATGAAATGCCGCCTGTACCCGAAGGAATGCGGGAAGCAATTATTGCTGAATACAAGGCGCATGGATTGGCATGGCTTCAAACCCGGGTGAAAGAAGTTGATCCGGACTATTTTGATGTAGTAGATAGCCAGAATCCGCACCGGCTAATCCGTGCGTTGGAATTGTACCGNGCCTGGCAAAAGCCAATGCACGAATTGCGCAAACANAAAAAACTGGAGCATCCGTTTCAGGTTGTAAAAATAGGATTGGAAGTGGAACGCGAAGAACTTTATAATCGCATTGATACGCGCATGGATGCCATGATTGCGCAAGGGTTGTTTGAAGAAGCAGAAAAATTTTATTCCTTCCGACATTTGAATGCTTTACAAACCGTAGGCTATCGCGAAATTTTTGGGTTGATGGATGGGCTGTATGATAAAGAAGAAGCGATTAGACTGTTGAAGCGCAACTCAAGGCATTATGCCAAGCGGCAGTTAACCTGGTTTAANAAAGATATGGACACGAAATGGTTCAGGCCAGATCAGTTTGATGAAATTGTCGCCTGCCTGGAGTAAATATTTAAACAAGATTACCTACGGCCTGATTCCAACTGCCTATTTTTGTTATTTATGACTAAGCGCGTGCTCATCATTACTTACTATTGGCCACCCTCCNNGGGAAGTGGTGTGCAGCGTTGGCTAAAGTTTGTAAAGTATCTTTCTCAAAAAGGTTGGGAGCCATCCGTTTTTACTCCCGAAAATCCACACTTCGCTATTCAGGATGCCTCGTTGTTGAAAGATGTACCNCCTTCGGTTGAAGTAATCCGCTTTCCTATCTGGGAGCCCTATCGAATATTTAACCGGCTTACTTCCATNTTTTCGGGCAAGAAGGTTGAGCAAGTTGATTTTGTTGCTACAGANAAAAGAAGCTGGTTCCAAAATTTTGGAATGTGGGTGCGTGGAAANTTTTTTATTCCTGATGCGCGAAAGTTTTGGATAAAACCATCGGTTGAATACCTGGTTGATTTTGTGCAGCGAAATAAAATTGATAAAATAATTACCACCGGCCCTCCGCATAGCATCCACTTGATCGGGAGAAATCTTAAAAGNAAAAATGCGGCTTTAAAATGGGTTGCCGATTTTCGCGATCCGTGGAGTGAGTGGGATCTTTTGGATACGCTGCATCTGTCAGCATGGGCCAGGCAGCGCCACAANAAAATGGAAGGCACGGTATTGCAAGAGGCCGACCTGGTATTAACGGTTACACCCTATTACGTTAAGCAGTTGGTGCAATTGGGTGGAAAAAATGTGCACCTGATAACCAATGGATTTGATGAAGATGATTTTAAATCGGTTGAACATCAGCGTACCGGTAAATTTACGATCCGCCACATTGGCGGAGTTGATGAATTGCGCGATCCAAGACCTGCTATGTTGGCCATCAAACAACTTTGTATTGAACAAGCAGATTTTAATCAATCTGTTTGTGTAGAGTTTGTTGGTTCTGTGAATGCTGCATTCAAGAAATTTGTGGCGGAAGATACGGTGTTGGCAACACGTGTAACTTTTGTGAGCCAGCTTGCACACAGCGAGTTGTTGAAACTGTACGGAAGCACCGATGTACTTTTATTAGTACTGGCTCATGCAGCGCTTGCGTCCGGAAATATACCGGGTAAATTGTTTGAATACCTGGCTTCCGGCAACGATGTAATTGGGGTGGGTGTGACCGAGGGCGATTCTGCAACTATTCTAAGGCAGGCGGGGGCCGGTGTGGTATATGATCCTGCTGATGGGCAAGGTCTTCGACAGGGCTTTCTCAACTGCTTTGCAAATTGGAAGGCAGGTATAAAACCAAACGCGAAGGCACTATCAAAATATTCGCGGAGGGAATTAACCGATACCCTGATCTCGTTGCTTGAAAAACTTGATTGATCATTTTTGAGACCCATCCCGAAGCGATTGAATTGTTTCAACAGAAACTCGTTCCCGTCTGGTGTGGCTTTCGAATAAAAAATCAGGAGAGAGAATAGTATGGTGATGGTGGCGGAGCGAAGGGCAATGTCAGTAATTGTATTTTCAAATGTTGGAATGAATTGGTTTAATCCAATCATGACAGCAGCAATAATCAGCACTTTCAGGGAGTTCCAGTCAAACGGCTGCATCTTTAGTTTATACCAGATAAAGAAGTATTTCAGAACATTAAATGAAATCAGCGCCAATGCAGAACCCATTGCAGCACCGTTGATTCCGTAAATCGGAATCAGGATGTTGTTGCTCACAATCACGATAACGGCCAGCAAGGTTAATAACAAAATATTAAAGGCGTAGTATTTTGAAAGTACAATAATTTCACTGCTGGGACCAAACAACATATCCACTAACTTACCAAACCCAATTATAAGCACGACCCACTTTCCGGCTTCGTAAATCTCCTGTTTCGGTATTAGTGAAAAGATATTATCGAGATTGATGTAGAGGCCAATCAGCAATAAAGCCCNCACAATAAACTGGTTGATAGCAGTTTTTTGATAAATCGTTTTTATATCGGCCAGATCATTTTNTTCGAAGGCCCGCGCAATCAAAGGCATGGCTACCTGGCTTAAAGCTCTTTNTGGAATTTCAATAATGGTAGCCATATAAAATGCTGTGGTATATACCGCATTGGCGGCCAGGCCCAACATGCCCGATACCATCATGCTATCCACTTTGCCAATCAGGATCATGCCTGCGGTGCCGGCAAAACTCAATGAACTGAAAATTACCAACGATTTTATCTTATCTCCTGGTATGGCCTTCAGATTAAAAGTAAATGAAAACTTTTGCAGGAAAATGAGATAACCTACCAGCAGCAACAAACAAAACAGATAGCCTAGTACCGTACCAACAATAAATTGATTGTAGGNNTTATATAACCTTGAAAATAGGCAAGTACCAATAGCGCCAGCATGAGCCTTACCACAATTTCGCGTAGCAAGCTGGGAAAGATCATTTTTAATAATGAACGCGAATATGCTTCCAGCAATGAAGTGATTAATAAAATCAAGGTAAGCCACAGAACGATGGATGCATACTGAATGATTTCGCGGGCGTTGTCTTGAAAGTAGGAGAGAATGTTTCCTTCAAATAATTTGAAGGTGATAAAGAAAACAGCAAATCCGCTTAAAGCAAGTAGCGTAATCAGGCTGATAAAACCAGCCTCGGTAGGTTTGTCTTTTACCAGTTGCGGATAAAACCTGAAAATGCTTTGGGCTAATCCAAACGTGGCGAATGGTGCCAGCAGGATGGCTGCATCCTGAATGGTGCGAAGCAAACCCACTTGCTCCGGTTCCAGAAATTTTGGAAACAGGTACAACAAATTGATATAACCGATTACCGNCCCGGCATAGGAAATAATAGTGGTGTAAATGCTTTGGCGGATGACGAGGCCCATTATGAAATAAACGGTTGGTAGTTGTGAGGAGTGATTACGCGATGCTCGCTTTCAGGATAGGCATTTGTAAATGTTGTCGGGGCTTTCTCTTTCTTTACAGTGCCCCATTTAAATTCGAAAGTATAAAGTTTGCCATCCCGTTCTTCTATGTAATCAATTTCTTGTTGTTGCTTTGTTCTCCNAANAAACTTATTCGACCAAAGATTTGTGTAACTCGTAAACTTCAGACGCTCGGTTAGAATAAAATTCTCCCAAAGAGAACCAATATCCTTCCTGAGTTCTGCTGGCTGAAAGTTGGCGATAATAGCATTACGCACCCCGTTGTCATAAAAATAAATCTTACGACTTTTCTTCAGTTCGTTTCTGAGGTTTCGGCTAAAAGAAGGCAACCTGTAAACCACCATTGTTTTTTCCAGTAAATCGATATACCGGCTTACGGTTTGCGGATCGGATTTAACCAGATCGGCTATCTCGTTGTAGCTTACTTCAGCACCAATTTGAAGGCTTAATGCCTGAAGTATTTTTTCAATAACCTCTGGTTTTCTAACATCTTTAAACGAAANAAGATCTTTATAAAGATAGCTGTCAGTAAGATTTTTCAGGATGCTTTNTTCTGAGCCGGGATTATTGACAACATCCGGATACATTCCATAAATCAAACGGGTGGTTAATAACCTGTTCTCTTCCAGAAAAGAGTTGTGTTCAATTAATTCGGCCATCGATAACGGGTACATAATGAACTCCCATTTTCTACCTGTCAATGGCTCGTTGATTTCATTGGCCAGTTCAAGCGCAGATGAGCCCGAAACAATTAACTGCACAGATGTAAGTTGATCGAGAATGAGCTTGAGGCTCAGGCCAATGTTTTTTACCCGTTGTGCTTCATCTATAACCACTAATGTATGGTTGCCTATTAGTGCTTTAAGCTCGGTAGAAGTCTTGTTAAAAAGTAAGGCCCGCATATCGGGTTCATCGCAGTTGATAAACAACACCTTGTTACGCCATCCCTCCGAAATGTTTTTCAACATGGTAGTTTTACCCACCTGGCGCGCCCCAATTACAATTACTGCTTTTCCAGCGCTTAAGTGCGATTTTACCAAGTTTTCCAGCTTTCTTGCGATCATAATCCTTTAAAGTTATAACTTTTTGGATTATAATCTCTAAAAGTTAGAAAATGCGAGGCCCATGAGTCTTGCTTGCGTTATCTTTTGCTTCTATAATATAATACCGGGAGTTACATATCGCAGCAAAGGACGAAAACCGAACACTCCGGTAGGCGAAGTCCATTTTTCTGAACGAACTATTTGCCAACCACTTTNTTCCAATAACCAATCAAACTGCCAGTCTTCAAATTCATGAAAGTGTTGATCCCACCGATCATTTTTATTGCGATACGCTTTGGCAAACCAGAGAGACAACGNGATGCTTGCATATAATCGTTTTGCTTGCAGATTTTNTAATACTCCCATTGGATTAATCAGATGCTCAAGAATTTCAAATGCAAAGGCAGTTTCTGTATTAAATTCACGAACAGTTTCAGGATAGATATCCAGATCTTCCCCTTTTGTATTAACAATGGTGTATCCTGCTTGTTCGAATAGTTTTGAAAGCGGATTGGTTATGCCAATGTCTAGCACCTTACTGCCAGTTGGCAAGGTTTGCTTTACAAAAGCGAGCGTTCTTGTATAACGCCTGCTTAATGTTTTATTGCTAAGACTATAGCTCTCAGTAGAATCCATTTTAATAGTGGTTGTAGATATTCAAAAGTGCTTCTTGCTCGTGTTCCCAATTATAGTTTCCTTCCAGGGTTGCTTTTCTGCCATTAGCACCTAACGTTGCACAACGTGCTTTATCCGCATAGAGTTGATTGACTTNTTGTGCGAAATCCTTTTCATCGCCAGCCGTAAATACCAGGCCGCTGTTGCATGATTCTACCACTCGCTTTAACGGAGCACTTGAACTTACCAGTATGGGTTTACCTGTCATCATGCCCTGAAACAATTTATGCGGAATCGTATGATCTGTATGACCATTCGATTGATGAGGAATCACATTTACATCGGCCAGCGACATGTAAGAGANAAATTTACTAAAAGGCTGATAACCCAGAAAGTGAACATTGCTTAGGTTACGCGCAGCAACCAATTGTTGCAAATTTTGCATAACGGCATTACTGCCAAAGCCTACAATTACCAGGTGAATATTGTCAGGATTGCTTATATGGCTCATACCTTTAATAGCCACATCCACGCCACGATGCGGGCCAATGCCACCAGAATAAACTAATATAAACTTGCCTTTCAGGTCTTGATATACGGTGGAGTCCAGGGGTTGTTCAAGAAAGGATTTTTCTTCGGTGTTGGAAACCACTACAACTTTGCCGGGATTAAAATCATATTGCTTCACCAACCTGACCTTCATTTCATCCACCACCGCAATCAACGTGTCTGAATCTTCACATGCTTNTTTCTCCCATTTAGTCCAGCGATCCGGATTCATGAAAAGATAATNTTTAAGACGTACCACGGGGTTGGTTTTCCAGGTGAACCAGGTGCGAAGTGCTTCCGGATAATTTTCATGCATGTCGGCAATTACCTTCAGCGAAAATTCTTNTTTAAGGGCCAGGGCAGTTCCCACCAGGGGAAGATCATGCACATGCACTAAGTTGATTTGTTCATTTTTTAAAATGATTCTCATGGCCGCTTTGAATTTTGGATGAACGAAAGTCATGGACATGATCACATCCCAAAATGCCAGTTGGTAATTATTTTTCCAGCATCAATGCGATGCACCTGGATTCCTTCCACTAGTTCAGAAGTGGCTTCACCTTTTTCGTCTTAAACAGAGCAGATGTACCTGATGGCCGGCCCTCAGTAATGAACCTGTTTCCTTTTAATACGAACATCGGCCGGGTAAGGCGCGTTGAGCAGCATGAGAACTTTGGTTGGCACAATTACTTTTTCGGCAAAGAAACACAATCGGGGTGAAGAATTTTAATAAACCAGTAAATCAATGCTTTGTATTGCCCATGATTTTTGCCAGGCATGCAAATAGGTATCCTTGAAAAAGTCAAATGCTATTTGAAATTTTCAAGGATGGGTGTACGCAGAGTGAGTGTGGGAATTTTTATCAAAAAATATTTACCAATGCTCAGGTAAACTTACCTTTGCAACGATTTAAAGCAGCGTTTAAGTTTCACCTTTTGAAAAAGCGGCCCGTATTGCACGAACCATCAACTAACAAACGACTTGATCAGTATCTTTGCAGCNNCACAAATATTGTTAAGTGTATTNNACATATGAAAATTACCCTGATAGCCGGAGCCCGGCCTAACTTTATGAAAATAGCGCCCATTATCCGNGCTATTGAGCGGGCACGGAAAGATGGCTATAAACTGGACTACCGGTTGGTACACACCGGCCAGCACTATGACGACCGGCTGAGTAAAATCTTNTTTGAGCAATTACAAATACCCGCTGCGCATGTTAACCTGGGGGCTGGCTCCGGCACGCAGGCCGAACAAACGGCCCGCATCATGATTGAGTTTGANAAAGACCTGCTCGCCAATCCTGCAGATCTTGTAATTGTAGTGGGCGATGTAACTTCTACTATGGCCTGCACCATCGTGGCTAANAAACTCAATACAAAAGTAGCCCATGTGGAGGGCGGCATCCGTTCGTTTGACATGACTATGCCCGAGGAGATAAACCGGATTGTTACCGATTCGCTTGCCGATTATTTCTTTACAACCTCGCAGGTGGCAAATGAAAACCTCATGAAGTCGGGTGTAAAAGATGAGCAGATATTNTTTGTAGGCAATACCATGATCGATACGTTGCTCACACAACTTCCGCGCACAATAAAGCCCGAATTGTGGACAGAGTTCGGCTTGCAATCCAAAAACTATTTTGTGCTCACACTCCACCGGCCCAGCAATGTGGATGATCCTGAAAAGTTTGCAAAGTGGATGAAGGTTTTAGATGATACGGGGTTGCCCATTGTTTTTCCGGTGCATCCGCGTACCATGAAAAATTTTTCAACGCTTGCGCAGAAGCCNAAAAATATCCGCGCGTGCGATCCGCTCAGCTACCTGGAGTTTATTTATCTGATAAAAGAATCCAAAGCCGTAATTACCGACTCGGGTGGGGTGCAGGAAGAAACCACCGTGTTGGGGGTGCCGTGCCTTACCTTGCGAAACAATACCGAACGCCCGGAAACAGTAACGGAAGGAACCAACGAAATGATTGGTGATGATTTTACGGCACTTACCAAGGCACTGGAAAAAGTAAAGAAGGACGAATGGAAGCANGGGAAAATTCCACAGTTGTGGGATGGCAGGACTGCCGAAAGAATTGTGCATGAACTTGTGAGACTCGGTGGACAGGAATTTGGTATTCGGTAAATAAGCATACCGACTACTGATCACCGATTACCAACCACTGAATACTGATCAATGACCACTGATTTACTTTCCCCCGAAATCCGCTTGGGATTTGCTTTTAGAAAATCGGCCCAGCCTTTCGCTTTTGGTTTAATGCTGCCTTGCTGGTAATGATGACATACAGCAACGGCCAGTGCATCGGAAGCATNCAAAAGTTTGGGTATTTCTTTAATGCTGAAAATCTGCATCAGCATTTTAGCCACTTGTTCTTTCGAAGCATTTCCATTCCCGGTAACGGATTGTTTTACTTNTTTAGGCGCATATTCTGTAATAGGAATTTCACGGTATAGCGCAGCCGACATCGCAACGCCTTGTGCACGGCCCAGCTTTAACATCGACTGTACGTTCTTACCAAAAANAGGAGCTTCCAGGGCAACTTCATCGGGCTTAAATTCATCAACCAAAGCAAGTACCCGGTCAAAAATTTNTTTAAGCTTCATGGCATGCGCTCCGGTTTTTCCCATTTGGATTACACCAAACTGTAACACGCTAACAGAACCAGTTCGAATCAGAATTACCCCATAGCCCATCACGTTGGTGCCGGNGTCTAATCCTAAAATTATCTTTTCAGTTATCGCTTTTTATCAACTTTGTTCACGTCTCAAACTTACTGATAAACACGCAATGGTTATCTGGCTCAGCATNTTTGTAGTCTATTTTATNTTTTTGATTACCCTGATCAGCGGCCTAAACAGGTGGAGGAAGGATATATTTTCATCAACTGTAACTCCGGCCGTTACGATCGTGGTGGCCATGCGCAACGAGGCACACAACCTGCGCGTGTTGATACCTTCGCTGGCCCAACAAACGTATGCAGGCAAGTGGGAATTAATTTTGGTGGATGATCATTCAGAAGATACCTCGGTGCAGGTAGCACAGGCGTTGCAACATGAATACCCGCAATTTACTTTCACCCTTATTAAGTCGGCAGGTGGTGGAAAAAAGCAGGCCCTGGCTGCGGGTATTCATGCAGCGGTTGGTGAAATTATTGTAACTACCGATGCTGATTGTGAACTTCCTCCTGATTGGCTGGCAGATCTGGTGCGTTCGTTCAAACCAACTACGCAACTGGTGGCAGGAACGGTTTGNCTTAAAAATGATGCCACTTTATTTGGTAACCTGCAGGCCGTTGAGTTTGCGAGTGTTATGGCGGTGGGGCTTGGTATGTTGGGCTGGCACAAGCCGGTGATGTGTAACGGGGCAAGCCTGGCTTTTAGAAAATCGGCCTTTGATGCGGTTGGCGGATATACGGGCACCGAACACATTGCTTCTGGCGATGATGAATTTCTGATGCGCAAAATTTTAGTACAGTTTCCAAAATCGGTTCGTGCTATTATTTATGGAAACAACAGTTGCAAGACCATTCCACCCCAATCGATCGGTGATNNTTTTTTGAGCAGCGCATCCGGTGGGCAAGTAAATGGAAGGCCAATACTTCAGCGTTTACAAAATCACTTGCAGTATTTGTTTTCTTGTTTCAACTGCTGTGGTTGGCAACAGGTGTGCTTGCTCTTACTACAACAAGCCCGTATTTATTGGTAGTAATTTCAATTAAGATATTATTGGAGTGTGTGTTGTTGGGTTACATCGCCAGGTTGATCCGGCAAAGGTTCAGTTTATCAGCTTTCATTTTTTTGCAGTTGGTTTATCCAATCTATGTTGTTGTAATAGCCATTACCTCGCAAATGGTTGGTTATACATGGAAAGGTCGCACGGTTTAGCCGGAAACCATACGGCTTTACGTGGCTTCGCAGACCACCAACCTTTAAGCTTTTGTTAATCTCGTGTAACCTCCAAAAATGGGTAGTCTATTGAATAGGCTTTTAGTATTTTTACACAATACAATATGAGCGAACAGGAACTTAGAACATTACTTGAAAGAAAAGAGCTGGAACTCAATGCGTTGCTGGAGGTAACTCAATCCATCAATAATAACGTTCCGGAGGATTCACTCTATAAGATTTTTAACTTCACGTTACGTTCTAATCTCAACATCAAGAAGTTGGCACTGTTCGTACTTGATGAAATCTGGAATTGCAAAGTAAGTTTTGGTACCCAGTCAGATTTTCAAAAACATGGCTTGGATGATCGGTTTAAGATGATCCGGAACATCCACCGCATGGATGAATTTGATGAAGAATGTGCGTTTCACGAGTTCGACCTGGTTATTCCTGTAGCTCATAAATCAGATACTTTGGCGCTTGTGTTTGTGGGCGGGCTGCATCCCAGTAAATATAATCGGGAAGAGAGTATAAAATTCATTCAGGCACTAAGCAACATTATTATAGTTGCCATCGAGAACAAGAAACTGGCGCGTAAACAATTGGAACAGGAAGCCTTCCGTAAAGAGTTGGAAATTGCCAGCGATGTGCAGCAATTCTTATTCCCGGATCGGTTGCCCTATACCGATCGCTTAAAAATTGAAGCCAGTTATTTACCACATGATAGGGTGGGTGGCGATTATTACGATTATGTGCCCATTAATAAAAATCAGTTTTTGATTTGCGTGGCCGATGTAAGCGGTAAAGGAATTGCGGCCGCATTAATGATGTCCAATTTTCAGGCCTCGTTACGAACATTGCTACGCCAAACACCTAACCTGAAAGAAATCGTAGAGGCGCTCAATTACCAGGTAATGGAAAATACCAAAGGCGAAAAATTCATTACCTTCTTTGGTGCGATTTATGACCTTAGCCTCAAAACAATGGTTTATGTAAATGCTGGCCACAACCCACCTATTCTGTTAGATAAAAACGGGGTACACCTGCTTGAAGAAGGTAGCACGGTATTGGGAGCAATGAATCCCTTACCATTTTTGAACGAAGGTTTTATAACTAACCTGGATGAATTTACCCTGTTCGCTTATACCGATGGACTTACTGAAACAGTAAGTGAAACCGGTGCAGAGTATGGTGTGCAGGCATTGGTCGATTACCTGCAGGCCAATCGCAGCAAAGATATTCGCACCATGCACCAGGATATTATTGTAAACCTGGATGGTTTTAAAGGCCGCAACGGGTACCGCGATGATATTACAATTCTTTCATGCAGAGTAGAGTAGTTCAAAATTTCAAATTCGAGATTTAAAATTTTGAATCTTAGCAATCTTAAATTTTAGAATCTTGAGTCTGTTTCAAACACCNTTTTTTCTTCCGTGGCTGTATCCCCAATTGATATGGCGCATGCCGGTTGCCGANAAAAAAGTTTACCTGACGTTTGATGATGGGCCTGTTCCCGGTGCTACTGATTTTGTGTTGGAAACCTTGAAACCGTACAATGCGGTTGCTACNTTNTTTTGTATTGGCGATAATGTACAGAAGCACCCGGAAGTATTTGCAAAAATCTTACCTGCTGGCCATGCAGTTGGTAACCATACGTTTAATCATTTAAATGGTTGGAATACGCCCTTGCAGTCTTACCTCGATAACACGGTCAAGTGCGAAACAATACTTAACACCCATCGCACCGACCACCTGTTACCCGTCACCACCCCGCTCTTCCGTCCGCCTTATGGCCGAATAACCCGCCAACAGATTAAAGCGCTGAAAGAGAAATATAAAATCATGATGTGGGATGTGCTTACGCAAGATTACCGCCAACGCATCTCTCCCGATAAATGCCTTCGGGGAACAATTCAAGCCACGCGACCCGGTTCTATTGTGGTATTTCATGACAGCTATAAAGCCGAACGAAACCTCATGTTTGCTTTACCGCGCTACCTGGAGTATTTGAATACGGAGGGTTACTCATTTGGATTGCTCTGATCGTATATTTGCACATGCATATTTTTGTTGCTGTATTGAATTGGGGGCTGGGGCATGCCACGCGTAGCATCCCGGTCATTAATCAATTAATACATCGGAAAATCGAAGTTACCATTGGGAGTGATGGCGCGGCATTGCATTTATTAAAGCAAGAATTCCCAACCCTTCGGTTTGTCGAGTTGCCGGCCCATAAAGTGTTGTACCCAGCCCATGGTTCATTCATGTTAAATATGATCATGCAATTACCCAGGCTGCTAAAAACCATCCGGCAGGAGCACCAGCAGGTTCAGCAATTAATAACCCAACTTTCTATTACACACATCCTGTCCGATAACCGGTATGGGTGCTATAGTGAGAAAATTCCTTCCGTTATTATCACGCATCAATTGCGAATATTGTTTTCTGGAGTTTGGAATTTGGGGGCCACTATTATTAATACAACCCTCAAAAAAGCGCTGGCAAAATTTGATTCTGTTTGGATTCCAGATTTCGGACCTTCCGGTATTACACAACCCTTTACTGCAGGTGTAAAATTACCTCATCGGTTTGTCGGTATGCTCAGCCGGTTTACGCCTCCTCGCAAACCAATAAACGATTCGCTGATTCTTGGTTTGGTTTCCGGACCGGAAAATCAACGCACGTTGTTCGAACAGGCCCTGCTTTCGCAGCTCACCAAACTTATGCGCCCGTCTGTGATTGTGCGTGGGTTAACAGATGCTGCGAGTGTTCGGGTGCAAAATGGAGTTGAGCTGATTAACCACCTTCCGGCAACTGAGTTGGAACAACTTATGGTAAATGCCTCGGTAATAATTGCACGAAGCGGTTACAGCACCATTATGGATTTATATTGTTTGGGAAAGCAGCAGGTAATTCTGATTCCAACTCCGGGCCAAACCGAACAAGAATACCTGGGCCGCTATGTAAAAGAAAATAAAATTGCCGTAGTTCAAACACAGGATAACCTGAATGTGGAAAAGGCTATCGGACTGCTCCCAACTTGTACAGGATTTAAAAGTAGTAAGAACGAAAACCTGTTGAACGCGGCTTTAGATGAATTCTTAAATTAGCCGCATGAGTTTTTGGATTGACACCCATGCCCACATCTACACCCAAGACTTTGATACCGACCGGCACGAGGTGCTTGCGCAATGCACAGCGTTAGGCGTGAACCGGATTTATATGCCCAATATAGACCATACGTCTATTGATGCAATGCTGGAGGTAGAGGCAAAGTTTCCGAACCAATGCATTGCGATGATGGGCCTGCACCCGTGTTCGGTTAAAAGATTTCGAAAAAGAGCTCTACCTGGTTGAAAGTTGGTTGCACAAAAACGGTTTGCTGCAATTGGCGAAATGGGAACCGACTTATACTGGGACAAAACCTTTTGGGAACAACAACAGGAAGCCTTTAAGATTCAAACGGGGTGGGCAAAGCAATACAAACTTCCGTTGGTTATCCATTGCCGCCAATCGATTGATGAGACCATAGCCTTGCTGGGGCCTTTTGCCGGCCCTGCCTTAACGGGGGTGTTCCACTGTTTTTCCGGAACGTTAGAGCAGGCAAATAAAATTTTGAGCCTTGGATTTTACCTGGGTATTGGTGGTGTGGCTACATTTAAAAATGGAGGGCTGGATACAGTTATTCCACAAATTGATATTAATCGCCTGGTTCTGGAAACCGACAGTCCCTACCTGGCGCCTGTGCCCCATCGCGGTAAACGCAATACTCCAGAATATATTCCCTTAATTGCGGCCCGGTAGCCGCCTTGCGAAATATGCCTGTTCAGGAATTAATGGAGCACACATATTCGAACGCCTCTAAGTTGTTTAAAGAATGAAGTACACACGCATCCGCATTAACACTGCCACCCCGGCCGAAGCGCGCTCGCGGGTAATGATTATCTACACCGGAGGCACGTTTGGAATGACCTACGATGAATCAGGCGTATTGATTCCGTTTGACTTCTCCTTAATAAAGGAGCAATTGCCGGCTTTGCGAAATCTCTTTCTTGAAATAACAGTTGTCTCCTTTATCAAACCGATTGATTCTTCTAATATATCGCCTGAACACTGGAAGGCGATTGGTGAGATTATTTTTGAGAATTACCAGGCACAGGATGGTTTTGTGGTACTGCATGGTACCGATACCATGGCTTTTACCGCCTCGGCCATCAGTTTTATGTTGCCCAACCTGGCCAAACCGGTAATTTTCACNGGGGCTCAGTTGCCCATCAGCCAGCCCCGGTCGGATGCCCGCGAAAATCTGATTACTTCGCTGGAGATTGCTTCTGCCAAACAAGATGGCAGGCCGCTTGTTCCCGAAGTCTGCATCTATTTCGATTATCAGTTGCTTCGGGGTAATCGTGCCAANAAAGTGGAGAGTATGCACTTCGATGCCTTCGAGTCAGGCAACTACCCGGTGCTGGCAAAGGCCGGGGTTAAAATTGATTACAACCTGGCTGCAATTTCGATCCCGTCAACTGGTACCCTCAGGTTGTTGTCAACCTTTGATTCCTCGGTGGCAATCCTGAAGCTTTTTCCGGGAATCAGTCCACAAATGGTAGATGCGGTACTAAATACAGAAGGTGTAAAGGCGGTAATAGTTGAAACCTATGGATCGGGAAATGCCCCCACCGCGTCCTGGTTTGTGAATCGTTTAAAATCGGCCGTAGAGCGGGGCTTACTTTTGCTAAATGTATCCCAATGCCCAGGCGGTATGGTAGAGCAGGGCCGGTATGAAACAAGCAAAGCCTTAGCTGATATTGGAGTGATAAGTGGAGGCGATATTACCCTGGAAGCAGCAATTACCAAACTGATGCTGCTGCTGGCTGAATTTGGAAGAGAAGAGACCCGNGCAAAGATTGGGGTTTCACTGGCCGGTGAAATGGCCTGACTAACATAAGTGCGGAGAGAGCGGGATTCGAACCCGCGATACCCTTTCAGGTATACACACTTTCCAGGCGTGCTCCTTCAACCACTCGGACACCTCTCCAAAAAAGTCCCGCAAAGAAATGGATTAATCCACCCCTTTCCAAAAGCCTCCAGGATCGGATTTTCGGTTGAGGAGCCACAATGGAAAGTGCCCGAACAAAATCAAATTTTGCGTGACTAACGGACGTATTTTGAATTATATGGCAGAAAGGAGAAAAGCACCGAATAGAATTTTAGATTTTTTTAAAATCTTGTTTGGCATTAACCAAAACCTTTAAATTTGGCCACTTCAAGTATTATCTAAACCTTAAACCATGAAAAAATTACTTTCGATTTTTGCATTAATCGGGCTGCTCACGTTCAGCACCACACAGGCCTACACGCAGGATGCCCAGGAACCTACTGAGGAAGTCGCCACTGATGAGGCTTCTTTCCATCAAATTGTTAAAGACAAGTTTATTGAAGGTGATCCTACCTACATGTGGCCCATTTTGATATGCTTGATTTTAGGTTTGGCTGTTTCTATTGAAAGAGTAATAACCCTGAATCTTGCTACAACAGATACAAAGAAACTTTTAGCTAAAATTGAAGATGCGCTTGCGAAAGGCGGGATCGAGGCGGCCAAAGATGTTACAAAGAATACACGAGGCCCGGTTGCTTCTATTTTTACACAAGGCCTGATGCGTTCATCAGAAGGCATCGAAATGGTTGAAAAGTCAATCGTTTCTTACGGTGGCGTTGAAATGGGTAAATTGGAGAGAGGTCTGATTTGGATTTCTTTGTTTATTTCACTCGGTCCAATGCTTGGATTCTTTGGTACTGTAATCGGTATGATCTTCGCGTTTGATGCGATTCAGGCAGCCGGTGATATTTCTCCTAACGTTGTTGCGGGTGGTATGAAAGTGGCGCTTATTACTACAGTAGCGGGTCTTATTGTGGGTATGATTCTGCAAATCATGTACAACTACTGTGTGTCAAGGATTGATGCTATTGTTAATTCCATGGAAGATGCTTCCATTAGTTTGATTGATATTTTGGTTAAGCATAAGCTATCTAAATAATTGTAAGATGTTAGATGCAGGACTTTATATTGGCTATGGCCTGATTGGCTTGGCTGTTCTCAGCGCATTTGTTATGCCGCTGATACAAATATTGAAATCTCCCAGTAACCTGGTTAAATCGGGTATTTCCGTTGGAATTTTGGCTGTTGTATTTTTATTTCGTATTCACTTTCCGGATCAGAAATTACCCCATCAGGAACACTTATGGGTATAACGGAGGGATCTTCGAAATTGATAGGTGCCGGTCTTATCATGTTTTACATAACATTGGTTTTAGCCATTATAGGGTAATTTATTCAGAAATAAATAAAGCATTAAAGTAATGGCACGAGCAACACCAGATATACCTAACGCATCCATGGCGGATATCGCCTTTCTGCTGTTAACATTCTTTCTGGTTACTACTACTATGCCAAATAACAAAGGTTTGAGCATTGCGTTACCACCACCACCAGAGGCTACTCCTCCGGAGGATGTTAAAATTCAAGAGCGCAACATGTTCAAGATTCAGATTAACTCGTCTGATGCCTTGCTGGTAGAAGGTGAACCAAGAGAAGATGTAACTGGCCTGAAAGAAGAAATCAAAAAGTTCATCCTGAACAATGGCAAAGACCCGGCTAGTTCGGATAATCCGGAAAAGGCTATCGTATCTTTTAAGACCGACCGGGGAACTAGTCATAAGCGTTTCATAGAATTGCTCGATATTGTTCAGGGTGCGTACTATGATATTTATGCTGAACAAGCAGGTGTTACTAACGCTGAGTTCCGGGAAGCCGCATCGGATTTGGCTGTTCCAAGGAATAAGGCAATCTACGAGAAAGGCAGGGCAGGAATTCCGCTCAACATCTCAATTGCCGATCCAACTAAAGCGGGTGGTAACTAAAACATAATTTGATATGTCAAAGTTTAAGAANAAAGCAGAGGTAAAGCAGGAAATTCCCACTTCCTCTATGCCAGACGTTGTATTTATGCTTCTCTTNTTTTTCATGGTTACAACAGAGATGCGTGAAACAACCATTGAAGTAAAACAGCAAATTCCACAAGCTTCGCAACTAAGAAAACTAATGCGTAAAGGATTGGTTGCTAACCTGTATATCGGAGAACCCACCAAGACTCAGCAATATGGTAAGGAGGCAAAGATTCAGGCCAATGATGCTTTCATTGATACCAAAGACGTAATTCGCTGGGTGAATGAAGAAAAAGCAAAACTGGACGAAGTAGAGCGCGATCAGCTGACAGTTTCCTTAAAAGTAGATAAAGAAACCAAAAGAGGAATTATTGCTGATGTTGAGACAGAGTTGAGAAAGGCAAATGCCAGAAAACTTCTGTATTCAACAACAGAAGAACGCCTGGAGAATTAATAACCGAAGTAGGTGACATTATTCAATAGCCTTCTCTAAACCAGAAGGCTATTTTTATGCAAACAGTAGCCACATACCGCGATATAAAAGTTATCAATGCCTGGTGTATGTACGACTGGGCAAATTCGGTGTATAACCTGGTTATCACCACAACNTTNTTTCCAATTTATTTTGCCGGCATTACAAAAGCAGCTTATGGAGAAGACACCGTGCCATTGCTGGGGCGTACATTTAAAAATACCGCGCTCTATGATTACGCGTTGGCTACCGCATACTTCCTGATCGCCCTTGCATTACCGGTATTATCTTCCGTAGCCGACTCGCGTGGTAATAANAAGAAGTTTATGCAATTCTTTACCTACCTGGGTGGTGCTGCTTGTATTGGCTTGTTCTGGTTTAAGGGGCCTCAACCAAGTGTGGGTTGGGGTGTATTCTGTTTTATCATGGCTGCCATGGGTTATATCGGCAGCCTGGTGTTTTATAACTCGTACCTGCCGGAAATTGCTGCCTCCGAAGACCGCGATTGGGTAAGCGCACGGGGGTATTCAATGGGCTATGCAGGTAGTGTATTGTTGCAACTGGCAGGTTTTGGGCTGGTGCTTTACTTCAGTGCAAAAGGGGATGATACCTCCGGGCCCCGGTTTACTTTTTTATTAGTTGGCTTGTGGTGGTTAGCGTTTTCGCAGATAACCTTTGCATGGTTGCCGGAAAGTAAAACACCAAAAGAAAAATCAATAAAGGAAGTTTTACAAGCCGGATTTATCGAATTGAATAAAGTATGGAGCCAGGTAAAGCAGCTTAAGTTGCTGAAATGGTTTTTAGTTGCCTTTTTCTTTTACAGCATGGGTGTGCAAACGGTTATGCTGGCCGCCACCTTGTTTGGCAGCCAGGCGCTGGGCTTACCGGCTGATAAGTTGATTGTAACAGTTGTTTTGATTCAGTTGGTGGCAATTCCCGGAGCCATGCTTATGTCTTATTTGTCGGGCAGGTTGGGAAACTTGCCGGTATTGATGGGTGTGGTTTTATTCTGGATTTTGGTTTGCATTGCAGCCTACCAGGTGGCTAATCTGAAAGAATCCGGATTGGAAGTTGAATTTCATTTTTATGGATTGGCCGTAGCGGTGGGATTGGTGATGGGTGGTATTCAATCTTTAAGCAGAAGTACCTATAGCAAGTTGATGCCCGTAACCAATGATACGGCCTCCTTNTTTAGTTTTTATGACGTAACTGANAAAATTGCGATTGTCATTGGCATTTTTAGCTTCGGCTATATCGATGAAGTNTTTGGAATGAAGAACTCCGTGTTGGCTCTCATCGCTTTCTTTGTGTTGGGCTTGCTTGCACTTTTGGTTGCAAGGAGGCATGCCCGTGCAGTTTAGTAGCGCAGGTGTTTCACCGTCATGCCGTTGTTAATAAGTTGCTTCAGCGATTCGATTCCTATTTTAAGATGAAGGTCAACATAACTGGTGGTAACCACTTTATCACTGGCTTCGGTTTTAATTCCCTCCACAATCATAGGCTGATCGGAAACCAGCAGGAGCGCACCGGTAGGGATTTCATTGTAAAACCCGGTAGAAAAAATGGTGGCGGTTTCCATATCAATTGCCATGGCTCTGATTTTGACCAGGTAATCTTTAAATACCTCATCCCATTCCCACACCCTGCGGTTGGTGGTGTAAACTGTTCCGGTCCAATAGTCCTGGTTATTATCCCGAATGGTGGTTGAAATGGCTTTCTGTAAAGCAAAAGCAGGTAAGGCAGGCACTTCGGCCGGGAAATAGTCATTCGATGTACCCTCGCCCCGAATGGCAGCAATAGGGAGAATGAAATCTCCCAGATCATTTTNTTTCTTTAAGCCTCCGCACTTTCCTAAAAACAGGCATGCCCNCGGCATAATTGCGGTAAGGCAATCCATAATCGTTGCTGCGTTTGGGCTACCCATCCCAAAGTTGATAATGGTAATGCCACCGGCTGTGGCACTGCGCATGGCACGATCCATCCCCTTTACTTCCACATCGTTCCATTCAGCAAACTTCTTAACGTAGTTATCAAAATTAGTAAGCAAGATATAGCGGCCAAAATCTTCCAGCTTTACACCGGTGTATCNGGGAAGCCAGTTTTCAACAATTTCCTGTTTTGATTTCATGATTGGTATATAATGATTGTATTACAATGTGGTGTTCAAAGGTTAATTTTAGCACATGTATAAATTAAACCTTCCCGAATTTAACATTGCTTTGCGCAAAGAACAGGGAAAAGTTTGGATTTTTGATATTATTCGNAAAAAGTATGTGGTGCTTACGCCCGAAGAATGGGTGCGCCAGCATTTTATCCACTTCCTGATTAACGAACTGTCGTATCCCAAGGCATTGTTTAAAGTTGAGCGGGGCTTAACCTACAACAAACTTCACAAGCGTTCCGACATTATTATTCACGACCGAACCGGTAAGCCCTGGATGTTGGTTGAATGCAAGGCTCCCGAAATCAAACTCACACANAAAGCGTTTAACCAGGTTGCCGTGTATAACATGACCGTTGGGGCACGCTATGTAGCAGTTACGAATGGAATGGCGCAGTATTGCTTTGAAGCACTGGCTAAACCTGGCGCCCCGGTTCAGTTCCTTGAAGCATTTCCAAAATTCGAAGCTTAAAGTATTTCCTCTACGCTGGTGTAAGGCAGGTTGAAGGCATCGGCAACAGCCTTATACACTACCTTTCCCTGCACCACATTAAGTCCTTTCTTCAAATCATCATTTTCTCTGCATGCTTTTTTCCAACCGTTGTTTGCCAGTTTTAAAGCATATGGAAGGGTAGCGTTTGTTAATGCAAGGGTAGAAGTATAAGGTACAGCACCGGGCATGTTGGCAACACAGTAATGCACAATGTCATCAATAATGTAAGTAGGATCTTCGTGTGTAGTGGGTTTGCAGGTTTCGATACACCCGCCCTGGTCAACCGCAACATCCACAAGTACGGTACCGGGACGCATGGTCTTGAGCATATCGCGTGTAATAAGTTTGGGTGCTTTGGCACCAGGAATTAATACGCCACCTACAATCAAGTCAGAAGTTTTTACCAATTCACGCAATACGTAATCGTTAGAGGCCATGGTATGTACGTTCTTCGGCATTACATCATCCAGATAACGCAAGCGATTCAGATTTACATCGGTAATAGTTACATCGGCACCCATGCCGGCAGCAATTTTAGCAGCATTGGTTCCAACCACACCACCACCCAGAATTAAAACCTTAGCTGGCATTACGCCTGGCACACCGCCCAGCAATATTCCACGGCCTTTCAAGGGCTTCTCCAGGTATTTGGCTCCTTCCTGAATGGACATACGTCCTGCTACTTCCGACATAGGAACTAATAATGGCAGGCTTCTGTCGGGGCGCTCTACCGTTTCGTAGGCAAGACATACGGCACCGGTTTTAAGCATCGCATGTGCCAATGGCTCGTACGAAGCAAAATGAAAATAAGTAAATACCAATTGATCTTTTCGGATAAGATCATATTCCTGTTCGATGGGTTCTTTAACCTTTACGATCATTTCGGCTATATCGAAAACTTCTTTAGCGGTTGACAGAATTTTTGCGCCCGCTCCTTTGTATTCTTCATCTGAAAACCCGCTGCCATCGCCAGCTTTGGTTTGCACATAAACAGTATGGCCCTTCTTAATAAATTCCTGAGCCCCGGCAGGAGTTACCGCCACGCGGTTCTCATTGTTTTTAATCTCTTTGGGTACGCCAATGATCATATCAAATAATGTTTAAAGATATTTCAGTTAAAATTTCACTTTAGATAAAGTGCTCACAAAGATAACATTCGTACACGATTGCAAAATGCCAGGCACCAGATTTCCATGACCGACTTTTTACGGTTTCGTGTGCGCAGCCAGGTCCATAAGTGGCAAAAGAAATTTTTGATATCGAAACAGCTGTGGGTTGTTATTTCTCAGGAAGGGGTTAAAAGCAGATTAGTTTTCTCGTCCTATTGGCCCGATACATCACAAATTATCCTAATGAAATTTTTAATGATTGAATGACATTATTCGGTGAATGAAGAAATTAGCCTGATTTTATATGGATAAAATTTCACTTTTGCCACCTCCTTTGTTTTTGCCTATTTTTACCAATAACCAAACTGGATTTCGAAGTGGCGCAAACAAAAACGTTGGTTACCGGATTATCAGAAAAGAAAGTAGCTGCTATTCTTGCTGATTATCGCCTTGCCTGCGAAAGTCGCGAGGCTAGTTTGCTGGGTCGCAAAGAGGTGTTTATGGGTAAGGCCAAGTTTGGAATCTTTGGCGATGGCAAAGAGTTGGCCCAAATTGCCATGGCTAAAATTTTTAGACCAGGCGATCATCGTGCAGGTTATTATCGCGATCAAACTTTTATGCTCGCAATTGGGGAGTTAACCCTGCAACAATATTTTGCGCAACTCTACGCCCACACCAGTGTAGAGGCTGATCCAGCCTCGGCCGGTCGGTTAATGAATGGTCATTTTGCTACCCGCATGATTGATAAGCAAGGGGCATTCAAAAACCTGGCACAACTAAAGAACAGCAGTTCTGATATTTCGCCTACGGCCGGACAAATGCCACGGTTGGTGGGCCTTGCCTATGCATCCAAACTTTTCCGGAATAATCCCGGNTTGGCTGCATACCCCGAATTGAGTACCGCTGGAAATGAAATCGCATTTGGAACCATTGGCAACGCCTCCACATCAGAAGGTCACTTCTTTGAAGCCATTAATGCAGCCGGAGTTTTGCAGGTGCCCATGCTTATTTCTGTATGGGACGATGAATATGGTATTTCAGTTCCTGCTGAATATCAAACTACCAAAGGAAGCATTTCGAAAATACTGGCCGGCTTTCAGCGCAATAAATCGGAAAAGGGTTATGAAATCTTTACCGTAAAAGGGTGGGATTATCTTTCGATGATTTCCGTTTACGAAAAAGCCGANAAAATTTGCCGGGAGGAACACGTTCCGGTGTTGGTACATGTTACAGAGATGACTCAACCGCAAGGTCATTCTACCTCCGGTTCGCATGAGCGCTATAAATCAAAAGAAAGATTAGCGTGGGAAACAGAATTTGATTGCATTCGCAAGCTACGGCAGTGGTTGATTGAAAATGGGGCCGCATCTGCGGAAGAGTTGGATGAAATTGANAAAAATGCCAAGGCAACTGCGCGGGCAGCAAAAGATGCTGCCTGGAAAGATTTTAACAAGGATATTCAGAAATCGCAGAAGGAACTTGAGCAAATACTAAATGAGGCAATTGGTGAACAGCCGGCAATTGAAGATATTTTACAGGAACTGCGTAAAACGATTAACCCACTCTTGATGGATGCTGTAAAAGCAGCACGCAAAGCGGCACGATTACTCAGGCATGGTTCGTCAGAAACGCGTAGCCAATTGGTAGCATGGATAAAAAGTTCAGAAGANAAAAACTTCGATCGGTTTAGTTCCTATCTTCATAGTCAATCTGCCTGGTCGGCATTAAAGGTAAATCCCATTGCTCCGGTCTATCATGATAATTCACCCTTGATAGACGGACGAGAAATTTTGCAGGCTTGCTTCCGCGAAGCATTGCAGCGCGATCCGAAGGTGTTGGCTTTTGGTGAAGATGTTGGTAAAATCGGAGATGTGAACCAGGGCTTTGCCGGTCTTCAACAAAAATTTGGAGAGTTGCGCGTAACGGATACCGGCATTCGCGAGTGCACAATTATCGGGCAGGGGATAGGCGCTGCCTTGCGTGGGTTACGGCCCATTGCTGAAGTTCAATATCTTGACTACTTGTTATATGCTTTGCAAACACTATCGGATGATTTAGCTTGTTTGCAATACCGAACAAAAGGAGGCCAAAAGGCACCGCTAATTGTGCGAACGCGGGGCCATCGGCTGGAAGGTGTGTGGCATGCCGGATCGCCTATGGGTATGATTTTGCATGCGTTGCGGGGCATGTTTGTTTTGGTACCCAGAAATATGACCCAGGCTGCTGGTTTTTATAATACACTACTCCAATCAGACGACCCTGCTTTGATTGTGGAATGCCTGAACGGATATCGGTTGAAGGAAAAACTACCCGCAAACATTGGTGAGTTTACAGTACCCCTGGGCGAACCCGAAATATTAAAGCAAGGCAATGATGTAACCATAGTTACCTATGGCGCTATGTGCCGCATTGTATTGGAGGCGGCCAATGAGCTTGAAGCTATTGGTATTTCGTGCGAGGTGATTGATGTACAAACATTGCTACCCTTTGATTTGCCAAAAACTATTTTACAGTCGATAAAGAAAACCAATCGTGTTTTGTTTACCGATGAAGATGTGNNCGGTGGAGCTACTGCATTTATGATGCAGCAAGTTATAGAAGAACAGGGGGCTTATCAGTTTTTAGATGCGGTACCGCGTACCCTTACAGCCAAGGAACACAGGCCCGCGTATGGTTCGGATGGTGATTATTTTTCGAAACCTAATGCCGAAGATGTATTTGATTCGGTTTATGCCATTATGCACGAAGCAGACCCTGGCAGTTTTCCTGAATTATATTAAGCGAATATTCTAAAAAGTAATTTCAGGGGTTTCAACAATGTTACTCCGGTTTAATGCCCGGTCTTTGATTTGAATCCGGAATTTTAAAGTCTTTAAGCTAAACTGAGCTTTAAAAACAGGCGAACCAATTCCAAACCTTATCTTTCCTTCAATGGGCGAGCCGGGTCTGTCCTGGTATAAAATCGGAAATCTTCCATTGTAGGTAATACCACAATTCGGGTAGTCAAATTCTTTCGTAAAATCGAACTCTGTAAAAGTTCCATTTGGATTCTTCACCAGAAAATCAATATCAAAATTGTGATGATTGGGGTTTAGTTGAAAATAAATAGTATCAGTAACATCACCGTTACTATCCCGTAAAACTTGCCAGTTGATGCAATTGTAGGGTTTGATAAATGCAGGCAGCGCAGCGTATTCCGGGTTTGTTCGTTTATCTCCATAGGTTACCGGGTTGAGATCGGATTTCAGAATCAAGAATTTACTGTTATAGCAGGTGGATGCCTGATTACAAGGTGTGCCTGTATCCACAATCCCATACTGTCCATCCTCCGATCGTTGGTAAAGCGTATAGACTTTATTTTCGAAACAAATTTGATTGTTATCGGTATTTAGACTGCAATTTAGCTCGGAGTTTTCAAGGCCCAGGTCACCATCGCCATCTGTAAATGTTAAGAAGAATATTAATGAGTCAATCCCATTCACCCGTTTATAAGTCATGTCTTCAAACTCAATTTGGGGTTCAATGGGAAACTCCGGTGCATGAAAGCAGGAGCCTGCAACGGCAGTTAAGATTCCGAACATTAGCAAATGCTTAATCACTCTCATTTTTTACCTTTATTGCTTGTAAACATAAACAACGCCTGAACACATTCAAAAGTTTTGAAGCTGGTTTGCATGCTGTTAACGACAGCAACTTTGAAGATATTGCGATCCGTTTATTCCGTTTTCAGGCAGAAAATAACCCGGTTTATAAACAGTATTTACAAAATCTGAAGGTAAAACCAGACCAAATTGAGTTTTTAACCCAGGTGCCGTTTTTGCCAATCAGNTTTTTTAAAACTCAAACAATTCAAACCGGCCAATGGATACCCGAAACAGAATTCAAAAGCAGCGGAACCACCGGTTTGCAGACCAGCCGCCATTCAGTGGCTAACCTGGCNTTTTACCAGCAGCATGCAGTAAAAACCTTTGAGCAATTTTATGGATCATTAAAACAATACCATATACTGGCCTTGTTACCGGCTTACCTGGAGCGTGAGGGATCTTCGTTAATTGCCATGATCGATCAGTTTATCCGCACTNNGAGCGAATCGGAACATTCGGGGTATTATTTGTATAACCATGAAGCGTTGCTCCAAAAAATTAAAGTGTTGAATCCGGGGCCGCGTAAAATACTATTATGGGGTGTGTCGTTTGCGTTGTTAGATCTGGCCGAAAAATTTGAGATTGACTTAAGCCAGGCTCTAGTAATGGAAACCGGAGGGATGAAGGGAAGAAGGCAGGAAATAACCAGGCAGGAATTACATGTCTTTTTGAACCAAAAGTTTAATACGGAAGTTATTCACTCCGAGTATGGCATGACTGAATTGATGTCGCAGGCCTATTCGCAAGGGTTGGGTTACTACAGGTGCCCTCCGTGGATGAAGGTGATAATCAGAGAGATAAATGATCCGTTTACCTATCTAAGCGGAAAAGTAGGNGGAATGAATGTGGTAGATTTGGCAAATTTTAGCACTTGCGCATTTATTGAAACCCAGGATTTGGGCAAATTGATTGAAAAAGAGCAATTTGAGATTTTAGGCCGAATTGATAATAGCGATGTACGGGGTTGTAATTTACTGGTTGAGTAGTCGATTTTGTCGATAAACAGCATTTTTGGTACATCTGATTTGGATGATTTTAAAAGATTGATATTTTTGTTCCTTTAAACCACTGGTTATGAAGAAAATTCTCGCTTTTGCAGCCCTTCTTGCATTTCTTACATCGTGCAGCCAATATACCTGCCCAACGTACAGCAAGAAAGAGGTTAAAAAACCTACAGAAAGCCGGATATAAGTCTCTAGAGGTACTTTTNTACTTCCTCTGGTCCAATAACTGGTCCATCACTCATTATCACCAGTCTTTCTACAACATTTCGTAGTTCGCGAATGTTGCCTGTCCATTNGTACGATTTTAATAGTGCAAGGGCTTCTTTGTCAATCTCCTTCTTTTTGTTGCCATAGTCGTGGGCAATATCAGCCAGAAATTTTTCAGTTAAGGAAGGAATATCATCCAAACGATCATTCAGGGCAGGAACTTTAATTACAATTACAGAAAGCCTGTGATATAAATCTTCACGAAAGCGGTTTTCCTCAATTTCTTNTTTCAGGTCTTTATTAGTGGCGGCAATAACGCGCACATTTACTGAAATGTCCTTTTCGCCACCCACGCGGGTGATCTTATTTTCTTGCAGCGCCCTTAAAACTTTGGCTTGCGCTGCAGCGCCCATATCTCCGATTTCGTCCAAAAACAAAGTGCCGCCTTCGGCTTGCTCAAATTTTCCAAGTTTCTGTTTAATGGCGGAAGTGAACGATCCTTTTTCGTGGCCGAAAAGTTCGCTCTCAATTAACTCCGAAGGGATGGCCGCACAGTTTACTTCAATGAACGGCCCCTGGTTGCGCGTACTCTGTTCATGAAGCTGGCGGGCTACTAATTCTTTACCCGCTCCATTTGGCCCGGTAATTAAAACCCNGGCTTCTGTTGGGGCAACTTTTTCAATCATTTGTTTTACCCCCATCAGGCCGGCTGAGTTGCCAATAATTTCATACTTGCCCGATACCTTCTTCTTCAGAATTTTGGTTTCTCTTACAAGATTATTCTTGTCCAGTGCATTGCGGAGTGTAATTAATAACCGGTTGAGGTCGGGTGGTTTTTGTAAAANATCAAATGCACCAAGTTTGGTTGCATCTACGGCTAATTCGGTTGTGCCATGGGCGGAAATCATTATAAAGGTGGCCGGGTTACCTTTGGCTTTGGCTTGTTGCAATACTTCCATGCCATCCATTTTGGGCATCTTAACATCACAAAACACAACATCGTAGGCGCTATTTTCGAGTTTGAACAACCCTTCCTGGCCATCTTTGGCTTCGTCCACTTCCAGTTTAAGTTCTTTCTGGTCTTTGAGAATATCTTTTAACACCGCACGTATGCTGGCTTCATCTTCAATCAGTAAAACTTTGGGCACAGGTAATTCAGTTTGTTTTGTTGATTCATGTTAAAAAATGCAAGCCTGTAAGCCGGGTTCTGTATTGCACCAATGGCGCAATGCTTATCATTTATCTGGCCCTGATGTTGCCATCAGGATCTAGCAGCCTACCCAATCACACCAGCTTGCGCTATTAACGAGCAGCTAATCACTTGCGTGCGTGTGACCTATTTGGCCTTTCAACTCGTAAGGTTTGCCGTGCCTCTGATGTCACCATCAAAGCGGTGGGCTCTTACCCCACCTTTTCACCTTTTCCCCGATACATCGGGGTAGTTTGTTTTCTGTGGCACTTTCTGTCCCCAACAAGTCGGGGCCTTCCTGTTAGGAAGTACGATGCTCTGTGTTGCCCGGACTTTCCTCTCCAATAGCTATTGGAGCGATAAGCCGGCTTGCGAATGCAAAGTTACGGATTGAACGCGAAATCAATTGATTTTTTAATGAATGTCTGCATCCGTAAGTTTCACNNCATATTGGTCGGCCAGATTGGCAACTTCCTGCAGCATTTCAGTTAAGGTACCTTCATTTACGGTTTCAACAGCCGCAACAGATTCCATCTGGAGGTAATTTTCGTTTACTACAAACCGGCAATAGTTAAAGTAGGCAGCTTGTTCCAATAACATTCTGAAATCAAGCGAAGACCTGAGTGTACACACTTTGGAATTAAGCGTTATAATGTCGCGATTATAAAGTTCATTTTNTTTGATGGTACCAATTACCGTTTGAAAACGATTTCCGGATACGGGCATAATAATGATAGAGTGATTAGAGTCATATTGTGTAAACTGGCCACCAATCTGGTCAGCATACTNTTTCATAAAAGCAGTCAGGTCCATGGCAAAGAATTTAGGTATTCCGAAGGTAGCAAAACTCCGGTAATCAAAAATAAAAGATGTGGCCGGTGGCTCTTCCATTTGAAAATTCGAGGGCAGGCGCAGGCAATCGTACCATGTTTGCAATAAAAATTAATGTATTCAGGGTCTTATTTCTTGATTTAAGTGCTGTTAAATCAAAGTCAATACCTATAAAAAATTTTCGGTAAGGCTGATAGCCGGCATTGTGATTACCGGCATCGGTCGCAAAAATCATTCCTTCGGCACCATAGCCAACCGATATGTTTAACCATTTAGGAAAGCGCATAAACTTATCCATATCAAATGATAGCCATTGTGTTTGGCCGTTATAATCTTTTACAATTTCTTCTGCCAATCCATCTCCCAAAAGAGAAGGCCGTATGGGTGCGTAATGTGTACGGTGAAATGAATACTTGGGGTAAATTCGGGTTTCGTTCCAAAGTGCCTGTTGGCCCCAGTAAAGCCCGGTGCCGGCTGCGTTCGCTATCAAATCAGTAAGCGAAGCACCGTAACCAGCCGAAAACCCATCTAAAATTTCGATGGATGACATTACGCCAAAACTGGTGAGCGCTCCTATGCGATCTGACTTTTGTTTTGCTACGTTGCTCCATTGCCAGGTGGCCGAGCTGATGGCGGATAGTTGGAAGGCCGAAAAGGTGTGCCCAAGTTTATCCATCTGTTTCCACTCGCGCGCATCGTTAAAAAACGAAAGGATTGCCGGTCGTTCTGGTTGTACCAGATTGCGCTAAGCGCAACCATACTTCCTGTATAGGCCAATGATGAACCAATGATTACCGCATACTGTCGCTTTTTGTTAAGTTGTTCAGAAACCGGCTGGGCAGGTGAAGCGATACTTAAGCTTATTAAAACACAAATGATAAGAATCTTACTCAGTTTCATCATCCTGCATTTGCGTGTCGGNGGCCAGGTTTAGTTGTTTGCGCCTGCGATCGCGCGTAAGGCGCAACAAGTCTTTGACATTATTAAAACTTTGTGTGTGCAGCAAGCTTACACCGGTTGTTACGGAGGCCTGTGTGCCCAGGGTATTGGTAAGTTGATTAAAATTAGAGCGACTATACATTTTTACTTTAAACTTTCCATCGGGGGTAAGCATGTAATCAATGGTCCAATCGCCAATCATGTTAGCTACATCCGATTGATTGGTTTGATTTCCGAACGTTCCATCGCGTGTAACGCGCAGGCGTCCATTCAGAAACGAATAGGAGAGGCGCAATTGAAAGGTGTTAAATGCTTCCTGATCCATCGCGCCAATGTCCAGATCAATTTCAAGATTTTGATCTACTTGTGTAAGCCAGTAACTCAGTTGGTTGGAAAGCAATTCGCTTACACTATTGGAAATGGAACCGCTTGTACTGAAGGCATCGGGTGGCGAAAACCTGCGCAGGATAATGAGGCTAAAAACCTGTCGTTTTAATTCTTGTTCATCCAATTTTGCTTTAAAAGCCTTAAAGGCAAAGTTCAGTTGCACACTGTTACCGTTATCAGCGGTGATGTTATCGGGTAAATNTTTGGCATCAATATCAAATGCTATTTGAGGCGAAAGCATGGGGCCATCTAGTTCCAGCAGCACTTCAACAGGATATTTTCTGCGTACTTGCGAGGAGGTTTGTGTTTCTTCGCTTTGATCTGGCAGAATGGGCCCCAGCGAGGCCATCTGTCGGTAGCTGGCGTGTAAGTCTAACACACCGCCATACGGATCGCCATACCAACTTATACGGCTTCCCTTGGTTATGGAAAATTCTTTGTTGATGATGTCGTACAGGGTAAAGTTGTAATAACCTTGTTCAAATTCATAGAGACCAAACATGTTAAACTCACCTTTGGTATCAATTTGTAGTTTAATATCACCATAGCCATATCCTCTTATAATGTCACCTGCTTTTATGTCGAATATGATTTCAGTGTATGCATCGGGAGTAATATCAAGGTTAAGATCAAGAATAATGCCGCTGGGTTCGTTATTTTTAGCAAGGCTCTCCTTTTTGTCGGTAATTTGTATCGTATCGCTAAAGTGAACAAAGTTTATAAACTCACTCTTCTCAACGGATTCAGAACCGCTAATAGGAATGAAGATGCGGGTATNTTTGGAGGTACGTGCGGTAGCCGAAATTTTCATATTGTTAAGAGGCCCCAGCATGTTCAGGTTTCCGCTACCGTATGCCTGACCATAGAATAAACTATTGTCTTTACTGGTTGTATTTAATAGTTGTAAGTTGGTAAATGAAGCATCGAGGTTTATTCTGAAACGAGCATAGTTGCGATGGGTAAGGTAGCCATCCAGCACTCCTTTGTTTTTTAAAGGATCGTAAAGGGTAAAATCATTGAATATTATTTTGGTAGGGGTCATGGCCAGCGTACCGTCAAAGGTGTACAAGGTCTTCAGGTAATCAATCATGATTTGCCCGTTCACAATTTTTCCTTCGCCTTCAATAAGGGGTTGAGCAAACTTGCCGGTTATCTGGTATTTTCCGGTTAGGGTTCCTTCCATCTTTGAAANAATTCCTTTCAAAAAGGGTTCAATAATTTTTAAGTGGGTTTCTTCCAGGGTGGCATTTATAAATAAGGGGCTTTNTTTGTTGGAGGGGTTATATGATCCGGATAGGTTTAAGGTACGGGTACTTTGCCGGTCGATATAAAAGTCGATAAGAAACTGGCTGGTTTCATGATCCCACAAAGTGGTGCCGGTAACATCGCCAACCATAAACTTATCCACCTCCAGGTTTTTAATGGTTAAATTATTCTGTAAGGCGAAATCGTTATACAATCCTTTTACTTCTACAAAACCATCTATGATGCCCCNCAGTGCAGAGGGGCTAATTGAGTTCAGAATTTGTAAATTCAAACCAGAGAGTGACAGAACCAATGCTTCGGACGAATCTTTAGAAATAGCTCCGTTTACTAAAACGGATTCGTTGTTGTGAAAAAGTTTCAAATTGTGAATTTGCCACTCATTGCCCTTTACCAACGTATAATTCTGTGTGTTAATCTGCCACGATTCTTCCAGTATATTTAAACGCGAGGGAAGGATTTTAATTTTTGTACTGTCGGCCAGAAAATCAATTTCGGATTGAAGCCGCACGTAGTTTGTGGTTCCTTCCTGGTCAAAATCCAGTCCAAGATCAATGTGGTCTTTATTCCACACCGCTTCGGCAAATAAATCGCGGGTGGTAAATTNTTTAGAAANACTGCTGGCGTTGCGATTCAATAGAAAGTACGGCAAGTACGGTGGTGCTGTCGCGTATTTTCGATCCTGAAAAATCAATCTCATTGTCAATAAAATATTTTCCACCATACGATATCGTATCAATTCTGGAGAAAGCCTGCAGGCGTGATGTGTATCCGTTGGTAAACGCACCGCTAATACTGGTTTCGTTTGAAATAGTTAGGGTAGATTGAATAACTGCAACAGGGGTTAATGTTTTTAAATCCATTGAAAAGTTTACCTGGTACTCTTCACCATTTTTAGGTTTGTGCTTATAGTAAGATACCAATGCTTCTTTATCGTTACTCAGGTTGAGTTGAAACTCATGACTTAATTTTTGAAGATCGCCAAACAGGGAAGAAAAATAGAAAACACCATTCAGTTGGGCATCAGCAAACGAACTGCTTAAGTTCAGGTTTCGTACACTATCCTTTATGGATGAGGTGAGCGATACCTTTTCAATGTTTATAGCTTGTTCATTTAATTCGATGTGGTTGTTTGACAGCCGGATGCTTCCGAAAAGACTATCAAGTTTCAGCCCTTGAATATCTACATCAAGATCGGATTTTATAAAAAGGTGATCATGGGTTAGTCCAATTGGTTTTGTAAGTAACGTATCTAATTGTGCTTTTACTTTTATTACTTGCTGGCCAGGTCTGATATTGATTCCGCCAAATGCACGTAATTGCAGGTTCGGGTCATCAATGGAAACGATTCCGTTAAATAATTCGCGGGCAAAGCGCGCATTGGTAGTAATATTGGTATAGTTGTAATGGCGTATTCCGATGGAATGAATTTTTCCATTCAGGTTAAAGTCGGCTGTTTCCTGTGTTAAACCTTTACCGTTGATGCGTCCGGCTAATGTTACTTTTTGAAATAGGGTGGTATCATTAAACATAATCCCCAAATCAAATTGATTGAGATTCAGATTACCGCTGTAAGTAGATTGATTTATATGTTGCTGATCAATTTTCAGGTTAATGTCTGAGATAATTTGGCCAAACGCACCTCTGAAATTTCCATTGGCCACAAAGTCATCAATAAATCCGGTAAACTTCCCTACGAATTTAAACTTACCCAGGGGCCTGAGAATATTGTTGATGTTGTTGGGGAACAAAAACCCGAGGTCATTAATAGAAATATCACCGGCTTTCAGATCGAGATTAATGAACGTTTCACCAAGTACCGGTAGCCCGTCCAGTTGTAATTTTCCGGCTACGTGTGTATCGCCCGATTGAAGCTCCATATTTTGAACGGTTAACCGGTTTATACGACCGCTTACGTTGCCCGATACTTCGATAGGTCGGGGCAACGGTTTTATACCTGGGGTAAATTGGGCCAGGTCGTTTGGATAAATTATAGTATTGCGCAGCGATGCCTGGAGGTTCACCTTATTAGTAAAGTCATTCAGATCAGCTAACGACTTGTATTTAAACCGAACCGTATCCGAAAGTTTACTTTCTCCTATCTGTGCATGAATATTTAAGAAGTCCATTCCGGTTTGCGATAGCCGAAAAAAGGTAGATAGGTTGCGGATGGGCAGTGTACAGTTTTTCTCTTCTCCAATCAGGGTATTGAGTTTTAGCTCAATGGTATCGCCAATTACTTTAAAGTTATTGGCTTGGGCTTCATCAATAAACAGGTTAATGTGGTTGTAGTCAAAGGCATTCCGGATGGAATCTTTTGGTCGTCATGCAGTTTAAATCCGGTACGATAAATCAGGATTTCACCAATATTAATGTGTTTGGCGTTGCCCTGGCCACCACCTCCTTTAAACTGCTTGTTGATTTCAGAGATAAACAAGTTGATATTCAGGTCGCGAATGGAATCGTCTTTATTAATTTTATAAAATTTCAGATCAGCACCGTCCAGGATTACAGCATCCAGGTTGATATTGTTGTTGCTTAACAGGGTTGATAAACTAAAATTCACAAGCAGTTTTTCGGTGCCAATCATGGGATTGCCGGCCGGGTCTGTAACAGTAAGGTCTGTAATTTCCAGCCGGTCGTACCACACGAGGTGAATGCGCGTGTAGTCAATTGTAAAGGCAGAGAGTTTGGTAAAGTTTTCAGTAACCCGTTGTGCTATACTTTTTGAACGGCCGGAATCTGTAACAGGAAAAAGCTAACCGTTACAAAAATCAAAAGGGAGTAGGTGGTGTAAAGCAGTGCCCGCTTTAACCATAGAAACACACGATTTTTAATAACTTGCGGTTTCATTTAACTTAAACATGCAACCCATAATCCTTGCCATTGAGTCTTCGTGCGATGAAACTTCTGCATCGGTAATACAAGCCGGCAAGGTACTTAATAATGTAATTGCCTCACAAACAGTACACCAGAAATATGGNGGTGTGGTACCCGAACTTGCTTCGCGGGCGCATCAGCAACAAATTCACAAGGTAGTAAACGAAGCGCTGGCATCGGCTGGTATCCGGCTTCATCAAATAAATGCAATTGCCTTTACGCGTGGCCCCGGGTTGCTTGGGTCGTTGCTGGTAGGGGTATCGTTTGCAAAGGGTATGGCGTTGGGGCTGGGAGTTCCTTTAATTGATGTAAATCATATGGAAGCGCACGTATTGGCGCACTTTATTGATGACCCCAAGCCAACATTTCCATTTCTGTGCTTAACGGTTAGTGGCGGGCATACACAACTCGTGGTGGTGCACGATTACCTTCACATGGAGGTGATTGGTGAAACCCGCGATGATGCCATTGGTGAAGCGTTTGACAAAGCAGCTAAGATGATGGGGTTTCCATATCCGGGTGGTCCTCTGATTGACCGGTACGCCCAGCAGGGAAACCCCAGGGCATTTACGTTTCCGCATACTTCTATTCCCGGATTAGATTTTTCCTTTAGCGGAATTAAAACTGCNTTTTTATACTTTCTTAGAGATAAGAANAAAAAGGAGCCTCGTTTTGAAGAATTATACTTATATGATATTTGTGCAAGCTTTCAGGCACACCTGGTAGGCATGGTAATGGAAAAATTGAAGCGGGCGGTGGAACAAACCGGTATTAATCGGGTAGCAATAGCAGGTGGTGTGGCGGCAAATTCTTACTTACGAAAAAATTTGCAAGACCAGGTTAACCAATCGGGTTGGGAAGTGTTTATACCAAAATTTGAATATTGCACAGATAACGCAGCCATGATAGCCATAGCAGCCCATTATAAATTTGTAGCCAAACGTTTTGCCTCTTTGAGTGTTGCCCCATTGGCTAATTTAACCATTGGTGATTAAGTTTTTAGATGAAAACAATTTTTAAACCTGGCGATAAAAAACAATACCGGCTGCGGGTAACCGAAATGGATTGTGCGGCATTTCATGGTCAATTGGTACATCCGGTGTATGCTACGTTTGCGCTGGCCCGCGATTTTGAATGGTCATCGCGGTTGTTNTTTCTTGAGATGAAGGATGCAGACGAAGAAGGCGTGGGCACTATGCTTTCCATTGAACATAAAAGCATGGCNCGGCTGGGCGAAGAAGTATTGATTACGGCTACAGTAGAATCGCTTACAGGAACAGAATTGATTTGTACTATGGAAGCGACTTGCCAGGGCCGCCTGATTGCCACAGGCAAAACGGGACAAAAGATGTTAAAAATAGAAAAGCTTAACAGGTTGATGAAGGGATAAGCATGGCAGAAAAGCGGTTTTCAAATACAATTAATGTGCGCAATAAGCAGGCAACGTTTAATTATGAATTGCTGGATAAGTTTATAGCCGGAATTGTACTGCGCGGTACAGAAATAAAATCCATTCGCGAGGGAAAAGTAAATTTACAAGATGGATATTGTTATTTTAGCCGNGGCGAATTGTTTGTAAAAGGAATATCCATTACACCATATGCCCAGGGTACGCATTATAACCACGAAGCAGGCAGAGAACGAAAACTGCTGATGAAGAAAAGTGAGTTGCTAAAACTGGAATCAAAAGTGGAGGAGAAAGGCCTTACCCTAATACCAGTGAGATTGTTCATCAACGACCGTGGGTTAGCCAAACTGGAAGTTGGGTTAGGTAAGGGTAAGAAAACACACGACAAACGGGAGAGCATTAAGGAACGAGATGTAAAACGGGAACTGAATCGGATAAAATTGCGGTAACAGAAAATGGATGTACTTGGTTATGGAGTTTGCAGATTAGCGCTGGTGCCTGTTCGCCTCGGCCCCGAAGCGCATGCCCCACAGGTAACCCAATTGCTTTTTGGCGATCATTATGAAATGTTGCGCGTAGAGGATAAGCGTAACCGGATTTACATTCGTGTGCACATGGATGGTACCGAAGGTTGGATAGATGCCGGCCACCATCATGGTATTACGCAAGAATACTTTGATCAAATTAACCTGGCTAATTTTAAAATCACCACCGATATCACCTGCAGCATATTATATAAAAAAAGTCCGCTTACAATTTTACTGGGAAGCATTGTTCCCATTTCAAATTCGGAGTTGTTTAAAATAGAAGAACAATTTGCCTTTAATGGCGAATCAAAAAGTTTAGGACAAAAACGGGAATTTGAATTTGTAAAGGGCATTGCTCAAAAGTATTTGAATGCACCCGAGGTGCAAGGTGGCAAAAGCCCGTTTGGTATCGATGCTTCGGGTTTTGTGCAAATGGTACTGAAAATTGCCGGCTACCCCGTAGGGCGATTGCCCCAGCAACAAATTAATGAAGGCCACAAATTGCAGGCATTGAAGGAAAGCAGACCCGGAGATATCGCATTTTTCAAAACATCCGACTCGGGTTTGCATACCGGAATGATGCTGGGTGATAACAGAATAATTCATGTGGATGGTAAAGTGCGCATTGATCAGCTTTGTGAAGCGGGTATTCTGAGCCTGGACACTAATAAAATCACACATCCGTTAACCGATCTTCGCAGGTTTATACTCCCTGCCTGATTCATATTACCCTTGATAAACCCAAACTTTGGGATTATCTTTCATGCTATGAATAACCGGGTTCTGGTGCTTAATCAAGACGACAGCCCTCTTATGGTTTGCTCGGTAGAACGTGCGTTTGTGCTCGTTTACCTGAATAAGAGCGAATTGGTAAGGCCTGCAAACGGCTACCGGCTCCATTCAATTACCCAATCGTTTCCCATGCCTTCCGTTATCCGGCTAAACCGATATGTGAACGCACCTTATAAAGGGGTTAGCCTCACGCGTCAAAATGTTTTTAAGCGCGACAATTTCGAGTGTCAGTATTGTGGTACGCGGAAAGACTTAACACTCGATCATGTGATGCCAAGCTCGCGNGGNGGTGCACACACCTGGACAAACCTGGTAACTGCCTGCAAGCGGTGCAATGCCAANAAGGGCGATTATACACCAGATGAAGCTCAAATGATGCTGCATCGGAAACCGTACAAACCAACCTATTCGCTTTTCCTGCGAGATAATAACGGCCCGAAAACTGAATGGGATGATTTTTGGAACGATAGGGCATTAGGATTTCTACTAAATTTTGTTAATTTTATAAAGTCGTTGTAAGCGTTTCTGGCATCAGATAATCCCTTTCTGCCTATGTCCGGACAAATGGTTGCTAAAACAAAATTCTTTTTTATTGCTGCGCTATACTCTTAGCGTTGCAGGCTCCGGCACAGGATAATCCTCCTTTAATCGGTTTTGACATTAAGCCTTCAAACAGTGGCCCTTCTTTCGTTACGGATATAACCAGGGATGCTTCGGGTAATATATATGTTGCCGGAGTATTCTATGGAACTATGGAAGCTTATGGCCTGACTAGTGCAGGAAGTAATGATATTTTTTTGCAAAATTTAATTCACTGGTTCCTTGGTGTGGATTAAAAGAATGGGAGGTACAGGTGATGATCAGGCTATGACTATTTCATTTGATCAGACCGGGTCGACTATTTTTTAGGGGTTTATTTAGTGGTACCGTTGATTTCGATCCTAACGCGGGAACTGCGTCATTAACTTCTGGTGGTGGCAGAGATGCTTTCCTTGGAAGGTATACTACGGACGGTGCTTATATGTGGATTGGTAATATTAGCGGAACCGCTGAGGCTCAGATAAGAGACATTGTCTGCACACCCACTACTGTTTATGTTACTGGTCTTTTTTATGGTACTGCTGATTTTGGTTTTGGTTCCGGCTTCAATAGTCAAACTTCTTCAGGAGCAAATGATGTTTTTATTGCTGGTTATTTAATGTCAGATGGATCAATAAATAGTATTAGAATAATAGGATCGGCAGTGGGCGAAGATTATGGCTATTCAATTGCAACTGATGCCAGTTCTAACATTTATGTCACGGGAGTTTACAACGGTACTGTAAATTTTGGCAATACGAACCTTACTTCCACTGGAAATATGGATATGTTTTGCGCCAAATACACATCAACCCTTTCTCCCGTTTGGGCTGTATCTTCCGGTGTAAATGCAACAAATGATTTTGGTAAATCAATTACAGTTGATGGATTGGGTAACGTTTATATTACAGGTTCCTGGTACACCGGAGTTTGGATTCAAAATTTAACTCCTCGGGTGTCTCACAATGGTCCACTTCTCTTTGTCAGTTTGGAGGCGGTGTTAGCCAGGGCGAAGGTATCTCTGTTAATGCGAATGGGGATGTGGTGGTTGCAGGATACTTTACCAGTAGTACAGGTTTCGCAGGGGTATGTGATGGCCCCTATTATTATACTGCACAAGGACCATCCGATTCATTTGTTGCGAAGTATAGCGGTGTTGATGGTACTTTCAAATGGATGAAGGTAGTCGCAAACTCGGGGTATGACTTATTTTTTCAATCCTGCTTGATGTTGCCAACAACATAATTGTAGCGGGGTATGGCACAACTCCGGCCAATTATTCACTTCAGATTTCTAAGTATTTTGATGATCCGCCTTCACAACCCACAGGCCTTACTTTTTCAAATTTTACTACTTCAGGGTTTGACGCTTCGTTTACGCCTACATTTGCTCAAACCATAAATGGAGAGGGTGGTTTTATTGTTGTGCAAAAGGCAGGAAGCGCACCTATGGATATTCCACCCGATGGTATTTCACCAGAAAGTTATTTTGCCGGGGCGGAGCAGATATACTTGGGAGTAGTAAAGTGGTTGGGTATTCTTATACAGGTTCTGCACCTTCATTTACTCTAACGAGTGCTACACCAAATACCGAATATCATTATGCTATCTACGCGTTTAATGGTTATGGAAACTATTTGCATGTTAATCCACTGAGAGGAAGTCAATTTACATTGGCAACCGAACCTACTGCTCAGCCAACTAACCTAACCTTTAATTCAATCACGCAAACTTCTTTCAATGGATCGTTTAATGCAGCATCTGGTAGCGGCTGGATATTTAGTTCTTCGAAAAGCAGGGTCACCCAACAGGTTTACCCTCCGATGCCACAACTTATACCGTTGGGTCGGTAATTGGCGATGGCGTTGTAGTTTCTTCAGGATCATCAACAACATTTACTCAGTTGGGATTAACTGCGGGTACAACCTACTTCTATCAGGTTTTTCGTACAACGGTACTGGGCAATCATTAAATTACAGAACTACTTCTCCATTATCAAATAGCACAATAACCATTCCCTCAAACCCAACAGCAATTTCAGCAAGTGGAGTAGCTCAAACAAGTTTTACAGCCAATTGGAATAGTTCAGTATCAGCAACGAGTTACCGTTTGGACGTGTCGCCCGATAACTTTTCTACATTTGTATCTGGATATAACAATAGAACAGTGACAGGAGTAAGCGAATCGGTTTCCGGATTAAATCCTAATACTACATATAAGTATCGAGTAAGAGCAATCAATGCCTCCGGTGCATCGGGTAATTCAAATGAGATATCACAAATAACGGTTACTTCCACACCCGTAGCTATTGCGGCAACAAGCCCATCGCAAACAGGATTTACAGCCAATTGGAATATAGTTGCAGGTGCTACCGGTTATAAGATTGATGTATCCGATAATACTGGATTTTCAACCTTTGTGACTAATTTTTCAAATAAAGATGTTACCGGTACAACTACTTCGGTTACGGGGCTTAACAGTGGTGTTACTTACTACTATCGGGTTAGGTCTTATAATTCAGTGGAACTTCCCCTCATTCAAATGTCATTTCACAAATCACCATACCCCCAACCCGGTAGCAAATTCGGCAACATTGCCATCACAAACTCAATTCACCGCGAATTGGAGCGTAGCTACCGGAGCATCCAGTTATAGAGTAGATGTTTCTTCAGATGGATTTACCAGTTTTGTTTCTGGCTTCAATAACAGAACAGAAACCGGAACAACATTGGTAGTTACGGGTCTCACTCCGGCATAACTTATCAATATCGGGTACGGGCTGTAAATGCTGCGGGTGTATCAGGTAATTCCAATAGCATCACTCAAATCACAATACCGGCTTCGCCAGTACCAAGCGCATCCGAACTGAGCCAAACTGGCTTCAAAATTAACTGGACCAGCGTAGTAGGTGCAGTTGATTATTCTGTTGACTTGTCTCAAGACAATTTTGCCACACTGTTTACTGGCTATCCAAAATCAGAGACTGCTCCTTCTCATACTGTTACCGGGCTTACACCAGGAACCAACTACCAGTTCAGAATTCGTTCAAGAAACTCCACAGGAACTTCACCAAGTTCTTCAGCTATAAATCAGATCACCATACCGGCTAACCCGGTTACCATGGCTTTCTCTAACCCAACCGCAAACTCCTTTATAGCCAACTGGGATGTAGTTGATGGAGCCGATGGCTATGTGATTGATGTGACTCTTGAAAGTGATAATTTTTCACCGAATCTTCCTAATTATGATGCTAAACAAGTTTCCAATGTTAGCGATTATGAGGTAAACGGACTAACACCAAACACCAGGTATCGCTATCGTGTACGGGCCTATAATTCGGCTGGGGAATCGGGCAATTCACTCTCTAAATTAGCGATTACAACCAACGAAAATGGTGGCGGTATTCCCGCGGCTCCCAGTGTTGATATTGTTGATAACCTGAATTCCCAATCTGCAGTAAAAGCATCGGTAAAGGATGGCTTTGCACCGATTTCAATAATATTTAAACACCGTAAAATAGCGGAAACCAACTATACTTCTGAGCAACCCACAAATCTGGTAAGTGCTACCTATGAGGCCGCTATCAATTCATCCTATTTGGATGAAATAGGGATGGAGTATTATTTTGAGGTAACGGATGGATTGAATCGAACAGCTGAAAGTAATAAAGGGTATGTCTACAAAACGTTTCCTCTCCAGAGCATTCCTTCATTAGCTTCAGGAGGCACGCTTTCATCCTATCGGATTATTTCAGTGCCGATGAAATTAGAATCACATGATATCAGAGACATATTTGCTCCAATTTTATCACTTTACGGAGGCTACAATAAAGAAAAGTGGCGGTTGCTGCGATATCAGAATGGAAGAAATACCGATTACGATGGCTTGTCAAGAATTGATCAGGGAAAGGGATACTGGTTTAACTCACGTGAGCCGGTAGATATTAAACTTTCTGGTCAGGCTGTAGCAGCGAACCAATCACCCATTCCAAATGCAATTAGAACGAGGCTGGAATCAGATTGGCAACCCTTATTTTTTGACATAGATTGGGATGACGTTCGCGATGCCAATCCTGCGGCCGATGTAGACCAGGATTATCTTGTGTATGATCCTGATAATTTAAATTTCAAACCCTCGGGCTCAATTAAGTCCTGGTCTGGCGGATTCATATACGCTAATTCCGCTCAAACACTGAATATTCCTGTAACCCTTAAAAATACCACGGGTGGTCGAACAATATCTATTGAGCAAAGCCATGAATTAGATCAACCTGATTGGTTTGTGCCTATTACCCTAGTGCAAAGCGGAAGTATTAATGGTTATAGTGGTTTTGGAATGCACCCCGAAGCGATCATTGAAAAAGATCGTTTTGATACACAAACTGCTCCCGGTTTATGAATTTCCTCGAATTAAATTCTTATCACAATGAAGCTTTTACGCCTCGCTTTGCCCGAGATGTTGTTCCCTCGGCCCAGAGTTATGTTTGGACGTTTCATGTTGAGTCAAGCGTTAAAGGATCAAGAGCTATTTTAGAGTGGAATCCTTCGCTGTTTGGCAATAATGCGGCTCAACTTTTTTGTATGATGCTGAATCGAATGAGTTGATTGATATGAAGAAGACTTCAATTTATTCGTTTCAAATAAATACGAACAAGATCATAAAATTTATTTATGGCGCAGATGAAAAGTCTTTGCGTCCAGAAAGTGATGCAATTGGGAAAGCGTACCCGAATCCTTTCATTGTCTATACCACTATTCCATTCTTTGCAGGTCCGGTGGATGGCCATATTGAGATAGCTGTGTATGATTTAATGGGTAAACGAATTAAGGATCTTGTTAACAACCGGTTTGAACCCGGATATTATGAAACTACCTGGGATGGTACTGATTCTCAAAATCACAGAGTTTCACAAGGTATATACCTGTATCAAATGATATCAGGAGATAACCGAAGGATTGGAAGAATAATTGTCCGATAAGGAAGTAAAGGAATTAATTATGCTAATTAGTAAACTAAGTAAGGTTGGTTCCCTTTCAATATTTTTGATTGCAGGCTCCGTGTTGGGAGTAGCTCAGGATTTTAAAATAAAAAAACTTGAACAGGTTGGAGATAAAATTAACCTCTACTACGATCTCCTTGATAGCACAGAAAATTCCAAGCGCAACTATTCAATTTATCTTTACGCCTCTCGCGATAGTTATACATCACCCCTAACGAAAGTTACGGGCGACATAGGTCAAATTGTAAGGACTGGAGAAAATAAAAAGATTACCTGGAATGCTAAGGAGGAGTTAGGTGCCGATTTTGAAGGAAAAATTAGTTTGGAGATAAGAGGTAAAGAATTTGTNCCCTTTTTGAAATTGGATGGATTTAATAATAAAAAACCATGGAAAAGGGGAGTACTGGAAGATATTACCTGGAGTGGAGGCAGAGCAAATAGCTTAATTAATTTTGAACTTTATAAAAACGGAAAATTTGTTGCTGCACCCCATACGAGTATAGCAACCAGTTTAGGAAAATACAGTATTTTGATTCCTAAGAGTATTAAACCAGGAGGTGGATATACCTTTAGAATAGCTGATAGTAAAAATAGAGAAGAGTATATTTTTACCGAAGAATTTTCGATTCGCAGAAAGTTTCCGCTGGCTGCAAAGACACTGGCTTTTGCAGGTGTGGGCGCGGCAATGTACTTCCTGATTCAGAGTGACGCCAATAATGATATTCCTGACCCATTAGACATTGGAAAGACAACTGGAAAAAATTGAAAATAAAATGAAATACATCATTATAACTCTCATGGCCTTGTCTTTTTGAGTGGCTATGGTCAAAATNTTCCGAGAAAGAACAAATGAGGTGGTATTGAATTTTAAGAATCCAAACCAACCGGTGACAAGTTTTCCGGTAATTATCTGGGATTTCCCCAATATAGAGCAAACATTCAGTCAGTCGAATTCTATCGATATCGAATTTCAGATCAGATCTGAAGTTCCTTTAAAAATCGTTAAGCTAATTTTGAGTAATGGAACTTCAGTGATTAGTAAAAGAGAAATTGGTGTTGAGCCAGGTATGCTTGCTAAAGAGATTAGACAACATTTAACCTTGTTGGATGGGCAGAACTCTATTGAAGTTCAGGTGGAGAATACAAATGGCGGAATTATTAGCAGCACACGAAGTGTTTTGGTCGGAAAAGACGCTATTGCAACAGCTATTGATATAAACCGGAATGATTATGCTCTGATATTTGCCACCAATATCTATGATGATCTAGACGATCTGGTTAACCCGATTTATGATTCAAAAACCATTGATGAATTATTAAGAACCCGGTACGGATTCAAAACCGAGATTATTACTAACCCAACCCATGATGAGATTTTAGAAAAGATATCTGAATACAATACCCGCCAATTCAATCCACAGGATCAACTCTTTGTTTTTGCCGGGCATGGGGTTTTTGATGATAATTTAAACGAGGGTTTTGTTGCCGCCCGGGATTCAAAAGGCAATGATAAAGGACGATCTACCTATATTCCGCACTCTATTCTACGTGCACGGATTGATAATATTAAATGCGAACACATNTTTTTAGCTATGGATGTTTGTTTTGGCGGCACTTTGGATCCCGAGTTTTCTAAAAGGAGAGGAGAGGCCTATACCGAGGCATCCGACATTGATTTACTGGTTAGAAAACTTTCACAGAGAACACGGAAATTTTTAACGAGTGGAAGTAAGGAATACGTTCCTGATGGCGCAGTTGGGAAACATTCTCCCTTTGCTGCTCTTTTTATTCAGGCACTTAAGGAAACGGGCGGAAAAGGTGGCCGCATATTTACATTACTTGATCTATATCCTTATTTCCAGCGATTAACTACCAGCCCGCGCTATGGCAGCTTTTCTGATAAAGATGAACAGACCAGCGATTTTGTTTTTGTTGTTAATCAGAAGTAACCTCTGCGCAGGGATGCCGTTGGGTGGTTATTGTAATTGTGGTTCTGTGAATGTTTCAATTGGTATTCCAGAGACTTGGAAGTCGTTTCGAACCATAGGTGGGATGGAATGCGTATTTTTGACCAAGGAGAAAGGTAGTTACCTTAAAACCGAAGCGTAAAAACTGTTTTTACATCTGGTTGCGATTCTACAGTAAGTGTTCCATTATGCATCTGCATGATTTGACGCGATAGGGCAAGCCCAATGCCCGATCCTGNTTNTTTGGTTGTAAAGAATGGAACAAACACCCGTTCAATCGCTTCGGGAATAATGCCCGGCCCGTTGTCAATTACTTCAATCAGTACTGCATTGTCGGAATACCATCCTTTTAGCAGGATGTGTGATTGTGGGTTGTCTTCAACGGCTTCCATCGCATTCTTTACCAGGTTAATCAAAACCTGTTCAATCATTTCGGCATCGGCTTGTATGGTGAGATACTCCGATTCGCAACTGCTTTCAAAGTGTATGTTGGNTTNTTTGATTTCCGGTTTCAGCAATTGTGTAACTTTTTCAATCAGGTCTTTTAATAAGATGGTTTTTATTTTTGGCTGTGGCACCGAGGTATATTCGCGGTAAGCATCAATAAATTTGATTAGCCCTTTGCTGCGGCTTTCGATGGTGGCCAGCCCCTCGCGCAGGTCTTCGGCACCTTCTGGTTTTAATTCGTAGTGTGCTTCTTNTTTAAGAAGATCGTAATCCAGAATTTCGCGCAGGGTAGAGGTGAGTGATGAAATAGGAGTGATCGAATTCATGATTTCATGACGCAATACGCGAGTCAGGTTTTGCCAGGCTTCCAGTTCTTGCTTCTGCAATTCGGTTTGGATGTTTTGGAGCGTTACCAGTTTTACATGGCCGCCTCGTATGCGTAACTCGGTAGCCTGAAGAGTAAGCAACATATCGGCTCCGCCTTTATAAAGAATACTCTTGCCCGATTCTACTTCCAGTAAAGCTTCGTGTATTTTAGGGTTACGTGTGATTAGTTCATTAATATTTTTGATATTGCTGAGACCGATAAATTTTCTGGCAATCGGGTTTATCAATTGTATTTCACCTTCCGGATCGAATGAGATGATCCCCGTTCGTACTTGCTGCACAATGGTGTTCAGATATTGCCAATGTTCTTCCTTTTCAGAGCGTGCCTTACGAAAAGCTTCCAGTACCTCGTTAAAGGCGGTGTTCAGTTCGCGAAAACTTTTGCCTAATTTATTATCGTAGGCAAACCCCGAAATAAAATCTGAATACCGAACGGATTCCAGAAATCGCGTAAGCTTACGATTAGTTTGAGAGGAAAACCGGTAAAGCTCAAGCAGCTGGCCTAAAATGATTAAGGCCATCAGCCCGGCTGCAAAAATCATGTTGGGCCGGGTTACCATATAGACAAACACAGACATGGTGATGCCCACCAGTACTACCCTGAATGCGACCCTGAACCGAAAATCGTTAAAAGCCATTTTTGAATTACAGTCCGTGTTTTTCTAACCTTCTGTAAAGCGATGATCGCGTAAGCCCCAATTCTGCTGCGGCCTGGGTTATGTTGCCGTTGTATTNTTTCAGCACCTTTCGAATCAATAGTTTTTCTACTTCATCCAGGTTAAACTGGTCGAGGTTGATTTGCGAATCACCTTCCCGCGTTGCCGGGCTATTGAAATTAAAATCTTCGGGTTGTAGTACGGTTCCATTACAAAGAATAATGGCGCGTTCCAGTGCGTGTTGCAACTCGCGGATGTTTCCCGGCCACGGATGTTTGCTCATGCGTGTCATGGCGGCTTCGCTGATTTTGTTTACACTTTTACCATACCGCGATGCATAATGCTTTAAGAAATGTTGAGCCAGCAGCGGAATATCTTCAATGCGTTCGCGCAAGGGTGGAATTTCGATTTCGATGGTGTTGATGCGGTACAATAAATCCTGGCGGAAACGGTTTTCTTTAACCATTTCGTACAATGGCATATTGGTGGCACAGATTAGCCGCAGGTCAATAACGGTATCTTTGTTAGACCCCACGCGACTCACCCGCTTATTTTGAATCGAGGTAAGCAACTTGGCTTGTAGAGGCATAGATAAATTTCCGATTTCATCCAGAAACAAGGTGCCCTGGTTGGCTAATTCGAAACGTCCGGCCCTGTCTTCTTTTGCATCGGTAAAGGCTCCCTTCTTGTGCCCGAATAGTTCACTTTCAAAAAGCGTTTCGGTAATAGATCCCAGATCAACCCCCACAAACGATTCGTTTTTGCGGGCTGAATTGCGGTGGATGGCGCGTGCAATTAATTCTTTACCAGTTCCGTTTTCGCCCAATATCAATACGTTGGCATCGGTTTGGGCAACCCGTTCAATGGTTTGAAAAATTCGCTGCATGGCCTGGCTTTGGCCGATGATGTCAGCATACTTATCGTTTATCGATTGGTTGATCTCCTGATTTTTTGTTTTTAGTGTTTGCACCTGGTCGCGCGATTCGCGCAGCCGCATCGATGAATAAACGGTAGCCAGCAGTTNTTCATTTTCCCAGGGCTTCAGCACAAAATCGGTAGCCCCGGCTTTTATGGCTTTCACAGCCATTTGCACATCGCCATAAGCCGTAATGAGTACAACCACAGCCGAGGGATCAATGCTTAGAATTTNTTCCAACCAGTAATACCCTTCGCTGCCACTGCTTACGTCTTTGGTAAAATTCATATCGAGCAGAATTACATCGTAATCGTCATTGCTCATCAACGCGGGTATTGCTTCGGGGTTTTTCTCAATATCTACCTGGGCCACATGGCGTTTCAGGTACATTTTGGCCGCCTTTAAAAGATCTTCGTTGTCATCTACAATCAGAACTTTTCCATGCTTGGATTCAGACATACATCATTTGATTGGTTCTCATGTCCGCCAGTGGGCAATATTGGTACCGAAATCGGAACCACCTTGTTTATGGCTTTTTGTGGAATTTGCTGTATCAAAGGTACGATACTCCGTCCGCAATCGGACATATCCGTTCACATTTGAACTGAAAAGAATCTTAAATCGCACCTAAAAGGCCAATTTGGATAGCAGAAACCAGTTGGCACACTTGTTGGCAACGGTGCAGGCATAGAAAACTTTTACCCTTTTGTTTTAGCGCATGGATAAGAAAATTGCCAAGAAGACCTGGACTATTAAGCGAATTACTACGTATGGTGGCATTGCCCTGTTTGCAGGGTTTGTTGTTTATATGTTGTTNTTTACAGATCGCAGATCAACGTTTAAAACCGATAAAGACAAACTAACCGTTTCAACTGTACAACGAGGCGAGTTTAAAGAGTTTATTCCGCAAACCGGTACGGTGGAGCCGGCCCGCACTGTTTACCTGGATGCGATTGAAGGNGGTAACATCAAAAACATTGTAAGCGAAAGCGGAAAGTTACTTAAGAAGGGTGATGTGATTCTGGAACTTACTAACCTGAACCGTGAACTTTCGGTGCTGCAACAGGAAGCTTCCTTCAACGAAAGTATTAACCGTGCCCGCGAAACCAAATTGAATATTATGCGAAACGATTTGGAACAGCGCCAGTTGCTTACAACCATCCAGAATCAACTGGATATTTTGGGGCCACAGTACGAACGGCAAAAACAACTTTACGAAAAACGATTAATTGCAAAGCAAGAATTTGAGCAAACCGAAGCCAACTATAAGTTTAACAAAGAGCGCTATCGCATTGCGCACGAAGTTTACAAAGCCGATTCAGTTGATCGCATCCGGCAGCTAAAATTTACTGCTGAGTCTGAGCAGAAAATGATGGTGAGCCTGAATAACCTTTCCAAAATTCTCGACAATCTTGAAATAAAAGCTCCGATAGATGGACAACTTTCTACCCCGCATTGGGAAATAGGCCAGGCTGTTACAACAGGCCAGCGCTTAGGNCAAGTGGATATTGTGGGTAGTTATAAAGTTCGTGTACCGATTGATGAATTATACTTACCAAAAATTTCTGTGGGATTGCCGGCCACCACAAGTTTTGCTAACAAAGATTACCGGTTAGCCATTACCTACATCTATCCCACCATTCAGAACGGACGGTTTGAAGTGGATATGGAGTTTGAAGGCGANAGCCCGCAGGGGATACGCAGGGGACAGTCGCTGCGCATGCGCATTGAATTGGGCCAGGCATCGGAAGAACTCTTGTTGCCAGTAGGTGGATTTTATAAAGATACAGGCGGCAACTGGGTATTTGTTTTGGAGAGCGATAATAAAGCAGTGCGGAGAAATATTAAGCTGGGCCGTAAAAATTCGGAAAACTTTGAAGTACTGGAAGGACTTCAGCCGGGCGACCGTGTCATTACCTCATCGTACGAAAATTTTGGAAATAACGAAGTATTAATTCTGAATTAAATGCAACTATTTGTCAAAGTTGGCGTCTAATAGGAGAATCTTACATGAACTGTAACTTTAAAGAAAATAGCCGGTATTTTAAAGAACTAAATCCAATCACATAACATCTAACACTTAACCTGCAACGGTCATGATTAAATTNAAAAATTTAGAGAAGGTTTATACAACGGAAGAAGTAGAAACCACAGCGCTCAATAATATCAACCTCGAAATAAAAGATGGTGAGTTTGTAGCCATCATGGGGCCTTCCGGATGTGGCAAATCTACGTTGCTGAACATCCTGGGGTTGCTGGACAACCCTACCGGNGGTGAATACCATTTTGGTGAAAACGAAGTAGCCAAATACTCGGAACGCCAGCGTGCGCAATTGCGCAAAGGATCCATCGGGTTTGTTTTTCAAAGTTTCAACCTGATTGATGAGTTAACCGTTTTTGAAAATGTGGAATTGCCGTTGTTGTATCTCAAAGTACCTTCGGATGAGCGTAAGAAGAGAGTGGAAGAAGTGCTGGAGCGCATGAACATTATGCACCGCAGAAATCACTTTCCACAGCAGTTATCAGGAGGACAGCAACAACGGGTGGCCATCTCGCGTGCCATTGTAGCCAAGCCCAAAGTAATTCTGGCCGATGAACCTACCGGTAATTTGGACTCCGCCAATGGTGAAGAAGTAATGAAGTTGTTGTCGCAATTGAATGAAGAAGGCACTACCGTAATCATGGTAACGCACTCGCCATACGATGCCAACTATGCGCACCGCATTGTAAACCTGTTTGATGGGAAGGTGGTTACTGAAAACATCAAAGAGCAGTTTCATATTTAATTGATTTAAGATTTCAGGGAACACGCTTCCTTGATTCGTTCTTTATAGTTTAGGTTTAGGTTAAGAATAAGGCCTGTTCCCCTCGGAATGGGCTTTATTGTTTTTGTACACCTGCCTGTACAGTTCTGAACACAGCCGGCCTGGGTGCACCGCAAATTTTTCATTGAAAGCGGAAAATGGCGGATGGCACATTTGTTGGGTTTGGCATGCAACTTCTTATACCCTAAAATGTCTTTGCCTCATTAAACACGAATAGCATGATTAAAAACTACCTGCTCATTACCCTGCGTAGCCTGGCAAAGAATAAGCTCTTCATCGCCATTAACATTGCAGGAATGGCGGTTTCTATTGCCTGCTGTATTGTGGCTTACTTTAATTATGACTTCAACCGGAGTTTTGATTCCAACCATACAAATGCGGCTACCATCTACCGCGTAAACTCGATACGAGAATTTCAGAATGAGACAACCAAATTCGGTATAGTGCCCATGGCACTGGGCAATGTGATCGCGCAAAACGTGAAAGAAGCTGAAAGGGTAATCCGGTATTCNCCCGGGGCGGCAAACCTGCGCATTGGCGAAGAATTGTATAATAATGACCTGGGTTTCGTTGACCCTGGNTTNTTTGATTTGTTCACGTTTCAATTTCTGGAAGGTGATGGTAAACTTACCGACAAAACAAAAATCTATATCAATGACGAACTGGCTATGAAATATTTCGGCTCGGGGCCGGCCCTTGGCAAAATGATCACGCAAGTGCTTGATAGTGGCAAGGTAAAAGAGTTTGAGGTAGCCGGAGTATTTAAGAAGCAACCGATAAATTCAAGTTTTGATAACTCTGCGTTCACGAATTTTCACAACCAGTTTACGGGTACTAACGATTACAACGAAAACAACTGGCGGTACCGGGTCACTTTGTTTTTGCAAATCAAGGATCCGGCCCGCGTGGCATTGGTGCATAACCAGATAAAGCCCTACGTAGAGAACAACAATAAAATCAGACAGGATTTTATTATTCGTGAGTTTCAGCTTCAGCCCTTTGAAGGGATGGGTGTTTCAGATAGCTATAACGAAGTACCCGGTACGTGGACCCGAGAGGGTTCGCCCATTGCTGCGGTAATTGGCGTTGGATTAATGGGTGTACTTATTTTGCTGCTGGCCTGCTTCAACCTCACGAATACTTCCATAGCCATTTCATCGCGCAGGCTTAAAGAAATAGGTATTCGCAAAGTGATGGGCAGCTCGCGCGGCCACCTGATTGCTCAGTTTATTGGAGAAACTACCTTGATCTGCTTTGTTTCCTTATTGGTGGGCATGCTTTTGGCCAACTGGTTATTACTCCCCGCCTTTAACCGGTTGTGGCCGGACATCAAACTGGAGGCAAATTATTTAGCAAATCCAAACTTCTTGATTTTCCTGATCGGCACCTTGCTGGTAACTGCACTCCTGGCCGGCAGCTATCCGGCCTTTTATATCAGTAAGTTTCATCCTACCGGCATTTTNAAAGGGAAGTTGAAGTTTGGAGGCACCAACTATTTTACCCGCACCCTCCTGATTCTACAGTTTGCCATTTCGCTTATTGCCATTGTCTGCAGTTTTGCCTTTACCGACAATGCGAAGTTTCAGCGCGAGTATGACCTGGGCTTTAATAAGGATGGAGTGGTATTCACCTACATCAACAACCGTTCTGAATTTGAAACCTACCGCAATGCCTTGCTCGAAAATCCTGATATCACCTCCATTGCCGGATCGCAGCACCACATTATGTCAAACTCTTTCATGGATCCTATCCGGCATAACGCCCAGGAATTTGAAGTGGAGTTTATGGATGTGGGAGAGGGTTATCTGACAACAGCCGGACTAACTCTTACCGAAGGCCGCGACTTTGTGAAGGATTCGGAAACCGACCGGAAAGAATCAGTGATTATAACAGAAGGTCTGGCCCGGAAATTTGGTTGGGACAAAGCTTTGGGTAAGGAGCTAATCTGGATGGATACGGTTAAATACTATGTGGTGGGTGTGATCAAAGACGTTTACAATCGAGGCGTGTGGGAAGAAATGGAGCCGATGGTATTACGATACGGAAAGAAGGATGATGTTCAGCATATCCTGGTAAGCACTTCGATGGAAAAGGTAGGGGAGGTGAATAAATTTATGGAGACCAAATGGAAGGAAATTTTTCCGAACCGGTTGTATATCGGTCGTTTTATGGACGAAGAGGTTGTTGAGGCCAACATCGTAAATACCAATATTGTAAAGATGTTTATGTTTCTGGGTATTGTGGCCATTGGGCTGTCGGCTACGGGTCTTTTTACCCTGGTTTCGTTGAACATTATTAAGCGCATGAAAGAAATTGGGGTGCGAAAAGTATTAGGAGCCTCNCTGGCAAACATTTCGTGGGCGATTAACACAGAGTTTGTAGTCATTTTGATTGCTGCCTGCATTTTAGGCGCTGGGCTGGGATACTGGATGGCGGCCATGCTGATGGACAGCATTTGGGATTATTATCAGCCGGCCACACCGGCTGCCCTTATCACGTCTGTTTCTTTGCTGCTNTTCGATTTCATTGTTTCGGTTGCGGCCAAGATTTACAATACGGCTCGGCTTAATCCATCGCGTGTATTGCGCGATGAGTGAACATAAAAGGCTGTACTTTTTCTATTTAGACGCAACCCAAGCTATCCGGAACGCGTCTAACAATGGTGTTAAGAAGATAATCCCTCATTTAAAAAATAGGCTATATGCTTAAAAACTATTTTAAAGTTGCGTTGCGCAATATTCTGAAGCATAAATTCTTTTCGGCCATTAACATCATCGGCCTGGTGATCGGGATGACCTGCTGTCTGTTCATCTTTATCTATGTTCAGGATGANGTGAGCTATGATAAATTTCATCGCGATTACGAACGGATGTATCGGATCGGATTGCATGGTAAGATTGCCGGGCAGGAGGTACATACGTCAACTACAAGTTTACCGTTGGGTCCTACCATGAAGAGCGAAGTTCCGGGAGTTGAAGAAGTGCTGCGGCTTATACCGGCTTCGGGGGTGCGNGGCATGGCGTTCCGTAATGAGGACATCTCTTTTACCGAAAATAAAGTGTTCTATGCCGATTCCAATTTTTACGAATTCTTCACATTCAATTTGTTACAAGGCGATCCTACCACGGCACTGAGCGAGCCCAATAGCATCGTGATTACCGAAGCGCTTGCCAANAAATATTTTGGAACCACCGAGGCGCTAGGCAAGACGTTGGTAGTAGGAAACGAAAAGATGGCGTGCAAGGTAACCGGCATTACAGCCGAGGCACCTTCCAATTCGCATTTTCATTTTAATGCCATTATCTCCTACGTTACTGTTGAGAAGGANTTTTTCCAGGGTTGGAGCGCCAACAGCATTCAAACTTATATTAAAGTGAACCCAACTACCCCGGTAGCCGATATCAATAGCAAACTTGAAGACCTGGTTGAGAAGTATGTGGGTAAAGAGCTGGAAGCAGGCCTGGGAATAAAGTTTGAAGAATTTCGTAAACAGGGTGGCATTTTCAGTTATTACCTCTACCCACTTGCGGATTCGCACCTCAAGTCTGGTTTGCCCGATGATCTTGAACCTGCGGGAGATATCACCTATGTGTATATTTTTTCCGGTGTGGGATTATTTATCTTGTTGCTAGCCTGCATTAATTTTATGAACCTATCCACGGCCCGCTCGGCCGGGCGTGCAAAGGAAGTGGGATTACGCAAAACTCTCGGTTCGCCCCGCACGCAGATGATTTTTCAATTTCTTTCTGAGTCGTTTCTCTATAGTTTCCTATCCATTGCATTGGCCATTGGTGTCAGCTACCTGCTGTTGCCACAATTCAATTTGCTTTCTGGTAAGCAACTTTCCTTACAGGTGCTGATGAGTCCTGCGTTTCTGGCTGCAGTAGTTGTTTTGATTGTGGTAGTAGGTCTGGTAGCGGGTAGTTATCCTGCGTTTTACCTCACAGCCTATAAACCGGTGGAAGTATTGAAGGGCAAGGTGCGTGCGGGAATGAAAAGCAAAGGCATACGCAGTTCGTTAGTAGTGCTTCAATTTGCGGTGTCAACCTTTTTGATTGTCTCCACTATGGTGGTCTTTCAGCAACTCACCTTCATGCAAAATAAGAACCTGGGCCTCGACAAAGAGAATGTAATTTCCATTACCGGCACAACCCGGTTGGGCGATAACCGCAAGGCCTTCAAAGAAGCAATCGAATTGCAGGCCGGTGTGGTAAAATCCAGTTATACCAATAATATTTTTCCAGGGGTTAACAACACCACCATTGTACGCGAAAAAGGAAAGGAGATGGATCACCTGGTGGGCATGTATTATGCCGACTGGGATCACCTGGATGTGATGAAGTTTAATCTGAAAGAAGGTCGTTTCTTTTCGCGCGACCTGGCCACCGACTCAACGGCTGCCATTATCAATGAAGCGGCTGTACACGAATATGGACTCCAAAATCCGCTCATGGCCGAGTTGATGGATTTCAATGGACCGACCCCTGAAGTGATCCGTGTTGTTGGGGTAGTGCACGATTTTAACTTTGAATCGCTGCGTACACAGGTTCGCCCGATGGTAATTCGCCTGGCGGATTACTCGCGCGTGCTGATGGTACGCTACGAAGGTAATCCACAAACATTGATTGCGGCCATCGAAAAACAATGGAAGGAGTTGGCTCCGGGAGAGCCGTTTGAATACACTTTCCTCGATCAAAATTTTGATTCCCTCTTCCGCAGCGAAATGCGCTTGCGCGACATCTTCACCACGTTTGCCATGCTGGCCATCTTCATTGCCTGCCTGGGATTGTTTGCACTGGCAGCCTTTACCACCGAACAACGCACCAAGGAAATTGGCGTACGCAAAGCCATGGGTGCTTCGGTGTTTAGCCTTACTGTGTTGCTTTCAAAAGAATTTACCCGCCTGGTGGTAATCTCTATCCTACCTGCCCTGGTGGTGGGGTGGTTTGCTGCCGACTGGTGGCTGCAGGGATTTTCTTACCGCATGGAGNNCCTGAAGCCGGTTGTATTTGTGCTGTGTGGATTAGGCTCCATTGTAATTGCGTGGATTACGGTATCCTATCAATCAATTAAAGCAGCAAAAGTAAATCCGGTACATTCGCTGCGGTACGAATAGAATTTTATGTAAAATCTTCTTTAAAGTTTTGACAGGAGATTGGTTATTCCTGTTTATTTAACAGTCGAGATTATTTTTCCATCGCTTCTTTTGTAGAGACGAACTGATCAATTTTTCCGTAGTTGCTGTTCACGGCATAAACAATGGTTGTACCGTCATCGGGAAAGTAAAGCATGTTTGCGTAGTAGCCGATGGCATCTCCGCTGTGCATGTAGGCAATTCCATCCTCCGTTTCAATTTTAAAAATTCCTAATCCGTAATCAATAGGAAAGAACTCAGGATCTGGATTTTTCTCGGTCTTCCAGGTTAACATTTCACTCAACGAATTTGAATTGATGATTTCTTCATTCATCAGCGCCTGAAAGAAAATACTCAAGTCGTAGGGGTTGGAGATCAAGCCACCATCGGCCGTGTAATAATCCCAACCACTATAGTAGGTGCTTTCGGTAACCTGCAATTTGCTGTACATGTCGATGTAGCCTCTTACGATGCCATCGGGTATGGGGTCTTCGGCAGCAAAGCGGGTCATGGTTAAACCTAGTGGAGTAAATAGTTTCTCTTCAAAAACGTTGTAGAAAGGTTTCCCTTCAACTTTTTCTATCAACATTCCCAGCATAATGTACCCGGTGTTGGAATACCGGACATCTTCATCCGGTTTAAAATATGCTTTTTGATGGTAAGCGTATTTCAAGAGGTCTTCCGGCCTCCACACTTTAATAAGGTCATTTAAGGAGGCTGTTTGAAATTTTAGACTCTGAATATAGTTGTAGATACCACTCGAGTGATGCAGCAGTTGCCGGATGGTGGCCTGATCGGCATTTTCTATTTTCTCAATAACGTCCCCGCTTAGATAGCTGGAGATCTTATCATCCAGGTCCAGTTTGCCCTCTTCGGCAAGTTTTAAAACCGTTGTGGCGGTAAACATCTTTACGGTAGAGCCCACGCGGCTGATGTTGCATGGTTTCATCGCTACCAGGTTATGCAAATCGGCCATACCACTGGCACCTATCCACATTCCGGATTGGCTGTGGTAAACCGACATGAGAACGCCCACCACACCCCTTGCGGTCATGTCGTTTAACAGGGTTTGATATTTTGCATTGTTGTTATTAGTTGCACTGCTGTCAGCAAAGTTGAAAGTGCAGTCGAAAAAGGTTGGGTTAATATCTTCCCCTGATCNGCAGGAGTTGAAAAGTAAACCAATCAGGAGTATGTATAGTATTTTATTCATTCTTACTGCCTCTTCGTTGAAATAANAAATTTTGTACCCAGATGTAAGTTTATGTGAGTCATTATTGGAATGAACCCGGGAGAGTAGGGGTATTCTGCCCAGGACTGGTACCGTATAAATACTTTAGGACTGTTTACGTTTTCTTTTGCCAGGTAGTAGCCAATGTCGAAGGATAGGGAAGGATACAATCGGGCATTGCCTTTGTCTGTTTTCTTCTCATACTTCCCGTTGGTATGTGTAAATTCTTCAGCCGTTGAAAACGTATGCAGGTAGCCTAAACCAAACAGGGTTGCAAAGGCCAATCCGGATTTAAGACGGTATTCATAGCCAAATTCAGAACTCAGGCCTATGCCCTGTGCCAGATGGTTGTGGTAGAAGTAATTGATATTTGCTGTTTGAAAAAGCCGCGAATGATTTTTTTGTTTGTATTCGAACTCGGTTCCTGCCTGCAGGCCCGGATGGACGGGCGTTGTTATAAATTTTGTAAAGGGAATAGCGGTTGATTCATTGAAGAGCGAAACATGTATGGGTATTAATTTCTGCTGTCCATGCCCGAGTAGTGGCGATAAAAGAAGGAAAGCGATACATAATTTATTCATGTGAGTTGCCTTTGAAGGCGGTCAATTTAATAGATATGGTATTAACATGATGATTACTTACTGGCCGGGTTTCTTAGAATTTTTTCCATTTTCCTTCCTTTTGCTAATTCATCCACCAATTTATCTAAATACCGTGCCTGGCGGGTAAGAGGGTTATCAATTTCTTCTATGCGATAGCCACAAATCATTCCGGTTATCAGGTGGGCATTGGGATTTAATGTTGCTCCGGCAANAAATTCTTCAAAGGTTACCCGTTTGTCAAGGAGTATTTGTAGTTTCTTTTTATTGTAGCCGGTAAGCCATTCTATTACCTGGTGCAGTTCCCNGGTGGTTCTGCCTTTGCTTTCCACTTTTGTAACATAGTGCGGATATACCGATGCGAAAATCATTTTAGCAATGCGGTCGTGATGCCGGGCTTCTTTTTCCATTGGTAAGGATATTAACAATAAAACGTAATAGATATGGATTCGGTTTAATCCAATTGCTTATTAGTAAACATTCTGCCAACCACTATTTTATTCAAGTATTTCCTTATTCATTAGGTCAGCTAACTCATAATAGGCCCTAAATGAATTGTTTTGCTTCGATCTCGGTTTAATTTTCAATTCAATTGAATTTTTCGAAAATACGAATTCTTGTTCTTTCGTCATCCTGGTGTTGCCTTCTGTTCGTCATTGATGTATTCTAAAAGATCACCCGGCTGGCACTCCAACACTTTGCAAAGGGCTTCCAGGGTGCTGAACCTGATTGCCTTAGCCTTTCCGGTTTTCAGGATGGAGAGATTCGATAAGGTCAATCCGACTCTTTCCGAGAGCTCATTCAAAGAGATTTTTCGCTTGGCCATCACTACGTTTAAGTTTACCTCAATTGCCATAGCTTAAACAGTTAACTCGTTTTCGTTTTGGATTTCCACTCCTTTCCTGAAGATGGTTGCAATGATGTAGATCACTGCGCCCATTAAAATGAATGCCTGGCTGTCGGCCCAATATGAACCAACATTATCGACCGGAAAACCGTGGTGCATCAGGTTGCTGGCAACTTCCCGTGCAAGATAACTGAGTAGCCCGATTGAAAGTGTAAAGTAACTGATTTGTGAAAGTTGCCTTGCCACAACCGAGTTGAATGGATTTGATAAATCAATCTTATGCATGAGCATGACTACCAAATAAAACAGGTGAGCCTTTAGGATGGAAAGAATAAGTACAAAGCTAAAGGTACTATAGAATGCCACACGGCTGGCTTGGTACAGTTCAGTTAAATCCAGTTTCTGATAAAGGTATTGAACCATGTTTGGGTTGAACACCGTGTAAAAGAAATTCACGACCATGCCACCCGCATCAATACACAAGCCCACAANAATGATCCAGGCTACAACATGTAAGCCTTTGAATACAAGGTTGTTTGTTTTTGACATATGTGTTTATTTTAAAATTTTCATCAAATATAATAAAAATATATTGATAAACGATAAATATATAATTTTTTGCAATAAATATACAAAACTGCATTTTTCCAGTAAAAAGGAGATGCTAGAGGTAGGCTTGGCTGGCTTAGAAAGGGGCATTTTGACGTGGATTGAGCGATTATGATCCGCTTATATTAAGTTTTTGTGCTTGCTTGGTAATGCAGCCGCAACCCGATATTTTGGATACCATAAACATCAGAGTTATGGAAAAAGTGATCCTTAAGGGAAAGAAGGAAATACGGTTGTTGTTAATCGACTCCTTGCATCAAACTGTTCAGGCGCTAGGCATAACAAGGTCGCACAAAAGACAGACCGAATAATCGAAAAGTCAGCGAAACGATTGGCGGATGAAGTAGCCACGCAGATGAAGAAGGAGCCTGAAGAAAATCAAGAAAGCAAAAGGGAAGAGAGAAAAGAAGATTAAATCAGAACCGGCTTCTGTCTAATAAATTATCGGGGATAAACTTTTTGTTTTCGATTCTGCACTACACCGAATAGAAAGCATCCAACTCGGGTTGTTGCAAGATCAGTTTAAACCAGGGTGTATAATTCCCGGGCTGCAGCTGAACATTTTGTTTGATTTCGTTCAGCGAAGCAAATTTCCAGGCCATCGCTTCACTACGGTTGAGTTTTGGTACACCCACGTAATAGCCAACCAGCACATGATCCAATTCGTGTTCGATTAAGTTGTTATCTACCGCTGCTTTATAAATGAATTTGTGCGAGAAGATGAGTGCGCAATCAATCCCCATCTCCTGCATCAGTTTTCTTCTTCCGGCCTCGAGAATATCTTCACCGGGTTTTGGATGGCTGCAACAGGTGTTGGTCCATAATCCGCCACTATGGTATTTATTGATGGCCCGTTGTTGCAATAACAACTGGCCACTCCGATTAAATATCAGTACGGAAAATGCACGGTGAAGTTTGCCTTGCTGGTGCGCAGCCAATTTCTCCAGGGTACCGATTTCGCGATCGTGTTCATCAACTAAAATTACCTTTTCCATTAAGTCCTGTTTAGCAACCAGCCCATGTGTGAAATTTTTAAGTTCCATTATCGAATACTAACTCCTACCTTCAGGGCTGGCAATTTAATAAAGCTGTGGTCAAAATGTATCAATGCCAGATGCAATGAAGAATGGTAAACTGGAACGGGGANATAGCCTGGTTTAAAAAACAAGGTTGGAAACCATTTCCGTTTCAGACGGAGGCCTGGGAAGCGGTGTGGGAAAACTACCACGGCATTGTAAATGCGCCAACCGGTAGCGGAAAAACATATTCCTTGCTGATTCCCCTGGTGTTGGAGGAAGCCGGAACCCANAAAACAAAAGGNCCCCGGGCCATCTGGATAACACCGATTCGTGCATTGGCGAAGGAAATAGAAATTTCGGCTACACGGGCCATAAAAGATTTACAACCAACCTGGCGGGTGGGCGTGCGCAGTGGCGATACCAGTACACGCGAGCGAGCCAAACAAAAAGAAACACCTCCCGATTTTCTGATTACCACNCCCGAAAGTTTACACCTGCTCATTTCGCANAAAGGATATGCCAACTACTTTGCCGATTTACGCACCCTTGTGGTTGATGAGTGGCACGAGTTGGTGGGTTCCAAGCGAGGTGTAATGATGGAACTTGCGCTTTCGCGATTAAAAACTATTTCGCCACAGCTGCGCATCTGGGGTATTTCAGCCACCATTGGTAACATGGAGCAGTCCATGCAGATTTTACTGGGTAANTTTTTTGCCGGGCGAAAGAGCAAGGTTGTAAAAGCCAACATTACCAAGCAGGTAGAAATTGTCTCCCTATTTCCCGAAGAGGTAGAACGCATGCCGTGGTCGGGCCACCTGGGTATTCATTTGCTGGAAAAGGTTATTCCGATTGTGAAACAAAGCAGCAGTACGCTCATCTTTACCAATACGCGCTCGTTTGCCGAAATCTGGTACCAGAAAATGCTGGACACTGCGCCCGAACTTTCGGGGCTAATAGCCATGCATCATGGTTCCATCAGCAAAGAATTGCGCGATTGGGTGGAAGACCAATTGCATGCCGGTAAACTAAAAGCGGTGGTGTGCACTTCCAGTTTGGATTTAGGTGTTGACTTCAGGCCGGTTGAAACGGTAATACAAGTAGGAAGCCCCAAAGGTGTGGCGCGGTTTTTACAACGGGCTGGCAGGAGCGGGCACCAACCCGGTGCGTTGAGTAAAATTTANTTTTTGCCAACCAATACACTGGAGTTAACCGAGGCGGCTGCCTTGCGCGAAGCCATGCACCGAAACATTGTGGAAGACCGGGTACCTTACCTAAGGTCGTTCGATGTGTTGATTCAATATTTGATCACGTTGGCGGTTTCGGATGGATTCCGGCAGGAAGAAATTTTAGAAGAGGTAAGGCACACCGTTAGTTTTGCTTCAATTACCGATGAAGAATGGAACTGGCTGTTGAGTTTTATTACTACCGGTGGCGAAGCACTAACTGCTTACAATGAATACCGAAAGGTAGTGGTGGAGCAGGGCGTTTTTAAAGTTGAGAACCGAAGGGTTGCCTTTAAACATCGGTTGTCTATTGGTGCTATTGTTGGCGACAATTTGTTATACGTAAAATACGTTAGCGGTAAATTTCTGGGTACGATTGAAGAATATTTTATTTCCGGTTTAAAGATTGGTGATGTGTTTTGGTTTGCCGGCCAAAGCCTGGAGTTGGTGCGCATGAAAGAAATGGAAGCGCAGGTTCGTAAGTCGAAAAAGAAAACCGGTAAGGTACCTTCCTGGCAAGGCGGCCGCATGCCCTTGTCATCGCAATTAAGTGAGATGATTCGGGTGAAGATTGATGAAGCGGCCACCGGAAACGAAACAGATGCCGAAATGAAATTTTTACAGCCACTCATGCACTTGCAGCGCGAGCGTTCCCATCTGCCCGCGAAAAACGAATTTCTGGTTGAATACTTTCATACCAATGAGGGGTATCATGTACTCATGTACCCATTTGAGGGCCGGGCCGTGCACGAGGGCATGGCGGCCTTAGTGGCATACCGCCTGGCGCAAATACAGCCTATTACGTTCTCCATTGCAATGAATGATTATGGGTTTGAACTTCTTTCCGATCAGGAGATTCCTATTTACGAAGCCATTGAAACGAACGTATTGGGTGCAGATGATTTGTTGAAAGACATCCAGGCAAGCATTAATTCTACCGAAATGGCAAAACGAAAATTCCGCGATATTGCCGCTATCTCCGGGTTGATTTTTAAAGGTTTGCCCGGCCAGAAAATAAAAGAGCGCCACCTGCAATCTTCTGCCCAACTTTTCTTTCAGGTATTTCATGAATATGAATCGCACAACCTGCTGCTGCAACAGGCGTTTGAAGAAGTAATGGATTTTCAATTGGAGGAGGCGCGCTTGCGTAAAGCATTGGATCGGATAGCACACCAGAAAATAATTGTTACGGAGCCTGAAAAACCAACACCCTTTGCATTCCCCATTATGGTTGATCGCACCCGCGAAAAACTAACTTCCGAAAAATTGGAAGACCGGATCAGGAAGATGCGGATTGCGTACCGGTAGTGTTGTTCTGTTTCATCAACTAAAAAGTCGATCTGAAAATAAGGAACAAGGTGGCAGCCATTACCATTACAACAGGTAAAGTAAGCAGCCAGGCAATTAAAATGTTGCGCACGGTATCGGGTTGCAGGTTTTTAATACCCTTGCTGGCCACCATCGAGCCGGCAATACCCGATGATAAAACGTGCGTAGTACTTACAGGCAAACCGAATGCAGTAGAAAGCCCGATGGTGGTAGAGGCTACTAATTCAGCACTGGCACCTTGCGCGTACGTTAAATGTTCTTTGCCTATTTTTTCACCAATCGTTTTTACAATCCGTTTCCAGCCAACCATGGTACCAAGTCCTAATGATAAGGCGATCATAACAATAACCCAACGCGGAGAATAATCGGTAAGCTTTCTCACCGCTTTCATATTGCTTGACAATGACTTTCTTTCAGCTTCACTGATTTCCAGGTCATTATTTGTACTCAACGCCTTTATGTGGTTGTTCAACAACATAATGTCTTTGCGAACCAAGAACCTTTCCTGCGGTTCAATACTACTAACGGTAGTAATAGCGCCAATATGCGCCCGTAATCGTGCAGTCATTACCCGGGCACTATCTAACTTAACTCTGTCGGATTGTGCAAGCGGATTGCTGTTGAAATTAGAAAGTGTAATTTCAATTTTGCTCAACGGTTCATCCAGCCCCGAAGGATTAAATGATGGATTTAAGGCAAAGTAAGCCGGAACAATTCCTATCAGAATCAGCATCACCAACCCAACACCCTTCTGGCCATCGTTTGATCCATGAAATCCACTTACAGCAGTGCAGGTTAAAATCAGGATGATGCGAATCCACCAGGNGGGTGGCTGGTTCTTCTTGGGTTCTTTAANAAGCCCATCACCTGCTTCGGTATTCTTGGTAAGGTTGCGCAACAAAAACATGAAGATGATAGTAAGCGAAAACCCGAACAAAGGCGAGATTAACAACGAAGCACCAATCTCTTGTGCCTTGCTCCAGTTTACTGCAGCCTCGTTGGCATCGGGTAATAATGAATACGCAAGGCCCACACCTAATATGGATCCAATTAAGGTATGCGAACTGGAACAAGGAATTCCAAAATACCAGGTAAGCAAATTCCAGAAAATGGCGCTAAGCAATAATGCCATTACCATGGCCAGGCTGTGCGCAATGTTTTGATCTACCAGCGACTCTACCGGTAATAAGTTTACAATACCCATAGCTACGGTAATGCCACCAACAAATACCCCAATTGCATTACAAATACCCGACCATACCACGGCTATCCACGGTTTTAATGAATTGGTATAGATAACAGTGGCCACCGCATTGGCTGTATCATGAAATCCATTCACAAACTCAAAGCCAAAGGCTGCTAGTAAACAGATGATCAGCAGGATGGTGTAAGAAAGCTCTAAATCGAACATACTAATGAATAGAAGTGCTGTAAAGGTACGGGGTTCACCATCGGGCAATGTTATGCCAATGTTACCAATTTTTTGTAGAGAAGGATTAGCGCCTGCTGTGGGGAGCCGACTAATATTTACAAATGCATGATTATCAGTATAGTAAAATAAAGCTGGCTGTTGGCCGATTCTTTTTTAGTACAATGAATTGTAACAATTTGCAACCTGTAAGCTATTTCGGATGCACCTGGAAATTGAAGGCGAGTACATTGAGTTGTTGCCACAGAAAGCCCTTTGGTTAAAGAACCGAGGCATTGTATTGCTGGCTGATTTGCATTTTGGCAAAATCAATCATTTTCGAAAATCCGGTATTCCTGTTCCGCCCCGNGCAAACAATAAAAATACCGAGTTGCTGATTTCGGTTTTACAAATCACGAAACCCGAACGGGTTATATTTTTAGGTGATTTGTTTCATAGTCATTACAACGAAGAGTGGGAAGTATTAGGCCAGGTGCGCAGGCATTTTGTAAACTGTGCGTTTGAATTGGTATTGGGTAATCATGATATCCTAAGCGCCTTGCAATACGAACGAAATAACCTGCAGGTACATAAACGGGAACTTCGGTTGCAAAAATTTTTGCTTACGCATGAACCAATGGATCAGGTGCCAGAGGGGGTGTATAATCTTTCAGGTCATATCCATCCGGCTGTGCGGTTAAAAGGTACCGGCCGGCAATCCGTTATGTTGCCATGTTTTTATTTCGGAAAACAACAGGGCATTTTACCCGCATTTGGTTCGTTTACCGGAATAGCCCGTATTGTTCCNAAAAAAGAAGACAGAATTTTTGTAATTGCAGAAAACAAAGTGATTGCCTATCCCCATGAATAAACCAGTACTTGTATTTTTTATGGACGCTGGCCGTGTGCGGCAGGGCGCAGGATACTACAAGAATTTCGTTGTTGTTTACGGGCGACATCATGCAGCATGATTCAAATATTGCCACGGCATACGATCCTGCATCCAAACGCTATGATTATTCGGCCTGCTTTGAATACGTTGCGCCCATCATCCGCCCGGCCGATCTGGCCATTGGCAACCTGGAACTTACACTGGCTGGTTCGCCCTATAAAGGATATCCGCAATTTAGTGCACCCGATGCACTGGCGGTTGAACTAAAGCGAATTGGTTTTGATGTGTTGGTTACCGCCAACAATCATAGTGTGGACCGTAGNAAAAAAGGAGTAGAGCGAACCATTCGCGTGCTGGACTCATTAGCGATTTTGCATACCGGTACGTTTATTGACTCGGCCACGCGGGCTAACACCTATCCATTACTTATCGANAAAAATGGCTTCAGGTTTTCTTTGCTCAATTACACCTATGGTACCAACGGCATTCCTGTAACAAAGCCCAACATTGTAAACCTGATTGATACCGTACAGATTAAACTTGATTTAGCACAAGCAAGGCAACAAAAGACCGATGCCATTATTGTGTTTATGCATTGGGGCGATGAGTATCAGAGTTTACCCAACTCCACACAAAAGAAATTAACGCGGTTATTATTCAGGGAAGGCGCCAGGCTGGTGATTGGCGCACACCCGCACGTGCTACAACCTATGGAATGGAATAAAGAGCAGGATCAACTGGTTGTTTATTCGCTGGGTAATTTCATATCGGGCCAACGCCCGCGTTACCGCGATGGAGGTGCTATGGTATGGGTAGATATGCAAAAGATAACCACNCCGGCTGGTTCAAGCACATCAATACTTAATGCAGCGTACGAGTTGGCGTGGGTGCAAAAATCCAACGAGTTTGTTATGCGGCCCTTTCGCTATTTTGAAGGCGATACAGTTTTTGTGAATGATAAGACGGCTCGGGCAGCCATGCAGGTATTTGCAAAAGACGCGAGAGCATTACTTTCCAAACACAATGTTAATATTCAAGAACGTACGCATTTGCCGGCTACGGATTCTGTTATCTATTCAATCCGGCTACCAGACGATGCGATGGTGGATTCCGTATTACTGGAAACCCCGATGATAAAATTTTATGGATTGGAACAAACTTCGGATCGTGGCCTTTGGATGCTTGGTAAATTTCATGATGTAGAATTGGCTCAACAAGCTATGCTGCAAGTGGTGGGTAGCACTACACTGAGAAGGTTGCGCGTAGTGCGAAGGGTTGACCTGGAGTTAGCNGCCCGAACCAAAAATAACTCCAATTGAAAATTCCAGCCCGGTAAAATCTACTTTGCCGTCTTTGTAATCTACAGGAACAGTTTCCAATCCGTTTGCTGTTCCACCAGTATATGATCCGGTTAACGGAAATTTTGCCGTACCCATCAGGTAATTAACCTCCAACGATACTGAAAACTGACGTGTTACCGGGAATGTGAGTTCTATACCTGCCTGCAATCCGAAGCCCGGGTTGTTGTCAAAATTCAGGTTGGAGTTTGCCACATCCCAACCTTCGTACGTGCGAATGGCCCGGTCAAAGTTTCCAAGGTTAAGCTTCTGATCAAATCCATAAAAGGCAAAGCCACCCCTTTAATGTCGAACTCCGCTTGCTTACCCTTGAATTCGAGCACGAGTTCAGCCGGAACAAACAATGTAAAATTTGGCCCAAGTAATGGATCTTTGGTTTCGAAAGGCAGGCCGAGCATGTTCATACCCGACATGCGGTAGAGCGAGAAACCAGTTTCCAACGCAATTACCCGAGTGAGGTTTACACCCACCCCGGAATGAAAACGGGCTGATGGGAGTAGAGAAATAACCGTTGCGCGGAATGAAGTATGAAAATGACAGGCCAACGTCCTGCGCTTGCGTACCCATGGCTGCAATGCTCAGAAGGGCAATCAGAAAAAGACGTTTCATAGTGATTACTTGCGGTTATAATCGTTAAACAAAGTTTGCATGTAAATCTGGCCGTTGGTTAATTCATTTTCGTTTCCCGTTTGGCTTACATAATTTTNTAAATCGAAATCATAAACACTTTCGTGAGTAGCACTTACGTATCCAAAACCATTGTTGAATACATACACGGCAAACGGGTTAACAGACCGGGCCAGTATATTTTTACTGAACAAAAATTCTGATTGGGGTTGAATACGGAGTTGAGCAAGCAACGTGTTGGCAATATCGGTCTGGCTGGCAAATGTGCCCATGCGGGTGCCGGGCCTGGTAATTACTCCGCCTAACCATAACATCGGAATCTTAAATCTGGATTTATCCTTCANCTCCAGTAAATCCGGAAAGCGATGACCATGATCGGCTGTAACAATTACCAGGGTGTTTTTCCACCAGGGCTGTTGTTTGGCCTGGCGGATAAACTCGCCCAGGCTTCTGTCGGTATAATAGCAGGCGTTCAGGTACATGGAACCTTCATCCTTTCCCGGTATAACTGTTTCCATGGGTACCTCAAAGGGTTCGTGGCTGCTTAAGCTCAGCATTACGTTAAAGAACGGGTTGGGTGCAGCGTTTAGCTCAGTTAACATTTTTGTAAATACATAATGATCGGCCACCCNCCACTTAGAGTCGTTCAGGTTGCTGTCAAATTCATCTTCATCGGTAATTGAACCAAAGCCGGCTATCGTTAAGTATGATTCCATGTTGGCAAAACCAACATCGCCACCATAAATAAAAGAAGTAGCGTATCCGTTTCGCTCCAGTTCTTTTGATAAGAAGGGTAAGTGTTGTGTCTTTTCAGGAAACTTAATGATAGAGGTACGCGGCTGGGCCACATACGCACTTAAGATGGATACCAGCCCCTTGTCCGTACGGTCGCCACTTGCATAAAAATTTTCAAAGAGCATTCCTTCAGAAATCAGGGCGTTAAACTCAGGTGTGATGTTGGGCAAGCCGCCCAGCGGTTCAATAATTTTGGAGGTAAAACCCTCCAGAATAATCAACAGTACATTCGGATGATGGATGGTGCTGTCAATGGCAAATTGTGTTTCGCTGGTTTGCATCAATGATTTAAACTCCGCATCCAGGTTGCCGGCTTGGTAAAAATCACCGGGGTATTTAACAGCTTTACTTTTAGAAACACTTCTGAAAANATTCCAAACCGGATTAATCCCTGCGTGATTCGGGAAAGATTTTGTTTTATGAAAATACACTACTCCGGTATTGAGCGGGGCAACTGTAAAACTGCTGCGAATGGGAATAAGCAGTGCGGTCGTAATCACCAACCATGTTAACGTGTGCTTTTTGTTAATGGNGGGCAATATTACTAGTTGGGGCGCAAGCCAACGGAGGTAAACATAGATGAAGGAACTAAAAAGTGAGGTAAAGATCAGAATCAGGCCCACCAGCACTCCGGTATTTACGCTGCTGATAGCCTCGCTTTCCAGATACATAAGCGGAGTTGAATTAATGCGAAAGCCCCAATGTTTGTAAAGTTCAAGGTCTGTTACTACCAGTATGGTTGAAATCAGCAACAGCATGATTGTAATTATTCCTGTTGCGTAGAATGTAAACCGGTTTGATGTAAACGCAGAAGCCACAAATAATAATCCCGGAAGGAGGAGCCAATAGCCTGTCATGGCAGCATCCATTCGTAAACCCAGCAACAGGGGCATGGTTATTTCTTGAAATGAGAGCGAGCTGGTTTGTGGAAGCAGGTAGAGCAGGAAGAGTACACGCCCCAGTGTAAAGTAGGCCATCCAGTAAAGAGCCAACAACCCAAAGAAACGTAACCGGTAGCGCATGAAGTTGCGAAGTTAACGAAAGAACCAATTTCAACCACTGGTAAAAGGTCAAAACGTATTTTTAGGAATTCAATGTACCTTTAGGAAAAACCAAAACTTGAAATGAACCGAAACGCATATGTCGCATTGGTGTTGTTACTTTTTGTACTAACCCGATGCTCCAATAAAGAAACACCGGCTGATCTCATCATTAAAGGGGGAACTATTTATACGGTAGAATCTGAAAACCCAACGGTGGAAGCGGTGGCAGTAAGAGCGGATACGATTGTTTATGCCGGTAACCTGGCAGGACTTTCTGTTTATGAAGGAAAAAATACCAACGTACTTGACCTGGCAGGNAAAACCATGACNCCCGGTTTTATTGAAGGGCATGGTCATTTTATGGGCTTAGGTTACAGCGAACTGAATCTTGACCTGATGAATGTAACCAGCTATGAAGAGATGGTGGAGAAGGTGAAAGAAGCCGTAGCCAAAGCACAACCCGGGCAATGGATTATAGGCAGAGGCTGGCACCAGGATAAATGGACGAAGAAACCAGAGAAACTGATTAAAGGATTTCAAACGCATCATTTGTTAAGCGAGGCATCGCCTGATAATCCTGTATTTCTGAGTCACGCCAGTGGCCATGCAGGTTTTGCCAATGCCAAAGCCATGCAGCTTGCAGGAGTAAATCAGTTATCGGTAGAAAAACTTAGCCGCAACCTGGGCGAGGGTGGAGAAATATTGTTGGATGAACTGGGAAACCCCACCGGATTATTTAACGAGCGGGCTCAATATTTAATAACCCAACACATTCCGGACAATACAGATGAAACGGATGCACAAGCGCTTGANGTGGCCATAGCGGCCAGCTTGCGCAATGGTATTACCAGTTTTCATGATGCCGGTGTTTCGCGGAATAATATCGAGTTGTATAGAAAATTTAAGGCAGCAGGTAAATTGAATACACGGCTGTATGTAATGCTAACCGGCTTTGATAGCAAACTGCTTTACGAATGGTTTAAGAAAGGACCCGAAATAGATACTGCAAACCTGCTTACCATCAGAGCCNNTGTTAAACTGAATTGCGATGGGGCCCTGGGGTCGCGCGGGGCGTGGCTGTTAGAACCCTATTCCGACCGGCCGGATTTTAGCGGCATGGCTACGTTATCGATGGATACCGTACTGAAAATTTCAAGAGCAGGATTAAAGCATGGATTTCAGATTTGTTCGCACGCTATTGGCGACAGGGCTAACAAAGAAATTCTGGATCGGTATGAACAGGCGTTCTCAGAAAATCCGGGCAAGACAAACCACCGGTATCGGATTGAACATGCCCAGCACTTGCACCCAAATGACATAGCCCGCTTTGGAAAACTGGGTGTAATTCCCGCCATGCAGGCTATTCATTTATCGTCCGACAGGCCGTGGGCAATAGAACGGTTAGGAGAGAAGCGGATTAAAGAAGGTGCCTACATGTGGCAATCGTTGTTAAAATCGGGAGCCGTAATTGTAAACGGAACCGATGTTCCGGTGGAGCCCATAAACCCAATTGCCTCTTTCTTNTGCATCGGTTACCCGGCAAACCTTAAAAGGCGAACCGGCAGAAGGGTATGAGCCTGACGAAAAATGACCCGCGGGCAAGCCTTGCGTTCATACACACTGGATGCTGCCTATGGAGCATTTGAAGAAAAGAAGAAGGGTTCAATCAAGCCGGGCAAGCTGGCAGATTTTGTAGTTTTTAGCAAAGACCTGATGACGATACCCGATGCGGAGATCCTTTCAACGGAAGTAGTTTTAACCATATTGGGGGTAAAGTCCTTTACGAGAAAAATAACGCGGCTATTACAGAATAGGTACATTATTCACGATCCCGCCTTAGCGGGATCGTGATGAAATTCTTTGAATGGTTTGGTTTTTTGTACCGAGGTTGAAAACTACTTCAGAAATTTGTGTGCTCTTTCAAAAATAAGTTTTCTGTCTGCTGTAATGGTTGGGTCGGAATAAATGCGGCTGGATAGTTCGCCAACTACTGCTTTTTTATAGCCCAATTTTTCGGCAATCTGTTCGCAGAAATGAATTTCACTTTTAAACACCTGGCCATCACTTTTCATGAGTTGGATCAGGTGATAGAGGTTTTCAAATTTTTGATCTTCGGAGAGTGTACTTAAATCGCCAATTGGCTTGGGGTTCTTCATCATGGCCTCAACCTCATCCTTCGACAACCCGTTAGCTTTACCAATCAGATGAATCACTTTGGCTTCTTTTTCACCAACCGATCGATCGCTGGCTGCCAGGTTAATTAGCACATTCAATTGTTCTTTAATCATAACTAGTTTTTAGTTTTGTGCAAATGTATATTGTCAGTACTCGAAATTTAGAGTAAAAATTGATTATTTCTTACACCAAACGAAAAAAGGAGCCAGAAAGCGGGGATATGCAACCTCTTTTCAACTAGCCGGTCTATGGGTTATATAAAGCAAAAGAAAATGAAAAAGCTCGTATTAGTTTCACTGATGCTGTTTTGCGGATGTCTTACCTGGGCGCAACAAAGCGATGTGCGGTCGTTAGGTGCGTTTAGCGGAGTAAAGGCCGGTGAAGCAATTGATGTGTATTTGAAACGGGGAGATAAAGAAAGCGTGCGCGTTGAAGTAACCGGAACCGATGTATCTAACGTATTGACGGAAATTTCAGGCGGCTACCTTCGTATTCATATGCGCGATGGTCGCTATCGAAACCGGAGCGCAAAAGTTTATGTAACCTATGTTTCGTTAAATAAGATTCACGCCAGTTCGGCCGCCAATATNTTTTCGGAAGGTGCCGTTAAGGCCGATAATTTGGATGTTAGTGCTTCCAGTGCTGCTTCCGTAGAAATTTCAATTGATGCGGGTTCGGTTGTTGCCGAGGCATCCAGTGCAGGCGATGTCTTGTTGGAAGGTAGAGCCAAAACTCTTGAAGTGGATGCCAGTAGTGCCGGTGAGGTTGATGCGTATGCGCTGGATACTGAAATTGTACATGCCAGTGTAAGTAGCGCAGGTAGTGCTAAAGTGTCAGCATCTAAAGAATTAACTGCAAGAGCCAGCAGTGGAGGAAGCATCCGGTACCGNGGAAGCCCGGCTAAAATTAACACCGACTCAAGCAGTGGCGGGTCGGTAAAAAAGGCTAACTAATCGGAGGGGGTAGCGTTATAAGGGCTTGTTTCAGAATTCGAAATAAGAGCGTCATTCCGGCCTGTGCCGCAATCCCTTTCAGTACCGCAGAATCGAGATTGCGGAATAATGCGATGACAGAAGGACTTTGAAATGCCGCTTTATTTATGCGATGATTTGCGGTTCTGCTTATTTTTTGTCCGTCTTCCTGGCGGTTTAATTCCCAATTAAATAACGCTTTGTTAAAATTCTTAAAATAAGAACCAACCAGCTTTGTATTGCCAAAATCGGGTTGTGTAAATGCGATGTTGATCATAATGCTTGGCTTTAAATACCAAACAATTAGACGTACAAAGCGCATTTTAAGTTTACGAAGGGTAAAAAAATCTAAAAGATTTCGCCCGAAACGGTTTGCATAAGCGCCAGAACTTAAAAGGCGGTGGTTGCTTTGCTTGAAGGAGAAAAAGAGCCAGCAACACCCACATACGAACCCCTAACCGTGTTGGGGGCTTTACGAATTACTGTTAGGGTTAATTTATACCATCCTGCTAACGTATGCGCTAATATTTTTAAAAATAAGGTAAAATTTAACCCTTGGTTTTTTATAAAACATATATTTTTGGGCCCATCTATATTCAAAACAACCACACTATGGCGCAATTACGATTTGAAGCCCTCAANAAATTAAATGAGCGGCCCAAGGTACAAGTGGATGTAACAACACCACACATTTCGCAATTCTTTGGCGAGAATGTGTTTGGGATGGAGCAAATGCGAGGCACCCTGGCACCAGCCGTTTTCAAGAAAGTTAGTCACGCAATTAAGAACCACGAAAAGATTGATGAAGCCACCGCAGATGCCGTTGCTTCGGCTGTAAAATCGTGGGCAATTGCAAAAGGGGCCACGCACTTTACGCACTGGTTCCAACCCATGACGGGCGGAACGGCAGAAAAACACGATTCATTTTTTGATGCCCTTTCGGGGATTGAAAAATTTAAAGGCAGCGAACTGGTTCAGCAAGAACCGGATGCCTCTTCTTTCCCAAGCGGGGGTATTCGCAGTACATTTGAGGCCCGTGGTTATACCGCATGGGATCCCACATCGCCCATGTTCTTATATGGCAAGACGTTGAGTATTCCAACCATTTTTGTTTCCTACACAGGCGAAACACTGGACACCAAATCGCCCTTGCTAAAAGCATTGAAGGCCGTTGATATTGCCGCAACCAAAGTTTGCCAGTTATTCGATAAAGACATTCAGCATGTAGTGGCCTCNCTTGGCTCCGAACAAGAATACTTTGCGGTAGATAAAAGTTTATTTAACGCACGCCCCGATCTGGTAATGGCAGGCCGAACGGTTTTTGGTCATTCTCCGGCACGGGGTCAGCAACTGGAAGATCATTATTTCGGCACAATTCCGGGTCGTGTGTATGATTTTATGCGCGATTTTGAAATAGAGTGTTGGAAGTTGGGTATTCCGGTACGCACACGCCACAATGAAGTTGCACCAAGTCAGTTTGAGGTAGCTCCTTTGTTTGAAGAAGTAAACGTTGCCAACGACCACAACCAATTAATGATGGATGTGATTAGTCGCGTAGGCGATAAGCATAATCTTAAGATACTATTTCACGAAAAACCATTTGCAGGGTTAAATGGTAGTGGTAAGCACAACAACTGGTCGCTGATAACCGATACAGGGGTTAATCTCTACGCTCCATCCAGTTCAGCACGAGATAATTTACTCTTCCTTACATTCTTTGTAACTACCATCAAAGCGGTGCATGAATATGCCGATTTGTTGCGGGCCAGCATTGCTACGGCCGGTAACGATTTTCGCCTGGGGGCAAATGAAGCACCNCCGGCAATCATGTCGGTATTCATTGGGTCTCAAATGACGGCCGTGTTGGATGAATTGGAGAAAAACGGAAATGTAAAAATTGAGAAAGGCGATAACATGTACATGAAGTTGGGTATCGATCAGATTCCGGAAATTATTCTGGATGCTACGGATCGCAACCGTACCTCGCCATTTGCTTTTACAGGAAATAAGTTTGAATTCCGCGCAGTAGGAGGTTCTGATAACTGTGCTACACCCATGGCGGTTCTTAACCTTATTGTTGCCGAGCAATTAACGCAATTGTTCGATACGGTTTCTGCAGAAATTGAAAAAGGTGAAGAGAAGCGGTTGGCTATCGTAAATGTACTACGCAAGTATATCAAGGAGTCAAAAGCTATTCGTTTTGAAGGCGATGGATACTCGGATGAATGGGTGAAGGAAGCAGAAAAGCGCGGATTGAAAAATATTAAAAATATGCCGCGCGCCATTGAAGCTTACGTAACCAAAAAGTCACTTACCTTATTCGAGAAACACGAGGTAATGAGCCATAAAGAAGTAGAAGCTCGTAACGAAATTAAGTTGGAGAGCTACATTAAGCGTGTGCAGATTGAGGCCCGTGTTATTGGCGACCTGGCGATGAACCATATTATCCCTACCGCCATTGCCTATCAGAATAAATTGATCACCAATGCAAATGGATTGAAAGGATTAGGTGTAGATAATACCGCTGTGGTTCAAACCATCAAAGAAATTTCGGGGCACATTGAAACCATTAAAGGAGGTGTGCGCGAAATGGTGGAAGAGCGGAANACGCCTCAATAAACTAACCGATACCCACAAGCGCGCCTTTGGCTATTGCGATGATGTGAAAGAGAAATACTTTGACAAAATTCGCGATGCAGTGGATAAGCTTGAGTTGTTGGTGGATGATGAAGACTGGCCATTGGTTAAGTACCGAGAGCCTGTTGTTTTTGAGATGAGTTAAATTCAAGATTCAAAATTCAAGGTTTAAGATTGGGTTGCCAGTTTTGAATCTTGAATTTTGAATCTTAAATCTTAAATTTAATAAGGCGGCTTGCAAGACTACTTTGCTGCAATCTTACGTATCGCCTCCCGTATCAACTCCGGGTTGCTCCACGGAACAAAGTGATCCATGCCTTCCACAAAAACAACTTCCACGGTGGTGTTTACGAGCATGCGCCTGGCAAACTCCGCATTGCCTGGATGTACCAGCGAGTCTTTTCCACCTTGTATTACAATCACGGGTGTTTGAATTTCTTTCCAGCGTGGTAATAATGCTTCCAATTGAGGTTTCAGTTTATAAATCTCATCGTTAGAGGCACGTATTGATCGTGGAAGCATCCATTTCANAAAGGGCGTGGCCAATGGAGCACGAAACCATTCGTTTGGTTCCAGTTCGGGTGCAATGGAGGGTGCCACCATAATTAAACCATCAATCAACTCTGGGTAGTCCAGTGCCATTTGGGCAATCAAAGGCCCGCCTAACGAATGCCCGACTAAAAAGACGGGTTGATTATTCCTGTGCGCCAGTAAAATGGGTTTTAACAATGCGGCTTGTTTTTCAAGCGATGGTTCGGCATAGCCAAAGTTGGCACTGCCAAAGCCGGGCCGATCCACACTAATCATGCGAACGGATTTAAGCAGGGTGGTATCCGCCAGAAAATCGATAAAGGCACTCAAAGATCCGGGCGAGCCATGCACAAAAATCACCAATGGTTTAAGCGAATCGCCATTGATCAGGTAGGTCTNGTTTTCGTTTTCCAACATAATAGCTTTTAGTACAGCTTTGGGATTTTTGTTTTCAAAATAATGTTCAATTTCAGATTTGCTCATTCTGAACTGCATGCACGAATCCAGCATAAAGGTGATTCCAAAAGAACGGCCACGAAAATCAGTGGCCGAATGGTTTTGGTCAGCAGGAATCTAATCTGCATCAGATTTTAAGAATGCGTTTGTACTCGGCCTGGTTGCGCATAACATCGATTGCCGTTTTAATTTCTTTATCATTCTTAAAGCCGGTTTCAACGGCTCCGCGTTCAAAGTAATACCGCGAAGCGAGCTCACGTTCCAGCAATGCTTTGATGGCATCTTTATGATTGATCANCTCATTCTTACGCAATTCTTTCAGCCGTGCCTGAATCAGGTCAATATTACTCCTTAGTTCATCGTATGATTTTTCTTTGGTTGCTTCTGCAATCAATTCTTCCAACTCAGTTTCTACTGGCGATTGAAACGAATAGTCTTTGGTTTTCATCCAGCTTACAAAATCCGAATATTCTTTATCTGATAGTGAGAATGTGCGTGGCTCTGCCAGGGATGGGTGCTGATGTGCGTAAAGTGTAGCGTAATCAAAAATAAATCCGTTCAGGTAAACTACTTTGGTAATAGCGGCATCATCGGCAACTGCAATGGCTATATCCGGATCAATGCCACCACCATCATACACTTTACGGCCGTGTGTAGTGTGAAATTCTTTCTTTAACGAATCCGGAATGGAGGCCACACTGCCATCTTCTCTGCGGTGTGTATAATCCAGCACCTGAATGCACCGACCGGTGGGTGTATAATATTTAGCGGTTGTAATTTTTACCTGTGAGTTATAAGATAATAAGCGGGGTACCTGCACCAATCCCTTTCCATAAGAACGTTCACCTACAATGAGGGCCCGGTCATAATCCTGAAGTGTGCCGGCCACAATTTCTGAAGCGGAAGCACTGCCGCGATTGATTAACACCGTAACCGGAATTTCCAGGTCAACCGNGGNGTTGAGTGTTTCGTATGTGATATTGTTTTCGGCAACTTTGCCTTTGGTATCCACTACTTTTTNTCCTTTCGGGATAAACAGGTTGCAAATGTTAACGGCTTCATGCAGCAAGCCACCCCCGTTATTGCGCAGATCAAGGATTAAATACTTCGCACCTTTTTCTTTAAGGGTAACGAGGGCGTTCTTCACTTCTTTACCGGCATCGGGTGTAAATTCGGTAAGCTGAATGTAGCCCACCTCGGATGACAACATTCCAAAATAGGGTACGTTGCTGATTTTTATTTTCTCGCGCTTAAACGCCAGGTCTAATGGTTTGTCGGTGCCCATTCTTTTTACAGTAAGGGTAACCGGTGTACCTACTTGCCCGCGCATAATGTGATTAGCTTCTTCGGCCGTAAGCCGGGCTAGTTCCACACCATTTATTTTGAGAACTTCATCGCCAATGCGTAAGCCGCTTTTATAGGCCGGGTAATTTTCGTACACCATGGTTACCACGGTGCGTTTACCGATAGGGCGGGTAACAGCCCCAATGCCGCCATACTGGCCGGTGTTTACCGTGCGAAAGTCTTCCACTTCATCTGCAGAGATAAAGTTAGTATAGGGGTCGAGCGACTCCAGCATGGCATCAATACCGGTGCGAATCACTTTATTGGGGTTAACCTCATCCACATATAACGCATTCACTTCTTTGAAAAGGGAAGCAAAAATGTCGAGGTTTTTAGCTATTTCGAAGTAGCGCTCCGCTGGTGTTGTAAATGAGAATGCCACCGCACCTCCCACAATCAACCCGGCCACTACAAGTTNTTTCTTCCAGATTTTCATAATCGCACGCTTCAACATTGAAAGGTACGAAAACTGGCGGTGTGGGTTTTGAAAATTATTTGAAAAATAAATGGCTTATTTTTGTTAACTCCAGGCGTTTCTCAAAAACCGAAGCCAATTGCCATGCATTACATTCTCAATATCCTGAGGCGTGTAGCCGCGCCTGGATAGAAGGATTGCGATTTNTTGAAGGTCGGCAATGGTTTCTATATCGGTGGGGCATTGTTCTTTACCAAAGGCGCCATCCAAATCAGAACCAATACCAATATGCAGGGAGTTACCAGCGAGTTGACAGATGTGATCGTAGTGGTCGATTAACTTCTCTAACGAGCAATTCATGCTTTGCGGAGTAGATTTTCCACGCACCCAGTCAGGCACCAGCATCCAGGCATCAAGCACACCACCAATTACGGCCCCACGCTTTATTAATTCTTTCAGTTGTTCATCGCTAAACTGACGATTGTGATTTACCAGCGCGCGACAATTATTATGACTGGCCCAAACTGCTCCGTTAAAATTATCCAGGGCTTCCCAAAACGAATCATCGCACAGGTGCGTGGCATCGAGAATGATGTTAAGCCGCTCCATTTCTTTGAGCAACTCTTTTCCTTTTGAACCAATACNCCCGGTGGCATTGGTACCTTGCGCATATCGGCCCGNGCCGTAATGGGCAGGGCCAATGGCGCGTAATCCATATTGATAGGCAATCTCCAAATGGCCGAGTGTAACCAGCGAGTCGGCTCCTTCCAGGCTTAGAATATAACCAATTGGTTTTTGTGGCGACCAATCTTTGAGATGCGTTTCAAGCGATGCCAGATTTGTTATGGCTTTTAGCTCACCGGCACGCTCCATTTCTGCATACCATGCACGTTGTGCCTGTGTGTGTGCCCAGGCTTGTTCGGGCGAGTGCCAGCCATCCAGGGAGCTATCGGGTGCAACATAGCGGGCAATTTGTGTTGCCACGATTAAGCCTATGTTTCCTTTGCGCAGTTCTTCAAAAGAAACAACCCCTTTGCCACGATCGGGTTTATCGGCAAGNNATTTTTCGCGTTGCCTGATTTCTGAAATGGGTTTGCGTAAATCGCGATTCCACTCCATCGCATTCATGCTAAGATCCAAATGAGCATCGACTATGAAGGTTGACATTCTTTTGCTGGTTTGTATAGTCTTTTGCAATGATAGCTATGAACTATTGACCTTACATTTAAATAGTAATTTTTCTTTTCCTCGCCACTACGTTCCAGGTTTTAGTAACCCGGTTGTTTTCAACCACGGCCAGCGTTTCATGCAACGCAACTGTGGGGCAGATGTGAAAGGGAACTCCATACAATACATCTCCCACTTTATAGGTATTGCCCTTCGGTGCTTTCAGAATCAAATGTTCTTCGCTATGGCCAAATGCCTGCAGTTCGGGTGCATTTAAAAATANTACCCGGTTGGCTAATGGATTTTCAGAAGCAACGGCTTTATGCCCAAGGTCGATACACAGGGTTTCGTCATCGGGTTTTGAAATGATGCGCGTAATAAGCAAGGCAGCAAACACAAATGGCTGTTCGGCAAATTGCTTGTGGTAGCCATAATCCCAGAAAATAAAAGTACCGGNGCTTACTTCAATATTTTNTCGTTTGCTATGAATGGAGATGGTGGTGTTGCCACTCGTAACAATGGTTGCATTTACCCCGGTTTGGGCAGCAATAGTTTGTTGAAGATTGGAAACGCGTTCAAATCCTGCATCGCAGCCCTTTGTTCTCACATTCAGATCAGCATCGCGATGATGCCCATCGTAGGCATGAAGGCCAACCGGAGTTAATCCTTGCTGGGATTGACAGAATAGAAAAAGTTGCAGGGCATTTTCAGGTTGTATGCCGGTGCGGTTCATACCAACATTCAAATCAAGAAAGATCCGAATGGAAAGATCGTTGGCTTGTGCAACAGCCGCGAGTTCCTGAGCCGTAGTTTCATTATCAATTAAACAGGCAAATTGTGTGGCCGGAAATTNTTTAATGAGTTGTATAAAACGAACACCCCGCGGGCCAACGGGTTGATAAGCGAGCAATACATCTGGTGCCCCAATGGAAGCCAGCATTTCTCCTTCGGCAATCGTGGCGCACTTAAATTTCTTAATGCCGGCATCCATCATCAGTTTACAAACCTCAGGGGTTTTATTTGTTTTTACATGTGGCCGCAGTTGGTTTACATCGGGCACAAATTGTTGTAGTATTTTAATGTTTTGCTTTACGCGATCCGGATAAACTGCGAGGGCCGGAGAATCCAATTCACTTATGTTTTTTATCAGGTATGAGGGGTCCATAGTTTTTCAGTTGATCGTTCAAGGTATGTAGTCTATAGCAATTATGGCTAAGGACTATCAGGGAGGTTGTTTTATGCTAATTCAAACATCGCTTCAATTTCTACCGGAATATTATCGGGTAACGAACCCATACCCACGGCACTGCGTACACCCACACCATTATNCGGCCCCCATACTTTTGCAAACAATTCGCTGCAGCCATTGATTACAAATGGATGACGGTCAAATTCAGGCACTGCATTTACCATGCCCAACACTTTGATTACACGCTTGATTTTGTTCAGGCTACCCAGGTTTGCTTTTAAGGTAGCCAATATTGCCAGGCCAACTTGTTGTGCAGCAAGTTTCGCTTCCTCGGCATTCAGATCAACGCCTACTTTTCCAATGATTAAACTTCTATCTTCCTTCACCGTGCCATGCCCCGATACATACACGAACTTATCTACAATCAGGAATGGTTTGTAAACTCCCAATGGAGTAGGTGGTGGTGGCAGGGTGAGGTTGAGTTGCGCAAAGCGTTGATCGGGTGTTAAATTATCCATACAATAAAATTAATTCAGAATAGAATTGATGATCATCACACCTCCCAATCCACATACAGCCACAATGGTTTCCATTACCGACCATGACCGTACGGTATCGCGGATGCTGAGATTGAAGTATTCTTTAAACAACCAGAAGCCGGCATCATTTACATGAGAGAACATGAGGCTGCCCGCACCAATGGATAATACCATCAGGTTAGGATCCACATCAGGCCGGCCAATAAAGGGCAGCATAATTCCTGCGGCTGTTAAGCCGGCTACAGTAGCAGAGCCCACACAAACACGAATGATACCGGCAATGATCCAACCCAGCACAAGTGGATGTGCATTTAGGCCATCCAGCATGGCTGCTATTTCATTACTGATTCCACTATCAATCAATACTTGTTTTAATCCACCGGCACCACCCATAATCAACAAAACCATGGTTATGTCTTTTACAGATTCGCCATAGCTGTTCATGATGTACTTCATTTGTGTGCCACGCAAAATTCCCAGCGAGAAAGTTGCTACTCCCAAAGAAATGAGCATGACTACAGCCGGATCGCTTAAGAAGATGAGGACAGGTTTGATTGATGAGCTATTGCTAACATAAGGGTTTACCACGGTGGTAACGGCAAGAAAAATTACCGGCAACAATGCTGAAATCAGGCTATTCGCTAAACCGGGTAATTGATCATCGGGCAACCCTTCGGCCTGAAATGTTTTAATCAGGTTGGTAGGAATGCCTTTTAAAGTTTTGGAATAGAGTAATCCGGCAATCAGCACTGTGGGAATTGCTATGGCGAATCCATACAATAATGTAGTACCCATGTGTGCGTTAAACTGGGCTACCAGGGCTGCGGGCGAGGGGTGCGGAGGAAGAAACCCATGCGTAACTGAAAGGGCGGCCATCATGGGCAACCCGATATATACTGCCGGCAGGTTGTACCTGTAAACAATAGAGGCGATTAATGGGAACACCAATACAAAACCAACATTATAGAATAATGGAATACCGATTACGAGGCCGGTAGTCATCAATGCCCATTGTAAATTTTTTTGGCCAAAGATTTGGATCAGGCCTGCTGCAATTCGTTGGGCTGCGCCACTATCGGCCACTAATTTGCCCAGCATGGCACCGGCAACCACTACAATTACCAGCGACCCCAGCATGTCGCCCACTCCTTTTGTACGGAAGCACTGATTTGTGAAACGTCTATTCCTAAAAGCAGTCCAGCCAGAATAGAAACAATCAGAAAAGAAAGAAATGCATTTACTTTAAAGTAAGAGATGAGTAACACCAGCAAAGCAATGCATACCGCAATGAGGAGTATGGACATGCTTTGGGGTTTTAGAATTTGTCGGGAATTTGAACAATTCGAACCACGATTTCGTGTGGGTCGCCATCTTTGTCTAGTAAATTAAATGTAACCGTTGGATTGTCGCGCTTTAAGTTAGGCTCAATATGTATTATTTCATTGTCCTGCAGATGCTTTTGAATTTCCTTTTGAAGGATGAACAAGGCATTTGCAAAGTCAACTTCGAGTGAATGGGGTTATAGGATGTCGTCTTCATGTGTGAGATTCAATATTCAAGATTCAAAGTTTGAGAGTAACTAATTCTGAATTTACCAACGTATCAATGCCGATGCCCACGTAAAACCACTTCCAAAGGCAGCTAAACAAAGTACGTCATTTTCCTTCAACTTTCCTTCTGCCCAGGCTTCGCTCATCGCTATGGGAATGGATGCAGCGGTGGTGTTGCCGTAGCGCATAATGTTGTTATACACCTGGTCATCGCGCAAAGCAAGTTTTTCCTGTATATACTGGCTAATGCGCAGGTTGGCCTGGTGTGGCACCAGAAGATTAATATCTTCTTTTTTCATTTGGTTGGCGATCAACGCTTCGTTAATCACTTCCATAAAACGAACCACTGCATGCTTAAATACCTGGTTGCCATTCATTACCACTTTAAAATGGGTGGTATCCAAAATCTGTTCGGGCTGGCGCTCTTCCCGTTTGCGACTGCTGCCCGGATCGCGCACATAAAGTTCTTCGGCAAAGCGACCATCAGAATGTAAATGGGTGGAAAGGATTCCTGGTTTATCGGATGGTTGAAGAATTGCGGCTCCGGCACCATCGGCAAAAATAACGGCAGTATTTCGGCCGCGGGTTGTTACATCAATAGCGGTTGATTGAATTTCGGCCCCTACCACCAAAATGGTTTTATACATACCCGATTTGATAAACTGATCGGCTACGGAGAGCGCGTAGATAAATCCGGAGCATGCATTGCGGATATCCAAGGCACCAATATTTTCCAGGCCTAATTCGCGCTGTAACAGTACACCTGAACCGGGAAAGAAGTAATCGGNGGTGATGGTTGCAAAAACAATAAACTCAATATCTTTTTCGGTAAGGTTGGCTCGTTGCAACGCCATGCGTGTGGCTTTAGCGGCCATGTTGGCCACGGTGTCTTTGGCAGGATCAATCCACCGTCTTTCCTTTATTCCCGTGCGTTCGGTAATCCACTCATCGGTGGTTTCCATCATGGTTGAAAGTTGGGCATTGGTAATAACCGTTTCGGGCACATGATGGCCAAGACCAACAATTCTGGAGTATCGCATAGGAGTGTATTAAATGCGCGATAAAATTAAGGAAATGTTGTGGAATGCCTAATGTTTGTTAGTTTCCTGTTGCCTTTAACGGGTAACGAGAAACCAGGAGCTTACAACACCACATTCACAATCTTGCCCGGCACCACAATCACTTTTTTGGGTGGTTTACCTTCTGTCCATTTCAATACAATTTCCGAAGCCAATACTTGCTTTTCGATGTCTTCCTTGGGCATATCCAACGCAAAGTTCATCTGGGCGCGTACCTTGCCATTGATGGAAATGGGGTAATTGTGCGAACTTTCCGTTAAGTATTGTTCATCGAATTTCGGGAAGGTAGCGTTTAGAATGGTATCGGTATGGCCCAGTAAAGTCCACAATTCTTCTGCAATGTGCGGGGCAAAAGGAGAGAGGGCAATAACCAACGGCTCCAACACGCTGCGTTTGTTGCATTTGAGCGATGAAAGCTCGTTGGCACAAATCATAAACTCACTTACCGAGGTGTTGAAGGAGAAATTTTCAATGTCTTGCTCTACCTTCTTTAAGGTCTTGTGCAGCACTTTTAATTCTTCGCGGGTAGGCTCGACATCGCTTACGCGGAAGGTGCCGGTGTTATCGTGAAATAAATTCCAGAATCTGCGTAAGAACTTAAACACCCCATCAATGCCTTGTGTGCTCCAGGGTTTGCTGGCTTCCAACGGCCCCAGAAACATTTCGTACATGCGAAGGGTATCGGCTCCGTAATCGGAAATTATCTGATCGGGGTTCACTACGTTGAAATACGACTTGCTCATCTTTTCGATGGCTGAACCACAGAGATATTTACTGTCTTCTAAAATAAACTCTGCATTTGCAAAATCGGGTTTCCATTTTTTGAAGGCTTCGGTATCTAACTCAAGGCCATTTACAATGTTGATATCAACATGGAGTTCATCTGTCTCGTACTGTTTTTTTAATCCGCTTGATACGAACTGATGGGTTCCTCTTACCCGATACACAAATCTTGAATCACCCGTAATTTTTCCCTGGTTAATCAACTTCTTGAACGGCTCATCAAAATTGAGGTAGTCTAAGTCGTGCAGCACTTTGGTCCACAGGCGAGAGTATAACAAATGCGCCACGGCATGTTCTGAACCACCGATGTACACATCCACCTGGTTCCAGTAATCCAATGCCTTCTTATCCGCGAAAGCGTTGGTATTGTGCGGATCCATGTAACGCAGAAAATACCACGCAGCCCCGGCATGCGTAGGCATGGTATTGCTGTCTCGTTTTTTATCGGCCGCAACGTTTATCCAGTCGGGCAGGTTGGCCAGTGGGCCTTCGCCATTGCCGGAAGGTTTAAAGCTGTTGGTTTCGGGCAACTCCAGCGGCAACTCGCTTTCTTTCATGGCGTATGGCACATCGTCTTTGAAGTAAACAGGAAAGGGCTCGCCCCAATAGCGTTGGCGGCTCCAGCCGGCATCGCGCATCTTGTAGTTTACCTGTCGTTTGCCAATGCCACGTTTTTCAATTTCATCGATGGCCACGTCAATGGCTTTGCTCATTACCAATCCGTTAAGGAAGCCTGAGTTTTCGAGAATGGCTTCTTTGGTGGGGTTGGCTTCATTGCCGTTGTAATGCGAACCGATAATGTTGGTGATGGGAATATTAAAGTGTTTGGCAAATTTATGATCGCGTTCATCGCCACACGGCACGGCCATGATGGCTCCAGTTCCATAGCCGGCCAGCACATATTCGCTGATCCACACCGGAATTTGTTTACCGTTAAACGGATTGATGGCATACGCACCGGTAAATGCACCGGTAANTCTTTTTACTTCGGCCATGCGATCCACTTCCGAGCGGCTCTCTACATACTTCAGGTATTTTTCAATTTCTACTTTTTGTTCTGCAGTAGTGATTTGCTTTACCAGATCATGCTCAGGAGCCAGCACCATAAAATCTACTCCGAAGATGGTGTCGGGTCTTGTTGTAAATACTCTTATCGNCCTCTCCCGGCCCTCTCCAGGGGAGAGGGAGGTAGATTCTTTAATGGATGGAGCTTTGTCTAACGATGCTTTGATAGTAGCCAATACTTNTTTCAAATCATTCTTAATCTCGTCATTTGTAAATCGAATAACATTAAACCCTTCTGAGTTTAAGAATTCTGTTCTCGCCTGATCAAATTCTCTATTAGCAACATGATAGCCGCCATCTACTTCGATAACTAATCTTCGGTCCAGACATACAAAGTCACCAATGAAAAGACCAATCGCATGTTGCCGTCTGATTTTATGACCTAGTTTATTGTTTCGTACCTCTTCCCAAAGGATGGACTCCTCATTAGTTGGGTTTTGTCTATTCTCTTTAGAAAATTCTTTTAAGTACTTCCAGTATTTTTTCCGAAGTCTCAAAGCCCCTCTCCCCGGAGAGGGGCTTGGGGTGAGGCTAAACTCCAACTCAGCCCCCACACTCTTACCAATCCAATTGCGTTGTATTTCCTTCATCGACTCGCTAAAGTCGATTTCGTCCAGCCCTTTCAACAAACGATCGGCATATTCGGTAATGCGCAAACTCCATTGGCGCATTTGTTTTTNTACAACTGGATAACCACCGCGGTAGCTTACGCCATTGATCACCTCATCGTTGGCTAACACGGTACCTAATGCTTCGCACCAGTTTACATCGGTGTGAGCGAGGTAAGCCAGACGATATTCCATTAAAATTTCCTGCTGCTCTTTTTCAGAATNATTTTTCCAATCCGCAGCCCCGAAATTTTGAATCTTAAATTTTGAACCTGCCCGTCCGGAAGGAGGGTTCGGAATTACGTGATTAACGTTTCCTTCCTTTTCAAAAATTTTAATCAACTCGCTGATGCGCTCTGCTTTTTGTTTTTTGCGATTGAACCAGCTATCAAAAATCTGGAGGAAGATCCATTGCGTCCAGCGGTAATATTTTGGATCGCAGGTTTGCACCTCGCGGCTCCAGTCGTACGAGAAGCCAATGTTGCCCAACTGCTTCTTAAATGTGCTGATGTTGGTAGCCGTTGAAACTGCGGGGTGAATACCATGCTCCAACGCATATTGTTCAGCCGGTAGGCCAAAGGCATCGAAGCCCATGGGGTGTAGTACGTTAAACCCTTTGGTTCGCTTGAAGCGGGCATAAATATCAGACGCGATATAACCCAGCGGATGGCCTACGTGCAGCCCGGCCCCGGACGGGTACGGGAACATGTCCAGCACATAACATTTAGGTTTGGTGGTATCGTTTTTTACCTTATAAACCTCTTTTTCAATCCAGGTTTTGCGCCACTTTTCTTCAATGCGTTTGATCTCTTCTTTCGTGTATTCGGCCATTTTGAGCAGTTCTGTAAAATGTGAACAGCAAAAGTAAGGAGGTGCTGAGGAGTATGCAATAGGGAAAGTGCGCAGGTGGCAAGTAAGCAGGCTTATAGAGTTAATAAATACTGCCTACTGCCAACTAATTGATTTTACCTCACCGTACTCTTATCAATTCTTTTTGGTGTATCGGTTCCGGCCACAATGGATTGCGAACTCAACGCAATCGCGCGGATGGTGGCGGTGATGTTGGCCATGTTCAGTGTTTCCACTTCATCATTTACCGTGTGGTAAAATTTGTCAATATCAATTTCATCGGTGGAGATGGTGTGAGCCGGAACCCCTAAGCGCGCAAGCGTAGCATTGTCGGAGCGATAGAACAGATTTTGTTGTGGATAAGGATCGGGATGAAACTGGAATGGAGTGCCTTTTAAATTCCTTTGTAAGATTTCACCAAAGTCGGAACGTTCGTAACCGGTAATGAAGGCTGAGTTTTGGCCCCACTTGGAAGGTTTGCCAATCATCTCAATATTAAACATGGCTACAACCTGATCGGGGTTTAGTTGTTCGGAAAAATAGCGCGAACCATACCCGCCAATTTCTTCGGCTGTAAAGGCAACAAAAATTAACGTGCGGTTATTATTTTTAATTTTCTTGAAATAGCGCGCCAGTTCGATTACCGCGGTAGTTCCGGAAGCATCATCATCAGCACCGTTGGCAATCGAATCGCCAGCAATGGCTGGCCGTATGCCAATGTGATCATAGTGTCCTGAGAATACCACATACTCATCCGGTTTGGTTTTGCCGGGAATCATGCCCGCCACGTTGCTCATGGTTATCGGTTCTATCTTTTGGGTTGCTGTTACGGAGTAATTGAGAATGGAAGTAACACCCAGCACAAAAATCTTATTGGTTTTGCGGCCACTGGTAAAACGCTTGCCAAAGTAACCTTTCAGTTCTTTAAAGCTCTCTTTGAATTCAGGAGCCACCAGGACAAAGGCAGTGGCAGTATCGCGCGTAAGGTTAAAGGCTTTACTTAATAAATACTGCCGGGTGTTTTTGATGGCGGTATCGTAGGGAATAACAATAACACCCACATGCTTTGTCAGGTTAATGGTTGTATTTTCAGAAACCAGCAGTGTGTTTTCGGGTGCAATCCTCTGGCCGTTAATAACTACCTCCAGGGTTTGGGGCGCAATCATATCCTTCTTGAATTCCTGTCGGAATCCTTTCAATCCTTGCAAGGGTATAAGACCAATGGTCTTGAATTCCTTTTCAATAAATGCTGCGGCTTTGTCGATGTGCTCCGGCCGGGTAGCCGAGCGGCCCATCATGTCATCGGCTGCCAGTGTTTTGATGATGCGGGTTACGTTTGCTTCCGTGATGTGTTTGTTAACAGGTTGTGCAAAGGTGACACTCGCACAGGCAATGAAAAGGATGGTGAGTTGTTTCATCTGGTAATAATTGTTTTTAATGGTCAGAGGGAATTCGCTTTTGAAGCCCAGCTAATTCGGGCTCAAACATAAACAAAAATTACTGTTGGTTCAGTATTCGATTACACGGGCATTAAAATGTTGGAAAGCGCCTGTCCTAAGAATTGGTTGAGCTCTTACGGTCCAGATTTACAATAAACCCAAAGGCTGCTGCTGTAAAGAACATCAACAAACTATAGATAGCCGGTGGAATGCTCATCGCAGAATTGTTCAACACATTCAATGCTATGTAAATAGCCAGTGTACCATTATGAATACCTATCTCCATTCCAATGGCAATGGCTTGCTTCTTTTCAACTTTAAAAACCATAGGCAGGTAATACCCCACCGCCAGGCTTAATACATTAAACAGCAGCACCGGAATTCCCAAACCTGCAAAGTGGTCGGTAAGTACTTGCTTTTCGCGAAGGGTTACAGAAACAATTATGATAACCAACACCAGAGCCGAAATAATTTTTACCGGCTTATTCATTTTATCAGCAAAACCAGGGGCTTTGCTTTTAATTATCATGCCGATAGCCACGGGCACCAATACAACTACAAATACTTCAATTACTTTGGAGAAGGGCAGGGGAATGTACTGTCCTTCACCCATAAAGTATTCCATGCCCAGGTTTACAACCAAAGGAAGGGTGAAAAGTGTAAGTACGCTGTTAACTGCGGTGAGTGTAATATTCAATGCTACATCGCCCTTGCTCAGGTGACTGTACAAATTGGCGGTGGGCCCACCGGGTGAGGCTGCCAACAAAATCAAACCCACGCTCAAGGCAGCACTAAGGTTGCTGAAGATGGCAATGGCAAAACAAAGTGCGGGCAGTAAAATCATTTGGCAAACCAATGCAATGGTTATGGCTTTCGGGTATTTGGTTACCCGTTTAAAATCTTCCAACGTAAGAGAAAGCCCCAGCCCGAGCATGATGATGCCGAGGGCAATGGGAAGAAACAAGGCGGTGGCGGCTGATTGTTGCATTTTTAAAGATACCTCAAAAAAGTTAAATCATTAAAACCGGCCCGTTTGCTAGTCGCTACAATTCATCAGGTACAATCTACAGTTCGGTAACTCCAATTTAAGAAATTCCACCCCTGCCTTCATTTTTACCGTGTAATCGCCCAAAAGCAAAGTATGAAAACGGTCATTACTCTTTTACTTATTGCAATCGCGTTCCAGGTACTAAGCCAAACCCGCATTACCGGAAAGGTAACCGATGCTTCGGGCGAGCCTATTCCCGGAGCCAACGTGCTGATTAAAGATTCGTATGATGGTACCAGTTCGGGTTTGGATGGCTCATTCTCTTTATAACAGAAGAGCAAGGATTACAAACCCTCCTCATCACGTTTGTGGGCTACAAGCAATTTGAACAGGTGGTGGAACTTGCCGGTAAGGAGGTTGCTATTATGGCTATCCTGAAAGAAGAAATCAACCAACTGGATGGCGTGGTTATTTCGGCAGGTTCGTTTACAGCCGGAGAAGAAAAGCGAAGAACCATTTTAAAGCCTGTTGATATTGCCATGACGGCCGGAGGTACTGCTGACATTGCCGGTGCATTGAATACGTTACCCGGCACACAAAAAGTTGGTGAGAGCGGTCGCTTGTTTGTACGAGGTGGCGATGGTTCTGAGGCCCGCACCTTCATCGATGGCATGGTGGTATTGGATGCATACGGCACGGCTGCTCCAAATACTCCTTCGCGCGGCAGATTTTCTCCTTTTATGTTTAAAGGCACCAGCTTCAGTACAGGTGGCTACTCGGCCGAATATGGGCAGGCGCTTTCATCTGCATTGGTATTGAACTCTAAAGACAAAGCCGAGATGAACCAAACAGATATTGGTCTTCTATCAGTAGGTGCTGATGTGGCACATACGCAAGTTTGGGATCGGGCTTCGGTAACAGGCAAAGTTCAATACACCAATATTCAGCCCTACTTCGGGTTGATCCGGCAACGCGTTGATTGGAACGTAGCACCGGAATCGTTCGAGAGTAATGCGGCTTACAGGCAACAGGTAGGGAAGAGTGGTATGTTTAAATTCTTCGGCAACTTCAATCAATCTTCCTTTTCATTGTTTAGTCATGATATTATCAACCCGGCAATCAAACAGAAGTATGATCTTACAAACAGATACCGGTATGGAAACGCCTCCTATCAGCAACCTGTTGGAAANTTGACCTTGCGGGGCGGGGCTTCGTATTCCTTCAATCAAAATGAGGTGCGCCTGGATGATAAACCAATGGGCGAAACGGAAACCGGTGTTCACACAAAAATTGTGGCTGAACATTCAGTATCTGATCAACTCGAAATTCGGGTTGGTAGCGAAGCAATTCACCGCCAGTATGAGGCTGTTCGTTACAACGAAACATTAGATAAAAACGAAGCGTTGAGGTTCACGGAATTGGTATCCGCTACTTTTGCTGAGGCTGAATATTATTTCAATAATAAACTTGTTGCAAAAGCAGGTGGTCGGTTTGAGTATATAAATCTCACTCAATCTGCCACGGTAAGCCCACGCTTATCGCTTGCTTACAAACCCGGTAAACAAGGCCAGTTTTCGTTTGCGTATGGATCGTTTACACAATCTGCACAAAATCAATACCTGCGGGTAAATACCCGGCTTAGCCAGGAAACGGCCCAACATTACATTCTCAACTACCAGGTTATTACCAATAACAAAACCTTTCGGGTTGAAGCCTACCACAAAGAATACCGGAAACTGGTGAAGTTTGATTCCGGAAATCCACAATTGATTTCAAACTCAGGTAATGGGTTTGCACGGGGTGTTGAACTNTTTTGGCGCGATAGCGAGACTATTAAAAACGTGGATTACTGGTTGTCATATTCTTTTCTGGATACGAAACGCTCCTACCTGGATTTCCCATTTGCCGCAACACCTGCATTTGCTTCCACTCATAATTTTTCAGCAGTATATAAGCACTTCATAAGCAAAATGAAATCGCAGGTGGGGTTAACGTATAGCTATGGCAGTGGCAGACCGTATTACAATCCTAACCGGTCAACGGATGAGTTTCATGAAGACCGCACACCGGCTTATCATGATTTGAGTGCCAACATTGCCTACTTACCCAAGAATAATCTGATTGTTTACCTATCGTGTACCAATTTGCTGGGTCGCGATAATATTTTCGGATATCAATTTAGTTCAGCGACCAATGCCGCAGGTGTGTATGAAAGCCGGGCCATTCGCCAGCCTGCTAACCGGTTTTTATTTCTTGGTGTATTTATCACGCTAAGCAAAAACAAATCAATTAATCAATTACCTAATCTCTGATACTAATTTCAATCCACAACAAAAGAAAAATCGATTACCATGAAAACAGTAACATTCCTTCTCGCTTTTTTAATTTCAGTTTCGGGTATTGCATCCGACAAATACACCGAACAAATGAGTAAATACATCAACACGGTTTATACGGCTAAGACTGTGGAAGAGTACCAGGCAGCCATTAACGCATTAGAGCGGATTGGTGCGGCAGAGAAAACAAAATGGGAACCATACTATTATAGTGCGTTTGGTAACCTGATGCTTGCAACCAAAGAGAGTGAGGGAGGTAANAAAGATGGTTTCCTCAACCTGGCATTGGCATCCATTGAAAAGGGAAAAGCAGTTGCACCCACCGAATCTGAATTGATTGCCCTGGAAGGTTTTGTTCACATGATTCGGGTTACGGTAGATCCGGTTACGCGTGGCCAGCAATACTCGGGCATGGCATTTCAAAGTTTTGGAAAAGCATTGAGTAGCAATCCGAACAATCCGAGGGCGCAGGCCTTAATGGCCCAGATGCAATTTGGTACCGCACAATTCTTTGGGTCTTCAACAGCCGAGGCATGCGGATTGGCCAAAAAGGCCCTTGAACAATTCAGTATATATAAATCGGAAAACCCGTTAGCGCCTGTATGGGGTAAAGAGATGGCGGAAGAATTATTAAAACAATGCAAATAGATTTTTCGCGATGAGTAAGTATTCGTATTTGCTCATCGCCTATCCTGGTTTAACTGTGTATATTGGCGGATAATAAATTGGTATGTTGAAGTTACCCGCCCTTACACCATTTCTTCGCGAAAACCTCAGATTTATTATTGGAATAATAATCGGAGGTGGCGTGATGGGCTGGTTTATCTGGAGAGGATGCTGCGAAAAATATCTTCCCTGATCGGGATAAGCTTATTTACCGTTAGTTTGTGGATAGTTCTTTGGCTGGGAAATGCGTATGTGTCTGATTGGATGGATAACATTTTTTCATGGCACAAGGAGCCTGTAAAGCGCCTGATGGCAGGCCTGGCAGCCATGGTTGTATTTACGGTTGGCGCAGTATTTCTACTCAATCAGATTTTTTATTTTGCTGTGGGCTTTGATGTAAGCGACCGGTTGTATGCTACCTTTTACTCCACATTAATCATTACATTGATCATTTCAATGTTTATGACGGGTCGCTCTTTTACTAAGCTGGCGCGAAAGCGCAGTAGAGGCCGAACGGTTGAAAAAGAAAGTATAGAAGCGCAATATAATAGTTTGCGAAATCAGGTTAATCCGCACTTTTTATTTAATAGTCTGAATGCACTCACCAACCTGGTTTACCAGAATCAGGACGAAGCAGCAAGATTTATCAAACAACTGGCTGCCGTATATCGGTATGTGCTAAGTACCCGCGATAAAGAGTTGGTTACGATAACTGAAGAAATTGAATTCCTGCAATCGTATTTGTTCTTACAACAAATACGGTTTGGTAATAAACTGAAATGGAAAATAGATTTAAAAACGAGGGGTTAGTAGCACCAATGGCTTTGCAGATGCTGGTAGAAAATGCTATGAAACACAATATTATTTCAGATGAGCAACCATTAACTATTCATGTTTACAGCGAAAACTCAAATGTGATTGTTGAGAATAATCTTCAAAAAGCCCATACCGTCTGATGAGTCAACCGGATCTGGTTTGGAAAATATTAAAAGACGTTACACTTTTTTAAGTTCTGCTCCTGTAACAGTAGAAGCCAATGAACAAACTTTTAAAGTATCAGTGCCAATAATACCTAACTAAGCGGAAGTGAATATTCTTGTTATTGAAGACGAACCAAGTGCAGCGGAAAGATTGATTTCATTAATCAAGCAACAAATGCCCGTTACGGTATTGGCGCAACCCGATACAATAAAGAGCAGTGTGGCCTGGCTGAAATCAAACCCGGCACCCGACCTGATATTTATGGATATTCAACTGGCGGATGGATTGAGTTTTCAGATTTTTGAGCAGGTTACAGTAAACGCACCGGTAATATTTACCACCGCCTATAATGAGTATGCACTGAAAGCTTTTAAAGTAAATAGCATCGAATATTTGCTAAAACCAATTGATGCCAATGAACTGCAGGCTGCTTTTGCCAAATACAAAATGCTTATAGGGAAACCCGCACCCGATAAGATGATGGAGAGCATCAGCTATGCCATGCAGATGTTAACAAAACGATATAAAGAAAGATTTGTAGTGAAAGTGGGCGAACATCTGAAGACGGTAGAGATAAATGAAATTCTTTTTTTCTTCAGCCTTGATAAAACCACCTTTGCCCAAACCACCGATGGGCGTAAACATATTCTGGATTTTACACTCGATCAGCTTGACGGCTTGCTGGATCCCAGCCGATACTTTCGGATCAACCGCAAGTACCTTGTGCGGATAGATTCATTCAAGGATATGATTAGCCACACCAATAGCAGAATTAAGCTGTTGCTTAAAACAAGCGATGACGAAGATGTGATTGTGGCACGCGAACGGGTGCAGGAATTTAAGGAGTGGTTGGATAGATGAGGGTTAGAATCTGAGTTTGATTGCCATCAGGTGCGCTTGCTGAATTGTTCAAGCGTTACAGAAGGGTTGCCTAACTGCTGCCAGGTTGCATCTGCTTCAAACTTTTCAGGATAATTGTTCAGCGCTTCCAGAATGTGGTAGCCGTAGTTCATCTTCGCAANAANACCACCATAAAACTTAATTAACCCTAAGGGTGCGCGCAAGGTCAATAATCTTGCAGGTGTATTCTGTTTAAAAATCGTTATGGCCTCATCTGTGGTATAAGCATGCGGGCCTTGCACAATATACTCACGAAAACGCTGGGTAGTTTCCTGTTTATACGATTGAACAACCTGTTGAGCATAATCCTCAGCGGCAACAAAGTATTGTTTGTGTTTCGATTGCCCCGCCAGCAGCATGAAAGGTCCCGCCTTATATTGATGTAACAGTGTTTCCATAAAAGTAGATGGATAAAATACGGTAGCACTAATTCCTGAATCTCGGATTTGTGCAATGGCGCGTTGCTTCAATCGGAATACCCACCAATCAAAACCATTCATACCCTGGTAATTCATGATTAATGATGACAAGTAGGAGATATGCTTGATATGCTGCTNCCGGGCAATACGCAAAAGATTTTCGAGCCCTTGCTCTTCGGCATGCCAATCTGTTTGGTTTTCGTTTTGTTTTACCGATAGATTGAGATGAACCGCCTCATTGCCTTCTAAAAGTTTTCGAATGGAGTCGGCATTTTGTAAGTCACCAACAACCCACCTGATGTTTGGATGATTTCGATTTTCTTGCGGAGTTCTGGTTAAAGCGGTAACGGTAAAGCCTGCCTGCGCCAAGGCAGTAGCTACTGGCCACCCCAACATTCCGGTGCCACCTACAATTGCAATATTATTCATAAATAAATCACTCCTTTTAAGTAACTTCAAAAATAGTTGGAAGGTAGTAATAGATTCTTTGTTGATAACCAATTGGTAAGGTTATCCGTAAGAATCGCTTAAAAAATTAACCAAATGAAAACTCCTATTCTGTTTTGGACTGCACGCCTTGTGGCGGCTATTATTATGGTTCAAACACTGTATTTTAAATTTACAGCCCCTGAGTCAGTTTTTATTTTTTCAACTGTTGGTATGGAACCGTGGGGCCGTTGGCTGGTGGGTTTTTTAGAACTAGTTGCTTCGGTAATGCTATTTATTCCTGCAACTATTTGGCTGGGGTCAATCCTGGCAATCGGGCTAATGGCAGGTGCGTTGGGTATGCACTTAACTTTGTTGGGTATTGAAGTACAAGGTGATGGTGGGCAGCTTTTTATCTATGCGCTTGTAGTTTTGATTTGCACGCTATATTCTTTTTGGAAAAGCAGGCAAGCGATACCGGCCGGATTGCAAAAGTTCTTGCCATCATTTCTTAAGTAATTGCAGAACTTTTTCCAGATCAGCCTGTGCTGAAGTAAGTGGCGCGAGGTACGACTTTAGTCCTTCCAACAGGTAGTTGGGTATGGCTTCGTTTCGACCAGCCTTCTGTTCCAGATCGGTTACTAGATCCAGTGCATNCTNTTTGTTGGTAAATTCCTGTTCAGCAAGATTTTGTTTCAGGCGTTGAACGGCAAGCACCAGTTCGTTCACAACGGGTTGAGGCGAAGGTTCTGATGTGGAGGATTTTGCCGTGGTTATACAGGTATTATATTCGTCCAAAATCTGGTTTAACTCTTTCTTACCTAATTCCCCTTCCTTTATCTTATCACTTACAGCGGCACAGTCTTCTAAATAAGACGATACAATTTTTTTGAAACTCAGATTAGGAACTTCCAGGTGTTTTCCATCCAACCGATAGAAGTAGCGGCCATCATACGTGTTTTGATTTGGCAACCGAAAAGCATATAAACTGAGATAACCAGCCTTTAACTGCTTCATTAAAATTATCCGTTTATCATATTGAACGGGTTTATAGAAATCTCCTTCATAGTAAACACTAAGCACCTGCAGGGCCGTGAGCATTTCTTNTTTCTTACCCGTATTTATCTGAATACGATCCAGGTTATCGTAACTCAACAGGCGTACTTCGCCCCGCAGCGTATCCGCTTTTGTGGTAATTACATAATCTGTTTGTGCAATAGCCGCAAAAGGAACCATCATTAACAACAGCAAAGTCCGCAACATAAGTTTCTTGTCGGTTTATTTTCGTTGCCAAATACGATAATAACGATCTAACGGACAAGATTTATTTTTGCTTCAAGCGTCCGGCCTCTTTAAGTGCTTTGCTGATAATCCATTCCAGTTGGCCATTTGTACTTCTGAACTCATCACCAGCCCATTTTTCTACCGCCTTCAGAAGTTCCGGATCAAGCCGTAATACAAAAGGTTTTTTATCGGCCATAGTTAGTTGTGCAGCGTTCCGGTATTTACTACGGGGCTTACATCTTTATCGCCACACAACACTACCATCAGGTTACTTACCATTGCCGCTTTACGTTCTTCATCCAGTTGAATAACATTATCCTTTGCCAGATGATCCAGGGCCATTTGTACCATACTCACCGCACCTTCTACTATTTTGTAACGGGCAGCAACAACAGCAGCCGCTTGTTGTCTTCGGAGCATGGCTCCAGCAATTTCTGAAGCGTAGGCCAGGTAACCAATGCGTGCCTCAATTACATGGATGCCGGCAATCTCTAACCTGTTTTTCAGATACTCTTCCAAGGCATTGTTTACTTCGTTATGTCCCGAACGCAACGTTACCTCACTTTCATGATCAAAGTTATCGTAGGGATAAGAACCTGCTAACGTACGCACGGCCGAGTCGCTCTGAATCCGCACAAAGTTTTCGTAGTTGTCCACTTCAAAAGCGGCCTTAAAAGTATCTCTAACCTGCCACACCAGAATTACCCCAATCTGAATTGGGTTACCAACCTTGTCATTTACTTTAATTTNTTCACTATCGAAGTTCCGGGCACGCAACGAAATTTTCTTTCTGCTGAAGAACGGATTCACCCAATAAAATCCGTTGTCTTTTACAGTGCCTTTATATTCGCCAAAAAGCACCAACACGACCGATTCGTTGGGGTTAACATAAAAGAACCCAAACGCCAGAAATAGGCCAAACCCTAAAAACCAAAACAAATGGAAGTTTCGGGCAACCAGCACACCAACACTGCCGGCCAAAATAAAAACCAATACCACCAGTACCATCAGGTAACCGGAAAGCGGGGAGTAGGATTTTTCAGTTTTCATAACATGATATTAAAATGATATTATTATGATAAATGTAACGAAAGTATCCTTTCGGGGTTGTGATTTTGAAATATTTTTTGAATCGGTTTATTCGGGGTTTTTTACTAATCTATGGTACACTACAACCCCAAACATTGGTTTTCGCTTGTTTTCCATGCCTACAGCCGCGGTGTAATGCGCACCCTTACGCCTGCGGTTATTTTTATGACCTTNTTTTCAGCAGGGCTCTGCTATTTGCTGCTGGAGGTATTGCGGTTTCATGAGAGTGATTTTCATACCACCATCTCCATGCACTCCCTGCTGGGGATTGTGTTGGGTTTGTTTTTGGTGTTTCGTACCAACTCTGCGTACGACCGGTGGTGGGAAGGCCGCAAACTTTGGGGTAGCCTGGTAAACAATACCCGCAATCTGGCGCTTAAACTCAATGCCATGCTACCAGAAACTGACCTTGAAAGTCGTAAGTGGTTTGCTGCTATGATTCCCAATTTTGTTTTTGCCACCAAAGAGCACTTACGCAAAGGAACCAAGTTAGCCGAACTGGAGGTAGTTGATACTGATTTTATCGATACCCTGCGCAGGGTACGCCATATACCCAATCAGCTTTCTTCTATGATGTATTCCCGCATTAACATGATGTATAAATGCGGTGATCTTACTGGAGATCAACTCTTTCTGGTCGATAAAGAACTGAAAGAATTTACTGATATTATGGGTGCCTGCGAAAGAATCAAGAATACACCCATCCCGTACAACTACAGCATGTACATCAAGCAGTTTATTTTCATCTACCTGATTACACTGCCTATGGCTTTCGTTACTACTTCCGGATACCTGACAATACCGATTGTGATGTTGGTTACGTTTGTACTGTTGAGCGTGGAGCTTATTGCAGAGGAAATTGAAGAGCCGTTTGGAAAGGACGTGAACGATTTGCCTACAGATGAGTTAGCGGACAAGATCAGGGAAAATGTGAAGGAGATTTTAAGGGTAAGCTAAACAGCAGTATGATCAATCTGTCATTATACTGTAAATGAAGTACAAAAAATCAACAGAAACATAACGGCATACATCACCAGGTCCACCCGCACGTAGGCCTTATATCGTTGATATAATTCTATTAACTTTTTCAAAGGCTTGTTGGCTGCAAGTTATCAAAAATTGTAGTGCCACTACAACTACAAATCTTAAATAGAAGAAAATATTCTTTTCAATATTATTTAATCTGTGTTTTATGCAACACGTATATGGATTATCCTGTTTATAAGCTGTATTAATTAGCGTATGCGCCTTTACTAATCCTCCTCCTGCCTTTATATTCATTTTCACAAAACCGCCACCGTAAGTGGTTATCTGAAAGATGCTGCCAATGGCGAGGCCCTGATTGGTGCAACCATCTACGTAAAATCGGTGAGTACCGGGGCCACCACAAACGTGTATGGATTTTACTCGCTTACGCTCGAACCCGGTACCTATGAAGTTTCTTTCAGCTATATCGGATATGGTACACAACAAAAGACCGTAACGCTTACCGGTAATGTGCGGCTGGATATTGAACTTACTGCCGAGGATACGCAATTGGAAGAAGTTGTAATAAGTTCGGAAAAGGAAGAACAGGGTACAAAATCCTTGGAAATGAGTGTGAACCGGCTGGATGCAAGAACGATTACACGCATACCCTCATTTTTAGGGGAGCCTGATTTGATTAAAAGTATTCAGCAATTGCCCGGTGTGACTACCGTAGGCGAGGGGGCCTCGGGGTTTAATGTACGTGGTGGCAGTGTGGGGCAAAATCTGATTCTGTTAGATGAAGCTACGGTGTATAACTCATCGCACTTGCTTGGTTTCTTTTCTGTGTTTAATCCCGATGCGGTAAGAGATACAAAACTTTACAAAGGAGCTATTCCTGCCCAGTTTGGCGGACGCATTGCCTCATTACTGGATGTTCGCATGAAAGAAGGCAACAATAAGAAATACGAAGTGAATGGTGGCATTGGTACAATTTTTAGCCGGGCCGCGGTAGAAGGCCCGTTGTTTGATAGCGATGGATCTTTCATAGTAGCGGGCCGCAGGTCTTATGCCGATATTTTAGCACGCCCGTTTGTAGATATATTGAACGATGGTGCCGCTTTAAATTTTTATGACCTTACCGGTAAGGCAAACTACCATATAAATGAACGCAATCGCATTTATCTATCGGGTTATACCGGCCGCGATCGATTTTTCTTTGATAAAAAACAGGGGTTTTCGTGGGGAAATAACACAGGCACCATTCGTTGGAACAAAATTTTTAACGACAGGCTGTTTGCCAACTTTTCCGGAGTGTTTAGCAGGTATGACTACTCGTTGCAATTTGGTGAGAACGAACGCGATAATTTCCGATGGAACTCTTCCATCCGAAACCTAACGTTTAAACCCACTTTTAGCTACTTTGTTAATGCGAAGAATGAAATTTCTTTTGGGGCCGAAGTAAATTATTATTCATTCGAGCCGGCCAATGCTTATGGTACTTCAAACGGCACCCGCGTAGATGTAAGCCTTCCTGAAAAGTATAACCTCGAAACAGCGCTGTACCTGGGTAACAGCCAGAAAATTTCTGAAGCTATTGCGGTAGAGTATGGGCTTCGCTTCTCACACTTTTTNGGATTGGGTCCGGGTTCGCAGTTTATTTATAATGATACGGTGCCGGGTATTAGAAAAACTCCGGTGGCTGAACGCACATTTTCGCGAGGCGANAAAATGATTTCCTATCAAAACCTGGAGCCCCGCTTTTCAATGAAGGCCGAAATATCTGAGCAAAGTTCGCTTAAGGCAAGCTATACCCGCATGGCGCAATATGTGCACCTGATCTCCAACACCACCGCATCCAACCCGTTGGATGTTTGGACACCCAGCACCAACAACATTAAGCCGGAACTTGGCGATCAGTATGCCATTGGTTACTTCCGTGATTTCGGAAAGGAAAACAGATTTGAGTTTTCGGTTGAAGCTTATTATCGCAATACACAAAATCAGATCGATTACATTGACGGTGCAGATTTGTTGATTAACGAATTTCTGGAAGGGGATTTATTATCAGGTGATGGCCGTGCCTATGGCCTTGAGTTTTACCTGCANAAAAAGACAGGCAAGTTTACCGGTTGGGCTGCCTATACGCTGGCGCGCACCGAGTTAAAAGTAGCAGGCATCAACCAGGGTAATTGGTATGCTGCCCGGTACGACCAAACACACAACCTGAAGCTTAGCGGTTTTTACGATATAAATAAACGCTGGTCAGCGGCAGCTAATTTTACTTTTGTTAGTGGCACACCGGCTACATTCCCAACCTCACGGTTTGTGGTGCAAGGCATACTCATTCCTTACAATGCTTACGATAGCCGGAATAATGTAAGACTACCCGCCTATCACCGGTTAGATGTTTCTTTCCGCCTGGAAGGTAAAACAACAAGAAGAAATGGCACTGCCCGNAAAAATTCTGATTACTGGGTATTTGGTATATATAATTTGTATGGCCGTAAAAATCCATTCTCTATCTACTTTACACAAGGCGATGAACGGGTAGCAGCGGGTAGTCCTATCAATAGTGAGGCACGCCAGTTGGCAATCATTGGTACAGTTATTCCTTCCGTTTCTTACAACTTTAAATTTTAGAAAATGAATCGTGTTGTCGTCTTTTTATTCTTGCTTGCTTCCGTAATCTTCTATTCTTGTGAGGATGTGATTAATCCGGCTTTGGAAAACGCTGAGCCCATCTTGGTGGTAGATGCCTGGATCAACAATCTTCCCGATTCGCANAAAATTATTCTTACCCGTACCCAACCGTATTTCCAAAACATTTTGCCTCCGGCTGTTGCGGGTGCAACGGTAACAATTACCGATGAAGAAGGAACCGTTTTCTCNTTTTTAGAAAACAAGCCAGGCGAGTATGTGTGGGTGCCATCGGGCGATGGGTTTGGTACAATTGGATTTAATTATACACTCGCTATTCAGATAAGTGGCGAAACGTTTGTGGCGGAATCGCGCATGGGGCAAGCNCCCACAGTAGATAGTATTACNTTTTTTGTGCAGGAAGGAAATCAGTTTTTTGATGATTTGTACCAGGCCGAATTCTGGGCCAAAGATCTGGCCGAACCGGACAATGCCTATTGGGTAAAGTTTTATAAAAATGGCATTCATCAAAACAAGCCCAGCGAAATTATAACGGCTTACGATGCCGGTTTTTCAAAAGGTGGTAGTTTTAATGGCATCGATTTTATTCCACCAATTCGCAGGNNGCTATCAATCCGTTCGATACCGATNGAGAATGATGTGTTTCTGTCGCCCTACCAGGTGGGCGATTCGGTATCCGTTCAGATTCATGCCGTAACCGAAGCAGCTTTTAATTTTTAAATGAAGTAAGCATTCAAACCAACCGGCCCGGTGGGTTTGGCGAATTGTTTTCAACGCCATTGGCAAACGTTTCTACCAACATCCGCAATACCAATGCAGAGGGCAGCAAGGTAGTAGGCTTTTTAATGTGGGTGCTGTATCGGGTTTAGGGCGTAAGTTTAACAGCCTGGATGAGGTTACCCCGAATTAATAAAACGATAGTAAAATTCCTTCCCGTAATGTAGCTTTCCATTTTAGATGGAATTATGCGTGTTAAGGTATCGCTTGTTTTGCTTTTAGTGGCTTCACTATCCGCTTTCGGTCAATCTACAACTGTATTGGAGAATAATCCCAACCTGAAATGGAGGCAGGTTAAGTCTCCCAACTTCACTGTAATTTTCCCGGAAGGCTTTGAGGCGCAGGCACAGCGCATGGCCAATATACTGGAGCATATTCGTTTACCGGAATCGAAAACACTGGGTGGCGCCCCACGAAAAGTTTCTATTGTACTCCAAAATCAATCAGCAGCAAGCAATGGGTTTGTATCCATTACTCCACGCAGGTCGGAGTTCTTTGCTATGCCATCGCAGAATTACAATTTTCAGGGTAACCTGGATTGGCTCGACTTATTAGCCACGCACGAGTATCGGCACATGGTTCAATTCAACCATGCCAACCGTGGTTTTAATAAGGTATTGTATTATCTGTTCGGAGCCAACACCCTTGCGGCCATGAGTTACGTAGCGGTGCCCCAATGGTTTTGGGAAGGCGATGCTGTTGTTACCGAAACAGAGTTTACAAAATCCGGGCGGGGTCGTATTCCCTATTTCGATTTAGTGTTCAGAACCAACTTACAGGAAGGCCGCACCTTTAATTACAACAAACAATACCTGCGATCGTACAAACACAACATTCCCGATCATTATGTGTTGGGTTACCACATGGTAAACTACCTACGCAAACGTACAGGCAGTGAAGATGCCTGGGAAAACATTACACGCAAGGCGTGGAGCGTTCCCTTTCTGCCGTTTGCGTTTTCGAGCGCTATNCAAAAAGAATCTGGCTTGTATGTAAAAGAATTATACGCTGAAATGGCCACCGACTTAAAACAGGAATGGCAAGCGAAACAACCCAAACAACTTTCGTCCTTCGAGCGAATTCATCAAAGNAAAAATACAGCCTATACAGATTATAAATTTCCGCAAGTGATTGGAATTGATTCGGTAGTGGCCATTAAATCGGGCATTGGCGATGTGGAAGAACTGGTGTTGTTAACATCAACGGGCGAAAAGCGTTTGGTAACCCTGGGGCCCTACAACCAAACCGGTATGCTTTCGGCTGCCAACGGACGGGTTGTGTGGAACGAGTACCGGTTCGATCCACGCTGGCGTGTAAAAACGTATTCGGTTATTGTGGCTTATGATTTAAAAACAAAAGTGCGCAAACAAATTACGCGACAAAGCCGGTATGCATCCGCAGCGCTATCGCCCGATGGCAGCCAGGTAGCCACTGTTGTAACCGATGTTAACTATCAAACTAACCTGGTAATTCTCGATTATGAAACCGGGTCTGTTGTTACAACATTAGAAAATCCGGAAAACGATTTTATTTCGATGCCTCGCTGGAATAATGAAGGCGCGGTACTGGCATTGGCTACAAATAAGAGCGGGAAAAGTATTATAGAATACGAAGTGGCATCCGGGGTACGNAAAAATCTTACACACACCACCCATGAAAATATCGGGCATCCTGTTCCTTCTGACAATTATATTTTTTATAACGCACCCGTAAACGGTATCGATAATATTTTTGTGTGGGATAAAAACACCGGTAATCACTTCCAGGTAACAGAGAGCCGTTATGGAGCTTACAACCCTGCATTACGTGCAGATGGAAAATATCTTTATTACAATGAACAAGGCCGTAATGGCTTTGATGTGGTGCGCACACCCATAAGCCCCGCCAACTGGAAGCAACACGGCAATTTGGATGAAGCGACAGTTCTCATAAAAGAACAGCAAACTGATTTATTGGCCAATGTATCACAAACCCAATACGGGGTANNAAAATATTCTCGTGCTGCCCACTTGATTAATCCATACAGTTGGGGTGCTTATATAGACAATACATTAACACAAGTAGATATTGGCATTACTTCGCGCGATGTGTTGAATACGTTATCACTTAATGCGGGGTATTTGTTCGACATCAATGAACGCACCGGCACCTGGCGGGCAGGGCTCAGTTACCAGGGGGCATATCCTATTCTGGATGTGAATGTCTCCAGTTCCGATCGATCGAGCAACGAGGGTACAATATCCTATAAAACTATTGTAGGTACCGATACGACCACAACAAGTGGTAACCTTACCTATAAATGGTCGGAGCGAAACCTCGAAGCGGGTTTGCGCCTCCCATTGCTGGCTACCAACTCAAGGTTTCTAAGTTTGTTTACGATTGGTAATTATGTGGGTGTTACGCAGGTAGAGAATTTTACAAATTCTATTACAGGTTCCGGCCGTTTAATTACACCGCAAATACCGCAGTACTGGATCAGAAGTGTTCCCGGAAACGGTAAGTTGGTCTATAACCATATTAACGTTACGGCCTATCGGTATCAACGGCAAAGCAAAAGAGATATTAATCCAAAGTGGGGGCAAAGTTTTGTGTTGCATGGTTATGGTACACCCTACGGTGGAGATTACTCCGGTAATCAATTTTCGTTTTACGGAACCTTGTATTTTCCGGGAATCCTGAAACACCATTCGTTTTGGGGTTATTGGGGCTACCAGCAAACAAAGTTTGAACTGCTCTCGAGGGCATCAAATTCAATTCCTTACGAGGATAATGGATCTTATATTTTCCGGAATCAGATTCCGGTACCNCGCGGCCAATCAATTTCCCGATTCGAAAAATTTTATTCGATGTCGGCAAATTATACGTTGCCTGTGTGGTACCCGGACTTGAACATTGGCCCGCTGTTAAATGTACAGCGGGTGCGGGTAAATGGATTTCTGGATTATGGTTATGGAAACAGCGTATTCAATGGAACCCCGTCNAATCAACAGTACATTAGCACCGGAGCCGAAGTAAAATTTGATATTAATGTACTGCGCATGTTGCCGCAACTGGATGTCGGCTTCCGCTATTCTTACGGTATTAATCCCGCTGTTACCCGCTTTGAATTACTGATGGGTACACTCAATTTTTAGTACAAACGAAGTACGTCTTCTTGCTTGAATTTCAAGCAAATTGGGGTATTTTTGACCCTCAACTGAGATTTTAACCGATTTAACGAACATACACATGGCAGAGCTAATACGGATGCCCAAAATGAGCGACACGATGACGGANGGGGTGATCGCCAAATGGCATAANAAAGTTGGAGATACTGTAAAGTCTGGCGAATTAATGGCCGAAATCGAAACCGACAAGGCCACGATGGATTATGAATCATTCAACACAGGTACCGTGTTGTACCTGGGTGCTAAGGAAGGTGAAGCGGTTAAAGTAAATGATGTGCTTGCTATTGTAGGAAGTAAAGGTGAAGACTTTGCTGCCCTGCTGGCAGGCGGTGCTGCAACCTCAGCAACGGCTGCTTCGGGTGGAAAGACCGAGTCTGTAAAAACAGAAACAGCAACTGCGGTAGCGGAAGTCATTGATATCTCGGGTATTAAAGCTGAAATTGTATTGATGCCTAAAATGAGCGACACCATGAACGAGGGTGTAATCGCAGCCTGGCATAAAAAAGTGGGTGATAGCGTGAAGGCAGGGGAGTTGTTAGCCGAAGTGGAAACCGACAAGGCTACTATGGAATATGAATCGTATAATACCGGTACGCTTTTATACATCGGGGCAAAAGAGAAAGAGGCAGTTGCTGTAAACGGTGTGTTGGCCATTATTGGCGAGAAAAACGCGGATTGGCAAACCCTGTTAAAAGCACATCAGTTGAAAGGCAGTGCACCAGCCAAAACGGTGGCCTCCACCACCGAAAGCAAGCCGGTTGAACAAGCCCCGGTTTCAAATTCAAGTGGAACCAACGGAAGGTTAAAAGCTTCCCCGCTGGCAAAGAAGATGGCGAAAGACCTCGGTTTTGATATTGGAAAAATTCAAGGCACGGGCGAAGGCGGCCGCGTTACCAAGCACGATGTTGAGTCATACAAACCCTCATCAGCACCCGCCACCAAACCCGACTCCTCAAAAACTCCGGTTGTGTTACCGCAGGTGGTGGGTAAAGAAAGCTTTGAAGAAGTAGCGGTATCGCAGATGCGTAAAACCATTGCCCGCAGGCTCTCCGAAAGCAAATTTACGGCTCCACACTTCTATGTTACGATGGAGATTAACATGGATAAAGCAGTTGAGGCGCGCAAGAGTATCAATGAGATTTCTCCGGTTAAAATCTCCTTCAACGATATGGTGTTGAAGGCAACCGCAGCAGCCCTTCGTCAACATCCGGATATTAACTCAAGTTGGTTAGGCGATAAAATCAGAAAGAATCATCATATCCACATTGGTGTGGCTGTGGCGGTTAAAGATGGTTTATTAGTACCTGTCATTCGCTTTGCCGATAACAAATCACTCGCGCACATTGCAACGGAAGTAAAGGACCTGGCCCAACGGGCACACGATAANAAACTTCAACCGGCAGATTGGGAAGGCAGCACCTTCACTATTTCTAACCTGGGCATGTTTGGTGTGGAAGAATTTACCGCCATTATCAATACACCAGATTCCTGCATTCTGGCAGTGGGAGGTATTAAAGAAACTGCCATTGTAAAGAATGGACAACTGGCAATAGGTAACATCATGAAAGTTACACTTTCGTGCGATCACCGNGTGGTTGATGGAGCAAGCGGAGCAGCATTCCTGAAAACACTTAAAGGCCTGCTGGAAGATCCCGTAAGGATTTTGATTTGAGGTTCGCTACGTGCGAACGATAACCAGATTCAGATGCAACCTATTCATGCAACAACCATCCTGGCAGTAATTCACAATGGCAAAGTAGCCATTGGAGGAGATGGCCAGGCTACCATGGGCAATACTATTGCCAAAAGCAACGTAAAGAAAATTCGTAAACTTCATGAGGGGAAAGTGGTAGCAGGTTTTGCTGGTTCTACGGCTGATGCTTTCACATTGCTTGATCGCTTTGAAGAAAAACTGAACAGTTACGGNGGTAATATGAAACGCGCAGCCATTGAGTTGGCCAAAGACTGGCGCATGGATCGGTACCTGCGCAGGTTAGAGGCCATGCTAATTGCGGTTAATAAAGAAGAAGTGCTTGTTATTTCCGGAACGGGCGATGTGTTGGAACCGGATAATCAGGTAGCAGCCATTGGGTCAGGGGCTATGTATGCGCAAGCGGCTGCATTGGCGTTNAAAAAACATGCACCACATTTATCAGCAGAAGAAATGGTGCGCGAAAGCCTGAACATCGCGGCTGATATCTGCATTTATACAAACCACAACCTGGTAGTAGAAAGCCTTTAAGAATCAGATTTCTTATTCTGTTCCTCTGGTTCTCGCTCAGCACTCCCTTTGGGACTATCTTCAATCAGAATTACAAATGGTTTGAGGTGGCGGGTGTGCGAAAGGATAATCTTAAGTATCCCCAGGGCGGGTATGGCCAGAATCATACCCGCAATTCCCAGAACCTTGCTACCAATTAACAAGGCAATTATAGCAGCAAGCGCGTTAATACTTACCTTAGAGCCGGTAATGCGGGGTGTGATGAAATTACCTTCTAAAAACTGAACCAATGAGAAAATGATTACTACGCCAAAGGCATACCACAAACTATCTTTGGTAAGCAAAGCCATCAGCACAGGAAAAGTAGCTCCAATAAAAATTCCTACATAAGGAATAATGGTAAGCACCCNCGATAATACACCAAAGAAAATAGCATGATCTATACCCAGCAACAGCAACCCCACACTATTCAGAACAGATACAATGGCGGTTACCAGCAAAAGACCTGAAATGTAGCCTTGCACAACACTCTCCACTTCACCCTTCCAGGTAACTTCGGTGGTATCTGTCAAAAAGGCGAGTGCAAAGGCTTTGAACTTATCCCGGTAAATCAAAAACAGAAAAACATAAATCGGTACCTGAACCAACAACGAAATAATGCTGGTAGTGGCCGTAAATAAACTGGTAGCATAGCTTCCCAGGCTGGATAAACTGTTTTTTAACAATTGATTTTGTTCGCGGGCACTCATGTTCAACATGTCCTGAAGGGTTGTACTTACCTTGTCAATCAATAGATTAAATTTTGATTCCAGGTTGGGTAAGTCTTTTACAAGTGCACTCATCTGGCTAACGGTTAACCACACCAGCGCGGTAAACAGCAGGAAACTTAAGGTTAGAGTAATAATAATAGCTAAAACCAAAGGCATGCGTTTCTCCAACTTCTTGATAACCGGTAAAACCACAACAGCAAATATGCCCGAGATCAGAATAGGAACTACAATATCCTTGGCAAGCATGGTGGTGGTAATAATGATTCCCAATACCACCAATAACTTAAAGGTGTAATCCAACCGATCGAACTTGTGATTTGTGGCATTCATAATTTTACGCTTGGTCAATGGCTTGTAAAATTACCTGACAGGCTTTTCTTATTTCTGATTCGGTAATGGTAAGGGGAGGTGCAATTCTGAAACTATACGGATTCGAAAGAAACCAATAGCAAATTACTCCGTTTTGTTTTGCGTAATTCACGATTCGGTTCACTAGTTCATCATTCTCAAAATCAAATGCAAAGAGCAGCCCTATTCTGCGCACTGCTTTTATCTTTGGATGTTTAAGTAAGGTTTCAATTAACCTACCCTTTTGTTCTACTTGTTCAATTAACCTTTCTGATTCTATTACTTCTAGTGTGGCCAGCGCGCTTGCACAACAAACGGGATTACCCCCAAACGTTGTTATGTGCCCCAGCATAGGGTTATGGGTAAGTTGGTGCATGTTTTCCTCTGAAGAGATAAACGCTCCAATCGGTAACCCGCCACCAAATGCTTTTGCAATCGTTAAAATATCCGGCACAATACCAAAGTGTTCAAACGCAAACCACGTTCCGGTGCGCCCCATACCACATTGTATTTCATCCAGAATAAGTAATGCCCCGGTTTCTGTACATCGTTTTCTCAACGCCATCATGTAGGCTTTGTCGGGAATACGCANCCCGGCATCGCCTTGAATGGTTTCCATAATTACGCAGGCAGTTTGGGGTGTAATGTATTTCAGATCGTCTGGATTGTTGAAAGTAATAAAACGCACATCGGGCAGCAACGGCCGAAATGCTTGTTTCTTTACTTCATTGCCCGAAACACTAAGCGAACCATGGGTGCTACCATGATAGGATTTGCGAAAGGAAATTATTTCGGTACGACCTGTTACGCGCTTGGCAAGTTTTAAGGCTCCTTCGTTGGCTTCGGTGCCTGAATTAACAAAGTAGCAGCAATTTAGGGTGTTGGGCAGGAGTGAAGTGAGTGCAAGCGCTAACCGATTTGAAACCGATTGAATATACTCTCCATACACCATTACATGAAGGTGCTTGTCTATTTGTTCTTTAATAGCCTTTACTACATGGGNGTGCCGGTGGCCAATGGCACTCACCCCAATGCCCGAAATCATATCCATATAAACTTTGCCATCCGGACTATATAGGTAAACTCCTTCGGCCCGTTCGATGGAAATCAAAAACGGGTTAGGTGTTGTTTGCGCCAGGCGGTGCAGAAATACTTCGTTCGAAAAATCCATGAAGCGCAAAGCTACATGAAATTGGCATGCCTTAAAAAAGGAAAACCCCACGGTTTCCCGCAGAGGCTTTACCAAACACCCTATCTTTAATGGCTTAACTTCTGGGCGATCGTACATCGCTCTTCAACGAGTCGATCTTTACCGTTGGCTCTCCATCGGCAGAAACCATTGCAACCAATATTCCAACCATAATCAAAGCAATTAACACCAGTAGTTGCTTCATACGTGTGTTTACACTGATATTCGATAATCCCTTCGTTGCCATAAACGCTTCAGTTTAACTATGCCAAAGGTGGCAGAAGGAAGGCTGATATTTCGATTGAAAGGGTTGTAAATCCTACACTCGTAACCAAAGTAAGGCATAGGCCCTATGGTGAATAAAATTAGGCCTCTTTGAGCAGTAATAAGGCACTCTACTCATAAAATAAGCTTTTTGCACAAGAGTAGCCTGTAAGATTTGTGTTAAAATCTTTAAAAACGAATGATTTTTACCGGAATTACAGAAAATATATTTCGGTGATGGGTCAAATTACCGAAGCCTGGGATTGGTTGGTTATTGATTGTATTGCGCCATGGTGCGTTCGGCTCCGGCAGTACAAAACGAGAAAATCATATCGCCAGCTTTATCCATAATGGCGGGCAACTCAGTTAGTTCTGCTTGAGTAAAATTGCTGAGTACAAAATCTGCCTGTTGGCCTTTGGAAAAATCGTTACCAATTCCACAACGAAGGCGTGGATATTCCTGATTGCCCAGTATTTGTTCAATATTTTTTAAACCATTGTGCCCGGCCGAGCTTCCTTTGGTACGTAGGCGTAAGGAGCCAAACGGCAACGCCAGATCATCCACTACAATTAATAGGTTTTCCTTTGGAATTTTTAATTCCTGAAGCCAGTAAGCAATGGCCTTGCCGCTCAGGTTCATGTAGGTATTAGGCTTAATTAAATGTAATTGCCGGCCTTTAAATTTCAACTCAGCTTTATCGGCAAGACGGGTGGTAGCAAAGTCCGTTTTGTGAATATCCGCTAACCTATCTAAAATCAGAAAGCCGATGTTATGACGGGTGAGTTCGTATTCACTGCCAGGATTTCCAAGACCGGCTATCAGGTATTTCATGTGTAAATTTTGAAGTGGTTCGTTCTATTTTGTAAAGCGAAGTAAAATAAAAATCCCGCCCGGTGTTTGCCAGGCGGGATTAAACAATACGATAAGAAATTACTTTTTCTTTTCTTCTTTTTAGGAGCCTCGCCTTTTTGGCATCAGCCGCTGGGGCAGCGCCTGCAGCTGGTGTGGTGCCTGCAGCCGGGTAGCCGCAGCAGCAGTTTCTTCAGCAAGTTTAGCAGCACGAGGTACTTCCACCACTGCAATAGAAGCCTGCTTTGGATCTAAGAACTCCAGGCCGGCAAACTTCAGATCGCCCACTTTTACGGAGTGGTGGAAGTCAAGTGCCGAACAGTCCACATCAATATGATCGGGCATATCTTTAGGGAGGGCATACACTTTTAATGAAGCACGCTTACGAACAAGGGCACCTCCTTTAGAAACTCNCGGCGCCTGACCAACCAGACGGGTAGGAATGTCCATTTTAATTTTTCTTTCTTCACTAATACGAAGAAAATCAACATGCAGAATAATTTCACTTACCGGGTGAAACTGTACTTCCTGCATAATAGCCTGGCACTCTTCGCCTTCAATATTGAGGTGCACAAAGTGAGCTTCGTTGGTGTAAATCAAATCGCGGAATAAAATAACCGGTGCATAAAAATGCACTTGTTCATTTCCTCCGTAAAGTACGCACGGCACATTACCTTCCTGGCGGATTTTCTGAGCATCATTCTTGCCGAGATTTGCTCTTCGATACCCTATAATCTCGATGGTTTTCATGATTGTTTTGGTTTAATTAAATGGATTGAATTATAAGCGAATGAATAATGAACTGATTGACTCGTGATCGTGAATCTTGCGAATGGCTTTGGCAAACAAATCGGATACGGTCAAAACCTTTATTTTACTGGTTTTTTGTTTTAACGGAATCGTATCGGTTACAACCAATTCTTCCAATACTGAGTTTTGAATATTATCGTAGGCATTCCCTGATAAAACCGGATGTGTACAAATAGCTCTTACCGTTGTTGCGCCTTTTTCTTTTAGAAGGGCTGCTGCTTTGCAAATAGTTCCTGCTGTATCAACCAGGTCATCCACCAATATCACGTCTTTGCCTTCCACATCGCCAATCAGGCGCATGGATTCAATCTTATTGGCCTCCTTCCGGTATTTATCGCACACGGCTAACTCGGCATTGAAGAATTTGGCAAAACTGCGGGCGCGTTTGATACCACCCACATCGGGTGAAGCAAACATGATATTTTCGAGATTAAGCGATTTCAGATAGGGAACAAAAACGTAATTACCATCCAGGTGATCTACCGGAATATCAAAGAATCCTTGTATCTGGTCAGCATGCAAATCGCAGGTCATGATGCGATGGGCACCGGCAGCCGAAAGTAAATTGGCAATTAGCTTGGCCGCAATGGCCACCCGAGGCTTATCTTTTCTGTCCTGCCGGGCATATCCAAAATAGGGGATAATTACATTTACATTAGAGGCACTGGCTCGCCTGGCCGCATCAATCATAAGGAGTAATTCCATGAAATTTTCGGCCGGAGCGAAGGTGGATTGTACGATAAATACATCGTGCCCACGCACAGACTCTCCAATAAAGGGCGACATTTCTCCATCGCTAAACTGCTGGTAATCTACCCGGCCCAATGGCTCACCATAGGCATGCGCAATTTTGTCAGCCAGGTAAGTAGTTGCCCTTCCGGAAAAGATTTTAACAGCCATTCCTTTAAATATTAAATCCTGGTTTGCCCAGGATTTTGAGTTGTCCTACTAGGATTCGAACCTAGAAAAGCAGAATCAAAATCTGCTGTGTTACCATTACACCATAGGACAATGCCTTTAAATCAAAAATTTGAGGTGCAATGTAGGAACAATTTCGAGAACTGAAAACTCGAAATTCAGTGTTTTTGAGGTATTTAAACAGATTTTAGTCCAGATCTTCGGCCAGCGCAGCCGGATTGCCTTCAGCAAACCCTTCGGCCATAAACCGGTATTTATCTAAAATTGAAATGACAGCATTACGAAGGTGGCGTTCGTTGTTAAAATTGATGTTTCCGTACAACGTGGTGGCATAACCCTGCCAGATGGAGCGGTTTTGGCGCCTGTCAAAAAATTGAATCAACAAAGTGCCGGTTCTAAGATCAATCTNTTTAGCATCGTAACGTTCATCCTCTTTTTGGATGCGCATCCACTCTTCAATGTCGGGCTGGTCGTATCCATTAAAACGCAGGCTGTCGGTGTACATCTTAAAACCAATTATCAAATGCGGCTTGGATTCAGATTGCCTGTATCCCANAAACTTCATGCGCGATATGATTGACTTCTCCACTACTTCATTAATCATCGTAGAGTCGTTTATTCCCATGGGGCGCATGATGTCGAAACTCCGATATTNTTTGAAATTTCCTTTGTAGCTGTAATCGTACTCTACGGGTAACTCTTTATACCCCAGGCACGAACCCATTAAAACTGGCAACAACGCGAGCAGGTAAATTTTCCTCATAAGTGTTTGGATTGATAAAGAAAAGATACAGGATTTTACAGGTTAGTGCAAGCGAGTGGGGTGCATTTGCACCCATATCAACTAAAAACCCATTGAAACAATAAACAATAAGCGGTTTCCCATTATTTTCATGAAATTTTTCTTACCCGAATACGGATGACTTCTAAATATGAACAAACGGTTGGCACCAGGTATCACATTTATAATAGCCTGTTTTTGAATTTACCTTTTCAGGATATTCAAAGAACTGGAACACTTTTACCNTTTTTACAGCAGTATTGTGAAGAAGCTTTTGAACAAGGGAAACCGGCAACCGAAATTCTGGGGCAGTTTTTCAGCGATTTGGTGCCTCAGGCTAAGCCCGAAGAACAATTTGGTTTGCTCTTTAAATTTATTCAATACGTAGAGCGGCAAGTAGCACTCTTTGATTCGGTTGAAGATTCGGCCTTTGAAAAGATTAATGATACGGTTGGAAAAGGTACAGTAGCATCTTTACTACAGCAGGCCCGATTTGATCGTAAGGAAAAGGAATTGATCGAACAACTTGAAAATTTCAGCCTTCGGCCGGTACTTACTGCGCATCCAACTCAATTTTANCCCGGGTATGTACTGGGTATTCTTACCGATCTGGAAAAATCCATACGGGATGGTCACCTTCTGCATATTAATTTGTTGCTGCAGCAACTGGGCAAAACAGGGTTTATTAACCAGGATAAACCATCGCCATACGATGAAGCCGTGAGTTTGTGCTGGTATCTTGAAAACGTTTTTTACCAATCCATCCCGGAAATTATTCAACAGTTTTGTGCAGGGTTGGGGCTTCCGCTATCCAAATGGAAGAATGATAAGCTGGTGGTGATTGGTTTTTGGCCAGGAGGCGATCGCGATGGAAATCCTTTCGTTACCAGCGATATTACCCGCAGGGTAGCTGCCAAACTGCAGGATAGCATTCTGAAATGTTATTCGCGCGATTTACGGGCATTGCGAAGAAGACTCACCTTTAGAGGGGTTGATAAGTTAGTAACGGAAGTGGAACGTAAAATTTACAATTGGGCTTACGGAACCGAACGAGGTTATACTCGGGTTGAAGAATTAATCCACGACCTGAATGTTGTAAGAAACAGATTGGAAGAAGATCATGATGGGTTGTTTCTTGATTTACTCGATTCGTTTCTTATTAAAGTAAAGTTGTTTGGGTTTCATTTTGCCAGCATAGACATCAGACAAGATAGCCGCAAGCATGATTTTGTGTGGAACTGTATTCTGGATAGCGGTTCAAAAACGGGCAAGACAATTTCAGCCCAGGCATTTCAAAACCTTTCGCAGCAAGAACAGATCAATTATTTGCTTTCGCTGAACCTGGATTTAAATACACTGGAAATAACGGATCCATTCGTTATCGAAACACTTAACAGCATTCGGGTGATAGGTGAAATTCAAAATAACAATGGTGCTACGGGATGCCATCGCTATGTAATAAGTAATTGTCAGAGTGCTCTTCATATCATTGAAGTATTTGTGCTGGGCAAATTGTTATTGGGCACCGCATCCGGTTTGGAATTGGATATTGTGCCATTGTTTGAAACAATTGATGACCTGGCGCACGCTCCACAAATCATGGATGAATTGTATCGGATCATTGCATATCGTGACCATTTATCCAGGCGTAAATCGCATCAAACCATCATGCTTGGGTTTTCGGATGGTACCAAAGATGGCGGCTACTTGCGCGCCAACTGGTCTATCTTTCGGGCAAAAGAAAATTTAACCACCATTTCCAGGAAGTATAAACTTAAAGCAATATTCTTTGATGGCCGNGGTGGTCCACCGGCACGCGGAGGTGGAAACACCCACGATTTTTATGCCTCGCTGGGCGATACGATTGAAAATGAAGAAGTGCAGATTACCATACAGGGGCAAACGATAAGTTCCAACTTTGGGAAAGTAGCTTCGTGTAAATACAACCTTGAACAACTGATCTCGGCTGGGTTGGAAGGCGATGTGTTTAAACGGGAAGAAAGCAAGCTTACAGATGAACAAAAGAAAATGCTGGACGAACTGGCTGAAGAAGGTTATAAAGCGTATCTCAGCCTGAAACATCACGAGAAGTTTGTGCCTTACCTCGAAAAAGTAACACCGCTTTCNTTTTTTGGAGATACCAATATCGGGTCGCGCCCGGTAAAACGGAGCGGTGATGAAGGTTTAAGATTTGAAGATTTACGTGCCATTCCGTTTGTTGGTTCGTGGGCTATGATGAAGCAAAACATTCCAGGTTTTTATGGTGTTGGATTTGCGCTTACAGCTGTAGCCAATAAATATGGTACTGATAAATTGAAAAATTTTTATCAGGATTCTCTCTTCTTTCGTACGCTGTTAGGGAATAGCATGATGTCTTTAACCAAATCCTATTTCAAAGCCACTGCTTATTTAGGTACCGATGCCGAGTTTGGTGAATTTTGGAAAAAGATGTTTGCCGAATACGAGCTATCAATACAAAAAGCGTTTGAAATTTCAGGATTAGCAGACCTGATGGGAAATAACCCCAATATTCGCGATTCCGTGCGCTTGCGCGAACGCATTGTGTTGCCACTCATTGCCATTCAACAGTTTGCGCTAATGAATATTCGCAATCTGAACGAATCGAATAGAATGTATGAACAACGCTATCGCAAACTGATTATACGGTGTATGTTTGGAATTATTAATGCGGCACGCAACTCGGCTTAAATTGTTACCGGCTACCTGTTGCCGGTAACCTTCTTCACCCATTCCCNGGCATTCACAAATGCTTCAACCCACGGGCCTACTTCATCTTGCTTGCGATTGGCAGGATAGTAGCCCCAGTTCCAGGGGAACAAAGTGCGCTCAATATGCGGCATAATGGCAAGATGCCTGCCGTCTTTTGAACATACGGCTGCTACCGCGTTATCCGAATCGTTCGGGTTGCCGGNGTATTGCGCATAAGAATAAGTTGCCGCGATTGGTAGGGGATGATTCTTCAGATTAAACCGGCCTTCACCATGTGCAACCCAAACACCAAGTTGTGTGCCTGCGAAAGATTGCAGCATTACCGAATTGTTTTCAGGAATACGAATGTTCACAAAAGCAGATTCAAACTTGCCGGAGCCGTTGTGGTGCATTTTCGGGTGGGCACTCATCTCCACCTCGCGGTTAATTAAGCCAAGTTCCATCATCAACTGGCAACCGTTGCACACACCCAAACTCAACGTGTCCTTACGATTGTAAAAATTATCCAATGCTGCCTTTGCTTTCGGGTTGTATAAAAATGCCCCGGCCCAACCCTTGGCCGAGCCCAGCACATCCGAATTGGAGAAGCCGCCTACAAACACAATCAGGTTTACTTCGCTCAAATCTTCGCGGCCTGTCATCAGGTCGGTCATGTGCACATCTTTCACATCGAAGCCAGCCAGGTAAAGCGCATAGGCCATCTCGCGGTCGCCATTAACACCCTTCTCGCGAATGATGGCAGCTTTAATGCCGCTTGGCTTTCTTCGTTTCGGATCAATGTGATAGGAAGCAAAACTTCCTTTAAAGTTTGCCGGGAATTGATACGTTAACGGTTGTTTGAAAATATGATCTCTGCGTTGCGCTGCATGGCCTTTGGTGCGCTGCATTGCATCCAGCAGGTAAGAAGTTTTGAACCAGGTGTTGCGTAACGAATCAATTGACAGTTGGTAATCGGCAATTGACAAGGTACGTGTGTTCGTTAATTCACCCAGCGTTATGAATTTGATGCCGTTAGACTTCAGAATTTTTTCCACTTCGTCTATGCGCTCAACCTGTAGTACAATACCCGGATTTTCGGCAAAGAGAACTTTGATAGCATCCGTACCCAATTCGGTAATACGAATGTTCATGCCCACATCGGGTGTAGGGAAACACATTTCAAGCAGGGTAGTAATTAATCCACCCGATGAAATATCGTGCCCTGCTAAAATCAGATCTTGTTTGATGAGTTGCTGAACGGATTCAAACGCATGGATGAAATAGTTTTCATCGGTAATGGTTGGTGCCGATGTGCCCAGTTGATTTACCACCTGTGCAAAACTGCTGCCGCCTAATTGAAAACTATCTTTTGAGAAATCAATGTAAATGAGTTTTGAACCGGGTACAGGTTGCAGGGCAGGTGATACCGTTTTACGAATATCACTTACTTCGGCAACAGCCGAAATAATAACCGTGCCCGGAGAATAAACCACGTCACCCGTTGGATATTTCTGCGACATGGAAAGGGAATCTTTTCCGGTGGGAATGTTGATGCCCAGTTTGCAGGCGAAATTACTTACCGCTTCTACGGCTGCATACAACCGTGCGTTTTCACCTTCATTTTTAGCAGGCCACATCCAGTTCGCGCTGAGCGAAACGCCCTTTAGTCCATACGTTAACGGAGCCCAGATAATATTCAACAATGATTCGGCAATCGCGAGTTTGCTTCCGGCAACCGGGTTTACCAATGCGGCTCCCGGTGCATGACCAATACCGGTAGCAATGCCTTTGTTGCTGGTGAAATCAAGCGCCATGACGGAAACGTTATTCAAGGGCAATTGAATTTGTCCGCAGGTTTGCTGGGTAGCCACCCGGCCGGTAACGGAACGATCTACTTTGTTGGTTAACCAATCTTTACACGCCACCGCTTCCAATTGCAACACTTGTTCGAGGTAGGAGGTAAGATGCTTTGCATCGTAGTTTACTTCCGCGAAAGCGAGGATTGTTGTTTTATCCTGCAGAATTGTTTTTGGCGATGAACCGAACAAATGACTGAGGGCTAATTCAACCGGTTTTGTGTTTTNTTTGTTGTCAACGAATGTAAACTGCTTATCGCCTGTGGCCGTGCCCACCACGTACAAGGGAGCACGTTCGCGGTCGGCAGCCCGCTTCAGCGTGTCCACATCTTTTTCATGCATGGCCAACCCCATGCGCTCCTGCGATTCGTTGCTGATTATTTCTTTATCGGATAGGGTGGGGTCGCCCACGGGAAGTTTGTCAATTTCCAAGATGCCACCCGTTTCTTCCAGTAGTTCCGAAAAGCAATTCAAATGCCCACCGGCCCCGTGGTCATGAATGGATACAATTGGGTTGTGGCTGGATTCCACCAGTGCACGGATGGCATTCATCACACGCTTTTGCATTTCGGGGTTAGAACGTTGCACAGCATTTAACTCAAGCGCATTGGCAAACTCGCCCGTAACTACCGATGACACCGCAGCACCGCCCATACCAATGCGGTAGTTATCACCTCCCATTAAAATTATTTTGTCGCCCGGTTGCAACGATTCTTTCTTGCTGTCTTTCTCTTTGGCATAGCCTACACCACCGGCCAGCATGATCACTTTATCGAACCCGAATTNTTTGTTTTGTTCAAAGTGTTCGAAAGTAAGCACACTGCCGCCAATCAACGGTTGGCCAAACTTGTTCCCAAAATCACTCGCCCCGTCTGAAGCTTTAATTAATATCTCGGCCGGGTTGTGATACAACCAGTTGCGCGCTTCGAATTTCTTTTCCCACGGCCTGCCATTTTCCAAACGCGGGTACGATGTGATGTACACCGCGGTTCCCGACANGGGAATTGAACCTTTACCACCAGCCAGGCGGTCGCGGATTTCGCCACCGCNCCCGGTAGCCGCTCCGTTAAAGGGTTCTACCGTAGTTGGAAAGTTGTGCGTTTCTGCTTTAAGCGAAATCACCGAAACGAAATCTTCTACTTGAAAATAATCGGGCTTATCGCCCGAAGCGGGCGCAAATTGTTCTACACTGGGGCCTTTAATAAAAGCCACATTGTCTTTGTAGGCTGAGACTAAGTAGTTGGGATTTTCTTTCGATGTTTNTTTGATGAGTTGGAACAAGGTGGCTTTCTTCTCCTCGCCATCAATAATAAAGGTGCCGTTAAAAATTTTATGGCGGCAGTGTTCGCTGTTTACCTGCGAGAAGCCAAACACTTCGCTATCAGTAAGCTTGCGGCCGAGTTTCCANNCCACATCGTTCAGGTAATCGATTTCTTCCTGACTTAAAGCCAGGCCTTCTTTTTCGTTATAGGCCTTGATGTCATCAATTTCAAAAATGGGCTCGGGCGTATGGTGAATGGTGAACAATTCCTGGTCGAGGCCATTGTATAACCGCTGCAGCATGCGATCGTGCGGGGTGTTTTCGGTTGCTTCGGTAAATTCTTCAATGCGTGTAATTCCGGTAATGCCCATGGTTTGGGTTATCTCCACCGCGTTGGTGCTCCACGGGGTAATCATCTCCTTGCGTGGACCGATGAAATAGCCCGCAATGGATTTTTCCTGCAGGGGCTTGCCTCCGCCAAAAAGCCAGATTAGTTTTTCATAGTCTTGAGAACCAAGCGGTTGCGATGTGCTTACTGCATAAAGGGTAGTGCCAGGGGTCCGGAAAAAGACGATCATAGGGGTGAGCGTAAGCACAAAAATACGAAGGGGAAGGGAATGCGGAAGGAGAAAGTTGAGGAATGTGACTGAGGTGATTTGAACTTTAGTTAAGAGGGGATGTTCTATCTTTATTTTGTTTGCATAGTTTAAGTGCTTAGCGGATTAAAATCCAAATTATCTGTCTTTCGACATCCCAAATGTCGAATAGTAGCTGGTTATGAAGGTAACTAATCTTCATAGGAAGAAATTTGATAAGTAAAAGATTATAACTATTTGGTAAAGGTCCTTAAAACCCATTTGCCTCTCCAGTATCCAGCTCCCATTGCTTTAACTGACTGGCCCATGATTATGGCCTTGTGCTGCTTACTTTTCATCCAGCCATCAACCGGTGAATCTCCCCAGGCTATGCACTCGGCACCACCACGCTTGAATCTCCGCCTGAAATTGGTGTTATGTACTCCTCTGTATGGCATGAAGAATGCCCAACTCTGAGCAGATTTCTCTAATTTTCTATCAATGGGAAGAGGATCAACATCCTGATTAATTCGGGCCTTATTAATCTGATCGTAAACCTCCTGTTTAGATTGACATATACAATTGATATTTATAGTCAGCAGGTAGGCCAATGTAATTAACATATGATTCATAAATATTGCTGCATGTAAAATCAGTGTAATTAGGTTTAACTTGCAAGAACATCATCATTAAGACAAATAATTGTAAGCAAAACACTATCTCAGAAAATGCTACTTTTTATTATCTTTAATTAGGTAAGCCCCTGCCATTGCCATGATACCAAAGTAAATAGGTAAAGGTGAAAAAAAGCCTCCTCCAGTCCCTCCAAGAAAGCCAGTCCATGCTGACAAAAGAAAGATGATTGAATACTAAACAATTGCATTTTTTCACCGATAAAAATCTGAAGAACAAATATAGCCACACTCATAATTGGAGGAATTAAAAGAATATATCCTATTACCTTTTGTATTATTGAGTCTTTCATTTGAATGTTTTAGTTTTCATTATAGGGTACGAACGCTGTTGGCTTTCCATTTGAACTATCCTTCAACATCATCTAAATACTTACGAATAGAAAAATTTGAATATGAACCAGCCTTTTCCCAAAGGGCATCACTTAGTTCTGCAACCCCATGGTCAATTGTAGGTCGATCGTCCACTTTTGCAATCTCTGAATGACTGATACTACCCAGATAACAAATTAATTCTATTACCGAATTTGGTTGTTTCTCTAATTCCTCTTTAATAAAATTATTTGCTGTTTCCTGATATTCGTGGTGATAGTACGAATCCCCACCTTGCACCTGAGCGCATATCTCTTCCCAAACATTTTTTAGCCCTGAGTCTCCTGACAAAAGATGGTCTCCTTTCAGCTTCCTTAATTGAGTAATTATCTTAATAGTTATCTTATCAAGGAATAAATGATTTAATCCAACGAGCAGGTGGTATTCATTCATGACTCTAGTGCAGTTAATTAACCAAATGTTGATTTCCTTCCTATAGATTCATTGATTAATAAGTTTAAATCTTTAAGATTATGTAGTAATATCTTTAAGCTGTCCGACATTTGCAAATGGTTTTCACCGTTGTCGGGTTTTTCGATGCTGTGATGCTGTTCTACACTTGCAATGTCGAACCCAGATAAATAGGATTTCGAATCCTGGATAACCAAATCCACAAAATTCTTAACTTTCATAAATGGGATATGCTTATCGCTTTGATGACCANGCAGGGGTTTATTTTGTAACGTTTACCGTGCATCAGTGGGTGGACATTTTTACCCGAAAAATCTATTCGGATATTTTACTGGAAAACTTGCGCTATTGCCAACAGCACAAGGGCCTTAAGATTTATGCGTGGGTTATCATGAGCAATCATTGCCATTTAATCCTAAACACAGAGGGTTTTAAGCTAAGTGATGTAATCCGGGACTTTAANAAATATACAGCCAAGAAAATTTATCAGGCAATTGAAAACAATGAATCGGAGAGTAGGAAACGGTGGTTACTATGGTTGCTAAAGAAGGAAGATCACATCTGGTTTTGGGAAGAGGGTTATCACGGTGAAGAAATTCGAACCAAAGAATTTTTCGATACCAAAGTTGACTACATTCATTATAACCCGGTTAGGGCTGGAATTGTTGAGAAGGAGGAAGAGTATTTGCTGAGCAGTTGTGGCGATTTTTATGGGGTTCGAAAGGGGCTTTTAGAAATTGAGCCGTTTTAAGTGGATTGTAAATCCTGATTATCTGTCGTTCGACATTGCAAATGTTGAACAGCTATCGTTATGACAGCACTTTAAATAATTAACCACCGGAATCGTGCTATTTCGAATTCCCAAACAACCACTTCAGGTAATCGGGTTCTGCAAAAGCATTATCCCAGCTATTATGATTTACACCCGCATACTCGGTGTATTTTACCTGGGCTTTAAGCGATTTAAGTTTTTCTACCATCGTGCGCGACTCTTTAACACTCACGACCACATCTGCATCACCATGAAATACCCAGAAAGGGATTTTGGCCGCTTTCTTTGAATATAATTTGGAATCGCCACCACCGCAAACAGGTGCTGCAGCTGCAAACAATTTGGGGTATCGGTACACAGCCTCAAACGTACCCATGCCACCCATGGAAAGACCGGTGATGTAAACACGTTNTTTATCCACGCCTTCATCAGCAATTATTTTTTNTACCAGTTCGATAGCTGCGCTTAATGCTGTAGTCTCCGGTCGGGAGTAGTCAAAAGAAAGTGCAAACGGGCGGGTATTGCGATCGATGGTAACATTTCCCCAATAATTATCCGCAGGGCATTGCGGTGCAATAACAATGGCTGGATAATTTTNTCGGTTTTCCGNAGTTATAAAAAGTTTGGCACCATGTGTCAACTGTTTTTCATTGTCATTGCCGCGTTCGCCCGCTCCATGCAAAANAAGGATTAACGGATATTTTTTATGTGGATCATAATCCTGCGGCAGCAGAATGCGATAGGGAAGCGATAGCCCGTTTGAAGCCTGAAACACTTNTTNTTTGATAAAGCGAGTCTTGTGCGAAGGCTGGTATGGAGAGTACAAAAGCGAGGATTGGCAGTAATTTCATAATAGTGTTAGTTAAAATTAAAAGCGCCTGGGTTGGCGCTTTTACGTTTGAGGGCAACGATTAACCGTTGGCTTTCTTTGCTCTTTTTCAGCCCGTTTTTCCTTCAAGGTTTTGGTGGGCTTTTTCTTTTCTTCTTTTTGCGATCCATTCCTTTTGACATAACGATATAAGTTTTATTACCCGAAAGTAAATAAATTATTGATTGTTCAAAACTTTACGAATAACTCCACTGCTTATTGCAATCAGATCGTTATGGTAGGCCGCAAAAGTATGGAGTTGAGCCAGGGNGAGCGAACTTTTTAATTTGGCTACCAGGTTAGCAGGTACAAGGCGGTCGTTCAACCCTGCTATCAGGGTTAAAGAAAAGGGATGATCTTTCATTAAACCGGATAAGGTGGCAGTATTACTTTTCAAATGCCTGAAGTTAACCCAGGTGTTATAAACCTGTTGGCGTTTTGGCTGGCTGTCCATCTGCCGTTGTGCAAAGCGCAGCAGTTTTCTATCGATCAGGCGGGTTAATTCCAGAAACGAAAGCAGGCGATGCCAGAACCGCGGTTGCGTAATAATGTAGCGAAAAATTTTCCTGGACAGGGCAGGGTAGGTTGCTAACCAATACCAAAACCTGGTTTGAATACCATCGGGCGCAAGCAATACAAGTTNTTGAAGCTTATCAGGAAAACTTTCAGCCAGGCTAAGCCCAAAGCGGCACCCGATACTGAATGCCACCACACTAAAGGTGTCAATTTTATTTTCCTTCAAAAACTGTTGAAACAGTTCTTGCAAATCTTTCTTTTCAATGCATGAGGACCCTGCCCAGTGGCTGTTGCCATGAANAAATAGGTCGAAACTGTAATGCGTGCAATCCGAAAGCTCTGGGGTTTGAACTTTATCAAAGGCCAGGTGTTGCTGGCCAAATCCATGAAACCAAAGTATTGCTTTATTACCGGTGCCGGTTTTTCGATAGTAAAGAGAATGACCCTCGTGATGATGGGCTGCTGGCATCACCAAATTTAATCAAACCATTAGAAATGCTGGTTAGAGATTGTTTAGAGATTTTGGTTTCTGGATTTTGCCCTGAGTTTAAAAAAAGATAAGTATGTAAATATCAAGTGGATAAGTGCTGGCAGGTGCGTTATGGTAGTTTGATTACTTATTTTCTTTATGAATGGAGGCCCGGCCAAGAACCAGCCCTTTATTAATAAAGGAAGAACCGCTCACATTGATTTCCGGTTCGCCAATGGCATTAATGCGAACTTCATCGGAAGCATTTACAGTTAATCTCCCTCGCCATAAATATTGCTGCTGATGTTGTGCCCATCCAGGTTGCGGCTNGTCAATTCTATTTTCTCCGTAAAGTACATACCGTTGTGTGGAGGCACTACCCGATTTGAATCTAATTCTGTTCTCGCCATAAGCCACTACCTTTAGCGATTTGGCCTGCAACGAATCAATATTTATCCGGGCACTACCATACGCGCGTATCAACAAATGATCGGCATCTAAAATATGGTTAACGGATACATCCTGATCACCACGGATCTCTAACAATCGAAGTTCACGAAACGTGATGTGGGCTGTTACATGCGCATTATGATAGATACTCCGTTTGCCGGAATCGTCATAATATTCGCGCCTGTCAATAATACGGGCATCGTCTAAATAAACTTTCAGCTTATCGCCTTCTATGGCAACATTAATTTGCCCGGCATCAATGTTGGAGTAGGTAAGTTTAATCGACTCCTGATGGCCTTGCGTTAAAATCAAATGAATTTTAGGAGATACCGTAATCTTGTTGAAATATTTTAATTTNNTTTCAAATTCATGCTCCTGGGCGGAGGCGGTTATAGTAATGAAGGCAAAAACAATAATCCAACTGTTCTTTTTCATGGCTTTCTGGTTTTTCAGGTATGACAACCCAAAATCAGAATTCCCTATTCCTTAATAGAATTAATTTTTCCGGGCGGATTGTTACTTGTTACTAAGTACAATTGGGGAATAGTTCAGTTATCAGGGTTGGTTACGACTATTCACTTTTTAAACTTTNTACCGNGTTAACCTGTGCTGCCCGCAAGGCCTGGTAACTGATGGTTAGCGATACAATAAGCAAAATTGCCAGGAAACTAATCCCGTAAGTAAGAACACCCCNTTCAATGCGGTACGTAAAGTTGGTTAGCCAATGTTGAAGAAAATAATAGGATGCCGGAATAGCCAATACAAAACCGATCAGCAATAAAAGGGCAAAGTCTTTGTAAATTAATACCAGGATAGAAGGCACACTGGCGCCCAACACTTTGCGCACGCCAATCTCTTTTACTTTTCGTTGCACAACAAATAGAACCAGGCCATAAACCCCAAGGCACGATATGAGGATGGCAATGCCTGTAAATGATTGTATAATGCTTCCGAAGTTCTGAAAGTTCTGGTATTGTTGGTTGAGCTGTTCGGTAAGAAAGGAGTATTGAAAGGCTTTTTCCGNAAATAAGTTTAACCACTCGCGTTCGATGATGGTAAGCGTGTTTTTTACATTCGCATTTTCAAATTTGACAGAAAGTGTGTTGAACAGGTTAGGATCAAGCGACATAACCAGTCCGGAGATAGGGGTGGTTAGTGCTGTAAAGTTAAAATCCTTTACTACTCCAATTACTTTCCCAATTTTGCCTTCGCGGTTTATGGTTTTGCCAAGGGCTTCGTCTGGTGTGTTCCAGTTAAATTGTTTTACGGCAGATTCATTAATGACAAATGCTTCCTTGGGATCGGTGCCATAATCGCGGCTAAAATTCCTGCCGGCAATAAACTCCATTCCAAAAGCCGGAATGAAATCATAATCAACGGAAATATTGGCCACAATCAGATTTTCTTCTGCGCTAAACCCTTCAGGTATAGTACCTCTGTAAACAGCGCCTGCACCGAGTGTTCCTTGCGAAAGCGTAGTATGGATTATTCCGCTTTGCATTTCTACTCGATCGCGAAACGTTTGCAACCGCTGCTGAAAGGAGGAATCAGTTTGTTGAANAANACCATTCAGGTTATCGCTATATAAAGGAATATTGATAACGTGATCGCGGTTAAAACCAAGCGGTCTCTTTTGCAAATAGTCCAGTTGACGAATTATTAACAGCGAGCCAGAAAGCAATGTGCAGGCAATTGTAAGTTGAACAACCACCAGGACCCTTCGCATAAACTGACTTCCCTGGCCGGTATTGGTTCCTTTTAGCGCCCGAACTGACTCAAAGTTGGTAACAAAATAGGCGGGGTAGCCTCCTGCCAAAATAGTAACCAGCAGCAGCAATAAGAACGAAAGCAAAAGCATGGTTAAATCTACCGCGGTTACAAATTGCAAATGCTTTCCGGTAAGTTGATTGAGCAGGGGTAGTGTAATTTGAAAGGCCACATAACTTATTACCAAAGCAATCAGGCAAAACAGGAAACTTTCGGCCAGGAACTGGATAATGAGTTGTGATTTCATTGAACCCAGAATTTTTCTTACTCCGATTTCCTTTAGCCGTGTAAGGGATTGTGCAGTGCTTAGGTTAATGTAATTGATGCAGGCAATAAACAAGGTAAGCAACCCGGCTGCAATAAAAATGAAAATATTTGCGAAGGTATTGGTGGGAGTAGGTTCTCCCTGAAATTCACTTTTCAGGTGCAAATCGGTAACAGGCATGAGCGTAAACTCTTGCCCGATTTGCACCCGAGGATGGGCATATTTTTNTATAAACTCATCCATCTGTTCGTTAACAGTTGTAAATGCTTCGCCCGGCTTCAATAACACATACGTGTAAGAATGGCTGATAACAAAATTTTGTGCAAAGTTGTTGCGCAGCACGGCTTCTGTTTGTTCATCTTCCAGCTCGTACATATCATCGTAAGTGGCCAGCATATTAAACCGGAGATGTGAATTTTCAGGAAAGTCTTTCACTACACCGATCACCTTAAACTCATTCCTCCCCGAGAACGTAAGCGATTCGCCTATAGGGTTTTTATCGCCAAAGTATTTGGTAGCCATTTCTTCATTTATAAGCACAGTGTACTTATCATGGAGCGCACGCCTGGGATTTCCCTNTACAAATTCCAGGGTAAACATTTTGGTAAATGCCGAGTCAACAAAGTACACGTTGGTTTCTTCAAAAGAAGCCAGTTCCTCCTTACGCGAAATGCTTACATTACGGCCATAAACACGGGTTACCTCTTCAACCTGCGGAAAATATTCTTTCAAAGTAACCGCGATGGGTGGTGGCACGCTCGCAATCTTTAATCCATTGGGAACAGTATATCCAAACCGGTAAAGCCTGTCGGAATGGGTGTGAAAAGTATCGTAGCTAAGTTCACTGCGCACATAAGCAAAAATGAGTAAGGTTAATGTAAGCCCGCAGGTGAGCCCGATGAAATTAATGATGGAATAAGTCTTATAACGAATAATGTTGCGCCACGCGGTTTTAAAGAAATTTTTAGCATAAAGTTTAAGTTACTCGCTTCGTAAACTTTTTGTTGGATTCGATACGGCTGCTTTAAGTGCTTGTGTGCTCACGATAATCAATGCAAGCAGCAAGGCAAAAACACCTACTCCTATTAACACCCACCAGGCTATTTCAATCCGATAGGCATACCGTTGCAGAAAATTATTCAAAAACCACCAGGCAACCGGTGCTGAGATAACAAAGGCAAAGATGACCAGCCGCGAAAAATCTTTTGAGATTAATAAGACCAGGCTGCTTACCGAAGCACCCATTACTTTGCGGATGCCTACTTCCTTGGTACGTTGCTCGGCTGTATAGGCTGCCAGTCCAAATAAACCAAGGCAGGTAATAAGAATGGCGAGGCCGGCAAAGAGCGTGGCCAACCGGCTGATCAGGTTGATGTCGCTGAACTTCTTTTCGAAGTCTTTGTCCACAAACCGGAATTCAAAAGGGAAATTTGGGTTGTGTTGTTTGAATACCTGTTCAATTTTATCTAATGCGCTTTTATAGTCTTCGGTTGGGTTCAAGCGCAGGGTAATGGTACTGCTCCAGGTAGGATCAAAAATGATAGACATCGCTTCCACCGGTTGAAAAGGAGAAGCCATAACAATATTGGGTACCACACCAATAATTTCGAGTTCGCGATTGTTAAACATCAGTTTTGCTCCGAGCGGTTCCGTAAGACCCATGAGGTCAACCGCTGCCTGGTTTACTACAACCCCGGCCGTATCGCTTTTAAAATCTCTTGAAAAATCGCGGCCCTTCAAGGNGGTTATACCCATCGTTTCCAGGTAATCATATTCGGTGGCAATGGTGCTGAAAGCAACCCGTCCCTCGGGCATACCGGCCCACTTCACTTCGTTGTTCGAGAAAATGGAAGTTATGGGTGAATTACTCTTCGTTACGGATTTTACAACATCTGTTTTTAGTAGTGCTTCACGAATAACTGAAAAATGCTCTTCAATTTCGTCATTCGTCCACATCTGGATCAGGTTTTCACGATCGTAACCCATATCGCGATTTTTTACGTGCATGATTTGCTGGTACACGATCAGGGTTCCGATAATGAGAANAATGGAGAATCCAAATTGCATGGTCACTAACACCTTGCGGGGTGTAGTGCCGCTTTTGCCAAGATTCAATTTTCCCTTCAGTACGGTTACCGGGTTAAAAGCAGAAAGGTAAAATGCAGGATAGCTGCCCGCAAAGAGGCCTAACAGAAGCACAAGGCCCACCGATAAAAGCCAGAAAACTGGATTGGAATAGTCGATGGAAATATTTTTACTGACGAGTTGATTGTNAAAGGGCATGGCCACTTCTACAAGCACAATGGCTAAAAGAAAAGCAATGGTGGTTACCAATACCGATTCTCCGAGGAACTGTCGGATCAATTCATTCCTCCGCGAGCCAATACTCTTGCGGATACCCACCTCGCGNNCGCGCCCTTCGCTGCGGGCCGTGGCCAGGTTCATGAAGTTGATGCATGCAATAACGATAACAAAAATGGCAATGGCGGTAAAGAGTTGCACATACTCAATCTGCCNCCCTGTATTTACTCCGTTTTCGAAGTTGGAATACAAACGCCATTTTTCCATGGGGTGCAGAAATAGTTTTGCCGTAGGAGCATTTGGATTGTTATCCTTAAGAATATTTTGAATGCTATTGTTAACATCCGCTTCCGATGCACCCTCGCGCAACAGAACATAGATTTGAAACGAGTTGTTATCCCAGTTATCTTTGGAATATCGCACCCACGGCATAATAGCTTCATAATAACTGAACGGCATTACATAATCGAACAGGAAAGCAGTGCGTTTGGAGCGAACATCTTCAATTACCCCGGTAACTTTCATTTCACGATCATTATCAATTTTTACCAATTGATTGATCGGATCCTGATCGCCAAATAAGGCTTTCGCAGTTGATTCTGTTAATACAATGGAATTGATATCATTCAAGGCTGTAGCCGAGTCGCCCTTCAGCATGGTAAAACTGAAAATCTTAANAAAGTCTTCGGAGGCACAAAGACCTAACTTGTTCAGGCGCTTTTCGCCTACCTGCAGCATATTACCTTCGCCCCAGTTGGTCATCACTACCTTTTCTATCTGTGTGGATTTTGTACCAATTACTTCTTTTAGCGGGTAGGGCATGGAATTGGCCGTACCAATTCCCTGCGTCCATTGCTGGCTTTGATAAAGCCGGTATATGCGGTTGTAATTCGTATGATATTTATCAAACGAGTATTCATCGGCTACCCACAGCAGAATGAGAATACTGGAAGCAATGCCAACCGCCAGCCCTCCAATGTTAATGAAGGTATAAAATTGATTCTTGGCTAAACTGCGAAAGGCGATCTTTAAATAGTTGCGAAACATGGTATTTTGAATTTATTCGTTGCGGAGTGATTGAACAGGATTGACGGATGCGGCCTTCAGCGATTCGTAGGCAACCGTGATCAATGCAATAAGAATGGCTGTGGTACCGGCATACACAAACACCCAGCCGGAAAGCGGCACGTGGTAGGCAAAACTGCTTAACCATTTGGTAAGAATATACGCGGCCAGCGGAACGGAAATAACAAAGGCAATCAGAACGAGCTTTACAAACTCCTGCGACATCATCCCGACAATCTGACCCACGCTGGCGCCCATCACTTTACGCACGCCAATCTCCTTAAACCTTCGCTCTGCCAGGTAAGTTGATAGGCCGTAAAGCCCTAAACTGCAAATGATCATGGCAATAAGGGTAAAGGCGGTAATTATCTGCGAAACTCTTTGATCTTCGCTGTATTGTTTTTGAATAGATTCATCCAGAAAATAATATTCGAAGGGCGTATCGTTCACAAGATTTTTCCAGGTCTTTTCAAGAAAGGAAGTAGTCTCATTAAAATTTAAGGTATTGATGCTTGCAATCAGATAAGGAAACTCCTGTCTTTCTGTTGCAATCTCGAAAACGATTGGGTTAATGTTCTCTTTTAAAGAAGTTTGGTGATAGTCTTCCATTACACCAATTACATGAAAGGTATATTTGGTGCCTTGCCAATCAAAATAAAGAGGCTGCCCCACAAGTTGGTCGGGTTCAAAGCCCAACCGTTTGGCAGAGGCCCGGTTCACGATGATGTTCGTTCTGCTTTCTGATTGCGGATTGTCTGAAAAGGGACGACCTGCAATCAGTTTGATGCCCAGCAGGTCCATGTAGCCCGCATCCACGGTGTTTCTCGTGTGAAGAATAGCCTTATCCATGTTTCCTCCTTCGGAGTAATACATCATATCGCTAAAGATGGGCGTACCGGGAACATACTCGGTGCCGGCAACTTGTTTTATTGCATTGTTGGATTCCAATTGGTCTTTCAACGAAAGGTATTGTTGCCGGGCAACTTGGGTGCGAAGTGGAAGAACCACCTTAGCCGTGGCATCAAATCCCAGGTCTTTCTCCTGCATAAACTTTAGTTGTTGTGAAATAACAATCATTCCACACACCAGGGTTATGGCAATCATGAATTGAAAAACAACCAAACCCTGCCGCAACCATCCGGAGGCATTGCTTAAATTAAATTTTCCCTTCAATACCTGAGCCGGCTGAAAGGATGATAAATAGAATGCCGGATAACTGCCGGCCACCAGGCCGGTAACCACCGTAATACCCCNCAGGGCAAGAATGAAATAGAGAATATTTTCGGATCCAAAGGATATTGATTTTCCGGTAATCTGGTTGAAAANAGGAAGGCCCACCTGAAGCATGACAATGCTTAAGAGAATGGCCAGGATCACAATAACCATGGCCTCGCCCAAAATCTGCCGGATGAGGGAACTGCGAAACGCACCCATTACTTTTCTTATTCCAATTTCAGCTGCCCGCTTGGTTGCTTTTGCGGTTGACAGGTTCATGAAGTTGATGCACGCAATCAGCAAAATGAAGAATGCAATGGAAGCAATTACATAAATGTAAGTAATGCGTGGGCTGCGACCGATGTCTGACTTCAGGTAAATGTCTTTTACCGGCTCAAGTGCCAGTGTCTTTTTCATTCCCAAGGCTTTCATTCCTTCGGCTCCATACTTAGTAAGAACGTTATTCATCTTTCGCTCTACATCGTTCTTGTTATGTCCTTCCGATAGCCTGACATACGAAGGCACAAAATTTTGACCGGCCCATTCTTTGGCTGCGGCATCCGAGCGCATGTACTCGGCCCATCCGGAGCTTAACATGGAAACAANAAAGTTGGCTTTGATGTGGCTCCTGGTGTTTTCTCTGAAAACCCCGGTAATGGTAAAGTTCGCTTCGGGGCCACCCTGGCTGATGAGAATGTTTTTATCCAGGGCAGATTCAGAACCAAATAATTTGGTGGCTAATGTTTCGGAAATCACCACCGTGTTTGCTTCTGTTAATGCATTCTTTGGATTTCCTTCCTTCAGTTCGTAGGTAAGCACATCAAACAAAGTTGAATCGGCCAGAAAGCCGTTGGTCTCGTAAANAATATTGTCTTCGTATTTGATTAAGTTCTGTGCAACACCCGGAGGATTTAATACCCGGGCGGCCGATTCTACCTCAATCAATTCGTCCATAAGCGTTGGCGCGATGGGAGGAGAGGAAGTTCCCAGTTTGTCAATTCCCCGATCGGACTCGAATTGGGTAGTGATGCGGTAAATGTTTTCAAGCTGTGCGTGGTGTTTGTCGTAACTCCATTCATCCTGAATGTAGAGCGTAAGCAACAGGCAGCAAGCCACCCCAAGTGCCAAACCAAAAATATTGATGAAGGAATAGACCTTGTTTCTGGTCAGGTTGCGCAAGGCAATTTTTAGATAATTCTGGAGCATAACTTTTAAAGTATGCGCTTGCTTATTCTAAATAAGTGCCAGAATAAAAATTGCTTTTTAAGCTAAATTTAGATTTTATAGATTTTTTTACGACCAAATACGAACGACACCGTCCGGAATCGACCGAAATTTAATGTCCGTGGTAGCGCATTTCCTTTTCGCGCTCGCTGTCTTCCTTTTCGCGCTTAATACGCACCTTGGCGGGTGGCCCCACCATAATGGGAACGCGTTCCACCTCCACATTGGCTAATTCCAGTCCGTACATTTCTTCGGTTGACAGGCTGTGTGATTTAATAAACCGATACCCCTGAATGATCAGGTTGTCGAAGGTAGATATCTCGCTATCTACCGAGGCAAGGGAATGAAGAATGATAAACTTGAAATCGGCTGGCATGCTATGCCGTTGCAGGGAATCATAATGGCTGATCAGATCAATCTCAGCAGCCTCGGCCATATCGTGCAGAATCTTATTGAAGATAAGATTTACCCGATGATCAGACTTAAATCCAAGCTTGATTCGGATGAAGAAGCATTNTTTGGGAATGATGGTATCTACCGAATATTTGGAGGTATAAGGGCTGTCCACGGTATCCACGTGGATAAACCAATAGACATCGGCCCGTTTGGGGCGTTTTTTAAAGATGGAGTAAACAATATTGGAGTCGATATACCGCTTGCTGTTTGCTACGGCCATATAGACTAGGTTAGTAGCTTCTTTAGGTACGGAGGTGTCGGCCTGCAAATCCTGAATTAAGGGTACATAATGTTTCAGGTCCACAAATTCGGTATGGCGATCGCGCAGTATGCGGGCTCTTAACAAGATATACATCATCAAAAAGAAAATAGATGCAATGGTAAATGAAAACCAGCCACCGTGCGAAAACTTGCTTAAGTTAGATACCAAAAATGCACCTTCAATGGAGAAAAAGGCAAACGCAATGATTAAAGAACGAATAGTTGATTTCTTGGTGGTAGAGAAATAATATACGAGCAGCGAAGTAGTCATCAACATATCGAAGGTAATGGCTAATCCATATGCTCCTTCCATAGCACTTGATTTCTGGAAATAAAATACAACGATGATGCACCCGAACATCAATATCCAGTTAATAGCAGGTATGTAGATTTGTCCTTTTAGCTGGCTGGGGTACCGCACGCGCGTAGCAGGCCACAACTTCAATTTCATGGCTTCGTTAACCAACGTGAATGTTCCTGAAATTAAGGCCTGGCTGGCAATGATGGTTGCAAAAGCGGCTAATAATACTCCAATAAACAGGATGGCCTGTGGCATGATTTCGAAGAATGGAATTTNTTCGCCAAGCGTGGTGCCCTGGTGTTCCAGCAACCATGCCCCTTGCCCGAAATAGCTTAGCAGCAAACAAATTTTTACAAAACCCCATCCAATCCGAATATTGGATTTTCCGCAATGACCCAGATCGGAATACATCGCTTCTGCACCTGTGGTACACAAGAACACAGCCCCAAGAATCCAGAACCCACCAGGATATTTTACCAGTAACTCGTATGCATAAACAGGGTTAAGGGCTTTTAATACCGCAAAGTTGCCCGACAAATGATAAAGGCCAATGGATCCAATAAACAAAAACCAGATAAGCATTACCGGCCCGAATGTTTTACCTACTACACTGCTTCCAAACTGTTGAAACAGAAACAAGGCAAGTAAGATGGCAATAACAATAGTAAGAATTGTTTGCTGGGAAATTTCCGGATTAAGAGTTCGTAAACCTTCAATGGCAGATGTAACACTAATAGCCGGTGTAATAAAGCCATCGGCAATAAGGGTGCAGCAACCAATAATGGCCGGAAAGATTACCCACCTGGCTTTGTACCTGCGTACCAAGGCATAGAGTGCAAAAATTCCACCCTCGCCTTTGTTATCGGCATTCAAAGCCAGGTACACGTATTTGAATGTGGTAATAATTGTAAGCGTCCAGAATACGCAGGATAACCNCCCAAAGATTAAATCCTCAGTAACGGTATGGTTGCCAACAATAAACCGTAAAGTGTAAATAGGCGAGGTGCCAATGTCGCCATAAATAATTCCCATTGCTACCAAAACTCCGGCAGCAGAGGCTCTGTGTAGTTTCGAATTTATCAGATCCATCAGGTGGATTGTTTTGTCAATTCTTCCTGGTTAATTTTTTCTTCATTGCGCCCAATAATCAGGCGGTTACTACGATCGTAGCTGAAGTAGTTCCACATCCAAATGAAAAAGGTAAACACTTTATTTCGAAATCCAACGATCGACATCAGGTGAACAAACATCCAAACATACCAGGCAAAGAATCCCTGAAAGCGAATTCCACCGCGCATATCCACTACGGCCTTATTGCGGCCAATGGTTGCCATTGAACCTTTATCAAAATAAGTAAAGGGTTTCAGTTCTTTTCTGTTAATGAGGTTGCTGATATTTTNTGCTACCAACCTACCTTGTTGCTGCGCAGGAGGTGCCATCATGGGGTGGCCTTTCGGAAATTTTTCATCACCTTCCATCAGGGCTACATCGCCAATGGCGAAAATGTTTTCATGACCTTTTACCCGGTTGTAAGCATCAACCAATATGCGGTTACCACGGCTTAGGGCTCCATCACCGATACCCTCAATCGGGTTACCCTTTACACCAGCGGCCCAAATAAGAGTTCGGGATATTAGACGCTCGCCCGAACTTAATATGATTTCATAACCATCATACGATTTAACGGCAGCGTTCAGGTGAACCTTTACACCCATTTCCACTAAAAATTGGTATGCCTTTTCACCGGCTTGCGTGCTCATGCCGTTTAGCAACCGGGAGGAAGCCTCTACCAAATGGATATCCATCTGGCGCATGTCCAGTTCTTTATAATCCTTTGGAAAGACATTTTTCTTTAGCTCGGTCAATGCACCGGCCAACTCTANCCCGGTGGGTCCACNCCCTACAATCACAAAGTCCATCAGGCTATTCATTACTTCGGTATCTTCCGTTAGCAATGCATATTCAAGTTGCCGAATGATTTTGTTGCGCAGTTTGGTGGCATCCACAATGTTCTTCATAGATGAAGAGTTTTTAGCTACCTCATCCATGCCATAAAAATTAGTTACAGCCCCGGTAGCAATAACCAGGTAATCGTACTTAACGCCCCCTATAGATGTTTCAATGTAGTTTTCTTCGGGCCGGATTCGCTTAACTTCTCCCAGTCTGAAATAGAAATCTTGCTGGGTACCAAACAACCTGCGGAATGGAGCAACAATAGCGTTGGTTTCTAACCCCGATGTGGCAACCTGGTAGAGCAGGGGTTGAAACGTGTGATGGTTGTACTTGTCGAAGAGAACCACCTGGGCCTTTAAACCTTGCAGTCCTTTTACTACTTCTAACCCTCCAAACCNCCCACCAATAACGATAATTCGAGGCTTGCCCAGGTCTGCAATACGCGTGTGCGTGGTAATCAATTTGGGCATTTGCAGAAATTTCTGGCTCTAAAAGCGCTGCAATTTACAGGTTGTCGAAGGATTTAAACGGCTTTGAAAAAAATTGTTCTTGCGGACTTAACCCATGTAAACCCTTTAATTTTGAGCAACTTAAACTAACAACCGTTATGGTAAAAAACTTGTATTCGTTCTGGCTATAGCTGCAGGTATGATGAGCTGCGGCAAAGAAGCCGAAAAATTAAGAACCCAGGTTGACTCGTTGAAGACGGAACTTCAAACCAGTCAGCAATTTGCACAAACGTTACAGGAAGTAAGTGTATTGATGGACTCCATCGATGCCAACCGAAAACTACTTCGTGTAAACATGGTGGAGGGTACCACCTATGATGATTACACTTCGCGCATGAAGGATATCAACAATTATGTANNAAAGACACGCAAAACAAAATTGAGGATCTTGAAAAATCGTTGAAGAAATCGAAAGGCAACAGTAATGCGCTAAACGCAACTATTAAAAAACTGAAAGCCGACCTGGAAGAGCGCAACAAAGAGATTGCTGCTTTGAATGAACACGTGGAAACTCTACGCAACGAGNAATCAAAATTTGATAACGACAGTTGGTTTGCAAGAGGCCGAACTGGCCGATAAAGAAGCTCAGATTTTGGCTAAGCAACAAGAACTAGCTTTGATAGAAGCGAAAATTCAGGAGNNCCTGATGATCAGCAGTAAGGTAAGCGAGGCTGACTCTTACTTTGCCCGTGCACAGGCAGTAGAAGAAGCTGCCAATCGTACCAAATTGGCTCCTAAAAAGAAGAAGGAAACGTTGAAAGAGGCAATTGAATTATATAAGAAGGCGCTTTCGTTGGGTAAGCAAGAAGCGCAGGCTAAAATTACTGAGTTAGAGAAAAAGGTTTAGAGATTTTATATGGTCACAACACAAGCAGGAGTTCGAAAGGACTCCTGCTTGTGTTAGTTGATATTAAGGCCAATACTCAACCCAAACCACGGTTTGTTCTGGTAAATCCAGATGGTTTTATTTTCATCTGCAAGATAGTCCCAGCCCAATGCAAACCCAACCGTTAGGTTATTAAGCCCGGCCATAGCGGCTAACCCGCGCGATAGGACAAGCCCATCGTATTCATCGGTAATTAAATTTTGGGTAGTCCAGGGGCTTACAAAAGTTGATCCTATTCCTGAAAAAGNACCTACCGTTAAGGCACGATGGTAAAGTTGTTNTTTGGTGCCTGCCGGAGTTTGTTTGAAGTCCAGCCAGAAACGATCCACCCGGTATCCCAGGTAAATGTTGCCGTTAAAATTGGTGTTTAGTTGTCGTTGAAAACCAAAAGATTTTGGTCTGTACTTAAAAGCCATGCTGATGGCATCTACATCAATCGTTTTACGGGTAAAGTATTCGTCAATTTCCCTCACAATTTTCAAACTGTCATGAGTGGGAATTACCTCAATCGAATCGTTATGAATAGCCACATACACCCGTACCGGCTTTTCTCCACCCTGATGAAATCTATAAAACCCATCCTGAAGTTGGTATTTAGGGGTATTTTTAATTCCGGCACAACTACAGATAATTAATCCAACAAGTAAGATGGCTGTTCTTACAATCATGAAATTATTCCATTCCGATCAGGTACACGGTGTAGGTAATGTAGCCAGCTAATAACAGAAATGCCTCCCATCTATCCAGCTTCCGTTGGTTAATTGTGAACATAAAAATCATCAGTACAACGGTAGAGGCCATCAATACATACAAATCAAAATTCATTACGGTATTGTAGGGCATCGGGTTAATAACACCGGTAATTCCAAGAATGAAGAAAATATTGAAAATGTTGGAACCAACTACATTGCCAATGGCGATGTCTGTATTTTTCCGATAGGCAGCTACTGCAGAGGTGGCTAATTCAGGCAACGAAGTACCTGCGGCCAAAATGGTTAGGCCAATCAGTTTTTCACTTAAACCATAATACTGGGCTATTGATGTGGCGCTGTTTACAACTGTGGTACCGCCACCAATTAGCATGGCAAGCCCCAGCACAACCATACCAATAGCAACCCCGGTACCATACACTTTTATGGGCGCCTCCTCACCAAGGTCTGAACCGTTCTTCATGGTGCGGTAAATGTATAGCAGGAATCCTGCAANAAAGAGTAAGAGAACAATGCTGTCGAAACGATTCATCCCGTTTGTCTCACTACCGAAAACCAGTTGGTCGTTCACTAAAATAAACAAAATACCAACTGCCAATAAAGACAGGGGTACTTCATACTTCACCGTATTGCGCTGAACGGTTAGCGGATAAATCAATCCGGATACGCCCAGAATGAATAGCAGATTAAAGTTGTTACTTCCAATTACGTTACCGAAAGAGGCATCATTCTTCCCATCTAATGCCGATAGTAAACTTACGATTAACTCGGGCATGGAAGTACCAAACGCAACTACCGTAAGGCCAATGGCCAGATTGGAAATACCATTTTNTTNTGCGATGGAAGATGATCCATTAACCAGGAAATCAGCGCCTTTTATGAGGATGGCAAAGCCAATTACAAGGTCCAGGAACTGGAAAACAAGGCCCTCAAAGAAATAAGAAAGCATAATTAGGATTTAGGTGTTTCCGAAAGATAAAATCTTTTCTTTACCATGGAAAAGGTACATCAAAAAAATAGCCCATGCACGATTGATGTTTCTTGTTAAATTTGTGGTTTGTCCAGGTCATGACCCTCGAGATTTTTATTACGCTGTTCCTTGTATTTCTGAATGGATTCTTTGTTGCAGCAGAATTTGCCATTGTAAAGGTACGGTCGTCTCAAATAGCCCTTGAAAAGGGTACGCTCTCCAAAGAAGCGGCCAAAGTGATTATAAATAACCTGGACGGTTTTCTGGCAGCTACCCAACTGGGTATTACCCTGGCCAGCCTCGGGTTAGGTTGGGTAGGTGAAGATGTAGTTTCTGAATTGGTGCTAAGCGCGATGAATGGAATAGGTGTAAACCTGAGCGAAGCGGCCGCACACCGGATAGCACTACCAGTGGCTTTCTTTATACTTACCGTGATGCACATTGTATTTGGCGAACTGGCTCCAAAGTCAATTGCTATCCGGTACCCGGCCAGTACAACCCTGCGTGTATCTATCGCCTTGCGTGCATTTTATTTTGTATTTCGACCCCTCATTTGGTTGCTGAATGGTTTTGCTAATCTGATTCTGAGATTTATTGGCATTAAACCCATGAGTGAAATTGATATCCACTCAGAAGAAGAACTTAAACTGATTATTGCCGAAAGCGAAGAAGGAGGGGCTATCGAAACGTCAGAGCGCGAATTGATTCAGAATGTTTTTGATTTTGATAATCGTGTAGTGCGCCAGGTAATGGTACCCCGCGTTAAAATGAGTATGATTAAGTCAGACACATCCATAGCCGATGCGTTGCAAATCATGCTGAAAGAGGGTTATTCCCGGTATCCGATTTATGAAGTAAACAAAGATGAGATAATTGGCGTGGTACACTCCAAAGACATTGTATCGGTTTACATCCAAAACAACGGAAAGAGCTTGAAGGATATCATGCGCCCGGTACATTTTATTCCCGAAACCAAACCAATCGATGTATTGCTGCGCGATTTTCAACGCACCAAGGCACAGATGGCATTTGTGGTAAGCGAATTTGGAGGTATTATCGGGTTGGTAACCCTGGAAGATATTCTGGAAGAATTGGTGGGAGAAATTCAGGACGAACACGACCAGGAACAACAGATTGTAATACCGTTAGATAAGCAAAAGTTTCAGATTGCCGCACAATCCTCACTTCATGACATCAATAAACTATTGGAGGTGCCGTTTCCGCAATCAGAAGAATATGAAACGCTGGCAGGATTGATCACTTACGAGCGTCCCACAATTAAGGAAGGAGATGAATTTATTCTGCACAATTACAAAATCAAAATCTTGAAGATTAACCAAACGATTCCGGAACTGGTAGAGGTAAAATTAACAGAAGAAACTCCGCAGGATTAAAACCACTTTTTGTATTTGAAGTAGCCAATCATTGCCAGAAAGATTACCCCCATAAATACCAACACCCCGTAGTACCCATTGGGCCAGGTAAGTTCAGGCATATTTTCGAAATTCATACCATATACACCCGCAATAAATGATAGCGGAATGAATATCGTAGTAATAACGGTTAGCAGTTTCATTACTTCATTCATCCGGTAATTGATGGTATTCATGTATAAATCCATCAGGGTGGAGGTAAGGTCTTTGTAGGTATCGAGCGAATCGATCAAATGTATAACATGATCGTACACATCCGAAAAGTACTTTTCGTTACGTTCTTCAATAAAACCCTCTTCGTTTTTGATAACTTTATTTAGTGCCTCGCGCAGGGGGTACACTACTTTACGCAGATAAATAAACTCTTTGCGTAGTTTTTGAATTTCAATAAAATCTAATTCGGTGGCCTGGGTGGTGATTTTGTCTTCAATTTCTTCAATTCGGTGGCCAATGCTGTCCAACACCGAGTAATAACTATCCACAATCGAGTCAATCAGTCGGTACAACAGGTAATCGGCCCCACGCTTCCGGATAATGCTGTTGTCTTGCCTGATGCGATTTCGGAGGTTGCCAAAAATATCTCCCTCTTTCTCCTGAAAAGATAAAAGATAGTTTTTACCCAACACAAAACTGATATGTTCATAATCAATGCGCTGGCCATCAATCTGGTAAAGCATTTTTAATGTAAAGAAGAGATGATCTTCATACTCATCGGCTTTGGGTTGATGGTGTGTGTTCATCACATCTTCTACCAGCAGATAATGAAGATCGAAATGTTTACTTATTTNTTGAATTTGCTCCTCGTTGGTAAGGCCATCAATATTGATCCAGTTGATCTGATCATGCACACACTTTTTCAGAAGCACTTCAACAGGAATATTGTCATGAACACTAACCGCATTTTCGTTATACGAAATCAATTCCAGTATGCCGCCATTTTTAGCGGTTGCGTGGGTGTGATCGGTAAGCTGTTCGTGCAAATGTTTAAGTGCGCNTTTACGTTTTGCTTTATTGTTGCCTCCCATAATTAGTTAGGGTTTTGTTATCATGATGCGGCCCGNGTACCCGAACTCAATGGTTTCTTTCACAAATCTTTCCTGAACAGCCTTTAACACATCACACTTTAATTCAAATGCCAGGCTGGGGTTATGGGTCCATGCATAACCTCGAAGTTGCACACCAAAATCGCCATAAGAAATGGTACGAACCATTACCTGCGATTCACCTTTGGTAAGTTCTTCGGGCGAACGATTGTCGATACAATGCGGATGTTTCAGGCACTCGTCCTGAATAATTTCCATAGCCCNGGCAACCGGTGCTGTAAAGGCAACGGGTACTTCAATAAAGACACAGGTCTTCTCGTCTGTTAGTGTGGAATTAACAATAACTTCGTTGCTGACTACACTATTGGGAATTACAATTCTGCGGTTTTCAAAATCTTTAATAACCGTGTGGCGCAAGGTTATGTCTTCAACATCGCCCATATAAAGTTGGCCAATACGAACGCGATCACCCACACTAAAGGGTTTAAAAATGACAAGGAAAAATCCGCTGATGATATTTGAAAAGGCCGACTGCGAGGCAAAACCCACAATGGCTGCCAATACCCCCGCACCCGTTAATAGGGTGGTGCCTATAGTTCGGAAATAAGGAATCGACCTGAAGATGATTATAGCGGCTACCAGGAAGATGATGAAGTCAACCGCATTTTTGAAGAAGTTATAGCGGGTAGGGTCAACCTTTAGCTTGGTGGCGGCACTGCGAATAAAACGCCCGACAACAATACGCAAAATCCGTGATAGAATAAACGCGGTTGCCAGTATGGCCAGAACAAAAANAGCCTGCTCCAGGCGGTGATCCATCCATTTCATGGCATCGAAAGTACACAAATTAATAAACAGCAGGTAAACACAATCAATTATTAAACTATGATTAGTGATAAGAAAGTTTAGGCGGCTATTCCGTATTATTGCAACGCATGGCAAAATCGCTCGATAGCATTAAGGCACCAGTTGCCCGCGAGATGGAAGAGTTTGAACATAAGTTCAGGGCTTCTATGAAAACCCGTGTAATGCTGCTGGATAAAATAATGACCTACATCGTAAAGCGAAAAGGCAAGCAAATGCGGCCCTTGTTCGTATTCTTAAGTGCAGGGGCCACAGGTACCATCTGCGAATCTACCTACCGNGGGGCAGCCTTAATTGAATTATTGCATACTGCTACCCTTGTGCATGACGATGTGGTTGATGACTCGGACTACCGCAGAGGNTTTTTTTCTGTTAATGCCCTGTGGAAAAACAAAATAGCCGTGTTGGTGGGCGANTTTTTGCTTTCGCGAGGCATGGCGCTTTCGCTTGAACACGATGAGTTTAATCTATTAAGAATTGTAAATACCTCTGTTCAGGAAATGAGTGAAGGCGAGTTGCTGCAAATGGAGAAAGCCAGGCGGTTAGATATTCAGGAAGATATTTACTACGAGATCATTCGCCAAAAAACGGCTTCGCTTATAGCTTCGTGTTGTGCGGTGGGAGCCAGTTCGGCTGGTGCTGAAAGTAAAGTTATTGGCCTGATGAAACAGTTTGGTGAGTATGTAGGTATGGCCTTTCAGATTAAGGATGATTTATTTGATTATGGCGATGAAGAAATTGGCAAGCCGGTGGGGATCGACATTAAAGAAAAGAANAATGACCTTACCGCTGATCCATGCATTGTCTCAGGCAGGTTGGCTGGAAAAGCGAAAAATTATGAGCCTGGTAAAGAGCGGCTCGGAAGATCAGGCCAACATCAAATTGGTGATTGATTTTGTTAAGAAGTCGGGGGAATAGAATACGCGAAGTCTAAAATGAAAGAATACCACCGGCAGGCTTTGGCTGTTTTGGATGCGTTGCCTCCATCCACCTATAAAACATCGCTGATTGACCTGGTTCAGTTCACCATCGAACGAAAAAGTTAAACAGCAACACGGCTGCGTCCTGCTTCCAGAATGGCATAATCTTTTAGATCGGTGTACTCACGCGCTTCTAAGGTTTGTGAGGCCGGCCCAATGTTTTCGGGCGTAAAGTTCCCCTCCGATTCCCACCATTTTTTGGCAAGCTCTCGGGCCGTTGTTTTATCTACATCAAAGTAGTTAATAATAGAGTCGCTTACAATCCAGGCTTTGGCAATAGTGGCGTATTTTTCAAAAATCATTGAGCGCATTTGCGTACCGGTGGCTTGATTCTTAAAGTGCGATACCGTATAGGAAAGGGTTTCGGGCTCTGTCATAATCATATCCCAATACTTTTTGGAGGTAACTACCTGGGCGGTTGTAAGCAGATAGCCAAAACCTCTTTCAATGGGTTCTTTTGTAATCTGGCAGGTGGCTTTAAATTCTTTCTTCTTTTTCCCAAATAATGTGTTAAGCAAGGCCATAGTAGCTTAAGTTGCTGGTTGATTTATACCTTAGATACTCTTCGGAGGGCAAATAGTTGCATGGGCTTGCCATTTTTTTGTCTAAACCCCCAAAATTGTAATGAATCAACAAATTGATTCCGGATTCTGATTTTTGATTAGGCCAAAAAACGATCAGGGTGTAAGCTTTGTACTTTTCTGAACACCCGTTTTTCGATTTTGAACAAACTTTTCGTGCCGGGTAAAGAAATCTTCCAATTGTTTTACAGGAAGTTNTTTAGCGATAATCTTATGCTCACGATCCAGTATGTAAAGAGAAGGTGTAGATTCGGCATAATACAATTTTGAATAATGCTGCGGAAGGTAGGAGCGCGGGCCGTTAACATTTACCCATGGCTCTATCTTCATGTTCTTGATAAACGTACGCATCTTTTGCAGCGAAGTATCAGAAGCCACGGCAAATACCTGGAAGTCGAACTTTGTGTGGTTCTTGTTATAAAACTCTACCAGCTTGGGCGTTTCTTCTTTGCAATGGCCGCATTCCGGATCGTATATCCAAAGTATGGTGTACTTATTCTTAATGTCATACATCGATTTGGGTTGAAGATTCAAGTCCTGCATAATCAGGTTTGCCCCGGTTTTTCCTACCAGGCTGGTGCGCAGTTTATCGGCATATTCTTTAACACTTTTCTTCATAGAGGCCGCAATCCAATAATCCATTGCTCCGGTTGCAAAGTATTTATCGTAAAGTCTTACAAATACTTCATCCAATCCCATAACCTCAGGGTTCTGATACAGAAACATACAACTCCACACCAGGTACTTATATGTTTCGGGGTTTTTCTTCGCCCGCTCGGCCAACCCATCAATGGCCATCATAATGGTATCGGGCACGGGTGCATAAAGTTTGTTCAGGTATTCTTTTATTTNTTCCAGGTAAGTGGGGCGTGGTAAGCGAATCAATGCATCATCGGCCAGATCGAAATTGTCGAAGAAATGTTGGCGGTAATACCGCAACTGAAACGTAGAGTCTATCGAACCATCTGCTTTTTTAGGTGCCGNGGGTATATCAATGGTTTGGGTGGTCTTCAGCAGGCGGGCTGTCATGGTGGCGGGGTAATTGGTAATCAATTGTTTTTGATAGGCCATCACCTGGTCGCTTATCTTAGAAAACTTTTCGCGGGCTTCCTTTTTCTGGTCTTCTTTCAGTGTACTGTCGCGCAGAATGGCAATGTACGGATCGGCTTCATTACCCCGCGCGATGTTGTTTTGCAGGTTTTCAAAGTAAAGTTTATTATCCGTATCGCCCTTTACGAGGGCCTTCGAAAAGTCATCGGCTGAGGTTTCGATTGAAAAGTGCTGGGAGGCACCAATCACAAAATCAAAGATCTTTGATTTGTTCAAAACAATAAAGTAAACTCCTTGCGGTAAAGGTTTTACATTATCGAATGAAAATTTGCCGGTACTGCTTACACGAGCCGTATCGTTTAACCGGGTTTGTTCACCATAGTAAGAGCCTAAATAGGCGGTGGTGTCTTTCCAGCCCTTTACCGTAAAGTCTAATTTATAACCGGTTTGCCCCCAGGCGGTAACTGAAAGGAAGCAAAACAATACAATCCAGTGTCTCATTTTCCGTTAATGGATTTTATATCAGATTCAAAATTCCTAAATCGATGGTAATAACGCAATAAATGGGCCATTTGGTAAGTTGCGGCCAGGCTTATGCACTCTCAACTTTTAAAATTACTTTTGCAGCGCTAAAAATGTCGCTACAGGTTTCCAATCTTACTAAAATTTACGGACAACAAAAGGCCGTTAACAATATTTCATTCGCGGTGCAGCCGGGTGAGATTGTAGGTTTTTAGGTCCCAATGGAGCAGGAAAGTCAACCACCATGAAGATCAGCACCGGGTATATGCCACCTACTTCGGGGCAAGTGCTGGTAAACGGAATGAATGTAACCACCCAATCATTGCAAGTACGCCAGATAATGGGTTACCTGCCGGAGCATAACCCGCTATACCTCGATATGTATGTGCATGAGTACTTACATTTTGTAGGCAAGGTGTTTGCGTTATCTAATCGTGCATTAAAAAGCCGGGTGGGGGAGATTATTGCGCTTTGCGGATTGGAACGGGAACAAAACAAAAAAATAGAACAACTCTCAAAAGGCTACCGCCAACGGGTAGGATTAGCGCAGGCTTTAATACATAATCCGCAAGTGCTCGTGTTGGACGAACCCACCACCGGNCTCGATCCCAACCAGATTTTAGAAATCCGGAAACTGATAAAAGAAATCAGCACAAACAAAACGGTAATTTTCTCTACGCATATCATGCAGGAAGTGCAGGCCATCTGTAACCGGGTAATTGTAATTAACCAGGGCCAGCTTGTTGCCGATGCCGCGGTAGCCGATTTGTTGAAATCACAACCGCAGGTTCAACTAATTGTGGAATTTGATGCGCCTATTGAAGAACAAAAGTTAGCAGCCCTTGCNGGGGTTCAGCAATTGGTTATTATTTCTGCGGGCGTGTATAAGCTAACGGTAGCACAGGGTGCCGACCTGCGGCCTGAGGTTTTTCGCTTTGCTGCCGAAAACAATTTGTCGTTAGTAGGATTAAAGCAGGAGCAGCTTTCGCTGGAAGAAATTTTCAGATCATTAACTATAAAAACTCCGGAAGCATGATTCAGGTTTTTGCCAAAGAGTTCAACAGTTTTCTCAACTCGCTAATAGCGTACATGGTTATTGGTGTTTTTCTTACAGGCATTGGGTTGTTGATGTGGGTGTTTCCGGATACTTCGGTGCTGGAGTATGGCTTTGCCGATATGGACACACTCTTTTCGATGGGCCCATACGTGTTTATTTTTTAGTGCCGGCTATCACCATGAAAAGTTTTGCCGAAGAAAAGAAGCTGGGTACACTGGAGTTGCTGCTTACCAAACCACTAAGCGACTGGGATGTTGTGCTGGGAAAATTTCTGGCTGCTTTTGCACTGGTACTGTTGGCGCTTGTACCTACGGTAATCTATTACATGAGTGTTTACCAATTGGGTAACCCGGTTGGAAATATCGATTCGGCTGGCGTGTGGGGTTCTTATATTGGCCTTGCGTTATTGGCTATGATATTTTGTGCCATTGGGTTATTGGCTTCATCATTAACCACCAATCAGATTGTTTCGTTTATCCTGGCTGCATTTCTGTGTTTTTGATTTACACCGGCTTCGATTCGCTGGCTACATTTGGGAACAATGCCCTGTTAATTAAACAACTGGGTATTCTGTACCATTACGATTCGCTCAGCAAAGGACTAATTGATAGCCGCGATGTCGTTTACTTTGTAAGCATTACAGCATTTATTTTGGTAGCAACCAGAACCGTAATTGGAAGCAGGCAATGGTAACGTGGAAGAACAGTAAACGCATTGGCGACTTATTATTGCTAACCAACACGCTGGTGTGGGTATTGCTGCTTAATGTCCTGGCTTCGTTCTATTTTTTTCGATTGGACCTTACCGATGAAAAGCGATACACCATTCAACCTCAAACAAAAGCACTTTTGAAATCGCTGGAAGATGATTTGTTTGTGGAAGTNTTNTTGGAAGGTAACGATTTGAATCCTGAATTTAAGCGGCTTCANAAAACAATTCGCGAAACCCTGGACGAATTCAGAGTTTATTCTGACAATAAAGTTAAGTTCACGTTTACCGATCCCCTGCAAGCCAACAACGAGCGTGCCCGTAATGAATTTATTGCCGATCTGAACGCCCGTGGTGTTAGTCCGCGCAATGTAATTGAAACCCGAAATGGAGAACGTGTTGAAAAATTTGTATTTCCCGGNGCGCTGGTGTCCTACCAGGGGCTTGAAACCGGTGTGATGTTGTTGCGGGGAAACCGTGCGCAAAGCATCAATCAATCTATTGAAGAGATTGAGTATGAATTGGCCAATGCAATTCATAAACTAAGCAATACGAACCGCAAACGGGTTGGCCTGTTGCGGGGCCATGGCGAACTCGATAGCCTGGAGTTTGCCAGCTTTAATAATGCGCTGATTGAACAATACGATGTGTTTCAGGTTTACCTTAACCGCAAAGCAACTGTAACGGGTTATGATTTACTGGTGGTAGCTAAACCCACCCAACCCTTTTCCGAACAGGATAAGTACAAACTGGATCAGTATATTATGCAGGGTGGCAACGTGTTGTTTTTGCTCGATCGGCTGGATGCCGACATGAACCGTACTTCAGAAGAAGATTACCTTGCATTTCCATACGACCTGAACCTGGATGATCAACTGTTTAAGTATGGTGTGCGCATTAATCCCGATCTGATTCAAGACCGCGTTTCAGGCAGATACCCGATTGTAGTNGGGGGCGATCGGAACCAACCCCAGATTATGCAATTGGAGTGGCCCTTCTTTCCGCTGGTTAATCAGTATGCCCAACACCCGGTAACGCGCAATCTCGATGCAACCTTGTTGCGCTTTGTAAGCAGCATAGATACCGTAAAGGCTGTGGGAGTGGTAAAAACACCTCTGATTTATTCATCGGCTTACACACGCAAAATCACANNGGCTCCGGTTAAGGTATCGGTTAATGATCTGCGCAGGCAGATGCGTGACGAAGCCTTTGCCGGTGGCTCCATACCAATGGGTTATTTACTGGAAGGAAAGTTTACATCGTTGTATAAAAACCGGTTTGCACCAGAAGGAGTGGAAATAGAAAATTTTCGGGAAGAAAGTGTAACCACAAAAGTGGCCGTAATAGCAGATGGCGACATTGCNCGGAATGATGTGAACCCACGGGACAACAGCCCGCAGCCGCTGGGGTTAGATCCGTTTACGCAATACACCTTTTCCAATCAGGATTTGCTGATGAATACCGTTGCCTATATGCTGGATGAAAACGGGCTGATCAAAGCGCGCAATAAAGAAGTTAAAGTTCGGCCTTTGGATAAAATGAAAGTGAAGAATGACCGCACGTTCTGGCAATCGATAAACCTGGTGCTGCCTATTGTGTTATTGATTGGATTTGGAATTGTNAAAAGCTACTGGCGAAAAGTTAAATATTCGCGATTCTGATGCAGGAGAAGAGAAACATACGATTGTTGATTTTGCTGGTGGTTTCTACACTGGCTTTACTATGTACTGTTTACCTGAGTACCCGTAAAAATTTTGATGTAGTAGATAAACAATTGTTTCAGGTTAAAGACCAAACCGAAATCGATCAGGTAATAATCAAGCCGGCTCAGGGCGAAAAAGTTGAGTTGAGTTTTGAAGGCACACGCTGGCGGGTAAACAATGCCTACGATGCGGACCCGCAAATGATAAAAATTCTGTTTGCTACCTTGCTTCAAACCGAACCCAGGCGTGCAGTAGCAGCCGCCATTCAAGATTCTATTAGCAAGCATATTCATGCTACCGGCCGCGAGGTTGAACTTTATACCCAAAGTAACCTGGTAAAACGCTTTTGGGTGGCCGGAAATGATCGAAAAACAGAAACCTGGTTTCAATTACCAGATGGCATTCCATACATGGTGCAGGTTCCCGGATACCGGCTCTACATCGCATCGGTATTTGAGCTTCCACCCATTGAATGGCGCGATAAATGGTTGTTCAATTTTAACTGGCAGAACTTCAGACAACTTACCGCAACCTTTCCTAAAAACCCAAAAGAAGATTTTACGGTTGAAATGCAACAAACATTNTTTGGAATAAACGGCTTACCGGCTGCAGACACAGCCCGGCTTAATACCTACCTGGATGGAGTTTCGTTGGTGCAGGCCAACCGGTTTGTTACACCTGGCGAGTTTCCCTATCTCGATAGCCTTATCGCAAGCGGGCCGGAGTTTAAAATACAGATAAGCGATATTGCCAGGCGCACCTATCAGTTGGAGGTATATCCGCCAACCGAGAAAAATACGGTGTTTTTAGCCCGTTTAAATGGAGAAGTAATGCTGCTGCTAAGCCGGGCAAACCGCGAAGCAATTGGCAGAAAACGAACTTACTTTGTAAAGTAAACCTACCTGTTTATTCATTTTCAGGAATGGTTTTTCTTTCTAACTTTACCGCCCTGTACAACCACAAACCACTGATTTACAATGAAGTTTATTGTTAACTCAAGCTACCTGCTCAAACAGCTTTCCAATATCAATGGCGTAATCACTACCAACCCGGTAGTGCCAATCTTAGAAAATTTTCTNTTTGAAATAAACAAAAACAGTTTAACGGTAACTGCGTCTGATTTACAGACCTCAATGATTACCGAGTTAAATATTGAGTCAAAAGAGAAGGGTAATATTGCCGTGCCGGCCCGTATCCTCCTGGATACCCTTAAAAACCTGCCCGATCAACCCGTTACCTTTTCGGTTGACGAATCTACGTACACCATTGAGATTAGCTCGGACAATGGCCGCTATAAATTATCGGGCGAGAATGCAACAGATTTTCCAAAAGTACCGGCTGTGTCGAACGATTTCTCTGCAAGCATTTCGTCTGATGTCCTGGCTCGTGCACTTAACAATACCATCTTTGCTACCAGCAGCGATGAATTGCGTCCGGCCATGACGGGCGTGTATGTAAACCTGGGCGAAAAGAATACAACCTTCGTGGCTACCGATGGTCACCGGTTGGTGCGTTATCGCAGAACAGATATTAAATCAGACAATGGTAACTCCATCATTATTCCGCGCAAAGCCCTCAACTTGCTAAAGGCTACATTGCCAACCGAAAACACCGATGTAACCATCGACTTCAACATGTCGAATGCATTTTTCAAATTTGGAAACATTCGCATGATCTGCCGCTTAATTGATGAACGCTTTCCGGATTATGAAAATGTAATACCAGCGCAAAACCCAATTAAGATGACCATTAGCCGCACCGATTTATTGGGTTCACTCAAACGTATTTCCATCTACGCAAATAAAACTACACACCAGGTACGTTTAAAAATTACTGGAAGCGAGTTGCAGGTATCGGCCGAAGACTTAGACTTTTCAAATGAAGCCAACGAACGGCTTTCTTGTGAACATGAAGGCGATGATATTGAGATTGGATTTAATGCCCGTTTTTTGATTGAGATGCTAACCAATCTTGATACCGATCAGATAAAGCTTAATATGTCTGCTTCTAACAAAGCGGGGCTAATCCTTCCGGCCGAAAAAGATAAGGCCGAAGATATTCTGATGCTGGTAATGCCTGTAATGCTGAACCAGTACGTTTAAGTCGTACAGTCAGAATATAGAATTTTCAAAAACCGCCTGCCTGGCGGTTTTTTGTCCCTATTGAATAGAAGAGGGTTACTTTCAGCTCTTGTAATTCATGAATTTCTGAATTATCTTATCAAAAATTGTCTATGGAATCATTTGGCACCTGGTGGGAGGAGTTAACCCCAATGCTGAAAATTTATTGGAGCATTGCCGTTCCTTTTACCTTATTCTTTGTTTTACAACTGGTCCTTTCNTTTTTCGGAGCCGAATCGCCCGATGATTTACCCGATGCTGAAGTTGAAGCCGACCACGGAGTACCATTTCAATTCCTCACCCTCAAAAACCTGATTGGTTTCTTTACTATNTTTTCATGGACCGGCATCGCCTGCGTAGAGGCGGGCTATTCGAATACTACATCGTTGATTGTAGCGGTCATTGCCGGGTTATTAATGATGAGTTTGATGGCNGGGTTGTTTTACCTGATGACAAAATCCGGTGCCGATGGTACCATGAAAATTCANAATGCAATTGGCCAAACCGGTGAAGTTTATCTCACCATTCAGGCCAACCGAAAAAGCCTTGGTAAAATACAGGTAAAAGTAAGCGGGGCCGTGCGCACGTTAGATGCCATGACAGATGATGATGAATCGCTTACCACCGGCCAGCTGGCACGCGTGGTTCAAATCATAAACGATAATATCCTTTTAGTAACCTCCAAATAGTTTTTGTTATGCTAACACTACCCATTATTGCCATTGTAGGTCTTTTTATTTTTATCATGATCACGACCATGCTCCGCAGGTACAAGCGGTGCCCTTCTGATAGAGTTCTTGTGGTGTATGGAAAAGTAGGAGGAGGTGGTTCAGCCAAATGTATTCATGGAGGTGCCGCGTTTATCTGGCCTGTGTTTCAGGATTATTCCTTTATGGATCTTACTCCAATCTCCATTGAAGTAAATCTTACCAATGCCTTGAGTAAACAAAACATTCGCGTAGATGTGCCCTCTAAGTTTACAGTAGGTATTTCTACTGAAAGCGGTGTAATGGAAAATGCAGCCGAGCGCTTGCTGGGGTTACAACGGCAGGATGTACACGCACTGGCGCACGATATTATTGTAGGCCAGATGCGCTTGGTGGTTGCCATGATGGATATTGAAGAGATCAACACCAACCGCGACAAATTTTTACAGAATGTATCGCACAATGTAGAATCGGAATTGAANAAAATTGGCCTCAAACTGATTAACGTAAACATTACCGATATTAAAGACGAGAGCGGCTACATTGCTGCGCTGGGTAAAGAAGCTGCGGCAAAGGCAATCAATGAAGCAAAGATTCGGGTGGCCGACCAGGAGAGGTTGGGAGATATTGGTAAGACCGAAGCAGAGAAGGAGCGCGATATTAAAGTATCGGAAATGGTACGTGATCGCGATACGCAGGTAGCCGTAACCATAAAGGATAAAGAAATCTTAATTGCAGGGGCAAAGCGCGATGAACAAATTGGTAAAGTGGAGGCCGAGCGCGATACACGTATCAAATCAGCGGAAGCGAATGCATTGGCGGTAACAGGTGAAAACCAATCGAAAATTGCCATTGCCAATTCCGATGCACAACGCAGAGAGCGGGAAGCCGAGGCATTAAAGAAGGCAATTGCAGCAGAAAAGGTACAGGCGGCCAAAGCACTGGAAGAAGCTTACCTGGCCGAGCAAAAAGCTGAACAAGCCCGCGCTGAACGTGATCGTGCTTCGCAGAATGCCAACATTGTGGTAGCTGCCGAAATTCAGAAACAGAAAGCCATTATAGAAGCACAGGCAGAAGCGGAGAAACTGCGCGAGCGGGCAAAAGGTGAAGCCGATGCCATCTTTGCCAAATTGGAAGCCGAAGCACGCGGTATGTTTGAAATATTAACCAAACAGGCGCAAGGCTTACAACAAATTGTGCAGGCTTCTGGCGATAATGCCCGCGATGCCGTGTTGTTGTTAATTGTAGATAAGCTTCCGGAATTGGTACGCCTGCAAACCGAGGCGATTAAAAATATTAAGATCGATAAGCTTACCGTGTGGGATGGAGGCAATGGAGGAACCGGTGATGGTAAAACCTCAACGGCTAATTTTATTTCGGGGTTGTATAAATCGGTGCCACCGCTACAGGAAATCTTCAACATGGCCGGTATGGAATTACCTGAATACCTAAAGGGAAAAACTGCTGCTGAATTGCAAAAGATGGCAGATGAAGCAAAAGCCAAGCAAGGTCAATTAGGAGAAGGAGAGAAGAAAGAACCAGGCAAGGATAAAAAGTAATGGTAGGCGGAGGGTTCCTGAAACAATCGCAAGATTCTTTTAATTACAACCGGGAATTACGGCAGGAAGCGGTTAAGCTTTCGATGAAGAATAGCCTGGCAAGTGTGAGGTCCAAAGGAAAGAATTCTAATTCGCAGTCACTATCACTGAATGACCCGATCATGACAGCCTCGGCCAGGGCTTTGTTAAGAAATGAGTTAATGCGCGAAAACCGGAATTCACGGATACGATCAATCACGATATTACTAGTGATTACAGGAATAATTCTTCTTGCCTTGGTTAATCTTTAGGCCAGAATGGGAACATAAAGTATCCAGGATATCAATAAAAGAAAACCTCATCCACAAAGAACCAGCCCTTTTGTCCTTTCCCGCCATGCCACTTGGGAAGTTTGGCAATTGGCTTTGCTACAATTTTATAGTATTGGAAATTCGATTCTTTTAAACTTACAGGAATGAATCCATGGAACGGGGTGCGATAGCCGGTGGGCTCGGTAATTTTTTCTCTGGTAAGAAGTTTAAGGTTATGTTCGCTTTGTCCGCCCCAAATCTGAACTTCGGTGGGAGGAAAAATATAGGAACCCAGGTTATCACCATAGCTAATTACCACCTTGTTAAGAGTTGGTGGTTGCTCGCCAAAGTCAAAGCTGGCTGCAAAATCATTTTCGCGGAAGCCTAACCAGGAAGGTTCTTTAAAAATATCTACAAATCCCTTGCGGCCATCTGTAAGCGAAGCTGCACCCTCGCCCCGGTATTGCTTATCGGCAGGAGTTAATAATGTAATGTTTTCTGGTTTATAGCCTTCCAGATATACAGTTGTTTCCAGCGGGTTACTGCAATACCAGCCCGGTTTACAGGCAACGGCCTGAAGTTTCACGGTTTCGTCTAATTTAATCGGGCCATGATAAATAATTCCATTCATGCTGTCGGGTTTTGAACCATCCAGACTGTAACGAATGGTTACACCAGGCATGGTGTGTTTTAAAGTAAGCAAATCTTGTTGCGTAAGAATACCTTCCTTAACCAGCAGCGGTTTACTCAAGGTTAAAATGCTTTCGTCTTTAAAAGGGGTGTGTACAAAGTTGATCGTTGGGTAATCTTTCTCCAGTTGATTTTGTTGTGTGGTATCAATACCGGTATTCCAGATAAATAGTGTTTTTAGATTGGGTAAGCGTAGAAGCGGTTTTATTGTTTCGGGTGTTACCTGGGTGCCTGCCAGGGAGATTGATTTCAGGTTGCTGCACTTATCCAGATTCTTCANACCGGTGCCCGACAAATTGGTAAAGTTTAAATTTAATTTTTCCAGGTTCTGAAATCCTGACAGTAGCTGAAGATCGCTGTCGGTAATGGGCATTTTGGAGAGACTAAGCGCCACCAGTTGTTCATTAATTTGATGCAACTCTTTAAGTGATTGTATTGTAAAATATTCTTTTACAAAAANATCAGCTTGCAAGGCAGGGCTGTTAATATGAAGGGGAAGTACGGATCGAAAGGGTGTATTAAGTTTTTGGATCAGGTCTGGTGTTGCCGGCTTAAATGTATAATTAACAGATGAAACGTAGTGCGACTTAATGGTTTTGCCAGCCAGCTTAACCAATGTGTCAGTTGGGTTGTATGCAGCTAATGGTTTATCAAAATCGGNCCCGGCATTAATCCACGATTTCAATAAATCAATTTCAAAACCAGTTAGTTGTGGTTTGCCATCGGGTGGCATGTGATCATCATGGTCCAAGGGAAGCAGTATGTGATGGATCATCCGACTCGAATCCGGCTTACCTGCAACAAAGGCTAATCCACTTTCTCCACCTGTTTTAAATTTAGAAGGATCAGTCATTATCAATTTTCCTTTTGCCTTCTTTTCATTGTGACACGAAAAACACTTCTTTTCCAGCACGGGCATTACAGCCAATTGATATACCGAAGCATTAACTGAATCCACTCCGGGTACCGAAGTTTGCAAGGGTGCGAGTAGAAAATTTTCGCCATGCGTCAGTACCGATCCGGTATGCCCTACAAAAATAAGCAACGTAAATACCAGAAGAATGCCGGCATGTTTTAGCATTCTGATTTCGGATGTGGATAAATAAAATATTAATACAAAGTAGCTTAACCAGGCAAGGGCCAGGCCACTTACTTTATGACGTTGAATGGAATCNNAGGCTCCGTAATCGTCATTAAATGACAAAAGCAATCCAAAAATGCAGTTAGTGTAATTGTTACGGTAGCCATGGTTAAGCTGATGGCTAAGACTTTTTGAATTGTTTGGATTTGAACTGAGACCGAACAAGCAACAGCAGCACCAGCATGACCACAANNTGCCAATGGGAATGTGTAACAACGCAGGGTGCAATCTGCCTGCCACCTGAAGCCACAAGGGAATAACAACCCGGTCTTCAAATAAAAAAATGAATGAAGTGAGCAGCAGGAAGAAAAGAGATAGGTTTTTAAGAAAACGGATTAGCTGTTGCATTGGCTTTTAAGAATTTGATTAAGCCATTAATCCGGAAATAACTTTCCCGCCAACATCCGTTAGCCTGTACCGTCTGCCCAGATGCTTAAAAGTAAGTTGTTCGTGATTTAACCCCAGCAGATGTAAAACTGTTGCATGAAAGTCGTTTACGTGAACGGGGTTGCTTGCAATGTTATATCCAAACTCATCGGTTTCGCCATAGGTGGTTCCGGCTTTCACACCGCCACCTGCCATCCACATGGTAAAACACCGGGNGTGGTGGTCGCGGCCATAGTTTTTAATTGTCAGATCGCCCTGGCAATAATTTGTACGGCCAAATTCAGTTCCCCAAATCACCAATGTTTCGTTCAGCAAGCCACGTTGTTTTAAATCCATAATTAAAGCTGCCGTAGCCCGATCGGTGTCTTGCGCCTGCAGCGGCATTTCGCCAACCATGTTGCCGTGCTGATCCCACCCCTGATGATACAATTGCACGAAACGAACACCTGCTTCTGAAAGTTTTCGTGCCAGCAAACAATTGGCTGCATACGTACCGGGTACCAGGCAATCCGATCCATACATTTTAATAATGTTATCTGGCTCTTTCGAAAGATCCGTTAGTTCCGGAACAGCGGTTTGCATGCGATAGGCCATCTCGTATTGTTGCACACGCGCCTGAATTTCGGGGTCGCCAAATTCTTTATAGTTCAGATCGTTCAGTTTAGCTAGCTGATCCAACATATTTCTCCTGTCCGCACGATCTCTGCCTTCCGGATCTTTCAAATACAATACCCGTTCTTCGCTGCTGCTGAATTGCACGCCCTGATGAACACTATCCAAAAATCCGTTGGTCCATAATTTCGAATATACACCTTGCCCGTTTCCGCGGCCACGTGATAACAAGACACAGAAAGCCGGCAGATTTTTATTTTCGCTTCCTAATCCATAACTCAACCACGAACCCATGCTGGGCCGATTGCCCTGTTGGGCACCGGTTTGCATAAACGTAAGTGCGGGGTCATGATTAATCGCTTCCGTGTGCATGGTTTTAATGAAACAAATGTCATCAACCACTTTAGAGATATTAGGGAACATCTCGCTTACCCAGGCACCGGAGTTACCATGCTGGTTGAATTTGAAGTACGAACCTACCAACGGAAATTTAGACTGCCCGGAGGTCATACCCGTTAACCGTTGTCCCATGCGAATGGAGGCAGGAAGTTCTTGCCCTGTCATTTTATTCAACAAGGGTTTGTAATCAAAACTTTCTAATTGCGAGGGCGCCCCGTTCTGAAACAGGTAAATGATTCTTTTTGCTTTGGGTGCAAAGTGCGGGAGGCCAATCGAAGCAGCAGACGATTCTGAATTTGAAAACAAATCAGGTATAAGTAAGGAGCCCAGGGCAACCGAACCAACTCCCAGGCTGAGTTTGCCCATAAAATACCTGCGTGTAACGTGCTTCCGATGATCCATGAATTCTTTGCTCATACCATCAGGTTTTAGTTATGGTTTCATCCATAGTATAAATAGTTTGAATCACCTGCATTAATGCGGCAAGCGAAACAAAGTCCTCAATTTNTTCGTGTGGATATTCACCAATCGCAATAAATAACTTTGCTTTGTTCGGGCTTTTCTGAAATTTTTCTTTCTCGGATTTGTAATAAGAAGCAAGTAAGTCGAATTCTTCTTTCTTGCTTTGGCGACAAACAATCAATGAGAATGCTTNTTTGATTTNTTCTTCCGTGGAGGATTTCTCCAGCGCTAATCGTTCGGCTAATACGCGCGAAGCTTCCAGCATCAGGGGTTCATTCAATAATAATAGTGCCTGCAAGGGAGTATTGGTTAAGCCGCGTTTCACTTCGCACTGATCGCGGTTGCTGCCATCCATTATCAGCATACCCGGTGGCGGAACGGTACGCTTGATAAATGAATACAACCCTCTTCGGTAGAGTTTATCGCCATGATCCTGTACATACCGTGCTAACACACCGCGACCGGAGGTCGAAGACTCCCAGATGCCCTTTGGTTGATATACTTTCATACTGGGGCCACCAATTTCCTTTACAAGGAGTCCGCTGCTGGCTAATGCCAGGTCACGAATGCTCTCGGCTGGTAACCGGATGCGCGGTGCGCGGGAGAGAANAATATTATCCGGATCTTTTTCAAGTTGCTGTTTACTCATTGCAGATGATTGCTGGTACGTGGCCGACATAACCAATTGTTTCATTAAACGCTTGATGTTCCAGCCATTTTCACGAAAATCAACTGCAAGCCAGTCAAGCAACTCCGGATGTGTGGGTAGTTCGCCCTGCATTCCAAAATCGCCACTGGTTTTTACGAGGCCTCTGCCAAATAACTCCTGCCACATGCGGTTTACGAATACGCGGGCAGTTAATGGATTTTNTTCATGCAGTAACCATTTTGTTAAAGCCAGGCGATTGTTTCCAAAGACGGTTGAATCAAACGGGAACACGGCATTCGGCATTCCCACATCCACCACTTCACCAGGTGCATCGTAATTGCCACGTACCAATATATGGGTGGGACGTTTCCATGCAGAGTCTTTCATCACCATCACCTCAACCGGTGTGGTATCTTNTTTATTGATGAAGGTGAGAATGTTTTNTACTTCTTCGCTCGTGATTTTTATCTTAGGTGGATCGGCCAAAGAAGCTAATTGAATATCGCCCAGCAAACCTTTTTCGGGCACGCGATTGAAGAAGGCAAAGGTTTGGTAATAATCCTTTTGTGAAATAGGATCGTATTTGTGATCGTGGCAATGGGCGCACTCAAACGTAAGGGCCAGAAATGCTTTCGCAAAAGTGTTGGTTCGGTCGGTTACATATTCAATGCGATATTCTTCATCAATCACGCCACCTTCCTGCGTAATTTTATGATTGCGGTTAAAACCGGTTGCCAGTAGTTGTTCTTTGGTAGGATTGGGCAATAGGTCGCCCGCAAGTTGCCAGGTAGCAAATTTGTCGTACGGATAATTCTGGTTGAAGGCATGAATTACCCAATCGCGCCATGGCCACATGGTACGTAAGCCATCATCCTGGTAGCCGTGCGAGTCGGCATAACGGGCAACATCCATCCAATGCACGGCCATTTTTTCGCCATACTGTGGTAGCGCCAGTAATTCATCTACAATTTTTTCGTATGCATTTTCTGAATTATCAGCAAGAAACCGCGCCTGTAGATCGGGTGTTGGCGGTAAGCCGGTAAGATCAAAGCTCACGCGTTTTAATAAACGTTCTTTATCCGCAGGTTTGTTGGGCTGTAGTCCGGCTGCTTCTATTCGTTCAAGAATGAAATAGTCAATTTCATTCTTCGGCCACGATTCATCCACTTTGGGTACCGGGTGTTNTTTGGGAGAGATAAATGCCCAATGGGGTTTATACTTCGCACCTTGTTCAATCCATTNTTTAATCAAAGAAATTTCTTGCGCGTTCAGCGACAGATTTGAGTTGGGTGGTGGCATTAACACCGAGGTGTCGGAAGAAGAGATGCGTAAGAATACTTCCGATTGATCGGGGTCTCNCGGTGTGATGGCATGCGCTGCGGGGTTGTCTTTTAAAGCGGCCAGGGCACCTTCGGGTATATCAAGCCGCAGGTTGGCTTTTCGCTGGGCGGCATCCGGGCCATGACATTTAAAACACCGATCGGAAAGAATGGGGCGGATGTGCAGGTTGTAATCTACTGAATCGCGAATGCCCGTTATGCTTCNCCCTTGCTGGCAGCCCACAAGAAACAGCGAGATTAAACAGGTAAATATTCCAACTAAAATTCGCATACCCGGTAGATGACACCGAATGTGAGAATTTTTAATGACTTTAAAATGGTTTTATGCTGGGCTAATTGGGAGTTTGCAGATGAACATATTTAGACCTGTCATTCCGGAGGAGCAAATGAGATTAAGTAGGTAATTGACTTGATTAAGAAAGTTCGGTTTAAGTTTAATGTCTGGCGAATTCCGGAATCCAGGCGAGGACTGATAAGTGGTTTAGGAAATGCGTTTCATAGTTGAATCTTTATAGTACGGGATTCGGGCACAGGCTTGTAGAGCAGTGCATATTAAATCTTGCCGGATACCCGACCGGAACGACAGCATTCGAAGTGAGTGTGCTAATGAACTTGTAAGTTAAGGCGTCAGACGCGTTTAAATTAGGATAGATTTTTTGTTGTTAATTCCTGATGATGTTGCACGTGGTAACATGTAAAATAAATCATTTCGCGCAGCGTAAGTTTTCCCAACAGAGGATGGGGTAAAATATAGAGGTCTAATTCTGCTTCTGAGAACCGGTTGAGTTTAGCAGCAAGTCTGTTTACTTCTTTGGTTAGGCGAACATTCAGGTGTTGATAGTTTTTACATTACTGGTTGCGGGTATAAATCTTCCGCTGGCACGGCCACCAGCCTGTAGTTTTACTTTGTATTTCAAAATTAATTCAGTGTATGTTCTGCTGGTGCGATTTGCTTTTCCGAAAAGCGCACGCAACAAAAATTTTGGAAGTGTAAAGGCCAATCTTACCGGTTGCACCGATAAACAGATGTGTTCTAATTGTTGTACCGCATTCCACTTGTTGTTTTTGCTGATAGCCAATTGTTCGGCATTTAAACCAGCCAGGTAGTTTTGAAATTCCTGGTGATTGGTGAGAAGGGTATTGGTAAGTTCGGGTTTAGTCATCACACGCATTGAATATCGAATGATTTGGCTAATTAATCCCCCGCCTGTTTATGACGAGGGATTTTAAAATTTCCTAACTCAATTGGTTACTTCAAGTCCGAAAAATCAAAATTGGTTTCTAAAAATTTGGTGGTAAACTTTCCCGATCGGAAAGTGGGGTTATCCATCAGCTTTAGATGAAACGGAATGGTGGTTTTTACCCCTTCAATTACAAATTCACTCAGGGCGCGTTTCATGCGTGTAATCACTTCTTCGCGCGATTGGCCTGTTACAATCAACTTACCAATCATCGAATCGTAGTTAGCCGGAATGGTATAGCCTGCATAGGCGTGGCTATCCACACGCACCCCATGGCCACCCGGTTTGTGTAAGTTTATGATTTTACCAGGTGAAGGGCGGAATCCATTGCCCGGGTCTTCGGCATTAATGCGGCACTCCATCGAAAACAACATGGGGTAGTAGTTGGTGCCACTAATGGGTACACCGGCCGCCACCTTTATCTGTTCTTTAATCAAATCGTAGTTGGTTACCTCTTCTGTTATGGGATGCTCAACCTGAATACGGGTGTTCATCTCCATGAAATAGAAGTCGCCATGTTTGTCTACCAGAAACTCGATGGTACCGGCACCTTCATAATTAATGGCTTTAGCACCTTTAATGGCAGCTTCGCCCATCTTTTCGCGCAGTTCCTGGTTTAGAACCGGGCTGGGTGTTTCTTCTACTAATTTCTGGTGCCTGCGTTGTATGGAGCAATCACGTTCAGAAAGATGGCATACTTTGCCATATTGATCGCCTACAATCTGTATTTCGATGTGGCGTGGTTCTTCAACAAATTTTTCGAGATACAAGCCATCGTTACCAAAGGCAGCACCTGCTTCACGTTTGGCATCATCCCATGCTTTCTTAAACTCCGACTCATCGTTAATGATGCGCATACCTTTACCACCACCGCCTGCCGTTGCTTTTACAATTACCGGGTACTTAATCTGTTTGGCTATTTTCATTCCCTGCTCCATAGATTCAAGCAGGCCATCCGAACCCGGAATACAAGGTACACCGGCTTTAATCATGGTTGCTTTTGCAGTTGCCTTGTCGCCCATCGCACGGATCATTTCAGGGGTTGGGCCAATAAATTTGATTCCGTACTCATGGCACACAGCCGAAAACTCAGCATTTTCGGAAAGGAAACCATAGCCAGGATGTATCGCATCGGCATTGGTAATTTCGGCAGCTGAAATAATGCGTGGAATGTTAAGGTAGGATTCTTTGCTGGGAGCAGCGCCAATGCACACGGCTTCGTCAGCAAAACGAACATGCAAACTTTCTTTATCGGCAGTAGAATAAACGGCTACTGTTTTAATGTCCATTTCTTTGCATGTGCGGATTACGCGCAATGCAATTTCACCCCGATTGGCAATTAATATTTNTTTAAACATATGGTTAGATTCAAAATTTAAAATTCCAGATTTCAAGATCTGTGTACCGGAGATACTCCGTAACAATCTTGAATCTCAAATTCGAAATCCGGAATTAATCTAATTCAACAACAAACAACACCTGGTCGTATTCAACCGGTGTGGCATTTTCAACCAGCACTTTGGTTACCGTGCCTGAAAATTCAGATTCAATTTCGTTGAACAACTTCATGGCCTCGATAATACAAACGGTTTGCCCCTTTGAGATTTTATCGCCAACCGATGCGAATGCGGGCGAATCGGGATTGGCCGAGCGGTAGAAGGTGCCGATCATGGGCGATTTAATTTCTACCGTATTTTTACCGGCTGTTGCGGGTTTTTCTGTTTTAACCGGAGTTTGTGTTACGGCTGGCGTAGTAACGGCTGCAGGTGCTACCGAAACCGGAGCGGCAATTACCGGAGTGAGGACTTGATTACTTTTTGATCGGGCTCGCGTTTTACATGAAGTTTTAGTTCTTTGGTTTCAATATCAACTTCGTTCAGGCCCGATTGGGCAATGAAGTCGATAAGGTCACGAATTTCAGAAGTTTTCATTTCAGCTTTTTTGTGGGTTCGTTATTGCCGGCATTTTTTCCATTTGCGCCAGCAGCAGTTTTTTTGTTGCCATGATTTTATTCTTTCACGCGTTCAACATATTCACCGGTATCAGCTTTAATCTTAATGTTATCGCCTGTATTTACAAACAAGGGTACCCGAATTTCGGCACCTGTTTCAATGGTGGCAGGCTTAAGGGTTCGGGTGGCGGTATCACCGGCCAGCCCGGGCTCGGTATAAGTTACGTTTACAACTACATGCGAAGGAGGCTCGGCAGTAATCGGATTGGTTCCGTTTTCAAATGCAATCAATAGCGTAACGCCTTCTTTAATGTAATTTACAGATTGGCCTAACAATACTTTATCGATATAAACTTGTTCAAAGGTATTGTTGTCCATACATACCAGGCTATCACCATCGGCATACAGGTATTGGTATTCTTTGGTTTCTACACGCAACAGATCAACAGCATCACCGGGGCGAAAACGGTTTTCAACAATTTTACCCGTGCGCACACTACGCATTTTTACCTGGTAGAATGCACGCAGGTTGCCGGGTGTGCGGTGTATGAGTTCTTCTACTTGTACTACCTCGCCATTGTAGCGGATGTAGTTTCCTTTGCTTAGATCAGAAATAGTTGCCATTTAAAATCAAACTTTAATTTACTAATGAAATGGTTAATATCAAGTTATATTGGGTACGCGGGTACAGGTTATTGACCGTTGTACGCCCATTTTACATAAACGGCACCCCAGGTAAAGCCTCCGCCAAAGGCAGCCATCAGTATGTTATCACCTTTTTNTAATTGTTTTTCATAATCCCACAAAAGGAGCGGAATAGTGCCGGCTGTGGTATTTCCATAGCGTTCTATGTTCATCATCACTTTTTCATCGCTTATGCCAACGCGTTGGGCGGTTGCATCGATAATGCGTTTGTTGGCCTGGTGCGGAGCCAGCCAGGTAATGGTTTCTGCATTCAGGTTGTTGCGTTCAGCAACTTGTGCTGAAATATCGGCCATATTGGTAACAGCAAACTTAAATACAAATGAGCCTGCCTGGTACACATAGTGTTCGCGTTTGGCTATCGTTTCATTAGAGGCGGGGTTGCGGCTGCCTCCGGCCTTCATGTGCAGAAATTGCTCGCCACTGCCATCGCTTCGTAATTCCCAATCCATTACACCAAGGTCTTCATTGGTAGGTTCCAGTAAAACACAACCCGCACCATCGCCAAAAATAATGCAGGTGGTGCGATCGGTGTAGTCGATAATGGATGACATCTTATCGCCCCCGATTACAATTACCTNTTTATACATGCCCGATTGTATGTAGCTGGCACCTGTAGCCAACGCATAGATAAAACCCGAGCAGGCGGCTCCCATATCAAAGCTAAATGCATTGGTTGCGCCTACGGCCGTTGCCACAATGTTTGCGGTTGCCGGAAACGTCATGTCGGGGGTTACGGTAGCAAAAATGATTGCATCAATTTCTTTGGGATCGGTCTTGGTTTTAGCCAGCATATCTTTAACAGCTGCAATACCCATTACGGATACGCCCTGGTTATCACCCTTCAGAATACGTCTTTCTTTTATCCCTGTGCGCGTGGTAATCCACTCATCGTTTGTTTCTACCATAGTCTCCAACTCCTTGTTGGTAAGAATGTAGTCGGGAACATATCCACCAACTCCGGTAATGGCCGCTTTGATTTTACTCATATTTTTTATCGTGTGTGGTTAATTCTTAAACTGCTTATAAAAACAAAGGCCCGATTGTTTACCAATCGGGCATTCATAACACGTACGTTAGTTATGCTTATCGTGATTTCGAGAAGCTGATGGAGAATTAAACGGGTTTTGCTTTCGCAGAACGCGCATGGCGTATTAAGCCAGAACTTCTTTCTCCATTACCACATTACCCTTAAAGTAAAGTTTGCCTTCGTGCCAGAAAGCGCGGTGGGGTAGGTGATTTTCGCCAGTAGTAGGGCACACAACCAATTGCTTGGGAGTAGCTTTATAATGTGTTCTCCTTTTATCTCTTCTGGTTTTCGAGGTCTTACGTTTTGGATTTGGCATAACCTGTTGTATTTAACTTTATTACTAATTCTTTTTATTTCAACTTTTTCAATTTTTCCCAACGGGGATCAATCCTATCTTTTTCTTTGTCATCTTCTTCGGTTTCATTTTGCGCAGTAGAGTAAACTATGAGTTGGTCGTTCTCCGCCTCATTGGAAAAGCGCGGGTGCAACTTCTTCATAGGAATTGCCAATGAAATAAACTCGTAAAAATATTGTCCCAGGTCAATGCTGTCCTGATCGCGCGTAATAATTACGATTTCATCGCTTATTTCCTGGGCTTCTTCTCCGTATTTAAATACCACTTTGTGGGTTTTGTTAATTGGAAAATCAAACAGATCGAGTGTGCGGTCGCACACCAAAACTGCCTGCCCGGAAATATTAAATTCTACCTCAATGANACGTCTCTTTTTATCAAGAATCACTTCAATATCAAACCGGCCATCCGATACAACCTCTGAGCCATACTTTTCAAAAAGCCCTTNTTCAAGATGAAAATTGAAAAGATNGAGCCTTTTACTCAGGCCGATAATATTGATTGCGAATTCTTTCAAAACCCGAAGGTTTTTAAAATGAGCGGGCAAATTTATCAGTATTTATTGGATTTACCCCTTTTGAAACCGCTTTTTGAGGATTTTATAATACGATGCGAAAGACGCGTATTTTATTACCAGTATTCTGCAAAAACGGTACTTTTTAATTCGGTATGTGGTTTTTTCCNCGAATTTTCTATCAGAAAATCTACTACATTTTTCTTGAAGCCCAGTTTTATGGCAATGCTTCTGGTAAAAATCACCTCGCTTTCAAAAATTTNTTGATCGGCAAAGATAAGTTCGATGCAATCTACCAGGTAATCGAACTTTTGATCGTTGGATAGTGCCCNCAGGGTATCGATAGGTTCGGGGTTGCGAACTAACTGATTTACTTCTTCTTCCGGAAACTTTCTGTCATTGGCAATTTTCAGGATCATTTCGCGTTCTGCGCGCGCAAAATGTTTGTCTGCCTCGGCCAGCTGAATTAAAATGTTAAGTTTCTNTTTGGTAACAATGTCCATTCGCTCCGGTTCAAAGGTTTCAATTCAAGGTAATTACTTATTGTGATGTATCCGTGCCTTATTGGACAAAAGGTAAAAAGCGATGTAAGTTTTTTAAATTTCAATCGTTTGCTCCGTGCGGTTCTTAATAATTTCGCACGCAACATACATGGCCTGCCGCATAGAACCTTCACTGGCCATATTTTTACCGGCCAGGTTATAGGCGGTACCATGATCGGGCGAGGTGCGTACATAGGGTAGCCCGGCTGTGTAGTTTATTCCCGATTCGAACGATAAGGTTTTAAATGCCACCAGGCCCTGGTCGTGGTACATGGCTATTACACCATCAAATTTGCTGTGCTGGCCACTGGCAANAANACCATCGGCCGCAAACGGCCCAAAAATAAGCTTGCCTTTCGTTTTCAGGTCGTTGATTACAGGTTTGATTACATCCTGCTCTTCCTTACCCAGCAAGCCCTCGTCACCGGCATGCGGATTTAATCCAAGTACGGCAATTTTAGGTTTGCTGATCATAAAATCCTGCTTCAGCGAAAGCTCCATTAACCGAATCTTGAGTTCTACACGCTCTTTGGTAATGAAGGAAGGGATATCTTTTACCGGTATATGTTCGGTAACCAACCCAACCCGTAGCCCTTCACCCACCATCAACATCAGGCTTTGGCCTGCTCCAAACTCTTGCGTTAAGTATTCTGTGTGGCCCTGAAACGGAAACGCTTCACCGTGTATGGTATTCTTATCGATGGGCCCTGTAACCAAACCATCCAGGTGGCCTTCTTTTAGATCTTCCACGGCTCGTTTCAAACTAAGCAAAGCAGCTTTGGCTGTTTGTTTAGACGGCTGGCCTGGGTTAATTTCAATAACATCTTCCCAGCAGGTAACCACATTCACAGACTTATGAAAGTACTGGCCTTTGGATTTTACCTGCGAGTAATTGAAATCTTCGAGCCCCATTTGCTTCCGATAGAAAGAGAGTACCTTCGCAGAGCCATATACTACGGGCGTAAAAAGATTAAGTAACCGGGCATCGCTTAGTGCCTTAATTATTACTTCGGCACCAATTCCATTCAGGTCGCCAATGGTTATGCCGATGCGGGGTTTATCTGATGCTGAACTCATAGTATAAAGTAATAGGTGTGGCTGGCAAGTTAACTTAAATTTATTGTTTTGAATTTATAGTGCGTAGTTTGCATGCGATCTTGGTTCAGTTTATGAATGTACGTCCGAAAAATTTCTTGGTCAGCATTTTTGAGGGACAAACAGGTGGCCCAACGCATTGTAAATGCTTTGCCGTTGCCGCCAACACTCCAGCCCGTGCTGGAGATTGGCCCCGGAACGGGCGTATTAACTCAATTCCTGGTATCCAATCCATTGGTTGATTTGCACCTGATAGAAATTGATCGCGAGTCGGTAGCCTACCTGAAAGAATATTACCCACAACTCGTAAATAAGATTACCGATGGAGATTTTTGGAGTTGAACCTGGATCAGTCGTACCCATCTCCGCTCTTCGTGATAGGGAATTTCCCTATAACATTTCATCGCAGATATTTTTAAAATACTGGAACATCGCAACCAGGTAACACAAGTGGTTTGCATGCTTCAGAAAGAAGTGGCTGATCGTATTGCCGAGAAACCTGGCAGCAAAACGTATGGAATCTTAAGTGTGTTATTGCAGGCTTACTATGATGTTACGTATTTGTTTAAAGTGCCACCAGGGGTTTTTCATCCGCCTCCCAAAGTTATGTCTGCTGTTATTCGCTTAACCCGTAATAACCGGGTGCAATTGGACTGTAATGAAGTATTATTTAAAGCAGTTGTAAAGCAGGCGTTTCAAAACAGGCGCAAAACCTTGCGCAACGCACTTAAAATTCTAAATTTGCCGCCCTCGCTGATGGCCCATTCGCTTATGGAGAAACGGGCCGAACAATTAGATGTAGAACAATTTATTTTTAACCCGGCAATTGGAGTTGCACCGTGAAGCACCTAGAATTTGAGTTGAATAAAGAGTTTCGGGATCGCTTCCAGCAAGCCCTTGATGCGCGCGATAATGAATTTATCCGTGCTTCGCTTGAAGAAGTAAATCCGGCCGATATTACCGCGTTACTTTACGAGTTTAACGGGGAAGAGTCCAAGTATGTGTTGGATCTTCTGCCGCTTGATGTTCGCTCTAAGATTATAAACGATTTAGACAGCGAAACCCGAAAAAGCTTTCTTACCAATTATGCAACGGCCGAGATTACAGAAGTAGTTAATCAACTGGATTCGGATGATGCAGCCGATATTCTGAACGAACTGCCAATTAAAACCAGTGAAGAGATTATTGCCGGCCTGGATGCGGATCTTAAATCGCAGGTTATTGATCTGCTCCGGTACGATGAAAACGTGGCGGGTGGTCTGATGGCAAAAGAGTTAATAAAAGCCAGGGCCGACTGGAATGTGGTGCAGTGTGTAGAAGAAATCCGCAAACAAGCCGAAAATGTAACTAAGTTTTATACCGTTTATGTGGTGGACGATTCCGACAAGTTGCTGGGAAAAGTTTCCTTACAGAAATTAATCCTTACTGANCCCCGCACCATTGTGAAAGACATTTTAGATGAAGAGGTGGTATCGGTGGAAACCTATTTGGAAGACCGGGAAGTGGCAGAGATAATGAGTAAATATGACCTTGAATCGGTGCCGGTGGTAAATGTGCAAGGCCACCTGGTGGGGCGTATTACCATTGATGATGTGGTGGATGTAATTACCGAACAGGCTGAAGAAGACCGCCAGTTAATGTCGGGTATAACAGAAGATGTAGAAGAAGATGACAGCGTTTGGCGCAATACACGGGCCCGTTTGCCCTGGTTGCTGATTGGTATCCTGGGCGGACTTATCAGCGCACGTTTTATGGGTTTTTTTGAGCGTGAATTGACACAAATTACAGCTATCGCNTTTTTTGTACCACTTATCCAGGCAACTGGAGGAAATGTAGGTATTCAAACATCTTCGTTGGTGGTGCAAAGCCTGGCCAACCCAGGCTTTGTAGATGAGGGCCTATGGAAAAGATTATTGAAAGTATTTAGTGTGGCTCTTTTGAATGGATTTTTCCTGGGGCTGGTAGTGTTTGGTGTAAACTGGATTGTGTTTGGTAACAAACCCCTAAATTTGGTGGTATCTTTGGCTTTATTTTTTGTGGTGTTGTTTGCTTCGTTTGTAGGTACGATTACACCTATTGTACTAAACAGGTTTGGATTTAATCCGGCACTTGCATCGGGCCCCTTTATTACCACAACCAACGACTTGTTAGGGTTGGGTGTTTATTTTTTAACCATTCATCTTTTATTGTAACTTTTCGTATTGCGTTAAATTGTTACAACGAGATAAAGCTTCTATAAATATTGTTTGTATTGTTGGCAAAGGTTTGATTTTTTTAAGTTTATTTTAGAGGTGTGTGTATAGCCTGACCTGAACCTATGTCCCGCTTTAAGAAATATAAAGAAACCATTGTAGATCGGTTCAATACAATTATTGAGAAGCCGTTGCTTACTTCTACAATTGTGTTGGCGGGAGTAACCGTTCTGGTTCTAAGTCTGAGTATTTCCTATTACCTGAAAGACTTCGATAATTTCTGGGAACAGATTCTGGCAGAGGCACACGGCATGATATTCGACATTGCCATTATCGGTATATTAATTTTTTGGCTTAACCAGAATGGAGAAACCCGCCAAAGGATTCGCACTTATAAAGATGAGATAGACGATTTTCGGTTGTGGGAGTCGGATGAAGCGGCCTTTCGTACGGTGGGTAATATCAAGCGCTTAAACCGCCACAAGATCCATGAAATTAACCTGGTAAACTGCCACCTGGCCCGTACCAACCTAAACTATGTAAACCTGAAAGGATCTAATCTTAATTCGGCCAACTTTTCCAGTTCCTCGCTTATCGAAACCAACATGGAAAACACACGCCTTAACCAGACCAACTTTGAAAATGCCAACCTGAACCAGGCCAACCTGAATGGTGCATATGCCAGCGGGGCAAATTTTAAAGATGCTTTTTGATTAAAGCACAGTTTGAAAATTCGTTTTTGATCAAAGCAAATTTTANNAAAACGCCTTTTGATGGAGGCGAACTTAGCGGGCAGTTACCTGATGGGAGCCGATTTTGAAAACGCCAGTTTGTACAAGGCCGATTTGCGGGGTGTAAAGGGGTTAACCGTAGATCACCTGGTAAAAGCAAAAACATTATACCTGGCTAAGTTTGATGATGAAATTCTGGAACAGATTAAACTTACGCTTCCAGACCTGGTAGGAGCTTGATTTTGTTTTCGTGAATTAAAAGAATACTTTTGAATTGTAAAACAGACAACGGCTTTCCCTATGGAAAAGCCGTTGTTCTTTTTGTTGGGTTTGAAATAAGTCTCAACGAATTAAAAACAAAGATTATGAGTAAGAAAATTTCATATTACACCAAAGAAGGGTTAGATAAACTTACACTTGAATTAAGCACGCTTAAAACAAAAGGGCGTGCCGACATTGCCAAGCAAATTGCAGAAGCGCGCGACAAAGGAGATTTGAGCGAAAACGCAGAGTATGATGCAGCAAAAGATGCACAAGGGCATTTGGAAGCCAAGATAGCGCAATTGGAAGAGTTGCTGGGCAATGCGCGGTTGTTGGATGAATCTAAAATTGATACGAGTATAGTTTCCATTCTTTCCAAGGTTACTATCAAGAATAAAAAGAATGGCGCATCCGTTACGTACATGCTGGTATCGGAGGAAGAAGCCGATTTAAAGGCGGGCAAAATCTCTACGCAATCACCCATTGGGAAAGGGTTGCTGGGGAAGAAGAAAGGCGACATCGCGCTGATCAAAACNCCCGCAGGCGAAATGGAATTTGAAATTTTAAATATTGGAGCCTGATGCCATCGATTTTTACCAAAATTATCAAGCGCGAAATTCCGGCATACATTGTGGCCGAAGACGAGCATTTTATTGCTTTTCTGGATGTGATGCCTTTGGTAGAGGGACATACGTTGGTAGTACCCAAAGCAGAAGTTGATTATATTTTTGATCTGGACACAACTACTCTTGCAAACCTGATGGTGTTTGCCCAGCGTGTTGCCAAAGCGATGAANAAATCTACCCCGTGCAAGCGGATAGGAGTAGCTGTTATTGGTTTAGAAGTTCCACACACACATGTGCACCTCGTTCCACTAAACACCATGAACGACATTAACTTTACCATGCCCAAAATAAAATTGCCGGCCGAAACCATGCAGGCAGTGGCAGATCGCATTAAAGCCAATCTGGTGTAATCAGATAAAATCAATATCCACATTAAGTGGATAGCGCATCAGAAACTCCAGGGCTTCTTCAACGGTCATTCCTTCAAAAGCACTTTGTATAGCCGGTCGGTAATAAGGGCGCGTACTTTGTAATGATCAGCACATNTTNTTGGCAATGCGTACGGTGTTTACACCNTTCTGCAACTTCCGTCATGTCTGCTAAGATGTCGGGTAACTTTTCGCCTTTGGCCAGGCGATAGCCAACTGTAAAGTTACGGCTCATGGGGCTGTTGCAGGTTGTAACCAGATCGCCAATGCCAGCCACACCTANAANAGCTTTTAAGTCGCCACCCAGGGCACGGCCCAGGTAAACCATTTCTACCGNCCNCCGGCTTATCAAAAGTCCTTTGGCATTTTCGCCATACCCTAAACCACTTAATGCACCCGAGGCAATAGCGATTATATTTTTTAAGACACCGGCAATCTCAACGCCAACAATGTCATTATTTTCATATACCTGAAATCGATCGTTGCGTAACAGGCGTTTGCCAAGCTGAATTACTTCGTTGAAATGGCTGGCCACTACGGTTGCTCCGGGTTGGCGTTGCGCTAATTCTTTTGCAAGGTTGGGCCCGGCCAGGCAGCCTACCCGCACCACCACACTTTCCTCCTGTATTACTTCACTCATGGTTTTTACCTGTTGCCGGGTAAGCTTGGTAACATTTTCTAACGATTGGCCTTCCGGTAGGGTGATGTCAAATCCTTTGGTGCCGTGAATGAGTATGTGGTAGGGCTGCAAGTATGGCGATAATTGCCGCATCATGGCGCGGAAATGCGCAGAGGGTACGATTGGAAACAGCACATCGCATTGAGTAGCTATTTGTTGCAGATCATGAACGGGTTCAACATTTGGGTGGAGCGGATAGCCCTTATTTTGATTTTCGGATTTGATGCGCACGGCCGTTTGCTCATCGCGGGTGTAGAGTAACACTTTCCGGCTCAGGGCTAAAATGTTGGCAATTACGGTTCCGAAGTTACCCGCACCAATTACGCCTACGGGTTTTTCAGATGTACTGCTCAAGATCATAGCCAACCAGGCGGTTATGGTAATAGTACAATACGGTAAGGTCTTTGGTGATGATGTTGCCTTTTTGTTTTTGAGTAAGGGGCGCTTCAGGTGGAATATCCCCACGTTTTCAATACCTAATTTGATCACCTGGTCAACCTTGCCCTTCAGGTGGGTGGCATGATAAACCTTACCATTATCTTTTAATTCGTAANATCTTTTTCGAACCCGTTTAAATGTCTGGCGGTATTCGTTATAGTCCAGTTCCAGGTCTTCTTCCGGCAAGCGTAACAGGTTGAACAGATCCAGTTTAGAATATTTTTTTGCCACATTTCAAAAGCAACAAAGGCGGCCAGGTGACTGGCAAATACCCGGTTGATGCGATGATACTCTGAAACAATACGCTGGCTAAGCATGCGCGTGTATTCATCTTCGCGTTGCTTATCGTCTGTAATATTGCCGTTAGATATAAAATAGCCGCGGGTGTCAATGATTCGGCCCTGCGGATCGAGGCTGTTACCTGCTTCATCCACGTAGTTACCCATTACATCCAGGCCAGGCCCGATAGAAACTGAAATGTTAGAACCCTTGGTAAAGAATTTGAACATGAACCGGAGCAACTCCATGCTGCCGTATTTATCCTGCTCAGGAAAATATTTATCCTGCCCTTTTACTTGCAGGTAATCTTCAATCAGATCGGGAGCTTCTAACACAAAGTTGTAGTTGAGCGTAACCGGTACAACAAAAATTTTGCGTACCTCACCTTCGGGTGTTTGTTGGTAAAGATTGCGCTGGGCTTCAATAGCCGTGCTGAGCAGCCCTAACTTCAGTTGCTTCTCAATCAAACCGGAGCGCGAGCGGGTTCCGCCCGGAAAAAACAAACTATGTGCACCTTTTTGAATAGCCAAACTGGAGTACATCTTGAGTGTTTCCAGGTAGGGCAGGTTTTNTTNTCGCCTGTCAACCTTGTAGGCACCTAAGCTGTTCATAAAGTATGCGAAGATTTTAATATTGAAAAGGTTAAGGCCTGCCCCGTAAATAAAAGCGGGTAAGCCCACGGCATGAATCACCCAGCCAATTAAAATGGAATCCAGGTTACTGAAATGGGTGGGCACCATAATAACCGTTCCCTTTTNTGCCAGGTCGCGCAGCATTCTAACCTTTCCCACCACCTGTATTTTGTCGCGCAGGGTGTATTGATTTCGAAAAAATGCCCCGAATTTTTNTACACGGGCACCATTTAGCAACCGCTGAAACCAGAATTTGACTACTTCGCGCGTAAAGCGGTATGAGTTGGGTTTAAAGTTTCCAGCAATTTCATTGGCATAGCGATTAACAATTTNTTCAAGCAACACATCCACAATTGGCCCGGTTGTTTCTGGGTCTTTGGAGCTAAGTTCTACCAACTCATTTTTTACGTTCGACCAAAAGCGGCTGTCATCTTTTGGATCTACACGCCAGCGATTTCGCTTAATCCGGTTTTGTTCGCGGTAAGCCGTTGCTTCCAGATCGTCAATCAGTTGTTTGCGGGTAGGTCTTAATGCTTTTATCCGGATAATAGATTGTTGCGTTACCAGTTCAATAAATTCCTTCCGGTTTTTACTTAGCTGATAGACGGGCCAATCGGGAATACCCTCCAGAATGGGTTCGTATTTTCGATTCTTATTTTTCTTTTCTTCCAGTAATTCCATGCCTGTAAATCATGCGGGGATTCAAAGTTAAGGGCTTAAGGGGCAATAGCAAATGATCAGCTTAATCGCTGTAAAGCGGTACCCAGCGTGTGTGCCATCTCCTGAAAACCTTTTTNTGCAGATGCCATAAATGCTTCATCCAGAATTTCGGATAACTCGGCTTCGGAGGTCACATCCCACTCGCTCACCTTGTAGGTTTGCTCAAACAATTGCCACTCCAGTTTGATCAGGTAGCGGTTGTTCCAATGGTACAAGGTAATTTTGATTTCTTCCTTCANAAATTCGTTGATGATGCGCATATCCTTAATTGTTAAATTTAAAGAATTAATTAACAGGTAAGCTGCCTTGTTTATTTTTATTGGCTGCGTAGCAAATATTTGTGTGATTACAGCGTTTGTAGAATCGGGTTTTGTTAGACAAAGTATTTGTTGTTTCTTGTAACTTAGCGTTTGGATTATTTGAATATAAAAATCAGACATCAACATGGTTAGCAGAGCGATCAGGGTTTTTGTGGGGATGGTTTTCTTAAGCCTGCCGTTTTCTGTTTGGGCCACGCACATCCGGGCCGGCCAAATTACTCTTAAAAGAGTGGACTGCGCAGCCTTAACTTTTGATGTTACAATTCACATGTACACCGATACCGGTTCGCCCATTCGCTTTGGCGATGGGGAGCTTCGTTTTGGCGATGGATCGCCCGTTCACATTACTCCTGAAAGACCCAACACATTTCCATCCGATCTTAATTTACCTCAAGACGTTGGCTTTGTGGCCTATACTGTAAAACATACNTTTCCCGGNCCCGGAAGCTACATCATCAGCTACCTTGAAGCAAATCGCAACGAAGGAGTATTGAATATTGCAAATTCGGTAAACACAACATTCTATATTGAAACACAGATTATCATCGATCCATTTTTGGGTTGCAGCAATACGCCTGTTTTGCTTGTACCACCAATAGATAAAGCCTGTACCAGTGTTGCNTTTTTTCATAATCCNGGGGCATATGATCCTGATGGAGACAGCCTTTCCTATGAATTTACGATTCCTAANAAAGACAAAGGATCAAACGTAATTGGTTACTTAGATCCTAATACNCAAAACTTTTATGATCGCATCGGATTGAACTACGGAACAGCCAACGAAGCAGGTACCGGATCGCCCACGTTTTCCATTAACCCGATTACCGGAACCATTACCTGGGATGCNCCCGGTGCACCCGGAGAGTATAACATTGCTTTTAAAATTATTGAATGGCGCAAGATAAACGGCATCTGGATTAATCAGGGCTATGTAATTCGCGACATGCAAATAATTGTAGAAGACTGTATGAACCAACGCCCCGAATTAGAAGTGCCTTCGGATTTTTGTGTAGTGGCTGGAGAAACTGTCACGTTTGATGTGTTTGGAACGGATCCGGATTTTGACAGTGTAAAAATTGAAGCTTTCTCGCAAATATTCTCCATTAACCCATCTCCTGCAACCTTTACACCCGCTCCGGTTGAGTTTCAGTACACCGCGCCTGGCATAAAGGCTTCGCAAACATTAACCTGGAACACCACATGCGATCATATTAAAGATCAACCTTATCAAGTTAATTTCAAGATTACGGATAAGGGCAGTCCGGCCCTCGTACAGTTTAAGACAGTAAACATTCGGGTGGTGGGGCCAGCCCCAGTATGGGAACCTCCTGTGTTAGACCTGGCAACCCGATCGGCACAATTGAGTTGGGAGGATTATGTTTGCGGGGCTAATGCAGTAAGTATGCAAATTTGGCGCAGGGTAGATTCGTCCACATTTATTCCTGATTGCGAAACCGGAATGCCCGATTTTCTGGGCTTCTCACTAATTGGTACGGTACCTATAGGAACCACCACGTTTAACGACAATAATGGAGGTAACGGGTTGGTTTCAGGGGCAAAATATTGTTATCGGTTGGTGGCAGTATTTCCACAGCCGGGTGGAGGCGAAAGCCTGGTTTCGCAAGAGGTATGNCTTGCCCCCATACTTGCCGATTTACCTGCCATTACCAATGTTTCTGTTGAGGTAACCAGCAGAACAAATGGTGAAATTCTGGTGCGTTGGGTGCGGCCCTTTCAGGCAGACCAGGGGCAGTTTCCACCACCCTACACATACGAATTGCATCGGGCCGAAGGATTTTCAGGAGAGATTAATCTTACCCCTGCCTTTCCGGGCAGGCGTGCAGATACCGTATTTACCGATACCCAACTCAATACAAAAGATTTGATTTATAATTATCGGGTTATCGCATACGATAATAACAATGTGAAAGTAGGAGAGTCTGCNCCGGCATCTACTGTAAGGCTGGAAACGGCATCGAAGTTTCAGCGCATTGATTTAACATGGAATGCCGATGTGCCGTGGTCTAATAACTCCCAAAGTTTTCCGTTGCATGAGATTTATCGGGGGCCCGAAAATGCGACCGAAGCACAAATGGTTTTGATCGATGTGGTTGATGTAACCCAGTATGCTTTTAATTATGCAGACTCCGGCCAGTACAACAACCAACCCCTGCAGGAAACACAGGAGTATTGCTACCGGGTGCGCACAAGGGGTACGTATGGCAANCCCCTGATCGATGCCCCTCTGGAAAATTTTTCGCAGATAATTTGTGCTACACCAAACGATTTAGTTCCTCCCTGCAAACCTCAATTTACTATGACAGGTGTTAACTGCCAGGAGTTTATTGAAACTTCATCCTGCGGTGCCAACCTGTACAGCAATACACTATCATGGCAACGACCTGCCGACCTGGCGTGTCGCGATGACATTCGCAATTATAAGGTGTTGATGGCAAGCAGGCTTACGGAGGCGTTTACCGAAATTGCCATCGTGTCCGATACATTCTTTGTGCATTCCAACCTGCCTTCATTTGCAGCCTGTTATAAAATTATTGCAGTAGATCGTGCCGGTAATGAAAGTGAAGCCAGCGAGGTGTTTTGCTTCGATAATTGCCCGTATTATGAATTACCTAATGTGTTTACTCCAAACGATGATCAGTGCAATGATCTATTCAGTGCATTTAGCGATAGAATTGGTGATGTAATAGGAGAAGATGGAGTAGGCCCCTGTGGTCAGGATCTGGCCGACTTGCGTAAGCGCTGCGCCCGGTTTGTATTGAAAGTTGATTTTAAAGTTTACAACCGGTGGGGCAAGGAAGTATATCGATATACTTCAGGAGGAGAGCGATCCATTTACATTGATTGGGATGGCCGCGATAAAGATGGCCGTGAGTTATCTACCGGATTTTATTTCTACAGTGCCGAAGTAACCTTTGATGTGATTGATCCGGCCCGGCAAAACAAAAGCTTAAAGGGATGGATACACCTGGTGAGATAGAACAACCGGTAATTCTTTTTGATGGGGTATGCAACCTTTGCAATAGTTCGGTTCTGTTTATCATTCAGCGCGATCCAAAAGCAAAATTCAGATTTGCTTCTTTACAGTCCGATTTCGGAAAAAACCAAATGCGGGCATTTGGATTGAATGAGACGGAACTGAATAGTGTGCTTTTGGTGAAGCAAGGAAGATTATTTCAAAAAAGTGATGCAGCTCTTGAAATAGCCCGGCAATTAACGGGCGGTTGGCCACTTCTCTATGGATTTAAAATTGTACCGGCAGTATGGCGCGATTGGGTTTATAGCTGGATTTCACGAAACCGGTATAAATGGTTTGGCAAGAAAGATGCCTGCATGGTTCCCACACCGGAACTGAAAGTGAGATTTGTATCCTGAATACATTTTGATCTTACCGCTGCATCCAGTAAACTGCATTCAAATTTTATTAACATGACCGCATTTGTTTTTCCGGGGCAAGGCGCCCAGTTTACCGGAATGGGTAAAGAACTTTACGATTCAAACCCGATAGCCAAATCACTTTTTGATAAAGCCAACACTATCCTTGGATTTAATATAACGGAGATTATGTTTGCAGGCTCGGCCGAAGAGTTAAAACAAACCCGGGTTACGCAACCAGCCGTGTTTATTCACTCTGTGGCAACTGCGTTGGCGCAAGAAAAACTTCCCGAGATGGTGGCTGGGCATTCATTAGGAGAGTTTTCGGCATTGGTAGCTAATAAAACACTTTCGTTTGAAGACGGCCTGAGCCTGGTGTACAAAAGAGCAATGGCTATGCAGCGCGCGTGTGAAATCAATCCCTCTACCATGGCGGCCATTTTGGGTTTAGACGATGCAAAGGTTGAAGAAATTTGTGCCTCCATTACAGAAGAAATTGTAGTGGCAGCTAATTATAATTGTCCNGGCCAGTTGGTTATTTCCGGCTCTATGAAAGGAATTGATATTGCTTGCGAAAAATTGAAAGCAGCCGGTGCTAAGCGCGCCATGCCGCTTCAGGTTGGCGGGGCCTTTCATTCTCCCTTAATGGAACCTGCCCGTGAAGAACTGGCGGCAGCCATTGCCTCCACAAATTTTAACACACCAATTTGCCCGGTTTATCAGAATGTAAATGCACTGCCTTCAACCGATGTGGCTGTGATNAAAAAGAATCTGATTGATCAGTTAACCGCACCGGTACGGTGGACACAATTGGTTCAAAACATGGTAAAAGATGGTGCCAACCGATTTGCAGAGTGTGGNCCCGGCAAGGTGTTACAGGGCCTTGTAAAGAAAATTGCACCACAGGTGGAGGTATTAAGTTTATAAAACCGGATTTTCGTCAACCAGAAGTGGGGAAACCGGGTGCTGGATTTAGAACAGTTTAATAACCTCCAGATGATCGGGACATTCGTTCAGCAGTTGCACCTGTGTTTTGTTGAATACAGGATGAATGAAATCGGGAAGGATTTCGCACATCGGCACTAAGGCAAATCGTCTTATATGCAAGGCTGGGTGTGGCAGAGTTAATCGGGTGGTTTGGCAAATCTGATTACCATAATACAGGATATCGATATCCATCGTGCGCTCCCNCCACTTTACCGTTCGTGTGCGGCCAAGTTTGTGTTCAATTTCCAGAACCAGGTCCAGCGCAGAAACCGAATGGCCTGTGTAGGGAATAACCACCACTTGGTTCAAAANATCGGGTTGGTTGGTTTTACCCCAGGCTTTGGTTCGGTATATCGATGATACAATCTTAATTTCTCCCAAAGCTTCCTCCAGTAAAGCCCGAGCCTTTTNTAGCAACACCTGGCTTTCGCCCTGGTTGCTGCCCAGTAACAATATTAGCGGAGCTACGTTCATTCAGATGCGAAAGATAGAAGGTGGTTTTAATTACCGTGCTTCTTTCTGTAATTTTCGAGCCTAATATTCAATCCATGAATTTCTTCAAGACATTTTTAGCTTCCTGCCTGGGGTCGCTCATTGCATTTATTGTTTTATGTGTTTTAGGNTTTTTATTGTTGTTAGGCATGGTAGCCAGTTTTTCAGATAGCAGCCAGTCTGTGACCATAAAGGACAAATCGGTTTTGCATTTGAAATTAGATGGGCTGATTAGCGAAAATGAAATTGAAGACCCTTTTGAGGATATACCCATACCGGGTGCGGTTTCAACAATGGGATTATTGCCGCTTAAACGTGCTATTCAAAATGCAAAAACGGATGCAAAGATTGATGGCATCTACCTGGAGCTAAGCACCCTGATGGGTGGTTATGGCGTGGCCCGCGAATTACGGCAGGCTCTTGAGGATTTTAAGGAATCGGGTAAGTGGATAGTAGCCTATAGCGAGTATTATACCGAGTCGGCATATTATGTGGCTTCGGTTGCTGATAAAGTTTACCTCCATCCGGAAGGCGAACTGGAATTTAATGGTCTTTCGGTAGAGGTTTCGTTTTATAAAAAGTTGTTTGATAAGCTGGACATTAAACCGCAGATATTCAGAGTGGGAGATTTTAAGAGTGCGGTAGAGCCTTTTATTCGCGACCAAATGAGCGAGGAAAACAGATTACAATTAAATGAGATGATTGCCGATATCCATCGCACGGTGATTGAAGACGTGGCGGATTCGCGCAGCATGGAAGCCATCCGCTTACGCGAAATTGCCGATAAAATGCTGGTGGTAAACACCCGCACCGCTTTGCAGCATGGGTTGGTTGATTCTTTGGTGTACTTCGATCAGGTGCAAGCCGATATTTGTGAACGATTGGGTATATCCACGAAATCAAAAATTAACCTGGTTAAATACAGAAAGTATAAGCGCAGCTTTTCAGGAACCAGTAAATCCAAAAACGAGATTGCCGTAATCGTAGCGGATGGTGATATTTTGTCGGGCAAAGGACAGAATGGAATAATTGGTTCAGATACGTTTGCCGAAGAATTACGCAAAGCACGAACCAACGACCGGGTAAAAGCAATTGTACTACGCATTAATTCACCCGGTGGTAGTGCATTGGCTTCGGATGTGATGTGGCGTGAAATAAAACTGGCCACCGCGGTAAAGCCGGTTATTGCTTCTATGTCTGATTACGCAGCCTCAGGTGGTTATTATTTGGCAATGGCGTGCGATACAATTGTAGCACAGCCCACAACCATCACGGGTTCCATTGGTGTGTTCAGTATTCTGTTTGATATGAGTAGTTTCCTGAATAACAAACTTGGAATTACGTTTGAAGAAGTAAAAACAGGAGAGGTGGGTGAGTTGATAACCTTTACGCGGCCCCTTACGGCAGTAGANAAAAATATCTGGCAAAAGAAGACAGACGAAATTTATCAAAGCTTTACTTCCAAGGCTGCTGACGGTCGCCACATGCCGGTGGACGAACTATTGAAGGTTGCTTCAGGCCGGGTTTGGACTGGTAACCAGGCAAAGGAACGTGGACTCGTTGATATACTTGGAAATTTTGAGACGGCTGTAACGTTGGCTGCAGAAGTAGCCCACGTAGCCGGAGATTACAAGCTGAGATACTATCCGGTTCAAAAGAGTTTCTTCGAGGAATGGTTGAGTGGAATGGAAGAAAATGCCGAAACGCGGATTTTAAAGAAGGAATTGGGATCGCAGTATGATACCTATCAACACCTTAAAAAATTAAAGAATTACCAGGGTAGCCAGGCACGAATGCCTTATGAATTGGTGATTGAGTAAGCAAAATAGGATGTAATATTGTACCCCCATTTTGCTAAAAAACGGGTATTTTTAAACGAATGGCCAGCCCTCCTACGTTAAGCCAACGTGCTTGAGGGAAAAAATTAGGCCCTATATAGAAGGGAATAGCGGTAAATACGCCATATCAAGGCAGTGCTAAATACCACTGTAAACCCTATTTCCCTAACATGCAGGGAAGATTGCACAAATTGAATCGTGTAAACGGGTTACCTTAGTAACCGATTTTATACGAGAATCAATGCGTTCTTTGAATTGATTAGTCCTTCAAAGCAAAGCCACCACTGTTTGGTGTAGCAATAACTTCTTTTTGAGCTACGGTCTCGTTGTTAGCCGACTTAAAAGCCACAAGAGATGATATCGTGATCACAACTGCAGCTAAAATGATAATAGATTTTGCTTTCATATTGATTGATGTTTTAGGTGTTCTTAATTTGTTTATATTATAATTAACCTTCTTTAATTGGCGAACCACCTTGGTTGTTTGATTTTCAAGTTTTGGAGCAACTTCTTCATCGGTGCAAGAAGTAAATGCAATGGCTGAGAAAGAAGCAAGAAGAAGGATAGCGATTAATTTTTTCATGGCTGTTTTAGATTTTAAGTTAATGGAGATGAATGTAAATGGTTGGTTATCCTTCTTTAATAGGAGAGCCCCCTGGTTGTTTGATTTTTCAAGTTTTGGAGCAACTTCTTCATCGGTGCAAGAAGTAAATGCAATGGCTGAGAATGAAGCAAGAAGAAGGATAGCGATTAATTTTTTCATGGCTGTTTTAGATTTTAAGTTAATGGAGATGAATGTAAATGGTTGGTTATCCTTCTTTAATAGGAGAGCCCCCTGGTTGTTTGATTTTTCAAGTTTTGGAGCAACTTCTTCATCGGTGCAAGAAGTAAATGCAATGGCTGAGAAAGAAGCAAGAAGAAGGATAGCGATTAATTTTTTCATGGCTGTTTTAGATTTTAAGTTAATGGAGATGAATGTAAATGGTTGGTTATCCTTCTTTAATAGGAGAGCCCCCTGGTTGTTTGATTTTTCAAGTTTTGGAGCAACTTCTTCATCGGTGCAAGAAGTAAATGCAATGGCTGAGAAAGAAGCAAGAAGAAGGATAGCAATTAACTTTTTCATAGGTTTAAATTTTAATAGTTTTTAAAAATTTTAACGTTTTTTCGTGATGGATGTTTAACTCCCGTTTTGTTGTTGATTCAAAGATGATGACTAATTTGGATTTAATTTTTCTATTTTGACAAGTAACCCTACATATGTGCCGTAACTTATTTAAGTATTTGAGATTCTTCTATATCTGGATTTTGGTATTAACTAATTCCGGTATTGTACTTGCTCAGGGCACGAATCAAGAAATAGATTCTCTGAAACAATTGCTTTCAAAGGCCAAAGATACTTCCCGCTATGCAATCCTGGTAAAACTTCACTACGCTTCGCGCGCAGAGTTTCATCAAGCTCTTGACTTTGCCCAGCAGGCCTATAATCAGGCTGAAGCATTGGGGGATAGTATAAAGATTGTGGAGAGTGGTAGAATGATTGCCTATTCGCTTGATGATTTGGGCAGGAGTGATGAAGTAATTGAAATGCTTAATCGTGTTTTGGTAATTGCAAACAGAAATGTTACCCGGTACCCGGCTATTAAAACACAGATAAAATTCATATTGAATAATGCTGGTATTGCCTACATGTACCGNGGAAATTATGACTCGGCACTCAGTTATCATTTCAAATCGCTTTTGTTGCGTGAGGAAGAAGGCGATGATCGTGCAGTTGGCAACTCACATAACAATATTGGGTTGGTTTATTTTAAACTTAGGAATTACCAACGGGCTCTTGACCATTACTTACAAGCTCTGGCAATCAAAGATGAATTGAAGGATCATGCTGATATTGAAAGGGTACTAACCAATATAGGATTATGTTACAATCAACTTAAAATGCCAAATGAGGCAATTAATTCAGTTAAGCGAGCATTGAAGACATGTGGTGAAAATTGTTCGCAAAGTGTTTTAAAGGAAGCAAATTTTGTATTTGGAATTAGCTACCTCGATAATTCGGATCTTGACAATGCAGTCGTTTACTTAAATAAATCATTAGCACTGGCAAGAGATCAAAATGACACGAGGTATTTGATTGAGAATTTAATTGGACTATCAAAAATTGAGAATAGAAAGGGGGATTTTCAGGCCAGTCTGGATCACCTCAACGAGGCAAATTCATTGGCACAAAATTCAGGTTTTGCTGAGTTGCGGTTGGATATCTATAGAGAGTCATTCAATAATTATAGATTAACAGGTGATTTCAAGAATGAAGCATTGTTTCAGACAAAGTATATCGAATTGAAAGACAGTATTTACAGTGAAAACCTGCTTAAAAACCTGGCAACCATTCAAACAAATTTTGAACAACGAGAGAACTTAAAAACCATTCAACTTAAAGACGAAAATATCCGGTTGAAAGACGAGCAAATTCAACGGCAGCGTTTACAATATATNTTTGCGGTGGTGGTTACCATGTTCATCGCCACGTTGGCCGGCCTTCTGGTTTGGGCCAACAGGCGCCAGCAAAAACACAACTCAGCGCTTAGCGAGGCAAAGCGGGTTATCGAACGGCAAAACAAAGAGCTTACTAAAACCAACGAAGAACTGGATAAACGTGTTCGTGAAAAAACCATCGACCTGGTTGATGCCAATACCATGTTGCAGGATGTAAATGAAGAACTTGATAATTACATCTACCGCACTGCGCATGATATTCGCGGCCCCCTGGTAACCCTTAAAGGAATTTGTAATGTTGCGCTGATGGATGTAAAAGATTTACTGGCGCTGGACTACCTCAAACGATTGGATCTTACAGTTNNTGGAAAGTTAAATGCTATTCTTACCAGGCTGTTAACAGTTAGTCAGATTAACCACGTGGTAATTGTGCCTGAACCGATAAACTTCAACGCTATTGTGCAGGATGTTGTACGGAAATTTAAACAGCTTCCACCCCGTATGCGAATTGACTGCAAGATAGCTGACAATGTGCAACTGGACTCCGATCCGGGCTTGATTACTATTGTAATCGAAAGCCTGGTGAGCAATTCCATTAAATTCTATAATACCTCAGACCGGGTTAACCCGTTTGTAAAAATTGAGGTTGGTAAGTATGATGCAGATTATATTATGGTTTCAGTTGAAGACAACGGTATTGGTATCGCTCCGAAAGACCGCAACGAGGTGTTTCATTTATTTGTGCGGGCATCCGAACGATCTGAAAATGGTGGTATTGGACTTTACTTAGCCAAACTATCGGCCCATAAACTGGGTGGCGAAATCTTTTTACTGGATACCTCCGAAAATGGAACTAAGTTTTTGGTTCTTTTTCCAATTAACCTGCAACCCATTCTGGCCAGTCGTGCAGAGGTAGAGCAAGAACGGCATCAGGTAAAAGAAAAACGAAACAAGGAGGCCGCTGAATCAGGAGGAGCCGATGCATTGGAACGCTACTATTCCTCCAGACGCAGAGGTTAAATAGCCACTTTTTCAGTTTCATTTTGCATCTTTGTGCCCTGTTTTTAAACAGTTTTAATGAGCACAAATCAGTATAATCGGTTTACCATAACGGCTGCATTGCCGTATGCCAACGGTCCCAAGCACATCGGCCATTTGGCGGGTGCCTACATACCATCTGATGTGTATGTCCGTTACCTGCGCCTGCGTGGTAAAGATGTGATTTATGTTTGTGGAAGCGATGAGCATGGCACAGCCATCCCTAACCAGGCGCTGAAAGAACAAACTACACCCCAGGCAATAATTGATAAGTATGATGCCCTGATTCGGGAGTGTTTTAACAAACTGGGTATATCGTTCGATATTTATCATCGCACCAGCGAGGCCATTCATCATCAAACCTCTCAGGAATTNTTTCTAACGCTTTATAACAAGGGTTTGCTTTCGGAAGAAGTATCGGAACAGTATTTCGATGAAGAAGCAAAAGTNTTTCTGGCCGACCGCTACATTGTGGGCACTTGCCCCAAGTGTGGCCACACAAACGCCTATGGCGATCAATGTGAAAAGTGCGGCTCAACACTTAGNCCCCGCGAATTAATAAATCCACGATCAACATTAAGTGGAAAAACTCCGATATTAAAACCAACCCGGCACTGGTATCTGCCGCTGGAAAAGTATGAACCCTGGCTTCGGGATTGGATTTTGAAATCGCACCAGCACGACTGGAAACCAAATGTATTCGGGCAATGTAAATCATGGATTGAAGCGGGGCTGCAACCACGCGCCATGACCCGCGACCTGGATTGGGGAATTAAAGTGCCGTTACCCGATGCGGAAGGAAAAGTATTGTATGTTTGGTTTGATGCACCCATTGGTTACATATCGGCTACGCGTGCACTTTTTGATGAAATAACTTCGGGTAACCGGAAGTATGCAACCCCGCGCAGCGATTTTTCTAAAGCACATAAAGACGATTGGAAAAAATACTGGCAGGCAAAAGATACGCGGCTCATTCACTTTATAGGAAAAGATAATATTGTATTCCATTGCATCATCTTTCCGGTAATGTTACATGCCAGTGAAGAGTTTATCTTACCCGACAATGTTCCGGCAAATGAGTTTATGAACCTGGAGGGAGATAAAATGTCAACCAGCAGAGGGTGGTCGATTGAAATGCATGAATACCTGGCCGACTTTCCGGATAAGCCGGATGTATTGCGCTATGCCTTGCTTACCAATTTGCCAGAAACTAAGGATAGTGAGTTTACGTGGAAGGATTTTCAGGCAAAGAATAACAATGAACTGGTTGCTATTCTGGGCAATTTTGTAAACCGGGCGGTAGTGCTTACCCAAAAATATTTTGATAGCAGGATCCCCGCACGTAAGGAGTTGGTTGATGTTGACAANAAAGCATTAGCCGATCTAAAGCAGTATCCAACATTAATTGCAAGTTCCATTGAAGCATTCCGATTTAGGGAAGCCACGGCTAACTTGATGGATCTGGCCCGTGTGGGAAACAAATACCTGGCAGAAACAGAACCCTGGAAGTTGGCAAAGACGGATCTGGACAGGGTGGGTACAATCCTGAACATAGCGTTGCAAATTGCTGCATCCCTGGCTATTGTATCAGAACCATTTCTTCCATTTACTTCGCGCAAGCTAAAGGATATGTTGGGTGTGGGTGATTGGAATTGGAATGAAGCCGGCAATCCGGATTTATTAAATCCGGGCACAACGTTGCGCGAGGCTACCTTGTTGTTCGAAAAAATAGAAGATGCAGAAATTGATTCTCAGATAAAAAAATTAATGGATACCAAAAGAGCGGTGGAACTTGCGCAACAACCGGCTGTTCCGGCTAAGGCCGAAATTTCTTTTGATGATTTTTCTAAAATGGACATCCGGATTGGAAAAATTCTGAAGGCAGAACGGGTTGAAAAATCTAAAAAGCTACTGAAACTGCAGGTTGACACCGGGGTGGATGTGCGCACGGTAATGAGTGGTATAGCAGAATACTTTACTCCGGAAGAAGTAGTTGGCAAACAGGTTACAATATTGGTAAACCTGGCNCCCCGCAAAATTATGGGAGTAGAATCGCAAGGCATGATATTAATGGCATCTGATAAAGATGGCTCGCTGAAATTGTTGTCACCATCTACTGAAACAGCNCCCGGGTCGCAGGTTAGTTAACAGCCATCAGAGCGAGTTCACGATTTTCTCCCACTTGCGCTTTTGACGATTATGGAAAGTTCCCAGGATTTGCTCCTGCCGTGTTTCCAGGTAGGTTTGTAGTTGGTCTTTGGATGGCCGGGCTTTCAGGTGTTCGTAAAAATCAGCGTTGATAGCTTCAATTTTGTTCCGTTGCTCCGTATCTAATCTCAACTCCTGGGCCCAGAAAGTAGGATCGTAAGAAACATTCTCTGGAGTTTCTGCTTCCTGACTGAAGCCAATACGTGCAGAAAACAAGGCCAAAGCCAGAACGATCAACTGCTTTTTCATGACGCAAATTTATAATACGTTGCTTGTTGAACGCCCACTTTGCCTAAGGTTTTAGACCAATGGGCAGATTGTATCGATAAACGATGCAGAGACTTGTTATAGACTAACTTGCTAGAAATAACAAAGCCTTTAACAAGCTGATTGTCAAAGGCTTTAGTAGTCCGTACGGGAATCGAACCCGTGTTACCAGAATGAAAATCTGATGTCCTAACCCCTAGACGAACGGACCGTTTTGAAATTGGAGGTGCAAAGATAAATTCCCGTTCTGCAAATGCAAACGTAACCGTTAAAAAAGTTGTGAATGCGCAATTCAATTCATTGGTTTTAGTGGCCAGGAAGTATATTTTGGCATCGCAATTTTAAAATCTTATACCATGACAAAAGTTGGAATTAACGGCTTCGGTCGTATTGGTCGCCTGGCGTTCAGAGCTGCTATGAATCGGAAGGATATCGAGATAGTTGGAATCAACGATTTGGTTGAGCCCGATTACATGGCCTATATGTTAAAGTATGATTCTACCCACGGCCGTTTTAATGGCACCGTGGAGGTAAAAGATGGCAACCTGGTAGTAAACGGAAAGAAGATTCGGGTTACAGCCGAAAAGGATCCTGCCAATCTGAAATGGTCTGAGGTTGGAGCAGAAATTGTCATTGAATCAACAGGGTTGTTCTTAACACAAGCCGATGGTCAAAAACATATTGCAGCCGGTGCAAAGAAGGTGGTATTCTCAGCACCAGCCAAAGACGATACGCCCACTTTTGTGGTAGGTGTTAATCACAAGAAATTAACCGCACAACACACGATTGTTTCAAACGCATCCTGCACCACAAACTGCCTGGCTCCCATAGCAAAAGTATTGAACGATAAGTTTGGTATTGCCGAGGGGCTGATGAGTACAGTACATGCCGTTACAGCAACTCAAAAAACAGTAGATGGACCATCAGCTAAAGACTGGCGCGGTGGCCGTGGCGCGTATCAAAACATCATTCCTTCATCAACAGGTGCAGCCAAAGCAGTTGCACTGGTAATACCGGAACTNAAAGGTAAACTAACCGGTATGTCTTTCCGTGTTCCGGTTGCTGATGTGTCGGTAGTGGATCTTACGGTGCGCCTGGAAAAGTCAGCTACTTATGAAGACATAAAGAAAGCCATGAAAGATGCTTCTGAAGGGGAGTTGAAAGGAATTTTGGGTTATACCGAAGAGGACGTTGTATCGCAAGACTTTATTGGCGATGCCCGCACTTCTATCTTCGATGCGAAAGCAGGTATTGCGTTAAACGATAAGTTTGTGAAAGTGGTAGCCTGGTACGATAACGAGTGGGGCTATTCCAACAAACTGATTGATTTGGTGCAAGAGTTGGCCAAGTTGTAATAGCAGAAAGTAAAGATGACAAAAAGGGTTGGTGGTGAATCAACCCTTTTTGTTATTAGCCTGGCTACCGGATGTTAAATAATTTTTTGATTGACGATACAATACTGGTTGCTGAGATGGCTCCCAATGTTGCCAAAAATATCTTNTTGTGCATCCCAGATATCGCCCTGGGTGCCCAGGTAGGCATCCCCTTGTGCGGGAAAGAATACATCGGCAATAGCCCATTCAATCAACTCGTAAAATCCGCTGATAGAAAGCGTGATTTCTATGGGCAAAGCCCAGGCAACCCACACCGGAAACCGAAGCCAGCTTAAAAACATTTCGCGCATGGGGTAAGCAAGCANAAACCCAAAGCTAAAATGAACAATCCGGTCATAATGGTTTCGCTTCATATCGAATGTTTCCATCAGCCAATACCCAAACGGGTTTTCGGCATAGGTGTATTTCGAGCCATACACATGCAGGCAGAGGTATATACAAATGAGGAGATAACTTAAATCGCTGAATTGATATTNTTTAAACGAAAAAATCATAAAAGCGAGAAAGATAAATACCAGTGTATTCTCTAAAATCCAGTTGCTGATGTCGGTGGTACCAACGAGTGTAGAGCTCCAAACCACCCCAAATACAACAATAAAAACCTGTAGCCAGCGGTTGTTTTTAAGGGGTGTTTTGCTGGGTGAAATGGCAAGCGAAAAGGGCATAATGGTAAGTTGGTATTTTAGGTTCTGCTAAAAATCTAAAATCCTGTTCTGAAAACAAAACGTAACCGCCAATGCTGCTAAAGTGTGGGTAACCACATTAATAATACTTTCAAACTATTGAACGCAATATTTTTCCGACCTTTAACCAGAATACAAATGGGGCCATGGCGCGTTTTTCTTTTCATTTGTTCTGATTTTGGTAGGTGTGGGTGTAGGTTATGGCCAAACAGCNNCACCACCCGCGATGATACCGATGAACGGATATTTCTGCTGAATGAACTGGAATTNTTTATTGACCCAGGCAATACACTTTCATTTGAAGAAATTTCTCAACCCAGGTTCAAAAGTAATTTTGTCCGAAGACCAACTTACCAGAATAAAGATTATCGTTCGGGCGAATCGTATTGGATTCGATTTTCTGTGGAGCATATACCAACCGATAAAGTTTGGCTTATAGAATTTTACGATCAGACCATAGACCACATTGAAGCTTACCTGCCCAGGCCGGATGGTACTTATGAAAAGCGGGTGATGGGCGATGCCTATCCTTTTCTTGAGAGAAAATTCAGTCATNNAAAAACTTTGAAGTTCAGGCTCTTTCCACACGACCCATCCATTCAATATTACTATTTCAGGGTTCAGTCGCACGAGTTTGCCGATATCCGCATAGCCTTTCGCTCGGTCGATCGGTTTATTTATTACGCATTAAACGAATACTTTCTGTTTGGAACCTTCTATGGCATGATAGTAATCATTGCCTTGTACAACTTCCTGGTGTTTCTGGCCATTCGAGAGATCAAGAATGTGTATTACATCTTCTATATAATAAGTGTTGCCCTTTATGCGATGAGTCTGGATGGCGTAGGGTTTCAATACATCTGGCCTAACTTTCCACAATGGAATGATTATGCATCGGGTATTTGCCTGTACCTGGTCATATTATGGGCACTTGTTTTTACAAGAAGATTTTTGAGCACCCGCACAAAGGCCCCACGCCTTGACCGTGCCCTTAAAATAATGATTGTGGTACGCACCTTCATNTTTCTCTTCGAATTGTTCTTTTATCCTGAGTTNTTTGCATTCAGGTTTATTGAAATTATTCCGCTCTCGCTCATCTTTTACGCAGGTGTTTATGTACTGATGCGCGGATACAGGCCGGCCCGGTACTTTGTAATTGCGTATGGGCTGCTGTTGATCGGGTTCTTTGTTCGCTCGCTGGTATTCTTTAATATCATTGCCCTTACTACGGTGTCGCATTACAGCCTGCACTTCAGCTTTGTGGTGGAGATGCTATTCCTCACGTTTGCCCTGGGCGATCGGATTACTATTCTGAAAGACAATCGCGACCGCGCGTTGCGCAGGATCATCCATCAGCATGAGTTAAACATGGAGTTAAAGGACAAAGTTACGCGGGAATTGGAGCAGAAAGTAAACGAGCGCACATCCGAATTGAACCTAAAGAATGCAGAGTTAGAGGCTAGTAATGCACGTTTGGTAAAACAAACGCATGAAATTAACCAGATTAATTCTGTGTTGGACCTGGATAACTGGAAGTTGAAAAACAGGATAAAGGTTGTTTTGGAAGAGCGTCTGATGGAGAAAACCATGGATTATGAAGAGTTTAAAACGCTTTATCCCGATTCGTTAGCGTGTTACCGGTTTTTAGAAGAACTAAAGTGGAACGGAGGCTTTACCTGTCGCAAATGCGGAAACAATAAATATTTTGATGGCGCTCAAAAATTTGCACGTAGGTGTACCCGTTGTGGATACAATGAGTCTATAACCGCATACACGGTTTTTCACAGCATAAAATTCCCTATTGAGAAGGCGTTTTACATTGCCTACCTGGTTGTAACAGGCAAGAAGGCCGCTACGCTGGAGGCGCTTTCGGTGCAATTGGAGATAGGCGTTAACGCCATTTGGGGGTTCAGAAAGAAAGTGCAGGAACGAATAACAGAACAGAGCAAGTTTGGCCATGAAATTACGGCCACAAAATGGCAGGATGTTATTTTAGACCACAACAAGGAGAAAGCAAAGCCACGGCCTGGAAAATCAGAAATCGTTTCCGGATAGTGTATTTTTGCCATGCTTTGCGGAAGAATGTTTTTAAGAAGAAAAATATCCAATGTATCCCCACAAATATCCATGTTAACGTTTGAAATCAATGTTTTTATTCAATGAAAACACGATTTCCGCAACTTCCAGTTTGCAGTAATTCTCACCTAATTTTTTTAAATAAATCACATTAATAGTAGAATATTTCAAAAATTCATATCGCGAAACAATCAAATCGCACATGTGTATGATGAGAAAAATACTATTAACTGCTTTGCTTTCAGCATTTTTGCTGAACATGGCGATGGCCCAGGATCGTGTGGTGACTGGGAAGGTGACCGCTTCGGATGATGGATCCACGCTGCCAGGCGTGAGTGTGTTGGTGCAAGGTACTACCAAAGGGACTGCAACAGATGCTAGTGGGTCTTATTCAATTTCTCTTGCTTCTGGCGAAAACACACTTGTTTTCAGCTTTATTGGGTATAAAACCCAAACAATTGATGTGAGCTCCAGATCAATTGTTGACATTATTCTGGAAACAGATGTTACCGCGCTGGATGAGGTAGTGGTTGTAGGGTATGGTGTGCAGAAAGAAAAAGATCTCACATCTGCCATTAGCAAAATTAATTCGGCTGAACTGCTAAAAACNCCTCAGGGACAGGCCATGCAGGCACTTCAGGGAAAGGTAACAGGCGTTCAGATTGTAAACTCCGGCTCGCCTGGAAGTTCGCCAACGGTTCGCATCCGTGGTATTGGATCCTANCCCGGCATTGGTAATACCAATCCGTTGTATGTGGTGGATGGGATGTTTTTTGATAATATCGATTTTCTCAATCCGGCAGATATTGCGAACATTTCAGTATTGAAAGATGCTTCTGCAGCCGCCATTTATGGTGTTAGAGCAGCCAATGGGGTTGTATTGATTACGACCAAATCAGGTAGTTATAACAAGAAATCTGAAATCGTATATGATGGTTATGTTGGAACCCAGGTAGCTCAGAATGTTCTAAAAATGGCAAATGCCGAACAATTCACAAATATGGCTCTTGAGTCAGGCTCAGCCGCGGATATTGCCTACATAGATGCAGCCATGCAACGGTATGGCAGAAGCCGCATTAACCCGAATGTACCCGATGTAAACACCGACTGGTACAAAGAAATACTCCGCCCGGCTACTATTCAGAATCACAGCATTGGAATTTCNGGGGGAGACAAAAACACTTCCTATTCCGTAGGAACCAGTTATTTCAAGCAAGGCGGAATTCTGGATATGAAAAATAGTTATGAGCGTTTTAATGTTCGCTTAAAACTGGATTATGCCGCAAACGATTGGTTAACAGTTGGTGGAAATGCCTTATTGAGCAACGGAATGACCTACGCGCAATCTGCTTCGGCATGGAATGTAGCTTACTTTGCAGTTCCGGTTATGCCTGTAATTGATGAACTGAATACGGATGCGTGGCCTGTACGGTATGCCAGTGCGCAAACATTGGGATACCGCGATGGAAAGAACCCGTTCCCGTACATGGATTACAGCAACAATCAAATCAGAACCAAAAAGATTCTTACCAATTTCTATGCAAAGTTTAACTTCCTGGAAGATAAACTAACGTTTCAAACAACCTATAATGTGGGTGGAACTTTCCAGAATGAGCGGTATGTGGGGTTGCCATTTTATGTATCGGCAGCATTGCAAAGAAATTTGTCAACCATAACAAAAACTTCTTACAACACCTTTAATCAGATTTGGGATAACGTTTTAAACTATAGAGAAAATTTTGGCAGCCATACCGTAGAAGGTATGTTGGGTATGTCTTACAGAGACGAGGCCTGGGAAAGTTTATCCGGCTCGGGTAGTGAACTTCAATCAATAGATCGGGAAGATACCTGGTTCCTGGGGCAAACTCCGGTTGAGTCCCGTACAGTTTCAGACGGTGGTAATCGGATTTATGGACTTTCTTACTTTGGAAGAGTAGCCTATAACTATAATGAAAAGTACCTGGTTTACGCAACCTTAAGAAGAGACGGAACCATGCAGTACCAGGAGAAGTGGGGAACCTTCCCTGCAGTGGGTGCAGGCTGGGTTATCTCCGAAGAGAGTTTTATGAGCGGACTTCCTGTTGACTTTTTAAAATTAAGGGCAGGATGGGGTAGGTTAGGAAACAGTAGTGTTCCTTCCAGCAGCGGAGCCAATACCGCTTCGGTTGTAACTACAGCCATTAATGGAACGATACAGTCGGGAACGGTTTCAACAAACAACTTCTCCTATCTTTTATGGGAAAAGGTGGAAGGCAGCAATGTGGGTATTGATCTGGAAGTGTTGAACAACAAACTGAGACTAACCGCAGATTATTACCTGAGAGACACCAAGGATGCAGCCATTCCAATTATTACTCCTATTACCGGCCAGGTAGTAAGCCGTTCGGTAGGGGTAATCAGAAATTCGGGTATTGAAGTTGCCTTGAACTGGAACGATGAACTAGCCAGTGGATTGAAATATAATGTGGGTGTAAACTTCACTACGGTTAAAAATGAAACCCGCAACATTTATGGACAACCTTATATTGATGGTGGTTCTGCCGAATTCCGTCAGCGAACCATTGTAGGGCAGCCACTTGCCGCCTTCTTTGGTTACGAAGTACTTGGGGTATATCAAACAGCCGAACAGGTAGCTGCTGACCCTGCCGCTGTGGCACAAGGAGGTATTGTACCAGGCGATTTTATTTACAAAGATCAGAATAATGATAATGTAATTGATGAGAAGGATCGCGTTGTGTTGGGATCTTACCTGCCCAAACTTACGTATGGAGCAAACCTGGGTGTTAGCTACAAAAATTTCGATTTTGGAGTTAATCTATACGGACAAAGCGGAAACAAGATATTGAACCGTAAGCGTGGTGAAATAATCTGGACAAACGATGGTAACATGGATGCTGACCTGGCTATTAACAGATGGCATGGTGAAGGAACCTCCAATAAATATCCATCCTCAGAAGGATTGCGGAAGGCATGGAATCAAAAGATGAGTAATTACTTTGTGGAGGATGGTGCTTTCTTCCGCATCCAGAATATCAACCTTTCGTACAATGTTAACCAGAAAAATATCGGTGGTGTGAAATTGCCTGACATGCGGTTTACACTTACTGCCGAACGCCCGCTTACCACATTCAAGTACAATGGATTCAATCCTGAAATTGCGGATGGTATAGATACACAGACTTATCCAATACCCGCAGTTTATACAGCGGGTGTAAGTGTTAAATTTTAAAATGCAACAGATATGAAAGCTAAAAATAATTTATTCAAAGTTGCTGCATTCAGTATTGCATTATTAGGAGCCTCCTCATGTAATGTATTGGATGAACCTCAGCAAAATCTCGTGTACACCGATCAGACCGACTACACGATTACAGCCAATATGAATTTACCTTTAATTGGTGCCTATGCTACTTTTCAGGCCAGGGCGTGGGAACAATACCCATTAATTGCTGTAAGAGGAGATGATGTAAATGCCGGTGGATTAGGAGACCAACCCCAATTTGCCGAAACAGATGTTTATAACTATACGGTTGATTACTGGATGTATAATTCCGTTTGGCAGGGAATTTATGGTGATGTACTGGATTTACATTCTGCCATGGAGCAGATTAGTAAGTATAGAGAATTTGCGCCAAACCCGGCCTTGGCCGATCAATATATTGCTGAAGTAAAAACACTTCGTGCNTTTTTAATGCTTCAGCTATCAAGAGTTTGGGGCAATATTTTTATTCCGGTTTCTTCCGATCCTTCTGATTTTCTGGTTATGCCGCTGTCATCAAAGAATGATGTAATGCAACATATTTCTGACCAGATGGATGAAGCAATTCCACTGCTGCCAAACCAACGTCCAAATCAAAGAACGGATATTACAGGAGGTGTAACCAAACACACCGCGTTGGCCATTAAAGCATTGGCAAATCTTGAGTTGAAAGAATATCAGAAGGTGGCAGATGCAACTACTCAGATTATTAGTTCAAACCTGTTTACACTGGAACCAGACTACTATGAACTATTCAAAATACCGGGCAAACTAAGTAACGAGAATTTATTAGAGTTGCAGTACACCGATCTGGGCCAACCTTCAGGAAATCAAACAAGTTATTTGTTTGCATTCTTTGGCCCGCAGTCATGGACGCCTGCTGTTGCCGGTGCCGGTGGAGGCTGGGGCTTTTATGAGCCGAGCATGAAGTACATCAAGTTTATGCTGGACAGGGGTGAGCAAGAGCGGTTGCAAACAACCGTAATCTTTACCAACCGGGGTATTGATGCGATTAAAGCCGATCCAAACTATGCTACGTTGCCTGCCTGGATAAGCAACACTACTCCAGATGGTGACGTGTTCAACAATTACAGCCGGGCTATGTTTGCCAGTGGCAAACATTACCTACCCTCTAATCAGTTAACACCAGGCCGCACATCCTACGGTACAAATAAAAACTTTATCTGTATCCGTTATGCCGAAGTATTATTGATGCATGCCGAAGCTTTAACACGGGGCGCTACCAGTTCATCTATTAGTGCAGATGCAGCAGTTAATCTGGTGCGCGACCGCGTAGGTTTGAGTGGATTATCTGGTGTAACCGCACAACAGGTAATGGATGAAAAATTTGCTGAGTTNAGCTATGGAATNGGGGAACCAGGTACTATGATTTGATTCGCCTGGGTGATTACACTCCGCTAAGCTATGATGGCAGAACCTTTTCAACCAATAAAATTTATTTGCCATATCCTCAGGCGCAGCGCGATCAACTGGCAGTTTTGAGAGAAGCAGGAAGCAGTAATTAACCGTTCAACAAAACGAATATGAGAATCAGAATATTTAAGAATGTTATTGCAGCAATAGCCATCATAGGTATGGTGGGTGCTTGTAATGAGGGGATAGACCCGATTAGTGCAGTAGCGCCCGGAGCGGATGAAACTGCACCAGTAATTAATGTAACCTATCCGGTGGAAGGTACTGAAATTAAAGTGGCCGAAACACTCGTATCAATCAACATCAAGTTTGAAGTGACGGATGACATTGAGATTAAAAGCATCAATGTGAAAATGGACGGTAACGATGTGGCTTCTTTTACTGAATTCCTGGACTATAGACGATCTGTAAAGGATATTTTATATGAAGGGTTAACTACCGGAGTACACGTGTTAACCATTTCAGCAACGGACATTGAGAATAAGGTTACCACCACGAATATCAATTTTGAGAAGAAACCGCCATACGTGCCTGTATTTGATGGAGAGACTTTCTACATGCCTTTTGATGGAATTTATACCGAATTGATAACCATTTCGGATCCTACCGTTGTAGGCACACCCGCCTTTGCAGGCGAAGGCAAGAAAGGTGGTAACGCTTATAAAGGTGCTACCGATGCCTATCTTACATTCCCCACGGAAGGGCTGTTAGATACTGAGTTTAGCGCTTCTTTCTGGATGAAAGTAAATGCTACACCAGATCGTGCAGGTGTGCTGGTAGCCGGCCCTCCTGGTATTAATACACGTACTCAGGGCTTCCGGTTTTTCCGCGAAAATGCAGGCGGCAAGCAGCGGTTTAAGTTAAACGTGGGCAATGGAACCAGTGATACCTGGTTTGATGGCGGAACCAATGCCGATGTTGTACCCAATACTGGCGAGTGGGTTCATTTTGCTATCTCAATTTCAGCAACCAATGCTACAGTTTACATTAATGGTAATGTGGCTTCGCAAGGTGCCCTAACGGGTGGTGTTGACTGGACAGGCTGTGATATACTTTCAATTATGTCTGGTGCTCCGCGCTTTACAGAATGGAATCATAAATCGGATGCCAGCTATATGGATGAACTTAGGTTGTTTGATAAGGCGCTTACACAGGCAGATGTGTTAGAAATAATTGGCAGCGACTACTCTCCTAAATATGAAGGAGAAGTATTCTATATGCCATTTGATGCAGACTATGGAGACTTGGTTGGTGGTGCAAACGCAACTGTTGAAGGTACTCCATCTTTACAAACAGGTAAAGTCGGAAAGGCCTATGCCGGAGCAGCCGATTCATATCTTACTTATCCTATTGCAGACTTAGAACTGGGAACTGCCTTTAGTATTTCCTTCTGGTACAAAGCCAATACTACCCCCGATCGGGCCGGAATTCTTACCGTTGGCCCTCCNGGCACCAACACCCGAACCAGTGGTTTCCGTCTCTTCAGAGAAGGCGGTGTTAGCCCGGTGAAGAGCAACGTAGGAATTGGTTCGGGCGAATCCTGGAATGATGGAGGTACGATTTCAGCAACCGACTGGGTGTTTATTACCATGGTAGTGGGGGATGGATCGCACGGAATTTATGCGGATGGTACCTTGTTAAGAGCAGAATCAACCTTTACCGGAAGTGTTAGCTGGGCCGATTGCGAGTTTATTTCGATCGGATCAGGGGCACCACGTTTCACGGAGTGGGGCCATCTATCCGATAACAGCTTGATTGATGAAATCAGAATATTTAATCGCAAACTTTCTCAAGCGGAAATTCAAGATATGATGAACGACTAATAATCGTTTAATCAGAATAAGGATGAGGAAAGCTCATCTGTTTTTAGGTTAATTGTTTGTTGTTTAGGAGTTGTTTAGAAGAGGATACCTTTCCGGTATCCTCTTTACTTCCTGCCTATGTTTAAGAGAACNTTTTTTGTGTGTAGTGTAGTGGCAACCCTTGTCTTTGCAGGTTGCCGGGAAGATGAAGCTATCACACCACTTGATCTGATGGACGTGTTTGTCGGATCACAAAGACTTGATCTTTCAGGTGCAGTAAATAACGACATCCCCACCGATGCTACGTTTACGCTTTCATTTTCTACACCGGTTGTTTCAACTTCGGCAAGCACAGCCATCCGGCTTACAACTTCGGCTGGTTCAATTGCTATTACCCTGAGTTTCTTAAACGATAACCAGGTGGTGGTGGTACAACCTGCAGGAGCTTTGGAACAAAGTACCACGTATAAGCTTACTATTTCCGATCAGCTGCAGGCAGCTAATGGCGCATCCTTTGCCGTTCGTGAAATAAATTTTAAAACTGTTCCNGGCAGCTTGCAATTAATCGCTACGCGGATAAACCAGCAAATCCTTACCGCAGCACGGGTTACAGATATTCCAATTACAGCCTTTGAGGCAGCGTACGATTTTTCAGTTCCCTTAAACCCGGCCACGGTTAATAATTCTGTTTTCAAAATAACGGGGCCATCTGCGGTTGTTGTTTCCACAGAATTATTGAATGACAACAAAACGGTTAAGGTTACCACATCATCTGCTTTTCAGTATTTAAGTAAGTACACAGCTACAATTTCAAGTGCATTAAAAGGAGCGGAAGGACAATCCTATGCCGGTGCGCAGCGTGTATTCTATACAGTTTTTGATGAAACCCCAAAATTCCCAGTCATTTCAGATGAGGACCTGCTCACCCTCGTACAACAACAAACCTTCAAATATTTTTGGGACTTCGCACATCCGGCCAGTGGTATGGCCCGCGAACGCAACACCTCGGGCGACCTGGTAACCAGCGGTGGCTCAGGCTTTGGCCTGATGGCAATCATTGTTGGTATCGAACGTGGCTTTATCACCCGTCAACAAGGTATCGAACGCCTCGACAAAATTCTCGACTTCCTGGAAACTTCCGATCGCTTTCATGGTGCATGGTCGCACTGGATAAACGGCAACACTGGTGCGGTTATTCCATTCAGTACGAACGATAATGGGGGCGACCTGGTAGAAACTGCATTCCTGGTTCAGGGTTTAATTACCGTAAGGCAATACCTGAATGCCGGCAATGCAACCGAAAGCGAACTGCGAACCAGAATTACTTCCCTGTATGAGGGTGTGGAATGGGATTGGTACCGGAGAGAAAACCAGAATGTATTGTATTGGCATTGGTCGCCCGATAAGAACTGGACGATTAACCTTCCAGTAAGAGGGTGGAACGAAGCACTCATGGTTTATTTATTGGCGGCTGCATCGCCCACGCATACTATTCCTAAAATAGTTTACGATAACGGTTGGGCAAACAATGGCAACATTATAAATGGTAATGTGTATGAAGGAATAACCCTGCCCCTGGGTAGTGCGTACGGTGGCCCGTTGTTTTTATCACAATATTCTTTTCTGGGTTTAGACCCGCGGGATTTGTCCGATGCGTATTGCGCAGACTATTTTATTCAGAACCGCAACCATACATTAATTAATTACAAATATTGTATTCGTAATCCTCTCGATTTCGTAGGCTACAGCAGCACTAACTGGGGGCTTACCGCCAGTGATAATCATCAAGGGTATAGTGCCCATTCGCCTACCAACGATTTGGGTGTAATTACGCCATCGGCTGCGTTGTCGGCATTTCCATATACCCCGGAGGAGTCCATGGATGCGTTAAAATTTTTCTATTATACCCTGGGCAATAAACTTTGGGGTCCTTACGGATTTTATGATGCATTTAATATTACGGAAGGCTGGTATGCAAGCTCCTACCTGGCCATCGATCAGGGTCCTATCATTGTAATGATAGAGAACTACCGCACCGGTTTACTTTGGAATTTATTTATGTCGGCCCCTGAAATTCAAACCGGGCTGACCAAACTTGGATTTACTTATTGACATGAATCATTCATACAAAAAGAAACACATGAAATCATACTTTTCTTTCGTCATCCTTGCACTGGTTTTTATAGCATGCGGTGGCCCAACCAACCAGCAAGCAGGCATTGATGCCCGTGTTGATTCGGTTTTGAATTTAATGACACTGGAAGANAAAATAGGACAACTCAATCTTCCATCGGCCGGTCAGTTTACAACCGGTGCAGCCGAAAATTCCGACATCGCTAAAAAAATAGAACAAGGCCAGGTGGGCGGCCTGTTCAATATTAAGCGGGTTGCTGCTATTCGCGAGATGCAGCAGATAGCTGTGGANAAAAGCCGCCTGGGAATTCCACTCATTTTTGGAATGGATGTAATACATGGTTATGAAAGTGTATTTCCGATTCCACTGGGAATAAGCTGCAGTTGGGATATGGAATTGATTGAACGCAGTGCACGCATTGCTGCAACCGAAGCCAGTGCCGATGGTATTAACTGGACGTTTTCGCCCATGCTGGATTTATCGCGCGACCCGCGGTGGGGCCGCATATCAGAAGGGAATGGCGAAGATCCTTACCTAAGCGCGGAAATAGCCAAAGCAATGGTGCGGGGTTACCAGGGTGACGATCTTTCTGCAAACAACACCATCATGTCGTGTGTGAAGCATTATGCCTTGTATGGCGCAGCCGAGGCCGGGCGCGATTATAACACCACCGACATGAGTCGCATCCGCATGTACAACGAATACTTTCCACCGTACAAAGCTGCGGTAGAAGCCGGTGCCGGAAGCATCATGGCTTCGTTTAATGAAATTGATGGTGTGCCGGCCACAGCCAACAAGTGGTTATTAACCGATGTGCTGCGTAACCAGTGGGGCTTTAAAGGTTTCGTGGTTTCTGATTATACCGGTGTAAGTGAAATGATAGCGCACGGTATTGGCGATTTACAAACTGTATCAGCCCGTGCCCTGAAAGCCGGATTGGATATGGATATGGTAAGCGAAGGATTATTGACAACCTTGAAAAAATCGGTGGATGAAAGGAAAGTAACGGAAGCAGAAATAACGGAAGCATGCCGCAGAATTCTAAAAGCAAAGTTTCAATTAGGTTTGTTTGATGATCCCTACAGATATTGCAACGAAGCGCGTGCTAACACCGAAGTGTTTACGGCTGCCAACCGGACCGAGGCGCGCAAGGCGGCAACCGAAAGTTTTGTGTTGCTGAAAAATGAAGGCAATATTCTGCCATTNAAAAAATCCGGAACGATAGCCGTGATTGGGCCTATGGCCAACACACGCGAAAATATGACCGGAACATGGAGTGTGGCTGCTCGTTTCTCGGAATCGGTTTCTGTTATGGATGGAATTACAAAAGCGGCAGGAAGCGCTGCCAAAATTGTATATGCACGAGGTTCAAATTTACATGAAGATGCGGCCATTGAAGAGCGGGCCACCCTGTTTGGCAAATCATTAAATCGCGATAAGCGCACAGCCGAAGAAATGCGTAGCGAAGCCGTGCGACTTGCACGGAGTGCGGATGTAGTCGTGGCGGTAATTGGAGAAGCGGCTGAGATGACAGGTGAAGCAAGTAGTGTTACAAACCTGGAACTGCCACAAACCCAACGGGAGTTACTCAAAGCCTTACTTCAAACGGGCAAACCTGTAGTGGCCGTATTGTTTACCGGTAGGCCATTGGTTTTGAATTGGGAGAATGCAAATGTACCGGCCATACTCAACGTGTGGTTTGGTGGCAGCGAAGCAGGCGATGCAATTGCCGATGTTTTATTTGGCGCGGTAAATCCTTCCGGAAAACTTACTACCACGTTTCCGCAAAATGTAGGGCAGATACCGCTTTATTACGCGCATAAAAATACGGGCCGGCCGCTAAGTGGTCCGTGGTTTCAGAAGTTTCAATCAAATTATATCGATGTATCAAACGATCCGCTTTATCCGTTTGGCTTTGGCCTGAGCTATACCGCTTTTGCATACAGCGATGTAAAACTGGATAAGTCCTCCATAACTCCTGCACAAACCCTTACCGTATCGGTTGATGTAACCAACACCGGAAAATATGATGGGGCTGAAGTGGTGCAACTTTATGTGCGCGATTGGGTAGGTTCAGTTACGCGGCCGGTAAAAGAGTTAAAAGCGTTTGAAAAAGTAATGATCAAAGCGGGCGAAACAAAAACCGTAACGTTTCAACTTACGAAAGAAGATCTGTCATTTTATAACTACGATTTGAATTGGGTGGCAGAACCCGGTGAGTTTAGTGTGTTTGTAGGGGGTAACTCCAGGGATGTGAAGGAAGCGAAGTTTACGCTGCAATAGTTTAATTAACCGCAGAGGCGCGAAGGCGCAAAGTTTTGTTAAGGCAATAAGCTTAGCGACTCAGCGTCTTAGCGGTTTAAAAGAAAACTCATCTCTTTTTCTTCTTACCTCCACCTTTTGTTTGGTCATTCCACCATTTACGCCACTGGTTGAGCGGGGAGGTTTAGCGTTTGCCGCTCTGAAATTATCGGCATGGGTGGTAACCTTCGGTTTATAGGCGTGTTTGATTTGAATGATTCGTGAAAGCCCGAACGATACAGAAAGGAAAATTTCTCTTCGTTGTCCGTAAATATCAGGTGCCCCGGNGTTTCCGTTAATATCGGCAGGGCCGGCTGGGGTTTTCAACTGATCGAGGTAAGTGGATTTGCGGGTATCAAAAATTCCAAAGTTTGCACGACCGTCAAAGTTAAGGCTCCAGTCATCGTTCAGATCAAAATCGCTACGCAAGCCAACCGATCCAAACAATTGAAAAGCATTGAATTTACTTTTAGGTACATAAACAGCCTTGTTCATATCAGGCACATACACACCATCATAAACAATTTCATATCCGGGGTCGGTAGGTACACTCACCCCTTTCGGATACCTGAGTTTACTTGCACCAGAAGGTGTGCTGATGGTAAAAGTTTCCTGGCCAGAAATCAAAAGGCTGGGAGCAACTGCTGCAACTAAGCTAAGTCTAAAAAATGACATATCGTTAAGGTGTAGCTTTAAAGCTACCGGAACGCTGAGGTAGTTCATCTGTACGTTCCGGGTGCCTACTTCACCACCTGTAGTATTTTTAATGATAAACTGCTGCCCGATTTGTGAATAATTGGGGGTAAAGAGTACGCCATGGCCCACGCGATCGTACCCATAAGAAAAACCAACCGGGGTAGCGCGGATAGTGAACTTGCCATAGAATCGAGGATCCTTCTGCAAGCCCTGATCTACCGTAAAGGGAAAATTGAACCCTCCGAATACGCCATACGACTCAACGTCTTGCGCACATACCTGAACAATCAGGAAGAAAAATAAGCCCGAGAAGACGGCCTTCATGTGGTGTTTAGGTTGGTTATTATGTTGGTCTTAAAACGTCAAAAAAACCATTTTCTGCACATGGCAGAATTACAAAACTAAGAAAATAAGGGAATAAATTAGCTCTAATGGGGTTGTTTGACCGATTTTGGGCTTTTGGAAGGATGGGTTAATAAGAACCGAACAGGGTTTTAAGCCCCAGGGCTGTAAAGTTGAGTTGAACGATCACCATGGAGGTATTGGCCCGGTTGGTGGAAAAGGTAACAAAACCGTCCTGATTAACCGCTACTGAATTACGAACAACATATTTCACTTCATCGCCCCACAAATAAAGCACCCGAAATTGAAAGCCGGGGTTTGAGTTTTGTTTCGNGGAGGTATAAAATCCTAAACCAAGTCCATAGTTTAAACCGGTATCTTTCACATTGTTAATAACCTCGCGCTGGTCGGTGTTGAAAATAATATCCGTTACATTTTTATCAATCTTGGTTCTGGAATTAAAAAGTTTTAAGCCCAGCAGCCCATCGGCAAACGGAATAACACGGCCTTTATGGTGTGTGGGTTTTATCCGGGCAATGGCATTCCATGTAAAAACGTTGTGCGTGGTTTTTAGCGCGGGCACATTTGTGGAGGCTGGTTGCTTTTCATTTCCATACGTGAAGCAACCAAAATCGACACCCAACAAAATGGGTGATGGTTTCTTATTGCCCAATGGACTTACTACCATGCCAATATTTAACCCAAAGCCAATATTGCCGAACGAGTTATCAATTACTTCGCGAAACTCTTTGGCGGGTATGGCGGTTTGTACACCACCATAAAAATGGATGGTTGAAAACCGGATCGAATCCTGTGCGTAAGCAGCGGTTGCAGATATGAAAGCCAATATCAACGCTGCAATTTTCATCAGGCAAGGTTATGATAAACGTTTTGTACATCATCATCCGCTTCCAGGGCGCCAATACATTCCATTACCTCGTCTTGTTCAGCCTCTGTTAATTCTTTGGTGGTGGTGGGTATGTATTGCAGTTCAGAACTCTTCGGTTCCCAGCCTTTTGATTCCAGAAACTNTTGCATCTGGCCAAAATCGGCAAATTTGGTGTACACAATTATTTCTTCCTCTTCCGGCTGTATATCTTCGGNCCCGGCATCAATCAAATCCAATTCAACTTCTTCTAAATTTAGTTTGGCAGGATCGAACTTAAACACCCCGCGGTGTTCAAACATAAACATAACCGACCCCGAGTTGCCCATGCTGCCACCATTCTTGGAAAAATGTAACCTTACGTTGGCTACCGTGCGCGTGGGGTTATCGGTAGCACAGGCAACAATTACCGGCACCCCATGTGGCGCATACCCTTCGTACACAATCTCCTGAAAGTCTTTTTCTTCTTTGCTGGATGCACGCTTAATGGCAGCTTCCACACGATCTTTTGGCATGTTTACCCCTTTGGCATTTTGAATAGCCATGCGCAGGCGCGGATTATTATCGGGGTTGGGCCCGCCTTGTTTTACAGCAATAGCAATATCTTTTCCGATGCGCGTAAAGGCTTTGGCCATTTTGTCAAAGCGCGCGAACATTTTGTGTTTTCTCTTCTCAAATATACGACCCATGGTTCTTTGAAATTGGATTGTAAAAATAGAAAATTGAGGTTAGGATGCACAATCAGTATCCTCTTTTTGGCTATTTCTAACCCGGTATTGGATTCCTGCCGCAGGTACCATAATATTGAATATGGGAAAGCGCGATAAACGAATTGATACCTATATTTTAAAGTCGGCCGATTTTGCCATACCCATTCTTACTCACCTACGGGAGTTGGTTCACCTTGCATGTCCTGATGTAGAGGAAACTATAAAGTGGAGTTTTCCGGTGTTTGAGTATAAAGGAATACTCTGCAACATGGCAGCCTTTAAACAACATTGCGCCTTTGGNTTTTGGAAAGCTTCCCTCATGAAAGACAAATCGCTGGTGAAGCAAGCCGCCCGCGAAACGGCTATGGGGCATCTGGGTAAAATCCAATCGCTGAAAGACCTCCCGCCCGACAAAATTCTTATTCAGTTTATTAAGGAAGCAGCAAAACTAAATGATTCTGGCATTAAGGTAGCCAAAAAGCCCGCGACTGAAAGTAAGGCGTTGCTCGTGCCGTCATATTTTAAAAAAGCACTGAACGCTAACCCATTGGCATTAAAAACTTTTACAAATTTCAGTTACTCCAATCGAAAAGAATATGTGGAGTGGATAACGGAGGCGAAAACCGAAGCTACCCGCGAAAGGCGAATGGCTACTGCAATAGAGTGGCTGGCCGAAGGGAAGGTTCGCAACTTGAAGTACATCCGCAAAAAGTAATCCACTCTTCAGGCGGCTAAGAGCCGGAGTCTTTGTCGATCGTTCTCGCTAATTTATTCCAACTTTCAGTCGCAAATAACCCGTAACTTTTTCCTGTGCTACCCATCTTCTCCTTCAACCTTACTTACACTGAAGTTACAATCATTCTTGCCGTGGCCTTACTCACCGGCATGTCTAAGACGGGCGTGTTTGGAGCGGGCATGTTATCCGTACCGTTGCTTGCCGTTGTATTTGGCGGGCAGCTATCCAGCGGCATTTTGTTACCCATGCTCATTATAGCCGATGTGTTTGGTGTTTGGTATTATCACCGGCATGCTTCATGGCAACACTTAAAGATTTTATTTCCGTGGGCGGCTGCAGGCGTGGTGCTGGGCACTGTACTTGGAAAATATATTGATGATACAGTATTTAAAGTGATTATGGCCAGCACCATTGTGGTGAGCGTGATAATCATGGTTTGGCTGGAACGATTAAGTCCCGATCGGATTCCTCAACAAAAGTCATTTGCCATTGCAACCGGGGTGGCTGGTGGGTTTACTTCTATGGTGGGCAACCTGGCGGGCTCGGTTATGAGTGTGTATTTGCTTTCTGTACGGTTGCCCAAAAACGTATTCATCGGAACAACCGCCTGGTTCTTTTTGGTGGTAAATTGGTTTAAGGTTCCGTTTCATGTGTTTTTATGGCACACCATTACGTGGCGTACAGTGCTATTGAATTTACTCACCTTGCCTGTAATTCTGTTGGGTGCGTGGCTTGGAATAATAGTAGTGCGCCAGCTAAATGATACACTTTACCGGTGGTTTATTATTGGTATGACCGTGGTGGCGGCTGTCGCCATGCTGGTTTAACCAGTTAAGTTACCAAAGACCAATCGGCCTTAGCCTGTTAATCAGTTTTGTGCAGTACTAAATTCAGACTTATCTTTAAACATAATTCGCGTTGCTTTCACTATGGCGGTAATTAATATACTCAACAAATTCAAGCTGTTTTCAGAAACATGGACACCGAAACTTATTGGCGAACTGAATGGGCAGTATGTTAAACTTGCCAAAGTAAAAGACCAATTTGTTTGGCACAGTCATGAAAACGAAGACGAGTTATTCCTGGTTTTTAAAGGCACATTGTATATCGACTTTCGCGATCGCACCGAGATTATCCGCGAAGGTGAAATGATAGTTGTACCCAAAGGAGTAGAACATAATCCACGCACCAATGGTGAGGAAGTCTGGCTGATGTTGTTTGAGCCAAAGGAAACAAACTCATACCGGAAATATAGAACACAAACGCACCGTACATAATCAAAAGTGGATTTGAGTTTTGATAACCTGTTGCGAATAATTATTCTCTTCCTGGCTGTGCACACCATACAGGCGCAACCGGAAGTTGGAGTAGTAGCCAATCTAAGTCAGCAGAATATTTTAAATAAAGCAGGCTACACCTTTCTGGTAGAAGGAGTACCTCAACTTGTTTCGCCCAGGTCTGTTTCTGATTCGGCCTTTCAATACAAACGGAGTCAGCTTGCNAAGCTCACCATTCCGGTTTATGCACTTAATATTTTTATTCCGGGCGATTTAAAACTGGTGGGGCCGGATGTGGATGAACAGGAGATTTTAAAATACACCCAAAAGGTTTTTGAGCGAAGCAGGGAGGCGGGTATCAATCTTATTATTTGGGGAAGTGGTAGTGCCCGTAAAATCCCGGATGGATATGCAAAGGAACTTGCGCAAAAGCAATTTATAGACCTGGCGCGCAAGGTGNNGCGGCAAGCCAACCAGTTTGGTGTTATCCTTGCACTGGAGAACCTGAACTCTACCGAAACTAACTTTATTACTACCGTGGCTGAAGCATTAAAAATTGTGAAGGCCGTAAATCAGCCTAACTTCAGGCTGTGTGCAGATATCTACCACATGTTGAAGGAAAAGGAACCGGCTGCTGTATTGTTAAATACNCGGGGTTATTTAGTGCATTGCGATATTGCCGAGCAGGAAGACCGTACCCCACCGGGCACCCGGGGCGATGATTTTCGGGAGTATTTCCAGGCGCTTAAACAAATAAACTACTCGGGCAAACTGGTGGTGGAGTGCCGTTGGAATAATATGACTGCGCAGGCTGCGGCAGCAAGAATATCTTTACAACAACAACTAAATGAAGTATGGAAATGACTTGTCGAATTTTGTTCCTTCTTTTCGTAGTGTCCGGTTCAATAAGTTTGCAGGCGCAGGATCCACTCCGGTTTCAAAAGGAAGTAGAAGAATTGACCAAAAACGATCCGTCTGTTAATACTAAGAACCTGATTTTGTTTACCGGAAGCTCCAGCATCCGGTTATGGCCTAACCTCAGTAAAAGTTTTCCTGCTCACAATGTGTTGAACCGGGGTTTTGGAGGATCGGAAATGAGCGACTTGCTTTATTATTCGAAGTCGCTGATTTTAAATTATAAGCCGGGTAAAATATTTATATACGAAGGCGATAACGATCTGAATGCCGGCCGTACGGCCGAGCAGATTCTTATCCATGCCGATTCGTTGCTTGCCGCCATTCGAAAAGAACTGCCTAAAGCAAAAGTTATCTTTATTTCACCCAAACCAAGCGAAGCCCGCTGGCATCTAAAGGCAATGTACGAGGACTTTAACGCGAAATTGAAAAGTTGGACAAAATCTAGAAAGGATGTTTATTTTGCAGATGTATGGACGCCCATGTTAGATGCGAATGGAAATTTGCTGCCGGGTTTGTTGCTGGAAGATAACCTGCACATGAATGAAAAAGGGTATGCCATCTGGACAAAAGTATTAAACCGGTTTTTATAACAGTTATTCCCCTTGCGCAATATCCTGATCACTTACCTGGGCCTGAGTTTAGTACTGGTAATTCGTGTTTCGGCACAGGATAATATTGAAGTGCGGGTACCCAAAGCCATCACGCACCTTTCTGCTTCCAACAAACTGATATTACGCACCACCCATGCGCCCAAGCATAATTTCTTTAANAAGATACTTTGCTTTAACGAAGGTTGCAGGCGCGCAGCAGGTTGGAGGCGAGGGCAGGAGGCCCGAAGGTTTGATGATTATAAAAATCATCCGCAAATAAAGAAGATAAAACGAGATACTATTCATGCCGAAATTCATACTACCGAACCNCCGGCACCTAAACCCGATACAGCGGATATCAANAAGAAAGTAGCACCCATTATACCAGTAGAACGTAAATTTATTTTGAGCGATGTACTGTTTGATGTGAATAGCCCGAACATTAATAAAGAAGTAACAAAACAATTAGACACACTCGTGAATTTGCTGAAAGACAACCAAAAGATTTTGGTGCATGTAATCGGCCATACCGATAATACCGGCCGCGAAGCATACAACCAACGGTTGTCCACCAGTCGCGCAGAAGCGGTAGGTCTTTACCTGATGGATAAAGGCATAGCAATTGGGCGCATTACGTTTGAAGGCAAGGGCAGCAGCGAGCCGATTGGCGATAATACATTTGAAGAGGGGCGCAGGAAAAACAGAAGGGTAGAAATTATTCTGAAAGAATAAGGGTATTGGATTAATGGCACCCGGCTGGTAAGCTCCTCTACATGATGCCCTATGTAAAACCCGATTTGGTTTTCTTATCTTTGTTTCTGTTCTCACTTTCTGTTAGTTTATAGTAACCTATCAGATTATTTTTCTGTTTAATCCGATGTAGAATTAAGTCAGCACAACAGCGCCTTATGCGAGGAATGTTAAAAACCGTGTGGATTAGTTGCATCGGGTTGCTACTTGCCTGCCAGGAACCTGCCGGCATCAATCCGGTACCGGATGAGGAAGAACTTGTAATTAAAGACTGGACTGATGAAACGCATGGCAATGATGTGCCNCCGGATTACACTACCGTTTTTCCGCAAGACCAGGTAAATACCCTGGTGATTGAATTAGGCTCCAATAACTGGCAAGTCATTCAGAATAATATGAAGACACTCTTTGGCTATAATTTTGGCACCACACAAGGTGCGGGCCAGGGAGGCTTTCCGCAGGCCGATCCGGAGTATGTACCGGTTTCTGTAAAGTTTAACGGAAAAGAATGGTATAAAGTAGGGTTTCGGTTAAAAGGTAACTCCACGCTAAGCATGAGTTGGCGTAAAGGAATTTATAAACTTCCGTTTCGCTTAAACTTCGATCGGTTTGAAGATGTTTATCCACAACTTAAAAACCAGCGGTTTTATGGATTCAAAGAATTGTCGATGGCACCCGGAGTAAGTGATGCATCTCTGATACGTGAAAAGATTAGCGGGGATATTTTCAATCGGGCCGGTATAGCCAGTTCCCAAACGGCTTTTTATAAAGTGTATATTAATTTCGGAAGCGGGTTGTGGTACTGTGGTGTGTACACGATGGTGGAGGTGGTAGATGATACGATGATTGAAAACCAGTTTGGTGAAGAGGACGGTAATATCTATAAACCCGAAAGCGACTTTACCAGTTTTGTGCCTGATAAATTTGANAAAAAGAACAACAAAGCTGAGGCCGACTTCTCGGATGTGGTTTCGCTTATCAATACGTTGCATAGTCCCCTGCGTACGCAAAACCCCGCACAGTGGCGCGAGCAATTGGAAGCGGTNTTTTATGTCGATCACTTTATGAAATGGCTTGCGGTTAATACCGTAATGCAAAACTGGGATACATACGGGCGCATGGCTCATAATTATTATTTGTATAACCATGCGCAACAAGGTCTTACCTGGATACCCTGGGACAATAACGAATCGCTTTCCAATAGGAGAAATACAACCGAAACAATAGGCCTGGAAAAGATAACCAATCAATGGCCCTTGATCCGTTACCTGATGGATGACCCTGTGTATGCCAATCGCTACCGGGAACACATGAGCCAATTCCTGAGCGAGGTATTTACCACCACAGCCATGAACAACCTGGTAGATAAACAATATGCCCTTATCTCACCTTTTGTAATTGGACCATACGAAGCAGAAATTGAGAAGTATTCACACCTTTCCAGCAGCAATGCATTTATTGCAGAACAGGCGCTGCTAAAACAGCACATCGCCACGCGCATCCTGGTGGCTACTGAGTACCTGGAAGCGAATTAACCTGACGATAGCCATTGTAGCTTCAACCGCACGCACTTTTTCTATTCAATTCAATAGGGGTAAGACGTAGCGTGGTTGTCATACCATTATAAAATCAATAATTGTATGAAAACTCGCCTTATAGTTGCTTTTGTAGTTATTACCACCAACCTGGCCGTAGCACAGGAGATTCAGACTCTGTTTGGCCGCGAAGGTTCTGCCAATGGATACGCGGCTATTTCCAACAAATTCACCACGATCAATGGCCACTTTGCAAATATGAATGAAGTGTATGGAGGGGTATTTATTAACCGCAGGTGGTTGCTTGGCATGGGCTTCGCAGCTTCTACCAACGATATTCGAGTGCCACAGCAATACAGTGTAAATCCGTGGCAACCGATGACGTATCAGTACGGCCAGGGAGGATTCATGCTCGAACGTGTGATCCATTCTAACCGAAGCATTCACCTGGTAGTAAATCTTTTTAGTGGTGTTGGTTTTACAGCTCAATACCACCGGCCCCAGTGGAATGAATGGGACGACTTTGATGATTTTTCAACCACACACGATGAAAACTGGTTTTATGTGCTGGAGCCCGGTGCACAACTGGAAATGAATCTTTTGCGTTGGTTACGCATTAGCCCGGGCATTTCCTATCGTAATACATATGGCAGCAATGGCCTGGGGCTTTCCGATAATAGCCTGAGCAATTGGTCGTACAATTTCACGGTTAANAATTGGTGGATTTGGAAAACGGCAGCGTGTAAAACATAGCACCGAAGAAATTTCGAACTAATTTGGTTATTTGTTGTTTAATAAGGTGTTGGGTTGAGTTTGTCGAAACCTGACAAACATACAAATACCGCACTATGAAATGGCTTGATGTGCTGCACTATGCCAGCAAAGGAAATGCAACGCCACCTCGCAGGGTTGANAAAACCGATGCGGAGTGGCGTGCGGTTTTAACGGAAGAAGAATATTATGTTACCCGCCAGAAGGGCACCGAGCGCGCCTTTAGTGGAGAATACTGCGAAGCACATGAACCCGGCCTTTATGCGTGCCGCTGCTGCGGAACTACCTTGTTTGACTCCAGAACCAAATTTGAATCGGGCACCGGATGGCCCAGTTTTATTGAGCCGGTGGAGCCCCACGTAATTAAATATACCAAAGACACCAGCTATGGCATGACGCGCATCGAAGTGGAATGCAATGTATGCGATGGCCACCTGGGCCATGTGTTTCCTGATGGGCCACCACCCACCGGGTTAAGGTTTTGTATCAATTCGGCCTCCATCCGGCTGATACACTAAGTGATAAACCAGAATTTTGTGCTTGAATTTTTCCGAAAGCTAATGGTCACTTTACCAGCCGGTAAAACCTGTATCTTGCTTAAGGTTCTGTTATACGTGCGTAGCCCTGTTTTCTTTTATTAATTATTGTTCTGTCTGGCGTAGTTATTCAAAACCCGTGTGTACCTTATTCGATTGTATTGTTGTAAAAGATTCGGATAAAAGTTGAAGATAATATTTCCTATAAACAATATTGTAGCTGTAATCATTGAATTTGTCCAAAAGCGTAGCTGGTTGTTAACAGGCAAAAACAAACAGAACCGTATGCGACTTCTCGATGGTGTACGTCTCATTTAGTTTTTCTTTTATCATTTCAATATTTGCAACGTTGCGATGAGTTGGGAACTTCTTTCTGATTCTCCTATTAATAAAGTCTCCGTTTGTTGAAAGACGCTTGAATTTGTCTACACCCAGTTTTTATAAAAACTCAAGTCAGTAGAGAATTGGAGTCGGTCATAAACCCCTTTGGAAGCCGACTTACTAAATAGCTTATGACTATAAATACAAGCATCCATTTTAATTCACCAGAGCCCCTTACAAAGAATAATACACATGGCGCTAAAGTTGTTGAGCACAGAAGTGCAATCAGAATTAAATTCAGTCGATATTTTAATTTTTCCAGGTCGTTGTCAACCGCTTGTCTCATATTTTAAATGGTCGTAGCCGTTAATTATTTGAACTGGTTGGGCTTCATCTTTTGCCCTGCAAGTTTAGCAATTTCGTCAATGCGCTTTTGCCGGGTTTCGGGTCGTTTGGCAAGAACAAGCCATTGCAACATCATTTTTCTAACGGACTTGCTTAACGTTAGAAAATACTTCTTTGAACCTTTGTGCTNTTTGAATGCTTTCTCTAAATCCTTAGGGATGATGAGTTCTTCCACTTCATCTAAAATATACCACGAGCCGTTTTCCTTTGCAGCTTCTATGCTCTTGTATCCTGCTGGCATCATCTGCCCGAGGTTAATGAGTTTCTGTACTTTCTCTTTGTTGATTTTTGACCAGGTGCTGTTGGGTTTGCGTTTGCTGAAAAACTGATGTGAAGTTTCGTCATCTATTTTGATTTTCTTGCTGTCAATCCAACCAAAACAAAGTGCCACATCCACGGCTTCGCTCCAAGAAAGTGAAAATTTACCTGATGCTTTGGTATGAAAAACAAGCCATACAGATTGTTTTGAAAGATGATTTTTTAACCAGTTTCTCCAGGCTGAAAGACTGGTAGGATAAAACGTGTCGGCTTGCATTGTACGTATTGACTATAATTGTCGATTGGCAGTGGTGCTCCTTGTTAGCCGAAGTACTTTGACCATATTTNTTCTTTCTTCAAGATAAAAATTGTACCGATGCCAAAGATTGTTCCGGTCGCAATTCCTACCATGGAATAAANAGGTCTGTCGGGTATTCTAACGCTTAATTCTGAAGCGAAAGCCGCATAAAGTCCTAATACGGAATAATACATAAACCAAACGTGAACGGCTTTGTATTTTCTTTCAATATTTTTCAAAAACATGGGTATCATGCCGCCTGCCAATGTCAGAAAACCAACGATTGCAGTAATATGGAATATCCCAAAGCTTCCGGTTAACCGATAAATGCCCATAGCAGAAGCGCATACCAGGATCATCGAGGCGATATAGATATATCCAATTTGTTTATGTCGTTTTGTTCCCTTGTGTGTTGCCAGAACAAAAGCCCCGGCCAGCATAGCCAACAGGGCGGTGGTTAAGTGAAACCAACCAAGTGTTGAATTTACAAAGTCATACATTTTTTCTGTGTGTTGTGTTTCATTTAATGGTTTGTGGCTTGTACCAGGGTGTCTGCATTCTACTTCCCGGCTTACTGGCGATTTAATATCTTTTCTGCATTGGTTTTATATATCTTCTTTAAGACTTTGTCTTTTAACCCAAGGCCATATAGGGGCCAATGATAACCGAAAAATCTGTTGCATAAAAATGCTCATCGTTTGTTTGCAATATCCGGAAGGTGGTTTCGTACATATAATCGCTAATAGTATTGTCAGTACCAAATACCAGCCTGTCCTGGAATTTNTTCGAAGAAGGTATTCATGTAACGAGGCACCGGTGATATTTCCGCCATTCTTGCAGAAAGATCGGCATACAGGTTTTTGTATTTCGTGAACAGGTTGCCCAGTATGGTCATATCATATTCACAATTGGCCAGATGACTGGCAATGAAGATGGTATTTGGATTGTCGCGCACAACATTTTCAAGGGTTCGTATGAGTGCAGCATGGCCCAGCAAACCCTGTTGGGTTGAATCAACCCGCCAATGGTATGCATTCATTAAGCCATCGTTGGTGGAATCCATGGGCTGGTACATCCACATGGGCTCTGCCACATGCACATTTACGGGGATTCCCAACTCACCGCATTTTTGGAAAAGGGGTTTCATTCGCGGGTCATCAATATGCATACCGTAGGCAATTGCCGGCTCCGAAAACATTTCACCAAATCCTTTGTCACCCACACCAACGCCTTTCGCACCGGCCTTCACACAGCGCTCCAACTCTTTCACCGCTTTTTCGCTCCAACCAGGTTCATTGTATCCTGTATAGTCGAATCCGCACCACACTTCAAAACGATCGCTGAAGGGCGCAAATACCTTGCATATTGAATCTAAAGAAGGTCCGGTTTTCTGTGCTAGTAAAACAGTTTTTTCTATACCAAACTTATCCATCCGGTTTATCCACTCTTTTATTCCCTCTACACTCTTTGCCTGCCNGGGATGGGCATGCATATCGATAACCGGAAATTTGGCTTTTGTAACTTTTGTAACAGGTATTCGGTAGATAGACTTCGGGCGATAATTTTTCAGCAGGATTGTCTCGGGATTCTGGGCTATGCATGTCTTGCTCAGTAATAGGTATAGCAAGGAAACAGAAAATGCTTTCAACATAATTCCGGGGTTTACTTCGTGTTACCATCTAAATTTAATACTTATAGTTAGTCTTACAATGGGATTAGGAGCAGAAGGAATTGTCACGCAGACAGGTTAAAACCCGAATGGGAGGGTGGGCAGCAGCCCAAAGCCCCATTATGCGAACCACCATTATACTGCAACGCCTTGCAAAACTTATTCAACCGCCTGCCTAAATACGCTGCGAAACCTGAAAAATGCTTTATACAAAAGAGGCTATAAATAGTATGCTTCAACGTGTCATGTTGCAGATTTTAGTCTTTTCTCTTAAAATATAAACTGTTCCTTTTCCTTTGCCAATCATTGTAAGCACTTGTTCGTCCCGCAAGTATTGTAAATCCTTTTTCAACGTGCTTAACTGAATGCCGGGAAATTGCTTTGCCAAATCGCTTACTTTAATTGGTTGATTGTTTGCAATAAACTCTCTGAGTTGCTTTTGTCGTTCGTTGAGATAACCGCCTTTGGATTTGAACACATTATATTTTTGTTCCAATTTTTCGGTAAGTGTTTTCAAACTTTCCAAAAAGAAAATGAGCCAATTGTCAATACGTTCGTTTTCTGTCCCTCTGTTTTTCTGCCCTGTCATTAAGGCTTCGTAGTATTCTTNTTTGTGTTGCTCAATATGGTTTTCAAAGGAAATGTATTGAATGAAAACGTAATCGTTTTGCAACAGGCAAAGCGTAGTGAGCAATCGGGACAATCTGCCGTTGCCGTCTTGAAATGGGTGTATGCTCAAAANATCGTAAATGAAATTGCCGGTTACGATTAACGGATGAATGTTTTTTTGTTCAAGTTTTTCGTTTGTCCAATCAATGAGTTCACGCATTTCGCCCTCAACTAATGCTGGTTCGGTAGTGGCAAAAATGGTGCGTTGTTCTCCTGTAGGATAGGTGGCTACCACTTTATTGGAAAGATGTTTGTAACCGCCTCTGTGTCGTTCGTCTTTGTTGCTGTATTTCAAAAGCATTTGGTGCAGTTGCTTGATATAACTTTCAGAAAGCTTGATGTCGGGATAATTGTCATAGATAAGTTCCAATACTTCGTAATAACCGATTACCTCTTGTTCATCACGGGTTTTCAACTTTGTGATTTTGATGTTGGTTAGCAACTCTTGCACTTCTTTGTCGGTAAGGGTTGCCCNCTCAATTCTTGTAGATGAACCAATGCTTTCAATGGTCGCAATTTTCCGCAACTCTTTCAAATAGCGGTTTTCCTTGTTTTCTACGATGTTCCACTTGCCTTTAAAGCCGTCAATATAACCGATGAGCTGCAACACTCTTTGGTTGGTGGCAAAGTCAAAATTGAACTTCTGAACAAATTTATCCATACTGTATTTGCATTTTATCCAAAAATGGATATAGCTAAGATACGAATTATTTGTATCGTATCCATATTTTATCTGAAAACTTTATTTGGGTGGTGGGCTTGGCGGGATTGGCTCTTTTGGTTTTGCGAAGGGCCGGCTTGCGTGTCGGGCAAAACCAAATGTGCCGGTTGGATCAACTATTTCCGCATGGGAAATATACAGAGCAAACTCAAAGAACTCGACAGGTGGGTGCGCCATAGACTAAGGTATTGCATTTGGGCAGACTGGAAGAAAGCCGACCGGAGGAAGAAAAACTTCATTCGGCTCGGAGTTAATGCCCGACAGGCGTATGCGTGGAGCAGAACACGAATGGGAGGGTGGGCAGTAGCCCAAAGCCCCATTATGCGAACCGCCATTACACTGCAACGCCTTGCAAAACGAGGGAATCTATGCTTACCTATTACTCCACAGTAGCTCCACAACTTAATGAACCCCTGCCTGCCGGCAGGCCGGGCTGTATACGCGACCCGTACCCCGATAGCGATCGGGGTGGTGTGAGAGGCGCACCTCGTCAGTTACAACTGGCGAGGCCGTCTACTCGATTGGCAGTAGTGCCGCTATGCTGTTACTTTTTCTTGGTCGTCAATTTTCTTGTCGGCTTGCGAGTCGGACTTTTCTTAGTCTTAAGCATCTTAATCACTTCGCTAATTCTTTTTCTTCCTCTTTTGTCAACGGTCCAACTCCACCAATGAAGTCAACGTCTAATTCCTTCTTTCTTGTCCTCATAGTCCTGTGTTTTTAAAGTATTTATCCAATAGCTTTAAAGCTGCTCTTGTTTCTATAATCATTAATCGTCCACCTGCGTGAAAGGCTCCTAATGTTTCAATGTAATGGTTAATTAATTGGGTCTTTGAAACGAATGAAATGTTTCCTTCAAAGCCTCGTTGAAATGAGAGGCGGCAAGCAAATGCTACCAAATTCCCAGGAACCCCTTCATAGACTTTGTCCCGTCCCTTGTTAAATGGGGCACTCTCTGCCAAGTGCATGTACACATGGTCAAACTTAATTTCAAGGCTTATTAGTCCTTGTATTACATTTTTGTTTTCTGTCGTTGTTAGCTTATAAACTTCTCTTTCTGGTTGGTTTAGTTCGAATCTCCAGTCAAAAACCCACCCATTTTTCTTGGTAACAGTCTTTAAATCATCTCTGGTCAGATGTATTATGCTGGTCGTAAAGCTGTCGCCTGTAATTCTGTTCTCAATGGAGTTCGTCAGCTTATCTATGACGAAATTTAGTCCCTTTGTAGTCCGTTTTTTCACTCCACAATTTACTCATTTTTGTCCGCTTTTTAGGAGGGATTTTCTGTCCAGCGGCATTACTGCCAACGGTTTGGGTATTGCCGAAGGCGGGGATTTTTAGTACAAAAGTTCAATCGAAGAGCGAATGTTGAACTTTGCACAAATGCCCAATCGAAGCCGTTCACCCCCGCTTTTGGCAATGCCTTGTGTGTGCCCAGCATGGCACAACTGTTTTCCAGACGGGAAAATAGTTTGATTATCCCAAGGGTGCAAGTCCCTGATGTGCGAATCCTAAAAGCACATAGCAAGCTGCAAGGTTGTAAGGAGTGATCCTTGAACTGAAGGAAGCAGGACTGCAAAAGTCTGTACTGAAGAACATGAACCACATACAGAGGCATGCCACTTCGGGTGAGTGAGCACATCATCACGAAGCCTGTTGGTGCAAAAGAGGTGGTATGTAGATGTGGCAGAGATAGACGGAAGGATAAGTGTCTTACCTGGGAGGTCTCCTGATGTCGTGTACATCAAGGAGAAGTCAGCAGACGCCATAGTAGTTGATAGGAACGAGCCCCGCTATATGGGGAGGACTCACACATCAATGAAGGGCAGAACGTTAAGTTGTTCCAAATGCTGTAAGGAGTAACCATTATATAGTTATAGCCTTACGATAAGCGGAACAAGAGAAACAAAGAGTAGTATAAAAGAAGATGATTGAGAGGGTTATTAGCAGAAAGAACATGCACAAAGCATATCGTCAGGTCGTGTCGAACGGAGGTTCGGCAGGCGTAGATGGTATGACAGTCACAGCATTGCGTCAACACTTGAATAAAAACAGAGACGCGATAGCGACCGCGGTATGTAACGGACGCTACTTACCGCAATCCATCTTAGGGGTAGCGATACCCAAAGAGAATGGCAAGACCCGACTGCTGGGAATTCCCACGGTAACCGACCGCATGTTACAACAAGCGGTCAGTCAGGTTATCGCGCCAAAATTCGAGACAGAGTTCACAGCAAACAGCTACGGCTTCCGTCCCAATCGTAATGCGCATCAGGCGGTGCAACAAGCCCATCAAAACATCCATGCAGGATATGTTCACATTGTTGACATAGACCTAAAGAACTTCTTCGATGAAGTAGATCATGTGATCTTGCTGGAACTTGTGTACAGCAAAGTGAAATGCCCGTTGACGTTACGCCTTATCCGTAAATGGCTACGCGCCCCGATAAAGATTGACGGGCGATTAGTCAAACGGAGAAAAGGCGTTCCACAGGGCAGCCCGTTGAGCCCGCTGCTGTCCAACATCTTACTCCACGAGTTAGATAAAGAATTGGAAAAACAAGGGCACCGGTATGTGCGGTATGCCGATGACTTTAGTGTTTATACGAAAAGTAGAAACACAGCCCGCAAAGTTGGCAACAGCATTTTTCTGTTTTTGAAAACAAGTTGAAGCTGTCCATAAACCGGGAAAAGAGCGGCATACGCAAACCTGTTCAATTCAACATACTGGGTTATCAGTTTGTGCCCACGTATGAAAAAGGCGTCAAAGGCAAATACCAACTGGTGGTTGCAGACAAGAGTTGGGCGAAGCTAAAGCGCAGCTTAAAACACATCACGAAGAAAACGGCAGCCCGTACGTTCGATGAGCGCATCACCAACCTGAAAGAGATTCACCGGGGTTGGATCAACTATTTCCGCATGGGAAATATACAGAGCAAACTCAAAGAACTCGACAGTTGGTGCGCCATAGACTAAGGTACTGCATTTGGGCAGACTGGAAGAAAGCCGACCGGAGGAAGAAAAACTTCATTCGGCTCGGAGTTAATGCCCGACAGGCGTATGCGTGGAGCAGAACACGAATGGGAGGATGGGCAGTAGCCCAAAGCCCCATTATGCGAACCACCATTACACTGCAACGCCTTGCAAAACGAGGGTACGAATCTATGCTTACCTACTACTCCACAGTAGCTCCACAACTTAATGAACCGCTGTATACGAGGCCCGTACGTACAGTGGTGTGAGAGGCGCACCTCGTCAGTTACAACTGGCGAGGCCGCCTACTCGATTAGCGGTAGTTTTTTATTTGTTCTCCAATATAATTCATTGCTTTATTGTATGTTTCTATTCCGTGTCCAACGTTTTCAAACATTTCTACTTCTTTTAATTTCTCTATNNATTTTTTTGCGTTGTCAATTGATTTTTGGTAAGGGAAAAGTAAATCTTTATTGCCTTCAAGCAGAAAAGTGTCAACTTTAACTTCGGCTAACTGCTTGTCCATATAGTATGGTTTCTGTGTCTTGTCGTTATACCTGCTGATCGCGAAAACTTCATAGTCAATAATTAGTCTTTCGGCTTCTGCCGATAATTGGTGATTGGGTTTTGAGAAAACAGCTTTATTTAAAAATTTAAGAACATTTGCTTCGGTAGGTTTTATAATAGGCAAAAGATTGTAATAAAGATTGCTTAGTTTCAAGGAAAATGGTTGTAAACAACCTGGATTTAAAAGAAAAGCTGCTTTAATTTTATCGGGGTTAGTAATTCCCAATTTCATACAGATTAAACCGCCAAATGAAGCACCTGCTATAAAAGCCTTATTGATTTCTAATTTTTCAAGAACTTCATTTGCCCAATGTCCGTAATCTAACGATTTAATATCGGGAGTGTCGCCATTGCTGAAATTCGGAAGTCCGTTTGTTTCTACTANAANAATCCTGAGCTTAACACCTAAATTATCCAACCCTTTGTCAAAGTCCCAAAAGAGCGATGAAGTTCTTGCACNCGGAAAAATCACTAATGTGTCCAAGTTGTCTTTGGTGTTTATTCCCCAAACGTGTGTTTTCCCTAATTGGAGATTCCGATGTAATTGACCACTTGTATCCGGAGCAAACTGACCAGGGAATCCGGAGCAAACTGACCACCCAAATCCGGACGAAATTGACCACCCTTATCCGGTCAAACTGACCACCCCCGATTGATGTCTTCTTGGCGCCTGTTTTAGTAGGCCAAAATTGTGACGTTGGCGGCTTAACCCCAACGTCCAATGGCCAATAAAACAATAGCGATGATTCAAATCCGTCAGATACTCCGCTTGCACACGCAAGGCAAGAGTAAACTTCAAATCGTGATGCTCACCGGAGTATCCCGCAATACCGTCAAGCGCTACCTGCGCAGGTTTGACGAGGGGCACTACACCTATGAAGCTGTCTGTTCCATGACTGATCATGAACTGGAGATACTCTTTGGTGGTGCCGATAAGCAGAGCAGTTCTAACGCAAAACTTCAGACTTTACAGGGCTTATTCCCCGAACTGAGTAAACAACTCAAACGAAAAGGCATGACTCTTCAAAAGCTCTGGGAACAGTATCATGAACAATATCCAGAGGGTTATCGCAGAAGTCAATTCTGTCTTCACTTCCATCAATACGTGCGCGGAACCAATCCGGTGATGCACCTGGAACATAAAGCAGGTGATAAGACCTACATTGACTTTGCCGGAGACAAGCTTTCGATTGTTAATCCACACACCGGTGAAGAAAGAAAAGTAGAAGTCTTTGCTGCCATCCTGGGATGCAGTCAACTCACGTATGTTGAAGCGGTCAACTCTCAGAAGACAGAAGACCTCATTAACGTAACAGAAAATGCATTTCAATATTTTGGAGGCGTTACGGCCGCCATTGTTCCTGACAACCTGAAGAGTGCAGTAACCAAAAGCAGTAAATATGAACCCCAGATCAATGAAACGTTTGCTGATTTTGCAGAACACTACGGTACAGCCGTAATCCCCGCCAGAGCCTATCGCCCAAGAGATAAATCGTTGGTGGAAGGCATTATAAAAATCATCTACACCAGAATTTACGCGCCCTCAGACACCGAACCTTCACCAGCCTGGAAGAGCTTAATGCAGCGATACGGATTCTCTTAGAGGAACTTAATAATGCCCATCTAAAAGGACGAGACTATAGTCGTAGACAGCAGTTCGAAGAACTGGAACGTGACGAACTACAATCTCTGCCGGCTTATCGCTATGAGTTTAAAAGACAATTGATGGTGACGGTCATGAAAAATGGGCACGTAGGTCTTAGTGTCGATAAACATTATTACAGCGTGCCCTTTCGTTTCATTGGGAAGAAGGTTAAAATCCTGTACACCTCAACACAGGTAGAAATTTTCTTTCGTTATGAGCGCATAGCCGTACACGCCAGGAACCAACGCAAATACCAGTATACAACGATCAATGAGCACTTAGCTTCTGCTCATCGCTACCTCAGTGATTGGACAGCGGATAAGTTTATTGAACAAGGGAAAGTCATCCATGCTGATGTAGCGGCTTATATCTGTAAAGTCATTGACGGAAAATCCCATCCGGAGCAAGCCTATAAATCCTGTTCGGGTATCTTAAGTTTAGCACGCAAAGTAGGTACTCAACGATTAATCAATGCCTGCCGAAGGGCTAATCAATATGGCATTTATAACTACCCCATCATTGTTCAAATCCTGGACAAGAAACTCGATGTCTTCTCACCGGAGAGCGAACACATTAACGCCATGCCCGACCATGATAACATCCGTGGGGGTGATTACTACCAGTAAATTATTTTTCAACTAACCCAATAGACTATGAACACTGAAACACTTGAAAAAATGAAGAAGATGCGCCTGCTGGGAATGCACCGTGCTTTTCAAACCAGTCTGCAAACACCCCGCCCCGAAAGTCTTACGGTGGATGAGATGATCGCACAGCTTATCGACAGTGAATGGGACGACAGGCATAACCGCTCCATTGACCGGAGTATGAAGCGTGCCCGGTTCCGTTACAACGCTACGTTAGAAAATCTGGACTATGCTCCCGGCGAGGGATTGATAAAAATCAAATCCATCGTTTTGCTGATGGATCTTTCATTAAGCAAAATGAAAATATCCTCATTACCGGAAGTACCGGTACAGGAAAAAGTTACCTGGCATCAGCACTTGGTCATCATGCTTGCTTAATTGGATTTAAAGTATTGTACATGAATGCTACGCGGTTATTTGCCCAACTGAAGATGGCTAAGGCCGATGGTTCCATACTCAAAGAAATGGCCCGGATTGAAAGACAAGACCTACTTATTATCGATGACTTTGGCATCCAACCCTTTGATCATCCGGCCAGGTTATCCCTGTTAGAACTCATTGAAGACAGGCATGGAAAACGGTCAACCATATTAACTTCTCAATTACCGGTGAAACAATGGCATGATGTAATCGGTGAACAAACCGTTGCTGATGCCGTGCTTGATCGAATCGTACACAACGCTCACAGGGTGGAATTAAAAGGCGAATCGCTTCGGAAAAAATGGAGTAAAAAAACAGTAGAACAAAACGAAGATTAATTAATTTTAAAACACTGAAACTGGCAGCACAATTTTGACATCAACTACTGGTGGTCAATTTGCTCCGGATACAAGTGGTCAATTATACCGGATTTTGCAGTCGGTGTCAAAGTAAGACATTTGCACACCGCTTTTTACAAAATAAAGTTCTCGCTGGATTTGTCCCGAAACGGCTATGAAGTCGCCTTTCTTAAAAGTCTTTGTTTTCAGGTTTTGGGTCAGCAAATTGTAGTCAGCCGTGCTTATGTCGTGAAAAAGGTTGAAGTATTCGTGTCGTTCCATAAAATCACAGCTAACGGTTCGGGTATTGCCGAAGGCGGGGAATTTTAGCACAAAAGTTCAATAGAATTACTGCTGTTGAACCTTGGACCAATGTTTCATAGAAGCACTTCAGCCGCCATATTGCCAAGCCGATGTTAGCGGGTCGTTGTTCTTTGTTTGTCATGTTCTTCAACTTATCTTATAGTGCCCAAGTTGAATAAGTCCATTTAAATTATCATACTCAACCCAAGTTTCTTTTATCTTTCCATCCGTTACACGAAAGAAGCAGTTAAAATCCGCATTCAGTTTTTTACCAGTCGGTGGGAAATTTATAAGTTGTCCGTATTGTGTCCCTGAAAAGTTTATTCTCGCAGCAACTAATTCACCTTCTTCAATAGTAAAAATTACGGTCTCTTTCAGGTCGGGAAATGTTTCTAATTCTGCTTGATGGAATTTAACTAATCCGATATTAGTTTTTATTTCTTTTGGTTCAGATGAGCTATGTCTTATAAAATCGTTATGGACTAAAGTCAAAACCTTATCCCAATCTTNTTGATTTGTTGCACTTATAAATTCCAATACTATTTCCTTATTACTTTGCATTGAAAGGTCATTTTAATCATTTCTATTCGTCATTCAATGAATTTACACCTTGTTCTTTCGGTTTCTTTAGATGTTCTTTCATTGTCTTTACTTGTTCGGCTGGATGTCCTTGCCAAATTGTTACTTCTCCAACTTTCAAATCCGCCCTTGTCCCGTGAAAGTAAGTTTGTGCAAATGGTGTGGCAACATTACTACTAATTTTAATTGTTGCTTTGTCGTTCTGTTCCATTGTCAGAAGTCTATTCTATTGTCTGAATGTTGGTTTGTGTTGGTCGTCTTACAATGCCCGCTAACGGTTTACGTATTGGCGATGGGCGGGAGTTTTAGCACTGACGTTCATACGAAGAACAGAAGTTGAATTTTGCACTTCCGTTGATACGAAGCTGTTCAGCCCGCCTATTGCCAATACGATGTGTGTGCCCAGCATGGCACAACTGTTTTCCAGACGGGAAAATAGTTTGATTATCCCAAGGGTGCAAGTCCCTGATGTGCGAATCCTAAAAGCACATAGCAAGCTGCAAGGTTGTAAGGAGTGATCCTTGAACTGAAGGAAGCAGGACTGCAAAAGTCTGTACTGAAGAACATGAACCACATACAGAGGCATGCCACTTCGGGTGAGTGAGCACATCATCACGAAGCCTGTTGGTGCAAAAGAGGTGGTATGTAGATGTGGCAGAGATAGACGGAAGGATAAGTGTCTTACCTGGGAGGTCTCCTGATGTCGTGTACATCAAGGAGAAGTCAGCAGACGCCATAGTAGTTGATAGGAACGAGCCCCGCTATATGGGGAGGACTCACACATCAATGAAGGGCAGAACGTTAAGTTGTTCCAAATGCTGTAAGGAGTAACCATTATATAGTTATAGCCTTACGATAAGCGGAACAAGAGAAACAAAGAGTAGTATAAAAGAAGATGATTGAGAGGGTTATTAGCAGAAAGAACATGCACAAAGCATATCGTCAGGTCGTGTCGAACGGAGGTTCGGCAGGCGTAGATGGTATGACAGTCACAGCATTGCGTCAACACTTGAATAAAAACAGAGACGCGATAGCGACCGCGGTATGTAACGGACGCTACTTACCGCAATCCATCTTAGGGGTAGCGATACCCAAAGAGAATGGCAAGACCCGACTGCTGGGAATTCCCACGGTAACCGACCGCATGTTACAACAAGCGGTCAGTCAGGTTATCGCGCCAAAATTCGAGACAGAGTTCACAGCAAACAGCTACGGCTTCCGTCCCAATCGTAATGCGCATCAGGCGGTGCAACAAGCCCATCAAAACATCCATGCAGGATATGTTCACATTGTTGACATAGACCTAAAGAACTTCTTCGATGAAGTAGATCATGTGATCTTGCTGGAACTTGTGTACAGCAAAGTGAAATGCCCGTTGACGTTACGCCTTATCCGTAAATGGCTACGCGCCCCGATAAAGATTGACGGGCGATTAGTCAAACGGAGAAAAGGCGTTCCACAGGGCAGCCCGTTGAGCCCGCTGCTGTCCAACATCTTACTCCACGAGTTAGATAAAGAATTGGAAAAACAAGGGCACCGGTATGTGCGGTATGCCGATGACTTTAGTGTTTATACGAAAAGTAGAAACACAGCCCGCAAAGTTGGCAACAGCATTTTTCTGTTTTTGAAAAACAAGTTGAAGCTGTCCATAAACCGGGAAAAGAGCGGCATACGCAAACCTGTTCAATTCAACATACTGGGTTATCAGTTTGTGCCCACGTATGAAAAAGGCGTCAAAGGCAAATACCAACTGGTGGTTGCAGACAAGAGTTGGGCGAAGCTAAAGCGCAGCTTAAAACACATCACGAAGAAAACGGCAGCCCGTACGTTCGATGAGCGCATCACCAACCTGAAAGAGATTCACCGGGTTGGATCAACTATTTCCGCATGGGAAATATACAGAGCAAACTCAAAGAACTCGACAGTTGGGTGCCATAGACTAAGGTACTGCATTTGGGCAGACTGGAAGAAAGCCGACCGGAGGAAGAAAAACTTCATTCGGCTCGGAGTTAATGCCCGACAGGCGTATGCGTGGAGCAGAACACGAATGGGAGGATGGGCAGTAGCCCAAAGCCCCATTATGCGAACCACCATTACACTGCAACGCCTTGCAAAACGAGGGTACGAATCTATGCTTACCTACTACTCCACAGTAGCTCCACAACTTAATGAACCGCTGTATACGAGGCCCGTACGTACAGTGGTGTGAGAGGCGCACCTCGTCAGTTACAACTGGCGAGGCCGCCTACTCGATTATAGCCAGTGGTTCTTGTCCACCGTCCTTGTGAACCATTGTCAATACTGCATTCTCCGTCTTTGTCGTGTCGGGATGTGCGGTTGCGTATTTTTATTTTCAGAAAGGGTGGAGCTTTTTTTAATTCAATTTTGTTTGGGCGGAAAAGGGATAAGCTCTTTTGCAAACTTTGGATTGTGTTTCGGCTTGTGCGGTTTGCAAATGTGCTTACACCTGTGTCGGGGCTTACATATAAATTATCCTTACACTAATCGTTTTGTCTGTGTTCAATTCAAAACTTGCTTTGGAAAAATTGGGACTGTTTTTTAACCCTATTGACTGATAATTAGAAAATCCAATTCCCTCTTTGGGTAAAAGCAAACCTTTATCAATCTTTCCGTTATTGTTTTCATCGTGTAAAATATTCACGGCATATTTCCCTTTGGGCAGATTTTTAAAAGTAATTTCGGCTTTCCCATTTCCGATTTTCGCTTTCTCTAATCGGTAATAATTTCTGTAATCTTCATCAGGTATTGAGCCGTCTTTGTTGTAAAGGGCGAACTGTACAACGCCTTTTGAGTTTTGTAATTTTTCTACCTTAACGGTCAATGTGTAGGTTTCTGCCCGATTTCCCGAAAACGAACAGAGAAAAANACATAACCCAACTGTCAGTATAATAAAAATTGTTGCTTTCATTTATTATTGTTTTTTATTTGAACCCAATTTTTCTTTCATTCTATCTACTCCGTAGTACACCATTGGCACTAAATAAACCGTCAATGCCAATGAAGAGAGCAAACCTCCAATAATTACCCACGCCAAACCGTTTTTCCATTCGGCTGCTGTTCCGCTGGCTAATGCTATGGGCAACATTCCTATTGCCATTGATAAAGTCGTCATTAAAATGGGTCGCATACGTTCTTTTCCTGCGGTAATCAATGCTTCTTTGTAATGTTTCCCCTCCGCTTTCAGTTGGTTGGTAAAGTCCACAATCAAGATGGAATTTTNTGTTACCAATCCCATTAACATAATCAAGCCGAGCAAAGCAAATAAGCTCAAATTGCTTAACGATAAATTCAAGGCTAAAAATGCTCCGATAGCTGCAACGGGTATGGCAAATAAGGCAACAAAAGGATAAATGTAACTGTCGTATAAGGCTACCATAATCAAATAAATCAGTAAGAATGAAATCAGCAATACTGAACCCAAAGCCCCGAAGCTGTCGTTTTGCCGTTTAATATCGCTTCCCCAAGTCATTTGTATGCCGTTTGGTAAGGGATTGTTTTTGAGATATGCCACGACATCGTCTGCTACTGTTCCCGAAGGTCTGCCGAGTGCATCGGAAGTTAATGTAACGGCAGGTTGTCGGTCTTTTCGTTCTAAAAGCGAAGGCGAATTATCTCTTTCAATAGTTGCAAACTGTGAAACTTCAATCGGAATGCCCATTGGATTTATAATGTTGAGTTGGTTTACATCATCATAATTTTTACGGCTGAATTTATCCAACCAAATCCGTACAGGATATTCTGTTCCGTTTTCCGTTAAAGTGGCATCGTCATTTCCTGTAAAAGCGGTACGCAAATTCATTCCCACATAAGCCGTGTTCAATCCTAAACGCTGCATTTTGTCTTTGTCAGGAATGACTTTTAATTCAGGGCTTCCTGCTTCTACCGAAAGCCGCACATTATCTGCTCCAGGTATTTTTTCAATGACTGTTTTTAAGTCATTACCTGTCTGCATTACCTGGTCTAAGTCGCTTCCGCTTAATGTAATTTCTATCGGTGCAGAACGTGGAATTAAGCCTAATGCTATCATTGAAAAATTGATGCCTGAATATTCTTTTTGCAAATCAGTTCGCAATTTTCGCATAAAGGTTTCGGTAGAAAGATTATTTGTTTCTTTCCTGGATTTTAGCTGAATAGTAAATTCGGTTTTATTGGCAGAACCAACTCCCAAACTTCCGATACCTGTGCTTGGTCCGCCTACATTGCTGAAAACAGTTGAAACTTCGGGTTGCTTCAAAATATAGTTTTCTATTTNTTCTGAAACCAAATTGTTTTGCTGAATGGAAGTGCTTTTATCAAACTCTAATGCCAAACGGAATTTCCCTTGGTCGCCTGTGGAAATGAGTTCCTTTCCAATAATTCCCTGCTTCATCATTACTGCTGTTCCTATAAAAAGAAGCAAAACAAAAACTGTAAAAACAAGTTTGTGATGTAAAACCCAATTTAGCGTTTTGCCATACCAACTAATAAATTTGTCTAACTGATGTTCAAACCAAAGTAAAAAACGATTGAAGAAATTAGTCGGTTGCAAATCTTCTTNTTNTCCGATGCGTGAAGCCAGCCAAGGCGTTAAAGTAAAACCTACCAATAAACTTGTAAGCGTAGAAGTGATAACTACTACCGAAAACTGTTTTAGCATATCGGCAACAAAAACCTGTAAGAATAAAATCGGCAGAAACACAACCACATCAACCAATGTAATAGACAATGCAGAAAAACCGATTTCCATTCTTCCGTCCATTGCTGCTGTTCTTTNTTCTTTGCCCATATCCAAATGGCGTTGGATATTTTCTAAAACTACGGTAGCATCGTCCACCAAAATACCGATGATTAAAGACATTGCAAGCAAAGTCATCAGGTTGAGCGTATAGCCCAAAAGCCACATCACGGCAAAAGAGGTAATTAAGGAAGTAGGAATAGCGACCAACACAATCAGTGAGTTTCTGAAACTTCGCAGGAACAGCAACATTACCAACGACACTAAAATAACGGCTAAAATCAAGTCAAATACCACCGAATTAACGGCTGCAATGGTGTTATCGGTGCTGTCATCCGTAACTACAAACTTTACATCTGCATTAGCATTTTGTTTTTCAATGGACTGAAATTTTTCCCTAATCAGTTTAGAAACATCAACGGCATTGGCATCGCCTTGTTTTTTTATCATTAAGCCAATACCGTTTTTGCTGTTGTAACGGCTGTAAGAAGCGGTTTCTTTAATACCGTTCGTTACTTCTGCAATATCTTTCACATAAACAGGGCTGTTTGGAAAAGGCATAGCAACTTGAACATTCTGAATATCATTGATAGTATTGAATTTGCCTACTAACCTTACCGAATTATTTTCTGTATCGGTCTGTAATTTTCCCGCAGGTAAATCAATCCCTGAACGATTGACGGCTTCCACTACCTGGTACAATGAAAGTTTATATAATTTTAATTTTTCCTTATCTACTTTAATTTGAATTTCTCGCTCTTCACCTCCTAAAATGGTTATTTCTGCAACTCCTTTTAGTTGCTGGATTTGTGGCAGATAATCATCTTTCATTTTTTGATAAAAGTCTGTCGGTTTTAAATTGCTGGTGGCACTCACCGACATAATCGGTAAATCATTAGGAGACACTTTACTCATCACCGGACTTAAAATGTCTTTCGGTAAATCCTTTCGTATATTGTCTATGTAGCGTTGTGCATCCTGCATTGTTTTGTCCAAATCCGTACCATATTTTAGATTGGCGATGATGATAGATGCATTGGGTAAAGATTTTGTTACTAAATAATCTACACCCTCCAAATTAGAAAGTGCATCTTCAATTTTTCGGGAAATGGAAGTTTCCACTTCATTGGGTTCTGCTCCTGGATAAACTGTTCTTATTACTACAACAGGCTGATTAAAATCGGGCATCAATTCATAGCTCAAATTCTTGTAGCCGATAATTCCCAACAAGGCAAACACGCTGAAAAGCACAATAATCAGCGATGGGCGTTTTATAGATATTTCTGTGATATTCATAGCTCGCTGATTTTATTTAGTAGTGATATTGGCATTATCAAAAAGATTGATAAATCCATTCGTAACGATGATGTCATTTTCATTTAAACCACTTGAAACAAGCGTTTTGTTTCCAATAGTTTTAGTAGTTGTAATAGATTGCAATACGGCTTTTCCGTTTTTTATGACATAAACTTTTGCAATTCCATTTTCTTCCATAATGGCAGATGTTGGAATAAGAATACCTTGCTCTTGTTCGCTTTCAGAAAGATTAACTTTTCCAAACATTCCTGATTTGATACTTAGATTTTTGGTGTTTGCAACTTGAAGTTGAACTGGAAAACTGTTGCCCATATTGGCTTTGCTTCCTATCATTGATACTTTGCCCGAAAGTGAAATGTCGGGATAAACATCTGCATTGATTTTGTAAGTTTGGTAGTTTTGGAATTTTACCAAATCATTTTCGGGAACATTGACTGTAAAGCGTAAAGTGCTTATGTCTGTTATTTGCAACAACGGAACTCCCGGTGCTGCAAAACCGCCTTCTTCATTGAGTTTGGCTGTTACAACACCGTTAAAAGGTGCTTTAATAGAAGTTTTGCTGATTTGCTCTAACAAAGTTGCTCTCTGAACTTTTGCCGATTTCAAACCTAATCTTGCTTTTTCCAACTGTACACCTTGAACGGCATCGGCTTCTGTTAAAATAGTATAGCGATTTACATCGTCTTCCAAGCCCTCAATTTGGACTTCAACCGTTTGAAGTTGTAGTTTCAATAGTGAATTATCCAACTGAATAAGTGTTTGCCCTTTGGAAACATAGCTTCCAACATCTACCAATACCGCATTGATTTTTCCTTGGATGTCTGCACTTATTTTTGTTTCCTTATTCGGCTCAAAAGTGCCTGTATAGTTGCCTGCATCTACAAAATTTTGTAATCGGATTGTATCAACACTTACCGAAATTGGCTTTTCTTTATCGTATTGATATATTCTGTTTTCGGTGGTTTNTTTGTTGCTTAAAAGTTTGAACATCATCATACCAACTACAGCAACTCCAGCTATTATCCAAATTATCTTTTTCATTTTATCTATTTTAAATTCGTAATTTTTAATTTTTAATTGAAGTAATTGACCCCGTTAGCTTTTTAAGTTCTAAATCTGCTTTCAGAAAATCAATGACTGCATTCAGGTAATTTTGTTGTGCTTCACGAAGTGCGTTATCAGCTAACAAAACATCGGTAAGGCTCGCTGTTCCCTGTTTTTGTTGCAAAACAGTTTGCTCATAAATCGTTTTGGCTAAAGCAATTTGACTTTCGGTATTCGTGATGGTGGATTGTGCAATTGTTTTTTGTCGGATAGCATTTTCAACTTCCATATCATTCTTTTCCGTAATCAATTTTGATTGCAACTCATTGTTGGTAATCTCCAATTTCTTTTGATTGATTTTTCGCTGTGTAACTGTTCCATTAANAAGAGGGTAGCTTAGTTGTATTCCTGCAAAACCAATCGGATAGAATTTCAGAAAATCGTTAGGCTTTTTGTCATAACCAAAACCAGTTGTTCCGTAGGAAGCAACTAAGTTGAGCGAAGGCAAAAATCTTGATTGGTTCAATGTTTTTAAATCACTATGAAGCAGTTGATTTTGCTTTTGAATAATTTTCAGTTCCAATACATTTTNTGTATTACTTTCTAAAGAAACTTCTTGCTGGATTTCAGAAACAACAGTAATATTCTGCTCCAATGAAATTCCCATATTCAATTTTAGGGCATTCAAAACCTGAATAAGTTTGTTGTTTACATTTTGCCTTTGAGTGTTGAGTTGCTCGGCTTGTAGTTTTACTTTGCTCACATCGCTACCTTTTGCCAAAAGTTGGTCTTTCAAGAGTTGCATATTCTTGAGTAGCTTTTCGGTATTCGCAATATTACTGTCTAAAANAGCTAATTGATGTACAATGATTTGAGCGTTATAATACAGCGTGGTAATGTCAAACAAAACCTGTTCTTCCGATTTTTGAAATTGCAATTCTGTAAGCTCCTTGGCAATTTGTGTACTTTGTATCGCCCCATAAACTTGCGGATTATACAACGGCATTGCCAACTGCACATTGGCGTTGATGTTGTGTGGAACACCAAATTGCAAATCTCTGAATTGTCCTTCGGGTGCTTGCGGATTGAGTGCATTCATCGGCATTAATTGCGTAGGCAATTCCATAAAATACTTGTAATCGGTATTGGCAGTAACTTTCGGAATGAGGTTAGCTTGTGCTTCTTNTTTGCGTTGTTCACTAATGGAAATGTTATTGCGGTTAATTTGCAAAGTCTTATTATGGACTTGTGCTGTATCAATACACTGTTTTAATGTCCAAACCTCTTGAGCTTGGACTATATTCCAACCTGATAAAACTATCAAGCTAAGTATAAGTTTGCGAGTATTCACTAACATAATTGAGTAAATTTTTTTATTTCTTTTTATTGATTGAAAAATAAGCAATAGCCGTAAAAACTATTGTAACACTAATTCTAAACAGCATTGCAAAAACTGTTTTTGTTTCGTAGATACCACCAGAATAAATATGAATAAACAAGCCTATCAATGCGACTATTAAAATGACGGTTGCTACCGATAAGGTTTTAAAAGTCCAACTTTTTATTTTTAGAAAACCATAAGCTGAAATAAGATAAAGCAAACTACTGATGAAATTTGCCCAAACAACAAACAAGACATAGTTGCCTTCTTTGGCTCGTATTCCAAACCAATCAAAAATTACGGAAGAACTTAAAAATAAGGTTAGTAAACCGAAGCATGTTAAAATAAGAGATGATATATATGGGATATATTTTTTCATAAATATAATTTATAAGTCAGCTACTTTATTGGTTTTTAAGAATGAAATGCCCAGCCAAATAACAGATGCAGTCATTGACATCGCACCTATCAATACAAAAATTGNGGGTAATCCTAAATACACTTCCAATAATATACCTATTGGCATAAGCAATCCAGCAAGAGCTAATCCTGAAATAGCTTTTATGTGTTTCAGTTTATTACTAAATTGAATTAATAAGTAGCCAATCAAAATATTTAAAAATGCAAATAAGTTGCCGTGTACATGAGCAAGTCTTGTCTCAAAATGTTTTCCTATGCTGTATGACTCTGCCCATTCTTTTGCGTTCGGTGCAAAATCACGGAGATAAATTAAGAGGAATCCATAGAGCATAANAAAGCCCATTGTTAGAAATCCTATTGCGATGTTATTTTTACCGTTCATAGTAATAGTATTTAGATTATTCTTGTTTTATCATTGTCAACAACATTTTAAAGCGTTCAACAGCTTTCAATGCATGTGGAATGTTTGCAGGCATAATGATACAATCACCTTTTTCTAATTTATGTAAATTGCTTCCAATCGTTATTTCTGCTTCGCCATCCAAAATCTGCACAATGGCATCGTAAGGTGTTTTATGCTCTGATAAACCTTGTTCTTTGTCAAAAGAAAACAAGGTTAAATTTCCACCTTTGCTTTTAGTTATCTGTTTGCTGATAACGCCTCCATCTGTGTATTCAATTGAATTTTCCAGATTGAATATTATCTCTTTCTCAAATGTTGCCATACTATTATAATTAAGTTAGTTAGTGTTCACTCACAAAAGTAAAATTATTATTTTGATTGTGCAAACTATTTTTTTAAAAGTTTGATTGACTCCTTCTCTTCCTCCATTTATACACCTCAAACCACAATACAGACACCATTGCTATCAAAATTGCAATCCCTAAATCTTTTAAATTCAAACTGCTTACATGAAAGAAGTTTGAAAAGACCGGTATGTATAAAATGGCGAATAGCAAAATTAGAGTTGCCAAAGTTATTAATGGAAACAGGATGTTTTTATTTTTAAAACTTTCAAAAAGACTATAAGTAAAAGAACGGTTGGTAAGACTTAAAAATACATTGGCAAAAATAAGTGTGGTGAAAACTATCGCTCTTGTTGTTTCTTCGCTTGCTCCATTTTGTACAGCCAATTGATAGGCGAATAATACACCAACAGTTATCATCAATCCTTGAATAATGCTGATGCTTAATTCTCTCCAATTTAAAAAGGTTTCTGTCATTTTGCGAGGTTTTTGCTGCATCGCATTCTTTTCTATAGGTTCATTTTCATAAACGATAGAGCAGGTTGGACCCATGATTAATTCTAAAAATATCACATGGACCGGAGTGAAAATATTGGGATAAATCCAGCCTAAAAACAAGGGTAGAGAAACCGTCAATATGATTGGGATGTGAATGGAAATAATATACTGAATAGCTTNTTTGATATTGGTATAAATCCTTCTGCCTGCTTCTATTCCTATAATGAGTTTGTCCAGATCATCGTTGGTGATAACCAAGGCTGCTGCAGCTTTGGCTATCTCTGTTCCTTTGTTGCCCATTGCCACGCCAATATGTGCGGCTTTGAGTGCGGGTGCGTCATTTACACCATCGCCCAACATTGCCACAACTTCTCCTGATTGTTTTAGAGCATTTACAACCGCAAGTTTAGCCTCCGGAAACATACGAGTAAATAAAGTAGTTTCGTTTGAAAGTGTCATCAGTTCAGCTTCCGAATGATGCGTTATTTCTGCACCGGTAACAGCAGGAACATTATTTCTAATGCCTGCTTGTTGGGCAATGGCGTTTGTGGTATCGGCATTATCTCCGGTAATTATTTTTACTTTTATCCCTGCATCGTATATTTNTTTGAAAACCTGCTGAATATTTTGTTTGGGCGGGTCGTAAAATACTGTAAACCCAAGAAAATCAAACTTAAAATCTTGCTGTTTTTCAGGGAAATCATTTCCTTCAAAATCACATTTGGCAACGCCTAACACACGATAACCTTGTTTTCCGAAATCCCGGATATGTTGTCGAAGATTTTCTTTTTCATCTTCAGAAAGCTGAGCAACTTCAAGAATAGCTTCCGGTGCACCTTTGGCAGCGATAATTCGTTCACCTAAATTGTTTTCAAAAATATGCGTCATCATGGGTGGTTTGCCCTCCAACGGATATTCATGAACCATTTGGAAACCTTTTCTTAGGTCAGAAGTTTGCGTTTCTGCATATACTTTGTGCAGTGTTTNTTCCATTGGGTCAAATGGAACGGGTTCGCTGCTCCACATCGCAAATTGAATAAGTTGAGAAAGTTCAGATTTATTAAAACTTGTATCGTCAAAAACCTGTTTAGTTTTAAAGTCAAAAAGAGCTTTCAACTTCATTGAATTTTCTGTAATCGTACCCGTTTTGTCGGTGCAGATTACGGTGGTACTTCCTAAAGTTTCTACTATGCTACTTCGTTTGATAATAAGGCCTTGTTTCATCAATTTCCAGGAACCCAATGCCATAAAAGTGGTAAAGGCAACTGGAATTTCTTCGGGTAAAATGGACATCGCCAGGGTTAATCCTGCCAACAAACTTTGAACAATGTTTCTTGATTGCCAAAAACTATATGCCCACACCATCAAGAAAACAACAATTCCTATAAATGCCATCCACTTTACAAACTTTGTAATTTGTAATTGCAAGGGCGAAATTTCTTCTTTAATGTTTTGGATGGACTGACCAATCTTTCCGAGTTTTGTTTTCGCACCGATATTTTCCACTTCAAACACTGCCAAGCCGGAAACTACCAAAGTGCCGCTGTAAACCTTATTGTCGTCTGTTTCTGGATTTTTAAAAACCGAAAAACTTTCTCCGGTAAGTGATGCTTCATTCACCGAAAAATCGTTGCTATGTACAATTTTCCCATCGGCATTTATCATTTTCCCTTCTTCGATAATACACAAATCGCCCAATGCAATTTCGTGCGTAGGAATTTGCATCACTTTAGAATTTCTAATCACCGTACTGAGTGGTTCATTCAGTTTTTCTAATGCTTCCAACGCTTNTTTACTGCGATTATCCTGATAAAAGGATATTCCAGAAACAGCTATGATAGCCCCAAGCATAAACAGTGCTTCGGAATAATTGCCAACAATCACATAGATAATAGTTACGGCTATCAGCAATAACAACATGGGTTCTTTTAGAATGTCAAATAACAGAATGTACCAGGCACTTTTTATGGTGTTTTCTGCCTGATTGAAACCAAATTTCTCACGGGAGGTTTTTAGTTCCGCTTCCGTAAGACCGGAAAGCTGTTTGGGGATATTGTATTGGGGCATTTGTATAATTTTTCAGCTATTTAATCTCCTCCAATCATTCTGGAAGTAATTCCTTNTTTGCTTGAAAATTCAGCTAAAACAATTCCGGCAAAATGCAGTAGAATAAAAATGGGAAACCAATAAATGCCCCATTTATGAACGGCTTCAATTTGCTCGTGGTAAGTAGAGAACAAATCTTTTTCAATACAAATACCTGTAACGGCTGAAATAAAAACAAAAAGATAGAAGTAAACATAAATGAAGCCCTGTAAGCGTTCTTTAAGCGGTTGATTGCTTTTAAAGGGATTTGGAAAACGAATACCTTTTACAAGCATATAAATAATCCGTGCTAAAAATGCAAAAATCATTACGTGAGCAAAAACTTCGTGCCATTGCCACATAGGTTCTCTAATTGCCTTTGCAATGTCTGTCATTTGTTCTTTTGGAATTGCCGATGTTTTGCTTTCAATAACAGCAACAATATTGTTTTTATTCATCCAATACATTCTCAAAAAACCTGTAATGAATAAAATGGGCATTGCAATTGCCATTATCCAATGCAACAGTCTGTGAAATAGGGTAAATTTTTGTTGGAATTTCATCTCAATTATTATTTAGTTAAAATACTGGTGATATTGCTGATATGAATGTTGTAGTTGCAAAACGGTTTCATTTGCTTTAGTTGCATCTCTTTCATCTTCCAATGCTTTTACAATTTCAAGATGTGGGTGTAGCCATTTGTGTAATTCATCGTGGCTTTTGCCATTCATTGTACAACTTTTTATGAGCTGGTTGTTTTGCTCTATTAATTGTTGAGCTAATGCTTTATAATCTGTCTGATTATCCTGGATATAAGAATTCACCAATTCTTCCCCTTTCATTACAAATGGCTTCATTTCTTCGTTCACCAACCATTTTTCTCCATTGTTGAGTTCGATAGATTCAGAACTTTCATCTTGTTGATGTTCTGCGTGGTTTTCAGTTTCCTGATGTGTGGTTGATTTTTCAGTTGTATTATTACAACTCCACAAAAACAAAACGCTAATTCCTAAAACAAATACTTTTTCATATTCTTAATTTTTAATTTTTCTCAATCATTTTCAAAATTCCATCTAAGACCGTTTTTCCGTCCTTAACAAGATTTGATTTATGTCCTGATAATTTCCATTTCAGCACGGTCATTCTCATTCCGCCAATAATTATGGTTGTTAGGGTAGAAGCTCCAATCAATTTATTGTATTGCCCTTNTTCTTGACCTTTTGTTATGTTTGCTTTCACATATTCCTGCATCATATCCATAATTTCAGCCACTTTATTACTCAAACTTTCATCAAAATGGAAAATGCTTTCTGCAAAAATGACACTCACAATCGCAGGTTTGTTTGTAANAGTTTGTAGCTGTGAATTAAAAATCGATCTTAATTCATCAGCAGTCGTGTCTGTCGGTTTAAAAGAAATAGACTGAATACGGTTTTTCATTTCTGTTTTGAAATATTCAAGTAAACTCAATAATATTTCATTTTTACTTTTGAAATGTCGGTACAATGCAGGTTCTGATAAGCCAATGTCTTCAGCTAAAGTTTTAATTGTCAAATTCTGAATACCATATTTTGAAATACGGTTGGTAGCCGCTTCCATTATCTCAATTTGCCTATCTGTAAATTCTTGCATACTTGTCTAATTTGTTTTTATGTTAGTTAGTATTCACTCACAAAAGTAAAAACTAATTTTTGCTTGGGCAAATAAAATTCAAAGAAAGTTTTGATTTATTGTTTACACATTCAGAGTGTAGGCAAAAAGTGGCTCTTTTGGTTTTGTGAAGCGTTGGCTTGTGTGTCGGGACAATACCAAATGTGCCACTTGTGTGGTGGCAATAAAATTGAATTAAAAAAGTGCGGTGGAAAAAATAAAAAATACAGAAGGGTCGGAAATGAGTGTTAGCTTACTCGTTGTAAAAATGGTTTGCTCTCTGTTTAAGTTTTGCTCATCTGTTCAATGTTCGGAGTGTCGTCCTACCATTGGCTATAACGGTTCTCGGCTTGGCGATGTGGCGGATTTTTAGCACAAAAGTTCAATAGGATTACTGCTGTTGAACCTTGCACTAATGTATCACAGAAGCACTTCAGCCGCCATATTGCCAAACCGATGTGTGTGCCCAGCATGGCACAACTGTTTTCCAGACGGGAAAATAGTTTGATTATCCCAAGGGTGCAAGTCCCTGATGTGCGAATCCTAAAAGCACATAGCAAGCTGCAAGGTTGTAAGGAGTGATCCTTGAACTGAAGGAAGCAGGACTGCAAAAGTCTGTACTGAAGAACATGAACCACATACAGAGGCATGCCACTTCGGGTGAGTGAGCACATCATCACGAAGCCTGTTGGTGCAAAAGAGGTGGTATGTAGATGTGGCAGAGATAGACGGAAGGATAAGTGTCTTACCTGGGGAGGTCTCCTGATGTCGTGTACATCAAGGAGAAGTCAGCAGACGCCATAGTAGTTGATAGGAACGAGCCCCGCTATATGGGGAGGACTCACACATCAATGAAGGGCAGAACGTTAAGTTGTTCCAAATGCTGTAAGGAGTAACCATTATATAGTTATAGCCTTACGATAAGCGGAACAAGAGAAACAAAGAGTAGTATAAAAGAAGATGATTGAGAGGGTTATTAGCAGAAAGAACATGCACAAAGCATATCGTCAGGTCGTGTCGAACGGAGGTTCGGCAGGCGTAGATGGTATGACAGTCACAGCATTGCGTCAACACTTGAATAAAAACAGAGACGCGATAGCGACCGCGGTATGTAACGGACGCTACTTACCGCAATCCATCTTAGGGGTAGCGATACCCAAAGAGAATGGCAAGACCCGACTGCTGGGAATTCCCACGGTAACCGACCGCATGTTACAACAAGCGGTCAGTCAGGTTATCGCGCCAAAATTCGAGACAGAGTTCACAGCAAACAGCTACGGCTTCCGTCCCAATCGTAATGCGCATCAGGCGGTGCAACAAGCCCATCAAAACATCCATGCAGGATATGTTCACATTGTTGACATAGACCTAAAGAACTTCTTCGATGAAGTAGATCATGTGATCTTGCTGGAACTTGTGTACAGCAAAGTGAAATGCCCGTTGACGTTACGCCTTATCCGTAAATGGCTACGCGCCCCGATAAAGATTGACGGGCGATTAGTCAAACGGAGAAAAGGCGTTCCACAGGGCAGCCCGTTGAGCCCGCTGCTGTCCAACATCTTACTCCACGAGTTAGATAAAGAATTGGAAAAACAAGGGCACCGGTATGTGCGGTATGCCGATGACTTTAGTGTTTATACGAAAAGTAGAAACACAGCCCGCAAAGTTGGCAACAGCATTTTTCTGTTTTTGAAAAACAAGTTGAAGCTGTCCATAAACCGGGAAAAGAGCGGCATACGCAAACCTGTTCAATTCAACATACTGGGTTATCAGTTTGTGCCCACGTATGAAAAAGGCGTCAAAGGCAAATACCAACTGGTGGTTGCAGACAAGAGTTGGGCGAAGCTAAAGCGCAGCTTAAAACACATCACGAAGAAAACGGCAGCCCGTACGTTCGATGAGCGCATCACCAACCTGAAAGAGATTCACCGGGGTTGGATCAACTATTTCCGCATGGGAAATATACAGAGCAAACTCAAAGAACTCGACAGTTGGGTGCGCCATAGACTAAGGTACTGCATTTGGGCAGACTGGAAGAAAGCCGACCGGAGGAAGAAAAACTTCATTCGGCTCGGAGTTAATGCCCGACAGGCGTATGCGTGGAGCAGAACACGAATGGGAGGATGGGCAGTAGCCCAAAGCCCCATTATGCGAACCACCATTACACTGCAACGCCTTGCAAAACGAGGGTACGAATCTATGCTTACCTACTACTCCACAGTAGCTCCACAACTTAATGAACCGCTGTATACGAGGCCCGTACGTACAGTGGTGTGAGAGGCGCACCTCGTCAGTTACAACTGGCGAGGCCGCCTACTCGATTAGCGGTTAGGCGTTCTTCTAGTTTATTCAATTTCAGTTTTTGTCTGTTGTCAAGATTAGTCTATTGCTTCCCAAAGTTGAATTTTGTTTCCTTCTCCGTCAAGAATATGGATAAATTTTCCATAATCATATGTTTCCATTTTATCCACAATGGTTACGCCTTCTTNTTTCAATTCTTCAACAAGTGCTTCCAAGTTTTCTACTCGGTAATTTATCATAAAATCCTTGTCAAAGTATTTTGAGTCTTGTGCAAATGGTGTCCATTGCGTTTGAGCTTTTGTTGTGCTGTCTGCTTTTTCATACCACTCAAATGTTGCACCATATGGGTTTGTATCAAGTCCAAGGTGTTNTTGATACCATTCTGTTGTCGCTTTTGGGTCTTTGCATTTGAAAAATACGCCCCCAATTCCTGTTACTCTTTTCATTTTGTTGTCTTTATTTATTGTTGTTACTGATTTAAATGCGAAACCAAGAAAAAGGTTGTCGCAAGTGTCAAAGTTATTAAAATTGGTCTCTTCATTTTAGTCAAATTTAATTTTATTGTCTCTTGTTTGTGTCGGTTCTCTACGCTTACCGCTAACGGTTTCGGGCTTGGCGAAGGTGGCGATTTTACCACAAATGCTGATGCGAAGAACCAAACTTTGATTAACCACAAATGTGTCTGCGGAGCACTGAACCGCCACTTTTGCCAAACCCGTGTTAGCGGTTTGTGCTTTTGTCCCATTGTAAAAAAGATTAGTTCAATTGCTCTCATTTTAGTCATTGTATAGCCCACTTTTTCTTCAACTATTTTTTTAANTGTGTTTATCTCTGAACTGTTAATTAGATGGTCGCAGAAATAAAGGTAGTTTAAATAAGTGTTGTTGTTTTCAACACGGTATGAATGTGGTGTTTGATTAAAAAGGTATCTGTAAACTCTACTGTCCCAAATTGCAAATTTATTTGGGTTTATGAAGTGTAAGAGTTTAGAACTTCCAACAAGTGAATTATTAAAACAACTTTTAAGAATGTCTAGTTCTGTCAAACTTGGTCTGTTGCCTTGTTTTGCATAATTGAGAATCTGCGTGGCTTCAATAATTTTATTGGAACGAAAATCTAAAATTGTTGGCATCCAACTGTAAGTAAAGGAAATTCCAATTATTATGTGATGTTCAGAAAGTTTGTCAAGATTCTCAAAGTAATTAATAAATTCTTTGTATGCAGTCAAATATTGTTCTTCTTTTGGAATAACAATGCTCTTAGCATCTTTAAGAAGTCTGTCCTGTGTATAAGTGCTGATTAGATTGTTAATCATTCTTCATTAAAATTGGTTTGTCCTGAAAGTTTAATGTATCTGACTTTTCCCATTGTAGGAACATTTACTATCAAGTCTCCGTCAACAACAGAAAATGTTATTTTATTGTCACCAATTTCTATTCTGTCTGAAAATTGTGAGCAGTCGTGGATTTCTCCATTAAATTTTGCTTTATTTCCATTTATAATTAAGTCGGGTTTTGAATTTACACTTACACCAAAAACATTTATGTTCATAGCGTATGAACCATCGTGCTTATGATTTGAAATGTTGTTACAGGCAGAAACTAATACTAAAAAAATAGACAATCCTAAAACTAAATTCTTTTTCATTTTTCTTCTGTGTTTTTGGGTTTAATAAAATAACCTATGGCTATTAAAATACTTCCTCCAATAGTTAGCATATATCCAAACTGTTTTTTTGTTCTATAACTGAATCAACAATAGCTCCCATAAATCCTGTATTCAAAGATTCAAGTTGCGATATGTTATAAAATTGATAAAGTCCTGGGATTAGCAATAATCCTCCTAAAATGTAAAGTGCTGTTTTAGCTGCCATAAATTTGCTTTTTTGTTTTTTTACGCCTACTCTAATCGGTTTTCGGCTTCCCCGTTGTCGGTCTGCTGTGTTGTCATAGCATAACCGCTAACGTTTTCGGGCTTTGCGTTCGGGCGGGTTTCGGAGCACAAAACTGTCAACCAGCACTGAATTTGAATAGAAGCACAATGCTCCAAGTTTGCACGTCAGCCCGCCTGACGCAAAACCCGTGTTATGCGGTCGGCTTTGGGATATCTTGCGATTTGATATTATTTTGTCGATAGATTTTATGAGTCTTCAATAAATACTATTGTCTTCCAAATTTAGTCGGTCTAAATATTTTTAATATAGCAAACTATTCTATTCTCCTCTTTAAATCCTAACTTACTATGAAATCTTTGAGCGTTTAAGTTTTCAATTTCTGTATCTGATGCTAATTGTTTTAATCCTTTTGCTTTTGCCCATTCCTCGCCATGTGCTAAAAGAATTTNTCCAACCCCTAGGTTTCTAAATTCTGACTTTACATAAATGCCCTCTAAATATGCAGCACTGTCATATATTGAGCCTTCCACATAGTCATTTCTTTGTGAAATATGTATTAATCCAATATAATCTACTCCAGATTTTGCCAAAGCACAGTGATTGCTTGTGTTGTTTATCAGTTGAGACCAATCTGCAAGTTCATCTTCAAAGGAAGATTCTGGCCACAGTTCCAAGGCAAGTTTGGCAAACAGAATGAGATTATCTGCCGAAAGAGGCTCTATTTCAAGATATGCAATAGGGTTACTCATTTTTATAAATTGCTTGAAAAGTTCCGTTTGGTTGAACAGAAGTAAAGCCTTTGGTTTTACCATTTACTAATTCAAATGTTATGGTATAACCTTGTTTCCCTTTTACAGAGAACACATTTTCTGAAGTGGGGACAAATTCACTATCGGCTTGCCCGGGAACAGTGGCCAAAAGTTTACCATCTTTTATTATCAAATTCATATCTATATTAAACGCAACTAAGGTATAAGTACCTGCAAACTTCTTTAAGTAATCAACAGAGTAGTTAAAATTTTGGCTTTTATTTATTGCATTCAATTTAGACAGTGTTGAAGCTTCGCTTTTTATCTCTAATGCTTTTTNGTAGTTAATTATCGCCTTACTCGTATCCTTAACGGCAACTAAATAATCAGCATAAGAGTCATAAACATTATTGCTTTCAGGATACCATTCTATATTTAGTTTGAATAATGCTTCTGCTTTATCGAAATGCTTTTTCGTTAACGCTTCATAACCAAGATAATTAATCAGGCTTTCTGGTGCTGAATTTTTAAAACCCATTTTATTGGATACAACTTCATAATGTTTTTTAATTTTAGNAGCAATTAGGTCGGTTGAATCTGAAAAATCTTTTTCGGATACATCTAATAAATAGTAGTCGAAAATAAATCGTAATCCATCATAAGTACTCAGTAATGGCACTGTATTGTGCTTTTCATTTTCGTAGAATTTTTGTGCATAATTCAAGCCATTGGCATTGGTCTTAAGATAGGTGTCAAACTTTAAAATAGAACGTATGTGTTGAGTTTCGGTACTTTTATCTTNTTTGAGACTTGAAAACTTCATTCTCTTAGGCAATGTATTTGCTACGCCTACGAATAACCGCTTTCCTTGCATATTATGCTTAGGTAATTGCTCAAAAGTATTTTNTAAATAAGTTTCGTTATTGAACCACATACTTGGGTCAATAGCGATATACGCATCGAACAAAGCAGGATTATTGCTTAGTATATCAATTGCAGTAAGTCCGCCCAAGGAATGACCAACCAATAATCTATAAGGAGNTGTTGGATAGTTATTATCAATATATGGAATTAACTCATTAGATAAAAAACCAACAAAGCTATTAGGATTGTTTCTATCAATAGAAGGTGTTAAATCTCTCAACCTGTTTGTGTTTTCTATGGCAACCACTATCATTTCAGGCAAAACACCATTGCCATTGGCTTGGCTCAATTGCTGTATAATGCCAACGGTAGAATAAAAATGGGCTTCGCCATCTAAGAGGTACATTACAGGGTATCGCTTGCTTAAATTTTTTATTTGAGAAGTGTTATTTGGTAAATAAATCCAAACTTTTCTGTTTTCATTTAATATTTTGGAAGAAATGACTTCTTTTGTTCCAATGAAAACGCTCTCTTTACTTTGTGCAATAAGGTTTAAATTTAATAATAGTGCTAAGGCAGTTGCAATAATTGACTTCATCTCTTCATTAGTTTTTATTTTCTTCAACATATTCTAAAATATCAGCGGGTTGGCAATTCAATGCTTTACATATGGCTTCTAAGGTGCTGAAGCGAATGGCTTTGGCTTTTCCAGTTTTTAAGATGGAAAGGTTAGAAAGTGTTAAATCCACTTTTTCTGATAGCTCATTTAGCGACATTTTACGCTTTGCCATCATCACATCTAAGTTTACAATGATGGGCATAGCTTATACAATTAGGTCGTTTTCGGATTGAATTTCTACACCTTNTTGAAAAATGGTGGCTATTATATAAATTACTGCTCCCATTAAAATAAAGGCTTTGCTATCTGCCCAAAATTGGTCGAGATAGCTTGTATTAAAATTATGATGATTAAGATTACGTGTAATTCCTTGGGCAATGTATCCTAAAACGCCAATAGACAGGGTTAAGTAACTAACCTTCGAAATTTGCTTAGATACAAAGGTGCTAAATGGTTNTTTCCTGTCCATTTTGTGCATCAGTACAATGAGAAAGTAGAATAGTATTGCCTTTAATATGGCAATGGATAGGATAAAACTATACAAACCAANAAACACCATTTTGCTTTCTCTTAAAATAGGCATCATATCCAATTTCTGGTAAAGATTTTGGACAACTTCTGGCTTGTACAGACTATAAATGAAATTGATGATAAGGCCGCCTCCTTCAATTGACAAGCCTACGAAAATGAGCCAAGCTACAGTATATAGACTCCAGAACACGAAATTGTTTGTTTTTGACATCGTGAATAAAATTTTGATTAACGATGCAAAGATAATAGTAATTTATTGAAAAACAATAAATATAGATTGAAAAAGAGAAAATATATTTTAAATATTAAAAAATCAAATGTCAATTCAGATTTGAAAAAACTCTGCGAAGTATAAAGTCGTAGGTGTTGTCAATTTGCGATGTTCTGTCTTTAAGCTGCCGCATAACGGATTGGGGCTTGGCGTAGTGGCGGTATTTTAGCACTACCGTTGATACGAAGCCGAAAGTTCAAATTTAGCAAAAATGTTGATACGAAGAACGAAACCCGCCATTACGCCAAACCCTTGTGTGTGCCCAGCATGGCACAACTGTTTTCCAGACGGGAAAATAGTTTGATTATCCCAAGGGTGCAAGTCCCTGATGTGCGAATCCTAAAAGCACATAGCAAGCTGCAAGGTTGTAAGGAGTGATCCTTGAACTGAAGGAAGCAGGACTGCAAAAGTCTGTACTGAAGAACATGAACCACATACAGAGGCATGCCACTTCGGGTGAGTGAGCACATCATCACGAAGCCTGTTGGTGCAAAAGAGGTGGTATGTAGATGTGGCAGAGATAGACGGAAGGATAAGTGTCTTACCTGGGAGGTCTCCTGATGTCGTGTACATCAAGGAGAAGTCAGCAGACGCCATAGTAGTTGATAGGAACGAGCCCCGCTATATGGGGAGGACTCACACATCAATGAAGGGCAGAACGTTAAGTTGTTCCAAATGCTGTAAGGAGTAACCATTATATAGTTATAGCCTTACGATAAGCGGAACAAGAGAAACAAAGAGTAGTATAAAAGAAGATGATTGAGAGGGTTATTAGCAGAAAGAACATGCACAAAGCATATCGTCAGGTCGTGTCGAACGGAGGTTCGGCAGGCGTAGATGGTATGACAGTCACAGCATTGCGTCAACACTTGAATAAAAACAGAGACGCGATAGCGACCGCGGTATGTAACGGACGCTACTTACCGCAATCCATCTTAGGGGTAGCGATACCCAAAGAGAATGGCAAGACCCGACTGCTGGGAATTCCCACGGTAACCGACCGCATGTTACAACAAGCGGTCAGTCAGGTTATCGCGCCAAAATTCGAGACAGAGTTCACAGCAAACAGCTACGGCTTCCGTCCCAATCGTAATGCGCATCAGGCGGTGCAACAAGCCCATCAAAACATCCATGCAGGATATGTTCACATTGTTGACATAGACCTAAAGAACTTCTTCGATGAAGTAGATCATGTGATCTTGCTGGAACTTGTGTACAGCAAAGTGAAATGCCCGTTGACGTTACGCCTTATCCGTAAATGGCTACGCGCCCCGATAAAGATTGACGGGCGATTAGTCAAACGGAGAAAAGGCGTTCCACAGGGCAGCCCGTTGAGCCCGCTGCTGTCCAACATCTTACTCCACGAGTTAGATAAAGAATTGGAAAAACAAGGGCACCGGTATGTGCGGTATGCCGATGACTTTAGTGTTTATACGAAAAGTAGAAACACAGCCCGCAAAGTTGGCAACAGCATTTTTCTGTTTTTGAAAAACAAGTTGAAGCTGTCCATAAACCGGGAAAAGAGCGGCATACGCAAACCTGTTCAATTCAACATACTGGGTTATCAGTTTGTGCCCACGTATGAAAAAGGCGTCAAAGGCAAATACCAACTGGTGGTTGCAGACAAGAGTTGGGCGAAGCTAAAGCGCAGCTTAAAACACATCACGAAGAAAACGGCAGCCCGTACGTTCGATGAGCGCATCACCAACCTGAAAGAGATTCACCGGGGTTGGATCAACTATTTCCGCATGGGAAATATACAGAGCAAACTCAAAGAACTCGACAGTTGGGTGCGCCATAGACTAAGGTACTGCATTTGGGCAGACTGGAAGAAAGCCGACCGGAGGAAGAAAAACTTCATTCGGCTCGGAGTTAATGCCCGACAGGCGTATGCGTGGAGCAGAACACGAATGGGAGGATGGGCAGTAGCCCAAAGCCCCATTATGCGAACCACCATTACACTGCAACGCCTTGCAAAACGAGGGTACGAATCTATGCTTACCTACTACTCCACAGTAGCTCCACAACTTAATGAACCGCTGTATACGAGGCCCGTACGTACAGTGGTGTGAGAGGCGCACCTCGTCAGTTACAACTGGCGAGGCCGCCTACTCGATTAGTGGCTGTGGCTATTGGTCGTCCGTTGTCTATTGGGTTGTGTGTCGGCTAAAAAAATAAAAAAAGAGGGAAGGAAATTTTTCTCGGGTTGGAAAAGGCAATCTTTACGCATTTTTATTGGCTTTGTGTGGTTGCCAAAATGCGTAATGTGCTTGCCTGTGTGTTGGCTTATTTATTAGTGCTGATGCCCACTGTGGTCGTGTGGTTGGCTTTCGATTACTTCTGTACCCTCTGTTACATCTACTGTAAAATCTGCTGTATGTATTTTTCCGTCAAGCTGGAACTGTACCCACATTCTGTAAACTCCTGCTTTCTCAAAACGTGTTTNCCCGTGAATAGGATATTTTTCGTTTGATGTGGGGTGTATGTGCAAGAAATCTTTATTTTCTTTGCCTATTACTACAACGTGTGCCACTGCTCCCAAATACTGCTGTATATCATTGCCTGTAACGAATTTGCCGTTTTTCTCAATGGATATGCCCATATGTTGCGGTCTGTTGGTTTTAAAGTCGTTGCCGTTTACCAATGTAACTGTGTAGCCGTCCACTTTTGAAACCCATTTGTTTTTTGTGTTATCTGGTTTGGCTGCAACATTTCCCGCAACTTCTATTTCCTGTTTGTTTACTGTGGCTGATGAATTACTTGCTTTAAAGTCTGTGTAAATAATGTATTTCCCACTGTAAGGAAATGTTTCGGTTACGGTATTTGTTCCGTTTGCCTGTTCTGTTGGGTGTATGTGGTCAAACCAAGTTAATTCTTCATTGACAACCAACATATGGATTTTCTTTTCGTGTACTACGTCCAACGCTACATTCTTTCCGTTTTCGGTAATGGCAACTGAAAACTCTGTTGGTTTTCCTGCTTCAATGGTCTGCGGTGTGAAAGCCAATATTACATCAATGTTTCCCGAATTGTCTTTTTGTACAAACTCTAAATCCATTTTACATTTAGGACAAGTGTCGCCTTTCTTTCCTGTAACTTCGGGGTGCATCGGACAAGCATAAACGCCCTCCGTATCTGCGTGTTGGTGTTCGGTTGCATCTGATGTATGATGTTGATTGCCGTTTGAATTGTTGCAAGATGCGAAAAGCAACCCGAATGAAACGGCACTTGCAAGCAATGTTATTTTTACTGATTTATTCATTTTTACTTATTTTTTTACAGTTGTTTTTGCAATGATTAAGCTATTGGTTCTGCTTTGAAACCNNTGTTTTTGATGATTTCCAAAACTTGTTCTTCGCTTATTCCCTCTGATTTTACAGTAAGGATTTTGTCTTTGTTTGTGGTGTCCACGTTCCATTCGCAAACACCCTCTGCACTGTCTAAATGTGGTTTTACTGATGCTACACAACCGCCACAATTAATATTTGTCTTAAATTGAAATTCTTTGTTTTCCATTTTACTGATACTTTTTTAAGTGATTAAAATTTACTTACTGCAACAACCTGTTGAACATTCTGATGAATTATTATCATCTTCTAACGAAACGGTATAACCTGCCTTTTCTATGGCTTGCATTACTTCGTTTTCAGTGTTATCCGATGTAACGGAAACGGTTAATTTACCTGCTTCCAAGTTTTGGATTTGTACACCGTCTATTACTTTTATTGCGTTGTTTACCCTTGTTTGGCAATGTGTACTTTGCATATTGGGAACGCTGATTACTACTTGCTTCATTTTATTACTGTTTTTAATTGTTATTTGATACTGCAAATTTCAGTACATTATCATTCTGCTTTGTTGTGTTATTTATTGTTTGATTTGTGAGATTTACTGAAATCAGTGATGATGTTCGTGTGCTGTTGGTTCTGCCTTTACGCTGCACAATATTGAATTATCGTGTTTGTGTGCAGGTGTTTCCAACTGAATGGTTACGTGATGAACGTTTAAGTGTTCCAAGTCGTGTTCTATTTTACGAAGCATTTNTTCGCTTTCTTCAATCGTCATTTNTTCATTCACAACTGCGTGGCAAGTTAAAGCGTTCAGTCCGCTTGTAATTGTCCAAATATGTAAATCGTGAATGTTTTGAATACCGTCTGTTTTTAAGATTTTGTCCGTTACTTTTTCTATTTCTACATTATTGGGTGTACCCTCCATAAGTACGTGTACCGATGCTTTGGTAACTAAATATCCGCTTCGCAAGACTAATACCGCAACGGTGACACTTGCCAAAGGGTCTGCCCAACTCCAACCAAAGAATAGAATGAGCAAAGCTGCGATGATTGCACCAACCGAACCCAACATATCACTGATGACGTGCAGGTACGCTCCACGCATATTGAGGTTTTCCTTTACATCAGCACCTCGCATCATTATCCAAGCTACAAGCACATTTACCAATAAGCCTATAAATGCAATAATGAGCATTCCGTAGGATTGAATTTCGGGCGGATTTTGGAAACGTTCGATTGCTTCATATATAATATAAACTGAAATCAGTATCAGCGTTGCTCCATTGATAACCGCAGCCAATATTTCAAACCGTTTATATCCATACGTTTTACCATAATCGGCTACTTTACTGCTGAATTTAAAAGCCATTAGAGCAATGAACAATGAAATAGCATCGCTCAACATATGTCCTGCATCAGCCAATAGAGCAAGACTGTTTGTGAGCAATCCGCCTATAACTTCGACCGCCATATAAGCCGCTATAATGATTAGGCTAATGGTTAAGGTATTTTTATTTGCACTATGCGAATGATTGTGATTGTGGTCGTGTCCCATAATTTATTCTTTTTGTCAATTATAATTACTGTTTGATTTTGAGATTTACTACTTTACTTTTTCCACTTCAACCGCAAGCTGTTACTTACCACACTTACGCTACTCAATGCCATTGCTGCACCTGCAATCATCGGATTAAGCAAGAAACCGTTTACAGGATATAAAATACCTGCTGCAATAGGAATACCGATAAGGTTGTAGATAAACGCCCAAAACAAATTTTGTTTAATAGTGCCTACGGTTTGTTTTGAAAGCCTTATTGCCTGCGGTATTTTGGTAAGGTCTGATGAAATGATTGTCATTTTGGCTACGTCCATTGCTATATCCGAACCTTTACCCATTGCTATACTTACATCGGCTGTTGCCAATGCTGTACTGTCATTGATACCGTCCCCAACCATTGCAACGGTTTTACCTTGTTGTTGCAATTCTTTTACAAAATCGGCTTTGTGCTGTGGCAATACTTCGGCTTTATAGTGTCTGATGCCTGTCTGCTCTGCTATGGCTTTTGCTGTGGCTTCGTTGTCGCCTGTAAGCATATACAAATCAATACCCATTTCCTGTATTTCCTTAATGGCTGCTACCGATGTTTCTTTGATTTTATCGGATATGGCAATTACGGAAAGGGCTTGTTTACTGTTTGAAAACCAAATGACGGTTTTGGATTGTTTGCCCCATTCATCGGCTTGTTGTTGTAATTGGTTTGGAATACTGATGTTGTTTTCTGCCAATAGTTNTTTGTTGCCTACAAAATAGGTTTCGTTATTATGATTGGCTTTTGCTCCTTTACCTGTAATGCTGTCGAAGTCTGATAATTGAGTAGCTGTAACACCGTCCAAATATTTTACTACGGCTTCTGCCAATGGGTGTTCTGATTGCTTTTCGATACTTAAAAGAATGTCTTTTGCGGTATCGTCATTGTTTAGCCATTGAATGCCTGTTACCTGTGGTCTGCCCTCTGTAATTGTTCCTGTTTTGTCTAATATAATTGCATCTACTTTTTTGGCTAATTCAAGGCTTTCAGCATCTTTTATTAAAATACCTTTTTCAGCACCTTTGCCAACGCCTACCATAATTGCCGTAGGTGTAGCCAATCCCAACGCACAAGGACAAGCAATAACTAAAACCGTAACGGCTGCCAATAATCCCTGTACTATTCCGTTATCGCCTCCTAAAAAGAACCATAATATAAATGTGAGAATGGCAATGCCGATAACTACGGGAACAAAAATACCCGCAATCTTATCTACCAATTTTTGTACAGGTGCTTTGCTTCCTTGTGCATCTTGTACCATTTTGATAATTTGGGCAAGCATTGTTTCTTTTCCAACCTTAACGGCTTCAAACTGAAAGCTGCCTTTTGGGTTTATCGTTCCTGCAAATACTTTTTCGTTTTNCTNTTTCAGTACAGGTACAGGTTCGCCACTCAACATACTTTCATCAACGTAGGAACTGCCCGAAGTTACCATACCGTCCACTGCAATTTTTTCGCCTGGCTTTACAAGGATAATATCGCCTGTGCTCACATCTTCAATAGCGGTCTGTTTTTCCGTTCCGTCTGCTTGTATGACGATAACGGTTTTGGGTTGCAATCCCATTAGCTTTTTAATGGCTGATGACGTATTGCCTTTGGCTTTTTCTTCCAATAATTTACCCAACAGAATGAATGCTATAATAACGGCTGCTGCTTCAAAATAAACATGTGCGTGTAATCCTCTCTGATGCCAAAAGTCGGCAAACAACATATTGAATACACTAAAAATATAGGCAATACCTGTACTCAACGCTACAAGCGTGTCCATATTGGCAGAACGGTGTTTGGCTTGCTTCCACGCATTTACGAAAANATCCCGACCTAACCACAATACAACAGGTGTAGAGAATACCCACATAATTTCATTGCCATAAGGCATATCCATAAAAANCATTCCAATTACAACAACAGGTAAGGATAAGACAACTGCCCAAATGGTTTTCGTTTTTAATTGTTTGAATTTCTTTTCGTGAATAGCTTCGAGCGTTTCTTGCTGTGTGTTTTCGTTTTCGATCAACAAATCATAACCGATAGACTGTACTGCTTTTTGCAACTTGCTTGCATCGGTCATGTTAGGCAGGTATTCAACAGTTAAATTAGCTGTTGCAAAATTTACAGAAGCATTTATAACACCTTCTTGGTATTTTACTATACTTTCTGTACTTCCTGCACACGAAGCACAAGTCATCCCCAGAACAGGGAAGGTGTTTTTNNTAGTAGAAACACCATAACCCAAATCTTTAATAGTTTTAACAGCTTCGCTTACTGCTTCGGCATTTTCTACCGTAATAGCTGCTCTACGATTGTTTAATTCTACTTTGTGGGTTTCTACTCCTTTCACCTGTGCTAATCCTTNTTCTACGATTAAAGCACAGTGGTCGCTTTCGACATCTTCTAACGGAAGATAGATGATTTCTTTATTATTATTTGCTGCCATTTTGCGATTGTTTTAATTAACACTGCAAAGTTGGCAATTATAATACTGGTGGCTATTGTGGAATTTTGGGATTGATTTGTAAGATTTACAAACTGTCTAACGGCTTTCTTTTATCTACCTTTATTTGTTTAAAATGGCTCGGTGTCAGCCCTGTTACTTTTTTGAATTGATTGCTTAAATACGCCACACTCGAATAGTTCAGACGAAAGGCAATTTCACTCAAAGACAATTCATCATATACCAATAGTTCTTTTACCTTTTCTATCTTCTGGGCAATAAAATATTTTTCAATAGTTGTGCCCTCTACTTCTGAAANAAGGTTAGATAAATAATTATAATCGTAGTATAACTTACTGCTTAATACACCTGAAAGATTGGTTTTAATATCGTTGTCCTGATGATGCACCAAGTCAATAATAATGTTTTTTATCTGCTCAATGATACGGCTTTNTTTATCGTCAATGATTTCAAAACCCAATGGAATTAAAACCTTATCTAAATTGCTTTTTTCTTCGGGTGTGGGTTCTTTGGCAAGCATAACTTNCCCTAATTTGATATTTTNTACATCAAAGCCCAATTTATCCAATTCATTTTGCACCACCATAATACAACGGTTGCAAACCATATTTTTAATAAAGAGTGTCGTCATATTTATTTTCTGCTCACGTTATTCGGTTACAAAGTTAGAAAATGTTTTAAAAATAGTTTGGGGTGGTGGGTGGGCTTTGGTTGGCTTGCTCTTTTGGTTTTTGAAGCGTTGGTTTGTGTGTCGGGAAAAACCAAATGTGCCAAATGCGTTGGCAAAAATTTCCTTTCCTGTGAGTTGGGTATTTTTATTTTTTCTGTGTCGGACTGTTGTCTGGTCAGGTTTCGAAGTGTCGGTTCGGGTAGTCGTCCTGCCATTGCCACTAACGGTTTGGGTATTGCCGAAGTGGGGGCATTTGAAAACCGTCAGTTCAAATATAGCAAAAAGGCTGATAGAAGAACCCTTGTTGAATTACTTCCATCAGCCCCCATTTTGGCAATACCTTGTGTGTGCCCAGCATGGCACAACTGTTTTCCAGACGGGAAAATAGTTTGATTATCCCAAGGGTGCAAGTCCCTGATGTGCGAATCCTAAAAGCACATAGCAAGCTGCAAGGTTGTAAGGAGTGATCCTTGAACTGAAGGAAGCAGGACTGCAAAGTCTGTACTGAAGAACATGAACCACATACAGAGGCATGCCACTTCGGGTGAGTGAGCACATCATCACGAAGCCTGTTGGTGCAAAGAGGTGGTATGTAGATGTGGCAGAGATAGACGGAAGGATAAGTGTCTTACCTGGGAGGTCTCCTGATGTCGTGTACATCAAGGAGAAGTCAGCAGACGCCATAGTAGTTGATAGGAACGAGCCCCGCTATATGGGAGGACTCACACATCAATGAAGGGCAGAACGTTAAGTTGTTCCAAATGCTGTAAGGAGTAACCATTATATAGTTATAGCCTTACGATAAGCGGAACAAGAGAAACAAAGAGTAGTATAAAGGAAGATGA